>JAVJST010000001.1:0-572793 GCA_040219295.1 Rhodospirillales bacterium
GCCCCCGCAACCACTCAAGGCCCCCTCCCAGAGGGGGCCTTGAGTGGTTCTGGAGGCTGTGGATCTGACCCTCAGAAGACAGTCTAACAGACTGTCTTGTAAAGGTTCACACCAAGCCGGCTTCAGGCCGGCGAAGGGGCAGGGAGGGACGAAGTCCCGAGCAAAATACTGCCCCCGCAACCAACAAAACACCCGGCCCCTTGGCCGGGTGTTTTGTTGGTGAATGGTGCATAAGGGTTGAGTCTAACAAAACAGCTTCAAACTGGTACGATTGATCCGACAACGGAGAAGTCGATATGAGCACACCCTGCATTGTGACCGTCGCCATCACCGGATCGGTGCCGAGGAAAGAAAACAATCCGGCGGTGCCGATCACGGTATCTGAACAGATCGAGTCGACGCACGCGGCGTTCGAGGCCGGCGCTACGCTGGCGCACTGTCACGTCCGAAATGATGACGGATCGACGACATCGGATCCTGAGAAGTTTGCTCGGTTGCTCGAGGGTCTGCGTCGGCATTGTCCAGGCATGATCGTGCAGTTCTCGACTGGCGGGCGATCTGGAGTCGGTGCCGAACGGGGTGGCATGATTTCTCTCGGACCCGATATGGCGTCTCTCGCCACGGGTTCGTGCAATTTCCCGACCCGTGTGTATGAGAACAGCCCCGATCTGATCGACAGTCTTGCGTCCCAAATGCTCGACAACGGCGTCAAGCCGGAGGTCGAGGCGTTCGATCTCTCGATGATCTTCAATGCGGTGAAGATGGCCCAGGACGGCCGGATCAAGGGGCCGCTTCACGTGCAGTTTGTCATGGGTGTGAAGAATGCCGTGCCTGTCGACCGGCCCACGCTCGAATTCTATGTCGACACTCTCAATAGGCTCGCACCGGATGCGACATGGACTGGGGCCGGGATCGGCAAGGATCAGATCACGCTGGTGGAATGGTCGGCCGAGCTGGGCGGCCACGTGCGAACTGGCCTTGAGGACAATATTCGGCTGGACAAGGACAACCTTGCGCCATCGAACGCCGCCCTGGTCGAGTTGGCAGTAAAGACGATCGATCGGCATGGCCGGCGACCGGCAAGCGTCGACGAAGCCAGATCAATCCTCGGTCTATCGCCCGTCGCGTAAGGTCGGTTGCCGGGCGGTTTCCGAGAAGAACGGTCGATCGGCGGTTGCAAGGAAAACAGGCACTTGCAGGTCGCATTTGGATTCTGATCCAAATCATCGTATTGATTGAACCAACGCATAAAGAAAAGGTGGAAAAGGGAGGCACCGGCTCATGGAGAAAGCGTTATTTTTGGACCCCGACAAGTGTACGGGGTGCCTACAGTGCGAGATGGCATGCAGCTACGAGAATGAGGGCGTATTCAACCCCGCCAAGAGCCGCATTAAGGTATTCACTTTTCACGATGAAGGGCGTTTCGTTCCTTATACTTGCACGCAGTGCGCGGAAGCGTGGTGCATGCAGGCATGTCCGGTCGACGCGATCACCAAGAACGCATCGACGGGCGCCATGGAGGTGAACGAGAGCGTCTGTGTGGGATGCAAGGTCTGCACCATTGCCTGTCCGTTCGGCACCATCAACTACAACAGCCAAACGCAGAAGGTTATCAAGTGCGACCTGTGTGGTGGTGATCCGGCGTGCGCCAAGGCATGCCCGACGGAGGCAATTACCTTCATCGATGCAAATTGGACAGGCCTTGACCGCATGAAACAGTGGGCGGCCAAGACAGATAGCGGCGCACAAGCATCTAACTGAAGCGCGGCGAAGATATTGGAGAGTATGGGAGGTTGGCATGGCATGGGCGGGCTGTTTGCTTCGCGTCAATCTGACGAAGGGCACTTGCGCCAAAGAGGCGTTGAATATGGAATGGGCCCAGCAGTACCTGGGACAACGAGGTCTGGCGACCAAGTATCTGGCGAGCGAAATCGACCCGAAGGTCGACCCGCTTTCGCCTGACAACAAACTGATCATGGCGACGGGTCCGCTGACGGGCACCATGGCCTCGACGGCCGGACGTTACTCGGTCATCACGAAGGGGGCCCTAACGGGCGCCATTGCATGCTCGAACTCCGGCGGGTTCTTCGGCAACGAGATGAAGAACGCCGGTCTCGATATGATCATCTTCGAGGGGCGGGCAAAGAACCCCGTGTATCTGTTCATCGACAACGACGATGCCAAGTTGCTCGACGCGTCGGCATTCTGGGGCACGTCGGTGTGGGATACCGAGGAGGGTATCAAGAAGAAACACCACGACGAACTGATCCGCGTCGCCTCGATCGGTGTCGCGGGGGAGAAGGGCGTGAAGTTCGCGTGCGTCGTCAACGATATGCACCGCGCTGCCGGTCGCTCCGGCGTCGGAACGGTGATGGGATCGAAGAACCTAAAGGCAGTCGCGATCCGCGGTGACAAGGGCGTCAAAGTCAAGGATGCCGAACGCTTCTTCGAAGCAACGGCCGCTGGCAAGAAGGTCTTGGCCGACAATGCCGTTACGGGTCAGGGGCTACCGGCGTTCGGTACCCAGGTTCTGATGAACGTTATCAACGAAACCGGTGCATTGCCGACACGCAACCACCGCGACGTCCAGTTCGCCGGCGCCCACAGCATCTCGGCCGAGGCCATGGCTGAGCCACGGAAGTCCGACGGCAAGCCGAACCTCGTGCGCAATGCCGCGTGTTTCGGGTGCACCATTGCTTGCGGACGCGTTTCGACGATCGACCGGACGCACTACACGGTCGTCGACCGGCCGCAATATCAGATTGCCTCTGGCGGTCTCGAGTATGAGGCCGCTTGGGCCCTGGGCGCGGCGACAGGTGTCGATGATCTCGATGCGCTCACGTTTGCGAACTTCATCTGCAACGAACAGGGTATCGATCCGATCTCGTTCGGTGCGACGGTTGGCGCGGCCATGGAGATGTTCGAAGAGGGCATCATCACGACCAAGGAAACCGGCGGTATGGAGGTCAAGTTCGGCAGCGCCAAGGCACTGACCGACCTGGCAGAGCAATGCGGCCTTGGCGAAGGGTTCGGTGCCGAAATCGGACTGGGGTCCAAGCTCCTGTGCGAGAAGTACGGGCATCCCGAGCTCTCGATGTCGGTCAAGGGCCAGGAGTTCCCGGCTTACGACTCGCGGGGCATTCAGGGCATGGGCCTGACCTATGCGACCTCGAACCGCGGTGCATGTCACCTGAGGAGTTACACTGTTGCTTCCGAAGTCCTCGGTATTCCGGAGAAAACCGATCCACTGGTTACGGAAGGCAAGGCCGGTTTGGTCAAGGCGTTTCAGGATGCCACGGCGGCCGTCGACTCTGCGGGTATCTGTGTGTTCACGACGTTTGCCTGGACCTTGGACGATATCGCGCCGCAGATCGACGCAGCGTGCGAGGGGGACTGGTCTGCCGAGCGGCTTCTCGAAGTCGGCGAGCGCATCTGGAATCTGGAACGTCAGTTCAACCTGGCGGCCGGATTTACGGGCAAGGACGACTCCCTGCCGCAGCGTTTGCTGAAGGACGCGGCGAAGACCGGGCCGGCCGAAGGTAAGACCAACGGCCTCGATCAGATGCTGCCCGAGTACTACAGCTTGCGGGGCTGGACGCCCGATGGCGTACCGAGCAACGAGACGGTTGAACGGTTGAGTCTCTGATTTAGCCGGTCTTGCCGTTCGTACAGACATCTAAGCGTCGGGGTCCGGTTCATTGCCGGACCCCGCGTTTGCAACGTATTCAGGGGATTCGAGTATGCGCCACGTCATTATAGGAGCGGGCCCGGCCGGCATCGTCGCCGCCGAGACCCTGCGAAAACTGGATGCCGATTCGTCGGTGACCGTCATCGGCAAGGAGCCCGAACCGCCGTACTCGCGGATGGCCATTCCCTATTTCCTCATCGGAAACGTCGAGGAGGAGGGGACGCACCTGCGCAAGACACCGGATCACTACAAGAATCTCGGGATCGACTATACTCAGGGCGAAGTTGCGTCCATCAATCCAAAGGGCGGCAAGGTCAAGCTCGTCGGTGACGGTGAAGTCGCGTTCGACAGGTTGCTGATCGCCACCGGCGCGCATCCCGTCCGACCGCCCATCGAGGGGCTGGACCTCCCCGGGGTGCAGCATTGCTGGACCCTTGAAGATGCGAGAAAGATCATCGAGCTTGCCCACGAGGGCGCGCATGTCGTGCTGATGGGGGCCGGTTTCATTGGCTGTATCATCCTCGAGGCGCTTGCCCTGAGGAAGGTGAATCTAACTGTGGTCGAAATGGCCGACCGTATGCTGGCACGCATGATGAACGAGACGGGCGCCGAAATGATGAAACGGTGGTGCGAGAACCATGGTGTTGCCATCAAGACTGCTACCAAGGTGACGGGAATCGAGAGTTCGGGCGGCGGTGGCGAGGATACGCTCAGTGTTCACCTGGACGACGGTTCGGCGCTACCTGCACACCTCGTGGTCGTGGCTGCCGGCGTTCACGCCTATACCGAGTTTCTCGACGGGTCCGGGTTGAAGATCGATCAGGGCATCGTCGTCAATGACCACTTGCAAACTTCCGCCGAGAACATCTACGCCGCCGGTGACTGCGCCCAAGGACCTGACTTTCTGGGCGGCTGGAACGTCCATGCCATTCAGCCGACATGCACCGAGCATGGCCGCATTGCCGCAACCAATATGACCGGACGCGACTGTGGTTATTCCGGGTCCCTGAACATGAACGTCCTCGACACGCTGGGCCTGATTACGTCCAGTTTCGGCGAGTGGGCCGGCGTCGCAGGTGGTGAGTCAGCCGAGGAAGTGAATGCTGACGATTCGCAGTATATGCGGCTTGAGTTCAAGGACGATCACTTGGTTGGCGCACTTGCGCTAGGGCGAACGGATCATATCGGGTGCTTGCGCGGGCTGATTCAATCTCGGGTCAGGTTAGGAAAATGGAAATCGAAGCTGATGCAGGATCCCGGATTGATCGCGAGCGCCTACGTCGCCTGCACAAAGTCGGCGTAGAGTCTGAGGAAATCGAACCGACGTGAATATCCGGTTGAAGCTTTATGCCTCGCTCTCGGTGCATCTGCCCGCAGACGCCGTCAAGAACGAGGCCGAGGTGCAGGTTGCCGACGGCACGACCGTTCAGGAGGCGCTGGATAGCCGGGGGCTGCCGCGGGAACTGTGCCATCTTGTTCTCGTGAACGGCGTGTTTACACCACCCGATGAACGAAGGTCCCGCGTGTTGCAGAATGGTGATCACTTGGCGGTCTGGCCGCCGGTCGCTGGCGGATAGTGCCCGCAGCGTCATGGCTGACATTGTCGTCGTCGAAAAGGATATGGCCTACAATCGCCGCGATCTGATCGCCGGCCTTCACCGGGCGTTCGGTGATGTGGTCGAACCTGATGGCCAATCGTTCAAGATTCCGGTCGGTTCAGGCGCCCTGAGCGTTGAGTTGGGTGTCGAGGCAGTGAGGCGGATTGCGTTGATCGAGGTCGTTCACATGCCGGTCACGCTGACTTTCACGGGGCTGAACGAGACTCAACGGGCCGAAACTCTGAAACGGTTCGATCGTGCATTCCAACGTGGCGGAGGATGAAGCCTTGACGCATTGTCGATCGAGATTTGTCGGGCATCATTGCCGATTGATATGGCTTGACTCGCGACCAGCGGGAAACCGTCGAGTAAAGAGATACCTGAATGAATGATGACGTGCAGCCGCTGCTGCGCACGGCGTACAACTGGCTCTCGGAAGGGCGTCAGGTTGCGTTGGCGACGGTAATCGAAACCTGGGGATCTGCTCCGCAACCGGTCGGCGCGAAACTGGTCATCGATTCAGACGGCCGTTTCGAGGGTTCGGTTTCCGGCGGCTGTGTCGAAGGCGTCGTCGTCGATCAGGCCAGGGCCGCAATCAAGTCCTGCAACCCCAAGGTTCTCACCTTCGGAATCACAGACGAAATGGCGTGGGGTGTCGGGCTGGCGTGTGGCGGGACAATCCGGATCCTAGTCGAGCCCTTGATCATGGACCACGCCTGACATGAAGAGTTCTGATCTAGCTGCGGTGATGAATGCCGTCGATGCACGAAGCGCTGTTGCACGGATCGTGAACATGTCGACGGGAGACGTGCGTTTAGTTCGCGACGAAGGCGTTGCGGATGACCCTCTATCGGCCACGTTGAGGGAGGCATTCCAAACGGGCAGATCCAGGACGGTCAAAACGCCGGCCGGCGAACTGTTCGTCGATGCCTATCTTCCGCCACTGAGGCTCGTGCTTGTCGGTGCGGTCCATATTGCGCAGGCACTTGTCCCGATGGCGTCGAGTGTCGGCTACTCGGTGATCGTGATTGATCCTCGCACGGCGTTCGCGACTGTGGACCGTTTCCCGAACGTGGTTCTGGATACCCGTTGGCCGGACAAGGCGCTCGCCGATCTGACGCTAGATCAGCAGACGGCATTCTGTGCACTAACCCACGATCCGAAGATCGACGAACCGGGTCTCATTGCGGCACTCGCCTCCGACGCCTTTTACATTGGTGCGCTCGGCAGTTCCAGAACGCATGAGAAGCGATGCGAACGACTTCGCGAACAGGGCGTTGCGGAGGATCGACTGACCCGGATTCATGCGCCCATCGGTCTGAACATCGGCGCCGTCGGCGCTCCGGAAATCGCGGTCTCGATCATGGCCGAGATTACCCAGACCCTACGACAACGTGAGGTGTCGGGGTGAAGTTCGGCACGATTGCTCTGGAAGCGGCCGAAGGCACGATCCTCGCGCATTCCGTTCGAACGGCTGATGGTGCGGTTAAGAAAGGAACACGTCTCGGTGCGGAAGAAATTGCTCGCCTGGCGACCGGGGGCGTCTCTTCGATCATGGTTGCCGAACTAGAGGACGGAGACGTCGGAGAGGATCATGTGGCTTCACGGATCGCATCGGCGATTGCGGGCGACGGTGTCCGTGTGGCGGATGCCTTTACCGGGCGCGCAAATCTATTCGCTCAGGCGGATGGCATCGCGACCCTGAATTCAGGCGCCCTGAATGAGCTCAATCTGGTCGATCCGGCGATCACGATTGCGACACTGCCACCGTTCACCCGGGTGGCGGCGCGGCAAATGGTGGCGACCGTTAAGATCATTCCGTTCGCTGTCCCTCAGGACGTGGTTGCGCGAGCCGAGGCTGTGGCGGAGCGAACACGTCCCCGTGTTGCGGTTCAGCCTTTCCAGGAACGACGGGTCCATCTGGTGCTGACGAGATTTGTCCACGACAAAGACAGTGTCCTGGAGAAGCGTAAGCGTGCTGTCGTCGAACGAGTAACATCGCTTGGTGGGTCTGTTGCCGGGATCCAGATGTGCGCACACGATGTCGCGGACCTGGCCGAAACTCTGCGAGTTCTCAGCCCCGGACCTGATGACATCGTCCTGATGTTCGGCACGTCGGCGATCCTGGACCGGCGGGATGTCGTTCCCGTCTCCCTGGAACAGGCCGGCGGGACAGTCGAGCACCTTGGTATGCCGGTTGATCCCGGGAATCTCCTGATGCTGGGACGCTTGGGATCGAGCTTGGTGATTGGCGTGCCCAGTTGCGCGTCAGCGCCTAAGGTCAACGGTTTTGACTGGGTGCTGGAGCGCGCATTCGCGGGGCTGCCGTTGAATGGTTCCGTGGTTGCGGGGATGGGTGTCGGCGGATTGCTGGGTGAGATCGCCACGCGGCCGCAGCCCCGCAGACACGCGCAACTATCGTCGTCGGCGGCGCCCAACGAGAATGTTGCTGCAGTTGTTTTGGCAGCCGGACGGTCGACCCGTATGGGCGACCGTTTCAAGCTTTGCGAGGAACTAGCAGGGAAGCCGTTGGTCCGTTATTCGGTCGAAGCGGCGTTGGCAAGCCGGGCGCGGCCGGTGATAGTCGTCACGGGTCACAGGAGCGATGAGGTGCGCGCGGCCCTCGACGATCTCGACGTGACATTGGTACACAATTCCGATTACCACGACGGTCTTTCGACATCTCTGAAGGCCGGGATCGACGCCCTGGGTGCCGAGTGCGGTGCCGCGGTCATTATGCTTGCGGACATGCCGGACGTTTCGTCAGAGATCGTCGATCGGTTGATTACGTCCTTCGAGAGCGGCGACGATGGGACAGTGTGCGTTCCGACAGCGGATTCGAAGCGCGGGAATCCGGTCCTTTGGGGTGCCCGGTTCTTTACCCGATTGCGGGCGATCAAGGGGGATACGGGCGCCCGGCATCTGCTTGGAGAATACGCCTCGGATGTGGTCGAAGTTGCTGTCGACGAACCTTCGATTTTTCTCGATGTCGACACCAAAGACGCACTGGAACGCCTTCGAAAGAGGTAGATGGCTGTCCCAAGAGCGTCGATTCCATTCTATAATCGTATTTATTTCAATGCATTATAGCTGAATCAGCTGCAAACAAAAAAATCCTTAAACAACTCAATATACGTATTGATGCGTACGTTATAAGGCGTATAGACTGTGTACGTGTTAGCCCGGATTGGTCGGTCTTCCTTGGGGCATCGTTGAGGGCCAGAGTCAAAAGGAAATCAAAACGACGAAGTCATACCAATCTTTTGGCGACACCTCATATTTTTACCCTTCTAACCTGATCACAAGGAGTTCAGTTCCCATGAAATCCAAGACTTTTGCAGCCATCGCCTTTGCGTTGCCGATGATGATGTCAGTCTCCGCGTACGCGGAAGGCCCCCACGTTGCGCCGATCATGGAGTTGATCGAGGGCGACCTGAAGGCTGCCATGAGTGATGCCACGGTCATCGATGCGATCAAGGCCCAGAATGCCGCCCATGCAAGCCTGAGTGCCGATGAAATCGATGCGCTCGACAAACAGTGGCGCGCGGAAGTCGACGCCTCGAGCAAACCTCTTATCGAGAAGGTTGCCGGAAACCCGTTGTCCGCCTACCTCAGCAAGGTGAAGTCCAACGGCGGGGGTCTCTACACCGAAATCTTCGTGATGGACAACAAGGGCCTCAATGTCGGCATGAGCGACACCACGTCGGACTACTGGCAGGGTGACGAAGGCAAATTCCAGAAGACTTTCGGTGCAGGCGCCAACGGCGTGTTCGTCGACGAGGTCGAAGAGGACGAGTCCTCCCAGACCCTGCAGTCTCAGGCCAGTTTCACGATCACCGACGGCTCCGGTGCTGCGATCGGCGCGGTGACGTTTGGTATCAATGTGAACGATCTTTGATCGCCACGCTGATTCCGGCAAACATACAACCACAATGAACTGAGAAACGGTACTGATCCAATGTCCAGCATGACCGAAGCACCAGCGCCCCAGTTGGCGGAGAACAATCGTCAAGGCAAAACCGGCGACAGTCCCGCCAATGGGGAAATCCGGGTGGCGAGAACGTCTGTTGGCAAGAAACTGGCGACGATGATGGCGTTGGCCGTCATCGTCGGCAGTGCCGTACTTTGTGGCATTCTGGTTGTTATGCAGACCAACACCGCCCGAGAGCGGCAAGTCGACAGCAACTTGCTGGTTTCCCGTCTTGTCGCTAATGAAATCTCCGGCGCCGTTCGATGGGGCAAAACTGATCTCATTGACCAAGGTGTCGAATCAAACCGTATCTCCACCAAGGGCGAAATGGCCGGGTTCCTGACGTTCGATAAGGATGGCAACCCGTTGACTTCGTTCGCCGATGAAGATCTGGCGCCCGCCCTGGAGACCTATGACGACGATATTGCCGCGAATCTGGCTGTCGAGGAGGCAGCGCTACTGAAGGGCGATGGATACAACATCGTAGTTCAACCGATCCTTTCCGAGAAAAAGGGCGAGTTCATCCGTGTCGGCACGGCGGCGATATTTTGGAGCACCAAAGGGATCACCAGCGCCATCTTCGATGCAATGGTGGCATCAGCGATTGCGACGTTGATCGTCGTTGTCTTGCTCGTTGCATTGCTGGTCTTTCTGCTAAGAAGGTTATTGCTGGCGCCGCTCGGCGGAGTCACCGGCGCCATGGGCAGACTCGCCAATAACGAGCTCGAGACCGAAATTCCGTATGGAGAGCGGACCGATGAGATCGGTGCGATTGCCGATACGCTCCGAGTGTTCAAGGAAAACGCACAGGAGATGCAACGCCTCGAGTCGGAGCGCAAGGAAATCGACAAGCGCACCGAAGAAGAAAAACGGGCGATGTTCATCAACTTGGCGAACAACTTCGAAGCCAGTGTCGGCAACGTCGTGAACAACGTCTCTTCGGCAGCGACGGAGCTTCGCGCATCGGCAGAGAACATGTCGTCGTCGGCTGACATGACCATCTCGCAGTCCAAGTCTGTAACCGACGTGTCGGAGCGGGCATCGGAGAACGTGCAGATGATGGCTGCGGCAGCCGAGGAGTTGTCGCGCTCGATCGAGGCGATCGGCCTACAGGTATCCGAGTCGTCGCAGATTGCGGCGGAGGCCGTCAGCGAGTCAGAAGAGGCCAACCGGATGATTCAGGGCTTGGTCGAGGCGTCGCAGAAGATCGGGGATGTCGTCAACCTGATTACCGATATCGCGGAACAAACTAATCTTCTGGCGCTGAACGCCACCATCGAGGCTGCCCGAGCCGGCGAGGCCGGAAAAGGTTTTGCGGTGGTTGCGTCCGAGGTTAAGAACCTTGCGAATCAGACTGCCAAGGCCACAGAGGAGATCGGAAGTCAGATCGCGGACATTCGCAACGCGACGGAAAACTCGGTTCGTGCAATCGAGAACACGTCGAAGACCATCGGCCGCATCAACGAGATTTCGGTTGCGATCTCCACATCGGTTGACGAGCAGAAGCAGGCAACGGTTGAGATCGCGCAGAATGCGGAACGTGCGGCCTCGGGAACCGACGAGGTGGCATCCAGTATTCTCAAGGTATCGGAGGCCGCCGGCGAAACTGGCGAAGCCTCGATCGAGATACAGAACGCTGCGGCTGAGCTTTCACAGCAGTCAGAGACACTGAGCAAGGAAGTCGACGGTTTCCTGGCGAAGATCCGGTCCGAATAACCGGATAACGCATGACGCAAGGTTCAGGCGATTCTCGAGACAGGCAGGTCGAGGGTAGCACCGCCGGCCCGTTCAGCAAGCATCTCGCGCTGAAGCAGTCCCGTTTGGGCATCAATCGCTCCGACCACAGCCGCGGCGTTGATCGTCGCCGCACGCAATGTCTCGTCGGCCGGACGATCCTCCGCGAGGAATACGCTCAGTGTGGAAATGAAGGCGTCTCCTGCACCTGCGGTACCCTGAACTTCGGTGCGCACGGTCGGGCAGTAGTGGATTCCGTCGTCGTCCGCCAGATAGGCACCGTCGATACCGTCGGTGACGACGAGGCGTCCGACGCCAAGGCTTCGGACGTGCCGCATGAACGACACCAATCCCATGGCGAACCCGCCGAATTCAAGCCCGACACGGCAGAGAGGCGGTAGACCCGGGTCGTCCGGTTCGTCCAGCACGTGGTCGGCGCAACTGGCGCAAACAACTGGAACCAGCGCCTCTGCCTCGACTCGATTGATCGCCAACAGGTCGATCTTCGGGAAGCAATCCAAGAGCGCACGGCTCCGGGACGTCAACTGACGGATGCCGGGGTTAACGGCGACAAAGGCACCGGCATTGCGCCCGTGGTCGACGATTGTCGGAAAACAGTCCGCTGATCGGTTAGAAAGGTTGGTCACATAAACGAGATCGCGTCCCTCGAACATGTCATCCCGCAAATCCTCGGGCCGTAGCAACGTGTTTGAGCCCCGTTGGGTGAAGATCGTCGCATTCTTGTCGTGCGAACAGACCATCACCGCAACGCCTGTCGGAAGTTCGTCAGTGGTCACGACGGCCGAGGCGTCTATGCCCTCCCGGGCGAGCCGATTGAGGATTCGCTCCCCGTCGCGGTCGAGGCCGATCTTGATCAGTGTAGCGACCTCAAGGCCAAGGCGGGCCATGCTCACCGCAGCATTGACGGCGCCACCGCCCGAGTGGTCGGTAATCGACAACGACTCAATCTTGCGGCCCTGCTCGAGCAACAGGAACGACGAAGTCGCATTGTGCATGGTCATCCGCTCGACGTCCCGATCAGCGACGAGCACGATTATGTCGACCATGGCCGAGCCGATAGTGATAGCGCGTGTCATGGTCTGCTTCGTAGCACGTTTGTGCGACGGATGTCAGACCCAGCGGAACACGATGAAACCGTACACCATGGATATGCCCAACGCGCCCCAGAGCGGGGTCCCCATGATTGCCAGCCATGCGAGGAAAATGTAGGCGCTGCCGAGCAAGGAGATGAAGAGGCGGTCGCCGCGCGTGGTGTCGAGTCCGAGGATACCGTGCCGGGGTCCTCCACCGGGAGACCGAAACTCCCAGAAAACCATGGTTACCAGACAAGCCAGGATAAACAGGAAGAACGCGGCCGTTGGCCAGGTCCATGCCATCCACGTAAGGCCCATTGTTTGTCTCCCGTTCTCTTACACCCGGCC
Organism: Rhodospirillales bacterium; assembly: GCA_040219295.1. Taxonomy (GTDB): domain Bacteria; phylum Pseudomonadota; class Alphaproteobacteria; order Rhodospirillales; family Casp-alpha2; genus JAVJST01. The sequence goes on from JAVJST010000001.1 coordinate 12,433, forward strand.
GAGAGCGAATCCCTTGGCGATGTAGTTGCGGACGAAATAGATCACGAATGCGCCGGGTACGATGGTCAGGGTTCCGGCGGCGGCCAGCAACCCGAGCTCGTAGCCGGACGTGCTCGCTGTTCGGGTCATGGTCGCTGAAATCGGCTTAGCCTCGACCGCGGTAAGCGTCTTGGCCAGCAGCAGTTCGACCCACGAGAACATGAAGCAGAAGAACATGGCGACGCCGATTCCGGCGGCAATCGTAGGAACGAAGATCTTGAGGAAGAAGCCCCAGAAAGAATGACCGTCGACATAGGCCGTTTCGTCGAGTTCCTTCGGCACGCCCGACATGAAACCTTCAAGGATCCAGACGGCGAGTGGGATGTTGAACAACGTGTGCGCTAGCGCAACGGCGAGATGCGTGTCGAACAGTCCAACAGCCGAATAGAGCTGGAAGAAGGGCAGGGCGAACACGGCCGGCGGCGCCATGCGGTTGGTCAGCAACCAGAAAAACAGGTGCTTGTCACCGAGGAACCGGTAGCGCGAGAACGCGTAGGCCGCTGGCAGGGCGACCGCAACCGACAGCAGGGTGTTGATCGACACGTAGATCAGCGAGTTGACGTAACCCATGTACCACGTCGGATCGGTGAAGATGACCCTGTAGTTTTCGAGCGTGAAGTCCTGCGGCCACAACGTGAACGAGCCAAGAATCTCGTTCGTCGTCTTGAACGACATGTTCAACAGCCAATAGATCGGCAGCATCAGGATGATGATGTAGAGGGTCGGTACGATCCAGCCGGCGCGCTTCATAACTTATACCCCCCTCACTGCTGCTCATTCCGCATCATCAGCGTGTAGAAGACCCAGCTGACGAGCAGGACGATCAGGAAATAGATCAGCGACATTGCAGCCGCCGGACCGAGATCGAACTGTCCAAGCGCGATCTTGACCAGATCGATCGAGAGCAGGGTCGTCGAGTTGCCGGGACCGCCGCCGGTCAGCACGACGGTTTCGGTGTAGATCATGAAACTGTCCATGAAACGCAGCAGAATGGCGATGGTGAGGACCCGCTTCATCTTTGGCAGCTGTATATGCCGGAAAATGGCCCACGATCCCGCGCCATCGATTTTGGCGGCCTGGTAGTAGGCGTCCGGAATCGAAACCAGTCCGGCATACGAAAGCAGGACGACGAGCGACGTCCAGTGCCAGACATCCATGAGGATCAGCGTGAACCAGGCGTCCTCCGGCTGGCGTGTGTAGTTGTAATCGAAACCGAGCGCATTGAGGCCGCGGCCTAGAAGGCCGATGTCCGGCAGCGCGAAGATGTTCCACATGGCTCCGACGACGTTCCAGGGGATAAGCAGGGGCAGGGCCATCAGAACGAGGCAAACCGGCACCCAAAACCCCTTGCGCGGCATCGTGAGAGCGATCGCGATGCCGAGCGGCACCTCGATTGCGAGGATCGTGGCCGTGAATATCGCCTGCCGGATCAGGGCATCGTGAAACCGCTCGGAACTGAGCACCTCCTCAAACCAGAGTACACCTGCCCAGAAGAAGGTGTTGTCGCCGAAGGTTTCCTGGACCGAGTAGTTGACGACAGTCATCAGCGGAATGATCGCGTTGAATGCGACCAGCGCGACAACTGGCAGCACGAAAAACCACGCTTTCTGGTTCTGAATCTTGTTCATTGCTCGCGCTCCGCCGCGTAGTCGCCGCCGACGATCCAGCCGCGGTCGTAGACTTGGGTGTGGGCCCTGTCAAAGTCGAGGAATGCAGTGACGGCCGGAATCTCGGCGCCTTCGGCGACGAGCAGCTTGATGACACCGGTGTCGTGTTCCGTATCGACGATCCTGAATCTGCCGGCATCGCTGACCTTGTTTATCCGTACCGGCAATCCGTGATCGGCAAAGCTGACGAACTCCGGTCGGATACCGATTTCAAGACCCTCTCCGGTGCCGGAATACTTCATCGCGTTATCTGTATCGACTTCGATGCCGTTGACCCAAGCGCGGCCGTCGGCGATCTCGCACGGCATCACGTTCATGCCGGGTGAACCGATAAAGTGACCGACGAACGTGTGCTGTGGCTTTTCGAACAGCTCGACCGGTGTCCCGATCTGCACGACCTCGCCGAGGTTCATGACGACGACCTTATCCGCGAATGTCAGGGCCTCGGTCTGGTCGTGCGTGACATAGATCATGGTGACGCCGATGCGTTGGTGCAGTTCCTTCAGTTTCGACCGCAATTCCCATTTCAGGTGCGGGTCGATCACGGTCAGCGGCTCGTCGAACATCACGACGTTCACGTCTGTCCGGACCAACCCGCGCCCAAGGGAGATTTTCTGCTTGCCGTCGGCCGTCAGGCCGGCAGCGCGCGTATTCAAGGTCTCCGAGAGGTCGGTCAGTGCCGCGATCTCGCGCACGCGTTTGTCGACCTCGGCCTCCGGGACGTCGCGATTGCGGAGAGGAAATGCCAGATTATCGTAGACTGTCATCGTGTCGTAGACGACCGGGAACTGGAACACCTGAGCAATATGCCGTTGATCGGGCGGCAGGTCCGTCACGTCCTGATCATCGAACAGCACGCGTCCGTGGCTCGGGCGAAGCAACCCTGAGATGATGTTGAGCAGGGTCGTCTTTCCGCATCCCGATGGGCCCAGGAGCGCATAGGCACCGCCATCGTCCCAATCGACGTCGAGTTGCTTGAGCGCCCAATCGCCGTCGGATGTTGGATTGACCATGTAACTGTGACGAAGGTCGTCGAGGGTTATCTTTGCCATGTCGTCACCTACTTCGCCTCCGCATTGGTCAAGCGCCGGCCATCCTTGTCGAAGTAGAACGCCTCGGACACGTTGACGTACAAATGCGCAGTATCGCCGACACCGAATGAGTGAATGCCGTGTGCCTGCGATACCCATGGGATAGAGTTGATCTCGAAATGGACGACGCTTTCCGATCCGCTGAGTTCGGTGACAAGGACGCGCCCCTCGATTTCCACGGCGTTGCCGTCGATAGGGTTCGGCGTGACGTGGTGGGGGCGGATTCCCATGAGGTACTCGCCGTCCGCAAGGGTGGCCTGAGAGGCTCCAGCAGGCCAACGGACCGTGTCGCCAAGCAGGATATCGTTGCCGGCTTTGCGCACCGGAGCAACGTTCATAGGGGGATCGGAGAACACGCTGGCACTGACGAGGTCGTTCGGTTTTCGATAGAGATCTCCAGTCGGGCCGAACTGTGTGATGCGTCCTTCCATCAGGGTTCCGGTATTGCCGCCGAACAACAATGCCTCGGTCGGCTCGGTCGTGGCATAGACGACGATGCAATCGCGATTCGAGAATAACCGCGGAAGTTCGTCACGGAGCTCTTCACGTAGTTTGAAATCCAGATTGGCGAGCGGTTCGTCGAGCAGAACAAGGTTCGAGTCCTTGACCAGCGCGCGGGCCATTGCCGTGCGTTGTTGCTGGCCACCTGACAGTTCCGACGGACGCCGATCGAGCATCGGTGAGAGCTTCAGCAGTTCCGCCATCTCGCCGACGCGTTTCTTGATTTCCGGATCGGGAATCCGCGCTACCCGGAGCGGCGATGCGATGTTCTCGAACACCGTGAAGTTCGGATAGTTAATGAACTGCTGGTAGACCATGGAGACGTTGCGTTTCTGGACGGCGACGCCGGTCACGTTCTTTCCGTTGAACCAGACTTCGCCACGCGTCGGCCGTTCGATGCCGGCCATCAGCTGCATCAGGGTGGTCTTCCCGGCGAGTGTCGTGCCGAGTAAAATGTTGAAGCTGCCGGCCTCGAGCAGGAGATCGGTCGGGTAAATGTGGGTGTCCGCGCCGACCGTCTTGCTGATGGATTTCAGTTCCAGGTTCATGATCTTCAGAGTCTACCGTGGATTGGCGCGACGGTCGCGCGTCTCCTGGAATGTTACGGGGCGAAGTCGGGACCGGGGCGCCCCTAGTTGACGCGCCCCGGCCCAGACCAATGCTTGATCAGATGGTGATCAGTTCTGCCAACGCTTGACCAGTTCGTCGTATGAAATGGTCTCTCCTTGCGGTTTTTCGTTGACTTTCGCCTTGGCACCACCCTTGCCGATCCACGCCGAGGGATCCTTTTCCTCGTTTAGACGTGGCCCGCAGCCACCATACGTGCCGTTGGCCTCGTCGGCGCGCTGCATACGGCCCATGACCTGATCCATCTCGGCGGCGAGACGGTCCATGGCCTCCTGCGGCGTGAACGCGCCGGAGTTCACGTCACCGATCTGCTGCCACCAGAGTTGAGCCAGCTTTGGATAATCGGGGACGTTGACGCCGGTCGGCGTCCACAGTACGCGGTCGGGGGAACGGTAGAACTCGACCAATCCGCCGAGGTTCGGCGCCCGGTCCGTGAAGCTCTGGTGCCGCACCGTGGAGTCACGGATGAACGTCAGACCAACGTGGCTCTTCCTGACATCCACGGTCTTGGAAACCACGAACTGGGCATAGAGCCAGGCTGCCTTACGGCGATCGACCGGAGTAGACTTAAACAGCGTCCACGAGCCGGCGTCCTGATAACCAAGCTTCTGACCTTCTTCCCAGTACGGGCCATGCGGCGAAGGCGCCATCCGCCACAGCGGGCTGCCGCTGTCATCGACAGTGTTGTTGCCTTCACTCTTCGGTGCGACCATCGACGCCGTGAACGCCGTGTACCAGAAGATCTGCTGGGCAACGTTGCCTTGGCTGAGAGCCGGCAACGACTGGTAGAAGTCATAGTCCGCAGCGCCTGGAGGGGCGTACTTGCGCAGCCACTCATCCCACTTGCGGATCGCATAGACCGCCGCCGGACCGTTGGTGCCGCCGCCGCGGCTCACAGATGCGCCAGCCGGATTGCATGAGTCGGCTTCCATGCGGATGCCCCACTCATCGATAGGACGACCGTTCGGCAGTCCCGTCGAGCCGGCACCGGCCATCGACAACCATGCGTCGGTCATGCGCCAACCAAGGTCGGGGGCGCGTTTGCCGTAGTCCATGTGGCCGTAAACGCGAACACCGTCGATTTCCTTAACGTGAACTGAGAAGAATTCGGCGATGTCCTCGTAGGCTGACCAGTTAACCGGAACACCCAGGTCATAGCCGTACAAGTCCTTGAACTTGGCCTGCAGTTCAGGACGATCAAACCAGTCCTTACGGAACCAGTAGAGGTTTGCGAACTGCTGGTCGGGCAACTGGTATAGCTTGCCGTCGGGGCCGGTCGTGAACGACTTGCCCATGAAGTCTTCGACGTCGAGCATCGGGTTGGTAACGTCCTTGCCTTCGCCGGCCATCCAGTCGCTGAGGTTAACTGCGAGCTGCAGACGCGAATGTGTTCCGATGAGATCGGAGTCGTTGATGTACGCGTCATAGAGATTGCGGTTTGTCTGCATTTGGGTCTGAACGGCCTGGACGACTTCGCCCTCGCCGAGCAGCTGATGGTTCACCTTGATTCCAGTGATTTCCTCGAACGCCTTCGCCAGCGTTTTCGACTCATAGGTGTGTGTCGGGATGGTCTCCGACAACACGTTGATCTCCACCCCCTTGAACGGTTCAGCTGCCTTGATGAACCATTCCATTTCCTTCATCTGATCCGCTTTCGACAATGTCGAAGGCTGGAACTCGTCGTTAATCCAGCGCTCTGCTGCAGCCATGTCGGCCCACGCAGGCGCGGAAAATGCCGTGATCGCACCGAGCGCGACCGCGGCGAGCCATTTCGTTTTCATGTGATTTGCCTCCCAAAGAACGAAATTCGCAACACATCAACTATGTTGCGAAAAAAAACGAAGGTCAATCGAAATTGACTCGCTTGCTCTGTGCCAACGGTTGTTCTATCCATGATTCATGGAAACTGATCGTTCGATTTCGGCGGTGGGCACCATTGACCCGTCGCCGCTTCACCCCAGGCTTCTCGACATCATCGCAACCGCTCGCGAGACGGGCCGAGTGTCGGTCGATGCCCTGGCAACGCAGTTCAATGTTACGCCGCAAACCATCCGCAAGGACCTCAACGAGCTGTGCGATCGGGGGCATCTGCAGCGGGTGCACGGCGGCGCGGTCATCGCTTCCGGCCTGACCAACATGGCGTACGCGGCGCGGCGTCTGCTGGCTTCGGATGCCAAGCGCATGATCGGGGAGACAGTCGCCTCGCAGATTCCCAACAATTCCTCGATCCTCATCAACATCGGCACGACGACCGAGCAAGTAGCATTGGCCCTGCGGAGCAAGCGCCAACTCATGGTCATCACGAATAATATCAACGTTATCAATATTTTGGCCGGTTACGAGGATATAAACGTCGTTGTTGCGCCCGGCACGTACAGGCACGCGGATGGCGGCGTGATCGGTGAGGCGGCGGTCGACTTCATTCGTCAGTTCAAGGTCGATTTCTCGGTCATTGGCGCTTCGGCCATTGACCGGGACGGGTCGCTGCTCGACTTCGACTACCAGGAGGTGAAGGTTGCCCGGGCAATCATCGAGAACAGCAGGCATACAATTCTTGCAGCGGACTCCATGAAGCTTGAGCGTTCGGCGCCGGTGAGGATCGCGCATCTTTCGCAGTTGGATACCTTCGTGACAGACATGCCTTTGCCCAAGCACCTGGGCAGCGTCTGCGCGGATAACAACGTCTCGGTCATTCTGGCTGGTTGATCTTGGTCGTCGCCGGTCGTCGACCGCCAAACTGGTTAGTGCCACCACCATCGGCTCATTACTCCCGCCGCTTTTGTGTACGGGTTCAGGCGTCATAAAGTTCTTTGAGATTTCGTTTTTTTTCGTTTATCGTCGGACTATAGAACAACATCCGCTGGCAAGGCGGGACTGGGGAGCATCGTTCGTGTACGACCTCGTGGTCATCGGTGGCGGCGTCAATGGCTGCGGAATTGCGCGCGATGCGGCGGGGCGCGGGCTCAAGGTACTGCTTGTCGAGAAACACGATCTGGCGAGCGGCACGTCATCCGCGTCGACGAAACTGGTCCATGGCGGGCTACGTTATCTCGAACACTACGAGTTTCGTTTGGTGCGAGAATCGCTACTCGAACGCGAAGTCCTGTTAGGCATGGCGCCGCATATCATCTGGCCCATGCGGTTCGTCCTGCCGCACCACAAGGGGTTGCGACCCGCGTGGCTGATTCGGCTCGGTCTGTTCCTCTATGACAACCTCGGCGGTCGGCAGTTGCTGGCCGGCTGTAGGAGTATCGATCTCCGGACCTCGATCGCGGGACAGGTGTTGAAGGACACCTTCCTGAAGGGGTTCGAGTACTCGGACTGCTGGGTCGACGACGCGCGGCTTGTCGTACTCAATGCCAAGGATGCCAGAGCCAGGGGAGCGGAGATCCGCGTGGGCACCGAGTTGCGGGCTGCCAAGCAGGGATCGGATCACTGGGTCCTGACACTCCGGGATGAGTGTGGCACCGACACGTCGGTTGATGCCAAGGCGCTGGTCAACGCCGCGGGACCATGGGTTGCCGAAGTGTTGCAGCGCAGGGTGAGCGCCAATCACGCGGCCCTAGTACGCCTCGTCCGCGGAAGTCACATCGTGGTCAAGAAGCACTTCGATCATGATCGCTCCTACATTTTCCAGAACACCGACGGTCGGATCGTGTTTGCCATACCGTACGAGGACGATTTCACACTGATCGGCACGACGGACGTCGATGTCCAGGGCGATCCGGAAGCCGCGCGGATTTCAGGTGACGAGATCGACTATCTTTGCCGGTCTGTCAGCGACTACTTCAAGGTACCCGTGACCCGCGATCAGATCGTATGGACCTATTCGGGAATTAGACCGCTGTTCGACGAAGGCGAGTCCGGCGACGTCAAGGACGCACAACGGGCAACCCGCGACTACGTCCTCGATTTCCACGAAGGCGCAGTGCCGATCCTCAATGTGTTCGGTGGAAAAATTACGACATTCCGACGGCTGGCGGAGGAGGCGGTCAACAAGTTCGCATCCGCTTTCCCATCGATGAAAGAGCCTTGGACACGTGGCGCCAAACTGCCGGGCGGCGACATGTCCGTCGAGGGTCATGCGGCTGTTGCAGACGATCTGGTGAAGAGTTGCAGCGGATTGCCGGCCGACATTGCCCGGCGTCTGGCCCGAACTTACGGGACCGAGAGTAATGCCGTGATTGCGCATGCCCGGACTTTGGCCGACCTCGGGACGCACTTTGGCGGCGGGCTGTACGAAAGAGAGGTTGAGTACCTAATGGACGCCGAGTGGGCGCGTTCGAGCGATGATATACTTTGGCGCCGAACCAAACTCGGCCTCAGACTGAGAGCCGATGAAGTCAGTCGGCTAGAAGCCTTCGTCTCTAACCGGCTATCGACGGGGGCGATTAAGGTTTCGGGAGCGAACGGAGCATGACGGGAACGGCATCCAAGTACGTCATGGCGATTGACCAGGGAACGACATCTTCCCGGGCGATCCTGTTCGATACGGACTATCGCGTGGCCGCGATAGGGCAGAGGGAATTTGAGCAGCATTTCCCGCGTTCAGGTTGGGTTGAGCACGAGCCCGAGGACATCTGGGAAACCACGCTAGCAACCTGCCGATCGGCGATGGAGCAGGCTGGCGCGGCGGCGGCGGACATTGCTGCCATTGGGATAACCAATCAACGTGAAACTACCGTCGTCTGGGACCGCAAGAGCGGAAAGGCCATTCATCGCGCCATCGTATGGCAGGATCGGCGCACCGCAGACACTTGCGCGGCCCTGAAGAAGGCGGGGCATGAAGCAGATGTTTCAGGCAAGACGGGTCTGCTCCTCGACCCGTATTTCTCGGGCACCAAGATGGCGTGGATACTCGACAACGTCGATGGAGCCCGTGATGCGGCGAAGCGAGGCGATCTCGCTTTCGGGACCGTCGACAGTTTTCTGCTCTGGCGGCTCACCGGTGGCGGCGTTCATGCAACCGACGCTACCAACGCCAGCCGCACGCTGCTCTACGATATTCGGGAAGGGCGCTGGCGTGGTTCGTTATGCGATCTTCTGCGGGTACCGATGAGCGGCCTACCGGACGTTCTCGATTCCGCCGCCGATTTCGGTGAAACGTTGCCGGAGATCTTTGGCGGCAGCATCCGGATTGCCGGGATTGCCGGCGACCAGCAGGCGGCGACCGTCGGTCAGGCCTGTTTCAAGCCCGGGATGTTCAAATCGACCTATGGCACAGGCTGCTTCGCGCTTCTCAACACGGGTGACGATGCGGTGAACTCAAGCAACCGGCTGTTGACGACGATCGCCTACCAGTTCAACGGCAAACCGACCTACGCATTGGAGGGTTCGATATTCGTTGCCGGTGCCGCCGTTCAGTGGCTGCGCGACGGCATCGGTATCATCAGTGATGCGGCTCAGTCCGGAGACCTGGCAGACGCAGCGGACGATGAGCAACTGGTCTATCTCGTGCCGGCCTTTGTCGGGCTGGGTGCGCCTTACTGGGATGCCGAATGCAGGGGCGCGATCTATGGACTGTCGCGCGGAACCGGCCGTGCCGAGTTGGGGCGCGCGGCGTTGGAATCGGTCTGCTATCAGACACGGGATCTGCTAGAGGCGATGCAGGGCGATCTCGGGTCGGCCCATAAGACCGTGCTTCGCGTCGATGGCGGCATGGTCGCGTCTAACTGGACCATGCAACGGCTCGCCGACATCCTGGATGCGCCCGTGGATCGGCCTGAGGTTCTCGAGACGACAGCTTTGGGCGCGGCTTATCTGGCGGGAATGCAGACAGGTTTCTATCCTGCGCCAGATGTTTTTGCCGAAAGCTGGAAGCTGGAGCGCCGGTTTTCACCAATGCCGGATCGATTGGACCGAGAACGCCGCTACGCCGGATGGAAAGACGCCGTCCGGCGAACTCTGGGCCCGAGTCCGGGGGCCCACTCCTCCTAGACCTGCATGGGTACGGCCTGTCATCGCCCGGTGACAGGCCGTCTTTACATGCTCTTTCCGATCAGGGACGGTTGCCGATCCGGGCTGCGAACTGCCGTGCTAGCGGGCTTTCCGGTTTGCGTGCCAGACGTTCGGCCGAGAACGCGGCGGCACGTGGAATGTCGCCCGCCCGAATGGCGGACTCGAGCATGGTGATGTCGAGCACGTCGCGTTGTGCATGACTGCCGCCAAACCGGTTGGCGATCACGCGAACCGGACGGAGCAGGCGAACGGCGTCATCGTATCGGCCCTGGCCGAATGCCATGAAGGCACGGCAAACCGGCAAGCCGATCTGGCGGACGTTGAGGCCATTGATGTCGTCGTCGTTCTGGCGCTGGTCGAGAGTTGCCATCAGACCGTCGGCGGCGGCGTGCCGTCCTGTCGCGACAAACGACATCATCGCGTGCATGTCATTGAAGACGTAGTAGCCGTCCTCGACCCAGCCTTCATAGACGTCGGCGATATCATGCCAGCGCGAGCCGGTATCGTGGCCGAGAACGAACAGTCGCCACAACAGTGCTGCGCCGTCCAGAAGTTCCATCGCGATATCGGTTTTGGCCGGGTGAATCATGTCGTCAAAAAGGCGAAGCGCGGAACCGGGATCGTCGCGTTCGAGGTAATAGAGCGCCAGATGCCACCAGTTGTGATACGAGAATCCGTTGTCGATTGACCAGTCGTCGGCGGTCGATTCCATGAACTCGATGCCCAGGTCGGTGCGACCCTGCATCTCGAAGACGTGGGCCAGTCCGTGGGTCGCCCAGGTATCGTGCTTGTTGAGAGAAAGCGCGTAACGCGCGGCGGACTCGGCTTCGCCGTAATCCCCCGTTTCCTCGAGACCGAACGAACGCATGCCGTGTAGGAAGCCGTATCCCGGATCGTTCTCCGTCCAGTACGGCAGGACCCAGTCGATGCGGTCGCGGAGCATGCGAGTCTGGCCAAACAGGAAATCGCCTTGGTGGGCGAACTGAAGGGCGATCGCGTCGCGCGGGCAGGCGGCGACGACGTCGCCCCACAGTTCGACCGCACCGAGCAGGTCGCCGTTGCGCCAAGCGCGAAGCGCCGCGAGGTGACCGCGTTCGCGGTCGTTCATGTTGCCCTCGAGTTTACCGAGGGTCTCAAGCATGGCCGGCAGTTCGTCAAACGCTGCCTTCTCAGTAGACAGCGCGTAGAGGCCTGCCTTGAACAGGTGACCCATGGAAAAATCGGGCGAAGTTTCGAGCGTTTGGTCGATCACGGCAACGGGATCGTTGAAGTATCCCTGAAACAGACCGTGCGCCCGGTTCAGGCCGTCAATCGCGGTCTGATCGGTTGTCGAAACCGGCGCGCCCCACGCGTCCGTCTTTGTCATCGGTGTCACTCCATTACTTGCTGCGTCCAGGTAATTGACCATCAGGGTCGCGTCGCCCGTGGCCCGGATCAACGGATGCGGGACAAGCTTAACCCGATTGGTTTCGACATACCCGCGGCGGCGGTAGAGGCTCATCGCTTCTCGGTTCTGTTCGAAGCATATCAGGCTGGTTTTTGTTAGTCCGCGCTCGCGCGCCACGTCCTCAATATGGCGCAGCAGGGCCTTGGCCATCCCTTGGCCCCGGTGTTTCTCGGCGACGCATAGGCTGTTGATGTAAAGGCTCTGATCTTCCTCGAGTTCGTCGAATGGCCGCAGTATCGGATCCGGGTCCGCCTCGCCTTCCGGCGATACGGTCATCGGGTAAGCAAGAATGTTGGCCGCAAGACTGCCGTCGACGTCGCGAATGACGAGACAGTTCTCGAAACTGGCCTTCACGCCAGTGCGGCCGTATCGGCGCTCGCCGACATCGAGCAACTCCTCGCCGTCCTCGACCATTGTGCTCCAGATGTAGTCTGCGACACCGTCGGCGGCTATTCGGTGAAGCTCGGCGATGCTTCGGGCGTCGTCTGCGGTGGCCGGTTCGATGACGAACGGTCGTGCAGGACTGGCGTGAATGACATTCATGGTCGCGGCCTCTCGTACTATGGGGAAGCCGGGACTCTTAGAGTAGGCAGGTTTCCACCGAACGACCGAAACGTAACAATCGTGTAACGGGGATCGATCTCGGGATAGCGATCAGGCGGCGTGGATTCGTCGCTTCGGCTTGATCTCGAGTGCGTCACTCGCGGCGCCTGCGGCCATCACCCAGGCACGAAACGCACTGATCTTCGGCAGCTGGCTCGCCTGATCCGCATAGACGATGTAATACGAGGATCGGCTTGGCAGGGGCCGGTCGAACGGCATGACCAGTTCGCCGGTCAGCAGCTTCTCGTCAATCAGAGGGCGTCGGCCCATGCCGATTCCGACACCCGCGACGGCGGCTTCGATGACCTGGTCCCGGTCGTGCAGCCGGATGCTCTGGTTGCCGAGCGTGCCCGGCGCACCCATCATCTCGAGCCACAGCGCCCATTCGTGCACGGCAGCGCTCGAACACCGGATGAGCCGGTGCGCCGAAATGTCCTGAACCCGCTTCAACGGCGGCGCGTTCTTGAGGTATTCCGGACTGCAGACGGGAATGATCGTTTCGCCCATCATGTACTCGGCCTTGACGCCGGTCCATGAACCGGTGCCGTAGAGGATCCCGAGATCGACCTCGGGCAGCAGGAAATGCGGATCCTCGTAAGGCGACACGATGGTGATGTCGAGACCCGGATTCGCCGAGACGAAACTGTCGATCTGGCGGATCAGCCAGGTCGTCGCCAGGCTCGGGCAGACCTGGATGATCAGGGGCGAATTGCCGTTGGCGTCGATGATCTCGGCCGTGGCGTCGAGAAGCTCAGAGATGATTCCCTGGATGCGCGCGAGGTACGACCGGCCGACGGAGGTCAGTTCCAGTTCGTGGTGGCGCCGCACGAACAGCCGGCAACGGAGGTGTTCCTCGAGCGTGCGGACCTGATGGCTGATGGCGGACGGCGTCAGGCACAGCTCTTCAGCCGCCCTCTGAAAACTCAGGTTGCGGCCGACGGCCTCGAACGCCTTGAGCGCGGCGAGGGACGGAAGACGGCTAACCTTCATGACGCTCCCCTGATCACGCCACCCAACTTCTTGGGATAGAAGAGCAATTCATCACAGGCGTCGTCCGAGCGTCAATTTATTTCTGGCTCCGCCTGCTCCGAACCGCCCCCCCGATCGGCCCGCCCCCGGTCAACCCGGCACCGGGCAGCCCCAGCGCCGCTGGCCGGCGCGATACTCTTCGGCGATGAGCGCCAGGCGGTCCTTGCCGAAGCTCGCGTAGTGGCCGCCGTGCACGATGCGGATCGGAAGCTCCAGGAGCCGCGCGTGGCTCTCGACCAGTTCCTCGGGCACCGAGTGGTAGAGATCGTCGATCAGGCCGCCGTCGTAGACCGTGTCGCCCGAGAACAGGATGCCGGTTTCTTCCTCCCACAGCGCGATCGAGCCCGGCGAATGGCCCGGCACGTGCAGCACGCGCAAGACCCGGTCGCCGAGGTCGACCACGTCGCCGTCGTCGAGTTCGCGGGTCAAGGGTGCCGCCTCGATGCACCAGGCCTCGGCGTCGAAGCCGGGATACGGCGCCTGGTAGACCATGGCGTCGACGAAGAAGTTCTCGGCGACGATGTTGGCGCGGTCCGGGTGCGCATACGCCTCGGCCTCGGCGCGGTGCGCGAGGCGCTCGTCGAACTCGTGCAGCGCGCCCGAGTGGTCGTAGTGGCAGTGGGTGCAGAGCCCGACGGCCGGTCGTTCGGCGATCGCCGCGATCTCGGCGGCGAGGGGCTTGAGGCCGAGCCCGGTGTCGATCACCAGGTCGCGGTCGCGGCCGCGGACGTGCCAGATGTTGCAGCGCCACTCGGGGTCGTGGTGGTTCTCGAGGATCAGGGTGACGCCGTCGCCAACGCTCTCGTGGCTGTACCAGCCGTCGCCCTTAACCGTTTCAGGTGTCATGCACGCCGCCTTCTTCCATCCGTTTGGCAACGAACGCGTCGAGCGCCTCGGCGACGCCGGGTTCCATCGCCGGCTGCTCGTACTCCTTGAGCAGCTGCTTCCAGATCCGGTGCGCCCGCTGGGTCGCGTCGAGCGAGCCGGCCTCCTGCCAGGTCTCGAAGTTGCGCCAGTCCGACAGCATCGGCGAATAGAACGCGGTCTCGAAGCGCTCGATGGTATGGGCCGTGCCGAAGTAGTGGCCGCCCGGCTGCACGTCGGCGATGGCGTCGAGCGCCAGCTCGGGCTCGCTGGTATCCAGGGGTTTGAGGAACTCGGCCATCATCTGCATCATCTCGGCGTCGATGATGACCTTCTCGAACGACGCGCACAGCCCGCCCTCGATCCAGCCGAGCGCGTGCTTGATCATGTTGCAGTGGCCCAGCATGCAGGCCCAGATCGTCATCTCGGCCTCGTAGGTCGACTGCGCATCGGGCGCGTTGGACGCGTTCACGTTCGACGCCCGGTAGGGCAGGTTGTAGCGCCTGGCGAGCTGGCCGCCGACGATGGTCGCCTTGGCATGTTCCGGCGTGCCGAACGCGGGCGAGCCGGTCCGCATGTCGACGTTCGAGGTAAAGCCGCCGTAGATCGCCGGCGCGCCCGGATTGACCACCTGCATGTAGGCGATGCCGGCGAGCGCCTCGGCGTTCTGCTGTACCAGCGCGCCCGCCACGGTGACCGGCGCCATCGCCCCGGCCAGGGTGAACGGGGTGACGATCACCGGCTGGTTCTGCAGCGCCATCTCGGTCATGCCGAGCAGCATGGGCACGTCGTACTGGCGGGGCGAGTTGGCGTTGACCACGCTGGTCATGCTCGGCTGCCGGCGGAACTCGTCCTCCGAGACGCCGCGCGCGATGCGGATCATCTCGTGCGCGTCGCGGATGCGCTCGGCGCCCAGGCAGTAGGCGTAGGCGACCTTGTCGGTCAGCGTCAGCATGGCGCGCACCGCCTGCAGGTGGCGGGTCGGCGGCGGCAGGTCGGTGGGCTCGACGGGATAGCCCGCGATCATGTGACAGATGTTGAGGCTCTGGCCGAGCCGCAGCAGGTCGGCGTAGCTGGCGTAGTCGCCGGCCTTCCTCGGCATGTCGAGCGCCGAGACGTGCGGCGGGCTGGCGACCATGCAGACGTTGATGGCGTTCTCGCCCATGAACACGTCGTGCGCCGGATTGCGGGCGTGGACGGTGAAGCTCGGCGGCGCCTTGGCGACCAGGTCCTCGACCAGCTGGGGCTCGAAGCGCACCCGGGGCCCGTCGGCGTCGACGTCGGCACCGGCGTCTTTCAGGCGCTGCTTGGCCTCGGGCAGCAGGAAGTTGATGCCGTACTCCTTGAGGACTGTCAGCGAGGCAGCGTGGATCGCCTCGACCTGGTCGTCGGAGATGAACTTGAACGGCGGGAACGGGTTGCGGACCTGGCGCCACGGGATCTGGTGGATGCTGGAGGTGGTCGCCGCCGCCTGGACGGTGCGCG
Organism: Rhodospirillales bacterium; assembly: GCA_040219295.1. Classification (GTDB taxonomy): domain Bacteria; phylum Pseudomonadota; class Alphaproteobacteria; order Rhodospirillales; family Casp-alpha2; genus JAVJST01. The sequence continues at coordinate 27,744 of JAVJST010000001.1, forward strand.
AGCGGCCGCCCGTGCGCCGCCGCCGATGATCGTTGTCTGCCGCCATGGTGTCCCCGTGATGACTGTTTCTCGTTGTTGTCCGACCGAAGCCTGTATCGACGCCAGTATCTAGGCCCGACGCCGGGGGCAAGGAAAACGCAAAAGTTTCAGCCGCCGGGGAAAAAGGTTTGCCGACGCCTCATGCGTCGTCGGGCTCAGCATGAGGGCAGGCGGATCCGCCCTCTCCCTGAGCTCGACGAAGGGGGAGGGCCGGGGTGGGGATGGGAACGCTCGAGATAACGCCCAGGCGGTTCCGGCGGCGCAGAGGTGCGGCCCGTTCTGATGCCTGTTCCCGGCCCATGTCCGGCTCATCTCATGCCTCTCTTTGGCCCATTTCATGCAATTCCCAACAGTCTGAAAACAAAGGCGCATTCGGTTTCCGGCCTATTTCTGGCTATCGACCCCCGGCGGACCGCATTCATGGTCCGCCGCGACGCGGCCAGGGACCAACTCGCCCCCGGTTATCGAAACCGGAGAACAATAGGAAAATTATCACAGATTGTCAAGGGGAATCCGGGACGCGGATGAGGGGGCGGGCGGCCTGCGGGAAGGTTGGGGATGTCGTCTCACGACCCATTGCCGACAAAATGCGATCTCCGCTTTACGCGCAGACCACGAAGTAATAACACCCCCAACCACATACCTTCTTGACCGTCTTCGGTTTTAATCGCCAATACTCCCTCAACATTATAACTTCCAAAAGATTCATGATTTTTGGCGAGTTTGCGCTTCATGGGGGGATTCATGGGTTTGTTCGACTACGCCGGTCCGACGACACGGGCATCGGAACTCTCTGAAATAACGCTGCTAGGTGACCTGTCCGAAGAGGACTGGGGTCGTGTGTTGAAGATCGTTGAGACCCGTCAGTTCAAGCCCGGCGAGGACATCATTCAAGCAGGAGATCAGGACGATGCCTTTTATATTCTGACCAGTGGTCAAGTCGATGTAATCACGTCAACAGGCGGAGAGAGCTTGGTATTGGCGACTATACCAGAAGGCTCGGTTTTCGGCGAGATTGCCTTTTTTGACGGCATGCCCAGAAGCGCAACGATCCGCGCCCAAGGTCAGGTAAGCGCGGTCCGCATAACCCAGCAGAACTTTGAGACCCTTGCCGCTTGGGAACCCAAGATTGCCCGCACATTGCTGTACGATCTAGGCCGTGTTCTCGCGATGAGACTTCGGTGGACTACGGAGCGCGCCTACAAATGAAAATAGAATTTGAAACATTGAAATCACCATGAACGACGTCGCAGAAAAACCCTTTCCCAGCTATCTGGAGATGACATCTCGCGTACCGGCATGGTTCTGGTGGTTGGCGCGCAGCGCCACCATCTTGGTCATGCTCGCGGTCATATGGAAAGTATGGACGGAGCCTGAAGTCGGCTTCGCACTTTTTTGGAAGTTATTGATCCCATCCTTGCCACTCTTGTTTGCCGTCGCACCGGGTCTTTGGCGACAAATCTGCCCTATGGCCCTTCTTAACCAGATACCCCGAACGTTCGGCTTTTCACGGGAAAAGGCGCTTCCGGTTAAAGCCAAGAACCTCGCCTATTTCGTTTCGGTTCTCACCTTCTTCTTTCTGGTGAGTTTGCGCCATGTTTATTTCAACGTGGACCCGCTAGCGTGGACCATCCTGATTTTCAGCGCGCTGAGCTTGGCCTTTTTGGGGGGGCTTTTTTTCAAAGGCCGAAGCGGATGGTGCGGCACATTTTGTCCTTTGGCCCCAATCCAAAAGGCGTACGGCCACGCCCCTATTGTCACCGTCAAGAATGGTTACTGTCCAAGCTGTGTTGGTTGCCAGAAGAACTGCTACGACTTCAACCCACGTGCTGCTTTTCTAAGCGATCTCAGCGATCAAGACCTATGGTACGCCGGGCACAAAAAGTTCTTCGTTGCCGGGTTGCCCGGTTTTGCAATTGGCTTCTTCACGGCGAGCGACCCTTTCCAGACGGGGCTTCCGGCATACTTTATGCACCTCGCCGGTTGGATCGTGACGACCCTTGGCATCTACATGGCAATCCGAATATTTTTCCGAGTATCCGATTATCTGATCGCTGGGGCCGCCGCACTGTCGGCGTTGAATATTTTCTACTGGTTCACGGCTGAGGGAATTGTCGACACTGCCTTTTGGCTGTTCGACACCTCGGCTCCCGGTGGCGCGAGCTATGTCTTGCAGGCCATCGTGGCGCTGGTCACGGCCCGGGTCATTTTGAATGGGATCAAGGCGGCGAGGGATTTCCGCCAATTAAACGATGGCGCGAGCCAGCCCAAGGTCGGCGTCAAGGTGGATGCCGTGCGTGCCGGTGGTGCAGCGGCAGCAGAAAGTTTGGTGACGGATCAAGCGTCGGGCAGAAGCTTTGCCGCCGATCCCGGCCGGAGCCTGCTGGATGGAATCGAGTCAGCAGGACTGACACAAGATTTTGGTTGCCGAATGGGAATGTGTGGTGCCGACGCAATTGCCATTGTGGACGGTATGGAGAACCTAAATCCCCCATCTGACGATGAATTGGCGACATTGCGCCGTTTGGGTCTGGAGGGGCGCGCCCGCATGGCATGCGTCTGCAAGGCCGTCGGCGGGTCCGTGACAATCGACCTTGAAATGGATCCGAACGATTTGCCGGAGCCTCCGCCGCCTGCCAATGCTGTGGATCTTGGCGAGGAGACTGGCGTTAAAAACGTCGTTATCATCGGAAACGGGACTGCAGGTATGGCTGCGGCAGATGACATTCGACGTCTCAGCCCCACATGCAAGATCGACGTCATCGCCCGAGAGAACCATCCGTTTTACAACCGCATGGGCATCGGCCGACTACTCTATGGGCGGACCGGATTGGATGACCTCTATCTGCTTGCGCCAGATTGGTACGAAAAAAAGAACGTCGATGTTTGGCTCAACACGCAAGCTGTAGATATCGACAGAGATAACAAATCCGTTGTCCTAGGCACTGGAGAGTCGTTGCCCTATGACAAGTTGATCATGGCGCAAGGGTCTTCCGCCACTAAACCACCGGCGGATGGCAATGACATGATGGGTTGTTTTGTTCTTCGCGAGGCGGCGGATGCGCAAGCGATCCGAGCTTGGCGGCAGGAAAAGAAATGCACACGCGCAGTCGTGCAAGGTGGTGGCGTATTGGGCATAGAGGCTGCAGATGCACTCCGGCAACTCAATCTGGAGACGACGATCATCCAGCGCTCGGACCGCCTTATGAACAGGGAATTAGACGAGCGCGGCAGCGAGCTCTTGCAACAGTATCTCGAGAACATTGGCATTCAAGTGATCACTGGCGCGTCGGTCAAAGCGGTCCAAGGCGATGAGCGGGTCGAGAGCATTGAGCTGACAAACGGAGATGTCATTCCTGCAGATATCTTCGTCGTGTGCGCCGGCGTCAACGCCAACAAACAGCTGGCCGAAGAGATTGGCCTTGAGGTGAACAGAGGTGTTGTCGTCAACGAGGCCATGCAGACGTCCGATCCGGATATCTTCGCGGTCGGCGACGTCGCCGAACTGCCCGGGGCTGTCGCCGGCCTATGGGCCGTTGGCACGGCGCAAGCGTCGGTAGCGGCAAGATCTCTATTCGGACAAAAGGCGACGTATGAGGTGCCAAACACGATGGTGAGTCTGAAAATGGACGGCATCGATGTGAAGGGGTTCGGTCGCCTGGACGCAGAGGATGTAGAGACCATCGAAGGGGATGACGCAGCGGCAAACATGCATCGCCGTCTCGCGGTCAGGGACGGTCGCATCGTTGGTGCCGTTTTTGTCGGCCCACCGGGCACCGCCAAAAACCTACCGGCGGCTATCAGTTCAAAAGCTGATCTAACGCCGGTTCTGGATAGAATTCGCAAGGGCGATTGGACTGCGATGGGTGATATTTAGTATCGCGTTGGGTCTGCAATTGGCTATTCGCGGAAGCTCTGACTGCTTCCGAATAAAACGTCCATCATTCACCCTTCTTCTCTCATGTGACGAAGCCGCAGGCCGCCGCGCCTCGTCGTCCTCGAAGGTGACGTCGTCGTGCGCCGCGAGGTCGATGTGGGGATGTAGACGATCAGTGACGGTGTGACGGTTGCCCGCATGAGTAATCTCATCCGTTGGCTGTCGATGCCGTGCGGGTATAATCTCCGTTTGTGCGCGAGCGTCGTCGATTGGCAGGGTGGAGAGTGGCGTGCCGGATAGCGAGTCCCAGGACCTTCAGGAAAGAATGATCGATTGGCGGCACGATATTCATCGTCACCCCGAGCTGGGTTTCGACGTTCTTCGCACCGCCTCCAAGGTTTGTGACGTTCTGAAGGGCCTCGGCATCGAGACCCATGAAGGCGTCGGCGGCAGCGGGGTCGTCGGCGTCCTGCGTCGCGGCAGCGGCAACCGCGCGATCGGCTTCCGGGCGGACATGGACGCGCTGCCGATCCAGGAGGCCAACGAGTTTCCCCACCGTTCGACCACGGACGGCGTCTTTCACGGCTGCGGCCACGACGGGCACACGGCGATGCTGCTGGGCGGCGCCAGCAGGCTCGTGGCCGAGGGCGGCTTCGACGGCACGGTGTACCTGATCTTCCAGCCGAGCGAGGAGGACGGACGCGGCGCCCTGGCGATGATCGAGGACGGATTGTTCGAGCGCTTTCCCATGGAATCGGTGTTCGGCATGCACAACATGCCGGGGATTCCCGCCGGCCGGTTCGCCGTGCGCAAGGGGGCGATCATGACCTCCGAGGACATCTTCGTCATCACGGTGCGCGGACGGGGCGGCCATGCCTCCATGCCGGAACGCACCGTCGACCCGGTGGTCGTCGGCGCCGAGATCGTCCTCGCGCTTCAATCCATCGTCGCCCGGTCCGTCGGTCCGCGGGACTGGGGCGTGGTGTCGGTCACCGAGTTCCTCACCGACGGTGCGCGCAACGTGATCCCCAGCACGGTCGAGATCCGCGGCGATTGCCGGGCCCTGTCGACCGACACGCAACGGCTGATCGAATCCCGGATGCGCGACATCGTTGCCGGCGTCTGCGCCGCCCACGGCGCGGATGGCGACGTGCTCTACCGCAACGATTTCGTCCCCACCGTCAACACCGCAGACGAAACCGACGCCTGCATCCGGGTCGCGCAGACCGTCGCCGGCGTCGCCCAGGTCGATCCGGACTGTCCCACCTGCGGCGCCTCGGAGGACTTCGCCCAGATGCTGCGGCGCAAGCCGGGCTGCTACATCCTGATCGGCAATGGCGAGAGCGGCCATTGCGGGCATTCCCTGCACAACCCGAACTACGACATGAACGACGAGATCATGGACATCGGCGCGCGCTACTGGGCCGGTCTCGCGCGTCACGTGCTGCCCGAACATCCGTCCTGATGTACGCGGCGCGCATCGAAACCCTGCGGCGGCGAATGGCGGAACAGCGCCTCGACGTGGCCCTGATCACCGACGAGGACAATGTCTATTACCTGACCGGGTACTACGACTATCTCCACATGGAGTTCGGGCGGCCGACGATCCTGGTCGTGCCGCGCGACGGCAAGTCGTTGCTGATCACGCCAGCGATCGACGCGGCGGCGGCGCGCGCCAACGCCACGGTCGACCGGATTGCCCCCTGGAACGACGGGGCCGGGCGCGAGTGGCGCGAGGAACTCCCGGGGGTGTTTGGCCGGGCCTCAACAGTCGCCATCGAACCGGACCGAATGCCGCCGCCGGTTCGCGCATACCTGGACGAACACGTCGCACGGGAAGCCGTCGCGGATATCACGCCGCTGATCGCGCGGATGCGGATGATCAAGTCCGCCGAGGAACGCCAACTGGCCCGACACGCCGCCGAGGTGGCCGGCGCCATGATGGCCGCCGGACGGGACGCGATCGGCGACGGCGTCCGGGAATTCGAGGTCGCGCTCGCGACGTCGCGGGCCGGCACCCGCAAGGCCGCCGAGTTGCTGGTCGCGTATTACGACGATGCGGAGATGTCGCCAAACATCCACTTTCTCCAGATCATGGCGTCGGGCGACGAGATCGTGAAGACCCACCACCGGGCGTCCACGCGGGTCATGCGCCGCGGCGAACCGGTTTTCCTGTGCTTTTGCGGCATGACGAACTTCCGCCGCTTCAAGCTGGGGTTCGACCGGACGTTCTGGATTGGCGAGATCGCCGATCCCCGGCAGGCCGAAATCTACGATGTCGCCGTCAGGAGCCAGCAGGCGGCCTTGTCGGTTCTCAGGCCCGGTGTTACGGCGGAGAGCGTCCATGCCGCCTATGCGGACGTCATTCAGGACGCCGGGTTCAGCTATCCGTTCCGCTGCGGACGCGGAACCGGGTTCAGTTTTCTTGAGGCCCCGCAACTGGTCACGGGCGACAAGACGGTTCTGGAGCCGGGCATGGTCCTGGCGGTTGACGGTTCCGTCTCGATTGACGGTTTCCGGGCCCAGGTTGGCGACAGCTTCGTTCTCACGGACGGCGGATACGAGCAACTGACCCGATATCCGACATCGATCGATGAAGTGATCGTTTAGCCCGAGCGCCACGCCATGTCCGTCCGGGATCGGCAGCTCGTGTTCCTGAGAACAGGATCGGACACGCAGGCACTGAGCCATGGCTTATTGTGCGACTGCCGCCTGCATTGCGGCGCGGGCACAATGGCGCGAGGCGCCGACCGGCAGGTCGGAACGCGCCGCCGCTGGATATAGCGTCTGGCGGATGATCCTCGCCTCGTCGGGATCTCCGCCATCCGGTCCATGGCTGTTCCACGACGGGGCAGGCGCGGTCCCCTCAAGAATCCTTGCACAATCGCAGCGCAGCGTAGGTCGCCACGCGCCCGGTGACCTTGTAATCGCGCGTCGGCACCCCATATCTAATCCATAGCGGTAAGGCGTTCTTACTCGGCCCGCCAGACCACCCATCCCCGACCACCGCCCGCCTTACGTTCCGATCGGCCGATACCGGGTTTCTCTACGTCGCGCCTTCGTGCCGGTTTCCCGACGGACCGGCGCTGGTCGCGCGCATTTTCGGCACTCAGTCCCGTTCGCACGTCAGATTGCGATGAAAGGGGTGGCCAATGTCCTATCCGCCAAGACGACCGGAGGACGACGATAAACGCTTTTGCCCGTCCGAACCGGCCGACAGTCCGGACCGATCCCGCGAAACCGCGAACGTGCCGGCCGATGACGACAGCCTGGGCAACATGGTCAACAATCTCAGGAACTCGATCGATCTCGATCGCAAACACCGGCGAGACATTGCCCATGAACGACAGAAACGCTGAGCCTGGAATCCGAAAATCCGGACCGCTCTGCTACCCGGTCCGGCATCGCCAGGGCAGGGCGCTCACGGCCAGCGCTTGCGTTCGCTCTCTCAAACCCGCTGCCTGGAGTCCGTCCCCGTCATGAAGACAACCGAAACCACCGTCCGCTTCAACCATCCGTTCCGTATCGGCGAGCTTGATGAAGTCCTGCCACCCGGCGAGTACATCGTCGAAGAGGACCAGGAGGAGCTGCCGGACACGTCAGTCTCGGCCTACCGGCGCATTCGCACCATCTTCCAGATTCCCCGGAGCACATCGAAACGTGGCGAGGCACGCTCGATGACGATCTTGCCCGCGCACCTGATCGAAGCGCTCGCACGCGACCGCGCGTTCTCCGAAGCCGAAAGGGCGTTATCGTCCGAGCAATCGGCGGCTCACGACGAAACCCATTCGTCCGACCTGTCGAGTACCGATCGGGACGCGATGATCGAGTACGGGATTGGCTACAAGCCGACCGGGATATTCATGGTGGACGGCTATCGATACGGGCGGCTGCACGACGCCATCGCCCAGGCGAAGAGAACGGCGGCCAATGCTTAGGCCGGCGGGGTGCCGCGCTTGCGCAACTGACGCCGCGTCGCCCGGCAGGGGAGCGCGACAATGATCCTGTCGGAGGCGTATCAGACGGCCATCATCGGCGCGATTTGCGGCTCTGTTGTCGTCCTGGCGCTCGGCTTCACCCTCGGCGGCTGGGTTACCGGCGGGATCGCGAATGACCGGGCCGACATGGCGGCGCGGTTGAGCGAACGGGATGTCATGGTCCGGCTTTGCGTCGCCAGGTCCGTCGGCGACCCCGGATCGTCGGAGATCATCGCGAACATGAAGAAGTCGAACAGCTACACGCATGCCCAAATCGTCGCCAATGCCGGGTGGGCGACCATGCCCTGGGAAACCAGGCCCGATCGCCGAATTGCCGACGAATGCGCCGGCAGACTGTCAAAGGAGTTCTGAGCCATCCGTACCGCCCGTTTTCCGGCAAATCGTCGAGGCCTCCCGAAGTTTGGCGGCATGCCCGATCCCTGCCCGCGCCAGAGGAGAGCGAGATGAGCGACGATCCGGTCGATCTGGATCAGCGTCGAACGGCGGCGGGGAAGATCGAGACGAACCTGCGCCGCCACGCCTTGCGGGAACTCGTCGCCGATCAGGAAGCGCTTCGACGCAGGCAGGAGGAACTCGAGGATCAGTTCCTTGCCGAGCCGGCGGAGACCTGGCCGGAAGCGGCGGCCAAGGCCCAGTATCTGATTCGTCTGTATGCCCTGACCGGCGACGCCCAGGACGCCCGACGCCAGAAGCTGGTTCAGAGAGCTCTCGGTGATCTCGCGCGCCTGATGGACCGGACAGACGACCAGTCTTGAGCGGCCGCGGCATCCGGCGTCGATCGCGCCGGCCCGAGGCACCACTCCAGGGAGGAGGTTGAACACATGAAAATCCGCATCGGCTACGAGTTGTCGACCATCTGCCCCAAGCCAACGCCCATGCTGCTGGCGCTGTCGCTCTATGGCGATCAGACCGAGATCATCTGCGGTGCCGCCGGCATCCATACAGAGCCCGATACGGCGATTGACGAGTTCCACGACGGCTTCGGCAACCGCCGCGCCCGCCTGCTGTCGCCGGCGGGCCGTCTGACCGTCTGGTCGGACTGCATCGTCAACGATGACGGACTGCCGGACGGGTTCGACTGGAACGCCCGCCAGCACGAGGTCGCCGACCTGCCTGCCGAGACACTGACGTATCTCTCGGCCAGCCGGTTCTGCGAGAGCGACGAACTGGCCGAGGAGGCGTGGTCGATGTTCGGCGCCACGACGCCGGGATGGGCGCGCGTTCAGCAAATATCGAACTGGGTGCACAACAATGTCCTGTTCGACTACAGGTTCGGGCGTCCGACGAAGACCGCCGTCGATGTCCTGCGGGAAGGAACCGGCGTGTGCCGCGATTTCGCGCATCTGTTCATCGCGCTGTGCCGGGCGATGAACATTCCGGCCCGTTACGCGAGCGGCTATCTCAGCGATATCGGCGCCCGGGCCGAGGGCGCGGGCGATTTCTGCGCGTGGTGCGAGGTCTACCTGGGGGGCCGCTGGCATGACTTCGATCCGCGTCACAACACGCCGCGCATCGGCCGGATCCTCATGGCGCGGGGCCGCGATGCGGCGGACGTCCCGATGCTGCTGGCGTTCGGACATCACACGCTGACGCATCTGAAGGTCTGGACCGAGGAGGTCGATGAAACGCTGTCGAATCGCGACCTCGTCGAGGCCATGGAAACGCGGCCCACGACGGAGGCGCTGGTGCTGGATCCATCGTCCCGGCTGGCATCCGACGCAACCCTTCCGATCTAGCAGGCGCCTGTTTCCTGGTTCTGCTTTTCCCTTTCGCCGGTATCCGCCGTCACCGCGTGTCGGTCATCCGGTCGCCTTCAGCGGCTCCAGGATGAACCGGAGGTCGCCGAGGAGCTGGGCTTTGTAGTCCTCGAAGGTGATGTCGTCGTGCGCCGCGAGGTCGATGTAGTGCATGGTCTCGACGCGGAACAGGATGCTGCCGAGCTGGTCCGGGTCGCAGGCCGGGTGGAGAACGCCATTCTCCCGAAGCGCTTCCAGCATCCTGACGATGCAGTCGAGCAGGGTGAGGTTGTACTCGGCAAAATCCCGGCCCACGGTGGTATCGCGATGGGCGATCGAGAGCCCGAAGAGGTGGCGCCAGTTCTCCTTGCCGAGGTGATCGAGCGAGTGCCGCGTCATGGCGAAAAACACGCCCGACACGCCGTCGACGAGATCGGTCGGCGGCGACTTGATGAGCTCGTCGATCTCGCCGGTGACGAAGTTGATGTGCTCGGTCACCAGGATCATCAGGAGATCGGACTTGTTCTCCACGTAATTGTAGACCGTGCCGACCGAAACCCCGGCGGCGGCGGCGATCTTCTCGATCTTGGTGTCCTCGTAGCCGTGTTCGCGGAACTGCGCCTCGGCCGCCGCGAGAATGCGGCGCTTGCGGTCGGCTTTCTGCTGTTCCCTCAAGCCAGCCACGGTGGCTTCTCCCTCGTTGTCGCCAATCGTACGGGTGGCTTCGGTCACCGAGCCTAGCAAAAAAATGAATCGGTTCAAGTTTTCAGTTGACTCGATCCGATGATCTGAGGCATTGAAAATGAACGGGTTCATGTTTTACCCGGAAGAAGCCGAACCCAATCGGCCGGCAACGACAGGGACAAACAAGGGAGGCACCCATGAAATCACTATTCGGAACGACGACCCGCCGCGCCGTTCTCGGCATTCCGCTGGCCATGGCGTTCGGCTGGCCGTCGGCCCAGGCCGACGCCGCCGAGGAAATCAACGCGCTGGTGTGGTGCGATCACACCGACCCGGCGCTGATCGAGCCGTTCGAGAAGAAGCACAACGTGCGCGTGAACCTGAAGGAATACGAGGGCACCGGCGCCGCGCTGGCCATCGTCGAGCAGTCGCGGCCCGGCGACTGGGACGTGTTCGTGATCGACGGCGTCGACGTGCCGGGGGTGGTCGCCTCGGGCCTGCTCGCCGAACTGCCGCAGGACGAGCTGCCGCTGGACGACGTGTTCGACGCGGTGCAGATGCGCGACATGACGTTCAAGGACGGCAAGATGTACGCGATCATGGAGAAGTTCGGCTACAACGTGATCAGCTACAACAAGGACAAGGTCGACCCGGCCGACATGCGCGATCTCAATTCGCTGTGGTCGGACAAGTACAAGGGCCGCATCGCGGTCTACGACTACTACATTCCGTTGATGGACCTGGTCGCGCTGAAGATGGGCATCAAGCCCGCCGACATTACCGCCGACGTGCTGCCCGCCATGCGCGAGGAGCTGTTCAGGCTCAAGGAGAACTCGGTCATGGTCGGCGACGTGGTCGCGTCGTCGACGGCGCTCGCCGTCGGCGAGGCCGACATCCTGATCGGTGGCGGCGAATGGGCGGTCTCGGTGCTGTCGGCCGAACAGCCGGAGCTCGACTGGGTACTGCCCGACCAGGGCGGCATGCTGTGGAGCCAGTCGATCGGCGTCTTCGAGCAGTCCGAGAAGAAGGATCTCGCGGTCGAGTTCGTGAAGTACATCATGAGCCCGGAAGGGCAGGCGCGCCTCGCGACGTCGTCGTGCTTCTGGGGCATGCCGGCCAACGCCAAGGCCAGGGACCACCTGACCGAGCAGCAGCGCGCGGCGCTGCGCTGGGACGAACAGCCCGGGTTCCAGGCCAATTCGCACCGCTACTTCATTCCCGATGCCGAGCTTGACGGCCAGATGCTCGACGTCTGGACCGAGTTCCTTCAGCATTAAGGTCTGAAGGGCCGCCAGGCCCGCAGGCAGTCGCCACGGATAGCCCGAGAGGCCGAACGGCATGACCAGGACATCCCCCAGGTTCGCACCCGATACCGTGCGGGCCTGGGGCCTGCTTTTCCCGGCACTGGCATGGACGGCGGCGTTCTTTGTGCTGCCGCTGGTCATCATGGCCGTCTACAGCCTGTGGAAGCGCGTCGGCAACCGCCTGATCACGGACGTTTCGCTGCAGAACTACGAGAACTTCTTCGCCAAGTCGTTCCTGTTCGAGTCCCTGATCAATTCGCTCGAGGTCACCGTGCTGGTGACGCTGATCAGCATCATCCTCGCCTATCCGTTCGCCTACATCCTCGCCGAGAAAGTACCGGAACGCTGGCAGCGCATGGCCCTGATACTCGCCATCCTGCCGTTCTGGACGTCCTATCTGGTGCGCTCCTACAGCTGGCTGCTGGTGCTGTCGGAAGGCGGCATCATCTCCAACTTCCTGCTCGACGCCGGCATCACCGACGAACCGGTGTCGTTCGCCAACGATCGCTCGGCGACGGTCATCGGCTTCGTGCACTTCTTCGTCATGCTGCTGACGCTGACGATCTACGCCAACCTCAAGCAGCTGCCGAAGAACTACCGCAGGGCGGCCGCGGATCTTGGCGCCGGGCCGATCCGGACCTTCGTCTACGTGGTCTTCCCGCTCACCTTGCCGGGCATCATGGTCGGCGCGTTCCTGACCTTCGTGCTGTGCATCGGCGACTACATCACGCCGGCGATCCTCGGCGGAAAGCGGGAGCTGCTGCTGCCGCAGACCATCATGCTGCAGATCGAACGGCGGTCCGACTTCCCGACCGCGTCGGCGCTCGCGATGATCCTCATGCTTGTCGTCAGCATGGTCTACCTCGCCTGTGCGCGGTGGCTGAAGCTCGACAGGTTGTAAGGAGGGGCGCGTGCTGAGAAACCTTCCCTCCTGGCTCTACGCGGCCCTGATCTATGGCTTCATCTTCCTGCCGGTCGGCGTGCTGGTGCTGTTCTCGTTCCAGGACTCGCGGGTGCCGATACCGCCGTTCAACGGGCCGAGTCTCCGATGGTACGCCGAGTTCCTCGGCGACGGCCGCGTCACCGACGCGCTGCTCAATTCGATCATTGTCGCCTTCGCCTCGTCGGCGGTGGCGCTGGTGCTCGGCTTTCTTGCGGCCTACGCGCTGGCGCGCCACCGGGTGCGGTTCTCCAGTTTCTGGCAGGGGCTGCTGACGGCGCCGCTTACCGTCAGCTACCTGATCATCGCCATGGGCTTGCTCATCACCTTCAACGCGCTGGGTATTCCGAAGTCGCTGCTGACCATCGGCATCGGCCACGTCGTCATCAACCTGCCGCTCTGCTTCGCCATCGTCTACAGCCAGATGGGCGCGCACCAGGCCAACATGGAACGCGCCGCGCGCGATCTCGGTGCCGGCGAATGGCAGGTCATCCTGCTGATCACCGTGCCGATGCTGTGGCCGGCGCTGTTCGCCGCGTTCTTCCTCTCGGTGACGTTCTCCTGGGACGAGTTCATCATCGCCTTCCTGGTCAGCCGCTTCGACGTCACGTTACCGGTCGAGATCTGGAGCATGCTGCGCACCGGCCTCAACCCAAAGACCAACGCGGTCGGCAGCTTCGTGTTCCTGTTCTCTGTCGCCATCGTCTTTCTCCTCGATCTCGTCCTGTTCAGAAAGAAGCCCGCATGACCAAGCCCGCCGTTGAGTTCCGCGATATCGAGATGAGGTTCGGCGACAAGGTCGCGCTGAGCGGCGTCGACCTGACCGTCAACCGCGGTGACTTCGTCGTCCTGCTGGGGCCGTCGGGCGGCGGCAAGACGACGCTGCTCAACATCCTCGGTGGCTTCCTCGAGCCGACCCGGGGCGAGGTCCTGATCGACGGCAAGCCGGTGACCGGCATTCCGCCGGCGAAGCGCCCGACGACGACGGTGTTCCAGGATTACGCGCTGTTTCCGCACATGTCGGTCGCGGGCAACGTTGCCTTCGGCCTCAAGATGCAACACGTCCCGCGGGCGGAGCAGGACCGACGGGTCGGGACCGCGCTGGCCATGGTCGGGCTCGACCACCTCGGCCAGCGCCGCATCCACGAGCTCTCGGGCGGCCAGCGCCAGCGCATCGCGCTGGCCCGCGCGCTCGCGGTGGAACCTTCCGTCCTGCTGCTCGACGAGCCGCTCGGTGCGCTCGACATGAAGCTCCGGCGCCAGATGCAGAACGAGCTCAAGGCGATCCAGAAGCGCGTCGGCACCACCTTCGTGCACGTCACGCACGACCAGGAGGAAGCCATGGCGATCGCCGATCTGATCGTCGTCATGAACGACGGCTTCATCGAGGACAAGGGGAAACCGGAACGCATCTATCTGCGGCCGGCGTCGCGGTTCACGGCCGACTTCATGGGCGAAAGCAATTTCATCGACGGCAAGGTCGCCGGCGTTTCGGGATCGTCCGTCCGGGTCGAGACGCCGCTCGGAGCCTTCGACATCGAGGGCGAGGCGGCGCCCGGCGCCGCGGTCACCCTGTCGCTCCGCCCCGAACACCTGAGGACCGACGGCGGCGGCGACCGGTCGCTGGGCCGGGCATCGGTCCTGGAGTCCGGGTTCTTCGGCACCCACCACCAGTGCACTGCAAAGCTCGCGGCGTTCGAGGTTCCGTTCAAGGCACGTCTGCCGCAGCGCGAAACGGTTACGCCGGGCACCGAGGTCGAGTTCTCGGTGGATCTCTCAGACATCGTTCTGCTGACTCGGTAGGGGAGGGACCATGGAACGGATCAACGCGAACGCTTGGTACGAGGTCCGCACCGTCGGCGACGGCGTGACCTACATCGGCGAGCCCCACATCAAGGAGTTCTACCGTTGCAACGTCTGGCACGTGCGCGGCCGGGACCGGGACATGCTGGTCGATTCCGGGATGGGTGTCGTCAGTCTGCGTGAGCACGTGCCGCTGGTCACCGAGAAACCATGTGTCGCGGTCGCCAGCCACACTCATTTCGATCACGTTGGCTGTCATCACGAGTTCGAGGAGCGCCTGGTCCATCCGGCGGAGGCCGACATCATGGCGCAGCCGACGCGGGCCAACACCCTGGCCGAGGACTACGTCAGGGACGATATCTTCACGGCACTGCCGCCGGAGCCCTACACCTCGACCGAGTATGCGGTGAAGCGCGCACCGGCGACGCGTCTGATCGACGAGGGCGACATCGTCGACCTCGGCGACCGGGTGTTCGAGGTCCTTCACACGCCGGGTCATTCGGTCGGCGAAATCATGCTGTGGGAAAAGGCGACGGGCGTGCTGTTCTCCGGCGACATGATCTACGACGGCCCGCTGATCGACGGCGACGTGCCGACCTACGTCGAGCAGATGAAGCGGATCTACGACCTGCCTGTGCGCGTCGTGCACGGCGGCCATTTCCCGAGCTTCGACGGCGACCGATATCGCGAACTGATCCGTGCCTACGTCGCGGAGAAAGAGGGGCAACGGTGAACGCCGGTTCCCCGCCCCCTCAAAAGTCCTTGCACAATCTCAGCGCATCGTAGATCGCCGCGTGGATCGTGCGGCTGGCGACCGCGTCGCCGACGCGGAACAGCAGGTGGCCGATGCCTTCCGGCTGCGGTTCGCCCGCGATCAGCGCGTCGTAGTCGGTGACGCCCTGGTTGGCCGAGCCGTCGATCAGGTCGGCGTAGAGATCGTCGAGCGGCACGGTGCCGTGCTCGATGACGATGTGGTCGGCGGTGCGTTCAATCGGCGGACCGCCGAACTCATTCGTGAAGAAGGCGCGAAGCTTGTTGCCGTCCTTCTCGATTCGCGCCAGCCGGTGGTCCGGCGTCATGGTGACGCCGTTCTTGTAGAAGTGGCGCATGTAGACGGCGAAGTTCATGTTGCCGAGCTCAGCGGCCGCGACCCGGTCCGGCGTGACCAGTTCGACCGCGCAGCCGTCGCGCGTCGAGAGGAAGTCGGCGCACGACAGGCCCTGGTGCTGGCCGTTGTCGTCGTAGACCAGCACGTCGCCCGATACGTCGGCCGATCCTGAGAGCACGTCCCATACGTTGAGGCAGTGCTCCTGGCCCGGCGCAACGTCGTCGTCGGGCAGGCCGCCGGTGGCGACGACGACGATGTCGGGTTCTTCGGCGAGCACGGTTTCCCGGTCCGCGAACGTGTTCCAGCGAACGTCGATACCGAGATGATCGAGTTCGCCCCGGTACCAGTCGACGATGCCGATCAGGTCCTTGCGCCAGCCGGCCTTTGCGGCAAGCACGATCTGTCCGCCGAGATCGCCGGTGGCCTCGAACAGCACGACGTCGTGGCCGCGCTCGGCCGAGACCCGCGCGGCCTCCAGCCCGGCCGGGCCGGCGCCGACGACGACGATCTTCTTCCTCGGCCCCGTCGACGGCTGGATGACGTGCGGCATAGTCGCCTCGCGCCCCGTGGAGACATTGTGCAGGCACAGCGCCTCGCCCCCCTGGTAGAGGCGGTCGAGACAGTGGTTGGCGCCGACGCAGGGGCGGATGCGGTGTTCCTCGCCGCGCTTGAGCTTGTTGACGATGTGCGGGTCGGCGATGTGCGCGCGGGTCATGCCGACCATGTCGACGAGGCCTTCCTCGACGGCGTAGCGCGCCGACGACAGGTCGGCGATTCGGCAGGCGTGCGCGATCGGCACACTGATGTGCGGCCGCGCCTTGGCCAGCATCGGCACCCACGGCGCCAGCGGCGCCTGCATGCCGGGGATGTGATCGGCGAGCGCGGCATCGGTATGGATCTGGCCGAAGTTGACCGTCATGTAGTCGATCAGGCCGCTGTCGGCGAGGATCCTGGCGGCTTCGCAGCCTTCGTCGAAATCAACGCCGCCCGCGACGCCCTCGTCGATACCGACGCGCGCGCCGAGCACGAAGTCGGGGCCGACGGCGGCGCGGATGTCGTCGTACATCTCGAGCGTGAAACGCAGCCGGTTCTCGAGGCTGCCGCCGTACTCGTCGGTTCGTTTGTTCGTGAGCGGCGACAGGAACTGGTCGGGCAGGTGGCCGTGCACCAGGACCTCGGCGCCGTCGAGGCCGCCCTCGCGGCACCTGAGCGCGGCGTCCGCATACGCCTTGCGAACGCGCTTGATATCGTGCCGGTCCATGACCTTGGGAAAGCCACGGTGCGCCGGCTCGCGGATCCGGCTCGGCGCGATCACCGGCAGCCAGTCGGCGTCGTTCCACGTGGTGCGCCGTCCCATGTGGGTGATCTGGCACACCAGCCCGCAGTCGAGCTTGTGCATGCGCTCGGAGAACTGGCGGAAGTAGGGCACGATGCGGTCGTCACCGACATAGAGCTGACCGAACACCGAGGGCGAGTCCGGCGCCACGTTCGAAGAGCCGCCGAACATGGCGAGGCCGATGCCGCCCTTTGCCTTTTCCTCGTAATAGAGCTGGTAGCGCTCGCCCGGCATGCCGTCGACGCCGTAGGCCGGCGCGTGCGGCGTCGAGACGATCCGGTTGCGCAGCTTCAGCGACCTGATCGCGAACGGCTGGAGGACGGGGTCGGATTTCGGGCTCATGGCTTTCTCATGTCTTCCACTTGTTTTCCTCTTGTTTTCTCCGTGGGCGACGGATGTCAAGGTTCACCCGGCGTTCATCTGGTCCTTGACCCAGGCGATAAAGGTTTCCGCTTCCGGGCTGATCCGGCGGCCCTGCGGCGTGACCACGAAGAACGAGTCGCCGGTCTCGATTTCCGGGCCGAACGGCTTGATCAGCGGACCGTCCTCGCCGTGTTCGCGATAGAGCGTGGTGAAGCCGAGCATGATGCCGCCGCCGGCGGCGACCGCATCGGCCGAAAGCGACCAGGTATCGGTCAGCACGCCCGGTTGTTCATCGGGGTCGATGTCGGGATGGCCGGCTTCCGCCAGCCAGTGCGCCCAGAGCTTCGGATGCCCGGTGATATGAAACAGTGTGTGATCGGCAAGCTCGGCGACCGACGCCGGCGGCTTGCGGCCGTCGGCCATGGTGCGGGCGCACAACGGAAAGAACCTTTCGTCGGTCAGTTTCAGGACATCCGCCGCGGGCCAGCGGCCGCCGCCGAAGCGGATCTCCAGATCGACGCTTTCCCAGTCGTGCTCGACCGGCCACACCGCGGTCAGGATGCGCAGCGGAATGTCGGGATGCGCCAGCTGGAACGACGGCAGGTGGCGGCCGAGCCAGCGTTCGGTGAAGGTGACGCCGGCGCGGATCGTCAGGCGGCCTGTGACCGACGGGCCGAATACGTCGTCGGTGCCTTCCGACAGCTTGATGAAGGCGTCGCGCACGGCCGGCAGGTAGGCCTCGCCGGTCGCCGTCAGCTCGAGGCTGCGGGGCAGCCGCTGAAACAGCTGGCGGCCGACGTGCTGCTCCAGCGCCTTTACCTTCTGGCTCACCGCGGCCTGGGTGACGTTGAGCTCGCGCGCCGCGCCGGTGAAGCTCAGGTGCCGGGCACTGGCCTCGAAGGCGCGCAGCCAGTTGAGCGGGGGGACGTTGCGGAACATGCCAAACCAATACCCTAGATATTCTAACTCAAGGGCAAATTATTACTCGTTTGCGCGGTGAATCGGAAAGCCTCAAATTGCCGGTAGACCGCACGACATCGGCGGCCGGTTGGGAGAGGAACGTGCGATGAACGCGGAATCGGGGCTGCAGGCGCGCCGCGGCGGGCGTGCTGCGAGGAAGGCATTGCGCTCGGCGCCGCTGCCGGATGACGAACGGGTCGTGCACGGCGGGCTCGAAGGCGGCCTCTACAAGCCGCTGACCGACGACGAGGTTCTCAAGATTCACCGCACGGCACTGGATGCGCTCGAGACCGTCGGGTTGGCCCAGGCCATCCCGAGTTGCGTCGAACTGTTCGAGGCCGCCGGCGCCAAGCGCAACGACAGGGGCCGGCTCTGCATCCCGCGCGCCCTGGTCGAGGACACGCTGGCCAACTGCGCGCGGAACTTCCCGCTGCATGGCTTCGATCCGAAGCACGATCTCGAACCGTGGGGCAACAAGATCCACTTCGGCACCGCCGGCGCGGCGGTCCACATCCACGACCACGAGACCGGCACCTACCGCGAGTCGTATCTCAAGGACCTCTACGACATCGCGCGCATCGTCGACGCCATGGACAACATCCACTTCTTCCAGCGCTCGATCGTCGCGCGCGACATGGAGGACGGCCGCTCGCTCGACATCAACTCGCTCTATGCCGCCGTCAGCGGCACCTCGAAGCATGTCGGCGTGTCGATGGTCATGCCCGAGCACGTCAGCGAATGCCTCGAAATGCTGCACGTCGTCGCCGGCGGCGAGGACAAGTGGCGTGAACGCCCGTTCGTCAGCCAGTCGAATTGCTTCGTGGTGCCGCCGTTCAAGTTCGCCGAGGACGCCTGCGCGTGTCTCGAGTCCGCCGTGCGCGGCGGCATGCCCGTGCTGCTGCTGTCGGCGGGGCAGGCCGGGGCGACGGCGCCGGCGGCGCTTGCCGGTGCGGTCATGCAGGCGGTTGCCGAGTGTCTCGCCGGTCTGGTCTACGTCAACCTGATCAAGCCGGGCGCGCCGGCGATTTTCGGCACCTGGCCGTTCGTTTCCGACCTGCGCACGGGTGCGATGAGCGGCGGTTCCGGCGAGCAGGCGCTGCTGTCGGCGGCCTGCGCGCAGATGGGCCGGTTCTACGATCTCTGCGCCGGGGTGCCGGCGGGCATGACCGACGCCAAGACGCCGGACGCCCAGCACGGCTACGAGAAGGGCTATACCGAGACCCTGCTGGCCCACGCCGGCGCCAACATGATCTACGAGTCGGCCGGCATGCAGGCCAGCCTGCTCGGCTTCTCGATGGAGGCGCTGATCATCGACAACGACATGATCGGCGGCGTACTGCGCACGGTGAAGGGGATCGAGGTCACCGAGGACAGCCTGTCGCTCGAGGCCCTCAACGACGTCTGCACCAAGGGCCCGGGGCACTACCTCGGCCACGACCAGACCCTGCGCCTGATGCAGACCGAGTACGAGTATCCCACCGTCGGCGACCGCAAGAGCCCGAAGGAGTGGGCCGAGGCGAATCAGCCGGTGCTGACCGAGGTCGCGCACAAGCGCATGCGGGACATTCTCGCCAGCCACTTCCCGGCACATGTATCGGACGACATCGATGCCGTGCTGCGTGCCAACCACGACATCCGCTTGCCGCGCAGCGAGATGAAACCGGCAATTTAATATATTATCTATAATTCAGTTAATTATATAATTAACTGGATAAACGAAAATCATCCGATGCGGTCGCGCAGGCCGTAGTAGAGCATGCCGGCGACTAGCCCAGGCCAGCGCAGCAGCGTGCCCCCCGGGAACGACGGCGTCTTGATCGACGCAAACACGTCAAACCGTTCCGCCGTGCCGCTGACGGCTTCGGCGATCAGCTGGCCGGCGAGACTGGTCAGCACCACGCCGTGCCCCGAATAGCCTTGCGCGGTGAATACGTTGGGCGCGAGCCGCGCGAAATGCGGCATGCGGGTCATGGTGATCGCCAGCGTGCCGCCCCAGGCGTAGTCGATCCGGGCGTCCTTCAGATGCGGATAGACGTTGAGCATGTGGGGGCGGACGAAACCGCCGATATCGGCGGGAAACCGCGACGAATAGCTCTCGCCGCCGCCGAACAGCAAGCGGTTGTCGGCGGACCGCCGCCAGTAGTTGACGACGAACCGGGTGTCGGCGACCGAGACGTTGTCGGGGATGATGCGGTTCGCACCGTCCTCGCCCAGCGGTTCCGTGGCGATGACATAGTTGTTGATCGGCATGATGCGCCCGGCCGCGCGGCCTGCGAGTTTGCCAAGGTACCCGTTGCAGCCCAGCACGACGAAATCGGCGGTCACCGAGCCTTTCGCGGTGTCGACGACGGCCAGCGGCCCGGCCTTGTAACCGGTGGCGAGGGTCTGTTCGAAGATCCGCACCCCGGCGTCGGCGCACGCCCGGGCCAGGCCGAGCGCGTAGTTGAGCGGATGCAGGTGGCCGCCTTCGGAGTCAAAGAGGCCGCCGTGGAAACAGTCGGCGCCGGCCATGCGGTTGGCTTCGTCGCGGTCGACGTAACGGATCGTTGTGGCATCGTACTCGCGCCGCAGTTTCTCGGCGTAGCCTTCGTAGTAGGGCGCGTAGGACTTCTTGTGGGCGACGTTGAGACTGCCCGGCGTCAGGTCGCAGGGGATGTCGTGACGCCGGATCCGCTCGCGCACCAGCGAGCGGGCGTCGAGAAACAGGTCCCAGAGTCGCCTGGCGTGTTCCTTGCCGACCATGCTCTCGAGGTCGTCCTGGCCCTTGCGCTGGCCGAACCCGATCTGGCCGCCGTTGCGTCCCGACGCGCCCCAGCCGACCCGTCGGCCCTCCAGCAGCACGACGTCATAGCCCCGTTCGGCGAGGTGCAGGGCCGACGACAGGCCAGTGAAACCGCCGCCGACGACGCACACGTCGCAGCGCGTGTCCTGGTCGAGCGCGGGGTGGTCCGGCATGCCGACGGCGGTGGCCGCGTAGTAGGATGGTGCGTGCTCGGGTTTGTCTCGGGTCTCGAACATCAACCTTGGCCTCCGCTCAGAGCCGCGCCAAGAGGCCGGGCAGCCCCGTGATGTCGTCGAGGACGAAGTCGGCAATCGGTTCGAGGTCCTCGCGCACACTGGTGCCGGTCAGGACCCCGACCGCCCAGCCGGCGCCGCCGGCACGGGCGAACTCGATATCGTGACGGTTGTCGCCGACCACCATGATGGTCTCCGGGGCGAGGCCGAAAGCCTCGCAGAAGCCGTGGATCATCCCCGGTTGGGGCTTCGATCCGTAGCCTGCATCGTAGCCGGCGACGAAATCCATCAGGCCGTCGATGCCGAAGCGTTCGACCGTCGCCCGCGCCGCCGCGGTGTGATCGCTGGTCGTGATGCCGAGTTTCAGGCCCATGTCCTTGAACGGGCCGAGCACGGCCGGCAGGTCGGTGACGGCGACAGCTTCCGCCGGGCCGGTCTCGGACGCCTGCACGACGATGGAGAGGGTCTCCGCCGGATCATCGATGGCTGTCTCGTCGTGGTAGAACTCGGCGATTTCAGCCAGCGTCCAGGCGGCGAGGGGCGTGCCCGGCTTGATGCGGTCGGTTTCGGGATCCCATCCGCCGATCAGCATGAGATGACGGGCCAGCGCGTCGTCACCACGAGCGAGGTTCTTCGCCATGCGCCAGTTCAAGGGCATGAAGCTTTCGTGGTAGTCGATCAGCGTGCCGTCCTTGTCGAACAGGATGCCGCTGATGCTGGAACCGTTATCCGTCATGGCGCATCAATGCCCCGGTCCGCCTGTGAGGGCAACTCCCCTGTTTGAGACAGCGTCGGCACGTCCGTCGTGACCACCGTCACCATTGACCGGAAACCCGCCCCCGTGCGACGAAATTCACATGGACACATATGATTACATTATCGTCGGCGCGGGCTCGGCCGGTTCGGTTCTCGCCCGGCGCCTGAGCGAGGACCCGTCCCACCGGGTCCTGATCCTCGAGTACGGCGGCAAGGACAACTCGATCTTCATCCAGATGCCGACGGCGCTCGCCATTCCGATGCACATGAAGCGTTTCGACTGGGGTTTCTATACCGAGCCGGAACCCGGACTGGCGGGCCGCTCGATCCACCAGGCGCGCGGCAAGGTGATCGGCGGGTCGTCGTCGATCAACGGTCTTGTCTACGTGCGCGGCAACCGTGGCGACTTCGACGACTGGGAGCAAATGGGCGCGACCCACTGGGCCTATCGCGACGTGCTGCCGTACTTCCGCCGCGCCGAGGATTGCGGTTACGGTGGCGACGAGTATCGCGGATCAGGCGGCGAACTCCATACCTGCAACGGCAACAACATGAAGAACCCGCTCTACAAGGCGTTCATCGACGCCGGTCATCAGGCGGGCTACCCCATCACCGACGACTACAACGGCTATCAGCAGGAAGGCTTCTGCCGGATGGACATGACCGTGAAGAACGGTGTCCGCTGGTCGACGGCCAACGCCTACCTGAAACCGAGCCTCAAGCGGCCGAACCTGCGCCTCGAGATGCATGCCCTGACCCGCCGGGTCCTGTTCGAAGGGAAGCGCGCGACAGGCGTCGAGTACGTCAACAAGGCGGGACAAGTCGTCCAGGCCAAGGCGAGCAAGGAAGTCATTCTCTCGTCCGGACCGGTCAATTCGCCGAAGCTGTTGATGGTTTCCGGTATCGGGCCGGCGGCGCATCTGCGTGAACACGGCATCGATGTGGTGCACGACCTGCCCGGTGTCGGCGAGAACCTGCACGATCACCTCGAAGTCTGGTGCCAGCAGGAATGCACCCAGCCGATCAGTCTGAACGGCGTCCTCAACCCGCTCAGCAAGGCGTGGATCGGATTGCGCTGGATCCTGTTCAAGGACGGACTCGGCGCCACCAACCATTTCGAGTCCAACGGCTACATCCGCAGCCGGCCCGGCATTCCGTATCCGGACATCCAGTACCACTTCGCCGCGGGCGCCATCGCCTACGACGGGTCGAGCGCCGCCAAGGGCCACGGATTCCAGGCGCATCTCGGCCCCAACAAGCCGAAGAGCCGCGGCCGCCTGACGCTGCGATCCGCCGATCCGCAGGACGCGCCGCGTCTGTTCTTCAACTACCTCGACGACGAGTACGACCGGCAGGTGTTCCGCGACGGCGTCCGACTGACGCGGGAAATCTTCGCGCAACCGGCGTTCGACGCGTATCGCGGCAAGGAGCTGCTGCCTGGAGCCGACGTCAACACCGACGACGAGATCGACGATTTCGTCGCCCACCACGCCGAAACCGCCTATCACCCGTGCGGTACGTGCAAGATGGGGACCGATCCGATGGCGGTGGTCGATCCGGAAACGCGCGTCCGCGGGATCGAGGGACTTCGCGTCATCGATTCCTCGATCATGCCGTTCATCACCAACGGCAACCTGAACGCACCGACGATCATGATCGGAGAAAAGGGCGCGGATCACGTGCTCGGCAAGGGCATGCTGGCGCCGTCCAATGCCGATGCATTCGAGGTCGAGGGGTGGGAGGAAAGCCAGCGGACGGGTTCGCCCGAGCGCCCGCTCTGATCGTCTTCGGTCGCTATGGCGGCACGTATTGCAGGGCTTAGATGTCCTTGGGATAATTCATGAATTTCGTGGTCTGTGGCGACTGTACGCGCTAGATTCGCGGTCATGGACACCACCCCCGACAGCGATTCCTTCGTTCGCAAGTATCTAATCTGGGTTTTCGTTGCGGCAATGATGGTCATCGCCCTGCCGCCGACGGTCTCGCAGTTTCTCAGCGAAGACCTGATCGAGGAGCATGAGAGCAGCGGCCGCGTCATCAACGTCAGCGGACGGCAACGCATGCTGTCCCAGCGGATAACGCTGCTCGCGAACCGTGTCATTGCGGATCCCGCGCCGGACTCGATCGACAGGCTGAAGCAGGCAATCGATCTGTTCGATACGTCACACGACGCCCTCGTCAACGGATCGGCAGAGATCGGCGTGCCGGGGATTGACGCAGAGAGCCTGCGGCGCGTCTATTTCGAACCGCCCCACGATCTCGACCAGAAAGTTCGCGATTTCGTCGCCAACGCCCGGCGTCTCCTCGGTCACGTCGCGGGCGATCCGTTGCCCGAAAACGAACTCGACACGGTACTCGGCGAAATGAACCTTGCCGCCCGGCACGAATTGCTGGCGTCGCTCGACGCGGCGGTTTCCGCGTTCGAGAGCGAAGGCGATGCCGGCGTGCAGCGGATCAACACGGCGCAGACGCTGACCCGCTACGCGGAGTTTCTGGTGATCGGGCTGGTGTTCCTGTTCGTTCTGGTTCCCGTCGTTGGAATTCTGCGCCGTAAGGTTGCCGAGTTGACAAAGACCGGGGAGCGACTCGGACAAGCGTCACGCATAGCGAGGGTCGGCCATTTCGAGTGGGATGACCGTGCGAACAAGGCCGTTTTCCTGTCGCCGGAGTATCTGGACATCATTTGCGGAACCTTCTCCGGGTCGAACGCGGATCACGACATCATCGAAGAATCGGTCGAAGACTACATCGCACAACACATGCACCCCGACGACGCCGAGGCCTACAACAAGATTTACGAACGATCGTTAATCGATCGGATGCCCTATACGGTTGAGTACCGGATCATCCTTGCGGATGGTCGTGTACGGCACCTGCTAGAGCATTGCGAACCGATCACCGACAAGGACAAGTCGTCGAGGCGTTGGACAGGCGTCGTGCAGGACGTCACGAACTTGCGCCGTGCCGAGCGCGAAATCATGGCGAAGGAAGCGCTGCTCCGTGATCAGGTTCGCGAACTGCGTCTCGCGGAGACACGAAACGCGCAGGGTGCGCGGATCGCGAAGATCGGCCACTTCGAATGGGACGAGTCGGCGGACCGCGTGACCTATCTGTCCGACGAGTATCTGAAGATCACGGGACAAGACGATACGGACGCCAGGACGCTGGATCTCGGTGACTGGATCGAACGGCTGGTCCATCCCGACGATCGCGACGCGGTCCGGGCCGCCTACGACCGGGCGAACGAGGAGTCCGCCGCCTACCAGATCGACTACCGGATCGTCACGCCTCAGGGTCATGAGAAGTTCATATCCGAGCACTGCGAACCATTGCTCGACATCTCGATGGGCCGGGATATCTGGGTGGGTGTAATCCAGGACGTCACGGGACTCAGGCGGGCCGAACGGGAACTGGCCGAGCGCGAGGCGCAGCTTCAAATCGCGCTCGACAGCCTCCCGGGCGGCCTGATCTACACCAACGCCGACCTGGAGATCATTTTCTGCAGCAGCGGCTTCGGCAAGGTTTACAACATCCCAGCGGATCTACTGCAGCCCGGCGCCTACTATCCGAACGTACTGATGTTCCTGGCCAGCAACGGATACTACGGTCCGGGCTCGACCGCGGCCCATGTGGCGCGCCGCATCGATTCCCTGCGAAACCCGACCGACGAGACCCTGCAGGACCGGACACCGGACGGACGAATATTTTCGGTCCGGCGGCGGCGGGCGGAGAACGGCGGGGTGGTGACGACCGTCAACGACATCACCGAGCTTCACAGGGCCCGCGAAGCCGCGGAAGCCGCAAGCAAGACGAAGTCCGAGTTCCTTGCCAACATGAGCCACGAAATCCGGACGCCGATGAACGCGGTCATCGGCCTCAGCGGTCTGGCATTGAGGACGGAACTCAGCCCGAAGCAGCGCGATTACCTGACGAAGATCAGGAGCGCCGGGCGCAACCTGCTGGGCATCATCAACGACATTCTCGACTTCTCGAAGATCGAGGCCGGTAAGCTAGAACTCGAGCACGTGCCGTTCAACATGGCGGACGTCCTGAACAACCTCTCGGACCTGGTCACGATCAAGGCGGATGAAAAAATGCTCGAGGTCGTGTTCGACGTCGACCCGGACATTCCGCAAACCCTGATCGGCGATCCGCTCAGGCTAGGCCAGGTCCTGACCAACATCACGAACAACGCCGTCAAGTTCACCGAAGAGGGCGAGATCGTCGTCAAGGTCGAGAGGGCCGGCGGCACCGACGACAAGGCGACCATCCGGTTCGCGGTCACCGATACCGGCATCGGCCTGGATTCAGACCAGATACAGAACCTGTTCGATGCGTTTACCCAGGCCGAAAGTTCGACGACCCGGCGGTTCGGCGGGACGGGCCTGGGTCTGACGATCTGCAGCCGGCTGGTATCCGCAATGGGCGGCCAGATCGAGGTCGACAGCCAGCCCGGCAAGGGCAGCACCTTTAGCTTCAGTGTCGAGTTTGGCGTCGGGGCGGGGGGCGAGCAGCACAAACTGCGCGCGCAGATCGAGCCGGCAAAAATGAACGTTCTCGTCGTCGACGACGTCGACACCGCCCGCCAGGTCGTGGCCGAGGGCCTCGAGCACCTCGGCTTCAACGTCACAACGGCGGCGTCGGCGCGGGAGGGCCTCGATCTCCTGGTGAAGGACGAGGCCGACGGCAAGTTGTACGACCTGTTGCTGATCGACTGGCACATGCCGGGGATCGACGGTGTCGGAATGGCCGAAAAGGTTCGCGAACTGGATGGCTACAACGCGACGCCGACGATCGTGATGATCTCGGCCTATGCCATGGACGACGTCCGTTCCAGGATCGATCCGTTGACGATCCAGGGATACCTGGCAAAGCCGATCAACATGTCGGCCCTGATCGACAAGCTGGGTTCGATCTTCGCCGAAGACGGTTTCGTCGGCGGCACGGCCCGGCCCGCGGCGGCAAAGGCGGAGCGTGAGGATGAGGTCCTTCAGGCGTCGGTTCGCGGTGCACGCCTGTTGCTCGCCGAGGACAACGAACTCAACCAGATGGTGGCGACCGAGATTCTCGAGCGCGCCGGCTTTGCCGTCGATGTCGCCAACAACGGCAAGGTCGCGGTCGAGACCGTAACGGCAGACCCCGGCCGCTACGCCGCCGTGCTGATGGATATCCAGATGCCGGTGATGGACGGAATGGAGGCGACGAAACTGATTCGCGACGAGCCCGACTGTGCCTCCCTTCCAGTCCTGGCGATGACAGCCCATGCCATGAAGGAAGAGCGCGAACGCTGTTTCGCGGTCGGTATGCAGGATCACATCACGAAACCGATCGACCCGCGCTCGCTGATATCGACCATCAACAAGTGGATGGATCCACACACCGCGGCGGTCGATCACGAGGTCGCGCAGGACAACGCGAGTATGGCGGCGGCCGCGGCGTCGGAACCGGTCGACATGGCGTCGATCAAGACACAGTCCGCCGAAGGGCCGTTCAGCGCCGAACACGCGGCGTCGCAGCTCGGCCTGCCGAAGGAGGCGATCGACAAGCTTCTGGTCCGCTTCGTCGAGCGCTATCAAGGCGTCGTCGACCAGGTGAAATCCGAACTCGAAGACGACCGGGAGGTTGCGAAACGAACGGCGCACTCGCTGAAAGGGCTCGCCGGTACGTTGCGGATGTGGGAAGTTCACAACCCGGCCAGGGACCTCGAGGTCGCCATCGACGTCGAGGACGAGGACGCGGTCGAAAACGCACTGGAAAGGCTCGGCAGGGCCATGCCGAAGATCGTCGACGACATCAACACGAACGTTGCGCAGACGGTCGCGGGCACCGGGACCTAGCACGACAAGACATGACACCCGTATCCACCGAGACAGACGATCGGCCGTGCATTCTGCTTCACGAGTCGCAACCGGAGACGGGTGGCCGCGGTCGCGGTTCGCGCTGGCTGACCGATTGCGAAGAAATCATCACCTGTCGCGAACCGGACGATATCGCCGGGTCCTTCGCCCGCATCGAGCGGGCGCTCGAAGCCGGCCTCACGGTAGCCGGCGGCTTTGCCTACGAGCTCGGCTACTTTCTCGAGCCCAAGCTGGAACAGCGGGCCCCGGCCTTCGACGCGCCGCTGATGCAGGTCGGCGCCTTCCGCGGCGACGAGATCGTCGAGCCGTCGAGGGCGGCGTCGATCGTCGCCGCGCGGTGTGGCGAAATGCCTCCGGCCGGCGAGGCCGGCGATGTCCGTCTCGAGTACGGTGAAACGGCGGCGAGCTACGTCGCCAAGCTGCACCGCGCGCTGGACTACATCCACGCCGGCGACATCTATCAGGTCAACTTCACGTTCCCGGCCTGCTTCGACTGGCCGGACGGCGTGTGGCCGCTCTATGCCAGACTGATGGGTCAACAGGCGGTGTCGTTCGGCGCCGTGGTCGATCTGCCGGACCTAAAGGCGGCCTCGCTGTCGCCCGAGCTGTTCTTTCGCAAGTCCGGGTCGCGGATCGAATCCCGCCCGATGAAGGGCACGGCCGCGCGCGGCTTCGATGCGGTCGAGGACGACGCCATCGCGGCGGGCCTGCGCGCCGATCCGAAGAACCGGGCCGAAAACCTGATGATCGTCGACCTGATCAGGAACGACCTCGGACGACTCGCGCGGATCGGCAGCGTCCGGGTCGACGAGCTCTATCGCGTCGAGCGCTATCAGACGGTCCATCAGATGGTGTCGCACGTCTCCGCCGAGATCGACCCGGATACCTCGCTCGAGACCATCATGGGCCACATCTTCCCGTGCGGGTCGGTGACCGGCGCCCCGAAGATCCGGGCGATGGAGATCATCGCCGAACTGGAGGACCGCCCGCGCGGCATCTACACCGGGGCGATCGGCTACATCACGCCCGGGCGGGACATGGCGTTCTCGGTGCCGATCCGCACCGTGCAACTGCCGGCGTCCGGGCGTGCCGTGCTCGGCATCGGGTCCGGCGTCGTCGCCGATTCGAGTGCCGAGGGCGAATACGCCGAATGCCTGCTCAAGGCCCGGTTCCTGCGCCGCGCCCTGGCGCCGCGCGGCGAGCGTGAGGGCGGGCCGGAGGTTGGGCCGAATGCCGGGCCGGATGTCGGGGCGTCGACTGCATGAGCGTCGGGGTCGGGCTGATCGAGAGCATCTTCGCCAGTGTCGGCGGGGCGCCCAGGCTCCAGCGTCACCTGGAGCGGCTGTTTGCCAGCGCCGGTGAACTGGGCATTCCCTGCGACAAGCACGTCATCGAGGTCCGGGCCATGGAGGCGCTGCGGAACGTCTACGGGCCGAGCAAGGTCCGCCTCGTGCTGCAGCCCGACGGCGCACTGACGATCGATACCGTGCCGCTGTCGCCGCTGCCCGAAGCGCCGACGGCGATCGTCGCCAACGTCCGCCTGCCGGCCGACGATCCGCTGCTGCGCCACAAGACGACCCGGCGCAAGATCTACGACCTCGAACGCGCCCGCCTCGGCGGCGTCGAGAACGGTTTCGACGTGATCTTCCTGAACGACCGCGACGAGGTCGCCGAAGGCGCGATCAGCAATGTCTTCGCGCGGTTCGGCAGCGAGCTGGTGACGCCGCCGCTCGACTGCGGTTTGCTGCCCGGCGTGATGCGCGCCGAGCTGCTCGCCGATCACGGCGCGCAGGAGCGTATCCTCACGCTCGACAACCTGCGGGCGGCCGATGCGGTCATCCTGACCAACGCCGTGCGTGGCCTGGTGCCGGTCAGCGTGGATTTCGATTACCGCGACTGAGCGGACCGTTCAGCCGGCGCTTTCGGCGGCGAAGCGTTCCGTCAGGTGGGCGATCCGGTTGATGGCGCGGCGAACGGCGGCATCGTCTCGGCCGTGGTCGAGGGTCTGTTCGGCGAGCCGCACGGCCGACGCCAGGCGAAACGCGATCTCTACCGCGGCGGGCGCGTGGAACATGTCGTATCCGCTGTATCCGCCGAGAAACGAGTCGCCCAGTAGACCACGCTCGTCGAGCGACAGGAGCTCGAACGTCGGCGGTCCGATCAGCGCCTCGCACCAGCCCATGACGCCGGATATCTGGCCGCCGACGGACATCAGGTTGCCGGGCTTCAGGCCCATGTGCAGAAGCGAGGTCTTGCGGTCGGGCCAGCCGAGATAGATGCGAAGGGTCTCGCCGTCGGGCATCGTAAAGCTGGCGCCGGTGCGGCGTTGCAGATCGGCGAGCGAATCCCGGGTGCGCCGCGCGACGGCCTGCTCGAAGCTGAGACCCCGCTGGCGGACCGGCTCGAAGGCGGGCGGGTTGAGCGCATGAATCTTGCGCAGGAGCTCGCCGATGGCGGCGGGCGCGGCCCACGCGCCGTCGTCCTCCAGCCACTGGTAGACGATCAGGTCGAGGCCCGGCGTCGTGTCGTCGCCGTGCAGCGAGCGGCCGTGGATTTCCGGCGCCGGAATGCCGTGCGTGCGGCAGTGGGTCGAGAGCAGGGCTTCCTGGCGGATGATGTCGGCGGGGGGGATGGCCGCGTACTCGTCGACCGGCGCGCCCGAGAACCAGTGCTCCGGCACGATCCTGACGCCGACCGGCGTATCGTCGGCCAGCCGTCCGCGGTAGACGGTGAAGACCTCGCCGCGGGCGACGAACGCGAGATCCGAAACGACGAGCGGCGCGCCCGACGGGCCGGTCATGTCGCGGGCGATCTGTTCCAGGGCGCGTTCGGCCAGGGGGTCCGGTTCACCAGGCATGTCACAAGACTAGTCACGATCCGGGGCACTGCGCTACTGTCCCGTCATGACGACGCTGAAACTCCACGCCGAACCGGTTCAGGACACTTGGCTGGACGCCTATGGCCACCTCAACGAGGGCTACTACCTCGTCGCGTTCTCCAATGCGACGTGGCCGCTGCAGGCGCACTTCGGCGTCGGCACCGACTACTTCGACGAGACCGGCTGCGCGCTCTACACGGTCGAGAGCCATATCCGCTACCTGCAGGAAGTGCGCGCCCCGGCGATGCTCGAGATCGAGAGCCTGATCCTCGGCGTCGAGCCGAAGAAGCTGCATATCGCGCACGTCATGACCGTCGACAGCACCGAGCGCGCGACGTTCGAATGCCTTCTGCTGCACTTCGACACGCGGGCGGGCGGCGTCACGCCGATGCCCGACGACGTGGTCGCCGGCCTCGAGGCCGCCGCCGTCGCCGCGCTTCCCGACTGGTCCGGCCGCGCGGTATCGACCCGCAGGAAATAGACGTCGGATCTCGTCAGGTCTTGGGTTCGTCCGGCTCGTCGCCGATGAGCGGGACCTGGTCCGCGAGATGGTCGCCGGGATGCGCGACCGCGATCGGCGCGCCGTCCGACTCGCGCGGCCGCACGAGGGTGAGGCCGGCCATCATCGCGACAAGGGCGCCCCAGAACCACAGCGAGTGCTGCTCGCCGAACACGATCATGCCCCAGGCAACGCCGGCCAGCGTGACGACATAGCCCATCTGGCTGGCGAACACCGGTCCGGAGACGTTGATGATGTGGATGAACAGTCCGTAGGCCATGACATTGATGATGCCCATGCCGATGATCGACCATTCGACGGTTTCGAGCGGCCACGCCGGCACCATGAAACCGTCGCTGACGATCACCACCGGGGTCAGCAGCAGCAAGGCCGCGATCAGCATGCCGGCGAGGATGACGAAGGGGTCGTCGTCGCCCGGGTAGGAGCGGCCGATGAATACGTTCTCGAGCGAATAGCACGTCGCGCCGACGACGGTGACCAGCACCCAGAACCAGGCCTCCGGGTCGGGCAGGCTGGTCTCCGGGACGGTGATCATGGCGATCGCCGCGCAGCCGAGCATCAGCCCCAGCATGCGGAGCGTTTCGTAGCGTTCCATGCGCAGCACGAAGGCGAGCGCGAAGGTCGTCATCGGCACGGTCGCCGTCGACAGGGACAGCACGCCCGCCTGCACGTACTCGGCGGCGTAGAAGAAAGAGATCGTCGGCAGCGCCGTGCCGAGCACGCCGCACACGGCATAGAAGCGGACGTGCGCGGCGGACAGCGGGATCCAGGGCTTGCCGCGTGCCGCATTGAAGACGAACAGCGCGACCGCGCCGATGGCGGTCTGCCAGAAGGTGATGCCGACCGGATGGTCGCCGCGCTCGACGGCGAGGATGGTGAGCACGAAGGTCGCGCCCCACGGCACGCCGGCGACGAGGAGGAGGATCCAGGGCATGAACCGGTGGGCGGCGCGCTCGCTCATGGTCGATCAATAGTCCGTGTACAGGGGCGGCGCCAGCTTGAAAGCCGTGTCCGGCTGCGCCATATGTTTGTCGATCAAGCGGGAGAGACCGACCATGGAAAAAGCGACATTCGGCATGGGTTGCTTCTGGGGTCCGGAAGTGACCTTCGGCAAGGTCGACGGCGTCGTCGAAACGGCCGTCGGCTACATGGGCGGCGACGTCGACGATCCCGACTATCGCACCGTGTGCACCGGCAGGACCGGCCACGTCGAGGTCGTCCAGGTGACTTACGATCCGGCCAAAGTCAGCTATCAGCAGCTGCTCGAGATCTTCTGGCGCAGCCACGACCCGACCCAGGTCAACCGCCAGGGCCCCGACTTCGGCACCCAGTACCGCACCGTGATCTTCGCCCACGACGAGGAGCAGCGCGAACGCGCCGAGACGTCACGCCGGGTGCTCGACGAATCGGGTGCGTTTCCGAAGCCCGTGGCGACCTCGATCGAACCCGCGCAGACGTTCTGGCGGGCCGAGGACTATCACCAGAAGTACCTCGAGAAACGCGGCCTCGCCGTGTGCCACGTTTGAAGTCTAACGATTAATCAAAGTTTGGTGGCGGCAAGAGGTGTGCGGACGGCAGACTGTCAGGGTTCTCGACGAGGAAGTTGATTACGTCCCCGAGGTAGCGCGCGTACCGGCGTTTGAAGCAGATTCCTGACGTGTAGTACACGCTTGGCGTTAATTCTGTGCAACCTTTTGGTGAAGCAACCACTCGTACTATACCATGAATGCTGTTGAAGAAGTTGAACCTGAAACTCTCCGAAACTTCGTCATCAGGGTTTAAGAATACAATGCCTCGTACCGAGCGGTTTTCATCGATTCGCTCCCGCCATTTCCAGTAGAACTCTTCCTGCCTTTGGAACGTGTGCGCGTGTAGTGACAATTCTCCTGAGTAAGCGTTGAAGCCTTTGTAATCACGCAACCAGAGCGCTGGGGAGAGAGCGATGAAACCTGCGTTCGGTTCGTCAAGTTGAGACGTTGCCAGTATTGCAGAGGTCGCGCCATTGTTTACGCCCGCGATGATGATCCGCTTCCGATCGACTCCAAGATCAACAAACATCTCGAGGCGGGAAGCAATTTCCTCCGCAAATTGCAAACTGATCCACGTCGGTGGCCTAATGACGTTTCTTGCGCGATGTGCCTCCGTTATCGAGTACTTGATCCCTGTGCAAAAGTAATAAAGTACGTACTCTCTATTCTCAGCGACTAGGGTGCCTAGCACATCGGGAAGTTTGTCAAGCGACGGCAGCCCCGTTTGGGCGTTGCAGTACGGCTCCGGCTTGCTCTCAGAAATTTGGTACACGTACTCGGGGACAAATAAAATCAGTATCGCACCTTGCACAGGTTCGATGACCTGCTTTGCGTCCGTACGAAAAGCAGAGAGCTCTCCGCCGTAGACTGGCTTTGGCTGGGCAAGCTCGTCGCTGCCGGACAGGAATACGCCGTGGCGTCCGCCCGGGCCGGTCACGCAACCGCTCAAAAACACGACAAGGAAAGGGATCAGAAGTGCACGAAAGGTCATGATGCAGTCCGGGGCAGGGCGTCGTTTCGACAACCATCGCTAGAAATCGGATGGCGGTCAATCGACGAAACCGGCATCCCTCCGGTGCCGACAAAAAAGCCCCGCCGAAGCGGGGCTTTTTGCTGTCAGCGAAGTCGCGGCGTTACCTCACGTCATTCCGCTGCAACCTGGGTTTCGGCCCGCTCCACGCGCGCCGCGCAGAACTTGAACTCGGGGATCTTGCCGAACGGATCGAGCTGCGGGTTGGTCAGCACGTTGGCCGGCGCTTCGGCGAAGCAGAACGGGATGAAGACCAGTCCTTCCGGGCAATTCGGGTTCTGGCGCACGGTCAGCGTGATGGTGCCGCGCCGGGTCACCACGTTGGCCATGTCGCCGGGCCGGAAGCCGAGGCGTTCCATGTCCTTGCGGTTGAGGCTGACGACCGCTTCCGGCTCGAGGCTGTCGAGCACGGTCGCGCGCCGCGTCATCGAGCCGGTGTGCCAGTGTTCGAGCATGCGTCCGGTGGTCAGCACCAGCGGATACTCCTCGTCCGGCAGTTCGTCCGGCGGGATGATGTCGGCCGGCACGATCTTGGCGCGGCCCGACTTGGTCGGGAAGCCGTCGGCGAAGATGATCTCGTTGCCGAAGCTGGTCGGATCGTCGCACGGGTAGGTGACGACGTTCTCGTTCTCGAGACGTTCCCACGTGATGTTGTCGAGCGACGGCATCACGTGCTTCATCTCGGCGAAGACGTCGGCCGGACCGGTGTAGTTCCAGTCGAGGCCGAGGCGGCGGGCGATCTCCTGGATGATCCACCAGTCCTGGCGCGCGTCGCCCGGCATCGGCACGCAGATGCGCGCGAGCTGGACCTGGCGGTTGGAGTTCGAGAACGAGCCGGTCTTTTCGGCGTGCGCCGAGGCCGGCAGCACGACGTCGGCGTGCCACGCTGTTTCGGTCATGAAGATGTCCTGCACGACGAGGTGGTCGAGCATCGCCAGCGCTTCGCGGGCGTGCTTCTGGTCCGGATCCGACATCGCCGGGTTCTCGCCCTCGACGTACATCGCCTTGATCTCGCCGGCGTGGATCGCGTTGACGATCTCGACGACGGTCAGGCCGCGCTTGGGATCGAGGTCAGTGCCCCAGAACTCCTCGTAGCGCTTGCGGGTTTCCTCGTCCTCGACCGACTTGTAGTCGGGATAGA
The DNA here is from genome assembly GCA_040219295.1 of Rhodospirillales bacterium. Taxonomy (GTDB): domain Bacteria; phylum Pseudomonadota; class Alphaproteobacteria; order Rhodospirillales; family Casp-alpha2; genus JAVJST01. Next base: position 62,619 of record JAVJST010000001.1, read on the forward strand.
CCATCGGGATGAGCCCGGCGTCCGACGCGCCCTGCACGTTATTCTGGCCGCGCAGCGGATGCAGGCCGGTGCCCGGGCGGCCGATCTGGCCGGTGATCAGGGCCAGCGTGATCAGGCAGCGCGAGTTGTCCGTGCCGTGGACGTGCTGCGAGATGCCCATGCCCCAGAAGATGATCGAGGCGGAAGACTTGGCGTAGGTGCGGGCGACCTCGCGCAGGGTGTCCGCGTCGATGCCGCAGACCTCGGCCATCTTCTCGGGCGGGAAGTCCTTGATCTTCTCCTTGAGCTGATCGAAGCCCTCGGTGTTGGCCTGCACGTACTGCTCGTCGACCAGTCCCTCGGTGACGATGACGTTGATCAGCGCGTTCAGCATGGCGACGTCCGAACCCGGCTTGAAGTGCAGGTGCTCGGTCGCGTGGCGCGACATCATCTGGCCGCGCGGATCCATGATGTAGAGCTTGGCGCCGCGCTTCGCCGCCTGCTTGAAGAAGGTCGCGGCGACCGGATGGTTCTGCGCCGGGTTGGCGCCGATGACGATGATGCACTCGGCGTCCTTGGCCGCCGTGAACGGCGCCGAAACGGCACCGGACGACACGCATTCCATCAGCGCGGCGACAGACGACGCGTGGCACAGCCGCGTGCAGTGATCGACGTTGTTGGTGTGGAACGCGGTGCGGATCAGTTTCTGGAACAGATACGCTTCCTCGTTCGATCCCTTGGCCGAGCCGAACCCGGCGATGCCCTTGGGGCCCTGCTTCTCGTAGATCGCCTTGAGACCGCCCGCGGCGCGGTCGAGCGCCTCTTCCCAGGTCGCTTCGCGGAACACCGACGACCAGTCGCCGTCCTTCATCTGCATGTCCCACGCCTTGGGCGCGTCGTCGCGGCGGATCAGCGGCTTGGTCAGGCGGCCGTCGTGGTGAATGTAGTCGAAGCCGAAACGGCCCTTGACGCAGAGCCGGTTCTCGTTGCCCGGACCCGGGCGGCCGTCGACCTGGATGATCTTGTCGTCCTTGACGTGCACCTCGGTCTGGCAGCCGACGCCGCAGAACGGGCACAGCGAATGCACGACGCGGTCGGCGTACTCGGTGCGCGTGCCCGCATCATCGAGCAGGTTGGCCTCCATCAGCGCGCCGGTCGGGCACGCCTGGACGCACTCGCCGCAGGCGACGCAGGTGCTGTCGCCCATCGGATCGTCGAAGTCGAACGAGACCTTGGCGCCGTGGCCGCGGTAGGCCATGCCGATGACGTCGTTGACCTGGACCTCGCGGCAGGCGCGGACGCACAGGTTGCAGTTGATGCAGGCGTCGAGGTTCACCGCCATCGCGGTGTGGCTGTTGTCGGCCTTCGGCCGTTCGCCCTTGGGGAAGCGTGAGGAGTCGACGCCGACCTTGTCGGCCCAGTTCCAGAACTTGGAATCCGGGTCGTGCGAGGTGGCGCGTTCCGGCTGGTCGGCGACCAGCAGCTCGAAGACCAGCTCGCGGTTCTTCTTGGCGCGCTCGGACGCGGTGTTCACCACCATGCCCTCGGTCGGCTTGCGGATGCACGAAGCGGCGAGCACGCGCTCGCCCTCGACTTCCACCATGCAGGCGCGGCAGTTGCCGTCGGCGCGGTAACCCGGTTCCGGGGAGTAGCACAGGTGCGGCACCTCGATGCCGAGCCGGTCGGAAACCTGCCAGATCGTCTCGCCGGGCTGGGCCTCGACCTCTTTGCCGTTCAGTGTGAACTTGACGATATCGCTCATGAGATTGCCCCTTAGATCTCTTCCGGGAAGAACTTCATCACGCTGAGGATGGGGTTCGGCGCGGCCTGTCCGAGGCCGCAGATCGACGAATCCATCATCACCGTCTTCAGTTCATTCAACAGGTCGGTGTTCCATTTCGTTTCGGACATCAGCTTGACCGCCTTCTCGGTGCCGTTGCGGCACGGCGTGCACTGGCCGCAACTCTCGTCCTCGAAGAAGCGCATCAGGTTGAGCGCCGTATCCTTCATGTTGTCCTTGTCGGACAGAATGACAACCGCGTGGCTGCCCACGAAGCAGCCGAGCTCGGCGAGCTCGCCGCCGAAGTCGAGCGCCACGTCGCCCTTGTCGGCCGGCAGGATGCCGCCGGATGCGCCGCCCGGCAGGTAGGCCTTGAAGGTGTGGCCGTCCTGCATGCCGCCGCAGTAGTCGTTGATCAGTTCGTTGACGCTGACACCGGCTGGCGCCAGCACGACGCCCGGGTTCTTGACCCGGCCAGAAACCGAGTACGAGCGGAAGCCCTTGTGGTCGCCCTTGCCCTGGGCGGCGAACCACTCGGCGCCCTTGTCCATGATGACCGGCACCCAGTAGACCGACTCGACGTTGTGGGTCAGCGTCGGCAGGCCGAACAGGCCGCGCTCCGACGGGAACGGCGGGCGGTTGCGCGGCAGGCCTCGCTTGCCCTCGATGCTCTCGATCATCGCCGATTCCTCGCCGCAGATGTAGGCGCCGGCGCCGCGGCGGACCTCGATGCCGATACCGCCGGTCAGGTTCTCCTGCTGGACCCGGGCGAGCTCGCTCTCGAGAACCTCGATGACACCAGGGTACTCGTCGCGGATGTAGATGTAGATCGTCTCGACCTCGGCGCACCAGCCGGCGATCAGCGCGCCCTCGATGAACTGGTGCGGGTTGGTCTCGAGGTAATGCCGGTCCTTGAACGTGCCCGGCTCGCCCTCGTCACCGTTGATGGCGAACAGCCGGGGTTTCGGCTGCTTGCGGACGATGTCCCACTTCAGGCCCGACGGGAATCCGGCACCGCCGAGACCGCGCAGGCCGGAATCCTTCATGGTCTGGACCATGGCCTCGGGGTCCTTGTCGCCGGCGAGGCAGGCCTTCAGGAAAGCGTAACCGCCCTCGGCCACGTAGTCGTCGAACGACTTGTAGGCGGGATTGTGCGGATGGGTGTCGCGCGCTTCGGCGGCCGCCAGCAGCGTTGCCGCGTCGGCCTTGCAGATGTGGTTGTGACCGACTTCGGCGACCGGTGCCTTGTCGCAGCGGCCCATGCACGGGGCGCGCACGATGCGGACATCGGCGCCGGCGTCCTTTTCCAGTTCGGCCATCAGCTTCTGCGCGCCCATCATCTCGCAGGTCAGGCTGTCGCAGACCCGGATCGTTACCGCCGGCGGCGCCGTCTCGCCCTCGAGCACGATGTCGAAGTGGGCATAGAACGACGCGACCTCGTAGACCTCCGTCATCGACAGTTTCATCGCGTCGGCGAGCGCGCCGAGGTGCTGGGCGCTCAGGCAGCCGTACGTGTCCTGGATGAGATGAAGGTGCTCGATCAGCAGATCGCGGCGCCGCGGCCGGTCGCCGAGCAGGGCGCGGATCTCCGCAACCGCGGTTTCCTGGATCTGGCGGCCCTTGTTGAAGACGGGGGCCTTGCGGCGGCCGGAACCCGGATGGATTCGCCGTCCCTGGGCGCTGTCGGTGGCGCCGGCGTTGGCATTCGAATCGCTCATAGTGTTTGACGTCCTCCGGTCTGGATCAGCGGTCGGGCGTTGATCTCGCCCGCAGATTTAAAACTTCCGATACGATGTGTGAAAGGATGTTCGGCGATTATCGCGTTTCTTTTTTCAGGCGAAATCCTGCAAGGCGACGGTCTCTGTTCAATGAACGTCCCGTGCCCGGATCCGGACGCGGCAATGGACAGGCGATGCCGTTTGGGGCTACAAGACGCCTGCGCAAGCCTTGAGGACACGGGGGGGAAGGCACGCACACAGGAATTGCCGCCTGGGGGGGCGGAGAACCGATGGCGAAAACGACGCTGACCTTTCAGCCCGCTCGTGGCCGCGCGTGTCTTAAGGACCGCATTTACGCTCAGTTGAAGTCGGCGATCGAGGCGATCGATATCTATGATCCGGATGTCGATCTTCGGCTCGACGAACGCAAGCTTGCGGTGGAGCTCGAGACCAGCCGGACGCCGATCCGCGAAGCGCTGACGCGTCTCGAGAACGACGGGATCGTGCGCATCGTGCCGCGCAAGGGCGTCTACATCGTCCGCCGTTCGAAGGACGAGATCGTCGACATGATCCATGCCTGGGCGGCCGTCGAGAGCATGGCCGCGCGTCTGGCGACGGAGCGTGCCAGCGACCAGGCGATCGCCGGGCTGCGCGACAAGCTCAATGGTTACGGGCCGGAGCCGACGCAGACCGATCTCGACGAGTTCGATGGCCGGGACGTCGACTTCCACAATTCGATCATCAACATGTCCGAATGCGCCACGTTGCGCCGCATGGCGGACGACCTCTATGCCCATATCCGTGGTGCCAGGGCGCGGCTCGAGTTCAACCCGAAAGGCGTCCGCGCGTCGGTCACCGAACACGAGGCCATCGTCGACGCGATTGAATCGCGCGACGGCGAACTCGCCGAGCGGCGGGTGCGGAATCACGCCCTGGCGCTGGCGCGCCACGTCCGCGATCACATCGAACTGCCCCTTTAATCTTGCCATTTTCCCCGTGCGAGACGCCTCAGCGGTTGAAGCCCGTTATTGTCGCTATTTCTATTATGGTATTATGTATACCAGTAGATACTTGTCCACCGAATTGATTTGTGCACCGCGGCATGGCGTGGTGCCGCCACGATTAAGACGCCTGCAGGTAACGGAACGTCGTGAACACGCATATGCACGGAACCCATTGCCCTAAGAGTCGGGTCTGCCGCGCGTCGCCTGATTGAAGGCGACGGCGGCGACAGCCCGGACCGCGTGTCCGGAAACGAGATTCTGGAAGGGGGACCCCGATGCCAAAAAGCGATATCGAAATCGCTCGCGAAGCGAAGATGCAGCCGATCATCGAGATCGGCGAGAAGATCGGAATTCCGGCGGACGCCTTGCTGCCGTTCGGCCACACCAAGGCGAAGGTTTCTTTCGACTTCATCAATTCACTGAAGAAGAAGCGCGACGGCAAGCTGATCCTGGTGACCGCGATCACCCCGACGCCGGCGGGAGAGGGCAAGACGACAACCACCGTGGGGCTCGGCGACGGCCTCAACCGAATCGGCAAGAAGGCGATGATCTGCCTGCGCGAGCCGTCGCTCGGCCCGTGCTTCGGCATGAAGGGCGGCGCCGCCGGCGGCGGCTACGCCCAGGTCGTGCCCATGGAGGATATCAATCTCCACTTCACCGGCGACTTCCACGCCATCGGCATCGCGCATAACCTGCTCGCGGCGCTGGTCGACAACCACGTCTACTGGGGCAACGAGCTCGGCATCGACACGCGCCGCGTCGCCTTCCGCCGCGTCGTCGACATGAACGACCGCGCGCTGCGCCAGATCGCCAATTCTCTGGGCGGCGTGGCCAACGGCTTCAGCCGCGAGGACGGTTTCGACATTACCGTCGCCTCGGAGATCATGGCGATCTTCTGCCTCGCCAACGATCTCGATGATCTGACCAACCGGCTCGGCAACATCGTCGTTGCCTACACCCGCGAGCGCAAGCCGGTCACCGCCAGGGAGCTCGAGGCGCCGGGCGCCATGGCGGTGCTGCTCAAGGATGCGCTGATGCCCAACCTCGTGCAGACGCTCGAGAACAACCCGGCGTTCATCCACGGCGGGCCGTTCGCCAACATCGCGCACGGCTGCAACTCGGTGATCGCGACGAAGACCGCGCTGAAGCTTTGCGACTACGTGGTGACGGAGGCCGGCTTCGGCGCCGACCTGGGTGCAGAGAAGTTCTTTGACATCAAGTGCCGCAAGGCGGGCCTCAAGCCGGCCGCGGCGGTCATCGTCGCCACGGTCCGTGCGCTCAAGATGCACGGCGGTGTCGCCAAGGCCGACCTCGGCAAGGAAAACGTCGCGGCGGTCAAGAAGGGCTGCGAGAACCTGGCGCGGCACATCAAGAACGTGAAGTCGTTCGGCGTGCCCGTGGTCGTTGCCATCAACCAGTTCATCAACGACACCGACAAGGAGCTCAAGGCGGTCAAGGCGACGGCCAAGAAGCTCGGCGCCGAGGCGATCATCGCCAGCCACTGGGCCAACGGCGGCGCCGGCACCGAGGAACTGGCGAAGCACGTGGTCAGGCTGGTCGACGGCGGCAAAGCGAAGTTCAAGCCGCTGTATCCCGACAGCATGAAACTCGAGGACAAGATCCGCACCATCGCCAAGAAGCTCTACGGCGCCAAGGACATCAGCTTCGACGCGAAGGTCGCCGGGCAGTTCCGCGATCTCGAGACAGGCGGCTTCGGCAAGTTCCCGATTTGCATGGCCAAGACGCAGTACAGCTTCTCGACCGATCCCAACGCCAAGGGCGCGCCGAGCGGACACACCATTCCGGTCCGCGAACTCAGGTTGTCGGCGGGGGCGGAGTTCATCGTCGCCATCACCGGCGAGATCATGACCATGCCGGGCCTGCCGCGGGTTCCGGCGGCCAACAAGATCATGATCAACAAGAAGGGCCAGATCGAAGGTCTGTTCTGATCCTTCCGATTGTGTTTTCTATGTCCGGCCGCGGGACCCGCCGCGGCCGGATTTTTTTGCCGCAAGAGGACCCAAAAGGAAAACAGATGAGCACGCTACCCGCCGACATGACCGTCATCGAGATCACCGAAAGCGGTGGACCCGAGGTGTTGAAACCCGCGACCCGTCCGGTGCCGGAGGCCGGCAAGGGCGAGGTGCTGATCAAGGTCGCGGCGGCAGGGGTCAACCGGCCCGACGTGCTGCAGCGTCAGGGCGGCTATCCGCCGCCGCCGGGCGCATCCGACATTCCGGGCCTCGAGATCGCCGGCGAAGTCGTCGCGCTCGGCGAGGGCGTGACCGACGTCGCGGTCGGCGACAAGGTCTGCTCGCTGGTCACCGGCGGCGGATACGCCGAGTACTGCGTCGCGCCCGCGCCGCAGTGTCTGCCGGTCCCCGACGGTCTGTCGATCACCGAGGCCGGCGCGGTGCCGGAGACCTTCTTTACTGTGTGGAACAACGTCTTCGACCGTTGCGGGCTGAGCCCCGGCGAGAGCTTTCTCGTGCACGGCGGCTCGTCGGGCATCGGTACCACCGCGATCCAGATGGCCAAGGCGTTCGGCGCCAAGGTGTTCGCCACCGCGGGGTCGCCCGAGAAGTGCAAGGCGTGCGAGGATCTCGGCGCGGATCACGCGATCAACTATCGCGATGAGGACTTCGTCGCCGTCGCCAAGGCGGAGACCGACGGCGGCCTCGACGTCATCCTCGACATGGTCGGGGGCGACTACGTTCAAAAGAACATCAAGGCGCTGCGGCCGGAGGGTCGGCTATGCTACATCGCATTCCTCGGCGGCTCGAAGACCGAGGTCGATCTGCTGCCGGTGATGCTGAAGCGCCTGACGATCACCGGGTCCACGCTGCGTGCCTCGAGCGTGCCGTTCAAGGCGGCGATCGCCGCGAACCTGCGTGAAAAGGTCTGGCCGCTGGTCGCCAAGGGCCAGATCAGGCCGGTCATGCATGCCGAGTTCCCGCTCGAAAAGGCGGCCGAGGCGCATGCCCTGATGGAGTCCAGCCAGCACATCGGCAAGATCGTGCTCACCGTCGGTTGACGGCTCAACGCATGCTTTTCGGTATGTAGCTCGCAAGACCGGCGAGCCCGAGCATGCCGATGCCTGCGGTGACGAACACCGCAGGCAGCTGAAAGACGCCGAGAACGAGCGAGAACGCGCCGGGAAAGCTCAGTTGTGCCGTGTAGCGGTAGGTGGCGAAGACCGTCGTCATCTCGGCCCGTTCGTAGGGATGGACGGCGCGCAGGAAATGGCTGTTGCCGACGGCGTCGATCGGCATCGCGAAGAAACTGGCGACGACACAGGCGGCGACCGCCGCCGTGGGGAAATCCGCGAACACCGCGATCAAGATCGTTCCCAGACCGGTCAAACCGTATCCGGCGATCAGCAGTCTTCGGGCGCCGAGATGTCCGACCCAGCGGTAGGCGATAGCCGACAGCATGGTGAACAAGGTTCCGGTGGAGCCGACGAGCCCGGCGGTCTGCTCGCCGTAACCCGCGTCGACGATATAAATCGGCATGTAGATGAAGAACATGCCCCACCAGCCGGCCCGGCCGGCTGCGAGAATCCAGGCGAGCCGCAGCCTCGGCTGGCTCATGAAGCGCCGAATGAACAGGAACGGGTTGGCCCGTTTCGGGCGGGCCGTGGCAAGCGCCGGCGCGTCGGTCAGCCGCAGTATCCAGAAGTAGGCTAGAAACGAAAGAAACAGCGCCGCGGTAAGATAGAACGGGGCGGTCGCCCCGATTTCGGTGCGCAGCCAAATACCGGTGAACGGACCGATCGTCCACGTGACCCCGAGGAACATGTTGCGCAGCGGCTCGAACCGGCCCATCTCGCGCCGCGGCAGCGTGTCGAGCAGGTAGGTGCTGGTGCCGATCTCGAGACAGGCGCCGGCAAACAGCGAGAGACACATACCCGCCGCCAGTCCGGCGGCGGTCTGCGTGATGAAACCGGCCATGGCACCGACGCCGATGATACAGCCCATGGTGACGACGCCGCGCCGGGTAATGGTCTGCACGAGCCACGGCACGAGGAAACTCGACAACAGACCGACGATCGCGGCGCCGAAGAACAGCGCACTGACCAGTTGCGCGTCGCCGAGCTGTTCATAGGCGGCGAGTGGTATGACGGTGACGAGGGACGCTCTGGTGAACGATTCGAAACCGTACAGCGCGACGAAGGCCATGCGGGTCGGTTGAGAGATGGCGTCGCGCCACCGGATGTCGTGAAAATTCCGCAATTCGCCCTCGCAATCTCTTGCACCCTACGGTTCCGGGCCGCGAGGCCAAACTGAAAAATCTTGCAGGTTCAGGTGAATAAGCGTTGATTGACGGCCGTTCGTGAAGGACTGGGGAGCGGATGAACGATTTTCCGAAAGACGGTCGAACGCATGTCACCGTGATCGGTGCCGGTGCCGTGGGGATAACCGCCGCGCTCGAGTTGATCAGGGCCGGTTGTGCCGTCCGGGTCATCGACAAGCTGCCGCCGGGTGAAGGCTGTTCGTTCGGCAATGCCGGCGTGTTCGCCGCCGCCTCGGCGCAGCCGCTGGCCAACGCCCGGACCATGCTCAAGGTGCCGGGCTGGCTGATCGATCCGCAAGGTCCGTTGCATATCCGCATCCGTTATCTGCCACGCCTGGTGCCGTGGCTGACACGGTTCGGCTGGCATGGTCTGTTCGGCGACAAGGATGCCGCCACGGAGGCCATGCACATGCTCGTGGCGTCGTCGGTCGACGATTACACGCGTCTCGCATCGGAAGCCGGCGTATCCGACCTGATTCGCCGCAACGGATGGATTTACGCCTACAACTCGTTGGCGGAAATGCGTTCGAATACGCCGACGGTCGAGGCCGACGGCGAACGCGGCTTCGCGTTCGAAAATCTGTCGGCTGCGGAACTGCAGGCCAGAGTACCCGGAATTTCTCCGCACTACATCGGCGGCCATCATATCCTCGGCGTCGGGCACACGATCAATCCTGGCCGTTTGGTCAAGGCGCTCGCCGCGCTGGTCGAGCGGCTGGGCGGGGAGATCGTCGAGGCGGAAGTCGAGGCCATCGAACGCTCGGACACCGGCGTCAGTCTTCTCAGGACCGCTCGCGGCGATTTCGCCGTCGACAAGCTGGTGATCGCCGCAGGCGCGTATTCCGCGCGCCTGAGCGCCATGCTCGGCGAGCCGCTGCCGCTCGAGACCGAACGCGGCTACCACGCCATGCTCCCGGGCCGGCGCCTCGAGGCCGAGATCCCCGTCATGGATGCCGGTCTCAAGGCGGTCGTCACGCCGATGGAAGACGGCGTCCGCGCCGCGGGAACAGTCGAGTTCGCCAGTCTCGACGCACCGGAAAATCCGCAGCGGGTGCACAATCTTCTCAACATGGCGAAGCGCATGTATCCAGATCTCGACACCAGCGGCGCCTTGACCTGGATGGGGCGCAGGCCGACCTTGCCGGACAGCCTGCCGGTGATCGATCGTTCCCGCGAGGCCGCCAACGTGGTCTACGGTTTCGGCCATCAGCACGTTGGCCTGACCGGCGCGCCGGCGACCGCGCGGTTGATCCGCCAACTCGTCCTCGGGGAAGCGCCGAACATCGACATGCGGCCCTACGCCGCGTCCCGGTTTTCATGAGAAAACGAACGAAGGCGCGATTTAACCAGAATTCCACCATCTTCTGACCAGAATCTGGAATCAGAATGATTTTGGGTGTATCCCGCTTCGGGACACTGGCGGACTTCGGTTCGCAAACCTTCGGAATGACATGACACGCAGTACGCCCGCTCAGGTATCCGCTCAAAAGACGGCGCGCGCCGCTCGGGCATTTACGCGACGGCGGATGCTTCGCGGCGCGGCCTCCTCGCTGGCCCTCGGTGCGGCGGCGACCGTCGGACCTTGGCCGGTCCGTGACGCATTCTCGTCGTCGGGCGAGTGCCGGGTGTTCATCTGGACCGGATACTTTCCGGATGCGTTCATCAAGAAGTTCGAGGGTTCGACCGGCATCAAGCTCCGGATCACCGATCTCGGCTCCAATGAGCAGCTTCTCAACAAGATCAAGGCGACCCGTGGCCGCGGGTTCGATCTGGTGACACCGACCCTGATGCGCGCCGACCAGTGGCGCGGTCTCGACCTGCTGAAACCCTGGAATCCCCACAGGCTGCCGCTCGACAACATCGAACCCCGGTACCTGCGAGCGTCGGAACGCGACTGGACCTGGACCCTCGGGCTTTACCATCTCCCGCACCTGTGGGGCACCGAAGCGCTGGCCTACCGGACCGATCAATTCGACACGGCCTACGGCAGGCTCAGTCTCGGCGACCTGTGGCGCGACGATGTCAGAGGTGCGATCACCGGCCGTCCGCACTCCGTGATGGCGGGAATCGGCCGCTACCTCGCATCCGTCGGCAAGCTGCCGTCTTTCGAGGATGCCTACAAGGACGAGGACACGATGCGCAGCATCTGGTCCGAAATCACGGCGTTCGCTATTGATCGCAAGGGGTGGTTCCGGTCGTTCTGGAACGATGCGAAAAGTCTGCATGACGCGTTCGCCCGCAACGGCGCCGTTCTCGGTCAGACCTGGGACGGTCCGATGATCGAACTGAAGAATGCCGGTCAGCCGATCAATTACATGGCTCCGTTGGAAGGCGCCTTTGCCTGGCTCGACGGCTTTTCGCTGCCGGCGGGCGCCGAGAACATCGATCAGGCGTACGAGTTGCTCAAGGCCTGTTATAGCCCCGAGAATGCCGCGCTGCAGGCTTCGCTCAGCGGTTACAACGCGACAGTGAAGGGGGCGGATAACTATCTGGGTGAAAAGTCGAAAAAGGCCTTCGAAGATGCATACCCGGGGGATGCCCTGGATCGCCTTTGGTGGTGGCCGACGGAACCCCAGTGGTACGCCGATCTGCGGACCGGTTACCGGGACCGGTTCCTGGCTGCGTAGTTTCCCTGTTTTTTGCTGAGACCCCGGTGGCGATGTGATAGAACGACCGCAGAGGTTGTCAGGGGGTGACGGTCCGATGGGGGACGGTCGTCACGCACCCGGTTTGCGCAAGACGAGGACTCAATCATGCTGAACCGGCGCATTGCTGCCATCGTATTTTTCTTCACGCTCGGCTTGTGGTTGGGCCTGGGCTCCCTCGTGACGGATGCCCGTGCCGGCCTCGCCGAAGGGGCGCGCGCAATCGTCGAGGAAATGTCAGCCGATGCCGTTCAGAAACTGACTGATCAGACAATTGACCGCAAAGCCCGAAAGCAGCGCATGCGCGAGATGATGAATCGATACTTCAATATCGAGGGCATCGCGCGATGGGTCCTCGGACGTCATTGGCGCAATGCCACCGACGCCGAGCGGAGCGAGTACCTCGTGTTGTACGAGGATCTGATGATCGAGACCTATGTGGATCGTTTCGCCAGCTATCAGGGCGAAAGCCTCACGATCGGCAAGGTCGACATTCGCGACGGCAAGGACGCGATTGTCTCGACGGTCTTCAACCGCCCGAACGAGGACTCGCCGATTGCAGTCGACTGGCGGGTTCGGGAGTACGAGGGCACCTTCAAGGTCATCGATATCATGATCGAGGGTGTCAGCATGGGCCAAACCCAGCGTTCCGAGTTCGCTTCCGCGATCAAGAGCGTCGACGGCGATCTCGGGGCGTTTCTGTCGAGCCTGCGTGACCGAGTTGAGACTGCCTCGGCCGCCGCGGTCGAAAACACGCAATAGGCTTGAACATCCCCGTTCCTCCGGCACACATACCTGCGAAATCCGTTGTGACGGTCGAAACACCGAGCGGCAAGGATGCGGCCGGCGAGAACTTTCCCGTCGGCTCATTCCTGATCAAACCCGCGCTGCGCCGTCACGTCGCGGTTTACTACGCGTTCGCACGCGCAATCGACGACATCGCCGACTCGCCGACGCTTCCGGCCGAGGAAAAGCTAGAACGACTCGATGGGTTCGAGCAGGCGCTGCGTGGCAGGACGGATCGCGCCGGTTTCGAAAAGGCGTATGCCCTTGCCGCGAGCCTGGCGGAAACGGATGTCGCTGTCGAACACGGTACCGACCTCATCGCCGCCTTCAAGCAGGATGCCGTGAAATCGCGCTACCATGACTGGGACGATCTCATGGCCTACTGTCGTCTTTCGGCGGCGCCAGTCGGACGCTACCTGATCGACCTGCATGGCGGCGCGCGGGCGAGCTACCCAGCATCGGATGCGCTGTGCGCTGCGCTGCAGGTCATCAATCATCTGCAGGACTGCGGCGACGATTACAGGACGCTCGATCGGGTCTATCTGCCGGGCGACTGGATGAAGGATGCAGATGCCAGGATCGAAGAACTGGGCGGGCGCCGGTTGTCGCCGGGCCTTCGCCGGGTCGTCGAGCGCTGCCTCGCCGGATGCCGGGAGCTGTTGTCCACGGCGCGGCCGTTGCCGCATGCGGTCGGCAACCGTCGCCTGGCCCTCGAAAGCGCCGTCGTCATTGCGATCGCCGACGGGCTGATCGCCAAGCTGGCGGCCGAAGATCCGCTGACGAATCGGGTTCGCCTATCTCGTGGCGAAATGGCGCTGCGCGGCATGACAGCTCTGTTGCGCCTTCCGTTCGGCTCTCGCGGGTGACGCGACCGGCCGCCTTGATGTATCCATAGCGCCATGAACACAAACGCGACCCTGATGGACACTGACGAGAGCGCGCGCCGGCGGATGGGATCGCTGGTGCGCCGCTCGGGGACTTCGTTCTACTGGGCGATGCGCCTGCTGCCGGAACCCCGCCGCTCATCGATGTTCGCGATCTACGCATTCTGCCGCGCCGTTGACGACATTGCCGACGGGTCCGGGACACCGGCGGAAAAGCGCCGGGCATTGGCCGGGTACCGGGACCGGATCACCGAGATATGCGACACCCGCCAGGCTGTAGCGAATGACGATCCGGCGGGATTGGTTCCGGCGATCGAGCGCTACGACCTGAAGGTGGCGGATTTCCATGCGGTCATCGACGGGATGGAGACCGACGCGTCGGATTCGGTCCGGATGGCGGACGATGACGCCCTGGCGCTCTACATCGATCGGGTGGCATGCGCCGTCGGTCGTCTCAGTTGCCGGGTCTTCGGACTGCCTGCGGCGATTCACCGACCGCTCGCCGGTTCTTTGGGCATGGCGTTTCAGATCACCAACATTCTGCGCGATCTGCGGGAGGACGCCGCGCGGAACCGCGTATATCTGCCGCAGTCGACGCTGCAGGAGCTGGACCTCGATGGGCTCGGGCCGGTCGAGTTGCTTGCGGCGCCCCAGCTGGCAGAGGCCTGTTTGCCGCTGGTCCGCCGGGCCGAGAGCAACTACGCGGCGGCCGATCAGTTGATGAACGATTGCGAGCCCCGTCTGATCAAGCCGGCCCGCATGATGCGGGCGGCGTACGGCCGGCTGTTCGACAAGGTCGTCACGGCAGGGTTCGCGCCGCTGCCCGAGTGCCGCGTATCGCTCGGGCGTCACGAGAAGCTCGCGGTCGCGCTCCGCCACGGCTTCTTCTGAGCAATGAACGGCGTCGTCCATGTCGTCGGCGGCGGCGTCGCGGGCCTGAGCGCCGCAACCGCCCTGGCGGAACGGGGATTCCGGGTCATTGTCTACGAAGCAGCGCCGCAGGCGGGCGGGCGTTGCCGGTCCTTCCTTGACGATGCCTTCGGCGCGACGGTCGACAACGGAACCCACCTTGTGCTGTCGGGCAACCGTGCGGTGGCCCGGTATCTCCGCCGGACCGGTGCGACGGACCGGTTGACCGTTCCCGAACGGGCACGGTTTCCCTTCGCGGATATGGCGACCGGCGAGCGATGGGCGCTGGACCTCGGTGCCGGACGGCTGCCGTTCGGTTTGCTGTTCAGCTCGGCCCGTATTCCCGGGACCCGGATCGCCGACTATCTGAGCTACCGGCGCGTGCTTGCGGCCGATGACGACGATGTGGTCGCCGCGACGCTGTCGGGCCTCGGGCAGATATATCGACGTTTCTGGGAACCCTTCGCGCTCGCGGTACTCAACACACCGCCTGACGAGGCCGCGGCCGGTCTCCTGGCGCCGGTGCTGCGGGAGACCGTTCTCAGAGGCGGCCGGGCCTGTCTACCGATGATCGCGCCGTCGGGCCTGAGCGATGCCTTCGTCGGGCCAGCGCTCGCCTATCTCGAGAAGCGCGGTGGGCGGCTGATGACCGGACACCGCCTGCGCGCGGTCGAACGGAATGACGACAGGGCCGGAAACCTGCGCTTCGCCGACGCCGATGTGCCGATATCGGCCGACGACAGTATCGTCCTGGCGGTGCCGGCGTGGGTTGCCGCCGACCTTGTGCCCGGCCTTGTCGTGCCGGACAGCCACGAGCCCATCGTCAACGCGCACTTCGCCGTCGCGCCCGGGCGTGTGCCGCCGGCGATGCACGGCAAGCTGACGGGCGTGATCGGCGGGACGGCCGAGTGGATGCTGGCCCGGGATGACCAGATTTCCGTGACCGTCAGCGCGGCGCGCCGGCTTGTGGAACGGCCGGCCGGCGAGATCGCAGAACGTCTGTGGCGCGACGTCGTCGCCGTGGCGGGATTTGCGGACGCCGCCGTGCCCGTCCACAGGGTGATCAAGGAGCGCCGGGCGACGTTCAGCCAGACCCCGACACAGTGCAGGCGCCGGCCAACGGCGCGGGATGGCGGACCCGGAGTGATTCTCGCCGGCGACTGGACCGCAACGGGTTTGCCGGCGACCATCGAAGGGGCTTTGCGGTCGGGAGAAACCGCTGCCGAAATCGTATCGGGCGGTTGAGACTCAGGCCGATCTCAGGTCGGTGTCGTCGTCTGACAGGACGCGGGGCAGCTTGAACGAGATGTTCTCCTCGACACCGGACATGGTCGAGACGACCGTGTCCGCCAGTTCGCCGAGACGGGCGACGACCCCTTCGACCAGTTCCTCGGGCGCCGACGCGCCGGCCGTGATGCCGATCCGCGATACTCCGTCGAGCCACGCCGGGTCGACCATGTCGCGATCGTCGATGAGGTAGCTCGGCACGCCGGCCTCTTCCCCGATTTCGCGCAGCCTGTTCGAGTTCGAACTGTTCTTGGCGCCGATGACAAGGACCAGGTCGACACGGCCGGCGAGCTGCCGGGCCGCCGTCTGGCGGTTCTGGGTCGCGTAACAGATGTCGCGAACATCCGGCCCGACGATGCTTGGAAATCGCTGCTTCAACGCCTCGATGATGTCGCGGGTTTCGTCGACACTGAGGGTCGTCTGGGTCACGTAGGCCAGCTTTTCCGGGTCGCGCACCTCAAGCGCGTTGACGTCCGCGACCTCGCTGACCAGCAGGACGCCGCCCGGGACACGCCCCTGCGTGCCTTCGACCTCCGGGTGGCCGCGATGTCCGATCAGCACGACCTGACGACCCTTGCGGTCGTGATTCTGGCCTTCCTTGTGAACCTTCGACACCAGCGGACATGTCGCGTCAATCACCGGCAGGTCGCGCGCGCGGGCCTCGTCCTCGACGGCTTCGGACACGCCGTGGGCGCTGAACACCGTGATCGCGCCGTCCGGGATGTCGTCGACCTCGTCGACGAAAATCGCGCCCTTGGCCTTGAGATCGGCGACGACGTGCTTGTTGTGCACGATCTCGTGGCGCACGTAGACCGGCGCGCCAAAGCGCGCCAGCGCGCGTTCGACGATTTCAATCGCACGTTCGACGCCCGCACAGAAGCCGCGCGGCTGTGCGAGGATGATCTCGATCTTGCGGGAGGACCGGCCGGTCATGCTCAATGATGGTTCCTTCGCCCGAGTGCGGTCAATACTTGCAACCCCGGAAAAGATTGGGCAAGCAGAAGACGGGCTCGCGTCGACGACGGGGAGGGCGATTTGGCAAACGATACCTGGCTGCGGATGTTCTGCCGTGCGGCGTTGGGGCCGCTCGTTGGCCGGCTGCCCGATCCGAAACATCCCTTAATCGTTCGCATGACCCTCGGCCTCGGTGCCGCGGTGTGTTTCGCCAGCGGCGATTCCGCGATCGGCGCGTGGGGCGCGGGCCTGTTCGTTCTCGCCATGGCCGTCGACCGGGCGCGGCCCGACGATCCGGAAGGTAAACTCGTTCGTCTGTCCCTGCGCACCGACTCGATGGTCAATGTCCTCGTGTTTGCGGGTGTCGGGTTCGGGTTGCGGCACGGGCCGCTGGGCACGGAAGCGATCGCCATGGGCCTGACCGCCGGTTTTGCCGCGGCCGCGGTTCTGCTGATCGCGCGTCGCCTTGACGCGACCACGTGGCCGGGCCGGGCCGGTCGATCCGCTTTCTCCGGAATCGAGACCGACGATCTGATGCTGGCAGTCCCGGTGATGATTTGGCTCGGCCAACCCGAAACCATGCTGACATGGGCGTCGTTCTTGCTGCCGGCGCTCGCCATCGGCCTGGCGATCGCCTACATCATTCGCCAGCGACGGTCCGGCTGAGCGTCAATTCCCGGAAACCGTGAGTTCCGCCGTCTGCTGCTCGAGTGCATCGATCAGTCCCGGGACGCCGCTTTGCGCGATGAGACCGCGGTACTCGTTGCGCCGCACCTCGAGCTCACTGAACTGGCCGTCCAGCAGGACGTCGATGATCCACCAGCGACCCTTCAACTCGCGGGTGACGTAGGTCAGCCGCAGCGGGCCGGACGTCGCGTCGATGGTCGCGTCGACCAGCAACGTGCTGTTGGCGCCGGCACGCACGCCGTCAACGCGGTGGCCCCGAAGGCGCTGGTCGCCGAGACGGCTCAGGTACGTCGCGACGTTCAGTTGCAGGATGGCGCTGGTCAGGCGCTGCTTCGTCGCGCGGTCGAGTTCGTTCCAGGTGCCGCCGACGACGAGGCGGCCGATCAACGGCATGTGAAACGCGTCGTCGACCGCCGCGCGAATCGGGCCGATCCGCTGGCCCGAGGTAATGGCGGATTCGGCTCCGAGAACCGGCATCAGGCGCTCGTGAAAACGTTGCACCACATCCGACGCACCATTCGCGCCGGCTGACCCGATGCTGCTCAGCATGGCGAAAACGAACGCCAGCGCGAAGGCCGTTGGTGCGGCGCGAGGCCGGATGGAGCGGACCGGGTTCATCGGGTTCCTCATCGTCAAAGCCCCGGAACCCGGGGCAGGTACTATAGTGTAGGGGGTCTGGACAAAGGCGGCTGTGACTTGGCTCACCCTTTAATTCGCCGAATTCGGTCCTGGGGTTAACGGTTCGGTAACCATGTTCGGCTGCAATCAACTAGCGCTGCGACGGGCGCGATGCAAGGGGGCGAAAAGGCCATTTCTGGCTTTTTTTGCCAATGCAGTTATGACAGTATCCTCTGGAATCGTGCGCGCTGCGGGGCAAACGAGGGGTGATCGCAAGGGGCTCGCGGTCAAGAGTAAAAATTGGGCGTCATGAGAGATATTCACCTGGGCCGTTGGGCCATCATCGGCCTGTCCATGACAGTTTGCGTCGCGTTCGCACCGGCAGGGGCGTTGGCCGCCGGCGACGGCGAACCGGCGCCGACAATCACCTACAACGTGGTCGACAATAGCCTGGGGGACGACCTCGGGTCGCTGATTTTCGTCGACGACGCCACGGAGATCGGTGAGTTCACGCTCAATGAGCAGTTCGCCCAGGCGGAAGAGGACGTCAACGATCCGCTCGAGGGGCTGAACCGGGCAATCTTCGGTTTTAATAATTTCGTCTACGACTTTGTGCTGGGGCCGGTTTCCGACGTCTACACGCTGTTGCCCATCGAGATCCGCAACATTGTCAGCAACATGCTGTCGAACCTTCGTGCGCCGGTCGTGTTCGTCAACGACCTGCTGCAGGGCGAGGTCGAACGCGGCATGACCACGCTGCTCCGCTTCGGCATGAACTCCACCCTCGGTCTCGGCGGCATGGTGGATATCGCGGAAAGCGCCGGGTACGAGGCGCATGACGAGGATTTCGGTCAGACCCTGGCGGTCTGGGGCGCGGGCGAGGGCTTCTATCTCGTGTTGCCGATCCTGGGGCCGTCCAACCCGCGCGATGCGATCGGTCAGTACCTGGTCGACCCGCTCTACGATCCGTTCACGCTCTATCTCGACAACACCGAGCAGGACGACTGGATCTATGCCCGCATCGGCGTGACGGCGCTCGACAAGTTTACCGAGATCAGGCCCGAACTGGACCAGATTCGCCGGACGTCAGTCGACTATTACGCGGCGATCCGCAGCCTCTACCGTCAGCGCCGCGCGGCCGAGATCAGCAACGGCGACCTGTCGGACCTGCCGGCGATTCCCGATTTCGATCTCGGCGACGACGAGTTCCCGCTCGATCCGGCAATTTCGGCGCCGCGCCAAAGCGACCAGCTGGCGTCCGCCGGGATGGTCGTGTCGGTCGGCACGTCGTCGATCAACGAACTGCCGGCGGCCGAGGATCAGAAGCTGTGGCAGGACCCGCTCGGCGTCCGGTTCGCGCCGGCCCAGGGCAAGGTCCTCATTTCGAGCGGCTACTACGTCATGCCGCCACCCAAGCCGTGGGCGCCGGAGATCGACGCGGGTGGCAGTTTCTGACAAGCGCTAAGCCCCTAATATCATGGGGCTATTTGCGATTATCTTGACTTTCCTGGTGGGTTTTATTAACCTTTAGTCACTCGGTGCTCACAGGAGGCCGGGTATGAACATAGACCTGACACATTTGTGGGTCACATTCGGCTTATTGCTCAAGGAGGATAAGACCATGACCGGCTTCGCGCCCCAGAATACTCCCGCATAGACGCAAGCTTATACGCCGCCTTTTTGGCGCGCGTTTCTTGTCGTCCGTTTCGATTTTCCAAGGAGTATTCAACCATGACCTCACGTTCCCTGACCTTGCCCGAAGTTCCCGTCGACGGCGGCCTTTCGCGCTACTTCCAGGAAGTCTGGCGATTCCCGATGCTGGAGCCCGACGAGGAGTACATGCTGGCCCAGCGTTACCGGACGCACGGGGACAGCGACGCCGCACACAGGCTGGTCACGTCACACCTCCGTCTCGTCGCCAAGATCGCGATGAAGTACAAGGGTTACGGCCTGCCCATGGCGGACCTGGTGTCGGAAGGCAACATCGGTCTCATGCGCGCCGTGAAGAAATTCGAACCGGAACGCGGTTTCCGGCTGTCGACCTATGCCATGTGGTGGATCAAGGCCGCGATCACCGAGTACATTCTGAAGTCGTGGTCGCTGGTCAAACTCGGCACGGTGGCGTCGCAGAAAAAGCTGTTCTTCAGCCTGCGCACCATCAAGTCGAAACTCAACATCATGGACACCGGCGAGCTGTCCGACGAACAGGCGGCCGAGCTCTCGGATAACCTCAATGTCTCGGCGGCGGACATCCAGCAGATCAACCGCCGCATGTCGGCGCGCGATTCGTCGCTCAACGCCCGTCTCGCCGACGACGAGGGTATGGAGTTCATTGACACGCTGGTGGACGACCGGCCGGGCCCGGAGTCGCTGCTCGCAGACGCCGAGGAGTTCGGCGCGCGCAGCGAGATGCTGCAGGCCGCGCTGGCCGACTTGCCGGAACGCGAACGCGCGATCTTCGTCGAGCGCCGCCTGAGCGAGGATCCCCGTACCCTCGAGGAACTCGGCGAGGAATACGGCGTCAGCCGTGAGCGCATTCGCCAGTTGGAGGCCCGGGCGTTCGAAAAGGTTCAGGCCGCTCTGCTGGCCAATGCGGCGGCGAATGCGCCGGACATGCTGCCGGCGCACGCCTGATCCGAGACCCCGGGGCAGGGCGCGTCAGACCCGTGTCTTGGCGTCCTGCCAGGCCTCTTCCAGTTCATCAAGTGACATCGCCTCGGGCTCCCGGCCCGAGGCCTTCACGTCGTGCTCGAGTTGCCGGAACCGGCGCTCGAACTTGGCGTTGCCGTCACGCAGGGCGGTTTCGGGATCGATGCCGAGCTGACGCGCGATATTGACGCAGGTAAACAGCAGGTCGCCGACCTCGTCGGCCAGCCTGGCCGGGTCGGCGCCGTCCAGTTCGGCCTCGAGCTCGCCGAGCTCTTCTTTGTGTTTTTCCATCACCAGCCGGACGTCGGCCCAGTCGAAGCCGACACGCGCGGCGCGCTTCTGCAGCTTCAGCGCCCGGGTCAGGGCCGGCAGGCCGACGGCGACATCGTCGAGGATGCTGGGCTCGCGGCCGTGCTTGGCCGCGCGCTCGGCACGCTCGGCGGCCTTCTGGTTCTCCCATGCAAGGGTTTGCGCCGCGGCGTCGTCGATCGCCCCAGAATCCCCCTCGGCGGCGAACACGTGCGGATGGCGCTTGATCATCTTGTCGGCGATGCCGTCGGCCACCGCGTCGGCGTCGAAATGACCGTCTTCCTCGGCCATGCGGGCATGAAAGACGACCTGCAACAGCAGGTCGCCGAGTTCTGCCCGAAGATCCGCCATGTCGCCGCGCTCGATGGCGTCGGCGACTTCGTAGGCTTCCTCGATGGTGTAGGGCGCGATGGTGCGAAAGGTCTGTTCGACGTCCCACGGGCACCCGCCGTCGGGATCGCGGAGCTTGGCCATGATGGCGACGAGGCGATCGAAGCTTTCGGACATGGCCGGACCTTAGCCGCCCGCACTCGCGTCGTCGAGACGCTCAGAGCTGAGCGGTATCCCCGGGTATCACGGTTGCCCCCCAGCCCTCCAGCGGATCGTTGGCCTCGGCGACGGCCGGGGTCGACAGGACAAAGTCCTGGCCGCTGACCACGGTGCCGTCGCCGCGGATCTCGATCTCGTAGGACGTGTCGGTGACCAGCCCCAGCAGCATCAGCTGTTCCGGTGCGACGCGGAGCGTGTAGCGTCCAGGCCGCACGAAATCGAACAGGAAGAACCCGTCGTAGGCGGTCTGTTCCTCGCGGACCACCTCGCCGTTCCCGTCGACCAGTTGCACGATGACGCCGGCGGCCTCGCCGGTGCCGTCGGTCCAGGTGCGGAACACGGTACCGTCGATCTCGCCGGTGGTGACCACGGGAAAAGCCATCGAGGACACGCTGCCGGGGCGTGCGACCAGTCTGTAGCCGGGGCGGTCGGACACCCAGAACGGATCGACGAGGCTGGCGGTATCGAGCTCGACCGTGACGTCCCGGTAGGTTGGCAGGTTGGTGATGAAGACCTTGCCCTCGGCATCGGTGAGCGGGGTATGGCGTCCTCGGTTGATGGTGAACCGCGCGCCCTCGATCGGTTCGTCGCCGTCGCCGAACTCGCCGTCCGCGTCGGCATCGAGAAACACGAACGCCGAGAGCGCGCCGCCGCGGGCTATGCTGTTCGATCCGACGAAGACCTCGCTGCGTTCCTCGTCGTAGCCGACGCCGAACGACACCGTCATGGTGCTGGTGAACTGGCTGGTGTCGCTGTAATCGACGTTGAACCCGACCGCCGCCTTTTCCAACTGGGCGTTGACGCCGAGTGAGTACGTCGTCTCGCTGTCCTCGCCGAGGTCGCGGTTGATCCCGGCGCTGCCCCGCCATTCCGGCGTCACCGTCCAGTCGCCCGAGAGCCCGACGCTCTGGAATTCCTTGGTCGGCACGACGTCGTAGCCGACCGTTCCGCGCGCCTTGAACGGGCCGATCCGCCCGCCGATCAGGGTCGTGCCGCTGAGCGTGCTTGTCGTGTTGTCGCTCGACTTGTCGAGCTGGTAGTTCAGCGTGTTGGTCACCGCCGCCGGGCCGAGGGCCGCCGACAGTCTGTTCTCGACCGACGTGTCGGTATCGCCCGACTCGCGCCGGTCGTGAGCGAGGCGCAGCGAGAACGGCATGCGCGGCAGAATGCCGGTGAACTCGGCCGGTACGGCGCCGTCGAGCCGCAGCACGGACGCCGACGCCAGGCCGTCATCGTTTTCGGCGATCTGTTCGCTGAAGAAGTCGTTGTAGATGCTGTGCTCGGCGAGCCAGTTCAGTCCCAGCTGGCTGGTCTGCAGCGACAGGCGCTGCGCCCAGCCTTCGTCGAGCTGTCGCACCGCGTCGTAGCGGCCGAAGACTTCGCCGAAGGTAAAATTGGCGGAGGCGGTCGCATATCGTTGGGTTCCGGAATCGGTCGGCAGCTGGACGAAATTGCCCCCGACCGTCAGTTCCCTGGAAACGCCGTACTGGGCTTCGTAGAACAGGCGTCCGCGTTCCTCCAGGTTTTCGCTCGCGTCCTCGTCGTTCAGGAGCAGCGGCTGGTCGTGCTGGTTGGCGGTGAATCGCATGTCGAGCTCGCCGGCGCGGGTCTGCCCGGGCCCGACGGTAAACTGACGGATCTCTTCCTTGACCTGGCCCTGCGGTCCGTAGAGGACGATGCGCAGCACGTTCACGCCGTAGACCAGGGGCACGTCCTCGAACACGTACTGGCCGTCGCTCCGCGCGACCTGGAAGTCGAGCAGGACTTCGTTGCGGTAGACCTCGGCTTCCCATCCGAGGGGCAGTTCGCCGGTCAGCGTGATGCGGTCGAATTCGCTCGGCGCCTCGAGTGACATGTTCGATATCTGCACGCCGCGGCCGAGCTCGGTACGCGAGATCATCGATACCTGCGGCGAGAAAATGTCGCCGGCCGACGCCTCGGTGACGTCGAGGCCGTCGAGCCCGGGGATGCCGGCAAAGGCGTTGCCGTGGGGATCCTTCCGGTCGAGCCGGAGACGGGCATCGTCGACCTTCTCGCGATTGTCGCCGCCGACGAACAGCTCGGCGTTGGCCCACAGCAGGTCACCGGTCGCGGTGACGTTGTGCCGCGTCGTCATCGCGGTATCGCCGTTGGCATCGCGATCGACCGTTGTTTCCGCGTTGACGTCGGCGACCGGCACGGAGACGGCGCGGTAGGGCGTGGCAATCCACTCGTAGTCGGCCTGGTCGGCGGTGCGGTCGAGCAGGACCCGCTGGCGGTAGTCGTCACGCATGATCTTCTGCTCGATCGGCAGCGGCTCGCGGGACGTGACATCGATCAGGAGGTTCGAGAGATCGAAGGCGAGGTCGAGGGGGAACCAACGGGCCAGCAACCGGATGTCGACGTAGATATCGTCCTCGTGCACCTCGACAAGGCGCGGATCGAACCGCGACACGACGCCGTCGAGGATGACCTCGCCGCGCGCGATGTTCAGCGAAAAGAGCCGGTTCGGCGAGAGGTACCATCCGTTTGCCGAGCCGCCGGCGGAATCGACGGCGATCGGGAACTCCAGAATGTCCGTCAGGTCGCGAAGCGGCAGGACGATGGAACTGCCCGCGAGGAACGCCGGCATGGTGTCGACGAGCACGAGGTCGTTGAGGCGGAGCTCCAAGAGAAGCAGATCCTCGTCGGGTCGCTCGACGATCGTGATCGCCGCCTGCTGCGTGTCGCCGTCTTCGCTGTTCGATGCCGCTGCAAAGGCGGGCGTGATCACCGACACGGCCAGATACAGAACGATAACCAGCGCCGACAGGATCGGCGCTGGCAGTATGGTCGGCATTCTTGCCGTGGTCTGACGGGTGCAAACAAGCAAGCGAACTGTCCCGTTGTTTCCGACTGCAAGGAGAGCGCGGGCGTCTGATCGCCGTCACCCCTTGGTGCCGAGACGCTAACCGGAATTGCTTACTGAATACTGACGCCGCGCCGGATTATCCGGCAATCCGGGAGACTTTTTTCGCATCAGGGGCGCGCCTTCAGGTTTCCGTAAGTTTGGCTACAGGTTCTCGTAACTCTCATGGGGTAAAACGGTATCGAAACGACGGTGAAGCGATTCTCCCCGATCGCGCGCCGCACGAGGAAAAATCCGAAATCGATGGGCATGTGCGGTCATGCGGGGGGAGAAACCCGCACGTGACAGAAAGAAAAGGCCACGAACATGAAAATCGCATTCTTCTCACACACTCTGGCAGCTCTTGTCCTCGTCACCGTCTTTTCGGCGGCCGGCTCGGCACATGCAGCGGATGCCACCGGCAACGCCAGCGCCACAATCGCGACGCCGATCTCCGTTTCCGAGAACACGTCGCTCTCGTTCGGTACGGTTCTCGCCGGCGCCTCGCAGAGCACCATCGTCGTCTCGACCGCCGGTGGGCGCACCCTCGGTAGCGGCGACGCGACCCTGTTCGGCGGCACCCCGGCGGCAGCGGTCTTCGATGTGACCGGCGAAGGCTCGGCGTCCTACAGCGTCTCGTTCACGGCCGGCACCCTGACCCGCGACGGCGGTTCCGAAACCATGACCGTCGACACGTTCACCAACGATTCGGGCGGTTCCATCGGCGGCGGCGGTAGCGATTCCTTCAACGTCGGCGCAACCCTGACCGTGGCGGCCAACCAGGTCGCCGGATCCTACACCGGCACCTACACGGTCTCGGTCGACTACCAGTGATCGTGTTCGGCGCCATGCGGGAGAACCACTGTTTTTCTCTCCCGCGCAGGCGCCGGGGTTGGTAATCTGCGGGAGCAGACGGAACTAGGCGGAACCGAGAGCATGCAACGTCAGACATTCACAGGCGTAGCTAATCGGGCGAGGATGCGTAAACGCGTTCTCGCGCCTGTCATTCTTGCCTGCCTCGTTCTGGTGGCCGCGGCTGTCGTCAGCGTCAGCGAGGCCGCACGCATCACGGCCGGCGCGGTCGCCGAGATCATCCGCGCCAGCACCGGGATATCTTCGAAGTCGAACTTCGAGGTCGGTTTGCCGCCGGTGACGGACCAGCAATTCGAGATCGTCGTCAAGGCCGACAAGGACTCGACAGCGCGCCTCGGCAACAACCTGAGCCGTGCCCGGCTAATTTCAAAACCGGCGACCTTTGGTGTCAGCGGCGAACCCAATCAGGTCTATTCCGTGGCATTGCCGACCGTGCCTACCACGACATCCGCCGGCGTTGGGCAAGAGACCGTCGTTGTGTTCAGCGAGTTCACCCACGATGCCGGTGTGACGCCGTCCATGGGCGAGGACGGCCGGGCGGTGTTCGCTGTCGGTGCCCGGGTCATCGCGACACCGGCGGCCCTGGGCGGCGGGAACGAGACGGAAGACGATACGGTCAAAATCGACGAAATCCCGAACAGCGACAACGCCGCGTTCGACAACAACGGCGGCGAAGAGGCGCTCGGTTTGGATCTGCCGAACTCCGGCAATCTGCTGACGTTCGCCGGCACCAGCGACGACCGTCTGTCACGGGCGGTTCGCGAGCACGATCCGTTCGTGTTTGCGCTCGACCCCCGTTTCCTCAACGTCCTGGTGTCCTACAACTGACCGGGTCGGCGGTTTCGTCACCGAAAAATGCCGCATTGATCACGCAGGAGTTTCGCGTTTAATGACTTGTCTGTCCGTGGTATCTCAGACCCATGGGTAGAAAATCATCCGAGTTTCGCGAATGGGCGCCGTCATGAACAAAATTGTCTGTCATTTCACTCGCAAGACGGTTGCGTTCGTCGCGGCTCTGATCCTCGCGAACGGCATCTTTGGTCAGGAGGTGTTGGCGCAGGGCGCCGGTGATCTCATCGTGACGCCGACCCGTGTCGTTCTGGAAGGGCGCGACCGCGCCGCCCAGGTGACGCTTTCCAACCAGGGCTCAACCGCAGCCGTGTTTCGCATTTCCCTGATCGCCATGGACATGGATGAGAACGGCAATCTCAAGGAAATCGAAGCCGGAACCGGCGGCGTGAAAACCGCCGAGGACCTGATTCGCTATGCACCCCGCCAGATCGAGATCGCGCCGGGCGCGACGCAGGTCGTGCGCCTGTCGGTGCGAAAGCCAGCCGGTCTCGAGGAAGGCGAGTACCGCTCGCACATGTTCTTCCGGGCCGTCCCGGACGAGAGCGCCGGTCGGAATGTCGCCGACGACGGCCAGCTGCAGGACAATGAACTCCGGGTCGAGCTGATTCCGATCTACGGCATCACCATCCCGGTCATCGTCCGCCACGGCGAACTCAGCGCCGACGTAGGGCTTTCGGACGTTCAGGTTCTTGCCGCCGATGCCGACCGCCCGGCGCGGATTTCGCTGAACATGACCCGCGCGGGCGACAGTTCCGCGTTTGGCGACGTGACCGCCACCTATACCCCGTCGGGCGGCGGCTCCGTGGTCGTCGCGCAGGTTACCCGCGTTGCCGTCTACACGCCGCGCGACAGCCGCCGGCTCGTCATGCCGCTGCGCCTGCCGGAAGGTGTGACCATGGGGCAGGGCACCTTGCGCGTGGAGTACCGCGCCACGGCGAAAGCGGGCGGGCACCTGCTCGCGGAATCGACCGTTCAACTCCCCTGAACAATCGTGATCGCTACACCGCTCAGGGATTGAGCGGGTCGATCACGCTGATGATGAATGTCCCGGAGTAGTCGCCCTCGTTGGCACCGGCCGGCACCGTCAGGGTAGCGCCGACATAGATCGTCAGTTTCCCCTTGTTGTCGAGTGTCGCGGTCGCCGACGGGCTCGAGGAAAAGGAATGAAGCGTCGCCGTCTGACCGGTCGAATTGGTGACCGTAACCGGCGACGAAGGCAGCGTGATGGTGACTTCCGTGTTCTTTTCGCCCGTAACCCTGAACTCGGCGGCGCGGTGACTACCGCCCATGTTGATGGCGTAGCCGGAGGTCGACTTGACGCCGGTCGCCGAAACCGTGGCGGTACCCGTGCCGCTGGTACTGCTTGAGACGCTGCCGAACTCCAGCGTCCGGAACTCCGAGACCGAAATCGGTGTCGGTCCGCCGCCGCCACCGCCGCTGTTGTGATTTCCAGCATACGCCGGATCGGGCCAACCGGTGGCCAATGCCAGGGCGGCCAGTGCGCACGCGATCAGGCATAGGCGGCGAACGGATAGGGTGTTCGGCAGGTCGTTCAGATGCGGCATGGCGGAAGTGTGCCCAGCGTGTCGTCGGCCGTTCCAGGGTTGCAGGGCCACGTTAACCGGTAAACCTGAGGAGAGCCTGAAGGCCCGGCCTAGCGGCGTGCGGCGGCGGCCATGTTCTCAAGCCGCGCGATCAGAACGGGCAGGGGATCGTCGGGGTCTTCCGGCGTCAGCGACTGGGTCTGATCCGTGCGCAGCCTCGGCAGCCGCCAGTTGACACCTGTCAGGCCGGCCCTTGCGGCGGCCTCGAGGCAGGTCCGTTCGCTTTCGGCCTTCGCTTTGCCGTACTCGGCGAACGCTGCGGGCGGGTCTTCCGCGTAGACGCTCGAGAGATTGACGACGAAGGCATCAGGTACGAGCGCGGCAGCGGCCCGTTCCACCGCGACCCTCAATCCGTCGACATATACCTTTCTGTATCGCTGGAATTCGGCGTCCGACCAGGTATCGCCGGGTTGGGCGAGGATCTTTGGGCTGGCGCAGTAAAAGACGTGGGTGTAGGGGCCCGACAGCGCCGGCAGGTCCGGCGCGGTGACGTCGAAACGCGTCGTGGTCGCGCGGTCCGGAAACGTTCGGTTGATGTCGTCCGCGACCTTGCGGGCGTCTTCAATGCCCCGTGCATAGGTCAGTGTTGCCGCACCGCCCGCGGTCACGAACAGTTTTGCCAGCAATTCGCCCAGCCCGCGCGAACCGCCGACAACCAGTGCTCGCGCGCCGGCAAACAGGTCGCTCCTGATCAAGCCCGACAGGGACGAAATCGACGGCTGTGCAACCGGTGACGGGCGGACGAAGGCGGTGATCTCTCCCGTCGCCGCGCCGGAGAGCGCCAACGAAACCATTCGAAAACGCGGCTCCCACCGTCGAACCCTGTAGGACAGGACATCATCGGGAGCGCCCGCGAAGGTTAGCCTGAGTTCGGAGAACACGGAGTGCCGCCCGGGACATTCCATGCCGACGATGCGGCTGGCGGCGGCGATGATTGCGGTTTGCCGCACCGGTATCAGGCCGAGCGCCGGGAAGGATGTCGACGGGTCGCCGCCGGCCAGCGGCGCGCCGCCCGAGGCATCGGCCATGTCGTTGTCGCCGAGTTCGCGGCAAACGGCGGAAACTTTGCGCGGAGGTAGCAGCCTGTCGCCCTCTGCATCGCCGGTCGTCACGTCGACACGGGCAACGAGGCGATCGCCCCGCCGAATCCGGATGGTCCAGTTGTCGCCGTCCGATGCGGGTTCCGCCGACACGGTTTCACCGACCATCACCGGGGACTTGAACGACGCCTTGAGCGTCGTCAGGCCAACGGGTTTTCCGATGCGTTCGGCGACCAGCGCGAGCGCCCACCACGTCAGCAGGGCGCCGTGCACGATGCAGCCGCCGTAGAGCAGGCGCCGCGCCGCGATCGCGTCGACGTGGATGGGGTTGTAGTCGCCGGACTGTTCGGCGAACGCCTTGACCAGGTCACTGTCAAACTGCTGTACGGCGTCGTCCGTCATCGGACCATGTCGATGAAGTGTTCCAGTGGCGTGAACGCCTCGACCGAAAGATGCCAGGTCCCGTCGCCGGCATCCTGGAAGCCGAGGTTGCGGTAGTGGTCCTCTACCAGGGCATTGCGCGGCCCCGGGACATAGCGCCCGACGAGCGTTCTGACACCGCGGTCGCGCGCCCTGTCGACGAGGACGTTCAGCACGGCCCTTTCGACGCCGCGGCCAAGGACGCGGCAACTCATGGTCCAGTTCTCGATATGTCCGAGGTCGCCTTCGATGCGCGCGACGACAGCGGTGATCTTGCCTTGTTCACCGAACTTGTCGCGCAGTTTGCCGCCGACGACGATCGTGTCCGCGGAGCGCTGGAGATCGTCGATCTCGCCCGCCGCCAGGCGCTTCAGGGTAAGGTTGAACTGGTTCGTCTTGTTCAGCAGCTGCGCGAAACGGTCGTCCAGTACGTCGTCGATCTGGAACGCCATCCCCAGTCCCCGCAGGAAATCGTCGGCGGAGCGGGACACGGACAGCGCCTGCGCGCGCTCTGCGTCCGCCGCGTACATGCCGGCCCGTTCCTTGTCCTCGCGGGTCACGGACGTGGTCTCGAAATAGCCGCAACAGCGCAGCGTATCGGCGATTACCGCAGGCTCCGCCGGAAACTCGAGAACCGCGACGCCGGGCAGGCTCTCGCGGACCCGCTCCCGCTCGGCGGGGTTGTCGTCGAGGAACACCGCCGCGTCGAGCCCGAAGTTAAGGGCCTCGCAGATGTGCACGATGTTCTCGGCCTTGTCGTCCCAGTTCGCCCTGATCTCGACGAAGTGATCCTGCTTCAGGACCATGTAGGGGTGCGTATCGAACGCTTCGCGGACGGTCGCCGCGTCGTTCTTCGAACACACCGCGAGAACGACGCCGCGATCGCGCAGGGCAAGAGCCGCCCGCTGGACCGCAAGATAGGCCTCGCCGAGGGCGTCGTCGGGCCCGAGGCGGATGCCGTCGATGCCGTCATCGCCGATTACGCCGCCCCAGATCGTGTTGTCGAGATCGAGCACCAGCAGCTTGCGCGATCGTCCGGCGGATGCGCCGACGAGGCGCGCGATCCTGTCCGCGTAGTCAGGCAGGTAGCGGCTATCGAAGGGCAGTTTGGCGAGCCCGCGACCGCGGGCGTCGTGCCAGTTGCCGAGGCCGATTTCGGATGCAAGGGCGTCGATGTCGGCGACCATGACGCCGGGACGACCGGCAAGCTCCAGGATGTTCTCGTTCAGTCGGTTGAGGAACCAGCGTTCGCTGCCGGGCGTGCGCCGGTCGATGGATCCGAACCGACCGCCAACGGGCAGGGGGACGGTCTGCACCATGACCGACTTCGCCCCCGCCGCCAGACAATCGTCCACCAGTGACGACAGATCTTCGGTGGCCTTCGCGAGCGCGACGTCGTCCAGCGCGGCGAGGGATGCATCGGCCGCGAAGCTGAAATGGGTGAGGGCAACAAGGACGATGTCGGTGCTTCCGATCGCCGTCCGCGACGAAGCCAGGGCCAGCTGAACCTGGCCGAACGGGGCGGCCGCAACGTCCAGCGCGACGCCGTAGCGATAGCCGGCGGCGGTCAGATTGTGCGGCAGGTAATCCGTCGTCGAGTCGCTGAGTACGAACAGGGATTTGGCGGGAAACGAGGGCGCGATCCCCGATTCCGCCACGGCCCTGCAGAGGCGCGCCGCATCGCGGTCCGAAAGCCGGTACTGGCCGAGGGCCGTCAGCGCGCCGTCGAACGACGCCGCGTCGGCCTTCCCGACGGCGCCGATTCGCGCCTTGTAGTCTTTGGGCGGTTCGGGAAGCCAGAACAAGGAGGATGTCATGATCGGGGCTGATCCGCGTTAGAGATGGGCATCAATCCGGTCGACAAGGTCGCCGACGGACGTCAGGTCGCCGACCTCGGTCGTCGAGAAACGAATGCCGAACGCTTCCTCGATGGCGAGAATCAGCCGGATGTGCAGGACGCTGTCCCATTCCTCGATGTCTGCCGCCGTCGTGTCCCGGGTGATGCTGATCGCATCATCCTCGAACTGGTCGCGGAACACGTGCTGCAGGCGTTCGATCGTGGACGTCGTCATGTCCGGTCTCCGTTCTTGGGCGGTCGTCTAGCGAAGCCCGGCCAACAGGTCCTTCAATACCAACCCGTAGGCATTAATCCAACCGGGCCAGCGCAAATGGTGCAGATCGCGGAACGCATGGTCAGGGAATGCCGCAAGGCCGTTGATATCAAGGAATGCAGTGTTCGCGCATCCCTCGAGACGGGTAATTCGTTCGCGGAGACGCTCGAGGACCCCGTGTTCCTCCCACGTTCGGCGGACGGATTCCGGGGTCGGCGCCCAGCCGATGGTCAGCGTTGCACCGTCGCCGTCGAGCTGGCTGCAGAGCGCGGACAACGACCGCGCCGCAACATCTGACAGCGATCCGTCGAAATCGAAACGCGCCCGCAGCAGGCTGGCGGAAACCTCCTCGCCGCCGGGGCCCTCTGTCGGAATCCCCGTCTGCGGCACGGTCGGACCGAACGTCGGTGGTTCGCCCGTGGCGAACAACCGGCCCATCAACGGATCGTAGATCGTCGACTGCAACGACCGGACGGCGGGGAAACGCGACGCCGGGAAGTCGGGATAGCCCAGCTTGCGCAAGGTGGCTCGCTCATCGTCGCGGGAAAACACGGACCATACATAGGTTTGGTAGGTCGCCGGGTCGGGCACGTAGGTCAGGAATTCGGGGGTGACGGCCATCACGAGGTGCCGAGGCGGGGTCCCGGCGGTTTCCGACAGCCGCCGCCAGAGCAGCAGCACACCGACGACGGCGCTGGCCTTGTTGGTCGTGAGGTTGAGCACGCGCCCGTCGGTGTCGACGTCATAGTACTTGGCCAGTTCGCGCGTGACGCTGTCGCCGGTCAGGGCGATCTCGGCATTGCCCGCCAAGTCCGGGAGGCCATTGACCAGCCGGTCGAGCGGATGGCGATCCAGCGGGGCGCCGGCGAGAAGCGCGGCCAGCAATTCGACGGCGGCCACGATACCGAGGACCCAAATCGGCAATCTGATCAGGAGAAATCTCTTCCATTCGGCCGGCATGTCGGTGTCCTAGAACTGGAAATAGATAAATGCCTGGGGGCGTTCGATGAGACCGACGGCGATACACAGCATCGCCGCGGCCACCGCTGCCCACCGCCAGCTCGGCGTCACGGAGTCAGGATCGGCGGCGGGATTGGCCAGAACGAGTGACAAGATACCGGCCAGCGCCACGTAGACGAAGAGCCGCACGGTGTACGCACCCTGCACGAACAGGCTCAGGGATCGCCACGGCGCGCCCAGTGCCTCGGCCAGTCCGGACAGCCAGTTCGGCAACGCGAAGTTCGTCGGAACGGCCATGGCGCCGAGGATCGCGTGGGCGTCGGCCATGGTGTCGGCCCGAAAGTAGACGAACGACACGACGACCACGATCATCGTCAGGAACCATCCGAGGATCGCAGGTATCGGTGGCAACTTGAAGCGGCCCCAGAAATGGTTGCAGATCAGGCCGGCGGCATTGACCAGGCCGAACATCACGAACGTCCAGTCCGCCCCGTGCCACAGGCCGGACAGCGCGAAGGTGATGAAAATCGGGATCAGGATCGTCAGCGCGAAATCGGGATAGCGCCCCAGACGGCGTTGCATCGAGAACCGGGTGAACGCGATGGCGATCGGCGAATAGAGATAATTCATGAAGAAACGGGTCATCGTGATGTGCCAGCGCTTCCAGAACTCGACCATCGACGTCGCGCGGAACGGCGTGTCGAAGTTGAACGGAATGCGGAAACCGAACATCAGCGCCAGCCCGACCGCCATGTCCGAGTATCCCGAAAAGTCGAAGTAGAGCTGCAGCGCGTAGGTCGTCGAGCCGATCCAGGCCTCGAGAAACGTCAGGGTCTCGGCGTTGGCGAACGCCGCGTTGGCATAGGGGCCCAGGGTATCGGCGACGACCACCTTCTTGAACAGGCCGATCGCGAAGATCACAACGCCCGGGCCGGCCATCGCCAGGCCGATATCCTCGCGCGCGGCGACGGCCTGCAATTGCTTGTCCATCTCCCTGAACAGCACGATCGGTCCGGCGATCAGTTGCGGGAAGAAGATGATGAAGGCCGCGTAATTGGGGAAGGGGGGCAGCGCGGCCCGCCGGTTGTGACAGTCGATGAGAAAGGCGATCTGCTGAAAGGTGAAGAAGGAAATCGCCAGCGGCACGACGAGGCCACCGAGAGAAAGATCGATGTCGAGCGCGTAGGCGGCGTTCTCGAGAAAGAAGTTCCGGTACTTGAAGTAGCCCAGCACGGCCAGATTGGCGACGACGCCCAAGGCGACGGGCCAACGGCTCTCGGATTTCGACGTCAACCAGGCGAAGCCGTAGTTGGCGACGACCGAGCCGACCAGCAGGGCGAGGTACGGCGGGTTCCAATAGCCGTAGAAGAACAGCGACGCGGCGATCAGCGCGAAAATGGCGGCATGCCCGCCGACATGGCGACGCACCAGGTGGTACGCGAGCAGGCTCGCGGGCAGGAAGCCGAAAATGAAGGCATAGCTGCTGTAGATCATTCCCGGTGCGCCTTACGGCTGGAAATCTTGGCCGGCCGGCGTCCCGGCGAGCGCGGGACGGGCGGTCAGGGCGGCGAGGGGGCCGATCAGCGAAATCAGAAACGCGATCTGCCACCAGCTCGTCCAGATCGAGAAATTGAACAGCGAACTGGTCCAGAACGCGCCGAAACAGACGATGGCGGTCAGCGCGGCCCATCGGTCCTCATCCAGACGCCGCGCGACGTGGTCGAGAAACACCAACTGACAGAAGACGAGCGCCGCGATCCCCAGGATACCGGTTTCCGCCACGACCTCGATCATCCAATTGTGGGGATGCGACGGGACGAACTCCTGGCCCATGCCAGGCACGTTGGCGCCGGCTCCCAGCACCATGTTCACGGCGTTGATGCCGACCCCGAAGACGGGGTTTTCCGGGACCTGGTGCAGCACGAAAGACCAGATGTACTGCCGGTGCATGTCGATCAGCGGCACCGACGTGGCATCGACCTCGCGATCGATCGGGGGAAGTGCCTGAATGAGCGCCCACAGCACGCCCAGCGCGCCGATCAGCGCGATCGCGGCGCCGGCGCGGGCCGCTCGTGGCGGCAGTGCCCGCAGCGCGGCAATCGCCGCGGCAAGCGTCAATCCGCCAGCGATACCGGCCATGCCGGCCAGGCTGGGTTCAAGGCCTCTGCCGTAGATCATCAAGAGACCGAGCAGGGCGACGATGACGCCGGTCGGGCGCCAGGCGCCGCCTTCGCGATAACCGGCCCACAAGCCGCAAAACAGGAGGAACGCCATCACCGAACCATGGCCCTTGAAGAACCCGTACCAGGCGACCGGGCGGCCCTTGATCATCGATACCAGGTCGATCAGGTCCGGCCAAATGTAGAGCGTCAGGTCGATGTACGTGAGCACGATCAGCATGCCGACGAGCAGCGAGCGCAGGAACAACGACAGTGCCGCGGGACGTGCCGAGAGGTATCGGCAGGCCGCGTAGGCGGCGAGCAGAAAGGCCGTCATCCGGAGCAGCGTCGAGGTCGATTTCACCGGGTCGATGGACAACAGGCTGGCGATCAGCCAGACGCAGAACAGGGTCATCAGGCCATACGACATCGGCGACCGCGTTACCGCATTCCGGATCCCGGATCCGGTGCTCCGCCAGTCCGCATCGATGG
This sequence comes from Rhodospirillales bacterium, assembly GCA_040219295.1. Taxonomy (GTDB): domain Bacteria; phylum Pseudomonadota; class Alphaproteobacteria; order Rhodospirillales; family Casp-alpha2; genus JAVJST01. The sequence goes on from JAVJST010000001.1 coordinate 97,047, forward strand.
CGATGGCGATGCCGGAAATGCCCAGGGCGATCGCCATGGCGACGGGACCGAATGCGGATGCCGGCACGGACAATCCGAGAAACACGGCACCGATCCGGCTCGGCAGTGATGGTCGTTGCGGGTCGTTCATGGCCTCGGCACCGTGAGGGCGGATACGGGATTATCCGTTTAGCGTATCATTTGTGACAGTCAACGCCGGGGCGGTCGGAGGCGTCGGTGGTTGCCGCGTGATCATCACATAAAGCGCATAATATATATTATGGAAAATTATCTATTATTATTATAAAACAATAAATTAACGGACATTCGATATCCGATACTCAAACCTCCAGCACCATGCCGTCGTAGGCCGGACGGATGTGTGCGGGCAACTTCCCTTTCAGGGTCGCGTAGTCGATCGACGGTCCCAGGTGACCGAGCACGGCGCGTTCGGCACCCACCCTCTCGACCCATTCGACGGCCTTGTCGACGTGGGCGTGGGTCGGATGTTCGGTCCAGCCGAGGACGCCGATGATCCAGAGCTTGGCGCCCGCGAGGACCTCGAACGCGGCGTCGTCGAGACGCGTCACGTCCGTGCTGTAGGCGAAATCGCCGATCCGGAAACCGAGCGTCCGGGAGTGTCCGTGGTCCTGATCGATGACCCTGAAACCGATGTCCTCGATCTGGAATTCGTCGCCCGGTGCGATCACGTGCTGGGGATACAGCACCGGCTTGAAATAGAACGGCGGCGAGCCGTCCGGCTTCTCCGGGATCGGCGTCAGCGCGTAGCCGAACCGACCGCCGATGTCATCGAAGGTCTTCTGGTCGGCATAAACCGGGATCGGCGCCTGCATGCGGCGATTGAGGCCGCGCAGGTCGTCGAGGCCGTGCAGATGATCGGCGTGCGCATGGGTGTAGACCACGGCGGTCAGGTGCTCGATCTCCGCTTCCAGGAGCTGTTCGCGGAGATCCGGCGGCGTGTCGATCAGGACCCGGGTATCGGTGTCCGGCCGCTCGATCAGGATGCCCGGCCGCCGCCGGCGGTTCTTCGGCTCGTTCGGATCGCAATCGCCCCAGCCATAATCAAGCGCAGGCACGCCCGAGGAACTGCCCGACCCCAAAATCGTGATCCTGAGGGTCATGCCGGCCCCCTACGCCGCCGCGTCCAGCTGTGCGCCCGCCTTGGCGAAGAGTTGCTTGAAGTTCTCGGTGGTGCGCGCCTCGAGCTCGTCGGGTGCGACGCCCAGCATGTCGGCGAGGAAATCCGCGGTGTGGCGCGTGAACGCCGGTTCGTTGCGCTTGCCGCGCTTTGGAACCGGCGCCAGATAGGGCGAGTCGGTCTCGACCAGCAATCGGTCCATGGGAACCACGGATTTCACTGTCTCGCGGATTTCGTCGGCCTTCTTGAAGGTCACGATCCCGGAGATCGAGATGTAGAGACCGGCGTCGAGCGCGACCTGCGCGAGTTCCGGGCCCGCCGTGAAGCAGTGGATGACCCCCGGGAACGGGCCTTTCGCGTGTTCGTCGCGCAGAATATCGATGGTCTCCGGGTCGGCGTCCCGGGTATGCACGATCACTGGCAGGCCGGTTTCGCGCGCCGCCGCGATATGGGTGCGAAACAGCGACGCCTGCACCTCGCGCGGCGAATGCTCGTAGTAGAAATCGAGCCCGGTCTCGCCGATGCCGACGACCTTGGGATGGCTGGCATAGCCCAGCAACTGGTCGAGTGTCGTGCCCGGGTCGTTCTCGGCCTCGTGCGGATGGACCCCGACGGAACAGAAGATGTTGTCGTGGCGCTCGGCGATCGCTTGAACGGCCGGAAACTTGGCGATTTCCGTCGAAATCGTCACCATGGCGCCGACACCCGCTTCGCGGGCGCGCTTCAGCACCTCGTCGAAATCGTCGCCGAAGTCCGGGAAATCCAGGTGGCAGTGACTGTCGATCAGCATCGTGGGTCTCTCAGGGCGCCCGGAATCAGGCCTTGTCGCCCTCCTCCTCGACGTAGCGCGGGAACACGCCTTCCGGTTTGGGTAGCGTCGCGCCGGACTCCAGGGCGTCGTTGGGCGAAAATCGCGAGAAATCGCGCGCGGCGGCATCGATCGCCAGCTGGTCCAGCATGCGGCCGCAGGACTCCGGCATGTAGGGCTGCAGGATCAGCGCCAGCAGACGGATCGTCTCGGCGAGCGTCCACAGCACCGCAGCCATGCGCGCCGGGTCTTCCTTCTTGAGCTTCCATGGCGCCTGGCTGTCGACGTAGCCGTTGGCCGCCCTGACGACGCGCCAGATCGTCTCCAGCGCCTCGTGAAAGGCCTGAACGTCCAGTTGCGCCCGGACCTCCTCGAGCAACCCGTAGGCCTGCGTCAGCAGCGCTTCGTCGTCCGAGGCAGCGTTGCCGCCCCGGTCGGGGACCCGGCCGTCGCAGTTCTTGGCGATCATCGAGAGGACCCGCTGCGCCAGGTTGCCGAGATCGTTGGCCAGTTCGCCGTTCATGCGGTTGACCATGGCGCGGTGCGAGAAATCGCCGTCGTTGCCGAATGGCACTTCGCGCAGCAGGAAGTACCGCACCTGGTCGAGGCCGTAGGTCTCGGTCAGGCTGAGCGGGTCGATGACGTTGCCGAGCGACTTGGAAATCTTCTGGCCTTCGTTGGTCCACCAGCCGTGCGCGAACACCCGTTTCGGCGGTTCCAGGCCGGCCGCCATCAGGAAAGCCGGCCAGTAGACCGCATGGAAGCGCAGGATATCCTTGCCGACCATGTGCAGGTCGGCCGGCCAGAACGTCTGGTAAAGCGGGTCCTGCTCGTTCGGGAAACCGATCGCGGTGATGTAGTTGGTCAGCGCGTCGAGCCAGACATACATGATGTGGTCGTCGTCGCCCGGCACCGGCACGCCCCAGCCGAAGCTGGTGCGCGATACCGAGAGATCCTCGAGCCCGCCCTTGACGAAACTGGTAACCTCGTTGAGCCGCGATTTCGGCAGCACGAAGTCCGGGTGGGCCTCGTAGTGCGCCAGCAACCGGTCGCCCCAGGCCGAAAGCCGGAAGAAATAGCTCGGTTCCTCGACCCACTCGACTTCCGCGCCCGATGCGGTGGCGATCTTCCTGCCGTCCGGCGTCGTCGTCAGTTCGCTCTCGGCGTAGTACGCCTCGTCGCGCACGGCGTACCAGCCCGCATAGCTGCCGAGGTAGATCTCTTCGCGTTCGATCAGCCGGTTCCAGATTTCCTGGCAGGACACCTTGTGACGCTCCTCCGTCGTGCGGATGAAGTCGTCGTGCGAGAAGTTCATGTGCTGCGCGAGGTCGCGGAAGTTCTGCGACACCTTGTCGGTGAACGCCTGCGGGTCGATGCCCGCCGCGGCGGCGGACTTCTCGACCTTCTGGCCGTGTTCGTCGGTGCCTGTCAGGAAACGCACGTTGTAGCCGTCCAGCCGCTTGAAGCGTGCGAGGACGTCGCACGCCAGCGTGGTGTACGCGTGCCCGATATGAGGCGCGTCGTTCACGTAATAGATCGGCGTCGTGACGTAGTAGGACTTGGCGGCCATTACCGGGTGAACCTGTCATTCGGATTGCGCGGTTCAGATCCGCCCGTCGGCGGCCTCCGCCGCAGCGTGGAGGATGCCCAGGATGACCTGTTTCCGGTCGAGATTGACACTCTCAGCCCGGTCCCGCAGTCGGAGGCTGTTGTCCCATACCTCCAGCCAAGGTTCAAGCGATCTGGCCCCGTCCGGGTTCAGCGAGATCGCGCGAATGCGCTCGCGAATCCGCCGCTCGATGAGGTCGAGCGCGACATCATACGAGCGCTCGGCTGACTTGCGGGCGAGCCGTCCTGCGAAATCATGCACCAACGGCACATTTAATTTAGGAAGATTGTCGAATATGTTATTGATTTCATTGAATAGTGCGCCGCCACCCCCTTCGATGAGCCGGAGCGCCCTGCCGATACTGCCGCAGGCCAGTTCGGCGAACGTCCGGGCCTCGTCGTCCGGCACATCGGGCACGCGGGACCGGATCAGTCCGGCGACGGTGTCGTCCGGCAACGCGCGCAGCGCCAGGTTCCGGCAGCGCGAGCGAATGGTCGGCAACAGCCGGCCCGGGACGTGCGCGACCATCAGGATCAGGCTTCGCGCCGGCGGCTCCTCGAGGATTTTCAGGAGCGCGTTCTGGGCATTGAGGTTCATGTCGTCGGCGGCATCGACGATGACGACCCGCCAGCCGCCCTCCGCCGGCGTCATCCGCAGGAAACCGCCGATCGCCCGCACGTCGTCGACCCGGATGACGGTAAACCGGTCGCCGGTCTTTTCGTTCTTGATCGCGCGTTCGACAACGGCAAGATCGGCATGGCCGCCGCTTGCGACGCGCCGGAAGACCGGGTCCGTCTCGTCGACGGACAGGATTCCGGGTTGGTGCGCGGCGTCGACGGGTTCCGGGTCGTCTTCCGGGGCGTCCATCGCAAGATCGTCGCCGAACAGGCTGCCGGCGTCGGGTGTGCCGCCGATCGGATCCTCGATTTCACCGTTGCCCGAGTGCTTGAGGACATAGCGGGCAAAGCGGAACGCCAGGGTCGCCTTGCCGATCCCCTGCGGTCCGCTGAGCAGCCACGCGTGCGCCAATGCCCCGCCGTGAAACGCATCGGCGAGAACCTTCTCGGCGTCCTCGTGGCCGAACAGTTCCGGGTTGGTGCGCGGCGCGATGGCGGTCTGGTCGTCCATGGGGTCAACCGACGCCCAGCCGCTCGGCGATGGCGGCGATGGTTGCCGCGTGCACGGCGTCCTCGTCCATTTCGGCGTCGATGACCACACAGCGACCGGGATTCTCACGGGCGATGGCCTGAAATCCGTCGCGTACCCGATCGTGAAAGGCCTGGCCCATACGCTCGTAGCGGTCCTCCGCCGCCGCGTTCGATGCGCTTTCGGCGCGTCTGCCCGCCCGCGCGAGGCCGGTTGCGACGGATACGTCGAACACCAGGGTCAGATCCGGGATCACGGGTCCGGTCGTCGCCGCGTGGACCTGGTCGATGATCTCGAGCGCGACACCGTGTCCGTAGCCCTGGTAGGCCCGTGTCGAGTCGGCGAAACGGTCGCTCAGGACCCAGGATCCGGCGGCGAGCGCCGGCCGGACGGTTGCCGCGAGGTGTTCGGTGCGGGCGGCGGCATGCAGCAGGACCTCGGTGACCGGTTGCCAGCGGTCGGTGGTCCCCTCGACCAGCAACGAGCGGATCAGTTCGGCGGACGGTGCGCCGCCGGGTTCGCGAGTTCGCAGAACATCGATGCCATGGCGCTCCAGCCATCCGGCCGCGCGCGCAAGCTGGGTCGACTTGCCGCTGCCCTCGCCGCCCTCGAACGTGATGAACTTCGCGTCAGCGGCCACGATTCCCGATTCCTCTCACCGCGCCGGGCTTATCCGGATTCGCCCCAAAGCAGGTAGTCGAGAGCCGCCCCGAGACGGCCGACAAGCCCCAGCTTGGCGATATCGGCCCCGGCGACGAGCGGCACGCGAACATCTTCCTCGCCCGGGGCCGTCACCACAAGCTCGGCGACCTCGTCCCCGGCGCGCACCGGGGCGGGGATGGGTGAATTGTAGCGGATCACCACCTTCATGTTGCGGCGCGCTTCGCGGGGCAGTGTCAGCAGCAGGTCCTGTTCGATGACCAGCGGCACCTCGCCGGCCTCGCCAAGCCACACCGGAGCGGTCGCCGCCGTTTCTCCGGCGGCGAACAGCGGGTAGTTGCCGAACTCCCTGAAACCCCAGTCCAGCAGGCGTTCCGGCTCGTTCGCCCGCTCGCGCTTGCTGTCGAGCCCGTTGACCACGAGGATCAGGCGGCGGCCATCGCGTACCGCGCTCGCCGTCAGGCCGTAGCCGGCGACGCTGGTGTGGCCGGTTTTCAGGCCGTCGGCACCCTTGTAGCCGTAGAGCAGCGGGTTGCGGTTGCCCTGGCGGTGGCCGTTGTAGGTGAACTCCGTTTCGCTGTAGAGCGGGTAGTACTCGGGAAAGTCTTGAATGACGCGCCTGGCCAGCGTTGCGAGGTCGCGGGCGGTCATGTAGTGCTCGGGATCCGGCAGACCGGTGGAGTTGGTGAAATGACTGCCGGTCAGGCCAAGTTCGCGGGCCTTGTCGTTCATCTCGGCGGCAAAGGCTTCCTCGGTGCCGGCGAGCCCTTCCGCGACGACGATGCTGGCGTCATTGCCGGACTGGATGATGATGCCGCGCAACAGGTCTTCGACCCGGACGCGCTGGTTCGGTTCGAGGAACATCATCGAACCGCCGCTCTTGTAAGCGCCCTCTCGCCAGGCGTACTCGCTGACCTTGAACGTGTCGTCCAACGAAAGGCTGCCGTTCTTGAGCTTGGAAAACACCATGTAGACCGTCATCAGCTTGCTCATCGAGGACGGCGGCATCGGTTTGTCGGCGTCCTTAGCAAGCAGGACGCGACCGGTCTGTGCGTCGACGAGGATGGCCTCGCGGGCAATGGTTTCCGTGCTGGCCGCCGCCCCGGGGGCCGCATGCGCCAGCATGAGCGCGAACACGAGGGCGATCAGGCATGTCAGTCGTCGCATGGGTTCTCCTTTGCGCGCCGGTATCAGTCGACAATGATCCTTGCATCGACGTAACCCGTCGCGATGACCTGTTCAAGGAGCGCATCGGCCTCCTCGACGCTTGCCAACGGTCCCAGCCGGACCCGGAACAGGTCGCGTCCGTTGATCAGCACCGGCGTGATGTTGACCGTGCCGACCTGCGACAGGATCGCGCTTGCACGATTTGCGTTGGTGAATTGCGAGAATGCACCGGCCTGAATGAAGATCGAGGTCTCCTTCACCGGTGCCACGGTCACCAGTTCGGGCTGCTCGAGGGATACCACGTTCTGAACGGCCTGCGTCGTGACCGTGTCCGACTGGGTGCCGGTGGCCGCGGCCTCGGCGACCTCGGTCTCGCCGGGTGCGGCCAGAACCTGCTTGTCGACGTTTGCCTTGGGCAGCTTGTCGACCGTGATCGGCGTCCCCTCCTCGGCCAGCATGGCACCGTTCTTGATGCGGTCGGCGATGAGCCGGCTTTCGTCCGCCAGGATTCTCACCCGCACCTTGGCGATGCCGTTGTTCTGGAAGCCGAGCAGCTGGGCGCCGCGGCGCGAAACGTCGATGATGCGGCCTTTCGCGTACGGACCGCGGTCGTTGATCGTCAGTCGCAGGGTTCGGCCGTTCTCCAGATTGGTGACCTCGACGATGCTGGGCATCGGCAGTGTCCGGTGCGCCGCCGTCAGCGCGTTCATGTCGTAGGTCTCGCCGTTCGCCGTCAGCTTGCCGTGGAAGTTCGGTCCGTACCACGACGCGATACCCGTTTCGTCATATTCGTAGTCGACCTTGGGGTAGTACCAGATTCCGTTGATCTGGTAGGGCGTGCCGACCTTGTAGCGACCGCTGACCGGTGCTTCCTGATCCTGAATGCGTTTCGCCGAATGGACCAGGAACTGGGTCTCCGCGCATGCCGACAGGGTCAGGGCGCCGAAAACCAACACCATCGCGCGGGCAACCGCCGACCATCCCGAACGCCGGACCAGATACGTAGATATGGTGTCCAATAGCCGACCAAACCCAACGATATTGTGATTCTTTCGACTTATAGCCTGTCCTCGGTTCGGCGGCAACGGCGCTACCTGTGAAGCCGGGGCGCCGGCTCAGCCGGACCCTTTCAGGTGTTTCAGGATCAGCGCCGACGGATAACCGTCGGCGGGCAAACCCTTGGCGCGCTGATAGGCCCGCACGGCGGATCGCGTCTTGGCCCCGATGACGCCGTCGGGCTCACCCGCATCGAATCCGCGCTGGCCGAGCAAGGTCTGCATTTCGATCACGTCCTGGCGGCTCATCGGTACGTCGTCTGCCGGCGGCGCCTTCAGGAACGGTCCGCCGCCGGCCAGCCGGTCGGCCAGATGTCCAACGGCGATGGCATAAAAAATTGAACGATTCCAACGCAGTATTGTTTCAAAGTTATCGTAGACCATGAACGCGGGGCCAGTCAGACCGGCGGGCAGCAGGACGGCGCCCTCGATGTCGACGTCGGGCAGGTCGCGTTTGCCGTCGGCGCGGCGGACACCCAGCGCCTGCCATTCGGCGAGCTTGCGGCGCTGCTTCAGGCCCGTCAGCGAGACATCGAAGCCATCCGGCAGGTGGACTTCCCTGCCCCACGTGCGTTCATCGTTCCAGCCGGAACGGCTCAGGTAGTTGGCGGCGGAGGCGAAGGCATCCTCGAGGTTGAACCAAAGGTCGCGAACGTTGTCGCCGTCGAAATCGACGGCAAAGTCGCGGTACGTTGTCGGGATGAACTGAAAGTTGCCCATCGCGCCGGCCCACGAACCCTTGACGTCGACCGGCATGTCGCCGCGGCTCATCAGGTCGAGGGCGGCCAGCAGTTGCTCGCGAAAGAATGCGCTGCGCCGGCCGTCATGGGCCAGCGTCGCCAGCGCACCGGCGACCGGAAAGGCCCCGAAATAGTCGCCGAAATTGGTTTCTAGTCCCCAGAACGCGACGAGAAACCGCGGCTGGACTGCGTGCTTGGCGGTGACCCGCGCGAGCAGGTCCTTGTGCTTCACCAAGAGGTCCCGCCCCCGTTCGATCCGCTTGTCGCTGATCACCCGGTTCATGTAACCGCCAAACGTCAGGGTGAACTCGGGCTGCTTGCGGTCGAGTTCGATGACGCGCTCGATCGGGGTGACGCCTGCCAGGGCACGTTCCACGGTTGCCGCGTCGAAGCCCTTTCCCTTGGCCTCTTGCTCAAGCTTCTTCAGCCAGACCTCGAACGGTTCAGCCGTCTGCGCGCGCAGACCCTGCGGCGACAGCAGTGCGCACATCAGCGCCAGCGCGGTGCAGAACGTTGTCTGGCGTTTCATGGTGAACATGGTCTGGCGTTTCAGGGTGAACATTTACGGTGATCCTGGCTGGTGTCGGCGGGCTACTCGCAGCCCATACGACCTTGTGCCACACAGCAAATGCGGCGGCAACGGCACCGCCGGGCGGCTCGCTTGTGGGTTGATTTGACTGGCCGCCGACACTTCCGGCGGATACCTAGTCCGGCGGGACCGGACCCGGAAACAGCGAATCGGACCGGTCCGTGACATAGTACGCCGTCATGCCGAGGACCTCGCGCAGGGCACCGCTCAGCACCCCGAGACGGCCGGTCAGGTTGAAACTGAACCAGGTCGGCTGATAGTCGGGCGGAAACCGGAAATCGACCGGATAGGCGATCAGCCCGGCCGGCCAGCCCGCGTGGCGGAACGAGCCCATGGCGCGCGGCATGTGGTAACCCGACGTGATGAGAATCCAGTGTTCATCCGCCTTGGGATCTGCCAGCGCCTTGGCCATGACCGCGTTCTGGTGGGTGTTGCGGCTATCCGCTTCGAACAGGACGCGGTCCGTGTCGACACCGAGGCGCCGCAACAGTGGCGCCACCATCGCCGCTTCGCCCTCGCCGGCGATCCAGGCATGCGAGCCACCGCTATAGACGAGGCGCGCCTCCGGGTATCTCTCGGCGAGCTCGGCGAAGATGATCACCCGGTCGAAAGATCCGCCGACCGTGAACTGGCCCCGGGAACGGGTCCGTTCGGGATCCACCGCGCCGCCCAGCACGATGATCCCATGAACATCGTCAGGCAGTGGCGGGTTGGCCGGAAAGCGGTTTTCGATCGCGGCGTTGACGTAGCCGCCGACCGGAACGGCGACGACGAACACGATCAGGGCACCCGTAATGCCAGCAACCACCCGGCGGGCCCTGACCCACGGCGTGAAGCACAAAATGCAGGTCGCCAGGGCCAGAATGGCGAAGATCGTCGCCGGATTGACCACGAACCAGATAATCTTGGACGCGTAATAGAACATGAGGGCTTTCCAGACCGGATGAGCTGCGTTCTTTTATCGATTCAGCACGATCATGTATACTGGTCCCCATGCTGATCGGCGGAACCCCGTTCGACCCCTCCGACTTCGTCCGGCCCGCAGCCACCGGCGGACCGTCCTCGCATGGCGCTGCGGGCGGTGCGGTCAGCGCCGCCACGGTCGACAACGGCGCCGACGCCGCGGCGCAGCGCGGCCGTGCGGGAGCCGATCAGGCGCTTCGCGACAAGGCGGCAAACGTGGCCAAGGGCGAGAAATCGGCGACCGCCCGAGATGGCGCGCGCCAGTCCGGCGGCGATCCCACGGAACTCACGCCCGAGGAGGAACAGCAAGTCCGCGAGCTGAAGAAGCGTGATCAGGAAGTGCGGCGGCATGAACAGGCGCACGCCCGGGCCGCGGGCCCCTACGGCGGACAACCCCAGTATCAGTATGTACGCGGGCCGGACGGCAAGCAGTACGCCACGTCTGGTGAAGTCAAGATCGACACCAGCGAGGAGTCGTCGCCCGAGGCGACCGTCCGCAAGATGGAAATCGTCATTCGCGCCGCGCTCGCCCCGGCGGATCCGTCCGGTCAGGACCGCCAGGTGGCTGCCGAGGCCAAGCAGAAGAAGGCCGAGGCGCAGGCCGAGATTCGCGCGGAGAAACAGGAAGAACGCGGCCGGGCACTGGAACGGCAGGCATCAAGCGCGGACGATCCCGCGTCTGCGGGGCTGCCGGCCCATGTCATTGAGCAAGCCACGCAAGCCTACGGCCGGACGGCGAGCCTGTCGCTTGCCGATGGTGGCCGGGAGACCCGCGTCGACATCTGACGCTGTCGGCCGTCACAGCCCTTCGGCTTCGTCGAAGCCCAGCATGAGATTGAGATTCTGCACCGCGAGGCCCGAAGCGCCCTTGCCGAGGTTGTCCAGCAATCCCATGACGACAGCCTGCCCTTCGCCGGCATTGCCGAAGACGTGCAGTCGGAGATCGTTGGTACCGTTCAGTCCCTCGGGGTCGAGGCCGCTCATCGATGCGGTTTCCTCCGGCGGAACGACATGCACGAAGCGGCAGCCATCGTAGTGCGCGGCAAGGGTCCGGTGAATGTCGGCAGGCGACGGCTTGCCCGGAAGCGCCCACAACTGAAGCGGTACCTGGACAATCATGCCCTGGCGAAAACGGCCCACGCTCGGCACGAACAGCGGCCGGTTGGCGAGGCCGCTGCGCAGCTGGATCTCGGGCACGTGCTTGTGTGCCAGCGACAGGCCGTAAACGCGGAACGGCTCTTCGGTGTAGCCTTTCGACGTCGGGTCCTCGAAGTCGGCGATCATGCCCTTGCCGCCGCCAGAATAACCTGAAATCGCGTTAATTGTGACGGGCCAGTCCGCCGGTAGCAGACCGTTCCCGATCAGCGGCGCCAGGATCGAGATCGAGGCGTTGGCGTAGCAGCCCGGGTTGCTGACGAGGCGCGCCGCGGCGATCCGCGCGCTTTGGCCTTGGTCGAGTTCCGGCATGCCGTAGACCCAGTGATCGGCGGTCCGATGCGCGGTGCTGGCGTCGATCACCCGTGTGCCGGCGGTAGGATCGAGCAAGGCGGCCGCCTCTCGCGCGGCATCATCCGGCAGGCACAGGATGGCGAGGTCGGCGTCGTTCAGCGCCTCGCGCCGCTTGGCGGGGTCCTTGCGCTCGGAATCGTCGAGGCTGATCATGGTCAGGCCGGCATGACCGGCGAGACGTTCCTTGATCTGCAGGCCGGTCGTCCCGGCCTCGCCGTCGATGAAGATGGACGCGGTCATCGCGGTTTCTCTCTCGGTCTTCCGTGGATTCAGTGGCTTCGGGGCGCCTTCTCTACCACGAGTGCCGACCAGCGACAATTGGGTTGCGGGATACCCGGTCAGGGCAGCGTGAAGGCAATCAGCCGCCCGCAGATGAGTGCGCCGACCCAGCATGTCAGGGAGATCACCGCATGGACAGTGCAGGCACCGCGCGGCGCATAGGTCAGCGTCCATCCGTATCGCACATGGGCGATGACGGCCGACGTCGTGCCGCAGGCGACCAGGGCCAGTTTCACCCAGAGAACGTCGCTTCCCCCGTACTCCGTCGCCCGGGTCGCGAACAGGATGAGACCCGCGCAGACCGCCAGCGCGAGCCCCGACGCCGCGGTCGCCGACAGCACCCGCACTACGTCGGCGCGATCGACACTCTTCCAGGCGATACCGAGCAGCCGCAGGTTGAGCGGCACGGTGGAACCGACGACCAGCGCAAGCCCCAGGATGTGCGCCGCGTTGACGGCCGCATATCCCCAGCGGGAGAAACGGATCGCTTCGACGAACGGCAGACCTTCGAGGGCGGCGAAGACGCCGTCCATGGCGCGGCCTCAGTCCCGGTTCGGGTAGAGATTGTATTCGACGCCGCCGATGTACAGTCGCTCGGCCTTCATCAGCCGGTCTTCGATGTTCACGGACGGTTGGCCGATAACGCGGATCTCGACGCCCTCGGCCAGGTCGCCCGGCTCGAGACCGGCGTCCTCGTTGCGCCACGGCTGGCCGACTTCGACCGTCCACACGTCGCCTTCGGCGTCGACCTTGAGCACGCCGTGCGGATTGCCGAGTTTCACCGAGGTGATGATGCCGATGAGTTCGATGTTGCCTCCTGTCGTCCATGCCCAGCCGTGGTGCGCCAGCGCGGCGCCGGTGCCGAGGCCCGTGACGAGGAGGACGAAAGCGAACGCAACAAGCCGGTTTTTCATGGCGGAGAACTCCCTGCCGGTGGAAATCTATGCCGCTACCGATATGGGAACGAAGACGGCAGGTTCAACCGCGCGACGCGGGATCCGCCGTGAGGTTCCGCAGGGACTCGGCGGCCCCACTCGCGACGTCCGACCAGTCGCCCGGGGCGTCCTGACGGACGATCCGGATCCCGGGGTACCACAGGCTGTCGTCGCGGCCGAGCTGCCAGTACCAGAGCGGAGCGTGTCCAAGCATCAGGACGGTCGGCACGCCGAGCCCGCCGGCGACATGGGCCGTCGTGTTCGAGATCGTCACCACGGCGTCCATCGCCGCGACCTGGGCGGCAAAGTCGTCCAGGCTCGCCATCTGGTCGATTTCCGGGTCGTCGACCACCGAGACGCCCGTTTCCGACCTGAAGAACGCGAGGTCGTCCGCGACGTCGCCGTACTGCAGGTTCACGAAGGTCGCGTCGTCGGCCGCGAGGACGGCCGCCAGATCCGACCGTGCGATTGATTTTTCCGAACTGTAGGCGGAACCCGCGCTGCGCCAGGCGAGGCCGACGAGCTTTTCCGACCCGTGCTTGCGGTAACGCTCGCGGCACCGTTCGGTCAATGTCGGATCGGCAGCCAGGAACGGTTTCGGCGGCGGTACTGTTTCGGGGTCGGCGCGCATCCAGCGAAACAGGCTGCCGAGCGCAACATGGCGGTCGAAGGACCGCTCCCCGATCGAGCTTGCGGCATCTAGCGGGATCGCCTCGATAATCGGATAGGATCGGGCAAGAAGCGGCACGAGACGGGGCTCGCAAAGCAGGCTGACCTGGCCCGCCCGTGCCGCGAGTTCGCCGAGAAGGCTCGCGAACAGAATCTGGTCGCCGATCCCCTGCTCGCCCCAGACCAGAACGCTGAGGTCCGCGAGAGCGTCGCCCTGCCATTCTGTCGCGCCGGTCATTTGCTCGACGCGCCGTCCGGTGAGATCGGTCGCCGACAGCATGTCCAGCCGACTCTCGTAATCGGCGAAGCCGTTGGCAAAGTCGCTTTGCAGCAACTCGATCAGCGCGGCGTTCGTGCGCGGCACCGGGTTGTCCGGTTGCGCGGCGATCGCCGCCTTGTGACAGGCCAGCGCCTCGGCGTGGCGGCCTTGGCTGGAAAGCGTATTGCCGAGGCTGTCACGGGCGTCGACGAAGCCCGGATCGGCCTCGACCGCGCGCCGCAGCAGCGATTCGGATTTCTCCAGTTCGCCCCGGCAGCGCAGGACGACGCCCAGGTTCGTCATGGCGAGCACCGAACCGGGCATCAGCTCGAGTGCCCGTTCGCCCGCCCGTTCGGCCTCCGCCAGTCGGTCGGCGCTGCGCAGCGCGGCCGTGAGATTGTTGAGTGCGTCGCCGTGACGCGGGTTGAGCTCGACGGCTTTCTCGAAGCATGCCACGGCTTTCTCAGGCTCGCCGAGAGACTGCAGCACCAGGCCGCGCGCATTGTGCGCATCGGGATTGCTCGCGTCGGCCTTGATGGCCTTGTCGCAATGCCTGAGCGCTACTTCGGCGTCGCCCCGGCGCAGCAGGATGAGCGCCAGGTTGGTGTGCGCCATCGGCAGTGCCGGGTTGGCCTCGATGGCCCGGCGGAAGGCCGCCTCTGCTTCATCGATCTCGCCGCCCTCCAGCAACATGCTCCCGAGGTTGTTGTGGGCGTCGGCGAACCCCGGCGCGCTCTGGCCGGACTGTGCGAACAGCCGCTTGGCGGCGTCCCGGTTGCCGGTTCTTAGCGCGACGATACCGAGAAGATTGAGGGCGATGGGCTGAGTCGGTTCGATCCGCAACACCGCGCGCAAGGCCTGCTCGGCGGGGCCCAGCTGGCCCTGGTCGAACAGGTTCATGGCGTTCTGCAGGGGCTCGTGAACGGCAGGCGATACCTGCATGGACGCCCCGCCTCGGCCGCCCTTCGCCTTCTGTTTTTCGAGTCGTCGGCGCTCCGCGCGGTTCATCGTCGAGCCCTGCATTGCGGGAGAACGGCGCGTCCCCGCGCCGGGCGACATACTTCCCCATGGTCCCCGCCGGTTCAAGCCTCGCCATGTGCATCGGCTGATTGACGGTTGGGCGAATTTGCGTTGCACTCTCCCTGGGGGAAGGTATCGCGATATCGTGACACCACAACCAACGAAACGGAATCGTTCCGGCAAGGAACGACGTCAGGGACAACAACTCTAAAAGAATCAGGAGAGGATTATGAGGGCATCCCGTTTTGCTTTTGCTGCCGCGGCCGGACTGCTTGCAGCCGGTACGGCAATCGGCTCGGCCAAGGCCGAGGAGATCAAGATCGGCGTGTTTCTCGGTTTCACCGGACCGATCGAATCCATCGTCGCCGACATGGGCCCGGCCGCCGAACTGGCGATCAAGGAAGTCAACGACAGCGGCAAGCTGCTTGGGGGCTCGTCCGTGGTCGGTGTCAGGGGCGACACCACCTGTGTCGACGCTGCGGCGGCAACGGCGGCGGCCGAGCGCCTCGTCACGTCCGACAAGGTTGCCGCGATCGTCGGCGGAGACTGTTCCGGCGTGACCGGCGCGGCGTTGCAGAACGTCGCGCGGCCGAACGGCGTCGTCATGGTTTCGCCGTCCGCCACGTCGCCGGGTCTGTCGACGGCGGAAGACGATGGCCTGTTCTTCCGCACCGCGCCGTCCGATGCCCGTCAGGGTGAAATCGTTGCCGACATCCTGAAGGGCAAGGGCATCTCGAACATCGCCATCAGCTACACCAACAACGATTACGGCAAGGGTCTGGCCGATTCGATCGCGACCAACTTCACTAACGGCGGCGGAACGGTCACCATCAATGCGCCGCACGAGGACGGCAAGGGCGACTACACCGCGGAGGTCGCCGCGCTGGCGGCCGCCGGCGGTGAAGTGCTCGTCGTCGCCGGTTACACCGATCAGGGCGGCCGGGGCATCGTTCAGGCGTCGCTCGATACCGGTGCGTTCGATACCTTCTACTTCCCCGACGGCATGATCGGCGAAGCGCTTGAGGTCAACTTCGGTTCCGACATCGACGGCTCGTTCGGCGCGCACCCGGGCACCGACAGCCCCGGCGCCGCGACCTTCGCGGAGATGGCCGAGGCCAACGGCTTCTCGGCCGGACCGTTCGCCGGTGAATCCTACGACGCCGCGGCCCTGATCATGCTCGCCATGCAGGCGGCCGGATCGTCCGAGAGCGGCGCGCTCAAGGACAAGATCATGATGGTGGCCAATGCGCCGGGTGAGAAGATCTTCCCGGGCGAACTCGGCAAGGCGCTCGACATCATCGCCGGCGGCGGCGACGTCGACTATGTCGGTGCCTCCGCGGTCGAACTCATCGGCCCTGGCGAAAGTGCCGGCAACTATCGTGAGATCAAGATCGACGGCGGCAAGATCATGACCGTCGGCTATCGCTGATCCGACGACGTGAAAACCCCGGGCAGCCCTGCGTTGCCCGGGGTTTTCGCATCCCGAAATGATAGTCATCGACAACGTTCACCTGAGCTTCGGCGGTATCCGCGCCGTCGACGGCGCCTCGTTCGAGATCGAACAAGGCTCGATCACCGGGCTGATCGGCCCCAATGGTGCCGGCAAGACGACCCTGTTCAACATCATCGCCGGTCATTATGCGCCCTCCTCCGGGACGATCTGGCTCGACGGCGAAGACATTACCGGGCTCAGGCCGCACGACCTGTTCGCCAAGGGGCTGCTTCGCACATTCCAGATCGCGCACGAGTTCGCCTCGCTGACGGTCCGCGAAAACCTGATGATGGTGCCGGCCGGACAGACCGGCGAACGCATCTGGGGCACATGGTTCGAGCGTCCGCGCATACGCGAGGAAGAGCGCGCCAATCGGGCCAAGGCCGACGAGGTCATGGAGTTCCTGCAGATCACCCACGTCGCCGACGAGCTGGCCGGCAACCTCTCGGGCGGCCAGAAGAAGCTGCTTGAGCTCGGCCGGACCATGATGACCGATGCCAAGATCGTCTTCCTCGACGAGGTCGGCGCTGGGGTCAACCGCACACTGCTCGGCACCATCTGCGATGCCATCGTCCGGCTGCAGCAGGAAAAGGGTTACACGTTCTGCGTCATCGAACACGACATGGACATGATCGCCAGTCTGTGCGACCCGGTTATCGTCATGGCCGAGGGCAAGGTTCTGGCGACCGGGCGCGCCGACGAAATCCTCGAGAACGAACTGGTCATCGAGGCCTATCTCGGCCGCGGGCTGAAGAACAAACCGGCCGCAGACGGGTCCGCCGCGCACGGGGGAACGCCGTCATGAGCGCCCTGGTCGGCGAGCACATGACGGGCGGTTACGGTGGTCCCGACATCCTGGACGACTGCACGATTGCCGCGGAACCCGGCGAGATCACGGTTATCGTCGGTCCCAACGGCGCCGGCAAGTCGACGGCGATGAAGGCGGTTTTCGGCATGCTCAACCTGCGCCGCGGCCGGGTGACGGTCGGCGATCACGACATCTCCGGGCTGTCTCCGCAGGAGCGCGTCCGCGAGGGCATGGCCTTCGTGCCGCAGACGCGGAACGTCTTCGCCACCATGACGGTCGAGGAAAACCTTGAGATGGGCGCGTTCATTCGCGACGACGACATTGCCGAGACCATGGCGCAGGTCTACGAGCTGTTCCCGGTCCTTCACGAAAAGCGTCTGCAGAATGCCGGAGAGCTCTCCGGCGGCCAGCGCCAGCAGGTCGCCGTCGGCCGCGCGTTGATGACCAAGCCGAAGATTCTCATGCTCGACGAACCGACGGCCGGGGTTTCGCCCATCGTCATGGACGAGCTGTTCGACCGCATCATCGAGATCGCCCGGGCCGGCGTCGCCGTGCTGATGGTCGAGCAGAACGCCAAGCAGGCCCTCAACATCGCCGACAAGGGTTACGTCCTTGTCCAGGGCGCCAACCGCTTCACCGGGACCGGACGCGAGCTGCTCGACGACGCGGAAGTTCGCCGCGCGTTTCTGGGCGGATAGGAGGCCTCCGTGGATTTCGTCAACGCCGTCGTCCTGTTCGCCAACTTCGTGGTCGTGCCGGCCATGGCCTACGGCAGCCAGCTCGCGCTCGGCGCCCTCGGCATCACCGTCATCTACGCCATTCTCAGGTTTTCGAACTTCGCCCACGGCGAAACCATGTCGTTCGGCGCGATGGCCTCGATTCTCGTGATGTGGGGCCTGCAGGCGGCCGGCGTCAGCATCGATCCGCTGCCGACGATCCTGCTGGCGCTGCCGGTCGGTATCGTGATCACCGTCGCCATGCTGATACTCGTCGACCGGCTGGTGTTCCATCACTACCGCAAGGTCAAGTCGGCGCCGGTGGTCCTGCTGATCGCCTCGACGGGCGTGATGTTCTGCCTCAACGGCGTGATCCGTTTCATCATCGGCCCCGATGACCAGCGCGTCGCCGACGGTGAGCGTTTCGTCATCGGCGTGCGTGACTTCAAGGCAATGACCGGACTGGAGGAAGGCCTGGCGATCAAGACCTCGCAACTGCTGTCGGTCGGTGCCGGCGTGCTGTGCGTCGCCGTGCTGTTCTGGTTCCTCAACCGGACGCGGGCCGGCAAGTCGATGCGCGCATACTCGGACAACGAGGACCTCGCCCTGCTCTCGGGCGTCAACCCGGATCGCGTCGTGCTCTATGCCTGGATCATCGTCGGCATTCTCGCGGCCATCGCCGGGTCGCTCTACGGGCTCGACAAGTCGTACAAGCCGTTTACCTACCTGCAGCTGCTGCTGCCGATCTTCGCATCCGCCATCGTCGGCGGCATCGGCAACCCGGTCGGCGCCATCGTCGGCGGTTTCATCATCGCCTTCTCCGAAGTCACGGTGACATACGCCTACAAGAAGTTCTTCGGTTACCTGCTGCCCGACGCCTGGGCGCCGGACGGTCTCGCCCAGCTGCTGGCCACGGATTACAAGTTCGCGGTGTCGTTCGTGATCCTGGTCATCGTGCTGATCTTCCGGCCGACCGGCATATTTCGCGGGAGGACACTGTGAGCGCGTCGAACCGCAAGTTTCTGGCATTTGCGGCGATGGCCGCCCTGCTCGTCGCCGTCGGCGTGTTCCAGAGCTGGTCGCTATCGCTGGCGATCGTCAATCTCTGCGTCATCTCGGCGATCATGTCGCTCGGCGTGAACATCCAGTGGGGCTATGCCGGTCTGTTCAATGCCGGCGTCATGGGTTTCGCCGCGCTCGGCGGCGTCACGGTCGTCCTCGTCTCCGTGCCGCCGGTGCGCGAAACCTTCGCCGCAGGCGGTCTCGACCTGGCCATTGCCGCCGCCGTCATGATCGTCACGGCCGGCCTGACGTTCGCGGTCTGGCGCAAGCTCAGTCACCTGGGGCCGGCCGGCGCGCTCGCGACCTGTGTCGTGTTCGCCGCAGGCTGTTTCGTTGCGCGGATCTTCTATCTGCCGGCGACGGCGGCCATCGAGGCGATCGAACCGGCCAAGACCGGCTTCCTGGGCGGCGCGGGCCTGCCCGTCATTCTTGCCTGGCCGGTTGCCGGCGTGGTCGCCGCCGGAGCGGCATGGATCGTCGGCAAGGTCGCCCTCGGTCTGCGCTCCGACTACCTGGCGATCGCCACGCTGGGCATCTCCGAGATCATCGTCGCCGTACTCAAGAACGAGGAATGGATGACGCGCGGCGTCAAGAACGTCGTCGGCCTGCCCCGCCCGACCCCGTACGAGGTCGATCTGCAACAGGCCGAATGGTTCCTGTCGCTCGCCGACCGGTTCGCGCTCGATGCGGTCGAGTTCTCATCCGTTTTCGTCAAGCTCTGCTACACCGGCCTGTTCGTCGCCGTGCTCGCGGTGCTGCTGATCCTCGCCGAATGCGCGCTGCGCTCACCCTGGGGACGGATGATGCGGGCGATCCGCGACAACGAGGACGCGGCGGAAGCCATGGGCAAGGACGTCACCGGGCGGCACCTGCAGGTCTTCATCCTGGGCTCGGCGGTGATCGGCATCGCCGGCGCCATGCTGACGACCCTCGACGGTCAGTTCACGCCGACGTCCTATCAGCCGCTCCGCTTCACCTTCCTCATCTGGGTGATGGTCATCGTCGGCGGCTCGGGCAACAACTTCGGCGCCATTCTCGGCGGCTTCATCGTCTGGTTCGCCTGGGTCGAGGCCGAACCCGTCGGCCGCTGGCTGGTCGAGACCCTGACCCTCGGCATGGCGGCCGACAACCCGCTGCGGCTGCACCTGATCGAGGGCGCCGCCTACATGCGGCCGATCACCATGGGGGTCGTGCTGCTGCTGGTGCTGCGCTTCGCGCCGAAGGGATTATTGCCCGAGGAATCAGGCCGGTCCGTCGCCCGCTAAACGGCCGGAAAGGTCAGAATTCTGACCAGGATCGCCGGTTCGAAATCATTCAAGGTCGTCGAAAGAAGTTCACGCCTTGGCTAACGTTCGTGGTTCAACGATCACGGAGATAGCTCAGCATGGTCTCGGCATCGGTCACCGTGAGTGGGACGCCGGGCGGATTGTCCTGAAAATTGGGCTCGGAGAACATTTTCTTGATGACGCCGTCTTCCGCGTAGAACGAGTAACGCCAACTTCGCATCCCAAGACCTTGATTGGTCCTTTCCACGAGCATCCCCATTTTTCGAGTAAACTCGGCGTTTCCATCCGGAAGCATGAAAACCTTCTCAATGTTGCGCGACTTCGCCCATTGATACATCACGAAGGCATCGTTAACCGCCAGACAGATGATCGTATCCACTCCGCATTCAATGAACTCGCCGTGAAGCTGTTCATACCCAGGAAGATGGCTATCCGAACAAGCGGGCGTAAACGCACCGGGTAACGCGAATAGAACGACGTTCTTCTTCGAGAAGAGCTCATCCGTCGTAACGTCTTTCCATTCGAACGGGTTCGGTCCTTCGATCTTTTCGTTACGAACGCGCGTGTGAAATACTGCTTTGGGCACGGTATTCGGCGTCACAACCTACTCCTGGCAAATGAAGCATCGTCTCATCGAATACTACCAAGGTGCCGATCAATTCCAACCTGTTGATGGGAACCAACGGATCGAAAGTGTCCGGTCCGGGTCAGAACCGGACCTGTCGCCGCAACGGCAACCTTGTTCGGCATTCGATCCCGCTGACCCGAGCGCGGCTTCAGGATCGCCGCGTCACTGCTCGAGATACGACCGTGTCCGGCGCGCCTGTTCCTGCCTTATCTCGGCCGGCCAGGTGCTCTTGATGTACTCGAGCACGGCGGCGATCTCGTCATCCGACAGCACCCCTTCGTAGCCCGGCATGTCGCTCTGGTAATCGTCGCCGACCATCGCCGCCGGTCCGAACTTGGTCAGTGCGAACAGGGCCTGGTCCGGATGGTGCCAGGTGTGGCCGGTCGGGTCGTGCGGCGGTGCCGGCAGCCTGCCGTCCGCCTTGCGCTGCTGCCAGTTCGGCTGGCCTTCGAGGTCGGCACCGTGGCAGCTGGCGCATTGCGCGGCGTAGACTTGCTCGCCGAGGGCCACGACCTCGGGGCCCGTCGCCCAGCTCACGCCGGCGCCCTGCTCCGCAATGGTCAGGTAGGCATAGCCGGCGGCAGCGACGACAGCGACGGCGACGGCGGCGACGGGGATGATCAGGCGCGGGCTGAGTGCCATGTTGTTTATCCGGCTAAGACAAGGATGTTCCGGATAGAGGCTCCAGCGGGGGGAAGGTCAAGCCGGTGGACGAAAACGGCCTCCCAAAAAACCGGGAGGCCGTTTCCTGTTGCCTTGCCGAAACGCCGGGGGAATGACGTTGCGGTCGGGCGGTCTTTGATCAGAGGAGATCGAAGCGGTCGGCGTTCATCACCTTGGTCCAGGCCGCTACGAAGTCACGCACGAACTTCTCGGCGTTGTCGTCCTGGGCATAGACCTCGGCGTAGGCCCGTAGGATCGAGTTCGAGCCGAAAACCAGGTCGGCACTCGTCGCGGTCCACCTGACCTTGCCCGAGGCACGTTCACGGACCTCGTAGGTGTCGCCGACCGGGACCCACTGGTAGGCCATGTCGGTCAGGTTGACGAAGAAGTCTTTGGTCAGCTGACCTTCGCGGTCGGTGAAGACACCATGCTTCGAGCCACCGTAATTGGTGCCGAGGACCCGCATGCCGCCGACAAGGGCCGTCATCTCGGCCGCCGTGAGGCCGAGGAGCTGGGCACGGTCGAGCATCAGCTCTTCCGGGCTGACCGCATACTTCTCCTTCTGGTAGTTGCGGAAACCGTCGGCGAGCGGCTCGAGCACGTCGAAGGAGTCGGTGTCGGTCTGCTCATCCGTCGCGTCGCCGCGACCCGGCGAGAACGGCACGTCGACCTTGTTGCCGGCCGCCTTGATCGCCTGTTCGAGACCGACATTGCCGCCGAGCACGATGACGTCGGCGATCGACGCGCCGGTTTCCGCCGCGATCGGCTCGAGCACACCCAGAACCTTGGCGAGGCGTTCCGGTTCGTTGGCTTCCCAGTCCTTCTGCGGGGCCAGGCGAATGCGAGCACCATTGGCGCCGCCGCGCTTGTCGGAACCACGGAACGTGCGCGCACTGTCCCAGGCGGTGGCGATGAGTTCGGCCGGGGAAAGCCCGCTGTCGGCAATCTTGGTCTTGACGGCCGCGACATCGTAGTCGGTGCTGCCGGCGGGGATCGGATCCTGCCATATCAGGTCTTCTTGCGGCACGTCCGGGCCGAAGTAGTTCACTTTCGGACCCATGTCACGGTGGGTCAGCTTGAACCAGGCGCGCGCAAAGGTGTCGGCGAAGTACTCGGGATCGGCCATGAACTTCCGGCAGATCTCGTTGTAGATCGGGTCGATCTTCATCGCCATGTCGGCGTCCGTCATCATCGGCATGCGGCGGACCGAGGGGTCGGTGGGATCGATCGGCATCTTGTCTTCCGGCATGTCGACCGGCTTCCACTGGTTTGCACCGGCCGGAGATTTGGTCAGTTCCCATTCGTAGTTGAACAGGTAATCGAAGTAGCCCATGTCCCACTGCGTCGGATGCTGAGTCCACGCACCTTCGATGCCGGACGTATGGGCGTTGCTCGCCATGCCGTCGAGCGCGTCGTTCATCCAGCCGAAGCCCTGGGTCTCAACCCCGGCACCTTCCGGTTCCGGACCGACATTGGCCCCCGCGGCGGTGCCGTGCGCCTTGCCGACGGTGTGTCCGCCACACGTCAGGGCAGCGGTTTCCTCGTCGTCCATCGCCATGCGGGCAAAGGTTTCGCGGACCAGCTGACCGGTCTTAACGGGGTCCGATTTTCCATCGAGGCCCTCGGGATTGACGTAGATCAGGCCCATGTGGACGGCAGCCAGCGGATTGTAGAGCGAAGCCGCATCATCCGAGTCGCCGAAGCGGTTTTGGCTATCGGCCAGCCATTCGGATTCCGAACCCCAGTTGACGTCCGTTTCCGGTCCCCAGATGTCCTCGCGGCCGTAGCCGAAACCGAAGGTCTTCAGACCCATGGACTCGTAGGCCATGTTGCCGGCGAGGATGATCAGGTCGGCCCAGGACAGCGCGTTGCCGTACTTCTTCTTGATCGGCCACAGCAGGCGGCGGGCCTTGTCGAGGTTGCCATTGTCGGGCCAGCTGTTGAGCGGTGCGAAGCGGATGTTGCCGGTGCCGCCGCCGCCGCGACCGTCGCCCATGCGGTAGGAGCCCGCCGAGTGCCACGCGAGCCGGATCATCAGGCCGCCGTAATGGCCCCAGTCGGCCGGCCACCATTCCTGGCTCTCGGTCATCAGCGCCTTGACATCGGCCTTGATGGCTTCGAAATCCAGGCCCTTCACGGCTTTGCGATGGTCGTAATCCGGATCCATCGGATTGGTCCGGGCACCGTGCTGGTGAAGGATGTCTAGGTTCAACGCTTTCGGCCACCACTTGGTGACGGGGGCATCCGTTGACGTGTTGCCGCCGTGCATCACGGGGCACTTCTTTATCTCATTCATCGGGGTCTCTCCTCCTGTTGGGTTCGTCGTCTCACTGAATGCTCGCGGGACCGGTTGATGTTCTGGTTCCGGTACTCCCCGAACTCCCGACAACGGTATGAGGTATGTATCCATCGGTAAAATGGATTAATATTGTCAATTCAATCGATTTTTTGAATTATTCAGCTGCGACCCTGCCGCAGGACGGCGTGTTGTGCTGGCCTTTCATGATACCTGCGTACTCGAACGGTGAATTCCAACCGATGAGACAAAAGAAAAGGCGCCACGTCGCCGTGGCGCCCTTCCGATCGGATCGATTGTTCGGTGACTGACGGGACGTCAGCGCTTCGAGAACTGGAAGCTGCGGCGTGCCTTGGCGCGGCCGAACTTCTTGCGTTCCACGACGCGGCTGTCGCGGGTCAGGAAGCCGCCCTTCTTGAGCACCGGACGCAGGCCCGGCTCGAACAGGGTCAGCGCCTTGGAAATTCCGTGGCGGACGGCGCCCGCCTGGCCCGACAGCCCGCCGCCGGTGACGGTGGCGAAGACATCGAACTGGCCGACGCGGTTGGCGACCTGGAACGGCTGGCCGATCAGCATCTGCAGCACCGGACGCGCGAAGTACTTGTTGGACTCGCGTCCGTTGACGGTGATCTTGCCGCTGCCCGGCTTGACCCAGACGCGGGCGACGGCGTTCTTGCGCTTGCCGGTCGCGTAGGAACGGCCCTGGGCGTCGATCTGCGGTTCCGTCGGGGTTTCGGCTTCAACGGCGGTTACGCCCGTCGCGGCGCCGAGTTCCTCGAGGGAATCGAGAGTCTGGTTTTCCTCGGCCATGATCAGGCGCTCCTCTTGTTCTTCGGATTCATCGCGGCAACGTCCAGCACTTCCGGCTGCTGCGCGGCGTGCGGGTGCTCGGGGCCGGCGTACACATGCAGCTTCTTGAGCTGCTGACGGCCCAGCGGGTTGCGCGAGATCATGCGCTCAACGGCCTTCTGGATGACGCGTTCCGGGTGGCGACCCGAGAGGGTCTTGCCGGTGGTCCGCGACTTGATGCCGCCCGGGTACCCGGAGTGCCAGAGGAAGGTCTTCTGCTCGAGCTTGCGGCCCGTCAGGTGCACCTTCTCGGCGTTGACGACGACGATGTTGTCGCCGCAATCGATGTGCGGGGTGAATATTGGCTTGTGCTTGCCACGCAGGCGTGACGCGATCACCGAGGCAAGGCGGCCGAGAACGACGCCCTCGGCGTCGACCACGTACCACTTCTTCTCGACATCCGCGGGTTTGGCGGAATAGGTCTTCATCTCAACGGTCCAATCAATTGTCCGATCCGGAATGGGCGCGGAATATGCCACGAAAACCGGTCAAGTCAACCAGAAAAACCGTTATTTAATGGGGATTTAGAATTGCGGTAATATAGTACCGCACGGCATGATCCAGGCCCGAAACCGGCTTAGCGGCTGGCCTCGATGGCGTCGATGATCTCGCGGATCATGTCGTCGGCGTCGGCATCCGGGGCGCGGCAGGTGCCGGCGGCGGCGTGCCCGCCCCCGCCGTACTTGAGCATCAGCTCGCCGACGTTGACCGGACACGAACGGTCGATGATCGACTTGCCCAGCGCGATTTCGACCAGACCGTCGTCCTGCAGGTTCTGCACCTTGATCGAGATGTCGCACTGCGGGAACAGGCCGTAGACCATGAAGCGGTTGCCGGGGAAACGCTTCTCTTCCCGGCGGTAGTCGACGACCACGGTCTTGCCGTGAACCTCGGCGCAGCGTTCGATCTGCAGTTCGGCGAACTCGTTGTTGAGCTGATAGGCGGCGATGCGGTCCACGACGTCCGGGTGGGCCAGGATCTCCTTGACCGGGTTGCGCCGGCAGAACTGGATCAACTCGGCCATGAACGTGTGGCGGTCGAGGTCGAACTCCTGGAAGTCGTCGAGGCCCGTTCGGGGATCGAGGACGAAGTTGAGCAGCGTCCAGCCTTCAGGCGTCAGGACCTCCTCGATCGAGTACTCCGCGGCATCGGCCTTGTCGACGGCGCCGAGCAGATCGGTGTCGATCTCCGAGAACGTGTTGCGGCCGCCGAAATGTTCGTAAATGACCCGCGCCGTCGACGGCGCCCTGACGTCGAGCACCAGGTTTTCGGGCTCGCCGTCGACGCGATAGCTCTCGCTGATGTGGTGATCGAAACAGATGTGCGCGGCGGCCACGTAAGGCAGGTTGGCGATGACGTCGTCCCCGGTGACGGGCACCTTGCCGTCCTGCACGTCGCGCGGGTGGGCGAACATGACGTTCTTGGTCAGGCCCTTCTCGCTCAACAGTGCCCCGCAAACGACGCCGTCGAAGTCGGCCCGGGTAATCAGTCTGTATGTCTTGTCGGTCATGAGCTGTCGGCCACCCGTACCAGTTTCCCGCCCTAGACTAATGCCAAGGGCAACCACTGACAACGAAATGCGGGATGACCGGAGAGACGCCCGACCCACGCCGATCAGAGGATCGACTGGCCCTGGAGGGAATGGCCTCAAAGAATCGACTGGCCGGTCTTTTCCCAGTCGGCGAGGAACGCGGCGAGCCCCTTGTCGGTCAGCGGGTGCTCGTAGAGCTGGCGCAGCACCTTGGGCGGCAGCGTGCAGACGTCGGCGCCGACCTTGGCCGCCTGGACGACGTGATGCGGCCCGCGCACCGAGGCGACCAGCACTTCGGTCGGATAGCCGTAGTTCTCGTAGATGGTGACGACGTCGGCAATCAGCTCCATGCCGTCCTGACCGAGATCGTCGAGCCGGCCGACGAACGGCGAGATGTAGGCCGCACCGGCCTTCGCCGCCAGCAGCGCCTGCCCCGGCGCGAAGCACAGCGTCACGTTGACCCGGTGTCCCTCCTCGCTGAGCGCGCGGCAGGCGATCAGCCCGTCCTTGGTCAGCGGCACCTTGATGACGACGTTCTCGGCGATGCCCGCGAGCTTGCGGCCCTCGTCGACGATCGCCGGGGCGTCCGTCGCGGTGACCTCCGCGCTGACGGGGCCGTCGATGACGTCGCAGATCTGCCGGATGGTATCGACGACCTCGCCGCCCGATTTCAGGATCAGCGTCGGGTTCGTGGTCACGCCGTCGACCATGCCGGTCTCGGCGAGCGCCTGGATCTCGGCGACATCGGCCGTATCGAGGAAAAACTGCATGGTCCGTTGGCCTCTCTCCCACGGTGCCGGGCGAATGTTTCGCCGCGCTGCACCGGTTGCCGGGAGGTGGTGACCCCTACGGGACTCGAACCCGTGTTTCAGCCGTGAAAGGGCCGCGTCCTAGACCGCTAGACGAAGGGGCCGTTACCTAGCCGGCGAGTGTCGGTAGGTAAACGGCGCGGCCCGAGAAATCAAGGCCCTTTCTGGCGAATATCCGAACCGCCCGGGCGCGGCCCCGGCCGGGCCGCCGGGCCCAGGGATTCGTGGACGGGTTGGCCCACCGAATGACGTCCGCCGATGCGCCGAAGGCGGGCGAGATCTGCGGGAATTGATTGAGGCCGGGTCTGGGCCGGAGGGGTCGCGATCTGACCGTCGATGGCACCGATGTTCGAAGCAGCGATCTCGGTGTCGCAGTCTCTACTGAGAACCTTCGCGCCGTTTCTTTTCGGCGATCAGATCCTCCTGCAATTGGCTTAGTGCGCGCTGGGCCTGCAACTGACCGTTCGGGTTGCCCAGGTTGTCGTTGATCGTGTTGATCTGGTGGCGCGCCAGTGTCCAGCGCGTAACGTGGTAGCTATAGTCGACGAGAAACCTGCCGAATTCGATCGACTTCGACGTGGTGTTGTATGCCAGTGCCCTGCCCTGCTCATGCAAAAGCTCGTAGGCCGCCAGCATCTTGTCACGCATCAGTTCACGGTGATTGGCGATATCCGCCGGATCAGCGCCGGCTTCGATCAAACCTTCGATCTTGCCTGCGAGACTCCAGCCCTCCTTGGCGAGAGAGGCAAGGCGCGGATATTGCCGCCATACCTCGAACCGTTCGAGGCTCCCGCCCAGAAGTAGACCGAAACTATCCTTCAGGGCATCGAACTCGGCCTCCTCGGCCTCGATGAGCCAGCCCTTTATATCCCCGCCACTGGCTGCGAACTGACTCTGCATGCGCCTCAGTTGCGCGTTGATGCGTTCCAGTTCCCGATCTATATGCTGGTCGCTCAATTGCGCCAGACGTGCCCGGTGTTCCGCGTCGGATTGATATCCCGAAGGCGAAGGTACCGCGACAAGCCGCAAACCCTGATCCTCCGGCAGAGAAGCCGATTCCTGGGCGGCGGTTGCGGGAACGACAGCCAAGCTGTCGGGATCGTCGCTCGCCCACGTATATCCCTCGCCGGGTGCCCACGAGTCTCCGGTCCAGAAGGTATTTGGGACGGCCGGATGTTCCTCGCCCACATGAAGCGGGCGGGTGGCGATGTCGTCCTCGTCGGCGCTGACCCATGTGTGGCCCGAGGCCGGCACCCAAAACCGACCGTTCCAAACCACATTCGGGTTCAGTTGGTGGGATTCGCCGACATTCAGGGGCCTTGTCGATAGATCGTCCGGATCGTCACTGTTCCAAGTGTAGCCGTCGAGCGCGAGCCAGGATGAACCATCCCAAACAATGTTCGGATAATCAGGGTGGCCCACCCCGGGCGGCAAGGGTGCGGTTCGCAAATCATTCGGGTCGTTCGTCACCCATCCGTAGCCCGGTGACGCTTTCCACCCGGCACCGTCCCAGAACACGTTGTCATAGTCGGGGTGGCCACTGCCGTACGGCGCAGGTGCCGTCGTCAGATCATTTGGATCGCTACTTGCCCATACGTTTCCGGGGGTTGGTTGCCAACCGCCTGGCACTCGGATCAGATCGGGGTTCGAAGGATGGCGCGTGCCGACTTCGGGCGTTTGCGTGTCGTCGAAAGTATCGTTCGCGTCGTCGCCACAATGATTGGTTCCGTCGTGGTCAGTCCAGCAGTCGCCAATGCGAACACCGTCGATTGCCCAGGACGGTGAGAACGCCAGTAATGCCGAGAGCAACACGGCGACAAAAGGCCCTGCGACGGATAGCCGCCGACCCAACTCAGGTTGTCTTTCCGTCGCAACCATTGGCTCCCCCTCCGCAAAAGTGGGTGCCGAGTATCGGTACGATTATAGAGTCTTCCACGACTTTAGGCGATTCGGCCTTCAGGCTATGATTGGACGAGGTCACCGAGGTTGGGGCGTGTAAAGGGATGAGATCGAAGATCTGGTATCCGATTTTGCTTGGGTGCCTTGTCGGCCTTCCTTCTTCCAAGGTCACCAACGCACAGGACATTGTCGACTGGCGTGAACTCGCGAACGCAACCGGCATGGTTGCCGGCGGCATCAATGCTTGCGGTAACCGGGCGGTGGCCGAAGGCATCATTACCAGTTTTCGGGCCGAACTCGATTCGGAACCCTTCTCGGAAAGCGACTTACAAGCTATTCGATCCGGTTTTCGAGACGGGCTCGCGAGGGGAGCAAAGGATATCGGCAGCTTCTCCGAAGAGGAATGCAGGGAGTTTGAGTCGATAGCTCGCGAGTTGGGATACAGTTGGTGATCCCGTGACGGGCTCCTCCATCAGTCCGAAATCGTCACAATAATGCACGGCGTGGCCATTTCGTTGCCATTGGCATCGGTTAGCGTGACCTTGCTTCCTCTTGTCGTGAATGCAACGTCATCGACCTGCTTTCCGGCGAGGTTGGTTTGGAGGACCGTGACCTGAATACCGGCGGTGGCATGAGGCGGAATCAGACAAGAAAGGTGCAGTCGGCAGGATCGGTCGCTTCCGGATTTAGCTGCCAGGGACTCCGGCTTCCAATTGACGTCAATCGCGCGTCCATCGCCTGAGATAACGAGCTCGGTGTCATCAACCGGATCGCCCGAGCTAGAGTATCGAGTGATCGTGCAGTCCTTCCGGGCATGCAGTTCGGCAAGTTCATTCGCATTCATGACCCGTTTCGAGAGATTGCGAACGGTGCAATCACCGAGACTTGAGTAAGTCTTCAGTATCGTGCTTTCGCACAGCCTGGGGTCCCGCTCCAAGGCGACACCTCTGACGAGATTCTCGACGTTGGTGCGGCCCGTCAGTTCATAGCCGGAAGGGCACGCCAACTCAAAGCTCCAAACCTCTTCATTCAAATGCAGCGCTGCTCGGGGCGGCGAACCCTCGTGCCACTGGACATTGGCGTACAACGGAACCTTGCCGAGGCATTCTGGCCGCTCGGCGCCAGTTCCGGAGGCCGGGTCTGCAGCAGACGAAACCGCCTCGACCGATCTGACAAAACAGATTTTGCCAAGCACCTCGGTGTCGTCGCGTCTGCACAGGCGCTTGTATGACGCCATCGTCACGGCATCGATCAACTCTTGATCCTCTGGCGTGCGGTCGATCTGGCAATCGAACGCGACGCGCCAGCCTTTGTCTTGATCGACGAAGGTTGCAACGAGGGGGCTGGTCTGTTCCACGGCGACCGTTGCGCGCGCGGCAAATGCCCATCCGCCTTCGGAATTGACGCACTCGGTTGCCGTCGCTTTGACGGTCGCCAGGAGGTGCAAGGCACTCGCCAACAAGCTGGCAAAAAACAATCTCGAAGCGGTCTGCAGCATCTTGACCCGCCATTCCCGAGTAAGAGCCGTGGGAATTACCCCACCAGTCGCCAGGCACTGATCATAAATGAAAAGAGTAGATTATTGATCGGAAACTTGGAGCTTGATGCTCAATAAACGTGATCCCGCATCGTGCACCCGTCCGTTTCTGGCCAATTCACTTCTAGCCAACCCCCATTGTCCGGTGGCAGAACCCATCCCGGCGGTTCTTGCTTTGAAAGCAGGCCTTGGCTGTTGGCGTCGCGCGGCTAGCTGAGGCCGAAGAACCCCGCCATCTCGCCGATCATCTCGGATTGCAGGGCGTCGAAGCGGGCGTTGGGCTGCTGGCCCGCGAGGCGCGGCCCGAGCGGATCGTCGAGCCGGATCTCGGTGCCGGACATCGCCTCGAGCACCGCGTGGCCGCAGAACGGCACGTACATCTCGGAGTAGCCGCCCTCGTGCGCGCAGACAAGCTTGCCGCCCGTGAGGTCCATCAGGCGCAGCGTCATCTGCCGGTAGGTCTCCGCCGAACACAGCAGCCGCGACAGCGGGTCGACGCCGGCGCCGTCGAAGCCGCAGGCGACGACGACGAGATCCGGTTCGAACCGCCGGAGCTTCGGCAGCACGATCCGGTCCATGACCTCGAGGTGCGCCTTGTGGCCGGCGCCCGGCAGCAGGGGGATGTTGACGTTGGCGCCCTCGGCCCCCTCGCCGCCCGTCGCCTCGACCTCGCCGGTATCGAGCGGATAGTTGCGTTCCTGGTGGATCGAGATCGTCAGCACGTCGGGACGGTCCCAGAACACCGCCTCGGTGCCGTTGCCGTGGTGAACGTCCCAGTCGACGATCGCCACCCGTTCGGCCTGTCCGGCGGCGATCGCCGTCTCGACGGCGACGGCGCAGTTGTTGAGCAGGCAGAACCCGTTCGGCCAGTCCGGCAGGCAGTGGTGGCCCGGCGGCCGGGACAACGCATAGGCGTTGCGCAGTTCCCCGGCGGCGACCCGCCTGACCGCCTCGACCACCAGCCCGGCCGAGAGCGCGGCGATCTCGAAGCCGCCGGGCCCGAACGGCGCGCGCAGCCCGATCTCGCCGCCGCCCTGGTCGGACAACGCCTTGAACGCGTCGAGGTAGCTCGCCGGGTGAACCCGCAGCAGGTCGTCCCGCGTCGCACTCGGCGCGCCGGTGCACGCCAGTTCGGAGGCGAGACCGGAGACGGCGACCAGGTTCTTCAGGCGGCGCTTGGTCTCGGGGGCCTCGGGCAGGCCGCCGGCGACCAGCGGCTGAACCATGCCGCCGACGGGCGTGAGAAAGGCGAAGCTGCCGCCGGCGTGCCAGAAGCACCGTTCATCCGACAGGAACCCGGTGCCCGGCATCGGTCTCAGCCCTGCTCGTGGTAGGAGACGATGATGTCGATTTCCTCGCGCGATCCGATGACGACGGGCACGCGCTGGTGCAGCGAGCTCGGCGCGATATCCAGGATCCGGCCGTGTCCGTCGGTCGCCCGGCCGCCGGCCTGTTCGACAATCATCGACATCGGGTTGGCCTCGTAGAGCAGCCGCAACCGGCCGCCCTTGGCGCGGGTCTTCTCGTCGATCGGGTAGAGGAAGACCCCGCCCCGGCTGACGACGCGGTGGACGTCACCGACCATCGCGCCGACCCAGCGCATGTTGAAGTCGCGCTTGCGCGGGCCCTCCTTGCCGGCCAGGCAATCGTCGATGTAGCGCTGCATCGGCGCTTCCCAGTAGCGCCGGTTCGACGCGTTGATCGAGAACTCCGACGTGCCGACCGGCAGATCGACGGAGTGCTTGGTCATGCGGAAGACGCTCTTCGCCGCGTCGAGCGTGAACTCGACCACGCCGTTGCCGAGCGTGAGGATGAGCACCGTGCTCGGGCCGTAGAGAACGTAACCGGCGGCGGCCTGCTCGCGGCCCGCGATCAGCATCTCGCCGGACGTCCCCTTGGCGCCGTCGGGCGCCGGCAGGACGGAGAAAATCGTGCCGACGAGGCCGTTGATGTCGATGTTCGACGACCCGTCGAGCGGATCGAAAGCCAGGAAGTACGGGCTCTCGGCGGCCTTGGGGTTGGCGACGATATGGGTGTCGTCCATTTCCTCCGACGCCAGCGCGCGGGCGTGGCCGTGCTTTTCCATGGCATTGATCAGGATGTCGTTGGAGATGACGTCGAGCGCCTTCTGGGTCTCGTCCTGAACGTTGATTCCCCACGATGCCGCGAGATTGCCGGCGAGCGAGCCGTTGCGCGTCAGCGACGCGATCTCGATGCAGGCGTTCACCGTATCGCGGATCAGGGCCTTCAGGGCCTCCGGCGCGTCGGCGCAGCGCGGGCTGCTCAGGAAATCTTCGAGGGATTGGTGTTCTTGCATCAGGCCCGTCCGTTCGGTGTCCGCTTCGTTCGCAGGTCGATTATCACACTAGCCGCCCGCCATCCAACGTCCAGTCGGGACCGTTCGATGGTCCGTGACCTGTCACCTACGGGCATTTATGGTGCGACCTATACTTTCCGGCAAGGCCGACAACAAGTAGCCAGGATCTCACGGCGGGGGACAGAGCCATGCTATCCATTCAGAGACTTTCGCTCGACGAGGCGCGGGAGCTGATCGAAGGCGCCGCCGAGCACGCCGGCCACATCGGCGTGCCGATGTGCATCTCCGTCGTCGACGAATCGGGCAACCTGATCGCCTTCGAGCGCATGGACGGCGCCAAGGTGCTGAGCGTTTCACTATCCGCAGACAAGGCCTACACCGCGGCGATCGCGCGCCGCCCGACGCACGTCTACAACGAGCTCGTGCAGTCGGGCAGCCTCGCCTACGGCATCGAGAACGCGCACGGCGGCCGGTTCTCGCTGGTCGGCGGCGGCTATCCCGTCATATGCGACGGCGACATCGTCGGTGGTATCGGCTGTTCGTCGGGCACGCCGGAACAGGACATGGAATGCTGCCGCGCCGGCCTCGAACGCCTGCTCGGCGACGAGGCCGAGTACGAATGACCTTAAGCCCGCACGGGTTTGTTTTTCCCTGCCCGCATGCCTAAATAACCGCTAGAATGGTGGCTCGAAACGGTTCGAGCCGAACCCGCAGACAACAAGGTGACGACCATGCCAGACGGCGCGACACCCAACGGCCCGCAGCTCGGAATCTCCGAGGGTGCGGTGAAACGCCTGAAGGCCATGATGGCCGACGAGGGCAACCCGGCGCTCAAGTTCCGCATCACGGTCTCGGGCGGCGGCTGCTCGGGCTTCCAGTACGGTTTCGATTTCGACGATACCGTCAACGATGACGACATGGTGTTCGAACGCGACGGTGTCGCGGTCGTGGTCGACGAGGTCTCGATGCAGTTCCTCGCCGGTGCCCAGCTCGAATTCAAGCAGGAGCTGATCGGTTCCTACTTCGCCCTCGAGAACCCGAACGCGTCGTCGACCTGCGGCTGCGGCACCTCGTTCTCCATCTGACGCCCCCGAGAAACCGAACAATCGATGCCGACAGTCGCGACCTGGAACGTCAACTCGATCAAGGCGCGCCTGCCCCGGGTCGAGGAATGGCTGAAGTCGTTTTCACCCGACATCGTCTGCCTGCAGGAACTGAAATGCCTGGACGAGGCGTTCCCGCGCGACGCCATCGAGGACTTGGGCTACAACGTCGCCGTCGTCGGCCAGAAGACCTACAACGGCGTCGCCATCCTCTCCAAGGCGCCGATCGAGGTCGACCTGACCGCGCTGCCCGGTAACGACGACGACGACCAGGCGCGCTACATCGAGGCGCTGATCGGCGACCTGGTGGTGGCCTCGATCTATCTTCCCAACGGCAATCCGACACGCAACGACGACGGCTCGGACCACGACAAGTTCACCTACAAGCTCGGCTGGATGGACCGCCTCGTGGAGCGCGCCAAGGCGCTGCTCGAGACCGAGAGCCCGTTCGTGCTGGCCGGCGATTTCAACCTGTGCCCGACCGACGAGGACGTCTACGATCCGGAAGGCTTCGCCGACGACGCGCTGTGCCGGCCCGAGAGCCGGGCGCGCTTCCGCACGCTGATGAACCTCGGCCTGACCGACGCCTTCGCCGCCCTGCACCCGCCCGTGCACCAGTACAGCTACTGGGATTACCAGCGCGGCGCCTGGCAGAAGAACAACGGCCTCCGGATCGATCACTTGCTGCTGTCGCCGCAGGCCGCCGACCGGCTCAGCGACGCCGGCATCGATAAGGGCCCGCGCGGCCAGGAAAAGGCATCGGACCACACGCCGGTCTGGTGCCGGCTCGACGGACATGGCGGCTGACGTGTCGGGCGATATCTTCTTCGTGCCGCACGGCGGCGGTCCCCTGCCCCTGATGGGCGATCCCGGCCATGCCGGCGTCACGGCGATGATGCGGGGCATCGGCCCGGCGTTGGCCGATTGCACGGCCGCCATCGTCGTCACCGCGCACTGGGAAGCGCCGCAGGTCAGTTTTTCCGGCGGCGCGCACCCGGACCTGGTATTCGATTACTACGGTTTCCCGCCGGAGACGTACGACTACACCTATCCGGCGCCGGGCGCGCCCGATCTGGCGCGCACGGTGGCGGCGCACCTGGCTGACGCCGGGATCGACAGCGATCTCGACGCCGAGCGCGGCTACGATCACGGCACCTTCGTGCCGATGATGCTGATGCGCCCGGACGCCGATCTGCCGATCCTGCAGATGTCCCTGCTCGCGTCGCTCGACCCGGCCGGGCACATCGCCGTCGGCAAGGCGTTGGCGCCGGTTCTCGATGCCGGCGTCGCGCTGATCGGATCGGGCCTGAGCTTCCACAACCTGCGTGCCCTGCTGCGCGGCGAGTCGGTGCCCGAGGGCGACGACGTCGCCTTCGATGACTGGCTCAACGAGACCTTGTCGGGACCGGATCTTGACGGCGCGACGCGCGAACAGCGGATGACCGACTGGGAAGCGGCGCCCGGTGCGCGGTCGTGCCATCCGCGCGAGGAACACCTGCTGCCGCTGCACGTCTGTTTCGGCGCGGCGCAGGCGGCCGGGCGCGAAACGGCGACGAACATCTTCCGCGATGACCTGATGGGCTACCGCACCAGCGGCTTCCGCTGGCCCGCCGCCACGAAGGCCGCGCCTTGATCAATCCGCTCGTCAGCGCGACCGAGGCGCCGCCGATCGCCGAGGCGGCCGGCTGGCTGAAGCCGGAGCGCTTCGGTGCGGATACGCCGCTGATCGACGTTTGCCAGGCGGTGCCGGGCTACGGCCCGCCCGAGAGCCTGAGCGCCCGCGTCGCCGGGGCCGCCGCCGAGGACGCCACGGCGTTCTACACGCCGATCGCCGGGATCGCCCCCCTGCGCGAAGCGCTCGCGGACGATGTCAACGCACTCTACGGCGGCGACGTCCGGCCGGCGGAGGTGCTGATCACGTCGGGCTGCAACCAGGCGTTCGTGCTCGCCATGATCGCGCTGGCGGGCAGCGGGTCGTCGGTGCTGCTGCCGGCACCGTGGTACTTCAATCACGCGATGACGCTCGGCTTGCTCGGCATCGAGGCCATCGCGCTGCCGTGCAGGCCCGGGAACGCCATGATTCCCGACCCGGCGGACGCGGCGCGCCTGATGCGCGACGACACCCGGGCCATCGTCCTGGTGACGCCCAACAACCCGACGGGCGCGATCTATCCGCCCGGCGTCATGGCGGCATTTCTCGACCTCGCGGCCGAGCGCGGCGTCGCGCTCGTCACGGATGAGACCTACCGGGATTTTTTGCCACCGGAGACAGGGCGCCCGCACGGGCTGTTCGCCGAGCGCGACTGGCGCCGCGACGGCCTCATTCACCTCTACAGCTTTTCCAAGGTCTACAGCCTCACCGGCTACCGGGTCGGCGCCATCGTCGCGGCATCGCGGACGATTGCCGAGATCGAGAAGGTCATGGACTGCGTCGCGATCTGCGCGCCGCATATCTCGCAGCGCGCGGCGCTCTACGGGCTTGAGGAACTGGCCGACTGGCGCGCCGCCAACCGCACGCTCATGGCGAACCGGGTCGAGGCGTTCCGGGACGCCATGAAGCGGGCCGACAACGGCTTTGCGATCCGCTCGATCGGCGCCTACTTCGCCTACGTCGAACACCCGTATCAGGACCGCTCGTCGCTCGACGTCGCCAAGTCGCTGGCGGCGGAAAAGAACCTCCTGTGCCTGCCCGGCACCATGTTCGGTCCCGCCCAGGAACGCATGCTGCGCTTCGCCTTCGCCAACGTCGACGAGAGCGTCATGCCGGCGATCGCCGAGCGGCTGGGCCGTTAGCGGTTCCCCCCTGCCTATAACGCCAGCCAGTCAGGCTGACGCGTGACAGCCGCTCAGGCGCGGTGCCTGTTGCGGGGCACGAACCCGGAGGGCTCGACGGTCCGGGGATCGCGGACCCAGACCTCGCGGTTGGGGTGCAGGCCGCCGCCCCTGGACGCCGGCACCGCCGAATGACGCGCCCGGTGAAGAAGCCGCGTGTCGGCCACGCCGCAGTTGGGATGCACGCCGCCGTTGTCTCTGACAACCTTCTCCCACGCGTCGCGGCGGGCCGCGGCGGTCCCGGCATCTTCCAGCGCCGTGCAGTTGATCTCGTTGGTGTTGAGGTCGACGACGATCTCGTCGCCGTCCTCGATCAGCGCGATCGGCCCGCCGACCGCCGCTTCCGGCCCGACGTGACCGATCACCAGGCCGACCGAGCCGCCGGAGAACCGCGCATCGGTCATCAGCGCGATGACGATGTCGCGTTCGCGACACAGCGTCGTGATCCGCGACGTCGGGTCGAGCATCTCCGGCATCCCCGGCGCGCCGGTCGGGCCGGTGTAGCGGACGACGATCATGTCGTTGTCCTGGAACCGGTCGGGGTCCTCGTCGAGCGCCTTGATCAGGTCGGCCTCGCCTTCGAAGACCTGGGCCCGGCCGCGGAAGAGATTGTCGTCCAGGCCGCCCTCGACCCCGGCGAGCTTGAGGATGGCGGAATAGTCCGGCGACAGATTGCCGCCGAGCATCCTGAGCCCGCCCGTCGGCTTGAACGGCCTGGCGACCGGGTGGATCACGTCGCCGTCGGGTTCCGCCGTGCCGAGGTCCTCGACCTGTTGGGCCAGGGTGCGTCCGGTGCAGGTCATCATGTCGCCGTTGAGGAGACCGGCGTCGAGCAGTTCGCGAACGATCACCTGGACGCCGCCGACCCGGTCGATGTCGATCATCGAGTAGGCGCCGTAGGGCCGCGCGTTGGTCAGCACCGGCACGATGTCGCGCGACAGGCGGTTGAACTCGTCGGGCGTCATGATGTCTTTCCAGAAGTCCGCGTAGCCCGCGGCGCGGGCGATTTCCGGGGTGTGTAGAACCGCATTGGTCGAGCCGCCGACGGCCATCGCGACGATGACGGCGTTGCGGATCGAGTCCGGCTGGACGATGTCGCGCGGCCTGAGGCCGGATTCCATCATGCCCGCGAGATAGCCGACCAACTCGGCCGGAAACTCGTTCAGGCGCCGGGGATCGTCGGATGCCGGGGCGACCATGTGCAGCGGCTGGAGGCCGGCCACCGCGATGAACGTCTGCATGGTGTTGTAGGTGAACATGCCGCCGCAGCTGCCGATGCCCGGGCAGGCGTTGCAGGAGACGAGGTGGCGGTACTCGGCGTCCGGGTGGCCGGCGACCTGGAAGGCGCTGACGATGTCGAGCGCCTCGCCGGTCTCCGGGTTGTGTCCCGGGCGGATCGTGCCGTCGGACATGAGGATCGCGGGCTCGTTGTGTTCGAGCACGGCGGCCATGGTGCCGACCGGCGGCTTGTCGCAGGCGACGACCGCGATGATCCCCGCGAGCCCGGTCGCCGCGAAGTGTTCGCAGAGCGCGTCGTTCGTCACCTCGCGGCCGATCAGCGAGTAGCGCATCTCCGCCGTGCCGTTGCGCATGCCGTCCGACACCGCGACGGTGTATTCCGGCTGGACCAGGCGGTTCTTCAGCATGCCCGCTTCGGTACCGATGCGGTCGCGCAGCACCTCGTGGATCGCCTCGACCTTCGATGCGACGCCGAGGTAGCACTGGCTGTCGCCCTTGGTGCCGACGACGCCGACGGCGGGTTCGTGGATCAGGTCGGGATCCGTGCCCAGTTCCTTGGCGAGCCCGATGGTCTGCGCGGAGCGGCCCGGGTGGCGGTCGATCCTGACGATGTTCGATTTCGGCACGGCTTTCCTCCCGCTGGTTTTCTGGTGATCTTCTGGTGATCTTTTGGCGATATCCTGAGGTCAGTGTGTTAACCACCCGGGCGGGATTTTTCCAGCGAACATTTGCCGGCGGCCCCGACGCCACCCGGAAAACCATCGGGGAAACGGTAGATCCGGGCCGACAGCCCGTTGCGCCGGTTCGTGTGGCCGGACGGAGGCCGACGGGCGTTGGCATCGCGAAGGGCAATTTGAAACGGCCCGGCATGCTGCTACCGTGCATCGATGAACAACGCCCTCGCCGCAAGAGTTCTGCCGCAGCTCGACGAGACTCTCATCGCCGGGCTGCCGCCCTTTGCCCGCCTGTCCGGCCACCAGATCCGCGAGATCCTGGAGTTCGCCTCGGTTCGCGAGGTGAGCGAAGGAGCGACGTTCTTCCGCGAGGGCGAGCCGGCGGACCGGTTCTTCATGCTTCTCGACGGGTTCGTCCGCGTGGTTCGGATCACCGAGGACGGCGAGCAGGTCATCGCGCTCCACATCCCGGCCGGTCAGCTCTTCGGGATTGCGAAAGCCCTCGCGCGCGATACCTACCCCGCCACGGCCGAGGCAGCCTGCGACGGTATTGTCCTGAGCTGGCCCGTCTCGCTCTGGGACAAGTTCTCCGCCGAATACCCCGGCTTCCTGACCGAGACCTATCGTTCGGTCGGCGAGCGCATGGGCGAGATGAACGAGCGGCTGATGGACCTGGCGACCAAGCACGTCGAGCAGCGGATCGCCAACGTGCTGTTGCGGTTGGTGAACCAGACCGGCAAGCAGACCGACGACGGCATCGAGATCGGTTTTCCCATCACCCGTCAGGACGTTTCCGAAATGACCGGATGCACGCTGCATACCGTCAGCCGGCTGCTCAGCGCGTGGGAGAAGGCCGGTATCGTCAGGAGCAAGCGGAAGCGGATCGTCGTCTGTCGCCCGCACGCGCTTGTCGAGCTCTCCGAGACGCCTCAGCGGTAACCGCGGCCCGAAGTTCGCGCCGAAACGCGGATTCGTCGAGACCGTACTCCCGGCAGGCGTCGACGACCGTGTGAAACGGGCCGATCAGACAGCCGACACAAAGCATCCGATGTCTGATGAAGACCGGCACCGTCTCCGGCCAGCGGCGCATGAGCTCGCTGAGCGAAAGTCCCGGATCATCAATGGTTCGCCG
The DNA here is from genome assembly GCA_040219295.1 of Rhodospirillales bacterium. Lineage (GTDB taxonomy): Bacteria > Pseudomonadota > Alphaproteobacteria > Rhodospirillales > Casp-alpha2 > JAVJST01. Next base: position 136,466 of record JAVJST010000001.1, read on the forward strand.
ACGCATCGCGGTCCCCGTGCGGTTTCCGTGACCCTAGCGGCGCTGCCCGGCGCAATCTTTGCGCAGGAACAAGGTTGATCCTGCCGACGAAAGACGGCCGATCCGCCGCCTTTCGCATCACTTCTTCGCGACATTGTTCTAGCGCAACGACCGGGTCCCGGATCGCGGCGATCATGGGGCCGTATCCACTGGAAAGGTCCAAGACATGCTTCGAACATTCATTGCGGCAACCCTCGTGACGCTATCGCTGGCGGCGCCCGCGCGGGCCGGCGTCGTCGAGATCAAGATGCTGAACAAGGGCGAAGACGGCACCATCATGGTCTTCGATCCCGCGTACGTCAGGCTCGAGCCCGGCGATACGCTCAGGTTCCTGGCCACCGACAAGGGCCACAACGCCGAGTCCGTGAAGGGCATGCACCCGAGCGGCGCGGAAACCTTCAAGGGCAAGATCAACCAGGAAATCGAAGTCACGTTCGAACGCGAGGGCTGGTACGGAATTCTGTGCAAGCCGCACTTCGCCATGGGGATGGTGATGGTCGTCGAAGTCGGCGACGCTGACGTGCCGGAGGACTTTCTCGCCGGCCGCATTCCGCCCCGTGCCATGGCCCGCTTCGAGGATGCAATCGCCCGGGCGCAATAGCCCGCGCTTTACGATGGAGGAGAGATCATCATGAAAAAGCCATTCGACAGCCCCTTGTCCCTGCCGAGCCGCAGGGATGTCCTGATGTACGCAGGCATGGCGGGCGTTGCCTCGGCCATGGGCGCCACCGCCACCGCGCGGCCGGCGTCGGCGATGTATTCGAGCGCCGTCTCGAAACTCGGCCAGCGCAGCGCGCTGCTGCCGGTCTCCGCCGAAGTGACCGCCGGCGCCCCCCAGGTCGACCTGAGCCACCTGCCGCGGGTGAAACAGGAACTGGTGGCCCCGCCCTTCGCCCCGGCCCACGAACAGGTCGCGAGCGGCGGCCCGAAGATCGTCGAGGTGCGCCTCGAGATCAAGGAGAAGCGCATGGTCGTCGACGAGGACACCGGCGCCAGCGTCTGGGCGCTGACCTACGGCGGCTCCGTCCCCGGTCCGTTGATCGTCTGCCACGAGGGCGATTACGTCGAGGTCACGCTCGTCAATCCGCCAACCAGCGTGATGGAGCACAACGTCGACTTCCACGCCGCGACGGGGGCGCTCGGCGGCGGCGGCCTGACCCACGTCTTCCCCGGCGAAGAAGTCGTGCTGCGGTGGAAGGCGACCAAGCCCGGCACCTTCGTCTATCACTGTGCGCCCGGCGGCGAGATGATCCCCTATCACATCTGCCACGGCATGAACGGCGCGGTCATGGTCCTGCCGCGCGACGGACTGAAGGACGCCGACGGAAAACCGCTGCGCTACGACAGTGTCGTCTACATCGGCGAGCAGGATTACTACCTGCCGATGGACGCGGACGGCGAGTACAAGACCTACGAGTTCGCCGGCGGGGACTACGCCGACAGCCTGGCGGCGATGCGCGGCCTGATCCCGACGCACGTGGTCTTCAACGGTGCGGTCGGGGCCCTGACCGGCGACGGCGCGCTGAGGGCGAACGTCGGCGAGACGGTCCTGATGGTCCACACCCAGGCGAACCGGGACTCGCGTCCGCACCTGATCGGCGGCCACGCCGACTACCTGTGGGAGGGCGGCAGTTTCTCGGACCCGCCGATGACCGGTTTCGAGACGTGGTTCATCCGCGGCGGCGCGGCGGGCGCGGCGATGTACACCTTCCGCCAGCCCGGGGTCTATGCCTACGTCACCCACAACCTGATCGAGGCCGTGCTGCTCGGCGGAACCGCCCACTTCGTCGTCGAGGGCCAGTGGGACAACGACCTGATGGCCCAGGTCAGCCAGCCCGGCCCGATCGCGTTCTAGAGGCCGGGGGCTGAGATGAACGGTCGCGTCGCTCTCGTTGCGGGGATCGGCGCGACCCTCTTTGCGGTCGCCGCGGCCGCGTTGTCGCTGCGCGGCCCCGATCCCGCCTACCTGCCGGCGTTCGCCGCGCGCCCGTGGGCCGGGACCTCGGGCGACATCTACGTGGCGAAGTACGAGGTCACCGTCGCCGAGTGGAACCGGTGCAACGATGCCGGCGCGTGTTCGCTGCGCCTGAAGACCCGCGGCGGCCTCGATCCCGCAACGACCCCGGCGACCGGTCTGAACTGGCTCGACACCCGGGAGTACGTCGCCTGGATCAACCGGCGCGCCCGCCACCCCCTGCGCCTGCCGACGCGCCGCGAATGGAACGACATGGCGGCATCGGTCCTGCCGCCGAAACCGGATCCCATATTCACCGATCCGGCGCTGCGCTGGGCCGCCGATTATCTGACCGACCGGGATTATCCGCGCGCGCTCCGCCCGTCGGGGACCTTTTCGGAGTCGCGCGAGGGCGTGTTCGATCTCGACGGCTCGGTCTGGGAGTGGACGTCCGAGTGCTATCACGAGAACACCCTGACCGAGCATTGCGCCGCCTTCTGGGCCGGCGGACTGCACCTGTCCGTGCTCTCGATCTTCACCCGCGATCCGGCGCGCGGCGGCTGCGCCGTCGGCGCACCGCCGGCGCACCTGGGCATGCGCCTGGTCTCCGACCGGGCGCCGCCGGACTGGGCTCAGCGGTGAGCCCATGACCCCATGACCCCATGACCCCATGATCATTGAATCAGCCGGGCTTGTCGCCTTTTCCCCTTCCCCGGCGGCGCAGGACCCGACGCTGCACGATGGCGAACGGCCATTCGGTCAACGCCCGCAACCCGGCCACCGTCGAGATGTTCTGGATGGTCCGCTTGGTTTCGGCCATGAACTCCGTCAGCACGACGCGTTCGCTGACCGAACCGTCCTCGCGCACCATCGTCAGCCGGTGCAGCGAGTACAGGCCGATCACGGCGGCCATCACGAAGAAGAAGTCCCAGTGCTCGACCTTCAGCGTCTCGAGCGCGAGGTCCCGCTGCGCGGTTTCCCAGTGCACGATGAGCGAGAGCTTCTTGTCGGCGAGGGCGTCCGCCGTCAGGCCGCCGATGATGGGGGCGATGCCCGCCGCGGCGGAGGCCATCAGGCCGTTCGCCGTCAGGAACGCGGTCGTGTCCTTGACCGGCGCCAGGCGCATGGCGATGGTCGTCGACGCGATCGTCACCCCGGCGGTGGCGATTCCGGTGCAGACGTGGATGACGGCCAACAGGGCAAGCTGGAGGGTCTCGGACTCGGGCCGTGCCGTGAATACCCAGGCAAAGATGCAGACCAGGAACAGCGGCGCCGAAACCGCCAGGACCGACTTGCCCGAGAACCGGTCGACCAGGGTACCGACCGTACTGAGCACCAGGATATTGGCGACCAGGCTGGTTGAGGCGAGCGCGGTGACCGTGAACACGCTGAGCTCGAGGCGTTCGTACATGTGCACCGTGAAGAACGGCGCCGCCAGGTTGATGGCGAAGTTCCACGCCGCCAGGAAGAACATCAGGTTGCGGAAATTGGTGTCGCGGAACGGCTGGCGCAGCATCGCGGTCAGCGCCACCGGGCCCGCCGGGGGGGCCATCGGCGGTTCCTTGACACGTGCCAGCGCGGCGATCGAGCCGAGACCGAATATCACCGCACAGACGAACAGCGCAGCGTAACCGTTTCGCACGTCGCCGAGGCCGAGCGACGGCCAGTGGTCGATCAACACGCCGGCCGTCAGCACCACGACCATGCCGATCGCGGTCATCCAGCGGACACGCCGGCCGAAAAACGTGCCCCGCGTCCCGTCGGGTATCAGGTCGCGAATCCAGGAATTCCAGGCCACGCCCATGATCGCGCCCATGAAGTAGCGGGCCAGAATGGCGATCAGGATCAGCCCGAGCGCCAGGTTCTGGTCCGGCAGATAGGCGGCGACGCAAAGGCACAGCAGGAGCGGCCGGCCGACGCAACCGGCGACGACCGCGATCAGGCGCCGCCGGCGGACCCGTTCGACCAGGGAGACGCCGACCAGTTGCCCCAGGTTGGCGAGGTGGGGTGCCGCCGCGAGCAGGCCGATGAAGGCATTGCTGGCGCCCAGCGACAGCGCGAACGCGGTCAGCAAGGCGCCCCACGTCAGGGTCTCCATCATCTGCGTGCCGATGCCGTTGAGCGTCAGCCACCGGCGCGCGTCGGCCAGGTCCGCCGCGCTGACGTCGCCGGATGTCGGAAACAGGTTCTGGAACCCTGGAACGGCCATGAAACGCACCCCCTCCGCCACGCCGATGACCCCGGATCACGGCCCCCGCATCGCCAACGGCGTTCGCTTGATCGGCCGTGTCCGATGTCGGTCAGGGCCCGACGGCGTGTCCTCCCCGCGCTGGTCCTCTGGCGACCTTCCGGCGATGTCCCGAGGTCAGCGAGCCGGCGACCCCGTTGTAAGCGATGCGGGCGGGATTTTTCCAGCGAACAATTGTGGGGGGCGTGACGGGGAGAGATGGGGGCGGCTTATGGCCCGTAGTGTACATTACCGTATAGCGAGATGTTACTGGAATACTGCCATCAGTAGTTGAATGGCGGAGATCGCCTATGTCATAACTTCTCGATGACTGCGCTCAAACCACACGAAATGAGACTCTTGGACCCAGCGGTCTCAATTCGGGAAAAACTCATAATTCGCGCATCGCGATCAGTCCGGTTCATATGTAGTACCGTCGGCATAGTCATCATTGTATCCGGCATCACGTTCGCTGCGATAGCACTCTACTTCGGCATTGCCGTTGGAGTTATTGAGTTTGCGCCGGAAATCTCAGGAACGGGCGGTTAGTTTCAATCTTCTGGTTCTGTCGAAAAATCGTTTCTTGGATGTCACCTGCCAACGTGTGTCATCCCGTTATCATGACCGACAGCACCACTTGTGCCACTAGAATTTCACCACGCCTCTGGTACGAAACTCGAAAACAGTTGTGTAAGAGGGCGGCTTGAAAAGTTCTTTGATGACGACGGCCTTGGCTACGTTCCTCGTCCTGCTATCAACGGCAGGCCGAGCGGATGAGTTCGATATCAACCAACAACGCTGCTCATGGGACGCCGACCCCCAGCAGCGGATCAGCGCTTGTACCTGGGTGATTGACTCGGGCCGACTGAGTGGCAAACAACTCGCGGCCACCTTTGCCGTTCGAGGAATGGTTTATCTTTTGGACTACCAGAACGACCGCGCGATCGAGGACTTTACCCAAGTCATCCGCCTCACTCCCGAAGACTCCGATGCCTACTTCTTGCGGGGTAATGGCTATGCCAGCAATGGTCACTACGACCAAGCGATTAACGAGTACAACGAGTCCCTTCGCCTGAAACCCGACAACGCTTGGGCATTCTATTACCGAGGCAATGTCTACGAAGACAAAGGCCAAACAGGTCGGGCGATAGAGGACTACAGCCACGTCACGCGCCTGAAACCTGACTTTCCTGACGCTTATCTGCGGCGGGGCTATCTCCACTACGTCAGAAGCGAGTTTGCTTTGGCGATTAGGGACTACGACCACATCATTCGCCTCAAACCCGAAGACACCGCGGCCAAAAACAATCTCGCCTGGATACTGGCGACCGCGAACGATGTTCGCTATCGCGATGGACAGAGAGCGCTGGGCATCGCCCATGAACTATCAGCGGAGATCTCGGGTAATCCCAACCTTATAGGTACGCTTGCCGCAGCGTATGCTGCCGTCGGCGATTTCCCAAATGCGATCCGGCACGAGAGTGATGCCATGACAGCTGCGCGAGAGAACGGGTCGAACCTAGCGCAACATGAAGAACGATTGCGGCTCTATCAGTCCGGACAAGCGCTCTCTTGTCCTGGCGGACCGTGCGATTAGAGCATTAGAGACTCGTTCTCGGAATGAACGCATCGCTTGCTGTCTGTTCCTGACGATGGGCACAGACCGCTCCCAAAAAACCTGATGAACCTATGCGGCGGCTGGATTCCCGCTTTCGCGGGAATGACGCCGTGGCGTGGTTTGGTGATATAGGAATTTTTCCTTGATATTATATGATTAATATCCTATATTGGTTTCTCCGCCTTGCGTCAGGCCCGCATGGCCTCGCCGGGCCCTGCCTACGCCGAAGCGAAGCTCCGGCTTCGCGCAGGCAGGCATTCCCCATGCGGACGCAAGCACCGACCTTTGACCGAAAGGAAATCCTCGCCATGCCCGACCACACCGAACCCAAGACCCTCCCCTTCCACGCCCCCGCGACGCGGCCGCCGAAACCGGCGCGGCCGCACAACCTCGACCATGCCGACCCGCCGCCCAACCCAAGTGATCGCGCCAAGTGGGCCGAGCACGTGCTCGACGAGGACCCCAAGGCCCGGGCTGATAAGCGCCGCGCCCAATCACTCGGCCGGGCGCTCGGCACTGCGCCCGGTTGCGCCCCCGGAGGCGAGACAGAGGGAGAAATCGTCGACGGCGTGTGGCGCCGGGGCATGAGCGACGCGACCCGCGAGCTGGTGCGCGGGCCCCGCGACAACCCCGAGCTCGACCAGTTCCTCACCGTCGATCTGCGCAAGCCGGACGAGGACGACGACGAAATGCCGGCGCTCCCCGAGCCCGTCGGCGACCACCGCCTGCGCCCCCGCTGGGAGGCGTTCTGCCGGCTCTACGCGTTCGGCCATTCCGCGGCGGATGCGGCGCGCAACGCCGGCTACGCCTGGGGCTCGGCGGCGCATTCGGGCTGGCGCCTGCTGCAGGACGACCGCGTGCGCGCCCGCATCCGTGAGCTGCAGGGCCACCTTGCGAAGACCCTGGCTGTCACCGACGAGGATCTCGTGGTCCGTGCCGAGGCGGTCTACCGCGAGGCCATGAACCGGGGCCACTACGGCGCCGCGATCCGCGCCGTCGAGTTTACCGCGCGTGAGCGCCGGCGGCGCCTCAGGGCCGAGGGGTCGGGCGGCGGGCGCCCATGACGGGGCTCGGCCACACGGCCCCCCTCACCCTGTCCCTCTCCCTCTCCCTCCCCCTCACAGGGGGAGGGTCAGGGTGGGGGTGGAAACCGCGGAATGCAGAGAAATGCGGTCCGACGGGACTCGATGGTCCGAAATAGCCCGGAGCCGGAAAACGCCAGCGATGTCAACGATCTGGATATTGCACAATATGGTCCCGCCATGGCTTGGGAATGGTCCGGAGATGGGCCGCGGATGGGCGGCGACTGTATGGCGCCTCACCCTGAGCCCGACGAAGGGCGAGGCGCCCCTATGCTTCGTCAGGCTCAGCATGAGGGGACAGGATATCCTCACCCTGAGCCCGACGAAGGGCGAGGCGGTTGCGCGTTGCGGGCGGTCGGGCATAATCCCGGTATCGCCCAATACATCGCCGCAACCGCTGGAAAGCCGCGCTTCATGACCACCGGTGATCACGCCCGCCGCCACGCCCGTGCCGAGGTCTCGTTCGAGGCGACGCTGACCGTCGGCGGCAAGACCGCCGAGTGCCGCATCCAGAACATCTCCGCCGGCGGCGCCCAGGTGGCGACGCGCATGGCGCTCACCCGTGGCGACGACGTCGTGCTGAAGATCGGCGTCATGGGCGAGGCCGCCGGGGCCGTCGCCTGGGTCGGGCGCGGATCGGTCGGCATCAAGTTCGCCCACGACATCGACACCATCGGCGACCTGCTGATGGCCGTCGCGATCTACTAACGCAGAGAGATTTCCATGACAGATCAGGACATTCGCTTCGACACCGATTTCGCGCGCGGGCTGTTTCCCGAGCCCTGCTGGAACTGGTCGTTCTTCGACAACGCCGGCGGCGCCTACGTGCCCGAGAGCGTCATCGACCGGCTGACCGGCTACATGCGCGAATGCCAGGTGCAGCCCGGCGGGCCGTTCGGCCCCGGCAAGGACGCCAAGGAACGCATGGATCTCGGCCACGCCTCGATGGCGGCGCTGATCGACGCCGCGCCGGACGAGGTCGTCATCGGCCCCTCGACGTCGATCAACGTCTACGTGCTGTCGAAGGCCCTGCGCCCGCTGTGGGCCGACGGCGACCGGGTCATCGTTTCCGACCAGAACCACGAGGCCAACGCCGGCCCGTGGCACCGGCTCGCCGAAACCGGCATCGAGGTCGTGGTCTGGCCGGTCGATCCCGTCAGCGGACGGCTCAGCGCCGCCGACCTCGAGCCGCTGCTCAACGAGCGCACGCGGCTGGTCGCCTTTCCGCACGTCTCCAACCTCGCGGGCGAGGTCAACGACGTGGCGGCGATCACGCGACTGGTGCACGACGCCGGCGCCCAGGTCTGCGTCGACGGCGTCGCCTTCGCGCCGCACCGCGCCATCGAGGTCAAGGCGTGGGACGTGGATTACTACCTGTTCAGCTTCTACAAGCTGTTCGGCCCGCACATCGGCTGTCTCTACGGCAAGCGCGACCTGCTGCTGGCGTCGCGAAACCAGTACCATTTCTTCATCGGCGAGGCGCGCACCACCTACAAGCTCAACCCGGCCGGGCCGCAGCACGAGATCATCGCCTCGCTGACCGGGATCGCGGATTACATCACCGCGCTCTGCGAGCACCATTTCCCGGCGCCGTTCAACAGCCTGCACCAACAGGCGAAGGCCGTTTCCGGGCTGGTCGAGGCGCGCGAGGACGAACTGTGCGAGCGCTTCCTGGCGTTCCTTGCCAGCAAGTCCCGGGTGCGGCTCGTCGGGCCCGGCGCCGATGACGTCAGCGGCGGCGGTGCGATCCGCGTGCCGACCTTCGCCTTCACCGTCGAGGGCATGGCCTCGGCGTCGATCCCGCCCCTGCTCGAAGCCGAGCGCGCGGTGATCGGCCACGGCGACTTCTACGCCCGGCGCCTGGTCGATGCGCTCGGGCTCGATCCGGCCGACGGCGTGGTGCGCGCCAGCATGGTGCACTACACATCGGACGCCGATGTCGATAGACTGATTGCCGGACTGGACCGGGTCATCCCCGACAGCTGATCCGGCAACCGGTCCGCAATCCGTTCCCATGGGGAAAGGAAGGTGCCATGCCGACCACGGAGAAACGCCACCGCGAGCGCTTCGAACTGGCACGACTTGCCTTTATTCGCAGTTCGAAGGACGCCACCACGGTGGGCGGCGTGCTCGACAACATCTCGCCCGACGGCGCGTCCGTGGTGTTTCACGGACCGAACGACGACCTCGAGGCGCTGCTGCCGGCGGGGCTGCGCATCGACCTGGTGATCGACGACTTCCCGGCGCTGACCGGCGAGGTCGTGCGCAACGAACCGGACCGGGTGGCCATCAGCTTCGGGCTCGAGTCGCGGGCGCAGAACGAGCTGCTCAGGCACATTCTCGAGGTCACGGCGGCCGACTACGAGGATGCCTCGCTGGCCGGCGTCATCGGCGAGAAACCGGTCTGACGCTCAGCGCCGTTCGGGATCGAGCGGGAACGGCTGGTCGTCGGCCTCGCCCGAGCCTTCGGGGAGCGGCATGACGCCGAGCCTGGCCTTGGCCTTGCGGGTCGACGTCAGCGCCTTCTCGAGGTCCCTGGCCTCGCGTTCGAGTTCGCGCTCGAGGCGCTTGATGCGGCGGTTGAGGGTCTCGATGTTGGCGAGCCGGGTGCGCCGCTTGTCGGCTTCGCGGCGGCGCCAGAACTTGCGGAACTTCCACTCGCCGGCGACCGCCAGCATGACGACGCCGGCGGCCAGGCAGATCAGCCCGGCGGCGAGGTAGCCGACCTTGTGGACCGAGACCGCGGTGCCCCAGAAGCCGATGGTGACCATGGCGGCGGCGGCGGTGAACAGGAACCGGTTGACCGGCACCTCGTCGCGCTGCACCTCGTTCTGGGCGTCGGCGATGTTGGTCGCGATCTCGGTCAGCGCCATCGCCTGCCACTTGCGGAACGACATGCCCTCGGCGACCTTGCGGCCCTCGCGGATGAACTGCTCGAGCCGCAGGATCACGTACGTCGCGCGGTCCTCCGGCGTCGGGTTGTCGGGCAGGTCGGGGACGATGAAATCGCCGGACCGGTACATGGCAATGGCACGCTCCGCTGACACGTTCTCCCGTCGAGCATGCCACACAGAGCGTTAACGCGCCGTTAGGCGCCGGGTTCGGCTTCGCCCGTGTTGACGGGCGTCCACGGCAGGTCGCTGTCGTCGTCGATCTCGAGAACGAGGCTCAGGATCTTGTCGACGTGCTCGCCGTCCGTGGCCAACGGCATCTGGATGAACGCCACCTTGTCGGCGATCGACCACTGCCCGAGGTTGGTCCAGTTCATCGGGCCGAACGAGACGACGATCAGGTGTTCACCGGCGATGCGTTCGAACAGCGGGATCTCGATCTCGTTGTAGGCGGTATCGAAGGTCGAGCGCAGGTTCTTGCCGGTCAGTTCGGTGTCGAGCAACTGCGTCAGCGCGGTGCCCCACAGGCGGAACACCGTATCGTACTCGGGCCCGGGGATGATGTCCTCGAGCGCGAGTTGCCCCCACCAGGGCGCGAATTCCTCGAACGCGAAATCGGTCCACGCCGGCAGCCTGCCCTCGCGGCGCTTCGAATCCCAAAGCGCCTTGAAGTCACGGAAGATCCCGAACTCTTCCGGCGGCTTCGAGATCTTATTGAGCGAATAGACCCAGGAGATCTCATCGACCAGCCAGGGGCCGTATCCCTCCGAGAAATCGTAATCTCGCGCCATGTCCGTGACGGCTCAATCAGTCCTTAACAGGGATCATATGCACGTCGCGTTGCGGGAACGGAATCGAGCAACCGGCGTTCTCGACCGCCGCCTTGCAGTCCTCGGTCAGGTCGAAGTAGACCGGCCAGAACACGTCCGTGTCGGCCCAGCAGCGCATCTGCAGATTGACCGAGCTGTCGCCGAGCAGCGTCACCAGCACCACGGGTGCGGGATCCTTGTTGATCCGCTCGTCGCCGGTCATCAGGTCCATCAGCGCCTTGCGCGCGGCCTCGATGTCGTCGCCGTAGGCGATGCCGACCGAGACGTCCGCCCGGCGCGTCGTGTTGCGCGAATAGTTGGTGATCGCCGAGCCCCACAGGCTGGCGTTCGGCGCCAGGATGCAGACCCCCTGGGGCGTCGTGAACTCGGTCGAAAACAGCCCGATTTCCTTGACCGTGCCGGAGACGCTGCCGGCGTCCACGTACTCGCCGGTACGGAACGGCCGTAACAGCAACAACATCACACCCGCCGCGACGTTCGACAACGTTCCCTGCAGGGCGAGACCGATAGCGAGACCCGCAGCGCCAAGGACGGCAATGATACTGGTCGTCTCCACGCCGAACTGATTTAGGACGCCGACGATGACGAAGACGAGGATGACGTAGCGTGCCGCCGACGAAATGAACGGCTTGAGCGTCGCGTCCATCCGCTCGATCCGGCTGAGCCCCTTGTTGACCGCCCGCTTGACCCATCCGGCGACCATCCAGCCGATGATCAGGATGGCGATGGCGCCAACGATGTTCAGGCCGTACTCGCTGACGATGGGAATGATGCTGTCGATGATCTGCTGCATGTCTTCGGGGGTCATGTTTGTCTGCTCCCTCGTTTACCGCATTACATGGCGGCGGACAGGCGTGAAAGGGCTTCGTCGAGCCGCTGGCGCGATCCTGCGGCCTCCGCCCGGCGCTCGCGTTCCGTCTCGACGACTTCGGGCGGCGCCTTGGCCGTGAAACTCTCGTTCGCCAGTTTCTTGTCGAACTTGGCGATCTCCTGGTCGAGCTTGCCGATCTCTTTCTCGAGCCGGGCGCGTTCCGCATCGAGATCGATGACGTCGCCCAGCGGCAGCGAGAACGTGGTTTCATCGACAACGATCTGCACCGACCCCTTGCTGCCTGCCCCGTCATCCTCGGCGATGCTCTGAATCCGAGCCAGGCGTTCAATCAGTTCGCCGTTACGCGCGAGCCGCTCGATCGTCGCTTCGTTGGCGTCGAGATAGAGCAGCGGCATCTTAGCGGCCGGCGGAACGTTCATTTCGGCGCGCACCGCGCGGAGTTGCGAAATTACGCGAACCGTCCAGTCCATCTCGGCGTCGGCGGCCTTGTCGACGAGATCGTCGCCGAGTTCAGGCCAGACGCCGGCTACCAGGCTGTAGGGACGACTCTGGCCGAGCGACTGCCAAAGTTCTTCTGTGATGAACGGCATGACCGGGTGCAGCAGATGCAGAAGCTGGTCGAGGACCCACGCGGCGGTCGCCCGGCACTCATCGCGCGCCGCGTCATCGTCACCCTGCAGGTATGGCTTGGCGAACTCGACGTACCAGTCGCAAAACGTACCCCACGCGAAGTGGTAGAGGGAGCCGGCAAGATCGTTGAACCGGTAGGCCGCGATGGCGTCGTTGGCTTCGTCCTGTGCGGCCTTAAGCTTGCCGACGATCCACTTGTTTAGGGTCAGTTTCAGCGACGACGGATCAAAACCGTCGACGGACACGCATTCGTTCATCTGACAGAACCGCGCGGCATTCCAGATCTTGGTACAGAAGTTCCTGTACCCCTCGACACGGCTCTCGGACAGCTTCACGTCGCGGCCCTGCGCGGCGAATGCGGTCAGGGTGAACCGCAACGCGTCGGCACCGTACTTCTCGATCAGTTCGAGCGGATCGATGACGTTGCCTTTCGATTTCGACATCTTCTGGCCCTTCTCGTCGCGGACCAGGGCATGGATGTAGACAGTATGAAACGGCACTTCGCCCATGAACTCGATGCCCATCATCATCATGCGGGCAACCCAGAAGAAGATGATGTCGAAACCGGTGATCAGCACGTCGGTCGGATAGTATCGCGCAAGCTCCGGCGTCTCGTCAGGCCAACCGAGGGTCGAGAACGGCCACAACGCGGAGGAGAACCAGGTGTCGAGCACGTCGGGATCGCGTTCCAGCGTAAAGTCGTCGCTGCCGTAATGCTCACGCGCGGCGGCGTGGGCTTTCTCTTCGGTTTCCTCGACGAAAATCTCGCCGTCGGGACCGAACCATGCCGGGATCTGGTGTCCCCACCAGAGCTGGCGGGAAATGCACCAGGGCTGAATGTTGCGCATCCACTCGTAGTAAGTGTTTTCCCATTGCTTCGGCACGAACTTCGTCTTGCCCTGCTCAACCGCCGTGATCGCGGGACCGGCCAGGCGCTGGGCGTCGACGAACCACTGATCCATCAGCCAGGGCTCGATGACGACCCCCGAACGGTCGCCGTAGGGAATGGTCATCGGGTTGTCCTCGATCTTCTCAAGGAGACCGAGTTCCTCCATCTTCGCGACGACCTTCTCGCGCGCCTCGTAGCGGTCGAGACCGTGATACTCCTTCGGGGCGTTTTCATTCAGGCGCGCGTTCTCGTCGAGCACATTGATCATCTTGAGATTGTGGCGGCGGCCGACCTCGAAGTCGTTGAAGTCGTGCGCTGGCGTCATCTTCACCGCGCCCGAGCCCTTCTCCGGGTCGGCGTACTCATCGGCGACGATCGGCAGCACACGGCCGACGATCGGCAGGATGCAGTTGCGGCCGACGAGCTTGGCGTAGCGTTCGTCGTCCGGGTGAACCGCGACGCCGGTGTCTGCCAGCATGGTCTCCGGCCGGGTTGTGGCGACCGTCAGGAACTTGTCCTTCTCGCCTTGGACCGGGTAACGGAAGTACCAGAGCTTGCCGGTTTCCTCGCGCTGCTCGACCTCGAGGTCCGAAATCGCCGTGTGCAGTTTCGGGTCCCAGTTAACGAGCCGCTTGTCGCGGTAGATCAGGCGCTTCTTGAACAGTTCGACGAAGACCTTGCGGACGGCCGCTGAGAGACCGTCGTCCATCGTGAATCGTTCGCGTGACCAATCGCAAGATGCACCGAGACGCCGGAGCTGGCGGGTGATCGTGCCGCCTGATTCCTCTTTCCACTCCCAGACCCGTTCCACGAACTTGTCGCGGCCGAGATCGTGGCGGGTGATGCCCTCCTCCCCAAGTTGGCGTTCGACGACCATCTGGGTGGCGATGCCGGCGTGGTCGGTGCCCGGCTGCCAAAGGGCGTCACGCCCGCTCATCCGCGCGTGCCGGATCAGGATATCCTGCAACGTGTTATTCAGGGCGTGCCCCATGTGCAGGCTGCCGGTGACGTTGGGCGGCGGGATGACGATCGTGTAGGGATCCGCATTGTGATGCTGACCGCAGGCAAACGCGCCGGCATGCTCCCAAGCGTCATAATGACGTTTCTCGATGTCTTCCGGGCGATAGTGTTTTTCGAGCACGCGGCGCGACCTCTCGGCTGTTCCGTCAATCTGTTCTGGGTGAGACACAGTTTTTATCGCCGCCGGACACCAAGGTCCAGCGACGAACGCGGGGATTGTCAGGGTTCTGACGTGTTTGGTGCGCTCAGTCGTCGAGACGCTGGGCCCGGTTGATCATGCGGTCGATCTCTTTCTTGACCAAGCGCTCGATCAGGTACGGGAGATTACGGTCGAGCCACTCCTTGAGAAGTGGCTTGAGCATCTCGCGGACCATCATCTCCAGGGTGAGGCTGCTCGCCGATCCGGTATCGTTGATCTTCAGATCGCGGCGATCGAGGATCGCGCGCGCCAGTTCGCCGAGAACGTCCGCCGATTGCGCCATGGTCCGGCCCGAGACCAACTGGTCGGGCGCGACCATTTCACGCGTCAGTTCGAACACGTCGCCGGCCTCCAACGTCGGCGGTGGTGGCGGAGGCGGCGGTGGCGCGGCCGCTGCGACCGGTTCTGGCTCCGGCATCGGTTCCTCGAACACGGGCTCGGGCTCCGGTTCCGGGATAGGTTCCGGCGCCGGTTCCGGCTCTTCCATGACAACCGGCTCGAGCTCCGGTTCGGGTTCCGGCTCGGGCTCCGGTTCCGGCTCTTCCATGACGACGGGTTCGGGTTCCGGTTCGGGCTCAGGCTCGGGTTCCGGCGCTACCTGCGGCTCCGGTGCCGCGGCTTCTTCTTCGCCGCCCTCTTCGTCCTCGGCCAGAATCCTGCGGATGGAGGCGAGAATGTCCTCCATCGACGGTTCTTGGCCGGCATCACCTTCTGTTTGTTCTTCGCTCATCAGACGTTCGCCTGTTCCGTTTTCGCCCTTTGACGGACACTGCGCTGTCGATCAGTGAATCGCAACGGTCCCCATCCTATCACCAGACGATTCTATGAGGCACATGGTTTCGTAATCGTAAATCGCCAAAGCCCCGGATTTCCGGGGTTACTCGATATCCACCGTGGCGCTTGGCGGTCAGTTGTCGCCACCGCTTGCGGACAGTCCGTACCACTTGTCGCGAATCTCGCGGTAATGGCTGTCCGGATCATAAAGGTCCACCGGAAGCTGAAGATGATGCGCCGTCATGCGGCCAACCGAGCTCAGCAGTTCGAACATGGCGACGCCTGCGTCGCGCTGTGCCGTGATGTAGCTGACCCGAGCGTTGAGCAGTTCCTGCTCCGCATCGAGAACGTCGAGGACGGTCCGCGAGCCGACCGCCGCCTCCCGCTGAACGCCATCCAGCGCAACTGTTGCCGCCTGGATCTGTGTCTGAAACGACGTAACCCGAGCCTCGGCGGCTTGGAGGTTCTCCCAAGCCCGTGTCGCCTGTTCGGTAACCGTCCGGCGCTGCTGGTCGACAATCTGACGGAACCGGGCGGCGTCCTGCTTCGCTTCGCGGACGCGCGAGTGAACGGCGCCAGACTGATAAAGCGGCATTGTCAGGCTGAGTAACGCCTCGGCGCTGTCGATCTTGTCGTCTTCGCTGGAGCTGTTGAGATCTCGATTTGCACTCAGGCTCAGTTCCAGTTCAGGCAGCAGTTCGCCCCAGACAAGATCGATGTTGTCGATCGCCGAGCGTTCGTCGTATTGGGCCGCGATCACCAGCGGATTGTTAAGAGCGGCTTCCTGGACGGCGGCATCCTTGGATGGCGGCGAGCCGGGGGGTGACGCTGGCAGGTCGAAGGCTGTCGTCGGCGAAATGCCCGTCACAGTGCGATACGACGCTCGCGATGCCTCGAGATTGGCTTCGCTCTGAATCCGATCGGCTGTTGCCCGGGCCAGACGGGCCTCGGCCTGATGGACGTCGGTCCGCGTGATTTCGCCGACCTGGAAGCGATCCTGCGCTGCTTCGAGCTGCCGGGCCAGCACGTCTTCGTTGTTCGTGTTGAGTTGCAGCACCGCCTGATCGCGGAACACGTCAAGGTACGCCGTCGCCGCCGCCAGCAGGATGTCCTGCTCCTGTGCGGTCAATCTTGCACGTTCGGCAAGGACGGAGTTCTCCGCCTGGCTTGTTTCCGCGAGGGTCCGCCCGCCGCGGAACAGCGGCTGGCTAACATCGAAACCGAGCGATTTCGGTTCGCGTGACTGACTCCGTGCGCTGCCTGTCCGGGTTGACGAATTGTTGTACTCCCGACCGATGCTCGAGTTCATTTCGACGGTCGGTCGCCAGTTTGAGATCGCCTGGCTGACGCCTTCGTCTGTTGCACGCAGGTTGGACCGTTGGGCAGCGAGGTCCGGATTGGTCAGGTAGGCGGCGATCAGGGTCTCTTCGAGGGTCTCGGCGGTTGCCGGAGGCGACGCCGCCAACGTGAGCCCTATCGCTAGAACGCCAAAGGCGGTCCGGATCGTGATCGCCGTCCTCTTGGACGAGTACAGAACCGCCGGCATCATGTCTTATGAACTCCTACGCTCCCGAGCACCGCGCAGGTCGGTGATCTAGCGTTTCACGGTTCCTGCAAGGGACCAAATCTGCCCGACGGGGTCAAGAGGAGCGGATTATTATTGAATTTCAGACACTTAATATTCACCCCATGCCATCCCCTTGCTGTGGATGCGCAGGCGGGACGAAGTGATTCTCACCGACGGACGGTTGCCGAAGGGCCCGCCGCCAGGTCGAAAATCAAAAAGTGAAGCTTGCCGGCTGCTCGAAGCCCGGAAGTGCCGGGGTTCCGGCGTCGAAAAGATGACGACTTGACAGAGCACCATGAAAGCGTGTGGTAAGCATCGCCCGGCCGGGCACGCCGGCGGTACCGCCGACGACGGCGACGAGCCTGCCGTTCTCCGCCAGTTGCTGGGCAATGCCCTCGGGCACCTGTGAGACGGATCCATCGAAAACGATGACGTCGTAGGGCGCCTGCTTCGGATAACCGTCGTTCATCTGGTTTTCCATTACCACCGCGTTGTCGATGCCGAGGTTTGTCAATGTCGCCGCCGTGGCGGCCGCGAGACCGGAGTCGGATTCGACGACCACGACCGTATCGACCATGCGCGAGAGCAGCGCAGCGAGGTAACCTGTGGCCGCGCCGATGACGAGAGCGACATCGCCGTCCTTGGCACCGACCGATTCTAGCAGCCGCGCAGCAACCATCGGTTCCATTAGGAAGCGTCCCGGCGCGACTTCGATCGCTTCATCGCAGTACGCAAGGCTCTTGCGCGAATCGGGCACGAAGGCTTCCCGCGGTACATCGCTCATCGCTTCGATCAGTGCCGGGTCGGTGACCTTGTTCGGCAGAACCTGGCTGTCGACCATGTGGCGTCGCGCGAGTTCGAAATCCATCGTCAGAACCTTCCTAGAACGGCGACGATCGCAAGCCCGTCGCACAAGCTGTTTCGTCGGCCGTTATACTTCGCGGTCCCGCCGAAAACAACGCTTGCGGCCCTTTGCGATTATTCCGGACGAAGCTGTTCGGAGCGACTTGACCGGGTCATTCGAACTCACTAAGTTCCGCGTCTGCTCGGGGCAGGCGCTCCCGGTAGAGAATGAGGTGTGGCGCGGTGGCGGAGTGGCTACGCAGCGGCCTGCAAAGCCGTGAACACCGGTTCGATTCCGGTCCGCGCCTCCACCGCTACTGATCCGGAGTAGCTCAGTTGGTAGAGCAAGCGGCTGTTAACCGCTGGGTCGGGGGTTCGAGTCCCTCCTCCGGAGCCAATTCATGAGAAAGGCCCGCCAAGCGCGGGCCTTTCTTGTTGGTGATCAAGCGAGAACTACAGATCACTCAGAATCGTCTTGCGGGTGCGCGCCGCTTCGGACTCCGAGATCAGGTTCTGCTCCAGCAACCGCCGAACGACTTGCAGTCTCTCGACAATTGTCGCCGCGCCGTCGGGGTCAACGTCCGGCGACGTCGATGCCGTCGTAGCCTCGTCGGCCGTTGTCTCGACCGGTTCCGTCGGCGCCTCCTCCTCCGGTGGCCCCGGCTGTTCCATTGTTGTCGGTTCAGGTAAGGCCATCGCATAGGCGTCATTGTGAAGATCAAACGAGTACCGACCGGATTCGAACGGTTCTCCCAACCGGCCTTTCACCGAGAAACCGTAGCCGAAGTACCCGTGTGCGCGGCAAAATCCGTCCAGCGTTTGGTCCTCGGCAATGAACTTTCCCGAGCATCTATATGGACTGTACGCGAGGCTGTCCGGGTCCGGGTCATTGGCGATGCCCTCAAACGTGTCGCCCGATATGGTGATCGTGATTTCGCCTTTCGGGCCTTGTCCTGAAAGGACCGAACGCCATACCGAGCCATCGAAAGCAAAATCGGCCGCGCTTTGCGTATGCGCGGTGCCCGGCCAAAGGGCGCTGCACAAGACCATTGCCACGATCAGACCGAAACGCATGTCTGCTCCATTACCGCCTGTGGAACGGCATTCCGCCAGGGATGTATACCACCTACATCAAGCCACGATTCTGCAATCTTTTCGGGTGGTTGTCAGGTTGATTATCGTAAGACAAGAACAAGACTCAGCGACATGGATTCTCAAGAATCTTCAATGTTTACCGTTGGTTCACCATTCATCATTAGTAGACTGAAGGATATTTTTACCCTGCCCGCTTTCGGCATTCTGGAGACAAACGATGGCGAAAAAGGCGAAAGCGAAGAAGTCTGGCGGCCTGCCGAAGAGTTTCATCTACGCCTTGATCTTCTTGGTTATCATCCCGGTGACACTGTTCCTGGGGTGGTACGTGCTGACCGTCGTCTTGCAGGTGTCCGGTTCGCAGATGACGGCCGAGAGCATGGTCGCCGAGCAGGTCAAAAAGGCGCAGCAAGCGGTCAAAAATCAAATCGTCGAGCGTGCCAAGAAAGAGAACTTCCAAGTTGATAACTTTGAGGCCTGCACTCAGATCGACGACCAGTATCGGCTGCCGATCGGCTACGTTTATACGGAGTTCACGCAGAAACAGCTGCTCGGACTGCCGGCAGATGCGACCGAGGACCAGATGCGTGAACGCTGTGTCGTTTTCGCCAAGGTTGTCAGCGAGATGGAGAAGCTGGCGCATCACGACCGTCATGTGTTCGTTTGCCAGGGGGCCGAGTTCGCAACGGACGAATCCGGCCAGTATGTCATGGTGCCCGACCCCAAGGGACGCGGCGTCATCCAGCGGGTCAACAACCAGCAGAAGCTGACACCGATCCCTCGCGGGTCGCACACGCTGATCCGGAGCTGGCAGGTCTACAACCTGGGCGACGGTTGCATCGTCGTGGGCATGTCGAAGTCCGGCGTGTTCTCCATGTCCGGTGCGGTGAAGATGTCTCAGTAAACCGGTCACCGGGTGCCCCTGAAACGCCTTTTGTTTTATCGGTCCGGCTGCCGCTGGCCGCGCCCAATGCTTCCATATAGGTATTCCCCCTGATGAAACGATTGACGGCCACTTGCCAATTCACGACAATGTGGTGGCTCTTGAGAAGATAACCTCGTCGGCAACGATGCCGCCCACGAGGGGGGATTTAGAAGGACATGGCGACAGCTGACGTCGCACAAGATGGCGCCCACGCGGCCTCCGGCGCAACCGGTGCGCCTGCAGTCGAAAAAGCCAATGGCGACGGTCGCATGAAAAGTGAGCGCGATCGATTCCTCGCGTTCGCCTTCTGCCGAAATGACCTGCTCGTCGAACTGGACCCCGAGGCCAAGATCAGTTTTGTCGGTGGCCCGACAGAGCCGCTTTTAGCCTCGAAGATTCAGGACCTGATGGGAAAACCATTCGTTGAAATAGTCGACGAACAGGATCGCATTCTCGTTCAGCAGTTGTTGAAGGCGGCCGACCGAGGTGAGCGGATGAAACGCTCTGTCATCACGCTCGTCGACCCGAATGGCAAGGCCAAAGGCCGATTTGAGCTAAACGGCTACAAGTTCGGCGACATGAAAGGGCACTACTTCCTGGCATTGCGGGCTGACCTGGACGCCGTTCGTCCGGGCAGCGCACCGCGTGATTCCGAGACCGGGATGATGTCGCAGGGCGAGTTCGCCCATGTCGCGGCCGAAAAGGTCAAGGAACTGCGCGAGTCCGGCGAAGAAGCCGAAATGACGATGGTCAACATGCCGGAGCTGGACGACCTGCTCGAACGGCTGGATGACCAGGAATCCCAGGAGTTGCTGGAGAAACTCGCCAACCGAATCAGAGCCAATTCCCTTAGCGGTGACACGGCGACGCGGATCGGTTCGAGTGGATTCGGGTTGGTTCACGACTCGTCGTTCGATCTGGATTCAATGCAGCAGCAGTTGCTGGAGTTGACGAAGGTTGCGGATCCCGAAGGCAAAGGCGTCCAAGTGGATGCTGCGACGACAACGTTTTCCCCCAGTCTCTCGGAAGAGGACATGACGTCCGGACTGTTGTTCGCCATGAACCAGTTCCGGGAATCTGAAGGCGGCAGCCTCAAGATGTCCGATCTGGCGGGGCAGCTGAACAGCCTCGCCGAGGAGGCCGCGAAGTACGTCAGTACCTTTACCGCCGCCGTCGATGCCGAGGAGTTCGATCTCGCGTTTCAGCCGATCGCGGACTCGAAGACGGGGGACGTACACCATTACGAGGTCTTGGCGCGGTTCCGTTTGGCAGAAGGCGAATCACCCTATCAATACATCGTCTTTGCCGAGGAAACGAACCGAATACATACATTCGACCTCGCCGTCGTGAAGAAGGTTGTTTCCTGGTTGAAACGCCAGCCCATCAACACCTCGCGCACCGTTCTCGCGATCAATATCTCCGGCCGCTCCGTCGGCAACGATATCTACGTCAAGGGATTGGTGAAGGTTCTTGACGACAACCGCTGGCTCGCCGACAAGCTGATGTTCGAAATTACCGAGTCGGCTAGGCTCGACGACATGCGCGCCGCCAACGATTTCATCCAGAACATCCGCAATCGTGGATTCCACGTCTGTCTAGACGATTTCGGAGCGGGCGCCGCCAGTTTCCAGTATCTCAGCTCGCTTGACGTCGACGTAGTCAAGCTGGATGGTCCCGCGGTCAAGAACGCGATCGCCATGCCCAAGGGACGGGCCTTTCTCTCTGCACTCGCGGAACTCTGCGAGAAGCTCAACATCGAGACCATCGCCGAGATGATCGAGACGCCGGAAGAATTGCGGTTCGTGCGGGATTGTGGTGTCGATTACGTGCAGGGATATCTCATCGGCAAACCCGGTCCGGATATCAAGTCGTTCAAGAAAAAACCGGATCCCAAACTGTTCAAGCGCTGAGCAGTCGTCCCGCGGCCGAATGAGGGCCAGAAAACCGGGAGCATGACGGTGGAGAGTATCCGAGCCGCCCTCCTCGATCTTCAAGGCGTTCTCTATTCCGACGGCGTGCCTATCGACGGCGCTCGCGATGCGGTTGCGGCGCTTGCGGCGGGGGGCATCGCGACTCGGTTTGTGACCAACACGACCACTCGGCCGCGACGCGAGATCGCGGAGCGCATGATCGGCATGGGGTTCGAAATTGCGGCCAACCGGGTGTTCTCACCTGCCGTGGCGGCGGCCGGAGTTCTGCGGGAAGCGGGCTGCAGCCGTGTGATGCTGGTGGCGGAGGCGTCGCTGGCAGAAGATTTCGCCGGTTTCGAATTCGTCGATGACAATCCTGATGCCGTCATCATGGGCGATCTGCACGAGAACTTCGACTGGCAATGCCTGAACCGCATTTTCGACGCTGTTCGAAACGGCGCAAAACTGATCGCACTGCACCGGAACCGATACTGCAAGCGCGGAGACGTCATCGCGCTCGATCTCGGGCCGTTCGTCGCCGCGATCGAATACGCAGCGAATGTCGAGGCGCGGGTCGTTGGAAAACCGGAGTCAGCATTTTTCGCCTGGGCATTGCGCGACATCGGATCGACCCCAGCGGAAGCAGTCATGGTGGGGGACGATCCATTCTCCGACATCGACGGGGCCGCTGGCGCGGGACTGCACACCGTACAGGTCAAGACAGGCAAGTACATCGCGGGTGAACAGGGCAAACACGTTCCCGACGCGGTCATTGATTCCGTGGCCGATCTGCCGGCTCTACTGGGTGTCTGACGTGGTGCTATTCGCCCGCGCCGCGATTATTGGGCTTTGCCTCGCCGCTGGATTGCCGACAATCGCCGCCGCCGAATGCCGCAACGAGAGCGCGCCGCCGGTCCAGCTGCAGGTCGCGAGTGGTGACGTGCGCTACATCGAATCGGCGGATCGCAACCGCCTGCGTCGTCTCCACGGACAGAATTCCCGCCCTCTCGCGGGTTGGGGGCCGATCGGTCTGACGGTCGCCGAACTGGGGCTGAGTGTGGCCGTTTCCGTGCGGTCCGAACTGCTTTCTGACGGCCGTTACTGCAGCACGTTGAACGCCGTCGACGCGACCGTCGGGTACGACGTCATCGACGTCTACATCGCCCGGGAATACCCCCGCGGGTCTTGCCAGTACTCGGTGATCCTCGATCATGAACGGCGTCACGTCGTCGTGTTTCAGTCGACCCTCGACGAGTACGTTCCGACACTGCAACGCTTGTTGGAGGAGAAATCTGCTGCGGTTGAACCGATCATGGGGCGGAATCGCAAAAGGGCGGCGCGCAAGATGCAAACCGACATTCAGACTGCGGTCAAGGAACTGCTCAATCAGATCAGCAAGACGCTGGACGTACGCAATGCCAGACTGGACACCGGCGACCGCTATCGCCAAGAACAGGAACAGTGTCTGAACTGGTAGCTTAACGTTGAGGCCGGCGCGACATGCCACGACCCCGGACAAGCGAGCCGTCGCCAAACCGGTCGGCGATGGTGTCGATGGCGCCCTCGATCTTGCGTCGCCGTTCTCGGCCGGGATCGGCAAGATCCGGCAGGTCGGCTTCGGTTTCAGGAACCAGATTGGTCATTCCGACGCCCAACAGTCGAAACGCTCTGCCGTCTGCCTCGCCCGCCAGCATGTCTTTAGCGGCCCCGTAGATGTCCTCGCTCAACTGCGTGGCGCCGGAGAGTTGCCGGCTGCGCGTAACGGTTTTGAATGACCGGGTCTTGAGTTTGAGGGTCACGGTGCGCCCGCCGAGCCCGGCATCACGGAGCCGCCGGTGCAGCCGTTCGGTCTGGGCCCATAGCTCCGTCTCAAGATCGCCAAGGCTGTCGAGGTCGCTATCGAACGTCGTCTCGCTGGAGATGCTCTTGGTCTCGCTTTCCGGGGAGACGCGGCGATGGTCGACGCCGTTGGCAAAGCGGTGCAGGCGCTCGCCAATCGATCCGTAGCGGCGCACCAGATCGTCCGGTGCAACGTCGCGCAACTGTCCGATACGGGTGATGCCGTCTCGTTCGAGTTTCTCGCGCAGGCTCTTGCCGACCCCGTAAATCAGCCCGACAGGGCGATGCGCGAGAAACGTGACCGCTTCCGCTTTGCCGATCACGGCGAAACCGCGCGGTTTATCGAGATCCGAGGCGATCTTGGCCAGGAACTTGTTGAAGCTGAGACCGATTGAGGCCGAGATGCCGATCTCCTTCTCGATACGCTGCACGAGCGACGCGACGCTCTCTGCAGCGCTTCGGCGATGAAGTCTTTCGGTGCCGGAGAGATCAAGAAACGCCTCGTCGATAGAAAGTGGTTCGACCAGCGGCGTGACCTCGCGCATCAGTTCCCTCACCTCGCGCCCGACGGCCGCATACTTTTTCATATTGGGCGGAATGACAACGGCGTCGGGACAGAGCTTACGCGCCTTGAACATCGGCATGGCGGAGCGGACGCCCTTGACCCGCGCCGTGTAGCATGCCGCGGACACGACACCGCGGTTCCCGCCGCCGACGATCACAGGTTTACCGCGCAGAGACGGATCGTCGCGTTTTTCGATGCTGGCATAGAACGCGTCGCAGTCCAGATGGGCAATCGACAGGGATTTTAGCTCCGGATGGCTCACGCCCCGAAGGGACCGGCAGCCGGGGCATCGCACACGACCGTCGCCGGGGTTCCCGGTGAACGAAAACAACGTGACGCAGTCCTGGCACAGGCAGTCGATGGCGACGGGACCGTGATTCATGATTGATGCATTGCAATGTCGGGTCGGTTTGCCTTCGCCCATGATACTGCTATCAAGTGTCGGGCGGTATCCGCTTCATCACGGCCGGAACGGAAACTCGATGGACAGCGACGACACCCAGGCTCCCGAAGATGATCCGCAATACGAGGCGGAACGCGAACTTCGGCATTTGCGGGCAACCATCGCCTCGATGCGCGAGGAACTGGAGCGCGTCAGCATCGACAAGGATCACGCCGTCCAGGATGCGGTATCGGCCTCCCAGGATGAAATTCGCCAGTTGCGCGACATCGCCCAGCAACTTCGTGACCGAATCGATGAGGTCGTGATCGAGAAGGATCACGCGGTCCAGGACGCAGTTGCCAGTGCAAACGACGAGATTCGCCAGTTGCGCGATACGGCGCAACAGCTGCGCGATGCCCTCGAGGCCGCCGGTGTCGACAAGCAGGACTCGTTGCAGAAGGTGACGTCGCAGTACGAGGATGAGATCCGCCAGCTGAAGCACACGGCCCAGGCCCTTCGCGACGAGCTGGAGTACCGCAACGCTGAGTGGCAGGACAAGCTGCAGGAACTTGAGCGGTCGGGTCGCGACGAGGTCAAACAGCTGCATGAGACCATTGCGGCGCTGCGCGACGAGCTTGAAGACGCTAAGAATTCGTAAGGCCCCTCCTTCACGGTTCTTTGGTATCCCAGTACGCCTGTGTTAATCTGAGCCGTTGTTATCAACCACCACGCCAAGGCCCAAAAAACGCATGCCGTCAGGTACTTCACGCGGTTCCGTACGCAAACTCGGCGAATCGTCGTCCAAGAAGGCGAAGCGAAAAAACGACGCTGCCGGCGGCAAGGGCGCGACAGTCGACGAGACCCCGCGAAAAACAGAACCGGCCGGACCGGCCAAGAGCGAGGACGTCGTCCGCAAGCTGACGCCGCGCTCGCGGACCGAGCCGCCGCAGGCTGCGGCAAACGAGAGCGTCGCTGAAGCTCCACCGTCGGCGGCGACGATCGATCCCGACGCGGAGCCTGCCGAAAATCCGCATGTTCGCCACGATCTCGGGATGGAGCAAAAGCTCCGTCAGATGGAGGTGCTGCTCAACGTCTCGCGCCGCGTTGCCGCGGTGGACTCGCTGGACGAAATCCTGCGGACCCTGGTGGAGATTACCACCGACGAACTGGATGCCGACCGGGGCACCTTGTTCCTGAACGATCCGCTGACGGACGAGTTGTACAGCCGAGTCGCGCAAGGCAGCTTCCAGCGCGAGATCCGCATTCTCAACGACTCCGGTGTCGCGGGTGCCGTATTCCAGACCGGCGAGGGTTTGACCATCGACGATGCCTACGCCGATGACCGCTTCAACCACACTGTCGACCAGGCCACCGGTTACAAGACCAAGACGATTGTCGCGGCGCCCGTACGAACCGTCAAAGGCGAAGTCATCGGTGTCATCCAGATTCTCAATAAGAACAACAACCAGTTGTTTACGCAGGATGACCTGGAGCTGCTTGAGGCCATGACCACACAGGCCGCCGTCGCGCTGCAGAGTCGCCAGTATGTCGAACGCATGCAGAAGACCAGAGAGCAGGAAATGCACTTTCTCGATCTGGTCTCTGACGTTACTTCCGAGCTTGAGCTCGGCACCCTGCTTCAGCGGGTCATGAGCGAGGCGACGCGCATGTTGAATGCCGATCGTTCGACCCTGTTCATGAATGACGAGAAATCCAACGAGTTGTTCTCGCGTGTTGCCATGGGTGACTCGGTGGGCGAGATCCGCCTGCCCAATCACCTCGGCATTGCGGGCACGGTGTTCTCGACGGGCGAGACGGTCAACATCCCCTATGCCTACGCCGACCTGCGGTTTAACCCGGCCTTCGACAAGAAGACCGGTTACTTCACGCGCTCGATCCTGTGCGTGCCGATCGTCAACAAGAAAGGCAAGGTGATCGGGGTGACACAGGCGCTCAACAAACGCGGCGGCCCGTTCACTGAGGAGGACGAAAGCCGCCTCAAGGCGTTCACCGCTCAGGTCTCGATCGCGCTCGAGAACGCGAAGCTGTTCGACGATGTCCAGAACATGAAGAACTACAACGAGAGCATGCTGGAGAGCATGTCGAACGGCGTCATCACCACGGACGAGGACGGCAAGGTGGTGACCTGCAATGCGGCCGGGCTGCGCATCCTGAAGGTTGGCCTGAAGGACATTCTCGGCAAGACCATTCAAGAGTTCTTTGCCGACGACAACGAGTGGGTCAACGAATGGGTCGACAAGGTCGAGGAACATCAGGAAATCGAGGACCTGATGGACGCCGAGCTCATGGTCGGCGGCGAGACGATTTCCGTCAACGCGCACTTCCTGCCGCTGCTCAGCACCGAGGGCAACAAGCTCGGCACCATGATCATGCTCGAGGACATCAGCTCCGAGAAACGCATGAAATCGACCATGTCGCGTTACATGGACCCGGGCCTTGCCGATCAGCTCATGGAGGGCGGCGACGACTTCCTCGGCGGCAAGTCGATGGAGGCGACCGTCTTGTTCTCGGATGTACGCAGCTTCACCACGATCACCGAGACGCTCGGACCGCAAGGCACGGTCAAGATGCTGAACGAGTACTTCACGCTGATGGTCGACTGCATCGGCGACCAGGGGGGCATGCTCGACAAGTTCATCGGTGACGCGATCATGGCGGCGTTCGGCATCCCGGTGCCGTTCGAGGACTCAGAGGATCGTGGCGTGCGCGCCGGCATCAACATGATCCGCTCGCTCTGGGAGTGGAACAAGAAGCGCGAGGCCGAGGGCCAGATGCCGATCGACATGGGGCTCGGATTGAACACCGACTCGGTTGTTTCCGGTAATATCGGCTCGCCCAAGCGCATGGACTTCACGATGATCGGCGACGGCGTCAATCTGGCGGCACGGCTCGAGAGCGCGTGCAAGCAGTATCACGCCCGCATCCTGATCAGCGAGTTCACAAAGGCAAAACTGAAAGGCACCTACCGGTTGCGTGACGTCGACCTCGTCATCGTCAAAGGCAAGACCAAGCCGGTCGGGGTTTATGAGGTTCTCGACTACCACGACGAGACGACGTTCCCGAACCTGATGGACACGGTCAACTACTTCAACGAAGGCGTGAAGCACTACCGCCATGGCGATTGGGACAAGGCGATCAAACAGTTCAACGAAGCGCTCAAGGCCAACGATACAGACAGACTTTCGCAAACCTACATCGAGCGCTGCGAGCACCTGAAGGCCGAGCCGCCCGAAAACTGGAATGGCGTCTGGGTGATGACGTCGAAGTGACGGAGTGGTCTATTACTTGGAAGTTGCGACGTAGACGCCGTTCCAGTCGGCCGGCGGCGGGTTCTCTCGATACTCGGCGATGCGTTCCTTGTAAACATCGCACAGCACATCGAGATTGGCCTCGATCTTCCAAGGCTTGTTCTCGTCGTTGCCTAGCACCTTAAGCTCGTCGAAGAGCTTTTCCGACTCGTCCCATTTCTGGGCGCGATAGAGCTCCATTGCCTCATGTACTTTCTGCTGGATCGTCTGGAACTTCGGATCCTTCAGCACTTCCTCGTCGCCCATCAGGCCGTAGATCAGGGTGCCGCTTGTCTTGCCCTTGACCTGAATGTTGTCGAGGTCGATGGTCGCCAGCCGGTCCTTCACGGCGTCGTTGGTCGAGGGCCCGATGACCACGTTCATGCCGTAGCTCTTGGACTGACCCTCGAGACGCGACGCGGTGTTTACGGTATCGCCCAACACCGAATAGTCGAAGCGTTGGTCCGATCCCATGTTGCCGACGACGGCCGGACCGGAGTTGAGGCCGAGGCCGACCTTGAGCGGGATGTGCTTGCGCCCCTCCTCCTCGGCTTCTTTCTCGAGCCGTTCGTTGAGCGGATGCATCTGATCCATCATTGCGAGCGCAGAGATGCAGCCGTTGTAGGCATGGTCCGGATCGTCGAGCGGGGCGTTCCAAAACGCCATGATGCAGTCGCCCATGTACTTGTCGACCGTGCCGCGCCGCTTCAGGATTTCGTTGGTCAGCGGCGTCAGCAACTTGTTGATCAGGCTTGTCAGGCCGACCGCGTCGAACTGCTCCGAGATCGTCGTAAATCCGCGCACGTCGCAGAACAGTAGCGTCATGTCGCGCATTTCGCCCCCGAGTTTCAGCTCGTCGGGGTTCTCGGCGACGCGCTCGACCATGTCAGGCGACAGATACTTGGAGAACGCGTCGCGGGTCTGGCGTTTCTGGGCTTCCTCGCGGGCGTATCCGGTGAAGGTCAGCGTGGTGTAGAGCAGCAGGATGCTGGTGATCGCGAAAACCGCGTCGAACAGCAGGCGGTGCTCGGCGAACATGTACCACGATGTCCCGCCGGCCGAACCCGCGATGACCAGGAACACGACCAACGCCAGCTTGGCGCCGACCCACGGCACCAAGATAATCATCAGCAGCCCGCCGACGAATATCAGCATGATCTCGACGCCGTCGGCGTAGTTAGGCCGTGTCAGGTACTGATTGCTAACGATGGCCTCGATCAACTGGGCGTGAACCTCGACCCCGGGGATGACCGGCTCCGTCGGTACCGCCCGGATGTCGAGCAGGCCGACCGCGGACGTTCCGACAATGGTGAGTTTGCCTTGAATCAGGGCCGGGTCGGCGGTGCCGGCAAGCACATCCTTTGCCGGAACGTACTTCGCCTTGTCCGACAGCGAAAAGTACGGCCACATCTTGCCATGCCGGTCGGTCTCGATGGTCAGTCCCTTGGCGACCTTGATCTCCTTGATGCCGGTGTCATTGACCTCGACGAGAACCGTCGGGCGCTGCGTCGCCACCCGCAACATTTCGATCGTCAGCGCCGGAAACAACTGGCCCTCGTTGGCCATCAGTGACGGCACGCTGCGCACGATACCGTCGCGTTCAGGGACCAGGGAGAAGAGACCGTGGCCGCCGGTCTTCGTAATCGCGGCATTCTCGAGAATCGGAATGTTGCGCACCAGCGACGGGGCCCTGGGCACGAATGTCAGGGGATCGGGAGCTGTCTTGGTCAATTTGCGGATGGCGAACGATTTGGATACCGGCCCCTCCGCCGCCTGGGTCTTCTTGTCCCAGTAGGTCGCCTGCCCGAGAACCACCCGGCTCCGCTGGATGACCTCGGCGAACACTTCGTCATTGCCCTTCAGACTCCGAAGTTGGTTTCGGAGTTCCTCGTCTAGGCCTGCAAGTGAATCGGCTATATCAGTCGGATTCATCCTGTCGGGTTCGGCGAACACGATGTCGAAGCCGACGACGATGGCGTTCATGGCCATCAGGTTTGCGACCATCTGGGCAATGATGTTTCGCGGCCATGGCCACTGGCCGATCTGGCTGAGACTCTCCTCATCGAGGTCGATAATCGTGATCGGCGAGGTGCCGGGCGCGGGAATATCTCGCGGTTTTATTTGCTGGAAGATGTCGAAGGTCTTGTTGCGCATGAACTCGACGGGATACGGGTTCAGCCAATAGACGACGAGAAAGGCCCCCAGCATGACGATTCCGACCAGACGATCGAAACTGAACGCGCGTTTCAGAAACCTCATGCGGTCGATACCCCTCCGGTCGGGAACTTCCGCCCCGATTTGTCGGTAGCTTCCCCTGCCCGGTATCCCCGGGTCAAGGGGCAAGCCGCCCGGGTCGCGAAATGTCTATTCAGGGATCGCAGTCTCCTTGAACCGCCGTCCACCCGAAACGAGATATTAACGATGCGTGTTCAAGGTGCGAAGAATGGATGAATCGGCGAAAACCGGCGGTGTCCGGTGCTCGCTGGTTCCGGCGTGACCTGGGACTTATAGTGTTCGCCATGGCGACAGACAACCATCGTGAATGGATCAAACCGTTCCTGAGCAGGCTCGCGCCGGTCTTCCGCGAGATCCTGCTCATGTCGTTCTTCGTCAACACCCTGGCCCTCGCCGTGCCGGTTTTCACGCTCCAAGTCTATGACCGGGTCGTCGGCCATGCCGGAATCAGCACGCTGGTCGGACTGGTCATTGGCATGGGCGTCATCGTGCTTTTCGACTTCATTCTGCGCCAGGCCCGATCGAGGATCATGCAGACGGTGGCGCTGCGCGTCGATGCCGTCGTCGGCCGTCAGCTATACAACAAGTTCACCGCTCTTCCGCTCAATGTGCTGGAAGCCCGAACCGGCAACTACTGGCAGGCCCTGTTTCGCGACGTCGACGTGGTGCGCAACACCTTGTCCGGCGCGTCGGCGATCTTGATTTGCGACCTGCCGTTCGCAATCATGTTTTTCGGCGTGATCTGGGTGATCGCCAAACCGATTGCCTGGGTCCTGATGGTCATTACGCCGATCTTTCTGTTCGTGACCTATCGGGCGGGCGCCTCGACCGGTAAGGCAAGCGCCGAGGAACGGGCCAAGACACAGGACCGAGACACACTCATCGGCGAGATGATACACGGTCGCACGACGATCAAGGCTCTCGCCCTCGAGGGATCGATGCGGCCGATCTGGGAAGAACGCCACGCGGAAAACATCGAAAGCGCAATAAGCCGGGGTAGTCGGACAGATTTCTTCTCCAATCTCGGTCAGTCCTTGACGATGACGACAACGGTGATGATGACGTCGGTCGGTGCAGTCGCCATCGTCAACCAAGATCTGACGATGGGCTCGCTGATCGCAACCAACATGCTGGCCGGGCGACTGATCGGCCCGCTCAATCAACTGGTCGGCCAGTGGCGCGTTTTTAGCGGCTTCAAGCAATCCGTGGAGCGGCTTGGTGAGGTGTTCGCCATGCAGAGCGAACGCCAGGAGAGCGATGTGAAGCTCGACAAGCCGACCGGCAGCATGGGTTGTGCCGGCGTGACCTTCAGTTACGCGCCGGGCGTGCCGCCGGTCTGCGACAACGTCACCGTGCAGTTCCGCGCCCGTGGCATCCACGCCCTAGTCGGGCGCAACGGCAGTGGCAAGACTACATTGCTCAAGATTCTGCAGGGCCTTTACGTGCCGAGCAGCGGGCGGGTCCTGCTCGACGGAGCTGACATTACGCAGTTCTCCCGAGCGGAACTCGCGCAGTGGATGGGCTATGTGCCTCAGGAGAGCACGTTGTTCGCAGGAACTGTTCGCGACAACATCATCCATCGTTTCCCGAGCGCCACCGACGATCAGATCATCAAGGCTGCCAAGGCGGCCGGGGTGCACGAGTTCATCATCGACATGCCCGATGGATATGGAACCGAGATCGGCGAGGCGGGACAACGGCTCTCGGGCGGTCAGCGCCAGCGAATCGCCATCGCCCGAGCCCTGATCGGCGATCCGGCGGTGCTACTGCTCGACGAGCCGTCGAGTAGCCTCGATCGTCATGCCGAGCACGAGCTTCGCGATACGCTCAAGGACCTGTCTAAGGAGCACACTATCATCATCGTCACCCATAGCCCGATCCTGCTCGCGGCATGCGACAACCTGATCGCGCTCGACAAAGGCAAGGTCGCCCTCGCTGGTCCGGCCACGGATATCCTGCCGCGTCTGTTTGGCGGCGGTTCCAAGGAGCAAGCCGTGGCGGCGGCCGCGACTGCCGGGCGCAAGAAACAGACGAGCGAACCCGTGGGAGAGAACAAGGGACGGCGGGTTGCCGACAAGCCTGCGGCGCCGATCAGCACCGGCGATACTGCCGAGAAGAAGCCGCTCGCGGCGCCGAAACTCGGCGGTGCCGCACCGAGTGCCAAGCCGGCCCCCGCGGCGAGCGGCGCCAAGCATGAAAAGCCCGATGCCGGTCAGCGGCCAAAGGCGGGCGTGAAACCGGTCGCCAAGCGCCCGGCACCGGCAAGGCCAGCGCCGGGTGGAAACCCTGAGGCCAAGCCGGGGGGAGAAGGAAAACCGGTGGAGAAGCCGGCACCGCAACAACCGTTCGCACATCAGACCGCGCCGCAACGCCCGCCTGCTGCGCCACCACAAGCGCCGGCACCGGCACAGCAAAAGGCGCCTCCGCCACAGGCGCCGAAGGCACCTACCCAAGGTGC
This sequence comes from Rhodospirillales bacterium, assembly GCA_040219295.1. Classification (GTDB taxonomy): domain Bacteria; phylum Pseudomonadota; class Alphaproteobacteria; order Rhodospirillales; family Casp-alpha2; genus JAVJST01. Next base: position 168,575 of record JAVJST010000001.1, read on the forward strand.
GCAGCAGCCGGCACAGACACCGCCGCTGAAACCGGATACACCCGCCGCGCCGGACGACTCGCAGAAGCGGCCCACGGCACAGGCGTCCCCACCGCCGGGCGCCAAACCCGAGGGAGACGCCGGAAACGAGGACGATCCCTATTCCGCGGCACTTCGTGATATGATCAGGTCCGATCACTGAGTTCCGACGGACCAGAACACAAACTGACGGTACGACCATGGCTGTAGCCAGTGACACTGCACAAAACAACCCGCTCGACAGATTGCTCGACGATCACCCGATGCCGACATGGCGTTTCGTCGCCTGGCCGATCATGGTGCTGCTCGTCGCGGCGATCGCGTGGGCGTTCTTCGCGCGCCTCGAGGAGGTTTCCGTGGCCATGGCGGAGGTAGTGCCCCAGGGCAGGGTCAAGGTCGTTCAGCACCTGGAAGGTGGTATCATTCAGGACATCTTCGTCCAGGAGGGCGATACGGTAACCGAGGGCGACCCCCTGATACAGTTGGACCTCGCCTCCAGCGGAACCAACCGCGAGGAACTGCTGGCTAGGCTCGACAGCGAAATGCTCGTGCTTGCCCGCTTGCGTGCAGAGGCTAACGGAACGCCCCTGCGGTTTCCCAAAGAGGTTGCCGACCGTCGCCCCGCCATGGTCGAAGCCCAACGACAAGCCTACGAGGCACGCCTTAGCGAGCTCGAGTCATCGCTCGGTGTGCTGCGCGAACAAGTCCGTCAGAAGGAGCTCGAGGTTCAGGAACTTGAGGCACAGCGTAGGGCGATTACCAATAACCTGCGGCTCGCGCAGGAACGTTTCGCGTTGTCCGAGTCCCTGCTTTCCGAGGGGCTGACGGCACGGATCGAGCACCTCGAGCTCGAATCCGAGGTTGAGAGCCTGCAGGGTGAGCTTGAGTCCACCAACTCGTCGATCGAACGCGCGCAGGCCGCGATCTCCGAATCCAGGGAACGGGTCAACGAGGCCGAGCTTCGCTTCCGGCGCGAGGCGCAGGATGATCTAGGCGACAGCGAGAACACGCTCGCACGGACCCAGGAACTGATGGCACAGGCTGACCAGCAGGGTCTTCGCGCCGAGATCAAGAGCCCGACCGACGGCATCGTCAAGAATATGCGGTTCAACACCATCGGCGGCGTCATCGGACCCGGCGAGCCGATCCTCGAAATCGTGCCGACCGGTGACAAGCTCGTGATCGAGGCAAGGCTCGATCCGACCGACCGCGGTTACGTGACCGAGGGGCAGGCGGCGCTGGTCAAGATATCGACCTACGACTATGCGCGTTACGGCGGGCTCGATGGCCGGGTTATCCTAGTCGCGCCGGACTCGAGCACCGACGATGACGGGGAGCCCTACTTCCGGGTCGTCGTCGAGACCGACCGCACCTATCTCGGCGCGTCTGAGGGACAGTTGCCGATCACCCCCGGCATGCAGGCGACCGTCGACATCAAGACCGGTGACCGGTCGGTGATCGATTATCTGATCAAGCCGGTTCTCAAGCTCAAGGACGAAGCGTTCCGTGAACGTTGAGGCGGCGCAATCGACTCAAAATGGCGTCGAAAAAGCCTTTCGTTGCGGTATCTTAAGGTTTCTGCAATAAGTACATCGTTAACGTGAGGGTAACCGTGACAGTCGATTCGCGAGCCGTGTTCTGGCATCGCAATGGGGTTTTAGCCGAATGAGGCCCCGACGCATTTGGGGGGAGCAGATCAGGAAGTCTCATGTCCTTTACGACGATTATCGGAATTCTGCTCGCCTTCAGTCTGTTTCTAGGCTCGATCGTCACGAGCACGGACAACTACTTCATCTTCGTCAGTGGGGCGAGCTTTGTCATGGTTGTCGGCGGTACTCTGGCGTCGACCTTCATCGCCTATGAACCCCGCTACGTTCTGCTGTCGCTCAGGCTCATTTACCGGATCGTGTTCTCGCCAAAGATCGGTCGCAATGTCCTCAAGACCGAGGTCGGCCGCATCATCAAGTGGGCCTATACGATGCAGAAGAAGGGACTGCCGGCGGTCGAGGGCGAGGCCAAGAAATCGACGCGCGGTGACCGCTTCCTCAAGTTCGGTGTGGATATGGTTGTCAGTAACTACAACGGCGAGGAAGTTCGTGAAATCCTGACAAACACGATCGAGACGACGTACGGCCGCAATACCGTGCAGGTAAACATTCTCCGCGACATGGCCAGCGCCTCGCCGGCGTTCGGCATGATCGGCACCCTGGTCGGTCTGATTATCATGCTCGACGGTATGGGCGGCGACCCGAGTCTTCTGGGCCGGGGCTTGGCAGTTGCCCTCCTCACCACGCTTTACGGCGTTTTATTTGCCCGACTGATCCTGATTCCGGTGGCCAACAAGGTGCAGCAGCGTGAGGAGATCGTGCGGTTCCGGAACTACCTCGTGGCCGAGGGGCTTGCGCTTCTCGCCGACAAGAAGAGCCCCCGGTACATCCAGGACAAGATGAACAGTTACCTCGACCCCGCCATCCACTTCAACATCGACAAGATGAAGAAGTAGCGCGGGCCGGGCTCGCCGCCGTACGGCTATAAGAACTGGGAACGTCCGATGCCGGCACCAAAGCCGAAGAAACGCGAAGAAGAGAAAGAAGATTGGCTGGTCACGTATGCCGATGCGATCACCCTGCTGATGGCGTTCTTCGTCATGCTTCTGACATTTGCCGAGTACGATATTCCTTCCTTTGAGAATGCCGCAGCGGCGATTGCCGAAGAAGTCGGCGGCCGAGAACAGACGACACCAACACTGCAACTCCAGATTGACATCCAGGATATCGTTGCCGAGATGGAGTCTGATTTGGTGGTTGTTGTCACCAAGGACAGGAAGGGCCTGGTGATCGAACTGGCGTCGAATGCGTTCTTCAAACCTGGTTCAGCCGACATCAACGAAGCGGCGGTTCCCGTCCTCGAGGGTATCGTCAAGACGATCGCCGCACCCCGCTACGACTACTACATGATCGAGGTGGAGGGACATACCGACGACGATCCGATTTCGACCGAGAAATTTCCGTCCAACTGGGAGCTTTCGGGGGGGCGTGCTTCTCGGGTGGTCAGGTTCTTCGAGGAACAGGGGTTTTTATCGGGACGCCTGCGTGCGACGGGCTACGGCTCGACCCGGCCAAAAGTGCCCAACCGGAACGAGGCAGGTGAACCGATCCCTGATAATCAGGCACTCAACCGCCGGGTCAATATCCGCGTTACGCCCATGTCGCTTGAGGAACAGGACCGCTTCCGCGCCATGGGAATGCGCACGGTCATCGAACAGGACACTTCCCAGCGGCTCGAACAGATGACCGAAGAGACCCAAGCCGAGCAAGGCGGTTCGCAGGGCAACAACGCCACCGCGGTGGAACAGTTCCAGCAGGGATTCGGACAGTAGGGCTGGCGCCCGCTATCGCGGTCAGACGCAGCCGCTCTCGTCGATGTTCTCGGGATCGTTCAGGTCGAACACCATTCCCTCGCGACAGACGAAGGCACCGGACCATTCCTTCTGGGCCTCGACCTGAATCTGGTCCATGAAGTCGTCGTAGTGATCCGGTTCATGATGGAAAATCGCCATCTTCTTCACATCAGCCATCCTGCACAGCCGGACACCTTCATTCCAAGTCGAATGGCCCCAGCCGATCTTCGCCGGGAACTCGTCCTCGGTGTAGGTGCTATCGTAGATAACGAGGTCTGCGCCATGGATCAGGTTGACGATATTGTCGTCCGTTTCTCCGGGCACGTGTTCCGTATCGGTCACATAGACGAGTGACTTTCCGTCATACTCAACCCGGTAGGCGGTTGAGCCGTTCGGATGATTTAGCGGGGCGGTCCGGACGTGAACGCCGGGATAGAGTTCGAAATCCTCGCCAACATGGAAATCGGTAAAAGTGATGTTCGCCGTCATCGCCTCGAGCGGAACCGGGAACATCGGGTTGTCCATCTGCGCGGAAAGCACGCGTTGAATGCCGCCCTTGTCGATCAGGTGGCCGGCCATAATGTTGATATGGAGATTCGGATTGTATGCCGGCGTGAAGAAAGGAAAGCCGTTGATATGATCCCAGTGAGTATGGGTCAGCAGGATATGAAAATCCTGAGGTTCCTTCTTTTGGATGGCATTGCCGAGCAGACGAATACCAGTTCCTGCATCGAGAACAATCCGATGGTCGCCGGCAGTGACTTCAAGGCAGCTTGTATTCCCGCCGTAACGCATGTGATTTGGCGAAGCGCAAGCGATGCTGCCTCTGACCCCCCAGAACTTCAGCGTAAACGTCATGCGAAATCCGGCCTGATTATTCTGCGTTCGGGCGCTTCGGCCCGCGAACGCGCCCATGGTGACAAGGCACCGATAACCTGTCTATACCCAAAACGACCCCGCGTGGCCGTGAGCCGGTCTCTTCAATACTAACGCAGATATCAGATTGTCGACATCGACGAAACGCAGATTCTGCCGCCGTCGGGGTCCGAAGCCCCAGCTAGGGATGGCAGCGAAATTTGCGATCAACGTGTGGACGAGCTGGCAGCACTCTCGGGTTCATGCTGCCAAAGTGCTGAAAACAATAAGTTTTTGTTTCGCAGTGGCGACGCATTTTGGGATCATTACGTACTGCCAACTGATTCGGGAGTGCGCCATGACGGCCTTGGAGATGCAGCTTGCAGACTATCGATTGACGACCGCTGAGATCACCTACCACATGCCTGATTTTCCTGAGATTCTGCAGCATTACATTTGGCAGGACCTCGATATCGCTCCGGCATTCCCGGTGTTGTCGGATTTTCTCGGTTTCTGGGAGCGCTCGCTCGACGGTAAACTTCATTCCGTCCGGGTGGCTTCCGTGGAACTGATCAGGCCGGCCGAGTTCCGCAAGGCGGACCTCTCACTTCAGTTGCACTGAATCCTGGACGTCGGCCCCATTCGTCGCAGGCATTTACCGGTCCTTGATGCGCGACTATCCTGATGCCCGAAACGTTCGGGAGACAATCCGAAGATGATCGCTAGACCGCTCCGAAAGCGCGTCCGCTTGTCCGGCGCGCCACTGGCACTGTTTGCGGCGGCTTTGTTGCTGACAGGCTGTTACCTGCCGGCCCGCTACGATGCCGAAATCGAAATCACCCGCGAAGGCTATTATAGCATGATCTTCGACGGGTACCTCGTGAAGCTGCCCTTCTATGATGATCTGAGAAAAGGCGGTATGGCGCCGTCGGAGGAAGCCGAAAAGATCGAACTCTACCGTCGTGACCTCGAGAACGACCCGGCGATGTCCGGCGTCTCCTATCTGCGTCAGGGAATCTACAAGGTGCACTGGGAACGCGACGGTGACCTGACACGCGACAAGTATGTTGCGTTCTTGCGCCGCAACGAGAATATGCTCTCGATTCGTTACATCCGGGACGACTACACGATTCGTCTGGCCGGTTCGGGGCTTGCCAGCGAGCAGAAACAGCAGATCGTCGATGCCGGGCTCGATTCCGTTGGCGAGGTCCGCGTCATTACCAATGCCAAGGTCGTCGCCGACAATGCGACGTCGAAGCGCGATTGGCCGTCGAGAGGCCCGGGTTTCCGGATGTACACTTGGGAGTTGCCGAACATCTTCGCGCCATCACCGCAGCTGGTGATTTCGTTGCGCTGATAGATCACAGCGGCGCAGTTAGTCGCGAATGCGTCGGATCAGGCTCGAGGTGTCCCAGCGTCCGCCCCCCATCTTCTGGACGTCGCCGTAGAACTGATCGACCAGCGCCGTGACCGGCAACCGCGCACCGTTCCGGCGCGCCTCGTCGAGGCTAATGCCGAGATCTTTGCGCATCCAGTCCGCGGCAAAACCGAACTCGAACTTGTCGTCGATCATGGTCTCGGCACGGTTTTCCATCTGCCACGATCCGGCGGCGCCTTTCGAGATCACCTCGATGACCGCCTTCATGTCGAGACCGGCCTTCATGCCGAAGGCGATGCCCTCGGATAGACCCTGGACGAGGCCGGCGATACAGATCTGGTTGACCATCTTGGCCAGCTGCCCGCTCCCGACCGGGCCGAGCAGCTTGTGCATCCTGGCGTAGCTCTCGAGTACCGGGCCGACCGTGTCGTAGCTTGCCTGATCACCGCCGATCATGATCGTCAGAACCCCGTTTTCGGCGCCTGCCTGGCCACCCGAAACAGGCGCATCCAGAAATCCGACGCCTTTCTCCTTTGCGGCCGCGCCAACTTCGCGCGCGACCTCTGCCGATGCCGTGGTGTGATCCATCAGAACTGCGCCCGGGGCAGTACCGGCAAGTGCGCCGTTGTCGCCGAAGGTTACGCTGCGAACATCATCGTCGTTGCCGACGCACATGCACACGACATCCGCGCCTTCCGCGGCCTCGCGCGGTGTCCGGTGGGCACTGCCGCCGAATTCGGCCGCCCATTTTTCCGCTTTCTCGAACGTCCGGTTAAAGACCGCGACTTCGTGGCCGCCCTTGTTGGCAAGATGTCCAGCCATGGGGTAGCCCATGACGCCCAATCCGATGAATGCGGTTTTCATGATGGTTTTGTCTCCACTGGGATGTCGGTCGTTTCTGCTTGGGGTCCTTGGCCCGGTGCGGATGGTATACCAAATCCCCTACCCGTCTGAAAACACCGCGTCAGGAAATCAGTGCGCGTAGCTGTTCCCAGGTCTTCGGCGACGGTGCGACGAGAAAACTCCCTTCGACGATACCGTCCCGCCCCGGTGCATAGGTGCCGCCATTTTCGGTGAGTGCCGCCGTGAAGCCGGCTTCGCGGACGATCAGGTCCCCCGCCAGATGGTCCCACGGCTTCAGGCGTCCCCCATACTGCACGAAATCGAGACTCCCGCCGGCCACGTCGAAGTACTCGATACCGACGCAACGGTAGCGCGGCGCGAGATTGGGCCGTGGCGAGCCCGGCGCGCGTTTGGTGAGTTTCTCAAGGTTTCGCTTCGCGCGGCGCCCGAAACAGCCGGTCAGATCCGAAATCTCGCTCGGCTTTTCCCCGATATCGGCCGTCGGGCGGTCGTCATCGAACATGACGCCCCTGCCGAGCACTGCCCGGCACACGACGTCCTGCACGGGCGCGTAGATCCAGCCGGCCAGGGTTTCGCCGCCGCGCCGGAGCGCGAGAAGAACGGCAAAGCAATCGTCGCCGTCGGCGAAGTTCTGGGTGCCGTCCACGGGGTCGATGACCCAAACCGGTGAGCTACTGTCGAGCAGGGACAGTGACTCGGGGGCAAGTTCGCTGCCCTCCTCGCCGACGATCACCGAACCCGGAACAAGGTCCGCCAAAGCGGCAGCGAGGTGCCGTTCCGCGGCCGTGTCGGCCTCGGTGACGATTTCGCCCGGCCGTTTTTCGGTAATCTCGCCGCGCGCCAGGTTTCGGAACCGCGGCATGATTTCTGCGGCCGCCACGCCGCGTAGCAGATCGTCGATCCGGCGTGGGTCGAGCCCGAGCGTCGGCAGGAGGTCGTCTTTCTGGGGCAATTTCGTGGGATCCGGCGTAATGATTCGGAATCCGAATTTGGCCCGCCGGTCCGGCGAAGTCCATGCGTTGCCGTGCGGCGGCGAGCGCCCCATATTGGGGTTATGCCGGACATGGGCGAAGAAACAGAGATTCAGGTCGTCGCTTCGATCGGCGAGATCGAGGCGGCCGCTTGGGATGCCTGCGCCGGTTCCGCCAACCCGACCGTCAGCCACGCCTTTCTCTCCGCGCTCGAGGACAGTGGTTCGGTCACGGCCGAGACCGGCTGGCAACCGCAGCATCTGGTCGTGCGCGATCCGTCGGGCCGGGTCGCAGCGTGCGCGCCGCTCTATCTGAAGTCTCATTCGTACGGCGAGTACGTGTTCGACTGGGGATGGGCGGATGCCTACGAACGGGCCGGCGGCCGTTACTATCCCAAGCTCCAGTCAAGTGTACCGTTCACGCCTGTGACCGGCCCGCGGTTGCTGGTCCGTGCCGACGCCGACCCGGGCCTTGCTGACGTCTTGATCGCGGGCATGACAGGGCTTTGCCGTCAACTCGGCGTCTCGTCGGTCCATATCACGTTTCCGAACGAGGATGAGTGGCGGCGTTTCGGCAATGCAGGACTGCAGTTGCGGACCGGCGAGCAGTTTCACTGGCGCAACGACGGCTACGCAACGTTCGACGACTTCCTTGCGGCGTTGTCGTCTCGCAAGCGCAAGAACATCGCCAAGGAGCGGCGCAAGGTCGCAGAAAGCGGCCTCGACATTCGTTGCCTCACCGGCAAGGACCTGACGGAAGACATCTGGGACCACTTCTTCCGCTTCTATCTGGATACCTCGGACCGGAAATGGGGGCAGGCCTATCTCAACCGGACATTCTTCTCCCTGCTCGGCGAACGCATGGCCGACCGGGTGATGCTGGTGACGGTTTTCGACGCGGGAGAACCCGTTGCTGCGGCGCTCAATCTAATCGGTTCCGAAATCCTCTATGGCCGAAACTGGGGCTCCGTGGTCGACGTTCCGTTCCTGCATTTCGAGTGCTGCTATTACCAGGCCATTGATTTCGCCATACGGCGCGGTCTCTCTGGCGTCGAGGCCGGCGCACAAGGTCCGCACAAGCTGCAACGCGGCTACCTGCCGACGCGGACATATAGCGCCCACTGGATCAGGGATCCTCGTCTACGCGACGCCATCGAGGACTTCCTCGCCCGCGAGCGGATCGCCGTGGACAGCGAGATCAGCTACCTCGGTAAACACTCGCCGTTTCGCGATACGGAGGGCTGATTCAGATGCCTGTTCAGGCTTTGTTAACCCTGTTCGGGCGATACAGGATGGATGTTTTTGCGTGCGCTCATACTGATGTTCGCCGGGCTGGGTCTGGTGTGGCTGTCGATGCCGAGCGACGGGTTCGCCGCTGGCAACTGCGGCCGACTGGTTCGCGCCCAGGGTCAGGACGTCATCGTCAACACGTGCGGGACATGCCAGAACATTCACATAGTTCGCTCGCGCGGCGGCGGCGGCTTGCCTGATGTCCGGACATTCCGGATCGAGGCCAAGAGCCGCCTCGACCTGCCGTTCAAGGGTTTCGGCAGCACTCGTATCACCGGGTCAGATGAATGCGCACCTGAATCAGCGGAGCAGAAACGCATCGACCGCGAGGTTGCGAAGGCCAATGCCGAGTGCGTTTTGACCGGACAACTCGCCGCCGGGTACCTACTGGTTAACCGGTGTACCGCCTGCCGCCAGACAATCGTACGCTGGGTCTATGAGAACGGCGGACAGAAAAACCTGCCGGTGAAGATCGATGCCCGTTCATCCGTCAATGTACCGCGCGGTACCGAAATCGGATTGAACGTGGTCCACGAGGAACCCTGCAGCGGGTAAGGCTTTTCTACCGCTTCCAACCGATTTACAGTCCGACTATGGATGGCGAATTACCCGTTCGCGATGAGAACCTTCGGTTGATTCATTCACCCGGTCACGGTGAATGGCTCCGCCGTCAGTATCGCGACCGTCTCCTGGCGTTTGGTTTTGCCACGCTCATCTTCGCCGCGGCCGCCGGCTGGCTCGCGCTCGCACCGGACAACGCGGCGACTGACGGCAATGTCGTCTACGTCGACGAAGGCGAAACCCACGACGTGATCGACGCTCTCGAGGCGGATGGGTACGTCGTGATCGTGGGCAGTTCCGGTGACGCAGAAGCGACGAGCGCTACGGTCCCTACCCTCGGCTTCGTGCTTGTCTATCTGCCCTTCGTGATGATGGGCGCCGCGGTAATCGTCGCTGCAAAAATGTCAGTGGATCTCCGGCGGATCAAGAGGTGGCAGCGCGACCACGAGGCGTTTCTTGCAGGCTACGGCCGAGAGTCCGACTGATCAGCGCTCGACCAGTGCGGGCACTTTCCCCTTCTTGCGCTTTGCGGGCACCCGCTTGTCGTCGTCCGGGTACGTGAATGCGAGCTTCTCGTCGATCACCTGGACGACGACCACGCCGCCCTTCTCCAGCTTGCCGAATAGCAGTTCCTCGGCGAGCGGCTTCTTGATGTTCTCCTGGATCACGCGGCCAAGTGGACGGGCACCGAAGTTTTGGTCGTATCCCTTCTTTGCCAACCACTCCCGCGCGCCGTCGGTCAGCTCGATAATGACACTTCGGTCGTCGAGCTGGCTCTCAAGCTCGAAGACGAACTTGTCGACGACCTTGGCGACGACCTCGGGGCCGAGCGGCTTGAACGCGATGATCGAATCCAGCCGGTTCCGGAACTCCGGCGTGAACAGCTTTTCGATCGCTTCCTGATCCTCGCCGGAGCGGACTTCGCGCCCGAAGCCGATCGGTGCCTTGGCCAGTTCAGCGGCGCCGGCATTGGTCGTCATGACCAATATGACGTTGCGGAAGTCAATGCTCTTGCCGTTGTGATCTGTCAGCTTCCCGTGATCCATGACCTGCAAGAGAATGCTGAACAGGTCGGGATGGGCCTTCTCGATCTCGTCGAGCAGCAGCACGACATGGGGATTCTGGTCCACCGAGTCGGTCAGCAGACCGCCCTGGTCGAACCCGACGTAGCCCGGCGGTGCACCGATCAGGCGCGACACCGAATGCCGCTCCATGTACTCCGACATGTCGAAGCGCACCAGTTCGACACCAAGGGTCAGCGCGAGCTGGCGCGCGACTTCTGTCTTGCCGACACCGGTCGGGCCCGAGAACAGGTATGCCCCGATGGGTTTTTCAGGTTCGCGCAAGCCGGCCCGGGCCAGCTTGATGGCGCTGGAAAGTGCCTCGATCGCGGGATCCTGTCCGAATACGACGGTCTTCAGATTGCGTTCGAGGTGCTGCAACGCCTCGCGATCGTTGCTGGACACCGACTTCTGCGGAATGCGGGCGATCTTGGCGACCACATGTTCGATATCTTTCACCGAGACGGTCTTGCGGCGTCTCTTTTCGGGCAGCAGCATTCGTGACGCGCCGACCTCGTCGATGACGTCGATTGCCTTGTCGGGCAATTTGCGGTCGCCGATGTAGCGCGCCGAAAGCTCAACGGCCGTGCGGATCGCATCGTTCGTGTATCGGACCTTGTGGTGTTCCTCGAAGTACGGCTTCAGGCCCTGCAGAATTTTGACTGCGTCCTCGATACTCGGCTCGTAGACGTCGATCTTCTGGAACCGGCGGGCCAGCGCGCGATCCTTCTCGAAATAGCTACGGTACTCCTTGTAGGTCGTCGAGCCCATGCAACGCAGTGTGCCCTTCTGCAGCGCGGGCTTGAGGATGTTCGACGCGTCCATCGATCCGCCCGACGTCGCGCCGGCGCCGATCACCGTGTGGATTTCGTCAATGAACAGGATCGCCCCGTCGGTATTCTCGAGCTCGTTCATGACGTTCTTTAGCCGTTCCTCGAAATCGCCGCGATAGCGGGTACCGGCGAGAAGCGCGCCCATGTCGAGGGCGAAAATGGTCGCATCGGCGAGCACGTCGGGCACGTCGCCCTCGGTAATCCGCTTTGCCAGTCCTTCGGCGATGGCGGTCTTGCCGACACCGGGATCGCCGACGTAGAGCGGATTGTTCTTGTTTCGGCGACAAAGGACCTGAATCGTGCGTTCGACTTCGTCGGCGCGGCCGATCAGGGGATCAATGCGGCCTTGCAGGGCCTTTTCGTTGAGATTCACGCAGTAAGCTTCAAGGGCTTCCTTGCCTTTCTGGACCACTTCCTCGCCGTCTTCGCCGGCGCCGCCTTCGTTGGCGCCGCGCACCGAACGCTGTTCCGACTCGCCGGGCACCTTGGCGATTCCGTGCGAGATGTAATTCACCGCGTCGAGGCGAGACATATCCTGCATCTGCAGGAAGTAGACGGCGTGGCTCTCGCGTTCGGAGAACAGCGCCACCAGAACGTTGGCACCCGTGACCTCCTCGCGGCCCGAGGACTGAACGTGAATGACGGCGCGCTGAACGACGCGTTGGAAGCCCGACGTCGGTTTTGGCTCGGAAGCCCGGTCCAGCGCGATGTCATCGAGTTCATTGTCGACGAACGCGGTCAATGCCTCGCGCAGGCTCTCGGTGTCGACGCCGCAAGCACGCAGCACGGACAAGGCATCCTGGTCGTCGATTAGCGACAACAGCAGGTGTTCGAGGGTTGCGAACTCGTGATGCCGTTCTGTCGCGTAGGCGAGCGCCCGGTGCAGACTTTGTTCTAGGTTTCGTGACAACACTTTGGTCGTTCTCCTTGCAGCCGGCTCAGTCGTCGCCGTCCTTCTCGATCGTGCATTGTAGCGGATGTTGATGCTGTTTTGCCAAGTCCATCACCTGGGAAACCTTGGTCTCGGCGACCTCCAGCGTGAACACGCCGCATATGCCGACGCCTCGTTGGTGCACGTGCAGCATGACACGGGTCGCGGCATCGTTGCTCATGTTGAAGAAGCGTTCGAGAACGTGGACGACGAACTCCATGGGCGTGTAGTCGTCGTTCAGCATCAAAACCTTGTACATGGCAGGTTTCTTGGTTTTTGGTCGCGCCTTGACGGCGACGCCGGTCTCGCCGTCTTCATACCGGCCGGGCGGATTCGGCGTTTTCGGTCCCTTGGGCGGTTCGTCCGCCATGCATTCTCGTCGCTGAGCCATGCGACAAATATATGATCGTCCGCTGCGCCAGAAAAGTAGTCGCGCGGTCAAATATCACGACAAAATGCGAAACCGCCTGGCAGCGTGTGCTGCCAGGCGGTCCTATTCTCGTCGCGGCACACGGCCGCCGGCGTCATTGAGCGTCAGGCGTTGCGGACCGCGGCCGTCAGGGTTTCGCCGGTCTTCCACATGTGGTCGACGACAGGTTTGGAAGCGGTCTCGAACACTTCGGCGCCCATCGCCTGCAGTTTGCGGCTTTCTTTGACGCCGAGAACGAACGTCTCCTTGGCGAAGTCTGCCTGGGTGGCGATCACGTCGCTCGGGGTCTTCGCCGCGAACATGGCGCGCACGATGCTCGCCTGCTGTTCTGTGGCGGACTTGGCATAGCCGAGCCACTCGCCGGTGATCTTCTCCATGCCTTTGGCGAACAGGGTGTTCGCGCGGATCATGGCTTCGATACCGGCTTCGTTGACAGCGATGACGTCCTCAAGCCCGCGAATCGCGTCGATGTTCGCCTTGACGACGGACTCGACCTGCTCGCGGCCTTTGCTCATGGCTTCGTCGTAGCCCTTCTTGGCGGCATCGTTGCCCGCCTTAACGACGGTCTCGACGGTTTCCTTGCCTGCGCTTGTGACAGCTTCAACGGTTTCGCGGTGCGCCGTAACGGCAGCGGATACGATCTCTTCGCTCGATTTGGCGGCCGCCGGAGCGGTCTTGGATTCGGTCTTCTTCGTGGTGGTGGTCTTTTTCGCGGTGGCCATGGAGTAACTCCCTTTCTGGCGCTTCAAAAACTATGTCAAAACACGGGTGTGAACCCAATCATGCTGCACTGCACAATTATTACGCCTAGAAGTATCATATTCTGCATGTGCGTCAAGGGGGGTGATTCGAACTCTATACGATGCAGAAACATAAGTAATTGAAAATAAACTAATAATTCTGTTTGGGTCGGCGCTCCGATTTTGTGCTCGGACATCCATCGTCGATTGTGCGCTGCACCAGAAACGATCAAATTCAGGGCGTGCTGCGAAACCCCTGAATCTTAACCATTTTTTCAACGGGCGGCGGTAAGTAGACTTAAGGGGAAACGCGCGGCACACTCGCGATGGCGCATCTTTAAGAGGGCGGTATGAGCATAGCGTCAAAGGCGGTTGAAATCGGCAGCAGACCGGTCGGTGCGGGTCGCGAGACCTGTCGTTTCTTGCCGAGACGCACCCTGCTGACGCTGCTGTTCGCCATTGCTTTTCTCCCTGCCGTCTTCTCGAGCGCCGCTCAAGCCAAGTACGCATCCTTGGTTCTCGACGCCGATACCGGCCAGGTCCTGCACTCGGTCAACGCGGACACCCGGAACTATCCGGCGTCGCTCACCAAGATGATGACGCTTTACCTGGTGTTCGAGGCGCTCGAACGCGGCGATATCGCCATGAACACCGCGTGGACGGCTTCCGCCCGCGTTGCCGGGCAACCTGCTTCGCGGCTGGGCCTGGCCCGTGGCGAGAAGATAACGGTGAGAGACGCCGTACTGGCGTTGATCACGAAGTCGGCAAACGATGTCGCGACGCTCGTCGGCGAAAGTCTCGCCGGTTCCGAGCGCGACTTCGCCCTCAAGATGACGGCCAAGGCCCGCGAGATCGGCATGGCCCGCACAACGTTCCGCAACGCGTCGGGGCTCGGCAATCGCGGTCAGCTGTCGACGGCGCGCGACATGGCGATCCTGGCGCTGGCGCTGATCCGCGACTTTCCCCAGTATTACGAGCTGTTTTCGACCACGCGCTACAAGCATGGCGACCGGACCTACAAGAACCACAACAAGCTGCTGACGGCTTACGAAGGAACCGACGGCATCAAGACCGGCTACATCTCGGCCTCGGGATTCAATCTGGTCGCGTCGGTAAAACGCGGCAACAAGCGCCTGATCGGCGTCGTGTTCGGTGGCAAGAGTTCAAAGCAGCGCAACCGTCACATGATCAAACTGCTCGACAAGGGCTGGCGGATCCTCGCCGAGCAGGGAACCGTCATGGCCGATGCGGGACCGGTCCCGCAGGCGCCGGCCAAGCCGGCGACGGAGACCGCCGCGGTGCAGCCGGCGAACGGAAAATCGGGCTGGGGCATCCAGGTCGGCGCCTTCGCCGACCGCGCGCATGCCAAGCGGGTCGCAACCGACGCGGCGTCGCTGGTGCCGGAACTGCTGGAGGAGGGCCATGTGACGGTCGTGCCGCTGATCCAGAAATCGGGCAAGCAGCTCTACCGTTCGCGCATCCACGGCATCACCAAGGCCCAGGCGTATCAGGCCTGCAAGGCGCTGGAGCGCCGCAAACGCCAATGCATGGAGCTTCGCGTTCCGTCTTCGCTCGAGGTTGCCGACGCTGGTCAGTAGCGTCGCCTACCATCCCGCATCGAAGTTCGAGACCATCCACCGCTTGGAGCGGGCGACGTACTGCTGCTTGAAGCGTCGGCGCCACTCGTCGAGGGTCCAGTCCGTATCGGTCAGCACCGATGGGCTCGGCGGCATGTAGGCCAGCGCACTGACCCTGCCGAGGCGCGTTGTCGACACCTCGACCGTGCCGAGCACGTAATCGTCATCCTCGAACCAGTCGATCTTGGCCCTGTCCTTCGCCGACAGCCCGTGAACGACGCAGCCGGCGACCGGTCCGCCGTCGCCTTCCGCAAGCGTCGGGTACCAGGCGCCCTTGACGTAGACCCGCCGGTACCCGTGGGCGACGGCCGGGATCAGCTGGCGGCTGGGCAAGCGTCGCCCGAGAACGATCCGCTGGATGTCGCCGTCGAGCAGCGTGCCGTAGAAGAAGTATGGCATCCGGGCCCGTGCCCGGTCGCGGGTCGTCACGATCGCCATGGCGTCAGTGGGTTTCCGTCAGCGAGATACCGGATGCGGCCAGCTGGTCGCGGAGCGCCGCCTTGAGACGGCCTAAGCCGGCGTCGTCGTCGGCCTCGCAGCGCGCGACGAGCACGTCCTGGGTGTTCGATGCGCGCAGCAACCACCAGCCGTCGTCGGTTTCGACGCGCACCCCGTCGATGTCGTGGACGCGGGCGTCCGTGGCGGCCAGCCGCGCCTTGACCTCCTCGATGACTGGGGCCTTGCGGTCCTCGGCACAGGGGAAACGGAGCTCCGGCGTGTTGACGTAGTGCGGCAATGCCTCGCGCATTTCGGCAAGGGACTGCTCGCCTGAGGCCAGTATGGAGAGCAGCCGGATCGCGGCGTAGGCCGCATCGTCGTAACCGTAGTAGCGATGCTTGATGAACAGATGGGCGCTCATCTCGCCGGCAAGCGGCGCGCCGGTCTCCTGCATCATCGTCTTGATCAGCGAATGTCCGGTCTTCGACATCAAGGCCTTGCCGCCCATGCGCGTGACCTCCTCGAAGAACGCCTTCGACGCCTTCACGTCGGCGATCACCGTCGCCCCCGGTTCGTCGGCAAGAACCTCGCGCGCCAGCAGGATCAGCATCTGGTCGCCCCACAGCACGTGACCCGTGCCGTCGATCAGGCCGATCCGGTCGCCGTCGCCGTCGAACGCGACGCCGACGTCGCAACCGTGCGCCTCGACCGCCGCCTTGAGCTGCTCAAGGTTTTTCTCGACCGTCGGGTCCGGATGGTGGCGCGGAAACGTGCCGTCGATTTCGGCGTTGATCAGCACGTGATATCCGGGCAGCACCTCGGCCAGCTTCGAGACCACGTCCCCGGCGGCCCCGTTACCCGGATCCCACGCGATCTTGAGGTCCCGGCTGCCGCGGTAGTCGGCGGCGATCCGCTCGACGTAGGCATCGAAAACGGAGGTCCCGGCTTCTTCGCCCTCGCCCACGGTGAGTTCCCCGGCCTCGATCCGCCGGCCCAGTTCCTGAATGTCCGCGCCGTAGAACGACTTGCCGCCGGCGACCATCTTGAGACCGTTGTAGTCGGACGGATTGTGCGATCCGGTGACCATGGCGCCGGCGTCGACGCGCAGGTGGTGGGTCGCGAAGTAAAGCATCGGCGTCGGGCCGAGCCCAATCCGGCGCACCGTCATGCCGGCGGCAACGAGCCCGTCGACGACGGCCTGCTCCAGGTCCGGCGAACTCAGCCGTCCATCGCGGCCCACGGCAATGGTCTTCATGCCGCGCTCTCGGAGAATGGTGCCGTAGCCCTGCCCGATCAGCCGCATGACCTCGGGCGTCAGGCTTTCACCGACGATGCCGCGAATGTCGTACTCGCGCAGGATGACCGGGTCGATGATTCTGCCCATCGATTTCCTCAGGCCGCGCCGGCGGCTGGCCGGCCGATGCAGTGATAGACGATACCGGCAGCGGCCATGTCGGCGGGATTGTAGATGTTGCGCATGTCGACCATCAGCGGCTGCCGCAGCGCCGCCTTGACGCGATCCATGTCGAGTCCGCGGAACTCGTTCCATTCGGTGACGATGACGACCACGTCGGCGTTTGCGAGCGTCTCGTAAGCATCGTTGCAGTAGGTCAGGTCCGGGTGGTCCTCAATCAGCTTGCGGGCCTCGTCCATGCCCTCCGGATCGTAGGCCCTCACCTTGGCGCCGGCGGCCAGCAGCGCCGGTACGATCTCGAGCGACGGCGACTCGCGCATGTCGTCGGTGTTGGGCTTGAAGGTGAGCCCGAGCACGGCGACCGTCTTGCCGGCCGCATCCCCGCCGAGTGCGCCGATGACACGGTTGGCCATGGCGCGCTTTCGCGTGTCGTTGATGTCGACGACGGTTTCGACGATGCGCAGCGGCGCGCCTTTCTCCTGGGCCGTGCGGACCAGCGCCAGCGTGTCCTTCGGAAAGCACGATCCGCCGTAACCGGGACCCGGGTGCAGGAACTTGCGGCCGATGCGGCCGTCGAGCCCGATGCCGCGCGCGACGTCGTGCACGTCGGCGCCGACTTTCTCACACAGGTCGGCGATTTCGTTGATGAAGGTGATCTTGGTGGCGAGGAACGTATTGCCCGCGTACTTGATCAGTTCGGAGGTCTGACGCGACGTGAAGACGATCGGCGTCTCGATCAGGAACAGCGGCCGGTAGAGCTCGCGCATGACCGCGCGGGCGCGGTCCGAATCCGTGCCGATGACCACACGGTCGGGCCGCATGAAGTCGCCGATCGCCGATCCTTCGCGCAGGAACTCCGGGTTCGATACCACGTCGAAGTCCGCATCGGGACGCGTCTCGCGGATGATCTTTTCGACCTCCTGGCCGGTGCCGACGGGCACCGTCGATTTGGTCACCACGACCGTGTAGCCGTCGATCTGTTCGGCGATCTCCTTCGCCGCCTGGTAAACGAAGCTCAGGTCGGCGTGGCCGTCGCCGCGGCGGCTCGGCGTGCCGACGGCGATGAAGACCGCGTCGGCCTCGCGGACCGCGCCCGCGAGATCGGTGGTGAAACTCAGCCGGCCGGCGTCGACGTTCTTCTTGACCAGGTCGTCGAGGCCCGGCTCGTAGATCGGCATCACGTTGTCATGGAGCTTGGCGATCTTGGCCTCGTCCTTGTCGACACAGACGACATCGACACCGAACTCCGAGAAACAGCTTCCCGAAACCAGGCCGACGTAGCCGGTTCCGATCATCGCAACGCGCATCAGGTGTATTCCTTCAGGATGTCTTGAACTCGGTCGCGCATGTCGTCCCGGTTGAGGGCGAACGCGATGTTGGCTTCGAGAAAGCCGGCCTTGGACCCGCAGTCGAAACGCCGGCCCTGGAAACGAAGGCCGTGGAACGGAACCTTGCCGATGGTCTTGGCCATGGCGTCGGTTAGCTGGATCTCGCCGCCGGCACCGGTCTCGTGCTTGTCGAGCTCGACGAACACCTCCGGTGTCAGGATGTAGCGGCCAATGATCGACAGGGTCGACGGCGCCTCATCGGGTTTTGGTTTCTCGACCAGGCCCCTGGCCTCGGCGATCCGGCCATCGTCACTCTTGATGTCGAGAATGCCGTAGCGGTTGGTCTGTTCGCGGGGCACGTCCTCGACCGCGACCACGTTGCCGCCGGTTTCGTTGTAGACCTCGACCATCTGTCTGAGGCAACCGGGTTCGGCAAGGATCAGGTCGTCGGCGAGCAGCACCGCGAACGGTTCGTTGCCGACGAAACTGCGGCCGCACCAGACCGCATGACCGAGGCCGAGCGGTTGCTGCTGGCGAACATAGGCGAGCTGGCCCGGCGGCGGCGAACAGTCGAGCACGCTCTGGAGTTCGGCCGTCTTGCCGCGTTGTTCGAGGACCTGCTCCAGTTCGACCGCGTGATCGAAGTGATCCTCCATCGCCGATTTGCCGCGCCCGGTGACGAACACGAACTGGTCGATCCCGGCGTCACGGGCCTCCTCGAGCGCATACTGGATCAACGGCTTGTCGACGACCGTCAGCATTTCCTTGGGCAACGCCTTGGTCGCAGGCAGGAAGCGTGTGCCGAGACCGGCGACGGGAAACACGGCTTTGCGAATGGGCTGTACCATCAGCGATACCCCGATTGATGCCCGTGCCGGTTGTCTCGGAATTCCCCCGGCCGGTCACTGGGCAAGGACCCCTTTCGCAGCGGCCTGCCTTGCCGTGCGGGTTGGCGACCTTTTGCCACAGGCCCCCCAACGGCGCAAGCGCGGGCGCCCGGTTCCGGCTCCGAGCCCCGGACCGGGGGGCGGCGGCGAAAGGTCATTTTGGTCATGATTCCCACGAGTTCTTCACCAAGTCGTTGTAATCGTTGAATACGTCCTCCGGAAACAGGGTCATAAATGGTCATTTCTGGTCATTGTGCTCATCGTTTTCCGCTATCCTTCCGGGCGCGAGGGGAATGGCTCGGCGAGGCCGAGCGCCCGGTCTCTTTGCCACCGACGTGCGACTGCCGATCGAGGTGCCCGGCATGCCCATTTCTCGCCCATTACATGCCCATTCGCTGCCTATTTTCGGACCATTCCCTGCAATCCTCGGGCCATTGATTTTATTGACGAATTCGGGTTCCGGTAGATTTCGGACCATCGACTCCCGGCGGACCGCATTTATTGGCATCGGCGCCCGCCGGACCGACCGTGGCAGGTCGGTCCCGGCCATGACGGTCGGTGTGCATCCCGGGTTTGATCGAAGACTCGCGGCAGGTGTCGCTCCTATTCCCCATGGCAAAATGGGTTCCCGTGATATAGGATATTATTCTTAGTATGTCAAGGAATGATCGAACGTGATCCTAAGCCTCGCGGTCATGCCCGGGCGGTGAACCGGTTCTCGACGACTTCCACCGCCTCGCGGACGATGGCTGCGACGCGCTCGCCGGCCGGAACGATGTCATCGACCAAACCGGCGCTCTGTCCGGCGAACAGGGCAAGCTTCGCAAGCTCGCCGGTCATCGAACGCAGCGGCGAGTCGGTGCTCCACAGGTAAATCGGCCTGCCCTCCTCTTCGGCCACCTGCAAACGTTCGATGGTGTCCGGGTCGTGACCGAACAGATCGCGCCCGAGGGATGCGGTCATCTCATTGGCGATGACGCGAACCGGTGAGTCCTTCGGCCAGTTGATGGCGAAGGCGTCGGTGTGCACTGTCTGATCGGAACGGGCGGTGAGGACTCGTTGCTTGTGCAGGTCATGGGCGAATGATTCGTCGGTCGCGAGGAATGCCGTGCCGCAATGAATGCCCTGCGCGCCGAGCGCCAGCGCCGCGACGAGACCGGCGCCGCTGGCGAAACCGCCCGAGCCGACGACCGGTACGGCGACGCTGCGGGCGATCTGCGGCAACAGCACCAGCGACGAAACGCCGCCGTGTACATGACCGCCGGCCTCGACACCCTGGGCGATAACGACGTCCGCGCCGCAATACTCGGCGGCCCGCGCGGCTGCGACGGAGCCGACCTGATAGAGCACCTTGATGCCGGCCTTCTTGGCCCGCGCAACGGCGTCTGGCACGATATCCCAGAAGTAGACGACGGCGTCGACGCCGGCGTCGATGCAGACGGAGAGTTCCGCGTCGAACAGGGCCGGGTCGGTTGTCGCCGGAATCAGGTTGACCGCGAACGGCCGGTCGGTGCGCGCCCTTACCGCGGCGATCTCGCGCTCGATCAGCGCCGGCGGTTCGCGAACCATGCCGAGACAGCCGAACCCGCCGGCTTCGCAAACGGCCGCCGCGAGTTCGGCGCGCGCGACGCCGCCCATGCCTGCCTGAAGGATCGGGTAGCGGCACCCCAGCAGATCGCAGAGCGGCGTGCGAAGGACGGCCTCGCCGGTCATGATTCCACCCTCTCTATGACACGTCCCTTGCCGGTGACGATCAAGTCCATGGGGATGTCATGGGGCTGCGGGTGGATTGTCGGCAACGCGGCGGACGGCAGACCGACGCCGATGACCAGGGGCTTGCGCCGTGCGGCGGCAAGCGTGCGGTCGAAGAATCCGCCACCGTAGCCGAGCCGGTAGCACGACGGATCGTAACCGACCAGCGGCGCGATCGTGACGCTGGGTTCGATTTCCGGACCGTCGGCCGGGATAGGAATGTTCCAGACGCCTTTGTCCATGGCGCAGCCGGGCGACCATTCGCGGAAGACGAGCGGTCGCGCCTTGGCGACGACGACGGGCAGCGCGATCCGGCAGCCGCGTTCATGCATCGAGAGCATCAAGGGGCGTAGGTCGATCTCGCCCCGAAACGGCCAGTACAGACTGATGGTGGTATTCGGTCCGGCGTTGACGCGAGCGGTCAGTTCCGCAGCGATTTCCTCGCCGACGGCGACGCGTTCCGCGATCGGAACGGCGAGCCGTGCCTCGATCAGCGTGGCGCGCTGGTCGTGCCGCCACGCCCCGATGTCTCTCGGAACCGGGTTGATCGCGGGCCGGGGCGTCGGGTTCATGGTACGGTGCTGCCTGATATCTGCGGATGAGCGCCGGACGCTCGACTGACGAGGCGGCAACCGTAACAAGAAACGCTCTTGCGGGTCTCTCCGGCAAAAGAGGGAGACGACCGTGTGGCTGCTCGTCGACTGGTAGGGGCAGCCCGCAGGTGGGGGAAGTATCGGGGACATCTGCTGATCGTTCATTGGCCGTCGAATCAATTACGTAACCAGCGATGTGTGGTATCGATGATCGGACAGTCTTCACGACATTGATTCCAAGGAGTCCTGGTGAAGGGCGAAAACGAAACCGGGAAGGTCATATGACTTCAAGCACCGAACCGTTTGCCGCGCAATTCGCCGGCAAGACCGTCCTCGTGACCGGTGCCGGGCGCAGCCTCGGCCGGCAACTCGCACTCGATTTTGCAGCGGCGGGCGCCAATGTCGCCGTCAACTACTCTGCGTCCGAGGGGCCGGCGCAAGAAACAGTGGCCGAAATCGAGGCGGCGGGCGGACGAGCCTTCGCCATAAAGGCCGACATCGCGGTCAAGGATCAGGTCGACGCCATGGTTGAGAAGATCGTCGCCGCGTTCGGCGGCGTCGACATTCTAATTAACAGCGCCGGCCTGAGCGTCGACGCGCCGTTCCTCGAAATCAGTGAAGACGACTGGGACCGGGTGATCGACGTCAACCTCAAGGGGCCGTTCCTGCTGTCGCAGGCGGTCGGACGGCACATGGTCGCGGCGGGATGGGGCCGCATCGTCAACATCTCCGCGACGTCGGCGATACAGGCGCGTCCCGGCAACGCCAACTATGCGGCATCCAAGGGCGGGCTCAATCTGCTGACCCAGAGCATGGCGCTGGAACTCGGGCCAGGTGTCACCGTCAATGCCGTCGGCCTCGGATTCGTCGACAGCCCTCTGGTGCGCGAACTGTTTACGCCCGAGCAGCGCGCGGCGGCGGAAAGCGGTGTCCCGCTCAAGCGCATGACAACGTACGCCGAGACCTCGAAGTTCGTGATGATGCTGGCGTCCGACGCGGCCGCCTTCGTTACCGGCCAGACGATCCCCTTTGACGGCGGCCGGGTGATGCGCTGATCCGGCCGTTTTCCTTACAGGATCGTCGGCTCGGCAGACGATCCTGCAAATCTACGAGTCTCGGCGGTAGAAGTGGTTGGCGTAGCCGCGGTGGCGGAAAATCTCGTGTCGTTGGTAACCGCGTTTGCCGAGCCACGCATGCGCCGCGGTTTCGTTCTGGTCCGCGGTTTCGAGCATGAGCCGGACCGGACCGTCGGTGAGCGTCTTTTCGGCCCCGGCAAGCACGGCCATTTCACCGCCGTCGACGTCGATCTTGATGAAGTCGACCGGCCCATCGATCAGGTCGTCGATCGGCGCGCGCCGGACCTTGTGTCCAAGTACCTCGATTTCGCCCACTGCCTCGTCGGCCCAGGCGTTGATCACGTTGATGACGCAGTCCGAACCTTCGGGTCGATTGTGTTCGGCGGCCCATTGCGTCGCTTCGGCGAGCGACGGCAGCGCCTCGACGCAGGTGATCGCCTTGAGGGCGAAATTCCTGAGGTAGAACGCCGTGTGATTACCCAATAAAGTGCCGACCTCGAGCATGGTCTCGGCATCGGCGGCGAACGTCCGCGTGTACTCGAGCTCCTCCGATTCGAACAGGTTGTGGCTGAGGAACTGGCCGCATGCGTGGACGCAGGCGGGCGTCTCGGTCTTGATCATGAAGGCGTAGTCGTCGCCCATCGCCTTGATCTCGATGGCCTTCACGCCTTTCGACAACAGGTCCGATAACGTCGAGAGGATCGCCAGATCGACACCGAGACGCTCGGTGGCGAGTGTGGCGAAATGCGCCTCCAAGTATCTTTTCTGCAGCAGGCGAGCGAGAACGTAGCTGTGAAACGCCGGCTGGCTGGTGCGGTCGAGCGCGAGCGCGGCAAGAGCCTCTTCTGCGGCGGTCTCGAGCGCCGCTTCATCATGCCGCGACATGATCCGCACCCGTGCGAGCGTCGCCAGCAACTCGGCGTTTCCGGTTACGATCTCGTAGACCTCTTCGAAGATCTTCAGGGTCTCTTCGCCGACCTGACCGTTATTGACCAGCCAGATGCCGGCGTTCAGCGCCTGCCAAGGGCGGTCGCGGTTCAAGTCCCTGAACTTCAGAACCTCCGATATGGCGCTCGCCGCTTCGCCGTTGCGAAGCAGCTTGTCGGCGCGGTCCCACAGGTCGTTGTGTCCTTCTCTTTCCGGTACGGCCACGCGGCGATCCTTATCCGATTACGGTGCGGGCGGAAGGGAGTTTAGCCCAACAGCACGTCCTTTGCCCGGTTGATCTGCGCCGCAAGGTAGCTGGATCCGCCCTTGTCGGGGTGCAGGTTGGCAATCAGGCGGCGGTGGGCTTCGCGGATGTCCTCGGCGCTGGCGCCCTCGTCCAGACCGAGGATGTCGAGCGCCTGCCGGCGGTCCATCGTTCCTCCGCTTCCGCCCGTCCCGCCCCCACCGGCATGGCCGCCACCCGATGACTGTCCGTTGCTCGCCGCATCGTCGCGCCAGTCCGGGTGATGTCGGTCGAGGTACGTCTCGAGCAGCCTTAGCGAGTCGGCATCATCGTGGCAGTCTGCCAACAGTTCGCGCAATTCGCCGGGACCGAGGTCGCCGAGCTCGCGGCCGGCGAATCGGCCCTCGGTGACCCGCCCGGTGATTTCGCCGCTGACGTGATCGAGGGTCATGGCGAGATACCGTGTGGCGACGTCGGACGTCTGCCCCGTTCCCGGCGACGGGCCGCCGCGTGCCGACTGGCCCATGCGATGGAACGCCTTGGCCGCGCGCGCCGCCTGACGGGCCCGGAAGAACCACGGCAGCAGCGCCGGGATGGCGGCCAGCGCCCACATCAGCCGGCCGCTCAACACGAAGAACAGCGCGACCGCCAGAATCAGGACGATCAACAGCCACTTCAGGGCGCGCATGATCGATTTCGGGTCCGCGTTGACGTACCACTGTCCCGCCAGCAGGACGCCGGCCAGAAGCGCGATGCCGAGAATCAGGTACGTCATGCGCCCCCACCCCGCTTGCCGTACATCTGGTCGGTGATCCGCAACGCCGCCCCGCCGGTATCCCTGGCGTGGTTTTCGAGCGCGGCGCGGCCGCCCGCGGCGTAAACGGCGACAGCGCCGAGCAGCGTGCGCAAGGCATCCGCGCTCGATGCATCGAACGGGCAGTAGGCGCCGCCCGACAACCGGGCGACCTCCCTGAAGGCGAAAGCGGCGATCGGATCGTCGCCCTCATGGAACATGAACGCCGGAACCCCGAGCAGCCCAAGCTCACCCGCCAGTTTCCCGGCGCGATCGACGTCTTCTTCGAAGCTGTCACCGACGTAGATCAACGCATGAACCTGCGCCTTACGCGTTTCGTTCGCGGCGTGGCTGAGCACCTTGTTGACCTGGGTTTCGCCGGCGCGGCAGTCGACCGTCGTCATGAGCTCAAGCAGTCTTGCCGTCTGGTCGGTCCACGGGGCGACCTTGAACTCACCGAACCCGCGAAAGAACGCGAGCTGGACCTCGAGCCCGCCGAGCGCCGCCGCGGCACGGAACATCTCGCCCTGCAACCGCGCCGCGCGGTCCCATGTCGGCTGGCGGCTGGCGGTCGCATCCATGGCGAACAGCAGTCGGCCGCGCCGCCCGTCGGTCCGCTTCGGCGTGTTCTCGACCGCACGCACAAAGGCGTCGACGGAGCTCCGGGCCTCGTCGGTGCCGGTCACCTGCCCGGTGGTCGAACGTGTCGGCGGTTTCTTGTTCATGTCCGGGTCCGTTCCCGCGGCTATATGGCGTGCACTCTCCCCTCACTTAGGGGGCTGTGTCCGCTTCGGCAAATTCGCCAGGATGGCTTCCGACAACGCCAGAACCTCCTCGCGCGCGGCCATGTGCGACCGGCTGAGGGGCTGGCCGCCCGCGGCGTCCTTCAGGTCGAGGATCGTCAGGCCGACGAGAAACAGTTCGCGGAAGATAACGCGTTCGCTGAAGCCGGGGATGACCTTGAGGCCGAGGGATCTCTCGAGGAGCGCCAGCGCCCAGTCGACGTCGCGCGCGTTGTGGCTCTCGAGCGTGCCGAGCCTGTTGCGGGCGACGAGCCACGGCGCCGCCTGGCCGCCTTCCTCCTGGCGCGTCTGCCGGTCCTCCAGCAGCAACGTCGAGAACGCGCTCGGCCCGATGACGGTTTTGCGCCGTGCGTCGATCTGGGCGATGACGTCGAGATCGACGAAGCTGTCGTTGACCGGGGTGACGATCAGGTCGGCCCGCCGGTGCGCCAGCCGGCCGAGCGGCGTGTCGGAGCCGGGGGTGTCGATGATCAGGTAGTCGACGTTGGCGCGCGAGCCGTCGATGACGTATGCCAGCCGTTCCTCGGCCTTGTCGGAACCGTTCGGCGACAGGCCGGACAGCGCCTCGCCGTCGATGTGGTGCGGCATCACGATCGGCGCCCCGGCGATGTCGGCATAACGGCGCCGGTTGGCGACGTAGCGGGTCAGGCTGCCCTGGCGGACATCGAGATCGAGCGTCGCGACCGCGCCGCCTTGTTTTGCGAGCGCGACGGCGAGATGCATGGCGATCGTCGACTTGCCGCAACCGCCCTTCTCGTTGGCGACGACGATGACCCGGCCGCGGCCCGCATCGGCGTTCGGGCTCACCGCGTGCCCGCCGGCGGCAACGCCCTCCCCGGTCCGATCGCCGCGCAGTCGCGCAAGGATATCCATCATTGGCCGGCCGCCCTGGCCCTGGGCCGGTTGCCGACGTCGGCCCGGACCGTCTCGATCAGGGTGCGGATTTCCTGGCGCGCGGCGAGATGGGACAGACTGAGCTGCCCGTCGTCGCCCGGCCGCGGCGCGTCGAGGATGGTCAGGCCGTGCAGGAAAAGCTCGCGGTAGATGGTGCGTTCGCCGAAGCCGTCGGTGATGCGGAATCGGAAGCGTTTCGCGAGGTCGTCGAGCAGCCGCGCCATCTCGCGCTTGGCCCGCGCGTCGAGATTGCTTAGCCGGTTGCGCATGACGATCCAGTCCGTCGAGGGCAATCCTCTCGATGCGCGCCGCTTGCGCTGGTTCCAGACCATCTCGGCGTAGTGGCTGGGCCGCTCCACCGACATTGAGTCGGGATCGACGATGCCGATGACGTCGAGGTCCACGTAGCTGTCGTTGAGCGGCGTCACCAGGGTATCGGCATGGACGTGCGCGGCGCGGCTCAGCGCGGTATCGCTGCCCGGTGTATCGATGACGATGGCGTCGTGGTTCGTTGCCAGCCGGGCAATCATGTCGTCGAGTTCGGCAACGTCCGCGGCATCCTGCCCGGGCGAGCCGCCGTCACTTGGCGGAAACGTCTCGTGCGCCGGGTGAAGCAACGGGCCGCGCCGGTTCTCGCCGTGCTTTCGCCGCGACGCCCAGAACCGGGTCATCGTCCCCTGCCGGCCGTCGAGATCCACGGTGGCAACGGTGAGGCCCGCGTGCATCAGGCCGACGGCGAGGTGGATGGCGGTGGTCGACTTGCCGCTGCCTCCCTTTTCGTTGCCGATGACGATGGTCTGGGTCTGTGACTGCATGCTTGCTCTGGCGTCCGTCCGAAGTATCCGGAATCGGGCTAAGAGTACCGCTCTGCGGGAAGGCAAACAACAAGACCACGCGGGCGGTCACGGGACGTAGAGGGTGCCGCCGGGGCGAAAAGCATGAAACACGAAGGCGAACGTCACGTCGTGCACGACGTCGACCAGGTTTCCGCCGGCCCGGCGCTGGACGACGACGTTGCCGACATCCCGGCCCTCGTCGATCGCACTCTTGTCGAGCGCCGAGTTCTGCCCTTCCCGCCAGGTGAGGACGAGGTCCTCATACTCGATCCGGCCCTCCTGACGAAGCAGTGGCAGCGACCAGGCTTTGTCGTCGACCGCGACGACGCGCATCATCGGCGGGACGCCATCGGGTATTTCCCCGTCGTAGAGAAACGGCTTGGCCAGCGAGTCGTAGCCGGCATAGGGATTGCGACCGTAATCGCGAAAGCCGGGCTGATTCGCTACCAGGACCTTCCCGGCCGGCGCCCGCTCGCGGAACGACGACCACGATTCCAGTCGCGACGGTATCATTTGCAATTCGCGGCCAGCGTGCTCGCCGACGATGCCCTGACCGAGGAACTGCTGCCACCACGATTCGGTCTGGCGGTCGTACATGACCAGATCCGAATAACGCAGTTTACCGGTGGTGCCGAAGTCGAGGACCTGCCCGTCGAGCCGGCGATCGAACACGATGGATGCGTTGCACAGCGGACAGTAGGTCACCGCCACCGGGGTGTCGCCGATGGTATCGTTGACGATCTCGTGCCAGGTCAGAATGCGCAGCGGATACGCCTTTGCCTCCCCGCCCAGGACGAGCCCGACGACGGGTTCGGTGTCGCTCAGGCCCTCGGCATCCTTGACGTCGACGAAAGTCGGGTCGTCGATGGCCGGAATCCCGTCTTTCGGCGGGCCGCCGGACAGAATCTCTCCGAGATCGACCGTTGTCCGGCCGAAATCCGTGTTCGGCCATTCGCGTTCCCAACTGAGCGGGACATCGGCTGCGAACGCCGGGGCCGCGGCCATGAACAGCACCGCAAAGCAAGTGATGAGGTTGCGAACGATCCGTCTCATGCAACGACATTGACCGATCGCCGAGAACCGCGCCAACCAACACCGGTCACAACTTGGTGACCGCCTCCGCGTCCGCTGCGCAATGGTTGATTAACCCCATAGCGCTATGAAATGTAATGTGGATCAAGTGCGCGAACAGGACCGAGCCGACATGGGGCAAAGCCGCCGAAACCGCCGACCGGGTACGAATGCGATGCGCGTGTCGCTTGCGGCTTGCGTGCTGCTGACGTCGATGCTGAGCTTCGGCGCGTTCAGCGGTGCCGTTGCCCAGGTGACGACGCCGGAAGCGGAGCCCGAGCCGCCTGCCGGCGGTATCCGCATTCAGGGCCGCGATGCCGATCCTGACGATACCGGGCCCGATCTCGGACCGGCAATCCCGCTCCTCGACTTCCGCGAGGAGATGCGTAGTTTCGTTTCCCGGATCGGGCAGTTCGCGCGGCGCTACAAGCCCGACTTCTCGATTCTGGTGGAGGATTCCCTCGACCTGCTGGTCAAGCGCGACGATCTCGACGAAACCCAGATCTCGCCGGCGCGGGCCTACATGCGTTCGATCGACGGGGTGCTGGTCACCAATCTGTTCAACGACAACCCCAATCTCGACGCCGAGGACAATGAGGCGATCCGCAAGCGCCGGCTCTCTTTGCTCG
Organism: Rhodospirillales bacterium; assembly: GCA_040219295.1. Classification (GTDB taxonomy): domain Bacteria; phylum Pseudomonadota; class Alphaproteobacteria; order Rhodospirillales; family Casp-alpha2; genus JAVJST01. The sequence continues at coordinate 197,228 of JAVJST010000001.1, forward strand.
ATCACGCGGAAGAGAACGGCTTGCGGGTCTTCGTGCTCGATCAGGAAACCGACCAGGCCAGAATCGACGAGGCCCGGCGCCAGGCCCGTGAACACGGCTACGCCTATCAGCCGCGGCGTTCGAGGTCGTTCGAGACGACGGACCTGCCGGTCTATCCGTCCCGGCCGTTCGACGAGACCGGTAACAGCGTGATCTCGCTCGACGACGCCGACAACTTCGGTGTCGTCGGCAACTCCGCGGCCTACGGCAGGCAGGACGAGTTTGCACTCAAGATGCACGGGACCAATTACGATGTGCTCATCGTCGACGTCTTTCACGGTCGCGAACCGCTTAGCCGGCAGGCGGTCGAGACCCTGAAGTACAAGGCTTCGGGCGCCCGGCGCCTGGTCTTTGCGCGGGTCAATGTCGGCACTGCGGCGAGCTATCGCTACTACTGGCAGCCGAACTGGCAAGAAGGCTCGCCGCGATGGATCGGCGCGTCTGTCCGCGGGGAACCGGACAACTATTTCGTCGAGTTCTGGCGACCGGAATGGCAGCGCATCATCTTCGGCGACACAGCGTCATACGTTTACGGTGTCGTTGATCAGGGATACGACGGCGTTGTCCTGGGCGGCGCGGACGTGTTCGAGATTTACGAAGGCGGCGAAGCCGCCGAGAGCCGCGTCCAGTAACAGTTACCCTCAGTACGGCCGGTTTTGCGGCCGTCCTCAGATGTGTGTTTCGGTCACGCACTCGACGACGAACCCGTCGTCGGGCGGAAAGCGCCGGGCGATCAGCGCGCGGGCCTCGTGTTCGTCTCGGGCCAACACGTCATGGAGTTGAAGATCAGCCCAGTGATCGTCGAAGAACTGATGGCTTTCGTTCTGCTTCACCAGTCGACGTACTTCCTGGTTGTAGATCGAAACCTCAAATACGTGATGGCCTTCCGTCGGCTGACGCAACATGGTTTTGCCCCTTTTCCTCGTTGCCGTCCTTATCGTCCCCTCCGAGGCACCAGGCGCGGGTTTCTTGCTTTTGCCCAAACGCGCCTGATTAAAGTATTGTGACGTAAGTGTTAACAGGCCGTTTCCGGCCGTCAAATCGGCGCCCCCTTACCGCCGGTTTCCGCGTGTTCTGCCCTTGCCGCCCCCGGACGATGATTGTTCGCGGCGTCGAATCGTTTCATATCGGTGTCCGATGAGAAATAACGTGCCCACCAATCCGACATCCCGGCGACGTTTCTGCAACTTCGCCACGCCACCTGCCGATCGGGCAGTGATCGGGCTCACATGGTGACAGCCGAGCGCCCGGCACCAGGCGAGGCGTACTGGGTTTTCGGTTACGGGTCGCTGATGTGGCGACCAGGTTTTCCGTTCAGCGAGGCCCATGACGCCGTCCTTGAGGGATACACCCGATCGTTCTGTATATACTCGTTCCACCATCGCGGAACGGCGGACAGTCCCGGACTGGTGCTGGGGCTGGACGTAGGCGGAGAGTGCCTCGGCCGGATTTTCCGGGTCGATGCCGCCGATGCCGACGCGGTCACCGCCTATCTCGATGAACGGGAGCTGGTGAACTACCCCTACATCAGCCGGTTTCTGCCGGTCGAGGCGCGCATGGAAGGAACAACGAAGACCGTCGCCGCCTACACCTTCATTGCCGACACGGGCCACCCTGACTACGCCGGGCGCATGCCGCTGCGTGACGCCGCGACGCTGATCATGCAGGCGTCGGGCATTGCCGGCCTCAATCGCGACTATCTGATGAATACGGTCCAGCACCTTGAGTCGGCCGGCTTCGTCGATCAGCATCTGCACGACCTGCTGCGCGAGATCGAGGCGCGGACCGGCGTGCTCGACATGGGAAGCGGGATATGAAGAGACCATGAACGAACGCGTCGCACCGACCGGATACGCAGATCTAACCGTCGCCGTGATTGACGACGACGAACTGATCACGCAGCTGGTCGAGCGCATTCTTGAACGGATGGGGATCGGCAACGTCTACCGCGTCACCCGGTCGCACCGGTTTATCGACATGATCGCCGAGGGGATTGGCGGCATGCACCTGATCATCTGTGATATCGGCATGCCGCATGTCGACGGCCACGCCATACTTCGCGCGGTGCGCGAGGCCGATGCCGACGTTCCGTTCATCATGCTGACTGCCGATCAATCCGATGAGGCCGTGACGCGGGCAATTGCGGGCGGCGTCTCGGCCTACGTCGTCAAGCCGATCGACCCAGCGGCGCTCAGCGAACGGATCGCCGCGGTGCTCGAGCGCGCCTACGGTATTAAGCGCTGACACATTGCCAGGTTTCAGAGGGGCTGGGCCCCGCGCGCGACGAACGGTTCGCGGCTCTCCGGCGTGAGCCGGTCGCAGTACCACGGCACCCCGAGCCCGGCCGCCGCCGCAGCGACCAGGCGCGCGCGGCCGGCCGCATCCAATTCGCTGTCGTCGCCGGTGTCGCCGACGATCGCGGAAACGTTGTCGCTTGAGGCGGCGATCAGCGCTTCGCGATCCGTGGCGGCGACAACGACTGTTGTCGCGAGCGCCGCTGCCCGCGGCCGCAACGCCGCGCGATTGCTGGCGAACGGCGACCAGACCAGTGCGGTGGTGGTTATGCCGTCGGATGGAACCGCCGACTGGGGCGCCTTTGCGCCCGACAACAGGGCCGCGTAGATGGCGGCAAATCGCTGCCATTGCAGCAAGCGGTCGGCCAGACTGTCATCAAGCCGTGCGCGTTTCATCTGACTCTCCCAGGCGGCACACAGCACGGACATCTCCGGCAGACCGAACGTGTAGGCGGATCCCTTGATGGAATGCACCGTGCGTTGGACCAGGTTGTACCCGTCCGCCTGCAGGCCAGTCGAGTCGTCTAGCATGCCTTGAATTCCCGCGAGATGATCGCGGCAACTCGCGAGGTACTCCTCGCGCATCTCCTCGACGATATCCTTGACCGATCCCACGATGCAGCATTCCCTGTCAGATTGAGGACGGATGTTCCGCCGCCACGGGACCAATTTCAAGCCTTTGCAAAGGACTGAGCGGCTTGTGTTGCGAGCGCGGCTCGCTAGACTTGAACCCTTGCATTCCAATTTTGAACCGACAGGGGTTCAGGCATGTCGCGTCTGAGCATGGAGACCTGGAACCAGATCGTCGCGCGCATGATCGCGCAGATCGATCATCCGTCGGCGTTCGACGCGCTGCTCGATGGTCTGCGCGAGGGCCTCCCGTTCGAGTTCTGGTACGCAGCGTTCTTTCGCACCGACGCGGCGCCTGTCGAGATCGGGCAATCAGATACCCAGAAACGCCGCCAGCGCTACATTGAAGGACCCTACCTGCTCGACCCGTTCTACATTGCGTTCTTCAACAACATCGAGCCCGGCTGCTATTCGATGCGCGAGATCGCGCCGCCGGATTTCCCGCAAAGCCGCTACTACATTGAGTACTACTCGCCGTGGGGAGCCGGCGACGAAGTCGGTTACCTGTTGCCTGTGGCCGATGGCGTGGCCGTTCATCTGTCCTTCGGCCGGACCAAGCCGAACGCCCGGTTCTTGAAATCGGAGATGCGCTTCCTCAACGAGATTCAGCCCGTGGTTCACGAGTTCTTCCGCCGCATGTGGGAACGCATGAAGCCCGATGTCCGCAGTTCGGACGCCTTCCGGGTCGATTTCCACTTTCGGATATCCCAGGCGTTTCGCAGCTTCGGCACCTCGGTCCTGACCGATCGCGAAGGCGAGATCACACACTTGCTGCTGCGCGGGCATTCGGCCAAGTCGATTGCGCGTCTGCTCGACATTTCGCCGGGCACGGTTCGCAATCACATGAAGAGCATTTACGCGAAGCTCGAGATTTCATCACAATCGGAGCTGTTCGGCCTGTTCTTCGAGGCGCTCTCCAACATCGAGGGTGATGTCAGCGCCGACCCCCTGATTTCGCTCTGGGGTCTCAACAACGCTGAACGCGCAAACCTTCGCCAGCGACCCTGAGCATCACCTGATCAGGGCGATACTTCGTTTTCCCATCCCGAAACTGTGGCCGCCGTCACTGCGATAACCGTCTGTTTCCAGTACTTTCACGGCTAACGGTTCGAATCATCAATGGTTCATTAGTCAGTCAATCGCATACTCGAAAACATGGCCTCACCTCGCGAAAACCCGATCATGGTCCTCGGCTTCTTCCTGGCCCTCGCCCTTCTCGCCTGGGGCGCAGTCTACGCCTATGTCTATCTGTACCTGCCGCACGAGCATGCGGAGGAAGTCGCGGCACAGCCCTTCGATGCCAATGATCCGCCGATCCGCGTCGCCTATCAGCCGATGCCGTGGCCGGACCTGCAGCCGGGCGGGAACCGTATCGAACTGCAGGTACACATCCAGCCCTACGAGAATGACAATGTCGGATTGATGTGCGAGCGCATGCCCCAGGTCAAGGACGTGATCAACCTCGTGTTGTCCCAGTTCGACGACGAGGAAGTCGCCGTCAATCTCGACCTGGCCATGGTCGAGGAACACCTCGCCAACGCACTCAACGAGCGTTTCGGCGAACCCCTGATCCGCGGCACGTTCATCGACCTCGGCACGACCAGTGGCAACTACGAACGTTACCGCCTCTACTGCCGCGCGCCCGGCGAACCGGGTGCCGGCGGCGCGATCGCATCGGGCTCGAGTTCTTTGGAGAACTGGTTCGTCCGCGCGGCGAAGAGCCGCCAGCGCCGGGTGGAAAAGCTCCGCCGCGAGCGCGAGCTGCTCGGCCTGGAACCCCAGTAGCATCGACCGGTCGCCTGCCGGGACGTCTAGGCAGGCATGGGTGACATGCCCGTGTCCAGAACGTAATCTCTTCCTGCAACAGGGAGAGATTCATGAGCGAAACGTTGACTGCCGGTGCGCAAACCGGCACCGATCCCGAGGCACTTCGGCAGCGCTTCGAGAACGAGGGTGAAGCCTCGGTCCGGGCCGCCATTGCGCGCGGCGGCAAGCAGGCGTTCGACGGTGACCCGGCAACCCGCAAGGCGGCGACAGAGTGGCTCGCCGAGCGTGAACGGCAACGGATCGCCGCACGCGGCACGCCGCTCAGACTTTCCATCGTCGGACCGGTCATCTGCGCGATCCTTGTCGTTGCGGGTTTTGCGCTGGTGGCCTCGTTCTGACGGAAAGGCGCTGCGAACTGGGGGAGATATCCATGAAGCCCGAAGAACTGAAAACCATTCTCGAAGCCAAGAACGTCGAGTACCTGCTGCCGACATATGTCGATATGCACGGCGTCTCGAAGAGCAAGATGGTGCCGATCCATCATTTCAACCGCATGATGTCGGGCTCTGAGCTTTGCACCGGCGCGGCGCTCGATGCGTTCGAAGCCGATCCGCTGACCGCCAGGGTCTTCGGGCCCGAGATGCACAACGCCTGGCTGGATTTCAAACGCCAGGAGTGGCTGTCATACATGAATCACGTCGCCGACTGGGAGCGGCGGCGTTACCTAAAGTTCTTCTGAGGTGAGCGGAACACGACGATACGCACTCGGCGACGTCGAGCTGCAGTCCGGCGAAACGCTGCGCGATGCTGTTCTCGCCTATCGGACCTACGGCGCGCTCAACGAGGCGCGGGACAACGCGGTCGTCATACCGACCTTCTACACCGGCACGCTGGAACGCAACGAAGCTTACTTCGGGGCCGGCCGAGCCATCGATCCGGCCCGGCACTTCGTCGTCAATGTCGCACTGTTCGGTAACGCCGAGTCCACGTCGCCGTCCACCGCCAGTCCGCCGCAGGACAAGAGCCGTTTCCCGAAGACCACGTTTTTCGACAACGTCGCCTGCCAGCGCCGGCTGGTCGAGGATGAACAGGGCGTCAGACGCGTCCGCCTCGTCATGGGCTGGTCGATGGGCGGTTGCCAGTCGTTCCAGTGGGCCGCGCAGTGCCCGGACCTTGTCGATGCCATCCTGCCCGTGTGCGGATCGGCCAGAACGTCGCCGCACAACGTGCTGTTCCTCGAGGGCGTCAAGGCGGCACTGCTGGCCGACCCAGCGTTCAAAGGCGGTGACTACGACGATCCGCCGGTAGCCGGGCTCAAGGCTTTCGGCCGGGTCTATCTCGGCTGGGCCTACAGCCAGGGCTTCTTCCGAGAACACCGCTATCGCGACCTCGGGTTCGAAACCCTCGAAGACATGCTGACCGACTGGGAGAACGATCAGTTGTCGTGGGACGCCAACGATCTGCTGCACAAGCTGTGGACGTGGCAGCGCGGCGACGTCGGCGCCGGGCCGGCGTTCGGCGGCGATACGGACAAGGCTCTGGCCTCGATCCGCGCGCGCGCCATCGTCATGCCGTCGACGACGGATCTCTACTTCCGCGTCGAGGACAATCGCCGCGAGGTCGCGCGAATGCCGAACGCCGAACTCCGGCCGTACGAGACCGACTGGGGCCACTGCGTCGCCAGCGGCGACAACGATCCGGCGTTCCACCGGTTTCTCGATGCCGCGGCGGCGGAACTGCTGGCCGACTGAAGCCGTCGCAAATCCCTTCCCTCGCCGACCCGAATCGGGCTAGGCAGTATCGGGGAGAGCCGATCGATCCATCGGCTCTGAGAACGGGGACAGGCACATGTTGGACCAGTACTTCAAGCTGTCGGAAAACGGCACCACGGCTCGCCGCGAGGTCATCGCCGGCGTCACCACGTTTCTGACGCTCGCATACATCATCTTCGTCAACCCGGCGATCCTGTCGGACGCCGGCATGGACCACGGCGCCGTGTTCGTCGCGACATGCCTCGCCGCCGCCATCGGTACGGCGATCATGGGTTTCTACGCCAATTACCCGGTCGCTCTGGCGCCGGGCATGGGGCTGAACGCCTACTTCACCTATGGCGTGGTCCTGGGCATGGGGTACACGTGGCAGGTCGCCCTCGGCGCCGTGTTCATCTCCGGTGTCCTGTTCCTCATCCTTTCCCTGCTGCCGGTCCGGGAATGGATCATCAACGCCATCCCCCGCTCGCTGAAGATCGCGATCTCCGCCGGGATCGGGCTGTTCCTCGCGATCATCGCGCTAAAGAACGCCGGCATCGTCGTCGATCACCCGGCGACGCTGGTCACCCTCGGCGACCTGACGGCGTGGCCGCCGATCCTGGCGTCCGCCGGTTTTATCCTGATCGCCGTGCTGACGGCGCGCAGCGTGCCCGGCGCGATCATCATCGCCATTCTTCTCGTCACCATGTCCGGTGTGATGCTCGGCGTCAGCGAGGGCGGCGGGATCGTTTCCATGCCGCCGTCGATCGCGCCGACCTTCCTGCAGATGGATGTCGTCGGCGCACTCAACGTCGGCCTGATCGCCATCGTTTTCGCCTTCCTGTTCGTCGATCTGTTCGACACCGCGGGCACGCTGGTCGGTCTGGCGCACCGCGCCGGTATGCTGGATGCCGACGGCCGGCTGCCGAGGCTCCGCAAGGCGCTGATGGCGGATTCGACGGCGACCGTCGCCGGCGCCATGCTCGGAACGTCGACGACGACGTCCTACATCGAGAGCGCGTCCGGCATGAACGCCGGCGGGCGCACCGGCCTGACCGCCGTGGTCGTCGCCGTGCTGTTCCTGGCCGCCCTGTTCTTCGCGCCGCTCGCCGGTATCGTGCCGGCCTACGCGACGGCGCCGGCGCTGCTGTTCGTCGCCTGCCTGATGGTGCGCGGCCTGGCCGAGATCGACTGGGACGACGTGACCGACGTCGCGCCCTGCGTGATCACGGCGATTTCCATGCCGCTGACGTTCTCGATCGCCACCGGCATCGGTTTCGGCTTCATCAGTTATGCGGTGATCAAGCTGCTGGGCGGACGCGGACACGAGGTCGGCGCGGCTGTCTGGGTGCTGGCCGGATTGTTCGTGATCAAGTTCGCGGTGCTTTAGGCGGCACGCGCCGCCGCGGTTTTAAGCCGCACGCGCCGCGGGGAGCGGCGCTTCGCGGACGCGGGTTTAAGCCGCACGCGCCGCGGGGAGCGGCGCTTCGCGGACGCGGTTTTAAGCCGCACGCGCCGCGGGGAGCGGCGCTTCGCGGACGGGCAGGTGAATGATCGCCGAGAACGCGCCGACGCCGACGCCGACCCACCAGACGAAGTCGTACGATCCGTACAGGTCGTACATGAAGCCGCCCATCCAGACGCCGAGGAAACTGCCGAGCTGGTGCGACAGGAACACCACGCCGTAGAGCGTGCCCATGTAGCGCAGTCCGTAGATGTGCGCGATCAGGCCCGAGGTCAGCGGCACGGTGGCGAGCCACAACGACCCCATGGCGACGGAGAAAACCATCACCGTGACGGGCGTCATCGGCACGAGGATGAACCACGCGGCGACGATGGTTCGTCCGGTGTAGATCGCTGCCAGCAGGTACTTCTTGGAGAAATACCGGCCGAGCGCGCCGGCCGTGATCGTGCCGGCGATGTTGGCAAGCCCGATGACGGCGATGGCGAAGGCGCCGAGCGCGGACGTCGTGTCGACGCCGAGGGCGGCGAACACGCCGCCGTCGGGAATCGCGGCGCAGGCTTCGGTCACGAACGCCGGGAAGTGCGCGGTGACGAAGGCGAGCTGGTAGCCGCAGGAGAAGAAACCGAGAAAGATCATGAAGTAGCTCGGGTCGCGCAGCGCCTTGACCAGGACCTCGGAGAACGTCTCCTCGAGTTCCTGCTTGGTGGCGGCGCGGCCGGGCCCCAGCATCGGCAGCACCAGCATGACGGCGATGATCGCGAGAGCGAAGATCACGAAGACCTCGGACCAGTTCATGACCCGAAGCAGCGCCTCGGCGATCGGCGGTCCGACGACCTGCCCCGCCGAGCCGGCGGCGGTGGTGATGCCGAGCGCCAGGGACCGGTGTTCGTCGGACGCAGCACGTCCGACGATCGAGAGGATCACGCCGAAACCGGTGCCGGCGATGCCGAAGCCGACGAGGACCTCGAGCAGATGATGGGCGCCCGGTGTGACCGCCCCGGCCGACAGCACGAGGCCGACGGCGTACGCGAGCGCCCCCAGCATGATGGCCCGCTTGTCGCCGAACTTCTCGGCGATGGCGGCGAAGATCGGCTGACCGATGCCCCAGGCGAGGTTCTGGATGGCGATGGCCATGGAGAACTCCGAGCGCAGCCAGCCGAACTGATCGGCGATCGGGATCTGGAAAACCCCGAAACTGGCGCGAATCGCGAACCCGGTCAGCAGCACGAGGCAGCTGGCGATCAGCACGGGCGTGAACAGCGAGGGCGCGGTCTTGTCGCTCATCTTCAGGTCTTTCGCGAAGTTCGCCTGATCATCGGGCTTTTTGTTCCGGGCGCAATGGCCGATATGTTTCGGTTACATTTCAGGCGGATCGCCTGATTCTCCTTATTCCGGGTCTGTCAGGGTTCTGTCAGCAACAGGCCGTATGGTCATGGTTAATCCGACGGGGTGCATCACATTCCAGCCGAGCCCCCCTCAGCCGCGCATGAGATGTGCCTCGTCGGGTTCCCAAGAAGAAAAACAACAACGCGGTTGCCTTCTCGATCCGACGGATCTCCGAAAATGTCCTTAACGATACTCTTGGTCGCGTTGGCCGCGGTGGCAGGCGCTGTTGTGGTTCTAGTTTTCTACATGTCCGACAGGGGCTGCTGAGCCGACGTGCGTGGCGTGGCCGCCGGAGCTTCGGCGGCGCCCACGTCTTGCCAGTCGTGTGCACGGTTCGGCATACTGCGCCGGACGTGAATGCTCCGCCCCCCACCCGTTCCCCTGAGCCGCGAACAGCAGTTCCCCGCCCGGCCGCGCCGGCGCTGGTGTCGCTCGTCGTGCTGATTGCCGGCGGTCTCACGGTCGCCGTGATCGTGTTACAGTTCGAGTTCGTGCCCGTCGGCCGCCAGATCGCCTGGCTCGGCGCGAGTTTCACCCTGACGGCGGCGTGCGTCGCCTATGTCGTGCAGAATGCCCGGCGAACGGAATGGGACGAGGCCGCGTACGAAACGGTCAGACGCCGTCTTGAGGCGAAGCACTAGGGGGTCGCGGATCAGCTTTCCAGCTGCTCCTGCATCGGCACGCAGTAGAAGTCCTTCCGAATGCCCCGGGCCTTGAGGTATTCGACGCGCTCGACACACGCTTCGAACGACGCGAACGGCGTGTTGAACATCGGTTTGTTCTCGGATGCCCCGATCACCATCAGGACGAAAACGACTGCGGTCATGTGTTGTCTCCTTTCAGCGGCCTCGCGGCCTCGATCATGGGGCAGAGGAAAACACACGGACCTTGTCCCTGCCTGAACGGCCGCTTGCACAAGACTGACGTATTCTTGACGGCAACCTGACAGGCTGCGCGCAACGTCGGGAAGGCACGACTTTTTCGATACCGGAGCCGGCATTCGGTGCTATCAGGGTGTCATGCTGAATCACCCTTTCGCCGTCTACCGGGCCTCGCTTGCGGCCAAGCTGCGCCGCCTGTTGCGGGGCGCCCACGACCCCTATCTGCCGCTGCCGGAGGGCACCCGGCTGAGCCCGTCGCTCGGCATCGCGGCGGCCTATGCCGCCGCGCCGCGCAAACTGTCGTTCGAAACCGTCGCCGACCCGCGTGCATGGCAGACCGCGGCACGCGCCAAGCTGGCCGAGATCACCGGTTATCATGCGGACCGCGACCGCCCGGTCGTGACCCGCGAGGAGCCGCAGGTGCCGCTTGGCGGCGGTCTGGTGCGCCGCAGTTTCTATCTGCGGATCCGCCCGGAGACCGACCTGCCGGTTCACCTCGTCTATCGCGAGCCCATGCCGGACGCGGCGCCCATCTATCTGCATCTCGCCGGGTCGACCTCGGGGGTGCACCTGGCATGGGGCGACACCCGCCTGCCGATCGACCACGAACGCATTCGCATCGGCGCGGACATGGCGCGCCAGGCCGCCGGGCGCGGCTATGTCGCGGTCGCCATCGAGCAGGCCGGCTACGGCGAACGCGGCGAGCGGGCGCTGGCCAAGCGCTCCGGCAACGCGACCATCGACACGGCCAATCACCTGTTGCTGCTCGGGCGTACGCTGATGGGCGACGGCGCATCCGACGTGTCGTCGGCGATCGACTGGCTACTGTCCGTAGACTCGCCGGTGCCGGCCGACGATGAGCGGCTGTTCCTGTTCGGGCATTCGGCGGGCGGTACCCTGGCCCAGTTCGCCGCGGCGCTGGATACGCGGATTCGCGGCGTTCTGGCGAGCGGTTCGGTCGGCCCGGTACGCGAAACCATCGGCGCGCGGGCGTCCGGCACCGGACACGGCATCGTGCCGGGTTTCCTCACCTGGTTCGACACGCCCGACCTGATCGCGCTGGTCGCGCCGCGCCCCTACATCGGCCTGAGCGGCACCGGCGATCACATCTTCCCGTTCGCCGGCGTCGAGAAGGCCGTCGCGGCGGCACGGCCGTTCTACGAGCGCCTGGACGCCGCAGGCGCGCTCCACGCCGTCGCCGCCGAGGGCAAGCACCAGTATCACCCGGGGCCGTCATGGGCGGCGTGGGAGCAGTGGATCGACCCGGCGAACAGCCGGTAACCGACGGTGATCCACCGGGCGCTGCTTTCCGTAAAAGATTCAATACCCCGGACGATCAGTTTTCTCCCTCCCCTCCCAACCTGATCGTGTCAATTCTCTGGGACTCTGGCCCTCGGCTTCCGCCGGGGGCCCTTTTTTGCGGCACCTGTTCGCGACGGCGAAGGCACACGCAGGAGGCGGGGAAACTGTGCAGGGGGAAGTTGAGAAATGGTGAGCGCGACAGGATTCGAACCTGTGACCGTCTGATTAAAAGTCAGATGCTCTACCAACTGAGCTACGCGCCCTCACCAAGGGCTGCCGACAAAAACGCCCGAGTGGGCTCCGCGTCGGCGGACGCGGCAAACTAGTCGCCGCGGGCGGGTTGGTCAACGCCGCTTACGTCCCTTTTGCGCCGAAATATTCCTTCACCCTCGCGTTCACCGCCGGCGATACGAACGTCGAGACGTCGCCGCCGAGACGCGCGATCTCCTTGACGAAGCGAGACGAGATGAACTGGTTGGTTTCGGACGCCATCAGGAACACGGTTTCGATGTCGTCGTTGAGGCGCGCGTTCATAGCCGCCATCTGGAATTCGTACTCGAAGTCGGATACGGCGCGCAGGCCCCGGACGATCATCGAGGCGCCCTGCTCGGCGACGAAATCGACCAGCAGGTTGGAAAACGAGACGACGCGGATCTCGGCGCCGCCGTTGCCGCGCAGCCGCGCGATATCGGCCTCGACCATCGCGGAGCGTTCCGCGAGCGTGAACATCGGGCCCTTGCCGTCGTTCTCGGCAATGGCGATGACCAGTTCGTCGACCACGTGCTGGGCGCGGCTGATGATGTCCATGTGGCCGTTGGTGATCGGGTCGAAGGTCCCCGGATAGACGCCGACACGCTTGCTCATGCGTCGTCTCCGTCCTGTTCGCTGTCCCGGTCGTCCCCGGTGTCTCCGGCCGGGGCGTCCTCGCCGCCGTCCGCATCGCCCGCTTCGTCAACGGCCGGCGCAGGCACGGTCTCGGCGATATCTTCGACATCGTCGTCACCGTCGTCGCCGTCCTCCTCGATCTCGGCGAGGCGCGTCACGGAGACCACGTTCTCGTCCTCGGCGGTCTTGAACAGGGTCACGCCGCGCGACGAGCGGCCGACCGTCGAAATGCCGTCGACCGGCATGCGGATGAGCTGTCCGCCGTCGGAGACCATCATCAGCTGGTCCGTGGAAACCACCGGGAACAGGGCGACGACGGCGGTGCGTTTCTTGCCGCGCGCAAGGTCGATGGCCGTGATGCCCTTGCCCCCGCGCCCGGAAATCCGGTACTCGTAGGCCGACGTGCGTTTGCCCATGCCGTCGCGGGTGACGGTGAGCACGAACTCCTCGGCCTCGGCCATGGCGGCGAAGCCGGGTTCCTCGAGCCGAGCCGCCAGCGCCTGGTCCTTCGCCTTGTCGTCGGCACGGTCGGTGTAGTCGCCGCCGGCGAGGCGCCGGGACGCGCTGACCGCATACAGGTAGGCGTCGCGGGTCTCGGTGTCGATCTCGTTGTGCCTGAGCACCGACATGGAGATCACCCGGTCGTCCTTTTCGAGGCGCATGCCGCGCACACCGGTCGAGGTCCGGCCGGAGAACACGCGGACGTCCTCGACCGAGAAGCGGATGCACTTGCCGTCGGCGGACGCCAGCATGATGTCGTCGTCCTCGGAACAGGTCGAAACGCCGATCAGCCGGTCGCCGTCGGCGAGCTTCATGGCGATCTTGCCGTTCGACATGACGTTGGTGAAGTCGGAGAGACGGTTGCGCCGGACGCCGCCGGACGCGGTCGAGAACATGACGAACAGATCGCCCCAGGTGTCCTCGTCCTCGGGCAGCGGCATGGTCGTGGTGATGGTCTCGCCTTCGTCGAGCGGCAAAAGGTTGACCAGCGCCTTGCCGCGCGCCGTCGGGTTGCCGAGCGGCAGCCGGTAGACCTTCTCCTTGTAGACCATGCCGTTCGACGAGAAGAACAGCACCGGGGTGTGCGTGTTGACGACGAACACGCGGCTGACCACGTCCTCGCCCCGCGTCGCCATGCCCGCGCGGCCCTTGCCGCCGCGCCGCTGGGCGCGGTAGGTCGAGAGCGGCACGCGCTTGATGTAGCCTTCGTTGGTGACCGTGACGACCATGTCCTCGCGCTGGATCAGGTCCTCGATGTCGGTCTCGAACTCCTTGTCCTCGATCTCCGTGCGGCGATCGTTGGCGAACTCCTCGCGGATGGCGATCAGCTCGTCGCGCAGCACGCCGTAGAGTTTCTCGCGGCTGCCGAGGATCGCCAGGTACTCGGCGATCCGTTCGCCGATTTCGCGCAGGTCGTCGCCGATCTTGTCGCGCTCAAGCCCCGTCAGCCGGTGCAGGCGCAGTTCCAGGATCGCCTTGGCCTGGGCCTCCGACAGGCGGTAGACGCCGTCGACGACCTGGTGGCCCGGCTCGTCGAGAAGCTCGATCAGTGGCGCCACGTCCTCGGCCGGCCACGGCGTGGCCATTAGCTTCTCACGCGCGGTCTGTGGGTCGGGCGCGTGGCGAATCAGGGCAATGACGTCGTCGATGTTGGCCACCGCGACGGCGAGACCGGCCAGCACGTGGGCGCGTTCGCGGGCCTTGCCGAGTTCGTAGATCGTGCGCCGGCGGATCACCTGCTCGCGGAACGCGACGAAGGCGACGAGAATCTGCTTGAGGTTCAGCAGCTCCGGCTTGCCCTCGTTGAGCGCCAGCATGTTGACGCCGAAGCTCGTCTGCAGCGGCGTGTAACGGTAGAGCTGGTTGAGCACGATCTCAGGCTCGGCGTCGCGCTTGAGCTCGATGACCACGCGTACGCCGTCGCGGTCGGACTCGTCGCGCAGGTCGGAAATGCCCTCGATCTTCTTGTCGCGCACGGCGTCGGCCATGGTTTCGATCATGCGCGCCTTGTTGACCTGGTACGGCACTTCCGAGACGACGATGGCGAGGCGGTCCTTGCGGATCTCCTCGACGGTGCTGCGCCCGCGCATGACCACCGAGCCCCGCCCGGTGTGATACGCGGCGCGGATACCGGCGCGGCCCAGGATCGTGCCGCCGGTCGGGAAATCCGGCCCGGTGACGTAGCTTTCGATCAGCTCGTCGATGGTGATGTCCGGGTTGTCGATGTAGGCGCAACAGGCGTCGATCACCTCGCCCAGGTTGTGCGGCGGGATGTTGGTCGCCATGCCGACGGCGATGCCGCCGCCGCCGTTGACCAGCAGGTTCGGGAACCCGGCGGGCAGGACGGTGGGTTCGTTGACGGTCTCGTCGTAGTTGGGCTGGAAGTCGACGGTTTCGCGGTCGATGTCGTCGAGCAGCCGCATCGCCGGCTTGGCGAGGCGCGCCTCGGTGTAACGCATGGCCGCCGCGCGGTCACCGTCCATCGAGCCGAAGTTGCCCTGGCCGTCGATCAGCGGCAGGCGCATGGAGAAGTCCTGCGCCATGCGCACCATGGCGTCGTAGATCGCCTGGTCGCCGTGCGGGTGGTACTTACCCATCACGTCACCGACGATGCGGGCCGATTTCTTGAACGGCTTGCCCGGCTCGTAGCCGTTTTCCTTCATCGCATAGAGGATGCGGCGGTGCACCGGCTTGAGGCCGTCACGGACGTCCGGCAGCGCCCGCGAGACGATCACGCTCATGGCGTAATCGAGGTACGAGGAGCGCATTTCCTCTTCGATGGAGACGGGCGTGACGTCGAACGGCGACGGCGGTTCGCCGGGAGAATCCCCCATCGGCTCGTCAGGCGAATCAGGCGGTGTGGTCACCGAAAAAACTTTCAGTTATTTCAAAATGTTAGAGGCCCGGAATCGGGCCTCTCTGCCAGTGCTGATTATAGCCTTTTCGGCAGGTGCGAACAAGCAAGGGACGGTTAATTTTCGGCCACTCGGATACCGGCCCGCCGCCGCTGAACGTGCAGCCACAGCACGGTGGCGAAGACCACGGTCACCGGCACCGCGACGGCGTAGTTGACCGCCTGCCAGCCGATTGCCGAGAGCAGCACGCCGGACGAGAAACTGGCCGCGGCGGAAGCCGAGAACACGCAGAAGTCGTTCAGGGCCTGGACCTTGGACTTCTCTTCCAGCGTATAGGTCTCGGCGAGCAGCGTGGTGCCGCCGATGAACATGAAATTCCAGCCGATGCCGATGGCGAACAGCCCCATCCAGAAGTGGATGAACTCGATGCCGGTCAGGTTGATGATCATGGCCGCGGCGGTGAACACGCAGCCGACCATGATGATCGCCGTGACCCCGTACCAGCGGATCAGCGTGCCGGTGAAGAAGCTCGGCGCGAACATGGCGAACACGTGCCACTGGATGACCGACGCGGTGTCGCTGAAGCTGTGGCCGCAGATGTCCATGGCGAGCGGCGTCGCGGTCATCACCAGCGCCATCATGGCGTAGCCGATCATGGCCGAGGCGACGGCGACGATCAGCGTCGGCTGGCGGGCGATCTCGCGGAGCGGGCGGCCGCCGTGGGTGATCCCGGTGGCATGGGGCCTGGGGATGCGAAGCCCGGACATCACCACCATGCCGGCGACGGCGAGCCCGCTGTAGGCCAGGTACGTGCCGGCATAGAGCGCGTCGGATATCCAGTCGACGGAGAGCTTGGCCAGCGCCGGCCCGACGAAGCACGCGATGACGCCGCCCGCCAGTACCCAACTGACCGCGCGGGCGTTGTAGTCGGCGGGCGTCGCCTCTATGGCGGCGAAGCGGTAGTAATTCTGGACCGCGCCCGCGGTGCCGACGAGGAGGCCCGAGAGGCACAGCATGCCGAATGAGTGGAACTCGGCAATCGCGGCGTAGCCGACCAGGCCGCCGGCGAGCGCGATCGTCTGGCCGATCAGGAAACCGGCGCGCCGCCCGATGCGGCCCATGATCAGCGACGCCGGGATCGTCGTCAGCATGGTCGCCAGCATCTGCAGCGCCATCGGCAGGGTCGCCAGCGACGCATCGCCGGCGAGGTCGCGCCCGGCGAGCGAGATCACGGTGGTCAGCACGACGAGGCCCGAGAATCCGAAGGCCTGGCTGATCGACAGTACCGCGAGATTGCGTTTGGCGAGGCCGTCGATCATCGCTGTGTTCCAGATGGTGGTGGCGTTGTACGGCCGCACCATAGCGGCTCGTCCGCCCGGGCGGGAGCCGCATCGCGTTTCAGCCGTGTATCCGTCATGCCGCCGCCAGTTCGTCGCCGAGGCGCTCGACCAGGCGAACCAGGTGCTCGGCATCCGCTGCGTCGTTCTCGTGGTGCACGATGCAGGCGCGCATGCCGGTGCGTCCCCTCACCTTCGTGGTCGGCACCTGGGCCTCGCCGCTGGCCAGGACCGCGTCCGAAATCCGTTCGTTGAGGTGATCGAGCTCGGTCTCGCTGAGGCACCTGCCGCGCGGCACGAAGCGGAAGTTCACCACCGAGAGCGACACCGGGGCCAAGAGTTCCAGCGTGTAGGACTGCTCGACCAGCGTGCCCATGGCCTCGGCGGTCCGGTTGCAGCGCGCGATGAGGTCGCCGAGGCCTTTGCGCCCGAGACGCGCGATCGTCGCCCAGGTCTTCAGCGCCCGGTCGCCGTAGGTCAGCTGGTACATGTACTCGTACGGCCACGGTGCGTGATCGTCCTTGTCGGACGGCAGGTAATCCGGGTCGATGGCGTAGGCGTCGCGATGCGCCAACTTGTGGCGGGTCAGCAGCGCGCCGCAGTCGATCGGCACCTGCATCCACTTGTGCGGGTCGACGGTCAGGCTGTCGGCCCGGGCGATACCGAGGTACTTCTGGGTGTAGTGCGGATCGAGCCGCCCGAGCCCGCCGTAGGCACCGTCGACGTGGAACCACAGCCCCTCGCCCTCGCAGATGTCGGCGATCTCGTCCAGGGGATCGATGGCGCCGACGTTGGTGGTGCCGGCGGCGGCGACGACGCAGAACGGCCTGAGGCCCGCCGCCTTGTCCCTGGCGATCCGTTGCGCCAACGCCTGCGGGTCCATGCGGAAGTCATCGCCGGTCTCGATGACGTGCAGGCTGTCGGCGCCGAGGCCCATCTGTTCGCAGCAGCGCTGGATGGAGCTGTGCGCCTGGTCGGCGGCGTAAACGATTATGCGCGGGCGGTTGCCCTGCAGTCCCTCCTTGCGAACGTTCCAGCCGTCGGCCCGCGCCGCCCGGTCGCGCGCGGCGGTCAGGGCGTTCAGGTTCGCCGCCGAGCCGCCGGAGAACAGGATCGCCATCGAGTCCGGCCCGTTGGGGAAGCCGCTGAGCTCCATCAGCCAGTTGCCGAGGCTGACCATCAGGAACATGGCGCCGTGGTCGAAGCCGTCGAGGCCGGAATTGATGGCGTTGGCGGCCGTGTTGGCGAGGATGCCGACCGGCGACGGCGGCGAGTTGATCCAGCCGTAGGATCGGCGATGCGCGATACACAGCCTGTAGGGCGCGACCTCGCGGCTGATGAAGTCGATGATCTCCCCGGCCGGCTGGCCGTCCTCGGGCAATGTCAGGGTACTCAGCTTGCGGCGCTGGTCGTCGGGCACGGGAACGTCGACCGGGCCGGCGTCGACCCCGTTGAGAAACTCCGCGAGTTGATCGATCATGCGGTGGCCGAGCCGCTGGAAATCCTCGCGGTCGTCGGTCAGCACCGTCCGGGTCACGGGCGGGGGTCCCTAGAACGGAATTTCGTCGTCCAGGTCGCCCCGGCCGCCGCCGGAACCGCCGCCCGAACCGCTGCTGCCGCTGTCGGGACCGTCCCAGTCCGGCGGGTCGCCGCCGCCGCCACCCCAGGAATCGCCTCCGCCACCGCCGCCACCCCCGCCACGGGTGTCGAGCATGGTCATGACACCGTTGAAACGGGGAATCACGACTTCGGTGGTGTAGCGTTCCTGGCCGTCGTTGCCGGTCCACTTGCGGGTCTGCAGCGTGCCCTCGAGGTAGACCTTGGAGCCCTTCTTCAGGTAACGCTCGCAGGTCTCGGCGATGCGTTCGTCGAAGACGACGACGCGGTGCCACTCGGTCTTCTCGCGGCGCTCGCCGGTCTGGCGGTCCTTCCACGTTTCCGACGTGGCGACCGACATGTTGACGAGCTTCGAGCCGTTCTGGGTCGTGCGGGCTTCCGGATCGCGGCCCAGGTTGCCGATGAGAATGACCTTGTTGACGCTGCCTGCCATGGAACTCCTCCCGAAATTGAAGCCGGGACTCTAGACCGTCGTCACCGGCCGTTCCAGCCCGGAAAAACCCGATTTTTCCACCGGATCAAGGCAGATCCGGACTCCCGTTTGTATCATGCAGACCCTATATTGGGGGGTTCAGACACCCTTCAAACTTCCGGATATCACCCTCAGGAACGACAGCCAGTGATGCACTCGATTACCGTGCGCGGCGCGCGCGAACACAATCTACAGAACGTCGAAGTCGAACTGCCCCGCGACAAGCTCGTGGTGGTGACCGGGCTCTCCGGTTCGGGCAAGTCGTCCCTCGCCTTCGACACGATCTACGCCGAGGGCCAGCGCCGCTACGTCGAGAGCCTGTCGGCCTACGCCCGACAGTTCCTCGAACTGATGCAGAAACCCGACGTCGACAGTATCGAGGGGCTGAGCCCGGCGATCTCCATCGAGCAGAAGACGACGAGCCGCAACCCGCGCTCCACGGTCGGCACGGTGACCGAGATCTACGACTACATGCGTCTGCTGTTCGCGCGGGTCGGCGTGCCGCATTCCCCGGCCACCGGCCTGCCGATCGAGAGCCAGACCGTCAGCCAGATGGTCGACCGCATCATGGCGATGCCGGAGGGCACCCGGCTCTACCTGATGTCGCCGATGATCAGGGGCCGCAAGGGCGAGTACAGGAAGGAGATCGCCGAGCTCGGTCGGCGCGGCTTCCAGCGCGTCCGCATCAACGGCGAGATCTACGAGATCGACGACACGCCGACTCTCGACAAGAAGTACAAGCATGACATCGATGTCGTCGTCGACCGCGTCGTGATCAAGGACGGCATCGAGACGCGCCTCGCCGATTCCCTCGAGACCGCGTTGAACATTTCCGACGGACTGGTTTACGCGGAGGATGCCGATTCCGACGACATGAGCGGCAAGGGCCGCACCGTGTTCTCGGCCAAGTTCGCCTGCCCGGTGTCGGGCTTCACCATCGACGAGGTCGAGCCACGGCTGTTCTCGTTCAACAACCCGTTCGGCGCCTGCCCGGCGTGCGACGGGCTCGGCACCGAGATGTACTTCGATCCGGCGCTGGTGGTGCCCGATGAACGGCTCAGCCTGAAGGAAGGGGCCATCGCACCGTGGGCGGGATCGAGTTCGCAGTACTACGACCAGACCCTGGCGAGCCTCGCCGCGCATTTCGGCTTTTCGCTCACGGTGCCGTTCTCGAAGCTGGCGAAGAAGGCGCGCGAGGTCGTGCTCTACGGCTCCGGCGACGAGGACGTAAGCATGAACTACAAGGACGGCAAGCGCACCTACGAGGTGGTCAAGCCGTTCGAGGGCGTGATCCCCAACATGGAGCGGCGCTGGCGCGAAACCGACTCATCCTGGGTGCGTGACGAGATGGGCCGCTACCAGACGGTCACGACCTGTGACGTGTGCTCGGGCCACCGCCTCAAGCCCGAAGCGCTCGCGGTCAAGATCGCCAAGCTCAACATCTCGGAAGTGACCGACATGGCGATCAACGAGGCGCACGACTGGTTCACCGCGCTCGAGGATCAGCTGACGGACAAGCAGCGCGAGATCGCACGGCGCATCCTGCGCGAAATCAACGAGCGCCTCGGTTTCCTCGTCAACGTCGGGCTCGAGTACCTGACCATGTCGCGCAATTCCGGTACGCTCTCGGGCGGCGAAAGCCAGCGTATCCGGCTCGCCTCGCAGATCGGCTCCGGCCTCACCGGCGTGCTCTACGTTCTCGATGAGCCGTCCATCGGCCTGCACCAGCGCGATAACGCCCGGCTTCTGGAAACCCTCAAGCGGCTGCGCGATCTCGGCAATACCGTCATCGTCGTGGAACACGACGAGGACGCCATCCGCCAGGCGGATTACCTCGTCGACATGGGCCCGGGCGCCGGGCGACACGGCGGGCACATCGTTGCCCGTGGCACGCCGGACGAGGTCATGCAGGCGTCGGAGAGTCTGACCGGCCAGTACCTCACCGGATTTCGCCAGATCGCGGTGCCCGACAAGCGCCGCAAGGCGGATCTCAAGCGGGCGCTGAAACTGACCGGTGCGCGCGAGAACAATCTTCAGAACGTCGATGTCAGCTTCCCACTCGGCACCCTGACCTGCGTCACCGGCGTCTCCGGCGGCGGCAAGTCGTCGCTGGTCATCGAGACGCTCTACAAGGCTTTGGCGCGGCGCGTCATGGGCGCGCGCGAATTGCCCGGCGACCACGACGACATCAAGAACATCGACCTGATCGACAAGGTGGTCGACATCGATCAGTCACCGATCGGGCGCACGCCGCGCTCCAACCCGGCGACCTACACCGGCGCCTTCACGCCGATCCGCGACTGGTTCACCAACCTGCCCGAGGCCCGCGCGCGCGGCTACAAGCCGGGCCGGTTCTCGTTCAACGTCAAGGGCGGGCGCTGCGAGGCGTGCCAGGGCGACGGCGTGATCAAGATCGAGATGCACTTCCTGCCCGACGTCTACGTTCAGTGCGACGTTTGCAAGGGCAAGCGCTACAACCGTGAGACGCTGGAGATCCAGTTCCGCGGCAAGTCGATCGCCGACGTGCTTGATATGACCGTCGACGAGGGCGCGGAATTCTTCAAGGCGGTGCCGGTGATCCGCGACAAGCTGGTGACGCTGCAGCGCGTCGGCCTCGGCTACATTCACCTCGGCCAGCAGGCGACGACGCTGTCGGGCGGCGAAGCGCAGCGGGTCAAGCTGGCCAAAGAGCTGTCGCGCCGCGCCACCGGCAAGACCTTCTACATCCTCGACGAGCCGACCACGGGCCTGCACTTCGAGGACGTGCGCAAGCTGCTCGAGGTGCTGCAGGCGCTGGTCGACAACGGCAATACCGTGACCGTCATCGAGCACAACCTCGAGGTCATCAAGGTCGCGGACTGGATCATCGATCTCGGTCCCGAGGGCGGCTCGAAGGGCGGCCGCATCGTCGCCGAGGGCACGCCCGAGGACGTCGCCGAAGCGTCGGAAAGTCACACCGGCCGGTTCCTGGCGCCCTATCTCAAGGCGCAAGCGAGATCCACGAAGACAAGGCCGAAGAAGAGTGCCTGAGAACACGGACAAGACGTTGACCCACTCCTCGACTGAGTTTCACGACAAACTGAGTGCCGATGCCGTGCTGACCGTCCTGCGCGAGGCGCAGGACACAGTCCGCAGTTACGACGTAAAGGCGCAGATTTGCGGAGTCGGATACATTTTCGCGCTCGGCGTGGTGCAACGGAGCGGCGATCAGATGCCGATCCCGGTCGAATTCGCCGTGTGGTACGTGCTCGCCGGCTGGCTCGTCATCGTCTTGCCGATCTTGATGTTCGCCATGGTTCTCTATCCCTCAAGGGTCGACAAGATCGCGCGGAAGCATTGGCCGGATCATGTTCTTGGAACGATGTACTTTGAGCGACATCAATTCGAGGGGGTCACGGATTATGCGGCAGCCGCATTGAAAGCGGACTGGGCGCGAGAGGTTGCATTCGAGATCATCAAGGTATCCGAAATTCGCGACCTCAAGAGAATTCGGTTCCTGCGTGCGCTTTACTGGGCGGCCGGCTCGTTCACGGTTCTTTTTCTGTCGCAGATGCTGCGGGCAAGCGGCGTACTGACTTGAGTCGATTACTCGCTGGCCAAGAAGAATGACAACCGATCTCGACAAGAGTTTCCGGGAAATACTCCTGGGCAATCCCGTCAATAGGGCAATCCTCGAACGCCTGCCTGGACTCGGCGTGTCGGATGCCTGGCTGGTTTCCGGCTGCCTTTTTCAGACCGTCTGGAACCATCTCACCGGCCGGACGATCGATCACGGCATCAAGGACTACGACGTCTTCTATTTCGATGCAACGGACGTTTCGTATGACGCCGAGGACGTCGTCATCAAGCGTTGCGAAATTGTCTTTTCCGATTTGGACGCGGAGATCGAGATCAGGAATCAAGCCCGCGTGCACCTTTGGTACGAGGATCGGTTCGAGTTGCCCTACCCGCCCCTGCGTTCATCCCGCGAGGGAATCGACCGGTTCCTGGAGCAGACCAGCATGATCGGATTGCGACCGACGCCGGATGGCGCATTCGACATCTACGCGCCGAACGGTCTGGCCCGTGTCTTCGATATGGTGGTGACGCCGAACAGGGGCGCGCCGCACTTCTCCGCTGAACGCTACCGAGAGAAGGTTGACCGCTGGCGGGCCTGCTGGCCCGAGATCACGGTTCGGATCTGAGGCCCTTGGTGCCGCGACGGTCGGTTTCCGTCAGCGTCGCACCGCGTAGATCCGCATCCGTGAAGTCCGCGTCCCGCAGCATGGCGCGGCTGAGGTCGGCGTTGCGCAGGCTGGCGCCGGTGAAGTCGGCGCCCTCGAAATCGCATTGCCGCAGGTCGGCGCCGTCGAGGTTGGCGCCGCGCAGGCGGGCGTGATCGAAATTGGAACGCCACTCGCCGCCGCCCGCCCGGCTGGCAACGGAAACCGGCGAAAACACCGCGCCCTTGAGGTCGGCGCCGTCGAGGGTTGCGCGCGCCAGCTTTGCGCCGCGCAGGTCGGCGCGCGAGAGTTTGGCGCGACGCAGGTCGACGTAGCTGAGGTCGGCCATGATCAGCTCGGCGCGCGCCAGGTTGCAGTCGTTCATCACCGCGTAACTGAGGTCGGCCGCAGAGAGGTTGAGGCCCGACAAATCCTGGCCTGAAATATTGGTGACCGAGAGGTTGGCGCGCTGACCCTCCTTGCCGTTGGTGCCGACCCACTTGACGTGTTCGCGGACGATTTCCTTGAGGCTGCGGTCGAGCTTGTCTAGGCCCTTGGCGATGCGCGCGTCTTCGAGGTCGACCTTGGACCAGTCCATGTTGTCGAACACCGCGCCGATCAGGTCGGCGCCGGAGAGATCGGCATGGTCGAGCAGCGTGCCGTTGAAACTTGCGCCGTGAAAGATCGCGCCCGACAGGTTGGCCTCGGTGAAATCGGCGCCCTCGAGGTTGCAGCCGGTCAGGTTGGAGAGCGACAGGTTGGCGCGCAGGAACTTGGCGCTGGTCAGGTTGCAGTCCGTCAGGTCGGTCTGCACGATGAACGAGTTCGAGACCTTGGCCTTGGTCATGTTGGCGCCCCGTGCCACCGCCTGCTCGATGCCGGTGGCCACCGCCTCCGGCGCCAGCGACTCGATATCGCCGCCCATGCCCTTGGTGCGCACCAGCAGGCCCTCGCGCATGTCGGATTCGACGAGAATCGCGCGGGTCAGGTCGGCGCCCGCAAGGCAGGCACCGCGCAGGTCGGTCTTGGAGAGGTCGGCACCCGCGAGATTGGCGAACCGGAGATCGGCGCCGAACAGGTTGGCTTCGGACAGGTCGGTGTTTTCGAACTCCGCGTGGCACAGCACGGCGCCGGTGAAATCAGCGCGGCTCAGGTCACGGTCGCAGAAGTCCAGGTAGGACAGGTCCCAGAGCTTGAGGCGCGCACGTTCGCCGCCCTGCAGCCCCTTGGTGAACTGCTCGTGTTTCTCGATGATGTCCTCAAGCTCGCGCTGCGTCGTCTTGCGCCATTGCGAGTCCGAGCCGTCCTTGTCGCCCATGGCATCCATTGCGCGTTTCATGACTCTGCCCTCGATTCGTTAGTCAACAGCCTTATATTTCAGGAGTCTAGCCGAAAGGCTTGCTGCCGACTGTAACGATCATCACAATCCGCGCCCATGGCCCGAACATCATCCGAACCCGTTCACGTTGTCGGCGGCGGCCTCGCCGGTTCCGAGGCCGCATGGCAGCTGGCGCGGGCCGGGGTTCCGGTTGTCCTCCACGAGATGCGGCCGGTTCGCAAGACCGATGCCCATCACACCGATGGCCTTGCCGAGCTCGTATGTTCCAATTCGTTCCGCTCGGACGACGCCGATTACAACGCCGTCGGCCTGTTGCATGCCGAGATGCGCGCCATGGACTCGCTGATCATGCGCGCGGGCGACGCCAATCGCGTGCCCGCGGGCTCGGCGCTCGCGGTCGACCGCGACGGCTTCAGCGCCGCGGTCGGCGCTGCCATCGACGCCGAGCCCCTGATCGAGGTCCGTCGCGAGGTCATTGCCGGCCTGCCGCCCGACGACTGGTCGAGTGTCATCATCGCCACGGGCCCACTGACCGCGCCCGAACTGGCGGATGCCGTGCGCCGGCTGAGCGGCGAGGACGCGCTCGCCTTTTTCGACGCAATCGCGCCCATCGTCTACCGCGAGAGCATCGACATGGACGTCGCGTGGTTCCAGTCGCGTTACGACAAGGTCTCGGCCGGCATCAGCGGGGAACAGGGCGAAGGCAAGGACTACATCAACTGCCCGATGACCCGCGATCAGTACGAGACGTTCATCGACGCGCTGCTCGCGGCCGAGAAGGTCGCGTTCAAGGAATGGGAGTCGGATACACCCTACTTCGACGGCTGCCTGCCGGTCGAGGTGATGGCCGAGCGCGGCCGCGAGACCCTGCGTCACGGGCCGCTCAAGCCGGTCGGTCTGACCAATCCCCGCGATCCGGACGTCAAATCGCATGCCATCGTGCAGCTTCGCCAGGACAATGCGCTCGGCACGCTGTTCAACATGGTCGGGTTCCAGACCAAGATGACCTACGGCGAGCAGAAGCGCGTGTTCCGGCTCATTCCGGGACTAGAGAACGCCGAGTTCGCTCGACTCGGCGGGCTGCATCGAAACACCTTCATCAACAGTCCGCGTCTGCTCGACGGCACCCTCAGGATGAAGGCGCGCCCTGCCCTGCGGTTCGCCGGTCAGATCACCGGCTGCGAAGGCTACGTTGAAAGCGCCGCGGTCGGGCTGCTGGCCGGCCGGTTCGCCGCTGCCGAACGGCTCGGCAGAGTGCCCTCGACGCCCCCGGCGACCACCGCGATGGGCGCGATCCTGTCGCATATCACCGGCGGCGCGGATGCCGAGACATTCCAGCCGATGAACGTCAATTTCGGCCTGTTCCCGCCGATCGAGGCCTTCAACGAACGCGGCCGGCCGGCCAAGGGACGCGACCGCAAACGTGCCATGAGCGAACGGGCCCGGTCGGACCTGGCGCGTTGGCTTGAAACGGCTCAGGCCGACGCCGCCGAGTAGGATGCAGGCGCGGCGACGTCCGCGACCGGATCCCAGCGGCGGATATCGCCTGATACGCCCTTGAGGGCATCGTTCCTGAGTTCGCGGATCAGCAACCGTTCCTGCGCCTCGCCAGGCATCGCAACGTCGTAGATCGACGCCGGGGCAAAGCCGAACCGGCCATAGTAGTGAAGCGGTCCGACCAGCGTGCAGATGGCGAACCCCTGTGACCGCGCCTCGGCCAGCCCGTGGTCGATCAACGCGGCGCCGATGCCCTCGCCCTGATGGTCCGGCGACACGCCGAGCGGACCGAGCAACAGCGCCGGCGCACCGTCCATGCCGATCCGGACCGGCCAAAAGCGGATCGTGCCGACCAGATCGCCGTCCTCGTTGCCGATGGCGACGAAACGCAGGGTGTCGATGTCGTCGATCCCGTCGCGAAATCCATACGACCGTTTGGCATGCCGGTTAGGCCCGAAAGCCGCGTCGAGCAGGATGTCGATGGCCGCGTCGTGCCGCGGCGTCTGTTCTTCAATGTGGTACATGTCGTGTCCGCTGTCCTGAGAGTATCGGCATGGCTTTCCCTTAGGAAGCCGGCTTCAGCGGCATGCAGGATGTGACGGACGGAGGACGATCCGGTCGGGTCAGAGGCCGAAGGCCGATGACGACTCGCCCACGCGAATGCGCATCTGCACCCCGCGGGTGCAGCGTCGTCGTCGTCGGTCCGACCAGGCGTGCAGCATGTCGTGTCGTCCAAGAATACAGAAACGTCCAAAATCGGACCCGCTTCTTTAGGCGTCACCGATGGGCGTGTCAACGGCGCTCATGAACAAACGGCCACCGGCGAATCGGAGAAACCGATTCGCAGGAATTCGAGCGCGACGTCGCCGCTGAGCGGCCGCCCGGTCCATCCGCGGCCTTGATCGCATCATAATATCGCCCCATTTTTGGTAATGATTTCAAGATCCTGAAAGAAAATCCTCGCTCGATTATTTCGATTGCGCCGGTGCAGCCCGGGCGCCGGATGCGATTCGCCCGCCGACGCGGTATCAGTAGTCGTGCGAAAGTCCGTTTCCCGGATGGTCCGGGGCGGAACCGACGCGGGAACATGACAGTGGCCGATTGCGACCACGAAGACGCCGAATCCGCACCCGCCAAGGCGATACGGGTGGCGGAATCGCGCGGCCAATTGAAATCCTTGGCCGCGGCCGTTGCGCTTGTCCTGATGCTGGGCGCGGCGGGCAACACGCATGCCGCAACCGCCGACTGGGACGAACCGACGCAGGCCCTGTTCGGTGCCATCGAAGCGGGCGATCTCGTTGCCGTTCAGCAGGCGGTTCTCGACGGTGCCGACCTCCGCGCGACCGACGACACAGGCAAGAACCCGGCGGCCCTCGCCGAGGAGCTCGGTCATTTCACGATCACCCACTTCCTGCTCGCGTATTCCGCGCTGGAGGCACCCCCCGATCCGGCGGGAAGTGCGCCCCCGGCAACCGCCTCTCAATCGGCGCCAACGACCGCCGAGCGCGCAACAGACCGAGGCGCCGGCGAAACCGGTCAGGGACTGCCCGAGGAACCGTTGGTGGAAGAGATCGTCTCGCCGCCGACCGAACCGCAACCGGAGCGGATCGAATCCGCGTACTTCGAGCGCCTGACGACCCTCAATCCGGCGCCGAGACGCCGGGCAACCGATACCGGAGTGCCTTCGGCAGCCGTCAATGAACCGCCGACTTCATCGCCGGAAGCTTCCTCACCGGAAGCATCGACGCCTGAAACGAGTGTTGCTGCCGTCGCGCCGGTACCGGCGGTTCCGGCCGACGAGCAATCGGATGCGATTACCGTGGTGCAGGAACCGGCAGCGCCTGAGGAGCCCGAAACACCGATTGCCGAGCCAGCCCTGCCGGAGCGGACTTCCCTGCCCGTCGAGAAGGAGATTCCGACGAAGGATGGCGATGGGACAATCGTCGCCATGATTCCCGCCCCCGAGCCGGGCAGCGATCCCGCGATCGAACCCGAACCGATCAGGTTGCCGGCACAGGAAAGCGAGGCATCGACCGAAGAATCCGAACCGTCAGCGGCGCCGGTCGAGGTTGCCGAACCTGCAACCGAATCGGAGCCCGCGGCGACAGTCCAGGCCGACCTGCCGCCGCCGCCGAGCGGCGAGACGACATCGGGTACCGGCGACGACGGTGGCGGTTCGTTCATGGCTGGTCTCAGGCGGTTCGAGGGTGGCGAACCCGGCGGTTTGCAGCCTGGCGACCTGGCCATCCCGCCGGCCGGCGGGGAAACCCGGACAGCCGACATTCCGGGGCCGGAGTTCTATCCCGCGCCTGGTGGCAAGAAGACCTCGACGGACGGACGGGTCCCCGAACACGAACAACTGCGTGCAGAAGCGATCGAACGGCTTCGCCTGGAGTCGATAGATCGGCTCGCCTCACTCGAGGATGCCCGCAAGGTCGCGGCCGAGGAACGCGAGCAATCGAAGCTGTCGCAGATGTTCAAGTCGGGCGTGGCCAACGTCGAAGCCGAGGCCCGGGCGCAGAAACGTCTGGAACTCACCGGAAACCCGTATCCACCCGGTTTCGTGCCGCCGCCCGACGGCGGCAGTTCGGCGATTCGATTCCTGCAGCGCATGGGGATCGTCAGCAAGGACGACCAGCAGACCGCTGGGCTCGCGACCCCTGTTGAACCGCGTGCCAGCCGTCCGACCTACAAGCAGGGTCAAATGGGCCCGGTGGCCACGGCGGATCCGGAAGATGCCGTCACGCCACAGGACCTGCGAACTCTGAGTTTCATTGACAGCGGTTACGCCGCGCCGCCGCGCGGCCGTTCGCTCGATACGGCAAAGGACAATTCGGTCGGGGCGCTGCAGCAGATTGCGCGCCTTCTGAGTTCGCCCGATCAGCGTTATCCGCGTAGCCGCGCGTCGTCGGCGCCGCAGGATGACGTATCGGCCATGCCCGCCGGCCAAACGACCGGCGCGTCGGAGACATCGGCATCGGACTCGCGCACCGGCCTCTCGGCCGGCCGGCCGGAACAGGTCACGACCGTCGAGCCGGCACCGCCGGGAGATGTGCCGTTGCCGTCGGCCGCTATCGACGATCTCATGACGCCGCCCGAGGAAAGCCTCGGAGCGACCGAGGACCCCGCGACGATTGCCGGCGGCTGGGGCGCGACAACGACGGATCCCGTCGGTAGCGTGATTGCCCGGGCGCCAGAGTCCGAACCCGGAACGGCGCCGATACAAGAGAGCGGTCTCGTCGACCGGCTGTCGAGCCTGTTCGATCCCAACAATCCCGATGCCGTCGGCTCGGGCTCTCCGATACGCGATGCGGGCGGCGCGCCCCCGGCAATCACGGAGCCGACCGGGACCTGGGATGTTGTTGCCGTCGAGCCGGCCGCTCCGCCGCCGCCGCGCATGCTGCTCGGCGGTCCGGTGCAGCAGCACGAGCCTCAGGGCATCCCGCGGGGCAACCTGGAACTCGCGATCGGCACGACCGTGCTGGGCAAAGCGCCACCGATTGAGAGCGATCCGACCGCGCTCCGCAAGCCCTGCATCGACAAACGGCGCGGCAGCGTGACGTTCTGCATCGAGGCGGCCGACTGGCCGGAGGCATTGCGTCAGTACATGCGGGTCGACACCGTGATGTATCAGGGATTGAGTATGATCTCTCGGTATGACAACGGTGTGGCGACCCGGTTCTATTCGCTGTTCCCGAGCGACAGTTTCGAACCGATCGTCCGGTACTTCGCCGAGGTGCTCGGCGAACCCAGTACCATCTGGAAACGTTCGATCGCGCCGTTGGCACAGCCCCGTGCGGAGAATCCGACGGTGATCTGGAAGACGGTCAATCCGAACACGCAGGCGGTATCAATCCTGGAAATCCGCCAGTACGACGATACCCGGGGTGGTTTCCCCGATGAACAACGGGGCGCCATCATGCTCTACAGGGCGCAGGCCGGTCCGATCTTCCCGCAGGTATCGGCGCTCGAACTGATGCGCCTGCGTCCCGGCTGATCTGCCGAACTCAGAAACGATTGATGTAACGCCGCCAGGCCAGGCGCACCGCGGCGCCGGCGCCGCGATAAGTTGTTCTCGGGTGTGCCGGATCGAAGCCGCACCGTCGCAGTGTGTGCAGGTGGGACTCCGCGATCGTCGCCGCGGCCAGTGCGGGGAACAGTTTCGCATCGGGTTTTCCGCCGTGTTCCGACGCACTGGCGCGCGCTCTGTCGATCTCGTGCTGGGCGCCGCCCGCAAGCGCGGCGGCAGCTTTTCGCACGGCCTCCGGTCCGTTCTCCAGTCCGAACGATGCCGGGACGTACTGCCGTCGGGCGGGCCATTGGCGTGGAATCGACCGTGCAAGACCGGTCAGGACATGGGCGGTGCCGGCGTGCCGAGCCGCTGCGGCGATGGCGTCCGGTGCCGCGTCGGGGCGGTTGAGGTGACGGATCGCGAGCTCGCTCAACCGGCCGCCGGTATCGGCGGCGAATTGGACAAGTTCATCCATATTCGAAGGCGGATCGGTCCGCATCAGGTCCCGCTCACGGGCATCGATGAGCGTCTCCAATCCGTTTCGCGGGAAACCGAGCTGAAGCAACGCCCCGGCGAGCGGGATTCCGCTCTGTCTGCCGTCCTCGGCCGCAATGAGGCCGTCTCGCCAGCTCTGCAGCCGCATCTGCCCGAGAATCACCTCGCTGACCTTTCCTGGGATTCGCGAGAGTTCAAGGTCGAAGGCGAAAAGTGCGATCAGTCCGGCCCGATCGGCCGGGCCGGCCAGCATGGCCATGATGTAGTGATCGCGGTCCGCGCCGTGAAGCTCAGCGGCGGCTTCGGCGAGAGTATCCTCAATGAAATTATGGACTTCCGTCGTTTTTGGGTTCCGCGAAATGTCGGTAATCATTGAAGAACCCCCACGCTCTCGTATATACCGAGACGCACGATCCTGCCAGGGGAACGGGCATCGCTCCGCCATTGGACAGGCCGTTTAATCAATTCTTCTGAAAGAGTGATCACTATGGCTTCCATTCTGACAAATCTGAAATCGACGGTCATTGCCGGTCTTGTGCTGACCGTCATAATGATTTTCGTCGTCGCCGGCATGACCGACTACAGCTTCGCCGTCGATCATGGATACTGGGCTTTCCTCTTCCGTTGGCTTCACGTGCTGAGCGGCGTGATGTGGATCGGGCTGCTGTGGTACTTCAACTTCGTGCAGATTCCGAACATGCCAAAGATTCCGGACGATCAGAAGCCGGCCATCGGCAAGGTGATTGCGCCGGCCGCCCTGTGGTGGTTCCGCTGGGGCGCCATGGCGACCATCGTCACCGGCCTGATTCTGGCCCATCTGAACGGTTATCTCGTCGATGCCATCACGCTCGGTGCAAGCGAGGGCTTCGCGGTGCCGAAGAGCACGGCGATCGGTATCGGCATGTGGCTCGGCACCATCATGTGGTTCAACGTCTGGTTCGTGATCTGGCCGAACCAGAAGAAGGCGCTGGGCATCGTCGAGGTCGACGCGGACACGAAGGCCGCTTCGGCGCGGACGGCGATGTTGTTCTCGCGGACCAACACACTGCTGTCGATCCCGATGCTCTATGCCATGGTTTCGGCGCAGAACATCTTCTGATCACGATCGATCGAAAGATCTGGAAGGGCCCGGTATCAACCGGGCCCTTTTTTCGTTTCCACCCGTTCGGGTAGGGTCTGGTCGATAGCAAGGTAGTACCTTTTAGCCGTTGATTTCGTTACACGTTGGGCGCGCCTCAGGTACCGGGCGCTGGATGAAGCGAGCATGCCGACCATGGATACTGATATCTGGCCCGAGAACACCGGCGCGTCCTCGCCCGACCCCCGGAAGATCGTCGACTATCTGACGGGCGAACTCGCCGCACTGCGCGACCAGATCGGCACCAATCCGCAGCTCAATCCGACCGCGCTGCTGGCCTACAAGCTCTCGGTCCGATTCGAGAAAGGCTCGATGGGCATCAATGATTTCAGGCAGCTGGCGCGGATCCTGACGGATCGCGCGTTCGCCCGGCGCGCGCTTCACATTCGCGATTACCTCGGCGTCGCCGGCGACGCGGACGCGATGAACAAGCTCGGCCAGGTCGCCGACAGTTGGTTTGACGAGACCGAAGGTGATTTCGACGAGTTCCGTTCCTTGGTTTCGCGTCCGCGCGTCGGGGCCGTGTTTACGGCGCACCCGACATTCGGCATGTCGGCGGAAGCCGCTCTCATCATGGCCGACATCGCTGCGACTGCCGACGAAGACCAGGCCATTCCCATGGCGGAAGAACGTCTCAAGGGCATTAGCCACGCACTAGCCGACGACATCACGCTGGGTGAGGAACACGCCCGCGCCCAACAGGCCGCGACGCGACTCAAGGACGCTCTCGGTCTGTTCAACGCCGCCCTGATCGAGCGCGCGCGGAAGCGTTGGCCTGACCGCTGGCGCGAACTCTTACCCCAACCGATGAGTGTCGCAGGCTGGGTCGGTTACGACCTCGACGGTCGTACAGACATCGGCTGGCAACAGATGGTCGGCCTAAAGCTCGCCGAGAAGATCGAGCAGCTAAGGCGATACCGCACCCGCTTGTCGGCCATCGAGGCGGATCCGAACGCCGCCGACGTGACTGATGATCTCGGCGCCGCGGGTGCCCTGCTCGACGGCGCTCTAGCGCATAGCGAGCGGTGCCATGCGATGTTCGCCGCCGAACTCGACACCGTCTCGCCGGTGGCCGAGGCCGCGAACGCACTGAGCGATCCGGACGCCGATGGGCGGATGATCAACTGTCGCGAACTCGTCGAAAGGCTGACCACCGCGATCGACCGCACGGTCTCCGATGCGGTGGCCGAGTCGCTGATGGTGTTGCGGGCGGAAGTAGAACTGATTGGCCTTGGCACGGCGCACATTCACCTGCGCATCAATGCCATGCAGCTGCAGAACGGCATCAATCAGCTTATCAAGCTGGACGATTCCGAGAGCGGCGCCGGCCGCCTGCAGATGTCGCGCCTCAACCGCATGATCGCGGAAGCGGATCTGCGGACCGTCAACATTCGCTCGCTGATGCTCGAGCAATCGACTGCTATTCGCCAGTTCATCCTGATGGCGCAGATTCTCAAGCACATCGACGCCGATACCCCGATTCGGTTCCTGATCGCGGAATGCGAACATCCGTTCACCGTGATGACGGCGCTCTACTTCGCCCGCCTGTTCGGTATCGAGGACAAGATCGACATCTCGCCATTGTTCGAGACACCGGCCGCCATCGAGAGCGGCGCGCGGATACTCGAGCAGCTGCTCGACAACGAACGTTACATGGCGTACGCGAACGGCCGCGGCCGGATCGCGGTCCAGACCGGTTTCTCCGACGCCGGGCGTTTCCTCGGCCAGATTCCGGCCACACTTGGGATCGAGCGGCTCCAGGTGAAGCTCGCACGCATGCTGGGCGCCCGCGGCATCGAAGGTATCGAGATTGTCATTTTCGACACACACGGCGAGTCGATTGGCCGTGGTGCGCATCCCAAGAGCCTGCGGGATCGGCTGCTTTACGTTATGTCGCCGATGGCCCGCAGGCAGTACGCCCGCGCCGGAGTCGCACTGAAGCACGAGACCAGCTTCCAGGGCGGCGACGGGTACCTTCTGTTCGCCAACGACCAGCTTGCACGTCACACCGCGTTCACGGTGCTGGCGGACGCGCTCAGCATCGACGACGCCGACGCCGACGCCATGGGCCGGGCGCATCACGTGGAGCGCGACTCGCTCTATGACGATACCGACTTCACGCTCGATTTCTTCCTGCGCCTCGCGCACTACCACGAGGGACTGTTTGCCGACCACGACTACCGGGTGACCCTCGGATCGTTCGGCACCAATCTTCTGTTTAAGACCGGATCCCGGAAGTCCATCCGGCAGCACGATACGGTCAACCTCGCTGACCGGGGCAATCCGGCGCAGATGCGCGCCATTCCGCACAATGCCATCCTGCAGCAACTCGGGTACCTGGCGAACGTCGTTTCGGGCATCGGCAGTGCGGTCGGTGACGAGGTCGACCGGTTCGTCAGCCTGTGCGAAAACTCGGATCGGGCGCGCCGATTGTTTTCCATGGTTGCCATCGCCAAGCAGACGTCGAGCCTTAACACCCTGGGCGCCTACGCCCGGATCTTTGACCAGGGATACTGGGTGTCGCGGGCGTATGGCGGGGCAGAACCGGTGCTGGAACGTCCTATACGCCGACTGGCCAAGTACCTGTCCGACGACCCGCGGCACGAGGCGATGATGCGGCTGGTTCACCGTCTGCGTCAGGATGCGATCGATCTTCACGGGGTGCTCGGTCGACTGCACGTCGACGGCGGCAAGGTGCCGGCGGCGACACGGCTGGAACTCGACCTGCTTCACGCGCTGCGCATCGCGCTGATCGAACACATCTTCATCCTGGCCGCCCGCATACCGCCGTTCGCGAATCGTCACGACGTTTCGCCCGAGCGGATTTCCGGGATGATCATGGCGATGGAGATTCCGGACGCCGTCCGCATCTTGCGCGACGTGTTCCCGAGCAAGATCAACGAGCCCGGCGACGCCATGTTCATCGAGGAAGCGAGTTACCAGTCCGATGTTGCGGGCGGATATCACGACCTGCATGAGAAACTATTCGATCCGATGCTCGCGGCCTACGACCTGGTGCGCGAGATTGGCATCGGTGTCTCGCACCACTTCTTCGCGCACGGCTGAGGCGCGTAGCGCTAGCCCAGTTCGTTGTCGACCGCGATCAGGACGGCGGCGGCGCGGCGACCCTCGGTCATCAGCACGTTGAAGGTCCGGCAGGCGGCGCCGGTATCCATCCACTCCATGACGATCGCGAGTTCGCGCAACTGGCCGCGCAACTCGTCGGAAGGGAGAGAGAACGTCTCGCCGCAGCCGACGACCAGGATGTCGATCTCGTCGGCCCGTTCGGCAATCGGCCTCATCGCGTCGATGTCGAGCTCCCCGGCGTGCCGCGTGGACACAGGCACGGTTCGGTCGGTGAGAACCAGGACGGAACCCTGATAGCTCTTGTTCGCAATGCGAAAACCGCCGTCGCCATACGCTTGCACCAACTGGGTGCCGGCGGTAACGGCGGGCGTTATGTCGAGTGACATGAGAGCCTCCGCGCGTGGTTGCGGTCGCGGGTGCGCGGGTCAGGCACCGGACTCGGCCGTTTCCTCTTCGGCACTGCGGTTGCGGTCGATGCTGAGGTGCACGAGCAGCGGTACGGCAAGACAGATCGACGAGTAGGTCCCGATAACGACGCCGAAGATCATGGCAAACGCGAAATCGTGGATGACCGGACCGCCCAGCACGAACAATGCGATCAATGCCAGCAAGGTCGTTACGCTGGTCATGACGGTGCGCGACAGGGTCTGATTGATCGAATTGTCGAGCAGTTCCTCAAGCGGCATCTTCTTGAACTTGCGCAGGTTTTCGCGCACCCGGTCGTACACCACGACCGTGTCGTTGATCGAGTAGCCCGCGATGGTCAGAATGGCTGCGACGGTGGACAGGTTGAACTCGAGCCCGAGCAGCGAGAATGCGCCAATCGTGGCGACGACGTCGTGAATCAGCGCGATCACGGCGCCGACGCCGAACTGCCACTCGAAGCGAAACCAGATGTAGAGGAGGATCGCGCCCATCGCCAACAGCACGGCGGTCACGCCGTCGATAAGTAGCTCCTGACTGACCGTCGGCCCGACGAACTCCGTGCGACGATACTCGACCACCGTGTCGCCAAGCGTGGACTTGACCGCCTCGACAGCGCCCTGCTGCTCGTCGTCACCACCCTCCTGCTTCTGGATGCGGATCAGCACATCGTCCGGTTCGCCGAACTCCTGCAATTGGACGTCGCCGAGACCGAGTGCATCGAGTTGCGACCGCATCGACTCGATGTCGGCCGGTCCGTCGGTCTTGACCTCGATCAGGATGCCGCCCTTGAAGTCGATGCCGTAGTTCAATCCGTGTACCAGAAACAATCCAACCGAGGCGAGGAACAGCATGGTGCTGAACACGAAGAACAACAGTTTGCGCGGCAGGAAACGAATGCTGATGTCCGCCGGAACGAAGCTGAACGCCATAACCGCCTCCTAGACCTTCAATTCCTTGGGCTTCGCGCGGCGGAGCCAGGTAACCACCATCAATCGGGTCAGCATGATCGCGGTGAACAACGAGGTCACGATGCCGATCGCCAGGGTGACGGCAAAACCACGGACCGGACCCGAGCCGAAGAGGTAGAGCAGTACGGCCGCAATCAGGGTGGTGACGTTGGCATCGACGATCGTCTTCAGTGCGCGTGAGTACCCGGCGTCGATCGCCGAGATCGGCGTGCGTCCGGCGCGTACTTCCTCGCGGATGCGTTCGAACACGAGGACATTGGCATCAACCGCCATGCCGATTGTCAGCACGATCCCGGCAATGCCCGGCAGAGTAAGTGTCGCCTGAAGAACCGACAAGGCTGCGAGAATGAGAAAGATGTTCATGGCGAGCGCGACGTCGGCCATCAGCCCGAATCGGCGATAAGCCAAGGCCATGAAAACGACGACGGCGATAAGGCCGATCACGCTGGCGAACTTTCCGGCCTCGATGGAGTCCTTGCCGAGCCCCGGACCGACGGTGCGTTCCTCGAGGATCGTCAATGGTGCGGGCAGTGCGCCGGCACGTAGCAGAAGCGCAAGATCCTGGGCGCCTTGCACCGTGAAGCCACCGCTGATTTGTCCGTTGCCGCCGAGAATGGGCTCGCGAATGACAGGGGCGGAAATCACCTTGCCGTCGAGCACAATGGCGAATGGCCGTCCGACGTTCTCGGTTGTCACGTCGCCGAACTTCTTGGCGCCGCGGCTATCGAAGCGAAAGCTCACGACAGGTTGGGCGGACTGGCTGTCGAACGTCGGTTGCGCGTCGACGAGGTTTTCGCCGCTGATCATGACCCGCTTTTCGATCAGGTACATGAGCGGCGAGCCGTCGGGGTTCTGCTCGTCCGCCGACGGCATCAGACGCGATCCCGGCGGCACCCTGCCGGCCAACGCTTCCGCGCGGCTGTTGCGCACGTCGACGAGGTGGAACGTCATCTTCGCGGTCGTACCGAGGAGCTGCTTGATCCGTTCGGGATCGTCAACGCCGGGCAGCTGGACAAGGATGCGCTGTCCGCCCTGCGCCTGGATGGTTGGCTCGCGAACACCGGTTTCGTCGATGCGGCGCCGGATGATCTCGATCGACTGGCTCAGGGCCGCGAGGCGGCGTGCGTTGATCTCCGTCTCGGAGAACGTCAGGGCAATGACGCCCGTACCGGCATCGCTGGAGATCTGGGCCTGCGGTTCGAGATCCCGAATGGCGTTCCGGGCCTGTTCGAACTCGGCGAGATCATTGATGGTCACGGAAACACCGTGGCCTTCGTTCTCTTCCGCTCCTGGCAGAACACCCAGATCACGATAGCGAATGCGTTCGCTTCGCATCTCGGCGCGGATGCCGTCCATGACGGCTTCGAGCTGTTCCTGAATCACGGCACCGGTTTCGACCTGCAACAGCAGGTGCGAGCCGCCCTGCAGGTCGAGTCCTAGACTGACCTGCTTGTTGGGCAGCCACGCCGGCATCTTGGAAACGCTGTCACGCCCCGCGAAGTTGGGTGCGGCATATGCCAATCCCAGCGCGCAGACGATCAGGATGAAGGCGATTTTCCACTTGGCGAAGTAGATCATGTCGGGCGGCGTCCGGTTCTGACGTCGGAGACGTGTCGGTCGATTGCTGAGTTAGTCTTTCTTGCCGAACAACTTGCCGAGCGGGCCTTGCGGCTTGTCTTCGTTGGCGGGCGCCTTGCTGTCGCCATCCGACTTGCCCGCGACCGGTTCGGTCTTGTTGAGAACGTGAGCGACCATGTTGCGGTCGACCAGGACCTTGACGTCTGTCGCGATCTCCACGGTAAGTTCGCCCTGTTCGGCAACCTTGGTGACATTGCCGATGATGCCGCCCCCGGTCACGATCTTGTCGCCGCGGCGGATGTTCGCGAGCATCTCCTTGTGTTGTTTCATCTTCTTCTGCTGCGGACGGATCAGCAGGAAGTAGAAGACGACGAAGATCAGGATCAGCGGCAAGAAGGCCTCGAGGCCGCCTGCGCCGCCACCTCCAGCCTGTGCGTAAGCCGGCGAAATAAACATGGCGATACCCTCCCAGGGCTGCGCGCGGTCATGAAAACCAGACTGTACGATCCGGATACGGCGCGCGATCGCAACCCGGTCGTTCTTGACGAAGCTCGCGGGACTATACCCGTCACGTCCCGGTTTTCAATCGCATTCGGGGCTTGTTTCTACCGCAATTTCCGTGTGATACGATCCGGCCATGGCGTTCACCGATCCATCCCTCGATTCGATACACGCGGCACTGGAACGCATTGCCCGCGCTCTTGAGGCGATTTCAGGCTCACCGTCCGGCGCTGCGGCATTTCCGGCCGACGGAGACGCCTTCGTCTGGCACGCTGAGGGCGGCGGCCTGCAGGCGGTCCAGAAGGTCAACCGGGTGCCGCTTGGGCTGCTCAAGGGCATCGACAACCAGGCCGACCAACTCCTGGCCAACACCCAGCGGTTTGCCGACGGCCTGCCGGCGAATAACGCTCTCTTGTGGGGGGCGCGCGGCACCGGAAAGAGCTCACTGGTCAAGGCGGTTCACGCAGAGGTTACCGACAGGAATCCGGGTTCGGTCGTGCTCGTCGAGATTCACCGGGAGGATATTCCGTCCCTGCCCCGACTGCTTGGCATGATCCGCGAAAGCAGCCGGCGCGCGCTCGTCTTTTGCGACGATCTGTCGTTCGATGGCGGCGATACGTCGTACAAGTCGCTGAAAGCGGTCCTCGAAGGCGGCATCGAAGGCCGCCCGGGCAACGTCATCTTCTATGCGACGTCGAACCGCCGCCATCTGATGCCCCGCGATATCATGGAGAACGAGCGCTCGACCGCCATCAATCCGTCGGAAGCGGTCGAGGAAAAGGTGTCGCTCTCCGACCGGTTCGGCCTGTGGCTCGGGTTCCACGTCTGCGACCAGGAGACCTTCCTCGCCATCGTCGAGACCTATGCGTCGCATTTCGCGCTCGGCATCGACAAGGACGACTTGCGCGCTCAGGCGATCGAATGGTCGATGACCCGCGGGGCCCGCTCCGGGCGTGTCGCCTGGCAGTTCATTCAGGATATCGCTGGTCGGCTCGGCAAGACGATCGACCTATAGGCCGGCCATCGTGGGCGGCCGCAACCTCCTCGTCATCATGATGGACGAGCTGTCGCGGGACGACGGGCAACCACGGAGTACCGTCATCCGCTGATCAATGCATTCGATGCCTACAACGACTATGACGACCACG
The DNA here is from genome assembly GCA_040219295.1 of Rhodospirillales bacterium. Lineage (GTDB taxonomy): Bacteria > Pseudomonadota > Alphaproteobacteria > Rhodospirillales > Casp-alpha2 > JAVJST01. The sequence goes on from JAVJST010000001.1 coordinate 236,297, forward strand.
TCGTCGACGATCCGCACCGAAACCTGGCGCGCACCTGTTCCTTCGGACCGCGTTCCTTCGGTGAGTCGCTTGTCGGCGATGTCCTGAAGTCGCTCGAGGACTCGGGCGCCGCGGCGAATACAACAGCCGTTCGCTTTTCGAACTGGCGACGTCGACGCTATCGTCGACAACGAGAACGTCGACCATACACCGGTCGAGGCCGGGAGCTAGCCCCGTTCACTATTCGTGCTGTTGGTAGCTGCCGTCCTTTTGGGGCATGAAGAACTGCACGTCCGCGTCGTCTTCGTCATCGCTGCTTCGATTGCTCGAGCGGACGTGCTGGATCAACGACTGAATCAGGGCCCGGGTAAACGCGTCGGCATTGCGCAGGATCGAGTCGAATACCGGGCGCGGTACGACGATGCAGGTGACCTCGGTCTTGGTTCGCGCCGTCGCGGCCCGCGGCTTGGCGCTGATCAGGGCCATTTCCCCGAACAGTCGGCCGGCGCCGACCTCGCCGACCACCTTGCCGTCGATCACGATCTCGACGATGCCGTCCTGAACGAGATAGGCCGCATCGGCCTCGTCGCCTTCATCGAACAGGATCTCACCGGCGGGAAATTGGGTCGCTTCCACGATAGCCCTCCTAGCCGTGCTCACAACATCCTAGGCGGCGGCGGGTTTGGCGGCAAATGCCGAGAGCCGCCCTCACGCCGCCCGCGCCGGGAGGTGGCGCTGAGGGTCGAGCGGTTTCTTGCCCTGGCGAACTTCGAAATGCAGTTGCGGCGAGGCGACGTTGCCGGTCGACCCGACAAGCGCGATGGCCTGACCGCGTTGTACCTTGTCGCCACGTTTGACCAGCAACTCGCTGGCATGGGCATAGGCCGTGACGAAACCGTTCGCATGCTTGAGCAGGATCAGGTTACCGAATCCCCGCAACTCGTTCCCGGCATAGGCGACGACGCCGTTCTCCGCGGCAACGATGGTCTCGCCTTCAGCGGCGGCAATGTTGATGCCGTCGTTGTGCAGGCCCTGGCTCTTCGGGCCGAACGACGAGATCACCCGGCCGTTTGCAGGCCAGATGAAACCGCTTCCGCTCGAGGGCGGCGGGGTCGGCACGGCGACGGGCGGCGCCGCCGGCTTCGGGTCCGGGACCGGCACGGATGCCGCCTGGGTCTGCCCGGTGGAGGCGCTGTTGCCGCCGGACGATGAACGTGCGGCCGACTGGACGCTGGCCTGCACCGTGCCCGGTATGCGGAGTTTCTGATCGACGAAGATCGTATACGGCGGGCCGATCGCATTTGCCCGAGCAATCTCATAAACGGTCGCGTCGTAGGTCTTGGCGATGCGGTAGAGGGTCTCGCCGGACTTCACCGTGTGCACGGTGCCGCGGGGGAGAACAATGCGTTGTCCGACGATCAGTTCGTAGGGCGGCTGCAGGTTGTTGGCGACGATGATATCTCGTGCGGAGACCCGGTGCCGCCGCGAGAGACCGTAAACCGTATCGCCCCGGCCGACCGTCACCGCGCTGGCATTGACGAAGACGAGGGCGTCGCCGGATTGCGTCGTCGAAGATGCGGATCGTGTCAGCGTCTTGCCGCCGGGCTGACTCGGGATCTCCAGGCCGCCGCACGCGGCAGCGCCGAGCAGCAGAACGGCAACGGCCATTGTCCGGACCGGGTGCATTAGCCGTGCTCCACACCCGGCAGCAGCGGAACGAACACCACCGGACCCATGTCCGTCGTCTCGGCGCCGTCCTCCGTTCGCACCAGCTTGATCAGGCGCTGATCGCGCTCGTCGTCGCCGACCGGCAGAACCATGATGCCGCCGGGCGCAAGCTGGGCCACGAGTGCGTCGGGAATGTCGGCCGCAGCCGCGGTCAGCATAATGCGGTCGAACGGCGCCTGAGCTGGCCAACCGAGCGAACCGTCGCCGATCATCGCCGTCACGTTGGTTAGCCGCAGCAGTTCGAGCCGACGCTGAGCTTCCTCACCCAGCGGCTGGTGGCGCTCCACGGTATAGAGACGCCGGCACAGCCGCGCGAGAATTGCGGCCTGATAGCCGGAACCGGTACCGATCTCGAGGACCTTCATGCGGTTGGTGACTTCGAGCGCCTGGGTCATGCGGCCGACGACTGACGGCTGGCTGACGGTCTGGTGACGATCGATGGGCAGTGCAATATTGTCGTAGGCCCGGTCCTGGAATGGCAGCGGGACGAATATTTCGCGCGGCGTCGCCTCCATGGCGTCAATCACGGACGGGTTATCGACACCGGCCTGGCGTAGTTCCAGGATCAGGCGCGCGCGTTCGGCGGCGCGGGCCGTGCCGTCGACGGCCTGAACCGGAAACGCCTCGCTGCTCATGCCAGATAGTCCTTCAACGCGCGCATCGAGCGCCGGTTCGTCAGGTCCGTCGTCAGCGGCGTCACGGAAATCGCGCCGTCGTACACGGCATGCAGGTCGGATCCCCTGCGGAACCGCTCAGCCGTCCGCATGCTGCCGATCCAGTAATACGCGTCGCCCTTTGGGTCGCTGCCGGGCTGAATCTGGTCGCCGAGCTTGCGTGCGCCCTGCCAGGTGACTTCGATCCCCTTGACGTCCCCGGCGGGGCAGTCCGGGAAGTTGACGTTGAGCAATGTGTTTGACGGCAGTTCAACGTTGGCGATCTTCTTCATCAACTTCGGCAGGCAATCCTCGGCCGTTCCCCAGCGAATCGACTGGCCGTCTTCGTAGTGCTGGCTGAGTGCGACAGCGGGCACACCGAGAATGACGGCCTCGATGGCAGCGGCAATGGTTCCGGAGTACGTCACGTCATCACCCAGGTTGGCTCCGCGGTTGATGCCGGACAGGACGATGTCCGGTCGGGCGTCCTTCATGACTTCATTGATGGCGAGCAGGACGCAGTCGGTCGGTGTGCCGTCGATGGCGAACCGCCTGGGGCCGGCCTTGCGAATGCGGAGCGGCCGCCGCAAGGTCAGCGAATGGGCCGTCGCGCTTTGCTCCGTCTCCGGCGCGACGACCCAGACTTCTCGGGCGAGCCGTTTGACGGCGCGCGCCAGGGTCTTGATCCCGGGCGCGTGGATACCGTCGTCGTTGGTAATCAGGACCCGCGCGCGGGAAAGGTCGGCGAAAGCGTGTGCGGTGGCGCGCGTCGTCATTGCCCGCCGTCAGCGGGCTTGATGACCTCGAGCCCGTTCATGTAGGGCCGCAATGCCGCCGGGACGACGATCGATCCGTCGGCCTGCTGGTTGTTCTCCATGACCGCGATCATGGCGCGTCCGACGGCGACGCCTGAGCCGTTCAGCGTATGCACGAAACCGGTGCCCTTGCCTTCCTTTGGACGGAACCGGCCGTTCATGCGGCGTGCCTGAAAGTCACCGCAGTTGGAGCAGCTCGATATCTCGCGGTACATGTCCTGACCAGGCAGCCAGACCTCGATGTCGTAGGTCTTGCGTGCGCCAAAACCCATGTCGCCGGTCGACAGCACGACGGTGCGGTATGGCAACTCGAGGCGTTGCAGGATTCCCTCGGCGCATGCCGTCATGCGCTCAAGCTCGTCCGCCGACTGATCGGGGTGCGTGACGCTGACCATCTCCACCTTGGTGAACTGATGCTGGCGAATCATACCGCGCGTGTCCTTGCCGGCGGCGCCGGCTTCCGACCGGAAACACCATGTCATCGCTGTGTAGCGGCGCGGCAGGTATCCCTCGTCGACGATATGGCCGGCAACGATGTTGGTCAGCGGCACCTCGGCCGTCGGGATCAGCCAGTAGCCCTCCTCCGTGCGGAACAGGTCTTCGGCGAACTTCGGCAACTGGCCGGTGCCGTACATTGTGCTGTCGTTGACCAGCGCGGGCGGATTGACCTCAGTGTAGCCGTTCTCCTGTGTGTGGAGGTCTAGCATGAACTGCGCCAGGGCCCGTTCGAGCCGCGCCAGCGCGCCCGACAGCAGCACGAAACGCGAACCGGCGAGCTTGGCGGCGGTTTCGAAGTCCATCATGCCGAGGGCTTCGCCGAGATCGAAGTGCTGTTTCGCCTCGAAATCGAAGGTCGGCGGCGCACCCCATTTGCGCACCTCGACATTGGCGCTCTCATCTTTGCCGACCGGGACGTCGTCGAACGGCAGGTTCGGGATCACCTCCAATGCGCGGGTCAACTCGTCGTCGAGCTTCTTGGCGGCTTCCTCGGCCGCGGTTTCCTCGTCCTTGCTGGCGGAGACCTTCGCCATGATGCCGGATGCGTCCTCGCCGCGGGCCTTGGCCTGGCCGATCTCCTTCGAGAGCTTGTTGCGCTCGGCCTGGATTTCCTGGGCGCGAGTCAGTAACTCGCGGCGCTGCTGGTCGAGTGCTACCAACTCGGCGGCCTGCGGCGGCAGGCCACGGCGTTTCAGGCTCTCGTCGAATGCCTCGGGATTCTCGCGAATCAGCTTGATGTCGTGCATGGATCGATGCGGTCGTGCGTAGCGAAGCGTTTAGGTTCCAGCGGGTTTCGGCTCATCCGAATCGCCGCCACCATCTTCCCCACTCTCCGGGGTCTCGTCTACCGTCGTTTCCCCTGATTCGTCCGCTTCCACTTCTTCGTCTTCGTCATCGTCGTCCAGATCGCCTTCCCTCTCCTTGCGTTTCCTCTCGACGATACCTACTGCGAAGATCGAAATCTCATAGAGCAGGATAGTCGGGACGGCGAGACCGATCTGACTGATCACGTCCGGCGGGGTAAGAATCGCGGCGGCGATGAACGCGGCGACGATGGCGTACTTGCGCTTCGCGCGCATGCCTTTCTGCGTGACGAGCCCGACCCGCGCCAGCAACGTCATGACGACCGGTAGTTCGAAACATATGCCGAACGCGAAGATCAACCGCATGACCAGCGACAGGTACTCATTGACCTTGGCCTCGAGCTGAATCGGCAGGCCGCCCTCGGCCTGACCGGTCTCGAAGCTGAGGAAGAACTCCCAGGCCATCGGGAAAATCAGGTAGTAGACCAGCGCGCCGCCCATGAAGAACAGGATGGGCGTCGCGATCAGGAACGGTGCGAATGCCTGTCGCTCGTGCTTGTAGAGCCCCGGCGCGACGAACTTCCATAACTGGATGGCGATGAACGGAAACGCCAGGAACATGGCCGTGAAGAAGGCGACCTTGATGTAGGTGAAGAACGCCTCGTAGAGCGCCGTATAGATCAAACGCCGCTGGCCGCCCATGTCGACGAGAATGTCGGCCAGAGGCTGGACGAGGAACTGGTAAATGTCCTCGGCGAAGGCATAGCTGATGAAGAACAGCACGATGACCGCGCCGAACGAATACATCAGCCGCCGGCGCAATTCGATCAGATGCTCGATAAGCGGCATCTGGGACTGGTTGACGTCATCCTCGTCCGGATTCTGCCCCGTGGTCGTCGCCTCGGCCATGATCAGGCTCCCGAGCCGTCAGCCTTGGAGGCAGCGGTCTTTTTCTTGGCGGACGGTTTGGCGGAGCCGCGCGTCTTGCGTTTGACCGGATTGCGGGCCGGTTTCTCCGCTTCGGCGGAAGCCGCCGTAGCGGCCGGTTTCGGTTCGGATGCGGGCTTCGCGGCGGCGGAATTCCCAGTCGCTGGCTTTGCCGCAGCAACCGAGTCGCCGGCCGGCTTTTTCTTGTCGTCCCCGCTGGCGATCTTGTTGAGGTCGTCTTTGACCGAATTGAGGCCGAGGGTGTTGTCCTTGACACCATACTTCAGGTCGCGTTCCAGCTCGTCCTGCTTGATCTTCTCCATCTCTTTCTTGAAATCGTCGAGATTGGCCTCGCGGACCATTTCGTCGACGCCGTCCTGGAAGTCGCGGGCGAGCCCCTTAACTTTTCGGACGCCGAGCATGGCGGTGCGCAGCGCGCGCGGCAGGTCCTTCGGCCCGACGACGATCAGGGCCAACGCGCCGATAATGAAGATTTCCTGCCAGCCAATGTCGAGCATGGACGACGGCCTTACCTACGATCGCGGATGGAACGGCTTGCCAGGTGGCCGGTGCCGTCCTGCGGTTCGATTAATCGGGTCGCCGGCGCTTGGTCGCGCCGGCGTGCGCCGGTCAGCTAGCCGCCTTGGATTTTTCCTCGCTCGACTGTTCCTGCGAGGCGACGTCGCCCTCTTCCGACTTGAGCGCCTTCTGATCCTCTTCGGCGACGCTTTCGGTCTCGTCCTTGACGTTCTTCTTGAAGGACTTGAGGCCCTTGCCGAAGTCGCCCATCAGCCGTGAGATCTTGCCGCCACCGCCGAACAGGACGAGGACAACAACCAGGACAATCAGCCAATGCCAAATGCTAAACGTACCCATTTAACTACCTACTCTCTCCCAGGATTGTATCCATCGGTCTCGATTGGGCCGGATAATGGCATGCCACCGCCGGTTCGGCAATGCGCCTAGGGCTGCCAATCGGCATCGCGGATAGCGGCGCCCGGCGGCTCTCAGGCGGCGTTCGGATCGAGTGGCTCGGCGATATCTTCCTCATCGTCCGGTTCCGACAACACGCCGTCGTCCGCGGGTTTCGGCGGTTGTGCTGCCTTGTCGGCTTCAGTGTCGCCACCCCGGCTACGATAGACGTTGAGCGCCGGGCCGGACTCCAGCAGTCCGGCCGCTTTCAGATCGTCGAGACCCGGTAGATCACCAATTTTTTCGAGGCCGAAGTGGTCGAGGAAAACGTCCGTCGTGCCCCAGGTCATGGGCCGGCCCGGCGCCTCGCGTCGGCCTTTCGGTTTGATCCAGCTCTTTTCGAACAGCAGGTCCAGGGTTCCCTTGCTGAGACCAACGCCCCGGATCTCCTCGATCTCGGGACGCGAAACCGGTTGGTGATAGGCGATGATCGCGAGCGTCTCCATGGCCGCACGGCTGAGCTTGCGCTCAACTTCCGCCTCGACGTTCAGGACCGGGCCGAGATCCTCGGCTGTTCGAAATGCCCATGACGCACCGGCACGGACCAGGTTTACACCGCGCGCCTCGTAGTCGTCCTGCAGATCCTTCAGGATGGTCTTCGTGTTCATGCCCTCCGGCACACGATTGGCGAGTGCCCGTTCCGACACCGGTTCGGCGGTCGCGAACAGGATTGCCTCCAGGACGCGCTTGACCTTGGCGATCTCTTCCGGATCGGGCGCGGCCTCCTCCGCCGGCGCTTCCGCGTCGGCTTCTTCGTGGATGACTTCTTCGCTCGCTTGTTCGCTCATGATTCTGAATCCGTCAGATCGTTACTGGCATTATCGTGTGTGTCGTCGGCGGACTCGCCTTTCGCAGGCTGACCTTTCGCAGGCTGACCTTCCGCAGGCTGGCCGAAGCGCTCGCCGGCGCTGACATAGATCGGCCCGAACGGACCGGTCTGGCGAATGTTGACCTGGCCTTCGCGGGCAAGTTCGAGGCTGGCCGTGAACGTCGCCGCGATTGCCGAGCGCCGCTCGATCGGGTCGGCATTCTCGTTGATGGCTTCGTCCGGCAGGAAGGCCCACAGGCTCTCCCAATCGGGGATCGATCCCAGCATTCGACGAATTCGGTCGAGCGCCTGATCGACGGTGTAGAGAGTGAACGGTTCGATCTCCATCGATTTTGGCGCCGTGCGGCGCTGGATGTCGCCATAGGCACTCATCAGATCATAGAGATCGGCATCGAATATCGTGATGAAACTCGTCGTGAACTTCTCCGGCGCGCCGCGCGGGAAGAAATCCCGGCCAAGCCGGTTGCGGGTGATCAGGTTCTCGCCAGCTTCACGCATGCTCTCGAGGCGCTGCAGTTGCCACGCCAGCGCGGCGGCCATTTCCTCGCCGCTCGGCTGTTCCTCGTCATCGAGGTCTGGCAGCAGCAAGCGCGACTTTAGATATGCGAGCCATGCGGCCATGACGAGATAGTCGGCCGCAAGCTCGAGATCCCGACGACGTGCTTCGGCGACGAACGCCAGGTACTGATCGGCGAGTTCGAGAATGGAAACGTGAATCAGATCGACCTTCTGATCGCGCGCCAAAGTCAGCAGAACGTCCAGCGGTCCCGCGTAACCGTCGATATCGACGAAAAACGCCTCTCCCGGCGGCGACGTGCCGTCGGCCGGCTGCGTCATGTCCTCGTTCCAGGTGTCGGCGGCGGTCATGCGGCGAGCTTTCCTAAGAGGCGGCGGATGCGGGCATCCGTTGTCTCGCGGTCGAGGGACGAGGAACCGCTCGAGCCGAAGATCTTCCGACTGTTCTCCGTTGCGGTGTAGCGCGCGAAGGCAGTATCCCCGAGCGCGCCCGCCGCACTCGCGACAGCGATCATTTCTTCCATTTCGCCGTTGCAGTGGAGGACGGCGTCGCAACCGGCAGCGAGCGAGGCCGTTGTGCGATCACCGAGCGACCCGCCCAGGGCTTTCATGCTGAGGTCGTCAGAGACCAGGAAACCCTCGAAACCGATCTCGTCCCGGATGATGTCCGCAATGACGGTAGCCGAAGTGGTTGCCGGTGCGTTCGGATCGATAGCCGTATAGACGACGTGCGCCGTCATGCCCCACGGCCTGCCCCATGCCAGTTCGGCAGTGTCCCGGAACGGTGCGAAATCGACCGACCGGAGTTCTTCGAGCGGCGCGTCGACGATCGGAAGGTCGTGGTGGCTGTCGACCGTGGCGCGGCCATGCCCAGGGATGTGCTTGATCACCGGAACCACTCCGTGGGCAATCATCTGACCGCAGACGATGTTGCCGAGCCTCGCGCTCTGCCCGGGCGTTCGGCCGACCGCGCGGTCACCGATCACGTCGTGTGAACCCGGCTGCGGCACGTCAAGTACGGGAACGCAGTCGACGGTGATTCCGAGGTCCGCGAGCTCGGCGGCGATCAGCGCCGCGTTCAGGCTGGCGGCCTCCTCGCCGGCATTGGCATCGACCGAATGCAGATCGGCGATGGAACCGGCAGTCGGAGCCGCGCGCCAATGCGGCGGGCCGAGGCGCTGCACACGGCCACCTTCCTGATCGATCAGCACCGGCGCGTCGTCGCGTCCGACGCAGCCACGCATCTCGGACACCAGGGCACGAACCTGATCCGGTTCCTGAACATTGCGGGCGAAAAGAATGAACCCAAGCGGACTGCTGGCGCGATAAAACGCTCGCTCGTCGGCGGTTAGCTCCGGTCCTGCGCATCCGAAAATCGCGGCGAGCGGCGCACCCATGTGTCAGGACCCCGGCCGAACGACGAGGCAACCGACGTTGCGCGTGCTCAACTCGCCGCACAGCGCCTTTGCGGCTGCGGCGTCGGCGAGCGGGCCGGCGCGCAGCCGGTAGAAAATCCCCTTGTCGCCGCCGAGATCGACGCGGACGATCGATAGGCCGAGACGGCCGAGCAAATCCGTATGGGCCGCGCGAAGCCTTTTCCATTCGGCCTCCGCGCGATCCTGGGAGCGCAGCGCGGCCAGCTGGATCCGGTAGGTATCGGACGTCGGCAAACGCGACGCGAGATCGGCCGACGGCTGGGTTTCAGCGGCAGCCTGGGTGGCCGGTTCGGGCGCGGGCTCCGGCTCAGGCGCCGGTTTCGGCTCCGGCGTGTTCGAGGCCGTTTCGGTGGTGGCCGGCGCTTCGGCGATCGGTTCGGGCATGCTCGGCGGTTCGCTTGAGGCGTCGAGGGCGCTTGTCGTCGGCTCCTCGGCGGGCGGCGCGGGTGGTGGTGCGTCGGCGGCCGTTGTCATTGCCGGGTCCAGTGCCATCGGTTCGAGGGCCATGGGCTGGCCCTCGGCGATATCGCCCATCGTCTCGGCAGCGCCGGTCGAGGCGACAGCCGGTTCGGAAACCGCCGCTGTATTTTCCGGCAGCGTCATCGGCTCTTCCGGCGGCGGCAGCAGGTGCTCGACCTCGCTTCCGGCACCCTCGCCGTTCAGGCGGTTGTACACCAGCTTGTCGCGGTCCGGGACATCCATGCCGCCGGGATCGGCGGGACGGACCTTGATCGGCGCGATATCGGCGCGGATGATGGGCACGTCGCCCTGCTGCTGATTGGCGACGAACTCCTTGCCCCACATTACCCAGACGCCGCCGGAAACCACGCCGACCAGTATCAGGAAGGCAACCAGCCGGCCCCACTTGCGCCCGGGCTTGCGGCGTTCGACGGGCTCGAACTCAAGGCGTTCGGCGATACCGCCGTCGGCGCGATCTTCCGGTCTCGGCATCAGCGCATTTCCTCGACCGGTGCTACGCCGATGACAGCAAGGCCGGAGGCGATGACGCTGGCCAAGCCGCGGACCATTGCCAACCGGGCGCGGGTCAGGTCGTCGTCATCGTCGGTGATGAAACGTAGGCTTGTATTGTCCCGACCCATGTTCCACAGCGCGTGAAAGTTGGCGGCAAGATCGTTCAGGTAAAACGCGACACGATGGGGTTCGTGCGCTTCGGCGGCGCTCTCGACGGTCCGCGGCCATTCCGCCATGCGGCGCAATAGGCCAATCTCGGCAGGGTCGGACAGCCGGTCGAGCGGCACTGCGGCCAGCGTCTCGGGCGCGACGGAGTCGTCGCCCCATTTCTCGGCCGCATGGCGCATCACCGAATGCGCCCGCGCATGGGCGTATTGCACGTAGAACACCGGATTATCCTTGGATTGTTCTTTCACTTTCTGCAGGTCGAAATCCAGCGGCGCATCGTTCTTTCGGGTCAGCATGATGAAGCGGAAGACGTCGCGTCCGACCTCCTCCATCACATCCCGCATGGTAACAAATCGACCGGCCCTCTTCGACATCTTCAACGGTTGCCCGCCGTCCATCAGGTTGACCATGCGGCAGAGTTTGACGTCGAGATTGCCCTCGTCGCCGGTCAACGCCTTGACCGCGGCCTGCAACCGCTTGACGTACCCACCGTGATCGGCGCCCCAGACATCGACCATTGTCTTGTAACCGCGCCGGTACTTGTCGAAGTGGTACGCGATGTCCGTTGCGAAATAAGTGTATGAATCATCAGACTTTTTGATCGGCCGATCGACATCGTCGCCGTAATCGGTCGAACGGAACAGGGTCTGCGGGCGGGGCTCCCAGTCCTCCGGCGTCTTGCCTTTCGGGGGCTCCAGCACGCCGGTGTAGAGAAGGCCCTTGGCGTCGAGATCGGAAAGCGCCTCTTCGACCTTGCCGGCCGCGACGATCCCGCGTTCGGACGTGAAAACCTCGTGGTCGATGCCCATCCGGTGCAGATCGTCGCGAATCAACGCCATCATCGATTCGCACGCCATGACGCGGAAATCCTCGAGCCAGTCATCGTCGCTGCCTGTCGTCCACTTGTCACCGTCCCGTTCGGCAATCTCGCGCGCCGGTGCAATCAAGTAATCGCCCGGGTATAGACCTTCGGGAATCTCGCCGATGTTCTCGCCCAGCGCCTCGCGGTATCGCAGATGAAGCGACCGAGCAAGAGCGTCGATCTGCGCACCGGCGTCGTTGATCCAATACTCGCGCGTCACCGCGTAACCGGCCTTTTCGAGCAACGATGCAAGTGCATCGCCGAAAACCGCGCCGCGGCCGTGACCGGCATGCATTGGCCCGGTCGGATTGACCGAGACGTACTCGACGTTGATCGGTTCGCCGGCGCCCTTGGTTGAATCGCCGTAGGCGTTGCCCTGGCGCAGGATCGTCTGCAGTTCTGCGTGCCAGATGGAATCTGCGAGAGTCAGATTGACGAAACCTGGGCCGGCGATCTCCGCCGATTCAATCGCCGGGTCGCCCGACAATGCGTTGACGAGCGCGCCGGCAATCTCGCGCGGATTCATGCCGGCCGGTTTGGCGATCACCATTGCGGCGTTCGTCGTCACGTGGCCGTGGCTCGTATCGCGCGGCGGTTCGACATTCACCCTGGCAAAGTCGAGTCCTGCCGGCAGGGTGCCCTCGGCGACGAACCGATCGAGAATATCGATAATCGCGTCGCGTCCGAATGGTCGGGTCCAGGCCATGGTTTCGGGTTCCTTAGATTCTCTGTCTTGGTCTACTGGTGTCGGCCGGTATCCGAGGCAGGCCGGGTCAGGATTTGAGGTCCAGGTCAGATCGGCTCAGGATGTTCTCGCCTGCACATCGAACAGCCGGCGGTGTTCGTCGAGCGCCAACCTGTCCGTCATGCCGGCGATATAGTCCGCCACCAGCGCGGCCGTTTCGGGTTCACCCGGTCCCGCCGCCTGGCGTCGCCATTCCGTCGGCAGACATCCAGGTTCAGCGACGAGAAGACGGAACAGATCGCTGACGACCCGGCGTGCCTTGCTCGTCATCCGGTTGAGCTTGTAATGGCGGTACATGTTCTCGAAAAGAAACTTTTTCATCGAGGCATCGTTGTTGCGCATGTTCTCGGAGAATCCGGCCACGGGCCGGCCCAGATTACGCACGTCCTCGGCACTCTTCGGCCGGGCATCGCGAAGGCGCCGATTGGTCTCCTCGATCAGGTCCTCGACCATCGCGCCGATCATTCGGCGCACCGCCTCGTGAATGGTTCTCGAATCGTCGAGATCGGGATAGCTTTTTCGCACATCGTGAAAGATCGGCCCCACCAGCGGAACGTCGTCCAGGTCGTCGATGGTGAAGAGACCCGCCCGCAAGCCGTCGTCGATGTCGTGATTGTTATAGGCGATATCATCACTCTGCGCGGCGATCTGCGCCTCGGCCCCGGCGTAGGAATGAATCTCCAGCGTCATGCTGTCGTCGATCTCGGCGATACCGCGCGGAAGGTTGGCATTGGCGCCCGGCTTTGACGTCAGGGGGCCGTTGTGCTTGACGATTCCCTCGACCGTTTCCCAGGTCAGGTTGAGGCCATCGAACGCCGGATAGCGGTGCTCCAGCTCAGTGACCACCCGCATCGACTGGGCGTTGTGATCGAAGCCGCCGAAGGGCCCCATCGCTTCCTTAAGGGCATCTTCGCCGGCATGTCCGAACGGTGGGTGGCCGAGGTCGTGCGCCAACGCCAGGGCCTCGCCGAGGTCTTCGTTGAGCCGCAGATAACGGCATACCGAACGCGCGATCTGGGCGACTTCGAGGCTGTGGGTCAGCCGGGTGCGGAAGAAGTCGCCCTCGTGATTGACGAACACCTGTGTCTTGTACTCAAGGCGCCGAAACGCCTCGCAATGGACGATACGGTCGCGGTCGCGTTGAAAGCAGGTACGGGTGCTGCTCTCGGGCTCTTCGAAGCGTCTGCCGCGCGATTTGGCAGGATCGCAGGCGAACGGTGCTAGCTCTGTTGATGCGGGGGTCGCGGACATGCCGGAAACCTACTCCGCCGCTTCGGGGCGGGCAACTCAGGATCGGCCGATCCGAGTCATGCCAGGGCGGCGTCGTCGATGATGATCTGCGGCGTGGAGCGGCCCTGCCAGGTATTGAGGCGCAGCTTGCCCGCGATGTGCAGGGTTGGGCGGCTGCGATGCAGCAGAAGTTCTCCGAGCGGCGTGCCGACGGAGCGGAAGCAGATTCCGTCCAGCCGCCCGCGTGAATCGTCCTCGAGCCGGCATTTGACGTGGTTCTCGCCAACAATGTCGGCGAATTGAAGGCGGACACCGGCGAGCGCGAATCGCGGCTCCGGGTTTGCCGTTCCGAACGGGCCGATCGAGGCAATCAGATCGATCAGTTCGGCGGTTGCCGCCGCGACCTTCAGATGACCGTCGATCGTCTGGGTCGGGTAGAAGCCGCTCGCCGTCATCTGCTGGGCGATCCGTTTTTCAAGGAAGTGGCTGAAGTCTTCCAGCTTTTCCGCATCGAGCGAGAAACCGGCCGCCATCATGTGCCCGCCTCCCTTGGTCAGCAGGCCCGATTGACGTGCGGCGATCACGGTCTGGCCGAGGTCGACCCCGGCGACGGAGCGGCCGCTGCCGGTTCCCGCCCCGTCGTTCAGGGCGACCACGCAGGTCGGACGGTTGAACGCGTCCTTGAGGCGGCTGGCGACGATACCAATGACACCCGGGTGCCAGTTTTCGCCGGCGATCACCAGCGCCGCCGGGTCGCGGGCCGCAACGAGGGCCTCGGCCCGGCGCATCGCGTCCTCGAGGATCTCTGCCTCGATCATCTGGCGTTCCCGGTTGAGCGCATCGAGCCGCCGCGCGAGCGTCGACGCCTCCGCTGGATCGTTGGTCGACAACAGGGTGGCGCCGAGGCTGCTCTCGCCGACACGGCCGCCGGCGTTGATGCGCGGACCGAAAACGAAACCGAGGTGGTAGGTGCCCGGCGATTCATCGACCCCGGCCGCGTCTGCGAGCGCGCTGAGGCCCGGGTTGGCGCGACGCGACAAGATCTTCAGTCCCTGATGAACAAATGCGCGGTTGATGCCGGTCAGAGGCACCATGTCGCATACCGTGCCGAGCGCGACGATGTCGAGAAGTCCCAACAGGTCGGGTTCGTCCCGATCCTCGAACCAGCCCTTGGACCGCAAAGCGCGGTAGGTCGCGGCGGCAAGGATGAACGTCAGGCCGACCGCGGCGAGATGGGCCTCATCCGGCGTTCCGCCGTCGATGCGTTTCGGATTGACCACCGCCAGTGCCCTGGGAAGCTTGGTTTCGGCTTCGTGGTGGTCGACGACGATCACGTCCAATCCGGCGCCCGCCGCCGCCTCCAGTGCTTCGAACGCCGTCGTGCCGCAGTCCACGGTGACGACGAGGTTCGTCCCCTCTTCTGCCAGTTTTCGCATGGCGGCGGGATTGGGACCGTACCCCTCACTCAGCCTGTCGGGAATGTAGATGCCGATATCGCCGCCGGCGCCCTTGACGGCGCGGTGCAGCACCGCAGACGACGTTGCGCCATCGACATCGTAGTCGCCGAACACGACGATCCGCTCGCCGTGCGTGATGGCATCACCGAGTCTCTGCGCTGCACGCTCCATATCCGTGAACGCGTTCGGCGCCGGCATGGCGGTTCGCAACGTCGGGTTCAGGAATTCCTCGGCCGTTTCGGCAGAGATACCGCGTGCGCTTAGTATACGCGCGACGATCTCAGAGACTCCCAACCGCTGCGCGAGAGTCATCGAAAGACGGTCATCACTGGTCCGTTCGACCCATCGCCGGCCGAGGGCGGAATGCTCGACACCGAGCAGCGCCGCCGGGCGTTTTTCAGGGGTGTCGGCGGCGCGGGCTGCGTCAGTCATTGCGTCGTGAGCGGTGGACTGCCTCGATCCAGCGAATGGTGCCGGATTGCGAACGCATGACCATTGATCGGGACACGAGACCGTCCGGCGCCCGTTCGATACCTCGGAGCAACGGCCCATCCGTGATGCCCGTGGCGGCGAAGGTCACGTCGTTCGGGACCATGTCGTCGATGGTGTAACGGATACCGAAGTCCTCGATGCCGATGCCGCGCGCGCTGTCCTTGTCGGCGTCGTTGCGCATGATGAGGCGCGCCTGCATCTGCCCGCCCGCTGCACGCAATGCCGCCGCCGCCATGATGCCTTGTGGCGCTAGTCCGCTGCCCAGGAACAGGTCGATACCGGCGCCCTGAATCGCGGTCGCCACGGCACCGCTCATGTCGCCGTCCAGCAGCAGCCTGATGCGCGCACCGCTGGCGCGCAATTGTTCGATGAGGTTCCCGTGGCGCGGACGGTCGAGGACGCAAACCACGAGATCCTCGACCTCGACGCCCTTGCCCTTGGCAACACTCTTGAGATTGTCCGCAACCGGTGCGTCGATATCGATTGCATCGTCTGGCAGGTTCGGCCCGACGGCGATCTTTTCCATATAGATGTTGGGAACCTTGAGAAACGAGCCTGCGGCCGATATGGCGATTGCCGACACGGCATTGTATCCGCCACGCGCAATGATCGAACTGCCCTCCAGCGGCATCACCGCGACACCGACTTCGGTACCGCCGCTACCGACGCGTTCTCCGACGAAAAGTTTTTCCGCCTCACCCTTCGGCCCTTCGCCGATGACAATCCGGCCGTCGATCGGTACGGCTGCGAGCGCATCTTCCATGGCTTCGACGGCGGCCTGGTCGGCAGCGGCTTCGTCACCCTGCCCGAGACGGCGGTACGCCGCACGAGCTGCCGCTTCGGTCGCGCGAACGGCTTCCAGCGCTAAATTGCGATCCATGGTTGTCAACTTGCCTCCCACTTCTGTCGGCCGAGGATGGCAGGATTCGGAAAAACCGGCAAATGCGCGTTGTGTGAGGGCCGGGTTAGCCGGGAAGCATCTCGATACGGATCACGACGGGCTCGCCGAGCACCGAGTCGAGTGACGTGATCTGATCGAGGGCGGCGACCATGTTGGCCTCTCGGTTCTCGTGCAGCGTGATGACCAGTGGCACAGCCTCGCCCGGCGCGTGTCCGCGTTGCAGAACGGAGTCCATCGATACGTCGTGGTCGCGCAGCGCATTCGCAATACCGGCGAACACGCCGGCCTTGTCCATAACGTCGAGACGAATGTAGTAGCGTCCGACGTGATCGCTCATCGGCACGCGGGGCTGCTCCGTGAGTGCGCCGGCGTTGACGCCGAACGCGGGAACCCGGGTTCCCCGCGCGATATCGACGATGTCGGCGACGACGGCGGATGCGGTCGGTCCGGCACCGGCGCCGGGACCGACGTGGATCACCGTATCGGCGAAGTCGCATTCGACCTCGACCGCATTGAACGCCTCATTGACGTTGGCCATCGCCGCGTCGGCCGGAATCAGGCATGGATGGACACGTTGCTCGATGCCGTTCTCCGTGCGTTTTGCGATACCCAGCAGCTTGATGCGATAGCCGAGTTCGTCAGCGAAGACCATGTCGACGGCATTGATGTTACGGATTCCCTCGACATGCACGGCGTCGATATCGACCGGAATCCCGAATGCCAGGCTGGCCAGGATCGCGAGCTTGTGCGCGGCGTCGACGCCGTCGATGTCAAAGCTCGGATCGGCCTCCGCGTATCCGAGCTCCTGGGCGTCGCTGAGGACTTCGCCGAAATCCAGGCCCTCTTCGTGCATTCTCGTGAGAATGTAGTTGGCGGTCCCGTTGAGGATACCTGCAACCCGGTGCACGCGATTGGCGGTAAGTCCCTCGCGAAGCGATTTGATGATGGGGATGCCGCCGGCGACGGCCGCTTCGTAGTTGAACTGCACATCATTCTTCTCGGCGAGCGCCGCGAGGTCCGTCCCGTGATGGGCGATCAGGGCCTTGTTGGCGGTCACCAGGTGTCGTCCGCTGTTGAGCGCCGCCTCGGCGATCGCCTTGGCCGGTCCGTTCGATCCGCCGACGAGTTCGACAACGACATCTGCGTCCGCCGTTGCCGCCATCTGTGCCGCGTCGTCGAACCACGTGAACGACGAAAGATCGATGCCGCGATCGCGGTTCCGGTCGCGTGCCGATACGGCGGTAACCTCGATCGGCAGCCCTGCTCTCTGGCGCAGCAGGTCAGCCTGCTCGCCCAAGACCTGGACGGTGCCCGCTCCGACCGTGCCGAGACCGGCAATGGCCACTTTCAACGCGTTGGTTTGCGCATTCGCCATATTTTCCGCTCCCCGGCGGTCGGTCGACCGCCGGTCCATACAAGGTTAGACCGTTTGACCGATCAGCTGTCGATGAAGATTTCGGCGCGTCTGTTGCCCGCCTCGCCCGTCGGCATCACTTCCTGATAAACCGGATCGCGGTCCGAGGCCGCTCCGACGTAAATGGCTTCCTTCGGCAATCCCATGCGGACCAACGCGCTTGCCACTGCGTCGGCGCGATCCGCCGACATTCGGTAGTTCACCAGCTTGTGGCGGACTTCGTCCATGTTCCGGGTCCGGCTTGATGCGTGTCCGATGATTCGCACCGTACCGCCGTTCTGGGCGTAGAGCGAGGCAACCTGGCGCAGGACGTGAATATCGCGGTTGTCGAGATCGTCTGAGCCGTTGCTGAAGTGGATGGTCGCCACCTTAACCGAGCCTGCGCCAAGCAACTGGCCATCCCGATTGAGTCGGCGGAACCCGGCATCGCTGACTCCATCCGAATCGACACTGAACGATCCGCCGCCGCCCGCCTGTTCCTCGATGCCGAAAGACGACACAACGACGGTGCCCAGACCGCCATCGTCGGAACGGGCAGCGGTGATTCCGGTGACCGGCTGGAACGACGACATACCGGATTGCTCGAGTCCCTTCATAAGGCGCGCACGGTATTCTTCATAAGTTTCACCGGAAGGCAGACGGCCTGGCTGGATAACCAGCGGCGTGGATGACATCGGTTTGGCCTGCGACGAGACGTCGTTCATCGAACTGGCAGCCGTGCCAGAGGTGCTGGCGATTTCAGGTTCCTCGGGCGCTGAGAACGACGGTTCCGGTGCCTCCATATCTTGGTTGCCGGATGCGGTTTCCGTCATGGTGTCGGACGCGACCGGCTCGACAGGCACGGCCGGGGCTTCCGGCGCTTCGGCAACCGGGACAGTCGCGCCGTCGTCTTCGCCCTGCAACGCGACGGACGGCGCATACTTCGGCGCGTTTGGGTCCGCCACCAGACCTTCACTGAGATTGGCCTGCGCCGACGGACGTTCGGGTACGCTTGAGAGCTTCGGGAACTCCTTGTCTGCACCGGGCACTTCCTGCTCGGCCGTGGCGGTCTCGTCGCCGGCCGCATCCTCATCGTCGCTGAACGCGTCGACCGTGCTGCGATACCACTCGACCGGGTTGACAGCGTCGGGCACCGACGAGCAACCGGATATCAATAGTACGACAGCGACCCCGGCGAGGATCGGCAACCGGCGGGTTCGCGCGGCAACGGAGTCGTAAGTGGCGGTTGTCGGCATTTCGTCAATCATGTCCTCGGCCCCGGTTCACGAACGCGTCGACGTTCGCTAGAAGTTGTTGGCGCGCAGTCTAACGCTTTACGACCGCAGTAAATAGACTGAACGCGAATCGGACAATACCCCATGGCGCATGTACGCGCATCAACCGTTTGGTATTGCTCGCGAAGTCGGTCCGGCGGGCCGGCTGTTGTGCAGTTGCGAAAAACCACTATATTCCGCGGAAGGATACGGTTCTCCGAATCACGCGCCGACGGCAATGCTGCGGCAAACCGCGCAAACAATCGGAAGATGACATGAACGACGCTGCCGAAGAAAAGAACCAGATCGACACGGAGACATTCACCGATATCGCCGAGCGTTCGCAGCGGCTGGTTTCGGATTTTCTCTCCCGCCATTCCGGCGAGCTAAACGCGGCGTCGCTAGATGCAAATCACATTGGCGAAGCCTTCATGGAAATGACGGCGAAGATGATGACTGATCCCGCGAAGATCATCGAGGCGCAGGTCGGGCTCTGGCAGGACTACATGAACCTCTGGCAGCAGACCGCCAACCGCATGATGGGCGTTGAGTCTTCGCCCGTGATCGAGCCGGACAAGGCGGATCGCCGGTTCAAGGACCCAGCCTGGAGCGAGCACGCCGTGTTCGATTTCCTCAAGCAGTCTTACCTGCTGACGTCGCGCTGCATGGAAACGATGGTCAAGGACGTCGAGGGGCTCGACGACAAGACGGCACAGAAGGTCGAGTTCTATACCCGACAGTTGGTCGACGCGATGTCGCCGTCCAATTTTGCGTTTGCCAATCCGGAAGTGTTGCGCGAGACCGCCGAGACGAACGGTGAGAACCTGGTCAAGGGCCTGCAGAACCTGCTCGAGGACCTGGAGCGCGGCGACGGTCAGCTGCGCATTTCGATGACCGACGAAGAGGCCTTCGAGGTCGGCGGCAATATTGCCGTGACACCCGGTCAGGTCGTCTTCCGAAACGACCTGATCGAACTGATCCAGTACACCCCGACGACCGAGAAGGTCGCGAAGCGACCACTGCTGATCGTGCCGCCGTGGATCAACAAGTTCTACATTCTCGACCTGAAGCCCGAGAACTCGTTCATCAAGTGGGCCGTCGACCAGGGTCACACCGTGTTCGTGATCTCCTGGATCAATCCGGGCTCGGAACTCCGCGACAAGAACTTCGAGGATTACATGCTCGAAGGTCCCTTGGCCGCGATCGAAGCGATCGAGCAGGCGACCGGCGAAAAATCGGTGAACGCGATCGGTTACTGCATCGGCGGCACCCTGCTCGGCGCCACCCTCGCCTATATCGAGGCCGAGAAATCGAAGAAGTGGAAGGGCCGCGTGGCGTCCGCGACGTATTTCACGACAATGCTCGACTTTGCCGAGGCCGGAGAGCTGGGCGTTTTCATCGACGAGCAGCAAGTCAGCGACCTTGAGGCCAAGATGAACGAGCGCGGTTTTCTCGAGGGGCGCGAGATGGCGCAGACCTTCAACATGATGCGCGCCAATGATCTGATCTGGTCGTTCGTCATCAACAATTACCTACTGGGCAAGGAGCCGTTCCCGTTCGATCTGCTCTACTGGAACGGCGATTCGACGCGTATGCCTTGTGCCATGCACAGTTTCTATCTGCGCAAGATGTACATCGAGAACAAGTTGAAGGATCCCGGCGGAATCGAGCTCGCCGGCGTGCCCATCGATCTCGGCAAGATCAAGACGCCGACGTACATGGTGTCGACGCGCGAAGATCACATCGCACCGTGGCTCTCGACCTATCGCGGTACACAGATGTTCTCCGGTCCGGTGAGATTCGTCCTCGCCGCTTCGGGCCATATCGCTGGCGTGGTCAATCCGCCGGCCAAAAAGAAGTACTGCTACTGGACCAACGCCAAGAACAACGCCGACCCGGAAGCGTGGCTCGAGGGAGCCAAGCAGCATGAGGGTTCCTGGTGGCCGGATTGGGACAAGTGGGTCAAGAAACACTCGGATGGCGAGGTCGATGCCCGTGAGCCCGGCAAGGGCGGCAAGCTCAAGGCCCTGGCGCCAGCGCCGGGAACCTACGTCCTCGCAAAAGCCTAAGCGATCGGAACCTCAGTCGTCGAGTGCTGCGGCCAGTTTCGCAGCGGCATGGTTGATGGCTCCAGGCGTGTATCCGGCGTAACCAAGCACCAATCCTTGGTCCGCCGCAGGCGGATAACAGAAAGCCGAAAGGGTCGAGCACGCGACGCCCTGCTCCGTCGCACGCTGTTGCGCTGTGCGGTCATCCATTCTGGCCAGCAACCGGTCGGAAAGACGGACACACACGTGGAGACCCGCGTCGAGCGGCGCATCCTTGAACAATCCGCCGAGGTGTCTCTCGAGTGCCACGTTCATGGCGTCGCGGCGCTCGGCGTAGGTCTGGCGCATACGGCGTACGTGGCCGGCAAAGTGACCTTCCTCAATAAACGCGGCGAGCGCTGGTTGCAGCGCGATCGACGGAAAATCGTCTATCGAGCGGCGCAGCGTCAGGATCGGGTCGACGAGCCGGGGCGGCACCACCAGATAACCGATCCGAAGCGCCGGCATGGTGATCTTCGAGAGCGTGCCGACGTAGACCACGCGCTCGCCCCGATCCAGGCCCTGCAGGGCGGAGAGCGGTCTGCCGCCGTAGCGGAATTCCGAATCGTAATCGTCCTCAATGATCCAAGCATTGTTCTCGCCGGCCCAGTCCAGCAGCGTGAGACGGCGCGACAGCGACATGGTGATGCCCAGCGGGTAATGGTGTGACGGTGTGACGATGGCGGCGCGCGCGTCGGGTGCCGTCCTGCGGCCATCGTCGACCGACAGGCCCTCGTCGTCCACGGCGACCGATACGGGACGCGCGCCAATCGACGACAGAGCCTGGCGGAACCCCGGGTACCCCGGGTTTTCCACCCAGATCTCGTCCCCCGGGTTGAGGATCGCCCGCACCGCCAGCGCCAGCGCCTGCTGGGCACCCGTCGTGATGATGACCTGACCCGCATCGCAGTCGAGCGCGCGAACCGCCTTGAGGTAGTCGGCGATGGCCCGGCGCAGTGGCAGGTACCCGGCCGGGTCGCCGCCGATCAGCAGTTCTGCCGGCGGATGGCGCCAGAAGCGTGCGATCAGCCGCGCCCAGAGCTTGAACGGGAAACTATCGAGATCCGGCACGCCCGGCAGGAACGGTAAGGGTTGTCGGTTGAACCTCTCACGGTCCATCGGGCCCATGCGTTCGGCGAGATCCGAGATCGGTGGCAGCTTGCTCTCGTGGCCCGCAGATTCCGGTAGCGGTTCGGCGTTCAGCAGGTCATCGGGAAGAACGCTGGAGACGCGGGTCGCTGAGCCGCCCCGGGACTCGGTGTAACCCTCGCTGGCCAGCAGTTCGTAGGCCGTCATCACCGTGTTGCGCGACAGTGCGAGGTCGCGCGCCAAGGTTCGCGTCGACGGCAGCAGTCCGCCCGGCGCGAGGCGCCCGGAGAGAATGGCGTCGCGAATTCCGGCATACACCTGACGGTGCAGCGGATCGGCGGCCGATTGATCGATATCGAGTGCAATCAGGCTCTCGACGGAGCGGCGGGGCATGCTGGTGACGTCTCCTAATTCCGGCACCATTAATACTATAAAAGTGGGCCTGTCAAAGAGGCCAATAAACGGGATGATGTCGCGTCATCGCCAATCGGGGGATCATCATGAGCGAACAGATCGACGTCACACCCAGAACCCGCGTGAAACGGGCCCACAACCGCGGCGTCTATGGGCGGGACGAACTCTACCGCGTGATCGACGCGACGATCCTCTGCCATGTTGGGTACGTCATCGACGATGCGCCGTACGTCACGCCCACGTTCCATTGGCGCGAGGGCGGGCGCGTTTTCTGGCACGGTTCATCGGCCAGCCGGATGCTGCGAACGCTTGAACAGGATGAAGTCGAAGCCTGCCTGACCGTGACGTTGTTCGACGGCGTGGTGTTCGCGCGCTCTAGCTTCAACCACTCCGCCAACTACCGTTCGGCGATGATTTTCGGCACGCCCGAACCGATCGCTGACGCGGACGAGAAGTTCCGGGTGCTGGGCGTGTTCATGGATCGTCTCGCGCCGGGCCGCTGGGAAGACTGTCGGAGGCCGAATGCGCAGGAACTGAAGGCGACGACCGTACTATCGATGCCGATTGACGAGGCGTCGGCGAAGATCCGCAGCGGGCCGCCCGAGGACGACGAACCGGATTACCAGCTGCCGCATTGGGCCGGGGTATTGCCGATTACCACGGTGATCGGAGAACCGGTCCCCGACCCGGCCCTCGCACCGGGCATCGCCACCCCGGATTACGTCCGGGACTTCGATCTGAAGAAAGGTTAAGAAAAGATTCTATCTATTTGAAAATGCGGAAATCTACCTCACCCCAGAAGCGCTCTGAATAGTGAATGTTGCCGAACGCCTCAAGCTCGCTCCAGAACTTGTCGCGGGCCGGGCTCTCGAGATAGGCGTCAAGCGCGCCGCGGTTCTCGAGGTCGTAAATCAGCAGGCAGCACCACCAGCCGTTCTCGTCGGTCTGATCGAGGACCACCCGCCGGGCCTGCAGCATGCCGGGCTCGGCGAGTACCTCGGCCATGTGTTTGTCTTCCAGCCACTTGAGATAGGGCCCGCCGTCGGTCGGATGAAACCAACTCTGGACGCAGTAGACGACCGGACGAGTTCGGTCGGCGTGCCAATCGGTGCTGGGGTCATAGGTGGTCTCGGCCATGGCCGTTGAAGCTCCGCAAAATGGTTGGTGGCGGGGTCGTTACGGCGCCCGTCAGCGCGTATCATCCATCAATTCCCGGGCAGCGGAAAGCGGATCCTGCCGCCGCTCTGCGACCCGGTCGAGAGTCGTCGAGAGGGTCTTCTCCCGGGCCATGGCGACCCGGCGCCGGGCCAATGCCTCAGCCGCCTTGATGACCCGGCTTTCGGCGATTTCCAGGTTGCGCCGATCGATTGCGCCGCTCGTCCTCATGTGGTCTCGGTGGCGGTCGATCAGCTCGACCAGCTCCTCGATCCCCTCGCCCGTCTCGGCGCTTGTCGGCTGCACCGGCGTTTCCCAGCCGCTGCCGGAGCGGCCGGTCAGGCCGACCTTTAGCATGCCACGGATGTCGGCCACCGTCTTGTTGGCGTCTGGCCGTTCGCACTTGGAAACGACGTGGATGTCGGCAATCTCGAGAACGCCCGCCTTGATCGCCTGGATATCGTCGCCGAGCCCCGGTGCCGAGACGACCAGGACGGTGTGCGCGGCGCGCGCGATGTCGACCTCGTCTTGACCGACTCCCACCGTCTCGATGAGGATCAGGTCGAAACCGGCGGCGTCGAGCACGTCGACGGCCTCGAGGCAGCCGTATGTCAGGCCGCCGAGCGAGCCGCGCGTCGCCATCGAGCGGATGTAGACGCCCGCGTCTCCCGCGAGTTCGCCCATGCGCACCCTGTCGCCGAGGATGGCACCGCCCGAAAACGGGCTGGACGGGTCGATGGCGATGATGCCGACGGTTCGGCCGCTGGTGCGAAATCGCTGGGTCAGGGCGCGGACCAGGGTCGATTTGCCGCTGCCCGGCACCCCGGTGAGCCCGATGACATGGGCCTTGCCGGCCCGGGCGTAGAGTTCGCTGAGCAGCTCGCGGTCGGCCTCGTTGCCGCTTTCCGCGCGGGAGATCGCCCGGGCGATTTGACGGGTCTCGCCGGCGATCACGCCGTCGAGAAGTTTTTGTCGCTCGGAATCAAGCCCGGAACCCAACACCGGCGTTAGTCCTTCCGGTCGCGGCGCAGGTCTTGTCCGGCGTCGACGAAATCGCGCGACAGCCGGACATAGGTGGGCCAGATGTAATCCATCATGTCCTTCTGCTTCTCGCCGATGTCGCGGATTTTCTTGGCCGGAGAGCCGCCCCAGAGTTCCCCCGCCGGAACCCGTTTGCCGGGCGTCACCAGGGCGCCGGCGGCGATCATGGCGCCCTGTTCGACCACCACACCGTCCATGACGGTCGCCTGCATGCCGATCATGGCGTCGTCCTCGATCGTGCAGGCGTGAAGCAAGGTCATGTGACCGGCGGTGACGCGGTTGCCGATGTATGTGCCGCAGGTCCGGCTGTCGATGTGGATCACGGTACCGTCCTGGATGTTGGTGTCGTCGCCGATGCGGATTTCGTTCATGTCGCCGCGCACGACGCAGTTGAACCAGATGCTCGAGCGCGCACCGATGACGACGTCGCCGATGATGACGGCGTTGGGCGCGATGAAGGCATCGGTGTGGATCGTCGGCATGACACCCTTGTAGGGCATGATCAGCCCCGGCCAGCCGTTGCCGGCGCGGTTCGGTGTATCGGCGTTATTGGCGTCCGGCATCGTCAATCTCCAGAAATCAGGCCGCCTCTCCGGCAAGCCATTCGCGAAACGCGGCATTGACCGCTTCAGGCTGCTCGAGCGTCGCGAGGTGACCGCAGTTTTCAATCACGACAAGGCGGGCGTTGGCAATCCCCTGTGTCATCTCCTCGCTGAGTTCGAGCGGCGTCAGGATGTCCTCGCGTCCGCACAGCACCATAGTCGGGCAGCCGATGGCGCCGAGATCGCCGCGACCGTCCGGGCGACCGAGAATCGCCGTCTGCTGGCGAACGTATGCGGCTTGCCCGACGGCCTTGGCCATGGCCTGGACCGGTTCAACGAAGGCCGGGTCTTCCTGGCGAGCCGGGTGGATCAGCAGCGGCAGAAGACGCCGCGTGACGCCCTGGAACTTCTCGGGTGCGCTGCGTCGGACCTGGGCGATCAGCCCCTCGCGGCGACGGCGCTGGGTGTCATCATCGGAGCGCGCGGATGTGTCGAGAAGCGCCAGCCGCTCGACCCGTTCCGGCGCCTGGCGCAAGACCTCCTGGGCCACGTAGCCGCCCATCGACAGCCCGGCCAGCGCGAAAGTCGGCGGTGCTTCATCGAGCACCCGGCCTGCCATATCGGCGATCGTGTCGTCCCGCGTCAGGTCCGCCACCATCATGTCCGCGACGTCCGACAGGTCCCGGAGCTGGTGGCGGTAGAGGACATCGGTGCAGAGCAATCCCGGCAACAGCACGAGCGGAACGCGGGTCACGCATCACCCCCGTCGGACGGCCGCCGGTCGCGGATCGTGCGCAGCAGCTTCTTGAACGCCGGCGTGTCGCCGCGTTCGAGCCATTCGAAGGCGATCGCTTCGGTACTGACGATATCGCAGCCCGCGTCGCGCATGCGCTCGAGCGCGAGAGAGCGGTCCTCGTAGTCGCGCGAGCCCGCGGCGTCGGCGACGATGCGAACCCGATGACCGGCCTCAAGAAGACCGAGCGCCGTTTGCTGAACGCAGACGTGGGCCTCGAGACCGCAGATCGCGAAGTCGCCGTGCCCGGCGGCGGCAAGCGATTCGAGGTGGGCGCGCACTTTCGGCTCGTCCCATCCGGAAAAGTGAGTCTTGGCGATGAGCGCCGCGCCTTTGGGCAGCCGTTCGGTGACCGGTCCTCGGGTCGGGCCGATGGATTCCGCCATGTGTTCGGTGACGGTCACCGGCATGTCCAGCGCGTCCGCGGCGTCCAGCAACAGGCCGATATTGGCTTCCACCTTGGGGCCCGAGGGAATGGCGACGAACAGTTTCTCCTGTACGTCGACGACAATCAGGCTCGCCTCGCCGGCGCGGGAGCGGCGTCTTTGCGGCAGCGGATCGGTGCGGTCATCGTCTGACATGCCCGGAGCCTAGGCCAACCGCGGCCCGCCGCCAAGAAGCACCGGGTGATGCAAATGCCCATCATTCTTCAAGATTATTGACTTACCGGGATACACACCTAATATCCCGGCCTGACTCGGATGACGGTGTCGGGCGAGCGCGGTGCCGAATCGATCCAACAAGCCAACACGGGCTTTGAAAAAACTTCTGAATGACATTTGCTGATTTAGGTCTGAGCGACGAGTTGTTGCGCGCCGTGGGCGATGCGGGTTACGACACGCCTACGCCGATCCAGGAGAAGGCCATCCCGTATGTCCTGATGGGTCGCGACGTTCTCGGGTGCGCCCAGACCGGCACCGGAAAGACGGCTTCGTTTACCTTGCCGATGCTCGATATCCTGGCGCACGGCCGCGCCAAGTCGCGCATGCCGCGCTCGCTGATCCTCGAGCCGACCCGCGAACTCGCCGCTCAGGTCGCCGACAACTTCGACACCTATGGCAAGTACCAGCGGCTTTCGAAGGCCCTGCTGATCGGCGGCGAATCGATGACCGACCAGATCAAGGTCATCGAGAGCGGCGTCGACGTCCTGATTGCCACGCCCGGACGCCTTCTTGACCTGTTCGAACGCGGCAAGCTGTTGCTGAACGACGTCAAGATCCTGGTCATCGACGAGGCCGACCGGATGATGGACATGGGCTTCATGCCGGATGTCGAGAAGATCGTCAGCCGGCTGCCCAAGATGCGCACCACGCTGATGTTCTCGGCCACCATGCCACCGGAAATCCGGCGTCTCGCCGACAAGTTCCTGATGAACCCGAAAGAGCTCTCGGTGGCGCCGCCGTCGTCGACCGCCTCGACCATCGAGCAGGGCATTCTGACCTTGAAGAACCGGCCGACGCCGAAGGACAAGCGGGCGGCCCTGCGCCGTCTGATCAAGGAAAACGACGTCAAGAACGCGATCGTGTTCTGCAACCGCAAGCGTGACGTCAGCATCGTCTACCGCTCGCTGCAGCGCCACGGCTTCAATGCCGGCGAACTGCACGGCGACATGGCCCAGCCGGCGCGCATGGCGACGCTCGACAGGTTCAAGGCCGGCGACGTCCAGATCCTGGTGTGCAGTGATGTCGCCGCACGCGGCCTCGATATCCCGTCGATGAGCCACGTCTTCAATTTCGACGTTCCGACCCATGCCGAGGATTACGTCCACCGCATCGGCCGCACGGGGCGCGCCGGTCGATCGGGGCGCGCCTACTCCATCGCCATGCCCGAGGACAAGAAGTACGTGGCGGCGATCGAGAAACTCATCGGCAAGGCCATACCGCCGCTCGATGGCAGTGCCCCGAAGGCGGACAAGACGCCAGAGCCGAAGCCGAAGGCGGACAAGACGCCAGAGCCGAAGGCGGACAAGGCGCCACAGGCGAAGGCGGAGAACGCACCGGAACCGAAATCCGACGCCAAACCCGCGGCGGCCAACGACGAATCCCCCAAATCACCGGTCAGCAAGCAGGATGACGACACCAAGGGTGGCAGCCGCAATCGCAACCGCGGTCGCCGCGACAAGCGCCAGGACGACGCCGGCGTCTTCGACCATCCCGACAACACGGTTGGCCTTGGCGAACATGTTCCCGCGTTCCTGATGCAGAAGACGGGACTCGAGGACAACAAGGGGGCGGCCGTGCCCGGCATCAAGTCGTCGCCGAAACCTGCGGCCAAGCCGGCCAAGCGGTCCCGCAGCCGCAAGAAGGCCGCGAACGGCTGATCCGCTTGAGGTGCCGTTCAACCGGCGCCTAAGTCCCTGAAAATAAACCAATGGTCATTTTGGGTCATTTTGGTGGCCACACGGCGTAACGTGTTGATCTTGCTGATTTCCCGATTCCCGGAATGACCGAAAATCGCCCTGCCCAGGGGTACTTCTTGGTCATCTTGGGTCACCGCCTACCCGCCGCCCCAGGGGCCGGGAACGGATTGAGACCGCTGGGAGAATTGACATCCCCCCGAGGCCTCGCGTTTCTGCGCCCCCGCCCGTCGGCTTGCGCATTTTTCGGGAGTCCGACACCGCTTGGCGACGGGCCCGTTTCCTATTCACCGTGGCAAAGAGCGATTGCCGATAATAGGAAAAAATACATAAAATGTCAAGAAATTTGCCGCCGGTTCGGATGCTTTCCGACCGTCAGGCGCAGCGCGCTTCACGCCAGACGGCGTCGGCCAGTTCAAGCTGGTCCCAGCCGAACGCATCGGGGCCCGGGCCCTGCTCGTCGAGCAGCCGGAGCCGCGCCTGTGCCTCTTCACGGCTCGGCCGGTGGCCCGGTTCGACCCACCACATGACGAAATGATGGGATTCCATCAGCGGGAACCACTCGTGTCGGCGCGCGTAGATCTGGCGGTGCGCGGTCTTGAACACGAAGGTTTCGAGTTGCCGCGCGGTTTCCCAGACCGAGAGGTTGTCGACGAGACGCGCGTTGCCGTCCCAGGCCGCCGCCGTGGCGCCCTCGGGCTCGTCCTTCAGGCGCCACACGAAACCCGGCATGCGTTCCGCCATGGCGTTGATGCGGTCGAGGTTGTTGACGAAGTCCGCCATGCGCGGATCGTCGAGATCGTACTTCGCCTCGGCGATATTGAACTCGGCGAGATGCAGATTTTCGGGCGATTCGGATGTCACGGCCGGGCTCCCTCTTCTGGCACTTACGTGATGTAGCCTGAGCCGCGTCTGGATCAGGCTGATCAGATCAGGCCCGTCAGATCAGGCCCGACAAGGGCGACGACGGATCGGCGTAGGATTTCCGCGCCATGCGCTTGGCGAGGTACGCCAGACGTCCTGCCTCGACGCCGTGTCGCATGGCCTTGGCCATCGCCACCGGGTTGCCGGCCTGGGCGATGGCGGTGTTGACGATGACGCCGTCGCAGCCGAGCTCCATCGCCTGGGCGGCCTCGGAAGCGGTGCCGATGCCGGCGTCGACGATCACCGGGACCGAGGACTGCTCGACGATGAGGCCGATGTTGAACGGATTCTGCAGGCCGTGGCCGGAGCCGATCAGGGAGCCCAGCGGCATGATCGCCGCGGCGCCCATGTCCTCGAGCCGCTTGCACATGATCGGATCGTCCGAGCAGTAGACCATGACCTGGAAGCCCTCTTTCACCAGGACCTCAAGGCATTCGAGGGTCTCGATCATGCGCGGATACAGCGTTCTCTCGTCACCCAGGACCTCGAGCTTCACGAGATCCCAGCCGCCCGCCTCGCGGGCCAGCCGCAGCGTGCGGAGCGCGTCGTCGGCGGTGAAGCAGCCCGCCGTGTTGGGCAGGTAGGTGTACTTGTTGGGATCGAGGTAATCGACGAGCATCGGCTGGTCGCGGTCGGTCAGGTTCACGCGGCGCACCGCGACGGTGATCATCTCCGATCCCGCGGCCTCGGCGCACAGGCGGTTTTCCTCGTAGTCTCGGTACTTGCCGGTGCCGATGATCAGGCGCGAATGGAACGTCCGCCCGGCGATCACCAGGGGGTCGTCCTCGGCCTTGGCGCTAATGTCGTCCGGCGCGCCGCCGCCGATGAAATGCACGATCTCGAGCGCGTCGCCGTCACCCAGCACCGTGTCGCCGTAGGTCGATTTCGGCACGATCTCGCGGTTGCGTTCGACCGCGACCTTGCGGGCATCGAGGCCGATCTCACCCAGCAGTTGTTCGAGCGTGACGGCGTCGTCGAGAGTGCGGCTTTCGCCGTTGACGGTGATTTGCATGACTTTCCGTTAATTCTTCGCCATTCGTGGCTTTCCTTCGAGATGCCCTGAAAGTATGACCCGACCCCGCCGCTTTCAAGCGAAACCCCGTGTCACGTCCCTTGCCCGCATGGTATAGAAAGGGACGAATCGTCCCCACCCCGTTCCAACCGTTACGTGCCCGATCATCATGGCGAAACGCATTCTCATTCTCAACGGACCCAACCTCAATCTGCTGGGCACCCGTCAGCCCGAGGTCTACGGCTCCACCACGCTCGCCGATATCGAGGCGATGTGCGCCGAGCGCGCCAAGGGGCTCGGCCTCGAGATCGATTTCCGCCAGTCGAACACCGAGGGCGAACTGGTCGACTGGATTCACGAGGCCAGGGACGGTTTCGACGGCATCATCATCAATGCCGGGGCGTACACGCATACCTCGGTTGCCTTGCTCGACGCCCTGCTCTCGGTCGAGACGCCGGCGATCGAGGTGCATCTTTCGAACATTCACCAGCGCGAGGAGTACCGCCAACATTCGTTCATTGCCGGTGCGGCAATGGGGATGATTTGCGGATTGGGCGCGATCGGGTATGAATTGGCACTCGAAGCGCTTGCAGCAAAGCTGAATTCCTGAAGGGGTAACCATGGCCAAGACCACCAACGACAAAGGCGGCGGCGTCGACCACGAGATCGTCCGCAAGCTGGCGGACCTGCTCGAGGAAACGGGTCTGAACGAGATCGAGATCGGCCGCGACGGCTGGCATGTC
Source organism: Rhodospirillales bacterium (assembly GCA_040219295.1). Classification (GTDB taxonomy): domain Bacteria; phylum Pseudomonadota; class Alphaproteobacteria; order Rhodospirillales; family Casp-alpha2; genus JAVJST01. The sequence continues at coordinate 267,103 of JAVJST010000001.1, forward strand.
CGGGTTTCCAAGGGCGGCGGCCAGGTGGTTGCCGCGCCGGCGGCCTCCGCGCCCGCGGCGGGTTCCGCGACGGCGCCGGCGGCGTCCGACGGCGGCGGCGACGCGGTTCACCCCGGTGCGGTCCCGGCGCCGATGGTCGGTGTGGTCTATCTGTCGCCTGATCCGAACTCCGAAGCTTTCGTCAAGGTCGGCGACCAGGTCGAGGAAGGCGCGACGATCTGCCTGATCGAGGCCATGAAGGTGTTCAATCCGATCCGCGCGCCGCGCGCCGGCAAGGTCGCCCGCATTCTCGTCACCAGCGGTTCCCCCGTCGAGTACGGCGAACCGCTCGTGGTGATCGAATGACGATCCTGGCTGCGCGGGGCTGATCCGGTGTTCGACAAGGTCCTCATCGCCAATCGGGGCGAAATCGCGCTTCGCATTCTGCGGGCCTGCCGCGAGATGGGCATCAAGACCGTGGCCGTCCATTCGACCGCCGACGGCGGCGCCATGCACGTGCGTCTCGCCGACGAGTCGGTGTGCATCGGTCCGCCCTCGGTGCGCGAGAGCTATCTGAATACCTCCGCGATCATTTCCGCGGCGATGATTTCCGGCGCCGACGCCATTCATCCCGGCTACGGGTTCCTCTCCGAGAACGCCGATTTCGCGTCCATGGTCGAGGAGCACGACATCGTCTTCATCGGCCCGAGCCCAGAGCACATCCGGCTCATGGGCGACAAGATCGCGGCCAAGACCGCGGTCAAGGAAGCCGGCATACCGGTCGTGCCGGGATCCGACGGCGGTGTCGCCGACAAAACGGAAGCACTGAAACTTGGCGCCGAGATCGGTTATCCGGTGCTGATCAAGGCGGCGGCCGGCGGCGGCGGCCGTGGCATGAAGGTGGCGCACGACGAGTCCCAGATGGCCGAGGCGTTCGCGACCGCGCGGGGCGAGGCCGAGGCGGCGTTCGGCAACGGTGAGGTCTACATCGAGAAGTACCTCGGTCAGCCGCGTCACATCGAGATTCAGCTGCTCGCCGACAATCACGGCAACGTGGTGCATCTTGGCGAGCGCGACTGCTCGCTGCAGCGCCGCCATCAGAAGGTTCTGGAAGAAAGCCCGTCCCCGGCGCTCAACGCGAGCCAGCGCGACGAGATCGGCGAGGTCGCCCGTGCGGCGGCGGCGAAACTGGGTTACCGCAGCGCCGGCACCATCGAGTTCCTGTTCGAGGACGGCAAGTTCTACTTCATCGAAATGAACACCCGGCTGCAGGTCGAGCACCCGGTCACCGAAATGATTACCGGTCTCGATCTGGTGCGCGAAATGGTGCGTGTCGCCGCCGGGGCGCCGCTCGGCTACACGCAAAAGGATATCCGTTTCTCCGGCCACGCCATCGAGTGCCGCATCAACGCGGAGAACCCGGTAACGTTCGCGCCCTCGCCGGGCAAGATCGGCGACTACCATGCGCCCGGGGGCCTTGGTGTGCGCGTCGATTCGGCGCTCTATTCCGGCTACACGGTGCCGCCCTACTACGACAGCATGATCGCCAAGCTGATCGCCCATGGGTCCAGCCGCAACGAGTGCCTGATGCGGCTGCGCCGCGCGCTCTCGGAGTTTGTCATCGACGGCATCGAGACCAGCATTCCGTTGCATCAGCGGCTGATGGAAGAACCCGATTTCATGGACGGCGCGTACGACATCCACTGGCTAGAACGCCTGATGCAACGCTGAATCTCGGGCCTGCTCTCCAAGCCAGCCGCGCGCCACTCATGCCCAGCGAACCAGTTCGCATCTTCGCGGGCGGAGTCTATGCCGCCGTCGTAGAATGATGTCGATTCGTCGTTTTGAGGGCCACGGGGGCGGAAAATTGGTTGTCGTTCTGTGCGAGAAACCGCGTTACGTATTCATTCACAATCCCAAGGCCGGCGGCATATCGGTCAGCACGGCGTTGCGTCAGGGTGCGCGGGCTTTCAAGGTGCCCTTGGTGGAGCATCAACTGCCGTTTCATGCAGACTGGCAACAGGTCGTCGCCAGTCAGGGCGCCGACTGGGTGGCCGGCGCCTGCGTCTTTGGCGTCATCCGAAATCCGTGGGCAAGAATGGTCTCGTGGTGGAATCACATCCGCGAGACCGCCGCAGGCCGGATCGAGGCGCGGCGCCGCGGTGAGCCCGTCAAGGCCGGTTCGTCGGACGACGACGATCACCGAATCCTCGAGGAGACCGGGGATCTGGGTTTCAGCGACTGGATTTTGTCACAGGCCGATGTTGCGCACGGCTATGACATACCGTTCGTGCGCAAGCCGCAACTGAGCTGGTTCATGGACTCGAAGGGCATCGTCAGGGCCGACAAACTGCTGATCCTCGAGCGGTTCGACGAGAATTTTCTTGTTCCGTATTTCGTGCCGCTGGGTTTTTCGGAGAAGCCATCGAACAGATCCGTCAACAGAACCCCCTACTCGGCGTACTATTCCAGCGAATGCCGCGATTTCATCGCCGAGCATTTCGCTCCCGACATCGAATGGGGCAATTATACGTTTGGCGACTGACGGGTTGACGCCCCGTTCGTATTTCTCCTACGTATCGAAGCACCTGTCGGCCCCTTGGGCCGCCGCATGGTATGATGCCGTATGACACATGGGCGCCATCGCAGTGACGACCTGACGCCGGAGCTCGTGCTTCGGGCGTATGCCGCCGGTATTTTTCCGATGGCGGAAAGCCGAGACGATCCGGGCATTTTCTGGGTCGATCCGCGGCTGCGCGGTGTCCTGCCGCTCGACCGTTTCCATATCCCCAAGAGCTTGCGCAAGACGCTGCGCAAGGCCCGCTTCAAGATCACCACGGATACCGCGTTCGAGGCGGTCATCGCGGCGTGCGCCAAGCGACCGGAGACCTGGATAAACCACGTCATCGAGCGCGCCTACGTCGAGCTGCACCACAAGGGTTTTGCGCACTCCGTCGAATGCTGGAAGGACGGCAAGCTGGTCGGCGGTCTCTATGGTATCGCGCTGGGCGCCGCGTTCTTCGGTGAGAGCATGTTCTCGACGTGCCGCGACGCCAGCAAGGCGGCCCTGGTCAACCTCGTGGCCCGGCTGCGGCTCGGCCGTTTCCGGTTGCTCGATACGCAGTTCGTGACCGATCACCTGCGGCAGTTCGGCGCCGACGAGATTCCCTGCCGTCACTATCTCGAGCGGCTGGAGGTTGCCATCGGGCATCGTGGGGTGTTTTCGCGGCAGATGTCGGATCAGGACATCGAGCGCGAGATCGACCGGATCATCGGCGGCGAACCGCTGGACTACTCGACGGTCTGACCCCCCGCCTACCCTGCGCCGCCGCCCTCGACGGGCTCGCGGTCGCGGCAGTCGAGAACCCAGACGTCATAGACCGGGTGTTCCAGCGCCGAGACAGCGGGGCTCGACGCGAACATCCAGCCGCGGAACAGGGAAACCGCGGGTTCGCCCGGCTGGATCTCCCATATATCAAGGAATGCCGCGCTTTCCGGCGGATCCTCCGGTGGCCGCTTGTCGCAGTGACGGGCGATGATCTCGAGCGTGCCGAAACGCACCGACTGACCGACCGGCGCCAGCAGGGTCGAGACCCGCGCCGTCACCTTGTCGAGGCTCTGCAGGACGGCAACCTCGTAAGGATCGGCAAGTGCCGGCGAAGAAACGGTCATGGCGGTCGCCAGCGCGACCCCGGCAGCATTGAAACGGCAATTCATAAGGCTTGGTCGGTTCTTGTTGCGGCGAAACGAAGGCGGACGTAGTCGACGTGCCAGGCGCCGTCGGCGTCGCGCAGCGCCGGCGCGGCATGGCGCTCGGCGTCCTTGAGCAGGGCTGGGACCTCGGCCTCGTCGACGAGGCCGAGAAACGGTCGCGCGAGGATCTGGATCCACTCGCCCAGTCCGCCCGTGATCGGCGTCGGGCGATCGAACAGTTCGATGTGATCGACGTCGAAGCCGACGCCTTCAAGGACGGTGGTGTACTCCGCCTCGTTGGGGAAATACCACGGCCACGCCCGCATGCCGTCCAGGCCGCGCTCGCCGAGCGCCTTGATCAAGGCGTCCGCAACCGTCTTCACGTTGCCCGCGCCGCCGAACTCGCCGACGAATCGACCGCCGGGTTTCAGGGCCCGGGCGATGTTGCGAGCGGCGGTCTCGGCGTCGCGGACCCAATGCAGGACGGCGCTGGAGAACACGGCATCGAACGCCGCGTTGAAATCCAGCGCGCACACGTCGGCGACCCGGGCGTCGATGCCGAGCGAACGGGCCGCGTTGACCTGGTCCTCACTCGCGTCGATTCCGGTAACGTCGGCGCCGGCGTCGACGATCTCGCGAGTCAGGGTGCCGTCGCCGCAGCCGACATCAAGTATTCGCTCGCCGGGGCGCGGCGCCAACAGGTCGACGACGCCCTTGCCGTGGGCCGCGACGTAACCGGCGCGATCCCGGTACTGGGCGGCGTTCCAGGTCTGGGCGGTATCGGCCGGAGCGTTCATGCCATTCAATTCTGTCTAGGATCCGCCGCCGGATGCGAGAAAGATGATCTCGCCGACCTGGTCCTCGAGCGACCGGTAGTCGCGTGTCTTCTTGATGGTGCCGCCGGTGGCAATGACCTCTTCCGCGGTACCCGGAATGAGGCGGACATAGAGCCCGCCGAGAATGCCCTCGCTGCCGATTGTCGCCTCGGTGTCGGCGGGCAGTCTGATCTCCGGGCTTATGGTCAGGGTTACGATGGCGTCGAATGTCTCGGTGTCGAGCTTGCGCGCCTTGACTGTGCCGACCTTTATGCCGTTGACCCGCACGTCGCTGCCCGGTGCCAGGCCGCCGATCTTGTAGAACGAGGCGGTGACATCGTACCCGCCGCCGGTCGAAACCTGGGCGGTGGAATACGCAAAAAACACGAACACGCCGGCGACGAGGAGAACCATTCCTCCCAGAACCGTCTCGATCGCGTTACGTCCCATAATCGTTTCCTTCCTCGCCCGGCCGTCCGGTCAGTCGGCTCCGGTTTCCGCGTCGCGCGCGGCCAGTTTGGCCTTGCCCTCACGAATGATGAGTTCGAGCAGGTCCTCGACGACCAGCGAATCCTGCGTAAAGAGAATGCTGTCCCCGTCCTTCAGTTCGTCGAACTCGCCGCCCGGCTCGAGGACAATGAACTTGGAGCCGAACAGTCCGTTGGTGTGAATCGCCGCCGAGGTATCGGTCGGTAACACGATATCATCCGAGACCGACAGGGTCAGGATGGCGCGGAACCGGTCGTCCAGGGTCTGTGCCTCGACCTCGCCGATCTTGACGCCGCTGAGCCGGACCTCGTCGCCGGGCAGCAGGCCGTCGACCCGGTTGAATTGCGCGGTCAGCCGGTAGAAGCCGTCCCGCGACGTGCTCCCGGCGTCCCTTGCCGACACCCAGACCGTGAGCAACGCGAAAACGCCGACGGTCAGGATGCCTATGGCGATTTCACGATTGGTGCGCTGCATCGGAGAACCGGTTGCTTGTTGCGGGCCGGTTTATTCCGGCACCCAGGGCTCGTAATCGCCGGTGGCGCTGGCGCGCTGGCCGCCGCGAAGATCGTGGCCCTTCGGCCGGTATGCCATGGCCGTGCCGGTCAGATTCGGCTGGTGCGGCTTCTGCCAGGGACGCGCCTGGGCGGCGATTTCGGTCAGCGGTTCCGGTGTCGTGTGGTGCAGCCAGGCGTGCCATTCGGGAGGCACTTTCGAGGCTTCCGGCGATCCGCGATAGACCACCCAGCGCCGCTGACGCCCGTGCAGGGTCTCGTTCTTGGCACGGTAGTAGCGATTACCGAACTCGTCGGTGCCGACCAGTTCGCCGTTGAGCCACGTGTATATCAGGGTGCCGATGGTCGCCATTGTCGTCTCTCGGTTTCGAACCCGGGCGTTGGATTCCTCGGCCCGGCGAGGTTGGCGGAATATCGCACGGGTCCGGGATGCCGTCCAGTACGCCGTCGTGATGATGCGTTGCGGCCCCGTCGGGTGCCGGTTGGCGTCGCCCGGTCGGGTGTTTTCTTCGAAGAATCACGGCAGCGCTCAACCGAAACCACGGGATTCCGACCCTCATGCCGCAGGTGGATTCGGGGTTGTTAACGACTGCGCAAGAACTCATGCCTACCATCAATATGGTCTTGTGGGCCCGGGGAGCACAAAATGTTGTGCCGATCAAGTGAATTAATCTCGAATTCCCGAGTATTTGCTGTTGCGGCGGCAAAGCGGCCTGAGCTAGATATTGTATGTTGCGCCTGGGCAGACACGAACTGTGGTGTCACGGACCAAGCTGGTCAAGGGGAGCAACGGGGGCCGGGGGGTCCGCGAAAAAAGTAACGACACCAACGATTTAAGGCTATGGAGGCAGACCCATGCGCATTGCGCGGCAGTTCACGGATCAGGGAAAATCACCGTACGACGCATTCGATTTCACCACCACCAGCAGCGAAATCCGTAACCCGGACGGTACGGTCGTATTCGCGTGCACCGACATGGAAGTTCCCGGGCACTGGACCCAGGTGGCCTGCGACGTTCTGGCGCAGAAATACTTCCGCAAGGCCGGCGTGCCCGAGCGGGTTCGCAAGGTCGAAGAGAACGACGTTCCGTCATGGCTGTGGCGCCGGGTGCCCGACGACACCGCGTTGTCGTCGATGGATCCGAAAGAACGATTCGGCGGCGAGAAGAGCGCCAAGCAGGTGTTCGACCGGCTGGCCGGGACCTGGACGTACTGGGGCTGGAAAGGCGGTTACTTCGATTCCGAGGCCGACGCCCTCGCCTACTACGACGAGATGCGCTACATGCTGTGCGCCCAGGCCGGCGCGCCGAACTCGCCGCAGTGGTTCAACACCGGGCTGCACTGGGCCTATGGGATCGACGGCCCGGCGCAGGGTCACCACTACGTCGATTTCCGTACCGGCGAGCTGACCAAGTCCGAGTCGGCCTACGAGCATCCGCAGCCGCACGCCTGCTTCATCCAGGGCATTCAGGACGACCTCGTCAACGACGGCGGCATCATGGACCTCTGGGTCCGCGAGGCGCGCCTGTTCAAGTACGGGTCCGGGACGGGGTCGAATTTTTCGCATCTCCGCGGCGAAGGCGAATCGCTCTCCGGCGGCGGCAAGTCGTCGGGTCTTATGAGTTTCCTCAAGATCGGCGACCGCGCTGCCGGCGCCATCAAGTCCGGCGGCACCACGCGGCGTGCCGCGAAGATGGTCGTTGTCGACATCGACCATCCCGATGTCGAGGACTTCATCAATTGGAAAGTGACCGAGGAACAGAAGGTTGCGGCGCTGGTCGCCGGTTCGCGGATGGCCGAGCGGAACCTCAATGCGGTGATCGACGCCTGCCACAAGGGCATGGACGCCGAGGCCGGCGACAAGCGGTTCGACGCCAAGCAGAACGCGGCGCTCAAGAGGGCGATCCGCGATTGCCGTCGTTCGATGATCCCGGAAAACTACGTCCAGCGGGTCATCGAGTTCGCGCGCCAGGGTTACACCAAGGTCGAGTTCCCGGTGTACAACACCGACTGGGATTCCGACGCCTATCTGACGGTATCAGGGCAGAACTCCAACAACAGCGTCCGCGTGACCAACGAGTTCCTTGAAAAAGTCCTCGGCGACGGCGACTGGGAACTGATCCGCCGCACCGACGGTGAGGTTTCCAAGAAGATCAAGGCCAGGGACCTGTGGGAGCAGATCGGCTACGCCGCCTGGGCCTGCGCCGATCCGGGCATTCAGTTCGACACCACGATCAATGATTGGCACACCTGCAAGGCCAGCGGCCGGATCAACGCGTCCAACCCCTGCTCCGAGTACATGTTCCTCGACGACACGGCCTGCAACCTGGCGTCACTGAACCTCTACGTGTTCCGCAACGAGGACGGCTCATTCAAGGTTGAGGACTTTACCCATGCCGTGAGGTTGTGGACGGTAACCCTTGAAATTGCTGTGCTTATGGCGCAATTCCCGTCGGCGCAGATTGCCAAGCTCTCGTATGATTTCCGGACCCTCGGTCTCGGTTTCGCCAACATCGGCGGCTTCCTGATGGCGTCCGGCATCCCCTACGACTCGGCGGAGGCACGGGCCATCTGCGGTGCGATTTCCGCGCTGATGACCGGCACCGCCTACGCCACCTCGGCGGAGATGGCCGGCGAACTCGGCGCGTTCCCGCGTTACGAGGACAACGCCGAGCACATGCTGCGCGTCATTCGCAATCACCGCCGCGCCGCCCACGGGCTGGTCGACGAGTACGAAGACCTTGCCGTCCGTCCGGTCGATCTCGATTCCGACAACTGCCCGGACAAGCCGCTGGTCGATGCCGCACGCGACGCGTGGGATCAGGCGTTGGCGCTCGGCGAACGGAACGGTTATCGCAACGCGCAGGCAACCGTGATCGCGCCGACCGGCACAATCGGTCTCGTCATGGACTGCGACACCACCGGTATCGAGCCCGATTTCGCGCTGGTCAAGTTCAAGAAACTGGCCGGCGGCGGCTACTTCAAGATCATCAACCGTATGGTACCGAAGGCGCTCGAGGTTCTCGGCTACGAGGAGCGCGAGGTTCGCGACATCATCCGCTATGCGGTCGGCCACGGTACGCTCGTCGGCAGCAACGCCATCACCATCGACGACCTCAAGAACAAGGGCTTCACCGACGATGCCATCGAGAAGGTCGAGTCGGCACTCGGCGACGCGTTCGACATCCGCTTCGTGTTCAACAAGTACACGCTCGGTGAGGCGTTCTGCACGGACATGCTGGAGATCGACGCCGCCAGGCTCGATGACCCGACGTTCGACCTGCTGGCCGCCATCGGGTTCTCCCGGGCCGACATCGAGGCGACCAACATCTACGTCTGCGGTGCGATGACCCTTGAGGGCGCGCCCGGTCTCAAGGACGAGCATCTCCCGGTGTTCGACTGCGCCAATCCGTGCGGCAAGACCGGCAAGCGGTTCCTCTCGGTCGACAGCCACATCTATATGATGGCGGCGAGCCAGCCGTTCATCTCTGGCGCGATCTCGAAGACCATCAACATGCCGAACTCGGCGACGGTCGAGGACTGCATGCAGGCGTACCAGTTGTCCTGGAGCCTCGGTCTCAAGGCCAACGCGCTGTATCGCGACGGCTCCAAGCTTTCACAGCCGCTCTCGGCCGCCCTGTTCGACGATCTCGATGAGGACGACGCCGCGGATGCGGTTGAAGCCGTCGTCGAGGCTCCGGCCGCGCAACGGCCGGAAATCATCGCCGAACGGATCGTCGAGAAGTTTGTCGCGAGCCGCCGCCGTCCGCCGCAGCGCCGCAAGGGCTACACCCAGAAGGCCGCTGTCGGCGGCCACAAGGTGTATCTCCGCACTGGCGAGTACGAAGACGGGCACCTGGCTGAGATCTTCATCGACATGCACAAGGAAGGCGCCGCTTTCCGCAGTCTGATGAACAATTTCGCGATCGCGATTTCCATCGGCCTGCAGTACGGCGTGCCGCTCGAGGAATACGTCGAGGCCTTCACCTTCACCCGGTTCGAGCCCTCGGGCATCGTAGAGGGCAACGAGACGATCAAGATGGCGACGTCGATCCTCGACTACATATTCCGCGAACTCGCGGTATCGTATCTCGGACGCAACGATCTCGCACATGCTGATCCGAGCGACCTGCTGCCCGACAGCATCGGCAGGGGCGAGGACGAGGGTGACCTGCCGGCCGGTGGCGACGGAAATCTCTTCCCGGCCGTCGCGCATCTCGCGTCGCAGGGCTACGTCCGCTCCAAGCTCGTCGTGATCTCCAACCAGAGCGCGGGCGCGACGCAGGGCAACGCGGCGGTCGCCATGGGTGTCAGCGGCGAGTCCGCGCCGGTTTCCAGCGCCGCGCCGAGCAACGGCAGCGGTGATGGCGGAATGGGCCTATCCGTTCATTCGACGGAGTTGAAAGCAGCGGTCTCCGTCTCCGATACGGTGATTCAAGAGGCCGATGCCCAACTCGACCGCATCCGCGAAGCGCGCATGAAAGGCTTCGAGGGCGACGCGTGCGGGGAATGCGGGAACTTCACGTTGGTGCGCAACGGTACGTGCATGAAATGCAACACCTGCGGCGCTACCAGCGGGTGTTCGTGAAGGTAGTTGCGTAAAGGATCCTCCCTGGGAAACTTGGGGCGTTCCCGGCTTTGTCGGGACGCCCGCTTTTTTGGCAGATTGCCGGTCGCAGCACACGGTCGTAATACCCGCAACCAACATGTTGTTATTTCAGGAAAAACGTTGTTTGCAGCGCTTTCCACAACGGCTAGGATTGTAGGGCGCTGTTGAGGGATGTGTTCGGCCGGGTGCCCAGGTTTACGGGCACCCGTACGGGAGCCAAGGAATGTCGACCGGAAATAGCCGAAGCATCGCTATCGTTGACGACGATGATCTCATCGCGGAACTCGTCAAACAGATCCTCGAACAGGAAGGCTATGACGTTACGGTCTTCTCCGACAGCGTGCGCGCGGTCGAGGAACTGCCCGAACTGGCCCCGGAAGCCATTCTGATCGATCTGATGATGCCGAAGCTGGACGGCTACGGCGTCATCCAGGAATTGCGGGACGACAGCAAACTGGCCGAGACGAAATTCATCGTCCTGTCGTCCAAGTCATATGAACACGATCGCAAACAGGCCTTCAAACAAGGGGCGCACGGTTTCATCGACAAATCGTCGGACCGCGAGGCGCTCGCCGGTGCCGTGCGCCGGCTGATGGAAGACAAGGTCAACGTCAGCTTCTGGGGGTGTCGCGGTACCCTGCCCCGACCGGGTGCCGACTCGGTCCGGTACGGTGGCAACACGAACTGCGTCTCGCTCGAGTTTCCGCGCGGGCAGATGTTCGTGTTCGACGCCGGATCGGGCATCAAGCAGCTGTCGAACCACCTGATGGCCAGGGGCAAGAAGTCCATCAGCGCGAAGATATTCATTTCCCACCCGCACTGGGATCACATCAATGCGCTGCCGTTCTTCGTTCCGCTGTATGTGCCGGGCAACGAGTTCGAGATCATCGGCGCGCGCCACGGCGCGTTGACGATGCGCGAGATTGCGTCGGCTCAGATGGACGGTGTCTATTTCCCGATCACGCTCAAGGAGTTCGGGGCGCGCGTCTATTTCCGCGACCTGGGCGAAGAGGAGATCGAGATCGAGGGCATCAAGGTTGAGACGATGCTGCTCAGTCATCCGGGCATCTGCCTCGGGTTCAAGGTGACGTACGACGATCGCTCGGTTTGCTACATCACGGATAACGAGATGTTTTTGCACGATAGTGGCCGCCACAATTCGGGTTACGAGAAGAAGCTCGCCGATTTCGTGCGCGGTACCGACGTGCTGATCACCGACTCGACCTATACGGACGACGAGTACATGACCAAGGTCGGTTGGGGTCATTCCTGCCTCAGCAAGGTTGCCGAACTCGCCGCCAACGCCGAGGTCAAGACTCTCTGCCTCTACCATCACGACCCGGACCAGAATGACGACGATATCGACGAAAAGCTGAAGATGGTTCGCGACGAACTCGCGAAGCTGAAGTCCGACGTCGAGTGCATCGCTCCTGCCGAGGGCGACTCTCTTCAGATCTGACACCGGGCTGGTGTTACGGCAGTTGCGGATCGCCGATCGAGCCGGGATCGACCAGCGCCAGCCGGATACCCGCTTCCTCGAACATCTGACCGGTAAGGTCGAACCGGCAGCTCTCGATTAACCGCTGGTCGTCGGTCTCGGGCGCTATGACCCTTGCGATGCCGGCCTGAATGATCATGGCGGCACACTCGCTGCACGGCATGATGGGCCAGACATAGGCGGTCATTCCCGCGAGATTGCGTTTGGCGTCGATGATTGCGTTGCGCTCCGCATGAACGACCATCTTGTACTTCACCGCCCGGTCGCTGAGACGTTCCAGCGTGTCTTCGACGCCGCTGGGCAAGCCGTTGAAACCGGTCGATACGATCCGTTTCATGTCGTCGACGATGATGCAGCCCACCTTGGTACTGGGATCCTTCGACCACTGCGCGATAAAGCGCGCCAGTTGCAGAAACCGGCGATCCCAGTGGGTCAGTTCGTACGACTTGTTCTCGGCACCCGTCATGTCGTTGATTTTGCCGTTGCCAACGCGGCAATGTCTAGCCGCGCCGTGGAGGCTGGCGTATTGTGCCCGCCGGCCGCGCTATGTTTCAGGAGAGGAGCCCCGACATGACTGGAAAAATCGATGCCCGACTTGCCGAACTGGATGTCGTCCTGCCGACCCCGGCGGTGCCGGTTGCAAGCTACGTTCCGTTTGTCCGGACGGGTAATCTCGTGATCGTGTCGGGCCAGGTGACGCTCGACAACGGCGAAGTCCGTTTCGTCGGAAAACTCGGCGATGATTTCGGCGTCGACGAGGGGTATCAGGCCGCCCGGCTTTGTGCCGTCAATCTGCTGGCCCAGCTCCGCGCAGCGTGTGACGGTGATCTGGACCGTGTCACGCGGGTCGTCCGGCTGGGCGGTTTCGTCAATGCGACGCCCGATTTCAAGGATCATCCCAAGGTGATCAACGGCGCATCCGACCTGATGAAGGAAGTCTTCGGCGATGCCGGTCAGCATGCGCGGGCGGCGGTGGGGTGCGTGAGCCTGCCACTCGGCGTCGCGGTCGAAGTCGAAGGCATGTTCGAGATCGCCGGCTGAGCCGGCAAGATCGTCAGCGTCCCTGTCGGCGTGCCAGACGCTCGGCGTCGCCCGGACTCAGCTTCACGGACAGTCTGACGCCGTTCTCGGCATCGGCGCGCGAGATCACCTCGCCCCGGTCATAGAGCCACGCGAGCGTACTGCCGTCGCCGTAGTCGACCGTGACGTCGAGCTGCATCCTGTTCGAATTTAGAAGCTCGTCGATCTTCGCCAACAATGCCGGGCAACCCTCGCCCGTCATGGCGGACACCGTCACTGCGGGCCGGTTGTCTCCTTGGCGCTCGACGCGATTGGCAAGGACAATCCGATCTTCCTCGTCGACCATGTCGATCTTGTTGATGACGTCGAGGATCGGCGGCGGTTCGTGTTCGATGGCAGTTGCAGCATCAGATCCGTCATCAAGAACGCCCATTTCACGCAACACCGTGAGGACGTCCTCGTACTGCGCTTCCGTATCGGGGTGGGCGATGTCACGGACATGCAGAATGAGATCCGCCTCGCGGACTTCCTCGAGCGTCGCCTTGAACGCATCCACGAGTTCGTGGGGCAACTCTGAAACGAAGCCGACCGTGTCCGAGAGGATTGCGTCGCTGCCAGACGGCAGCCGAATGCGGCGCATCGTCGGGTCGAGGGTTGCGAACAACTGATCGCGGGCAACGACGCTGGCGTCCGACAAGCGATTGAACAACGTAGACTTGCCCGCGTTGGTGTAGCCGACCAGCGCAACGGTCGAGTACGGCACCCGTTGGCGGGCGTCGCGATGCAGCTTGCGCGTGCGCTCGACGTTGCCGAGCTGACGTTTGATCAGAACGATCCGGTCATCGATCAGGCGCCTGTCCGTTTCGATCTGGGTTTCACCCGGCCCCCCCATGAACCCGACGCCACCGCGCTGGCGCTCGAGGTGGGTCCAGCTTCGCACCAGGCGGCTGCGTTGGTACGTCAGCTGCGCGAGTTCGACCTGAAGGCGGCCTTCGCGGGTCCGCGCCCGGCTGGCAAAGATCTCGAGGATCAGGCCCGTGCGGTCGATCACCTTGCAATGCCAGCGGCGCTCCAGGTTGCGTTGCTGGATCGGCGTCAGGGCGGCATTGACGATGATGACGTCGACATCCGGTTCCGGTTTCGCCCGAGGCTTTCGCCTGTCGGCCCGACGCCTGGGTGTGTCCTCGTCGGGCTCCGCTTCGTCGTCACGATCGTCGATGCCGATCGCGGTCGCGATCTGGTCGACCGCGCCGCCGCCGATCAGCGTCGCCGGAGACGGCCTGGTCACGCGGACGATTTCGGCCAGCGCGATATCGAGCTCGATCGCCCGCGCAAGCCCCACGGTTTCGTCGAGGCGGGCCTCAGGGGCACGTCGCGAACGATCGCGAACGATATCGGGATGGATGACCGCGCATCGCTCAAGCGGCTTGCGCTGCCCCGCGTTTTCAGTTGTCACAGACAGCACGCCCTCCGGCGCGAGGCGTCAGTCAACGGGACTGTCGGACTCATCCGTATCGGGTTCAAACAGTTGTACCGGCGCAGACGGCATCACGGTTGAAATTGCGTGCTTGTAGACAAGCTGCGTATGACCGTCGCGGCGCAAAAGAACCGAGAAGTTATCGAACCAGGTGACGATGCCCTGCAGCTTAACCCCGTTCACGAGGAAGACCGTGACCGGTGTCTTGTTTTTTCGGATGTAGTTCAGAAAGACGTCCTGAACGTTTTGGGATTTGTCAGCGGCCATTTTGTCTGCCTTTTCTCTGTTCTTATTGTTCAGTTTCTTGTTTGGTCGCTTGTTGATTGCAGGATTGCCAGCCTCCCATCAGGACGATTCCCCCGAATCCGGCCCCCCCAATCAGCGCGAAACGTCATCCAGCTTACGCGAAAACCGCAATAATTCCAATTCATCGTCGGTTGATTTCGATGAGTTGCAAGAAAGCGTGGCAATCGGCCACGTGATGGTGCGGCGGCGTATCGCCGAACTCTCCGCTGACCGGCGGCTCGGGCCGGATCAGCACGGCCGTCGCCCCGGCACCGTGGGCGCATTGCAGATCGATATCCGCGTCGCCGGCAAACCAGACCGCCGGGCCCGGTTCGATCCCGCTGTCGCCGAGCGCCAAGCGGACCGGCTCGATGGCCGGCTTGTCCCGGGACGCGTCCGTCGCGCCGACGATGCCGTCGAACAGGTTGGTCCAGCCCAGGTGCGCGATCTCTGCACGAAGAAAATCTCCCGTCTTGTTACTGACGATCGCCAGATGCAGGTCGCTGTCGGCCAGGCGGCGGATCATTTCCTCGGCCCCTGGCAACAACGTGAGGCGATCCACGTGAATTTCACGAAACCGGTCGAAAAACACCTCCCTCGCCTCTTCCCAGGCGTCACCGAACAGTTCCGGGAAGCTGTCGCGCATGGACTTGCGGACCCTGCCCCTGATATCCGCGAGGCTCCAGGGTTCGTGACCGAACCGGGTCAGCGTGACGTTCATGGCGTCGTGGATGATGTCCCAGGACGAGACGAGCGTGTTGTCCCAGTCGAGCAACACGGCCTTCGGACTGGTCGTCGTACGGTCGAGGGTCATTGCGGAACCGGTTCAGGTAGCCGGTGCATCGGCGACGAATGCCATGTAGTGTTCATGCAGTTTAGCGGTCAATTCGCCCATCCGGCCGTTACCGACCGAGGTCCCGTCGATCCGGGTAACCGGCTTGGGAAATCCGGATGCACTGGTCTGAAATGCTTCCTTTGCGTTCTTCGCTTCGTCGACGCTGAAGGCGCGCTCGACGATCTTGAGGCCCTGCTGCTCGGCGATCGACGTCATGCGCCGGCGCGTGATGCCGTTGAGGATATTGTCCGACGTCGGCCGGGTCACAAGTTCGCCGTCGGCTGTCACGATCCAGGCGTTCGACGCTGATCCTTCGGTGACGTTGCCGTTCTCGTCCGTCATCCAGGCGTCGTTGGCGCCAGATTCGACGGCATGCTGCTTGGCCATGCAGTTCGGCAGCAGCCCGACCGTCTTGATGTCGCAGCGGCCCCAGCGGATATCCGGCACGGTAACGACCGAGATGCCGTCCGGGCTCGGTGGCCTGGCGAGCGCCGGCATCGACTTCGCCGTCGCTACGATGGATGGGCTGACCGGCGGCCTGGGGTACGGATGGTCCCGTTTGGCAACCCCTCTGGTAACCTGGAAGTAGACGATACCGGTCCTGACCCGGTTTCGCCGAACGATTTCGCGGAGGACGAACTTGAGCGATGGCCGGCCCATCGGCGACGCCATGTCCAGTTCCCGCAGCGAACGGTCGAGCCGGTCGAGGTGGGGCTCCTCGTCGATCAGCTTGCCGTCGACGACGGTAACGACTTCGTAGACGCCGTCGGCAAACTGGTAACCCCGGTCCTCGACGTGAACGGCGGCATCGGCGTGGGGCACGTAAACCCCGTTGACGTAGGCGATGCGGGACATCTGTAGCGTTGCTCCTCAGAAATACTCGAGCTGGACCGAGAACATCTGCTCGACCTTGCGGACGGCGCTCGCCGAGGCAAACAGAATGACGCGGTCATTGCTCTGGATGACGGTGTTGCCGCGCGGCACGATCACCTCGCCGTCGCGCAGGATCGCGCCGAACAGGATGCCGTGCGGAATACTGATCTCCTTGATCGGCTTACCGACCAGGTCGGACGTCTCGAGCGCCTCGGCCTCAATGAGCTCGCCGAATCCCTCGCGCAGCGTGTGGACCGAATGGATGCGGCCGCGGCGGACATACTGGAGGATGGTCGAGACCGTGATATTGCGTGGATTGACGACCACGTCGATGCCAAGCGATCCGACAAGCCCCTCGTACACGCTTTTGTTGACCAGGGTAATGGCGCGCTGTGACCCATAGCGCTTGGCCAGCAGCGACGAGAGAATATTGGTCTCGTCGTCGTTGGTGACGGCGACCACCGTTTCGGTCGAAGACACGTTCGCCTCGCTCAACAGGTCGGGATCGAGCACGTCGCCGTTGAGCACGACCGTCCGGTCCAGCTCGGATGCCAGCATGCGTGCCCGGTCGTGGTTGGATTCGACGATCTTTGCGTTGACCCACGGGAAGTCTCGTTCGATTTCCTGGGCGAGGAAGCGTCCGATGTTGCCGCCGCCGAAAATCAGCAGGCGACGCGCCTCGATCCGCTCGACGCCGAACGCCGCCATGGCGCGCTGCACGTGCTCCGAATCGACGACGAAGTAGACCTCGTCGTCGACCAGCATCTGGTCGTCGCCGGTCGGCAACAAGGTCTCGCCTTCGCGCATCATGCCGAGGATCGCGATGTCGAGGTCCGGAAACAGATGGGTCAGCTGGCGGAGCGGCGTGTTGATCAACGGACACTGCGGCGAGCAGCGCACGCCGAGCAACTGTACCCGGCCGTCGGCCAGCGGAATCATCTCGAGGGCTCCCGGGACGCTGAGACGGCGGCTGACCGCGCGCGCCACCTCGCGCTCAGGCGAAATGATCACGTCGATCGGCAGGTGGTCTCGTGAGAACAGATTGGACCACGCCGGGTTCAGATAACTCTGTTCCCGGACCCGGGCGATCTTGGTCGGGACGTCGAACAGCGAGTGCGCGACCTGACAGGCGACCATGTTGACCTCGTCGGCATAGGTCACCGCAATAATCATGTCGGCGTCGGCGACGCCGGCGGCCTCGAGATGATCGGGGTTCGATGCGTGACCGACGAACCCGGTCGCATCCAGCGTGTCGTTGATCGTGCGGATCAGTTCCGGAGAACGGTCGATGACGGCGACGTCGTTGTTCTCGAGCGCCAGATGGCGGGCGATGCTGAAACCGACCTGCCCTGCGCCGCAAATCAGAACCTTCATGTCGTCGTCCTATCCCTCGGAGTCCGCCATTGATAAGGCGCGAACCATAGCGCTCTCAAGACGTGATCCCCAGATTTTTGAGCTTGCGGTGAAGCGCCGATCGCTCCATGCCGATAAACTCGGCCGTGCGTGAAATGTTTCCGGCAAACCGGTCCAGTTGCGCGGCGAGGTAATCTCGCTCGAAGCTCTCTCGTGCTTCGCGCAGCGGCATGCCGATGACAGCGCCGGCGGCGGCGGATTTCCCGTCCTGGTCCGCGGTGCCCGTCAGCTCCGCCGGCAGCATGTCGTATCCGATCGGTTGCTGCTGGTCGCCCGGCGCCATGATCAGCAGCCGTTCGACGACGTTGCGCAGCTCGCGCACGTTGCCCGGCCATGAGTGAGCCTGCAGGGCCGCCAGCGCATCCGGCGCGATGGTGCGGGGCTGCCGACCCGAACGGGCGGCGGCGCGTTCCATGAAGTGATTGGCCAGCAATGCCACGTCCTCTCGGTGGGCGCGCAGCGGTGGCGCCGATAGCGGCACGACGTTCAGTCGGTAATAGAGGTCCTCACGGAACTTTCCGGCCTCTATCGCTGCGGCGAGATCCTTGCTGGTGGTTGCGATCACCCGGACGTCGACTTCGACCGGGTTGGTGCCGCCGGCGCGCACGAAGACCTGCTCCTGGAGGACGCGGACGATCTTGCCCTGGGTTTCCAGCGGCATGTCGGCGACTTCGTCAAGCAGCAGGGTGCCGCCATGGGCCTGTTCGAACAGCCCGACCTTGCGTCCGGTTCCGTCCTGACCTTCGCTGCCGAATAGTTCGATTTCCATGCGTTCCGGCGCCAGGGTGGCGCAGTTGAGAACGACCAGCGGCGCACCCGCCCGCATCGACATGGCGTGAATTTGACGTGCCAGCAGCTCCTTGCCGGAACCGGGCGGGCCGACGATCAGCACCCGGCTATTGGTCGGGGCAACGCGCTCGATGGATTGCCGTATCTCTCGGATTAGATGTGAGTCGCCGATAACGACCGGATCGTTCCCCGCTTGCTGGCGCAGTTCGGTGTTCTCGCGGCGCAGTCGTGCTGTATCGAGCGCGCGGTTGACGGCCAGCAGTAGCCTGTCGGCCTGGAACGGTTTCTCGACAAAATCATAGGCGCCGTCCTTGATTGCCTGGACGGCGGTCTCGACGGTGCCGTGTCCGCTCATCATGACGACCGGTACGTCGTCGTGCGTTTCCTTGATGCGCTTCAGTATGCCCAGGCCGTCGAGCTCGCTTTGCTGCAGCCAGATATCAAGCAGCACGAGGGACGGTTTCCGGCGCTCGAATTCCGCGAGGGCGCCTTGGCTGTTGGCGGCTTCGCGTGTGTCAAAACCTTCGTCTTCGAGCAATCCGCAGACCAGGGACCTAATGTCGTTTTCGTCATCGACGACGAGAATGTCGGTTGCCATCGTCTTAACCCGCTCCCGACGCGCCGGCGACGCGAACCGTGTCGGCATCGGCCGTTCTGTCTGCATTGGTGTCCATCTTTAGCGTCAGGACGGCCCGCGCACCGCACAGCACACCGCTGTTCTCGTCCGTGACATCCTCGAGCCGGAGAAGTCCGGCATGATCCTCGATGATCTTCTTGACGATCGCGAGGCCGAGCCCGGTACCCTTTTCCCGACTGGTCACGTATGGCTCCGTCAGGCGACTGCGATTTTCGCGCGGCAGGCCGATGCCGTTGTCGGTCACCGTCACGGTGAGATGCGACTCGCTTCCCTCGCGGGCTTCAGCCAGCGCGATCAATATCTCACCGGGCGGTGATGGTGTCTTGCTCAACCGTGTTCTGACGGACTCGCTTGCGTTCTTGATCAGGTTGCCGATGGCCCGTGACATTTGCTCACGATCACAGATAACAGGGACCGGTACGTCGGGGCCCTCGAAGGTGACGGAAATGCTGTCGTCCCGATTGTCCTCGAGGAAAACGACGTCGCGACAGATGGCCGCAAGGTCGTGCGATCGCATCTCCGGGTCCGGCATGCGCGCAAACGAGGAAAACTCGTCGACCATGCGGCCGATGTCCTTGACCTGCCGGACGATGGTTTCGGTGCAGTTCAGGAAGGTGTCCGGATCGCTCTTGATTTCATTGAGGTATCGCCGCTTGAGGCGCTCGGCGGCCAGTTGGATCGGCGTTAACGGGTTGCGGATTTCGTGCGCGATACGGCGGGCAACATCGGCCCAGGCAGCCTTGCGCTGCGCCGCCTCGAGGTCGGTGATATCGTCGAAAGTGACGACAAAACCGATGATCTCGTCGACCCCCAGCCGCTCGGCCGCAACGCGCACCAGCAGCGTGCGATCTTCCTCTCCGATCTTCGCCGCGATCTCGCGCTCGATTTGGCGATGCGGGCCAGACATCGCCTCGCCGATCAATGGTGCCATCTCTGGAACGACGTCACCCAGTGCCTCGCCGATCCGCGCATTGAGGTCGATCCCCAGCAACTTTGACGATGACCGGTTCGGCAGGTGCAGCCGGCCCTCGGTGTCGAGACCGACGACACCGGCGGAAACACCCGCTAGCACGGTCTCGGTGAATCGCCGCCGCTCGTCCAGCTCCCTATTGGCGTCGAGCAATCCCTGCTTCTGGTTCTCGAGTTGCTGGGCCATCCGATTGAATGCGTCCACCAGAGTGTCGATCTCGGCGACGCCGCCGTCGCGTTCGACGTAGACATCGAGGTCGCCCTCTCGGACCTTCTCCGCGGCGTCGGCGAGGAGCCCGATCGGCCGGGCGTACCGGGTCGCGAGATTAAGCCCGACCCACGCCGCCGCCAGCAGCAACAGCAACGCGACAACTGAGAACAGCATGACAAAGGTTACTTGCAAGCCGCCACGGCGCTCCTCGACGCTGCGATACTGCGCCGCGCCGCGTTCGACCTTCGAAATGTAGTCGACGACCTGTGGGTCGACGAAACGACCGACCACGAGGTAGGCGTCAACGAAGCGGGATAACCGTACCATGGCACGAATTCGGTCATCCTGTTCGTTGGTCATTGTCACGACGTCGCCGTCCTCGGCATCCTCGAACGCCGCGAGCGGCGCGAGGTCGAACGCCAAGGACTGGCTGAACGGCGTGCGAGCCAGAATGTTTCCCGACCGGTCGGTGACGATCGCCTCAGGGAGGTTGCGGATGGCGGCCTGGGTCGTCAGGACCCGACTGAAACGCGCCGGATTGTTGGCCAGAGCCGGGGCCTCACGATTGAGGTCGTTTGCCATTGCGAGGATGTCACCGCGTACGGCCTGGCGATGTTCATGGAGATAGGCATTGGCGACCTGGGTCGACTGTTCAATTGCATTCCGGATCCGGTCGTCGAACCATCCCTGCATGCCCAAGTTGAGGAACACAGCCGAGAATATCGCCACCAGAACCGCCGGCGTCACGGCGATCAGACTGAACATCAGAACCAGTCTGCCGTGGAAACCAGCTCCACTTCGTCCTTTGCGCCTTTCGAGCCAGACACGGACGAGCTTGGCGACAATCAGGGCCGATAGCGTCAACAGTAGCGCGGTATCCACGTAAAGCAGGTACAGCACCGTATCGAGGTCGTGCTGGCGTCCGGACATCGTCGAGACCGTCGCAATTCCCGCCGCAACTGCCAGCGTGGCGACAAGATAGGCCAGGAGGCGCGTCACACGGACGCGTTCCGCCCACTGGAGAAAGCTGGAGAACAGGTTTGACGGACGTGGACTTGCGGCTTGATTCATCGGCTCCGGCCTCTCGGTATGTCGATGTTCAGCTCGCGGATCTTCTTGCGCAGGGTGTTCCGGTTCAGTCCCAGGACCTCGGCCGCCTTGATCTGGTTTCCGTTTGTCGCCGCCAGGGTGATCTCCACCAGCGGCCGCTCGACCTCCCGAAGAATTCGATCATGCAATCCCGGTGACGGCAAATGGCCACGGTGGGCCTGAAAATAACGGTTCAAGTGGTATTCGACCGCCTCCCCGAGACCATTGGCACGACCTTCGGTAGCGACGGCCTCGCCGTCGGCGGCCTCGCCCGCACGAAGTTCCGCCGCCACGAGGTCTGCGCCGATAACGTCGTCGGGCGATAGAATGCATAGTCGCTGGATGAGATGCTCCAGTTCGCGGATGTTCCCCGGCCATTGATGTTGCGCGAGAGCGGCAAGCGCGCCGTCCGACAGTTTGCGCGCCGGGAGTCCCTGCTCGGCTGATTCGCTCAGGAAGTAGGCGGCGAGCTCAGAGATGTCCTCTAAACGCTCACGCAACGGGGGAATTCGGATCGGTACGACATTCAAGCGGAAGAACAAATCCTCGCGGAAACGGCCGTCGGCTATCAGTTGTCGCAAATCGCGGTGTGTCGCGGCGACAATCCGGACATTGGTTTTCTTGGTGACCTGACCGCCCACCGTGGTGTACTCGCCCTCCTGCAGAACGCGGAGAAGACGCGTTTGGGCCTCCGGCGGCATATCGCCGATCTCGTCGAGGAACAGGGTCCCGCCTTCCGCCAACGCGAATCGGCCGGGTTGGCTATGAACGGCACCGGTAAATGCGCCCTTCTCATGGCCGAAGAGTTCGCTCTCGATCAGCTCGCGTGGAATGGCGGCCATGTTTACCGCGACGAACGGGCCTTCTGAGCGATGACCGAAGTCGTGAAGCGCTCGGGCGACGAGTTCCTTGCCGGTTCCGGACTCGCCGACAACCATCACCGTCAAATCGGTCGGCAGGAGCCGGGCAATCGTCCGGTAGATATCCTGCATGGCGGCGGAACGTCCGATAATCGGCAGGCTGGCGTCGACCGCCACAGGTTCAGTTGCCGCCTCCCTCGCCTGAACTTCCAGCGCTCTCGAAACAACGCTTGTCAATTTATTGATATCAAATGGTTTTGGGAGGTAGTCCAGGGCGCCGAGTTCGCTTGCGCGGACGGCCGTCATCAGGGTGCTTTGGGCACTCATGACGATGATCGGCATGTTGGGTCGCACCGCCTGAATGCGCGGGATCATGTCGAGACCATTGTCGTCGGGCAGCACGACATCCGTGATCACCAGATCTCCTTCATGGTTTTCGACCCACTGCATCAGCGACTTGCCGTCGGAAAACGGCGTGACGGCATGGCCGGCACGCTCGAGCGCCTGGGTCACCACGGTTCGGATTCCGGTGTCGTCGTCGGCCACTAGAATGTGACGTTTTTCCGTACTCATGGCACTTGCCGCGCCAACTTGCCGTAAATCGGCAGTAAGGTTCGGAACATTGTGCCCTCGCCGCCGCTTTCGACGAGGCTTTCGCAGTCGATCATGCCGCCAAGGTCGCTGATGATCTTGGCGGTCAGCGCGAGCCCGAGGCCGCTGCCGTTCCGCTTCGAGGTGATGAAGGGTTCGAACAACCGCTGACGAACTGACGGATCGATGCCGGGGCCGTTGTCGGTGATGGTTACCTCCACGCCAAGCTTTTGTCGGGCGCCGTCCTGCGGAGACGTCATGCCGATGCCCGAACGGTACGCTGTCGCCAGCCGGATTTGTCCCTTCTTGGGCGGACAGGCCTCGACCGCGTTCTTGATCAGGTTCAGGAAGGCCTGAATCAGAAGATCTTGGTCACCCTTCACGTCCGGCAGTGACGGGTCGTAGTGGGTGACGAAATGGACGTGCGATCCGAAACCTGTCTGGGCCAGTTGCTGTACCCGATCGAGGACTTCGTGGATGTTGACTGGGGATTCCAGCATCTTCACGTCCTGGGTCGGGATCGTCATGCGATCGACCAAGCCGCAGATCCGATCGACTTCGGAACGGATCAGTGCTGTCAACGATCGGTCGTTGTCACCGATGGTACTCTCGAGCAGCTGCGACGCGCCGCGAATACCCGATAACGGATTCTTGATTTCATGCGCGAGGACTGCGGCCATGCCCGTCACCGACTGGGCCGCACCGAGAAAACCCATGCGCCGGTCGACCTGATGGCTGACCGTGGTCTCGTGCAGCGAGACGACGAGTTGGCCCGAGCTGTCGCCGATCGGCGAGGCGTTGAAATCGACGACGTGGTCCGAACCTTCGTACGGAAAACGGATGGTGATGCCACGTTCCGATGTTTTCATGCCGCCGTCGCGGGCCAGTTCCAACACCGGGAGCCACTGGTCCGAATTCGGAAGTACCCGGCTCAGCGGTCGGCTGAGGAGTTGGCGAACGGCCCGACGGAGAAAGGTCTCGGCCGCCATGTTGGCGTAGCAGATCGTCAGCCGCGCATCGAGAACGATAATCGGGTTGTCGAGGACGCCGAGAATACTGGCAGCCGTCAGCTCTGCGGCTTCGTCCGTCATGCCGTTTTCGGCCGGATCGATACTGACTCTCGGCGCAAGGTGCGCGTTCATCAGGCGGCTCTGGTTTCCGGTTGGGTCTCGCTGTCCGCGATGTTGTCCTGGCGATCGATCAGCGGCCCGTAGAACGCCACGATCGCGGCGCGGACACGCGACGGATCAGGCTCCTGATTGACCGATTGACGGAACTCTGCGGAGGACGGCAGGCCCTTCGAGTACCAGCCGATGTGCTTGCGCGCGATCCGAACGCCGGCATCCGTTCCGTAATGCGACAGCATGGTTTCATAGTGTTCGAGGAGCGTGTCCCGCTGAACTTCCAGTGGCGGATTATCGACGCGTTCGCCGGTGGCAAGAAAACGCTCGACCTGGTTGAGGAACCAGGGGCGGCCGTAGGCGCCGCGGCCAATCAGCAAGCCGTCTGCGCCGGATTGTTCGAGACAGCGGGCCGCATCGTCGAGCGTTTCTATGTCGCCGTTCGCAAAAACCGGAATGCCGACGGCTTCCTTGACCTTGGAAATGTACGCCCAGTCGGCGCGTCCCTTGTAGAACTGGCAGCGCGTGCGTCCGTGCACGGCGATCGAGCGAATGCCCGCCTGCTCGGCGATTTTCGCCAGCTCCGGCGCATTGCGCGTGTTGTCGTCCCAACCGGTCCGCATTTTCAGGGTCACCGGCAGAGAGACGGCGTTCACCGTCGCCTCGAGGATACGTTTCGCGTGGTCGAGGTCGCGCATCAACGCCGATCCGGCATCGCCGTTGGTCACCTTCTTGACCGGGCAGCCCATGTTGATGTCGATCAGCGCTGCCCCGCGGTCCTCGTTGAGCCGCGCGGCCTCAGCCATGACCTCGGGCTCGCAGCCAGCCAGTTGCACCGACATCGGCTGCTCCTCGGCGCAATTGCTCGACATCTTGAGGGTCTTCCGCGCGGCATGGACCATCGCCTTGCTGGCGATCATTTCCGACACGACCAGTCCGGCACCGAAGCGTTTGACCAGGCGCCGGAACGGCAGGTCCGTGACGCCGGACATCGGGGCGAGTACAACGTTGCTGTCGAGTTCGACGGGGCCGATTTTCAGGCTCATGGTGATTTTATCCAGCATTCGTCCGGGAGGTGCCTACTTATTAGGCAAATATGGCGAAATTGCAATGGAGATAAGCGGTTGAACGCAAAATGACCGACGTTCATGACGGCGTGTCAGAGCATGACGTCGGTGACCACTTTTACCCCGACGTAGGCCAATGTCAGAAGCAAGTAGGCCGACAGCGCGGCGCGCCCGATCTGACGAGCCCGGACATCGCCTCGACGGTTGGCGACCAACAACACCGAAATCACGATGAAAGCGAGCGCGCCCAGGATGGTCTTGTGGTCCAGTGAGAACCAGACTCCCTCTCGCGCAAGCGAGGTCGCGGTTCCGCTCAGCAGGCCGAACCCCAGAACCAGGGCACACAGGCCCAAAAGCCTGATCTGAAGCGCGTCGCAGTCGGCAAGCGACGGCAGCCGCCTCGACAGGCTTGTCGGCGACTTGTCCTTCAGGGCCCGCTGCTGAACATAGCCGGCGGCGGCGGCAATCGCACCAACAGTCGCGACCGCATAGGTCAGCACGGATGTGACCGCGTGGACGACGAGCCAGCCGGCCGGGCCCCCGCCAAGAACGGGACCAGTATCGGCCGTCGACGCCCGCAAGGCGGCGATGGCGGCAATGATCGAAACATAGGGGAACACGATGACGCCGAGCCGCCAGCCGGCTCGGGTCATGAGCGCGACGACCGCGTACACCACGATCGTTGCCGCGACGCTTGCCCACAAAGCGCCCGCGAGATCGCGGGTCCAGCCGTGCGTGCCAGCGGAAATCAGCCAGTATGCCGGACCGACGATGGCGAGGAACACGGCGGCACGATAGATACCGTCTGCCCGGTCGCGCGATTTGAGCGACGCAAAGAGAGCCGGCAGCAACGCCAGTGCTGCAAGTACGCTGGTGATGGCCGAATTGGTCATCGCGCAGTCCAAACCCGTTGCCAAGAAGATGCCTAAGGATCACGAACGAGGGGGGCGTGGCAAGCCTCATCGAAACGCTGGTCAAAACCACGGCACAGCGCCTACGGTTTGCTTCGGGCGATGCCGGCGCGGCCGGCTGAAGTGAAGGATGGGTAACGTGTCGCCGATAGAATCAACGACTGGCTCTCGGGTCGCCGCGATCGTCGTGGCGGGCGGGCGCGGCAGCCGCGCCGGCGGCGATGTGCCCAAGCAGTACCGGACCGTCGGCGGTGTGCCGATGATCCGCCGGTCTTTTGCTGCGCTGGCCGATGCCGGAATTGGCCGCCTCGTCGCCGTCATTCATCCCGACGACAGGCCCTTGTTCGCCGCGGCCCTTGAGGGCGGCCCGAATATCGCCACCGTCGTCGACGGCGGGTCCACTCGCCGGGAATCGGCGCTCAACGGACTCAGGGCGCTGAATGACGATCCGCCGGAAATCGTCCTGATCCACGACGCGGCAAGGCCATTCGCCGACTCTGCGCTCGTTCACCGAGTCATTGATGCCCTCGCAACGAACGATGGTGCGATCCCCGCGCTGCCTGTCACGGATACGTTGAAGCGCTCCGACGACGGGTGCACGTGCCGGTCGACCGTCAGCCGCGACGGGCTGTGGCGGGCGCAGACACCCCAGGCTTTTCTTTTCCCCGCGATCCTCAAGGCGCACGAGAATGTCGACGAACGTCAGCAGACGGAATGGACGGACGACGCGCACATAGCGGAATCCGCGGGGTTGAGTGTGGCGATCGTCCAGGGATCCGAGGACAACATCAAGATCACGTCCGCCGGAGATTTTGCCCGTGCCGAGAGCCTGGCGGCGGGTTCGACGGAAACCCGGATCGGAAGCGGTTTTGACGTTCACCGGTTCGGTGCCGGCACTTTCGTGACGCTGTGCGGCGTGGCGATACCGCACGATCATGGGTTGGCCGGCCATTCGGATGCTGACGTCGGTTGGCACGCCCTCACCGACGCGCTGCTCGGGAGCATCGGTGCCGGCGACATCGGCAGTCATTTTCCGCCGTCAGATCCCGCGTACGCGGATGCGTCGTCCGACCGCTTTCTCCGGCACGCCGCGGCGCTTTTGCGGGAACAGGGTGGCCGCATCGTCCATGTCGACGTCACGTTGATCTGCGAGCGACCGAAGGTCGGCCCGCGTCGCCGGGACATGGTCGAGCGGACCGCGGAGGTACTCGGTATCGAGGCCGGTCGGGTCAGTATCAAGGCGACGACGACGGAGCGACTCGGCTTCACCGGCCGCGAGGAAGGTATCGCGGCCCAGGCCGTCGCCACGGTCACGCTGCCTCTGCGTTAACCATGTTCAGAAAAATTATGGTATTTTCAATGCTCTAGACCTAGGATGGTGTTCGAGACGTTAACAATTTCGCCGATCGTTCATCAGGGGGCCACATGTCCAGCGGGTCTAAACAAGCGCATCGCGACAACGTGTATCGCCTCCCGGTCGGGAGCCAATCGCCCGGTCCATCCAGGTCTGACGTGAGACCGGGGCGCAAGGGAATCGTTCGTTCGTTCCCGAAACCGGTCGCGACAATGCCCAAGGGCGCGGAAAAACGGGTCCGGGTGCCCGGCGGCGCCCCTACGCCGCACCAGCGTCGGTGGCTCGTCCGCGGCCTTGAACAGGCCGGTGGCAAGCTGCCGCTCTTCGACGAATACGGTCAGAAGATCAGCGAACGCACAGTCAAGACCTGCCTCGATCGAGGTTGGGTTGAGCCGTGGTTCGCAAACCCGGTCAAACCGGACTGGCTGGTTTGCCGCTTGACCGAAACCGGGCGCGCCGTCCTAAGTTGAAACCGCACCAGCGTGTTGCCTGCAATGGCAGATAAATCGTTGCGTTGACGTTACGGGGTCTGGGACGTGTCCGAACAAGATAGCGCAAAGCAACCGCCCTTTCTGGCTGTTTGCATCAACAACCGGTTCAGCACCGACAAGCCGTCTTGCGGCGGGCTGGGCGGCGCCGCCATTGCCGATGCCCTGGAAGCCGGCATCCGCGAACGCAACCTGGCGATCCGACTGGAGCGACTGGTCTGTTTCGGCGCGTGCTACAAGGGACCGAACGTCAGGATCGTGCCGGGCGGCGCGTTTCATCATCATGCGACGTTGGCCGACGTGCCGGGGATTCTCGACGAGGCAGAGGCGCGTTGCGGCCGAGCACCGGACGGCGACGCCGAGAACGTCCCGCTGGCGCCCGGTATGTAATTTCTTATTGAACTATTTCAACACATTATAAGATTCTATCCGGCATCGGAGCGTTTTTTTCTGTACCGTGTGACGCCAATCACAGGACTGGCCAGGGAATTGTGGCCTTATTGGTCTTGGAAGTATTCCTGATCTCAGGATACTCCCTTCCCTCAAGAGCGCAGACTGGGGTCGGTGAGAAATCACCGACCCCTTTCTTTTGTCGCGTATCTCACCCCAACATCCCTTTCAGCGCAGTGCCCGGACCCGAATCGGGACGCCGATTCGCGCTCCGCACCCGTGTTGCGGCGTTGCCCGCGACCGCGCGGCAACATGAAGCCGGAACTGCTAACGCCGCGCTGCCCTTCGATCGACGATCATGTAATTATGTTCGCTCCTGAGTAATCATCAGCATTACGTCCAAGTAATGATAGTGAGAAGATTAATCCTGTATTCGATAACTAGTTCGGACAGGAAAAGTCGTTGATGCGCGCGGACTTGGCCTTTGTGCGCTGCGCGACAACGTGAACAGACTGCATCAATCAATGTTATGTTGTTTCAATTAAAAGGAAATGCTATCGGTTACCGACTCGTGAGCTCGATGCGGTCGGCAAGACCGTAGCGTGGTTGCGGGAACAATAATGAGGACGCAGTTTGGGGCAGTCGAGGGAGTCTTCCGTGGGTTACGGGACCGTCATTGCCTCAAACTGAATAATAACATGCAACGGTTGCCGTCTTCTCGGCAGTCGCTGGTCGGAGAGAATAGGGGAAAAATTTGCTATGTCTGACGCTAATCTAGCCGGACACTGGGCGAAGACGAAGAGTCTGACCTTTGTGGTTCTGGCAATATGGTTCGTGTTCTCATTCGTCGTGCACATCTTCGCAAACGAGTTGAACTCAACCACGTTCATCGGGTTCCCGCTCGGCTACTACATGGCCGCGCAGGGTTCGCTCATCGTCTTCGTGGTACTTATATGGTATCTCGCCAAACGTCAGGATGCGATCGACCGAGAATTCGGCGTCGCCGAAGACGACTGAGGGGGACAGGCACATGCAAGGAAGCTTTATCGACAATCTGCCCAAGATCTACGGATTATACACGGGCGGGTTTATCGTCTTCATCATCCTGATGGCGATCCTCGAACAGATGGGTGTCTCGGCGGAAGCCATCGGCATCATGTTCGTCGGTTTCACCATCTTGATATACGCTGGTATCGGCGTTCTGTCGCGGACCATGGAAGTCTCGGCGTATTACGTCGCCGGTCGCCAGGTTCCGGCATTGTTCAACGGCATGGCGACGGCAGCCGACTGGATGTCGGGTGCGTCGTTCGTCGCGCTCGCCGGTGGCGTATTCTTCGGCGGTCACAGCTATCTCGCGTTCGTCGTCGGCTGGACCGGCGGTTACGTGCTCGTGGCCTCGCTGATGGCGCCGTATCTGCGCAAGTTCGGCTGCTACACCGTGTTTGACTATTTCGGTACGCGTTACGGCGGCAATGCGGCGCGGCTGTGTGCGGTCATCGTTCTCGTCGTCGCTTCGTTCACCTACGTGACGGCGCAGATCAACGCGACAGGCACGATCGCCTCACGGGCCCTCAACATCCCGTTCGAGGTCGGCGTCTGGTTCGGCCTTGCCGGTATTCTGGTGTGCTCGATGCTCGGCGGTATGCGGGCGGTTACCTGGACACAGGTGGCGCAGTACATCGTGCTGATCATCGCCTACCTGATCCCGGTGTTCTGGATGTCGTCGAAGCAGGGTTTCGGCATCATGCCGCACTTCTCCTACGGTGACGCCGTGACCCGGATCGGCGAGCTCGAACAGATGGTCGGCCTCGGTGCCGCCGCCGCAACGGATTTCGGTGGCCTCAAGGTCCTGACAACGCCGCACTTCGAAGCGGCCGGAACCGCGACCTCGAGCTGGCAGTTCATCACACTGGCCTTCTGCATGATGGCCGGTACGGCATCCCTGCCGCACATCCTGATGCGCTACTTCACGACGCCGTCCGTCCGCGATGCGCGGACCTCGGTGGCTTGGTCGCTGTTCTTCATCTTCCTTCTGTACTTCACGGCGCCTGCCCTGGCGACCTTCTCGAAGCTGCAGATGCTGGATCCGAGCCTGCCAACCGCGATCATCGGTCAGGCGTTCAGCGAGGTTACGTCTCTCGACTGGATCCAGAAGTGGAGCGCCGTCGGCATGCTCGCGCTACAAGACGTCAACGGTGACGGTATCCTGCAGCTCAACGAGTTTGCCATGCGGCCTGACATCGTCGTCCTTGCGACGCCGGAAATGGCCGGTCTGCCGTATGTCATCTCCGGCCTTGTCGCCGCGGGTGGTATGGCTGCCGCCATGTCGACCGCCGATGGTCTGCTGCTTGCGATCGCCAACGCGCTGTCGCATGACCTGTACTACAAGATGATCGATCCGAACGCGGACACGAGGACCCGTCTCATCGTTGCCCGCGTGCTGCTGATCGTCATCGGTGCAGCCGGTGCGTTGGTTGCCAGCCTCAAGCTCACCGGGATTCTCGGTGCCGTTGCCTGGGCGTTCGACTTCGCCTGCTCCGGCCTGTTCTTCCCGCTGGTGCTGGGTGTCTGGTGGAAACGTGCCAACAAGCAGGGCGCCATCGCAGGCATGGTCTGCGGTTTCGTGGCCGGTACCGCCTACCTCTATGCCATCCGCTGGGGCGGCATGGATCCGTGGCTCGGCATCGACCACCTCCGGTTCGGCATGATTGGCATGCCGGTCAGCCTGATCGCGATGATCGTGGTTTCGCTGGCAACGCCGGAACCCGACGAAGAGACCCAGAAGATGGTCGACGCGACGCGGATTCCGCGGGGCGATACCATCCTCGGCGCGCAGCACTAAGCGCAGGGGTTTCTCACCTTTTCCCGGGGCGAAGCGTATGCTTCGCCCCGGTTTTCTTTTGTGCTAACTAGAAACATAAACAAGAAAACAAGAGGACCCATGACCGAGGCGCCCTTCTCACTCCCCATCATCGTTATCGACTACGTTCTGGGCATGATCATGTGGACGCTCATCGGCCGGTCTGCGATGTCGATCTTCCTGCCCGAGGACTCGCCGTTCTTCTTCATGAAGGCGTTCGTTAAGGGGACCAACCCGTTCCTCAGGCTCTTCGCGCCTATCACACCGGGCTTCCTTCATCCGATCATGATTCCGCTCTATGTCGCATGGTTTTTCTACATGTTCCGGTTCTACGTCATGCCATGGCTGTTGGGATACGACGTCATGGGCATGTTGTCGTTCCCGCTCGAAGGCGAGATCGCCCGCATGATTTACGGTATGGGCAGCCGATAGGGCGGAGGAACCGGGGAAACCGATGGACCACATCGCCCGTGTCCGGACCATGAGCATTCGCCGGTTGAGCGCAGCGGCACTCGCGATCGTTGGCGCGGGCGGCGTTGCCGCCGTCGTGGCCGCCGCGGCGGTTGGCTG
Source organism: Rhodospirillales bacterium (assembly GCA_040219295.1). Classification (GTDB taxonomy): domain Bacteria; phylum Pseudomonadota; class Alphaproteobacteria; order Rhodospirillales; family Casp-alpha2; genus JAVJST01. The sequence continues at coordinate 298,507 of JAVJST010000001.1, forward strand.
GATCTGGCCGGGCGCCGGGTTCACATTGCTGGCGGTGCTGACCTGGTGGCAGCTCGATCGCCTGCTCTCGGCGCGCGAACGTGACGGGCGCGCCCTGCCGGCGCGGCCGGAACTCTATGACTTCGACAAGCTGAACCCGCCAATGCACGTCGAGGAACTCGGCGGCAAGACGCTCCGGCAGATGACCTACGTCGTGTTCGATACCGAAACCACCGGTCTCAAGCCCACCGCGGGCGACGAGATCATCTCGATTGCCGGGGTCCGGGTCGTTGATGGCGAGATCGATGAGGATCGGCCATTCTCGCGGCTTGTCGATCCGGGCATGCCGATCCCGAAGGAATCGATCCGGTTTCACGGGATCACGGATGACATGGTCAAGGGCGAGGCGCCTGTCACCGACGTCATCCGCGACTTCAAGGATTGGGTCGGTGACGCAGTGCTGGTTGCCCATAATGCCGCCTTTGACATGAAGTTTCTCAAGCTCAAGGAAGAGGCCTCGGGTGTCCGCTTCGACAATCTTGTGCTTGATACCCTGCTCCTGTCCGTGTTCGCCGATCAGGACAGCAAGAACCACTCCCTTGACGCCATGGCGGAACGCATGGGCATCGACATCGAAGGGCGCCACACCGCACTCGGCGACAGCATCGCGACCGCCAAGGTGTTCGTGCGGTTGCTGGAAATGCTCGAGGCGCGCGGCGTCACAACCCTGCGACACGCCATCAAGGGGTCGGTCAAGGTCGAGGACATCCTCGCGCTCGACCTGGACTTCTGAGGCTTAAAAGACCTCGCCGGCAAATTCGAACCGGATACGGCCGTGGAAATTCCGGATCGCCTTGAAGGCGCGCTTTAGGTCGCCGCGCTGACGCCGGGTCAATGCCTTCGGGTCGACGAAGTTGGTGACCTTGCGCCCTTCCTCGAACTCATCGATCTGGCTGTGCAGCAGGACACTCGCCGAGAGCCGATACGCGGCGACGAGTTCGTCATAGGCATCGTGCTTGAAACCGCCCTGTTCGTTGCATTTCGAGAGGCGCAACAGGGTTGATGTATCGGATATGCCAGCCCGCAAAGCCATGAGGCGGGCGCCGGAAACCACAGGCAACGTACCGTAATGCTTCAGATTGACGTAACCCCGGTACTCCGACGGATCTTTCACCGTGATGAAGCCGCCGAACCACGTCAGGGCCGGCCCATGTACGCCGTCGCTGCTGCCGATGCCACGCAGCACCGGATCGTTCCCCGTCACCGCCGCCATGAACATTTGGCGTAGCTCCGCCGCCAATGCTCCACTGCCCCAGACGGGCGCGAAATCGCAGATGATTTCCGTGTGCCGAAGCAGGTTCGGCGTCCGCCGTTCGAACCAGAAGTCCAACTGGCGCCGCCAATCGGCAATCGGTTTGCGCCACAGCGGGTTGGTAGCCATTACGAAGCCCGTGCACAGCGGTATCCCGACCGTGTCGAGGCTTCTCGTCATGCGCTCGGCGAGTTCGATGAACCAGACGTCAATCTCTGCATGGTCATTCTCGCTGTAATCAGCCAGGACGAAACCATTGTCCTGGTCCGGGTACATCATGCTTTCGCCCCGGGCGCCCGAGCCCATGGTGATCACGTCGAAATCGACCGGCGGCGATCCGAGCCCTTCGTCCGCCATTGCGGCGATCTGCATGTCGATAATCCGCGCGTAGGTGTCGGCGTTCATCTGGCTGATCAGTGCCTGTATCTGGTCGACGGGAAGATTTTCTTCGGCGAGCTGGCGCGCCAGTACAGCCTGGGCGATCTTGCGGGCCGTTAGCCCGTCGATCGAATCCGTCTGCGTCAATGTCTGAATCTGATCGACGGTTTCCCGCGCGCACTGAGACAACGCGTCGTGCAGGTCGAGGACGCCGGTCAGGCGGCCGTTGCCATCGACAACCGGTAGGTGCCGGCGCCCTTCCCGTTGCATGCGGGCGACTGCCGCGTAGAGGTACTCGCCCTCCGCGACCGTATCGACCGGTGCGGTCATCAGGTCGGACACCGATTCGTCGCCGGTGGCGCGCAGGGCAACACGGCGCGTGGCATCAGCCTCGGTAAAGATGCCAACCGGCCTGCCCTCATCGTCGATGATCACGACGGCTGAGGCGTGATCGGCGGTCATCTGTCCGATTACGTCCTTGACCGATCGTTCGGGCGATGTCGACAGGGTACCGCGCTTGCGGACATCGCTGACCCGTCGAGTAAAAACCTCTGTTCGGCTGCTCATCGTCGCCTCCAGGGCCGATGATACACGCTACCGGGCGGCGGGGTTCAACTCTGATTCCGGGGAGCGCCGCCAATCGTCGATGACGGCCGCGGCCTCCAGCCGGCTCCGGATCTGGTCGCGGACTCCCTTCCACTTGAAGCGCATGGAATTGATGACGATTTCGGTATCGAATTCCTTGAGCTGCGGCGCCACCGGCGCCCATTTGACGAGGGCGTTCTGACTGCCGTCGAACGGCCCCTCGCCGTCTTCGACATCCCGCCATTCCGTGGATTGCAGGCGTCCAAGAATCGCGGCGCGGGTGTCGGCGAAGCCTTCAAGCGGCTCGAGCTGTTCCATGTCTCTGGCAAGGATTTTCTCCGCCAATGCCCGTGTCATCGGAACGAGGTCTTCCGCACCGGCGTCGGCGCGTTGTGACAACAAGCCGCCGGCATATACCATCAGATCCGAGAGGCACATGAGGTAAATCTGCCATTTCGCGATATCGAGCGACTGGCCGAAGACCTCGTCCTTGAAGAGTTCGGGAAAACGCGTCCCGGCGCGGGTCTTCAGGTATCCGTAGAGCGTTACCTGGGCAATAAATTTCGCGCGGGTTTCGACGAACTCTGAAAACGCCTCGACCGTCGCGATTGGCGGTTCCGCGCGCCAGAACGCCAGCTTGCGGAACATTAGCCCCACATAACGCAAGGCGCTCTTACGGTACTCGGCTTCCATGACACTCGTCTCCGGCGACGCCGAACTCACCTTGGCGCCGAAGCGCCCCGAACCACGGGATTGCGGACCGGTGTCCGAGAAACTGGTCGGAGCGGCGGGATTTGAACCCACGACCCCTACACCCCCAGTGTAGTGCGCTACCAGGCTGCGCTACGCTCCGACCGACCCTCGATCGATGCCGAGGGCGCGGCACTATTAGCCCGACGACGGTCCTGACGCAAGGTTCGGCTGCATCGCGACCGGCCCATAAACCGACTAATTCGAAAATGCCTTCAGCAAGGCTTGGCGAAGTTCGGTGAGTCGTCCAATAGCGGAATCGATCGCCTCTTCCATATCCCGGTTCGTTGCCTCAGCGGCTTGCAGACCGTCTTCGCCGCCGGAATCGTTCTCGTGCGCATGTCCGTTAGCGCCGGTATCGCGCTGTGACGGGTCGCGCAGCAGCTTCTGCACGCCCTTGATAGTGTAACCCTCGACATGCAGCAGATCACGAATGCGTTCCAGCAATGCGATGTCCTCAGGACGGTAGTAGCGGCGGCCGCCTCCCCGCTTCATCGGTTTTACTTGCGGGAACTTGGACTCCCAGAAACGCAGAACATGCTGCGGCAGGCCGAGTTCGTCGGCTGCTTCACTAATTGTTCGAAATGCGCCTGGAGACTTGCCGTTGCGGTTCCGCGAGGCGTCTGCGGAATCCGCTTCGCTCCGGCCGGCCATGGCTGACGTCTCGGACATCAGATTGAGGACGACCGGCTTTGCTCGTTGATGCGGCTCTTCAGAACCTGGGACGGTCGAAAGACCAGAACCTTGCGCGGCAGGATCGGCACCTCTTCTCCCGTCTTGGGGTTGCGGCCTGTGCGTTGACCCTTCTGGCGAACGGAGAAACTACCGAACGAAGAAATCTTCACGGACTCGCCCGATGCAAGCGACTCGGAGATGTAGCCTAGTACAGATTCCAACAGGTCGGCGGATTCGTTGCGCGACAGACCGACTTCCTGATAAACCGCCTCGCTCAACTGCGCGCGCGTGATTGTTCGCCCTGTCATGCTCCACCCCTGTATTGTTTGATCGCGCTTGAAAGCGCGTTTAGAGCTCAAGCGTAGCCCGGTGGACACCGCGCGTCAATCGTGCTCCGACGGAAGTTTTGGTGTCTATCTAATTGAGATGGCTGGATAATCCTAGTCGGAGAGACTATCGGATCACCAGCGGACCAGACCGGCACCCCAGGTCAGGCCGCCCCCCATCGCCTCGAGCAGCAACAGTTGCCCGCTCTTGATCCGCCCGTCGCGAACCGCCTCGTCGAGCGCCAGCGGTATCGACGCCGCCGACGTGTTCGCGTGGCGATCGACCGTAATGACCACGCGGCTCTCTTCGAGACCGAGTTTCTTGGCGGTGGAGTCCAGAATTCTCTTGTTTGCCTGGTGTGGAACAAGCCAGTCGATGTCGCTTCTCTGGAGGCCGTTCGCGTCGAGCGCTTCATCGACTACTTCGGCGAGATTGACGACGGCATGGCGAAAGACGTCCCTGCCCTCCATGCGCACGTGTCCGACGGTTCCCGTCGATGACGGGCCGCCGTCGACGTACAGTAGGTCGTGATAATCGCCGGCGGAGTGGATGTGGGTCGACAGAATGCCGCGCGCATTCGCGCCGCTGGCATCTGAATCCTCGGGGTCCGCCTTGATCACAACTGCGCCGGCGCCATCGCCAAAGAGTACGCAGGTCGATCGGTCCTCCCAATCCAGAAGGCGGGAGAATGTCTCGGCGCCGATCAGCAGCACGCACCGGGCCTGCCCCGAGCGGATCATGCTGTTGGCGACCGACAGGCCATAAATGAAGCCAGAACAGACCGCCTGGAGATCGAAGGCTGCACCGTTCGGCATCCCGAGACGGGACTGCACCTTAACCGCCGTTGCGGGGAACGTGTTGTCCGGGGTCGTCGTCGCGACAATCACGATGTCGATTTCGGCGACGTCCGTATCGGCGTGCTCGAGGGCCGCGACGGCGGCGTTGTACGCGAGATCGGAGGTGGTTTCGTCATCGGCCGCGATATGACGTTGCCGGATACCCGTGCGCGTCACAATCCATTCATCGGAGGTGTCGATTCTTTCTGCGAGTTCCTCGTTGCTGACGGCCCGCTTCGGCAAGTAGGAGCCGCAGCCGGCAATGTAAGCGCGCGGCAGGGTCATTGATTGATGGCCTCACGAGTTTCCGAGGAAGTGTCCGAATCGGACGGCGAATCATTGCCGCCATCTTGGACCACATCGCCCGCTTCGTCACGCTCGGCCTGTAGATTCACGAAGTCCCGCCGGATGTCATCGTTGACCTGATTGTTGACTAGATCGGCGGCAACCTTGATTGCGTTGGCGAACCCGAAGGCATCCGTTCCGCCGTGACTTTTCACGCAGATACCGTTCAGGCCGAGGAACATGGCCCCGTTGTAACGTCTCGGGTCGACCTTCTGCTTGAAGGTGTTGAGCGCCGGGCGCGCAAGGATTGCCCCAAGTTTCGAGCCGAGCGTGCTGTTCAGGGCCTCCTTGAGGAAGTGTCCGAACATCTTGACGGTACCCTCGGCGGTCTTGAGCGCGACGTTGCCGGTGAAACCGTCAGTGACGATCACGTCGACAGTGCCGGCGCCAATGTCGTCGCCTTCAACGAATCCGTGGAAGTGGATTGGCAAATGGGTCTGCTGGAGGACCTGCGCCGCGCCTTTGACCGCCTGGTTGCCCTTCAGATCCTCGGCCCCGACATTGAGGATGCCGATCGTCGGCTGTTTCAACCCCAGTACCTTGCGCGCGAAGACTTCGCCCATGACGGCGAACTGCACGAGATTATCGGCGTCGCATTCCACATTGGCGCCGAGGTCCAGCATTACGCTCTCGCTGCGCTGCGTCGGGAAAAACGTCGCGATTGCCGGCCGGTCGATGCCGGGCAGCGTCTTCAGCACGAACTTCGCCATGGCCATCAGCGCGCCGGTGTTGCCAGCCGATATGATCCCGGCCGCCTCCTCGTTCTTCACGGCATTGATGGCGAGCCGCATGCTGGACTCGCGGCCGTTGCGGAGGGCCACTGAAGGTTTCTCGTCTGACGCCACGGCGTGCGACGTGTGACGCACCTCGACCCGCTCGCGAAGACGCGACGAACCGCCGGCGACGAGCGGCTCGATCTGCGCCTCGTCGCCGAACAGGATGACGCGGATGCCCGGCAGCATTTCCAGTGCCAGGTCAACGCCTGCGACCGTCATGGCGGGCGCGGAATCGCCCCCCATGGCATCGACGGATAACGTAATGGAACGGGTCAAATGGTGACGTCCTCGATTGTTGATACGACCGAGTGCTTACGCGGCGTCACCGACCTCCGTAACCTCGCGACCGTTGTAGTGGCCGCAAGAGGAACAAACGTGGTGAGGTTGCTTCAGTTCGCCGCAGTTCGCGCACTCTTCGTACGACGACGATTGTAGCGCATCGTGGGCACGGCGCATATTGCGGCGCGACTTCGAAACCTTCTTCTTAGGGACAGCCATGGTGCTCCTACCTCGTGTAGCGCTGGTCCGTGAAATGCGAAGGCGCTTACATATCCAATCTTACCCATTTCGGCAAGCCGAATGAGGGATTTATTTTAAAGAATCCTTGAGCTTCGCGAGGGCTGCGAACGGGCTGTTTCCAGCAGATTCCACGTTGGCGCCATCGTCGCCCCGCCATTCGGGCTCGGCACCCTCGGCGCGCGGGAACGGATCCAGCTCAAGAGCCAGTTGCTGAATGGCCAGTTCGCCAAGATCGACCGACCCGGCCTCGATCTCGCCCAGAACATCGACCTCGTCGTCGTCGAGCGTCAGTTCCTCACGGGCAAACTCCGACGAATCGGCGGGGAGAAACAGGCCCTGGACAGCCACCTTGACATCGAACGGCACCGGTTGGAGCGACACGACACAGGTTTGCGTCCCCCGCCCCGTGACTTCTCCCTCGACGTAAGCGCCGGTGCCGGGTGCATCCGGGTCACCGTCGAGCTGCACCGTCAGATTTGCGCTCAAGTGTTCCAGCGATGCGAGGTCAAGCCGCGCGGCGATGGCTTCGCGGGCCGCGTCATCGGCTTCGACCAAGAAAGTCTTCGAATCCTCGCCCAGGTGTCCCAGGGTAACCGGCGACGGGAATTCCCTTTTCGGTTCGCTCGTGCTCATGCCGCACCTTTCTTCCCGGTGTCGCCTTTCCCTGGTGCGCCAGGCGCCATGAACGTCATGTCGCCGGCCAGCAGCCGCGACGTCTCGATCTCTGCCAGGTGGGCGTCCTGCAGGCGCATGTAGCGGGCCATCTTGCCGACGGTCGCATCCGACGGTTCGGTCTTTCGATAGAGATTGCGCCTGAGGGCCGATTCGATCTCCTGCGGCTCGGTTGCGTCCAAACCCATGTCGTAGGACATGATGCGGCCGCGAAAGCCCTCCGCGAGCTTCTTCATGCGCTTCGGCATGCCGTGATCGCCGATGCCCATCTCTCGGAGATTTTGATCCATGTCGGCGAACATCAGGTCATGCAACGCCTGGGAGAGCACAATCGCGTCTTCGCCGCCAGATTTGAGCCGGCGCATGACCAGGAACGCATGTAGTGCGACGAGGTCGTAGCGGCCGTCCGGCGTATCGGCGACGCCATAGGAATCATAGAAGATCGGTAGGCGAGATTGTGCGACAATGGAGCGATAGAGGGAGAGCGCCGTCGGATTGTCGAACGGCGTTTCAAACCAGCCCTTGATTTGATCGATCAAGCTCATAAGCTACGCTCGATTTGCGACAGCCACGGATGAAGCATGAGACTTAATCGGGCGTTCACGGAAAAACAACCCGCGGCAATCGCGCGTCGACTGTCGCGCGGAATGGCCGTGGTTGCGCTTGGGCTGGCGCTAGCGACGACAGGATGCACCAAGCGGGTGGATGTCCGCGGCAACAAACCTGATCCGGATATGCTGCGGACGCTCGTTGAGGACAAGCTGACCCGCGAGGAAGTCACACAGATTCTCGGTACGCCCTCGACGGTGGCGCTGTTCACCAACGAGACGTGGCTCTACATCAGCCAGACGACCGAGGCGATCGCTTTTCTCGAACCCGAAGTCGTCGAGCAGACCGTGGTCGTGGTTCAGTTTTCCGATTCAGGCGAAGTCGCGAGCGTCGACACATTGGGTGTCGAAGACGGTCGGTTGGTGAGCCTGAGCGAGAAGACGACACCGACGCTCGGCAACGAACTCGGTGCGATCCAGCAGATGATCGGCAATATCGGCCGTTTCAACGTCGACCAGTAACTCCGGCTTCGGAACGAAAAAGCCCCGGTGAGAGGTTCACCGGGGCTTTTGCTCTTCTGGACGGATCCTGCGTATCAGGCGAGAATCGCCAGCATCAGGATGGCCATGATGTTGATGATCTTGATCATCGGATTCACCGCCGGCCCGGCCGTATCCTTGTAGGGATCACCGACCGTGTCGCCGGTCACCGCGGCATGGTGGGCGTCCGAGCCCTTGCCGCCGTGATTGCCGTCTTCGATGTACTTCTTGGCGTTGTCCCAGGCACCGCCGCCTGCAGTCATGGACAGCGCGACAAACAGACCCGTGACAATCGTTCCCATCAACATCGCGCCGACAGCGGCGAAAGCAGCCGCCTGATCGGCAATGGTGTAGACAACGAAGTAGATCACCCACGGAGCCAGAAGCGGCAACAGCGACGGAACGATCATCTCCTTGATCGCGGCCTTGGTCAGCAGATCGACGCACTTGCCGTATTCCGGCTTGCCGGTGCCTTCCATGATGCCGGGAATTTCCCGGAACTGACGCCGTACTTCGACAACGATCGCACCGCCGGCACGGCCGACAGCCATCATGCACATCGACCCGAACAGGAACGGCAGCATGCCGCCGATGAACAGGCCGATCACGACGTACGGATCCTGCAGGTTGAACGTCACGTCGACGTTCGGGAAGTAGTACGTCAGGTCTTCGGTGTAGGCCGCGAACAGCACCAGTGCTGCGAGACCGGCGGAACCGATCGCGTAGCCCTTGGTAACAGCTTTGGTGGTATTGCCGACGGCGTCGAGCGCATCAGTCGTGTTGCGAACTTCGTCATCGAGTTCCGCCATCTCGGCGATGCCGCCGGCATTGTCGGTGACGGGACCGAAGGCGTCGAGCGCGACGACCATGCCAGCGAGCGCCAGCATGGTGGTTGCCGCCATCGAGATACCAAACAGGCCGGCATTCAGGTAGGAAACCAGAATGCCACCGCAGATCACGACGACCGGAAGCGCGGTGGCTTCCATCGATACCGCTAGACCCTGAATGACGTTGGTCGCGTGGCCGGTCTCACAGGCCGCGGCAACGCTCTTGACCGGGCGGTAGTCCGTGCCCGTGTAATACTCGGTGATCCAGATGATCAGGCCGGTGACGACAAGACCGGTCAGGGCGCAAATGAAGAGGTTCATGCCGGTAATGGTCTTGGCGCCCATGGCGTATTCGGTACCCCACCCGACGTACATCGACACGATGCCACCGATCAGCGCCGCCGAAATGACCGCGCTGGCGATAAAGCCCTTGTAGAGCGCTCCCATGATCGAGTTGTTGGCGCCGAGGCGTACGAACCAGGTCGCGACAACGGAACCGACGATGCAGACGCCGCCGATCAGCAACGGCATGAGCATCATGCTCTCCTGAGCCGCACCGGTGAAGTAAAGCGCGCCGAGGAGCATCGTCGCAACGATCGTCACGGCGTAAGTCTCGAACAGGTCGGCGGCCATGCCGGCGCAGTCACCGACATTATCGCCCACGTTGTCGGCGATGACGCCGGCATTGCGAGGATCGTCTTCCGGGATGCCGGCTTCAATCTTGCCGACGAGATCCGAACCGACGTCGGCCCCCTTGGTGAAGATGCCGCCACCGAGACGGGCAAAAATCGAGATCAACGAAGCACCGAAACCGAGCGCTACGAGGGCCTCAATGATGTGACGCATGCCCTCGGCAGTCGTCGTGTCGATGATGCCGCGAAGCACAACGTAGTAACCGGCGACGCCGAGAAGTGCGAGGCCGACGACGAGCATGCCGGTCACGGCACCCGCCTTGAAGGCGACGCTCAGACCGCCTGCGAGGCCGATCGTGCGGGCGGCTTCGGTGGTTCGGACGTTGGCGCGAACCGAGACATTCATGCCGATGTAACCGGCGACACCGGACAGGATCGCACCGATGAAGTAACCGATGGCGACCAGCAGGCCGAGCTTGAGACCCAGCAACACACCGATGATGACGCCGACAACAGCGATCGCGGTGTACTGGCGGTTCAGGTAGGCTGCGGCGCCTTCTTGAATGGCAGCGGCAATTTCCTGCATGCGTTCGTTACCGGCAGGTGCAGACACCACCGAGCGGATTGCCCAGGCGCCGTAAACCAAGGCGACGAGGCCGCAGATGATCGTTAGCGTGTATAAAGTCATTAAGAATGACCCCTCTTGATCCCTTTGGCGTGATGACCGGAGACAGCGGGATATGCAGTCAAACTCCGGAATTTGGGCGTCCCCCGCCCGAAAAGCGCCGGGAAAATGCCAGATGGGCCCGGATAAAGCAACACTGCACCCCGCCGGTCTTCGCCGGACCCGTTCATCGGCGGCGAAAATCACGGATTCGCGTCGTGAACGCCCCGGAATTCCTTAGTTTTCGTTGATCGCCTGGATCAACACATCGGCAACCGGCTCGTTTGGGTACAAACGGTCGGCGATCAGCTTCAGCCGCTTCTTGAGGACAAAGACGTCGATATGAGAATCGCCCCGTTTGAGCAATCTGGGGAGGAATGAGTGCAGGTCCTGAAGGAACGCATTGCTCAAACGCGGCAGGTTCTTGTTGACGAAAGCCGTATCTTCCTTGCCGACAGTCTGCAGTTTGACGACGACCTGCACGGTCGCGGTGACCTTCGAGCCGTCGAAAATATTGATGACCAGCGGTTCCATGTCGATGAAGCTCGGCGCCACGGGTGCCTTGACTTCGGCGACGGTGCCGGGCGGCGGCGCGAAGATGCCGATTTTCATGTAACGCATGACACCAATGGCCGACCCGGCGACGAAAAGCAGGAAGGCGATGGCGAGGGCAAGGCGTTTCAAGTTGTGTGTTCCCGCTGGTTTGGTTGAAATCGTGGAAGGAGACTAGTGCAATGCAGTTGCGTCGTCATCCTGTCGATGGGATGACGGCTCAATCCGCGAAGTGACGGTACCCGTGCGGACCGTCGATGTGGACGATAGCGCCGGATGCGTCGCGGACCACCACCAGATCATCGGCAATCTCACCTCCCTTCGCCACCAGTCGGCCGATACGGGAAACCGGAAAGTCGAGACTTTGCGCATCGGCTTCGATCGCGGCTCGGTCGGCCGTGGCAGCCGTGAACACGACCTCGTAGTCGTCCCCGCCGGTCACAAGTCTTCGCCACAGGGATCTTCCGCCCATTCCCGGCTGCTCCAGCAATCGTCGCGCCGCCGGCGACACGGGAACCTGGTCCTGATCGACCATCGCGGCGACGGCTGAGGCGGCTGCCAGGTGCCCGATGTCCGAAAGCAGCCCGTCGGACACGTCGATTGCCGACGTAGCATGCCGCTGCAGCAGACCGACCACGCCGATCCGTGCGACCGGCGAGACGAACCGCGCAGTCAGGGATTCGCCGTCGGGCGCGGCGGCCGGTTTGAGCCGGCTCTCGAGGATGTCGAGGCCCAACGCCGCGTCGCCGATGGTGCCGGTGACCCAGAGATCGTCGCCTTCGCGTCCGGTACTGCGCAGAATGGCCCGGCCCTGGGGAACCTGCCCGATCGCCGTGATCGTCAGGCTCGGACCGCCATGCATCGACGTCGTATCTCCGCCCAACAAGCCGATGCCGTATCGCTCCTGCTCCGCCGCCAGGCGGTTTGCGAAGGCCTCATACCACTCGATCGACAGGCCGGCAGGCGCCGCGATGGCGAGCGTGTAGCCGACCGGCATGGCTCCCATCGCTGCCAGGTCCGAAACATTGGCCGCCAGTGCGCGGGCAGCCACGGTTTCCGGCGGATCGTCGTCGCGAAAATGGATTCCGGCGCTCAATGTGTCCGTCGTAACGACCAGGTCGTGGCCCATTTCGGGGCTGATGACGGCGGCATCGTCGATCAAACCCTTGGCGAACGGCTGGCCCGCCGCCAACGGCGCAAAAACTCGGGCGATAAGTTCGAACTCTTCGATCCTGCCCTCGCTGCTCATGTGCGGGATCCGGCTCCTACGGGTCAGGTCTGTGGAAACTCGGCGGCGCGAATATCGTGTGCGAGTGTGTCCAGCACGCCGTTGATCAATTTGACCTGGGTTCCCTCGAAAAAATCACGGGCCAGCTCGATGTATTCGCTAATCACGACCTTGACCGGGACATCGATACGGTTGACCAGCTCGTAGGTGCCGACGCGGAGGATGGCTCGAACCAGCGGTTCGAGGCGTTCGTAGCTCTCGGGCTTGGTCAGGGCGCCACGGATCTTGTCGTCGATGACGGCCAATTCGCGAACCGTGCCTTCCATCAGATCGGCGAAGAACGCCTCGTCGAGTGTGTCGGTGTCGCTCGTGATGTCGGCAAGACTGTCTGCCGTTGCCGCCTGGTTCCACCGTTTTGACATGAACGCGGCTGCCACCTCGCCGGCATCACCGCCGACGAGGTCGAGTTCATAGTGTGCCTGCACGGCAGCCAGCCTGGACGAAGTCCGCAAAGCCAGTGACATTAGATTAAAAATCTTTCTTAAATTATTGATTGTAGTGCTTAATTTGTCTCGTACATGGCGGTCAACGCAATCATCCGCATACAGGCGGTGGCAGCCTCGGCGCCCTTGTTCTTCTGCGCCGGGTCGGCGCGGACGACAGCTTGTTCACGGTTCTCCACGGTGAGAACGCCGAAACCCATCGGAACGCCGGCGAGAGTGAGGTCCATCAGCGCGCGGCTGGCCTCGCGGCAGATATGGTCGTAATGGTCGGTTTCGCCGCGGATGACGCATCCCAGCGTGATGGCGCCGACGAAGCCTTCGTCGCTATCCATGGCCAACGCAACGGCCGCGGGAATCTCGAAAACGCCCGGGACCTCGATTCGTTCGTACTCGTAGCCGGCTTTGTCCAGTTCGGCGATGACCCCGGCCGCGAGGTTGTCGGCGATATCCTGATAGTACCGCGCCTCGACGATCGCGATCCGTGGTTTGTCGTCGCTCATGACGGAGTATCCTTGTGTTCGATGTTCAGGTGGCGGCCGGATCCGGTTCGATGGGCTGATGGCCGGCGACGTGCAGGCCATAGCCTTCCAACCCGACGATGTTCCTTTGAGTGTTTGACAGCAGCACCATCTCGCGTACGCCGAGATCGAGCAGAATCTGCGCGCCGACGCCGTAGTCGCGCAGTTCCGCGCCCGTCGCGTTCATGTCGCCGATTTTCTTGCGAACCCGTTCCGAAAGGCTGGTTTTGCGGGGTTCGCGGATCAGCACTACGACGCCGCGGCCCGCCTCACCAATGAGCTGCATGGCACGGTGCAATTGATACGCCTTGCCGGAGTCCCGGTCGCCAAGCACGTCCTCGAGGATATTGAACGCATGCATACGGACCAGGACCGGAGCACCGTCGCTGATGTCCCCTTTCACGAGGGCAATGTGCTCGGCGTAAGAAATCTGATTGACGTAGACGTGCATGTCGAAGCGGCCGCCGAACTCAGTGTCGATCGTCGTCGACAGCGACTTCTCGACAACCCTGTCGTGACGCAACCGATAGGCAATCAGGTCGGCAATCGTCGCGACCTTGAGGCCGTGATGCTGGGCAAACGCGATCAGGTCCGGCAACCGCGCCATGGTGCCGTCTTCGTTCATGATCTCACAGATCACGCCCGACGGATTGAGGCCGGCGAGCCGCGCGATATCGACGGCGGCTTCCGTGTGACCGGCACGCACAAGGGTGCCGCCGGGCCGGGCCTCCAGCGGAAAGACGTGCCCGGGTGTCGCCAGATCGGCGGCACCGCGTGTCGGATCAATGGCGACGGCGATGGTATGGGCGCGGTCAGAAGCCGAGATTCCGGTCGTCACGCCCTCCTTCGCCTCGATCGATACCGTGAACGCTGTCTGGTGTCGTGACTGGTTGCTCTGCGACATTAGCGGGAGCTCAAGCTGATTGATCCGCTCGGGTGTCATGGCGAGGCAAATCAGGCCGCGACCGAACCGCGCCATGAAATTGATCGCCTCCGGCGTCGCCATCTGTGCCGGGATCACGAGATCGCCCTCATTCTCACGGTCTTCGTCATCGACAAGGATGAACATCCGGCCATTTCTGGCGTCTTCGATGATGTCTGTAATGTCGGACAGATAGGCGGCGTCCTCGACCGCGCGCGCGACGGCCTGCTTTGATACGGTGGACTTGGCAGCGTTGTCGCTCACGCGTTCACTCCTCGCCGGCGGGATTGCCGAGAAGGCGCGCAACATAGCGCGCCAGCATGTCGACTTCCAGATTTACCGGGGCTCCCTCCTGCAGCGCGCCGAGCGTGGTCACGCTGAGCGTGTGCGGGATGATATTGACGCGGAATGCATTGTCGCCGACGTCGTTGACTGTCAACGAAACCCCCTCGACCGTGACCGATCCCTTGGCCGCGATCATCGGGCTCAGCGCCGCCGGCGCGGCAATCCGGTAGCGTTTCGAATCCGCCTCCGGGGCGATTTCGAGGACTCTGCCGACGCCGTCGACATGACCCGAGACGATATGGCCGCCGAGCTCGTCGCCGACCTTCAGGGCCCGCTCAAGGTTGACCGGCGTGCCGTCCGTCCAATCGCCCAGGGTCGTGCACCCGAGGGTCTCGTGCGACGCCTGAACGGCGAACCAGTCGGGGCCGATTTCGATGACCGTCAGGCAGACACCAGAACACGCGATCGACGCGCCAATATCGATGGTGCCGGTATCGAATGCCGTGGTGATCTCGAAGCGGCGGTCGCGCGTGTCGTCGCCGGCGTGCTCGACCCGGCTTACTCGTCCGACATCGGTAACAATTCCGGTGAACATGACGTGTCCTGCGTTTTACCCGCGCCGAAAGCGTTCGATCGTGTCGGGGCCCGCCGTGCGCCGCTCGACGAGGCGAAATTGTTTCGCCTCGGACAGACGGTCAACCCCCAAATCACCGACGGCCGCAAGACCGTCGCCGCCGATCAGGATCGGCGCACGGATGCTGACGACTTCGTCGACAAGGTTATCGCCAAGAAATGCGGACGCGATGACCGCTCCGCCCTCGATCAGAACCGAGTTGATGCCTTCCTCGGCCAAGGCTCCCAGTACAGTCGCGGGGTCGGCCCTGTGACCGCTCTCGCCCCCGAATACCCTCACCGGCGGGCCCTCCTCGCGTGCCAGCCGGCTGGTTTCCGGAATCGGATGGGCGCCGGTCATGACGACGCGGATGGGTGACCGTTCGCCGAGGCCCGGAAGACGACACGTTAATGCCGGATCGTCGGCGATGACCGTTCCCGACCCGGTGAGAATGGCGTCGTGACGGGCCCGCAAAGCATGGCCGTAAGACCTTGCCTCGGTTGACGTGATCCACTGGCTTTCGCCACGCCGTGTGGCGATGCGGCCGTCGATGCTCGACGCCAGTTTCAAGGTAACCCAGGGCCGACCGCTGCGCCGCCGCGAGAGATAACCCGCATTAACCTCGGAGGCTTCCGCCGCCAGCGGTCCTGTGAGAACGGTCAGGCCTGCAGTCTGGAGTCTCGCAATTCCGCTTCCCGCCACCCGGTCATCCGGGTCCTCGATGGCGACAACCACCCGTGCGACACCAGCCTTGATCAAGGCGTCCGCACACGGCGGCGTCTTTCCGGTGTGGCTGCACGGTTCGAGCGAGACGTACGCGGTCGCGCCGCGCGCGAGGTCCCCGGCCCTCCGGAGCGCCTCTGTTTCAGCGTGCGGGCGTCCGCCGGGCTGGGTCCAGCCCCGGCCGACGATGCGCCCGCCCAGGTCGGGACGGACGAGGATGCAACCGACTGCCGGGTTTGGATGGGTATTGCCGATACCGCGCTTCGCCAAGGATACAGCGAGGCGCATGTTCAGCCGGTCGTCTCCGGAAACCGTCTTGCCGGCCTCAGTCCTCACCGATTTTCCCGACGAACTCCTCGAAATCGCGGGCTTCTCGGAAGTTCCTGTAGACGGAGGCGAAGCGGACGTAGGCGACCTTGTCGAGGTCGGCGAGCGAGTCCATCACCATTTCGCCGATGACCTTGGTCGGAATTTCGCTCTCACCCAGTGTTTCCAGCTTGCGTTGGATGCTGTTGACGATGCGCTCTATGCGGTCCTCGTCGACGGGGCGCTTACGCAGCGCGATTTTCAGCGAGCGGCTGAGCTTGTCGCGGTCGAATGGAACCTTTTCGCCGTCGCTCTTGACGACCGAGAGCTCACGAAGTTGAACCCGTTCGAATGTCGTGAACCGTGACCCGCATTCCGGGCACGACCGTCGCCGGCGTATGGTCGCGTTGTCCTCGGTCGGCCGCGAATCTTTCACCTGAGTGTCGTCGTGTCCGCAGAATGGGCACCGCATCTGAAACTCCTACCCCCGTTGTCCTCGCCGGCGCGGTTCTTCTTCGTTTTGTCGGCGGGCCCAGTATACGGGCCCGCCGAACGCCGTGTACATCAGTCCTGATAGATCGGGTACTGCTGGCACAGTTCGGCGACGCCGGCGCGCGCCTTTTCTTCCGCCGCGCTGTTGTCGTCGCGGTTGTCGGCCAGACCGTCGAGCACATCGCCGATCAGATTACCCACCGCGCGGAACTCGTCGGTGCCGAATCCCCGCGTCGTTCCGGCCGGCGTGCCGAGACGGATGCCGGAGGTCACCGTCGGCTTCTCCGGGTCGAACGGGACGCCGTTCTTGTTGCAGGTCATGCGCGCCCGATCGAGGCTTTCTTCCGAGATGTTGCCGGTCAGTTTCTTCGGTCGCAGGTCGACAAGCATGAGATGCGTGTCGGTCCCGCCCGAGACGATATCAAGGCCGCGTTCGACCAAGGTCGCTGCCAGCATCCTGGCATTGTCGACGACTTGCTGACTGTAGGATTTGAACTCCGGCCGCAGGGCTTCGCCGAAAGCAACGGCCTTCGCGGCGATGACGTGCATCAGCGGACCGCCCTGAAGACCCGGGAAAACGGCCGAGTTGATCTTCTTGCCGAGGTCCTCATCATTGCTGAGGATCATGCCGCCACGCGGGCCGCGCAGCGTTTTGTGCGTAGTCGTGGTGACGACATCGGCGAACGGCAGCGGGCTCGGATGAATACCGGCTGCGACGAGGCCGGCAAAGTGGGCCATGTCGACATGCAGCTTGGCGCCAACCGAGTCGGCGATCTTGCGGAACCGCTCGAAGTCCAGGATGCGGGGGTAAGCGGACCCACCGCAGATGATCAGCGCGGGCTTGTGCTCAGCGGCGAGACGCTCGACCTCGTCGAAGTCGACCAGCGCGTCGTCCGGGCGCACGCCGTACTGAACAGCGTTGAACCACTTGCCCGACTGTGCCGGCGGCGCGCCGTGGGTCAGATGTCCGCCGGCGGCAAGCGACATGCCCATGATGGTGTCGCCGGGCTTGCACAGCGCCATCATGACGGCGCCGTTCGCCTGGGCGCCGGAGTGTGGCTGAACGTTGATATAGGAACAGTCGAAGAGCTGCTTGGCGCGATTGATCGCGAGTTCCTCGGCGACGTCGACGTATTCGCAACCGCCGTAGTACCGGCGGCCGGGGTAACCCTCGGCGTACTTGTTCGTCAGAACGCTGCCCTGCGCCTCCATCACGGCGCACGATACGATGTTCTCGGACGCGATCAGCTCGATCTGGTCCTGTTGGCGTCGCAGTTCTCGCCCGATGGCCGCGACGATGTCGGGGTCGCGATCGGCGAGTTTGTCGCCGAAGAAGTGGGCAAGCGTGTCGTTGGCGTAAGAGGTCATTTGCTTATCGCTCCGGTCAATCAGTCATCGGTTGAGAAAGTTTGGCGACACGACCTGCATGCCGGCCGCCGGCAAATTCGGTTGCGAGGAAAACGCGCAGGCTCTCGCGCGCAACCTCAACGCCAATCATCCGCTCCCCGAAACAGATGACGTTGGCATCGTTGTGTTCACGGCAGAGCCGGGCGGCGGTCGGACCGTCTACGACGGCCGCTCTCACCTCCGGAAATCGGTTCGCTGCCATGGAGATGCCAATACCCGTACCGCAAACCAGAACACCCCGATCGACATCACCGGACCTGACCGCCTGTGCCATCGAATAACCGAAATCCGGGTAATCCACGGAGTCGGTCGAGTGGGTGCCCAGATCCTCGATCTGATGCCCGGCGTCGACGAGGTCGTCGCACAAGATTGACTTGAGATTGAAACCGGCGTGGTCGCTGGCAATGGCGATTTTCATGTCGGCGGCCCGTTCGAGATGGTTCCAAGGATCGACTTTGTTCGCGGCATGCGGACAAGGCGGGTGGATGTAGCATATCTCCCCCCTCCGTGCCAACACGGCACTACAGGTAGCGCGTGATCGCAGATATAGACCGGGCCCAACTGCCCACTCGAACACGAGACCGACGCCTAGTATTCAGGTTTGGGCGTTTGTCGTTTCTTTTGAATGACGTAATGAAGTTTGCGGGCGGCAACGCGCTTCAGTTCCTCTTCCGAGGTTCTGGGGTCCGCGACCAGCGTAACCTCGGTCAAGGTGTCGGGGTCGATCGCTGAAACACGCAAAGACGTTCCGACGTGCCGGAATTCGAACAGAACTTCCCGGAGATTGCCGGGCAACGGACCACGGTGACGAATCTTGCGCATCTTCTCGACGGACTACAGGCGGAATCGATGCAATGTTGTCATGATCTGCAGGCGTGCACTAGAGCCCAAGTTGTTGACTTTGACGGAAGCAAGTGGTTTGCAGATTTCTGGATTCCACCGAAATTTCGGTGCGACGCGCTAGATCTGGGAGGATTACATGAACGGCCGAAAGCTTCATCCGGAGACGCTTGCCCTGCACGCGGGCCATCGCAGCGCGGAGGGCGCAGGCTCCGTTGCCGTCCCCATTCATCAGACGACTTCTTACCAGTTCAACAGCACCGAACACGCCGAGAACCTGTTTGCCCTAAAGGAATTGGGAAACATCTACACGCGTATCATGAATCCGACACAGGACGCCCTCGAACAGCGTCTGACCGCACTCGAGGGCGGCGTCGCCGCGCTTGCGGTATCATCGGGACAGTCGGCCACGACGTATTCCATTCTCAACCTTTGCGAGGCGGGCGATAACTTCGTCTCTTCGACCGATCTGTACGGTGGTACGTGGAACCTGTTTGCGAACACCTTGAAATCCCTGGGGATAGAATGCCGTTTCGTCGATCCGTCGGATCCTGAGAGTTTCCGCCGAGCGACCGATGAACGGACCCGCTGCTATTACGCGGAAACGCTTCCCAACCCAAAGCTGCATGTGTTTCCGATCAAGGAAGACGCCGACATCGGCCCCGATCTCGGCGTACCGCTGATCATGGACAACACGGCGGCGCCGATGATCTGCAAGCCGCTGGAACACGGTGCGGCGATCGTCATGTACTCGACAACCAAGTACATTGGCGGTCATGGCACCTCGATCGGCGGCGTCATCATCGACGGCGGCAATTTCGACTGGGAGGCCGGGGGCGACCGCTTCCCGACCCTCAACAAGCCCGACCCCAGCTACCACGGGGCCGTGTGGACCGAGGCCGTCAAACCGCTGGGGCCGATCGCCTACATCATTCGCGCGCGCGTCATTCTGCTGCGCGATCTCGGCTCAGCCATGAGCCCGTTCAACGCCTTCCAGTTCATTCAGGGCGTCGAGACCCTGCCGCTGCGCATGGCACGCCACTGCGAGAACGCGGCAAAAATCGCCGACTACCTGAAGGCACACGACAAGGTCGAGGCTGTCATCTATCCGGGTCACCAGGACGGCGAGGTCCGGCGTCGCGCGGATACCTACATGGGTGGCTCCTACGGCGCGCTGGTCGGTTTCGAGATCAAGGGCGGCAAGGATGCGGGACGCAAGTTCATCGACTCGCTCGAACTGCTCTACCATGTCGCCAACATCGGAGACGCGCGGAGCCTGGCCATTCATCCGGCGTCCACGACGCATTCGCAGCTCAGCGAGGTCGATCAGGCGGCGACGGGCGTCACGCCGGGTTACGTGCGGTTGTCGATCGGCATCGAACACGTCGACGACATCATTGCCGACATCGACCAGGCGTTGGCCAAGGCCTAGGTCCCCAGCGACGGAGAACGCCGGTGAGCGACGAACTCCCCTACCCCGGTGACGGTTCCGGATACATCGGCGGGTTTCCCGACGTCCGGATGCGGCGAAGCCGGCGAACCGGCTGGAGCCGCAGGCTGGTTGCGGAAAACCGTCTCGGCGTCGACGACCTGATCTGGCCGGTCTTCGTGATCGAAGGCAAACAGGTTCGCGAACCCATCGAGTCGATGCCAGGCGTCGATCGACTGACGATCGATCTGCTGGCCGGCGCGGCCGGCGACGCGGCGAGCCTCGGCATTCCGATGATCGCCCTGTTTCCGTACATCGACCCGTCGCTCAAACACGTCGACGGGCGAGAGGCGTACAACCCCGAGAACCTCGTGTGCCGGGCCGTCCGGGCGATAAAGGAGGCGGGAATCGATATCGGTGTCATGTGCGACGTCGCACTCGACCCGTTCAGTTCCGTCGGCCATGACGGTATCGTCAAGGACGGCGACGTCGTCAACGATGAGACAGTCTTCGCATTGTGTGAACAGGCGCTGGTCCAGGCCGAGGCCGGATGCGACGTGATCGCACCTTCCGACATGATGGACGGTCGTATTGGTGCAATTCGGCGACATCTCGATGCCGCGGGTTTCGGGCACGTACAGATCATGTCCTATGCCGCAAAGTACGCCTCTGCCTTCTACGGGCCGTTTCGCGACGCGGTCGGCGCGGCCGATCTGCTGACAGGCGACAAGAAAACCTACCAGATGGACCCGGCCAACGGTGATGAGGCGCTTCGTGAAGTGGCGCTCGATATCGCCGAGGGTGCCGACATGATCATGGTCAAACCCGGATTGCCGTACCTCGACATCGTGCGCCGTGTCCACGAGCGGTTCGCGGTACCAACCTTCGCCTACCAGGTCAGCGGCGAGTACGCGTCGATTGTTGCCGCATCCGACAACGGCTGGATCGATCGCGACAAGGCCGTGATGGAATCCTTGATCGCGTTCAAGCGTGCGGGAGCCAGCGGGATATTGACCTATTTCGCCCTCGAGGTGGCGCGGGCAATCAAGGCCGCGGGTTGATCTTTTTGGTCAGATTTCCAGCATGCGCTCGACGTCAAGCACCACCATCAGCCGCTTCTCGAGCCTGACGACGCTGACCGCGAACTGACGCCATTTCGGGTCCAGCGTGTCTGGCGCCTTGTCGAACGCGCTGCTGGCCAGACTGATGACGTCGCCGATCTTGTCGACCAGCAGGGTGTAGAGGTCGTGGTGATGTTCGACCGTCACCCCCATGGACTCATCGGCGTTTCCCGGCTTCAGACCCAGTCGCACCCGTACGTCGATGACCGTGACGATGCGTCCGCGAAGATTGATGGACCCGCGGATTTCTGGCGGCGCCAGCGGAACCGATGCGATTTTCTCGGGTTTCAGAATGTCCTGGATCTTCAGCACCGGAATACCGAACAGCTGATCCTCGATTTCAAAGGTCACGAAGTCTTCGGTCCCGACCGAACTCGTCGGCTGGAGGTTCCGACCGGTTGTCGTCGTGAGGGCGTTTTCCGCTTCCATGGGAATATCTCCTGAGCGCTGCTGTATCCGGCACCGTGATGCCGTTAGATATCATATAAGCAATTTCCCGTAGTCTAACGGTCTTTCGGGTTTCTCGGCAAGGGTCTAGCGTACCGCAGGGCAAAATTTCTTCTGTCAGGGAGCGAAATGCGCCGATTCATCGCCGGACTGCTGACGCTTTTCGTTCTCGGCAGTGCGTCGATCATTGCCGGCAGCGTCTATTTCGTCATCCAGTCGCTGGCGCCTGACCGCGGCGATTATGTTGTTCCGGGGCTGCAGGCTACAACAGAGGTCTACCGCGACCGATTGGGCATACCCCATGTCTTTGCCGAAACAAGCGAAGACGCCGCATACGCACTGGGTTTTCTCCACGCCTCGGATCGCCTCTGGCAGATGGAAGGCATGCGGCGCCTCGGGCACGGTCGGCTTGCGGAGGTCATCGGCGAGTCCGGCCTTCCGTCCGACCGATTGGTGCGCACCCTCGGCATTCCCGGGCTTGCCGAGGCCCAGTTCGAGAATCTGACGCCGGAGACACAACGCCTCCTCGAGGCCTATGCGGCGGGCGTCAATGCCTGGATCGAACGTCACCGGGGCGGTCTCCCCATCGAGTTCGTTGTATTGGGTTATCAGCCGGCGCCATGGCGGCCCGCGGATTCATTGGTTTGGGCGAAAATCATGGCGATGCGCCTCAGTGGGAACTGGCGCGATGAACTTCTGAGAGCGCGGATGGCGACGCGGCTAACCGACCAACAACTTCTTGCCTTCTGGTATCCGGACGGCGACGCGTCCGTCGAGGCGCCGTCGGCCTTTTCGGATATGTCTGCCGATCAACTCCGGACCGTGCTTGCCGCCCTGCCCGTCGCCGCGATCGCCGATGCATCCCCGGTCACAGCCGATCAACCGCAAGGAGCCTCGAACGCTTGGGTCGTTCGCAAGTCCCGAAGCGATACCGGCTCACCAATCGTCGCGAATGATCCGCACCTGGGCTATTCACTGCCGGGCCTGTGGTACCTGGTTCGGATCGACACGCCCAATGGCGTTCTCGCCGGCGCCAGCGTGCCCGGCGTGCCGTTCGTCATTCTCGGTCGGAACTCGGACATTGCCTGGGGCATGACAACGACGCAAAGCGATCAGCAGGATGTCTTCATCGAGAGGCTATCCGGTGACGGAAGGTTCTACGAAGATGTCAACGGCAACTGGTTGCCCGTCGAAAGCCGAAAGGAACTGATTGCGGTCGCCGGCGCCAACGACGTCGAACTTTCCATACGGCGCACGCGTCACGGTCCGATCATTTCGGACCTCGTCGATCCCATGCCCGGCGTGACCGGGCCGGGATATGCCTTGTCGCTGTCGGCTGCATACCTAGCGCCAGACGACCGGACGCCGGATGCCATGCAACTGCTGAACCGAGCGGGCGACTGGGACTCCTTCCTCGCGGCCCTGGCGAGTTTTCACACGCCGCAGCAGAACTTCGTCTATGCCGACCGTGCGGGAAACATCGGGTTTTTCGCGCCGGGGCGGGTCCCCATGCGCCGATCCGGACGCGGCAGGATGCCGGTGCCAGGTTGGACCGGTGCCGGCGACTGGCAGGACTGGGTTCCGTACGATGAGCTGCCTATCGCATTCAATCCGGCGGCGGATCGCATTGTCAGCGCGAACAACAGGATCGTTTCCACGGACTATCCGCATTTCATTACCGATGACTGGGCGCCACCGTATCGCGCCGGACGGATTTTCGAGTTGCTGGACGCCACGCCACGGCACACGCGAGAGACGTTCCGGGTCATGCAGTCGGATCTCGTGTCGCCGATGGCGCGCGATCTTATCGACAGGATGACAGCGATTTCACCTAGCGATCCTCGCGCTGCCGAAGCCACCGAGTTGTTGTCGCGCTGGGACGGCGTCATGTCGCCGGATGCCCGCGAGCCGTTGCTGTTCGTCGCATGGCTACGGCAACTGCAGCGTGTCGTCAGCGAGGACGAACTGGGCGATCTGGCTGACGAGGCCAGCCGTATCAGGCCGCGTTTTCTCGACCGGGTACTCTTTCGGGACAGCGCCTGGTGTGACGACATTCGCACGCCGTTAGAGGAAACCTGCGACGAAGTATTGGAAATCGCCTTGGCCGAATCGTTGAGGGATGTTCAGCAGATGGCCCAGCACCGGCGTATCCCGGAAACCTGGGGGGCGTTTCACGCCGCCCGTTTCGTCAATCCAGTGACAAGCGCACTCCCGGGAATCGGTCACAGTCTTGGCATTCTTGAGGTTCCGATCGGCGGCGGTAACGATACGCTGAACAGGGCGGGTATGCGAACCAGCGACCCGGCGTTTCCATTTGCGACAATTCATGGGCCGGGATATCGGGCGGTTTACGACCTGCACGATCTCGACAGATCGCGGTTCGTGATTGCCACTGGTCAGAGCGGCAATCCGTTCTCCATGCACCATGCCGATTTCGTTGAACTGTGGCGCGACGGCAAGTCGATTGAGCTCGTCGGCAAGCGCGAGGCTTTCGTTTCCGCCGGTGTCCTGCCGATCCGCTTGTTGCCCGAGACGGCTGCCGATCCTGCACCGCCCAAGTCGACCGGTTGGTTCGACAGCGCTGCCATTGGCATCGGGAGCGCCGTCCGCGGGCTCATGTCGCCGTGACGTCAGCCCCCGGCTCGGGTTGCCATCGCCAGATCAACAGGCGGGTTCGTCGCTGATCCTCGAGTTGGATGATTTCATCGGGCTCGATGCCGGGCACTTCGAACGAATTGCTGATGAAGACGGAGCCCGGTTTCATCTCCTGCTTGGCCTTTTCGTACAAACGCGTCATCGGTTCGGGCGATAGAAAGGCGTAGACCGCATCAAAGGTCGAGAGCGATTGATTCCAGAAGTTCTGCCTGCTGAAAGATATTCGATCGCGCCCTCGAAATGACCCGCGGATAACGCTCAGGAACCAGAGTACTGGCGAACTCTCGTAGCCGACGATCTGCCAACTCGGACAGGCCGCGCCCACCCGGATTACAAACCCGCCGGTACCGCTTCCCAAATCGCAGAACCGACCAGGCGGCGGCGACACGCGATGGCGCTCATCAGTCCCGTTTGTTGCTGCTGGACCGAGGTCCTGCAAAAGTGCGGCTATCGCGTCGCTCGTGCAGCGATTCGACAGATACAACGGGACCCGGTCGCGCACGACGTTCCAGAACACCAACACCGTTGCAACAAACAATGCCCCGAAAATCCATCCCGGCCATTGTCCGGCGACACCAGCATACAATCCAGGCGGGAAGAGAAGATTGATCGGCAGCCACCATCCCGGAAGCCGGAAAAGGGCGCGACCGGCGACCGCCGCGGTCATGCCGGCGATAAGGGTGAAGGGCCCGACCGGGACCCCATCAACGCTGTACTGTAGCCAGCCGACATACGCAGCAAATCCGCCGAGAACGCCTATAATCTGACTGAATAGCGCCCTCAGCCAGACCGGCGAGCGCCGCCCCTTTGCAGCGTCCGTCGCCGAGATACGATTATTGGGTGATTCGGCCATTCTCCAGTTCCTATCAGGATGCCGTCCCGGCGCAAGTTCGCGGCAGGTCCGGCACGACATCCGCTGCTTTGCATAAGGGAGAAAGTCGTTTAAATACAGGGGGTATGTATTGTGTCCCCGGCGGCTCTCGGGGAACGGGATTAGAGAAGCGCCATGGCGGGGCAACCACACCGTCGTGCCGCGTGAATCGGCACAGGCGATAGAGGTTTTCTGGCAGCATGTTTCTGATTGTCGGCGCTCTCATTGTCTTGGGAACCGTGCTTGGCGGCTACGGCATCCACGGCAGCTACGGCGTGCTGTGGCAGCCTATCGAGTTCCTGATCATTTTCGGTGGTGCGTTCGGCGCATTCGTCATCGCGAATCCCAAGCGGGTGATCATCGGCGCCTTGAAATCCGTGGGCAAACTGCTCAAGGGTCCGAAGTACAAGGCCGACGATTACACCGAGCTTCTTTGCGTCCTTTTCTCGGTTTTCAAGCTCGCCAAGACGAAAGGCGACCTGGCGCTTGAGAGCCACGTCGAAAAACCAGACGAGAGCGCCCTTTTCGCGAATTTTCCTACGTTCCAGGGTGACCACCACGCTGTAGAGTTTCTCTGCGACTACCTCCGACTGTTGACGCTCGGTGCGAACAACCCGCATGAGATCGAGGCCATCATGGAGGCGGAGCTAGAAATCCACCACGAAGAGGACGCGGCGATATCCGGTGCGATCCTTTCGGTTGGCGACGCGATGCCGGCACTTGGTATCGTTGCGGCTGTTCTCGGCGTTATCGTGACCATGAGTTCGATCACGGAGCCACCGGAAATCCTCGGCGGTCTGATCGCGGCTGCGCTTGTCGGTACGTTTAGCGGCATCTTTATCGCTTACGGTTTCGTCTCGCCAATGGGAACGTCGCTCACCAAAATCAACGAGGCCGACTCCGCGTATCTTGCCTGTATCAAGGCGGGCCTTGTCGGTCACATGCAGGGATATGCCCCGCAGATTTCCGTCGAGTTCGCACGGAAGACCCTCCCCTCCGACGTTCGCCCGACGTTTGCGGAAGTCGAGGAGATGATTCAGAATCTGCCATCATCGAGCTGATCTTGATTTGAAACCGTACCGACCACGATGACCGCGAGGCAGAATGGCTGAGGAAGGCCAACAGCAAGGACAGCAGCCGCCCGGCGGCACCGTCATCATCAAGCGCGTCAAGAAAGGCGGCCATGGTGGCCACCACGGTGGCGCGTGGAAAATTGCCTATGCCGATTTCGTGACGGCGATGATGGCGTTCTTCCTGTTGCTGTGGTTGCTGAACTCCGTATCCCAGGAGAGCTTGGAGGGCATTTCCAACTACTTCGCGCCGACCGCCGTGTCCTCGAGCACCAGCGGATCCGGACAGATACTCGGCGGCAAGACCATCTCCGAAGAAGGCGTCGGTACGTCCAATTCCTCGTCTTCGTCTGTGACGATGGATCTGCCCCCGCCCCGTGCCGGGTCAGGCGGCGAGGCGCTCCAGGAAGGCGATGTCTCCGAGGACGCGGCCAGAGAGGCGCTTGAACAGGTCGAGCAGCAGCAGTTCGAGGAGGCGCGCACGGCGATTGAGCAGGCCATCAGGTCCGCGGCTGACCTTCAGCAACTGAAGGATAGTCTATTGATTGACGACACGCCGGAAGGATTGAGGATTCAGATCGTCGATCAGGACGGACTTGCGATGTTCCCGAGCGGTGGTTCACGCATGTTCCCGCACACCAAACGCCTTCTGCAACTGGTCAGCAAGGTGGTCCTGTCGATGCCGCAGCAGATATCGATATCCGGACATACGGACGCGGTGCGGTTCTCCAACGACCGAGGTTATTCGAACTGGGAGCTTTCATCCGACCGCGCCAACGCGGCACGACGCGAACTGATGGACAATGGCGTGCCCTACGACCGCGTGTCGCGTGTCGTCGGTAAGGCAGAGACGGAACCTCTGAAGAAAGACGATCCCAACCACGCATCCAATCGTCGCCTCAGCATCATTCTGCTGCGCGGATCGGCGGATCACGCGTACAAGGAACAAGAAGAAGTCTTGCCGGGCTTGCGTGCCGCGAAGGAGCGTCAACTGCAGCAGCAAAACGACCAAAATGGATCGACACCGACCATCATTCCGAACAACTGATCCCGCGCGACGCCTCGGCCGGAAGCCGTTAGAGTAATCGCCATGCGACACAATCGGGTTCAGAGTCTGCATCACTTCTTCACGACAGCTCCGCTGCCGTGTCCTTATCTGCCGAACCGGACCGAGCGACGGATCGTCACGGAGTTGACAGGACGCGATCCGCAGGCATTCCATGATGCGCTGTCTCGCGCTGGATTCCGTCGGTCGCACAACATCGCCTACGCACCCGCCTGTGAAGCCTGCAACGCGTGTGTTCCAATGCGGGTCGTATGCCAAGACTTCCGACCTAGCAAGAATCAGAAACGTGTGATTGCCGCCAATCGCGACCTTTGCCGGGAGGAACGCGACGCGATCGGAACGGCGGAACAGTATCGGTTGTTTGCCGATTATCAGGCACGCCGTCACGCCGGCGGCGAAATGTCTAACATGACGCACACGGATTATCAGGCGCTGGTCGAGGATACGCCGGTTGAGTCTCATATCGTCGAATACCGGGAACCCGGCGATGGCCGCCTTGTTGCGGTGTGTCTGACGGACCGGCTGAGCGACGGACATTCAGCGGTCTACAGTTTTTTTGATCCTGTTTCGCCGAGATTGAGCCTGGGAACCTACATGATTCTCTCGGCCATACAGGAAGCCGCAGCCGATAGTCTGGAATTCCTATATCTCGGTTTCTGGATCGCGGATTGCGACAAAATGGCCTACAAGTCCCGGTTCACCCCCGCCGAGGTTTTTCGTAACGGCTCGTGGGAAATGTTCGATCCTGACGCCCACTGATTCTCGGCCGGTTCAAGATCGAACGTCTGGAAGGATTTGACATGGAACGCAGAAAGTTCATTCGCGGCGGCATCGTCGCGGCAGCCTGTGCGACCACGTTGTCAGCGCCGTCCGTGGCCCGGTCAGCCCGACATCTCACGATGGTCACGACCTGGCCGAAAAATCTGCCCGGTACCGACGTCTCAGCCAGAGAGTTCGCCCGCAACGTCGAACTGATGAGCGGCGGCGAGATCAGGATTACTGTGTACTCGTCGGGCGAGCTGGTGCCGCCGTTCGAATCCTTCGACGCCGTTTCGTCGGGCACCGCGGACCTCTACCACGGGGCGGAGTACTACTGGCAGGGCAAGTCGTTGGCCTTCAATTTCTTTACGACGGTGCCATTTGGCCTGACCGCGACCGAGATGAACGCGTGGTTGCTGTACGACGGTGGCCAGGAGCTGTGGGACGAACTCTCCGGCCGCTTCAACATCAAGGCATTTCCGGCTGGCAACAGTGGCGTTCAGATGGGCGGTTGGTACAATCGCGAGATCAACACGGTCGCCGATTTCAAGGGATTGAAGGTACGCATGGCCGGGCTCGGGGGCGAGGTCCTTCGCCGTGTCGGCGCGGAAACCGTGATGCTGCCGGCCTCGGAAATTCTTGGCGCGCTGGAATCCGGCACGATCGATGCGGCCGAATGGATCGGTCCCTGGAATGACCTCTCATTCGGTTTTCACAAGGTCGCCAAGTATTACTACTACCCCGGTTTCCACGAACCTGGACCAACGCTCAGTATCGGAATCAACAAGGGGGTATGGGACGGTTTCAGCGATGGTCACCAGGCGGTCATCCGGGCCGCTGCGCTCGAGCAAAACAGTAGAGTTTTGGCCGAGTTCAATGCTCGTAACGCCGAGGCCATGCTTGAGCTGCGAGACGGATTGGGTGTCCAGTTCCGCCGCTTTAACGACGAGGTTCTCAATGCGATCGGTCAATCGGCGGGCCGTGTCGTCCGCGAGGTCGGCGAATCCGATGAACTGAGCCGGCGGATCTACGACAGCTTTATCAAGTCCCGTCGCAAGTCGATGGCCTGGACGCGCATCGCCGAGCATGCCTTCCGCTCCTCGCGGCTCCTGCCATTCGATTACTGACGTTCGTCGAAATCCACGCCGCCGGCGGCGTCGAACGATCCTTCACGGCGGAAGACGCTGGCAATCCGGATCGCCTTTCTCGGTCCATTTACCGTCCAAGTAGCGGTCCAGCGATCCGGCGAGTCGGCTGTGATGACACCATTGTAGATGTCATCCCCGCACAGATGCCGGACGGCAGCCTTCCCGCGGCGGAGGTCGAGTTCGTGAAACGGCCGTCCGTCTGCGAAGCTGATGCGCGCGACCGCCTTTTCCGGAAAGTCGTAACGGTAGTCGCGGGACACATCGTCGGCATAGTCGCCGAACGTCAGTCGTCCGACCTCGCGGTAAGCTAACCCGTCGCCGGATTGAGAGAAACGGGCCAGCCCGTGAAGGACGCCGTTTTGTCCCAACCGATCATCGTCGATGTCGCGATCGAGGCGCCATTCTCCCGCGAGAAACGATCGCAGGTCGCCGATCCGAAAGATGGAGGTCAGCCTTTGGTATCCGCGCCGCTCCTGCGACCGACGAACCGCCAAGCGAGGGGCAGAATCGCCGCCGCCAGCGCCAGTTTCGTCAAATCACCCAGGATGAACGGGGTCAAGCCCCACTCGAGGATCGGCTTGTCCCAACCGAAAAGGATACCAAGCCAGAGCAGACCCGGAACATAGATCAGCGCGTTGCCGAACAGCATGGCGAGGGCCGTGGTTACGACCTTTCGGTCCCAGTTGCGTTCGGCGAGCCAGCCACAGGCTACGGCGGCAAAGAGGTAACCGAGCAGATATCCGCCTGTGCCCCCCAGCATGTAGGCGATGCCGATACCCTTCTCCGGCGTTCCGGCGAACACGGGCAACCCGGCGGCGCCTTCAGCGAGATAGAGCAGGATCGTCGCGCCGCCCAGCCGGGAACCATACGCCATACCGATGGCCAGGACCGCGAACGTCGTCATGGTCATTGGGACGGGATAGAACGGTACCTGGATCTTGGCGCAGATCGCCAGTGCCATGCTGCCGGCGAAGGCCAAAAGGATGTACCGCAACCAGTGCCCGGCGCCGCTTTGCGCCGAGGGCCAGAGATTGGCGATCAGGGTGTTGGATGAGGCGGTGAAGACGGTCATGGCAATGTCCCCCAAAGAAGGTCCTCGTCGACCTGACGATCAGGTCACTCGTTGCGCCATTTTTAGGCCAGCATTCATGGCCCCGCAAGACGCGGCAAGCGGCGGTCAGCCGAAGCGGTTGTTGCGCGGAAAACCCTTCGGTGCCAGCAGGCCCGCCTGGGCACGTTTGCCGATCCAGTTCTTGGCATTGCCTTCCGTGCGCACGCCTGCCCCGGTCTCCCATGTGAGTCCGTCGGCGAGCTTCATCGTCTTGGCATCAGCCAAGGCCCCGTTCTTGTATCGCTGCAGGATGACGCCACGACCGCGCGCCATCTCCGGCAGTTCGGCGAGCGGGAAGATTAGCAGCTTGTGGTTGTCACCGACGACCGCGACGTGGTCGTCACCGTCGCTGACGACCCGCGCGACCTTGGCTTCCTCGCCGGATCCGAGATTCAGTATCTGCTTGCCGTTACGCGTCTGGGCAATGGTCTCGTTCTCTTCGACCACGAATCCGCGTCCGGCGTCTGATGCGACCAGTAGCTTGCGGTCGGGCTTGTGTATCAGCAGGCCCGCGACGTCGTTGCCGTTGCCCAGATCGATAAGCAGTCGAACCGGTTCGCCGTGCCCTCTCCCGCCTGGCAGCTTGTCACAGCCGATCGTGTAGAAACGGCCGTTGGTCGCGAATACGAGAAGCTTGTCGGTGGTCTGGCCCTCGACGGCGAGCCCGAGACGGTCGCCATCCTTGAAACGCAGTTGCGCCGGGTCGATCCCGTGCCCCTTGATCGCCCTGATCCAACCCTTCTCCGAGCAAACCACGGTGACCGGCTCGCGTTCTATAAGTGCCTCCAGCGGCACGACGACTGCGGTCGGCGGTTTGCCGATTTCCGTGCGGCGTTTGCCGAGATCGGATTTTTGCGAGAACGTCTTCTTTGTCTCTGCAATTTGTTCGCCGATCGCCTTCCAGCGTTTTGTTTCGTCCTTCAGCAATGCCTTGAGGTCCTTGCGCTCGGCAGAAAGAGCCGCATGCTCGGTGCGGATGCTGTCTTCCTCGAGTTTGCGCAACTGCCGCAGGCGCATGTTGAGGATGGCTTCCGCCTGAAGGTCGGACAGCTTGAACGCCTTCATCATTAAGGGCTTGGGCTCGTCTTCCTCGCGGATGATCCGGATGATTTCATCCAGGTTGAGAAACGCGATCAGGAAACCGTCGAGAATCTCAAGTCGTTGCTCGATCTTTTCCAGGCGATGGCGCGAGCGGCGCTCGAGAACGTCGTGACGATGCAGAAGGAACGCAACGAGTGCGTCGCGAAGGCTCATCACCCGGGGGGTTACACCGCCGTCCAGAACGTTGAGGTTCAGACTGATCCGGACTTCCAGATCGGTCTGCATGAACAATTGCTCCATCAGCGTTTCGGCTTCGACGGTCCGGCTCTTAGGTTCCAGGACGACACGGATGTCGTCGGCGGACTCGTCGCGGATGTCGGCCAGGAACGGCAGTTTGCGTGCCTCGAGAAGCTCGGCGATCCGCTCGATCAGGCGCGCTTTCTGAATCTGGTAGGGAATCTCGGTAATGACGATGTTGTACTGCCCGCGCCCGAGGTCTTCCGTCTCCCACCGCGCCCGTAGCCGAAAACTGCCGCGGCCGGTCCGGTAGGCCTCGACGATGCCGTCGGTTGGCTCGACGAGGATGCCGCCGGTCGGAAAATCCGGGCCCGGAATCAGTTCGACGAGCTTGTCGAAGGTAACGCGAGAGTTCTCCACGCCCTCCGTCTTGTGCTTAGCGGTCTTGATGATGTGCGCCATGCCGTCGCACAGTTCGGCGACATTGTGCGGCGGGATGTTCGTCGCCATGCCGACCGCAATGCCGGCCGCGCCATTGGCGAGCAAATTCGGGAAGTTCGCGGGCAGAACGATGGGCTCGCTCTCCTCGCCGTCATAGGTGTCGCGAAAATCGACCGCGTCTTCGTCGATTCCTTCGAGTAGCAACCAGGCGACATCCGTCAGGCGTGCCTCGGTGTATCGCATGGCGGCGGCGTTATCGCCGTCAACGTTACCGAAGTTCCCTTGACCGTCGACTAAAGGGTAGCGGACCGCGAAATCCTGCGCCAACCGGACCAGGGCGTCGTAGACGGCGACGTCACCGTGCGGATGGTACTTGCCGATGACGTCACCCACAACTCGGGCGCACTTCTTGAACCCTGATTTGGGATCCAGCTTGAGCAGCCTCATGGCGAACAGCAAACGGCGGTGGACCGGCTTGAGGCCGTCACGGACATCCGGCAGCGAACGCGACTTGATCGTCGACAGGGCATACGCGAGATAGCGCTCGCTCAGCGCGTCGGCAAGTGAGGTATCGCGAATGGTTTCAAGCGGTTCCGAGGCCATGGGCTCTTATCATTTCAGAATCGGTAGATATAGTGGTACCGGCCAGGAGAGAGGCAATCAATGGGGGTTTCTGAGAAATCCCTCAGTTGCCGCCGGCGTGCTTTCTAAAGCGTTGAAAGAAGCGGGATCTGGCGTCCGGAAGAGTATTTGAGTGACCTCCGTAGACGTGCTCTTCCAGGAAATAACCGGTTAGTCGCAGGCCGTCGAGAACCTCGCCGGCATCTCCGGCCCTGCCCGATTCGCGCAAGAATGCCGGCAACGGCAGCAACCGGTCGTGATACGGCTCCCCCGCGTCGGCCGATACGGCGCGGCCTGATTTCGGCGATACGTAGATCAGTTCCTCGGTAACGCCGGTCGCGGCGCAGCACCGGATATCCAGTCCGAATCCGAGTTCGGAGAGGACACCGAGTTCCCATTTCACATAGACGCTGGGCCAGTCATCGCCGGCAAGGCTCGCCATGAAGATTCTCAGGCCGTCGAACACAGGTGGATGCGGTTCCCGCTCTGGCATGGCGGTGGCGGCGACGCTGAGTGCCGCGCTCATCGCGCCAAGACGGTTGGCATCGCCCAGCCACGTCGCGGCAGTGGCTTCGATCAGTTCGCAGTCAAAGGTGCCGAGGTGTTCCTCCAGCCGCGCCCGCCAGGTGGCCTGCACAAAGTTTCCGGGCTCGATCGACGGGCGTTTGTTCTTGCCCGCGCCGCCGCGAACCAGTCCCGAATATCGACCGTGGTCGCGATTGAAGACCGCAATGATCGCCGAGGACTCACCGTGCCGGCGCGACGTCAGCACGATGCCCTCGCCGCTCCACTGCATTAGTCGCGTTCCCCGGCCGAGCGCTCAGGCATTGAAATCGAGCCCCCAGGACCCGTAGCGCTCGGGATCGTCGCCCCACTTCTCCCGGACTTTGACGAACAGCTTCAGGTGCACCGTACATTCCAACAGTTCTGAGAGTTCCTTGCGCGCCGCCGTGCCGAGGCTCTTGATACGGCTTCCGCCCTTGCCGAGAACGATTGCACGCTGGGATTGTCTCTCGATGAAAATCACCTGATCGATTGCGATCGATCCGTCAGGGCGCTGCTGCCAGCTCTCGGTTTCGACGGTTGTGGCGTACGGCAATTCCTGATGGAGTTGTCGGAACAACTGCTCGCGGGTGATTTCCGCGGCAAGCTGCCGTTCCGGCATGTCCGATACCTGGTCCGGTGGAAACATCCATGGACCGTCGGGTGCGTTTTCGGCCAGTGTCTCAATCAGGTCGTTGACGCCGTCCCCGGTTAGCGCAGAGATCATGTAGACGTTGTCGCAAATGCCAGTCGCGTCGATCTCCGCAGCGCGTTGGAGCAATACCGGCTTCCGCACAGCGTCGGTCTTGTTGATGATGACGTCGCACCGCAATTTGCGTTCTGTCAGTGTTTCGACAATTCGTCGGGTGTCATCGTCGATACCGCGCACCGCGTCGATCAGCAACAGCAACCGGTCCGCATCCTCTGCGCCGCTCCAGGCGGCCGCGACCATGGCCCTATCCAGCCGCTTGCTAGGTTGGAAGATGCCCGGTGTATCGATGAAGACGAGCTGACTGGAATCGGCCATGACGATGCCGATAACCCGGGTTCGCGTCGTCTGTACTTTGGGCGAGACGATCGAGACCTTGGTGCCGACGGCGCGGTTGATAAAGGTCGATTTCCCGGTATTCGGCGCGCCGATCACGGCAATGAAAGCTGATCTGGTCTGTTCCGGCACGATCGGGTCAGCCGCCATCTCGGTTTTCCTCTATCGCGGTCAGCATGGCGTCAGCCGCAGCCTGCTCGGCGCGTTGTTTCGACGATCCAGTGGCATCGTTTTCGCCGAACCCCTGGACGACGACGGCGACCCTGAACTCCGGAGCATGCGGCGGGCCGGTTCGGTCGACGACCTTGTATGTCGGCAGGCCGAGCCCCTCCGCCTGAGACCATTCCTGAAGCCGGGTCTTGGCGTCCTTCGGCGGCTCCGCCGGGCCGTGTTCGACGCGTTCCAGCCAGAAGCGCCGAATAAGTGTCCTGGCCGCGTCCATCCCGCCGTCAAGGTATACGGCGGCAATGAGTGCTTCCATGGCGTCCGCCATTAGTGACGGGTTCTGGCGCCCACCCTGGTCCGCCTCGCCTTTCGACATGATGATGTGTGAAGCGAGGCCAAGATCGGATGCGATCTCGGCCAGGGTTTCGCGACGAACGAGGGCATTGAGTCGCCGCGATAGACTGCCCTCTTCATCCGCTGGATAGTGCTCGTAGAGCAGTTCGGATATCACCAATGCCAGCACGCGATCGCCCAGGAACTCCAGGCGTTCGTTGCTGTTCAGTCGTTCGTCGGGTCGAAGGCTTCGGCTTGCGTGGGTCAACGCCTGAACAAGCAACTCGCGATCGCCGAAGTCGTATCCGACATTGCTTTCGAGCTTTTCGATCCCGGCGTTCATCGTGAGCTCGAATCAGTCAATCGATGAGAAAAACCGGCTGAAACGCAGACTCGTCGGCCATTTCCAGAACTTCCAGACGTCGCCGTTGACCGAGAAGAATATGAACTCTGCCCGACCGACGAGATTTTCCCTAGGAATGAAGCCGACGGCATGGATGAACCGGCTGTCCTGCGACCGGTCGCGATTGTCGCCCATGCCGAAGTAGTGCCCTTCCGGCACGGTGTAGACGTCGGTGTTGTCGCTGTCGGTGATGTCTGAAATCTCGAGAATGCGGTGCTCCACGCCATTCGGCAGGGTCTCGACAAACTGCGGCGTCCGGACGAACGCGCCGAAGCGCGTCTCGTCGACGAAATCTTCGACCTTGATCCGTTCAACGGGCGAACCGTTGATATGCAGGATACCCTCTTTGACCTGAATCCGGTCACCCGGGAGGCCGACGATACGCTTGATGTAGTCAGTCGAGTTGTCGGTCGGCAGCTTGAAGACGGCGACGTCGCCTCGCGCCGGTTCGCTAAACAGAATGCGGCCTTCAATCAGCGGCAGTCCGAACGGCAGCGAGTATCGGCTGTATCCGTAGGAATACTTCGAGACGAACAGGTAGTCGCCCTCGAGCAAAGTCGGGTACATCGATGCTGACGGAATGTTGAACGGCTCGTAGGCGAACGTGCGAACGACGATTGCAATCAGGATGGCGTAGAACACCGTCCTGAGCATCTCCGCAGTGCCACCGGAATTCTTTGCCGTCATGGATTTCTGGGTCCGGATTGTCTAAGGCTGGCCACGTATGGCTTGTCAGCGGGATCGCGTCAAGCGGGCTGTCCGCCTGCGTCTGCCGATACTACCGGTCTTCGCCACTTGGCAGCACGGGCGCTCCCTCGGGCACCGCCGAGATGATAACGATCGCATGAGACAGCGGCGTCTCGTCGGTGAGCGAGATATTGATTACTGGTGTCCAACCAACCGGCGTCAGTTCGTGCAAGCGTTCAAGGGCGCCGCCCTGAAGCCGAAGGACCGGTTTGCCGGACGGCTCGTTTGCAACGATCATGTCGCGCCAGAAAACGCCTTTCCGGAATCCTGTTCCCAGCGCTTTGGCGCAGGCTTCCTTGGCCGCGAACCGCATGGCGTACCCGCTGGC
The DNA here is from genome assembly GCA_040219295.1 of Rhodospirillales bacterium. Taxonomy (GTDB): domain Bacteria; phylum Pseudomonadota; class Alphaproteobacteria; order Rhodospirillales; family Casp-alpha2; genus JAVJST01. The sequence continues at coordinate 334,842 of JAVJST010000001.1, forward strand.
CCTGCGTTGCGGTCGCCGTTCCACGGCGCGCTGCTCGCTCTCGTCATAGAGCCGCTGGACAAAGCGATCTCCGAAACGGCTGAGTGATCTCTCAATCCGACGGATGTCGCATAGATCCGTACCGACACCGATGATCATGGTTGCGCACCTGATCCGGCCTTTGACGGCGCTGAACGCCGTCTCTTGCGCTTCAGGCGAACGACTCTCTGGCGCTTGAACCCGTCGACCACGTACTTCATCGGGAAATAGGACACGACCCAGGCGATGACAAAGCAAGGAATGCCGCCCAAGGTCATAGGAATGATGACCGCCGACACACCGTCTGCGAAACCGGCCGCGTCGAAACTGAGTGCGGCTTCCCAGACTTCGGAAAACACGTCGGTGAAGTCCGGTGCCTCCTCGGTGACGTCGCCGTTGCGTTTCAGAATCCAATTTCCGAGCTTGTAGATACCGAGCCAGATGAACGGAAACGTCCAAGGATTGCCGACCAGCGTTCCGATCCAGGCGGCGAGGACGTTGCCGCCGAATAGCCAGGCCAACGCCCCGGCAATAACCAGGTGAAGACCGACGAACGGGGTGAAGGATATCGCCGATCCGAACGCGAACCCGCAGGCGATCGAATATCCGGACCCGGGCAGACGCGACAGCCGGTGCATGACATACATACCGGCCCGCCGCCAACCCGTGCGGGGCCAGAGCCAATCGCGCATCCTGTGAGCGCGGGGGAGTTCCGTCCGGCGCCTGAACATGACCAGATTGTATACGCGATGACGGGCCGACCCGGAAGCAGCCTTTCGCGCCAAGCCTATGAATTTTCTGTCAGAAAGCGTTGACCGACAGGCGCAAGGTCAGCCGCGGGCCCGTTCGACGGTATTGACCACGGTCGATGCACGTAGTGCGGCAATGATGTCGCTCAGATGCCTTACGTCGCGGACCTCGATATCGATGATCATGTCGAAGAAATCCGACGACCGGTTTACGATCTTGAGATTCGAGATGTTACCTTCATGGCGCGCGATCACAGTTGAGAGGTCGCCAAGGCTTCCCGGTGCGTTGAGAACGGTAAGCTCGATGCGTCCGACATGATTCGCCGTGTCGTCTCCGGTTTCCCAACTGACATCGAGCCAGCGTTCCGGTTCTTCTTGGAACGTCTCAAGGGTGTCACAGTCGATCGTATGGATCGTCACGCCCCGTCCCGTCGTGATGATTCCTACGATGCGGTCGCCGGGCAGCGGATGGCAACATCCCGCAAAATGCATCGCCATGCCGGGAATCAGACCCTGGATCGGGATGCCGCTCTCGCCGCTCTGCGACTTTCGGGCCTTGTTTAGCGGAACAACGTTGTCGCCGTCGGCACGTTTGTCATCTTTGCGGCGCGCCGCTGGATAGACCGCTTCCAGAACCTCGCGACCTCTAATCTGGCCGGCGCCAACCTCCGCCTCCAGATCGGCGACATTGTCCGCCTTGAAAATCTTGCGGACGCCATGAAGCGCCTTTTCGCTCAGTTCAAAGCCGGCATCGCGGAACACCCGGCCGAGAATTGACTGGCCGAGCTTGATGTACTCGTCCCTCTCCTGGAGCCGGACGTAGCGGCGGATATGGGCCCGCGCCTTGCCGGTGACGACGAAGCGCTCCCAGGTCGGCGAAGGCGTCTGGGCCTTCGAGGTCAGCACTTCGATCTGGTCGCCGTTCCGCAACTGTGTGCGGAGCGGCATCATGCGTCCGTTGATCTTGGCACCGACGCAGGTGTCCCCGATCTCCGAGTGAACGGCGTAGGCAAAGTCGACCGGTGTCGCGCCGCGCGGCAGGTTAATGAGATCGCCGCGCGGGGTAAAACAGAACACTTGATCCTGGAACATCTCGAGCTTGGTGTGTTCGAGGAACTCCTCCGGCGCCGACGTATGTTCGAGGATCTCCAGCAACTGGCGCAACCAGCGGTACTGAGTGCCTTCTCGCGATCCTGAATTCTGCTTGTAATGCCAATGCGCGGCGACGCCGTACTCGGCAACCTCGTGCATTTCCCGGGTTCGGATCTGGATCTCGATGCGGTGCCGCAAAGGCCCGAAGACTCCGGTGTGCAGTGAACGGTAACCGTTTGGCTTGGGCGTCGAGATGTAGTCCTTGAAACGTCCGGGGACCACGGGGTACGCGGCGTGAATAATGCCTAGTGCCTGGTAGCACTGGGTGATGTCCTCGACAACGATCCTGAACGCCATGATGTCGGACAGCTGCTCGAAGCCGATGTCCTTCTTCTGCATCTTGCGCCAGATCGAGTACGGGGTTTTCTCCCGACCGGAAACCTCAGCCTCCAGATCGGAGTCCTTAAGGGTTTTGCGCAGGGCTCCCTCGACGTCCTCGACCACGTTGCCGCCCTCGGCGCGGAGAAACTCCAGCCGCTTGACGACAGAACGATGAGCGTCCGGGTTGATGACCGAGAAGGAAATATCCTCGAGTTCCGTCTTCATCGCCTCCATGCCGATGCGTTCAGCCAGTGGGGCATAAATATCCATGGTTTCATGCGCGATGCGGCGGCGCTTCTCTTCGCGCTGGATGTGATGCAGGGTCCGCATGTTGTGCAGGCGGTCCGCCAGTTTGACGAGCAGAACCCTGATGTCCTCGGACATCGCGAGAACGAGCTTGCGGAAGTTTTCCGCCTGTTTTTCGTGGTCGGACTGAAACTCGATCCGAGTGAGTTTGGTGACTCCATCGACCAGTCGCGCGACCTCGGATCCGAACTGTGCCTCGATTTCGTCTTCCGTGGCCGGCGTGTCCTCGATCGTGTCGTGCAGCAGTGCGGTGATGATCGATGCCGTGTCCAGCCTGTACTCCGTCAGGATGCCGGCAACCTCAAGCGGATGCGAAAAGTACGGATCGCCTGAGGCACGTTTCTGCTGTCCATGAGCCTTCATGGCGAAAACGTAGGCGCGATTGAGGGCGTCCTCGTCCGCATCCGGATCGTAGGCGCGCACCATCTCAACCAGTTCGAACTGGCGAATCATCGCGTTTTCATCACTCCGCCGATTTTACGACAAAGTCATGGTAAACCCGATAACTGCTTATTGCAGCACGTTTTTATAAGGTGAAACAGTTTTCGTGGCGATTGGCGCCGGATCAATCGTCGTCGGCGACGTCGGCGTCCTCGAAAACGGCACCGGCCTGATCGAGCGCCGCGGCATTGTCGCTTAGTGCGATACCGGCTTCGTCGTCTTCGTCATCGTCGGCGCTGGCGGAGGCAGCTGGCGCACTACCCTCGTTGAGGTCCTGGTGGATCGCGTCGAGGTCGAGGCTATCTTCCTCCGGTTCGTCGGATTCAACGAACTTCTGCAGGCCCTTGATCAGATTTTCCTGGATTTCGTCGAGGTCGATTGTCTGATCGGCGATTTCACGCAGCGCACAGATCGGGTTCTTGTCGTTGTCCCGGTCGACCGTCAGGATGGCGCCGGCCGACAGGTTGCGGGCGCGCTCGGCAGCCAGCAATACCAGCTCGAATCGGTTCGGGACCTGTTCAACACAATCTTCGACGGTAACGCGGGCCATCAGTTGATCTCCGTAAGGTAAGACGTCGGGTGCGCGGTTGGGTATTCCTGCGCTGCACCAAGGGCGCGGACAATATAGGCAGCGCCCGTGTCATGGCAACCCCCTCGTGGTGTTCCACGGTCGTTCATTCGGAAGCGCTTGGCAGCATCCATTCGGTTCCCATGTATCCAGCCGCATCGGCCTGCACCTGGATGCCCTGATCGTTGCCGAGCACCTCGATCAGCTCCGCGACCGTCTCGCCAGTTTCAGGGTGCCGCCATTGCGGCGCCAGGTCGGCAATCGGCAGCAGGGCGAACGCCCGTTGATGCAGCCGCGGATGCGGAACCGTTAAAGCCGCTGATCGAATGATCTCTTGGTCGAAAACGAGGATATCGAGGTCGAGTGTCCGCGGCGCGTCAGGAACCGATCGTTGTCTGCCGAACGCGTCCTCGACGCGCAGCAGCACGGCAAGGAGTTCCTCCGCGCCGCGGCTACCGCGAGTCTCGATCGCACCGTTGACGTACCAAGGCTGGTCCGCCGGCCCGGCTCCGCCGTCGCGGACGACAGGCGCGCTCTCGTACCACCGCGATCGCCGTATCACCGGTATGCCCATGTCGTCGATCATGGCTAGTGCCGCACCGCAAGTCCGGCGGGGCAAGCCGTATTCAGGATGTGCCAGATTAGCGCCGATACCGACGATGATCATCGTCTTCCAGTATCCCGTCCGTGAAGGGTTGTCAGGGCCGTGGACATAGCGCGGGCATGCATCCGTGACAATCGCAAGATGGTTGTGCGACAGGTCGTGCAACGCTGTTCAACGTTTGCTAGACCTCGATCATGTCAACTCCAGACCTCCCTTCATCCGATTGCCGGATATGTGAGCGGCTTGCCGAGTTTCGCGATGCCAACCGCCGCCAGCAGCCCGATTATTTCAACGCGCCCGTGCCCGCATTCTCCGCGCGGATTGAGACCGTCCGGCTGTTGATCGTTGGGCTGGCCCCCGGGATGAAAGGGGCAAACCGGACAGGCCGCCCGTTCACCGGGGATTTCGCCGGCGATCTGCTTTATCCCACCCTCCTTCGTCACGGCTGGGCGAAAGGCGAATACGGGCGGGAAGCAACCGACGGATTGCACCTCGAGGGCGCGAGGATCACCAATGCTGTTCGCTGTGTGCCGCCGCAGAACAAACCGACCGGGCCCGAGATATCGTCCTGCAATCCGTATCTCGCAGCGGAGATCGCCGGTCTTCCGGCATTGCAGGAAATCGTTGCGCTAGGCGGTATCGCCCACGGCGCAGTGCTGCGGGCGCTCGGCGAGAAGAAGTCGGCATTCCGGTTCGCACACGGAGCCCGGCACCGTTTGAAACAGGGCCTGATACTAGCCGACAGCTACCATTGCTCGCGCTACAACACGAACACCGGCAGATTGACGGAGGAGATGTTCGATGCGGTGTTTGCCGCGCTGGACTGCCGTTAGGCCTCTTCTTCCGGGTCCAGCAGGCGATGAAGGTGAACGATCACGTACTTTCGGTGCGCATTGTCAACGTGGGCCTGACTGGCGCCGCGCCATGCGGCGAGCGCCGACGCATAGTTCGGATAGATACCGACGATCTCTAGCGTGTCGGTATCGCTGAACTCGTTGGTTTGCGGGTCCTCGACCTCGCCACCGAAGACCAGGTGAAGCATCGGTTTGGCCATGGCGGGCCTCCTTCTGCAGTTCTTTCGCGAACGGTTGTCGCTCGTATGTATCTTTCATCACCGGGTCCATTCAAGACTCTTACCCCATTCTCGTCGGCAGTCCGGCTCCCGCACGTGATCGGCGTGGGGTGAGAATATGTCAGTTATTTCGGTCTACTACGTAAATTTATAGAGTTCACCTCTAATCCCTTGTTTTGTTGATCATAATACTCGTCACAATAGTTTGATGCCTAATTTAATCTTCTAACTAATTATGGTTAATGATGAATTTATATTTGACTGTCTAATGCGACTGTATAACGCTATGGCGGAATCTAGGTTTCCAGAGGCCAACCACATGCTCTCGAGCAAAGAACTCTGTGAACGGACCGGTGTTTCGCGCGCGACGCTGAACAATTACATCGCGCTAGGAATTCTGCCTAAACCCAAACTTCGCCCCGCCGAGCCTGGTGACGGTCAGGCCCGACGACTCGGGTACTTCCCGGACGAAAGTCTCGCCGTCATCGACAAGGTTCGCGAACTCAAGCGTGCCGGGAAGTCGATGCAGGACATCGCTGATCTAATCGCAAGCGGAAGCCCGCAACTGGCATCATATAAGACGAGACGAGCTGCCGCCGGCACTGGACAGGACAAAGTTGCTGCCAACGTGACCACGCTGCCGACCCGTCGTGCCGGTAGTGGTGACGCGTTTCGTTTAAGTTTGGACAACGTCGAGGGGCCGGCGTTCATGGTCAACCATCGCTTCCAGGTCGAGTGGTGCAACGAGATGGCCACCGATATCCTGCTCGATCCGGAATTGATGGCCAGCGGCGAGATCAGCGAACGCAACGTATTTCGGTTGATACTCGAAACGCTGAACATCTTCGACGAGGACGACGTCAGGCCCCTGCTCGGCTTCCTGATCAACCTCGCGAGCCGCCGCCTGTCGAAATCGGCGCTCCTGACGCTGGATCCGCGCCTCGATGACGAGCAGATTACCCTGATCGCAGGGCTGTATGACGAGATTGTTGCCGATGACAAACCTTCGACACCGGCGTCGGTGGAGATCTCTCTCACCGTCAAGGACGGGCATCCGAGCCTGTTTCGGGCCTACGCCACGCATTTCCGTGAGGGGATTTTCTTCGCCTTTCATCCGGTCGACGAGAGCGAGGAAACGCTGGCCGCCTTTCTTTCGCGCCGCGACGTCGTCATTCGCGAACTGCTGAAGCATCGCCGTCCCTATCTGACCAACATGTGCGTCTTGGTGGCCGACCTTCAGGAATCGACCAAGATTTGTGCCGAGTTGCCGCCGATCGAATACTTCGAGCTCATCAATCAGATCTGGGCGGAGATGGAGCCGGTTTTCCGGCGATACGGCGCAACGCGTGGCAAGCACGTCGGTGACGGCATGGTGTATTACTTCTTCCCGCAGCCGGACAGTCACTACACGCTGAACGCCGTTCGCTGCGCTTTCGAAATGACGGCTGCGATCGAGCAAATAGACGCTGACTGGCGAAGGCGCAAGAACTGGTCGAACCAGCTGCGCTTGAACATCGGTCTCGATGAGGGCCAGGAATGGTTCGGGACCTATCAGACGCCGACGCATATCGAGTTCACGGTACTCGGCGACACGGTCAACCGGGCAGCGCGGATCAGTGATCTGGCGCGTGACGGCAGCATCTGGATGACCAAGAGCCTGGTAGGAACTCTCGGGGCAAGGGATATGGGCGCGATCGGTTACGGGGTCAGGCACCTGGGGGCAGATGGCGAACGCCGCACTGTTCCCCAGACGTTTTCAAGGGTCAGCAACCTGATCGATCTCGACAACCCGCGTTACTACAAGTTCAGCGATATCGCGGTTCTGCCGATCACCGAACTCCTGAGTTGTTCATTGGCTGACGACAATCGAAAAGTCTAACCTCTTTCCCGCAGCAGGCGCGCCTTCTGACGCTGCCAGTCGCGCTCCTTTACCGTATCCCTCTTGTCGTGACGCTGCTTGCCCTGAGCCAGGGCAAGCTCGAGCTTGGCGATACCACGTTTGTTGAAGTAGATCGACAACGGCACGAGCGTCATGCCCTTACGGCTGACGGCATCGGTCAGTCTTGCCATCTCCCGGCGGTGGAGCAGCAGCTTGCGCGACCGTTTCGGCTCATGGCCGAACTGACCGGCCGGTCCGTACTCCGGGATATGGGCGTTCAACAGGTAAAGATCGCCCTGCTGTTCCGCCGCGTAGGCCTCGTTGAGTGAGCAACGTCCTGCCCGCAACGATTTGACCTCGCTGCCCATTAGCGCCAGTCCGGCTTCGAGCGTGTCCTCGATGAAGTAATCGTGGCGCGCACGGCGATTCTGGGCGACGATCGCTCCCTTGAAGGGCGCTTTCTTGGCCATGGTCTAAACCTGCTGTAGGGCCCGACAGGCTGGTCAGGCCGCGGTGAATCAATTAATGAGACCGGACTTGCGCATTGCGCCTTCGACAGTCGTCTTGCTGCTGTCGGCAATCTCGCATAGCGGCAACCGAACGTCGGCAGATACCTTGCCGAGGATCGAGGCGGCATACTTGACCGGACCCGGACTCGACTCGCAGAACAAGGCCTTGTGGAGCGGCATCAGGCGGTCCTGCAGGGTCATGACGGTGTTCAGATCGCCCGACTGCCAAGCTTTGTGCAACTGGGAGCACAGACCGGGAGCGACATTCGAAGTGACCGAAATGCAGCCATGTCCGCCCGCCGCCAGAAACGGCACGACAGTTCCGTCCTCGCCGGAGAGCTGACAGAACTCCGAACCGATCGCAATTCGCGTCAGGATTGGTCGGGTCAGATCGGCCGTGGCATCCTTGACGCCGATGATGTTCGGCAACTCCGCCAGCCGCGCCATAGTGTCGACGGTCATGTCGACGATGCTGCGTCCCGGAATATTATAGATGACCAAAGGCAGATCGGCGGCATCGTGGACCGCCTTGAAATGGCGATAGAGACCTTCCTGTGTCGGCTTGTTGTAATAAGGCGTCACAACGAGGATCGCGTCAGCACCCGCCTCCGCAGCATGTTGCGCCAGGCCAACCGCTTCTTCCGTTGAATTGGAACCGGCACCTGCGATCACGGGAACCCGTCCGCCCGCGGCCTCGATGCAGAGTTCGGTGACGCGCATGTGTTCGTCGTGGCTCAAGGTCGGCGACTCGCCAGTCGTTCCGCATGGCACTAGACCATGCGTGCCCTCAGCGATCTGCCATTCGATGAACGCCTGGAAAGCATCCTCATCGATGCCGCCGTTTTTGAACGGGGTTATCAGCGCGGTGATCGAGCCCTTGAACATTTTCTGATCCTTTGTCGGCGATGCTGTGCCCCATTCTAGCGAAGAATCGAGGCTAAAGTCGCGAGACATTACTCTCTGCTGCGCACCGACTGCAAGACGCCCGGTCTTTAACCCGCGCCGCTCGCGAAGAACGTGACGAAGATGAAGGACCGGGCGCCGGATGTGCGAATGTGATATGTTCCCGAAGCGTATAGTTCCCAAGGTCGGGTGCAGCTGGACAGAATGTCGGTTCTGATGGTCAAAACGGCGCGGCGATTTTCACTTGTGGTCGCGGTGTTTCTGGTGGTGAGCCAAACTGCTTGGTCTGCTACCTTTGAGATAGCACCGCCCAAGCCTTCGCCGCATACATCCGTCGATCTGGCCTTCGACGCCATCGACGCCGACGACGAGAAGTCGGCCCGGGACAGCATAGCAAAGATTAACGATCCCCTACTCCGCAAGACACTGACTTGGTACATGCTCCGGGACCTGAGTGGCGCGGGTGACACCGAGGAAATCGATCAATTCCTCGACGCCAACCCCAACTGGCCGGATCGAGACCGGATTCTGAGGCGTGCCGAGGAGCTGCAGCCGATTTCTTGGCCGCCGGGCAGCGTGATCGCACGCTATCACCAGCGTCCCCCGATTTCGGATGCCGGTCGCGGGCGCCTTGCCGTGGCACTGATAAGAGCCGGCCAATTCGAAAAAGGCATTCCCCTCGCTCGCCAAATTTGGGTCGACGGCGACTTCACAGGATCGGATGAGCGCGAATTCTATCGCGTGTTCAGGCAGTATCTCAGGAAATCCGACCATATCGCACGGCTGGACAGGTTGCTTTGGGACGGCCGCTTCGGCGCGACGCGACGAATGTTTTCCCGTGTTCCCGATGACGTAAGGAAGTTGGCGGAGGCCCGGTTTCTGCTGCGCCATCGGCGCGGAAATGTCGACAAGGCCATCGAGCGTGTCCCGGAATCATTGCGGAACCACGAGGGGCTCGTCTACGAACGACTTCGCTGGCGTCGCCGAAAGGGGCGCAGTGACTCGGCGCGCGAGCTACTTGTCGACATCTTTCCCGGTCTCACCCGGCCCGATCTCTGGGCTGAGGAGCGGATCGTTCTGGCGCGCCGCGCATTCGAAGACGGGCATATCAGCGAAGCCTACGAACTGGTCGACTATCATGGCGTTGACTCCGACGAAGCGCTTCACTTCTCGGAAGCGGAGTGGTTTGCCGGATGGATTGCGCTTCGATTTCTGAACGAACCGGAATGGGCGTACGACCACTTCCGGGCAGTCTACAAGGCGGTGTCCTATCCGATCAGCCGGGCGCGCGGGGCGTTCTGGTCCGGCAGGGCGGCCGTCGCTTTGGGCAAACAGAAGCAAGCCGAAACCTGGTTCAAGATCGCTGCTTCGTTCCCCGAGACATACTACGGGCAGCTCGCAGCCGATGAGCTCAATCCCGACGGCGCCCTGGCGCTGCCCGAGGAGAAACCCCGGAACCAGGCCGTGGTCGACAAGTTGCTGTCCAATGAACTCGCCCAGGTGGCGTCCCGGCTGGTCGATGCCGGGCATCGCGATCGCGTTCGACCGTTTGTCCTTCATCTGGCCGACATGGATCCGTCGATGGATTGGCAACGCGCCTGTGCCATCTTCGCGCGCAGTCTCGGTCGCCCGGACCTGGCCATCCATGTCGCCAAGGCGGCGCGGCTGCAAGGTGACCTCCTGATCGACTCATCACACCCGACACTGGCTGCGTTGGGCATCCCACTGACCGACGAAGGTACCGACGTTGAACCGGCGCTGGTGCATGCCGTCATTCGTCAGGAGAGCGCCTATTTCGTCTCGGCGCGCAGTCACGCGGGCGCATTGGGTCTGATGCAGGTTATGCCGGCCACCGCGAAGGTCGTCGCGCGGCGCTCCAAACTGGAGTATGACCGAACCTTGCTGCGGGACGATCCGTCGCTGAACCTCGCGATCGGTCGGGCGTATCTCGGTGACCTGATTGAGGAGTTTTCCGGTTCGTACATCCTGGCGCTCGTGGCCTACAACGCCGGCCCGGCCCGCGCACGCCGGTGGGTTCGGGCGTTCGGTGATCCCCGTGACCCCGCGGTCGACCCAGTCGACTGGATCGAGATGATCCCTTTCGACGAAACCCGAAACTACGTTCAACGCGTGCTGGAGAACCTACAGGTGTATCGCGCTATCCTTGCGCCCAAACCACTGCCACTGCAGATTGCTTCGGACCTCCGACGATAGGCCGACTACGGGAGCCAAGCCATGAAGAACGAAATCGACGTCTGCGTATTCGACGCGTACGGAACTCTGCTCGATGTTGCTGCCGCAGTTCGCCACGAGTCGGACCGAATCGGCGACGGTTGGCAGGAAATGGCGGCGATCTGGCGGACGAAGCAGTTGGAGTACACCTGGCTGCGATCCCTCATGGGGGCCTACACGGATTTCCGTACCGTCACGGGCGATGCGCTCGACTTCGCCATGGATTCGACGGGCGTATCCGACGACGACGGCTTGCGCGACGATCTGATGGCGCTGTACGACCGACTGGAAGCCTACCCAGAAGTGCCGGACATGCTGCGGGCCCTGCGGTCGGGTGGCATGCGAACGGCAATCCTCTCAAACGGTACGAAGCGGATGATCTCGTCGGCACTCGGCGCCGCGGAAATTGAAGATACGATTGACCGGGTTCTGACGGTTGAAACCCTCTCGGTCTACAAGCCCGATCCGCGCGTCTATCAACTTGCCGTCGACGCCTTCGAAACGAATGCGAAGAGGGTACTGTTCTTTTCTTCGAATGCCTGGGATGTCGCCGGGGCATCGCATTTCGGCTTTCGGGTCGTCTGGGTAAACCGGTTTGGTCATGTTCCGGAACGGCTGCCCGGCGGCCCGGACAAGATCGTCACCGATCTTTCCGGCGTACCCGCCATGCTTGGGATGTTATGAGTCTCGCATGGGGCGGCTGATTGGCGATGACGAAGGGGCAGACTTCGTCCAGCACACGGTTTCCGCAGGGGACGGTTTGCGACTGGCTATCCGCGATTACGGCGCCCGGCAATCGCCTGTCGTTCTGTGCCTGACCGGCGTTACGCGCAACGCACGCGATTTCCATCCCCTCGCATCGTTACTTGTCGACCGGTTTCGCGTCGTTGTCCCCGATTATCGCGGTCGAGGCGGATCGGAATGGGATCCGGACTGGCGGCACTATCATCCGCAGGTGTATCTGCGCGATATCGCGGATGTTCTGACGGCCCTCGACATCGAACATTGCGCGGTCGTCGGAACATCGCTCGGCGGATTGCTCGGCTTCGCCATGGGCGTTGCCATGCCGACCCGGATTGACGGCCTGTTGATCAACGATATCGGACCGATCATCCCCGATGCCGCGATCGGTCCCGTCCGTGCCTTTGTCTCTGACTCAGGCCGCTACGCGACCTGGGAGGACGCGATCGGCCGACTGCAGGGTTTGTTCCCGTCCCTGCCGGCTGAGGATGACGACGACTGGCTGGTGCTGGCAAAGGCAACCTTCAAGGACGATGGGCACGGTTTTCTCATTCCCGATTGGGACCCGGCGATCGGCCGCAGGCTCGCCGAGCCGCCGCCCTCGGCCAACATGCTGTGGTCCTTATTCGACAGCCTTGCGCGCCGGCCATTGGCTCTGGTCAGAGGGGCTGAGAGCCAGTTCCTGAGCCGCGATACGTCGGAAATTATGCAGAACCGGCATCCGGGAATGGACTATGCCGAGATCGAGAATGTGGGGCACGCACCGAGCCTGGTCGAGCCGCAATCGCTCGATCTGGTCTATCGGTGGCTTGACCGGTGTTCAGGCTGATGCGCGGTTTTCGGATTTGGTGTTTTCTGAAGCTGTTTTCTCGCCCGAAGCACCATTCGACGGTTTCGCCACGGCCGGTGCGGCCTTGTCGGTAGTTGCGGACGGAACAGGCGGGGTGCCAATCTCGCGGACGGTGGACTGTGAACGCCGCTCGGTTGCCTCTTCCATACGCTTGCAGTGACCTTCAAGGAAGGCACCCTTCTCGATGGATAGGTCTTCGTGAATGACGTCGCCGGAAACATGCGCGGTCTTCGCCAAGGTCACGGATTTTGCGGTGATCTGACCATCGACCCGGCCGTGAACGCGGACCCGGCGAGCGACGATTTCCCCGGTGACCCGGGCATCTTCTCCGATGAGGAGCGCATCAGTCCTGATATCGCCGATGACGTGACCGTCGATCTGGACTTCACCCTCGCTGACGAGGTTACCGGTAATCGTCAAATCAGCGCTGATGATTGACGGTACCGCAGGTTTAGTCTGCTTTTGCGCGGCGCCGCTTGCCGGTTTCGATTTACTCTTGGAAAACATGACGCCCCGCAATGATGAATTTCATAGGATCCATGGGTTTGTCGTTGAAAACGACCTCATAATGCGTGTGTGGGCCGGTACTTCTGCCGGTGCTTCCCAGCAACCCGATCTTGCTGAAGAAATCTACCTTGTCGCCTTTCTTCACGATGATTTTAGCGAGGTGACCGTATCGCGTCTTTAGTCCGTCACCATGGTCGATCTCGATCAGTTTACCGTAGTTTCCTTTCCATCCCGCATATGTAACCACGCCCGGGGCTGTCGAGTAAACGCTTGAATGCATTGGACCGCCAAGGTCGAGCCCGTAGTGCATGGACCATTTCTGGTTTACCGGGTCCCGGCGTTTGCCGTAACTGGAGGTTACATAGTATGCCGTAAGCGGCGGCGCCAAAGGCACCTGTTGCATTCGCGCCCGCAGTTGTTCGAGTTGATCTAGCTTTGATTCAAGGTGCAAAAGGCGCTCGCTCAACTCGTCACCGGCCGAAGAAGCGGCGGCTTCGACGAATGGTCCTCCTTGCCCTCCGGTCGTAACGGCCAGCAGATCATCAAGTTCGAGCCCCGCCATCTGCAGCACCCGTTCCATCGAGCCGATCGAGTCATCGGTCCGGTCGATCAGCTGACTGACGGTGTCGAGCTGAGTTACCTGCAAATGACTCAGGCGGTTTTCGAGTTGACCGATCTGGCGGCGCATACGTTCGCCGGAAATCAGCGCCGCGTTCCGTTCCTCAAGCGCTCGCTGAAGGTCCGTCTCGATCGTATCGAGATTGTCCTGAAGGAGGAAATTACGGTTGGTCAGAGAGTGCAGGTTCTGCTGGATGCCGGACAGCTCGCCCTTGAGCCGTTCCCGCGTCGCGAACGCCTGTTCGCGTTCGTCTTCGGTCATGCGCAGCTTGTACTCGACCGTCGACAAGTCCTGTTGAAGTTCCGTGTTCTGCTCGACCAGATCGAGCATCAAAGCGTGATTTTCCTCCAGATCCTGGGTGATGCCCAAGAATTTGCGCTGGTACTCCGAGACCTCGTTAAGGAGATTGCTGTACGCATTGCGCGCCGTTTCGATCTGGCGATCCTTGCCCTCGATTATGGTCTCGTTGAGAAGGTAACTGGCGGTCGCGTATCCTATCCAGCTTCCCGAGGCCATGAAGAACAAGGTCAGAGCGACCTGAAAGTTTCGGCTGAAGCGCATGTAGCGCACGCGAGCTTCGCTGCGCACAACAATTTGCCGCGCCGGAAATGCGCGATCAAGCCAGCCGCCGACGCGCGCCCAAAATCTCTCTTCTTCTGGGTAACCCCTCATCTACCTCGACCCAGTAAACCGGCCAAAGTGCCGGCGTCCATTCCCTCGGTCAGGTCCGCGCCCCGCGTTTACCGCGGTTGTATTATCTGCCCTGGCAGTGTGCCGCGAACATTGACGTCATGGACCGTATCTAACCGCCTGCCTACTGACAAGGTGTTAAAGTGTTAACGATGTTTATCGGCCAATAACACATTGAATTTCATCGCCTTATCGGCGATTGTCGGTTGGGTTAGGCTGGTGGGCGGCTTCTGACGGTGAGGCCTCGGTCGGCGGAACGGTTCAGCGGGGGAATCGAAGGAAGAATTATGTCATGAGGAACCACCCGGTCCGGCCTTCTATCGGAAATCCCTGGGTCTTTATCGCCACGTGGTGCGGCAGCGGACATCTACCCAAGGCGCCGGGAACCTGGGGATCACTGGCCGCGTTGCCAATTGCATGGTTGATACTGGAACACGTCGGCACAACCGGCCTGCTGTTTGGTGTTTGTGTGGTCTTTGCGGTCGGTATCGCCGCGGCGGACCGCTACATGGCGCTAGTCGGCCGGGACGACCCGGGTGCAGTCGTTGTCGATGAAGTCGCCGGCCAGTGGCTGGCTTTGCTCTTCGTGCCACTCGACCCGCTCTGGTTCCTGGCGGGATTCATTGCCTTCCGGGTGTTCGACATCTTCAAGCCGTGGCCGGTTCGCGCCCTGGAACGCCGGTTCAAGGGCGGGTTCGGTGTCATGATCGATGACATTGCGGCAGGCGTTTACGCCCTGGCAGCGCTTTGGCTGGTCGAGTGGTCTATCGGAACCGTGGCGCTATGACCCCTGCTCTACGTCAAAAGGCGGAAATCGTAATTAGGTCGTTCCAGGCGGCTGAAATCATGATCGCCAGCGCCGAATCCTGCACCGGCGGCCTGATTATGGCAACGCTCACCTCAGTCGCCGGATCGTCGGCCGTGGTGGACCGGGGGTTCGTGACCTACACCGACGCGGCCAAGCAGGAAATCCTCGGCGTCGATCCGGGCGTGCTTGCCAGCCATGGCGCCGTCAGTGAACCGGCCGCCTGTGCCATGGCCGAGGGTGCGCTTGCGCGATCGCAGGCGGGCGCGTCGGTCGCCGTGACGGGTATTGCCGGGCCGGGCGGCGGCAGTGACGAGAAGCCGGTCGGCCTAGTCCATCTGGCGGTTGCCTGGAAGGGTCGGCCGACGATGCATCGGCGGGAAATCTATGACGGTGATCGCGATGCGGTACGCGAGCAGACGGTGACCACCGCGCTGGACATGCTACTTGAAGGCCTGAACGGCGAGTGAGCGGTTCAGCCGTAAAGCTCGTGTGCGCGGTTCTCGAACGCCGCGACCATTCGTTCGACGGCCTTGGTGAAGACGGCCCCGATCGCCTTCTCGAGAATCTTTGAGCGAAACTCGAAATCGACATGAAAATCGATCGTCGTTTCGTTGCCGGCGACCTCAAAAATCCATCTATTTGTCAGATATTTGAAGGGGCCATGTTCATAGCTGACATCAACTCGGTCCGGCCGCTGCAGGGCGACCCGTGAGGTGAATACTTCGCGAAACGCCTTGAACCCGATCATCATGTCGGCGACCAGCATCGTCTCTGTCTTCGAACGCACGCGCATGCCGACGCACCAGGGCAGGAACTCGGGGTACTTGTCGACGTCCGCGACAAGATCGAACAACTGCTCACGGCTGAAGGGCAGCGTTTTGCGCTCGGCGTGGGACGGCATAGCGGCGGTCAGGCGATCGCCTTGAGGCGCGCTTCGCGAAGTTTTTGGAAGTCGTCGTCCGCGTGATACGACGAACGTGTCAGCGGCGACGATGAAACGAGCAGGAACCCCTTTGCCAGACCGATATCTCGGTACTCGTCGAACTCGTCCGGCGTCACGAAACGGTCGACGGCGGCGTGCTTGAGTGTCGGTTGCAGGTACTGTCCGATGGTCAGGAAGTCGACGTTCGCAGCCCGGAGATCGTCCATCAGCGCGATGACCTCTTCCCTTTCCTCGCCGAGGCCGACCATGATGCCCGATTTGGTGAAAACGGCGGGATCGATTTCCTTGGCCCTTTTCAACAGGTTGACCGAGTGTTCGTAACGTGCGCCGGGCCGAATTGCGGGGTACAGTCGCGGAACGGTTTCGAGATTGTGGTTAAAGACGTCGGGACCTGCGTCGATGACCCGCTCGAGCGCGCCTTCCTTGCCCCGGAAATCGGGCGTCAGAACCTCAATCGTCGTTTCTGGCGTAACGTCGCGCAGCCGCTCAATGCATCGCGCGAACTGATCGGCACCGCCGTCGGCGAGATCGTCGCGGTCGACCGAGGTGATGACCATGTGCCGCAGGCCCAGCTTCGCCGTGGCGATCGCCGTGTTCTCCGGCTCCATCGGGTCGACGACCCCGGGCTTGCCGGTTGCGACGTTGCAAAATGCGCAGGCCCGCGTGCAGATATCGCCCAGGATCATCACCGTGGCGTGTCGCTGAGCCCAGCACTCGCCAATGTTGGGACAGGATGCCTCCTCGCAGACCGTATGCAGGTTATGTTCGCGGATCAACCGGCGGGTTTCGGCGTAGGCCGGAGACGTCGGCGCCTTGACCCGGATCCAGTCCGGTTTGCGCGGCGACGGATTGTCGGGCCTGTGGGCCTTCTCCGGATGGCGTTCGCGCGCCTTGAGCTGGGCGACGGCTTTGTTCATGACCTAGATATGGATCGCCCGGCCGTAGGCGCCAAGCACGGACTCGTGCATCATTTCGGATAGCGTCGGGTGCGGGAAAACCGTGTGCATCAGGTCCTCTTCCGTGGTCTCGAGACCCATGGCGACAACAAAGCCTTGAATCAGCTCGGTTACCTCGGCGCCGACCATGTGGGCGCCCAGCAACTCGCCGGTCTTGGCATCGAAAATCGTCTTGACCAGCCCCTCGCTCTCCCCGAGCGCAATCGCCTTGCCGTTGCCGATGAAGGGGAAACGACCGATTTTGACGTCGAAACCCTTCTCCTTGGCCTTGGCTTCCGTCAGTCCCACACTTGCGATCTGCGGGTGACAATAGGTGCAGCCGGGGATGTGTTGTTTGTTCATCGGGTGCACGTTTTTGATGCCGGCAATCGCCTCAATGCAAATGACGCCCTCGTGCTCCGCCTTGTGCGCGAGCATGGGCGGACCGGCAACGTCGCCGATGGCATAAACGCCCCGCTCGGCCGTGCGCCCGAGCCCATCGACTTCGATCACGCCCCGGTCATGCTTCACCTTGGTGTTTTCAAGGCCGATGTCCTCGACGTTGCCGACGACGCCGACGGCGGAAATCACGCGATCAACCGTTATCTGCTGTGACTTGCCGGCCTTGTCTTCGATCGTTGCCGTAACGCTGTCGGCTTTCTTGTCGAGCTTGGTGACCATGGCCTCGCTCATCACCTTGATGCCCTGTTTCTCGAACTGCTTGCGCGCGAACGCGGCTATTTCCGCGTCCTCGACGGGCAGGATCTGCGGCAGAACCTCGACCATCGTGACCTCGGCGCCCATGGTCCGGAAGAAGCTGGCGAATTCCACGCCGATCGCGCCGGTGCCGATAACGAGCAGCGATTTCGGCATTTTTTCGGGGACCATTGCCTCGAAATAGCTCCAGACCAGCTTGCCGTCGGCCTCAAGGCCCGGCAATGCGCGTGGCCGGGCACCCGTGGCCAGAATGATATGCTTGGCCGAGACGGTGTCGTCCTTGCCGTCCTTGGACACCTTGGCCTTGCCGCCGCCGAGCAGCCTGGCACGCCCGTCCAGCACGGTCACCTTGTTCTTCTTCAACAGGTGCCCAACGCCGCCATTGAGTTGCTTCGAGACACCGCGCGAGCGTTGGACGACCTTGGCGAGGTCGAAATCCACGCCTTTCGCGCTCAAGCCGTAGGCGTCGGCATGGTTCATGTAGTGGTAGATTTCGGCCGAGCGCAGCAAGGCCTTGGTCGGAATACAACCCCAGTTGAGGCAGATACCGCCCAGGTGCTTTTCCTCGGCCACAGCGGTCTTGAGACCGAGTTGCGCGGCCCGGATTGCGGCGACGTAACCGCCTGGCCCGCCACCAATCACCAGAACGTCGAAGGTCTGTTCAGCCATGATTCGTCCTCCGCGGCCTAAAGCAGCATGTTGACCGGGTCCTCGATCAACGGCTTGAAGGCCGCTAGGTACTCAGCCCCGAGCGCACCGTCGATGACCCGATGGTCGACCGCGAGTGTTACGGACATGACCGTCGCCACGGCGAGGGCACCGTCCTTGACCACCGGGCGTTGTTCTCCTGCTCCGACTGCGAGGATGCAGCCCTGCGGCGGGTTGATGATCGCCGAGAAGTTCTTGATGCCGTACATGCCGAGGTTCGACACCGACATGGTGCCGCCCTGATATTCTTCTGGCATCAGTTTCCCCTCTCTCGCCTTGGCGGCAAGTTCCTTCATCTCGTTCGAAATCGCGATGAGACCCTTGGAACCGGCATCACGGATGACAGGTGTGATGAGGCCATCCGGGATCGACACGGCGACTGAAATGTCGGCGCGATTGAAACGCTTGATCGAATCGCCCGCCCACATCGCGTTGGCTCCAGGCACCTTGCCGAGGGTTATCGCTGCGGCGCGGATCACGAAGTC
Source organism: Rhodospirillales bacterium (assembly GCA_040219295.1). Lineage (GTDB taxonomy): Bacteria > Pseudomonadota > Alphaproteobacteria > Rhodospirillales > Casp-alpha2 > JAVJST01. The sequence goes on from JAVJST010000001.1 coordinate 353,599, forward strand.
GTTTACCGAAATCTTGTAGTCATCGGACCGGCTGTTGAGCTCCTTGCGAAGCGCCAGCAGGTTGTCGAGTTCGCAGTCCACGGTGAGATAGAAATGCGGCACCGACTGCTTCGATTCCGAAAGCCTCTTGGCGATGACCTTTCGCATCGACGAGTTCGGCAGATCCTCGAACGGAGGCAACGTGGAGTCGTCGATCTGCGGTGCAGGCGCTGATGCGGCCGGCGCGGCGGCCGACTGAGAATCGGCTGCTGGCGCCTTTGCGCCGCCGGACGCCAACGCGGCCTCGACGTCGCGCTTTATAATTCGTCCGTGCGGACCCGAGCCGGAAACGGCAGACAGGTCGAGGCCCTCGTTGGCTGCGATCCGTTTGGCCAACGGACTGGCGATGATCCGTTTGCCATCCGTTGGTACGCCTGGTGCGGCAGGCGCGGCCGCTGACGCTGCCGTGGGCGTTGCGGGCGCGGGCGTCGGGTCTGGTGGCGGCGCAGGGTCCGGCGCCGTAGCGGCGCCGGTATCGATGTCGTCCAGCGCACTCGCGTCCTCGCCTTCATCAAGGATGATGCCGATGACCGAGTTGACAGCGACCGCGTCGGTTCCGGCCGGGACGACGATCTTGCCGAGGGTACCCTCGTCGACCGCCTCGACCTCCATGGTCGCCTTGTCGGTCTCGATTTCGGCGATGACGTCACCGGCTTCGATGGTGTCGCCTTCCTTCTTTTGCCAGGTTGCCAGCTTGCCTTCGGTCATAGTCGGTGAGAGCGCGGGCATGAGTATCTTGGTCGGCATGACGCTCCCTCCTACTTGTAGCAGACGGCGCGTGCCGCCTCGACAATGTGGGACGCCTGCGGCAACGCAAGCGCCTCGAGATTCGCCGCATACGGCATCGGGACATCGATGCCGGCGACGCGGGCGACCGGTGCGTCGAGAAGATCGAAGCCCTGCTCCATCATCAGCGCCGAGATCTCGGCGCCGATACCACAGGTCGGCCAACCCTCCTCGACCGTGACGATCCGGTTCGTCTTGGCGACAGATTGCAGAATCGTCTCGGTATCCATCGGCCGGATCGTCCGCAGGTTAACCACTTCGGCCTCGATACCGTCGTCCGTCAGGGCAGCTGCAGCTTCGAGGGCGACACCGACCATGCGCGAGAAGGCGACGATCGTGACACCGTCGCCGGCGCGTTCGACCTTGGCGCGTCCGATCGGCAGCACAAAATCGTCGTCATCGGGCACTTCGAACGACTGCCCGTAGAGGATTTCGTGCTCAAGGAAGATGATCGGGTTCGGATCGCGAATTGCCGCCTTTAGGAGGCCCTTCGCGTCGGCCGCCGACCACGGGGCGATGACCTTGAGGCCCGGGCAATGGGCGTACCAGGATGCATAGCACTGTGAGTGCTGCGCGGCGACGCGTGCCGCGGCGCCGTTGGGCCCGCGGAATACGATCGGTGAGCCCATCTGTCCGCCCGACATGTAGCGAGTCTTTGCGGCCGAGTTGATGATCTGGTCGATCGCCTGCATGGCGAAATTGAAGGTCATGAACTCGACGATCGGGCGAAGCCCGGCAAATGCCGCGCCGACGCCGATGCCGGTGAAGCCGTGTTCGGTGATCGGCGTGTCGATCACCCGCTTGGCACCGAACTCGTCGAGCAGGCCCTGCGATACCTTGTAGGCGCCCTGGTATTCGGCGACTTCCTCGCCCATGAGAAAGACGCGCTCGTCCTTGCGCATTTCCTCGGCCATCGCATCGCGAAGCGCCTCGCGCACCGTCAGTTTGACCGTCGAGCCGTCGTACTCGGGTTCGGGAGGCGGGGCAGCCGGCAGCGTTGGCGATGCCGGGGTGGCGGGAACGTCCGAGTCGGCGGCGGCCGGTGCTTCGGTTTCGGCCTGGGTGGGCGCGGACGTCGGTTTGGCGTCATCGATGGCGCTTGAATCCTCACCGTCCTCGAGGATGACGCCAATGACCGCATTGACCTGAACGTTCTCGGTTCCGCCGGGCACGACAATCTTGCCGAGCGTGCCCTCATCGACGGCTTCGACCTCCATGGTCGCCTTGTCGGTCTCGATCTCGGCGATGACGTCGCCGGCCTCGATGGCGTCGCCCTCGTTCTTCAGCCATTTTGCGAGCGTGCCCTCCGTCATGGTCGGCGAGAGGGCGGGCATGAGTATGTTCGTTGGCATCGTTTGGTCCCTCCCCTTAGGCCGTTTCCAGAAGCACGTCAGTATAGAGTTCCGAAACGTCCGGTTCCGGAGAGGACTGGGAGAAATCAGCCGCCTCGGTCACGACCGCCTTGATTTCCTTGTCGATTTCCTTGAGCCCGGCCTCGTCCATCGCTTTGGCGGCGATAATCTTCTCGCGCAGAGTGTCGATCGGATCGCTTTCCTTTCGGATCTTCGACACTTCCTCCTTGGATCGGTACTTGGCCGGATCCGACATCGAGTGGCCGCGATAACGGTAGGTTTCCATATCGAGAATGTAGGGTCCCTTGCCTTCTCTACAATGTGCCATGGCGGTCGCGCCCGCTTCCTTGACTTCGAGAACGTCCATACCGTTGACCTTGATGCCCGGGATGCCGTGAGCTTCGCCGCGTTTGTGGAAATCCTTGGCAGTCGACGCGCGCTTGACCGAGGTTCCCATGGCGTACTGGTTGTTCTCGATCACGAAAATCGCCGGCAACTGCCACAGCGCCGCCATGTTGAACGTCTCGTACACTTGCCCCTGGTTGGCCGCGCCGTCACCGAAATAGATCTGCGTAACACCCTTGTCGTCGTTGTACTTGTGGGCAAATGCGAGACCGGCGCCGAGCGGCACCTGGGCGCCGACGATGCCATGCCCGCCATAAAAATTCTTCTCCTTGCTGAACATATGCATGGAGCCGCCCTTGCCCTTCGAGTACCCGCCTTCACGACCGGTCAATTCGGCAAGAACGCCCTTGGGGTCCATTCCGCAGGCGAGCATGTGGCCATGGTCCCGGTAACTGGTGATAACGGTGTCCTGCGGCTCGGCCGCGGCCATCATGCCGACTACAACGGCTTCCTGGCCAATGTAGAGATGGCAGAAACCACCGATCAGCCCCATGCCGTACAACTGGCCGGCCTTCTCCTCGAAACGCCGGATCAGCAGCATATCGCGGTAATACTTGATCAATTCGTCCTTTGTGTTCGACGACTTGGACGTGGATTTCTTTGCGGATTGGCTTGCCGATTTTGCGGCGCGGGCCATGGCGTGTCCTCCCTGAAATCGAGCGTTCGCGGGCACGCTAACAGAGAGGACTCCCGCCGTGAAGAGGAAAACGGGGTTTTTAACTGTAATTCAATTAATTAATATGATTGCAGGCCGTCGACCCACTTTCTAGCCACTGTGTTCCCACGCGCGGCCGTGCTCGACCCGAGCGATACGGAGCGTGAACAGCTCGTAGAACTTGTCCCGGCCGAGTTGCTGGGCAACCTTGTGGCGGGTGTTGTCACGCCATGCGGCAATGGCGTCGAGATCGCGCCAGTACGAAACGGTAATGCCAAGCCCGTCTGGCGATCGCGCGCTGTCGATACCGAGATAACCCGGCTGCTCAGCGGCGAGACGCTCCATTTCTTCGGCCGTTTCCAGATAGAGCGTGTTGTCGGTGTTGCGCGATCGTGTCGTGAAGATCACGGCGAAATGCGGGCCGTCGAACACGGGTGTCGGTTGATCCATCGGTTTCCCCTTGTCAGGGAACGTTATGCGGCATCGTGTTTCTTGGAAAGGCCGAAAGCCTCCCACAAACCTTGCGCCTTCGTCTGCACGGGTCCCTCGGTACCCTGCATCGATGCGGCTTCGACGTCCGCGGGACGAAGCGTCCGTCCTTGCAGCACATGCATGCCCTCGAATGTTTGCCACGCCTCGGGCGAGTACTTCTTGAGACCGGACTGGTAAAGGCGCTCCCGCCACGTATCGACTGACGCGACGTCCGTCCAGTAGAGGTCGAATGCAATAACGGTATCGCCCGCTTCCACGGGCTCGTGAAAAATGAAGCCGGGCATGTGGGCCGCAACCGCCAGCATCTCGCGGGCAGCGCGCACCATTCCGTCCTGGCCGCCGCGTTCCGGTGGGAGAGAGATACGCACGGCGACAGGCGTCCGGTTGACCGAGGCGCTCATAACGAATTCTCCTTCTGAAGGATGACGAGGTCGTCCGGGTACCCGAAGTTCAGCATTAGGCGCGCCCGCTCCTCCAGCATGTCGAGATCCAGGCTGTCGGGCCGCAGGAGGCGCACGCGGCGTTCAAGAGCGAGCCGCCTGGACTCGATATCCTCAAGGATGGCCCGGGTTTCGGCGATGTCATGCTGTAGTCGCCAATACGTCATCAGGCCGCGATCGCCATGAACGCCGTGGAAGGCGAAGTAGACGATTGCGCAGATGCCGATCAGTGGGCCGATCAGGGCGCGCAGGCGCAGGCGTACGTCATGTACGAGGTTCATGGGACCTAGGCTCCGCCGTTTCCTTCTGTCCACGCGATTGGGTCCGAATCTGTGGATGTTGTCGGAGACCTGTTAACGTTCCGTTAGCGGGCGGGGGGTGAAGAAATTTTGTCACCGGTCGCGTGCAATTTTCGCCAATTGACCGGAACACCGTTCAACTACATCAATGCCACTCAGGCCCGGAGTCTGGGCCGACGGGGAGATGCGTACCATGAACCAGATGAGCCGTGCCTTTGATCAGGACCTGAGCGATGTCCTGGCGCCGACGGAATCCGCCAAGGGCATGCCGAACGCGTTCTACACGGATCCGTCGATGTATGATGTTGAAAGAGGGCGGGTCTTCGACAAAACCTGGGTCGCCATCGGTTTTGGCAAGGATGTTCCCGACGCCGGCGACGTGGTTCCTGTCGAAATCATGGGGACACCGTTGATCCTGCTGCGAGACAAGGCCGGCGCGGTTCACGTCTATCACAATGTCTGCTCACACCGCGGCATGCGTCTCGTCGAGGAGCCTGCCAAGGGCAAAACGGTACTGGCCTGTCCCTATCATGCCTGGTGCTATGGTCTCGACGGTGCGCTGCGCGGCACGCCGTCGATCGGCGGCCCCGGCGTCAATGAGCTGGATGGCTTCGATCGCAAAGAACACGGGCTCAAGGAAGTTCGTTCTGCCGTCTGGATGGATACCGTGTTTGTCAATCTGTCGGGTGATGCGGAACCTTTTGAGGTTCGTGTTCGACCGATCAACGAGCGCTGGAAGGACTTTGTTGGTCGCCCCCTCTTCCACGGCGGCGAAGAGTCCAGCAGCGAGCTCGAGGTCGCGTGCAACTGGAAGCTTGCCGTTGAAAACTATTGCGAGAGCTATCACCTGCCTTGGGTTCATCCCGGTCTAAATACGTACTCGCGTCTCGAGGACCACTACCACCTCCGAGATACGGACGGCGCACAGTATGCCGGTCAGGGAACACTCGTTTACCGGCCGATCGAGGACCAGGACGGCCGGGTCTTTCCATATCTCTCCGGGATCGATTCAAAATGGTCGACGGCCGCAGAGTACGTCGCGATGTTTCCCAATGTGCTTTACGGCGCGCATCGGGACCACTGGTTTGCGATGCTTCTCGAGCCCCATGGCCACAATCGCACACGGGAGCGTGTCGAGATCTGGTACTTCGACGAGGCATCGTTGGGTGACGAGTATGAAACGCTCCGGCGCAACAATGCCCAGCAATGGCGGGTTGTTTTCCAGGAGGATATCTTTGCCGTCGAGGGCATGCAGCGAGGCCGCGCGTCGCCAGGATTTCGTGGTGGCGTGTTCTCGAGCGTGATGGATGGACCGACCCACGATTTTCACCGATGGGTCGCACGAAAGGTCATGGCCGGCGACTGATCGGTCGCCTTCCAAGAAATGTCAGGATGAGCGAAACGCTGAGCCGGCGTATGCCGCGCTCGGCCCGAGTTCCTGCTCGATGCGGATCAGCTGATTGTACTTCGCAAGACGGTCGGAGCGCGACAGCGACCCTGTCTTGATCTGCCCAGCGTTCGTCGCCACTGCGATGTCAGCGATGGTCGTGTCCTCGGTCTCGCCCGAGCGGTGGGAAATGACCGACGTGTAGGCCGCACGATGTGCGGTGTCGACGGCTTCCAGGGTCTCGCTCAGCGTGCCGATCTGGTTGACCTTGACGAGGATCGAGTTGGCGACACCGCGCTCGATGCCCTCGCGCAGGCGCTTTGGGTTAGTAACGAAGAGATCGTCGCCGACAAGCTGGACCTTGCCGCCGACGGCGTCGGTCAATGCCTTCCAGCCATCCCAGTCGTCTTCCGCCATCGGATCTTCAAGCGAGATGATCGGGTAGTTGGCGACCAGATCCTCGTAGTAGGCGACCATGCCGGCGGCTTCGAGGGTCTTGCCCTCGCCAGCCAGAACGTACTTGCCGTCCTCGTAGAACTCCGTCGATGCGGCATCGAGGGCCAGTGCGATATCATCGCCTGCTGAGTATCCTGCGGCCTGGATGGCGCTCATGACGAAATCGAGCGCTTCCTTGCTGCCGGATACTGCGGGCGCGAAGCCTCCCTCGTCACCGACGTTCGTGTTGTGGCCGGCCTTTTTCAGCAAGCCCCGTAGGGTGTGAAAGACTTCCGAGCCCATGCGGACGGCGTCGGCGAGACCGGCTGCGCCAATCGGCATGATCATGAATTCCTGAATGTCGACGGGGTTGTCCGCGTGCGCGCCGCCGTTGATGATGTTCATCATAGGGACCGGAAGCACATGCGCGCTGACCCCGCCAATGTAGCGGTAGAGCGGCATCTCAAGCTCGGCCGCGGCCGCCTTGGCGACGGCAAGGCTGACGCCGAGCAGCGCGTTGGCACCGAGTCGTCCTTTGTTGTCCGTACCGTCGAGCGCGATCATCGCCGCGTCGATATCGGCCTGCCGTTCGGCTTCCAGGCCGCTGAGGGTTTCAAAAATCTCGCCTTCTACCGCGTCGATCGCGCCGAGAACGCCCTTGCCGAGATACCGGCCTTTGTCACCGTCGCGACGTTCCACGGCCTCGTAGGCGCCAGTCGAAGCGCCGGACGGCACAGCAGCTCGGCCCTGCGCGCCACTCTCCAGCAGGACATCGACCTCGACCGTCGGATTACCGCGGCTGTCCAGAATTTCTCGGGCGATGATGTCGATGATGGCGCTCATGGTGTCAGTCCTCGGATCAGGAAGCGTCGATGGAGATGGGGCGTTCCTTGGCAACGGCGTCGAACGCCATGAGATCGCCGAGGATGCCGGACAATTGGTCAAGCGGGATCATGTTCGGCCCGTCGCTGGGCGCGCGGTCCGGTTCTTCATGGGTTTCCATGAACACCGCCGCGACGCCGACCGAAATCGCGGCGCGCGCGAGCACGGGTGCGAACTCTCGCTGGCCGCCGGACGACCCGCCCTGACCCCCGGGCTGCTGAACGGAATGCGTTGCGTCGAACACCACCGGGTATCCGGATTGCGCCAGGATCGGTAACGCCCGCATGTCCGAAACCAACGTGTTGTACCCGAAGCTCGCGCCGCGTTCACAGGCCATCACACGCTCGTTGCCGGTGCCGGTGATTTTTGCGAGTACATTCGTCATGTCCCAGGGCGCAAGAAACTGTCCCTTTTTTACATTGATGGCAGCACCGGTTTCACCGGCGGCGATCAGCAGGTCCGTCTGGCGGCACAGGTACGCTGGGATCTGCAGCACGTCGACCGCGTCCGCGACGGGTGCGCACTGATGCGGCTCATGCACATCGGTCAGGACCGGGCAGCCATGCGTCTCCCGGACCTCGGCGAGAATGTCGAGGCCGTTCTTGATACCGATGCCGCGCGCGCCCGAAGCACTTGTCCGGTTCGCCTTGTCGAACGAGCTTTTATATATGAAACCGAGTCCCAGTTTGCTGCAGATTTCCTTGAGCCGACCGGCGGTTTCGAGCGCGTGATCTCGGCTTTCGATCGCGCACGGTCCCGCCAGGAGCGTGAACGGTCGGTCGTTGGCGATGGTCAGCGACCCGACCGTGACGGACTTGGCAACGGCGGACATTACCTGTCTCCCGACGGAGTTTTCCAGCTCAGACGAGCCGCGATTGGTCGATGGCGGCGCGAATGAACGACGTGAACAACGGATGCGGGTCGAACGGCTTCGACTTAAGCTCCGGGTGAAACTGAACGCCGATAAACCACGGATGATCGGGGAATTCAACGATCTCCGGCAAGAGTCCATCCGGCGACATGCCGGAGAACTTGAGACCGGCCGCCTCCAGACGCTCGCGGTATCCGGTGTTGACCTCGTAACGGTGGCGATGGCGCTCGGAGATCGAGCCGGTGCCATAAATCTCGGCGACCCGGGATCCCGGTTCCAGATTGCAGGCGTACGCGCCGAGCCGCATGGTGCCGCCGAGATTGCCAATGGCGCTGCGTTGCTCGAGCTCGTTGCCTTTCATCCACTCGGTCATCAGGCCAACCACGGGCTCCTTTGTCTCGCCGAACTCCGTCGAACTGGCACGGTCGATGCCTGCCAGTGAACGGGCCGCCTCGATGCACGCCATCTGCATGCCGAAACAGATGCCGAAGTACGGTATTCCCTTCTCGCGGGCAAACCGGGCGGCGGCAATCTTGCCTTCGGAGCCGCGTTCGCCGAACCCGCCCGGCACCAGGATGCCGTGCGTACCTTCGAGATGCTGTAGCGGGTCTTCTTCGTCAAAGATTTCCGACTCGATCCAGTCCATGTGGACTTTCACGTTGTTGGCGATGCCGCCGTGGTCAAGGGCTTCAGCGAGAGACTTATAGGCATCTAGCAGACCGGTGTACTTGCCGACGACCGCGATCTTCACGTCGCCCTCGGGCTGTGTTGAACGCTGGATGATGTCGAACCAGCGGTCGAGCGTCGGTGCAGGCGCATCGAGCCGGAAGTGCCTCATGACTTGATCGTCGAGACCTTCCTCGTGATAGCTGACCGGGACACGGTAGATCGTGTCGACATCAAGCGCCGGGATCACGGCGTCTTCGTGGACGTTGCAAAACAATGCGATCTTTCGTTTCTCGCCCTCAGGCAGTGGACGGTCGGCACGACAAAGGAGCAAGTCAGGCTGGATGCCGACACTGAGCATTTCCTTCACGGAGTGCTGGGTCGGCTTGGTCTTTAGCTCGCCTGCCGTTGGAATGTATGGCAGCAGCGTCAGGTGGACGTACATGGTCCGGTCGCGACCCAGATCGTTGCCCAGTTGACGGATGGCCTCGAGAAACGGGAGGCCCTCGATGTCGCCGACTGTACCGCCGATCTCGACGAGGCAGAAGTCCTCCTCGTCAAGATCACTGATGACGAACTCCTTGATAGCGTCGGTGATGTGCGGAATGACCTGGATGGTCGCGCCGAGGTAGTCACCGCGGCGTTCACGCGCGATTACGTCGGAATAAATGCGCCCGGTTGTCACGTTGTCCGATTGCTTGCAGGCAACGCCCGTGAAACGCTCGTAGTGACCGAGATCCAGATCGGTTTCCGCGCCGTCGTCGGTGACGAAGACCTCGCCGTGCTGATACGGGCTCATTGTTCCCGGATCGACGTTGATGTACGGGTCGAGTTTCCTGAGCCGGACCTTGAATCCGCGCGCTTGCAGCAGGGCCGCGAGAGCCGCCGATGCAAGTCCTTTTCCGAGAGAGGAAACCACGCCGCCGGTGATAAAAATGAACCGCGTCATGGGACCCATAAATTACAACATCCGGCCTTGCTGCCCAGCACTAAGATGCAGGACATCGAAACATCCTGTGGACGTCTGAAAAAAGCCATTGAACTAGAAGGCCTTGGGCGGGTCCGACTACTCCGCGAGCGGCGCGGCCGGTGCGGCAGGTTCTTGGCTAGCCGGCACGTCGGACTGAAGCTGATCGAGAATCGACCCTTGCTGTTTGCCGGTATCGGCAAGAATTGCCAGAAACAAACTTGTGCCCATGAACGCCGCGGCAAGAATGGCGGTCGTGCGGGTCAGCAGATCCGCAGTCGCTCTGCCGGTCATGAAACCGCCCATGCCGCCACCGCCGCCGCCACCCATGCCGAGGCCACCGCCTTCGCTCCGTTGAAGCAAGACGACGCCGACCAGCGCGAGCGCAATCAGCAGATGAATGACGAGGATGATGGTTTCCATACTTGGACCCGCGTTCTGAACCCTTTGAAGGGTCGGGTTGTAACGATCCGCACGCGTGCGGTCAATCCGCTCCGGCGGCGTCGACGATCGCCAGGAAATCGGCGGCCTTCAGGCTCGCTCCGCCAATCAATCCGCCGTCGATGTCGGGATCCGCGAGAAATGCCGACGCATTGTCCGGTTTCATCGAGCCGCCGTAAAGAATGCGGACACTGTCTGCCAAGGCGTCGCCGAATCTTGCCCTGAGCGCGGCACGAATATGGCGATGGACCGCGGCCGCGTCCTCGACACTCGGTGTGCGGCCCGTGCCGATCGCCCAGACGGGCTCGTACGCGACCACGAGGGTATCGGGGTCGGCGCCGCCGGCCGGGATCGAATTGGATACCTGGCGCTCGACCACGTCGTTGGTCTCGCCCGTGTTTCGTTCGGTCTCGGTTTCGCCGACGCAGACGATGGCCGTCAATCCTGCCGACCATGCCGTCGAAACCTTCGCCGCGACGTCCGCGTCGCTCTCATTGTGGTCCGTGCGGCGCTCGGAATGGCCGAGAATGACGTACCGGCAACCGGCATCCTTGAGCATGGCCGCGGCAATGTCGCCGGTATGAGCGCCCTTCTCTGCCGCATGACAGTCTTGCGCGCCAAGGCCGAGCGGACTGTTCTCAATGACAGCGCGTGCAGCAGCCAGCGCCGTGAATGGCGGGCATACCGCTGCCTCCGCTTTGCCGGCATGACCCAGGCCGTCGACAATGCCCTTGCATAGCGCGCCAGTCTCGGCCAGCAGGTTGTTCATCTTCCAGTTTCCGACGATCAGGGGTTTGCGGCTCATGAATGTGCGGCCCTTCCGTTCCGGTTGATGTTCCAACTCCGTATCCGCCAATTTCCTGCTGGCGGGCGCGAACGTTATAGGGACATAAGCGGGTTCTGGAAAGCGGCCGGAAACTACCCGGACACGTCTGGATCATCGGTTGCCGCAGACGGGTGCGATGATTATGATCCCGCGCCGACAGGCTGGGTTTCCGGCTCGGCCTGACTGATTTTTTTGACCGTTCACTGTTTCCTGTCGAAAGTTCCTTCGATGCTTACATCCCTCCGCGAAAAGAGCGGCTCGTTCGTCGTCAAGATTTTGCTGGTTTTTCTCGTCATAAGTTTTGGTGCATGGGGCATCGGCGATTACGTGACCGGCGGTTCGTCGGGTGGTGCGGTGGCTGTGGTCGGCGAACAAGAGATATCCCCCCAGGACTTTGCCATGGAGTACCGTCGCGAGTTTGTCAGGCTTCGGCAGTTCTTTGGTGAGAGTCTGACACCGGACACGGCGCGCTCGTTCGGGATTCCGGAGTCGGTGGTGCGCCGAATGGTCCGTGAGGAATTGCTCAACCAGGCGGCGCAGCAGGCAGGCCTGTTGCCGTCCGACGGCGATGTGTTGGCGACCCTGCAGGGGATGGATCAGTTCAAGGGATTGACCGGTGAGTTTGACCGTCAGGTGTTCGCCGAAGCCCTGGTAAGGGCCGGGTACTCGGAAGCGGGATTTGTCGAGCTTGTCCGCCGCGAGTTGGCGCGTGAGGCGCTGCTTAGCGGCCTCATGAAGCGGCCTGTCGTGGCTGACGCCCTTGCCCATCGGCTGTTCAGGTTCGAGGCGGAAACCCGTGACTTGGCGGTTGCCGTCGTTCCCGCGCAGTCCGTTCCGGAGGCCGAAATCCCCGATGAGTCCGAGGTTTCCAGCTACTACGAAGAAAACAAGGATCGTTTCCAGGCGCCGGCTTATCGCAAGATCACTTACATCAAGATCGGCCCCGACGCCGTGGTCGACGAGATTGCCGTCAGCGAGGAAGACATCGCGGCCGCATACGACGCGAGAGCCGACGCATTCTCGACCCCCGCCCGGCGCAACGTCATGCAGATGGTATTCGACCAGCAGGAACAGGCACAGGCGGCGAAGTCCCTTCTGGACGCAGGCGAGTCCTTCGAGGACGTCGCCGCCAAGCTTGCCGGACTATCGCCGGCGGACGTCGCGCTCGGCTGGGTTGGCGAGGGCGATCTGCTGGATGAGATCGCGGCGCCTGTTTTCAGTGCCGACGCGGGCGAGGTTCTTGGCCCCTTGGAGAGTATTCTCGGCTGGCACGTTCTCTTGATCAATGATGCCGAGTCCGCCGAAGTGACACCGCTGGCCGACGTTCGTGATGGCCTGATCGATGATTTGAAGCGCGAGCGGGCGCTCGACCGGGTGTTCGATCTTGCCAATCGCGCGGATGAACTTCTTGGCGCCGGCCGACGGCTCGAGGACGTGGCCGCCGATCTGAATATCGAAGTTCATCATCTCGACCAGATTGACGCTTCTGGCCTCGACAGCAACGGCGCTTCCGTCAGCGGTCCGGACGATCCGGCGTTCGCAGCCAATGTCTTTGCCGAGGAAATCGGTGTTCCTTCGACGCTGATCGAGGTCGCGGACGGATACTACGCATTTCGGGTGGACGGCGAGACTCCGTCTCGGCAACTCAGTCTCAATGAGGTTCGCGCCGATATCATTGCCGACCTGATGGCACAGGGCCGCGTGGAGAATGCGCGCCGCGTTGCCGAGGAACTGGCGGCGGCAGGGTTGACCCGCGAGAGCTTTGAAGATGCCGCATCGGCAATCGGTGCCGAGGTCGTCCTGTGGGAGGGCGTCCTCCGCAACGGCGAAGGACTCGCGGATGCGCGTCTGTACGCCGACCTGATCAGATCGGCATTCGACGCCGGTGTTCGCGAGACCGTGATCTCGCCTGTCGGCGATTCGTTCGCGGCGGCCATCGTGCTTGATGTCCGGTCGCCTGATCCGGCGGCCGAGCCCGATGCCCTTGCCGAAGTCGAAAGAAACGTTGCCCAGGAATTGCGGACCGATCTGACGGATCTGACGATCCGCGGTTTGGCGCAGCGGATCGGCACGACGATCGACGCCCAAGCCCTTGAGAACGCGGTTTATTAACCGATGCGCGTGAGCCCCGATTCCACGGAGTTTGCGGCTGCCTATGCGGCTGGGAAGCCCCAGGTGGTCTGGACCGAGATGGTTGCCGATCTGGAGACCCCGGTTTCGGCCATGCTCAAGTTGTCGGCCGGCAAGCCCAACAGTTTCCTGCTGGAATCGGTTGAAGGCGGGGCGGTGCGCGGCCGTTACTCGTTCATCGGACTGAAGCCGGATGTCATTTGGCGCTGCGTCGGCGACAACGCTGAGATCAACCGACAGGCTTTGTCGGATGCGGCGGCATTTGCACCGTGCCCCGTGTCCGCCGAGGGCGGCACCCTCGCTTCGCTTCGGTCGTTGCTGGCGGAGAGCCGCATCGACATGCCGGACGGCCTGCCGCCCATGGCGGCGGGACTTGTCGGGTACATGGGTTACGACACCGTTCGTCTCGTTGAGGACATACCGGACGACAATCCGGACGTGCTCAATGTTCCCGATGGATACTTCGTTAGGCCCACGGTCATGGCCGTGTTCGACAACATCAAGGATACGATCACCCTGATCACGCCGGTTTGGCCGGGCGACAGCTCGGACGGACCGGACGCGGCGTTGGATAACGCAGTCGCCCGCCTCGCCGAATCCCGCCGGGACCTTGAAACCGGCACCGCGCACGTGCCGATGCCGGAGAGTGTTCCGACGGCGCTCGCCCAACCTGTCTCCAACACCGGCCGTGCTGGGTATCACGCCATGGTCGAGAAGGCCAAGGAGTACATTCTGGCCGGCGACATATTTCAGGTCGTGCCGTCGCAGCGGTTCAGCTTTCCGTTCAAATTGCCACCGATTGCTCTTTATCGGTCGTTGCGCCGTCTCAATCCGTCCCCATTCCTGTTTTTCCTGGATTTCGGCGACATGGCGATCGTCGGATCAAGCCCCGAGATTCTCGTTCGTGTCCGTGACGGCGTGGTGACCATTCGGCCGATCGCCGGCACCCGGCCGCGCGGCGCCGACAGTATCGAGGATGCGGAGCTGGCGGCCGACCTCCTTGCCGACCCGAAGGAACTCGCCGAGCATCTGATGTTGCTCGATCTCGGGCGCAACGATGTCGGGCGTGTTGCCGACATCGGTACGGTGACCGTCACCGAGCAGAACGTCATCGAGTATTATTCGCATGTGATGCACATCGTCTCGAACGTCGAGGGAAGATTGCGCGCGGACCAGGATTCCGTTGATGCCCTGCTCGCCGGATTTCCGGCCGGCACGGTCTCGGGCGCGCCAAAGGTCCGCGCCATGGAGATCATCGACGAACTGGAGCCGGAACGCCGTGGCGTATATGCCGGCTGTATCGGGTATTTTGGCGCCAACGGCGAGATGGATACCTGCATCGCGTTGCGAACCGCGGTAATCAAGGACGGCAAGATGTATGTCCAGGCCGGCGGCGGCGTGGTGGCCGACAGCGATCCCGAGTTCGAGTATCAGGAGAGCTGCAACAAGGCCAAGGCACTGATCCGTGCCGCCGAGGAAGCGGTCAGGTTCGTCGTCGGCAACTGACGTGCCGAATTTGCGCTCGCCGACGGACGGCCCTGCGCGGCGATGGTCACTTGGGTCATTTTTTCCGTGCCCCTTTGATCAAGCTCTTGTTTTCATTGAAAACAACACCCGATTTCAGGGTCATTTAGGGCTATTCTCGGACAGTATAGTCATTGTTTCTGCGACAAGAATTCCTTCCACGCCGTTCGGGTCCTCTGCCTATGCCCCGCCCACATAAGGCTCATTCGTCGCCCATCGCCGGACCATTGTGTGCAATCGACAAGATGTTGTAATCGCCGGGGAATCCGGGTTCCGGGCTATTTCGGCCCATCGACCCCCGGGCGGACCGCATTTATGGGCATCCCTACCCGCGATGGTCATGCGCGGGCCTGACCGGGGCACCATACGGGTCTTCCGAGTCGAGGGCGAGCGCGTACTCGGAGGGATTGCGCGCCGGGCCTCGCCGAGCCATTCCCCCGGCGAGAGTTCTGGCGAGGACGCCGACATACCTATTCACGATCGCAAAACAGCGAACGAAAACATAGGTAATAATTCCTTATTTGTCAAGCGATTTCGCGGCCGGGTGCCGAGCCTCAGCCGCCACCGCTCGCCAGCGTATGATCCGCCAGCCATCGTTGGCGGACGATGGCCGTGACGGGCGCCAGTTGTAACCCCTTCGCCGCCAGCCCCGGCGCCCATTCGCGCAGGGCCCCGACCGTGGCCGGGCGCGGATGGCCAATGGCGATGACGACGCCGTTCTTCCGTGCCAGGCGTTCGACCTCCTGCAACTGATGGCGGATCGTCACCGGATCGTCCTCGTGATCGAGAAAGACGTTGCGCGAGGCGAACGGCAGGCCGAGCTCGTCCGCGATATCGGGCGCGACAGACCGGCCAGAGGTGCGGGAATCGAGGAACAGGTGGCCGCTGACCCGGATCGTCTCGAGCACGGTCCGCATGCCCTCGCGATCCTGAGTAAATCGGCTTCCCATGTGGTTGTTGATGCCGACGTAATCGTTCAGCTGCCGCATCCCCCAGGTCAGATTGGCTCGCAGTTCGGCCTCCGGCATGCCGGCCAACAGGACGTTGGGGCCCGGATCGACCGTTGCCGAACTGGGCTCCATCGGGACGTGCAGCATGATCTCGTGCCCCCTCGCCCGCGCCGCATCGGCTTGACTGTTTATGTTCCGCGCATAGGTCAGGAACGACATGGTCATCGGCGCCGGCAGCTCGATGGCGTCGGCCGTGTAATGCGGACTGACCCCCATGTCGTCGATGACGATGGCAATCATCGCGCGGCCTGGCACGGGCTCGAACGGAATGGCGTGCCGAATCCAGGCCGGCGGCGGGCCTTCCGTCGTCGGCGGCGTAACGGGCACGTCCGGTTGCACGGATGCGGTTTCAACCGGCAATTCGGGACGCGTTTCGGGCAGTGTTTCGGCGGGCTCTGGCATCGCTTCGCGGGGCGGCGGCATCGTTGTCGGCGGCTTGGGAACGGGCCGGTCCGAGAGATCGAGCGATTCGACCCGTCGGCCCATCGGTTCCGCCTCGTAAACGGACCCGGGATCCTCGATCGGGTGCAGGATGCCGGCAGCGGGATCCGGCGGGGCATTGACCGGTGGTGCATCGTAGACGTCGGCGGGCAACGGTTCCTCGTCGTGGATGTCGGCGACCGGTGGCGGCGGCGCTTCAGCCCTCGCGACAGTTTCGGCCGCCGGTGCCGCCGCGTCGGCTGGCCGGTTGGCGACGCGCTCGGCGGCGCTGCCGATGACGATGAGTGCCGCGATAACGGAGAGGACGCTCAGCGCCAGAACCGCGAACGCCCGGTTTTGGCGCCACCAAGGCGGGATCAGGATGCCGCTGCGGTGGGGCTTGGCGAGCCGGGTCTTGCGTTTCGACTCCGGCACCAACTTGTCGATGGGGTCGTCCATGTCGTCTCGGATCAGCCGTCGTGGTCGGAATCGTCAGATATCCGCCAAATACACCATTGACGGCTGCCTTGCGACCCTCAACCTGCTGCTAGGTTCTCGATTATCGGGCAATCCGGACGGTCGTCGCCGTGGCAGCGTTCTGCAAGGTCGGTCAATGTCCGGCGCATGGCCTCTAGATCTCGTATGCGGGCTTCGAGCTCGGCGATGTGATCCTTGGCCAATCGCTTAACCTCGGCGCTGGCGCGGTTTCTGTCGTGCCAAAGGGTCAATAGATCGGCGATGTCGCGGATCGAGAATCCCAGTCCTCTCGCGCGGACGACGAACCGCAGGGTTTCCTCATCCTGCTTGCCGTAATCACGATAGCCGTTTTCGTGGCGCGCCGGTCGCGGCAGCAACCCGACCTGCTCGTAATAACGGATGGTCTTGGCCGGCACCCCGGCTCGTTTTGACAATTGCCCGATCTGCATCAACGAAGCTCCTGGTAAGAGTAGTGAAAACATTACATTATAATGGAATGTTTTCAAGTCTCCGGCTGAATCGGGAGGTCGCGACCGGATCCGGTCAGCTTGACCGGACCGGCGCACGGCTGCATTGTGCAATCCGCGCCGCCGCTCACAGCGGATCGGTCTCGAAACAGACGAATCCGAATTTGAAGAACTGCCCAGAAGCCATTGATATGTTTCTGTTAATCGACAACTACGACAGCTTCACCTACAACCTTTGGCACTACCTCGGTGAACAAGGCGTGACTGTCGAGGTGCATCGCAACGATGCCTTGAACGTTGCCCAGGCGATGGACCTGAAACCCGAGGGAATTGTTATCTCGCCCGGCCCCTGCGATCCGGACCACGCGGGAATCTGCCTGGGGGTCGTCGAGGCCGCCGCGAAGGCCGAAATGCCATTGATGGGCGTTTGCCTCGGGCATCAATCGATCGGTCAGGCGTTTGGCGCGAGCATCATCCGCGCGCCGAAGCCGATGCACGGCAAGCTGAGTACGATGTCGCACGACGGCAAAGGGGTGTTCGCCGGACTGCCCTCGCCGCTGACGGCGACGCGTTACCATTCGTTGACCATCGATCCGGCGACTGTGCCCGATTGTCTCGAGGTCACGGCCCGCAGCGAGGATGATGTAATCCAGGGGATTCGTCACAAGGAACTGCCCATTCACGGCGTTCAGTTCCACCCGGAAAGCATCGAATCGGAGTACGGTCACGACATCTTGCGTAATTTCATCGACATTTGCCGCAGCCGGCCCTTGGCGGCCTGAGAGGCTCGGGCCGAAGACGGCCTAGATGGGGGAGGAACAGTGACCATGAGCGACGCGATGAAGCCCGTACTGGCCAAGATCGCCGATGGCCAACCGCTGAGCGAGGACGAAGCGGCTGCGGCGTTCAACATCATCATGTCCGGCGAAGCGACCCCGACCCAGATCGGCGCCATGCTCATGGGCCTGCGTATCCGTGGCGAAACGGTCGACGAGATCGCCGGCGCCGTGCGGACGATGCGCAACAAGATGACGCCGGTCGAAGCGCCGGAGAATGCCATGGACATCGTCGGAACTGGCGGTGACGGCAGCGGCACTTACAACGTTTCCACGGCGACGGCGTTTGTCGTTGCCGGCGCAGGCGTACCTGTCGCCAAGCACGGCAACAAGGCGGCATCCTCCAAATCGGGTGCGGCCGACGTTCTCTCGAGTCTCGGCATCAATCTTGAGGCCGACCTGCCCCTCGTCGAGAGAGCGATCCGAGACGCCGGTATTGGCTTCCTGTTCGCGCCCCGGCACCATAGCGCGATGCGGCACGTCGGCCCCTCGCGAATGGAAATGGGGGTGCGGACGATCTTCAACCTGCTCGGTCCGCTGTCCAATCCAGCCGGTGTCCGGCGCCAGTTTACGGGCGTTTTCTCCGCGGACTGGGTGGTGCCGCTCGCCGAAGCCCTGGGCCGGCTGGGCAGCGAGGCTGCCTGGGTCGTGCACGGTATGGACGGTCTTGACGAATTGACCACGACGGGTCGGTCTATCGTCGCCGAGCTTAAGGACGGCAAGATTTCGACGTTCGAACTGGAACCCGGCGATGCCGGTTTGCCGACGGCCGCGGCGGCAGATCTCAAGGGCGGCACGCCGGAGGAAAACGCGGCGGCGTTGCGCGCCGTGCTGGACGGCGAAGCCGGCGCATACCGTGACATCGTGGTTTTCAATGCCGCGGCGTCGCTGGTCGTCGCGGGCGTCGCGTCGAACCTTAAGGACGGTGCTGCCCAGGCTCAGCAGTCGATCGACAGCGGTGCGGCGCGCGCCAGCCTCGACAAGCTGGTCGCCATCACCAATCAAGCCTGAGGCTCGTCGAAAGGAAACACGCGTGACCGATGTCCTAGCCGAAATCTGCGATCGCAAGCGAGCGCACGTTGCCGAGGCCAAGTCCGCGATGCCGATGATTGCGCTTGAGGCAAAGGCGCGTGCTGCGAGTCCCGTTCGCGGTTTCGCCGATGCCCTGATGGCGGCGAACGCCGCCGGACGATATCCGCTGATTGCCGAGATCAAGAAAGCGTCGCCTTCGAAAGGGCTGATCCGGGGAGACTTTGATCCGCCCGCCCTCGCCCGCGCCTATGCCGGCGCCGGTGCGGCATGCCTGTCTGTCCTGACCGACGAACCTTATTTTCAGGGCGCCGACGATTTCCTTGTCCTGGCGCGGGAGTCGGTTTCGCTGCCCGTTCTGCGCAAGGATTTCATGGTTGATCCGTATCAGATCGTTGAATCGCGCGCTCTTGGAGCCGACTGCATTCTGCTGATCATGGCGGCCATCGGCGACCAACAGGCTGCCGAACTGGAAGCCGCTGCGCACGAGTGGGGCATGGACGTGTTGGTCGAGGTCCACAGCGCCGCGGAATTCGAGCGTGCGCTCGAACTCAAGAGCCCGCTGCTCGGCGTCAATAATCGAAATCTCAAGACCCTGAGTGTCGATCTCGCAATTTCCGACGCCATACTGCCGAACGTCCCGGCGGACCGGCTTGCCGTCGCCGAAAGTGGGATCGCCACGACGGCCGACCTGGAACGGTTCTGGTGCAAGGGTGCGCGCGCCTTCCTGGTCGGCGAATCCCTGATGCGCCAGGACGACGTCGCCGAGGCGACACGCGCCCTGCTTGGCGGCGGGCCGAACAGTGCGCCTGCGGCGGCGCAATTGGCCAGGGGCTGAGCGGTGTCCAAGGATCTCACCCACATCGACGCCGACGGCAATGCCGTCATGGTCGACGTTTCCGGCAAGGCCGAGACAGCGCGCACCGCGACCGCGCGCGGTTCGGTCTACATGGAGGCCGCGACCCTGGCGCGGATCCAGGATCGCGGGATCAAGAAGGGCGACGTGCTGACGGTGGCGCAACTCGCCGGCATCATGGGAGCGAAGCGCACGCCGGATCTGATCCCGTTGTGCCATCCGCTGAGCCTGAGTTCGGTCAAGGTGTCGCTGACCGCTGATCCGGAGCGGAACGCCGTCGACATCGAGGCGACCTGCAAACTGACGGGATCGACCGGCGTCGAGATGGAAGCGCTGACGGCGGTTTCGGTCGCCGCGCTGACCGTCTACGATATGTGCAAGGCCATCGATCGTGGCATGCGGATCGGCGAAATCCGGCTGGTGCACAAGTCCGGCGGCAAGTCGGGCACGTTCGAGGCCGACTGAATGATTTCCGTCGAAGAAGCGCTTGCGCGCGTGCTGGCCCCTTTGAAGCCCGTCGGCACCGAAGTCGTGCCGATCGCCGAGGCGCATGGCCGGGTGCTGGCGATCGCCGTCTCGGCGACGATTTCCCATCCGCCGGCACCGGTTTCGGCCATGGACGGCTACGCTGTCCGGGCAGCCGACATCGCCGCCGTGCCGGCATCGCTCGAACTCGTCGGCGAATCCCGCGCCGGGGTTCGCTACCCGGGCACTCTCGGACCGGGCGAAACCGTTCGAATCTTCACCGGCGCGGTGATGCCGGACGGTGCAGACACGGTGGCCATTCAGGAAAATGCGACGTTTGACGGGGGACGTATCACGATCAACGAAACCGCGTCGCACGGGACGTTCGTACGGGCCGCCGGTCTCGATATCGAGGTCGGTGACCGGCTGGTCGATGCGGGCACCCGCCTGACCGCCCGCGATGTCGCGCTGATCAGTTCGACGAACATTGCCGAAGTCACGGTTTATCGGGAACCCGTGATCGCAATTCTGGCGACGGGCGATGAGCTGGTGATGCCCGGCGAAGAGCTCGGAGCGGATCAGATCGTCAGCTCCAACAGCGTTGCGCTGGCCGGTTACATACGCGCATTCGGCGGGAAACCCCGGTCACTCGGGATCGCCAGGGACGACAGCGAGTCGCTCGGCGCTGCACTTGCCGAACTGGACGACGTCGACATGCTGATCACCATCGGCGGCGCCTCGGTCGGGGACTACGACCTCGTCGCCAGCGAACTCGGCGCCCGCGGCCTCGAGATCAACTTCAACAAGATCGCGATGCGCCCCGGCAAGCCGATGATTTCCGGCCGGTTCGGCGACGTGCCGATGCTCGGCCTGCCCGGCAACCCGGTTTCGGTCGGCGTCACCAGCCTGCTGTTCGTCGGCCCGGCCGTCGGGGTGCTCGCGGGAACCGGCCCAGTCCGTGCCGAAACCGGACGCGCCCGTCTCGGCCGCGACCTCGGCGCCAATGACCGCCGTGAAGAGTATCTCCGCGCCGACCTGGAGATCGGCGACGACGGCGAGCCGGTGGCGACGCCGGTCGATCGCCAGGACAGCGCCATGTTCGCCAAGTTCGCGCACGCCGGCTGTCTGGTGAAGCGCGCGCCGTTCGCCGAGGCGGCAGCGTCCGGCAGCTGGGTCGACATCGTCTACTTTCCGGCCGGCCCCCTGCGTTTCTGACACGATTCGACGTTCACCCGCTGGGAACACAGCATCTTGACGGGCAATGGGAACTAAAGTAGAACATTTGCGATGTTTTGCATTTGTTCCGCTCCCGAACCGTCGAACTGAGGTTTCTCCGCATGTTGACCCGCAAACAGCACGAGCTGCTCATTTTCATCGCCGATCGTCTGCAGGAGACCGGTGTCCCGCCCTCCTTCGACGAAATGAAGGATGCGGTCGGTCTCAAGTCCAAATCGGGTATTCATCGGCTGATTTCCGCCCTGGAGGAGCGTGGGTTCATCCGCCGCCTGCCGCACCGCGCGCGGGCCCTGGAAATCATCCGTCTGCCCGAGGACCGTGTGCCGGCAGGGGCACAGTCGGCCCCCGAACCGGTCAGCGGGAGCAACGTCATCCGTGGCAACTTCGGTGGAAAACCACGGGCTGAGGAAAGCGGCGCAGAGGCGGTCTCGGTGCCGCTCTATGGCCGGATCGCCGCAGGTACGCCGATCGAGGCGCTCAGCGATCCATCGCGGTTCGTCGATTTGCCGCCGTCGATGCTTGGACGGGGAGATCACTATGCGCTCGAAGTCGACGGTGACTCGATGATCGAGGCCGGCATCTTCGACGGCGACACGGTGGTGATCGAACCCTGTGACACCGCCGAGAACGGAACGATCGTGGTCGCCCTCGTCGACGAGGAGGAAGTCACGCTCAAGCGTCTTCGCCGCCACGGCAACTCTGTCGCGCTTGAGCCCGCCAACGCCGCGTACGAGACACGTATTTGCGGTCCGGATCAGGTCAAGGTTCAGGGCCGTCTCGTCGGCCTCATCCGTCAGTACTGAGCCGACGCTGCCACGGCCGGCCGCTGGTCCCCGGCTCAGCGTGGCGGACCGAAACGACTCCTTCATGATCGACGGTGATGCTGACCCCTCCGCGTTCCCACAAGTCGAACCGGTCGACCACATGGGCCGGGCCCGGGCACGAGCGGCGCACGGGAACGCTCGCGATCAGGATATCGGTGTCCCAGCAGTCCTCGATCAGGGCGGCTTCCTGCCAGACGACCGCGATGCGGTGACCCGCCGACGTCCAGCGACAGCCCACGTGGTCGCAACGCATTGACGTGTCATCGCCGGGCCGCGGGACAGTTGTTCGTTGCTCCGGTCGCCCAGCGGCCCGTAGCAGCATGTCCTTCTCGAACCCGCCCGCACGGCGTCCGGGGCCGAGAAACTGGATCGCACCGCCGTCCAGTCGCGCGATCAGCCGAGCGTCCGAACTGGCGATGACATCAGGCGGCCGCGTCTGCAGAACGATGGCGGCGGCGACTACAATCGGAACAAGCCCTGCCAACCGGAACGGTCCCCGCAACAGCGTCAGCAGGATGCCTCCCGCCGTTACCGAAGCAACGAACCAGGCGGGTAGCAGCGGCACGTGGGCGACGGCATTGGGCAGGTCGGCGATGCTCCTGGCGACCTCCAGGATAACGCCGATCCCGCTCGCCATAACAGTGAGCGGGATTGCCTCCAGTTCTGTCGGCATGGCGAGCAGCGCGACCAGACCAGACGGCAGGACCCAAAGTCCCGTGGCGGGGACGGCGACCATGTTGGCGAGGAGACCGAAGACGGCCGATTGCTGAAAGTGATAGAGCGCAAACGGCGCCGTGGCGGTACCGGCGATCAACGTCGACAATCCGACCCCGGCCAAGTAGCCGGCCGCCCGGCGATGCCAAGGGCCGTTCGGGGGGAAACGCCGGATGAACCACGGACCCATCGCCTCGTAGGCCGCGACGAGAGCGACCACGGCAGCGAACGACATCTGGAACCCGGGTTCGACGAGGGCGTGCGGCGAGACCAGCAGGACGGCGATGGCGGCCCAGGCGACCAGCCGCAGGGTGATCGCTCGTCGATCGATCATGACAGCGACCATGACGAACGCGGTCATGATAAATGCCCGCTGCGTCGGGACAGACGCGCCGGCGATGATCATGTAGAGAAAGGCGGTCACGAGGGCCGCGACGGCGGCCCATTTCTTGATCGGATGGCGCAACGCGATGGCGGGAATGGCGGCCAGTGCCGCCCTGAGCGCAAAGAACACGATGCCGGCGACCATGCCGACATGAAGGCCCGATATCGCGAGCAGATGTGCCAGGCCGGAATCGCGCATGGCATCGGCGGCCTCGTCGGGAATGGCGCGGCGGTGTCCCGTCAGAAGCGCGGCGGCAATGGTGCCGGACTCGCCCGGAACGGCATCCATGATCCTCCGCGCGAGGGCTGCGCGCGCGTTGTCCAGATTGAACCGAACCGCATCCAGTCCGGAACGCGTGGCGTCAATGCGGCGAACGATCTCCGGCGCGCCGTAGCTGAACCCTCGCGCACCGATACCCTCGAAGTAGGCATGACGACGAAAATTGAAGCTTCCGGGCAGGATCGGCGTCGAAGGTGGCGACAATTCAACCGTGGCGCGGATCCAGTCGCCGGCGCGGATGGTCTCCGCATCCCCGGCCCGGGTGGTGATCCGGACGCGTTGCGGGGTGTCGTATGGTTCTAGCCTGCTCAGCCGCACCTGCTGGACCGTCAGGCGGGCGCCGCTCGCCAGGGGTTCGACACCCGTGACCTGTCCGGTCAGGCCGACGGGACCGATATCGCGTTCGATGAAGCGCGTGTTCTTTGCCGCGGTTTCAATCTGGGCGGCGAGAAAGCCGGTGGTCGCGGCGATCAGCAGGATGATCGGCCAGAATGCGCCATAGCGCCGCCTCGCGACGTATCCGAGAGTGACAAGCGAGGCCAACGCGGCGCCGGCGATCCAGAACGGCGGCTCGCGGTCCAGACCAAAGTAGAGGGCGATACCGCACCCCATGGCCACCGGCAGCCAGTAGACGCCGGTCGTCGGTAAACGTTCCAGAACACGCGCGATGCGGCCGTACTCAGCCACCTTGACACCTCGATCCCCTGCCCGCCCATATGGCTGGCGTTTTGGCCGCAGTATGTTACTTCTTCGCCCCCGCATCTGACAAAACCCGCATCGGAGCTGAATTCGCATGAGCGTCGTGACCCGTTTCGCCCCCTCGCCAACCGGCTATCTGCACATCGGCGGCGCGCGCACGGCATTGTTCAACTGGCTTTTCGCCAAGCACCATGGCGGCCAATTCCTGCTTCGGATCGAGGACACCGACCGGGCCCGGTCGAACGATGACGCTGTGCGGGCAATTTACGAGGGGCTGAAATGGCTGGGGCTCGACTGGGATGGCGATGCCGTTTCTCAATATGCCCGCGCGGACCGTCACCGCGAGGTCGTCGAACAACTGCTCGCTGCCGGCGATGCTTACCGTTGCTACTGCACCCCGGCTGAACTCCAGGAAATGAGAGACAAGGCCCGCGCCGAAGGACGTCGCATCGGCTACGATGGCCGTTGGCGCGACCGCGATCCGTCGGACGCACCCGCAGGCGTTGACCCGGCGATCCGGCTGAAAGCGCCCAAGGACGGCGATACCGTGGTCGAGGACAAGGTACAGGGCACGGTGACGGCGCCGAACAGCGAACTGGACGACATGATCCTGCTCCGCGCGGACGGGTCGCCAACGTACATGCTGGCGGTCGTCGTCGACGACCACGACCTGGGGATTACCCACGTCATTCGCGGTGACGATCACCTGACCAACACGTTCCGCCAGACCCAGATTTACAACGCGATGGGATGGGATAAGCCCTCGTTTGCCCATATTCCCCTGATCCACGGACCCGACGGCGCCAAACTGTC
The DNA here is from genome assembly GCA_040219295.1 of Rhodospirillales bacterium. Classification (GTDB taxonomy): domain Bacteria; phylum Pseudomonadota; class Alphaproteobacteria; order Rhodospirillales; family Casp-alpha2; genus JAVJST01. The sequence goes on from JAVJST010000001.1 coordinate 378,706, forward strand.
GAAGCGGCACGGTGCACTCGGCGTCGAGGCGTATCGCGACATGGGGCTTTTGCCCGAGGCCCTGAGGAACTATTTGCTGCGCCTGGGTTGGGGGCACGGCGATGAGGAGATCATTCCGACGGAACGCGCCATCGAACTGTTCGATCTCGACGGCGTCGGGCGCTCGCCGGCGCGCTTTGACATGGTGAAGCTGAACAATCTCAACGGTCACTACATCCGCGAGGCCGATGACAGCGATCTGGTCGATGCCACGCGTCCCCTACTCGAGAACGCAATCGAGCGGGTTCTGACGGAGCCTGAGGCAGCGGGATTGGTTGCCATCATGCCCATGGTCAAGCAACGCGCGAAAACATTACTAGAGATCGTTGATTTAGTGGCATTTTTGACGGTTTCGCGACCGATCAATCTGGATGAAAAAGCGGCGGCGCAACTGGATGACGACGGTCGCGCCACGCTTCGTCACGTCCGGACGGCTCTCGACGACCTGGGCAGCTGGTCCGGCGGGGACATCGAGGCGGTCGTCAGGACTGCGGCGGAAGCACTCGATGTCAAGCTGGGCAAGGTCGCCCAACCATTGCGCGCGGCGCTTACCGGTACGACAGTTTCCCCGCCGATCTTCGATGTGATGGCGATCCTCGGGCGCGACGAAACGTTGGCCAGATTGGACGATGTTTTGGTATGATGCGCTGCACAATAACGGCCTCGGAGCTCGTTCCGGGCAGCTCGGATACTTGAGGAGGGATACATGGGCGATAACAACAAGACCGGCTTCACACTCACCAACAATGCGACCGGCAAGACCTATGACTACCCGGTCATGGAGGCATCATCCGGTCCAGGTGTTATCGACGTGCGATCGCTCTACGCGGACACCGGCCATTTCACCTACGATCCGGGTTTCACGTCCACCGGCAGCTGTGAATCGAAGATCACGTTCATCGATGGCGACGAGGGCATCCTGCTTTATCGCGGTTATCCAATCGCTTCGCTCGCCGAAGAGTCCGACTTCATGGAGGTGACCTATCTCCTGCTCTACGGCGAACTGCCGACGGCGGAAGAGAAGCGCAAGTTCGAGAACGACATCACCTACCACACGATGCTTCACGAGCAACTCAACAACTTCTTCCGCGGGTTCCGCCGGGATGCCCACCCGATGGCCGTGATGTGCGGCGTCGTCGGCGCGTTGTCGGCGTTCTACCACGACAGTACCGACATCACCGATCCGAAGCACCGCATGATCGCCTCGTACCGGCTGATCGCCAAGACGCCGACCATCGCGGCGGCAGCCTATAAGTATTCCGTCGGTCAGCCGTTCATGTATCCGCGCAACGACCTGCGGTTCTCCGAGAACTTCCTCTACATGATGTTCGGCACCCCGTGCGAACCCTACCGCGTCAATCCGGTGCTGGCCCGCGCGATGGACCGGATCCTCATCCTGCATGCCGATCACGAACAGAACGCGTCGACATCGACGGTCCGCCTCGCGGGCTCGTCCGGTGCCAATCCGTTCGCCTGTATTTCCGCCGGCATCGCTTCGCTGTGGGGCCCTGCGCACGGCGGCGCGAACGAGGCGGTGCTCAACATGCTCGCCGAGATCGGCACGCCGGATCGGATTCCCGAGTTCGTCGCCCGCGCCAAGGACAAGAACGATCCGTTCCGCCTCATGGGTTTCGGCCACCGCGTCTACAAGAACTTCGACCCGCGCGCCAAGGTGATGCGCAAGACCTGTCACGAGGTCCTGGGATCGCTCGGCATCAAGGACGAGCCCCTTCTCGACATTGCCATGGAACTTGAACGCATTGCGCTGGAGGACGAATACTTCATCTCTAAGAAGCTGTATCCGAACGTCGATTTCTATTCGGGCATCATCTTCAAGGCGATGGGCATTCCGGTCAGCATGTTCACGGTGTTGTTCGCCGTGGCGCGGACCGTCGGCTGGGTCGCGCAGTGGAACGAGATGATCGAGGATCCGTCTCAGAAGATCGGTCGCCCGCGCCAGCTTTACACTGGGCCGGTCGAACGCGATTTCGTGCCGTTGCACATGCGCCGCTGACGCCGGGCGTCAGACTTCGTCGTAGACCTTCGGATCGACGCCCGCCCACGGCGGCGAAAGCGCCATGATTGTCGCGTGAACCGGACAGGAGGTTTCGTGCGGGGACGGCAAGTAGCCGATGCTCATCAGAAACTCGCCGACAATCTCGCCGCCCGTGAACTTGAAGGATTTCTTGAACACCTTCGTCCAGTCCTTCTTGGACATGGGATGATGTCGTTCAAGCCATTTGGCTATGCCACCTTCACTCCGTAAGGCTTTGAATCGTTTGGCATTTTCGATGATGGCCGCGACTTTGAGGCGATTGCGGATGATGTTGGCGTCGGCGAGCAGCCTGGCCGTCTCGCGATCGCCGTAGGCGGCGACACGGTCGACATCGAACCGATGGAACGCGGCATTCATACCGGCGCGCTTCTTCAGCACGATTTCCCACGACAGGCCGGCTTGCATGATCTCGAGCGATAGACGCTCGAACAGAACCCGTTCGTCCTTGGTCGGAAAGCCGTACTCCGTGTCGTGGTACGGCTGGTGGATCGGGTTGTCCTTGGCGAATTCGCAATAGCCTGGCATTGACCGCGCCTCAACCGCCCGCCCGAAAATCGAGCATGCCGGCAGCCTCTGCCCAGTAGAAGAACCCGAAGACGACAAACGAAATCAGCGTCGTCGCGAGCAGCTTGCGCCACATCATCGGCTTTGCGGGCGCGCCGGCGTCGTGTCCTTCCGACACGGACTCGGCGTCAATCTTACGGCCGGCGCCAAACGGCAAGACCATGAACAGAACCAGCCACCAGATGATGATGTAAATTGCGATGGAGCCCGTCAGCGTCATCTCAGGCCTGCTCGATTTCTACCAATGTGCCGCAGAAGTCCTTGGGATGCAGGAAGAGTACCGGTTTGCCGTGCGCGCCGATCTTGGGATCGCCGTCGCCGAGAACGCGTGCACCCGTGGCGACAAGGTGGTCGCGCGCCGCCGAGATATCGTCGACCTCGTAACACACGTGGTGCATGCCGCCGGATGGGTTCTTCTCGAGAAAGCCCGCGATCGGAGACCCATCCCCCAAGGGATGAAGGAGTTCGATCTTGGTGTTCGGCAAGTTGACGAACACGACGGTGACGCCATGGTCGGGTTCGTCGATCGGATCGGATACTTCTGCACCGAGGCTGTCCCGGTAGATCGCGGCGGCGGCGGCGAGGTCGGGAACGGCAATGGCAACGTGGTTCAGGCGTCCAATCATACTGTGCTCCTGCATCATCGGTCAGTCGTCGGGTTCGTCTTCGAATGGAATTCTGAGTACATGAATATCCGTGACCGGCTTCTTGTCCAGCGTGTCTCGGAAGTACCGCCGAACGGCGACGCGCACGGCTTCCTGGACTGTAGCGTCGTCCTGCCGGTCGCGGCGTGGCAGCCTGCCAAGAACATCCTCGATGACGTCGAGCCCATCCTCGATCAGATGTGGTTCGTTGGCCTCGATAAGTCCAGAGGTCGTCAGGACAGGATCGGCGACCAGATCGCCGTCCTCGTCGATGGCAATACTCGCAACAACAATGCCGTTGAACAGAGCGCGCTTTCTGCTTCGCAACAGGTCGCCGTCGATGGGGATCAGCCTGTTGCCTTCAAGCACGATGCGGCCGCGCGTAACTTCCGATACGACGCCCGGTTTTCCGGGTGCCAGACGAACGAGTGCGCCGTTTTCGCAGATCACGGTCTCGGCGACCTGACAGTCCGCCGCCAGGCGCGCATGCTCGGCGAGATGGCGGTACTCCCCGTGCACTGGTACTGCAATCCTCGGCCGCGCCAGTTGATACATGCGCGCAAGTTCGTCGCGTGCCGGGTGCCCCGATACGTGCACAAAATCATCGCGCCACGTGATCAGTCGGATGCCACGCCGTACCAGGTCATTCTGAAGCGCGCCGATGGAGACCTCGTTGCCGGGAATGACGCGCGAGGAGAAAATCACGGTATCGCCCTCTTCCAGGCTCACGCGGGGGTGATCGTTGGCGGCGATGCGCGACAATGCCGCGCGGGGTTCGCCTTGCGAACCCGTGCAGATGATCAGCGCACGCTCTCGCGGCAGATACCCGGCGTCGTCCTCGGTGAGAAACCGCAAGTCCGGCGACAGATACCCGGTTTCCGTGGCGCTATCGATCATGCGGCGAAGTGAACGGCCGGCAAGAACGACGTCGCGGCCGGCGGCGGTTGCCGCGGCGTGTATGGTTTGCAGCCGCGCCACGTTTGAGGCGAAGCAGGCAACGGCAACCCTACCCGTGCATTCGCGCACGATCCGTGTCAGGGACTCTTCCAGATCCCCCTCCGATCCGGCGTCTCCAGGGGTGAACACATTGGTGGAGTCGCCGACCAGCGCGAGGATGCCATCGTCGCCCAGAGCGGAAAGACGATCAAAGTCCGGCGCTGCGCCAATCACCGGGTTGTCGTCGAACTTCCAATCACCCGTATGCAGGATCATGCCGACCGGTGTTCGGATGGCGATCGCATTCGGTTCCGGTATGGAATGGGTCAGGCTTATCAGTTCCAGAGAAAACGGTCCGAGGTCGCAATTGCCACCGAGCGGTAGCTCGATAATCTCGATGTCGTCGCAGTCGCGCGCTTCGCTCAGTTTTCGTCTCAGGACCGCCGCCGTGAACGGCGTTGCATAAACGGGACAGCGCAGCCGGGGCCACAGGTACTGGACGGCGCCTAGATGGTCCTCGTGGGCGTGGGTCAGGACGATGCCCAGTAGGCTGTCCCGCCGTTCCTCGATGAACGACGGGTCCGGCATGATGACATCAACGCCTGGCAGGGTGCTGTCACCGAACGTGACGCCGAGATCGATCATGATCCACTGTTCGTGCCCGGGCCTGCCGAACCCGTACAGATTGAGGTTCATGCCGATTTCACCGGCACCGCCAAGCGGCAGGAAAACAAGCTGGTTCTCGTCGGTCAACCGGCGGCTCCCCGGTTACGCCGATACACCTCGCAAAGTCCCTTGAGCGTCAGGTCGCGGTCGATGGTATCGAGAACTTCCGTCGAGCCGGCGAACAAGCTCGCCAACCCGCCGGTGGCGACGACCCGGGTCCCGGGGTCGCCCAGCTCCTCCCGCACGCGGGATACCAGCCCCTCGATCAGGCCGACATAGCCCCAGAAAACCCCGGATTTCATGGCTTCCACGGTCGACTTGCCGATAACGTTGGCGGGGCGTTCAACGGAGATCCGGGGCAGCTTGGCTGCGGCCTCATACAAGGCGTCGACACTGAGATTGATCCCAGGGGCGATGACACCGCCGGTGTAGTTGCCGCTCGCGTCAATGATATCGAGCGTCGTACCGGTCCCGAAATCTACAACGATCAACGGGCCGCCGTAATGCTGGAACCCCCCGATGGCGTTCATCAGACGATCAGCGCCAGCCTCGGCGGGCCGGTCGATTAGCACGTCCATGCCGAGAGCCACGTTCGGGCTACCGATCATCATTGGTTCGACAGCGAAGAAGGCGCGACACAGGCTCTGCAGCTCGTAGTCGGCGCGCGGCACGACAGAGGCAATTGCCGCCGCAGTGACCGCCGCACGATCGAGGCCAATGAACTCCATAAGCTGATTGAGCCACACGGCGTACTCGTCGTGTGTCCGCGCGGCATCGGTGCCGATCCGCCACTGCCCGCGGACGACGTCGTCCTCGCCGCCGATTTCGACCAGGGCGAACTTCACGTTTGTGTTGTTGGCGTTAATGGCGAGCAGCATGTCGGGCCTCACGTGGATTTCGACATGGCGGGAAAATGCACGTCTCCCGCGTTAATCGCAAGACTGCCGTTCACCGTCTCGAGCAGAAGCGCGCCGTTGGCGTCGATCCCCGCGAACCGACCGTCGAGGGAACGCTCACCCGCGGTCACGGAAATCGGTTCGCCGACGCCATGGGCGTTCGCTAACCAATCCTGTCTGATCCTGCCGAACCCCTCTTCGCGCCAGGTCTGCATGGCCGCGTTCAGGTGTCTGGCCAGATTAGTCAGCATCTCGCCCGGTTCGACGATCTGACCAAGGGCAGCGCTCAGGGAGGTTGCCGGGTAACGAGTATTCTCGGGTGCATGCAACAGATTGATGCCGATCCCGACGGCGATGTAGTAGCCTGCGTCGCCCGGTGTGCCAGCCACCTCCAGAAGTATTCCGGCCGCCTTCTTGCCGCCGATCAGCACGTCATTGGGCCATTTGCCGGCGACCGCGGGCGCTTCCGGGTGGGCGATCAGTGACTTGATCGCCCGCTGCACGGCGAGTGTGGCGACAAAGCTCAGCTCCGCGGCGTTTTCCAGCCGCCCGGCGTGGCGGATGATGAACGTGGTGAACAGATTGCCGGGCAGCGACTGCCACTCGCGCCCCTGACGACCGCGGCCGGCGGATTGCTGCAACGCCCAGACAACGTCGCCGTCAACGGCTTCGCCAGCTGAGATCCGGTCCAGCGCGATCTGATTGGTACTGGTCGCGTGATCGTATGCAATCAGCCGGTAGCCTGCGGGCAACGCGACATTTACGGTCATCCGCCGATCAGCGCGCTCGCCGCATATGCCGCGCTATCGATCAGCGGCGACGGGTACAGGATGAACAGCACGACCAGCAACGATGAACCGGCAATGACGACCCGCAACGAAACCGGAATTGGCCGATCAAACGTGTCGACCGGATCATCGAACCAGCAGACCTTGACGACCCGAAGATAGTAGAAAGCGCCGATCACACTGGTCAGGACACCGATGACGGCGAGGCCATACAGGCCGCCGTCAATCGCCGCGACGAAGATGAAGTACTTTCCGAAGAATCCGGCAAGCGGCGGAATGCCGGCCATCGAGAACATCATGATGGTGATAGCCGTCGCCAACATCGGGTTCGATTTCGACAGCCCGGCGAGGTCGGAAATCTGCTCGACCATCCGTTCGCCGCGACGCATGCACAGGATGCAGGCGAACGTTCCGACATTCATGAACAGGTAAATGGCCATGTAAATCAGGATGCCGCGGATGCCGGTCTCGTCGGCGACGGCGAGACCGATCAGCGCGTAGCCGACGTGGCCGATCGAACTGTAGGCCATCAGTCGCTTGATGCTGGTCTGGTTGATGGCCGCCAGCGCGCCGAGAACCATTGAGGCAACCGAGATGAATATGATGATCTGCTGCCACTGGTCTGCCAGCGCGCCGAACGGCTCGGTCATGACCCGGAGGAACAGCATGATGGCGGCGATCTTCGGGGCGACCGCGAAGAACGCGGTAACCGGCGTCGGCGCGCCCTCGTAGACGTCCGGTGTCCACATGTGAAACGGCACGGCCGATACCTTGAATGCCAGGCCTGCGATGATGAACACGAGACCAACGACGACGCCGATCGAGGGCACGTTGTCTGCAAATCCGGCAGCCAGTCCGTCGAAGCTGGTTGTACCCGTGAAGCCATAGACGAGCGAACTGCCGTAAAGCAGCATGCCGGAAGCGATGGCGCCGAGCACAAAGTACTTGAGGCCGGCTTCCGTCGAACGCTGCTCGTCCCTGCGGAATGCCGCAATGACGTAAAGCGAGAGGCTCTGCATCTCGAGGCCGACGTACAACGTCATCAGATCGTTCGCCGAGATCATCATCATCATGCCGAGGCATGCGAAGACGATCAGGACGCCGTACTCGAATCGCGCCATTTCGTGCATTTCGAGGAACGGCTTTGAAATCACCAGGGTCAAAGCGGCCGCCATGAGCACGAGAATTTTCGCGTAGACCGCGAAGCTGTCGGTGACGAAGAGTTGACCGAACGTCAGCATACGATCACCCGACACCGTGGTCACCAGCAACGCCGCGAGCACCAGCGTGACGATGCTCAGAAGCCAGATCTGCGAATTGACCTTGATCGTCAACTCATTGCTGTCGGCGCGTTGAAACACACCCAGCATAAGCAGACCCATGATGGCGATCGCCATGAAGATTTCCGGCGTGGCCGGTGCGAGATTGGGGATCATTGAACTGTCCATTATTCCCGGCCCTCGCCTATTGTCCCAGCGACATGGCCGTGCTGGCGGCGCGCGCCGCTTCGACCTGGTCCAGGAGATTGGTCACCGAGACGTGCATGAAATCCAGGAACGTCGGCGGGTAGATGCCCATCCAAAGTGTCAGTATCACCAGCGGCGCGAACACGAGGATCTCTCGCGGCGACATGTCGGCGATTCGTTTCAGGTGGTCCTGTTCGAGAACGCCGAAGATGACTCGACGGTAGAGATAGAGCATGTATGCCGCACCGAGGATCACACCGAGGGCAGCAAATGCCGCGACCCACGTGTTGGCCTTGAAGGCGCCGACAAGAACGAGGAACTCGCCGACGAAACCGCCGGTGCCCGGCAATCCGACCGACGCCAGCATGAACAGCATGAAGGTCAATGCGTAGACCGGCATACGTTCGACCAGGCCGCCATACTTGGTAATCTCGCGCGAGTGAATGCGGTCGTACACGACGCCGACGATGAGGAACAGGGCAGCCGAGACGATGCCGTGGCTCAGCATCTGGTAGATTGCGCCTTCGACACCCTGAACGGTCAGCGTGAACGTGCCGATGGTGACGAACCCCATGTGGGCCACCGACGAGTAGGCGATCAGTTTCTTCATGTCGTGCTGGGCGAGCGCGACGAGCGACGTATAGATCACCGCGATAATGCTGAGCGTATAGATTAGCGGTGTGAACATGATCGTCGCGTCGGGGAACATCGGCAACGAGAACCTGAGGAACCCGTAACCGCCGAACTTCAGCAGGACGCCGGCCAGGATCACGGAGCCGGCCGTCGGGGCCTCGACGTGGGCGTCCGGCAACCAGGTGTGGACCGGCCACATCGGCACCTTGATCGCGAACGACGCGAAGAACGCGAGCCACAGCCAGGGCTGCATGCCGATCGGGAAACCGTGCTGGAGCAGCGTCGGGATGTCGGTCGTGCCGGCGTCGAAATACATCGCGATGAGCGCGACCAGCATCAGCACCGAGCCGAGCAGCGTGTAGAGAAACATCTTGAACGCCGCGTAGACCCGTCTCGGCCCGCCCCACACACCGATGATCAGGAACATCGGAATCAGCACGGCTTCGAAGAAGATGTAGAAGATCACCATGTCGAGGGCGGCGAACATGCCGACCATCATTGTCTCGAGGACGAGGAAGGAGATCATGTATTCCTTCACCCGGTCCTTGATCGAGGTCCAGCTGGCGAGAATGCAGATCGGCGTCAGGAGCGTCGTCAGCAGGACGAAAAGCACCGAAATGCCGTCGACGCCGACGTGGTAGTTGATGTCGTATGCCGGTATCCAGTCGCGTTTCTCGACAAACTGGAACTCCGCCGTCGTGGTGTCGAATCCGAACCACAGGTAGAGCGACAGAACGAAAGCGGTAACCGACGTCAGCAGCGCCACGTTGCGGGCGTTTCGTGCGACGATCTCTTCCTCGCCGCGAATCAGCAGGATGAAGCCGGCACCGGCGAGCGGTACCAGGATCAGCAGCGACAGGATCGGCAGTGTACTCATGATCTCGTCCCTACCCTGCGAACACCAGATACCATGTCACCAGAATCACGACGCCGGCCAGCATCGCGAATGCGTAGTGGTAGACGTAACCGCTCTGCAGTGCCGCGGCGCGGCGCGCAAAGTCGCGCACGGCGGCGGATACGCCGTCCGGACCCAGACCGTCGATCAGCGTACCGTCACCGACTTTCCAGAAACGATGCCCCAGGTAGAAGCAGGGCCGCGTGAACAGCTTGTCGAAGAGCTCGTCGAAGTACCACTTGTTCAGCAGGAACTGATAAAGCGGTTGGAACTCGGTCGCGAGCTTGCCCGGAATGTCCGTCCGGCGAACGTAAAGCATGTAGGCCAGGGCAATGCCGAAAGCACCGACAACGAGCGGCGATAACTTGACCCACGTTGGAACGTGGTGCGCATTCTCAAGCGCGTCGTGTCCCGGCAGGATGAGGATCGCGTTGCCCCAGAACTCCGACGTGTGCTCACCGACGAAGTTGCCGTACATGGCCCAGCCGGCGAACACCGCGCCGAACGCCAGCACCATGAGCGGCAGGATCATGACCTTCGGGCTCTCGTGTACGTGGGCCATGACCTTTTCGTCCGCCCGCGGCGCGCCGTGGAACGTCATGAACAGCAGTCGCCACGAGTAGAACGCGGTGAGGAACGCTGCCGCGAGACCGAGCCAGAAAGCGTACTGGCCGACGCCCGAATGTGCAGCCCAGGCCGCCTCGAGGACAATATCCTTGGAGAAGAACCCGGCGAACGGCGGAACGCCGGCCAGCGCTAGGGATCCAATCCACATCAGGGCGTACGTTACAGGGATCATCCGCCAGATTCCGCCCATCTTGCGCATGTCCTGCTCGTCGGACATGGCGTGAATGACCGAGCCGGCGCCAAGGAACAGCAACGCCTTGAAGAATGCGTGGGTCATCAGGTGGAAGATGCCGGCCGAGTATGCCGAAACGCCGCAGGCGAAGAACATGTAGCCGAGCTGCGAGCACGTCGAATAGGCAATCACCCGCTTGATGTCGTTCTGGCAGCAACCGACGGTCGCGGCGAAAATGGCGGTCGAAGCGCCGACAACCGTGACGACGTTGAGCGCGACATCCGAATACTCGAAGATCGGCGACAGGCGCGCCACCATGAAAACGCCGGCGGTGACCATGGTCGCGGCGTGAATGAGCGCGGAGACCGGAGTCGGGCCCTCCATCGCGTCAGGCAGCCAGGTGTGCAAGCCGAGCTGCGCCGACTTGCCCATGGCGCCGACGAAGAGCAGCAGGCATGCGAGCGTCAGCGCGTGATACTCACCGCCGAACGCAATGATGACGTCGTCGATCTTGGTCGGCGCGACGGCGAAGATCGTGTCGAGGTGTACCGTCTCGAAAATGATGTAAATGGCGAAGATACCAAGCGCGAAACCGAAATCGCCGACGCGGTTGACGACGAAGGCCTTGATCGCCGCCGCATTGGCCGACGGCTTGTGATACCAGAAACCGATCAGAAGATACGATGCGAGACCGACGCCTTCCCAGCCGAAGAACATCTGGACGAGGTTGTCGGCGGTGACCAACATCAGCATGAAGAATGTGAACAAGCTGAGGTAACTCATGAACCGCGGCACGTGCAGATCGTGGTGCATGTAGCCGATCGAATAGATGTGGACCATGGTCGAAACGACGGTCACGACGATCATCATCACGGCCGTCAGCGAATCGACCTTCAGCGCCCACGAAACCTCAAGCGTGCCCGAGTCGATCCAGTTCAACAGTTCTATGGTCGTGGCGTTGCCGCCGAGCGCGACGTCGAAGAACACGGCGATGGCGCAGAGCATGGAGATGACCATGGCGCCGCAGGTGATCCACTGCGCCATGTGATCGATGGCGTGGTGACGTTCTTCCGGCTGGCCGTGGCGATAGAACGCCAAGATACCGGCCAGGATGGCGCCGAGCAGCGGCATGAAGACGACGGCTTGGATCATGTCGCGCTCACCCCTTCATCATGTTGATGTCCTCAACCGCGATGGAGCCGCGGTTGCGGAAATAGACTACGAGGATAGCGAGACCGACGGCCGCTTCGGCCGCTGCCACTGTCAGCACGAAAATCGCGAACACCTGGCCGACGAGATCGCCGAGGAACGAAGAGAACGCGACGAGGTTGATGTTCACGGCCAGCAGCATCAGTTCGATCGACATCAGGATGATGATCACGTTCTTGCGGTTCAGGAAGACGCCGAAAATCCCGAGCGAAAACAGGATCGCGGCGACGGTCAGGTAATGGGCAAGGCCAATCTCTAACATCAGATGCCCCTCCCCGACTCGACCTTTCGGATCTCGATCGTGTCTTTGGGACGCCGCGCGTTCTGATCGGCAATACGCTGCTTACGCACGCCTGGCCGGGTGCGATGTGTCAGCACGATCGCGCCGATCATGGCGACCAGCAGAACCAGCCCGCATCCCTGGAACAGGTACAGGTAGTCCGTGTAAAGGACGCCACCCAGGGCGTGAGTATTGGTGACGCCGGTTGGCGTCGGCGTGGCGGCGGCGGCGATCTGTTCCGGCGTCAACGCCCAACCGCCGACCACCATGATCAGTTCCGCCAGCAGGATCAGGCCGACGAGCGCCCCGATCGGCAGGTACTGCAGGAAGCCCTGGCGCATCTCGACGAAATTGATGTCGAGCATCATGACGACGAACATGAACAGAACAGCGACCGCGCCGACATAGACGACAACGAGGATCATCGCCAGGAACTCGGCGCCCAAGAGGACGAACAATCCGGCCGAATTGAAGAACGCGAGAATCAGGAACAGCACGGAGTGCACGGGATTGCGCGCGGAAATCACCAGAACGCCCGAGGCGATGGCGACAAAGGCAAACAGATAAAAAGCAAGGCCTGCAATCATCATCTATCTCTCAGCGACCGGTTCAACGATACGGCGCGTCGGCGCGCAGCCGCTCGGCGATCTCGGTTTCCCAGCGGTCGCCATTGGCGAGAAGCTTGTCCTTGTCGTACAGCAACTCTTCACGGGTTTCGGTGGCGTATTCGAAGTTCGGGCCTTCGACAATGGCATCGACCGGGCAGGCTTCCTGACAGAAACCGCAGTAAATGCACTTCACCATGTCGATGTCGTATCGCGTCGTGCGGCGGCTGCCGTCTGAACGCGGCTCGGCTTCAATTGTGATGGCCTGGGCCGGACAGATCGCTTCGCACAGCTTGCAGGCAATGCAGCGTTCCTCGCCGTTGGGATAGCGGCGAAGTACATGCTCACCCCGAAAGCGCGGGCTGATCGGCCCTTTCTCATAGGGATAGTTGAGGGTCACCTTGCGTTTGAAGAAGTAACGCAGCGTCAGACCCATGCCCGATATCAGTTCCGAGAGCAGGACGGAGCGAAGACTACGGTCGATGAAACTCATGATGCCCTTCCCTCCCTTATCCGTTGATGGCCGGTGTCAGATCGAACGCCACGAGCACGCCGGAGACGATGACGACGGCGGCCAGCGAGAGCGGCAGGAAGACTTTCCAGCCGAGCCGCATTAGCTGGTCGTAGCGATAGCGCGGAAACGTGGCGCGGACCCATATGAAGATGTAAAGGCAGAACGCGATTTTCAGCGCCAGCCAGATCGGTCCAGGAATCCAGTTGAACGGCGCGACGTCGAACGGCGGCAGCCAGCCGCCGAGGAACAGAACCGACGTCATGGCGGACATCAGGATCATGTTCGCGTACTCGCCGAGGAAGAAGAGCGCGAAGGTCATCGCCGAGTATTCGACGTTGTAACCGGCAACGAGTTCGGCCTCGGCTTCGGGCAGGTCGAAGGGGTGCCGATTGGTCTCCGCCAGCGTCGAAATAAAGAACACCACTGCCATCGGTAGCAGCGGGAACACAAACCAGTTCAGTATGCCGTAGCTGCCCTGTTGCGCCATCACGATATCGGAGAGATTCAGCGAGCCGACACACAGCAGCACCGTGATGATGACGAAACCCATGGCGACCTCGTAGGACACCATCTGCGCCGCCGAGCGCAAGGCGCCGAGGAATGCATACATGGAGTTCGATGCCCAGCCGGCCATGAGTATCCCGTAGACGCCGAGCGAGGAAATCGCGAAGAGATAAAGGATGCCGACATTGATGTCGGCGAGCACCATGCCGGCGTCGAACGGGATCACCGCCCATGCGATCAATGCCAGGATGAAAGTGACGCAAGGCGCGAGGATGAACACGCCCTTGTTCGCACCAGCAGGTACAATGGTTTCCTTGAGGAACAGTTTCAGTCCGTCGGCGATTGGCTGCAGAAGCCCGAACGGGCCCACCACGTTCGGTCCGCGGCGCAGCTGCATGGCGCCGATTACCTTGCGTTCCGCCAGTGTCAGATACGCCACCGACAACATGATCGGAATGATGATCGCGACGATCTTGATGACGATCCACGCCGTCGGCCAGATGTAGTTATCCCAGAACTCAGCCATCGGTGCCCGTCCTTTTGCCGCCGCCGAGCACTTCCGTGCATTGCGCCATGGTTTCGGACGCGCGGCTGATTGGATCGGCCATGTAGAAATTCTCGATCGGGCAGCGGAACGGATCAGGCGATACAGGGCCTTCGGTTCCGAACGTCGTCCAGGGTGCCGAGGTGATCGCGTTCAGGTTACCGAATACCGGGTTGGCCTCTGCGATACGGATGCGCAGTTGCTCGACGGTGTCATACGGCAGCGTGTGTCCCAGTGCGTCGGAGAGCGCCCGCACGATCGTCCAGTCCTCGCGCGCGTCACCAGGCGCGAAGACGGCGCGCTTGGTCATTTGCACGCGGCCCTCGGTGTTGACGTAGATGGCGCTCTTTTCCGTGTAGGCGGCTCCCGGAAGGATGACATCGGCCCGGTGCGCCCCGGCGTCGCCATGATGGCCCTGGTAGACGACGAACGCGTTGCCGAGCGCATTCGTGTCGAACTCGTCGGCGCCGAGCAGATACACCATACCGATTTCACCATTGCCCGCGCCGGCGACGATGGCGCCGGCATCACGGCCGCCATCGCCAGGGACGAAGCCGATGTCGATGCCGCCGACGCGCGATGCCGCGACATGCAACACGTTGAAGCCGTTCCAGTCGTCGCTCGCCATGCCGTAAGTCTCGGCGACCTTGCGGGCGAGCGCATGAACGGCGGCGCCATCGCTGCGCGCGAGCGCACCGGCGCCAAGGATGAGCATCGGTTTCTGGGCCTTCTTCAGAATCTTGGCGAAAGCGCCCTTGCCTTCGGCCAGTTCTTGGAGGGTCTCGGGGCCGGCCCCGAGATATTCGTACGAATATGTCAGGTCACCGCCCGGTCCGATGACACCGACCGGATAGGGACCGGCCAGGAAGCGCTTGCGGATACGGGCGTTGAGAACCGGGCTTTCCCGTCGCGGATCGGAGCCGACGATGAGAAGCGCATCCGATTTCTCAATCCCGGCGACCGTCGAGTTGAACAGGTAACCCGCGCGCGCCGTCGGATCGATCTGGGATCCGTCCTGACGGCAGTCGATGTTGCTGGATCCGAGCGCAGTCATCAGATCCTTGAGCGCCGCCATGGTCTCGACGTCGGCCTGATCCCCGGCAATGGCCCCGATCCTGTCACCGCTGAGGCCCTTGGCGTGCTGGGCGATCGCATCGAATGCTTCCTGCCATGACGCCTGTTCGAGTTTTCCATTGCGCCGGACGTACGGGCGGTCAAGCCTGCGGCGACGAAGGCCGTCACAGGCGAAGCGGCTACGGTCGGAGAGCCATTCCTCGTTCACGTCCTCGTTGAGCCGCGGCAAGATGCGCATGACCTCAGGGCCGCGTGAGTCGACGCGGATCGCCGCTCCGAGGGCGTCCATTACGTCGACCGATTCCGTCTTCTTGAGCTCCCAGGATCGCGCGTTGTAGGCGTACGGCTGGCTGGTCAATGCGCCCACCGGGCAAAGATCAATCAGATTGCCAGAAAGCTCGGATGTCAGCGCCTTCTCGACATAGGTGCCGACTTCCATGTTTTCGCCGCGACCGGTCGCCCCCAGCTCCGGCACACCTGCAACCTCGGTCGCGAAACGGATGCAGCGCGTGCAGTGGATGCAGCGGGTCATGATCGTCTTGATCAGCGGGCCCATGTACTTGTCCTTAACTGCCCGCTTGTTTTCGTGATAGCGGCTGCGGTCGGTGCCAAAAGCCATGGCCTGATCCTGGAGATCGCATTCACCGCCCTGATCGCAGATCGGGCAATCGAGCGGATGGTTGATCAGCAGGAACTCCATCACGCCCTTGCGCATTGCCTTGACGGCCTCAGACCGGGTGTCGATGACCATACCTTCGGCGACGGGCATGGCGCACGACGCGACCGGTTTCGGTGATCTTTCCATGCCGACAAGGCACATCCGGCAATTGCCGGCGATCGACAGGCGTTCGTGATAGCAGAAACGCGGTATCTCGCGGCCGGCGATCTCGCACGCCTGCAGCACTGTCAAACCTGCTTCGACTTCGATCTCTTCGCCATCAATGGTGAGCTTCGGCATCTCGTCTACTCCGCGGCCCGAACCGGTGTTGTTCCCTGCCGGGCGGCGATCCGGCCTTCGATGTCGTTCCGGAAATGACGCAGCAGGCCCTGAATCGGCCATGCGGCCGCGTCACCCAGCGCGCAAATCGTGTGGCCTTCGACCTGCTTGGTCACTTGTTGAAGAACATCAATCTCTTCAACGCGCGCATTGCCATCGCACATCCGCTCCATGACCCGCCACATCCAGCCGGTCCCCTCACGGCAAGGCGTGCACTGACCGCAGCTCTCGTGCTTATAGAACCGCGAGAGCCGCGTGATGGCGCGGACGATATCCGTGGACTTGTCCATTACCATGATGGCGGCGGTTCCCAGACCCGATTGAACTTCCTTGAGCGAGTCGAAATCCATCAGGACGGTGTCGCAAATCGTGCGCGGCAGAACCGGTACCGAGGCACCGCCGGGGATGATGCCCAGCAGATTGTCCCATCCGCCGCGGACACCGCCGGCGTGCTTCTCGATCAGTTCCTTCAGGGGAATTCCCATCTCTTCCTCGACGGTGCACGGTGCGTTCACGTGTCCGGAGATGTTGAACAGTTTGGTTCCCGTGTTGTTCGGGCGTCCCAGTTCGGCGAACCAGTCGGAGCCGCGGCGGAGGATTTCCGGCACGACGGCGATGGATTCGACGTTGTTGACGGTCGTCGGGCAGCCGTAGAGGCCGACGTTCGCGGGGAACGGCGGCTTCAGCCGGGGCTGGCCCTTCTTGCCCTCGAGGCTCTCGATCAGGGCTGATTCTTCGCCGCAGATGTAGGCGCCGGCGCCAAGGTGGACATAGAAATCGAAATCCCATCCCGATCCCGCGGCGTTCTTGCCCAGAAGACCGGCGTCGTAACAGGCGTCGACGGCGCGTTGCAGTGCTTCGGCTTCGCGACGGAATTCGCCCCGGACGTAGCAATAGGCCGCGTGCGCGTTGATCGAGAAACTGGCGATGAGTGCGCCCTCGATCAGCTTGTGCGGCTCGTGGCGCATGATCTCCCGGTCCTTGCAGGTGCCGGGCTCGCCTTCGTCGGCATTGATCACGAGATAATGCGGCCGGTCGGCGACCTCCTTGGGCATGAACGACCATTTCATGCCGGTCGAGAACCCGGCGCCGCCACGACCGCGAAGCCCGGATTCCTTCACCTGTTCGATGATCTTCTCCCGTCCGCGTGCGACCAGCGCGGCGGTGCCATCCCAGTCGCCACGGGACTGGGCGCCGGCCAGGGACAGGTCGTGCATGCCGTAGATATTGGTGAAGATACGGTCCTGGTCTCTCAGCATCAGGCGCCCTCTTCCTTGTTCGTACTATCCCCTGTCAGACTCGTGAGTCCGGTGACTGGCTCGCAGCTTCGCCGGGCATTTTGCGGTCCGACTTTCGGCGTTTCGCCGTTCTTCAAGGCCGTCAGGACGGCTTCGGCGCTCTCCGGCGTGAGATCCTCGTAGTAGTCGTCGTTGATCTGCATCATCGGCGCGTTGACGCAGGCGCCGAGGCATTCAACCTCGCTCAGTGTAAACACTCCGTCCGCGTCGCTCTGTCCCCACTCGAGGCCGGTCGCCTTCTTGCAGGCGGCGGCAATGCCGTCAGAGCCCCGCAGCCAGCAAGGCAGGTTGGTGCAAACCTGAACGTGAAATCGGCCGACGGGCTTGTGGTTGTACATGGTGTAGAACGTCGCGACTTCGTAAACCGCGATCGGCGGCATCGACAGCATGTCTGCAACGTAGTCCATGGTCTCGCGGGTCAACCAGCCGCCGTTCTGGCGTTGCGCGACGTCGAGCAACGGCATCACGGCGCTTTGCTGCCGGCCTTCCGGGTACTTGGCGATGATTTTCTTCGCCTCGGCGAGATTCTCGTCGTTGAACGCGAAAGGCACACCGCTCTCCTGCATCGAATTGCCGTTCATCGGTCGACCTCACCGAAGACGATATCGATGGAGCCGATATTGGCAACCACGTCGGCCAGCATGTGCCCCTTCGACAGCATTTCCGTCGCCTGCAGGTGGGCGAATCCCGGCGCACGGATCTTGCAGCGGTATGGCTTGTTGGTTCCGTCGGAAATCAAGTAGACGCCAAACTCGCCTTTCGGGGCCTCGACAGCCGTGTAGGTCTCCCCGGCTGGTACGCGATAACCTTCCGTGTAGAGCTTGAAGTGATGGATCAGCGATTCCATCGAATGTTTCATGTCCGCGCGTCGGGGCGGCGCGACCTTTTGGTCCGTCGTACGAACCGGTCCGGCGGGCATTTTCTCAATGCATTGTCGGATAATCTTCAGGCTCTCGCGCATCTCGACCATGCGGATGAGATAGCGATCGTAACAGTCGCCTGCCTTGCCGATGGGTATGTCGAAATCCATCTTGTCGTAGACGTCGTAGGGCTGCGCCTTTCGAAGATCCCAAGCGATACCGGAGGCACGCAGGTTCGGGCCGGTGAATGCCCAATCGTAGGCTTGTTCAGCACTGACCACGCCGATATCGACGGTGCGCTGTTTGAAAATGCGGTTCTCGGTTAGCAATCCCTCGAGGTCGTCGAGGAATGCCGGGAACCGGTCGGTCCAGGCCAGAATGTCCTCGGCGAGACCCGCGGGCATATCCTGGCTGACACCGCCCGGACGGAAGTACGCCATGTGCAGGCGCGCGCCGCAGACCCGTTCGCAGAACTCCATCAGATGCTCGCGTTCCTCGAACGCCCAGAGCATCGGGGTCATCGCGCCGACGTCCATGGCAAAAGCCGTGATGTTCAGGATGTGGTTCAGGATACGGCCGATCTCGGCGTACAGGACGCGAATGTACTGGCCACGCGGCGGCACCTCGATGCCGAGCAGCTTCTCGGTCGCCAGAGCGAATGCGTGCTCCTGATTCTGCGGCGCAACGTAGTCGAGCCGATCGAAGTAAGGCACCGCCTGGACATAGGTCTTGTACTCGATCAGCTTCTCAGTGCCCCTGTGCAGGAGCCCGATATGCGGATCGGCGCGTTCGACGACTTCGCCGTCCATTTCGAGGACCAGACGCAACACACCGTGTGCGGCCGGGTGCTGGGGGCCGAAGTTGAGGTTGAAGTTCTTGATTGCGGTTTCGGCCATCAGGGTGCGCCCTCTCCGCCTTCAGCCTGTTCGGCTTTCTCGTCACCCTCGAGTCTGTTGGGCAGCCCCTCCCAGGGACTCATGAAATCGAAGCTGCGAAAGTCCTGTGTCAGTTTGACGGGTTCGTAGACGACCCGTTTCTGTTCATCATCGTAGCGAATCTCGACGTAGCCGGTCAGCGGGAAGTCCTTGCGCAGTGGGTGCCCCTCGAAACCGTAATCGGTAAGGAGACGGCGCAGGTCCGGATGATCGGAGAAGTAGATGCCGTAGAGATCCCAGGTTTCGCGCTCGAACCAATCGGCACTGGAGAACACACCGGTCGCCGACGGGACGGCCTCGCCCTCGCTCGCGCGAACCTTGATCCGGATGCGCAGATTGTGGGCCAGGCTCAGCAGGTTGTAGACGACTTCGAAACGTTCCGGGTCCTCCGGATAATCGACACCGCAAATGTCGACCAGTATTTTGAACTGGCAGTTGACGTCATCGCGCAGAAAGGTAAGGACACGCACGATGTCCTCACGTCGCGCGCGGACCACCAACTCGTCGAGTAGGACTTCGACACGCTCTACGGCCCCCGGCAGCGCCGTGACAACCAAATCGCCAAGATCGTTCAGTGCGGGATTCATGCCCTGTCGAGGTCTCCTTCGTCGTCGCCCCACGCCATCCCTTGGTCAGCGCCAAAGGGTACCCGTTCGCCGGATTTTCTTTTGTAGTTGGAGTATGCCGTAGACAAGCGCCTCTGCCGTCGGCGGGCACCCGGGCACATAAACGTCGACCGGGACGACCCGGTCGCAGCCGCGGACCACGGAGTAAGAGTAATGGTAATATCCGCCGCCGTTCGCGCACGAACCCATGGAGATCACGTACCGGGGCTCCGCCATCTGGTCGTAGACCTTGCGGAACGCGGGCGCCATTTTGTTCGTCAGGGTGCCGGCGACGATAATAACGTCCGACTGACGCGGACTGGGCCGCGGCACAACGCCAAAACGGTCGAGGTCATAGCGGCTCATATACGCGTGGATCATCTCAACGGCGCAGCACGCCAGTCCGAATGTCATCGGCCACAAGGACCCGGTGCGGGCCCAATTGACCAGCTTGTCGAGATTGGCCACGACGAAACCGCGATCCGTCAGTTCACCGGTAACCCGCCGCAGAATCTCGTCCTGATCCGACCCCGGTCCCAGCGGTTCCATGAAACCCTGGTCGCTTTTCATGGGCTCTACTCCCATTCGAGTGCTCCCTTCCGCCATTCATAGACGAACCCGACGGTCAGGATGCCGAGGAACACCATCATCGACCAGAAGCCGAAGGCGCCGATCCCGTCGAGGCTGATTGCCCATGGAAACAGGAACGCAACCTCCAGATCGAAAATGATGAACAGGATGGCAACGAGATAGAAACGAACGTCGAACTTGTTGCGTGCGTCCGTGAACGCTTCGAAACCGCACTCGTATGCGGACGTTTTCTCCGCATCCGGATGCTGGCTCGCGACGATTTGGGAACCGATAACGGCAACAGCGGCGATTGCCACTGCAATGCCCAGGAAAATGAGGATCGGAAGGTAATCGAGTAACAGGGCTTCCATATCCGTTATCCTACGCTAGGTCGCCCTCAGACTCCATAGACGAAGCCGCCCACCGCCCCATGAAATTCAAGGTTTAAATGGCGGGAGTGACGGGACTCGAACCCGCGGCCTCCGGCGTGACAGGCCGGCGCTCTAACCAACTGAGCTACACCCCCGTGGCAACTTTCTGCACCCCATCGGGAGAACGTGATGTAGACGATGCCCCTTAGCAGGTCAAGCACTGCAATTGCCTGTGTCCGCACTAAATTTGCGGGTCTTGGACGACGTCCAATCGTGCGTCGGTACGGCGGCGGATGGTGGGCGATGACAGGCTCGAACTGCCGACATCCACGGTGTAAACGTGGCGCTCTACCAACTGAGCTAATCGCCCTCTCCGTTCCGCTGGCGGGGTTTCGGCGCGGACGCGGAATGTGCGTCAAATTGCCGGTGCAGGCAAGTGCGCCTTTTGCCGGCTGGAAAGGGAAACGGCCGCCCTGGGATAACCGGGGCGGCCGTTCCGGACTCGATTGGACTGCCGTTAGTTGACGGCGTCTTTGAGACCCTTGCCGGCCTTGAACTTCGGCTGCTTCGAGGCAGGGATCTGAATGGTGGCGCCGGTGCGCGGGTTGCGGCCGGTCGTCGCTTTGCGATTGGCCACGCTGAACGTGCCAAAGCCAACGAGGCGAACCTCCCCGCCACCCTTAAGGGAAGAGGTGATGGAGTCGAACACGGCATCGACGGCTTTGGCAGCGTCGGATTTCGAAAGCCCCGTGCTGGAAGCAACGGCGGCGACAAGATCGTTCTTATTCAAAGGAAGGCCCCCTCTATCTGTTGTTAAGTCGTAGGGACAACTAAAGAACCCGACCATCGGGTTGCCCCGAGTCTATGGGGCGGCCAAACCGGGCGTCAACGGCCCGGCGGGCGCTATGCTGCGGCGAACCGCAGAATCCTGCGGTTTTCATAGGGTTAGCCCCGATTCGAACCACAAAACGAAAGGGTTCGGCGCGTCGGAAATACGCGCCGAACCCCCGGAATTCCGCCGAATCGCAAGAATCGATTCGGAAACCTGCGGTAGCGATCAGTGGGTCGTCAGGCCGTGATCGTCGTCTTCACCCCCAACCGCCGGCACCGTTTCCTCCGGAGCCTCCGCATCTTCGTCCCAGTCAATTGGCGTCAAACGTTGGGTGAGCGCGTGCTCGAGGACTTCGTCGACGGTCGAAACCGGTATGATCTGGAGCCCCTTCTTGACGTTGTCGGGGATGTCCGCGAGATCCTTCTCATTGTCGATCGGGATCAGCACCTTCTTGAGTCCTCCGCGCAGAGCCGCCAGCAGCTTTTCCTTGAGACCGCCGATCGGAAGCACGCGGCCGCGCAGCGTGATTTCACCTGTCATCGCGACTTCCTTGTTGATCGGGACACCGGTCAACACGGAGACTATGGACGTAACCATGCCGACACCCGCCGACGGCCCGTCCTTCGGCGTAGCGCCCTCCGGAACGTGAACGTGGATGTCCTTTTTCGAGAAGACGGTCGGCTTGATGCCGAACACCGCGGCCCGCGACTGGACGTAGGAACGGGCGGCCTGGATCGACTCCGTCATGACGTCACCGAGCTTGCCGGTGATGGTCATCTTGCCCTTCCCCGGCACCATGACGGACTCGATTGACAACAGTTCGCCGCCGACCTCTGTCCAGGCCAGGCCCGTGACAACGCCAACCAGGCTGTCGGCCTCGGCCTCGCCAAATCGGAATTTGCGAACGCCGGCAAACTTGCCGAGATTGCGGACCGTGACCGAGATACGCTCGGCCTCGCCCATCATAATCTCCTTGATCGCCTTGCGCGCCAGGTTGGCTAGTTCGCGCTCGAGGTTACGGACGCCGCTCTCGCGGGTGTAGTAGCGGATCAGATCGCGAATGGCGGTGTCGGAAATCGTCCATTCGTCCTTCTTGAGGCCATGTGCTTCGACCTGTTTGGGAATCAGGTGGCGCTTGGCGATTTCGACCTTCTCGTCCTCGGTGTAACCGGCAAGACGAATGATCTCCATGCGGTCGAGAAGCGGGCCCGGCATATTCATGGTGTTCGCCGTGGTCACGAACATCACGTCCGAGAGATCGTAATCGACCTCGAGGTAGTGATCGTTGAAGGTGTTGTTCTGCTCCGGATCGAGGACCTCAAGCAGTGCCGACGCGGGGTCGCCGCGCCAGTCGTTGCCCATCTTGTCGATCTCGTCCAGCAGGAACAGCGGATTCGATGTCTTGGCCTTCTTCATGCCCTGGATGACCTTGCCAGGCATCGAACCAATGTAGGTCCGGCGATGGCCGCGAATTTCCGATTCGTCACGCACGCCGCCGAGCGACATGCGCACGAAGTTGCGGCCGGTGGCCTTGGCCAGCGACTTGCCGAGCGAGGTTTTGCCGACGCCCGGAGGGCCGACGAGACAGAGGATCGGGCCTTTCAGTTTCTTGGTACGCTGCTGCACGGCGAGGTACTCAAGGATGCGTTCTTTGACTTTCTCGAGACCGTAGTGATCCGCATCGAGAATTTCCTGCGCCTTTCGAATATCCTTCTGGGTCCGGCTACGCTTCTTCCAGGGAATATTGAGCATCCAGTCGAGGTAGTTGCGAACCACCGTCGCTTCCGCCGACATTGGGCTCATCGAACGCAATTTCTTTAACTCGGCCAGCGCCTTTTCCTTGGCTTCGGCCGAGAGCTTGGTCTCGTTGATCTTGTCTTCCAGTTCCTGCGCTTCGTCACGGCCGTCGTCGGACTCGCCGAGCTCCTTCTGAATCGCCTTCATCTGCTCATTCAGGTAGTACTCGCGCTGCGTCTTCTCCATCTGGCGTTTAACGCGGTTGCGGATCTTCTTTTCAACCTGCAGGACGCCGATTTCCGACTCCATGAAGGCGTAAACACGCTCCAAGCGCTCAATAACGGTTTCCGCCTCCAGCAGCTCCTGTTTCTCGGAAATCTTGAGCGCGAGGTGCGACGCGACGGTGTCGGCGAGTTTGCTCGCTTCCTCAATCTGGTTGACCGAGACCAGCGCTTCCGGCGGAATCTTCTTGTTGAGCTTGATATATTGCTCGAACTGACTCACTACCGAGCGCGACAGGGCCTCGAGTTCGCGTTCATCGAGCGTGCCTTCGTCCATCTCCGAGGCTTCCGCCTGGAAGAACCCTGGGTTGTCGACAAACTTCGTGATCTTGGCCCGGTGCGTACCCTCGACCAGGACCTTAACGGTGCCGTCCGGTAGTTTCAGCAGTTGCAGAACCGTCGAGACCGTACCGACGTCGTATATGTCGCCGGGCTCGGGATCGTCCTGAGCAGCGTTCTTCTGCGCGACGAGCAGGATTTGCTTGTCGTCTTTCATGACATCTTCCAGCGCGCGCACTGACTTGTCGCGGCCAACGAAGAGCGGCACGATCATGTGCGGGAAAACCACAATGTCGCGAAGCGGAAGGACGGGATACAGAGTCGGGCTCGTCTCAGTCATGTTGGTTCTTTGCCTGTGATCAAGGCGCTGACGCGCCGTTCTTGGGAACTGGGCAGACGTAGACCGCCCACCGATAAAAAGTGGGCCGATTCGAGGTCTCATGCAAGGCCACGAGTCGATAAATAATACTTAAGAACGGCCTCTTGTCGCGAAAGTAGCGCTAAAACTGCCTAATTTGACGGTTGTTGGCGAAATCAGGCCGTCGTTTCGACTTCGTCGCGACGTTCCGCGTAGATATAGAGCGGTTTGGCGTGTTCTTCCGCGACTTCGCGGTTGATGACGACCTCTTCCGCCCCTTCCAGGCCCGGCAATTCGAACATGCTGTCGAGCAGGATATTCTCCATGATCGAACGTAGGCCGCGCGCGCCCGTTTTGCGCTCGACGGCGCGTTCGGCTATCGCGTCGAGAGCGCCTTCGGTAAACGTCAACTTGACCGACTCCATCTCGAACAGGCGCTGGTATTGTTTGACCAGAGCGTTCTTCGGCTTGGTGAGGATTTCGACCAGCGCATCCTTGTCGAGATCGTCGAGCGTTGCCAGCACCGGCAGGCGGCCGACAAACTCAGGAATAAGACCAAATTTCAACAGGTCTTCGGGTTCGACCTCGCGCAGGATCTCGCCCGTTTGGCGTTCGTCCGCTGCGCGGACGTCGGCACCGAAACCGATACTGGTACCCTTGCCCCGCTGCGAGATGATCTTGTCGAGCCCGGCAAAGGCGCCACCGCAGATGAACAGAATGTTGGTCGTATCGACCTGCAAAAACTCCTGCTGCGGGTGCTTGCGGCCACCCTGCGGCGGAACGCTTGCGACAGTGCCTTCCATGATCTTGAGGAGTGCCTGCTGCACGCCCTCGCCGGAAACGTCCCGGGTGATCGACGGGTTGTCGGACTTGCGCGAAATCTTGTCGACCTCGTCGATGTAGACAATGCCGCGTTGCGCGCGCTCGACGTTGTAGTCGGCCGATTGCAGCAGCTTGAGAATGATGTTCTCGACGTCCTCGCCGACATAACCGGCTTCAGTGAGTGTCGTCGCGTCGGCCATGGTAAACGGCACGTCGAGAATGCGGGCCAGTGTCTGGGCCAACAGCGTCTTGCCGCAGCCCGTCGGGCCGATCAGCAGGATGTTCGACTTGGTCAGTTCAACGTCGTTGTTCTTCTGACCATGGCTTAATCGCTTGTAGTGGTTGTGCACGGCGACCGACAACACGCGCTTGGCGTGGGACTGTCCGATGACGTAGTCGTCGAGAACGCTGTTGATATCGAAAGGACTCGGCACGCCGTCACCCGACTTGACCAGGCTCGACTTGTGCTCTTCACGGATGATGTCCATGCAGAGCTCGACGCACTCGTCACAGATGAATACCGTCGGGCCCGCAATGAGTTTGCGAACCTCATGCTGGCTCTTGCCGCAAAATGAACAGTAGAGAGTGTTCTTCGAGTCGCTGCTGCTGCCGCTTTTGCTCATCTCACACCGTACGAATCCGAAACTGATGTCATCTTAATGCGACCACGGGGGGTTGGTACAGCCCCGATCCACCGGGCACGAATCACCGCCTGCGGACCCCGATGCGCCGGACAATCCAAATGTCTCAGGCGACGGGTTCTCATCAGGAGGTAAAGGCCGGACCAGTGCGACGAGGTGCCGCGGGGTCAGTCCGCCTTGGGTTCCGCGTCGTCTGTCTCCAGCGCCGGCCGGTTGGTGACGACCTCGTCAATCAGACCGAAGTCGCGAGCGTCTTCCGCGGTCATGAACTTGTCGCGCTCGAGGGCATTCTCGATCGTTCTCAGGTCCTGGCCGGTGTGCTCTACATAAATCTGGTTGAGGCGCGCCCGAAGCTGCAGGATCTCGCGCGCGTGAATCTCGATGTCGGTCGCCTGCCCCTGGAAACCGCCGGACGGCTGGTGTGTCATGATCCGCGCGTTGGGAAGCGCGAAACGCTTGTCCTTGTTGCCGGCGCAGAGCAGCAGCGAGCCCATGCTCGCGGCCTGGCCGATGCAGACGGTCGAAATCTCGGGGCGGACGTAACGCATGGTGTCGTAGATCGCGAGACCCGAGGTCACGACGCCGCCCGGCGAGTTGATGTAGAGTGCGATGTCCTTCGTCGGGTTTTCCGACTCGAGGAACAGCAGCTGGGCGCATACCAGGCTCGCCATGTGGTCCTCGACCGGACCGGTCAGGAAGATGATGCGTTCCTTGAGCAGGCGCGAATAAATGTCGTACGCGCGCTCGCCCCGGTTGGTCGTCTCGACGACCATCGGCACCAGGGTGTTCATGTAAGTATCGATCGGATCGCTCATGCTTCCTGCCTGTATTCTCGGGTCTCTGTTCAGCGACATATATGTCGCCGGGTCATGGTTGGCGAGACCTACTTGTCCGCTGTCTTCTTTTTCGCCGCGGCCTTCTTCTTCGCTGCCGGTTTCTTGTCGTCTCCGGCCTTTCCGCCGTCATCCTTAGCGGACTTCGCGGCGGCCTTCTTCTTGGCAGGGGCCTTCTTCTTCGCGGCTGGCTTCTTCTTCGCTGCCTCTTCCGGTTCCTTCAGCATCTCGTCGAGACTGACCGACCGCTCGGTTACCTTGGCGAGTTCGAGGATGTAATCGACCACCTTGTCTTCATAGAGTGGGCCGGTTAACTGCTGCATGGCGTCCGGGTTCGAACGATAGAACTCGATGACCTGCTGCTCCTGACCGGGATAGCGCTGCGCCGCCTGGAACAACGCGCGGTTGATCTCGTCCTGACCGACCTGGATCTCGTTCTGCCGGCCGATCTCGGAGAGCAGCAGGCCGAGACGAACCCGTCGTTCGGCGATCTCGTGCAGTTCTTCGCGGTGTTCGTCGTCGCTCTTCTTGGCCTCATCTTCGTCGAGGTTGCCCTGTTCCTTTTCCTGCTGGAACTGCTCCCAGATGCCGTTGAACTCGTCCTCGAGCAGGCCCGGCGGCACTTCGAAGTCATGGCTGTCGGCGAGCGCGTCGAGCAGTGAGCGCTTGAGACGCATCCGGGTCAGCTCGCCGTACTCGCGGCCGCGTTCTTCGGCCATCGCGGCCTTGAGGTCGTCGAGCGATTCCTTGCCCATCTTCTTGGCGAGGTCGTCGTCGATCGGCACGGCGACCGATTCGCGGATTTCATTGATCTTGCATTCGAACACCGCGTCCTTGCCGGCGAGTTCCTCGGCGCCGTACTCGGCCGGGAACGTCACCTTGACCTCGACATCGGTGCCGGCCTTCTTGCCGACAAGCTGGTCTTCGAAACCAGGGATGAAGCTGCCGGAACCGAGTTCCAGGTTGTACCCTTCCGCCGAGCCGCCGTCGAAGGCCTCGCCGTCGATCTTGCCGACGAAGTCAATGACCAGAACGTCGCCCTTCTTCGCGGCGCGGTCACCCGAAATCGGCTGCGAGTCCTTGTGCATGTCGGCGAGGCGCTGAAGCTGCTCGTCGACATCCTTGTCGTCGACCTGCACCACGAGCTTCTCAAGCTCGATCTTGGCGAAGTCGACCGGCTCGATTTCCGGCATGATGTCGAGCGACATGGTGAACTCGAGATCACCGCCATCCTCGAACGATGTGACCTCGATCTTCGGTTGGCCGGCGGGGCGGATGCCCTGCTCGGCGACCATGCGCTGCGAACTGGTGTTGACGGTCTGTTCGAGCACTTCGCCCCGAACCGCATCCCCGTAGCGCTTCTTCAGCAGCGAGACCGGCACCTTGCCGGGGCGGAAGCCCGGCATCTGGGCCTGGCCGGCGATGTCCTTGAGGCGGTCGTTAATCCGTTCGTCGATCTCCTGGGCCGGTACGGCAACCTTGTATTCGCGGCTCAGCCCTTCGGATTTGGTCTCTGTTACCTGCATGATCCCTCGGTGTACTCTCGCCCCCTTTCGGAGGCTCCAATGTTCGCTGGAGTGACGGAAATGCTCTGCCGCTGGAAATTCTGGGCGCCGGATTTGGTGCGGGCGGAGGGACTTGAACCCCCACGGATTGCTCCACAGGTACCTAAAACCTGCGTGTCTACCAATTCCACCACGCCCGCGTCCGTAGCCCGGAAAACGGTCCCGTCACGCGGGGCCGCAACTCTAGCGATTTCGCCCCCCCTGTCAATTCCTCTGCAGGCCAGAAAGCAGGCGTTCGCGTAGCCCTGAAATTGCCGCCGGCAATCGCTCCGGCAAGTCCTCGGCGATCAGCCCGGCGGGCGCCGCCTCGCCCGCCTTGCCGTGCAGCCATGCGCCCGCGCACGCGGCCTCGAAAGGGCCCATGCCCTGGGCCATCAGGGCGCCGATCAGGCCGGCCAGCACATCGCCGGAGCCCGCGGTCGCGAGGTCCGCGGCTCCGGTGGCGTTTATCGCCGCGCGGCACGTCCCGCCGCCGTCCGGCGCGGCAATGACCGTGTCGGCGCCCTTCAGCAGGACCACCGCCCCGCTCGCCACCGCCGCGCGGCGCGTCCGCGCAAGCTTGTCACCGGACGCATCGAACAGCCGGGCGAACTCGCCTTCGTGCGGCGTCAGCACGCAAGGTCCCCCGATCATCGCAAAAAGCGCCGCCGGATCGTCGCCAAACACCGAGATCGCATCGGCGTCGAGGACCGTCGGCCGTTCGCTCGCGAGCGCCGCGCCCGCCAGGTCCCGGGTCCGGGCGTCGACGCCGTTGCCGGGGCCGACAACCACGGCATTTCGGCGTTCGTCTGCGAGCAGACTCTCGAAGGCCAGCCGGTCGTCGACGACGTCAACGAGTGTGCCGGGATCGCCGGCGCGGTAGACGTCTGCGCTCGGCGCGGGGCTGAGGATCGTCGCCAGACCGGCGCCGGCGCGCCGTGCCGCCCGGGCGGCGAGCCGGGCGGCCCCCGTCATCCTTGCGCCGCCGACAATTTGCAGGTGCCCCCGGCTGAACTTGTTGGCGTCGCTCGCGGGCACCGGATACGCCCTGCCCCATAGCGTGGGACCGTTGACGAAGGTCTGGGAGGCGATCTCCGCAATGACGGTGTCGGGTATGCCGATGTCGGCAACCACGATTTCGCCGCAGTGCGATCGGCCCGGCAGCAGCAGGTGACCGGGCTTGAGGCGCGCGAACGTCACCGTCACGGCGGCGGTCGGCGCGAATCCCAGGACGTCGCCGGTGTCGCCGTTGACGCCGCTCGGCAGGTCGCAGGCGACGACAGGCCCTGCCTCGGCCTTTTCCAGCGCCGATTTCACCTCGCCGTCGATGGCCCGCGTCAGTCCGGCGCCGAACAGGCAGTCGACGGTGACGTCGCCCGGTGCCGGTGCGTATGCCGTCAGCGGCTCCGCTCCGCCGGCCGTGTCCGACTGCCAGCGATTGGCGTGGGTTGCCGCATCGCCCCGCAGATCATCGATCCCGCCCAGCAGGTAAAGGCGCACCGGGAATCCCGTCGCCCGCAGATGGCGTGCCGCGACGAAACCGTCGCCGCCGTTGTTGCCGGGCCCGCAAAGGACATGGACCGGGCGGTCCGCGAACCGGGACAAGACCGCTTCGGCCAGCGCGCGACCGGCGTTCTCCATCAGCACCTCTCCCGGGGTGCCGCGGTCGATGGTCAGCGCATCGGCGCGGTACATCTCCTCGACGCTGAGGACTTCGGGCGGCGTATCAGGCAGGTGTCGGATCATGGCCGCAGTCTAGACCGGCGATCGGGCACGGAAAATGCCGCTTGCTGCGGTGCGGCGCTTTTCACGCGGGCGGCGTCGTCTTACCATCCCGCCCGGCATGCGACCCGACCCACCGCGACCTGACACGAACAGCCGGATGAAGCCTGACTGATGAAGATTGCCGTCCTCGGAGCCGGTATCGTCGGCGTCACCGCTGCGTGGGAGCTGCTGCGCGACGGCCATGACGTGATCCTGATCGACCGTCATGCGGTGCCCGCGTCGGAGACCAGCCACGCCAACGGCGGGCAGATTTCGCCGAGCCACGCAGACCCGTGGGCCGCGCCCGGCAGTCTCGTCCGCGCCCTGCGCTGGATGATTGATCCGGCGGCGCCGCTGCGCCTGCTGCCGTCGTTCGATCTGGCGCAGCTCGGCTGGTTCTCGCGGTTCGTTTCCAACACCAGCGCCGGCCGGCATGCCGAGAACACCGAACGCATGGCCCGTCTCGCACTCTATAGCCTCGATCGCCTGCGCCGGTTTAACAGCGCGGAGAAGCTCTCCTACAACCGGCGCCAGAGCGGCCTCTTGCACATCTTCAGGGATCCCGAGGCGTTCGAGGCGGCGAAGCCGCAGGCGGCGCGGGTCACCGAGCTCGGCTGTGACCGGCTGCCGGTCTCGGTTGACGAGTGCATCGCCATCGAGCCCGCCTTGAAAAACGTATCAAAGCAATTGGTTGGCGGATTTACTTCACCTGGTGACGAAAGCGGTGACGCGCGCCTGTTCGCGGAACGGCTGGCCCGGCTGTCCCGCAACAAGGGCCTCGTTCTCCGTCTCGGGGTGGCGATCGAGGGCCTGGTCCGCGAGGGCGGCCGGGTCCGCGCCGTCAAGCTGGCCGGCGACGAACGGCTGGACGTCGATGCGGTGGTCTGTGCGCTGGGCGCCTACTCGAACCCGTTCCTGCGCGATCTCGGGCTTTCGCTGCCGGTGCAGCCGGCCAAGGGCTACTCGATCACGGTGCCGGCCAAGCCGGCGCGCGCCGCGCCCAAGGTCGCGCTGATCGACGATGCCCGCAAGCTGGTGGTCAGCCGCCTGGGCGGCAGCGTGCGCATTGCCGGCATGGCCGAGTTCGCGGGTTTCGATACCTCGATCCCGGGGCCGCGGCCGAAGGTGCTGGCGCGCCAGGCCTTCGACCTGCTGCCCGGGCTGCGTCATCACCAGGACAAGGGCGCGGATCTGCGGTTCTGGGCGGGGCTCAGGCCCCAGACGCCCGACGGCGGGCCGGTGATCGGCGCGTCGCCGGTCGAGGGGCTGTATCTCAATACCGGGCACGGGACGCTCGGCTGGACCATGGCCATGGGGTCCGCCCGTCTGCTCGCCGATATCATCGGCGGCCACGCCCCGGCGCTGCCGACGGAAGGCTACGCGCTGAGCCGGTTCTGACCCCGATTTGGGCCATGAATGATTATTGTTTTCCGATGACCATCCGGTCTCCGGCACGCCCCGATCCTCCGCCTATGTTCCGCCCATCTTTCGCCCATTTCATGCCCATCGCCGGACCATTTCGTGCAATTGGCAAGTGGTTGGAATAACGCGCGAATCCGGATTCCGGTAGAGTTTGGCAGATGCACCCCCCCCGGTGGGCCGCATTTCTCTGCGTTTTCTCCTCCTGCCGGGGGCTTCCCGCACCTTCATTCGTCACTCCCGCGAAAACGGGAGTCCGGGCAACCTCTGCTGGATTCCCGCTTTCGCGGGAATGACAACGTGTGTGGTATCAGCAGATCCCTTTCATGCTCGGGTCAAGCCCGAGGTCGACAAGTTGGAGTCTTCCTATTCACGATGGTAAAGAGCGGTCATAATATAGGAAAAAATACATAAATTGTCAAGACGGTGTGTAAAACCGGATTGACCAACCATCCCGATCCGATATAGAACAAAAACAGAACATTTAACGGAGCGGGAGGTCGCCATGGCCCCGTCGGGAACCGCGCAGAAGGCCCGTCTGCTGGCCGACCTGCGCCACGAGATCCGCCGTCTCGAGGGCCGTGGCCCCGTGCATGAGGGCTGTCCCGCCGCGCCGCCTTGTCCGACCGGGTTCGCCGACATCGACGATCATCTTCCCGCCGGCGGGCTCGACCGCGCGGCGCTGCACGAGATCACCGGCGTGCCCGGCGTCGGCCGCGCCTCGGCGAGCGGTTTCGCGCTTCACCTGCTGGGCCTTCTCGCCGCACCGGCGGCACCCGTGCTGTGGTGCCTGCGGGCCAGCGACCTGTACGGCCCGGGCATTGCCGCCGTCGGCTTCGAGGCCGTCGAGACCCGCCTGATCCTGGCCCGCGGCCGCAACGCCGACGAGGTCCTGTGGGCCATGGAGGAAGGGCTGTCTTCGGGCGCGCCCGCCGCCGTGCTCGGCGAGCCCGGCCGTCTCCCGGCCCGCCTGGCCCAGGCCGCGCACCGCCGCCTGCAGCTCGCCGCCGAGGATCACGGGGTTACCGCCCTGCTGATCGGCGACGACGTGCCCCAGGTGAACGGCGGGATCATGCCGACGCCCGCGCACACCCGCTGGCGGGTCGCACCCGCGCCCGGCGGGCGCTGGCGTCTCGAACTCCTGAAATGCCGGAACGGACGGCCGGCCCGGTGGACCGTCCCGGTTCCGGGTCTGCCCGGGTATCTCTATGACCGACACACCGCACCATCCGCCGCAGAGACGGATCGCCGCCCTGTGGCTGCCCCATCTGGCGACCGACCGGATTCGGATATCGAAGCGGCTTGAGGACAACGCACCGCTTGCCCTGACGGCCGACGTCCGGGGCGCCCAGTGCATTGACGCCGTCTCGCCCGCCGCCCGCACCGCCGGGGTCCGTTCCGGCATGACGCTGGCCGCGGCCCGGGCCATCGCCCCGGCGCTGCAGGTTCATGCCGCCGATCCGGCGGCGACCGCCGCGACGCTCCGCCGCCTCACCGCATGGTGCGTGCGCTATACCCCGTGGTGCGCGCCCGATCCGCAAGGCAACGGCATATGGCTCGACATCACCGGATGCGCCCACCTGATGGGCGGTGAAGCCGGCCTGGCGGACGATCTCCGGGCCCGGCTGCGCCAAATGGGAAAACGGGCCGGCTACACGGTCCGGCTCGCCGTCGCCGACACCCCGGGCGCAGCCTCGGCGGTGGCCCGGTTTCTCGCCGATGAGGCCCCTGTGATCGTGCCCGAAGGCCGGGCCATGGAACGGCTCGAGTCCGCGCCCGCCGCCGGACTCCGGCTCGATCCCGGTCTGCTTGCCGATCTCGACCGGCTGGGGCTGCGCACGATCGGCGACATCGCCGGGCTGCCGCGGATATCGCTGCAGCGCCGCTTCGGCGCCGTGATCGCGCTGCGCCTCGACCAGCTGACCGGCGACGCGGGCGAGCCGGTCTCGCCACTGATGCCGGTGCCGGACCTCAGGAGCCGCATCGCCTTTCCCGAACCCATCGGCACGCGCGACAGCATCGATGCGGCGCTGGGGCAGCTGCTCGACGACCTCGAAGCCCGGCTCGAGGCGCGCTCGCTCGGCGTCCGGCGTCTCGATCTCACCGCGTTCCGCGCCGACGGCACGGCACAGACAATTGGCGTTGGCACCAGTCGTCCGGTGCGCGATGCGGCGGCCCTGGAACGGTTGTTCCGCGACAAGCTCGACGGCCTCGATCCCGGGTTCGGCATCGACCTGATGATGCTGGGCGTGCGCGCCGCCGGGCCGTTGTCGTTGAAGCAGCCTCTCATGCTTCGTCAAGCTCAGCATGAGGGAAGCGACGTATCGGGTCTCACCCTGAGCCCGACGAAGGGCGCGGCCCGGGACGAAGCGATCTTTCCGCTGGTCGACCGGCTGGCGAATAAACTCGGTCCTCGCAACGTCAACGCGTTCGTGCCGGTCGCGAGCCATATGCCGGAACGGGCGTGCAATGAGACACCGTTACTCAACGGCGACGATGATGTCAGGCGCGCCGGGCCTCTCCAGCCATTCCCCCGGCGCGCGATACGCCCGTTACGGCTGTTGCCGAATCCCGTTGCCATCGACGTCATGGCGCCGGTCCCGGACCACCCGCCCCTGCTGTTCCGCTGGCGCCGCCGGGCGCACAAGGTGGCGCATGCCGACGGGCCGGAGCGCATCGGCCCCGAATGGTGGCTCGAAGCTGCCGCCGGCACGGACCCGGCGGCCCGCGAAACCCGCGACTACTATGCGCTGGAGGACGAGGACGGCGCGCGGTTCTGGGTCTACCGCGAGGGCCTCTATCGCCCGGATCGTCCGCCCAAGTGGTTCCTGCACGGGTTTTTCTCATGAGACCCCCACCCCGACCCTCCCCCTGTCAGGGGGAGGGAGAGTTTGGTCCGCTGTCGTTCCCTCCCCTCTCCGAGGGGAGGGACAGGGTGGGGAGTGGATGGCCATGACCCCGGTGTACGCCGAACTCCAGGTCACCTCGAACTTCTCCTTTCTCCGTGGCGCATCGCACCCCGAGGAACTGGTTGCCGAGGCCGCGTATCTCGGGCTCAAGGCCATCGCGGTGACCGACCGCAACGGGGTTTCGGGCGTGGTCCGCGCGCACACCGCGGCAAAGGCGGCGGGCCTGCCGTTCATCCCCGGCTGCCGGCTCGATCTGGCGGATGCGCCTTCCGTGCTGTGCCTGCCGACCGACCACGGCGCCTGGACCAGGCTCTGCGCGCTGCTGACCCTGGGCAAGCGGCGCGCCCCCAAGGGCGAATGCGAGCTTTATCTCGACGACCTGATGGGAGATTTCGCTGCCGGCCAGATCCTGATCCTGATCCCGCCCGATGATCTCGATGACGAGAGCGCCGTGGCACGCTTTCACGCCGCGGCCCGGCACCTGAAACCGGTTTGCCGCGGCCTCTACACGGCGGCGAGCCGGCGTTTCCAGCCCGGCGACCGGGCCCGGCTCAACCGCATCGCGGCACTCGGCGGCGAGGCCATGGCGCCGATGGTCGCGACCAACGACGTGCACGCCCACGCGGCGCGGCGCCGGCCGCTGCAGGATGTGCTGACCTGTATCCGCGAGGGTTGCAGCATTCACGACGCCGGGTTCCGGCTGCACGCCCACGCCGAACGGCACCTGAAGCCGGCGGCGGAAATGGCGCGGCTGTTTGCCGATCACCCGGCCGCGGTGCGCCGCACGCTCGAAATCGCCGCCGCGTGCACGTTCTCTCTCGACGAGTTGCGCTACGAATACCCGGCCGACCCGGTGGCCTCGGGTCTCAGTCCGCAGGCCGAACTCGAACGGCTGGTGACGATCGGCATGGCGCGCCACTACCCGGATGGGGTACCAGAGAAAGTCGCGGCCCAGATCGAGCATGAGCTCACGCTGATCGGCGAGCTCTCGTTCGCGCCCTACTTCCTGACGGTCCACGACCTGGTACGGTTCGCGCGCAGCCGCGGTATCCTCTGTCAGGGCCGCGGTTCGGCGGCGAACTCGGCCGTGTGCTACGTGCTCGGCGTGACGGCGGTCGATCCGGCGCGCATCGACGTCTTGTTCGAACGCTTCATCTCGGCCGAACGCGGCGAGCCGCCCGACATCGACATCGATTTCGAGAGCGGCCGGCGCGAGGAGGTCATTCAGTACGTCTACGAGACCTACGGCCGCGACCGTGCGGCGATGACCGCGACCGTGATCTGTTACCGCACCAAGGGCGCGCTGCGCGACGCGGGCAAGGCGCTGGGGCTGTCCGACGACATCATTGTGGCGATGCAGAAGGTCTACTGGCGGCGCAGCTGGGACGAGGTCACCGACGACGACGTGCGCGACGCCGGGCTCGATCCGGGGGCGCACGGCATCCGCCTGCTCAGGACCGTCGCCGGGGAACTGCGCGGTTTTCCCCGGCATCTCTCGCAGCATACCGGCGGCATGGTGATGACGGCGGGCCCGGTCAGCGACCTCGCGCCGGTCGCCAACGCGGCGATGGCGGATCGAACGGTCATCGAGTGGGACAAGAACGACCTCGATGCCCTCGGCATCCTCAAGGTCGATATCCTGGGCCTCGGCATGCTGACGGCGATCAAGAAGTCGTTCGACCTGATCGCCGTGCACCACGGCCGCCCCCTCAACCTCGCCAACGTGCCGCCCGAGGATCCGGCCGTCTACGACATGCTGTGCACGGGCGATAGCGTCGGCGTCTTCCAGGTCGAGAGCCGCGCCCAGATGAGCATGCTGCCGCGCCTGAAGCCCCGGAACTTCTACGACCTGGTGATCGAGGTCGCGATCGTCCGTCCGGGCCCCATCCAGGGTGACATGGTGCATCCCTACCTGCGCCGCCGCGACGGCACCGAGCAGGTCTCGTACCCGTCGGCGGAGCTCGAGGCGGTGCTCGGCAAGACGCTGGGCGTGCCGCTGTTCCAGGAACAGGCGATGAAGATCGCCATCGTCGGCGCCGGCTTCACCCCGGCCGAGGCCGATCAGCTGCGCCGCGCGCTGGCGACCTTCCGCCGGCTCGGCGACATCCGCCAGTTCGAGGAGCGGTTCATCGCCGGCATGACGGCCCGGGGGTATGACGCCGACTTCGCCGGGCGCTGCTTCAGGCAGATCGAGGGCTTCGCCGACTATGGTTTCCCGGAAAGCCACGCGGCGAGCTTCGCGCTGCTGGTCTACGTCTCGTCGTGGCTCAAGCGGCACTATCCGGCGACGTTCTGCTGCGCGCTGCTGAACAGCCAGCCCATGGGCTTCTACGCCCCGGCGCAACTGGTCCGCGACGCCCGCGAGCACGACGTCCGCGTCATGGCGCCCGACGTCAACATGAGCGACTGGGAGACGATCCTGGTGCCGGATGCGCCCGGCGGGGAGAACCCGGAAGCGGCGGCGGTGCGTCTCGGCCTGCATCAGATCAAGGGGCTGCACGAGGCAGACGGCGAGCGGCTCATGACCTTGCGCGCGGCTTCGGGCGGCGCGTTCAGGGCCATGACCGAGTTGCAGCCGCTCGGCCGTCCGGCGCTCGAGAAACTGGCCCGCGCCGATGCCTTCCGCTCGCTCGGTCTCGACCGCCGCGCCGCGCTGTGGGCAGTGCGCGGGCTCGAGGACACAGCGCCCCTGCCCCTGTTCGCGGATACACCCCGGCCGGAAGAGGCGCCGGTCTCGCTGCCGCTGATGAACCTCGGCGAACACGTCGCCGACGACTACCGGACCATGCGGCTGTCGCTGAAGGCGCATCCGCTCGAACTGCTGCGCCGCACGCTCGGCGGCGAAGGCTATCTGCCGTGCGAGCGGCTTGCCGATCTGAAGCCCGACGCGCTGGTATCGGTTGCCGGGCTCGTCGTCACCCGCCAGCGGCCGGGCAGCGCCAAGGGCGTCATGTTCGTCACCCTCGAGGACGAAACCGGCATCGCCAACCTGGTGGTGTGGTCGGCGGTGCTGGAGAAGTTTCGCGCCGTCGCGCTCGGCGCCAGCCTGATGGGCGTGCACGGCACGCTGCAGCGCGAGGGCGAGGTCATCCACGTGGTCGCCAGACGCCTGGTCGACGAAACCCGCCGGTTGCGAATACTCGACGATCCGCTGGCGCACAGCGACCCGCTCCGCACCCGGAGCCGGGATTTCCAATGAAGCCCCACGCTTCGATACGGGTGCTGCGCACCCTACTCAGCATGAGGCCGTTTTTCCCCTCATCCTGAGTAGCGCGTCAGCGCGTATCGAAGGGTGAGGCGGTCAATCCTTCAGGTTACTTTCGATCCAAATTTCGCCCTGCAGCGTGCGGTGCACCGGGCACTTGTCGGCGATCTCGTAGAGCCGTTGGCGCGTCTCCGCATCGAGGTCGCCGTCAATACCGATCTCGACTGAGATCCTGTCGATTTTCCCTTCCCTCGTTTCGCAGTGCTCGCAATCCTCGGCGTGGACCTTGTCGTGGCTCAGGGTGACGGAAATCCGGTCGAAGTCGATGCCCTTGCGGTTGGCGTACATGCGAACCGTCATCGCCTTGCAGGCGCCGAGTGCCGTAAGCAGAAAATCGTAGGGTGTCGGCCCCTCGTCCGCGCCGCCGACGCCGGGCGGTTCGTCGGCCCGCAACAGGTGCCGGCCACCGACGCTGACGTGCTGGGTGAAGCGTCCGGTGCCGGTCTCCGCGACGATCACTTCGTCGGGGCCGGCGATCACGGGCGGGAACCCCGCAGCGGCGGCGTCGCCATTCGCGGCGATAAACCGGCTGGCCCAGGCGGCGATGATGTCGGCGGCATAGACCGCATCGGCCTTGCGGCTCAAGAGGTGGTCGGCGTCGTCGAGCGAGATGAAGCTCTTCGGGTGCCGGGCGGCGGTGAAGATCGCCGTCGCGTTCTCGATGCCGACGGTGGCGTCGCGCGGCGCGTGCATGACCAACAACGCCTTCTTCAGATGCCCGAGCCGGTCGTCGAGCGACTGCGCGGCAAGGTCGTCGAGAAACTGTTTCCTGATGCGGAACGGCCGTCCGGACAGCAGAACCTCGGCCTCGCCCTCGGCCTCGATGTCGGCGACCGCGTCGGTGAACAGGTGGGCGACGTGGCCCGGGTCCGCCGGTGCGCCGATGGTGCAGACGCCGACCGCCTCCGGCACCCTTTCCGCCGCCGCCAGCACGGCCGCCCCGCCCAGCGAGTGGCCAATCAGCAGGGCCGGCGCCTCGTGTTCGCTGCGCAGCCAGTCGGCGGCGGCGACCAGGTCATCGACGTTCGACGAGAAGTTGGTGTTGGCGAACTCGCCTTCGCTGGCGCCGAGCCCGGTGAAGTCGAAGCGAAGCACGGCGAAGCCGCTGTCGGTCAGGCGACCCGCGACGCGCGACGCGGCGAAGATGTCCTTGGTGCAGGTAAAGCAGTGGGCCCACAGGACGAACGCCCGGGGCGCGCCCGCCGGCCGGTCGAGCCGGGCCGCCAGTGCATCGCCCTGGCTGCCGGTAAACGTGATCTTCTCCGAGTTGCCGCTCGCGCTTGCCATTGTCATCTCCGGGTTCTAGGTCTGAAATGCCTGCCAAGTTTGAAGGGTGAAGGTAGTCCATGGCCAGTGACAAGCCCGTGAACGACGGCGACGCGCCGAGTGGCATCGAGATCGACGAGCGCGACCGGGTGTTCGACGGCTACTTCAAGGTCGAACGCCTGACCCTGCGCCACGAGCTTTATCAGGGTGGCTGGTCGGCGCCGCTGGTGCGCGAGGTTCTCAGCCGCGGCCACGCCGTCGCCGTGTTGCCGTACGACCCGCTACGGGGCGAGATCGTTCTCGTCGAGCAGTTCCGCGTCGCCGCCTTGAAGGCCTTTGACGAGCCGGGCGCCCAGGTGGGCCCGGAACAATCGCCCAACGGTGCCTGGCTGCTGGAGTGCATTGCCGGGATCGTCGAGGACGGCGAAGCGGCCGTCGAGGCCGCTGTGCGCGAGGCGATCGAGGAAGCGGGTTGTGTCGTCGACGACCTGATCCACGCCCGATCGTTCCTGACCAGCCCCGGCTGCCTGACCGAGAGTGTGTCGTTTTTCTGCGGTCGCACCGATGCGTCCGGCGTCGGCGGCGTGCACGGGGTGGATCACGAGGGTGAGGATATCCGCGTCGTCAAAATGTCACCGCAGGCGGCGTTCGACCTTATGGATAGCGGCGGCATCAACAACGCCTTCACGCTGATCGCGCTCGAGTGGCTGCGCGGCAACATCGCCGAGCTCGACCGTCGCTGGAGCTGATCGGCGGCAAGGATCGATACAGCGGTGAAACAGCCGCGTTCTTGATCGCCGGTTCGGCGTAGCTATATTGGCCTGACCATCCATTTCCGAGGTTTATCCATGGACACCAAGTCAGGCTTCATCGACGCGATCGGCAATACGCCGCTTATCCGGCTCACCAAGGCGTCGGAGCTGACCGGCTGCGACATTTACGGCAAGGCCGAGTTCATGAACCCCGGCGGGTCGGTGAAGGACCGTGCGGCACTCGGCATTATTCGCGACGCCGAACAGCGCGGCGCCTTGAAGCCGGGTGGTCATATCGTCGAAGCCACCGCCGGCAATACCGGGATCGGTCTGGCGCTGTGCGCCAACGCCCTCGGTTATCGCACGACCATCGTCATTCCCGAGACCCAGAGCCAGGAGAAGAAGGATGCGCTCAGGCTGTTCGGCGCCACACTGATCGAGAACCCGGCGCTGCCCTATTCCGACCCCGACAACTACCAGCACGTCGGCAAGCGGCTGGCCGAGAGCATGAACGCCGAGGAGCCGAACGGCGTCATCTTCGCTGACCAGTGGAATAACCTGGCCAACCGCCAGGCGCACTACGACACCACGGGGCCGGAGATCTGGGATCAGACGGACGGCAAGGTCGATGGCTTCGTCTGTGCCGTCGGCACCGGCGGCACCATCGCCGGGACCTCGATGTTCCTCAAGGAGCAGAACCAGGACATCCAGATCGCCGTTGCCGACGCGCCGGGTGCGGCAATGTACAACTGGTTCGTTCACGGCGAGGTCAAGGCCGAGGGCAGTTCCATCACCGAGGGCATCGGTCTTGGCCGGGTCACGCCGGTAATCGAGGGTATCCAGGTCGATCACGGGTTCCTGATTCCCGATGCCGAGTCCGTTCCCGTCGTGTTCGATCTCCTGCAGCACGAGGGGCTTTGCCTCGGCGGGTCGAGCGGCGTCAATGTCGCCGGCGCGATCCGGCTGGCCAAGGAACTCGGCCCCGGCCACACCATCGTCACCATCTTGTGCGACAGCGGTACACGCTATCAGTCGAAACTGTTCAATCCCGAATTTCTGCGATCCAAGGATCTGCCGGTGCCGTCCTGGCTGGACTGATCGGGCGGAGAATGAATGCAATGAGTTACGCCAATCCGAACGCCCTCGTGTCGACCCAATGGGTTGCCGAACACCTCGATGCGCCGGACGTCCGGATCGTCGACGCGTCATGGTTTCTGCCGGGTGACGAGCGGGTGGGACGCGAATGCTATGACGAGTGTCATCTGCCGGGCGCGGTATTTTTCGATATCGACGAGATCGCCGATTCAGACAGCGACCTGCCGCACATGTTGCCGAGCCCGGAAAAGTTCTCGAGCCGGGTGCGCAAACTCGGTCTGGGCGATGGCGTGCGGATCGTGATTTACGACAACAATGGTTTCATGGCGTCGCACCGGGTGTGGTGGACGTTTCGCGTGTTCGGCCACGAGGACGTCGCGGTGATGGATGGCGGTCT
The DNA here is from genome assembly GCA_040219295.1 of Rhodospirillales bacterium. GTDB lineage: Bacteria > Pseudomonadota > Alphaproteobacteria > Rhodospirillales > Casp-alpha2 > JAVJST01. The sequence goes on from JAVJST010000001.1 coordinate 419,648, forward strand.
CGCGAAATGGCGGGCCGAAGAGCGTCCGACCGAGGATCTTCCGCCGGTGCCGCGCGAGCGCCATTTTACGCCGCGTATCAATCACACTCTGGTGCGCGGCTGGCAGCAAGTGCTCGCCGGCCTCGAGAGCAAGCGCGAACAAGTCGCCGACGCCCGACCTTCTGCACGGTTCCGCGGCGAGGCCGATGAACCGCGGCCCGGGGTTCGCAAGGGGCACATGCCGGGCAGCGTCAATGTGCCGGTGCTGAGCGTGCTTGATCAGGATCACTTCAACACCATGCGGCCGGCGAAAGAACTGCGTGCGGTGTTCGAGAATGCCGGCATCGATCTGGCGGCGCCGGTCATCACGACCTGCGGGTCAGGCGTTACCGCCTCGACGTTGGCGTTCGCCCTGCACCTTCTCGGTCACGACGATGTTTCCGTCTATGACGGGTCGTGGTCCGAATGGGGTGCGCTGGCCGATACGCCGGTTGAAGCCGGATGAACGCGGAAAACCGGGTTTCGGACGAAAACGGCAACATCGAGACGGTCGTCACCTATCTCGAGATGCGGGCGCGCCCGACGCACCCGACGCCGCCGGCCCCGGCACGCAAGATTGCCCTGCTCCGCGCCGAAAACCCGCCTGTCGCCTACTACCGTTTTCTCTATGACGCCGTCGGTGGGGCCTGGATGTGGTGGGAACGCAAGGCCCTCGCGGATGCCGATCTCGAGGCGATCATCCGGCATCCCGGCGTCGAGATCTATGTGCTTTACGTCGGCGGTGTGCCGGCCGGTTACGGCGAGCTCGATTGCCGCGCCGAGGGCGAGATCGAACTCGCCTACTTCGGACTGACGCCCGATTTCGTCGGCCAGGGCCTCGGGCGCTATTTCCTGAACTGGATCGTCGATCAGGCGTGGTCCCATGAGCCCGAGCGCGTCTGGGTGCATACCTGCAACCTCGACCACCCGGCGGCGCTGGCGGCCTATCAAAGAGCGGGATTCGAGGTTTACGACCAGCGCACGGAGATCATCTCCGATCCAAGCATGGCGTGATGTGCGCGCCGCCGCTGATCTCCGCCGATCGCTGACGGGTTCCGGTCGGCGGGCGCAATCCAAGACGTCGATTACCGGCCCAGGACAGAGGATGCGCTGCGGGCTCTCAGGATGACATCGGGACTGGCTGGCGGGCGACCCTCGGCGAGCGCGTCGAGGGTTTCCAGGCCGTACACGACCCTGCCCCAGGCGGTGTACTGTCCGTCGAGGTTGCTGGCGTCGCCGAGCGCGATAAAGAAGGCGCCGGTCGCGCCGTCGACATCGTCCGGCGGACGCGACATGCCGACGGTGCCGCGAGTGAACGACTGTTCATTGATTTCGGCGGCGATGGGTTCGCCGCGGCCGACCCCCTCCGGACTGCCGGTCAGGGCGATTTCGGCTGCGTAGCCATGGCGGACGAAATCGAAACGGGCGTTGTCGTAGGCGCCGGCGTTCATCAGTTCAGCCACCCTCTCGGCATGACCGGGTGCAATGTCGGGCAACGCCTCGATGACGACGAGGCCCTTGTCGAGCTCGAGGAACACCAGATTGCCAAGATCGACGTTCGGTTGCGACTGCTGAATCTCCGCGACGGCCCCCGATACCTGCTCCTCGCTGGTTGCCGGTGCGCTCGCTGTTTCGGTTGCGGCGCCCGGTGTCGCCTCGCTGTCGGACAAGGTGGCATACATCGCGGCGACGGCCTCCGCCATTTGCGGCGACGGTGTCGTCGATAAACTGTCGTTGCCGTCGGCGTCGAAAGAGTACACCTCACCGGCGGTGACGGATTGGTTTCCCGCCGCCGAGGTAACCTCGACGGTGCCTTCCTGGACGGCGACCTCGGTACGCCGGGCCTCGGCCAGCACATCGAATTCCGTGCCCCGGATGCCGATACTGCCTGACGGAGTATCAATGGTGACGTTGAGGCGGACGTCCGAAGATCGGAAGTGGATGATGCCCGACACCATCTCGATGACGCCATCGACGACTCCCCGGTTCGGATCATACACCATGGAATCGAGCAGCAACTCGGCATCGGCACCGATCGACAGATACGACTCGTCGATCAAATTGATGGCGACGGCGCTGTCGCTGCCGGTGCGGACGGTCTCCATATGGTAGACCGGGTCACCGCCGCCGATCTTGCGTGCACCTGATCCTGTGACGTCATTGACCGCGGCCTCGACCGTGCCGACCTCGCCTTCCTGGGCGACGCCGTCGGCGGGCACTGATAGGGTGGCCGCGGTGACGAGGGCGGCGATGATCAATCGGGTTGTCAAAGACTTCAGGTGCAAGGGCATCGGCTTCTCCTTGTCGTCATTCAACGACAAGAGCAATTCCGGTGCCAATCAAAAAAAGAAGACCGCGTTTGCTAACCCCTTGAATCGAAAAGCCGGCCGCCGGGGCTTCCCGGCGGCCGGTGTCCGATGGCGCAGAGTTTCGAACCGGGCGGAAAAATTGACCCGGTACGGATTTCCGGCTCTCGCGCGTTCAGTGACCGATGATCTGGCTGAGGAACAGCTTGGTCCGGTCGGAACGCGGGTTCTTGAAGAACTCTTCCGGTTCGTTCTGTTCGATGATCTCGCCGCCGTCCATGAAGATGACCCTGTTGGCGACCTTGCGGGCGAAACCCATCTCGTGGGTCACGCAGATCATGGTCATGCCGGTCTCGGCGAGATCGATCATCACGTCGAGCACTTCCGAAATCATTTCCGGGTCAAGCGCCGAGGTCGGCTCGTCGAACAGCATGACGCGCGGGTTCATGCACAGCGACCGTGCGATCGCGACGCGCTGCTGCTGACCGCCCGAAAGCTGTCCCGGGAATTTGTTCGCCTGTTCGGGAATCTTGACCTTGGAGAGGAAGTGCATGGCGCGTTCCTCGGCCTCCTTCTTCGGGGTCTTGCGGACCCAGATCGGCGCCAGGGTGCAATTCTCCAGCACGGTCAAGTGCGGAAACAGGTTGAAGTGCTGGAAGCACATGCCGACTTCGGAGCGGATCTTGTCGATGTTCTTGAGGTCGTCCGTAAGTTCGATCCCGTCAACGACGATCTGTCCCTGCTGGTGTTCCTCCAGCCGGTTGATGCAGCGGATCATGGTCGACTTGCCGGATCCCGACGGTCCGCAGATGACGATGCGCTCGCCGCGATAGATGGTCAGGTTTATGTCTTTCAGCACGTGGAACTGGCCGTACCACTTGTGCATCCCGTTGATCTGGATGACGACCTCGTCGGAAACTTCCATTGCAGTCGATTGTTCAGCCATAGCCATTGTCATGTACCTCCCCGCCCCTACCGTTTGTGACCGGTGTGCAGTTTGTTTTCCAGATAGATCGAGTAGCGCGACATCGCGAAGCACGAGATGAAGAAGAACACGGCCGTATAGACGTAAGCCTCGTAGGCCAGGCCGTTCCACTTCGGATCCGCAAGAGACGAACGCATGACACCGAGAACATCGAGAAGACCGATGATCAGCACCAGCGTGGTGTCCTTGTAGAGACCGATGAACGTGTTGACGATGCCGGGGATGGACACCTTGAGTGCCTGCGGCAGGATGATCAGCCGCATCGACTGCCAGTAGGTCAGGCCCATGGCGTCGGCGGCCTCGTACTGCCCCTTCGGGATCGACTGCAGGCCGCCACGGATAACTTCCGCGACGTAGCCGGCCGCAAACAGCGTGACCATGATCAGCACTCGCAGCAACAGGTCGAAATATGTGCCTGGCGGCAGGAAGTAGTTGAGCATGGTCGAGGCGACAAAGAGCAACGTGATCAGCGGTACGCCGCGGATGAACTCGATGAACGCCGTGCAGACGACCCGCATGGCGGGCAGCCGTGACGCACGTCCGAGCGCCAGCAGAATGCCGATCGGCAATGACGCCGAGATGCCCGTCACGCCGATGACGAGGGTCAGCATGACGCCGCCCCAGAGCTCCGTCGAAACGGGTTTCAAACCCCAGCCGCCAAGCAAGAGCCACCCGGCGAGGAACGGATAGATCACCGAGAAGATGAAGGCATGGCGGCGCATCGGAAACTTGTCGAACAGGATTGGCCCCAGTGCGACGAACAACAGGACGAACGCGATATTCGGACGCCACCACTCCTCAGCCGGGTAGAACGCGTAGATCGAGAACAGGAAGCGTTCTTCGATCAGTGCCCAACAGGCCCCGTCGCCCGCGGCACGGCACGCCTGTTTCGAGTCGGCGTTCAGCACGGCGTCGAAGATCGTCCAGTTCAGCATTCCCGGAATGATCAGGTACAGCAGATAAAGACCGATCAGGGTGAGTACGGTATCGGTGATGGAGCCGAAGAAGTTATCCCGGACCCACGCCACGGGACCAACGAGGTTCTTCGGCGGCGGCAGGTCCGGATGCTGGCCCGGCGGGTACGAGGATTGCTGCACGGTCGTATCGCTCATGTTTCTGCCCTCCTCACCGTTCGACCAGTTTGATGCGGTTGTTGTACCAGTTCATGAACGCCGAAATGAGCAGCGAAATGGTCAGGTACGTCAGCAGCACGATGATCATGCACTCCATCTCGCGACCGGTCTGGTTGAGCGAGATGCCGCCGATGGTCGCCACCAGGTCGTAGTAACCGATGGCGATCGCGAGCGACGAGTTCTTTGTCAGGTTCAGATACTGGCTGGTCAGTGGCGGTACGATGACGCGCAGCGCCTGCGGGATGATAACCAGCTGAAGCGCACGGTTGTGGCGCAGGCCCAGGGCGTGCGCAGCCTCGGTCTGGCCGTGGCTGACCGCCTGGATGCCGGCACGGACGATCTCGGCGATGAACGACGAGGTATAGATCGACAGGGCCAGCCAAAGAGCCATGAATTCGGGCTTGATGACGAAGCCGCCCTGGAAGTTGAAACCCTTGAGCTCCGGAGAACTCCATTCCCACGGAAGCCCTGTAACGACGAATACCACAACGGGCAGACCGACGATGAGGCCGACGCTGACCCACAGAACCGGCGATATCTCGCCGGTCGCTTCCTGTTTCGCTTTCGCCCGCTTGGCATACATGTAGGCGCCGACGATGCCGGCGATGAACGCGGCGAACGCGGCCCACGCCAGTGGCTGGAATTCCGGCGCCGGCATGTAGAGACCGCGGTTCGTGAAGAAGAAGTTCATGTCCTCGAGTCCCTCGAGGCCTCTGAAATCCCTAATCTGGGGCAGGTTGCCGACGACTGCGCCGTGCACCAGCAGGATCCAGAGCAGGACCGGCACGTTTCGGATCAATTCGACGTAGCAGTACGCCAGCCGGTTCATGAGGAAATTCTTGGAGAGACGCAGAACACCTATGATGAAACCGAGGATGGTCGCAAGAACGACTCCCCATACGGCCACGAGCAGGGTGTTTTGCAGACCGACCAGAGCGGCGGTCAGGTGCGGGCTCTGGGAGTTGAAATCGATGAACGGCGAAAAGCCGATATCATAGTTCGAAGCATCCCAGAGAAAGCTGAAACTGAAACCCTTACCCAGTTCCTCCAGGTTGGCGATCGCATTGGTGACCAGCCAGGCAATGAAAGCAAAGATGGCCGCGATCGTGGCGATCTGGATAATGACGCCGCGCGTTTCCTTGTTGCGCCACAGCCTCAGTAACGGATTGCTTGTGCCACTATCAATAGTGGCTGCTTCTACTGTCATAGTTCCCCGACTCCCTGACGGTGCGCTTGCGGATCTTTGCGATCTCTCGTGCGTAGCGCGGATCTTGTTCTTTCGCCGTTATATGCGGCGATTGTCGACCGGATCGGAGGCCGGCCCAAAACAATACCCTCAAGTGAAACCGGCGGTGCCCTAAGGCACCGCCGGACCACTGTCAGATTTTTACCGGATCGGTTCGGCGTAGATCAGACCACCGTCCGTCCATTGGGCATTGAGCCCGCGGTCGAGGCCGATCGGCGTGTTGACGCCGATGTTGCGCTCGAAGATCTCGCCGTAGTTACCCACGGCGGCGATCGCGCGAACCGCCCACTGGTTGTCGAGACCGATCATCTCGCCGTAGTTGCCCTCGGTACCGAGGATACGGTTGATGTTCGGGTTGTTACCGGCCGAAGCGGCCATATCCATGACGTTGGCCTGGGTGATGCCAAGTTCCTCGGCGGCGATGATCGCCTTGAGGACCCAACGCATGGTGTCGGCCCAATCCTCGTCGCCCTGGGCGACAGCCGGGCCAAGCGGCTCTTTGGAGATGATCTCCGGCAGCAGCACGTGGGCGGCGGGATCATCGAGCGCGGAGCGCGTCGCGGCAAGACCGGAACGGTCCGTCGTGTAGACGTCGCAGCGACCGGCGAGATAGTTGGCCTGACCTTCTTCGTTGGTCTCGATTGGCACCGGCTCGTAACTGATGTTGTTGGCGCGGAAGAAGTCAGCAAGGTTCAGCTCGGTCGTCGTACCGGTCTGGATGCAGACGGAGGCACCGTCGAGCTGCTTGGCGCTGGTCACGCCGAGAGACTTCGGCACGATGAAGCCCTGGCCGTCGTAGTAGTTCACGCCAAGGAACGTGAGCTTCAGGTCGACGTCGCGGCTCATGGTGATGGTGGTGTTCCGGTAAAGAACGTCGCCTTCGCCGGCGCTCAGCGCGGTAAAGCGCGTCTTGCCGGTGGTCGGCACGAACTTGACCTTGCTGCCGTCACCGAGGACCGCAGCTGCGGCCGCACGGCAGAAGTCCGCGTCGAAGCCACGCCACGTGCCGTTTTCGTCGGTGTAGGCAAATCCGACGAGACCGGTGGTCACGATGCAGTTGAGCTCGCCGCGCGCCTTGACGTCGTCAAGCGTGCCCGCGGAGGCCGAAGTCGAAACCAGAGCGGCTGCGGCTACGGCAGCCAATGTGCCCAAGGTTTTCTTCATGGAAATAGTCTCCCTGACTTAGGTTTGTTTGATTATCCATTCCCGGTTGCTCCGGAAATGCCACCAAGGGGTAACACGATTGCAAAGGTCTGCTCAAGCGCTCTGTCCCGTGTCCGCGGCGAGGTCGGGAAATACACCTATGCCGCGGTAATCAAGTTTCACACGAGATTCCGAACGTTTCCGCCAGTCTTTGATAATCCGGACCCATCGCCCGCCCCTCGTCCAGCGGCGGCACGGTGTCGCGGACACGCTCCAGGAACTCGCCGGCCCGTCCGTCGGGCGCACGATCCGTCACATAGAGGGCCTGCGACGCGATCACGGCGAGCATCGCGAGACAGGCGTCGAGACAGTCGCCCGCTTCGTCCCATTTCTCCCATGCCGGAAACGCGACCGAGGCGACATCGTTCTGTCCGTAGCCTCCGCTTTCGCCGCCGGGCAGCAGGGTCGGCTGCGCCAGCAGACGGGCGCGTTCCTCGAACCCGACACCAGCGAAACCCGCAGTGCCAAGGTAGCGGTCGTCGTCGGGGCCGGTCAGCAACTGGTGCGGCAATTTTGATACGTTGCCGTCGAGCATCTTTGATGTCTGGCGAACGGCCAGCGTGCAGAGGTCCGCGACCGCCGCCGTCAGCCCGTCCATCGACGGCGCAGCGGCGGCGTTCTGGTATCCGCCGGTCGACAGCGCCCGACCGTTCGGATGGTTGTCGTCAGGCGGCAGGAAGACCGGGTTGTCGGTCACGGCGCGCAATGCCGTTTCAGCCCCGACCCTGGCCTCCTCCGCCGCGCGACGCAAACGTCCGAGATAACGCGGCAGAATGCGGAAACTGACGGGCGCCTGGTACGGACGCCGCGTGCCGACCGGTGCGCCCAATCGCGTGCGCAGCGCCTCGAGCGCCCAGGCTTCCGCGGGGTCGCCCCAGAGATCGTCGAGGACCGGATCGAGGTGGTCGAGCGGCGCGTTGAACGCTTCCCAGGCGAGCGCGAATACGTCGCTTGTGACGTCGCACAGTGTAGCGGCGCTCAGGGCTGCATCGGCCAGTAGCGCGGTGGCGCCGGGCGAACCGTTGACAAGGCACAACGAGTCCTTCTCCGCCAGCGGGTGCAATTCCGCGACGGGGCCGAACAAATGGCTCAACGGCAGGATCTCGCCGGCGCCGCCGTTGCCCTGCAGCGGTACATCGGGCAGTCGCCCGCCGTCGAGCATCGCCGCGACTGCCACAGCCAGATCCGGTGAAATGGCGCTGTAGCCGCTCACGAAGTTGACGAGACGGGCCAGCACCATGCCGCGCGTCACCCGTTCGGGCAGCGGTTTCCCGAATGAAACGGCCGCCGCCCGGGGCGGTCGCGCCGCATGGCGTTTGCGTTCCTCCGGCGTGAAGCGGAGATGCGCCATCTGTCCGTAGCCGCTGGTGACGCCATAGACCACGACATCCGGATCCTCGATATGTCGGAGGAACGCCGACCGTGCTTCGCGCATTCGCGCGAGCGCCGGCTCATCGATCCGCACCCCCTCGCCCTTTCGCGAGACCGCAGCAAAGGCGGTCAAGGTGAAGTCGTCGCGGTCGTTCAGCAGGATGGTCATGGCAAAATCTTTTACACCGCTAGCGTTCGGCGCTAACACAAGGCGGAGATAGCCGCCTTGGGGAAGGAATCGACGAGAGCATGACCGAGCACGACGACAGCAGCAATCGCAAAGCATCGCGCGCGACCCGCCTGGTCACGACCGGACGCCCGCGCGTCGAAGTGTCCGGCCCCGTCAACGTGCCGGTGACGCGAACGTCGACCATCCTCCACCCCGACCTCGGGTTCTATGAGAGGAGTAACGCGGGCTACGAAGCCGGAACTCTCAACTATGGCCGGATCGGCACGCCGACCACCTGGGCATTCGAGGAAGCGATGGCCGATCTCGAAGGTGGTGACGGGGCGGTTAACTATCCCTCCGGCCTCGCGGCGATTGCCGGTGTGCTGTCGTCGTTCACCAAGGCGGGAGACCATATCCTCGTTGGTGACAACGTGTACGGACCGACACGCAAGTTTTGCGACGACGTGCTCGCGCGCTATGGCGTGGGCGTAGAGTACTTCGATCCGATGATCGGCAGCGGAATCCGGGACCTGTTCAAGGCGGAGACGGTCCTCGTCGCGATCGAGGCGCCGGGGTCGCATACCTTCGAAGTCTGTGATGTGCCGCTGATCGCCGCATGCGCCCGCGAACGCGGCGCCCTCAGCGTCATGGACAACACCTGGGCCGCCGGCTACTACTTCCGGCCCCTCGAGCACGGTGTCGACGTCGTGCTTCAGGCCGCGACGAAGTACATCGTGGCGCATGCGGATGCGATGCTCGGCTTCGCCGCAACGCGCAAGGAACTCCTCGATCAGCTCAAGACCACCGCCGTCAGGTTCGGCACTTGCGCCGGCACGGAAGAGTGCTATCTCGGCCTTCGCGGTCTGCGGACGCTGGACGTTCGCATGCCGCGACATTTCGAGACCGGCGTTAAGCTCGCCGAGTGGCTGAGTGGCCGACCCGAGGTCGAAACCGTACTGCACCCGGCGCTCGATCGCTGTCCGGGCCACGAAACGTGGAAACGGGATTTCACCGGCGCCAGCGGGTTGTTCGGGGTCGTCCTCAAGGATTTCGACCAGGACGCCGTGCGACGCCTGATCGATGGTATGGAACTCTACGGCCTCGGCGACAGTTGGGGCGGGTACGAGAGTTTGCTGACACCGTCGCGCGCCGGTGGCAGTCGGACGGCAACGACGTTGCCCTACAAGACGCCGGCACTCCGCATTCACGCCGGTCTCGAGGCGTTCGAGGATCTGCGGGACGATCTTGCTGCCGGTTTAGACCGCCTGCACGGAGACTGAACCCTTTGGATGCAATGCCTGCCCCGATGACCGTCGATGAGCGCGCCGTACGCGGCTACCGGCTTCGGCGGGTGCGCGAGCAACTAGCGGCGCGGGACCTCGCCGGCATCGTCATCTTCGATCCGGTTAACCTGCGGTACGCCACCGGCAGCCGCAACATGCAGGTGTGGACCAAGAACAATTTCTGCCGCTACGCCGTCGTCTTGAACGGCGGCCCGGTGATCCTGTTCGACCTCTCGAGCAGCAGACACCTTGCGGAGAGCCTCGAGACCGTCGACGAAATCCGCCCGGCATTGGCCTGGGACTACGCTATGGTCGGCGACCGTAACGCGGAACTGGCGGGCCGCTGGGCATCGGAGATTGCCGATCTGATCACGATGCACGGTGGCGGCAACAGACGGGTCGCGATCGATCGGGCGGATTGGCTGGCGGCGCAGGCCCTCACCCGGCTCGGCGTCGATATCGTCGACGGCAAGGCGGTGATGGAGCGCGCCCGCGCGGTAAAATCGGCCGACGAGATTGCCGCCATGCGGATCGCGTTCGGTGCCCTCGACGAAAGTGTCGCGGTGATGCGCGACATGATCGAACCCGGCATTCGCGAATGCGACGCGCTGGCCGCGCTCCTTGCCGCCAATGTCGCGCGTGGCGGTGAGTATCCGGAAACCAGGCTCCTGACGTCGGGCCCGCGAACCAACCCGTGGTTCCAGGAAACGTCCGACCGCCTGATGGCGGCCGGTGACTTGCTCTCCTTCGATACCGACCTGATCGGCCCACACGGAATTTATAGTGACATTTCGAGAAGCTGGGTGGTCGGCGGCGGCAAGCCGAGCGACGAGCAGCGGCGGCTCTACGAAACGGCAGTTCGCCAGCTCGATCACAACGCGGGCTTGCTCCGGCCCGGGCTCGGGTTCGTCGAGTACGCGGAAAAGAGCTACCGCCTGCCGGATGAGTACATCCCGAACCGTTACGCGGACGTCGCTCATGGTTGCGGCCTCGGGGTCGAGTATCCTTACATATGGTATCCGGAGGATGCCGATCTCGGGATGTATGACGGCGTGTTCGAAGCCGGCATGGTCGTGTGCGTGGAGTGTTACGTCGGTGCCCCGGGCGGACGCGAAGGCGTCAAGCTGGAGCAAGCCTACCTGATCAGTGACAATGGTCCCGAGTGCCTGAGCGATTATCCGATCGAGACCGATTACCTGTGAGAGCCCGATGACAGTGCAACCCGAGACGATCAAGCCCCTGCTCGACAGCCTGTCGTTCGACGACCGCGGCCTGGTGCCCGCGATCGCTCAGCAGCACGATACCGGCGAAGTCCTGATGATGGCGTGGATGAATGCCGAAGCGATCGTCGAAACCCTGGAAACCGGGCGCGTCTGTTACTGGTCGCGCTCGCGCCAGTCCCTGTGGCGCAAGGGCGAAACCTCGGGCCACGTGCAGACACTTGTCGAGTTCCGTTGGGATTGTGATGCGGACACGATCCTCCTGCTCGTCGAGCAGACCGGCCCCGCATGCCACACCAATCGGCACAACTGCTTCTTCAATGCGGTGCGAGACGGTTCGATGACCGTCCTCACTGAACCGATGTCCGTCGAAAAGTCCTGACGGCCATGCGGCGAACGCTCATCGCCGTTCTCCATCTGCAGGCTGCGGCAGCAGCCACGGTGCTGGGACTCGTCGTTTTCCCGGGCAGCGGCGTTGCCGCGGATGCGCCGTCGATCACGGTTGCGGCGGCGTCGAGCGTGACCGAGATGGTCGACGAACTCGGCAAAGCGTTCACCGCGCAATCAGGCGTAGCGGTTCGCGCCAGCTTTTCGGCGAGCTCCGTCGCGGCCCGGCAGGTCATGAACGGTGCGCCCTTCGACATCCTGATCTCGGCCAACCCGGCATGGATCGATGCCGCGTCGCAGGCAGGTGCGATTGATGCCGAAAGCGTGCGTACGCTGGCGGGCAATGCATTGGTCGTCATTGCCGGTCCGCGGACACCGCTCAACTCCAACAAGTCGGTCCGCGACGTGCTCAATATCGCGGGGGTCAACAACTGGCGAATTGCCATTGCCGATCCGGACCACGTTCCGGCCGGCCAATACGCGCTCCAGGCGCTGCGATCGATCGGCTTCTGGGACAATCTCAAACGCCAGATGGTGCCGTTACAGAATGTGCGCGCCGTCGTTGCCCTGGTCGACCGTGGCGAGGCCGCCATCGGTCTTGCCTATGCCACGGATATCAGGGTCAGCATGGGAAGCCGCGAGGTTGCCCGGTTCGAACCGGGTCTCCACGAACCGATCCTTTACAGAGCCGCGGTGGCCGGTCATGCACCCGCCCCCGAAGCCGCAGCCGCGTTTATTGAGTTCGCGCTGTCGTCCGAAGGCCAGCGCGTGGTCGCGGCGCTGGGTTTCGTCACCGCGGCGGAAACGGGAGACGGTGATGACTGAATTGTTCGGCCCTGAATCGATGGCGGTTCTCGGCCTCAGTCTGCGGGTCGCCTTGACTGCCGTGGCCATCAGCCTGCCGTTCGGAATCCTGGCAGCGTGGGCGCTGGCGCGCTGGCAGTTTCCGGGAAAACTGTTGCTCGACGGCATCATTCACATTCCGCTCGTGCTGCCGCCTGTTGTCATCGGTTACGGATTGCTGGTGCTGCTCGGTACACAAGGGGTGGTCGGGCGATGGCTGGGAGACGTATTCGGCATCACCCTCGCCTTCAGTTGGCAGGGCGCGGCGTTGGCCGCAGCGGTCATGGCGTTCCCGCTGCTTGTCAGGGCGGTCAGACTGGGTTTCGAGGCCGTGGACCAACGGTTTGAGCTCGCCGCCCGCACCCTTGGCGCGTCTCCTGTCGACGTCTTTTTCAGCGTTTCGGTTCCACTCGCCCTGCCCGGCATTATGACGGGTATATTGCTCGCGTTTGCGCGTGCGCTCGGCGAGTTCGGCGCCACCATCACGTTCGTTTCGAACATTCCCGGTGAAACGCGAACCCTGCCGTTGGCGATCTACTCGGCAATCAACGTGCCGGGCGGTGAGGCGCGGGCGTTGAGCCTCGTCGTCATCGCCGTGCTGATCTCGCTCGGTGCAGTGTTATTGTCCGAGGTTCTGGCGCGCCGGATGCGGAGGCGCCTGGATGCTTGAGATCAAGGTCAGACTCCGCCAGGGCGACTTCCTGCTCGATGCCGAACTGACGGCGGACAGCGGCATCACCGTGCTGTTCGGCCGATCGGGCAGCGGCAAGACGACGCTGATCGACATGCTCGCCGGATTGCGCCAACCTGAATCCGGTATCATCCGTATGGGAGACCAGGTCGTCTTCGACAGCACGGCGCGGGTCAACATAGCGCCTGAGCGCCGCGCCGTCGGTTACGTTTTTCAGGATGCGCGGCTGTTTCCCCATCTCAATGTCCGTGACAACCTGGCATACGGCCTGAAACGCGCCCGTAACCGGCCCCAGGGATACGATCTTGGCGAAATCGTTGAACTGCTTGAGCTGGGTCCGCTTTTGAACCGCCGACCGCGTTCGTTGTCCGGTGGCGAAGCGCAGCGCGTTTCCATTGGCCGGGCCCTGCTCCGTCAGCCCGAGGCGCTGCTGTTGGACGAACCTCTCAGCTCGCTTGATGTCTCCAGCCGAGCTCAACTCGTGCCCTTCATCGCGCGGATCGGTGCGACGTTCGGTAAACCGGTGGTTATGGTATCCCATAGTATCGAGGAGGTTGTACGTCTCGGCGATCACATGGCGCTGATGTCGGAGGGCCGCGTGATTGAAACCGGTCCCGTCGGAGAGATCATGAGCCGCATCGATCTCGGCCCGTTGACCGGTCGCCATGAAGCGGGCGCGGTAATTGACGCGGTCGTCGAAGGGCATGACGCAACATATGGTCTCAGCCGGCTCAGCTTTGGCCCGGATCGATCATTCCAGGTCCCTGCCGTCGACCTCCGGGTTGGCGAACCGCTCCGGATTCGCGTTCGCTCCCGCGATGTCGGTCTCTCGTTGACGCGACCTCGGGACAGCAGCTTCCTGAACGTGCTGCCCGGTCGGGTTCACGCGATCGCCGATGAAGCAGTGGACTCCCAGGTCGATGTGCAGCTCGATGTCGGCGTTCTGATGATTGCCCGGGTCACCAAAAAGTCGTGCGATGCCATGGGCTTGGTTCCCGGCAAAGAGATCTTTGCGCTGGTAAAGTCGGTGGCCATAGACAGTCGCAGCCTCGGGCGCCACGGCGAGAAAACGGAAACTGGCCAAAAATTTCCCGCGTGACCGGCCACGTTAATACATCATCAACTCCGATGGTGTGCTATGTTTCAGCGTCCTGTTGATGGAGACTCCGCGTGGCTGAAGCCAACAAGAACAAGGCCGATTCGGATGATGACAGCCCGGCGATTTATGAGGTCGAGGTTGAGGTGTCGGCGGTTCTGGGAACCGCGGACATGCCGATCAGCCAGATCCTCAAGCTTGGCCGAGGCGCGGTGGTCGAACTGAAGCGGCGCGTGGGTGAGGATATCGAATTGCATGCCAACAACCGATTGGTGGCACGCGGCGAGATCATCGTCATTGAGGATCAGTTGGGGGTCACGATCACCGATACGGTGAAGAAATCGACCACCGAGTAGACGCGTTTCCCTATGCGGGGCAACCAGGGGCAGTTTCAGGAATGGCGACTTCTACGGATATCTACCGCACGGCGAACCTGTTGATCGAAACCTACGGCGAAATGGCCGCGGTTGGCGCCGCGATCAAGGCCGATGAGTGTCTCAGGAACGGCAACGCAACGGGTCGTGCGGTCTGGCTCAGAATCGTGCGGGCGGTCGAGGAACTCACCGAGGAACAGCCGCCGGCCGGCGTGACTATCAACTAGACGGCGGGCCGGAACTCACTGCGGGGATACGTACACCCGGCAGTTTGAATATCCATCATTGAAAAAGTGAAATGTCATCCGCGGCTCAGCCAACCGCAGGGGGTCGTAGAGGTTCCAGTTCGTCGTGGCGACGCCGCTGACGCCGGTGTCCCGGTCTCCCTTGAACTTGATCACGAAATGGTACGCGCGCAGCTGGTTGAAACGCTGTCGGCGGCATGCCGCCGACAGGTCCTTGTTGAGACTGCCGACCAGGCTCGCGCCGCTAGTCGACGTGGCATAGACGTAGGTGCCCTGACGGCTCTTGGCCTTTGTGTCTGATGCCAAAGTAAGCGCCGCGGCCATGAACATGGCCGCTGCAACGGCTGACGTCATCATTCGGTTTTTGTTGATAGACGCGCTCATCCCGTGTCTTCACTTTATTTTGGGCACAAAAAAACTGGCCTCAAGCCAGTGCATCCTGCGCCTTCGTCGGCAGCAAGTCATTGACGGTCGTCACACCGCGACGTCGACCGTTCCGCCTCGGCCCTCAGTGGCCTGCCCACCCTGATCGGAAGTCGTGCCGTCATCAGTCGCCGAGGCGGAGTCGTCAATCGACGCACCATCAGCAAGCATGCTGAGGCGCTCCTCGGCTTCACGTTGACGCTGGGCTTCCGCTTCGCGTTCGCGCTCTTTCGATTCCTCGACCGCTTCCTTGAACTCCGCCTGTTGGCGGATAGCGGTCTGGAACGCCGTTAGCGCGACGTTTCCATGGACGGCGTCGTTTGACTTCTGTACTAGACTAACCATTTCCCCGACTTTCTGCCGGAATACACTTTTGCTCAGATACTATATTAAACATGCTGTCTATGCAGTCAACTAAATTTTATAGACAACTCACCCAAAAATGCGAAACCGGCGAAAGGCCCCGTAGCGCCTTCTCGCCGGTTTCGGATGTAACGTTTACGGTCGGCGGCAACCGCCGCGCGCCGGTTCTTCGATCTAGGCGGCTTCGCCTTCGCGCCAGGCCGCGGTGCCTTTGCAGGTCGGGCAAACGCGTTCGCCATAATGGTTCGACGTGAAGTTGCTGCCGCACATCAGGCAGCTGCGGGACTTCTTCTGGTGTTCGTAGTCCGCCGTCGGCTTCTTCGTGTCACGAGATGATGCCATTATGCCGCCTCCCGATACTCGAAGGCTGCAACAGCGGCTTCGCGGCGATCAAGCAGGCGGCCGGCGAGAAGGGTCAACTCCTCCGCTTCGGCGACGCGATCTGCCGCAACGCGGCCGGATGGCGCGTTCTCAAGGAGGCATCCAGCCTCCATGATCAGGTACTGAATCAAGTCATTCGTCATTGTAACGTCTCTCTGAGTATTTCTTGTTCTCAAACAATAGGTTATAGGTATGCAGGGTCGGTTGGCTTCCAACTGTGACCGTTTTGTAACACAACCGATTTCGAATTTCAGCAGTTTTTTGTGCATTGCAGCAATGCGAGATTGCCGTAACGCTCGCGAAGTTCGAAAATTGGTTTGTATAAGTCTACTTTAGCGCATCTCTTTCATTATTGTGATATTTTTTTTCGTAGGCTTTTCAAATTGTTGCGGGTTTCCGTTCATGCGCATTGATGTCGTCGCTGATATCGTCTGTCCGTGGTGCTACATCGGAATTCGCCGCCTTCGAGCGGCCTTGAACAAGCGTCCGGATGTTCGCCCGGCGGTGCATTGGCGCCCCTACTTGCTCAATCCCGACGTTGGTCCCGAGGGAATGCGCCAGGCGGAGTTCCTTGCGCGTGCTTTCGGCTCCGAGTCGCGGGTCCGGCGTTTCCAGGAAACCGTTCAGCGTGCAGGCAAGTCCGTGGGAATAGAGTTTCGCTTCGAAAGCGCGGATTTCACACCCTTTGCCCTGCCCGCGCATCGCCTTCTCAGCCTGCTGGATGGCGAGAGCCGGGTTCTTGAACTCGCCGACACATTGTTCACCGGGTACTTCACCCATGGGCAAAACCTCGGCGATATCGAGGTTCTTGCCGAGGCCGGCAAATCCTACGGCATTAAGAGAAGCGACGTTGTGGCGGCAGTTACGGGCGCTGATAGCGCGGCGTCGATCACGATCGACGACAGCGAAACCCATCGTCTCGGCATTAACGGTGTCCCGTCGTTCATTTTTGCGGAACAGCACGTCATATCCGGGGCACACGACGACGAAGTGCTGACGCACATGATCGATGTCGCCGCCGCCGGATTCCCACGCGGTGAGAACCTGACTAGTCTCCCCGCATCATCGATATGACGACGTCGGCGGCGCGCCGGCTTGGCGGAGTGCCGCCTTCACCCAGTTGTCGCAGAACGTCAGCGAACGCGGCGCGTTGATCATCGCCCGCGCCCGGCTCCGAGAGGAGTCTCGCTAGATCGCGGGCCAGGCGTTCCGGTTCGCAGTCCTGCTGAAGGTGCTCGGGCATGATTCCCCGTCCCGCGACGATGTTGATCAGCGAGACGTACTTCAGTTTGATCAGGTGCCGTGCCAGCCACGCGGTAATTGGATTGACCCTGTACGCGACGACACCGGGCACACCGGCCCGCGCGAGCTCGAGAACGACTGTTCCCGACGCGCACAGCGCGGCGTCGGATGCAGCCAGAGCGTCAAAAAACCTCTCCCGGTCGGCGACAATATCCACGGTTCCATGCCATCCTGCCGTCGCCGCACGGACTCGCTCGGCGAGATGCGGCAGGGTCGGCACGACAATGCGCAAGGTGCGATCGGGCAGGCCTGCCGTCAATCGCTCGACGGAGCGGCCAAAAACAGGAAGTAAACGGTCGACCTCGCCCCCCCGGCTACCGGGCAACACGGCCAGCACGGTATCGTTCTCGGCGATACCGAGGGTTCGGCGAAACGCCGCGCCGTCCATTGCGGGGCGTTGCTCTGCGACCGGATGGCCGACAAAGGTCGCCGGCAGACCGACGGCCTCGAAGTAAGGCGGTTCAAACGGCAGGAGTGTCATCACGTGATCGACGAGCCGGGACAGTTTACGGGCGCGACCTGGTCGCCAGGCCCAGACGCTGGGCGCGACGTAATGGACGATGGGAATGCCGGGGTGACGGACGCGTTTCGCCACGCGAAGCGTGAAGTCCGGCGAGTCGATCGTGACCACCACCGCTGGACGAGATGCCTCGATCGCCCTTGCGGTCTCGGCGATCCGGCGAACCAGGTTGGGCAGTCGCGGCAGGACTTCGGCGAGCCCCATCACGGACAGTTCTTCCATGGGAAACAGTGTTTCGAGTCCGTGTGCCGCCATATTTGGGCCGCCGACGCCGGCGAACTTCAACGATGGGTCAATTTCCCGAAGGCGCCCGATCAGTGGTCCGCCGAGCGCATCGCCAGACGGTTCACCGGCGATGAGGAATACCGTGTTCGGGTCTCCTGTTTCAGCCACCGCCGTTCTCCATTCCGACGATGAATACTTCTGCTTGGTTCGCGGCGGCGACCGTGTCTTCGCGGTCGACAATGAGCGATCGGCCGGCATCGACGGCTATCCCGCGCAGCCCGGCCCGCCGGGCCGCAGCGACCGTATCCGGTCCGATCGTCGGCAGGTCGACACGCGGGTCCTGTTGCGGCTTGAAGCATTTCACCATCACGCCTGAAGTGGCTGCGCCCTCGGCATGGATGGCGGCCATCATGGCATCGGTGCCGCTCCGGGTCTCTTCGGCGATGACGGCACCGTAACGTGCGACGGCCGCCTGGCCGACATCCCGGCGACCGAGTTCGCGCGCCGCCTCTTTTGCGACCGCGATGTCGCGTTCGTCATCGGCGTCTGGTCGCCTCCGGGTCAGGCAGCCGGCCGGCGTCAGCAATTCCGGCGCGACATCCGCAACACCGACAACACGCATGTTTCGTTCTGTCAGTGCCGCGATCAGTACGCGCAATAAACCGTCGTCGCCTTTCGCCAGTGCACCGGTTCGCAGCAAAAGGCACAAGGACCAGAAGTCCGGCCACAACTGCAGCAGGCCCGGCCGCCGGATGGAACCGGCGAGGATGACATCCTCAACGCCCTGGTCGGCGAGCGCACGCATGATTCCCGAGCCGTTGCCCAGGCGGCGCCAGGCGATCTCGCCGCCGGCCGCGGCAAAGTCGGATACGGTCTGCCCATCGGCATGTCCGGCGAAGGCGATGAGCGTGACCGGGCGACCGGTCTCGCGGCAAGATTGGATCAGGAGATCCGGCAGGCGACCGCCCCCGGCGAGGATGCCTAGCTTACGCGGCATCGTCCATGTGCGGCTGGCAGATCTGGCGCTTGGAGTCGTGCCGTATGAACTCGACGATCTCCATGACGGGCTCGTTGTCACAGAACTCCTCGGCAACATCGGCAAGCCGTTCGGACATGGTCCCTTCATGTGCGAAGATCAGGCGGTAGGCCTTGCGGATGTCGTGGATCATTTCGCGCGAGAAGTTACGCCGCTTGAGGCCGACCAGGTTGAGGCTCGAGAGATGCGCCCGATTGCCGACGACCGAGCCGTACGGAATGACATCGTTCTCGACGCCGCTCATGCCGCCGACCATTGCGTGACGCCCGATCCTGACGAACTGGTGGACCGCGGACAAGCCGCCGAGAATGGCAAAATCGCCGACCTCGACATGGCCCGCCAGGGTTGCGCTATTGACGAGGATGACGTGGTTGCCGATCTGGCAGTCGTGAGCCACGTGGGCGCCAACCATCAACAGGCAGTTGTCGCCGACTTTGGTCAGCATGCCGCCGCCCTCGGTCCCCGGATTGATCGTCACGTGCTCGCGGATCAGGGCGTTGTCGCCGATCACCAGTTGCGAAGCTTCACCCTTGTACTTGAGATCCTGGGGCGGGTTGCCGATCGAGGCGAACGGGAACACCCGCGCATTGGCGCCGATGGTCGTGTCGCCGGCAATGACGACATGGGAATGCAGTACTGAACCTGCGCCGAGCTTGACCTGCGCGCCGACGATGCAGTACGGGCCGATATCGACGCCTTCGCCGATTTCGGCACCGTCTTCGACGATCGCGGATTGATGAATGGTGCTCATGTGCGCTCGACGATCATCGCGGAAAACACGGCCTCGGCCTTGAGGACGTCATCGACCTTGGCTTCGCCGGTGAACTTCCATACGTTGGCCCGGGCCCGCAGCTTGCTGACATGCAATTCGACCTGGTCGCCGGGTACGACCGGTTTGCGAAAACGCGCCGAGTCCACGGTCATGAAATAGACCAGCGGCGGCGGCACGCCATCGGCGGGACGCTGCCCGGTCATCACCGTGACGCCGGCGGTTTGCGCCATCGCCTCGACCAGCAGCACGCCGGGCATAACGGGCTGACCGGGAAAATGCCCCTGAAAGAACGGTTCGTTGATGGTGACGTTCTTGATGCCTGTTGCCCGTTCTCCCGGCACGACATCGAGGACCTTGTCGATCAGAAGGAACGGATACCGGTGCGGTATCAGCGCCATGATATCCTCGAGATCGAGGTCTATCGCCGTTTCAGAAGCATCCACGCGTCTGTCCTCCCCGCCTGTCACGAAGCCTTCTTTTGCGCCAGTTTCTCGAGCATGGCAACGCCTCTGAGCCATACGGACACGGGCATAGCCGGCGAACCGCCGACTTTCGCGCCGGCGTCGATGTTGCGCATGACCCCGCTCTGGGCGGCGATCTGGGCGCCGCTACCGATCGACAGGTGGCCGGCGACACCGCCCTGCCCGCCGATGCTGACGAAATCCCCCAGTTCCGTGCTGCCCGAGATGCCGACCTGGGCAACGATGATACAGCCCTTTCCGAGCCGCACGTTGTGGCCGATCTGAACGAGATTGTCGATTTTGCTGCCCGCGCCGATCACGGTATCGGGACCGGTGCCCCGGTCGATCGTCGTGTTGGCGCCGATCTCGACGTCATCCTCGATCAGCACCCTGCCGAGCTGCGGCACCTTGAGGTGCCCCTGCGGACCGAGCGCGAAACCGAAGCCGTCCTGACCGACACGTACGCCGGGATGGATGATCACACCGTTGCCGACAATGCAACACTGCAGCGTCACGTTGTCGCCGATCCGGCAGCCTTCCCCGACAATGACGCCGGTCGCGATGCAGGTGTTGGCACCGATCGATGTTCCCGCGCCGATCCGGGCACCGGCGGCGATCGTCGCACCGGGCCCCACGCAGGCGTTCTTGGCGATCTCCGCAGCGGGGTCGACGACTGCAGTCGGTGATACGCCCTGATGCGAATCTAGCGGCGCGTGGAACGCGGCCGCGACCCGCGCGTAGGCATGGTAGGGCTGCGGCGTCACCAGCAGGGCCATTCCTTCCGGCGCCCTGTCGGCGAATGACGGTTCGACGATACAGGCGCCGGCGCCGCTGGCGACGAAGGCATCAACGTACTTCTTGTTGTCTAGGAAACTGACGTCGTCCGGACCGGCCGAGGACAACGGCGCAATTCCGCCATATTGCCGGTCGGGTTCGCCCCGGGAGATCTCTGCCTGAGCGAACGCTGCAATCTCCGTGAGACTAAACGGACCGTCCGTCGAGAAAAACCGATCGTCGGTCATGTTTACTGACCCGGTTTCGGGACCGTTATGTCAGGCAACTGGGCATTCAGCCGTTCGGTGACCTCATCCGTGATCTCAAGCGATTTGGCCGAGAGAATCGTCTGGGTGCGCGGCAGAACCAACAGAAGCCCCTTCTCCTGAGCGATCTCGGCGATCACCACGTTCAGTGCCTGCTGCAGTTCGCCCATGGCGACTTCGCGAGCGCCCTCAAGATCGGACTTGCGCTGCTGCACGGTGCGCTGCACATCGGCCACGCGCGCCTCGAACTCCTTACGCGCCTCCTGAAACGCCTCGGCGCTGACGATGGTGCGCTGGCGCGAAAGCTCCTGGTTGGCCTCGCGCAGACTGGCCTCTTCCTCCTGAATGTCCTTCTGGAACTCCGCGCGGTAGGCGTTGATCTGCTCGGCGATGCTGCGCAGCGCGCTCGACGACTGCCGGACCTTTGTCATGTCGACAATGGCGATCGGCAATGCTGCCGCGGGATCGCTCTCCTGGGCGAACGAGGGCCCCGTCGCCAGTCCGATCACCAGGGCGACGATACCAAGAGTCCTCATAACTACCGCAAACACAGAATTCTCCTAGAATTGGGTTCCAAAGTTAAAGCGAACCGTTTCCGTCTCGTCAAAGCTTTCCTTGACCACGGCCCGGGATACGTCGATCCCGATCGGGCCGAACGGCGAGACATATGTGACGCCGACACCGGTCGAGACACGAAGGCTCTCGGTGTCCTGCGTCGTGCCGTCATCCGGCTCGAGCTGGCCGAGGCTGCCGAAGTCCGAAAACACGCGGCCACGCACGTCGAATTCCGACGCAAGGCCCAGCGGGAAACTCACCTGCGTGGTACCGGTATACTTGAACTCGCCGCCGAGTGCGTCGTCAGTGGACGAGTCGCGCGGACCGATACCGGCCGGCGTAAAGCCGCGCAGGTTCGAACCGCCGACGAAGAAACGGTCAACGAGATTGACCTCGTCTTGAAGTGCAACAATGTAGCCGACCTCGCCCGACACGTTGAGAACGATATCGTCGGCGACTGTCCAGTAGTGGCCGCCGAACAATTCGGTCCGCAAGTAATGGGTATCGCCGCCAAGACCGGCGAGATCGTTCGAAATCCCGACCACATAGCCTTCCGTCGGGAAGATGCGACTGTCCCGGACGTCGTAGGTCAGGGTCTGCGAGATCTCCGACGTGATGTTGCTGCCTTCCTGCGCCTGAACGAAAATCGAGGCATCGTCGTCGACGTTCTCGACGGTCTTTTCGCTCAACTCGTACGCCCATCGCTGGTTCAGATGCTCGGTGATCGGATACGCGATCCGCATCCGGCCGCCGATTTCCTCGGAATCGAAGGAGCTTTCCGTCTGGTTGTCACGGGTTGTGCGGAACAGGTCGAAGCCGGCTGAGAACTCGCGGTCAAGGAAGTACGGATCGGTAAACGAAAGGTCGAGATCGGAGCGTCGGGCCGCGACGCGGGCCGACAGGCCGAGTTTGTAGCCGGCGCCAAGCAGGTTCGACTCGCTGACGCCGATATCCGCCAACGGGCCGATGTCCGACGAGAAACCGAACCCGAGGTTCAGCGACCCGGTGGACTTCTCCGTCACCTCGGTCCGGATGATGGTTTTGTCAGGATCGCTGCCGGGAAGTCTCTCGATCTCGACAGATTCGAAGAAACCGAGGTTCATGACCCGTTGGCGCGAACGACGCATCTTCGCCGTGTTGAACGCATCGCCCTCGACCATGCGGAACTCACGGCGGATGACTTTGTCGATGGTCCGGACGTTGCCGACGATATCGATCCGTTCGACAAAAACCCGCGGCCCCTCGTTGACTTCAAACGTCACGTCGATCGTGTGTTCGGCGCGGTTTCGCTGAATGCGCGGACGGACGTCGACAAAGGCGTATCCGAGGTTGCCGACCTGATCGGAGAGATCGTCGATGATCTCGTCAACCTCCGCCGCATCGTACCAGTCGCCGGTCTGAATCTCGATGGTCTCCATCAACGCGAGCGGATCGAGATTCTTGAGCCGCGCATCGATCTCGATGTTGCCGAACTGGTAGCGTTCGCCCTCATCGACCGTGAACGTTATGAAAAAGTCCTTGCGATCGGGAGTGAGTTCCGCGACGGCGGACACGACACGGAAATCGGCGTAGCCCTCTTCGAGGTAGAACCGGCGGAGCAACTCTCGATCGAGGGTGAGGCGGTCCGGGTCGTAGACATCATCCGACGACAAGAAGCGGTACCAACGCGTTTCCTTGGTCTGGACTACATCTCTCAGATCGTCGTCATCGAACTGCTGGTTGCCGATGAATCGGATGTTGCTGATCGCACTCGGATCACCTTCGTAGATTTCGAAGACTAGATCGACCCGGTTCTGCGGCAGCTGAATAACCTTTGCCTCGACGGATGCGGCGAAACGCCCCGATCGACGGTACAGCGTCAGGATCCTCTTGACGTCGTTCTGCACCTTGGTTCGCGTGTAAATGACGCGAGGACGCAAGGTAATCTCGGGTTCGAGTTCCTCGTCGTCGAGAACGTCATTGCCCTCAAAGGCAACGCGGTTGATCACCGGGTTCTCGACCACGCTGATGAGCAACCGGCCGTCCTGACGCCTGAAAACGACATCGGCGAACAGGCCGGTGGCGAACAGGCTCTTGAGCGACCGGTCGAGACGGCTGCTTTCGAATGTGTCGCCGGGCTTGACCAGCAGATAGGATTTGACGGTTTCGGGGTCGACGCGGTTGGTGCCTTCGACGGCGATTTCCTCGATTACCCCCGACGACTGGGCAATCTGAATTTGCGCCGCTTTCGCGGGTACAAACGCCGCGCCAGCGAGAGTCATCATCAATGCGATCGTGGTCGCGCGCAGCATCAGGCCCAATCCCAAGGAAGAGTCTCGTTCGCCGACTTAACCGGCTAAGTTCTTGAAGAACTCGAAAAACCCGCGATGTTCCAAGTCGTTCCAAGTCACAAAAACGAACAAAACCAATACCAGAACGAGGCCAAACCGAAAACCGTATTCTTGCGCTCTCTCGTCGAGTGGGCGCCCGAGCACGGCTTCGAAGGCATAGAAGACCAGGTGTCCGCCATCGAGCATCGGCACGGGAAACAGGTTGATGAGTCCCAGGTTGACCGACAAGGCGGCAGCAAAAATTATTAGTGGAACCAGGCCGTCGGCGGCCATTTCACCGGACAACTGGGCGATGCGAAGCGGTCCGCCGAGTCCGTCCGTGTCCTGAGCGCCGCTGAACAGGTCGCCGATGTAGTTGAGAATTCCCCAAATCATCGCGCCGGTCCGTTCGACGCCGAACCACAGGGCCGAAATCGGATCCTCGCGTTCGTATTCGACCTGCTCGGGATCGGGGCTGATGCCGAGGCGACCGATCTCGCGGCCGTCCTCAGTTACGATAAGCGACGGCACGGCACTTAACACGGCAGCTGTGCCGTCCGCGCGGATGACGTCGATTTCGAGAGTCTGTCCGGGATTGGCGCCGACGATACGCTGCAGATCCGAGAAATACCGGACGTCCTCCCCGTTGATCGCAACAATGGAGTCCTTGGGTACGAAGCCGGCAGCCTGAGCCGGGCTGTCCGGCGACACGGTACCGACACCCGAGAGCGGTGTGGGCGAGCCGACAAAGCAGGCCAGGGCCGCAAAGACCAGCGCGGCGAAAATGAAGTTGGCCATGGGGCCGGCCACGACGATGGCGGCGCGCTGACGGAGGGTCTTGTGAGCGAAAGAGACGCTCTTTTCCTCGTCCGTCAGCTCCCTTTCCCCGTCTTCGTCGACGACGGTATCGCCTTCGCCGAACATCTTGACGTATCCGCCCAGCGGAATGGCACTGATCTTCCAACGGGTTCCCACGGCGTTCGTCCAGCCGTATACCTCGGGGCCGAAACCGATGGAAAACACCTCGACCCGAACGCCGTTGCGTCGGGCGACCCAGTAGTGGCCCCACTCGTGGACGTAGACCAGTGCCGTCAGAACAGCAAGAAAGGCAACAATTTCAAGGCCGACGTCGCTAATGAGTTCCATTCCCTATTCCATCTCGTCTCTTGATCAGAACCGCCGCTCGCGCACTACAACGCGTCGACCACCCCTTCCGCCATCTCGCGCGCGTTTGCGTCATGGCGCATGACGTCGTCGAGGTCGACCGGCGTTTCGTTCTGCGATTGCCCCAGGACTGTGTCAACAATGTGGGCAATGTCTAGAAACCGGACTCGTCCGTCAAGGAATGCCTTCACCGCGACTTCGTTCGCAGCATTAAGGTAGGTCGGCGCGACGCCGCCGCAGTCCAAGGCTTGACGGGCGATCCGCAAGGCGGGAAATCGGTCGAAATCGGGAGTTTCGAAGGAGAGATTGCCAAGCGCCGCCAGATCAAGCCGCGGCGCGGGTGTTCCCATCCGGTCCGGCCATGACAACGCGTAACCGATCGGAATGCGCATGTCGGGCGATCCCATCTGCGCAAGCACCGAGCCGTCGACGTAAGCGACCATGCTGTGGATCACGGACTGCGGGTGAACCACGATCTCTATCTGATCCGTCTCGACCGGGAAGAGGTGAAACGCCTCGATCAGTTCTAGGCCCTTATTCATCATCGTTGCGGAATCGACCGAAATCTTCGCACCCATCGACCAGTTCGGGTGCGCCACGGCTTCGGCCGGCGTGACGGACATCATCGAGGCGCGCGACATGTCGCGGAACGGGCCGCCCGACGCCGTTAGAATGATCTTCTCCACTCGTTCCGGGTGTTCGAAGTCGAACACCTGGAATATCGCGTTGTGTTCGGAATCGACCGGCAGCAGTGTTGCGCCGTGTTGCTTCACTTCGTGAATGAACAGATCACCGGCACTGACGAGGCATTCCTTATTGGCGAGACCGACTGTGGCGCCCCGCCGCACGGCCTCGAGCGTTGGTGACAGGCCAGCCGTGCCGACGATGCCGGCGATCACAACATCACTCGACAATGAGGCAGCTTCGCATATTGCGTCTGCACCGGCGGCGATCTGAACACCCGTACCGCCGAGCGCGGTTTTCAGGTCCCCGTAGGCGTTCGGGTCGGCAACGGCGACGAAGTCCGGCTGATGACGGTGCGCTTGCTCGGCAAGCAGCGCGACGTTTGAGTTTGCCGTCAGCGCGGTAACCGTGTAGCGGCCGTCGGACGCCGCGATGAGGTCCAGCGCGTTGACGCCGATCGATCCTGTCGACCCGAGGATCGTCGCGCGTCGCGTTTGTCCGAGCGGTGCCGGTGTCGCCGGGCTGATGGCATTGGTCAAGGCCATAGTTCAATGTGCCCGCCCATATTGACGCTGGCAACTGCCGTGCCGATTGCCGCTGCCAGCAGGCCGTCGACCCGGTCCAATACGCCGCCGTGACCGGGGATAAGGGTCCCGGAGTCCTTTACGCCAAACCGGCGTTTGACGAGAGACTCCAAGAGATCCCCACCAGCCGCGAAAAGCCCGATCATCACACCCAGGCCGGTAAGCAGTTCGATGTTCTGCGACGCACCGCCGAAATGCGCCATCGCGGCACCGACGCCACCTGCGGCCAGCGAGCCGCCAAGTAACCCTGACCAGGTCTTCTTTGGGCTGATCGCTGGCGCGAGTTTCGGACCGCCAATCATCGTTCCCGCGAAGTAGGCTCCCGTATCCGATGCCCATACGGCGAGGATCATGAGAAGAACGAGCATGGCGCCGTCGGGGTGCGTGGCGCGAAGCCAGGCGAGCGAGAAACACGCGGCGAGGATATACAGGATACCGACGAACCGGATAACACTGCGCGTGGTAGTGCTTCCGCCTGCTTCGGAATTCTTGCACATCTGGATCCACTCGTGGACCGACAGGATCATCAGCAAGGCGACGAGGAGATCGAAATAGAGGCCGCCGTACCACTCGGCGACAAGGACCAGAGGGGCTAAGACGAGGGCCGACAGACTGCGGACTGCAAGATTTCCCATGGCCCGACCGGTATCAGACCCCAGCGGCGCCGAAACGGCGTTCGCGTCCCTTGTAGGTCGAGATCGCCGCGGCGAAGTCGCTCTCGTCAAAATCCGGCCACAGAGTGTCGGTGAACACGAACTCCGTGTAGGCGCATTGCCAGAGCAGGAAATTGCTGATGCGCTGCTCGCCGCTGGTTCTGATCAGGAGGTCCGGGTCCGGGATGTCGGCGGTGTAGAGATATCGTGAAATAGTGGGCTCGTCGATATCGTCTGCCGTCATCTCGCCCGCTGCAACCGCGCGGGCCAGCACCCGGGCCGCCCGGACAAGTTCGTCGCGGGCGCCATAGCTCAGCGCGAGAACCAGCGTCATCCTCGTATTCCCGGCCGTGCGCTGTTCGGCGTCCGCGATCATCTTGTTGATGTCCGGTTCGAGACGCGAACGGTCACCGATGACGATGAAGCGAACGCCGTTCTTGTCGAGTTCGGCGATCTCGCGGCGCAGGTACAGCCGCAACAAACTCATCAAGCCGTTGACCTCGGCCTCGGATCGTTTCCAGTTCTCCGACGAAAAGCCGAACAACGTCAGGTACTCGACGCCGTGGTCGATTGCCGCCTCGATGCAGCGTCTGACCGATTCCGCGCCTTGCCGATGTCCCTCGAGCCGCGGCAGGCCGCGCGATTTCGCCCAGCGTCCGTTGCCGTCCATGATCACGGCAACGTGCCGGGGCGATTCCGGTGGCCCGGCTGAAACAGGGAGAGGTACGCTGGCGCCCGGCATCAGACCTGCATGATCTCCGTTTCCTTGTTGGACAGTGCGTCATCGATCTTCTTGATGGCGTCGTCGGTCATCTGCTGCACATCATCCGAATAGCCGCGATGCTCGTCCTCGGAAATCTCGTGGTCTTTCTCGGCGCGCTTCAGTTCGTCCATGGCGTGACGCCGGACATTGCGAACGGCAACCCGCGCCTCTTCCGCGTACTTGCCGGCGATCTTGACGAACTCGGTGCGGCGTTCCTCGGTGAGTGCCGGGATCGGCACGCGGACCAACTGGCCGTCAATCTGCGGATTGAGGCCGAGATCGGATTCGCGGATCGCCTTGTCGACGGCATTGACCAGCGACTTGTCCCAGACCTGAACGGTCAGCATTCGCGGTTCCGGTACGCCAATGGTGCCGACCTGGTTCATCGGCATGGACGACCCGTATGCGTCGACGTTGATCGGTTCCAGGAGGCTGGTCGCGGCGCGGCCGCTGCGCAAACCGGCAAACTCCTTGTGGAGGACGTCGACGGCGCCGTCCATGCGGCGCAACACGTCCTTTCGGACGGATGAAAAATTGTACTCACTCACCTCTTTTCCTCCCTTTGACTGCTGCTTCGCCGCGTTCCGTCACCGGACGATGGTGAATCGCCCTTCCCCGCAGACCACGTCGGCGAATGATCCCGCCTCATGGATCGAGAACACCAGAATAGGCACGTTGTTTTCCCGCGACAACGCGACGGCGGATGTATCCATGACGCGCAGATTGTTGCTGAGGACCTCCTGGTAACTGAGTTCCTCGTAGCGCGTGGCCGACGGATCGGATTTGGGATCGGCGGTATAGACTCCGTCGACCTGGGTCCCCTTGAGAAGTGCGTGACACCCCATCTCGGCGGCGCGAAGTGCCGCCGCCGTATCCGTGGTGAAGAACGGATTACCGGTGCCCGCGGCGAACAGGACGACCCGGCCCTTCTCCATGTGGCGGACGGCGCGGCGTCGGATGTAGGGTTCGCACACGGTCGACATCGGGATCGCGGACTGCACGCGGGTCTCGACCCCCTTGCTCTCCAGCACGCTCTGCACAGCCAGCGCGTTGATCACGGTTGCCAACATGCCCATGTAGTCGGCCGTCGTGCGCTCGATTCCCGATGCGGCGCCTGAGACGCCGCGGAAGATGTTGCCGGCACCGATGACCAGACAAACCTCGACGCCCATCTCGTGGACCTGGCGGACTTCCTCGCAAATGCGGTCGACGGTCTTGGGGTCCAGACCGTATTCGCGTTCGCCCATCAGACCCTCGCCCGAGAGTTTCAAGAGTACCCTTCGGTAGCGGGGGGACGAACTATGGTCGGGCATGATGATCGTACCTGGCGCGATGATCTCGATGGCCGTTGGAATCCGGCGACTCACGGCGGAGCCTTCTTATATCACGTTGCCTCGTGACGCACGGAAAAATCCCCAAAAACGAAGGCTCCGGAACGCCTGTCCCGGAGCCTCCGTAAATCGATCGCGAAGGATGCGTCAGCCGCCGACGGCCGCCGCGACCTCGGCCGCGAAATCGGATTCTTCCTTCTCGATGCCCTCGCCGAGTCGGAACGCCACAAAACCGGCGACGCGGATCGGCGCACCGGCGTCCTTGCCGGCATTCTCAAGCACCTGGGAAACCTTGGTCTCGCCGTCGATTGCGAAGGTCTGGTCGAGGAGACACACTTCCTCGAAGTATTTGCGGATACGGCCTTCGACCATTTTTTCAGCAATTTCAGCAGGTTTTCC
Source organism: Rhodospirillales bacterium (assembly GCA_040219295.1). GTDB lineage: Bacteria > Pseudomonadota > Alphaproteobacteria > Rhodospirillales > Casp-alpha2 > JAVJST01. The sequence goes on from JAVJST010000001.1 coordinate 449,183, forward strand.
ACTTTCTTTCGCCTGCTCTATCAGCACGCTGCGCTCACGTTCGACAACCGCCGGGTCGAGATCGTCGCGCGACACCGACATCGGTGCCGCAGCGGCGATATGCATGGCGATCTGTTTGCCGAGAACCGCGAGCGCGTCCTTGTCGCCGGTCGATTCGAGACCGACGAGAACGCCGATCTTGCCAAGGCCCGGTGCCAGCTGGTTGTGCACGTACGCCGTGACGACGCCCTCGCCGACCGACAGCGCGGCGGCCCGGCGGAAGCTCATGTTCTCGCCGATGGTCGCGATCAAGTGGGTGAGCTGCTCCTCGACGTTGCGGCTTTCGCCCGGGAACGCCGCGGCCTTGATGGCAGCTTCGTCACCGTTGTTGGCGAGTGCCAGTTCGGCCGTCGTCGCGACAAACGCCTGGAAGGTGTCGTTACGGGCGACGAAGTCGGTTTCCGCGTTGATTTCCACAACGGCGCCGCCGTTGCCGTCGACATGAACGCCGACAAGCCCTTCAGACGCGGTCCGGCCGGCTTTCTTGGCGGCGGCCGCGAGGCCCTTGGTGCGGAGCCAGTCGATCGCTTCCTCGAGATTGCCCGCCGTTTCGCCGAGCGCTTTCTTGCAGTCCATCATGCCCGCGCCGGTCTTCTCGCGAAGTTCCTTGACGAGAGCAGCAGTAATTTCAGCCATTTGCAGTCTTCCTCTTGTCCCGGTCATTCCGGGCTGTCCGACGCGCCGGATCAAACCTGCCCCGCCCGTCGAACAGAATTGTGATCGTTGATTTACGCTTTTGCTTCTTCTGCCGGGGCATCCGCGGCCGTGGCGACCTTGGCCGCTTCCGGTGCGGCCGCTTCCGGTGCAGCAGCTTCCTCGGCGGGGGCTTCTTCCGGCAGGGTTTCGACCGGCGTTTCCATTTCGCCGATGTCGCCGCCGGCGGCGCCGACCTCGGCCTGAATGCCGTCGAGCACGGCGCCGGTGATCATCTCGCAGTAGAACTCGATGGCCCGGATGGCGTCGTCGTTGCCCGGGATCGGGTAGTCGACGCCGTAAGGATCGCTATTGGAGTCGATCACGGCAACGACCGGAATACCCAGTTTCTGGGCTTCCTGGACAGCCAGGTCTTCCTTGTTCGTGTCGAGCACGACGAGGATGTCCGGCAATCCGCCCATGTCCTTGATACCGCCGAGCGAACGCTCGAGCTTTTCACGCTCGCGGTTCATCATCAGCAGTTCCTTCTTGGTCAGGCCGGCGAAGTCATTGCTGTCGATCTTGGAGTCGAGCTCCTTGAGGCGCTTGATGGAACCGGAAATGGTTTCCCAGTTCGTCATCATGCCGCCGAGCCAACGATGATTGACGTAGTACTGGCCGCAGCGCTTGGCGGCTTCGGCAATCCGCTCCGACGCCTGGCGCTTGGTGCCGACGAAGAGCACGCGACCGCCACCGGCGGTGACGTCGCGAACCGCGACCAGCGCGCGGTGCAGCAGCGGCACGGTCTGCTGCAGATCGATGATGTGAATGCCGTTGCGGACGCCGAAAAGGTACGGCGCCATTTTCGGGTTCCAGCGGCGGGTGTTGTGTCCGAAATGCACGCCAGCTTCCAGAAGCTGACGCATGGTGTACGTGGGCAGAGCCATCGTTTCTATTCCTTCTCCGGTTAAGCCTCCGCAGGCGAGTGACCCCAACCGGGGCACCGGAGCGACATCGGGTGAATTTGCACCGCGCGCCGCATACCTGCGTGCGAAATCGCGCTGGGTTTAATCGTCCGGTGTTGGTAATGCAAGTGGAAACTGACCCGACCAACCGAGGAACACCCCCCATGAACCAGCGTTTTGGCGACGATTTGCCCGGGCCTGACGGAATTGATACCGCCCTGCTCGCCTCGATGCGCGACAGGCGTTCGTGCCGCAGTTACGCCGACCGCCCGGTCGACGATGCCCTGATCGACTACCTGGCATCGATCGCCCTCGCCGCGCCGTCGAAATCCGACCTGCAGCAGCGCGACGTGCTGATCGTCCGTGATCCGGCGCTTCGCGCCCGGATCGACGCCCTGATGCCGCATTTCGAGTGGCTGCCCGCGGCGCCCGCCATGGTGATCTTCCTCGCCGACCACGCCCGCCAGCACCGGCTGCACGCGATGCACGGGATCGCGTACAACAACGACCACCTGGACGGCTTCTTCAATGCGTCGGTGGACGCGGCGATCGCGCTCGGTGCGTTCGTTACCGCGGCGGAGTCCGTTGGGCTCGGGACCTGCCCGCTCAGCGTCATCCGCAATCATGTTGCGACGATTTCCGAGTGGTTGGGGCTGCCCGACCAGGTGTTCCCGGTCGCCGGCCTGGCCGTCGGCTGGCCGGCAGACGAAGGCCGCATGTCGATGCGCCTGCCGCTTGCGGAAACAGTTCACGTCGACCGGTTCGACGACAGCCGTTCCGAGGCCAACATCCGGGACTACGACGCGCGGCGACAGGCGCATGACGGCGCCGAGAAACCGTGGAGCCTGCAGAAGGCCGAGATGTACAACAAAGTGCAGCGCGCGGACTTCGGCGCGCACATCCGCAAGATCGGCTTCAAGCTCGACTGATCAGATTTCCTGCACCTCGAGCACGCCGTGAACGGCGCGCGCCGCGAGCAGGACCTCGTGGTTGACCGCGAACTTGTCGCCGATGTCGACGAACACGTCCTCGTCGCGGCCCTCCTCGCGCAGCCGCGTGACGATCTGCACCCGCGAGCGGCCGTCGCCCTGGCGTTCGAGGATTTCGCGCAGCGGTGCCAGCGGCGTTTCGTCGGCGACCACGATCCGGAGACCCAGCGCAACGGCGTTGGCCCGCTGTTCGATGGGCTCGACCGACTGTGCGCTGAGGCGCACGCTGTCGCCGTCGACCTGCGCCGAGACCTTGAGAAACACCGAGCGACCGACGTCGAGTAACTCGCGCGCCTGTGACAGGACGTCCGAGAAAACGATGACCTCGTAGGCGCCCTGCGGGTCCGAAAGCTGCACGAAGGCGTAGCGGTTGCCCTTGGCCGAGGTGCGTTCCTTCTTGCCGATCACGGTGCCCGCCATGTTGCACACGGTCGTGTCGCGGCTTTCGAGGACCTCAGCGGAGTATCGCACTCGAAGCTTGTCGAGCTGGCTGCCATAGCCGTCGAGTGGGTGCGACGAGAGATAGAAGCCGATGGCGTCGAACTCTTCCTTGAGGCGCTCGAGCGGCGACCAGTCCGCGCCGTTGTCGATGCGGATCTCCGGTTTCGGCGCCGCCTCGCCGGCGAACAGCCCCATCTGGTCGGTCGCCCGGTCGTTCTGCGCCGCGACCGCGTGGCGCATGATCTGCTCGGCGGCGACGAACAGTTGGCGGCGGTTGTACCCGAGGCTGTCGAACACACCGGCGCGGATCAGGTTTTCCAGCAGGCGCTTGTTCATCTGGTGCGGATCGACGCGCGAGACGAAATCGGCGAGATCGGCGAACGGACCGTTTTCCTCGCGCTCACGGACCAGCGCTTCCATGGCCGCGGTGCCGACGTTCTTGATGGCGCCGAGCGCGTAGCGAATGCCGGGGTTGCCTTCCGGGTCGGTGTCCACCGAGAACTCGGCGCGGCTGCGGTTGATGTCGGGTTGCAGCAGCGGAATGCCGAGACGATCCAGCTCCTGGCGGAAACCGTTGAGCTTGTCGGTGTTGCCCATGTCGAGCGTCATCGACGCGGCGAAGAACTCAACCGGGTGATTGGCTTTCATGTAGGCGGTGTGATAGGCGACCAGCGCATACGCCGCCGCGTGTGACTTATTGAAGCCGTAACCGGCGAACTTGGCGACGAGATCGAAAATCTCGGCGGCGCGTTTCTCGGGCACGCCGCGTTCGACGGAGCCTGACACGAAGATCGCGCGCTGCTCGTCCATCTCGGAGGCGATCTTCTTGCCCATGGCGCGGCGCAGCAAATCGGCGGCACCCAGCGAGTACCCGGCGAGTTCCTGGGCGATCTGCATCACCTGTTCCTGGTAGATGATGATGCCGAAGGTTTCCTCGAGGATGCCCTGGAGCGATGGGTAGAGATAGTCGATCTCCTCCTCGCCGTGCATGCGCCGGATGTAGCTTGGGATGTTGTCCATCGGGCCCGGTCGATAGAGCGCCACGACGGCGATGATGACCTCGAAGTGTTCCGGCCGGAGCCCGCGCAGAACGTCGCGCATGCCGGCACTTTCCAGTTGGAACACACCGGTCGTTTCACCTCGGCCGATCATTTCAAAGGTCTTGGCGTCGTCGAGCGGAATACGCGCGACCTCGAGGGCCCCACCCCGTTCACGGACCAGCCGCTCAGCGGTCGACAGCACCGTCAGGGTCTTGAGGCCGAGAAAGTCGAACTTCACCAGACCGGCGGACTCGACGTACTTCATGGAGAAGCCGGTCACAGGCATTTCGGAGCGCGGGTCGCGATAGAGCGGGATCAGTTCGTCGAGCGGCCGGTCGCCGATCACCACGCCGGCCGCGTGGGTCGAGGCGTGCCGGTAAAGCCCCTCGAGCTTCAGCGCAATCTTCATCATGCGCGCGACATCCGGATCCTGGTCCATCTGTTCGCGCAGTTCCGGTTCGCCGGCGATGGCGTCGCTCAATGATACCGGATTGGCCGGGTTGTTCGGCACCAGCTTGCAGATCCGGTCGACCTGGCCATACGGCATGGAGAGCACGCGGCCGACGTCGCGCAGTGCGGCGCGGGCCTGCAGCTTTCCGAAGGTGATGATTTGGGCGACCTTGTCGCGCCCGTACTTGCGCTGAACGTAGTTGATGACCTCGTCACGGCGGTCCTGGCAGAAGTCGATGTCGAAGTCGGGCATCGACACGCGTTCGGGATTGAGGAAGCGCTCGAACAGCAGGCCCCAACGCAGCGGATCGAGATCGGTGATCGTCAGTGCCCATGCCACGACGGAACCGGCGCCCGAGCCGCGGCCGGGTCCGACGGGGATATCGCGTTCCTTGGCCCACTGAATGAAGTCGGCGACGATCAGGAAGTAGCCCGGAAAACCCATGTTGACGATGACATCGAGCTCGTGCGCCAGCCGGTCGCGGTACTCCCTGGCGACTTCCTCGCGCCGTGTCGTATCCATGTCGTCAGTCCAAACGTCGGCTGCGAGACGCAGTTCCAGTCCCTCGGCGGCCTGTCGGCGCAATTCGTCTTCTTCTGAAAGGCCGTTGCCGGCGTCGAACGGCGGCAGGATGGGGTCGATCTTCTCGACCATGAAGGCGCAACGCCTGGCGATGACCAGCGTGTTGTCGACGGCTTCCGGCAGATCCGCGAACACCTCGCGCATTTCGGCGGCGCTCTTGAAGCGGTGATGCGGCGTCAGTCGGCGGCGGTCGGATTCGCTGACGTGGCGGCCCTGGGCAATGCAGAGAAGCGCGTCGTGCGCCTCGTACATGTCGTCCGACGGAAAGAAGACCTCGTTTGTGGCGACGAGCGGCAGATCGAGACGTTCGGCGAAATCGAGAAAGTCCGGCTCGGTCTCGGCTTCTTCGCGCTGACCATGTCGCATGATCTCGATGTAGAAACGACCGTCGTAGATCTCGGCGAGGCGGCGCGTCAATGCCTCGGCTGGTCGCCTCCCTTGTCGCTGAAGTATCGCGCCGACCGGGCCGTTCGGTCCGCCGCTCAACGCGATCATGTTGGCATTCGCGTCGGTCAGATCATCGAGCGAAACGTGTGGATCATGTGCGTCGTCGCTCTCGAGGTATGCACGACGGAGAAGCTTGAGGATGTTGCCGTATCCATCCCGGTCCTGCGCCAGCAGCACGATGTTGCCTGAAACGAACTCGTCGGACTGCTTCTCGGTTTCCGTATCGACGAGACGCACCGTCAGTTGGCAGCCGATGATGGGCTGCACGCCGGCACCGGCGAGCGCGCCCGAGAACTCCATGGCGCCGAAAAGGTTGTTGGTGTCGGTGACGGCGACGGCTGGCATGTCGTACTCGTCGCACAACGCCGCAAGGTCCTTGGCGCGCACCGCACCTTCCGACAGCGAGTAGGCGGTATGGACCCTGAGGTGGACGTATTCAGCGAGACCGGACATACCCGATCAATTCCACAAGCCGGGTTCCGAGTCACTGTGGGTAACTGGGAAACACGGGAATCAAGGGGTTGCAGGATTCCCGTTGTCGAAGTGCGGAACGTTCCCGGCGATTGTCACGGTAGCGATTCGCGAATTGACAGAGTGCCGTGCTGGGCAGCAAACAAACCGGCCATGTACCAGTCCGCCCTGCCCCAGTCGTTCGGTGCGTCGTTCACCGCCGGGATCATTGACGTCCTGCCACTGCTCGTCGGTCTGGTGCCGTTCGGCCTGATCGTCGGCGCGCTGGGCATCCAGTCCGGGCTCTCCACCGGCGAAGTGATGATGATGAGCGGCCTCGTGTTCGCCGGCGCCGCGCAGTTCATCGCGCTCGACATGTGGGGCAGCGCCGCCGGCCTGACGATCGTTTCGACGACCCTGCTGGTAAATCTTCGCCACGTATTAATGGGCGCCTCCGCGCGGCCGCAGATCGTGCACATGCCGCGATGGCTCAAATGGCCTTTCCTCTACGTCATGGCGGACGAGAACTGGGCCACGGTGATGCGCCGTGCGAGGACGCACGGAGATCTGACGCCCGGCTATGTGGCCGGCGCCTCGGTGCCCTTCTACGTCGGCTGGCAGATCACCTGCTACATCGGCACCCAGGCCGGCAGCGTCATGGGCGACCCCGCGACCTGGGGCTTCGACTTCGTCTTCACCGCCGTCTTCATTACGCTCGTCTTCAGTTTCTGGCGGGTCGACCGGCGCTCGGCGCCGATTGTCGCGAGCGCCGCCGTGGCGCTTGCAGCTGAACACTACCTTGGCGGGACGTGGTACATCCTGCTCGGCGGCGTCGCCGGTGTCGCAGCCGCGCTGCTCACGTTCAAGCGCGAGGGGGCGACATGACAGGCAATACCCTACTGCATTGGATGAACGTGCCGTGGATCGTCATCGCCGGTATGGCCCTGGTAACCGCGGCAACCCGGTATACCGGGTACTGGCTGCTGAGCCGCTCGTCGCTTAGTCCACGTGCCGAAGACGCCCTCAAGGCCGTGCCGGCGTCGGTACTGACCGCCATCATCGCACCGACCGCGCTTGCGACGGGCGTACCGGAATCTCTGGCCGCGTTCGCGACAGTCCTGATCATCTGGCGGCTGCCGGCTCTCGCCGGCATTGTTGGCGGCGTGGTCATCGTGGTCGCGCTGCGGCACCTGAGCGGATAGTCGCGCAATGATCACTAAGCTCTCGTTTCTCACGGTGAAGGGTGTGCCCGCCCTGCCATGGAGTTCCGCGGAACCACTGAATCTGCGTCCTAGAATGACGACGGTGGCCTATCTGGTTGCCGGTCTGACGCTGTTCGGCCTCGGCGAGACCCTGATCCTGACGGCGAACGCAGGCCTCAGTCCGTGGATCGTGCTTGCGGAAGGCACCGGTAACGTGACCGGGTGGTCGGTCGGTTTCGCGACCTTCGCGATCAGCGTCGCCGTCCTGGTTCTTTGGGTGCCGCTACACCAGAAACCGGGGATCGGAACGATTCTCAATGCAGTGATCATTGCCGCCGTGATTGAGTTCGCGGCGCCGTACCTACCGAGTCCTGAGAATTATCCGCTGCGGCTCCTGCAGACCACTGTCGGAATTTACATCGTGGGGTTCGGCGGAGCGATGTACCTGATAGCCAATCTCGGCCCCGGTCCGCGTGACGGTCTGATGACCGGTCTACAGCGGATCACTGGCGCGCCGATCGCCTGGGTACGGAGTTCGATCGAAGTAACAGTGGTGATCGCAGGCTGGTTGCTTGGCGGTACCGTCGGCGTCGGCACGGTCATGTTCGCCCTGATGATTGGCCCGGCGGTGGCCATGAACCTCTATCTGCTGGCCAAGTTGTTCGGCTGCGCGGAAATCCGTCAGGCCGGGACCAGGTGACCGTCTTCCATGCGGAACGTGCGGTCGAGCGATTTCGCGAGTTCCGGATTGTGCGTGGCGACCACCGCGGCAAGCCCCGTTCCCCGGGCGATGCGCACGAGGATGCGGAAAACCTCAGCCGCGGTGTCGGGATCGAGGTTGCCGGTCGGTTCGTCGGCGAGCAGCAGGTCCGGCACGTTGGCGATGGCCCGCGCGATGGCGACGCGTTGCTGCTCACCTCCGGAGAGCCGTGCCGGCCGGTGTGTCATGCGTTCACCGAGTCCCAGCATGTCGAGCATCTCTGCCGCGCGGCGGCGCGCTTCGCGTTTTGGCAGCCCCGCGATCATCTGCGGAATGATGACGTTCTCGATGGCAGAAAACTCGGGCAACAGGTGGTGGTACTGGTAAACGAAACCGAGATGCCGAAGCCGCAATTCCGCGCGATCGTCGTCACCCAGCCCCTCGGCGGGCTGACCGACGATGCTGATTGCTCCGCCATCGGGCGGTTCGAGCAGACCGGCAACCTGCAGTAGGGTCGATTTTCCCGAGCCTGACGGCCCCACGAGAGCGACAAGTTCGCCCTCCTTGAGTTCCAGATCGACACCCTTCAGGACGTCGAGCCGGCTGCGGCCCTGACGGAACGAACGGGTCACGCGGTTGAGCGCAAGGATCGGTCGGCGCTGATCAGCCATAGCGCAACGCCTCCGCCGGATCGAGACGCGCCGCCCGCCAGGCGGGATAGATCGTCGCCAGGAATGACAGCCCGAGGCTCATGGCGACGACGGCGGCGACTTCACCCAGGTCGACCACGGCGGGAAGCTGGGACAGGAAGTAGATCTCCGCCGCGAACAGGTCGTTGCCGGTCAGCCCCTGCAGCCATTGCCGGATCGTTTCGATGTTGCTGGCGAACGCCAATCCGAGTCCGAAACCGAGCACGGTGCCGATGACGCCGATGCTGGCGCCGCTGATAAAGAATATTCGCATCACCGACCCCTTCGTCGCGCCCATCGTCCTCAGGATCGCGATGTCCCGTCCCTTGTCCTTCACCAGCATGATGAGGCTCGACACGATGTTGAACGCGGCGACCAGAATGATCAGCGTCAGGATCAGGAACATGACGTTTCGTTCGACCTGTATGGCGTTGAAGAAGCTCGCGTTGGCCCGTTGCCAGTCGTGGACCCGGGCATCTCGGCCGAAGGCACCGCCAACCTCGAGCGCGCGCCTCGGCGCCTCGTCTGGGTCGGCGAGGAACACTTCCAGACTGGCAACGCCCTGTTTCATGCGAAAGTAGATCTGCGCCGCCTCGAGCGGCATGAAGACGAAGCCGGAATCGTACTCGAACATGCCAACATCGAAGGTGGCCACGACTTCGTAGGCGCGCATTCGGGGAACAGTGCCGAATGCCGTGACGTCGCCGTTTGGCGAGATCAGGTTGACCCGGTCGCCGACCCCGACGCCGAGCTTCTGCGCCAATCGGTAACCGATCACGATGCTGTCGCGTCCCTCGAAGTTTCTGAGGTCTCCAGCACTGATATTGCCGGCGACGAGATCGCGGGACTTGAGATCCTCCGGCCGCATACCGCGGACGATGGCGCCCTGGGCGACGCCGTTTGCACTGGCCATGACCTGGCCGTCTATCAGGGGGCTGACGGTGACGACACCGTTGACACCGGCGACGGCGCGGGCCCGTTCGGGGTAGTCTTCGATGACGCCTTGATGCGACGATACGGTCAGGTGGCCGTTCACGCCGAGAATCCGGGACAGCAGCTCGGCGCGAAACCCGTTCATCACTGACATGACGATGATCAGGGTGGCAACGCCGAGCGCGATCCCCAGCAGCGAGAACCAGGCGATGACCGAAATGAATCCCTCCTGGCGCCGGGCCCGGAGGTAACGCATCGCCATCATCCATTCGAGGGCTGAAAACACCGGCCGCGCCTTAGGCCAACAGCCGGGACTTGGCGTCCTCGAGGGAAATTTCCTCGCGCTCGCCGGTCGCGCGGCGCTTGAGTTCGACCATGCCCTTCTCCAGACCGCGCGGCCCGACGATCAGCTGCCAGGGCAGGCCGATCAGGTCCATCTCGGCGAACTTGCCGCCTGCCCGCACGTCGCGGTCATCGAGCAGCACGTCGCGCCCCGCCTGACGGAGTTCCGCGTAAAGCTGTTCGCAGGTCGCTCGGCAGCCTTCATTATCCGGTTTCAGGTTAATCAAGCCGATATCGAACGGGGCAACCGCGTCCGGCCAGATAATCCCGGCGTCGTCGTGGGAGGCCTCGATAATGGCGCCCACCAATCGAGAAACGCCGATCCCGTAGGAGCCCATCGAGACCAGGACCTCGCTGCCGTCCCCCTTGGTGACCTTGGCGTTCAATGGCTTCGAATACTTGGTGCCGAAGTGAAAGATGTGGCCAACCTCGATGCCGCGAGCCGTGACCAGCGCGTCGCCGAGGGCAGCCTCCTTCTCGGCATCCCGTTCCTCGTCCGTCGCGGCGTACTTGGCCGTGAAATCCGAGACGATGCCGGCGATGGCCGAGTCGTCGTCGAAGTCGATCGGACGCTCCAGCCAGTCCATGTCGAGATAATCCTTGTGACAGCCGACTTCGCTCTCGCCGGTTTCCGCCAGGATCAGGAACTCGTGACTGCTGTCGCCGCCGATCGGGCCGGTTTCGGCGCGCATCGGAATGGCCTTGAGGCCCATGCGGGCGAACGTGCGCAGGTACGAGACGAAGAACTTGTTGTAGGAAACCCGGCCGGCATCGTCGTCGATGTCGAACGAATAGGCGTCCTTCATCAGGAATTCGCGACCGCGCATCACGCCGAACCGCGGCCGGACCTCGTCGCGGAACTTCCACTGAATGTGATACAGCAGTTGCGGGACGTCGCGGTAACTGTTGATGGCGCCGCGGAAAATCTCGGTGATCTGTTCCTCGTTCGTCGGGCCGTAGAGCATCTCTCGGTCATGCCGGTCGGTGAAACGCAGCATCTCCGGGCCGTATGCGTCGTAGCGGCCGCTTTCGCGCCACAGGTCGGCGGGCTGAATCGTCGGCATCAGCATCTGCTGACAACCCATCGCCGCCTGCTCTTCCTCGACGATCCGCTGAACCTTCATCAGGGCGCGATAGCCGAGCGGCAGCCAAGAGTAGATGCCGGCGCTTGACTGGCGCACCATGCCGGCGCGTAACATCAGTCGATGCGACACGATTTGGGCCTCGGCCGGGGTTTCCTTCATGGTCGGCAGGAAAAATCGCGAAAGGCGCATGCTATCCTCGGAAATGGTTGAACGCGGCGGACTGTATGGGATGCGCGAAGCCTTGTCCACGCACGCATGGAGAGCCGATTCCTGATCAATTCGGCGATAGTGTCGGCGGTAGAGCAAACTGGGTCGTATTAACATATTGCCGACGTTGCAAGGCGTTGCTACCGTCTTTTTGAACACCGCTTAAAAAGGTGACTCTAGAAACGTCAGCCATGATCAGGGAGCCCAAAATGTCTGAACGCGAAAACCCCAATATAAAACTCGTCCAGCAGCAGTTTGCCGATGGCAAGATCGACCGGCGCGAATTCCTCCGCTATTCGACACTGCTCGGCATGTCCGCCGCTGCGGCTTATGCTTTCGTCGGCAAGATCACCGGCGAGTCCTTCGTTGCGCCGGCGAAGGCCGCGAAACCAATGGGCGGCACCGTCCGCATCGGTATGCGTGTCGTCGCCATCAACGATCCGCACACCTTCGACTGGATCTACGATTCCAACGTGACCCGCAACACCATTGAGTACATGACCCAGACGGGCACCGACAACGTCACGCGCCCGCATCTGGTCGAGAAATGGGACGTTTCGGACGATCTCAAGACCTGGAATCTTCACGTCCGCGATGTCAACTGGCATAGCGGCCGCAAACTGACCGCCGAGGACCTGGCCTGGAACATCAGGCACTGCCTTGATCCAAACACCGGTTCGTCGGTCGTCGGCCTGATGAAGGGCTACATGCTGAAAGAGGAAGACGGCAAGTCGGTCCTTTGGGATGCGTCCGCCATCGAGGTCGTCAGCGATAGCGTGCTTCGTCTCAACCTCAAGGAAGCCAACGTCGCAGTGCCGGAGCACCTGTTCCACTATCCGTTCTCCGTCATGGACCCGGATAGCGGCGGCAAGTTCGGTCCGGGCGGCAACGGCACCGGCGCCTTCGATATCGTCGACGTGCGCGTCGGCGAGTCGGCGACGCTTCGCGCCCGCAAGGACTACTGGGGCGATGGCCCGTACGTCGACGAAGTCGTCTTCGTCGACCTCGGTGACGACACTTCGGCCACCATTGGCGCGCTGGCATCGAAGCAGATCCACCTGGTCTACCAGGCATTCCCGGATCAGGTTCAGGCCATCAAGGCGATGCCGCACCTCGACCTGACCCAGGCGCCGACCGGCGCGACAGCGGTCGCGCGCATGCAGGTCGACCAGGCGCCGTTCGACAACCCGAAGGTCCGCAAGGCTTTCCGGATGACGACCGACAGCCCGACGACGCTTCAACTGGCCTACCAGGGCCTCGGCATTCCGGCCGAACACCACCATGTTTGCGCGGTCCATCCGGACTACAAGGACATCGGCACGGTTCCGTTCGATCCGGCGGGTGCCAAGGCGCTGCTTGCCGAAGCCGGTTTCCCGAACGGCATCGAGGCGGAGATCGCCATCAACGCCGGCAGCCCGTGGGAAGTCAACGCGGCTCAGGCCATGGCCGAGCAGTGGAAACAGGGCGGCTTCAACATCAAGCTGAACGTCATGCCGGGTGCCCAGTTCTGGGATGTCTGGGACAAGGTGCCGTTCGGTATGACGTCTTGGGCCCACCGTCCGCTCGGGTTCATGGTGCTCGGCCTCGCCTACCGGACCGGTGTGCCGTGGAACGAAACCCACTATTCGAACGCCGAGTTCGATGCCCTGCTGACCAAGGCGGAAGGGACTCTGGATGTCGACGAGCGCCGCGAGATCATTGGCGAACTCGAGAAGATCATGCAGGAGGACGGTCCGATGGCCCAGCCGCTGTTCCGCAGCGTGCTTGGCGCCAAGGACAAGAAACTGCTCGGTGCGGAGAAACACCCGACCGAGTACATCTTCGCCAATCAGCTGGCGATCGAGTCCTAAGGACATCCGACCGACCACATGCGAACCGGAAACGGGAGCCCTCAGCGGCTCCCGTTTTCTTTTGGCGCGACGCTGACGGCGATATCGGCGAGCGTGCGGACGAGCAGGCGGACACCGTCGAGACGCACGTCGTCGTCGATCCACTGCCGCTGGTAGACGAGATTGTGGTCGGGCCTGAGATGGGCGGTGCCGCTGTTCTGCTGAATGAATGCGACAAGGCCCGCGGGATTCGAGAACGTGTCATCCTTGAACGAGAGGATGGCGCCCTTCGGCCCGGCCTCGAGCTTGGCGATCCCCGCGGTACGGCAATGCAGCTTGATCCCCACCGTGTCCAATAGGTACTCGACCGGTTGCGGCAATGGCCCGAAACGGTCGATCAGCTCGGCGGCGAGAGGGTCGATCTCGTGGTCGTTGGCGAGGTGCGCGATACGCTTGTAGATGTTCATTCGAACATTGAGATCGGAAACGTAGTCGTCCGGGATCAGGACCGGCAGCCCGATCGAGATCTGCGGGCTCCACTCCTCCCCCGCCGTGCTCTCTCCGCCTCTGGCCTCGGCGACGGCCTCTTCGAGCATCTGCTGATAGAGCTCGATACCGACTTCGCGGATATGACCCGACTGTTCGTCGCCCAGCAGATTGCCGGCACCCCGGATATCGAGGTCGTGACTCGCCAATGTGAATCCGGCGCCAAGATGATCCAGCGTCTGCATGACCTCCAGCCGCCTCTCGGCGGTCGGCGTCAGCTTGCGGTCGGTCGGCAACGTCAGATACGCGTAGGCGCGCACCTTCGATCGGCCGACGCGGCCCCGCAGCTGGTAAAGCTGCGCGAGGCCGAAGCGGTCGGCCCGGTGGATGACGATGGTATTGACCCGGGGCATGTCCAGGCCGGATTCGATAATGTTGGTTGCCAGCAACACGTCGAACTTGCCGGCCTGGAAATCTGCGATCGCGTCCTCGATCTGGCGGACCGGCATCTGACCGTGGATGGCGACGATACCGACTTCGGGTATCAGTTTGCTCAACCGGTCGTGGACCGGGGTCAGGTCGGCGATCCGCGGGCAGACGTAGAACGTCTGGCCGCCCCTGTACTTCTCGCGCATCACGGCTTCGCGAACGATCACCGGATCGAAAGGCAACACGTAGGTGCGCACCGCAAGGCGGTCGACGGGCGGTGTCGCGATCAGGCTCATGTCGCGCACGCCTGACAGCGCCAACTGCAGCGTCCTGGGGATCGGCGTCGCGGTAAGCGTGATGACGTGAACGTCTGCCTTGAGCTGCTTGAGGCGTTCCTTGTGCGCCACACCGAAGTGCTGTTCCTCGTCGACGACCAGCAATGCCAGATCGCGGAATCGGATGTCCTTGGCAAGCAGGGCGTGCGTACCGACAACAATGTCGATCGACCCGTCCGTAAGTTCTGCCTTGGTTTTCTTCGCGTCGGCCGCAGTGACAAGCCGCGAGAGCTGCGCGATGCGCACAGGGAAACCGCGGAACCGGTCGCTGAAGGTTTCGAAGTGTTGCCGCGCCAGGAGGGTTGTCGGCACGACGACGGCGACCTGCCGCCCTTCCATGGCGGCGACGAAAGCGGCCCTGAGCGCCACTTCGGTCTTGCCGAAACCGACATCGCCGCAAATCAGCCGGTCGGCGTGACGGCCGCTCGCCAAATCGTCGAGAACGGCGCTGATGGCCGCTTGCTGGTCCTCCGTCTCGGCGAACGGAAAGCGTGAAGCGAACTCGTCATAGGCGCCGGCTGCAGCATTCATTCGTTGTGCCGGCGTCAGTTCACGCTTGGCGGCCGTGCGTATGAGTTCCGCCGCCATTTCCCGAATGCGCTCCTTGAGCTTGGATTTCCGGGCCTGCCAGGCGGCTCCGCCGAGACGGTCGAGCTGCGCTCCAGTCTCTTCGGAGCCGTAGCGCGTGATGAGGTCGATGTTCTCGACCGGCAGGAACAGCTTGTCGTCTCCGGCGTAGACGAGACGCAGGCAGTCGTGCGGCGCACCGCCAGCCTCGATCGTGTGAAGCCCGTCGAAACGCCCAATGCCGTGGTCCGCATGAACGACGAGATCGCCGACCCCGAGCGTCGAGGCATCAGCGATGATATCCTGGGCACGAACCTTGCGGCGAATGGGACGGCTGAGCCGCTCGCCGAGGATGTCCTGTTCGGTGATCACCGTGAGATCGTCGATCTCGAAACCGTGATCGAAGCCTGCAACGCTGATTGCCGCCTGACTGGGCGCGGCATCGCTGGCGGTTAGCACGGTACGCAGGGAGGCGCCGTGCTCACCGAGAACCCGGGCTAGTCGATCCGCCGAGCCCTCGGAATGGGCTGACACGACGACCCGTCGTTGTTTCTTGACCCGCTCCGTGATGTGCGTGGCGACGGCCTCGAATACGTCGATGTCCGGGTTCTGGCGCGCGGCGGCGAAATCGGTGATGCGGCGGCCGCCCCGGTCGAGAGTTCCCGGTCCTTCACCGGTATCGCCGTCGGTCGGGTTCGCGAATGGCGACAAGGTGCCGCCCGGGTGCGCCCGGAGCAAGGCCTGGAACTCTTTCTCGCCGAGGAAAAGAGACGCTATCGGCACCGGGTGATAGGGCGGCGATCCGTCGGCGTTGCGACCCTTGCCGGTCACCGATTCGACCTGGCGTCTGGCCTCGAAATACTCGTCGATCAACTCAAGCCGGGCACTGACCGCGGCGTCGGCCTGGTGGTCGAGGATGATCGGTACGCGCCCAGTGTAATCGAAGAGATTGTCGAGACCGTCGAAGAAGAACGGTAGCCAGTGTTCCATGCCGGGGTATCGCATGCCGTTGGTGACGGCCTCGTAGAGCGCGTCGCCCGCGCCGGTGATGCCGAACTGTTCCCGGTAGCGAGTGCGAAATCGCGAAATCGATTCGTCGTCGAGCATGAACTCCTGCACGGGCACGATGACCAGTTCGCTAACCTCCTCGACGGTTCGTTGGGTCGCCGCGTCGAACGAGCGGATCTGTTCGATTTCATCGCCGAAGAAATCCAGCCTGAGCGGCGCGGTGGCGCCAGCCGGAAAGATGTCGATCAACCCGCCGCGGGTGGCGTACTCGCCGGGCTCCCGGACCGTGTCGACCCGTTGGTAGCCCGCCCCTTCGAGCCGTGTCCGCAGTTCGGACGGCTCTATCAGTGCACCGTCCGGAAGGACCAGCGTCTTGCCCTGGAACATGGCGCGTGGAGGAACTCGCTGGAGAACGGCGGATGCCGTCGTGAGGACAATGCCTTCGAATTCTCTTTCGTCGCCGCCGAGCGCCGCCAGGCATCCCAGCCGGCGGCTGACGATGTCGGCGGCCGGCGAGACGCGGTCATAGGGCAGCGTATCCCACGCCGGAAACACCGCCAGCGGCACGTCAGGCGCGAAAAACTTGAGCCCTTGCTCCATCCGGGCCAGCGAGACGTCGTCGCGCGCAACAAAGACCGAGAGCGGCACGGCCCTGGCGATCTCCGCCATGACCAGCGCATCGGCACCTTCCGGCACGCCGCCGACGAGGCACCGCGGTGTTTCAGGTTCAATCAGGCCGCGCGGAAAAGTCATGCGTCGTCGTTCTCGGCGATCATGCGCAGGAGAACGTCTGAGGCGATCTCTTCCGGCACGGTCTCGCGACCCAGAATCCAGTTCACAAGGTCGTTGTCGCTTTCGTCGAGCAGGCTCTCGATCGCGCTGACGTCGTCCTCGCTCATGGTCTCGAGGTGTCTATCGACGAATCCGCCCAGCAGGAGATCTGCCTCCTTCATGCCACGATGCTGACTGCGATAAAGCAGCTTCTTGCGCCTCGGGTCCAGCGAGCGTTCCATGGCTAATCCTGCGCCGGCATAATGGTCCGGCGGTGTCTGGCGTGATGACGTCGGGGCTGTAGGATATAAGCGACTTGCCCCGAGGTGTCAGCACAACGTTATGCGTCCAGAGATACTTTTCGAGTTGTTTCGCGAACTCACCGCGCTCGACGGCGTCGGGCCCCGTACGGAACGGCAGTTCGCCAATCTCGGCCTCTCGCGGGTGGTCGATCTGTTGTGGCACCTGCCGACCGGAATCATCGACCGGCGCTACAGACCGACGCTCGGCAATGCCGAGCCCGGCCGTATTGCAACACTGACAGTAACGGTCGAGAAGCATCTGAAGGCGCCCAACAAGCGGGCGCCTTACAAGATCCGCTGCCGCGACGACAATGGACGGCTCATTCTGGTGTTCTTCCATGCGCGCGAGGATTACCTGCGCCGTATGCTGCCGGAGGGTGAAACGAGGGTCGTCAGCGGCCGGCTCGAGCAGTACGGCAGCGAGCTGCAGATGACCCACCCCGACCATGTCGTGACCGCCGACGAAATCGGCGACTTGCCCAATATTGAGCCGGTGTATCCGCTGACCGCCGGGATATCTTTGAAACAGATGACCAAGGCCGTGCGTCAGGCACTTGCCCATCTGCCCGACCTAGCCGAGTGGCACGACGGAGAACTGGTCAGTCGGCAGGGCTGGCCCGATTGGGCATGGGCCGTCCGGGCGGCCCATGCACCGGTCGACGCGGCCGCACTCGACCCGTCAACGCCGGCGCGCGCCCGGCTCGCCTACGACGAATTGCTCGCCAATCAGCTGGCGCTGGCGGTGGTGCGCCGCTCGATGCGTCGCATTGCGGGACGCGGGCGGCGGGCGACCGGCGATATCAGCGCGCCGTTGGCGGCTGCCCTGCCCTACGAACTGACCGGCTCGCAGAAACGGGCATTGTCCGAGATTGGCGGCGACCTTGCCAGTGACCAGCGCATGCTGCGTTTGCTGCAGGGCGACGTCGGCAGCGGCAAGACAGTCGTAGCGGCGATGGCCATGGCGCAGGCCATCGAGGCAGGCAGCCAGGCGGCCCTGATGGCGCCGACCGAGATTCTTGCCCGCCAGCACTTTGCGACCCTCACCGCGCTCTTCGAGCCGGTCGGCATCCTTCCGCTACTGCTGACGGGGCGCGAAAAGGGTCGGAACCGTACGGCCGTGCTTGATACCCTGAAGAGCGGCGGAGCCCGCGTCGTTGTCGGAACCCATGCGCTGTTCCAGGATGATGTCGCCTTCCATGACTTGGGGCTTGTCGTCGTCGACGAACAACACCGTTTCGGGGTTCACCAGCGGCTCAGCCTAGCCGCCAAGGGTGCTGCCACGGACGTTCTCGTGATGACCGCGACGCCGATTCCCCGCACGCTGGTGTTGACGGCGTACGGCGACATGGACGTTTCGCGGCTTGACGAGAAACCGCCCGGGCGAAAGCCCATCGATACCCGGGCAATACCGCTCGACCGACTTGATGAGGTCGTCGACGGCGTGCGCCGTGCGGTCGAAGCCGGCGGGAGAGCGTACTGGGTCTGTCCGCTGGTCGAGGAATCGGAAAAGCTGGACGCCGCGGCGGCAGAGCAACGGTACGAGATCCTTCGGAAGACGTTCGCTGATCGCGCCGGTTTGGTTCACGGTCGAATGAAGGCGAAAGACAAGGACGCCGCCATGGCTGCGTTCGCGTCGGGTGACATCGACATCCTCGTCGCGACGACGGTCATCGAAGTCGGGGTCGACGTGCCGGAGGCCAATGTCATGGTGATTGAGCATGCCGAGCGCTTCGGACTCGCCCAGCTTCACCAGCTGCGCGGCCGCATCGGTCGGGGCCAAGCGCAATCAACCTGCCTGTTGCTGTACGCCCCTGACGCCTCGGAAACGGCGCGGGCGCGCATCAAGGTAATGCGCGAGAGCGAGGACGGTTTCCTGATCGCGGAGGAGGATCTTCGCCTGCGCGGCGCCGGCGAGCTTCTCGGAACCCGCCAGAGCGGCTTGCCCACTTTTCGTCTGGCGGATCTCGCGGTTCACGCGGATCTGCTGGCGACTGCGCGTAAGGACGTGCAGCTGACTCTCGAACGCGATCCCGACCTGTCGGGACACCGCGGGCAGGCTCTCAGGGCGTTGCTCTATCTTTTTGAACGCGACGCGGCGATCAAGAACCTGCGGTCAGGTTAGTCGCGGGACGTCGGATCATCCCCATTGTCGGGTTTCGGATCACCGGCATAGCGACCGTAGGTATCGTGCGCGATCTTGCCGGGACGTTCGTCGTCCGGCACGTCAACGGACTTATCGTCGCGTTCGCGCGCTGAATCGACCTTCTCGTAGGTCTCGGCGCTGGTCACGCCCTGTAGTTTCTTTTCCGGCGGTCGTCGGTCCGGCGGCGTGACGATACCGCCCGAGATCACCATCTTGATCGCTTCCTCGACGGTCATGCTCAGCGGTATCAGGTCCTTCTTCGGGACGAACAAGAGGAACCCGGATGTCGGATTGGGCGTCGTCGGCAGGAAGATGTTGATGGTTTCTTCCTTGGTCAGGCTCTGCACTTCACCTTCCGTACGGCCTGTGATGAAGGCGATCGCCCAGAGACCGCGGCGGGGATACTCGATGAGCACGGCCTCGCGGAAGGCGTTTGATTGCTGTGCAAGCACCGTCTCGAGGATCTGCTTGACGGCGCTGTATACGTTGCGGACGACCGGCATGCGATTGAGCAGACGTTCGCTCGTCCGGATCATGAACCGCCCGAGGAATCCGGCGGTGAGCATACCGACGAGGGTCAGCGCGACGACCAGCGCAACGAGCCCCAGTCCCGGCAGCGAGAATGGCAGATAGGTCTCCGGATTGTACTTGGCCGGGATCAGCGGTGTGACCCGGTTGTCGATGAAGTTGATGAGCAACCAGGACAGGTACAACGTGATCGAGATCGGCGCCGTGATCAGGATGCCCGCAAAAAAATAGCCGCGCAGCCGCTGCGACAGCGTCGGCTTGGCAATCAGCTTGAGATCGGGCTTGTCGTCACCGGTACTCTCATCTGGTTCAGACATTCTCGCGGGTCTCCTTGGGTTACTCGGTCGGGAGGAAAACGTCCTTTGTCAGGACCCCTGCTGCCGTCGGATCGTTTCGACGAAGATCCGGAGCAATGTGCGGATAAACGGATCCGTCTTTTTCAACTTGGCTTCGAACGTCCCCCGATTCACGACAACCAGGGTTCCCCCCTTCTTCATTCTCGCGGCGGCCGATCGAGGTGCATCGTCGATCAGCGCCATTTCCCCAAAAATACCGCCTTCCGGAATCTCGGCAAGGGCCTGAAACTCGTCATCGACCCGCCGCAAGATCTCCACCGATCCGGACTGGACGATGTAGGCGCTATTCGCCTGGTCCCCTTCCTTGAAGATGAAATCTCCGGCCTGGTACGTGGTGCGTTCGACAAATTGACTCATGGTAGTTTGCCTTTTCCGGGTCGACGTTTCCCCCGTGGCCCGCAGACTATAATCTATCCCCCGGGCACGCCCGAAGCATCCAGAATTTCCCAGAAGGATTTTCCGTCATGGCCCGCCGCTTTCCCAACAATCCCCTCGTCGGCGTCGGTGTCGTCATCATTCAGGGCGATCGTGTCGTCATGTGTCGCCGGGCGAAGCCCCCGCGCGCTGGCTGCTGGAGCTTGCCGGGCGGTGGACAGGAACTGGGCGAAACCGTCCGCGAGACCGCCGTCCGGGAGGCTTTAGAGGAAACCGGACTGTCAATCCAAGTACGGGGCCTCGTCGATGTCATCGATTCGATCAGCCATGACGACGATGGCCGGATCGAGTACCACTATACCCTGATCGACTTTGCTGCACGGGTAACCGGCGGCACTTTGCGGGCTGGCGACGACGCGGCGGAGGTCGCCTGGTTCACGCTGGACGAGGTCCGCGCCCTCGACACTTGGGCGACGACGATTGAGATCATCGAAAAGGCCTTCGAGCGTTTCGCCGACGACTGACCTCAGCGCTCCCTGAACGACTCGTTCACCGAAGCGTAGATCGGTTTCAGGATGTACTCGAACAGCGTCTTCTCGCCGGTCCGGATGTCGGCCTGCACGGTCATGCCGGGAATGACCTTGTTCTGGTTCGGGTCCTGGCCGACGTAATCCTTGTCCAGTGCGACGATGCCCTTGTAGTAGGGTTCGCCCTCTTCGTCGAGGAAGGTGGTTGCCGACAAATCCCGCAGTTCGCCGGTAATGCCGCCGTATCGGGCGAAGTCATAGGTGGAGACCTTGACCGTTACCGGATCGCCGACATTGACGTGGCCGATATCGCGCGTCGTGACCCTCGTCTCGACAAGCAGTTCCTTGCCGAGTGGAACCAGCTCCATGAGGACCCCGCCGGGCGGAATGACACCACCGATGGTGTTGGCCTGCAAACCCTTGACGACACCACGAACAGGGGCGCGGACATCGTGACGTCGGACGCGGACCCGGATGCGCTGGATGGCCTGACGCAGCGCCGCGATCTCGGCCTGCAGATCACCCATCTGGTCGAGTGACTGCTCACGAATGTCGGTGCTGGCCTCGGCAAGCCTGTTTCTGGATTCTTCTAGCGCCTCTTCCGTCTGTTTGCGTTCGCTGGTCAGCGCCGCCAGGTCGCCGACTGCATCGTTCACCTCGCGTTGGACGTCGAGATAGACGGTCCGTGACGATAGACCCTTCTGATACAGGTCGCCGCGCATCGCGAGTTCGTCTTCGAGAATGGAGAGATTGCGAAGCAGGGTCTGTTCCTGTTCTAGAAAAGTGTCCAGTTCGGCCTCGCGCTGGGCGATCTGATCCTGGAGCACCTTCCGGCGGTTCTCCGCAGCCAGGAGCTGGCTCTGATGGATTTGCCGCTGGTCCTGGATTTCGCTGAGGAATTCGGGCGGCGCGAAGGAGAAATCGGGTTCTCGGTTCTCACCGATTGCGCGGTGGCGCTCCGCCTGCAACTGCAGGGAAACGAGCCGCGCCTTCTGCTGTTCCAGTTCGGCGTTCACAAGGGTCGGATCAAGGCGGATCAGGAGATCGCCTTCCTCGACGATCTGGCCGTCGACGACCGGGATCTCCAGGATGGACCCGCCTTCCTGGTGTTGGATGGTCTGGACGCGGCCGTCCGGGATGACCTCGCCGGAGGTCACGGCAATCTCATCGACCTTGGTCACGGCGGACCACGCGACGAACGCGCAGATTACCAGTGAAATCGTGATCAGGGCGATGCGCACGAGACCGGAACTCCCGGCCTCCTCCAGAATGACCGACTGGGCAAGGAAACGCGTCTGGCGATCACCGCGTTTGACGCGCTCCGTCTTGTGCTCGGACTTTTCGTCCTTTGGCGGGTTTGCCTTGGGGTCCGGCATGACGTTCATCACAGGAAGTCCTTCGGCAACTGTTCGCGGATCTGATCGGCGGGGCCGACGGCACGGACATGCCCGGTGTCCATCCAGACGATCTTGTCAGCCATTCGGAGATGGCTGGGTCGGTGGGTCACGAGAAACACCGTCGTGTTCCCTCTGAGGCGTTCAACCTTCTTCATAAATGTCTGATCGCCCTCATAATCAAGGCCGTTGCCCGGTTCGTCGAACAGCATGATCGGTGCACGCTTCAGATATCCGCGCGCGAGGTTCAGGCGCTGCAAAAGACTGGTCGGCATCTGCGCGCCGGCGGAATCGCCGATGCGAACCTCGAAACCGCTACGCTTCCATTTTCCCGACCCCTGCTCGAGCGCCAGTACGTCCTCGAGCACGCCGGCTTCCTTGCAGGCCCACCACAATTCCTCGTCGGACGCGGTGGGATGGGTCAGTCGCAGGTTCTGGGCAATGGTGCCGTAGAAGAACTGGTAGACCTGCGGGACGTAGGAAATTGCGTGCCGAAGCTCGATGACGTCGAGTTGGCGGACGTCCTGGTCATCGATGCGCACGCTGCCCGCCTGCTGGACGTAAAGACCGGCCAGCAGCTTAAGCAACGTCGATTTGCCGGAACCATTTCCGCCGACGATTGCGACGACTTCGCCAGGCTCCACGTCGAACGTCACGCCGACCAGGGCGGGATCGGCCTCCGGGCTGTACCGCAGCGACACACGGGAGAACGAAATGCGACCGACGAAACGCTTCAGCGGAATGACGATAGAGTCGGTCTCGCGTTCGGCCTTGAGGTTCATCAGTCCGTTGATCTGGGCGACACTCGAACGGACCTGGGTAATCCGGGTCATCGAAACGAACGCCATCTGTAACGGTGCGAGGATACGCCACACCAGGATCATCGATGCGACCAGCGCGCCGATCGTCATATTGCCGCCCAGAACCCGGAACACGCCGAACGCAACGGTGCCGAGCCCGGATGCCGTCATCAGGATGCTCGAGATCGTGTTCAGCAGCGATCCGTACTGCGCCGTGTAAAAACTGTTGAGAGACGCCCGCGCGGAGTAGTCGCGATAGCGTTCCAGCCATTTCTCCTCGGCCCCGGATGTCTTGACGGCACGCATGTTCCCGAGGGTCTCGACAAGCAGCTCCTGGCGACGGGAACCACCCTTCGCGGCGCGCGCGACGCTGCCCTGGATCAGTGGCTGGATGACGAACCCGAGAACGATGAAGACAACAATCATCAGTAATGGCACAAAGGCCAGAGGACCGGCCAGCGCGGCGATGACGATGACGAAGATGAAGGTAAACGGCAGCTCGAAGAACGTCAGTGCCATCGGTCCGGTGAAAAACTCGCGCACCGTCTCGAAATCCTTGATACGCGCCACTTGGGCGCCGACAGTCGCCCGCTCCGTGAAAGCCGGCGGCAAGAAGAGAATGCGCTGAAAAACGGCATTCCCGACGATATTATCGAGCCGCGCACCGATGAATGCGAGTACCCTGGATCGAACACCGCGAATGATCAGGTCGCACATGATCGCGATGCCGACGCCGATGGCGAAGTAGCTGAGGGTCGGGAGCGACCCTGTTGCGACGACCTTGTCGTAAACCGCCATGACGAACAGCGGTGTCGCAAGGGCCAGTAGGTTCAGAATTAATGTCAGTCCGAGAACCTGATAGCCGAGTGTGCGAAAGCGTTCGATGATCATGCGGAACCAGCCCTGGCGTTGCTGGATCTGTTTCGACGCGGCTTCCTCTTCGAGTTGATGGAAGACGTATGCGGTTCCCTTCAACTCGGCGATCGGGATCGTCGCCTCATCATCCTCGCCGCCGTCAAACACCTTGATCATGTCGCCGTCGCGTTCGATCAGAACCATGGCGTCGCGGCCCTCGGGCAGGTACAGGCAGGGCAACAAGCGGGTGTCCACGCGCGCGGCGTCGATCTCTATGGGCCAGCTTTCATAGCGCAGATTGGCGAAGACATTCCGGAACGCCGTGATATCGAGGGTGTCGAGGAAGTGCGGGATCGACTCTGCGATGTGGCGCGGGTGGCCGCGCCACTGCATGGCCTTCAAGAGCGGAATCAGACAGTTGGAAATGTCGGTCTTTTCCCGAAGCCCGTGCAGCGCTGACGCCATGTCGTTGTCGTCCGGCGGCGGCAGCTCGTCGGGAATATCTCGGCCAGAGCCGTCGCCGGGCGGACTTGGCGGTGCGCCGGCGGTCTCGGTCGATGGCTTGTCCGGCGTGCCGTGGCTTCTGGGCGCGTCGCTCGAAGCGACGGATTCGAACGTGCCGGTCGGCAGGACGACGTCATCCAACCGCGATTCCGGCAGCCGCTCCGCGCGCCGTACCGTGCCCGCGTCGCCCTTCAGGAGTGACGATGCGACGTCCCTGGAAATGGCATCGCCGCCGCGCTTGCGGATACGGGACGCCGTGCTCTCCTTCTTCGGTTCCTGTGGCTCCGGGGCGTTCGGCAAGGGTTCGAGGGCCGGCCCCGGTTTCGGAGCGGACCGGTGATGCCCCTCGATGCGCGGGAAGGATCCGGTCATTGCGCCCCCGCAGGTCCGGCTTCCGGTTGAATACCGGGTTGTTGCGGGTTTGGCTGCGCGGCCGGCGGGACATTCGGGCCGCTTGCCTGCGGCGGCAACTCGATAAGCTTGGTGTCCTCGATCTGGTAGACCCGGTCGGCAATGCTGAGCAAGGACGGGCGGGACGACACGAGGACCAGGGTCACCCGTCCCTTGAGGCGTTCGAGCAGATCCTTCAGCATCGCGTCGCCCTTGCTGTCCATCGCTGTGTTGGCTTCGTCGAACAGAAGAATTCTGGGCTTGTCGACCATTGCACGGGCAATGGCGACGCGTTGCTTGATGCCGCGCGGCAGGTTTTCGCCGGCGCCGTCGCCGACCATCGTGTCATACCCCATGGGCATGTGGGCGACCACGTGGTCGAGCCCGAGAAGACGCGCCATGTCCATGGCCTCGGGCTCTTTCTCGCGGCGGAACATGGTCAGGTTTTCGAGGATCGTGCCGTTGAACATGGTGGCGTTCTGCGGCAGCAGCGCGATCGTGTGGCGGACGGAGGTCGGGTTGAACCTGCTGATCGGGCTGCCGTCGACGAGTACGTCGCCGGAGGTCGGGTGAATCACGCCGTTCATCATCAGCAGCAAGGTCGTCTTGCCGCTGGCATTGCTGCCCCGAATGCCCACCGCCTCGCCGGGCTTCACACGCAGCGAGATATTCTGGAAGATCCAGGGCAGGTCCTCACCGTCGCGGTTCTTTCCGTAGAAGTAGGAGACGTTGCGGAGCTCGAGGTCGCCCTTGATGGGGCCCATATCGGGCAGATCGTCGTCGGCCTCGAACTCCATGGCCATCAGTTTACGGAGCCTGTCGCGGGCAAGCGCGATCGACTGGAACCGCGTCCAGATGCCGACGGCCCGCTGCAGCGGCTGCATGGCGCGGCCGGACAGCATGGTGCAGGCCGCGAGGCCGCCGATCGTGAGTACCCCGTCGATGACAAAAGTCGCGCCGTAACCGACGACGGCGAACATGGTAACCTGAGAGAACACGGCACCGGTGCTTTGGGCGGCGGAACTGTTGAGCGACACCGAGCGCTCGGAGGTCGCGCAGGTTTCCTGCAGCCGTTCGTAGCGGCGCAGCATCTGCTCTTCCATCGCGAGGCCCTTGATGGTGTGGATGCCGCCGAGAACCTCGATAATGAAATTGTAACGCCGGTCGTCGGCGAGCATCCGGCTCTCCAGCGAGTCCTTCAACTTGCGGCCGACGAAGCCGGCGACGAGGAAGAAGGCGACGATGAGGATCAGCGGCACAACGACGAGATGCCCGGCGAGGTACCACACGGCGCCGAGGTAAAGGATGGCGAACGGCAGATCGCAGACGGCAAGGACGGCCTGACCGGCGTAAAACTCCTTGAGGACGTTGAGGGATGTCATGCGTTCGAGGTGAACGCCGGCGCCCTCGCGCTCGTAGTCGACGACCGGCGAACGCAGCAGCTTTTCCATGGCATTGCAGCCGGCGAGATGCTCGAACCGCGCCCCCATCCAGCCGCTCACGTAGGAACGGCCGAGCCGCAGCAATGCCTCGAGGACGAGGGCGATGCCAACGCCGATTACAAGCAGGGACAGGGTGCCGGCCGCATCGGCGGGGATGATGCGGTCGTAGACTTGCAGCAGCGTGAGCGGCAGTGCGAGACCGAGGACATTGATGAAGATGGAGGCTAGGACAAGATCGAAGATGCCGCCGGGCATGTAGGCAAGTGCACCAAGCGCCCGATCATTCGGGTCGCTTCGCATACCGAAGAGCTTGCGGATACTGATTGCCGCCACGATGTCTTCTGCCCGCCCATTCGAACTGCCCGTCGCCCGGTCCCAGGGGGCGGAAAACCAGTTCATGCCATCCGATAGAGGCTAGTTGAGCGCCGTTAAGAAAACGTTGCGTATGCCTGAAACCAACGGGCCCGACGCGCCCTCGACCGGCTAACTATCCTATTCCGGTGGCAGCGACGCATCCAGTTCTTCGATAATGGTGCGAACGACAACGAGCGCCTCCTCCCTTGGTGTGCCGACCTTGAGGCGCGGATCGTAGAGCGCACGAACGAGGATCTCGTCTGAACGGGTCAGCTGCGTCGGATTGTCGAGATCGCTGAATACGGAGGGGCGGATCAAATCGGAGTCATTCGGCAGCCCCAGGCTCTGCAGAACCTCCTCTAGGAGGCAATGGTTGATGGCCCGTGCCGTGCGTTCCTTGTTGACGACGATGACGCTGCGGGAAATCTCGTCGGGCGTTTCGCGAAACGACAGAAAATAACAGCTCTGGGGTCCCGCTAGTGTCTGGATCAACTTCGGGTCGACGGTCGCCACCTTGACCTTCGACATCTGGCTGGCGGGAACGAAGGCGATGGTGACGTTCTCTTTCGCCGTCTGGTCGTCGACCGGCGCCATTTCGAGGCCGGTCAGGTCGATGATCGAACGAAGGTGCGCCCGCAGGTAGGAGATATGATGATCCTTGGGTTGCCCCTTAACGCTGACGCGCAGAGGACCGCTCCACTTGGCGATGACATTTGACCGCGGCGTGGCCTCGAACTCCGCGCCGAAAACGACGTCATCGAAGGTCGCGACCAGTTTGTCGATGGTCGGTCTGGTTTGTGCTGAGGCCAGGCCCCATGGCGACGCGAGGGCGATGATGGACAACGCCAGTAGCGGTCGCGCAACGCATTTCAACGGGGCCGGCCAGGTCATGCCCGGATGTTATCGCGCAACCGGTGTCAGGGTCCACGACTGAACCATACTCTCGATTTCGGGCCGCACGATGTCGAATGATTCCCGGGGTGCGACGAAGGTGAACACGTGCACCGTGTCGCTGCCGGCGCGCGGCATGGCAATCGACCACTGCCGGAACGGTGTTTCGAACCGGGTGTAGTCGGAAACGAGCTGCCGGCCCTCGGCCGGCGGTCCCTCCGCCCGGGCGAGCCGGATGGGGTGCGCTTCCGAGTGGTGGACGTCGCTGACCGAATAGGCGAGTTGCGCCATGATTTCCTGCAGCACGCCCTCGACGGCCGCCGTATCGCTGCCGGAGAACGAGCTGGCGACGTTCTGGATGCTGGCATTGGCCGGGCCGCCGCCATGTTCGGGCGGCATGGAAAAGACGACCATGTGGGGCGCCGGCTGACTGACCTGCCAGCCCGCCGGGTAACTGATCGATATGCCCATGGCGCCATCATCGAACAGGCCGGGTCCGCCCCGGACCGGTGCGTTCGCACTTTCGGCCATCGCCGGCGCTGACGGTCCCTGCGGCGGCTTGAAACGGGCCATCATCAAGTCGAACACGCCCTGGGTCTCGCTGAACACCCGTTCCGGCGCGATGAACAGGATCGCCATGTCGAGGTTGCCGGCACGCATGATGACCGCGCGGGTCTTGCTCCCCGATCCTTCGTAAAGGCTTTCGTAGGCGGCAATGCCCGCGATCGTCGTCCTGCCCCCGTACAACTTCAGTGACCACGGCCGGTTGGCGCCGAGGTAGAGCGATTCGAGCTTCGCTGCCATGGCCTCGAGCGTACTGTTCGGCGAGGCCGGTCCGGATTGCACGTGCATCACCCAGCCCTCGCGGGAGCGGACGGAGACATCGACCGGTGCTTCGCGTTCGATGATTTCCGCGTCGGCCGGAACCGTCAGCTCGAACCCCTTTTGCGGGTGCACGTAGACCTGCGCGGCGCCGACGCCGACCGTTGATTGCGCATTGGCCATGCTGCCGGCGACAGCGACGGGTGGCACCGCGATCGCCAGAAAGGCTGCCGTCAGGATGGTTCGAAGATCCGGGAACGTTTTCATGGCCGGTCATGCTAAGGTTCCATGGTTAACAAACCGTGACCAGGGACCGGAACATGACCGCCGCCGCCATGCTGATCATCGCTTTGGTGATCGTTGTCCCGTTGGTGCTGCCGTGGTTTCAGGGCCGAGGGTATGGGGTTGGGTTACTCGACCACCCGTCCCTGCACGCGGACGAGGATGGTCGGCGCGCCTCGGAAGACCGCATCCGTTTTCGCCTGCCGCCCTCTCCGGGTGAACACATCCAGGCGGCAACGGAGCAGCATGAGCACACCAGCGGCAATCACGAGCGCTTGCGTCGACGGGTCATCGGCCTGATCGAACGGCACCCGGATCGCGGCGCAGAAGTAATCCGCGACTGGATGCACCAGTAGCGTACTTCCGACGAGCCAAGGGACCGGCTCGCGTTGACAACATGCGGCACTTCGCATACAAGCGCTAAATAACTCAAGAATAATACATTTTTCGCCAGATGCGCCTGTCAGATACCCACGTCAGCATCGCCGTCGTCGCCCTATGCCGCGACGCAACAGCCGTGCGGCCCTGAGGCGTCTGGATGGACATCTACCTTCCCATCGCTGAGGTCTCGGTCAATATCTTCCTGATCCTCGGCATGGGGGGCGGTGTCGGATTTCTGTCCGGCTTGTTCGGTGTCGGCGGCGGCTTCCTGATGACGCCGCTGCTGATTTTCGTCGGCATTCCGCCGGCTGTAGCCGTCGCGACCGAGGCCAACCAGATCGTCGCGTCGTCCATATCCGGGGTTCTCGCCCACTGGAAGCGCGGCAACGTCGACGTCAAGATGGGCCTCGTCTTGCTGGTCGGCGGTGTGGTCGGTTCGAGCTCGGGCGTCTGGCTGTTCACGTTGTTGCGCGAGATCGGTCAGGTCGACCTGGTCATCAAGCTCTCCTACGTCGTGTTCCTGGGAATCATCGGCTCGCTGATGCTGGTTGAGAGCCTGCGCACCATGATGAAGTCAGGCCGCCAGGTGGCGCGCGCGAAACGGCACCATCACAACTGGATGCACGGCCTGCCGTTCAAGATGCGGTTCCGGAAGTCTAAACTCTACATCAGCGCACTGCTGCCGTTCTTCATCGGTGCGTTCGTCGGCGTGCTGGCGGCCATCATGGGTGTCGGCGGCGGCTTCGTCATGGTGCCGGCGATGATCTACATCTTGGGCATGCCGACGGCGGTTGTCGTCGGCACCTCGCTCTTCCAGATCATTTTCGTGACCGCCAACGTCACCATCCTGCAGTCGGTCAACAACCAGACGGTCGATATCGTGCTGGCGCTGTTGTTGCTGGCGGGTGCGGTCATCGGCGCGCAGTTCGGCGCCCGCGCCGGTGCCAAACTACACGGAGAGCAGCTTCGCGGCCTTTTGGCGCTGATGGTCATCATGGTGTGCGCGAAACTGGGTTACGACCTCGTGGCGACGCCGGCGGAGCTCTACTCCCTCGGCGTGGCGGGAGAACACTGATGCAACCGGCGACACACGATCGAGCGGTTGGCGCGTCACGCAACGAGAGGTGGAAGACGGCCGTGGTCGCGGTCGTGGCTGCCGTGATGGTGGTGTTTGCCGCGCCGCTGTTGCGGGCCCAGGACCTGGTGATCGACCTGTCCAATCCGGTGGTGGCGATTACCGCCGGTTTCTCCGGCACCGACCTGTTGCTGTTCGGCGCAACGTCGCAGGACGGAGACGTCGCCGTGGTCGTGCGCGGCCCGCAGGAAAACCATGTCGTGCGGGTCAAGGAACGGGTCGCCGGTATCTGGGTCAACGGCGACGAGATCACGTTCACCGACGTGCCGTCCTACTACGCGATTGCCGCCAACCGCCCGATCGACGACTTCGTGCCGGCGAAGGATGCCGACATTCACCAGATCGGCAAGGAACACCTTCTGTTCAAGCCGCTGGTGACGCATCAACTCATCGAAAACCCGCAACCCTTCGCCGACGCGCTGCTCCGCATCAAGCAGGCCCAGGGGCTCTATGCCGAGCGCCCAAACAGCCTGTCGTTCCTCGGACACGGCCTGTTCCGCACCAACATTCACTTCCCGGCCAACGTCAGCGTCGGGACCTACGGCATCGACGTTTACCTGTTCCAGAACGGCGAACTGGTCGATACGCAGACGTCACTCCTGAACATCCGGAAGTTCGGCGTCGAGGCCAGCATCTTCGATTTTGCTCACCGCTACTCCCTGGCCTATGGCATACTCGCAGTGCTTGTAGCCGCGGCCGCGGGCTGGTTCGCAAACGCTGTATTCGCGCGCCGCTGAGCAGTAAAATTGGCAAGAAACAGGCAGAAACAGGTCAGTTCATGAGCGAACCAGGGTCAGGTGCCGGCGAAGCGGAAGTCGAAGCCGAGGAAGTCGAAGCCAAGGAAGGCGAACGCGTCTTTCTGTGCCTTGTGGACGAGAGCGAGGAATTCGAGGTGGCGCTCCGTTTCGCCTGTAATCGCGCGAACAACACGAACGGGCGCATCGCGCTCGCCTACGTGGTGCCGCCGGCCGAGTTCCAGCACTGGGTCGGCATCGGCAACCTGATGGAACAGGAGGGCCGCGAACAGGCCGAAGAGATGTGCCGGGTGGTCGGCGAAGTCGTCCAGAAACGCACCGGCAAGATGCCGATCGTCTTCATCAGGTTCGGCAAGCCCCAAGAGGAAATCGTCAAGCTGATCGACGAGGAGCCGCAGATCGCCATCCTGGTGCTCGGCGCCTCGATTTCCGGCAACGGCCCGGGTCCGATCGTCAGTCACATCGTCAACGAGATGTCGGGCGGCTTCCACATCCCGATCACCATCGTGCCCGGTTCGATGACCGACGAGCAAATCGACGCGATTACCTGACCCGTTTCAGCTGGCGTCCGTCGCGCTCTGGCGCAAGGCCTGGATGTTGGCCTCGTAATTGCCATCACCGAACACCGCGCTGCCGGCGACCAGTACGTTGGCACCGGCGGCCGCGACGGTCGCCGCGGTTTCCGGATTGATGCCGCCGTCGACTTCGAGCTCGATGTCACGATCGCCGATCATGTTCCTGATTTGACGTATTTTCTCGACCTGCGATGGAATGAACGACTGACCGCCGAAACCGGGGTTCACGCTCATGACCAGGATGAGGTCGAGACCGTCGAGTACGTGCGCAATGGTATCGGCCGGGGTCGCCGGATTGAGCGATACCCCCGCCTTTTTGCCGAATCCCCGGATCATCTGCAGGCTGCGGTCGAGGTGTTTGTCGGCCTCGACGTGCACGGTGATGATGTCGGCCCCGGCATCCGCATACGCCTCGAGATGCGGTTGCGCCGGATCGATCATCAGGTGGACGTCGAACGGCAGTCTGGTGACCTGGCGCAGCGCCTTGATGACCGGCGGTCCGAACGTCAGGTTGGGCACGAAGTGCCCGTCCATGACGTCGATGTGGACGTAGTCGCAGCTCGCCGCCTCGATCGCCCGGATTTCCTCGCCGAGCCGCGCGAAGTCGGCGGACAGGATGCTCGGGGCGATCTTGACTGGGCGGTCGGCCATCTCGTCAGGCCGCCAGTTTGCCGGCGGTGGCGTCGCGGTTCGCCTTGGCGCGCTCCAGCAGCGCCGACTGCCCGGCCGGAAGGTTCGCTTCGCTGCCGGACCAGGCCTTGAGCGCCGACTGCTGTAGCGCCCGGCCGTACGAGAAGCTGACGGCCCACGGCAGCGGTCCGCAATCGCGGTTCATGATGTTCAGATGCTCGCTTGCCTGCTCTTCCGTTTGGCCGCCGGACAGGAACATGATGCCCGGAACCGCCGCCGGCACACACCGCTTGAGCGAGGCGATGGTGCGCGCCGCGACCTCGTCGGCGCTCGCCTGTTCGGCACAGTCCATACCCGAGATCACCATGTTCGGCTTGAGGATCATACCCTCGAGGGCGACTTCCTGGGCGTAGAGCTCGGCGAACACGGCTTCGAGAGTGTCCTCGGTGACCTGCTCGCAGCGGTCAATGTCGTGATCGCCGTCCATCAGCACCTCGGGCTCGACGATCGGCACCAACCCGCCTTCCTGGCAGATCTTGGCGTAGCGGGCGAGCGCATGGGCGTTAACGTGAATGCAGTGGCCGCTCGGCGCGTCGTCGGCGATGGTGATGACGGCGCGCCACTTGGCGAACCGGGCGCCGAGAGAGACGTACTCCTCGACCCGCGCCGGCAGACCGTCGAGGCCCTCGGTGACCTTCTCGCCCGGGCTGCCCGGCAGCGCCTTGGCGCCGGCATCGACCTTGATGCCGGGGACGATCTTCTGGCGCTCGAGCAGTTCAACGAGCCGCGTGCCGTCGGCCGCGCTCTGGCGGATCGTCTCGTCGAACAGGATGGCGCCGGAAATGAACTCGCCAAGACCCTCGGAACGGAACAGCATTTCACGATAGGCGCGGCGATTGGGTTCCGTATTTTCGACGCCGATCTGGTCGAACCGCTTGCCGATGGTACCGGTACTCTCGTCGGCGGCTAGCAGTCCGCGATTGCCCGAAACCATTTCCTGCGCCGTTGCTACCAGGCGGTCAAAGTCCATTGATGTCCTCCATCCACGATGGGCCATAGCCGGCCCGACCTATCTTCAGGACCGGTGCCGATCAGGCCCCGGCCAGTTCCCGGGCTTCCTCGGCGACGCGTTCGGCGGTGATGCCGAAGTGCGGGAACAGGTCCTTGGCCGGCGCCGAAGCACCGAAACCCGTCATGCCGACGAAACGCCCGTTCTCACCCAGGTACTTGTCCCAGCCGAAACCGCCCGCGGCTTCGACACCGACCCGCGGTGCCGTGCCGAGCACCTTATTCCGGTAGGCGGCGTCCTGCGCGTCGAACAGTTCGAAACACGGCAGGGAAACGACGGCGGCGTCGATGCCGCCCGATTTCAGGATATCCCGCGCGGCCATGGCGACGGAGACCTCGGAGCCGGAAGCGATCAGGGTAACGGCGCGCGAGTCCGCGCCGCCGTCGGCCTCTGCGAGGACGTAACCGCCCCGGCCGCACAGGTTGTCGGCGACAAGCTCGGTCCTGAGCGTCGGCAGTCCCTGCCGGGTCAGTACCATGCCCGACGGCGTGTTCTTGTTCTCGAGCGCCAGTGCCCAGCACTCGGCCGTTTCCACACCGTCGCAGGGACGGAACGTGTTGAAGTTCGGCAAGGCCCGGAGCGACGCCAGGGTTTCGACCGCCTGGTGGGTCGGGCCGTCCTCGCCCAGGCCGATGGAATCGTGGGTCAGCACGTAGACGACCTGCTGGCCCATCAGCGCCGACAGGCGCATGGCCCCCTTCATGTAGTCGGTGAAGACCAGGAAGGTTCCGCCATACGGCAGGAAACCGCCGTGCAGCGCAATCCCGTTCATGACCGCGGCCATGCCGTGCTCACGCACGCCGTAGTGGATGTAGCGACCGGAGAAATCGGCCGGTGTAACCGGCTCCATGTCCTTGGTCTTCGTATTGACCGAGCCCGTCAGGTCGGCGGAGCCGCCGATCAGCGCGGGGAACACGCCGGACATGGCACCGAGCGCCTCGCCCGAGGCGACGCGAGTCGCCCAGCCGGGCGCTTCCTCGCTGACCTTTGCCTTGTGCGCGGCAAGGGCTTTGAACGCGGCCGCCGGAACGTCCCCGGCCAGGGCCGCACTGAAGGCATCGCGATTGTCCGAGGCATCGAGACGGTCCTGCCAGGCGGCGCTCGCGCTCTGTCCCCGGCTTCCCACGTGACGCCAGGCATCGAGCACGTCGACGGGCACCTCGAACGGGCCGGCAGTCCAGCCCAGCGCGTCGCGCGCGGCGGCGATTTCCTCGTCGCCAAGCGGCGCGCCGTGGGTCGATGCCGTGCCCTGCTTGTTGGGCGCACCGAAGCCGATGACGGTCTTGCAGGCAATCATCGACGGCTTGTTGGTCTGCTGGGCGGCTTCGATAGCCGCCCCGATGGCCTCGGGATCGTGACCGTCAACGGCTCGAACGTCCCAGCCGCTGGCCTTGAAACGCGCCTGCTGGTCGTCGCTGACGGCGAGATCGGTGCCGCCGTCGATGCTGATGGAATTGTCGTCGAACAGGACGATCAGCTTGGAGAGCCGCAGGTGCCCGGCCATCGAGATCGCCTCGTGCGAGATGCCCTCCATGAGGCAGCCGTCGCCGGCGATGACATAGGTGAAGTGATCGACAAGCGCGTCGCCGTAGCGGGCCGCCATCATGCGCTCGGCAAGGGCCATGCCGACGGCGTTGGCCAGTCCCTGGCCGAGCGGACCGGTCGTGGTTTCGATCCCCGGCGCGTGGCCGTATTCCGGATGCCCCGCCGTCATCGAGCCGAGTTGGCGGAAGTTGCGGATCTGATCGATGTCCATGCCCGGATAGCCGTTGAGATAGAGCAAGGCATAGAGCAGCATGGAACCGTGCCCGGCCGACAGCACGAAGCGGTCGCGATCCGGCCACTGCGGATCGGCAGCGTCGAATTTCAGGTATCGGCTGAACAGGACGGTAGCCACATCGGCCATGCCCATGGGCATCCCGGGATGGCCCGATTTCGCGGTCTGCACCGCATCGGCGGCCAGAAATCGTATCGCGTTGGCCATTCTCGCGTGGTCGACGGCAATGCCGCTTTCGTCATTGAGGTTTGCCTGATCGTCTGCTGCCATTGCCATTCTCTCGGCTCCCGTCTTCGACGTGCCCTTGCGTTACCGTCTGCCCTATCGTCCATCCGGACGCGATCCCAGGAAAAAGTCATGTGCTTGTCGCCAATCCTGGCCGAAATGTCCAGTATTCAGGCGCGGATCCGGACTATTTTTTGGCCCGTGTCGAGGATTCAACGGCAGTCGGCATCCCGAAGCCATGCGACATTTCACAGAAACAACAGTTATTCCGTTTAACGCATTGAGTTCTTGCACGTTTTCGGTACGCGACTTAGTGTAGTTCTCCATCATCTCACTCAACCACGCGCAGAAGATGAGCATGCTGCCCGCAGAAGACGGGGGCGACGAAATCGAGGATGTTGTCTGATCGAAGAACTCGGTCATTCGTCAGACACCCGACGAGGCATATATGGGCGTACCTCAACCGGTCGCCGACCATCAGGAACCGTATTTCAGCGACGAAGACCGGGACTCCCTATCGATCTTGCCGCTGGTGATCGTGCCGCTTGAGAGCGCGGCGCTTAAACGCGCGCGGATGATCAAGAACAGTTACCTCGAAAGCGTCATTGAATTGTTCAACGACGAGGACGTCGGCCGCGGCCATATCTATCCGGCCCAGGTTGAACAGTTCTTCTCGGACGTCAGTCTCAACGACACCACGATGCTGGAAGCTCTCGCCGAGTTGCCGAGTTACGACGTCTACAGCTTGCGGATTTCTCTGCGGAGGATCGGGATCGAGGTCGACGACCACGATCATCTGCGCCTTTCTGACAGCAAGCAGGCGGAGCTCCAGTCCTACATGCAGCCGTTCTTGCAGAAGATGACGGTAAACCTGTTCTCCGAGGATTCAGGCGCCAAGGTGAACGGCGACTGGCGCAACCTGTTTCTCCACCCCGATGTCCGCGTCACCAAGCGTCGACTGCGCGCGATGTCGGAGAAACTGGGCATTCCCGTGGAGGATGTGCCAGCATTCCTCGAGGACTACGGTGACGTCTATCTGTCGGTGGCGTATTACCGGCAGTGCCTCGACGCCATCAGGCCTGTGATTCTCGACTTTCTGCGCGCGACCTCGGAGCTGCTGGCGCATCGCCAGTTGAGCCGCGATTACGGGATTCAGAAGAACTGCACGACGGTCAAGACGAAGGTCGAGCGGATCAGCCGGGCCCTGCAACAGCAGTTCGACGGCGTGTCACGCAGCACGGACGCGATGTGGTCCGACATGGATGCGCAGACGTTCGAGTCATTCCGGCAACTGGTTGAGGGTGGCCACGACCGGATCGGCGCCCTGCTCTGCACGCTGACCGTCAAGATGAACGCGTGGGCCAAGAAGTTCCCGGCCGACGACCGGAGCGGTCCGATGCGACACGCCGATTTCATCACCACGGAGATGCGCCGCGGCTGGTAGGGTTGGCGGGCGTCAGATGGCGTGGTGGCCGAGCGCCGCCTTGACCATGTGATAGGTAATCAGCAACTGCGACAGCGCCAGCGGATGCGAGACCTGTCGGTTCTTTTCCTCACCGAACTCGCCCAGGGCGTCACGCAGGTACTGGGCCTCCGGGATCAGGTCCCACAACAGGTTCTCCAGCTTGCGGGCGCGCCGGTCACCGATATCGCCGTCGATCTGCAGGATGTCGACGGGTTTGCCGTCGGTGTCGCGTGACAACTCGAGCGTGATGCCGTTGTTGGCGCCGGCTTCCAGCACCGGCGTCAGGTCCGGGTGTGGCAGGGTCGGGCGCAGCGTGTGGGTCACGTTGAGGTGCGCGCCGGTTTCTTCCGTATTGCCCGGCGGCGGGAAGAACTTCACGACTATGTCGGCGAACGTGCGCTGTGGCTGGATGTGCTTGATACGGGCCTCGGCGCGTTCGTCGATGGCGCGCAAGGCTTCCTCCAGATCGTAGCCACGCGCCTTGGTGTCGCGTTCGATCTTCCAGCGCAGCCGCAGGTCCTCGGTGGGTTCCGCGTAGACTTTCACGTCGTAGCAGTCGCGCATGGCCCGTGTCGAGTAGCCGAGAAGCCCCTCGATGATGATGTATTCGGTCGGCTCCATGAGCTCCGGCGGCGCCAACGTGCCGTCATTGTGGTCGTAGACCGGCTTGAGGATTGTCTGGCCCCGACGCAACAGCTGCACGTGCTGTTCGAGAATGCCGAGGTAGTTGGCCTCCGGATCCAGGGCGGTGATGCCCAGTTTCGGCCGTTCATGGCGGCCGTAGCGGTGGTAGTCGTCCGTGCACATGATCGAAACCCGGTCGGGTCCGAGCATGTTGGCGATGCCGCGGGCGAGAGTCGTCTTGCCGGCACCGGAGTCGCCGACAATGCCGAGGATGATCGGGCGGTCGGATATCCTATTCAATGGCATCGGCGTACGCCTCCAGGCTGTCGACGTATTCCGGGCCGGTACCCGCCGGGCGGTAGGTCGTGGTAATGCAGCGGTCGCCGGTCGCGCCCGACAGGATCATGGTTTGCGCGCTCTCGCTCTGAAACGTCTGTGCGATCCCGTCGAGCAGGATGCCCGTGGTGATACCCGTTGCCGCGATCAGGATGTCGGTGCTTTGCGCCAGCGTGTCGGCCTCCATCCAGCGCGCGGTGTCGAGCCCCGCCTCGCGAACGGCAATGTGCTCGGTAGCGAGCTGCGGATCGAAACGGGCCATGAAGACGCCGTCGAGCGCTCGGATGGCGGCGGCCGAAATGATGCCTTCCGACGATCCGCCGGTGCCGATCATCAGGTCGATGCCGGAATCGGGCGTCGCCGCCATCAGCGCGCCGGCGACATCGCCTGCGGGAAACAGCGCAACGCGGGCGCCGGCATGCTCGATCTCCTCGATCAGCCGCCGGTGACGGGACTTCTCCAGGACGAAGACCGTAAGTTCCTTGACCTGCTTGCCGAGCGCGCGGGCCGTCGTCGCGAGAATCTCGGAGACCGGCGCCGTCGGGTCGATCAAGCCTTGAACCTCGCGCGACGTGGCCACCTTTGCCATGTAGAACGCGGGTCCCGGACGCAGGAATGTGTCGGGTGGGGCCAGCGCGGCGACCGATAGAGCGTTGGTTTGCCCGTGAACGAGAAAACTCGCGCCCTCCGTCGGATCCAGTGCCAGTTCGTGCGTCGCCGCGACACCGGACGGACCAATCCGTTTGCCGATCGACAGCGGCGACGTGTGATTGGTGTCGTCGGGACCGTCGCCGATGACGATTTCGGCGGCGAACGGCGCCTCGTCGAGTTTTCGCTTCATGGCGATCCGTGCGGCACGGCTGAGGTCGATCGGTTCGCCGCTGCCAAGCCATTGCGCCGCGGCGCGCGCCGAGGCCTCCGTTGCGCGGGCCAACGCCAGCGCGTGCGGGTGATCGATCCCGAGGGCCTCGTCGGATTGGATTGCGCCGTCGGGAGCGCTCATCGCGTGATGTCCACGTCCCCGGCGAGATAGCGGGCGACCGCCTGGGCCCTGTTGTTGACGCCAAGCTTCTCGTAGAGGTTCTTGAGGTGGAACTTGACGGTGTTGAGCGAGATATCGAGCGACTTGGCGATCTGCGCGTTGGTCTGGCCGTCGGAGAGCGCCGACAACAGGTCGCGCTCGCGCCGGGTCAGGGTGTCGAGGCCGCTGGCTTGCGGCGCGTCGATGCTCATGAACGGGAACACCATGCGCCCTTCGGCGACGGCGACGACCGTGTCGATCAGCACTTCCGGGCGGTCCGCCTTGGAGCAGAAACCGGCGCCGCCGAGTTGCAGGACCTGGCGGCCGATGCCGGGCTTGTTGCTGCCGGTGTAGACGACGATGCGCGGGGCATCCTGCCGTCCCTTCAGCGCCGTCAGCACATCGCGCCCGTCCATGTAGGGCATTTCCCAGCCGATCACGGCGACGTCGCAGGAAATGCGGTCAATCGCCTCGAGAAACCGTTCACCGTCGGCCACCGTCGCGACCACGGTGAACCGCGAGTCCTCGCCGAAGATCGCGGCGAGGCCTGAGAGAACGAT
Organism: Rhodospirillales bacterium; assembly: GCA_040219295.1. Taxonomy (GTDB): domain Bacteria; phylum Pseudomonadota; class Alphaproteobacteria; order Rhodospirillales; family Casp-alpha2; genus JAVJST01. The sequence goes on from JAVJST010000001.1 coordinate 488,321, forward strand.
CGGACTCTTGTCGACGATGACGACGTCAATCTTGTGCATGCCGAACCCCATCCCTACCCGTCAAAATCCACCTTTTCGGGTAGGGTCTCGGGTCCGTGATACCGGTTCGGTCATATTTCTGTAAAGCAGAAATCCGGCCCGATTCGCCGGTCCGCATGCGACTTCTGTGACGCCGAACACTGCAGAGTCCGCGTCAATGGGGCACTATTCTCAAGGATTCGTACAGAATCCGATTCGCACTCTCCCTGTCAGACTTGCCGGGCCCGGCACGAACCGGGTCCGGCCTTTTTTGTGCATGCGACGGTTGTTACGGCCGGTCGCAGTCACTAGGTTCCGGCGGCCGGGCGCCGACCTTAGCCGGAGAACCGCCATGTCCGATCACGTCAACATCGTCGTCAGCCGCGTCGCCAACCTGATGACGCGAATCCGGGTCAAGGATCCGGACTTCGATCAACTCTGCCTCGAGCACGCGGCGATTACCACGGAGATCCGCCGCCTCGACCCCGAACGCGGCCCGGCGCAGGCGGAACGCGACCGCACGTTACGGGCGCAGCGCGCAATCATGGAGAAAAGGATGTTCGCCATCCTGCAGGCGAACAGCGACGTGTGAATCGGGAATTGTCGGGAAATGGGGTGGCTGATGGGATTCGAACCCACGACCCTCGGCACCACAAGCCGATGCTCTAACCAACTGAGCTACAGCCACCACAGGCGAAATCGAGGGCGCCTATGTAGACGTCCCCGCGATCAGCGTCAACATCAATGCATTCAGACCCTGGCGCCCAGGTAGGCGGCGAGCCGGGCCGCCGCCTCGTCGAGAACCGCGTCTCCCTTGCAGAAGCAGAAGCGCACGAAATCGCGCGGGACCGTTGCATCGTTTCCGGGCAGGTAGAACGCGCTGAGCGGCAGCGCCGCGACGCCGCCGTGTTCGATAACGTCGCGGCAGAACGCCTCGTCACCCTCCTTCCCGACCCCCTCGATCCCGGCATTGACGAAGTAGGTGCCGCCGGGCGGCGTCACGGCGAGCCCAGCCGCCTGAAGACCCGCCGCCAGCCGGTCGCGCTTCGCCGCCTGGGTCGCGGCGAGATCGACGAAGTAGCCGTCGGCAAAGCCCAGCCCCTCGGCGACGGCGGCCTGCAGCATCGGCGGCACGGTGAAGGTGACGAACTGGTGCGCCTTGGCCAGCACCGCCATGAGCGCACGGTCGCCGCTCGCATAGCCAACCTTCCAGCCGGTCATCGAGAACGTCTTGCCGGCCGACCCGATACGTACACATCGTTCGCGCATGCCCGGCAGCGTCATCAGCGGGATGTGCGGCCGGTCGTCGAAGACGATGTGCTCGTAGGCTTCGTCGCAGACCGCGATGGCGTCCGAGCGGATCACCCGTTCGGCGAGACGGCCAATCTCGTCGGCGGTATAGACCTTGCCCGCCGGGTTCTGAGGGTCGTTCAACAGCAGCATCGCCGTGTTCGGTCCGAAGGCTTCGTCGAGCATGGCGTCGGTCAGCTCGAACGCCGGTGGTTGCAGGCGGATCGGCCGCGGCACGCCACCGGCGCGCCGGATGATCGGTGCATAGGCGTCGTAAACCGGCTCCAGCACCACGACCTCGTCGCCCGGGTTGAGGAACGCCAGCATGCAGTCGGCGAGCGCTTCCGTCGCCCCGGAGGTGACAATGACCTCGGACTCCCAATCGACGTCGAGGCCGTAGAACCGGGCGTTGTGGGCGGCGACTGCCTGGCGCAGGGCGGGCAGGCCCATCATCGGCGGATACTGGTTCGGCATCTCGCGCATGGCGCGTTCGGCCGCATCCTTCAGCGCGTCGGGACCGTCGGTGTCGGGAAAGCCCTGGCCCAGATTGATCGCGCTGTGGGCATTGGCGAGGCGCGTCATGGCCTCGAACACGGTCGTGCCGTAGCCGGCTAGAACGTCGTTGAAGGAACTCATTCGAAGAAGTCCAGGTACCATTCCATGTCGTCGTCGGACAGCGTGTAGCGGCCGTCGCTGGCCGGGCGGATCAACATCTTGCCCTGCAGCTTGCCGACCTTCATCTGCAGCGTCAGCGCGCGCTCGGCCGTGAAATCCGCCTTCCAGGCGAGCGAGCAGATCGACTTGGCGCTCTTGCTGGCCAGGATATCGCGGACCTTTTCCCACGGCAGACCGGTGAGCAGTGCAAGGGCATGGATGACGAACATCCGTTCGCCCGCGTCGATCGCCTCGACGACCGTATCCTCGTCGAGCTTGCCCTCGCCGAAGAGCCTCTCGGCACGGCCTCGGGACTCCTCGCCCGGCAGGACCTTGGTGTCGGCCTCGCCTTTCATGATGCGGTCCTGCACCTCGCGCTTGATCTCGTTGAGGGCATCGGCGCCCAGCTTCTTCTTGTAGCGTTCGGCGAGGCGTTCGAGCACGGCGCTGGAAAGGAAGGCGGCGATGCGGCGGATCGTCGAGACCGTCAGGTCGTCGCGCTCGATCATCGATTCCTTGATCGCTTCGTTGGTCTCGGCCATGTTGCCGGCGATCAGCAGTTCCGATTCATCGATTTCCGCCGATTTGTTGGCGATCAGCTCGCGGGCGACCGTCTCGTCGTCGATCCGCATGAGCTCACGCGAAATGCTGGCCCGCAGTTTCTTGCGCCGAGCGATGGCGCGCAGCGCGCCGCCCTCGACCCCGCTACGGATGACCTCGATCAACTGGCGGTCGTTGAGCAACGGCGAATACTCGAGCACCGGCGCCGCGACAATGGCCTCGGCGTCCCGCGCAAGTTTTTCGATCAGTTTCGGCGGCACGTCGGCGAGTTGCTTGATCTCTTCGGCGATGATGCGGCGGACCTGGGCCGCCTTGTCGGACGCCAGTATCTCTACGATTTCCATAACCATCTGGGCGACGGTGTCGCTCGCCTGGGGATCGATCTCGGGGACCAGGCGGCAGATCTTGGCCGCCAGTTCACGGCGGACTTCCTCGATCTCGTCGTCGGCGAGGATGCGGTCGGCCTGAAGCGGCGTGTCCGGGTTGCTGGCGACCGCCCTGCGGACGCCGATGTCCTTGTCGGTCGCGAAGTAATACAGGAACTCCGGCTGCAGACCCTGCTGGCTGGCCAGCCAGCGGCGCTTTTCGGCGGAACCGGACGCGGCGATGTCGCGCGATTCCTCGTAGCTCGGCAGGTCCCTGTTGACCGCCCCGCCCTGCTTTCGTCCGAAAAGCCACTTCAGCACGCGGCATTCCCCCGTTGTCCGCCCCGGCCGGCACCCTGCTCAGCGACCTGGCGGATGCTGCCGGGTGCGAGCTTAACAACCCGTCGGCCCGAGGGCGAGACCGCCGTCGCGGATAAATCGGCCCTCAGGGGCGCCAGCGGGTGAACCGGCGGGTCACGATGCGTTGACCGGCGTTGCGCTCACGGTAGATGACGTAGAGACCGCTGCCGAGGATCAAGGCCATGCCAAGCCAGGTCATTGGATGGGGAACCTCGTCCCATATGAGCAGTCCCCAGAGCACCGCCCAGGGAATCATGACGTATTCGAACGGCGCGGCGAGGCTAGAGGGCGCGCTGCGGTATCCCTCAGTCAGACAATAGAAACCGACGGACGCGATCAGCCCGGTCAACGCGATCAACCCGAGGTCCGTCAAGGCCGGTATCACCCACGGGCGAGTCAGGAAGCCGAGCGCCGGATGGCTCTCGTTCTGGTACGCGCCGGTGCCGAGAAAACCGCCGACGACCCCGGCGATCACCAGGTAGCCGATGAGATTGTGGGAGAACGACAGGATCCAGGCATTCTCGGTCCGGCCGAGACGCCGCGTCATCAGGTTGAAACCCGCATAAACGAAGGCGCCGGCGAGTGCCAGCAGCGCCGCCGGATCAATGGAATCCATGCCCGGCCGCATAATGACGATGACGCCGACCAGTCCGACGCCCACGGCCATCCAGCGTCTGATACCGACCTCCTCCAGGCGCAGCGCCGCAGCCATGCCGGTGAGGATTAGGGGCGCCACGAAGTAGATGGCGACGGCCGCCGCCATCGGGATCGAGACCAGCGCCAGGTAGTAGAAGACGAAGCTTAGGAAGACCAGAAACGCACGGACCGTCAGCAGTCCGATGCGCGTCGGCCGCAACACTCCCAGGCTGCCGCGCATCCAGAGAAATCCGGCCATCAGCACGATGACAACCACGGCCCGGAGTACCAGAATCTGAAGCAGCGGGTAGTCCCCGCTCATCAGGCGCAGGATGACGTCCTGTACCGAAAAGATCGAGATCGCGAAGACGATCAGCAGCACGGCGCGGACCGGCGTGTCCTCGCTGACCGGCAGAATGGGGGACGTGGTATCGCCCAACGGCGGTGGCTCCGGATTGCTCGGGGCTGGTGTTCCCGGCACGCTGCGCCCAATCGCCCGGATCGCCAAACGAAAAGTCTTTGTCACGCTGACAAACAAAGTTCGCGTGCGGGCGATCCATCGAACGGGGCGAAATCCGGCGCTTGATCGCGACCCCGCCGGGTCCGATGATCGCCGGATGGATTCCCCGCCATCCCGACAGGCCGACCTGTTGAGCGCATCTGTTCGGGCGCTCGGGACCGAATCGGCGTTTACCGTCCTGGCCCGGGCCCAGGCGCTTGCCGCCGACGGCCGCGACATCATCAATCTGGGTATCGGACAGCCCGACTTCCCGCCGCCGCCGCACGTGGTCGAGGCCGCGATCAAGGCCCTGCGCGACGGCCATCACGGCTATACGGCGGCCAACGGCATCCTCGAACTCCGTGAAGCGGTCGTCCGCGATCTCAAACGGCGCCGCGGCGTCACGATCGATCCTGGTCGGGTTCTTATCGTTCCCGGCGGCAAGACCACGATGTTCTTCGCCATCACCATGTTTGCCGAACCGGGCGTCGAGATCCTTTACCCGGACCCGGGTTTTCCGATCTACGGCAACCTGATCAAGTACGGCGGCGCGACCGGAATCGCGCTTGCCGGCAGCGGTGCGCCGAGGTTCTCGCTCGATGCCGACGCCGTACTGGCCCAGATCACCGAGCGGACGCGGCTGATCATTCTCAACAGCCCGTCAAACCCGACCGGTAATGTGATTCCGGCCGGCGAGATGCGTCGCCTGATCGAGGGTCTGCGCCGGCATCCGGGCGTACATGTCCTGAGCGACGAAATTTACGCCCGCATGATCTACGACGGGGCCGGGCATGTTTCTGCATTCGATGACGACGAACTGCGCCAACGGGTGATTCTGCTCGACGGCTGGTCGAAAACCTACGCCATGACCGGCTGGCGGCTCGGTTACGGGGTCTGGCCCGAGGAACTCGTCGAACCTGCGACGCGGCTCGCCATCAATTCCCATTCCTGCGTCAACGCCGCAGCACAGTTCGCCGGGATTGCCGCGCTCGACGGGCCGCAGGATCACACCGGCAAGATGATCTCTGCATTCGAACGGCGGCGTCAGCTGACCGTGGACGGCCTCAACACCCTGCCCGGCGTCACCTGCCCGATGCCCGGCGGCGCGTTCTATACTTTCCCGGACGTAACCGACACGGGGCTAAGTGCGACGGGTTTCCAGGACGCCATGCTGGACGACGCCGGGGTTGCGACGATCGCCGGCACCAGTTTCGGTGACGGCGGCGGCGGGCATGTCCGGGTGTCGTACGCCAATTCTTCCGATAATATCGAACGGGCCATCGGCCGCATGGCCGAACGGCTGAAGAAAGTGTGATCAAAAATTAGGCATTCGCATATTTTTTGCTCACTGCTACGGGAATTCTAAAACGAACATGACAATGAAAAACCATCTTAACCATATGGAATCACGCAGTTTTATCCCGTGCTGAAACTTTGGCACGGTCCCTGCACTAATGGTGGGGCAGGACCCGCGCGCACTGCGCGGACAGGAGAAAACGCTGGTCACGGGAGTTACACTGATGAAAAAAATCGAGGCCGTCATAAAGCCTTTCAAACTCGATGAAGTGAAAGAAGCCCTCCAGGAAATCGGCCTACAAGGCATCACGGTCACCGAGGCGAAGGGCTTTGGCCGGCAGAAGGGTCACACCGAACTCTATCGCGGCGCCGAGTACGTCGTCGATTTCCTGCCCAAGGTCAAAATTGAGCTCGTGATCGAGGATTCGATGCTCGACAAGGCCATTGAAGCGATCAAATCCGCGGCGCACACCGGGCGCATCGGCGACGGCAAGATCTTCATCTCGCCCGTCGAGGACGCCATTCGTGTCCGTACCGGCGAACGCGGTTCGGACGCCATCTAAGTCCCTACCGGCGATCCCGCCAATATCTCTATCTCCAAATTTTCGTAACCGCTGAAATCAGGATTTGCCATGTCTCTTAATCTCAAATCACCCGGTGACGTCCTCAAGTATCTGAAAGATGAGGATATCCCCTTTGTTGACCTTCGTTTCACCGATCCGAAGGGCAAGTGGCAGCATCTCACCATGTGCTCCAGTTTCATCGTGGAAGACTCGTTCGAGGACGGCATCATGTTCGACGGCTCGTCGATCGCCGGCTGGAAGGCAATCAACGAGTCCGACATGGCGCTGATCCCGGACGCCTCGACCGCTGTCATGGATGCGTTCTCGGCCCAGCCCCAGATGATCCTGTTCTGCGACATTGCCGAGCCGACCACCGGGCAGCCGTATGAACGCGATCCGCGTTCGACGGCGAAGAAGGCCGAGCAGTACCTGGCCTCGACCGGTCACGGCGACACCGCCTACTTTGGTCCGGAACCCGAGTTCTTCGTGTTCGACGACGTCCGCTTCGGCGTCGAGATGAACCGCAGCTTCTTCCAGTTCACTTCCGACGAAGGCCCGTACGTGTCGGGCAACGAGTTCATCGAGGGCAACATGGGTCACCGCCCGACCGTCAAGGGCGGCTACTTCCCCGTGCCGCCGGTCGACAGCACCCCCGACCTTCGTGGCGAAATGGTCACGATCATGAAGGAAATGGGCCTCAACATGGACAAGCACCACCACGAGGTGGCGCCGAGCCAGCACGAACTGGGCCTGACCTTCTCGACCCTGGTGCGCAGCGCCGACAACGTGCAGATCTACAAGTACTGCACCCACATGGTCGCCCACACCTACGGCAAGTCGGCCACGTTCATGCCGAAGCCGGTCGCCGGCGACAACGGTTCGGGCATGCACACCCACCAGTCGATCTGGAAGGACGGCAAGCCGACCTTCGCCGGTCAGGGGTACGCCGATCTGTCGGACACGGCGCTCTACTACATCGGCGGCATCATCAAGCACGCCAAGGCCATCAACGCCTTCACGAACCCGTCGACGAACAGCTACAAGCGTCTGATCCCGGGCTTCGAGGCGCCGGTGCTGCTGGCCTACTCGGCACGCAACCGTTCGGCCTCTTGCCGTATCCCGTTCTCCAACTCGCCGAACGGCAAGCGCGTCGAAATCCGCTTCCCGGATCCGACCGCCAACCCGTACCTCGCCTTCTCGGCGATGTTGATGGCGGGCCTCGACGGCATCGACAACCGGATCCATCCGGGCGACGCCATGGACAAGGATCTCTACGACCTTCCGCCCGAGGAACTGGCCGAGGTGCCGACGGTTTGCGGCTCACTCCGCGAAGCCCTCGAAGCGCTTGACGCCGACCGCGACTTCCTCAAGAAGGGCGACGTCTTCACCGACCAGCAGATTGACGGTTACCTGGGTCTCAAGTGGGAGGAAGTGTTCGCCTTCGAACACGCGCCGCACCCGCTCGAATTCCAGATGTACTACTCCGTCTGACCCATCCCGTGGCCGAAGTGCCGCCTTGGCGGGGCTGTTCCTCCTCGGAGGACAGCCCCGCTTTTTACTGCGCCAACGGCGACAAAGCGGGCTCGAGCGGCGGCTCATCAATCGTCACGTAGGTCTCCGGGAAGAAGCCGTTGAACCGGGTCGTCATGGCGTTGGAATACGCGCCGATCTGGCCGAACTCGATCCAGTCGCCCTCGTCGATGTCGCCGGGAAGCTCGACCTTGTAGGGCAGCACGTCCGTCGAATCGCACGTCGGCCCATAGACCGTGAACGGCGTCGCGTCGCCCGAGAACCCGCCGTTCTTGCGGACCGGCCGCACCGGCAGCTTGATGCCGGCGGTCAGGGTCTCGTTGAGGCTGTGGTAGACGCCGTCGTTGATGTAAAGCGCGTCGCCCTTGCGCAGCTGCACCTGGGTCAGCAGCGAGGTCGAACTGGCGACCAGCGAGCGTCCGGGTTCGCACATCAGGACGCAATCCTTGCGCAGCTTGATCTTGGCGAGCTCTTCGGTGATGGCGGTGACGAAATCGGCGAACGGCGGCGGACGGTCGTTGATGTAATGCGCCGGAAAGCCGCCGCCGACGTCGAGGTAGTGAATCTTCACGTGGGTCCGGTCGAGCACCTCGCCGACGGTGCGGATCGCATCCCGGAAAGCCTCGGGGTTGCGGCACTGAGAGCCGACATGGAATGCTAGTCCGGCCTGAAAGCCCTCCTTCGAGACCTTTTCGAGCAGTTTGACGGCCTCGTCGGGTGTCGCGCCGAACTTGTCCGAGAGCTCAAACGCGGCGCCGTAGGATTTCGTCTTGAGGCGCACCAGCACCACCTGGCCGTCACCGGCGCCGGTTTCCTCGACGATCTTGTCGATCTCGCTCGCGTGGTCGACGACCCAGTGATCGACGACGTATACCTCGCGTGCGCTGAGGATCGAGGCCCGCGACTTCACCGGATGCATGAAGTAGCAGTCCGCGTCGTGGAAGCGTTCCCGTATGGTGGCGACTTCGTTCAGCGATGCGGTGTCGAAGTGCCGGATACCGCCTTGATAGAGGGCGTCGAGCACCGCCGGGTGCGGATTGCACTTGATGGCGTATAGAACGCGGCCCGGGAAATTGTCGAGAAACAGCTGCGCGCAACGCTTCAGTTCCTCGGGCCGCAGGCAATAGACCGGATAGCCGGGCTCGAGTGCGTCGACGACTCGTTTCACGTCGGGGAAATGGGATGTTTTCTGGGGCACGGGTCAGCGGTCCGTCTTGGTTGAGTGCCAGCAACCGGCTGGCGCGTCATTGGCTCTTAACGCCGCGCTCTCACCGGGGCAATAGCCAATACTGGTTTCGGGTCTATGCCGCCGCCCGCTCAACGCGGCGGCAGTTCGAGCTGAAACGTCTCGCCGTAGCCGTCCTGGGTGCAGTGCGCCCGGAACACCACGTGTCGCGCGCCGATCGGGACCTGGACGTTGGATAATGATCGGGTGAACGGATTCTCCCCGTCATGCGGATGGAACAGTGTCCGGGTCCCTAGGACCTGGCCGTTGACGGTCAGGACATCCCAGCTGTCGGCGTAATGGGTCCACCCGGCATCCTCGTGCAGTACGGTGACCGAGAATGCATAGAGGCCGTTCGATTGAACCTCGGCCGTGGCGTCGACGATCTTCGGCGTGACCGCCCTGGCCGTCATCGGTGCAGCCATCATGATACCGATGGCGATCGCGGCGGCGGCAAGTGCATTGGCGGTACGCGTGATCGGTTTCATGGTCGCGGGACTCCGTGGTGTTCGTGGCGATCATATGACCATCGACCGTCATGCGAGATCAAGTGCGCCTTCGACCAGAGCCCCAGGAACATCGCCATTTCTGGAAACAAGATATTTTGTTCTTGTTTTGTTCTTTACAAGGCGAATGTGATCGGTTACGGTCACTTCAACACCGAATGACCCAGGAGGCAGAACAATGACCGTCAATCGTTTGCTAAAGGACTTCGCGGGCCTGAGCATGCTGGCATGGGCCGGATACGGCGTCCTGCTGATTACCTGACAACGCCCTTCCCTGTTTCACTGTTGCCCTCGACCGGCTGGCCCGTCCCCTGCAGCCGGTCACCCCAGAACCCGGCTGCCCCGCCGGGTTCTGTTCTTTTCGGCACTAAATCTTGTGCCTGTCCGGTGGGGCAGATACCTTATCGGCAGGATTCCGGGACCCCCGACCGCGTCGACAGAGCGTCGCCATGAACAAGAAACGAAAGGCCAAGGGCATGCCGATGGACGATCTTTTCAGCCGCAGCGAAGGCCCTGAATCGGCTGAAAAAACCGCCGCCGCGGCTGCCCGGAAGCCGACGAAATCCAGGAACAAGACTGCGAAGAAGGCCGCCAAGGCAACCGCTGCCAAGGCCGACGGCGGCGAATCGGGCGACTATTCCGCTCACGACATCGAGGTTCTCGAGGGTCTGGAGCCCGTCCGGCGCCGTCCCGGCATGTACATCGGCGGCACCGACGCCGGCGCCATGCACCACATGGTCGCCGAAATCCTCGACAACGCCATGGACGAGGCAGTTGCCGGCCACGCCAGCCGGATCGAGATGTCGCTGGCGCCCGGCAACACGGTAACCATTACCGACAACGGCCGGGGCATTCCCGTCGACCCGCATCCCAAGTTCAAGGACAAATCGGCCCTCGAGGTCATCCTCACGACATTGCATTCCGGCGGCAAGTTCGGCGGCAAGGTCTACGAGACCGCGGGCGGACTGCACGGCGTGGGGCTCAGTGTCGTCAACGCGCTCTCCGGCGGTCTGACGGTCGAGGTTGCGCGCGATAAGGTGCTGTGGCGCCAGACCTTCGAGCGGGGCAACCCGACCGGCAAGCTCGAGAAGGCCGGATCGGTTTCCAACCGGCGCGGCACGACGGTCACCTTCGTGCCCGACGCCGAGATCTTCGGCGATGACGCTGCGTTCTCCGCCGCCCGCCTCTATCGCATGGCACGATCCAAGGCATACCTGTTTCGCGGTGTCGAGATCCGCTGGTCGTGCGATCCGTCGCTGATCGAGAAGGACTCCGGCGTGCCCGAGGATGCCTCCCTGCACTTCCCGGGCGGCCTCGTCGACTTCCTGCGCGCCACGCTGGATAAACGCAAGGTGCTGACCGAGCCGTTCGCCGGCCAGGCGAAGCTGAATGGCGAGGGCAAGGCCGAATGGGCGATTGCCTGGCCGCTCGATCAGGATCCCTACCTTTCGACCTACTGCAACACGGTGCCGACGCCGCAGGGCGGGACCCACGAGAGCGGCATGCGCTCGGCGATCCTGCGCGGTCTCAAGGCCCATGCCGAACTGGTCAACAACCGCCAGGCCGGCAAGGTCACGGCCGAGGATATCCTCGGCGGCGCCTGCATCATGCTGTCGGTGTTCATCAAGGACCCGCAATTCCAGGGCCAGACCAAGGAGAAGCTGGTCAGCGCCAACGCCCAGAAACTGGTCGAGGCGGCGGTGCGCGACCATTTCGAACACTGGCTGTCGGCCGACCCCGAAACGGCAAAGGTTGTGCTCGAACATGCCATCGAGCGGGCCAACGACCGGCTTCGTCGCAAGGAAGACAAGGAAACCAAGCGCAAGACGGCGACCCGCAAGCTGCGGCTGCCGGGCAAACTCGCCGACTGCACGCGCAACACCTCGGAAGGCACCGAGATCTTCCTCGTCGAGGGCGACAGCGCCGGCGGCTCCGCCAAGCAGGGCCGCAACCGCGAGACCCAGGCGATCCTGCCGCTCCGGGGCAAGATCCTGAACGTCGCCAGCGCGACGCGCGACAAGCTCAAGGCCAACCAGGAGCTCTCGGACCTGATCGAGGCGCTGGGCTGCGGCATCGGCTCGGCGTGTCGGCCGGAAAACCTGCGCTACGAAAAGGTCATCATCATGACCGACGCCGACGTCGACGGCGCGCACATCTCGTCCCTACTGATGACGTTCTTCTTCAAGGAAATGCCGGAAATTGTTGAAAACGGGAATCTTTATCTCGCCCTGCCGCCGTTATACCGGCTGACCAGCGGGGCCAGGACCGTCTACGCCATGGACGACGCCGACAAGGACCGGCTGATGGCGTCCGAGTTCAAGGGCAAGAGCAAGGTCGAGGTCTCGCGCTTCAAGGGCCTCGGCGAGATGCCGCCGGCCCAGCTCAAGGAAACCACCATGGACCCGAAGAAGCGCACCCTGCTGCGGGTCACCATTCCCGACGGCAACGATGCCGCCGACACCAAGGCCCAGCGCGAGGCCGCGCGGCTCGTCGAGACCCTGATGGGCAAGAAGGCCGAGGGCCGCTTCGCCTTCATCCAGGAGCACGCCCAGTTCGTCGATCTGGACGTCTAGGCGCTTGGCGCGCCCGGCAGGACTCGAACCTGCAACCGCTCGCTTAGAAGGCGAGTGCTCTATCCAGTTGAGCTACGGGCGCATACCAGCGCAGGCCCCGGCATGCTGACCGGGACCGGAAACGTCGCCGCTTTCGCGGCGGTCAAATCGTTCTGTAACGGTCGGGCGAGAAGTTCGCGGCGTAGCTCTTCGGCCGCACCACCCGTTCTTTCGGCTCCTCGACGCGGTAGTCGAGGCCCTTGCGTTGCGCATACGCGACCGCCTCGTCGCTCGTCTCGAAGCGCAGTTTGATCTGGTTCCGGGTATCGTCGGAGCCGGTCCAGCCCATCAGCGGGTCGATGAACTTGGGCCGCTCGGCCTCGTACTCCAGCAACCAGCGCTTGGTGTTGGCGCGCCCCGACTGCATGGCGTTCTTCGCCGGACGATAGATCTTCACCTTGGCCATGTCTTCGCGTGTCCCTTGGGCCGGAAAGCGATATTCGAAACGACATATACCCCGTCTGGGTCCGGGGTCAAAGCCCGGAAATGCCGGAAAGGATGGTCGGGGAGACTGGATTCGAACCAGCGACCCTCTGCTCCCAAAGCAGATGCGCTACCAGGCTGCGCTACTCCCCGCCCTTACAGTGAAATCCGGCGTGAAACCGCGCCTCTCATAGCGCGGGCGTCCGGTGATCGCAACTGAATTGCCTAGCGCTCCGCGACGTGGCACGCGGCGGCGGCCCGATTTCATCAAGGTGCCTTGACCAACCGTTGCACGGCCATAACAATCCTAGCACGTACGGTGTTTGGCCCGATCGTGTCCGAATCACCATACGGCATGCACGACCACTACCAAGGAACCGCCGCAGCCCGGTCTCTCGGGCCCATTGAACGGCGGCCAAATCGTCAGGGAGGTAACATGACAATCAAACAATTGATGGCTGCGGTCATCATGACCGGTGCCGCCGTTTCAACGGCGGTTTTGCCGGCAAGTGCCGAGACACTGCGCTGGGCGAGGGCAGGCGATTCACTGACGCTCGACCCCCACGCACAGAATGAAGGCCCGACGCACACGCTCGCACACCAGATGTACGAACCGCTGCTGCATCGCGACATGGCCGGCCAGATCATTCCGGCGCTGGCGACGGACTGGGCGCCGACGGACGATCCCAACGTCTGGCGGTTCAACCTGCGCAAGGGCGTGAGCTTCCACGACGGAAGCGCGTTCACGGCCGACGACGTGGTGTTCTCGCTCAACCGGGCGATGAAGCCGACGTCGGCGATGAAGGAGCTGCTCTCCTCGGTCAAGGAAGTCCGTGCGGTCGACGACCACACGGTCGATATCGAGACCGACGGCCCGAATCCGCTGATGCCGAACAACCTCACCAACCTGTTCATCATGGACTCGGGTTGGACAGAGGCGAACAACTGCGCCGAACCGCAGGACATCGCCAACGGCGGCGACAACCCCTGTGTTCGTGCCGTCAACGGTACCGGTGCCTACGTTCTCGTGAGCCGTGCTCAGGATGAGAAGACGGTATTGAAGGCCAATCCCAACTACTGGGGCATCGGCCAGTTTCCGCTCGACGTCAGCGAGATCGTCTATACCCCGATCCAGGAGAGTGCGACCCGCGTTTCCGCCCTCCTGTCGGGCGAAGTCGACCTGATCCAGGATGTGCCGGTTCAGGATCTGGACCGCGTCGCAACGACCGACGGGCTGAGCGTCATCACGGCGCCGCAGAACCGCACCATCTTCTTTGGCCTGAATGTCGGTGATCCGGACCTGACGACCGATAATGTCGACGGCAAGAATCCTCTCGCCGATGTCCGGGTCCGCCAAGCCATGAACATCGCGATCAATCGTGACGCAATCAAGAAGGTCGTCATGCGCGACCAGTCGAAGCCGACAGGTGTCATCATGCCGCCGTTCGTCAATGGCTGGACCGAGGCTCTCGACGCCTACCCCGCGAACGATCTCGCCAAGGCCAAGCAGCTGATGGCGGATGCCGGCTACGCCGACGGCTTTGGCATCACGCTGAACTGCCCGAACGATCGTTACATTAACGACGAGGCGATCTGTCAGGCTGCCGTCGGCATGTTCGGACAGATCGGCATCAAGGTAACGCTCGATGCCAAGCCCAAGGCGCAGCATTTCCCCCTGATCAAGAACCGGGAGACCGATTTCTACATGCTGGGCTGGGGCGTTCCGACGTTCGATTCGGAGTACATCTTCAATTTCCTTGCCCATACTTCGACCGACAAGCTCGGTTCGTGGAACGGGACGCGCTACTCCAATCCGAGCCTCGACGAGAAGATCGTCAGCCTCGCCTCGGAAACCGATCTCAGTGTTCGGAACGCGACGATTTCCGAAATCTGGAACACGCTTCAGGATGAGGTCATCTATCTGCCGATCCATCATCAGGTGTTGAACTGGGGCATGCGGGCAAACATCGATTTCCCGGTCCAACCGGAAGATCAACCGCACTTCAAATTCCTGAAGATCAAGGGATAACCCCTTCTCGGCTTCGGGCGGCCCTATCGCGGGCCGCCCGATTGCCAGGCTGGCCAAATGCTCGCTTTCATCATCCGTCGCCTGGGCCAGGCCCTGTTCGTCCTCTTGACCGTCGCGTTCTTCTCGTTCGCCATGTTCAAGTTCATGGGCGATCCGCTCGAGAACCTCCTCGGACAGGAGGCGACCAATCTCGACCGGGCGGAACTCGAGGAGCGGCTCGGCCTCAACGATCCGATCGTCGTCCAGTACGTGCGCTATCTGGCGCGTGCGCTTGAAGGCGACTTCGGTGTCTCCTACCGCGCCGGCATTCCGGTCGCGGAGGTGATCATGCAACGTTTACCGGCAACACTAGAGCTCGCATTCATCTCCGGCATGCTTGCGGTGGTGTTCGGCGTTCTGCTGGGAATATACACGGCCATTCGACGCGACGGCTTTGTCGCCAACCTGATCATGACGTCCTCGCTGATCGGTGTGTCGCTGCCGACGTTTCTTATCGGTGTCGGACTGATCTGGGCGTTCTCGGTCAATCTCGGGTGGCTGCCGTCGTTCGGCCGCGGCGATACCGCACCGTTTTTCGGCGTCGAGCTCGCCGTTATGACCTGGGACGGCATCCAGTCCCTGATCCTGCCGTCGATCACCCTCGGGCTGTATCAGATGACCTTGATCATGCGTCTGGTGCGCTCCGAGATGCTTGAGGTTCTCAGGACCGACTACATCCGCTTCGCGCGCGCCCGGGGTCTCACCGACCGGGCGCTGCATTTTTCCCATGCCCTGCGCAACACGCTGGTACCCGTTATAACGATCACCGGCGTTCAACTCGGGCTGATCATTGCCTTCGCCATTGTCACCGAGACGGTGTTTCAGTGGCCCGGTGTGGGGCTCTTGTTCATCAATGCCGTCAACTTCGTCGATATACCGGTTATGGCCGCGTACCTGCTGTTGGTCGGGATCATCTTCGTAACCATCAATTTGGTCGTCGATCTGTTGTATTTCGTGGTCGATCCGCGGCTGCGCGCCGAGCGCTCGGGAAGCGAGGGGCCATGAACCCGGTACCGGGCCCATCCAGCACAGTCAGCGGCTGGCGTGACTCCGATCTTTGGTATTCGTTCAAGCGCTCGCCCGTCATTGTCACCGCCGCCTGCGTGCTCGTGACGCTGATTCTGGGAGCGGTGTTCGCGCCGCTGATATCGCCCTACACACCCTTCGATCCGGGCTCGCTCAACCTGATGAACGGTTTCACCGAGCCGTTCGCGCGGAATGCCTTTACCAACGAGTTCTTCCTGCTCGGCACCGACGACCAGGGCCGGGACGTCTTTTCTACGATTCTCTTCGGGCTCCGCGTCTCCCTGTTCGTCGGCATCTCGGCGGTGCTGTTCGCGATGGTCCTCGGCGTCGCTCTCGGCCTAATCGCGGGTTATGTCGGCGGCTGGCTCGACGGTCTGATCATGCGCATCGCCGACGTCCAGCTCACGTTTCCGTCCATCATGATCGCCATGCTGCTGTTCGGCATCGGCCGGGGCCTACTGCCGCCGGACCTTCGCGACGAGATGGCGATCTGGGTCCTGATCATCGCCATCGGGCTCTCGGAATGGGTGCAGTTCGCGCGCACAGTTCGTGGTGCGACGATGGTCGAACGCAGCAAGGAATACGTCGAGGCCGCGCATCTGATAGGTCTGTCACGTTGGGCCATCATGCTGCGCCATATACTGCCCAACATCAGCGGCCCGATCCTGGTGATCGCGACCATTACGCTGGCGTTGGCAATCATCGCCGAGGCGACCCTGAGTTTCCTCGGCGTTGGCGCACCGAAGACCGAACCCTCGCTCGGCACACTCATTAACGTCGGACGGCAGTTCATCCTCAGTGGCGAGTGGTGGATACTGCTGTTTCCGTCGGTCACCCTGCTCGCTCTCGCTTTGTCGGTAAACCTGTTCGGCGACTGGCTTCGCGACATGCTCAATCCGAAACTCAGATAGCCATGAGCGATCCCGTTCTCTCGATCCGCAACCTCGTTGTCGAAATCCCGACCCGCAGCGGCGTGCTGCGGCCGGTTGACGGCATCAGTCTCGATATTGGTTCGCGTGAAATTCTCGGCGTCGTCGGCGAAAGCGGAGCCGGAAAGTCGATGTGCGGTTCAGCCATCAATCGGCTGATTGATCCCCCGGGGCATATCGCTGGCGGTGAAATCTACCTCAACGGCAAGAGGATCGACGATCTTGGCGATGAGGAGATACGTCGTTTGCGCGGCCGGCATATCGGCATGGTTTTCCAGGACCCGATTACCAGCCTCAACCCCCTGATGACCGTCGGCGACCAGATTACAGAAACCATCCGCACTCACCTCAAAGTCTCGGCGGCCGATGCCCGAGCACGCGCTCTAGACCTGCTCAACGACGTGGGCATTCCGGCTGCAAGCAGCCGGATAGACAACTACCCCCATCAGTTCTCGGGCGGTATGCGCCAACGCGTCGTCATTGCGCTGGCGCTTGCGGCCGAGCCGGGGCTCATCATCGCCGACGAGCCCACGACGGCGCTGGATGTGTCCGTGCAGGCACAGATCATGGCGTTGCTTAAGAAGCTGTGTCGTGAAAGAGGCACCGCAGTCATGCTGATCACGCACGACATGGGGGTCATCGCCGAAACGACGGACCGGGTGGCGGTTCTGTACGCGGGCCGCCTGATCGAGATCGGGACGACGGTCGACGTACTCAGTCGACCAGCCCATCCCTACACGCGTGGCCTCATGGCCTCGACGCCGCGGACCACGGGCCGTGCGGACCGGTTGAGCCAGATACCCGGCTCGATGCCGGGCCTCAGGGCGATTCCGTCAGGTTGTGCCTTCCATCCGCGATGCGACTCGGTGATGCCGGCCTGCCACAAGCACCGGCCTGAACTGACGCCATACGGCGACAGCGCTGCCGCTTGCCTGCTCTACAGTTCTTCAAGCGAGAACACGCCGTGAGTGATGCCCCTTTTATCGAGGCGAAGGACCTGACACGCGTTTTCGACGTCTCGGCGCCGTGGCTTACCCGCGTCATCGAGCGGCGCAAGCGGGCGCTTCTGACGGCAACGCAGAGCGTCAGTTTCACCATCGAGCGGGGTAAGACCTTCGCACTGGTCGGTGAGAGCGGATCGGGAAAATCGACAATTGGCCGGATGACGGTCGGACTTATCAAGCCGACCGCCGGCAGTGTGAAGATCGACGGCGTCGATCTGTTTGGCACCAGCGACGATGACGAGAAACGCTCGCTGCGACGCAGGATCCAGATGATCTTTCAAAGCCCCTACGCCAGCCTCAACGCGCGTTGGCGCGTCGCCTCGATCCTTGCCGAACCGATCCATGCCTTCAAACTGTTAAGTGGTGCTGCAGTCGACAAACGCGTCGATGAGCTGCTTGAGCAAGTTGGTCTGTCGTCAGCGGACGGGCGAAAGTTCCCTCACGAGTTTTCCGGCGGGCAACGCCAACGTGTCGCGATCGCGCGCGCTCTGGCCTCCAACCCGGACTTCATTGTCTGCGATGAACCGACGTCCGCTCTCGACGTTTCCGTTCAGAGTCAGGTCCTCAACCTGCTCAAGGATCTGCAGAGCGAGCTCGGGCTAACATACCTGTTCATCAGTCACGACCTGTCGGTGGTGCGATACATGGCCGACGAGGTCGGCGTTCTCTACCTGGGTCGATTGCTGGAAACCGCGCCGAATGCGACGCTATTCTCGAATCCGCGCCATCCCTACACCCGAATGCTGATGAACGCGGCCCCGCGGACGGATGCGTTCGGTAGAACGGCGTCCGCCGTGAAGGGTGAGATTCCCGATCCGATTTCCCCGCCGTCCGGATGCCCCTACCACCCGCGGTGCGAAATTGCGGAAACTCGATGCAGCGTGGACATCCCCGAACCCCGTGTCGTCGCGGGTTCCAAGGTCGCCTGCCACCTGGCCGAACATCCCGGTTTCGTGACGGGATAACGCTCAATCGGTGAACAATCCGCGCGCCCAGTCAGGCAACGAGCTTCAATCCCCGAATATTCTATGGCGGACCCGGTCGCCGGATCGGATGCCGAAACGTTCCGACGCGCCGCCGCGAAGCTCAAGCACTGCCCGCACGGGACCCGGCGACGCCCGCATGGTCTCGTCGAACGGTTGAACATCGGCGGCAATACCGTCGATGACCCCATCGGCGCCGATGAACAGCATGTCGAGCGCCAATGGCGTGTTCTTCATCCAGAAGGTGACCGGTCGTTCCACGCGGAAATCGAACAACATGCCGTGCCGCCACTCGAGGCTTTCGCGAAACATCAGACCGCGTTGCCGGGTCTCCGGCGTATCGGCGACTTCGGCCGTCAGGACGACACGGCCGTTTTGCGTTTCAACGACCAGCTCCTCGACCGGGAGCGTCGCTCCGACGCCACGAACCGCCAGTCCCGCGAACAGGACGACGAGAACGGCAACGGCCGGCAGAAATGCGGTTCGATTGAACATCGGCCGAGATTTTCATGCCCTGGCGCGGTTGTAAATCGACCGGCGAAGCGTCATAGTCCCGTCACCTTCTTGCGGGGGGAGCCGTATCGCGGCTGAGAGGTCCTGGACTTAAGGACGACCCCTGGAACCTGATCCGGTTCGTGCCGGCGTAGGGACGCAGCCATGAAGATACAACCCGTCCGTTCCCCCGAATCCCCCTATCGGTCTGCGCCCGGAATCGTGCTTTCCGGTGCCGGCGTCGTGCTCGATGACGGCACCCGCCTGTTCGACGGGCTTTCGCTGGAGATCGCCGCAGGCAAGACGACCTGTTTGCTGGGCCCGAGCGGCATCGGCAAGAGTATGCTTTTGCGGCTTGTTCTCGGGCTGCTGAAACCCCGAACGGGCGGCGTTGCCGACCTGTTCGGAACTGTTGCGTTGAGCAACGGCGAACCTGTCGCGGGTCACGCCGCCTACATGGCGCAACAGGATCTCCTGTTGCCGTGGCTGCGGGTTGCGGACAACGTCACCATCGGGCCCCGCTTACGCGGCGAGAGCGTCGAACTCGCCAGTGACCGCGCCGCCCGAATACTCGATGCGGTCGGCCTCGGCCGTGTCGGGGACCGTTTTCCCGCCGCTCTGTCGGGTGGAATGCGCCAACGTGCGGCGCTGGCGCGCACCATCGCCGAAGACCGCCCGCTGATCCTCATGGACGAGCCGTTCTCCCAGGTCGATGCGATCACCCGGCTGCGGCTTCAGACCCTTGCCGCCGACCTGTTCGTCGAACGGACGGTTTTGTTGGTCACGCACGACCCGCTGGAAGCGCTGCGCCTTGGGCACAGGGTCGTCGTCATGGGCGGCAGACCGGCCACCGTTCGCTCGGTTCACGATCTCGACGATGCGCCGCCCCGCGACCCGACCGGGGATGGTTTGCTGAGGCGTCATGCGGAGCTGCTGCGCGCACTGGAGGAAGGAAACCGGTGGCAGGAGGATCGCCGATGAATGGTCTGTTCCGGGGCCTTGTGATCCTTGCCGGGCTCCTGGCGGTCTGGCAGGCGGTCGTGATCCTGAGCGGGGTACCGACCTTCATCCTGCCGCCGCCGGCGAGTGTTTTTCGGTCGATGGTCGGCAATGCCGGACTGCTGGCCGGTCACGCCGGAATCACACTGGCCGAGATTCTGGCGGGACTGGTGCTCGGTACGGGGCTTGGCTGTGCCAGTGCGCTCCTGATGTCGAGACTGCGCCCCGCGCGCCGCTGGCTGTTGCCGGTCCTTGTCGCGAGCCAGGCCGTACCGGTGTTCGCCCTCGCCCCAATTCTCGTCCTGTGGCTCGGCTACGGCATGGCGTCGAAGGTCGCAATGGCGACGCTGATCATTTACTTCCCGGTCACTGCGACATTCTATGACGGCCTGCGGCGCACCGAGCCGGGATGGCTCGACATGGCGGCGACCATGAACGCCTCGCCCTGGGCGACGCTGCGCCACATCCAGATCCCCGCCGCACTGCCCGCGTTCGCTTCCGGTCTCAAGGTTTCGGCCGCCGTTGCGCCAATTGGCGCGGTCGTCGGCGAATGGGTCGGATCGAGCGCCGGACTCGGCTACTTGATGCTGCACGCCAACGCACAGCTCAAAACCGACCTGATGTTTGCAGGCCTCGTCGTGCTCGCGGCCATCGGTCTCACCCTCTACTTCACCATCGATGCGCTGAGCCGCCGGCTGCTGCCGTGGCAAAGCGACGACCTGTCCACCAACGGAGAACCCTGATGATGCTCCTTCTACGCCCACTGTTCGTCGTCCTCCTCCTGAGCCTGACGGCGCTGCCGGCCAGGGCATCGGAAAAGCTCACGGTGCTCCTCGACTGGTTTGTGAATCCGGATCACGCGCCGCTTGTCGTCGGCCTCGAGGCGGGCCTGTTCGCCGAAGCCGGTCTCGATATCGAACTGATCGCACCGGCGGATCCGAACGATCCGCCGAAGCTGGTGGCCGCCGGGAAAGCCCCGCTCGCAGTATCCTATCAGCCGCAGCTACATATCCAGGCGTCGCAGGGGCTGCCGCTGACGCGGATCGCCACACTCGTCGCCACGCCGCTCAACTCTCTGGTCGTTCTCGACGACGGTCCTGTCAAGGGCATCGCCGACCTCAAGGGCCGCAAGATCGGTTATTCCGTCGGCGGCTTCGAGGACGCGTTGCTCGGCGCCATGCTCAATGGCGCCGGTCTATCGCTGTCGGAGGTCGAGTTGATCAACGTGAATTTCTCGCTGTCGCCGTCGATTCTGTCCGGACAGGTCGACGCCGTTATCGGCGCGTTCCGCAACTTTGAACTCAACCAGATGGACATTGTCGGTCAGCCGGGCCGCGCCTACTTCCCCGAGGAGCATGGCGTCCCCGCTTACGACGAACTGATCGTCGTTGCCAACAGCGCTAATCTCGACGATCCGCGATTGCCGCGATTCGTGGATGCCTTGGAAAAGTCGGTGCAGTTCATGTTGAACCATCCCGAGCAATCGTGGCGCATGTTCATCGCGGCCTACCCGGAGCTCGACGACGAGCTGAATCGTCGGGCGTGGGCCGATACGCTTCCCCGATTCGCATTGCGTCCCGGTGCGGTCGACCGGGTCCGGTACGAACGGTTCGCGAAGTTTTTGTTGTCCCAGAGTCTGGTCGACCAAATACCATTAATCGAGAGTTATGCGCGTGATATCCGCTAGTTAGCTTGGCACAACCCATGCCAGCCCTCGATAATCGCCGGATAATCTGGGATACCAACGTCGTTTTTTACTGGCCTGAGACGACTTGGTCGGTATTCTTCAATCCAAATGAAGGGTCGCGGGACGCGCTCTCGAACAGGCGTAAACCCGGAACCCGCTAAGACGGGACAGGACGTACGGGGAGAGGCTGCGTTGGCACATCTCATCGGCATGGCCATTTTTCTGGCGGGGCTGTGGCTCGCCCTGTCTGGCTATCTGCTGGGCTGGCTGTTGGCGCTCGGTGGCGCATCCGTCGCACTGACGGTCTGGATCGTACATCGCATGGAAGTATCCGATCAGGAGGCCTTCCCGATCCACCTGAGCCCCCGGATCGTGACCTATTATCCCTGGCTGGCGAAGGAGATCGTGCTATCGAACATCGTCGTCGCCAAGGCAATCATCAGCGGCCGCATCCAACCCGAAGTTTTTACCGTCGATGCGACGCAGGACAGTGAACTGGGGCACGTCGTCTACGCCAATTCGATTACCCTGACGCCGGGAACAATTACCACCGGGGTCGAGGACGCCAGGGTCACCGTACACGCCCTGTTGAAGGAGACCGCGGACGGCGTCCGCGGGGGCGAAATGGACCGCCGGATCTCCCACATGACCAACTCCCGCAAAAGAAACGGCGCGGCTGCATGATGTTCGCTGTCGCCGCCGCCGCCGTCATCGTCTGCATGGGACTGACGCTCGCCCGGGCCGCCCTCGGACCGACCGTTTTCGACCGTATTCTGGCGGTCAACACGTTTGGCACCCTGACGGTTATCCTGATCTGCGTCTGGAACTTCCTTGACGGCCGGCCGGAGTTTCTCGACATCGCACTGGTCTACTCGCTGATCAACTTCATCGGTACGGTTGCGGTAACCCGCTACATTCGCGACTCCCACTTCAGTGATCCCGAAGATCACGATGGCAAGGGAGACATCTGATGGGCGCCGCGGAGCAGATTCTCGACGTCTTGAGCTGGGCCTCGATCATCGTTGGTTCGGTGTTCTGTGTCATCGGCGCGATCGGCGTTGTTCGCATGCCGGATGTCTTTACCCGGATGCACGCGGCCAGCCTGATTGAAACCATGGGCGCCGCCGGGATCCTGCTGGGCCTGGGGATTCAGGCCGGATTATCACTAGTTTCGCTGAAGCTCTTCATCATCTTCGCGTTTCTGTTCTTCACCAATCCGACAACGACCCATGCGCTCGCCAGAGCGCTCTACCATGCTGGCGTGATTCCGGTCACCCGGTTCAACAACGGCGACCAGGCAGCCGATGACAAGAAGGAGGCCGAGCCATCGACCACCTGATTATCATTTCGCTGATGAGCCTGATGGGCTTCACCGGTCTCGTCATTCTGAGAATTCGCGACCTGTTCGGCGTCGTCATGCTCTCGGGCATCTACAGCCTGCTGGGCGCCATGGTCTATGTCGTCATGGATGCCGTCGATGTCGCCTTTACCGAAGCCGCCGTCGGCGCAGGCATTTCGACGGTGCTGATGCTGGCCACTCTGGCGTTGACCACGCGCACGGAACGGGCATCGAAAGGACTTCGCCCAATGCCGCTCATCGTCGTGTTGGCGACGGGCGGAATGCTGTTCTACGCCACCCTGGACATGCCGCACTACGGCGATCCGGAAGCGCCGATCCATCGCCACGTCGGGCCCCACTACATCGAAAAATCGGCTGAGGAAGTCGGCCCGCCCAACATCGTCACCTCGGTGTTGGCGAGTTACCGCGGCTACGACACGCTGGGCGAGGTCTTCGTCATCTTCACCGCGGCAATGGGTGTGCTGACCATCATCGGCCGCGTGCCCCGGCGCCAGCGCGAAGGCAGGAAAGATACCGGAGGGCCGGCATGAAGGAGAAACCCGTCCTCCGAGTCGTTTCCAAGATTCTGATCGCGCCGATCATGTTGTTCGCGCTCTACGTCCAGTTTCACGGCGACTTCGGGCCCGGTGGCGGTTTTCAGGCAGGCGTGATCTTCGCCAGCGCGTTCATCATTTACGCGTTGATTTACGGCGGACGGGCTTCGCGCGCAGTGGCCCCGCCGTGGGTCACGCGGCTCTGCCTCGTGATCGGCGTACTGCTCTACGCTGGTACCGGGATCGTCGGCATGCTGCTGGGCGGCAACTACCTCAACTACTCGGTTCTCGCCGACGACCATCACGCTGGCCAGCATCTCGGCATCATGGTCATCGAGTTTGGCGTCGGCATGACCGTTGCCGCGGCGATGATCACCATCTTCAATACCTTCGCGCGGTATCGGAACGACTGAGGGAAACGGGTATGGATGCCTTGACGTTCAGCGACTCCGCGTGGACCGGCCTATACAATTACTGGGTCGTCATCGTCCTGATGATGATCGGGTTCTACATCGTTATCGCCCAGGAAAACCTGATCAAGAAGATCGTCGGTCTGAACGTCTTCCAGGTTTCGGTGTTCCTGCTTTACATCTCGATGGCGAACGTCGAGGGCGGCACGGCGCCGATCCTCAACGATGACTATACGCTCTATTCGAACCCGCTGCCGCACGTGCTGATCCTGACGGCCATCGTCGTCGGCGTCGCCACCACGGCGCTCGGTCTTGCGCTCGTCGTCCGCATCCGGAACGCGTACGACACCATCGAGGACGACGAGATAGCGGAAATGGAGAACAGACAGGAAGAAGCCGAACGGGTCGGCGCGGGGAACGCTGGATGAGCATCGCCGAGCATTACATCATCCTGGTGGTCGTCGTGCCGCTGATGGCGGCGCCCGTCTGCGTGGTCCTGCGCAATCCGTCCGCCTGCTGGTTATGGTCGGCACTCGCCACGGCGGCGTCGTTCGCCATGTCCCTCGCCATTCTCGGCGATGTCCGCGAGGCCGGCGTCATCTCCTACGAGCTCGGCGACTGGATCGCGCCGTTCGGGATCGAGTACCGGGCCGATATGCTGACGGCGCTGATCCTGATCATCGTCAGCGGCATCGGCCTGGTCGCCATGCCGTTCATGGCGCACAGCGTGGCGCGCGAGATCCCGAGGGAACGCGGTTATCTCTACTACACGATGTACCTGCTCTGCTTCACCGGACTGCTCGGTATGACGGTCACCGGAGATGCCTTCAACCTGTTCGTATTCCTCGAGATTTCGTCGCTCTCGACCTACGTCCTGATCAGCCTCGGCAAGGACCGGCGCGCGCTGACCGCGGCGCTGCGTTACCTGATCCTGGGAACCATCGGCGCGACATTCTATGTGATCGGCGTCGGCCTGATGTACATGTCGACCGGCACCCTGAACATTGCCGATCTCAACATCCTGATTCCCGTCGTGATCGAATCGCGGACGGTCCAGGCGGCTTTGGCATTCCTCACCGTTGGCGTCTGCCTCAAACTCGCGCTGTTTCCGCTTCATGTCTGGCTGCCGAGCGCCTATGCCTACGCACCTTCGGCCGTCACCGTGTTCCTCGCGGCGACCGCCACGAAAGTCGCCGTCTACGCCCTGATCCGCCTTTACTTCACCGTGTTCAGCGGGGTCAACGCGACGATCATGCCGGTGGTCGGGGAAATCTGGCTGGTCCTCGCGGTCGCCGGCATGTTCGCGGGTTCGCTGGTGGCGATCTACCAGACCGACATCAAGCGCATGCTCGCGTATTCGAGCGTTGCGCAGATCGGCTACATCATTCTCGGCCTGAGCTTCGCCACCGAAACCGGCATCACTGCCGGCCTGATCCACCTGTTCAATCACGCGATCATGAAGGGCGCACTGTTCATGGCGCTTGGCTGTGTCGTGTTTCACGTCGGCCGGGCCCATATCGGCGATCTCGCCGGTATCGGCAAGCGCATGCCGCTGACCGCCGCGGCCTTCGTCCTCGGCGGGCTCAGCCTGATCGGCGTTCCCGGCACGGTCGGCTTCATCTCCAAGTGGTACCTGATCGACGCCGCGCTCACGGAAGGCCTGTGGATCGTCGCCGCGCTGATCCTGATCAGCTCGCTGCTCGCGGTTATCTACATCTGGCGCGTCGTTGAGGTCATGTATTTCGCACCGGCCGACGCACCGGTTGATCGTCAGGAGGCGCCCGCCAGCATGGTCCTGCCGATGTGGCTGTTAGTCGGCGCCGCGGTCTACTTCGGCATCGATGCGACGACGACGCTCGACATCGCCGGCAGTGCGGCGCAGGCGCTGGTGGAGGTCGGCCGATGAGCCCGGAAATCTCCCTCCTGGCGGCCATCGCACTGCCACTCGTCGCGACCATCCCGATCGCCATCGCCGGCGATTATCCCAACGTTCGCGAGGCCGTCTCGATCGCCGTCGCGACCACGGTGTTCATCCTCGTTGTCCAAGTCTACAACGCCTTCAGCGCCGGCGTGCCCGTCGAGGTCACCCTGCTGGAAATGCTGCCTGGCCTGACGATCACCTTCAAGGTCGAGCCGCTGGGCATGATTTTCGCCGGCATCGCGAGTTTCCTCTGGATCGTGACCACGGTCTACGCCATCGGTTACATGCGCGGCCATCACGAACGCAACCAGACCCGTTTCTTCATCTGTTTCGCCGTCGCCATCGGCTCGGCGCTCGGCGTCGCGTTTGCCGGCAACATGGTGACACTGTTCCTGTGCTACGAGGTGCTCACGGTGTCGACGTTCCCGCTCGTCGCCCACCACGGCACGGAGGAATCCAAGAAAGCGGGCCGGACCTATCTCGGCATCCTGCTCGGCACCTCCG
Source organism: Rhodospirillales bacterium (assembly GCA_040219295.1). Classification (GTDB taxonomy): domain Bacteria; phylum Pseudomonadota; class Alphaproteobacteria; order Rhodospirillales; family Casp-alpha2; genus JAVJST01. Next base: position 514,775 of record JAVJST010000001.1, read on the forward strand.
TCGGGCTGCAGTTGTTCGCCATCATCTGGACCTGGGTGCTGACCGGCACCCTCGATTTCCGTGACGGCGGCGTGTTCGACGATTCCATCCAGGGACCGTTCGTCGGCATTCTGCTTGCGCTTTACGTCTACGGCATCGGCAAGGCCGCCCTGATGCCGGTCCACCGTTGGCTGCCCGCCGCCATGGTCGCGCCGACCCCGGTCAGCGCGCTGCTGCACGCCGTTGCTGTCGTCAAGGCCGGTGTGTTCACGGTGGTCAAGGTGGTGGTCTACATCTTCGGCATCGACCTGCTGGCGGCCGAACCGTCGGCCGGGTGGCTCGTCTACATGGCCGGGTTCACCATCATCGCCGCCTCCGTGGTCGCCATGCGCCAGGACAATCTCAAGCGCCGGCTGGCCTATTCGACGGTCAGCCAGTTGTCATACGTCATCATCGCCGCGGCGCTGCTGACGCCGCTCTCGGAGGTCGGCGCCGCGTTCCACATCGCCGCCCACGCCTTTGGCAAGATAACCCTGTTCTTCGCCGCCGGCTCGATCCTCGTCGCCGCGCACAAGACCAACGTCAGCCAGCTCAACGGCATCGGGCGGCGCATGCCGATCACGATGGCGGCGTTCGCCATCGGTGCGCTGTCGATGATCGGCCTGCCGCCGACCGCAGGTTTCGTCTCGAAATGGTATATCCTGCAGGGCGCAATCGCGGCCGATCACATGGTTGCGGCCGCCGTCGTCGTCATTTCGACGCTGCTGAACGCGGCATACTTCCTGCCGATCGTGTTCGCGGCGTTCTTCCGCAAGGAAGACGTTCCGGAGCACGCCGACGAACACGGCGACGGACACGGCGAGGCACCGCTGCCGATGGTGCTGGCCATTTCGGTCACCGCGGTCGGGACGGTCGTCCTGTTCTTCTGGCCGGACGTCGCGCTCGACCTGGCGCAGGGCATGATGGGACTGTGAGATGACTGAGCAAACGACACCGGCCAATCCGGCACCCGGCGAACACCGTGAGCACTGGCTGCGCCGGTCGTCCAGCATCAGGCTGATGTGGCGCGGCGGTATCGTCGTCCTCGCGCTGCTCGCCCTGCTCGATCTCGTCGTCGAGCCGCACCCGCACTTCGGCATCGACGGCACGTTCGGTTTCTACTCCTGGTACGGCCTGCTGACCTGCGTCGCCATGGTCGTCGTCGCCAAGGGTCTCGGCATCTTCCTAAAGCGCCCGGATGATTACTATGACGATTGATCTGATCCCGCCTGGCGTTGTCCTCATTCTCGGCGCCTTCCTGCTGCCGGTGACCCACGGCGTGGTCCGCCAGGTCCTGGTCCTCGGCCTGCCGCTCGTCGTTCTTGCGCTGATCTGGCAGGTACCCGACGGCGCCGTGCTGACCGCCGGTTTCCTCGATTACGAACTGACGATCCTGCGCGGCGAGGCGGTCGGACGCGTCTTCGCGACCGTGTTCGCCATCATGGCCGCCGTCGGCGGACTGTTCGCCCTGCGCCAGGCCACCGTCTTCGAGGTAACGTCCGCGTTCATCTACGCCGGCAGCGCGATCGGTGTCGCCATGGCCGGTGACCTGATTACCGTGTTTGTGTTCTGGGAACTGATGGCCGTGGGCTCGACCCTGGTCATCTGGGCGGCCGGCACGGACGCCGCCTACAAGGCGTCGATGCGCTATGCCGCCGTTCACCTGTTCGGCGGCGTCGTCCTGATGATCGGCATTGTCGCCCACGTGTCCGCGACCGGCGACGTGGCGTTCACGCACATGGCGCTCGACAGTTTCGGCACCTGGCTGATCCTCATCGGCTTCCTGGTCAATGCCGGCGCACCGCCATTCTCGTCCTGGCTGCCGGACGCCTATCCGGAGGCATCGCCGTCGGGCATGGTGTTCATGTCGGCCTTCACGACCAAGACCGCCGTCTACGTGCTGATCCAGAGCTTCGCCGGCGCCGAGATCCTGATCTACGTCGGCATCTACATGGCGTGCTACGGCATCGTTTACGCCCTGCTCGAAAACGACATGCGTCGCATTCTCGCCTACTCGATAGTCAACCAGGTCGGGTTCATGGTCTGCGGTATCGGTATCGGCACCGAGATGGCGCTCAACGGCGCGACGGCGCATGCTTTCACACACATCATCTACAAGGCCCTGTTGCTGATGTCCGCGGGATCGGTCCTCTACATGACCGGCAAGCGCAAGTGCACCGACCTGGGCGGCTTGTTCCAGAGCATGCCGCTGACCTGCATCTGCGGCACGATCGGGGCACTGGCGATCTCGTCCTTCCCGCTGACCTCCGGGTTCATCTCGAAGTCAATGATTTCCCAGGCAGCCGCCGATCAGCACCTCGTGTTCGCCTGGTTCATGCTGATGGCGGCGTCCGCCGGCGTCTTCCTGCACGCCGGGATCAAGTTCCCGTGGTTCGTGTTCTTCCAGAAGGACTCGGGCCTGCGACCGCCGGATCCACCGAGCGAAATGCGCGTCGCGATGATCATCTTCGCCGCTTTCTGCATCGGACTCGGCATCTATCCGGATCCGCTGTACGCGATTCTGCCGTTCAAGGTCGACTACGTGCCTTACACCGTCAGCCACGTCGTGACCATGCTTCAGCTCCTGCTGTTCTCGGGCCTCGCGTTCTTCCTGCTGCTGCCGATGATGAAACGGACCCTGACCATCACGCTGGATACCGACTGGTTCTACCGGCGTTTCGGGGTCTGGGCCGTCGCCGCGGGCGAAACGGTCGTGACGTCGGTGCGCAGCGCGTTTCTCGGCGGCGCCGGTCGCGTCGTCGACGGTGTCATGGCTTTCGCCGAACGGATCGCCGGCCCCAATGCGGTCCTTGCCCGGCACCGTTCCGCAGGCGCGATGGCTGTCTGGGCGATCGCATTGCTGGCGCTTTATCTGCTCTTTAACCTTCTCTGAGTTTCATCCGTACCATTCTAGGCCCGAGTTGTTGTGCAGCGCGGGCCTAGTTGGATAGGATGTTCCCGACACAGGGAACATCGGACATCGCATGAGCCTCGCCCAAGCGCCGCTGAACCGACTGCCGTCGGCCAATGAACTGCTGGTGACCATCAGTCATCCGTCGTTCACGGGTGCCGAGCACAATTCGCTATTGCTGATCTCTTTCGAAGGGCTTCCCGAGATCGAAGACGATCAGTTCTGGACCGACGCGGTCAATATCTTCGCCGCATTCAAAAAACGCTTCAGCGCCCAGATGTATCGTATCACCGGAAGGGAATACGGCGCGCTGGTCAAGGTCACCGAGCTCAACCAGATCAACATCAACACGTCGTTAAAGTACGAGATCCTGAAGTTGATCCAGAGTCATTTTCCGGAGTTCTTCGGGCTCGTCGACCAATCCAGGCTGGTACGCGTCATCAGCCTGACGACGAGAAAGGCCAACGCCGTCAGTTATCTGGAATACCGTGTCAAGGAGTCGATCAAGTCGGAAGACGGCGCGAACAAGCTGCGACCGATCCGCGAGTCCGACATCGAGCGGGTGCTCAAAGTCAAGGACCACGTTGGTGCCCAGGACTTCGCGAAGCTGTTTCTCAACTCGCAGCCGATCTCAATCGTCCGGCCCAATCAACCGGTCACGCCGGTGATGAACGAATATTTCGTCGCCCTGGACGCCCTTCGCAAACATGCGTTTCCGGATGTCGAATTACGCGGCGCGGGAAACCTGTTCGCGCAACTCACGCTGACCCTCGATACCATCTTGCTGGGCATCTTCAACTCGGTCGTTCCCGGCGGCACCCGCGCGACGCTCAACCTGAACGTCGAGAGCGTGTTCACGAAATCCTTCGAACAGTTCTGCAATCAGCGTGGCGATGCCGCACTGACAAACCTGGTATTCGAGTTCCGTCAGGTGAACATCCTGCAGCATTTCGACCAGTTCGACGTGGCAGCTTCGCTGATCCGTGAACGCGGCGGCGTCGTCGCGGTCGACGCGATCTTCCCCGAGACCCTGGGCATCGTGAACATCGGCCGTCTCGGCGCCGAGATGGCCAAGGTGTTCTGGCGGCCAGGTGCGGAGGCGATCATTCCCGACATGGCCGACGACATTGCCGCGATGCAGGAGTCCGGCTGCATGATCATCATGTCGCGGGTTGACGAGGACACCGCCGTCGAGATCGGTCACCCGCTCGGCATCACGATGTACCAGGGATTCTACGTCGACGATCTCATCAAGCACAACGCCGACGGTACGGCCGTCGGCGGCTAGGATCGTGAACGCTCAGTCTCCGGCCTTGGCGCCGGGCACCCAGGCCTTGACGACCACCGGCTTGCCCGACTGCGTACGCATGATCTTCGGGCGGATCACCTGGTCGACCCCGGGTGACTTGGTATCGCGAATGAACGACTGGCGCATGGCCGGGACCGTGATTTCCGCACGGTCGCCGATCGAACGGGCCTGACGGTAGGCGACGGTCTCGTTGGTGATCTCGTTCAGCTTGTCGGTTGTGTAATGACCGAACTTCCGCCAGATCCCCGCGAGAAAGGCATCGACTTCATGCGGCAGGAACAGTTCGACGTCGATGTCAGGCCGTCCCTTGGAGAAGGCCAGGTAGATGTTCGGTTCCACCGGTCCCATTTCATCGGCGACGAAAATGGCCGGCATCAGGACGCGTCCGCGGTAGGCGACAGCGTAGTAGGCCTGAGAAAGATACATCAGCCGCTGCAGTTTCTGCGGCTGCAGGTACTCGTTCTCGGCGAGCGCCGTATCCGCGAACCAGAAGGCGACGTCAAACGCGGATTTTACGTCTGTCGGCATGATGCCCCCGGCTTCCTGCCCTGCCCAATCACGCAAGTAACCGACCGAGTACGGTCAATGCGAACCGACTCGCAGCCTAGCACATTTACTGAGACGAAATCCCAACAGACCTGAGAGCGACGCTATCCGGCCCAATGTCACTACAGGGTGAGGCTGACCGTGTCGCCGCGGTGCGGCTGGTCGTTCGCAGCGGCCTGAATATTGGCCTCGTAAATTGCCACCGCCTTGCCGACCAGTCGCCCGACGAACTTCTTGACCGCCTGATCGCCGACGACCTTGCTGGCGTCGAACGTATCGCGAAATTCAAGCATGGAGACGAAACTCTGCGTCGGCGTATCGATAACGCCGGTCCCGGGTCTCGGGACGTCGCGGTGATCCTGGTACGTCGGGGTGTAACGGCCGCGAAAACGGCTTTGGCCTTCCTGATCGACGCTTGCCGTGTTGGCGTCCTCGATGGTGGCACCGGCAACCGGCGACATGGCTTCGACCATGCCGTTGAAGGTCGCGACGGGGCTTCGCGGACTTACCGGTCCACGTTGCGGGGAAACTCCCTGCGGCGCCGTCGCCGTTACGGATTTTGCCACCAAGGCCATTGCATCCGAACTCGTTCACGTGTCTGTCGTTAACCATAAGTTGATGCGCGCATACAATGACGGCACCCTCTCATAGATCACCCTTCAGAATACGGACTAGACCCCCTGAAGTCAAAGCAAACCGGGGGATACGAGGATGGTGTCGGATCGTTCAGGGGAGCTTTCGAACCCAATCCGTCATGGGCTGAACGACGTCGAAATCGAAGATGTCGACATGCCCGGCAGCTTCGAGCCAGATCGCCGTTTTCGGCTCTTCCGCCGCAGAAAACAGTTTCCGGCCAAGATCTTGCGGCACTGTCCTGTCCCGATCACCATGGATGATCATGACCGGCGCATTAACCCTGTCGATCTTGGTAAGGGAGTCGTAACGGTCCTTCACCAACAGGCGCGCCGGCAGCCAGGAATAGTGATACGCGGCAGCGTCCGCCATCGACGTGAACGGCGCTTCAAGAATGATGCCGGCAAACGGATTCCCCGAATCGGCCCAAAGCGTCGCCAGGTGCACGGCGAGACCGGATCCCATGGACTCGCCATACAGGACGATACGGTCGGCTGCGATCCCCTTCCCTTCCAGATCTTCGAGCAACGCCTTGCCGTCGGCGTACAGTCCAGCTTCGGTCGGCGAACCAGGGTTGTCGCCGAATCCCCGGTACCCGACCAGAGCGGCGCCGAACCCCGCGTCCAGGAAATGCCGGGCCTTGAACCCGCGGTCCGCTATATTGCCGGCGTTGCCGTGAAACAGCACCACCACCTTGGCGTCGCTGGCACCCGGGGCGATCCAGGAAACCGTGCCGACGCCATCCGCCGCAACAATGGTTTCCGCCCTCATCTCCGGAACGCCGGCATCGCCTGGTTCGCCCGGACCGCCGCCGGGGATGTACATCAGGTTGCGCTGGAAAAGATACAGCAGCACTACGATCGTCAGGTAACCGGCGAAGAGTGTTGCCAGAACCGTCTTGATCATCGAGCCCTCGTCCATTTTTGTTCGCCGTGTATCCAGTGTGCTGTATCAGAACTGCGGCAGGACCGGATACGAATAGGTCGACGCGGCAACGCACGTGAAGGTCGCCGCGACCGGATGGCTCAGCGGGCAATGCTCGTAACTCTGCTCTTTGAAAACGGCCGACTTGCCGAACTCGCCGCAGGCCTCGGCGGCCAGGTTCGTGACGTCCGCCGGCGTGGCGCCGCGCTTGTTGTAACACACCGTGACGGTCGAAATGTCGGTCCGGTCCTTGCCGAATTGCTCGTGATCGCGGTCGAACTCCGCCGCGTCGTGAACGTAGGGCGGATCGGAACAGGCAACCAGCGTGACACAGGCCGCCATCATCGCCGCACGGGCAACTCGATACATCATGAGGCAGCTATACCCTGAACCGGCGGGACCGACAACCAGACGCCAGCGACAAATGATCCTTGCGGTTCCCGTGCGCCTGAGGTGTCATCGGCGCGGTAAAGGGAGGCCAGAATTGTCCGATCCGGTGGTTGTTGGAATAAGTGGCGCGTCGGGCGCCGTCTACGGTATCGAGGCGCTCCGGCTGTTGCGCGAGATCGGCGTACCAACGCATCTCGTTGTCTCCGAACTCGGCGCCCAGACCATTGGCATCGAGACCGAGATGAGCCTCGACGACGTGCGCGCATTGGCCGACACCCATCACAGCAACAAGGATCTGACGTCGGCCATCGCCAGCGGTTCGTTCATCACCCGCGGCATGCTGATCGCGCCGTGTTCGATCAAGACGCTGTCAGGTGTCGCCAACAGCTTTTCCATGAACCTCATGGTTCGCGCCGCCGATGTAACGCTCAAGGAACGTCGTCCGCTGGTCCTCATGGTCCGCGAAACGCCGTTTCACCGCGGCCACTTGCGCCTGATGAGCGATGCCGCCGCAGCCGGCGCGCGGATCATGCCGCCGGTGCCCGCGTTCTACACGAAACCCCGGAGCGTCGAGGACATCGTGCGCCATTCCGTTGCCCGCGCTCTCGACCTGCTGGGCATCGAGAACGATCTGATTGAGCGCTGGATGGGTGATCCCCGCCGCGCCGACGTATCCTGCTAAGGGAGAGAGCCATGCAACAGGCACGCAAACTGGCCGCTGAGCTCGGCGACATTCTGAATCCCGCGTTGCGCGCGATCCGGCGTTGCGACGCGGCGGATTTCGTGCCCTACGACCGCTACGGTACCGTGCTCGATGGCATGACCTGGCGGCCGCTCAGCGTCGACGAGGACGGCGATCTGGACATCTACATGCTGCGTATGGAACCCGGCGCGCAGAGCTATCCGCACGAACACGTCGGCGCCGAGCAGTTCCTCGTGCTCGAGGGCAGCCTGATCGACTGTGACGGCACGCGCATTTCGGCCGGTCATTTCGCCCGCTTCGAAGCCGGCTCGACGCACCATTCGACAACTGAGGAAGGCTGCCTTCTGCTGGTCATGCTGCGCACCCGGAACCGCCGGCTCGACCAGGTCGGCTGATCAGGACGGCATCGGCAGAGGCGAGACGCCGATGATGAACGGATGGGCGACCAGCAGCGCAGCGTAGAGCGCCAACCCTGCAAACACCCGTCCCCAACCGATTTCAGAGAATACGAAACGCTGCCGCCCCGCGGCGATCGCGGCGAACGGGATCAGCGAGGACTGCTCGCGGTAGGCCGCCCAATCATCACCGAGTTCTTTCGCCTTGCGCCGGTCGATCTGCAGCATGCCGGCGACGGCGAGGATGCCGACCGATACCTGCAGGATGATGCCCGACGCCTGCCCACTGGCCGGGATATGGACCAGCGCCCACAACGCAATGGCCATCAGGATCGGATGTCGGGTGATCCGGAAGATACCCTTCGGGCCGTCGGCGACGCGCGCCAACTGGTCCAGCCCCACTGCAGTCGGGTTGGCGGCCGAATAGCCGGCGGCGATGAAAATCGCGGCGACCGCCATGATGCCCATCGGCAGGTGGCGTACCCACGTCGGCGCAATCCACAGATACTCGCGCGGTGCATCGTTGTAGACGAGAAGAAGCCAGGTGAACGCGCCGATCGCGACCAGAGAGTATGCGACGAGAAAGGCCGGTTTACCCAAGCGCTGGATAAGGGTCGCGCGGACTGCCCGGGCCGACAGCGCGAGGTGACTGATCACGAACACCGCCGCCGCCAGTATCAGGGTCGAATAGGCCGACATGTTTCTACTCCCTAGTGTTGCGTGGGCCGAGTGCTCGATCGTGTGACGATGTAGACCGCGGCGGGCACCAGGATCAAGGCCAAGACCTGCCACGCCCAGGGTTCGGGCACCGCATAGGCGACGTACGCCAAGCTGAGCCCCATCATCAGCACGGCGACGATCTTGGCGCGGACCGGTATGACCCGGTAGGCGTACCAGTCGCGCACCGGGCGGCCGAGGCGCGGGTGATACCAGAGCCAGCGCTGGAAGCGAGCGGAGCTTCGCGAGAAGCACCACGCCGCGGCGAGCAGAAAGACCGTCGTCGGCAGGCCCGGCAGGAAGATGCCGATGACGCCGACGATGACCATGGTGCAGGCCGAAACGAACAACACCGCGCGCATCAAGGGCGAGCGGACGACGTTCTCGGGCGGCATGGATGGGTCGAGGGTCTGTTCGTCGGCCACGGCCACGACGGCGCTCCGCTGCGGGTTGCGAGGATCCGAGTATAACGCCAATGTTGTCGCCCGAAAGCCAGCCTGCAAGGATCCAGCGGAACCGATGGTCGCGTCCTCGACAAGTCCAATCTCTCCCGGCGGCAGCGTCGACGCCGAGGGGATCTGGCGAAGCATCCGGCCAGGCGCCGCCGAGGCCGGTCGCGGGCGGCCAGCGTTGTTTCTCGACCGCGACGGCGTCGTCAACGTCGATCACGGTTACGTCCACCGGCTCGATGATCTCGACATGATCCCCGGCGCGGCGGAACTGATCGCCGCGGCCAACCGTCGCGGCCTGCCGGTGGTCATCGTCACCAACCAGTCCGGCGTCGGCCGCGGGTACTTCGGCTGGGCCGAGTTCACGGCGTTCCAGAGCGAAATCGAACGGCGGCTGTTGGCGGCCGGTGCCTGGATCGACGCGGCCTTCGCCTGTCCGTTTCACGCCGACGCCGCGGCGCCCCACGACGTCCCCGATCACCCCTGCCGCAAACCCAATCCGGGCATGATACACGCCGCCGCAACCGTCTTCGCGAGCGAACTGGCGGCATCCTGGATCGTCGGCGACCGGCCGGGCGACATGCTTGCCGGTGACCGTGCGGGGCTGGCCGGCGGCGTGCTGATCGGAGCCGAGGCGCCGGGTCGGCTGCGCGACACGTTCGACCTCAGAATCGCCGACGATACCGTGACGGCCGCCCAGCTGGTGCCATTGATCGCCGATTAATCGCCGATTAATTGCCGGCGAGCCCGAAGCCGAGACCGGCGGCCCAATCGAGGCAATCCTCCGGCGTCCCGGTCGGACGAAACTCGCAGCCGACGGCACCGTCGTATCCCGCTGCCCGCAGCGCCGCGAGACCCGGCGCAAAATCGATCTCGCCCGAGCCCGGCTCGCCGCGCCCGGGATGATCGCTGATCTGCACATGGCGGATGATGCCGGCGTGGCGTTCAATCAGGAAAGGCGCGTCCTCGCCGTTGCGGTGCGCGTGGTAGAAATCGAACATCAGGCCGAGGCGGTCGCTGGCGACGTCGGTGATGACCGTGGCGGCATCGTCGATCCCGGCGAGATGATACTCGGGCACGTCGGTGCGGTTGATCGCCTCGATCACCAGTCCTGCACCCGCTGCGACAGCAGCGTCCGCCGCCCACGCGAGGTTGGTGAGCAAGCGTTCGCGCGCGCCGCCGTCCATCGCCAGACCGGCGAGCACGTGGATGCGCGGACAGCCGATCGCGTTGGCGTACGCGAGGGCCGCGTCGACGGAGTGCCGAAAAGCGCCCTCGCCGCCCGCCACCGACGCATGGCCCATTCGGCAGTCGCCGTCGCCGACCGGCGCGTTGATCAGCACCGGCCTAACACCATGATCGTCCAGTGCGCGGCGCAGGTCCGTTGCCGGACATTCGTCATAGGGCCATTGCATCTCGACCTGACGGAATCCGGCCGCGGCCGCGCGACGGACGCGTTCCGGCCATGCCCCGTCGTCGAACTGGGTCGAGAGATTGGCGGCGAGGTCCATCATCGGCCTCAGTCGAACAGGCGGCGGATCGCCACGGCGACCTCGCCCGCGACGTCGAGACGATGCTTCGGCGGCTCAGTCTCCGACGTGCCGAACGGCACGGCGTATCCCGCGTCGTAGAGCGCCCGGTGGAAGCGCGCGTGCTTTTCCGTGATCAGGCCAGCGGGTGCGAACACCTCGACCGGCACGCCGCTCGCACAGGCATCGGAGACCATGGAGACCGAATCCCCGGTCACCACGATGCGGTCGGCCCACGCGAGGTAACCGATGTACGGGTTGTCGCCCTTGTCGCCCCACCGGTACACGTGATCGCCCGCCGACAGAAGCGTCTCGGCGACGGCGCCGGATCGCCGGCTGGTGGTGATCATAAGCGATCCGCCGGTTTCCGCCTTGCGGGCGGCCAGCGCCACCGCCAGTTCGTCGGCCATCGCCTGAGTGAATGCACGCCGACGCGTGCCTCCGCCGACAAAAACGGCGATCCGAGGCTGTTCAAGGTCCCCGAGCTCGGTCTGCCAGGCCTGGCGCGCCGCGGCCAGGCATTCTGGCGCCATCCGGTGCGGTGCGCCGAGGGTGCGGAGGACGTTGCCGCGTCGTTCGACGGCTGCACCGATGTCGTCGTGGGTGGGAATGGCGATGAGCGCGAAGTCGTCCGTGCCGCTGCCGGGGTCCATGAGCTGCACGAGACGGGTCCTGCCGCCCGAAAGCCGTCGGATGGCGCGGGCGACCGGGGCAGTCTTGCGCCCGGCGGCGACGATCAGATCCGGCCACGGCGGCACGATCGCCGCCCGCGCGTCGGACGCCAGCCCCCGGAGACTGGCCCCCAACAGGCCGTTGGGCAGCTCGGCCTGCCAGTTGTAGCGCAGATCGCGGGTCTCGACGGGCCAGCCGAGGGCATCCGTCACCCCCAGCACCTGATTGCGGTGCCCGGCATTCTGGTCGAGCAGCGCCCAGACCTTGGGCGTTTCAGCGGTGTCGGCGGCATTCTCCATCGGGCAAAAATGAAGCCTGCGCGCCGCCGGTCAACCGTTTTCCGGCATCCGGCGTATTGCCGGGCCGCAGGCGTTGCCAACCACCGGAGCGGTCTATTAACTAGGCCCCCAGATTCCCCGCGGATTCCCACCGCATTGCCACCGACGATGACGAGGCGAAAGACACCATGACCAATCGAGATATCGCGCGCCAGACCGCCCGGGACCTGCTGGACATCGGCGCGGTCAACTTCCGGCCCGAGGAGCCCTACACCCTGACGGCCGGCTGGGCGAGCCCCGTCTATATCGACTGCCGCTGGGTCATCTCGTTCACCGAGCAACGCCGCCGGATCATCGAGAACGGCGTGAAGCTGCTGGCCGAGAACGTCGGTCTCGACCAGTTCGACGCCATCGCCGGCGGCGAAACGGCCGGCATTCCCTACGCCGCCTGGATCGCCGAGGCGACCGGCAAACCGATGCTCTACGTCCGCAAGAAGCCCAAGGGCTTCGGCCGCAACGCGCAGATCGAGGGCAACCTCGCCGAGGGCAGCCGGGTGCTGCTGGTCGAGGACCTGGCCACCGACGGCGGTTCCAAGGTCAATTTCGTCAACGCGCTGCGCGACGCCGGCGCCGAATGCAATCACACCTGGGTGGTATTCTTCTACGGTGCCTTCCCGGGCGCGCTCGACGAACTCTCGTCGCTCGGCGTGACGCTGCATCACCTGGCGACGTGGCGCGATGTTCTCGCCGAGGCCGAGGAGAACGGCGATTTCCCGCCTGACTCCATCGAGGGCGTCAAGGCGTTCCTCGACGACCCGGTCGGCTGGTCGGTCGCTCACGGCGGCAAGGGCGCCGACTGACCGGCACCTTCTTGCGGCGCTGACGGCACGCCCCTACTGTGGCGTCATGACGATCCTATTGCATCGCATCTGGCCGGTTCTCGCATTGGTGCTCGCCCTGTTCGGCAATGCGGCACCGGCGCGGTCGGGCGACCTGGTCATCGGCATCACCCAGTATCCGACGACGCTCCATCCGCTCATCAACGCGATGATGTCGAAGAGCTACACTCACGCCATGACCCGGCGGCCGCTGATGACGTTCGATCCGGACTGGAACCTCACGTGCCTGCTGTGCACGGAGATTCCGACGTTCGAGAACGGACGCGCCGAACGAGAGAAGACCCCGACCGGTCAGACCGGCGTGGCCCTGACCTTTACCCTGCACCCGGATGCCGTCTGGGCCGACGACGTGCCGGTTTCGTCGCAAGACGTCGTCTTTACCTGGGAAGTCGGCAAGCACCCGCAATCGGGCGTGGCGGCTGGAGAAACCTACAACCAGATACTCGCGATCGACGTTGTCGACGAAAAGACGTTCGTCATGCACATCGACAGATTGGCGTTCGATTACAATGACTTCGCCGGTTTCGATATCCTGCCGGATCATGTCGAACGCTCGATCTTCGAGGCCGATCCGGCGAACTACAAGTCCCGCACGGCCTTCGATACCGACAGCCTCAATCCGGGTCTTTACCACGGCCCCTACGTGATCGCGGAGAAGGTCTCGGGCTCGCACATCGCGCTCGAGCGCAACCCGCTCTGGTGGGGGGATGCGCCGGCGTTCGACCGCATCGTCGTCCGCGCGGTCGAGAACACGTCCGCGCTTGAGGCCAACCTGCTGTCGGGCTCAATCGACATGATCGCCGGCGAGGTCGGCATGAACATCGATCAGGCGCTCGCTTTCTCCAAACGTTTCGGCAACCGGTTCAACGTGGTGCACCGGTCGGGCCTGGTCTACGAGCACATCGATCTCAACCTCGATAACCCGATCCTCGCGGACGTCCGCGTGCGCCGCGCCCTGGTCCACGCCATCGACCGCGAAGCGATCTCGATGCAGTTGTTCGCCGGGCGCCAGCCGGTTGCGGCCTCCAACGTCAATCCGCTCGATTCCATGCACGACGGCGCCCTTCAAACCCTCGAATACGACGTCAGGAAGGCCGAGGCGCTACTGGCCGAAGCCGGCTGGGATCGCCTGCGCGACGGTGTGCGGGTCAACGCGGCGGGCGACAGACTATCGCTGGAGTTCATGACCACGGCAGGCAACCGGACACGGGAACTGGTGCAGCAGGTCCTGCAAAGCCAGTGGGCCCGCGTCGGGATCGAGGTCAGGATCGTCAACGAACCGGCGCGGGTATTCTTCGGCAAGACGCTGACCGAACGATTGTTTACCGGCCTCGCCATGTTCGCGTGGATCAGCGCGCCGGAATCACTGCCGCGCACCACCTTGCACTCGTCGCACATACCCGACCCGTCGAACGGCTTCGGCGGCCAGAACTTCACCGGCTTCCGCAACGCCGAGGTCGACCGGTTGATCGACGAGATCGAACTCGAACTCGACCGCGACAGGCGCCGCGCCCTGTGGAGCCGGATGCAGGAGATCTACATCGACCAGGTGCCGGTGATACCGCTCTACTTCCGGGCCAACAGCTACATCCTGCCGCCCTGGCTCGACGGTGTGACGCCGACCGGGCACCAGTTCCCCTCGACACTCTGGGTCGAGCACTGGCGCGACAACCGGTGATGCGGAAGCGATGAGAACCAGCCGATGAGCGCCTATCTCGCCCGACGCGGATTTCATGCACTCATCGTTCTCGCGGTGATGTCGTTCCTGATCTACACCCTGATGGGCCTGATGCCCGGTGATCCGATCGACATCATGCTGTCGAGCGAACCGGACATGACGACCGAAGACGCCGCCCGGCTCAGGGCGCTCTACGGTCTCGACCAGCCCCTCGTCGCGCGCTACCTCAACTGGCTGTCCGCCTTGCTGTCCGGCGATCCCGGCTACTCGCGACTGCATGGCCAGCCCGTGTTCGACGTCATCGGCCCAGCCGTGCTCAACACCGCCAAGCTGATCGGCGCAGCGTTCGTGCTGGCTGCGGCAATCGGAGTCGGGCTCGGGCTCGTCGCCGGCGCCATGCCGCGCTCGCTCAGGGACTACGCCATCAACATCATCGCGTTCGCCGGGATCTCGGTACCGCCGTTCTGGGTCGCGCTGCTGCTGATTCTGGTGTTCGCGGTGGCGCTCGGCTGGCTGCCGGCCGGTGGCATGAACCTCGACGGCACGCTGGGCGGCGAGCTTCGCCACCTCGCGCTGCCCGTTCTGGCGCTGACGGTGGCGAGTGTCGGCGGCTACACGCGCTACACCCGTGCCGCCGTGATCGAGGCGATGCGCCAGGATTACATCCGGACCGCCCGCGCCAAGGGTCTCAACGGCTTTCAGGTCGTCGTCGGCCACGCCATGCGCAACGCCATGATCCCGGTGGTGACGCTCATGGCGCTCGACGTCGGGACGCTGTTCTCGGGCGCGCTGATCACCGAGACCGTGTTCGCCTATCCCGGCATGGGCAAGCTGATCTTCGATGCGATCATGGGCAACGATTTCAATCTCGCCCTCGTCGCCCTGCTGCTCGCCACGTTCATGACGCTGGCCGGCAACCTGCTGGGCGACCTCGGCTACGTCGCGCTCGACCCGCGCGTCCGGCTCGACGAAGGGACCGGACGATGACCGGCCTCGCCGCCGCGGTCCCGGAACGCCGCGTCCTTGTGCGCCTTGCGGACCACACGCCGGCCCTGCTCGGCGGGCTGATCCTGTTCGTCACCGCCATCGCCTGCTTCTCGGCGCCCCTGGTCGAAGGATTACTCGGCATCGACGCCGACGCGGTGAACCTGTTCAATCGGTTCCAGCCGCCGGGCGACGGCCACCCCCTCGGCACCGACGAGATCGGCCGCGACGTTCTCGTGCGCCTGCTACAGGGTGGCCAGGTCTCCCTGCTCGTGGGCCTCAGCGCGGCTTTCGTTGCCGCCCTCATCGGCACCCTGGTCGGCGTCTGCGCCGGGTACTTCGGCGGCTGGCTCGACAGCCTGCTGATGCGGGTGACCGACGGCGTCATCGCCCTGCCCCTGCTGCCGCTTCTGATCGTGCTGGCTGCGATCGATCTGGAGAAGCTCGGTATTCCGGCCGAGATCGCCGGCAGCGAGCAGATGAGCCTCTATCGCATCGTTTTCATCGTCTCGATCGCCGGGTGGACCACGGTCGCGCGGATCGTGCGCGGCACCACGCTCAGCCTCAAGCAGCGCACCTTCGTCCGCGCCGCCGTGTCCCTTGGCGCCGGACCGGGCCACATCATCCTGCGCCACCTGCTGCCCAACCTGGCGTCGCCGATCATCGTCGCAACGACGCTCTCAGTCGGTAATATCATCCTGCTGGAATCGGTCCTCAGTTTCCTCGGCCTCGGCATTCAGCCGCCGGTACCGAGCTGGGGCAACCTCCTGACCAACGCCCAGGAACTGATCTGGCAGGCGCCGATGCTCGCGGTTTATCCCGGCCTGGCGATCTTCGTCACCGTCATTTCGTTCAATCTGCTCGGTGACGGGCTTCAGGACGCGCTCGACCCGCGATCCACCGCATAGGTTCCCCATGCCCCCTAAAGGCCATGGCCGCGTCGCCGCAAAAGGCGTATGAACGGTTCAAACACCTTCTGACCCGGAGCGTCCGATGAACAAGATCGACAAGAACGCCTCTCAACCCCGGGGCAACTCCCCGGCGAGCCGTGATATCGCCCATCACGTCCACGGCTACACCGACCTCAAGGCCCACGAGACGTCCGGCCCCTTTATCATTACCCGCGGCGAGGGCGTTCGCGTATTCGACGATTCGGGCAACAGTTACGTCGAGGGCCTCGCCGGCCTGTGGTGCACGTCGCTCGGCTACTCCGAGCAACGCCTGGTCGACGCCGCGACGAAGGCCATGCAGACCCTGCCCTACTGTCACGGTTTCGCGCACATGGCCGCCGAATCCGTCATCGAGCTTTCCGACCGGCTGACGGCGCTGGCACCCGACGGCATCAATCACGTGCTCTACGGCAATTCGGGTTCGGAAGCGACCGACCTCGCGGTCAAGCTCGTGTGGTACTACCACAACGCCATCGGCAAGCCGGAAAAGAAGAAGATCATCAGCCGCAGGCGCGCCTATCACGGCGTCACGGTCGCCTCGGCCAGCCTGACCGGTTTGCCGCACCTGCATGCCGACTTCGACCTGCCGATTGATCGAATCCTGCACACCGATTGCCCGCATCATTACCACTTCGCCGAACCGGGCGAGAGCGAAGAGGAGTTCGCCACGCGGCTCGCCGAAAACCTCGAGGCGATGATCGTCGAGGAAGGACCGGAGACCGTCGGCGCATTCTTTGCCGAGCCGATCATGGGCGCCGGCGGAGTCATCCTTCCGCCGAAAACATACTTTAAGAAAATTCAGGAAATCCTTGATAAATATGACGTGTTACTGATGGCGGACGAGGTCATCAACGGCTTTTGCCGGACCGGCAACTTCTGGGGTTCCGAAACCTTGGGCCTTCGCCCGGCGATGATGACCACGGCCAAGCAATTGTCGTCGGCGTACCTGCCGATCTCGGCGCTGATGATCAACGACGACATCTACGGGGCGCTGGTCAGCGAAAGCGAGAAGCTGGGCATCTTCGGGCACGGTTCGACCTACGGCGGACACCCGGTCAGCGCCGCCGTCGCCGTCGAAACCCTCAAGATCTACGAGGAACGAGACATTCTCGGCCAGGTTCGGAATATCTCGCCGGTCATGCAGGAAGGCCTGCGGCGCTACGCCGATCACCCGCTGGTCGGCGAGGTCCGGGGCACGGGCCTGATCGCCGGCGTCGAACTGATCGCCGACAGGGAAACCCGCCGCCCGTTCGATCCCAAGGCCAAGGTCGGCGTATACGCCCAGGGCCGGTGCCGCGAGCACGGCCTGATCATCCGCGCCATCGGCGATACGCTGGCGTTCTGCCCGCCGATGATCATCGGCGAGGACGACCTCGGCTTCATCGTCGAGACCCTGGGCAAGGCGCTCGACGAGACCCTAGCCTGGGTCGAGCAGGAAGACCTGCGCGGGTGATCCACAAGGTGACGGCGGCCGTAGAATCGTTTAGATTGCCGCCATGTTTACCGACAACACCCTGACCCCAAAGGAAGCCGTGCGCCTGTGCGCCCTCGGCATTCTGGCCGACGCACCGACCGAGTACGGCGCGCTCGCCGCCTCGGTGCGTCATTTCGTCAGCCACATCATCGGCCCGTCACTCGACGTCATGGGCCAGTCGATCGAGCTTCTGCGCTACGAGGGGCTGGTCGAGGATGTCGCGGGCGACGAGGACGATGTCCCCGGCCGCGCCGGCGAGGTGCTGGCGATCACCGACCTCGGGCGCCAGGAATTGTCGACGTTGCTGCTGGCTAACGTGCGCCACGGCGCGACCGAGCTCAACAAGCTGATCGTTGCGCTAAAGTTCCGCTTCATGCACAGCCTTGGCGACGACGACCGCGCGCGCCAGATCGACTTGCTGATCGACCTCCACGAGAACGAGCATGCCAGGCTCGAGAATCTGCGTGCCTGTCACGCCGAAGACGCCGGATATCTGGCGGGATGGCTCGACCAGGAAATGGCCGAAACCGACCGCCGCATCCAGTGGCTGAAGGAACTGCGCCAACAAGGCGTCAGTCGCTAAGCCGCTCGTCCATCTTCTGAATCCCGGAGATGATCGCCTTGCCGGCGTCGCCGCCGTCGCCCGACAGATCCTGCGCGATCACCAGTTTCATGGCGTCGACGTGGATCTTGATCGCCTCGTTCTCGACCTCGTCGGGGTTGTTGTCGCCGAACCGCTCGATCAGGCGGCACAGGTGGTTGCCGATCTGTGTCACCAGATCGTAGCCGAAGCTGCCGCCCTGGCCCTTGATGTCGTGCGCCACGGCGAAGATCTTGTCGAGGTTTTGCTGGCGGTCGCCGCTACCGGCGACGAGGTCCTTGTAAGCCGCTTCGACCTTCTTGAAATCCTCGGCCACCCACTCGATGTAGCTGCCCTTCATGTCGCTGATGACCTTCTCGGCCCGGGCGATCACCGATTCGTCGACCGCATTCGGACCGCCGATGCTCACCTTGGACTTCAAGGTGTTGGGTGGCTTGATGATTTCGACGTCGTCCGCCATGTCCTGCTCCCCCGTATAGCCTCGCGCGTCAGCATAGCAACCTTAACGGTCGCCACAAAGTACGCTACTACCGATAACCTTGCAAAACCCTAAAGCAAACCGAGTTCGCGGAGTTCGCGCGCCATGTCCGCCGGCAGCGAGTCGCCCCTGCGCCGGCGCCGCCCGAGATCGCGCGGCGCGTCGCGCGGATCGAGATAACGCCAGCCCTGGAACGCGCGGTGGGCGCGCCACTCGGTTTCGACCAGCTCGGGCGCCATGACGATGGCGCAGGCCGGCTTGCCGTCCTCGCGTTGCGTCGGCTCGAGCGCGACGATCGGCTGGCGCGCCTGGACCTGACCCTTGATCACCCAGTAGAGCGAGCCGCCGTCGAGAACCTCGTCGGCGCGGCGCGGCGTCGACCGCGTGACGTGGCGCAGCAGGAACGGCTCACCCTTGCGTTCCGCGGCCTTGCGCCGCCGTTCGTGCCAGGCGCGCAGGTCGTCGAGATCATCGACGCCGACGCAGAGCTTGATCAGATGGACGGTCAAACCGGGCTCTCCGCGCCTACCAGCCGCCGGACTTGAGCCAGCGCTTGATCATCCAGAACCGGTCGGCGCCCCAGAACGCCTCGCCGTCGACGATCACGAACGGCGAACCGAAGACCCCGCGCGCAAGCGAGGCGTCGACCTCTTGGCGCAGGCGGTCCTTGATCTCCGGGCTGGTGACGCCGGCGGCAAACGCCTCGGCATCGTGGCCAAGGGCGGCGGCGATTCCGTCAACGACATCGGGCTCCGAGACGTTGCGGCCCTCGGCGAAGTACGCCCGGTAGATCGCCTTGGCAAAGGCGACGGCTGCCGCCGGATCCTGGTCGTCGAGCCAGTAGAAGCCGCGCGCCGCGCGCACGGTGGCGATGGGAAACGGATCGGGCACCACGAACGGTGTCTCCTGGAACCGCGCCATGCGCTTGAGGTCGTTGATGGCGTAGTCCGCCTTAAGCGGCTGCGAGACCAGTGGCGCCGAACCCGTCTGCTTGAACGCCGCGCCCAGCAGGATCGGGCGCCAGCGAAGATCGCGTCCGAAGGGTGCCACGACCTGCTCGATCTTCTCCGCGGCGAGGTAACCGTAGGGCGACGAGAAGTCGAAATAGAAGTCAATTGGTTCCGGCATCGAAATCAGTCCCCTACCATGGCAGTTCTTCGCCGTCGTAATTCCAGAAGCGGCCGGTCAGCGCCGGGCCCAGCCGCTCGATCACGGCACGCATGCCGGCCACGCTCTGGGCCGCGTCGATATCGGCTTCCGTGCCGCCCATGTCGGTCCGCACCCAGCCCGGGTGAAACACCGCGCAGGTCACGCCGCGCCCGGCGACCTCGTTGGCCAGCGCCTTGTGCGCGGCATTCAGCGCGGCCTTCGACGAGCGGTAGATGTACTCGTTGCCGCCCTCCATCAGGCCGATCGAGCCCATCTTGCTCGACACCGTGGCGATGCGCCCGCGGTCGGCGCGCTCGACGTTGGCCAGAAACGCCTCGGCGATCTTGATCGGGGCGATGGCGTTGACCTCGAACACGTGGCGCCATGCCGCCGGATCGAGATTGCCGAGCTGGGCCGCGCGCGGCCCGAAGATGCCGGCGTTGTTGACCAGCACGTCGAGGGTCTCGTCCTTCAGCGCCTGGGCCGCCTCGTCGATCTGGCGGCTGAGGTCGACAGCGAGCGCCAGCACCTCGATGTCGCCATCGAGGCCCGACAGATCCGTCGCGTGGGCCGGATCGCGGCAGGTCGCGAACACCCGCCAGCCGTCGGCGAGGTATTGGCGCGCGAACTCGAGCCCCAGGCCCCTGTTCGCGCCGGTAATCAGAATGCTCGGCATCGTGTCACCTCCATCACATCAGGACGACCGCCGCAAGGCCGAGGAAGGCGAAGAACCCCACGATATCGGTCACGGTGGTCAGAAACACGCTGGATGCGATCGCCGGGTCGATGCCCCAGCGCTCGAGCAGGATCGGGATCGACGTGCCGGCCAAGGCGGCGACCACCAGGTTGACGACCATGGCGACGGCGATGACCCCGCCGATGGCCAGCGAATCGAACCACACCCAGGCGACGACCCCGGCGATCACCGCGAACAGCACGCCGTTGATGACGCCGACCAGTACCTCCTTGAGCATCACCCGCATCGCATTGGTCGACGACAGCTCCTTGGTGGCGAGGCCGCGCACCGCCACGGTCAGGGTCTGGGTGCCCGCGTTGCCGCCCATCGAGGCGACGATCGGCATCAGCACGGCAAGCGCGACGATCTGCTCGAGGGTCGCCTCGAACAGGCCGATGACCAGCGAGGCCAGCACTGCCGTGCCAAGATTAACCAAAAGCCAGGTAAATCGCGACCGTGTGGTGTCGAGCGTGGCGTCGTACAGGTCGCCTTCGCTGACGCCGCCCAGCAGCATCATGTCTTCCTCGTGCTCCTCGTCGATGACGTCGACCACGTCGTCGATGGTGATGACGCCGACCAGACGGCCGGCGGCATCGGTCACCGGGGCCGAGACCAGGTCGCGCTGGCGGAACGCATGGGCGACGTCTTCCTGGTCGGTGAGCGCGTCCATGACGTGCATGTCGGTGTTCATCAGGTCCTTCATCGAAACCTGGCGCTTGGTGCGCAGAAGCAGGCTCAGCGGCACGTGGCCGACCGGCTTGTGCGCCGCGTCGACGACATAGATGTCGTAGAACGTCTCGGGCAGTTCGGCGGTCTCGTCGTCCTCGTCGGCGCTGGCGCGGCAGTAGTCGATGGTCTGGCCGACGTTCCAGCCGTCCGGCACCCAGACCAGCTCGCGCTGCATCAGCCGCCCGGCGGAATCCTCCGGGAAACTGAGCGCTTCCTCGATATAGGCGCGGTCCTCGGGCGCGACGGCCTCGAGCAGTTCGCGCTGGTCCTCGGCGTCGAGGTCGCGGAACAATTCGACCGCGTCGTCGGAATCGAGCTCGGCGACGGCCTGCACCATATTCTCGATACCGAGGTAGCCGATGACCTCCTCGCGCACGGTCTCGTCGAGCTCGGTTAGCGAGTCGTAGTCGAGCTTCGAGCCCAGCGCGCCGACCAGTTCCTCGCGCTCGCCCGAGCTCATCCACTCGAGCATGTCGGCGATCTCGGAGTAGTGCAGCGGCTCGACCATTGCCCAGACGTCGTCGTTGCGGCCCTCGTCGAGGGCCTCGACGATGCGGGGGATCAGGTCTTCGGGGACTTCCGGCGTGGCGTCGGCTTCGCCAGGCGGGGGGTCCGGCGGCGATTCAGGTTGGGAACCGGGCGGCGTGGCGTTCTTGTTATCGATCTGTTGTTCGCTCATGGCGCCCTGCTCCGCTGCTGGGCGCAGATTACGCGATCGCGCGGGCGCTATAAAGCAGAAGCCCGCCCCCGGAGGGGCGGGCTTTGCTGAAAAATGGTGCGGTCGAGAAGACTCGAACTTCCACCCGTGTTACCGGACAGCGACCTCAACGCTGCGCGTCTACCAATTCCGCCACGACCGCAAATGACTTGCGGCAACCGATCGGTTGCCGTTTCATGGCGGCGGAAATAGCAAATCCCGGCCCGCCGATCAAGCGGCGCATTGCAAACACATGACGCTTTCGCAAACCGCCACGCCAGACACCCCGCAGGTCCCAGCCGACGCCGTCCAGTGGATATTCGAGGACGCGCCGGTGGCCTACCCCGACGCGGTCGCCTTCATGGAGGACCGGGTCGCCGCGATCCGCGCCGGCACGGCGCCCGAGACCGTGTGGCTGCTGGAGCACCCGCCGCTCTATACCGCGGGCACCAGCGCCGATGCCGCCGATCTCGTCGATCCCGAGCGCTTCCCGGTGTTCGAGACCGGGCGCGGCGGCCAGTACACCTATCACGGCCCCGGCCAGCGGGTCGCCTACGTCATGCTCGATCTCAAGCGGCGCGGCCAGGACATCCGGCGCTACGTCTGCAACCTCGAGGACTGGATCATCCGCACCCTGGCGGGCTTCGGCGTGCAGGGCGAGCGGCGCGACGGCCGCGTCGGCATCTGGGTCGCCAGTGGGCGTTCCGGGGGCGCCGGCAAGGAGGACAAGATTGCCGCCGTCGGGGTGCGCGTGCGCCGCTGGGTGACCTACCACGGCATCTCGATCAACCTCGAGCCCGATCTCTCGCACTTCGAGGGCATCGTGCCGTGCGGCATCTCCGAGCACGGCGTGACGTCGCTGGCCGAGCTCGGCGTCGTCGCCACCATGCCCGACCTCGACCTCGCCCTGAAGGCGTCGTTCGAGGAGGTCTTCGGGTAGATCGGCAACGCACCCTCGTACTTCGAGACGGGGCTTCGCCCCTCCTCAGCATGAGGGAGCTCCGGTTCTAGCGTACCTGATGCCTCAACCTGAGTAGCGCGCCAGCGCGTATCGAAGGAGAGGCCTTTCACACCGTCGAGCGCTGATGAAAGCCCGGTTCGACCGGTTCCGGGTCGTCGGCGACGTCGAGGCGCGTGACGTCGGCCAGCGGCGGGCCCTTCCGCATGCGCCCGATCATCGCGTCGACCACGTCCGCCGGCCCGGCGAGCGACGCCTCGACCGTGCTGTCATGGCGATTCCTGACCCAGCCCGAGAGCCCCAGTTCGGTTGCGTTCTCGACCGTCCACGCGCGGTACCAGACGCCCTGAACGCGGCCGTTGACGATCACCCGGACGTGTTTATCGGTGCTGTCGCTCATGCCCCTTACATCTCATCCGAGTTCGCGGATGACAAGGTTCGCCGCGACCGTCCACATCGCCAGACACACCGCGCCCTCGAGAAGCCGCGTGCCGAGGGTCGTTCGGAAGAACGGCGCCAGGCGCACCGCGCCGTAGCCGATCCCGGTGAACCAGACGACCGACGCCGCCATGGCGCCGAGCGCGAACAGCAGCCGCGCGTCGGGTTCGTACTGTGCGGCAAGCCCGCCCAGCATGACCACGGTATCGAGGTAGACGTGCGGGTTGAGCAGCGAAAACGCCAGGGCGGCCAGCATGGCCCGCGCCGCGCCGCCCTCGCCGATCCGGCCGGATGCCGAGCGCTCGGCCTCGTCCCACGCGCCGGGTTTGACATTCACGGCCTTGTGCAGCGCCAGCGCCCCGTAGACGCCGAGGAACACCGCCCCGCCCCACGCCGCGACCGCCTGCAGGATGGCGCTCTGCGCGATCAGGGTGCCGACGCCGCCGGCGCCGAGGCCGATCAGCGCGATGTCGACCAGCGAACACACGGCGACCACGGGAAACACGTGGACGCCCTTGACGCCCTGGCGGATGACGAACGCGTTCTGCGCGCCGATGGCGATGATCAGCCCGGCGCCGAGCATGAACCCTTCGATGGCGGGGAGAAACGTCATTGTCGGCCGTTATCCGTTTCGGTGTCCATGATCACGATTGCAAGTTACCTGTCTTGGCCTCATAAACCGCGACGGGACGGTTTGCCAGTTTCATCAGCCAGGCGCGCGTCGGGGTTTCCATTTCATGGCCGCAGAATCGGAAGAGTACGACTACGTCATCGTCGGCGCCGGTTCGGCCGGCTCGGTGCTCGCCAACCGCCTCACCGCCGACGGCCGCCACACGGTGCTGCTGCTCGAGGCCGGCGGCGAGGACTGGAACCCGTGGATCCATCTGCCGATCGGCTACGGCCTTTCGTATTACAACCCGCGCATCAACTGGAAGTACATCAGCGAGCCGGACGAAGGCCTCGGCGGACGCCGGTCCTACTGGCCGCGCGGCAAGGTGCTCGGCGGTTCGAGCTCGATCAACGCCATGGTCTGGGCACGCGGCCTGCCGCACGACTTCGACGACTGGGCCGAGGCCGGCGCCGACGGCTGGGGCTGGGACACGGCGAAGGATTATTACCGCAGGCTCGAATGCTGGTCGCGGGGCGGCGACAACGTGCGCGGCGGCGACGGGCCGCTCTACGTGCAGGACATCGCCGACCAGGTGCACCCGCTATGCGACACCTACCTGGCGGCCGCCCGCGAGCTCGGCCTGCCGGTCACCGGCGACTACAACGGCGCCGAAACCGAGGGCGCGGCGATCTACCAGATCAACACCAGGGACGGGCGGCGCGCCTCGACCGCGCGCTGTTACCTGAAGCCCGCGCGCAAGCGCAAGAACCTCAACGTCGCGGTCCACGCGCACGCCACCGGCCTGGTCCTGGACGGCAACCGGGCCAAAGGCGTCGCCTATCACCAGAACGGCTTCGACCGCATCGTGCGGGCGCGCAACAGCGTGATCCTGTCCGCCGGGGCGGTGAACTCGCCGCAACTGCTGCAGATCTCCGGCATCGGCCCGGGGGACGTGCTGCAGGGACACGGCATAACCGTGAAGCACGACAGGCCGGCGGTCGGCCGCCACCTGCAAGACCATCTCGGTGTCGATTTCCATTTCGTCTCCAGGGTGCCGACCCTCAATCAGGTGCTCAGGCCCTGGCACATGCGAGCCCTCCTCGGCCTCAGGTACCTCGCGACACGCACGGGTCCACTGGCCCTCAGCGTCAACCAGGCCGGCGGTTTCGTGAAGACCCGGCCCGAGCTCGACCATCCCAACGTGCAGCTTTACTTCAACCCGGTCAGCTATACCCGCGCGCCGAAGAACAAGCGCGCGCTGATGAGCCCGGACCCCTTTCCCGGCATCCTGTTCGGCTATGACATGTGCCGCCCGACCAGCCGGGGCGAGATCACGGTGCGTTCGAACGACCCTTGGCAGGCGCCCGCGATCCGGCCCAACTATCTCTCCACCGACAACGACATCGCCGAGATTCTCGACGCCGCGCATTTTGTCCGTCGTCTATCCGAAGCGCCGTCGCTGGCGGCGGTCATCGAGAGCGAGATTTCGCCGGGCGCCGACGTGCGCACCGACGAAGGCTACCTCAAGCACGTCCGCGACAACGCCTGGACCGTGTTCCACCCCTGCTCGACCTGCCGCATCGGCAAGGACGCGGCGACCTCGGTCGTCGATCCCCGGTTGCGGGTCCACGGCATCGAGCGGCTGCGCGTCGTCGACGCCTCGGTGTTTCCCAACATCACGTCGGGAAACATCAACGCCCCGACCATCATGGTGGCGGAACGCGCCGCCGACCTGATCCTCGAAGACGCCCGGTAGGCGGCGCACGGCAAGGAGAGGCCCCGGATGAAGATCAAGCGCATCGAAACCTTCACCAACCCGTTCGTCGGCTTCGTGCGGGTGACCAACGAGGACGGCGCGCAAGGCTGGGGCCAGGTCTCGACCTATCATTCCGACATCACGTGCCAGGTGCTGCACCGCCAGGTCGCGCCGTGGGTCCTCGGCCAGAACACCGGAAGTCAGGACACGACGGACCTGGACGATCTTCTGGATATCGTCACCGAGCGCGAGCACAAGTTTCCGGGATCGTACCTGAGGCGCGCCATCGGCGGCTTCGACACGGCGCTGTGGGATCTGCGCGGCAGGCTGGCGGGCAAGCCCGTGGCGGCGCTGCTCGGCGGTTCGGCGGGCCCGGTGCGGGCCTACGCGTCGTCGATGAAACGCGACATTAGCCCTGCGGACGAGGCCGAGCGCATGAAGCGCTTCGCCGGCGAACACGGCTTCACCGCGTTCAAGGTCCGCGCCGGCAAGGAAGTCGGCCGCGACGCAGACGAATGGCCCGGCCGCACGGAGGAGATCATCCCGGCGATGCGCAAGGCCCTGCCCGACGCCGACCTGCTGATCGACGCCAATAGCTGCTATTCGCCGAAACGCGCCATCGAGGTCGGCCGCCTGCTCGAAGCCGAGGGGTTCTGCCATTTCGAGGAGCCCTGCCCCTACTGGGAGCTGGAACAGACCAGGGAAGTCGCCGACGCGCTGGATATCGACGTCACCGGCGGCGAGCAGGACTGCGACCTGACCCAATGGCGGCGCATGATCGACATGCGCGCCGTCGACATCGTGCAGCCCGATATCCTCTATCTCGGCGGCATTGCCCGAACCTTGCGGGTCTGCCGCATGGCCGAGGCCGCCGGCCTGCCGGTGACGCCGCACTGCGCCAACTGGTCGCTGGTGACGCTGTTCACCATGCACCTGCTGCGCGCCATCCCGAACGCCGGCAAGTACCTTGAGTTCTCCATCGAGGGTCCCGATTACTACCCGTGGCAGTACGACCTCTACGTCGAGAGCCCCTACACCATCACCGACGGCCACGCGACCGTGACCGACGCGCCCGGCTGGGGCGTCGAGATCAGCCCGGAATGGCTGGCGAAGTCGGCCTACCAGGTGAGTGAGGCGGCGTAGGTGACGCCCGCAGTCCAGCCCGCTATGATGCAATTTACGCGATAGCGCATTGGTCAGGGATCGGGCTTAGATTGTTTCACAAGGTTCTCGAACGCATTAGCCAGCCGAAGCATAGCCTTTCGGCGACGCTAGTGGCATGGGCAATTCCTTTCGCGCTTCTGGCGATTTACTGGATCTGGTACACGACGCCGCCTGCACTGACCGACCCAAACAATTTCCGCGACTGCGATGAGTGCCCCGAAATGACCGTTATCCCGCCCGGAAAGTTCCTGATGGGTTCGCCTCCATGGGAAGAAGGGCGTTTCCGCGATGAGGGTCCTGTGCACCTAGTTACGATCGACTACCCATTCGCTGTCAGCATCTTTGAGATCACGAACCGTGAGTGGTCTGCGATCACCGGAGTTCGTCGAGGATTTGGACCGGACCCCGACGAACCTGTCTCGGGCGTAAGTTGGGTTGAGGCAAATGAGTTCGTCCTTCTGCTTCGCGAAAGAACCGGCAAGGAATACCGACTGTTGAGCGAGTCCGAGTGGGAGTACATGGCCCGTGCGGGAACCACTGGGCCATTCCATTTTGGCGAGATATCAGTCGAAAAAGCCAACTACGATGGAAATTCTTACATGGGCAGTCCGACTGCCAGCCCAATCATCGACGACTACTTCGCGGAGGGCGACACTTACCCACCGAACGCGTTCGGCGTCTACAACGTCCACGGCAACGTCGCGGAAATTGTCGCGGACTGCTACTCCACGAACTACGAGGGCGCACCGACAGACGGCAGCCCGCGTACATGGCCGGGTTGCGACTGGCGTGTCCTGCGTGGCGGCTACGCTTCTTTCAGCCCGGCGCAAATCCGATCAGCCAAGAGAGCCTATTACTCCGGGCGACTTGGTACGGCCGGACTCCGGGTCGCCCGCGATATTGACTGAACTACCCCCACCCAACCCTCCCCCTGACAGGGGGAGGGCTGAATGGTGGCAACAGGTCCCCTCTCCCTCCCAGGGAGAGGGACAGGGTGAGGGTCGTCAGGCGCAGCAGGCGGCGGGTTCGGCGGCGGCGGTGCAACAAGCGGGCTTGCCGGGCAGCGCGGCCGCCTGCGCCGGTTTGCAGACCGCCCTGTCGCTGCCCAGGGTCGCAATCACCTGTTCACCCCGGTTCTCGATGGCGACGATCCGGTGGATGCCGAGGCCGTGGTTGCGGTTGGCGAACTCGACCCGCAGCGGCGCCTCGGCCACGCCGTCGAGAACCTCGAGGGATTTCGCCAGGATGCCCTGAAAACGGCCGACTTTCATGTGGTCGTCATCGGCGCCGTCGAGCAGCTGGATGGTCGCTTCCGTCCACGACGCGACGTTGGCGCCGCAATCGATCCCGGTGACGTCGGCGCGCCGCACTTCGGTGACGTGATAGCCGCCGCCGATCGGGCCTTCGTGGGTTTCGAACACGAGCGCCGCTTCGGGACGGACATTGCGAAGGTGATTGCGCAGGTCGGAGAGGTTCATCGGAGGTTCCTTTCATTTCAAGGATAATTGAAATATAAATGACGCAAGTCGTTCTACATTTCAAGAGATTTTGAAATATGACCGAAGACGATGCCCTCGCGGCGTTTGCCGCCCTCTCCAACCAATCGCGCCTGTCGGTGATCCGCGCTCTGGTGAAAGCCGGCCCCTCGGGACTGCCCGCCGGCGATATCGCGGAATGCATCGGCGCCAGCCCGTCGCAGACGTCCTTCCACCTCTCGTCGTTGTCGGCGTGCGGCCTGATCACCGCCGAACGACGCGCCCGCCAGATGATCTACCGGATCGACTTCCAACGGGTCGGGGAACTGGTCGGGTTTCTGCTCGACGACTGCTGCGCGGCCAACCCGGAAGTGCGGGAATGCTGCGGCCTGAGGCGCTGACCGATCCAAATTTTCTTGACTTTTGCGGTATTAATTCCTATATTGCCGATCGCTGTTTTGCGATGGTGAATAGGACAAGTCGCCCTCTCCTCCTGCCTGCGCGAAGCCGGAGCTTCGCTTCGGCGAAGGCAGGTCGAGATGCGCTGTCGCACTCGTCAGGATGAGGCCGAAAAACCAACTCCCCCCATGCTTCGACGGGCTCAGCATGAGGGGGCTAGAACGTTCCTCACCCTGAGCCCGACGAAGGGCGAGGAACGGGCCGGACACGCCCACTCCAGCGGAGAATGGGCCCCGGCCGAAGCTGGGAGAGGGGGAAGAACTGCCCATAAATGCGGTCCGCCAAGGGTGCATCTGCCGAACTCTACCGGAAACCGGATTCAAGCGTGATTCCAACAACTTGGCGATTGCACTATATGGTCCGGCGGTGGGCCGTACCTGGGCCGCAAATGGTCGGGACATAGGCAGTAGACCGGCTCGGCACCCCCACCCTAACCCTCCCCCTTGCGAGGGGGAGGGAACCAAGAGATGCGACACCGTTCCCTCCCTTCCCGGAGGGGAGGGACAGGGTGGGGAGGCGTTTGGAAAACAACGACCAGAATGACCGAAAATAGCCCTGAATGACCCTGTTTCAGGAACGTGTCTGAAACAAAATCAGAGGCTTAGCGGATTCGTCGTGGGAATAATGACCAAAATGACCGTTTCAGGCCGGTGAACGGGTGCCTGCGCGCCCGGCCAACCCAGCCCTCCCCGGGCGCGCCGAAACAGTCGTCGCGTGTCAGGAAAATTCCATTATCACCTGATCGACCATCAGGCTGTCGCCCGGCGCGGCCTTGATCGACGACACCACGCCGTCACGCTCGGCACGCATGACGTTTTCCATCTTCATCGCCTCGATGACCGCGAGTTCCTCGCCGGCCTTCACTTCCTGGCCCTCGGTGACGGCGACCGAGACCAGCAGCCCCGGCATCGGCGACATCAGCAGCTTCGAGGTGTCGGGTGCCGCCTTGACCGGCATATGCCGCGCCAGCGCCGCGTTGGTCGGGTTCATGACGTAGATGTCGCGTTGCGCCCCGCCGTGGGTCAGGCGGTAGCCGATGCCGATGCGTTCGACCTGCAGGCACAGCCGCTGGCCGTTGACCGAGACCGGCATGATCGCCTCGCCGACCTGCCAGCGGGTGCGGATCGGGACGAGACCGCCCGCGAGGCGTACGTCATAGCCGCCGTCGACCGGGCGGACCTCCGCCGCGTGCTCGTCGTCGCCGGTGATCACCACCCAGTCGTGGTCGACGATGCGCTCGTAGCCCTTGGTCTGGCCGCCGATCTCGGCGGCGCGCAGTTGATAGGCCATGTGAACCGCCGCGGCGGCCGCGATCATGACCTCGGCGTTGTCGCTCGGCACGTCGGCGGGGTTGAAGCCGTCCGGGTACTCCTCGGCGATGAAATTGGTGGTCAGGTTGCCGGCGCGGAAGCGCTTGTGCGCCATCAGCGCGGCGACGAAGGCGATGTTGTGCGAGACGCCGCGGATATAGAACGCGTCGAGCGCGCTCTGCATGGTCTCGACGGCGTGTTCGCGGTCGCGGCCCCAGGTCACCAGCTTGGCGATCATCGGGTCGTAGTACATCGAGATCTCGCCGCCCTTCTCGACGCCGGTGTCGACGCGGATGACGGCGCCGTCGTCGGCGAGATCCGCTCCCGGCGGCACGTAGCGCACCAGCCGGCCGATCGACGGCAGGAAGTTGCGGAACGGGTCCTCGGCGTAGATCCTGGATTCCATGGCCCAGCCGTCGCGCTTGATGTCCGACTGGCCGAAGGCGAGCTTCTCGCCGGCCGCGACACGGATCATCTGCTCGACCAGATCGAGCCCGGTGATCAGCTCGGTGACCGGATGCTCAACCTGCAAACGTGTATTCATTTCAAGGAAATAAAAGTTTTTGTTCTTGTCGACGATGAACTCCACGGTACCCGCCGACTGGTACTTCACCGCCTTGGCCAGGCTGACCGCCTGCTCGCCCATGGCGCGCCGCGTCTCGTCGTCGAGGAACGGCGACGGCGCTTCCTCGATGACCTTCTGGTGGCGGCGCTGGATCGAGCATTCGCGCTCCCACAGGTAGACCACGTTGCCGTGGCTGTCGCCGAGCACCTGGATCTCGATGTGGCGCGGTTCCTCGATGAACTTCTCGATAAACACCCGGTCGTCGCCGAAGCTCGAGCGGGCCTCGCTGGTGGCGCGTTCGAAGCCCTCCTTGCAGCCGGCATCGTCCCAGGCGACCCGCATGCCCTTGCCGCCGCCGCCGGCGGACGCCTTGATCATGACGGGATAGCCGATCTTCTTGGCGATCGAAACCGCCTGCCTCGCGTCCTTGACCGCTTCGGTATGGCCCGGGATGGTGTTGACCCCGGCCTTGGCCGCCAGCTTCTTGGACTCGATCTTGTCGCCCATCGCCGTGATGGCGTGGGGCTTGGGCCCGATGAAGGCAATCCCCGCCCTGGCCAGCGCGCGGGCGAAGGACGCGTTCTCCGAGAGGAACCCGTAGCCCGGGTGGACCGCGTCGGCGCCGGTATCGGCGATGGCCTTGAGGATGTTCTTCTGCACCAGGTAGCTTTCGGCCGAGGGTGCGGGGCCGATGCACACCGCCTCGTCGGCCATGTCGACGTGGACCGCGCCCCTGTCGGCCTCGGAATAGACCGCCACGGTCTTGATGCCCATCCGCTTGGCGGTCGACATCACGCGGCACGCGATCTCGCCGCGGTTGGCGACCAGGATCTTCTTGAACAGGGTCGCGCCCTTCGCTTTGCTCTTGGTCTTGCTCATCAGCGGTCCCTCTTGAACATATCGAACAGGCCCATGGCGTAGGCCGTATGCAGGCTCAGCGGCGCGCCCCACAGCACCGCCGGAAAGATCACGTAGACCCGTTCCGGGAAGAACGCGAAGTCGACCACGGCGAGCAGCGCGATGACGACGATGAAGGCGCCGAAATGCAGCGCCAGGCCGCGCAGGCGGCGCTCCGCGTCAGCCCCGGTCATAGTGGCAAGTTGTTGTGCTTCTTCCACGGTTTCTCGACCTTCTTGCCGTGCAGCATCCGGAGGCTCCGGCAGATCCGGGCCCGCGTGTTGTGGGGCATGATGACGTCATCGATGAAGCCGCGCCGGCCGGCGACGAACGGGTTGGCGAAGCGCGAGCGGTATTCCTCGGTGCGCGCGGCGATCTTCTGCGCGTCGCCGAGGTCCTGGCGGAAGATGATCTCGACCGCGCCCTTCGGCCCCATGACCGCGATTTCGGCGGTCGGCCAGGCGAAATTGACGTCGCCGCCGAGGTGCTTGGAGCTCATGACGTCGTAGGCCCCGCCGTAGGCCTTGCGGGTGATCACCGTGACCTTCGGCACCGTCGCCTCGGTGAAGGCGAACAGCAGCTTGGCGCCGTGCTTGATGATGCCGCCGTGTTCCTGCGATGTGCCCGGCAGGAAGCCGGGCACGTCGACGAAGGTGACGATCGGGATGTTGAAGCAGTCGCAGAACCGCACGAACCGCGCGCCCTTGATCGACGACGCGATGTCGAGACACCCGGCCAGCACCATCGGCTGGTTGGCGACGATGCCGACGGTCTGGCCCTCCATGCGGGCGAAACCGGTCAGGATGTTGCCCGCGTAGTTGGGTTGCAGTTCGAAGAAGTCGCCCTCGTCGACGACCTTCTCGATCAGCTCGCGCATGTCGTAGGGCTTGTTCGGATTGTCGGGCACCAACGTGTCGAGCGAGGTCTCCACCCGATCGGGCCTGTCCGGGGTCGGGCGTACCGGCGGGGCGACCCGGTTCGAGGTCGGCAGGAAATCGACGAAGCGGCGCAGCGACATCAGCGCCTCGACGTCGTTGGCGAAGGCCTTGTCGGCAACGCCCGACTTGGAGGTATGCGTGCTGGCGCCGCCGAGCTCCTCCTGGGTCACCGTTTCGTGGGTCACGGTCTTCACCACGTCGGGGCCGGTCACGAACATGTAGGAGGTGTCCTCGACCATGAAGATGAAGTCGGTCATCGCCGGCGAATACACGGCGCCGCCGGCGCACGGGCCCATGATCAGGGAAATCTGCGGCACCACGCCCGAGGCGTCGACGTTGCGCTGGAACACGCTGGCGTACCCGGCGAGCGAGGCGACGCCCTCCTGGATGCGCGCGCCGCCGGAGTCGTTGAGGCCGATCACCGGCGCGCCGACCTTCACGGCCTGGTCCATGACCTTGCAGATCTTCTCGGCATGGGCTTCGGAGAGCGAGCCGCCGAGCACGGTGAAGTCCTGGCTGAAGACAAACACGATACGGCCGTTGATGGTGCCGAAACCGGTCACCACGCCGTCGCCGGGGATGGTCTGTTCCGCCATGCCGAAGTCGGTGCATCGGTGCTCGACGAACATGTCCCATTCCTCGAAGGAACCGGGATCGAGCAGCATCTCGATGCGTTCGCGGGCCGTCAGCTTGCCCTTGCCGTGCTGGGTATCAATGCGGCGCTGCCCACCGCCCATGCGGGCTTTTTCCCGCTGTTCTTCGAGTTGGCGAATGATGTCCTGCATTCGATCCCCTCCCCCGGATCAATCCTGCCTCATTTTAAGAGTGCGCGCCCGGTTGAAAACCTAAATGTTGCAGTGCAATACCAGAAATCTACTTATGACTGGCCGGCCAGCGTGTCGAACAGCAGCGCCGTCTCGATGTCGGCCCGGATGGCGCGGCGGCGGTCCTCGGCTTCCTTGTCGATCCCCCAGCGGTCGGCCTGGTGG
This sequence comes from Rhodospirillales bacterium, assembly GCA_040219295.1. GTDB lineage: Bacteria > Pseudomonadota > Alphaproteobacteria > Rhodospirillales > Casp-alpha2 > JAVJST01. The sequence goes on from JAVJST010000001.1 coordinate 548,183, forward strand.
AGTTCTTCCAGATAGGCGGCCTCGAAGGCGGCGCCTGCATCGATCACCCCCTCCAGGGCGGCAATGGCGACGACAACGGAGCCGAGTTGCTGGGCGAGATCGACGAAGGCGGTGAGGTGGAAGTCATCCCGGGCATCGGCGTAGTTGCGGACGCATGTCGCACCCTCGGGTAGGTGTTGCGGCGGCACCAATTCGGTTGTGGTCGTGAGCGCAATCCCGAAACGCCCTCTGAAATCGTCCAGCAGCGGGTTCCATGTCGCGGTTTCGCGGGCCACGAGGTCTTCCGGGGATTCCGCGCGAAACCGCAACGGATCGTTGTCGATGTGTGACGCCAGCCCCTCGATCAACCGCTCCCGGTTCGGCGCGACCCGGTCGATCGCCGCATTGCTGAGGCCCGTCAGCGGCATCGTCGACGGATCGATTTCGTCTCGCTGCGACGCCCACTCCACGGAGACATGCTCGGCGAGCTTGCGCGACGGTATCATCAGCGTCGATTTCGCGGGCGTCTTAACGGTCCGCCCGTCCAGCCGGATGGCGAATGCGCCCGACTCGTCCTCGGCGATTTCAACCCGTGCGTAGAAGCGCTTCATCGCCCAGTCGGTCAGTTGCCGAACAGGTTGTCGAGGGCGCCACCAATCCCTTTCAGCGGGTTGCTTGCCGGCTCGCCGCTTTCCTGCGCCGCCGGCTGCGCCGCACTGCCATTCTGGGACATTTTCCCGCTGAGCGCTGCGGCACAGTAGTCCGTATCGTCGACGGCGTTGCCGACGGAACTGATGGCCATCTCGGCGAGGGTCGACAGTCCGCCCGTCGCGATGCCGAGGGCGGTCGATGTCACGTTCTTGACCACGCTGCCGGCATCGGGACCGAACTCGGGCTGCAGGAACGTCCCTGTCACCCGAACCCCGACTTCCGCCATCTTGACGAGAGAGGTATTCTTGGCGCGCGGGTCGAACAGCAGGTTCAGCGTCTCGTCGCGCAGGTCAATTTCACCGGAACCAACGACATTCAGACCGCCGGTCTCGATCAATAAAGCACGCGGCGCGGCGATCCCGTCCTTGACGGCAAAATCGATGACACCGCACTTGAGGGTCCGAGAATCCTCGCCGCTGCCGAGGAACGGCACGGCACCGAGCAGATCACCCGACATGAACCCCAACGCGCCGCTCTCGATCCGGCCATTTTCCGTCACGATTCGCACATCACCGTTCAGGGAAGCCATGATGGCGCGCACAGAGCCGCCCTTGCCGGCAACGTCGACGTTCATGTCGAGTTGTCCCTGCAACGTCGCGTCGCCCGTCGCCTCGGCGATCAGCTTTCCGTAGTCGATGCCCTTGCCCGCCAACTGCAGGGCAAACGCCGATGGTGCCGTGGCGGTATTAAGATCGACGGCGCCCGCAACCGCGTTCCCCTGATAAGTGACGGCGAAGGGACGCAGGATCAACCGGCCGCCAGAAAGTTTCAGGTCGACCGACAAGTCGTCGAGCGCGACGTCGTCGAGTTCCAGCTTGCCGACGGCAAGCTCGACAGTGGCATCGACACCCCGAAGTGCATCCACCGGCAGGGGGTCATCGGGAAACACGCGGCCATCGGCTGACGGCGGAGAGGCAGCACTTTCCCGGCCGCTCTTCTCAACCAGATCGTTCAGCGCCAAACGGGACGACTGAAGCCTCGCCAGAACGCCGAGACGGGGCGACGCGGGAACCAGTGACACGGACCCCGATAAATCGGTTTCACCGATCTTGAGACTGAGGTCGTCGACGACAATGCGGTCACCGTCGTCCCGAACCAAACCCGAAACCGCAAACGCCCGGTCCGCAAGCGGTAGCGCATCCGCGCCCGCCAACAAGGCGCCACGGCCCGCGACATCCTTCAGTGACTTTCCTTTCGCTGAAAAACTAAGATTATAGCCCCTTGCGGCGCGCGGTTTATTGATGCTGCCGTCGAGTTGGATTTCGGCGCCAAGCGCTTCTGCCTCGATCTTCAGCGGAAACACCTTGTTATCGAGCAACGCGGATATGGAGCCCAGCGCACCTTCGATCTCAATCTCCTCGCCATCCAGACTGGCCTCGGCGGAGAGTTTCATGGGACTATCGACGCCGTCGGCCGAAAGACCAACTTCCTCTAGAACGAACGTTTTCTCGGTTCCGGCGATACCATCGCGATAGGTCAGGGTCACGTTTTCCAACCGGACCGACTTGACCACCGGCAAACGGGTTTCGCCCGTGTCCGGCGTCATCTCGCTGCTGTCCTGTGCCGCGTTCTCGAACACCCAGTTGCCTTCACCGGCAGCGTTCGTCTCTAGCAGCACATCGACGCCAACCATCTCGAGCCACTCCACACGCACGTCACCTGTCAGCAGAGGCATCAGTTCGACCACAGCGGCCAACCGTTCGAGCCTGGTCATTGCGGGCCGCGTGCCCCAGGACGCATTGGCGAACGTGACACCTTCGACGGAAAGCGCCGGCTTCAGCGACAACTCGAGCTCCAGATCGCCGTCGATCGTCAACTTCCGGCCGGTCGCTGCTTCGACCTGTTCAGCGATGAGCGAGCGATAGGCGTTGAAATCCTGTGACTTAATGATCGCGACACCGGCAACTGCGATTGCAACGACGGCAACGCCGAGAAAGGCCAGGATCTTGAAGAAGCGTTTCATCGTGTTGTTATCCTCCTAGGACCGCGTCGAGAGCGGTCTGCAAGTCCCGCCAGTCATCAATCACAACATGGGCCCCTGCGGCGTGCAATGCCGCAGGGGGGTGATACCCCCAAGCTACCCCGATCCCAGCGACGCCGGCGTTTCGCGCCATTTCCATGTCGAACGTCGTATCACCGATCATCGCAGTTCGCCGCCGGTCGACGCCGGTTTCCGCCATGGCGCGATCCAGCATGTCGGGGTGCGGTTTTCCCTTGGCCACGTCCGCAGTTTGAATCGTCATGAAATGTTTCAACAACTGCAACGGTCCAAGAGCGGCATCGACACCCCGCCGCGCCTTGCCAGTAGCGATCCCCATCAACCAGCCGGCCTCGTCGAGGATTTCAATCGCCTCTCGCGTTCCGCCGAACATCGGTTCCGACACTTCGCCGGCATCGCGCATCCCGCGGAACACCCGTCGATAGGTGGCGGCAAACTCATGATGGGCATCGCGAGGGTCTTCCTCGAGAAGTCGCGCGATTCCAACCTCGAGGGGCAGGCCGATGATACTTCGGATCTCGGCGGCCGGCACGGGCGCCAAAGAATGGTGCGCGAACGTATCATTCATCGCGTTAACGATCGAATGGTGCGAGTCGAGGAGCGTACCGTCGCAATCAAAAACAGCCAGTTTCAATTCTGTCATCATGGTCTCTACCGAAATCCGCCCACGTTACGAACGTACTTCGGCCAACTGTCCAACGGGACGATGAAAAAATCGGGCGCGCCGATACAATACGGCAACACGCATCCTAAACGACAAAAGGGTTGAAACGCATCGATCAGCACCGCCTTTACAGCATGCAGATGACGCACCTTTTGTCGATCGCGATTGCCAGGGACTTCCCGGATTCCGCAATTAAGTCTGATTGGTTGCGCCAAAACGGAAGTTGCAGCATGCTGAGTCATGAGGGTTGTGCCGTATATGTGTGGTGACGGACCAAAAAACACCCGCTGACAATTCTTGCGAAAAAAGCCGAGGAGGATATCGAAGATGATCAAGGCAAGAAAATTTCTCGCCGTGGCGCTTTTGCTGCCGATGCTGGGGGCCTGTGCGTCCTACGATCTCTCCACTGTCGACATGATGGAGCAACAAGGTGATGCGTTCGATCAGTCGCTGCACAAGGAGTATATGATGCTCGCGCACGCCGAGGCTGCAGAGCAGGATTGGGAAGACGCGTGGTTCTTCGCGAACAAGGCGAAATCCTCGGCTAACGGGAACTCTGAAGAACCTCAGCTTGTCTCGGAACGTGATATCGTCGCCGATGCCGTTGACCTTCTGGAAAGTGTCCGCTCGGCGCTAATGGATCAATTGCCGGCCGGACGAACGGAGAAGCCCGAGATCGCTGCGCGTGCCCAGGCCATGTTTGACTGCTGGCTGCAGGAGAAGGAAGAGAACTTTCAGCCGGATCACATCAAGGCCTGCCGCGACAGTTTTAATATTGCCTACTTCCAGCTGATCAAGGTCGGCGAAGAGAAGGCTATGGCACCAGCAGAACCAATGGCCAAAATGGCCGGCCCCTACATGGTGTTTTTCGGATTTGACAAGGATGGCCTCGATAGGGCGGGCCTTGCCCTGATCGAGAGCGTCGCCAAGCATGAAATGGCGATGGATCCGAACGCCCTGATTACGGTCAGCGGCCACGCCGACCGGTCGGGCGCAAAGGATTACAACATGATGTTATCCGAACAGCGCGCCATCAGCGTGTCGATCGCCCTGCAACTCGCAGGCGCGCAGGCGAAGATCGCGATGGAACACTTTGGCGAGGAAAGCCCGCTAAAACCGACGGATGATGGGGTCCGCGAACCGAAGAACCGGCGTGTGGAAATCAAGATCGGTCGCTGATCACCTCATCGAAGGCATGAAGAGAAAGGGTGGCAGGTTAACCTGCCACCCTTTTTCCTTCGGGAATGTCCGTGAGACTGTGTCAGCCCTGAGAGGCACAGTGAACGCGGGAAACCGGCTCATCGGAGAACGCGGCCCAGGTTGCGTCGATTCTCAGCGCCACCTCAACACCCGTCTTGGCTACGCCGCGAATTACGATATCTGCCTCGTCCCCTGCCAAAATCTTAGTCTGGCGCATCTTGATGACCCGGTCATCTACGGTCCGTAAAACGACGAAACGCGCACTGGCAGGCCAAGACTCGCCGTGATTCCGAATAGTGAATACGGCATCGTCATTGCGGCAATGACTGAGAACTTCGATTCTTACGGGGGCGCTGGTCGCCTGTGCCGTCTCGACCGGTCGATCAGCAGCATGCGCAACGTTTCCGGCGCACGCGGCGGCTACTATCAACATTGACACGAGCTTCTTCACGGCTGATCTCCGCATCTTTCACGGCGCGTCTGAAACGCCGAATCGATACGCCTTCATGCCACATGAAGATGAAAGAAGTCTTAACTTCGGCTTACGGCAAGCTGACAGACCCCGCCGTCAACTGACAGCCGCGCCACCTTCCGAGAGCACGTAACCCATACCGCGGCGGGTCCGGATCTGAATGTCCGCTCCTGCGTCCTGCAGTCGTTTACGCAAGCGCGATACATGCACTTCGACGGAATTGGAGGACACCTCTTCGTCGAACCCGTAGAGTTTCTCCTCAAGTACGTCCTTCGACACGACACGGTTCGCACGCCGCAACAGGTGCTCCAAGACATCTGTTTCACGGCGTGAAACGTCGACGACGCTGTCCGAAACCCGGACCTCACGGCTACGTGTGTCGAAGGCAACGTTGCCCAGTCGCAGGATCAGATCGACGGTCGCAGCAGGCCTGCGGAGCAGTGCGCGAATGCGGGCGATAAGTTCTTCCATGTCCACCGGTTTTGGAACGTAGTCGTCGGCCCCGCTGTCCAATCCCTCGATACGTTCATCAACTTCGCAACGCGAGGTCAGGAGAAGTACCGGGAGAGCGCTGCCATTGCGTCGGATGTCCTGCAGAAGAGTCAAGCCATCCCCGTCGGGGAGCCCCCGATCGAGGATCATCGCGTCGTAAGCAACAGTCGTCAGGGCGGCGTCCGCGCCTTCGCAGTCACCGACGACGTCTACCACGTATCCGGTCTGCTCGAAGGCACGTTTTATGGCCTTGGCGAAAACGTCATGATCTTCGACAACAAGTAATCTCATCGCCAATCGACAATCCGGGTCTTGATTGCCGCCCCCCACCAGCTATTGGTCGCGTGTTCCAACAAACTACACACAAAGCAGAACATGCAATTCCCACACCTGCAATCGTTTCCCAACAATACTAGGGGTATCCCTGATCCAAAAACATACCCGCATCCGCGTTTAAGTCATCAAGCCCCAAAATCCGGAGGGCGTCAGCGAGATGACCTGGGACAGGGGCTTCGGTGTCGATCAGAGCACCCCCCGGCAACCGAAACAGCAGCCGCTTCGCATGTAAATACATTCCCTTCCCGATTCCGGATATCGATGGATGCGCTGCCGTCCCACCATATTTTCCGTCGCCCAGAATCGGCGTATTGATCGCCGCCAGGTGGGCGCGCAGTTGGTGGGTACGGCCGGTCTGTGGCTGAAGGGCGACCCAGGCTGCGGCTTGACCCGCGTGATCTATGACGCGGAAATCAGTAATCGCCCGGTCGCCCCGGTCCTGGTCGACGACCATCTTTTCATGCCCGCCTTTTCCTGCGGCGGACTTCAGCAGCGCGGCATCGATCCGTCCCTCGGACCGCTCCGGAACACCAGCGGTTATCGCCCAGTACAGCTTCTTTACATCGCGCGTGCGAAATGCGGACGCGAGGGCCGTCGCGGTCTTACGATCACGTGCCACGACCAGCAGTCCGGACGTATCTTTGTCGAGCCGGTGCACCAGCCTCGGGCGTTCCGGCAATCCGAATTGTAAGGACTCAAGTAAGCCGTCGACGTGCCGGGTCGTCCCCGCACCCCCTTGGACCGCAAGGCCAGCCGGTTTATCGATCACGATCACGTGATCGTCCATGTGGATGACGCGCGACGGAAGCAAGTGTGCATCTTCGTCCCGTATCTTGTGCGGTTTGCGACTCGTGGCATTGCCCGACGACGAGGGTGTCGGTAACGGCGGCACTCGCACGACCTCGCCCTCAGCAAGCCGATGGCTGGCTTTTGCTCGCTTCCCGTTCACGCGAACCTGCCCGGTTCTCAGCAGTTTCTGTAGAGCGCCCTGGGTCAGTTCTGGCGCCATCGTGCGAAACCAGCGGTCCAGGCGCATCCCGGCATCGCGAGCTTTTATCGTATGATTTCTGACCCCCGACACGGCCTGACTATCCGAGAAACTGTCGAAACAACGCCATCCCCGATAGCAACCCGGCAATTCCAAGAGAGACTGATGCAACAATGTAGATACCCGCCAGCGCGGCCTGACCGCGAACGAACAGGATGTGCGCATCAAGGGAAAATGCCGAGAACGTCGTGAATGCGCCGAGAACGCCGATCACCAAGAACGCCCGACCAGCCTCGCCAGGAGACCATTGTAGTGCCGACAACTCGATGACAGCACCGAGAACGAACGAGCCGAGAATATTAACTGCGAGCGTGCCCCACGGAAACCCGTGCCCGACCCAGTGGTGGATCCAGGAGTCCGCCGCATATCGGGCGACGGCGCCCAACGCTCCTCCGGCGGCGACGGCCACAAGAACCTTTGTGCTCATGACTCTCCCTCTTCATTCGAAACACGGCGTTTCTTCCTCAACTCGTCCCAATACGCGATTCTCTTGCCGATCTCGCGCTCGAAGCCGCGTTCCCCGGGACGATAAAACCGACGGCGTTCCATGCTTTCCGGAAAGTAGTCCTGCCCGGAGAAGCCATCCTCGGCATTGTGATCGTAGGCGTATCCCTCCGCGTAACCCAGTTCTTTCATCAGCTTAGTCGGTGCGTTCAAGATGTGCTTAGGCGGCATCAGCGATCCGGTCGCTCGTGCCGATTCCCGGGCGTTTTTCTCGGCTTTGTAGGCGGCATTCGACTTCGGTGCCGACGCCAGGTAGATGACACATTGAACCAGAGCCAATTCCCCTTCGGGAGAACCCAGCCGGTCGAATGCATCCCACGCGGCCAACGATTGTGGCAATGCCTGCGGATCGGCCAGGCCGACGTCCTCAACGGCGAAACGAACGAGTCTACGGGCAACGTATCCGGGGTCCTCGCCACCGTCGATCATCCGTTGGAACCAGTATAATGCGGCGTCCGTATCTGATCCGCGCATCGATTTGTGGAGTGCGCTGATTAGGTTGTAATGGCCTTCCTGCGATTTGTCGTATAGAGGCGCACGTCGTTGTACTGCATCCGCCAACGCCCCCGTGTCGAGCAACGGTTCGGCGGCGGGAAACTCGAAGATCGCCTCGGCCATGTTCAGTAGGTAGCGGCCGTCACCGTCCGCCATGGCCCGCAGCGCCTCCCTCGCGTCCTCATCGACGGGCAGGTCTCTACCCATCTCCTTTTCGGCCCGCTTCAATAAGCTCTCCAAGGCCTCGTCATTCAGGCGCTTGAGAACAAGCACCCGGGAGCGGGACAGCAACGCCGCATTGAGTTCGAACGACGGGTTTTCGGTCGTCGCCCCGACGAGCGTCACCGTGCCGTCTTCCACGTATGGCAGGAAACCGTCCTGTTGGGCGCGATTGAAACGATGAATTTCATCGATGAACAACAATGTGCCGCGACCGGATTCGCGCAAACGCTTGGCTCGATCGAAAACCTTCCTGAGGTCAGCGACGCCGGAAAAGACGGCCGACAAGGGTTCGAAGGAGAGATCGGTATGCTGGGCCAATAATCGGGCGATCGTCGTTTTTCCGGTACCGGGCGGACCCCACAGGATGATCGACGACAACCCGCCATGTTCCAGCATGCGTCGCAGGGGCGCGGGCTGACCACCATTCCCGCTTGTGCTCAGCAAGTGGTCCTGTCCCACCACCTCGTCGAGGCTACTGGGTCGCAGACGATCCGCCAGTGGCCGCGGTGCCTGGGTCTCGAACAACGTCGCCATCAGTTCACCCGAAGATTGATGCGGCGTCCGTCTCTGCCGAAGACGAAGGTCCAGGGTGCGGCACCCGTCGACAGGGTATTCAGCAGCGATTTCACATTCGGTGTTTTCCGTTGATTGACGGCAACGACCCGATCACCGCGGCTAAGCCCGAGACGTTGCGCCGGCGATCCGTCGGCGACCCCTAGAATCACGACGCCGGGCGTCAGGTCGCCGAGTCCCTCCTCCTCATTCAGCGCGGGTGACATGTTGGCGACGACGGCACCCAGCATCGGACCCGCAACATCGATCCGGATGACATTGCGTGGCGGCACCTCCGGCGCCGGCCTGAGCTCGATCTTCAGCGACAACTCCCGGTTTTCTCGGATCACACCAAGCGTCGAGACGCCACCCACAGGGCGGGACCCGATCCGGAAATCAATCTCTGCCGGGCTGTTCACGGGCCTGCCATCGACTTCCGTCACGATGTCGCCTTGTTGCAGACCCGCTTCCTCTGCCGCCCCCGATGGCCAAATTCGGTCGACCAGAACGCCGGCCGGTCGTCGAAGGCCAAGGGCCTCGGCAATCTCGCTGGTTACCGGCTGTCCGAAAGCTCCCAACCAGGGGCGCACGACCTTTCCACCGCTGGCAATATTGTCGATGACGAAGCGCGCCATGTTGGCGGGAACGGCAAAACCGATCCCGAGAGAGCCGCCGCTCCTGGAGAAGATCGCCGTGTTTATGCCGACGAGCTGACCGTCCATTCCGATTAGCGCGCCGCCTGAGTTACCAGGATTGATGGCGGCGTCGGTCTGAATGAATGACCCGATATCCGCGACACCGACCTGGGTACGGGCAACGCCCGAGACGATCCCGCTGGTGACCGTCTGTCCGACACCGAACGGATTCCCGATGGCCAGAACCAGATCGCCGACCTCAAGATCATCGGAGTCGCTGAACCGAAGGTACGGCAGTTCCTCAGGGGCTGAAACCCGTAGCACAGCAAGATCCGTCCGCTCGTCGACGCCGACGATCTGGGCCGGGAACTCGCGCCGGTCCGCCAGAACCACCCTGATCTCGTCAGCTCCCTCGATGACATGGTTGTTGGTCACCAGGAGTCCGTCTGCGCTGACGATGACGCCCGATCCCAATGAATTCTTCACCCGCTCCCGCGTGCCGCCCAATCCAAGCCGCCCACCAAAGAAACGTTGAAAGAACGGATCGTCGAACAGCGGGCTGATGCGGCGTTCGTGGACCACGGTACGCGTGAAGATATTGACAACCGCCGGTGCGGTCTGGCGCACAAGCGGCGCGAAACTGAGAGTTATCTGCTCACGGGACTGTGGAGCCCGATCGGCCGCCGACGAAGGCCCGCTGGCTGCGCCAATAAACAGGGCAACAACCGCCGTCATGGTGAGCATCTTACTGAGCATGAACGGACATTATCAGACCATCGGCACGCTGTGCCATATCCGGGTGCATCGCGCACATCCCGAAAACGAAAAGGACGGCACAAGGCCGTCCTTCAATCGCCTTTTGCAACAAGGTCGCGATTTACGCTAGCGCCTCGTTTTCCGCAGCAGCCAGGTCGGCTTCGTGGCGTGCCTTGTCGTCGGCGCCTTTCGCCTCCGGATCCCGGTCGACCAGTTCGATCATGGCCATCGGCGCCGAATCGCCATAGCGGAAACCCGCCTTCAATACTCGTGTGTAACCGCCGGGACGTTCCTTGTAGCGCTCAGCGAGGCCGTCAAACAACTTGGCCACGGCCGCATCGTCGCGCAGATAAGAATGCGCCTGACGGCGGGCGTGCAGGGATCCCTTCTTGCCCAGGCTGATCATCCGGTCCACGACGCGCCGGAGTTCCTTGGCCTTGGGCAGGGTGGTCTTGATCTGTTCGTGGACCAGCAATGAAACCGCCATGTTCGACAGCATTGCCTTGCGGTGCGAGCTGCTGCGGTTCAGTCGGCGTCCGGCTTTACGATGACGCATGTTTCAGGTTCCTTCTCGGTTTCTGCGAGCCGCGTACCATTTCACCCGGCCCAGTTTCATTCTTGGACGGGGTATGCCCCGTCATTCTTGTTGTTGGCTCGTTGTTGGTCGGCTCAGAACGGTTCTTCGAGACGCTTGGCAAGGTCCTCGATGTTTTCCGGCGGCCAAGTCGCGATCTCCATGCCGAGGTGCAGTCCCATCTGCGCCAGCACTTCCTTGATCTCATTCAGCGACTTGCGGCCGAAATTCGGGGTCCGCAGCATGTCGGCCTCGGTTTTCTGGACCAGATCACCGATGTAGATGATGTTGTCGTTCTTAAGGCAGTTCGCCGAACGGACGGACAACTCGAGCTCGTCGACCTTACGCAGGAGGTTCTTGTTGAACGGCAGGTCGTCATGCTGATCTTCCTGCGGCGCGGCCTTCGGCTCATCGAAGTTGATAAAGGTCTGCAACTGGTCCTGCAGAATTCGGGCAGCGAGCGCAACGGCATCCTCGGGCGTAACCGCGCCGTTGGTACTGACGTCGAGCGTCAACTTGTCATAGTCGGTGACCTGACCGACGCGGGTATCTCCGACCTTGTAGGCAACCTTTCGGACCGGCGAAAAGATGGCGTCGACCGGGATAAGACCGATCGGGCTGTCTTCCGAACGGGTCACGCTGGCCGGACGGTAACCCTTGCCGTTCTCGACGGTCAGTTCCATGTTGAGCGACGATCCCTTGTCGAGGTGGCAGATCACGACATCCGGATTCATGATGGAAATGTCAGCACCGGCCTCGATCATGCCGGCGGTAACTTCGCACGGGCCATCCGCCTTCAGCGTCATGCGCTTCGGGCCTTCCGCTTCCATTTTCAGCCACATGCCCTTGATGTTGAGCACGATGTCGGTGACGTCCTCACGAACGCCCGGGATCGACGAAAATTCATGCAGCACGCCGTCGATCTGAATCGACGTCACCGCCGCACCCTGAAGCGACGACAACAACACGCGACGCAGCGCGTTGCCGAGGGTCAGGCCGAATCCCCGTTCGAGCGGTTCGACGACGATGGAGGCAACCCGCGCGGTATCAGTGCCCTCGACAATATCGAGCTTCGTCGGTTTGATAAGTTCCTGCCAATTTTTCTGAATCACGGAAACGACCTCTTCCATTCGGCGTTTTCAGGCGGGTTCCCTCAGGAACCCGATGGTCGGCAGCGGGCAACCGCTTCAAGCAGTGCCCGCGCCGTCGTCACTCGATTGGACGTCAGACGCGCCGGCGTTTGCGCGGACGGCAACCATTGTGCGGGATCGGCGTCACATCGCGAATCGATGTCACTGTGAAACCGATGGCTTGCAGCGCCCGGAGCGCCGATTCGCGGCCCGAACCGGGTCCCTTGACCTCAACCTCGAGAGTCTTCATGCCATGTTCCATGGCGGCCCGACCGGCAGTTTCTCCAGCAACCTGGGCCGCGTAAGGAGTCGACTTGCGCGAGCCCTTGAAACCCTGGCTGCCAGCGGACGACCAGGCGATCGCGTTGCCCTGGGCATCGGTGATCGTGATCATCGTGTTGTTAAACGATGCGTTAATGTGCGCAACGCCGGACGCAATGTTCTTGCGTTCGCGGCGGCGAGTCCGTTGAGCGGTTTTGGCCATATCCGACGATCCTTAAATGAGCTTACTTGGTCGCTTTCTTCTTGCCGGCGATCGCTTTCGCCGGCCCCTTGCGCGTCCGGGCATTCGTGTGGGTCCGCTGCCCGCGAACCGGAAGGCCGCGGCGATGACGCAAACCGCGGTAGCAACCAAGGTCCATGAGACGCTTGACGTTCATCGAGACTTCACGGCGCAGATCGCCCTCGACCTGGTACTCCTGGTCGATGACATCGCGCACGCGAGCAACCTCGTCGTCCGTCAGTTCGTTCACCCGACGTTCAGCCGGAATACCGACCTTTTCACAGATCTGGACGGCCGTCGTACGGCCGATTCCGTGAATGTAGGTCAGCGCAATCGAAACCCGTTTTCCTGTCGGGATGTTTACACCAGCGATTCGCGCCAAAGCTCGTACTCCTTACACTTTGGAATCAAACACAAAAATACGGGTCTCAGGGTTTGCGGGAGGCGAGATTATAGGCGTTAAGAAACCCAAGTCAACACACGGAAACAGCGCAAAACCTACCCCAGAATCTCCTTCAACTGGGTCGTGACGTCGTCGATGTCGGCCATGCCGTCAACGACACGCAGCGCCCCACGCTCCCGATAATAATTAATGATCGGAGCGGTCTGCTCGTCGTACGCCCGAAGCCGAGCCCGAACCGTATCGGCATTGTCATCGGCACGGCGCGCAAAGGTGGTTCCACCACACTTGTCGCAGACACCGTCCTTAGCCGGTTTCTGGAACTCGTCGTGGTAGCCCGCGCCGCATTCCGAGCAGGTAAAGCGGCCGGTAATCCGGGTCACCATGGCTTCCGCGTCAACTTCAAACGCAATTACGTTGTCAATGGCAATGCCCTTCTCGGCCAACATCCTATCCAGCGCCTCCGCCTGCGGGACAGTGCGGGGGAAGCCGTCAAGAATGAAGCCATTCGTGCAGTCGTCCTTGTCGATACGGCCCGAAATCATGGAAATGATAAGTTCGTCCGAGACGAGCCCGCCCGCCTCCATGATTTCTTTCGCCTGCTGGCCCAGTTCACTGCCAGCCGCCACTTCGGCGCGCAGCATGTCACCGGTCGACAGCTGGACGATGCCGTAGGCATCCTCCAGACGTTTCGATTGGGTCCCCTTTCCGGCGCCTGGCGGTCCGAGAAGAATCAGCTTCATCCCCGCCGTCCTTTCAGTTTGGCTTTCTTGATCAGCCCTTCGTACTGATGGGCAATCAAATGCGACTGAACCTGCGCAACGGTGTCCAACGTCACTGTCACGACAATCAGTAGGCTGGTGCCGCCGAAGTAGAACGGCACAGCGTACTGAGAGATTAGGATCTCGGGCAGCAGGCAGACGGCAACGAGATAAGCGGATCCGACGACCGTCAGACGGGTCAGGACCTTATCCAGATAATCCGACGTCGTCTTGCCCGGTCGGATACCGGGGATAAAACCGCCGTACTTCCGAAGGTTGTCGGCAGTGTCGGCCGGATTGAACACGATAGCCGTATAAAAGAACGCGAAGAAGACGATCATGCTGGAGTAAATCGCCAAGTAAAGCGGCTGTCCGCGTCCTAGGAGTGCGGTCACCGTACCCAGCCACTCCGGGCCGGAGCCGGCGCTGAAGCTCGCGAGTGTCACCGGCATCAGCAGGATAGAGCTGGCGAAGATCGGCGGAATAACACCAGCGGTGTTGAGCTTCAGCGGCAAATGCGAGCTCTCGCCGCCGACCATTTTGTTGCCTTGCTGGCGCTTCGGATACTGGATCAGTATGCGTCGCTGGGCACGCTCGAAGAGAACGATAACAAAGATCGTCGCGACGGCCATGACAAGAAGGCCGACGATTAGCACGGTCGACAGGGCGCCCGTCCGGCCGAGTTCAAGCGTGCCGACCAAGGCGCTCGGCAGATTGGCCACGATCCCCGCGAAGATGATGAGGGAAATACCGTTGCCGACGCCGCGCGCCGTGATCTGTTCACCGAGCCACATCAGGAACATCGTGCCGCCGACAAGCGTCACGACAATCTGGAAGCGAAAGAACATGCCTGGCTCGGATACGGCCGCACCAGTGCTGGACGTCATGCTCTCAAGACCGATCGAGATGCCGTATGCCTGCATTGCCGTGATGAAGACCGTCAGGTACCGGGTGTACTGGTTGATCCGCTTGCGGCCGCTCTCGCCTTCCTTCTTCATCTGCTCAAGGGTGGGCGACATGGCCGTCATCAACTGCATGATGATCGACGAGGTGATATACGGCATGATGTTGAGCGCGAAGATCGTCATCCTCGACAACGCACCGCCCGCGAACATGTCGAACATGCCGACAATACCGCCCTGCTGAGTCCGGAAAACATCGGCCAGAACCTGAGGGTCGATGCCCGGCAGCGGAATGTAGGTGCCCAGCCGATAGACAATGAGCGCACCAAGTGTAAACCAGATACGCTTCTTGAGTTCGGCTGCCTTGCTGAAGGCGCTGAAGTTGATCCCTGCGGCGAGTTGTTCGGCGGTCGACGCCATTAATTCATCCTATTAGGTCTTGTCCGGCGAGCTGTTTTACGGCCGGTTGGCGTTTGTGGCTCAGGACTCGTCCTGGGATTCTTTGGCGGCTTTGGCCGCGATCTTCGCAGCGGCTTCACGCTCGTGCTTCTTACCCTTTCCGGCAGGCTTTTCGACGGGTACCGGGAGGGTCACGCTGCCGCCGGCCTTCTCGACCGCGGCGATCGCACCCTTGGAGGCGCCGCTGACCTCGAAAGCGACCTTTGCGGAGATTTCGCCCTTGCCAAGCAACCGAACACCGTCCTTGGACACCCGGGCCAGCCGCGCTTGGCGCAGCACGTCCTCGGTTACCGGCTTGTTGGCGTCGAGCTTGCCGGCGTCGATCGCAGCCTGAACACTGCCGATGTTGACGGTCGCGAAGTCCTTCCGGAACATCGCGTTGTTGAACCCGCGCTTCGGCAGACGCCGGTATAGAGGCATCTGTCCGCCCTCGAACCCGAGCAGCGAAACGCCGCTCCGCGAGAGCTGTCCCTTCTGACCCTTGCCCGACGTCTTGCCGGTGCCCGAGCCGATACCCCGGCCAACACGCTTGCGCGGACGGCTTGCTCCTTCGTTGTCGCGGATCTCGTTCAGCTTCATCGCTCTTATCCTTATTGTTCGCTGGTCGCCGAAACGCCTTACTCGGCGTCGACGACGCGGACCAGATGGCTGACCTTTTCGATCATGCCACGCACGGCCGGCGTATCTTCAAGTGTGCGGGTCCGGTTCATTTTCCCGAGCCCCAGCCCCTTTAGTGTCGCATGCTGATCAGCCGGACGACCAATCGGGCTGCGCACCTGGGTGACGGTAACAGTCGTGGTTGCCTTAGCCATTTGCATGCTCCTGCTCGTCATGACCGTGATCACGGCGGACGATGATATCGGCGACCTTCTTGCCCCGACGCTGGGCAACCGAACGAGGCGACTGCGAGTTGGACAGCGCCTGAAAAGTTGCCTTGATCATGTTGTGCGGATTCTGCGTGCCCACGGATTTGGCGACGACGTCGTGGACGCCCATGGTCTCGAACACGGCGCGCATCGGACCGCCGGCGATGATACCGGTCCCCGGAGGCGCCGCGCGCATGATGACTTTGCCGGCACCGAAACGGCCCTTGAGATCGTAATGCAGCGTGCGACCTTCGCGCAGCGGCACATGGATCATGTTGCGCTTCGCCTGATCGGTCGCCTTCCGGATCGCTTCAGGCACTTCGCGGGCTTTGCCAGTACCGTAGCCAACCCGGCCCTTGCCGTCGCCAACCACCACGAGCGCGGCGAACGAAAAGCGGCGACCGCCCTTCACCACCTTGGCAACACGATTAATGTGGACCAGCTTGTCGGTAAACTCGTCGTCACGCTCCTCGCGCGACCGGCGGCCCTTGTTTTCGCTGCGTTCCTGTCGTTCGGCCATCAGTCCGTCCTCTTCAGAAGTTCAATCCGCCTTCACGAGCAGCATCGGCAAGCGCCTTGATGCGACCGTGGAAGCGGTATCCGCCGCGATCGAACGCGACTTTCTCGATGCCGGCGCTCTTGGCGCGTTCGGCGATCAGTTTGCCAACCTCGGTCGCGGCAGCCGCGGTCGAGCCGTTCTTAATGGAATCGCGCATCGGCTTCTCAAGGGTCGATGCCGCTGCGACGGTGACGCCCTTCCGATCATCGATAACCTGCGCATAGATGTGCTTGCCGGACCGGAACACCGACAGCCGCGGGCGATCAGACTTGCGCTTCGCGATTTTCGAGCGGACCCGCTGGGTGCGCTTGACGGAAAGTTGCTTTGCGTTGGCCATGGCTTATTTCTTCTTTCCTTCCTTACGGAGGATGTACTCGCCCTCGTATTTCACACCCTTGCCCTTGTACGGCTCCGGCGGACGATAACCGCGGATTTCAGCAGCGATCTGACCGACCTTCTGCTTGTCCGCACCCGAAATTTCGATGTGTGTCTGATCCGGGCAGACGATGTTGATGTCCTGCGGAATCGGGTACTGCACGTCGTGGCTAAAACCAAGCTGCAGCACAAGATTGCTACCCTGAACCTGCGCACGATAACCGGTGCCGTTGATTTCCAGTTTCTTGGTGTAGCCCTCAGACACGCCCTGAACCAGGTTACTGATCCGGCTACGGGCTGTGCCCCACATGGCACGCGCCTTCTGGCTGTCATTGACCGGAGTCACGACAACCGCACCATCCACTTCCGCGACCGTGACGTCGTCGGTAAGGTCGACGGACAGCTCACCAAGCTTGCCCTTGGCGGAAACCGTGGCGCCGGCAATCGTGACCGTAACGCCATCCGGCAGCTCTACTGGGCTTTGACCAACTCGCGACATTTCTCGCTCCTAAATTCTTCTAATTCCATACCCGATCAGAAGACCTGGCACAGAACCTCGCCGCCGACATTCTGGGTACGGGCCTCGTTGTCCGACATCACGCCGCGCGGTGTCGACAGGATCGAAATGCCCAAACCGTTGGAATGCGGGTGCAAATCCTTGATCTTCGAATAGACCCGGCGACCCGGCGTAGATACGCGCTGGATCTGACGGATCACCGGATCGCCCTCATGGTACTTGAGCTCGATACGGATCTCGTTGATACCGGGACGAACTTCGTACGACTCGAAGCCGCGGATGAAACCTTCACGCTTCAAAACATCGAGCACGTTGAGCCGCAGCTTCGACGCCGGCGAAACAATGTCATTCTTGCGTGCACGCTGCCCGTTACGGATGCGGGTCAGCATATCGCCGAGGGGATCGGTCATTGACATCAACCAGACTCCTTACCAGCTCGATTTGACCATGCCGGGGATCTGCCCGGCTGAGGCCATGTCCCGCAACGCGATGCGCGACAACTTGAACTTCCGATAATTGCCGCGCGAGCGGCCGCTAATCTCACAGCGCAGGCGCTGGCGACTGGGCGCGGAGTTCCGCGGCAACTGCGCCAGCTTGAGGCGCGCGTTGAACCGGTCTTCCGGCGACGCATCGGGATCGACAGCAGCCGCCTTCAGCTTTTCACGGCGGTTGGCGTATTTACTTGCCAACTTCACGCGCTTCTTTTCACGTTCGACTGCGCTCTTCTTAGCCATATCGTGTACTCTCCGATCTACCTGTCGTTAGCTCGAGAACGGCATGTTGAAGCCCTTCAACAAGGCTTTGGCTTCAGCATCGCTCTTCGCGCTCGTGCAGATGATGATGTCCATGCCCCGGACCTGATCGACCTTGTCGTAATCGATTTCCGGGAAAACGATCTGTTCCTTGATGCCCATGGCGTAGTTGCCGTTACCGTCGAACGATTTACCGTTGACGCCACGGAAGTCGCGAACGCGCGGCAGGGCGATGTTCACCAGGCGGTCGAGAAACTCATACATGCGGTCGCGGCGCAGGGTGACCTTCGCGCCCACGGTCATACCGTCGCGCAGCTTGAACGCAGCGATCGACTTCTTGGCCTTGGTAATGACCGGTTTCTGGCCGCTGATCGCAACCAGATCGCTGACGGCGCCATCGATCTTTTTGCGGTCCTGAGAGGCCTCGCCCACACCCATGTTGATCACGATCTTGGTCAGCTTGGGAACCTCCATCGGGTTCTTGTAGCCGAACTCCTCGGTCAACGCCGGGCGCAAGGTGCTTTCGAAATGTTCCTGCAGACGTGTTGCCATCTTACCAAGCCTTAGCTGTCAATTACTTCGCCGGAACCCTTGGCGAAACGAACCTTGCGGCCGTCCTCCAGGAACTTGAACCCGACGCGAGTCGGTTTG
This sequence comes from Rhodospirillales bacterium, assembly GCA_040219295.1. Classification (GTDB taxonomy): domain Bacteria; phylum Pseudomonadota; class Alphaproteobacteria; order Rhodospirillales; family Casp-alpha2; genus JAVJST01. The sequence continues at coordinate 566,696 of JAVJST010000001.1, forward strand.
TCTGTCTTCGGATCAATAACCGCAAGGTTCGCGATATTGATCGAAGCTTCGCGCTCAACGATGCCGCCGGGGTTACCGGCGCTCGGCCGCGTATGACGCTTCATCTTGTTGACACCCTGCACGACGGCACGGTTCTCCTTCGGCAGAATCCTTAGAACCTCGCCCCGCAGACCCTTGTCGCGGCCAACTGTGACCTGAACGCGGTCACCCTTCTTGATTTTCGACGCCATTACAGCACCTCCGGCGCAAGCGAAATGATCTTCATGTAGCGCTTGGCGCGCAGTTCACGGGTCACAGGACCGAAAATACGCGTTCCGATCGGTTCACCCTGGGCGTTGATCAGCACGGCTGCGTTCTTGTCGAAACGGATTGCCGTACCGTCCGGACGACGAACGTCCTTTGCCGTACGCACGACGACCGCCTTCATGACGTCGCCCTTCTTCACGCGGCCCCGCGGAATTGCCTCCTTGACCGAGACGACAATAACGTCGCCCACGGAGGCATACTTGCGCTTCGAACCACCCAGCACCTTGATGCACTGGACCCGGCGAGCGCCCGAGTTGTCGGCAACCTCGAGGTTGGATTCGGCCTGGATCATTGATCTTTATCCTTGTTTCCGGAAAGTCTGGCAGACGGGCTTCACGCCTCGTCGCCGATGACCTCCCACGTCTTTCTCTTCGAGATCGGCTTGCACTCACGGATCTTCACTTCATCACCGATCTTTACAGAGTTCGTCTCGTCATGAGCCGCATACTTTTTCGACTTACGAATGAACTTCTTGTAGATCGGGTGCATCACGCGGCGCTCAACGTTAACAATGACGGTCTTGTCCATCTTGTCGCTGACCACCACACCTTGCATGACACGTCTCGGCATTGTCTCTTCCTTCTAAATCCGTTCCGCGCCGCTCAGGATGCCGCGGCCGTTGCGGTGGCGCTGGTGCGCGCACCGAGGATGGTCTTGATGCGCGCGATGTCGCGACGCACTTCCTTCACCCGCGCGGTGTTCTCAAGCTGCCCGGTGGCGCTCTGGAAACGCAGGTTGAACGACTCTTTGCGGAGCGAAACGAGCTCGTCCTTCAGTTCGTCGTCGGACTTCTGCTTCAGATCTTCGGCTTTCATGATCAAAGCTCCTCACCCAGGCGAGTCACGATCCGGGTCTGAACCGGCAACTTTGCTGCGGCCAGGGCGAACGCCTCCTTCGCGACATCACCCGGCACGCCGTCGATCTCGAACATGATCCGGCCCGGCTTGACGCGAACCGCCCAGTACTCGGGCGTACCCTTACCTTTACCCTGGCGAACCTCGGCCGGTTTCTGCGACACAGGCACGTCCGGGAAAATACGGATCCACACGCGCCCGGCACGCTTCATGGCACGGGTCATCGCACGGCGGGCGGCCTCGATCTGGCGCGCCGTAACACGCTCCGGCGTCGTCGCCTTGAGACCATAGGCGCCAAAGTTCAACGTGGTACCGCCCTTGGCATTGCCGTGAATACGGCCCTTGTGGGCTTTCCGGAATTTCGTCCGTTTCGGGCTCAGCATAACGCTTGTTCCTCAGTTCTTCTGCGACCGCTTAGCGGACCGCCTGCTGTTCCTGGGCCTGCTTCTCAACCGCCATCGGATCGTGGGCCATGATCTCGCCCTTATAGATCCAGACCTTGACGCCGCAGGCGCCATAAGTCGTACGCGCCGTAGCAACGCCGTAATCAACGTTTGCCCGCAGGGTGTGCAGCGGCACGCGGCCCTCGCGGTACCACTGGGTCCGGGCGATTTCTGCGCCACCCAGGCGACCTGCACAGTTGATCCGGATGCCCTCGGCGCCCATGCGCAGGGCCGACTGCACGGCGCGTTTCATGGCGCGACGAACAGAGACGCGGCGCTCCATCTGCTGCGCGACGTTCTCGGCGACTAGCTGGGCGTCGATTTCCGGTTTGCGGATTTCCACGATGTTCAGGTGCACTTCGCTGTCGGTCATCTTGGCCACATCGCGGCGCAGGATTTCGATGTCGGCACCCTTGCGGCCAATGACGATACCCGGGCGCGCGGTGTGGATGGTGATCCTAGCCTTCTTGGCCGGCCGCTCGATAATCACGCGGCTGACGCCCGCCTGGCTCAGGCGGGTTCGCAGGTAGTCGCGGATACGAACGTCTTCGTGCAACTGATCGGCGTACGACTTGGAGTTGGCGAACCAGCGCGAGTCCCAAGTGCGATTGATACCGACCCTGAGGCCGACCGGGTTTACCTTGTGTCCCATTATGCGGTCTCCTGACGCTCGCGAACGACGAGGCGCAAGTTGCTAAACGGTTTTTCGATGCGGCCGACACGGCCCCGTGCGCGGGCTCGAAAACGCTTCATGCGAATGCTCTTGCCGACACTGGCCTCGGCGACGAACAGACGGTCGACGTCGAGCTGGTGGTTGTTCTCCGCGTTGGCGATTGCCGACTGAAGAACCTTCTTGACCTCGCCGGCGATGCGGCGACGCGAGAAGGTCAACTCGGCGAGCGCCTTTTCACAGTCCAGGCCGCGGATGGAAGCCGCGACGAGATTGAGCTTCTGCGGGCTGGTGCGAATGTGGCGCGAGAACGCCATCGCTTCGTTGTCGGCCAGCGCCCGCTCTGCAGAACTCTTACCCATGATCAGCCCCTCTTCGCCTTCTTGTCGGCCGTGTGGCCGTAGTAGGTCCGGGACGGCGAAAACTCACCCAGCTTGTGGCCGATCATGTCCTCGGTCACGAGCACCGGCACAAATTTCTGGCCGTTGTGAACGCCAAACGTCAGGCCGACAAACTGAGGCAGGATCGTCGAACGGCGCGACCAGGTCTTGATGACCGTGTTGCGACCGGACGCGCGCGCATCCTCGGCCTTCTTGAGCAAATAACCGTCGACGAACGGTCCCTTCCAAACGGAACGTGGCACGTCGGCTCTCCTTTACTTCTTCTTCCGCACGTGGCGGCTGCGCATGATCAACCCGTCGGTCTTCTTGTTCGAACGGGTCCGCTTACCCTTGGTCGGCTTGCCCCACGGGGACACCGGATGACGACCGCCCGAGGTCCGGCCTTCACCGCCACCATGCGGGTGATCGATCGGGTTCATGGCAACACCACGAACACTCGGGCGTTTGCCGGCCCAACGGGCACGACCCGCCTTGCCGAGCTTGATATTCTGCTGGTCCGGATTGGACACGGCACCAACGGTGGCCCGGCATTCGCCGCGCACCATCCGGAGCTCGCCGGACGATAGACGAAGCTGCGCATAACCCTGGTCCTTACCGATCAGCTGGGCGTAGGTGCCCGCCGAACGCGCCAGCTGCGCACCCTTGCCGATCTTCATCTCGACATTGTGTACGATCGTGCCGACCGGCATGCTCGCGAGCGGCATGCAGTTGCCCGGCTTGATGTCGGCCTGCGCGCCTGAGACGACGGTGTCGCCAACCCGAAGCCGCTGCGGCGCGATGATGTAGCTCAGTTCGCCGTCTTCGTACTTGATCAGCGCAATGAACGCGGTCCGGTTCGGATCAAATTCAAGGCGTTCGACCGTCGCCGGCATATCGTCCTTGTTCCGACGGAAATCGATGACACGATAGCGGCGCTTGTGCCCGCCGCCACGGCGCCGCGCCGTAATACGGCCGGCATTGTTGCGTCCACCGGACTTGCGCAGGCCTTCGGTCAGAGACTTGACCGGGTCACCCTTCCAGAGGTCGGAGCGATCGACGAGGACCAGATTGCGTCGGCCCGGCGTCGTCGGATTGTAATTCTTCAAAGCCATGGTTCTGTCCTAACCTCAGAGCCCGGTCGTGACGTCGACGGAGTGACCTTCGGCCAGCGTAACGACAGCTTTCTTGGTGTCGACTCGCTCGCCCGGACGGCCACGGAACCGCTTGGTCTTGCCGTTCTGTCGGATGGTGTTTACGGCGGTCACCTTGACGTCGAACAGACCTTCGACCGCAGCTCGGATTTCCGGCTTGGTTGCATCCGGAGCAACGTAAAAGCTGACCTGGTTGTGCTCGCCCATCAGGGTTGCCTTTTCAGTGATCACGGGACGACGCAGCACCTCGTACATGCGCTCCTTGCTGATCTTCTGAATACCGCTGTACTTGCTCATTTCAGGCGCTCCACCAGTTTGTCGACGCCGTCCTTGGTCAGGACCAGCGTCTCACGGCGCAGGATGTCATAGACATTGGCGCCCTTGGACGGCAGCACGTCGAGACCGGCGATGTTCCGCGCAGCCTTGGAGAAGTTGGCATCAACTTCCTCGCCGTCGATGATCAGCACGTTAGACCAGCCGAGGTCCGAGACCTTCTTGGCGAGATCCGCCGTCTTCGGCGCCTTCATGGCCACAGTGTCGATGACCACCAGCTGCCCTGCCGCCTGCTTGGCCGAAAGCGCGCTGATCAGCGCGGCCTTGCGAACCTTCTTCGGCAGCGAGATCGAGTGATCCCGTGGGGTCGGGCCGAATACGACACCGCCGCCGCGCATCTGCGGCGCAACAGTCGTACCCTGGCGGGCGCGACCCGTCCCCTTTTGGCGAAACGGCTTAGCTTTAGTGGCGGCGACCTCGGAGCGGCCCTTGACCTTGTGGGTGCCGGCACGGCGCTTGGCGAGCTGCCAGTTCACCGTACGGGCCATCAGGTCCTCACGAACCGCGGCACCGAATACGGCCTCGTCGAGATCAACGCTGCCAGATTTCTTGTTATCGAGACTGATCACATCGCATTTCATGTCCGTCAGCCTTTCTTTTCTTCGTCGCCAGCAGCCGCGTCATCGGCTTCCCGCGCTTCGTCGGCGGCGGCCTTGGCCTCTTCCTGGGCTTCCATTTCGCCCGGCAACTCGACCGGACCGGCATCTGCCGCTTCCGCGGCGACATCAGCCGGCGTTACTTCCTCTGCCGGCGTATCGGAGCCCTTGAGACCCGCAGGAAACGGTACATCTGCATGGACCGGACGCTTCACGGCGTCGCGCACGAGTACGAAACCGCCCCGGGCACCAGGCACCGCGCCGCTGACCAGGATCAGACCGCGACCCTCATCCGTCGCCACAACCTCGAGGTTGAGAGTGGTCACCCGGCGGTCGCCCATGTGACCGGCCATCTTCTTTCCCTTGAAGACTTTGCCCGGATCCTGGCACTGACCAGTCGACCCGTGCGACCGGTGACTGATCGAGACGCCGTGCGAAGCCCGCAGACCGCCAAAGCCGTGACGCTTCATCGCACCGGCGAACCCCTTACCGATCGACCGACCGATGACGTCGACCATCTGGCCAACCACGAAGTGGTTCGCCGACAATTCTGCACCGACGTCGACCAGCGCGTCGTCGCTGACACGGAACTCGCGAACGTAACGCTTCGGTTCAACCTTGGCCTTGGCAAAGTGGCCGCGCATTGCGCGCGTGACGTTCTTGACCTTGGCGTTGCCCCAGCCGAGCTGTACGGCGTTGTAGCCGTCCCGCTCCTGAGTACGCTGCGCGGTAACCTGCAGGTTATCGACCTGCAAGACCGTGACGGGCACGTGGCGGCCATCAGCCGCAAATACGCGGCTCATTCCGACCTTTCGTGCAATCAATCCAGTACGCATGTCTTCATTTCCTTGTGCGCTTTTGTCTGCGCCTTGGGGCCCTACTTTCTTCAGAGCTTGATTTCGACGTCGACGCCGGCGGCGAGATCGAGCTTCATCAACGCATCGACCGTCTGCGGGGTCGGGTCAACGATGTCGAGGACACGTTTGTGCGTGCGAACCTCGAACTGTTCACGCGACTTCTTGTCGATGTGCGGCGAGCGCAACACCGTGTAGCGCTCGATGTTCGTCGGCAGCGGAATCGGACCGCGAACCTGGGCGCCTGTCCGTTGCGCGGTATTCACGATCTCGCGCGCGGACTGGTCCAACACGCGATGATCGAACGCTTTCAGGCGAATGCGGATATTTTGATGATCCATGATGTCCGATCCCGACTACCAGTTTCCGTCTTTACTCGATGATCGAAGAGACGACGCCGGCGCCGACGGTGCGGCCGCCTTCGCGGATGGCGAAGCGCAGGCCGTCGTCCATGGCGATCGGCGCGATCAGGTTCACCGTCATGGCGATGTTGTCGCCCGGCATAACCATC
>JAVJST010000002.1:0-207180 GCA_040219295.1 Rhodospirillales bacterium
GTCATGACAAAAAGAGCCGTCTGCACATCACACAAACTTCACATTACATGAGCTTGAAAAGATACACAGACAAACCCAGCCAAACAGACCAGACGCCGCCCGCGTATCCCTTCCAATTCATATTCACAATGGCAAAGAACACCCCGGAAACGCAATCCGCGCCTTAACGCGGTCTAGGCCACCGAGCGAAAAAAGCCCGCTTGATCGGCCCAGTCATTTCGGGACCCGGCGCAACGACGAATCACCATCTACCGGGGGCGCAGAGTATAGAATTAACCTTCTAAAAACACAAGGCAGCGACAATACTATGTCGAGGCTTCGCGTCTTCCCTGCGGAGCCGGAGGTATAGGGTTTCGGAACAATGCTTGTCCAGCGTAAAAGACGCAAAATCGAAGAAAAAATTCTACACTCGTTTCAACAGTTCCGGACCACGGCAATCATCGTCTGCTGTACCGTCTTGATTGCCGGTTGCACCGCGCAAACAGCCAAGCTGAGCGGTAACCAGCCGACCGGACCGACGGGCCAAGCGTTGCAGCCGCAGGAGGCATTCACCGATTTTCCGGATCTGCCAATCCCGGCCGGCGCGATCATGGACATCGAAAGGACGTTTGTTTTCGGCGGCGAAGAAGGATGGTACGGCCAGACCATCATTCAGTCGAGCGGCAACACCAACCAGCTGTTTGACTTCTTCAAGACCTATCTCAGCGACATGGGTTGGCGCGAAGTCACCTCCGTACGTGCCAAGAACAGCGTGCTGACCTACATCAGACCGGCTCGGGTGCTGTCCATTCAAATCATGGCAACGAAGTTCGGACAGGCCGAGGCGCTCATCACGGTCTCACCGACCGAAGAAATGGGCGGCGGTTCGTGATCTAGCCGAGATCGACCATCGTCGTTTCGCAGAACTGGCGCCGGCTCTTGAGCTTCGTGCATACACCGGTCGCCTCCGAGGGACTGGCGAATGGCCCAGCCACGAGACGATAAAACACGCCCTTCGAGCCCAGATCGACCCGCGAAACCGTGTGATCGAGATTCCCGAGAATCTCGCCGTGCGCCCTGCGCAACTGCGACCAGCCTCGTTCCGCCTGCTCAGCACTCCGGTAGGATGCAAGATGGACGCCGGGTCTCGGGCCCTGCGTGATCGCTTTCGGCTGTATGGCCATTGAGCTCTGGACCGGCATCGTCGGCTGCGCACTGCTCATCTGCGCAGCACTCATGCCGTCCTTCGGCGCCATGGCCTCCTCTATTGCCGCCCGTTCGCGGGCGTACTCGTCAGAAGTAATGTAGCCATTGTCGCGCAGGCGCTCGAGCCGACGGACCTGATCCGCCGCCTCCAGAAGGCCCTGCGGCGGCAGGGCCGGTTTGGCAACGACCACAGGCGCAGCGGGCATCATCGCGTCGAGGATCATGTTCCGTTCGGATGCGTGCTGCGATACTGAGATCGCCCGCAATTCAAGCGCCCGGCCAATCGCCTGGAGCCGTGTTGAAATCTGTTCTGTCGTCGGCACCGGCCGATCAAGGCCGGCTGCGGGGGGTGGCGATGTAAGCGGCAAGAGCGCACCGATGTTCGCTTGACGGCGGGTCCGGAACTCGTCAGGTGAAATCAACCCTTGATCGCGCAACGCACGCAATGTCGTAAACCTGGACAGGACAAATTTGTCGCCGGTACTCGGCCCGAGGTCGGGCACCATGGCGTCGATGGGCTGGGACATTGCCGAGGGGGTCGGTGCCAATGTCATAGCCGTTTGTTCGGCACTACCGGAGGATACCGTCGGCATCGCCGACCGCATCTCCAGCGCACCGCTGACCGGCTGGCTTCCGCCACCCGACGTCGTGCCCTTGTTGATCCGGCCAAGCACCCCGCCACTGTCGATCAGCGAAAGGTTGAGGCTCGCCAGCTGCGAGACTGGGGTGGTTGTGACATCCTGCAAGGCGATGAACTGCTCGGAGTCGGGGGGCCGGATCGCCAACACGGCTTCGTACATCTGCCGCGCTTTTACGAACTGTCCGGTATTCTGATAAAGAATGCCGGCACCGAGCAACGCGTGTACATCGCGAGAGTCTTTATCCAGTGCCGATAGGAACAGGGCTTCAGCACCGAGATAGTTTCCTTTCGCCATCTCGGCAATCCCAAGTTCCGCCTCGTTGTTGGAACCTTGAAACGGGGTGTCCTTCCAAAACTCGCGACTGAAGAGTGATCCGCCCTGACTCGCAGCGCCACAACCGGCGAGGACGATAACCATCAACAACGCGGCAAGAGTCTTGAGCTGTCTGATTGGCAAAACTGGTATCCCCAAGTGAGGTGTCGCCGCCTCTGCCCCAGGCGCCGACACGAACGCGCAAAGTATAAGGCACCATATTTCGTGCCTCAACATAAACACCCGTACAAAGGATGGGGAATTCTGGCCGGTCGACGACGAGAATATTTGCCAACGGCTAGATCGGGCGTCCGCGCGACACCGAACCGCTAACGAGCGACGTCCATCGAGGGCAACGGCAGGTCCATAAAGATGGGCGTTTCCAACGCGTTATGGCCATCGGAGAGCTCCGAGAAACCGAGCGATCGATAAAGAGCGCGCGCTTCGGAAAGTCGATCCAGAGTTTCGAGACAGACCGAGGCATACCCGGCCCCGGCCGCCCATTCTATACAGACCTTGGCCATCTTACGGCCAACGCCGAGGCCCCGCCACGAATCGCGTACATAGAGGCGCTTCATCTCACACGACGGCAAGTCGGCCGGCGCCGCGGCCGGCTTCATACCGACAACACCAACCACCGTTGCTCCGATACGTGCAAGCCAGAGCTCACCGCCGGGCGGCCGATACACCGAACCGAGGTTATCGAGTTCGGCCTCAAAATCCTTGAAACAGATCGGCGCGTCGAGCCAAGCTTGGTACTCTCTAAACAGCGCGGCGACGACTCGCATGTCATCGTCGCCTCGCGCGGGCGTGATTGTCACCTCGGTTGGCGCGCCACTCGTCAAATCTCACGATTCCTCGGCGAACACGACATTCACTCGGCGATTGTGGCGACCCTTGTTCTCGATCTTCGAAACGCGGACCTCGCCGATCTCACGCAACGAACCAACGTGCGTGCCGCCGCAAGGTTGCAGGTCGATACCACCGATCTCCATAAGACGAATGTGCCCCTGCCCCATTGGCGGACGCACGGTCATCGTCTTGATGAGTTCGGGTTGCGCCTCGAGTTCCTCATCCGTAATCCAGCGCGCCGCGACGGGCGCGTCCTCGATTATCCGGCGATTGAGTTCCTCGGTCAGTGCCTGCTTGTCCAAGGTAGTATTGGGAAGGTTGAAGTCGACGCGGCTCTTCTCAGCGCCGACGGCAGCGCCGCTGATTTCGCCATCAACGACGGCACAGACCAAATGCAACAGCGTGTGCATACGCATGTGCGCGAAACGGCGATTCCAGTCGATTTCAGCAACCACCTTGGCACCCACGGGCGGCATCGCGGCGTCCGGCGTCACCATGTGGCGAATGCCGTTGTCTCCCTTGCGAGTGTCGATGATCTCGATCGCATCTCCATCGCTCTGTTTGAGCACGCCATGATCGCCGGGCTGCCCGCCGCCTTCGGGGTAGAACACCGTCCGGTCCAAGACGACTGCATCGTCCTCAATCGCGATGACCGTCGCGTCACAGCTTCTGGCATAAGAATCAGTCCTGAATATCTCTTCGGTCATACCCTGCAGCTCCGATGCGGCAACTTCGAGCTAGACTATCACTGTCGTGCGCCCCGTGACCACGACGCGATCAAAACACCGCTGATGACGGCCGCGCCGGCGACCACAAGGCGCCAAGTCAGAGGGTCCGACAGCAACGCGACCGCCAGGATCACACCGATGATCGGAACCAGGAACTGTAGCGGCGCCACCCGGCCGATTCCCCCGTTCGCCAACGCCCAGAACCAACCCGCATACCCTAGGATGGTCGTCGCAACGGCGAGAAAAACGACGGATGCAAGCGATATCGGCGATGGATCGGGCATGCCGGCGGCACCCACCGAGAAACCCATCCACGTCAACGCCGGAACGGCCGCCAGCACCACACCCCAGAATGTCGTACTCCAGGCGCCAATTCGTCGCGATAAATGGCTGCCGGTGACATAGCTGACCGACACGAAAGCCATGGCAGCCACGCAGACGAGATCACCCGTGAGATTGCCTCTCGCTAGGGACGCACCGTCGCGTCCGACGATCAACAGATACTCTCCGACTATCGCGATGGTTACGCCCGCCCACCACCGTCCGGCAGGCCAGCATCGGTCCAGTGCGCAGGCGATCATACCGGTGACGATCGGTCCGACCGCGATGATCAGAGCTGCATGCGATGCCGAGGTTCTTTCCAATCCGATCGCCAGCAACATGGGGAAGACGACGAACGCCGACAAGCCGGAGACGAAGAGCTGGCCCCAGTCAGACGCGTCGCGCGGAAGGCGCAGGCGCAGCGCAAGGGCGATCGGCAATGCGATGAGCCCGGCGAGACCAGTCCGCATGGCCGCTACCGGGACCGGTTCGAGTGTTTCCAGCGCCAGTTTCGTCGCCGTCGGCGTGGCGCCCCAGACTGTCACAACCAGACCAGCCACCAGCAAGGTGGCACCTGCTGCGGCATTCTCAGGTGCCGCGACCGCGCGTGCGGTGGTTGACGCCATCAATCACGCCAGAACGGCTTGGTGAACTCGCGCGCCGAATCGAACCCGCTGACGCCGATGTCGGAACGGAGCTCGCCACTCATTACGCGCAGCGCCTGCGGTTCCTGATATCGCCTGTACCACAGCTCGATCACGGCGAACGGTCCCGGGTGTCTGGCGCGGCGCGACACATCTAGTGGGCGGGCATGGCCGCTGGCAACGGTCGGATTCATCGAAGACATTGTACTCTTCTCCTGAAACAATACTTGATACAATCGATACATTGACGTTAATGTTGTGCGATTATCCATGCAATGTGCTTATTGTTCCTATGACAAACTGGATGCCAAATATTGCCGATCGGCCGGGTCCGAAGTACCTGGCAATCGCCGACTCGATCAGTGAGGCGATTTCCGCTGGCACTTTGTCCCAAGGCACGAAACTGCCGCCGCAACGCAATCTGGCCTACGATCTCGGCGTTACTCTGGGAACCGTGACCCGGGCCTACCGCGAAGTGGAGCGGCGCGGCCTCACGGGCGGTGAAGTCGGGCGAGGCACGTTCGTGCTTGGCAGCAGGTATTCCCGTCGAGACGCCTTCATGTCGCAACAGCCGACATCCCCCAACGTCATCGAGATGATCCACGCAATCCCTATTGTTCGCCTGGACGACTCGGCGCTACCGGACACGTTGTCGGCAATGGCAGCGGAACCCGAGATCAGCCGCATGCTGGGGTATCAAATGAACACCGGTATGGAACGCCACCTTGAAGCGGGCGCCGACTGGTTGCGCCGGTGCGGGCTATCCGCCACCGCCGATACAGTCACGCTGACCGCCGGCGGGCAGCAGGCCATCCTCGCGAGCCTCATGGCGATCGCGGAACCTGGCGACACGATTCTTGTCGAGGAACTGACCTATCCCGGGATCATCCACCTGGCCCGCACCATAGGCTATCGACTGGAAACGGTGACCATCGACGAGGAAGGCATCCTGCCCGAGAGTTTCGAGCAGGCCTGCAAACACAGCAGCGCCAAAATTCTTTACTGCATGCCGACGTTTCACAATCCAACACTGGCGACCATGCCTGAGGAACGTCGACGGCGGGTTGCGTCAATTGCAGAAGCCAACGGCATTATCATCATCGAGGATGATATCTGGGGCGTGCTGGCAAACACCGGCATACCGCCGATCACCTCAATCGCACCCGATCAGGCCATCTACCTGGCGTCGCTGTCCAAGAGCCTCGCTGGCGGGTTGCGGATCGGGTACGTGCACGCGTCGCAAGCCCTGACCCGAAAAATTCGTTCATCGATGAAAATCATCTGCTGGATGCCGCCGCCTCTAATGGCGGAGATCGCGAGCCGCTGGATTACCGATGGCACAGCGGAACGATTGGTCAAAGACCAGCGCAGACTGACTGCGGATCGCGTCGAAATGGTGAAGGCGCACCTGAAACCGCACGGAGTCGTGGGCAAGCCGGCGGCGCATCATTGCTGGCTACCGTTGAGCGCCCCCTGGACCGGGGACGGATTCCGTAGCGAGCTCGAATCTCGTGGCGTGCGCGTTTTGTCGGAAGCCACGTTCTGCGCAGGCCGAAAGTCGGTCAGCCCGGCCGTGCGCCTGTGCTTAGGTCAGCCGGCAGATCCCGGAATGATCGAACGCGCGGTAGAGATCATCGCCGACGCTCTCTCGGGCCGCGAACAACGCGAAGAAATTTTTATCTGATCATTCAACGGTCCAAAGGATGGGCGTGGTTCAAGGGACCATGCCCGCGCCCGTATCCGGGCGCCGTTCTGATTGCTTCCAGAACATAGCGTCGGGCCGCATCAAGTGCGTCGACGGGCGGCATGCCTTGTGCCAGGCCGGTAGCAATTGCGGAGGCCGTCGTGCATCCGGTGCCGTGGGTGCTAGCGGTCTCAATACGCGGACCTTCAAAGATTCTCTCATCAGAATCCGCAGACACGAACACATCGAACACGCGGTCGTCCGACCCGATATGCCCGCCTTTCACGAGGACGGCCCGCGGCCCCAGCTCTAATAGTTTCCTTGCGGCGTTCACCGCCTGTTCCGTTGTCTCGACTGGCTCCCCCGTCAAGGTCGCCGCTTCCGGCGCGTTCGGCGTAATCAGAGTTGCCATCGGCAGCACCCTGGCTCGCATGGCCGCCACGGCATCATCCTCAAGAAGCGAGGCCCCGCCCTTGGCGATCATCACCGGGTCGACAACTAGCGGCACCGTCGGCGCGTAGGCCTCGATGGCGTCCATGACAGCCTCAATGACGCCGATCCGGTGAAGCATGCCGGTCTTGAGACAGTCGGCACCGATGTCTTCCATCACGACGCGAATCTGCTCGGTGACGAACTCCGTCGGAACCTCGTGAATGCCGTGAACACCAAGCGTGTTCTGCGCGGTCAGCGCCGTGATCGCCGTCATCGCGAAGCCGTTCATGGCGGTAACGGTTTTTATGTCTGCCTGAATACCCGCACCGCCGCCGGAATCGGAGCCGGCAATGATCAGAACCCGCCCGCGCATGACCGATCAGGTGCCGGCCTGTTGAATGACGCCGGCGATTTCGTCAACGACGGCGGCAATCAATGCGGCATCGTCTCCTTCGGCCATCACGCGAATGACGGGCTCGGTGCCCGATGGCCGGATTAGCAATCGACCGACCTCGGCGAGGCGCATCTCGCCATCCGCTATAGCGCTTCGGACGGCGGCATCGTCGAGCGGCTTGCCACCGTTGATACGCACGTTCTTCAACAGCTGCGGCACCGGCTCAAACACGCGGCACAGTTCACTGGCGGGCCGATCCGCCACGACAAGGCCGGCGAGTACCTGCAAGGCGGCGATCAGACCGTCGCCGGTCGTGGAATAATCGCTCAGGACAATATGCCCGGACTGTTCACCGCCGAGATTGAAGCCGTGATCCCGCATGTGCTGAACGACATACCGGTCACCGACCGCCGTACGCTCCAGCGTCAGGCCCATTTCGCGTAAATGGCGTTCCAGCCCGAGATTGGACATAACCGTCGCCACGACCCCGCCGCCGATCAGCGATCCGTCTTCCTGCCAGCGGCGTGCGATCACGGCCATCAACTGATCGCCGTCGATCAGCGCGCCCCGCTCGTCGGCGACGAGAACCCGATCAGCATCGCCGTCAAGTGCAATGCCGAGATCAGCGCCATGGGCCACAACCTGTTCACACATATAGGCCGTGTCCGTCGACCCGCATCCCTTGTTGATGTTGAACCCATCAGGGGAAACGCCAAGCGGGATCACATCGGCACCGAGTTCGAACAGGACCTGTGGCGCAACTCGGTAGGCCGCGCCATGCGCGCAATCGATGACCACCTTGAGGCCGTCGAGCCGAAGTCCCTTCGGGAACGTCTGTTTGACGTATTCGGTATATCGGCCGCCGGCGTCTTCCAGACGCTTGGCTCGACCGAGCTTCGATGGCTCGGCCAGATTGCTCGGCGGCCAATCGTCCATCAGCGCCTCGATCTGATGCTCCACCTCATCGCTCAGCTTGAACCCGTCCGGGCCGAACAGCTTGATGCCGTTGTCCTCGAACGGATTGTGCGACGCCGAAATCATGACCCCCAGGTCGGCGCGAAGGCTACGGGTGAGCATGGCGACGGCCGGCGTCGGCATGGGGCCGACCAGAATGACATCCATCCCCATGGATACGAAGCCGCTGGTCAGTGCCGGTTCGAGCATGTAGCCGGAGATGCGTGTGTCCTTGGCAATGACGACACGATGGCGGTGCGCTCCCCGCGTAAAGTAAGCAGCCGCGGCGGTACCAACGCGCAGCGCCGTATCCGCAGTCATCGGCGACCGGTTGGCCGTTCCGCGGATACCGTCCGTCCCAAAAAGCTTTCTAGACCGTGTTGTCACGGCACTTCCCTTCTTTCATCAGCCCGAATCGCTGAAGTTTAACAAATGGCGGCCCGCTAGGCCGTTCAAAGATTGTTGCCGAACTCCTAATGTGCGGCGGCGATCGCCCGCCAGATCGCGAAGGCTTGGCGGGTCTCTGCGACGTCGTGAACCCGATAGATCTGCACGCCGGCCTGAAGCCCTGCAATTGCCGCCGCGACGGATCCGCTGATCCGCTCCTTGGGTTCCTCGCCCTGGCTGAGTTTGGCGATGAAACTCTTCCGCGAAACGCCAAGAACAACTGGGTAACCGGTTCGAACGAATAGGTCGAGATGACGAAGCAGACGCAGGTTGTGCGCCACGGTCTTGCCGAACCCGATGCCCGGGTCGATCGCGATTTTAGAAACGGCAATGCCGGCGGCCGCACAGGCCGTCGCCCTGTCCTGCAGATACCGGAGAACGTCAGTGACGACATCATCATAGATAGGATTGGCCTGCATGGTCTGCGGCTCGCCCTGCATGTGCATCAGCATTACACAGGCACCGGACTCCGCGACGGTTTCCAGTGCCAACGGATCATGGGTCAGCGCCGTCACGTCGTTGACAATCGTCGCGCCGGCGGCGATCGCACGTCGCATCGTCTCCGCATTCCGGGTGTCGATCGAGACGACGGCACCCGCCTCGGAAAGAGACCGGATCACGGGTTCGGTGCGCCTGATCTCCTCGTTGGGCGACACGACCTCGGCGCCCGGTCTCGTCGATTCACCACCAACGTCGATGATGGCCGCGCCCGCTTCCATCAAGGCAAGGCCGCGTGCTACGGCATCCTTCTCGGAAAATGCATCACCACCATCGGAAAAGCTGTCCGGCGTCGCATTGACCACGCCCATGAAAAGCGGTTCAGCAAGCGACAGGCCGGCGAACGTAGTCGTCATGAAAGGTCCGAGCCAATGGAAAACGTCGAATAGCGGTCGTCAACTCTCGGGCTGCGGATTGACACCCATCGGACCCGAGCCGCGGGGACGCGCGCCACTGGACGGCACCGACGAACGCTTTCCGTTTGACGAGTCGCGGGGCGGTGTATCGTCCCCATCCGGACGATAGATCTCTTCGCCTGCAAGCAGGGCGTTGACCTCGGCGCCCGACAGGGTTTCGTACTCAAGAAGTCCCTTGGCGATCTTATGCAGGTCTTCGAGGTTCTCACTCAGCACCTTGCGGGCCGTTTCTTCCGCATCCTCGATCAGCTTTCGGACCTCGCGGTCGATTGCAGCGGCGGTTTCGTCCGAAACGTTCTTCTGGCGCGCGACCGAGTGTCCGAGGAAAACCTCTTCCTCGTTGTCGGCGTAGCGCAGCGGACCAAGTTCATCGCTGAAACCGAACTCCGTCACCATGCGCCGGGCAATACCCGTTGCTTGCTGGATGTCGTTGCCGGCACCCGTGGTGATGTTATCGACACCGAAGATCAGCTCTTCCGCCACCCGGCCGCCGAACGCCATCGCCAATCGCGACGTCAATTCCGTCTTTGTCTGGCTCAGCTTGTCGCGCTCGGGCAGAGACATGGTCACCCCAAGAGCTCGGCCGCGGGGAATAATGCTGACCTTGTGGAGGGGATCGTGTTTTGGAACGTGTAGCGCGACCAGCGCATGGCCAGCCTCGTGATAGGCCGTCAGTTCCTTCTCCTCGTCGGTCATGACCATCGATCGACGTTCACTGCCCATCATGACCTTATCCTTGGCATCCTCAAACTCGGCCATGGTGACAATACGCTTGTTGCGACGTGCGGCCAGCAGAGCAGCCTCGTTCACGAGATTGGCGAGATCGGCCCCTGAGAACCCAGGGGTCCCACGGGCGATGGTCCGTGCCTCGACGTCCGGGGCCAGCGGAACCTTACGCATGTGAACCTTGAGGATTTGCTCCCGTCCGGTGATGTCCGGATTTGGGACAACGACCTGACGATCGAACCGACCAGGCCGCAACAGAGCCGGATCGAGCACGTCCGGACGGTTGGTCGCCGCGATCAGAATGACACCTTCGTTTGACTCGAATCCGTCCATCTCGACGAGCAACTGATTGAGGGTCTGCTCGCGTTCATCGTTACCACCACCCAAACCGGCGCCACGGTGACGGCCTACAGCATCGATTTCATCGATGAAGATGATGCAGGGCGCGTTCTTCTTCCCTTGTTCGAACATATCGCGCACGCGGCTGGCACCGACGCCGACAAACATCTCCACGAAGTCGGAACCGGAGATCGTGAAGAACGGCACGTTTGCCTCGCCGGCAATGGCGCGGGCAAGCAGGGTCTTACCGGTGCCCGGCGGTCCGACGAGAAGGCAGCCCTTCGGAATCTTACCGCCTAGGCGCTGAAACTTTTGCGGATCTTTCAGAAACTCGACGATCTCCTCAAGTTCCAGCTTTGCTTCCTCGATCCCGGCGACGTCGTCAAAAGTCACCCGCCCAGTCTTCTCGTTCAACAGCTTCGCCCGTGACTTGCCGAACCCCATGGCCTTGCCACCGCCACCCTGCATCTGGCGCATGAAGAAAATCCACACACCGATCAGCAGCAGCATGGGGAACCAGGAAATCAGCACACCCCACAATGTGGGGGACTCTTCCTCGGTCGGGATCGCGCTGACGCGTACGCCCTGTTCCCGTAACCTGGACATCAAATCGGGATCGTCCGGTGCGTAACTGGTGAAGTTTCGGCCGTCGCGGAAATGGCCAGTGATCTGTTGCCCTTGGATCGTGACGTCCCGGATCTCGCCGGTCTCCACCTCGGAGAGAAAGTCGGAATAGGCGAGGCTTTCCTGCGGAGCCCGGGGGGTATTTCCCTGGAAAAGATTGAACAGCGCAAACACCAACAGGCCGATGATTACCCATAGCGCGATATTACGGCTGAAGTTCAACGGACGTTCCTTTCAACAAGGGCCAGGGCCGAAGCCCGGCATAGCTAGGTACTCATACCATGGGAGATAGTTCAATCCAGCACGGAAGCAATGAAAAAACGTCCGCCAACGATGGGTTCCGGTGTTGATGGCTCGAATTCCAGCAAACCGACACCTTCAGAATGTCGTTCCGTCATCGTGTAAGTCAAGTGAGGTACTTCGATGACTGTCCCTCCGAGTCGCAAAGCGGGCAACACGTTGCGAGCTGCAGCTGGCCATTCAGTCGCCCGGGCAACGCTAGGCAAATCACGGATTTGTCGCCATCCAGTGCTGCCGAGTGCCCCCACGGTGTAGAGGCCGGGCGGAGCCTTTGGCTTCAGCCGAACGGTGAAACGGCCATCCCAAACGACGGTCTCGCCCGCTGCGATCGGTTCCTCCGGCGCCACCAGAGAAGCCTCCCGGGCAATGAGCAACCGCCCGCGGCGGTTCAGAAAACGGCAGCCGCCGAGCGTCGCCCCCTTGAATCCCGGCTGAAGCAAACGTTCGGCGAGACTGCGGAGCCGATCCCCGCGCGGCAGGTATGCCCGCCCACCGACAGTGCGAACCAGCCTGCCGAGCGCACGCGCAACCTCGTCTGTGCGATGATCGGACAATCGAGAGAAGTCGCCCCACACGTGACCGCCGGGACAATACGAGAATACACCAGCAATCATCTTGGCTGTCGCGTCGTCCGCCACGGCACGCATTTGCCCTGCCTCCAACCCCGACTGGATCACCGCTCCCAGATCCCGCGGCAAGGCGTTTCGGATCCGGACCCGCTCGAACCGGTAGTCTTCGTTCGTCGGGTCCTCGATCCACGGGACGTCCGCACTGGTCAATGCTACGCGTAGCTGGTCCGGAGAAACGTCGAGGAGCGGCCGCAGGATGCGCACCGTCGGGCCCTCGGTCACCATGGACATCCCGGAGACGCCGTCGCCGGTCGGGCTGCGTTTCCGCCGCATCAGGATCGTCTCCGCCTGATCGCGGCGGTGATGACCGAGAAGCAGATGCAACACGCCGTGCGCCGCGCACCATGACGCCAGCAGCTCCCTGCGCGCGAAACGCGCTTTCTCCTGTAACCCGGTCAGCGGCAGACTTTCGTGTCGCCACGTCAGCACCTGATTCTCGATCTGAAACTCCTCAAGCCAGGCGGAAACACGCGCCGCCTCTGCTGAAGATCCGGCGCGCAAACCATGATCGACAATCAACGCGACAGATCGTCCGCCCCTGGACCTCGCCCAGTCCTCCGCCCACAAGCACAGGGACATGCTATCGGCACCGCCCGAGACCCCGACGGCAAGCATGGGGCAGTGCTCGAACGGCGCCGCCCGATCCATCGCGGCATCAAACGCCGCCAAGGGAGTCAATAGATAAGTGTCGTTCAGGCTATTCCCATGTCATCCTGCCTCGCAGCCATTCCGCGAGCGTTCGCGGTCAAGCTTCGAAACAATTGCCGGCGATGGATTGGGAAACTCTTGCTCGAGCTTCGCGAACGCCGCACACGCCTCGGGTTTCTTGCCGAGATTGCCAAGCGCCATTCCGAGCTTCAACAGTGTGTCAGGGGCCTTCGGTCCTTTCGGCGCCAGCCGATAGGCTTCGAAGAACACCTCGGCCGCGCGGACATACTCGGACCGGACGTAGTAAGTTTCGCCCAACCAATAGCGGGCGTTGGAGGCGAGATCATGGTCGCCGTGACTATCGACGAACGACTGCAACGCCGCGGCCGCTTCATCGTACTTCGCCTGGCGCAGCAGCGCGAATGCCTGCGCGTACTCGTCTTGGGGCGTCAGGGCCGCAACCTGCTCGTTTCCGTCCGTCGCAGTCGGCTGCGGGGCACTAAGTTCCTGGGACGATAACGTACCGGTATCGGCCCTAGAGATCCCGGTACCCGAGCCCTCCGTCGCCGCATCAACTTCGGACGGCACCGACACATCCGCACTCTGCAGTTGCTCAGCGGTAATCGAGCCCAGAACGCCGGTCCCTGTATCAACCTCGGGCGTTACCGGTAACGGCGTGGCCGACTGATCCTGGGGCAGCAGTCCATCGCCCTGAACTCCGACCGCAGCCGAGCCAGCGCCGACTCGGCCTCTTTCGAGTTCGCTCAGGCGGTAATCGACATCACCGATCAACTTGTCCAGCCGCGTCGTCAACTGGCTAATATGAAACCCGAGTTCCTCGACACTACCCGTAACCGCCCGCAGATCGCCTTCAAGCGCGGTGATCCGGGAATCGAGATGAGCAATGCCAGCTGGATTCATCGGCTGACCGGCCTGGTCACCCGCGCCTTTGCCGACCGCAACAGTTGCGGAGACGGACTGACCGCGCGCGAGCTGGATATTGAGGGTCCTCAGGTCCCGCTCAAGTCGCTCGATTCGATCGAGTAGCGACTGCACGTCCTGGGCTGACGCTGTCGCCGGCGACATTGAGACGACGAAAGCAACAACCGCGAACACAATGGGCAACATCGCCCATACTGACGATTGCCCGTTGTTCCGGTTCGTCACCGTAAGACCGGTGCCGATCATCGCACTCTCCACTGCTCAGCTCGCCGGAGAATAACGGTTGCCCGCGATCCAGGCAAAATTATGGCGTTGCGGGAAATCGACCTGCGCTCCCGCAACGCCATCAATTCTTTTGGAAGCGGATTAGCTTCCAGCGCCCGTGACAACAGTCACCGCACGGCGGTTCTGAGCCCAAGCGGTCTCATTCGAACCGACGGCCACCGGGCGTTCCTCACCGTACGAAACGGTGGTGATCCGGTCCGGATTGACGCCGAGGGCGACCAAGTAGTCCTTGGCCGAGTTGGCGCGGCGTTCACCGAGGCCAATGTTGTACTCACGCGTGCCGCGCTCGTCGGCGTGACCTTCGACGGTCACGGTGACACCACGGTGCGTCTGCAACCAGGCGGCCTGCTTTTCGAGGGTCGTGCGCGCTTCGGCACTGAGGTCGAACTTGTCGAACTCGAAGAAGACGCGGTCGCCCACGTTGACCACGAGATCCTGTTGCGAGCCAGGGACGATCGCTGCGGAAGAAACCGACGAACCGGACGACGCGGATGAGGCACCGCTGCCGGACGACGAGGAATCTTCCATAGGTGCGGTTTCGCACGCCGCAACCAGCGCTACAGCAGCCAGGATACTCAGAAACTTGTAAGGCATTGTGTCTCCCCCCTTTTACGGAGTTGTTGACGATAATAACTCACCAGGAAATGCCTGAACGGAAGCTCTGCTGGCACAGAAAGTCCGGCGTGCATGCCCGGGCGCCTAGATGGGTTACATACTGGCTAAACAGCCCTAATCCAAGCATTTTTTTTGCAAGTGCAAAAGGAATCGCATGCCACATTGCCGCCCGACAAGGACGCATCGTCGGTCATCAGGGTATAAGGGGCGACCACGCCGGGTCAGAGGCATCACACAATGTCACGAGTTCACGCTCGTTGTGACCGGTGAGGTCGATCGTGTACAGCCTGGTCCGACCGCCACTACCGTCGGCATTGGTTCGGCCCTTGCGGAAAAACATGAGAACCCTGCCGTTTGGCGCCCAAGTCGGCGCCTCGATCTTAAAATCCTCAGACAGCAGCCGCTCGCCCGACCCGTCAGGCCGCATCACGCCGATGAAAAAGCGCCCGCCGGTTTGTTTCGTGAACGCGATCAGGTCGCCGCGCGGCGACCATACCGGTGTCGAGTAAAGCCCCTTGCCGAAACTAATACGCCGGGCATTCCCGCCACTCCTGTCCATAATATAGAGTTGTTGGCTGCCGCCACGGTCGGACGTGAACACGATGTACCGGCCGTCCGGCGAAAAGGATGGGGACGTGTCGATACCGGAGTGCCGGGTCAACCTCTGTTGTTTTCTGGTTTCCAGATTCAGCGTGTAGATATCCGAATTGCCGTTCTCGGCCACACTCATCACGACGGACTTGCCGTCCGGGGCGAAACGCGGTGCGAACGACATCCCGGGGAAATCACCGACGACCTCCTGATGACCCGAATCGATATTGTAGATGTACACGCGCGGCACCTGCGCGTGATAGGACATGTAGGTGATCTCCTGCAGCGTCGGTGAGAACCTGGGCGTCAAGACCAGACTGCTGCCATCCGTCAAGAAGCGATGGTTCTCACCGTCCTGATCCATAATCGCCAGACGCTTGCCGAAAGGATTCAGAGGGTTCGTTGCCCGGCACGCGCCGTTCTCGCTCTGCTGCGCGATGTAGACGATACGTGTATCGAAGTATCCGTCTTCGCCCGTCAGCCGTTTGTAGATGGCATCGGCAATGATGTGGGCGACCCGACGCCAGTTATCCGGTACCGTGAAATAGGCAAGCCCGACCATCTGGGTCTCCGCGAAGACATCCCATAGCCGGAACTCGACCCGCAATCGACCATCCGATCCCATCTCTGTGCGACCTTGCACCAACGCTTGCGCATCAATCACGCGCCAGTCGCCAAATCTCGGCACGACACTCAACGCGTCGGCACTCTGAATGAAGGCGCGCGGGTCGATTGGCCGAAACAGCCCGGAGCGTTCAAGATCGGCGGAGACGACGCTGGCAATGTTGCGTCCGAACGTCTGTTCTTCATTGGAGCCGCCGCCAAAGGGGGTAACGGCAATCGGCAAGGGCTCGACGGTGCCCCTGGTAATGTTGATCGTCAGTTCGGCGCGGGCACCAAGAGGTGCCAGCGCAAGGAAGGTGCATGCAAGCACCAAGATCATGGCCGTCAGTTTGTTCATCACAGCATTTCGCTCGGATCGAATATCAAGGTCATGGACCGCCATTGCTGGTACTGATCTAAAGGCAACGGCAATGGCTGACAATCTGGAATCCTGGTTGCCCGAAGCGCGCTTTCCGCAGCGACCCGGAACACGTCATCCGACATCGTTCGCTGCACATCGACGATCTCAGAATTGGACACCGTTGCATCGGGATTCATGAAGACGCGTATCTTGATCTGCATCTCATCGGCGTTTTCGATACCAGCGGGAACGCTCCAGCATTCGCGGAATCGATCAGCAACGGCGGCCAGAATGTTTACGGACAACGGTTTGTTCCTGTCATGCTCTTTCGTTGACGTCGCCTTCAGCGCCTCGGCGATCTGATCGTCGAAACTCGGCTTTTCGGCCGTTTTCGTATCCGGTTCAGTGTCGGACTCGGGGGCGGGTGGCTGCACCTTCAGTTCCTCTAGTGTCTTCAGAATGGAGGCCATCGGATCCGGCGGTGGCGGCGGTTTGGGTTTCTGCACAGGCTTCATCTCGTTCAACGCTTTCGCCACTTTGGTCTTTGGCTGGGGCGCTGGTTCCGGCTCGGGTTTGACCTCGGGGGTCGGTACGGGATCCGGTTTGGGTTCCGGCATCACAGGTTCAGGCTTAGGCTCCGGTTCGGGCCTAGGCGGCAGCGCCGCAACTTCCGGTTCCGGCGCCGGCGGTGCCGGATCGGGCACGGGATCTGGTACAGGAACAGGCTTCTGGGCGGTTACTTCGGGTTCCGGTGCCGGCGCGGGCTCCGGAGCCGGCGGTGGCGGCGCCGGTTCGGCTTTCGCTTCGGGTTCTCTCTCCGGTTCCGGCGTCGGCGCCGGCGCCGGCGCGTTCGTGATCTCAGAAATGTCGACCATCTCAATGATGATTACGCTCTCGTTCGGCAACAGGTCGCTCTGCAGGTTCGGCAACGTCACATATGCGCCGGCGGCGATTCCGGCGTGAAAAACGATGGACGCGGTTAGACTGCGTTTCAGACTGCTGCTTTGCGCAATCATGATCAGTTGGCGTCTCCGTCGGACGGCGAGGCGGTTACCAGCGCAACGCGGTTGTACCCGGCACCATTGATGACTCCCATGACTTGCATAACCGAGCCGTAATCGATCGCGGCATCGCCGCGAATGAAGATGCGCACGTCGGGGTTCTCGCCGGTGATGGCCTGCAGCCTCGGAACCAGAACGTCGAGCGTGATCTGGGTCTCCTGCAGGTAAACGTTGCCCGCGGCGTCGACCGTGATCGTCAATGGCTCGTCACTGCCGGGAAGCGCACGGGACTGGGTCTTTGGCAGGTTGACCTCGACACCGACAGTCAGGAGCGGCGCCGTCACCATAAAAATGACGAGCAGCACCAGCATCACGTCGACGAAAGGCGTGACGTTGATTTCGCTCATCTGCGTGTGGCGGCCACGCGACTGACGGGGTGATCCCCCAACCCTCGCGCGCCGATGAACTGTCGCCGACATGATCAGGTCCGCTTTTCTAGTTCACGCGACAGGATCGCTGACAACTCGCCGGCAAACGTGTCGAGACGGTTAGCGTATCGATCGAGATCCTTCGATATCTTGTTGTAGGCGACCACAGCTGGAATCGCCGCGAGCAGCCCGAGCGCCGTCGCGAACAAGGCCTCGGCAATACCGGGGGCGACAACGGCAAGGCTGGTGTTGTGCGAGACGGCGATCGACTGAAAGCTGTTCATGATGCCCCACACCGTACCGAACAGTCCGATAAACGGCGCCGTCGCACCGGTCGTCGCAAGGAACGTCAGGTTTCTCTCTATGCGCTCCATCTCGCGGCTCATGGTGATATTCATGACCCGGTCTATGCGCTCAGAGAGCGATGCCGAAACACCGCTGCCGCCGCCGTTCGGTTTGCGTCGGATCTCGCGCATTGCCGACACGAACACCGCCGCAGTCGGATCTCCCGGCTGACTGCCGATCTTGTCGTAGAGGTCGTCGAGCGCACTCCCCGACCAGAACAAGGTCTCGAAGTCGGTCGCCTTGGCATTAAGCCGCCGGATCGACGTCAGCTTGTCGAAGATCACAGCCCAGCTCCAGACCGAGGCCATGACCAGCAGCACCATAACGGATTTGACGACGATGTCCGCCCTCAGAAAGAGAGAGAACATCGAGAAGTCGTCCGCGGTGACGGACCCCGCCAACATCGTTGCATCAACGGCATTCGATTCCATTTTATCCGGTCCGATCCTCTACCTAGTGTTTCCGGTTGTGCGCGTCCCGACCTAACGGACGCTCTCAAGACCGCTAAACCGTTCCAGCGCCTCGCGGGCGTCTGCCGGTATTCGCACGGCCTTCCCTTTTCTGTTGCCAGCAATGCCCATGCAGACCATTCGCACCTTCATCTCGGTCAGGCGCTCACCGTCGCGTGTGACATTCTGGTTGAGCATCATCGATGCCCCACCGATTTCGGTGATCTCGGTTTCGACCTGCAGAAAATCGTCGAGGTACGCGGGACGCAGATACTCGATCGAGCAACTCCGCACCACGAACACCGTTCCATCGCGATCACTGATATCCGAGTTCTCGATACCCATGCTGCGGAGCAACTCCGTACGACCGCGTTCCGCAAACTTCAAATAGTTGCCGTAGAAAACGATGCCGCCCGCATCGGTGTCCTCGTAATAGACGCGAACGGGATGCGCGAAAACGTTCCCTGTCTCGACACCCGCGACCGAGCTGGCTGGCTTATCCATCGTCGCCTCCGGACTCGTCGGCGAGCATTTCGAGCTGGCTGAGATTCGTGGGCATGCCGAGCCCAAGATGCTTGTAGGAACGCCTCGCCAGGACGCGGCCACGCGGTGTTCGCATCAGAAAACCCTGCTGGATGAGATACGGCTCGATGACTTCCTCGATCGTGTCACGTTGCTCCGAGAGCGCAGCGGCCATCGTCTCGACGCCGACCGGGCCACCGTCATAGTTCTCGGCAACACACTTCAGGTACCTGCGGTCCATGGCATCAAGACCTTCGGAGTCCACGTCGAGCTGATTGAGCGCCGCATCGGCAGCGGCTGCGTCAACCGTGCCAGCATTGTCGACCGCGGCAAAATCCCTTACCCGCCGTAGGAGACGCCCGGCAACTCGCGGCGTACCTCGTGATCGGCGGGCCACCTCAAGAGCGCCGTCGTCGGTCATCTCAAGCCCTAGAAGCCGGGCGCCGCGCGACACGATGCTTTGCAGTTCCTGGGGTGAATAGAATACGACCCGCATCGGGATACCGAAGCGCTCGCGCAGTGGCGTCGTGATCAGGCCCGACCGCGTGGTGGCGCCGACGAGCGTGAACTGCGGAAGATCGATCCGCACGCTTCGCGCCGCAGGGCCTTCGCCGATAATGAGATCGAGTTGGAAGTCCTCCATCGCTGGATAGAGGATTTCCTCAACCGCCGGATTCAAACGGTGAATTTCGTCGATGAAAAGCACGTCCCGCGGCTGCAGATTCGTCAAGATCGCGGCCAGATCGCCGGCCTTCGCGATCACCGGACCGGAGGTTGCACGGAAGTTGACCCCCAGCTCGCGAGCGACGATTTGCGCCAGGGTCGTCTTTCCGAGGCCCGGCGGACCGTAGAACAGGACGTGATCCAGGGCTTCGCCACGGGCCCGCGCCGCCTCAACGAAAACGCGAAGATTCTTTCGGACATGTTGCTGACCGATGAAATCCTCCAGCGCCACCGGGCGCGTGCCCCCATCGCCGCCGATCTGATCGCCGGTCGATTCGTCGGGAGATACGATACGATCGCCCTCGGCCTGCTCGCTGATGCCATCCATGCTGCGGTTCACCGTTGTCCCTGTCGTCTCTCGGCCGCGCTGTCAGAGGGCGCTAGCGCCGCAAGCCCCGCTCTGATGAGCTGTTCGACCGGCGCCTCGTCGCCAAGATCTCCTGCCGCCCTGGAGACCACGCCGAGCGCATCTGAGGGGCTGTATCCCAGGTTGACCAGCGCCGAAACTGCATCGGTTATCTCGCCGCGTACGCCGCCGGGGACGACGGGGGAGTGGCCCTCCGGACCGCCGGTCGC
This sequence comes from Rhodospirillales bacterium, assembly GCA_040219295.1. GTDB lineage: Bacteria > Pseudomonadota > Alphaproteobacteria > Rhodospirillales > Casp-alpha2 > JAVJST01. The sequence continues at coordinate 20,216 of JAVJST010000002.1, forward strand.
CGATCGTGTCCCAACCTGACCGAGAGCCATGTTCCCGGCCTTGTCCTTAAGTTCCGTCAAAATTCGGTTGGCAAGCTTCGGTCCTACACCGGAAGCGCGACCGAGGGCCGCCTTATCGCCGGATACGATGGCCCGCAACAGATCTACGGGCTCCAGAACCGATAGAATACCAAGACCGACCTTTGCGCCGACGCCCTGGACCGTCGTCAGGAGCCGGAACCAGTCGAGTTCATCCGCATCGGCAAATCCATACAGGTGGATATGATCCTCGCGGACGTGGGTTTCGATCATCAGGCTGACTGCCATGCCGACACCGAACGACGAAAGGGTGCGCGACGAGCAATACGCAAGGTACCCGACTCCGCCGACGTCGATGATCACCCAATCGAGGCCAACGCTATCGACCCTGCCGCTTAGTTTGGCGATCATGCCGCACCGCCCGAAGCCATCGCTACCCGATCAGAAGTCTGCCGGTGATGGGCATGGCAGATCGCCACCGCCAACGCGTCGGCTGCGTCCGGGCTCAAACCGTCACGGCAACCCGGCAGGAGGGTCGCCACCATCATCTGCACCTGTTCCTTGGCGGCGTGGCCATTTCCTACCACCGTTTTCTTCACGAGGTTGGGTGGATACTCGGCGACGGCAAGTCCGCGTTGCGCCGGGACCAGCATTGCAACGCCCCTCGCCTGCCCCAGCTTCAAAGTCGACGTCGGATTCTTGTTGACGAAGGTTTCCTCCACGGCGGCTTCATGCGGCGCATGGATCGAGATGATCTCGTCTATCCCCGCGTGCAACTGCATCAGCCTCTCGGCCAGCGAATCCGACTTCGTCGTCGACACGACACCGTCGGCGACGAAGCTCAGCCGCGTGCCGGATATCTCGATGATTCCCCACCCGGTCCTCTGCAATCCGGGATCGAGTCCCAACAGCCGCATCGTTCATCCTTCTGGTCATGGCGCAGTGGCGCCGCATCCTGGTCAGGCGCTCAGGCGCTCCATGACATCGTCAGTGATATCGAAGTTCGCCGAAACCTGCTGCACGTCGTCGTTGTCATCCAGTACGTCGATAAGCTTGAGCAGCGTCCCGGCCGTGTCTTCGTCGACGGCGATGTTATTCTGCGGTTTCCAGTCGAGGCGTGCTGCTTCGGGCTCGCCAAACCGTTCTTCGAGCGCATCCCGCACATCGCTGAAATCGTCGGTGGCGCAAATCACCTCGTGTCCGTTCGCATCGGACGTCACGTCGCTAGCGCCAGCCTCGAGCGCTGCTTCGAACATCTCCTCTGCGGAAGCGGTGTCAGCGCTGAAACTGATTAGGCCGACGCGCTCAAACATAAAACTGACGCTGCCGGTCTCCCCGAGGTTGCCGCCGTGCTTTGAAAACGCCGATCGAACCTCGGATGCCGTGCGGTTTCGGTTGTCGGTCAGCGCCTCGATGATGACGGCAACGCCGCCCGGACCATATCCCTCGTACCGGACTTCCTCGTAGTTGGCGTCATCGTCGCCGGACGCTTTCTTAATCGCCCGGTCGATGTTGTCCTTGGGCATGTTCTGGGCGCGCGCAGCGATGATGGCTGCCCGCAGCCGCGGATTGAAAGCGGGGTCATCCGCACCGATCTTCGCGGCGACGGTGATCTCCCTGGCCAATTTTGTAAACATCTTCGCACGCTTAGCGTCCTGCCGCCCCTTGCGGTGCATGATGTTCTTGAACTGAGAATGACCGGCCATTCTTCTGGTCCCTTTCGGAGTCTGCGATTCGGCTGATTTATACCATATATTGGGGATTGCCGGGATTTCCCCGGCAAGGTATTCCCGCCTCACATGCCGCTCCGTCAGTGGCTGACGGTCCGTTGGGTAGCGACGCAATGTGGCAAGAATTGGGTCAGTGCGTATCTGGCATAATTGGACGAAGTCGTCCACCAATCCGGATCGGATCGATCCGTTTCGAGAGGCCGGTGTGATCGTCGGTCTCGACGAGGACGGCGCACAAGGTCGCGTCTCCTTCCGCCGGTTCAAGACGCCCGCCCGGCATTTTCCTGGTAAAGCGTTCGATCGCCGCCTGCTTCTTCATGCCGATTACCGAGTCATAATCGCCGCACATTCCGAGATCGGTCTGGTAGGCCGTACCGCCCGGAAGCACCTGCGCGTCCCCTGTAGGGACATGGGTGTGCGTTCCGACGACGACAGACACACGGCCGTCGAGATGGTGACCCATGGCCATCTTCTCGCTCGTCGTTTCGGCGTGAAAGTCGACGATCACGGCGTCGAGATTACCGCCGTTGGCGCGTCCGAGCCGTTGGTTGCGTAGGGCCCCGTCGACGGCAGCGAACGGATCATCCAGCGGATCCATGAACAGCCGCCCCATCGGCTGAACGACCATCACCCGACGGCCGTTGTCGAGATTAAATATCCTTGCCCCGCGGCCCGGCGTTCCTTCGGGGTAATTGATGGGCCTAATCACCCGGTCCTCGTTTTCGATCCAGTCGACGATCTCCCGCTGATCCCAAACGTGGTTGCCCGTGGTCAGGACGTCCGCACCCATGGAAAGAATCTCATCGGTGATCTTTCGCGTTAGGCCGAAGCCGTGCGCGGCGTTCTCCGCGTTCACTACGGTGAAATCCGCGCCGACCCGGACCTTCAATTCCGCTAGATTCGCCGCCAAAACATCTCGACCAGCGCGGCCAACGACGTCGCCACAAATCAGAATCCTCATTGGGGCACAATCCTTGTCGCGCCCTGCTCGGTGATGATCCAATCGACCGGTTGATCGAGTTCGTCATGCACCACGGACTCGACCTCTTGGCCGGCATACGCGGTACCGACGGCAACGACGCCTCTACGCCGCTTGCGCAGTTTCTGCAACGTCCTGTCGTAGAAGCCACCGCCCCAACCAACGCGATATCCTCTCTTGTCGAACGCTAGAAGCGGAACCAGAACCACGTCCGGGATGCACTCTGGAACGCTTTCCGGCGGATGATGCGTCCCGAAACCACCTGATTCAAGACGTAGACCGGGCCGCCATTGCCGGAAGATCAGGGGTGCACCGTTCTCGACAACGACGGGCAATGCACCGATTACGCCATCTTCCAGGACCATACGTTCGAGCGCCGGGCGAACGTCGAACTCATCTGCCATGGCCCAGTATCCTGCCACGACGACACCGGAACGGATGCCGAGTTCGGAGGCGACGGAAAAGAAACTGTCGGAGAACATTGCGGCGGCACCTGGACCGGCGGCCTCGCTCGCCTCTCGGCGACGCTCTTTGGACTCCACGCGCATGGCCTTCTTGGCCGCAGCGATGTCGTCCGACATCATATCGATCTCCCGGCAAGCACCTTGGCCGTATCCTGCGAATCTAGATCAAGACGAAAGACGGCGCCGCCATGGTCGTTGGCTGTTTCGTTCCTCTGTGGCCTGCAAATGCAGGTGGGCGCCGTGTAACGGACCCAGGGGTCCGACAGGGACAGCTCCCTAGAGAAATATTTGACCCCAGGGACTCGATAGCCTGACGGGCCTGGCAGCAACCGTCCGAGCGCAATCTAAGTGGGTTCTATCCGCTCGGCAACCTGTTCGGCCTGACGTGCGAGGGCCTCAATCCGGCCGGTCATGGCGTCCAGTAATGCTGAACTATCCGTCTCGCCATCCGCCTCGCCAGATTGTCCGGCCGCAGTACGTTGATTCAATTCATCAATCAACAAGAGCCCGGCCATGACGAGCAACCGGGCGTCGCCAACCTGTCCGACGGCATCCGCCAGATCCTTCACACGCGCCGCGAGGTCTCCGCCGAGCGAAATAATGTGATTCTCCTCACCGTCATCGCAGGCGATGCCGTAGTTTCGGCCGTTGATGTCGATTGATACCTGCCCCATGATCCCGGCAACTTTCCCTTAACGCCGCACCGCATCGAGCGCTGCGATTGTCTCGTTGATTCCCTCCGCCGCATTGCGACCGACTTCACGCAACGCTTTAATCTCGCCTTCGAGAGACGCCACGCGAATGCGCAGGGTTTCGACCTCGGCAACGTCCGCATTCGATCTCTGATCGCCGCCCGGCATATTGTCGAGCCCGTCGACGATCCGCTCCAATGCGTCGGAAAGTCGGGCGCACGCCCTTTCCAAAGCGGCCTGACTGGTTACCCGGGCTTCGTTCACGTTAGTCTTCCCCAGTTGCGATCCGGCGTCGGAGCATAGGGCTCGCCCGGGCAACATTCAACAGCGGCACCACATATCGGCTCCATGACCGGGTGGCAATCCGGCTCTTGCGACTTGACCCCGCAACCGCCTGTGATATGTCAGAGCCACCTCATGATCTAGAACGATTTCCAGCCCATCCGGTGTATCACCGACGCCTTTCCGGCGACCGTCTTCGAAGGAGTGAAACATGACCGTACGTGTAGCAATCAACGGCTTCGGCCGAATTGGCCGGCTCGTCCTGCGCGGTATCATCGAATCCAAGCGTCGCGATATCCAGGTCGTTGCAATCAATGATCTCGGTTCGGTCGAGAACAACGCCTTGTTGTTGAAGTACGACTCGGTGCACGGCCCGTTCCCGACACAGGTCAAGGCGAAGGACGGTGCCCTGGTCGTCGGTCGCACGCCGATCACGGTCACTGCCGAGCCCAACCCTGAGAAGCTTCCGTGGAAGAAGCTGAAGGTGGATGTCGCGCTTGAATGCACCGGACGTTTCACCGATCGCGACAAGGCGGCGGCGCATCTGAAGGCGGGCGCCAAGAAGGTGCTGATCTCGGCCCCGGCGACCGGAGCCGACCTGACGGTCGTCTACGGTATCAACGACGACCAGCTTTCGAAGAAGCACAAGGTCGTGTCTAACGCGTCGTGCACCACCAACTGTCTCGTGCCCGTCGCCGATGTCCTGAACAAGGCCGTCGGAATCGAGAAAGGCTACATGACGACGGTGCACGCTTTCACCGGCGACCAGCGTACGGTCGACACGCTTCACAGTGACCCACGTCGCGCCCGAGCCGCATCGGTCTCTCTGATCCCGACGTCGACCGGTGCCGCGCGGGCCGTCGGCCTGGTGCTGCCCGAACTCGCCGGCAAGCTTGACGGAACCTCTATTCGCGTACCGTCGCCGAACGTGTCGCTCGTCGATCTGACGTTCGTCTCCAGCAAACCGACAACGGCGGAAGAGATCAATCGCGCCATCTCCAAGGCAAGCCGCTCCAAGCGTCTGAAGGGCGTACTCGGCACCAACGATGAGCCTCTCGTCTCGATCGACTTCAATCACAATCCGAACAGTTCGACGTTCGACCTTACCCAGACCCAGGTCATTGAGGGAAACCTGGTTCGCATCCTCACCTGGTATGACAATGAATGGGGCTTTTCGAATCGGATGGCCGACACGGCAGTCGCGCTCGCCAAGGCAAAATAAGCTTCGTGCGCGATGATCCGGTCATCATCGTTCACGACAAGGAACAGGCGGTCGTTGCCCTGAGGGCAGCGGCCGACCGCAATCAGACGGTTCTCCTTCTCAGCGCCCGTCACGCCGCCTCGTCCATTGGCGCACTGGTGTTCATCGAAATCATAAGCCAGGCCTCCCGACGCGTGCCCGCGGCGAGATTTGAAGCTGCCCTTGATTGTGGCAGCGCCGCAGGCCGTGCCATGGCGGCGCTGCGCGCCGGTGTTGGTGCGATCGTATTCGAACCCTCGGCACCCGCCGCGGAACGCATTTCCGATATCGCTGCAAAGTACGGTGCCAAGGTGCTTGCGGCATCTATGTACGAACGGCCACTTCTTGACCTGGATACGGTTGGCGACCCCATCCGGGCATGCGATAGTTACCTGAACGGGGGAGTTGGTCCGGACTTTCTTTAATGGCGGCAGTGAATGATCCACAATCGCCGGTAGGCGGCAGTTGCCGGCTCTATCTGGTGACTCCACCGGAAATCGAAATTCGGAGATTCGGCTCGACTCTCGAATCGGCCTTGGACGGCGGTGACATTGCGTGTGTTCAGCTTCGCTTGAAGAACTGCAGCGATGATGCCGTTCTGGCGGCGGCGGACACCTTGATTCCGATCGCCCGATCCCGTGATGTCACTTTCCTTATCAACGACAGGCCAGACTTGGCCAGATCAGCTGGTGCCGACGGCGTACACATCGGGCAAGAGGACGCCAGCTATGAAGAGGCTCGCGCCGTCATCGGCGACGACGGCGTCGTCGGGATGACCTGCCACAACTCGCGACACCTGGCGATGATTGCGGGCGAAAAAGGCGCCGATTACATTGCGTTCGGCGCCTTCTTCCCGACTAAGACGAAAGATCCTAAGAGTCGAGCTGATTTGGATCTGATACGATGGTGGAGCCATCTTATGACCGTCCAGTGCGTTGCGATCGGCGGTATTTCCCTCGACAACGCTGCTCCTGTGATTGCCGCAGGAGCCGACTTCATCGCGGTTTCCGCCGGCGTATGGGATCACGCCGACGGTCCGCGCGAGGCCGTGCGCAGGTTCAACAGATTGATCGCCGAGACCCGGTTGGAAGATCCGATCGTCTGACGCCTGAAAGCACGCAGCAGCGCGACATTGCCAGTCAGTTACCGACCTGTTAGCTTCCGCGCCGCTCCGCCTCTCGGCGGGTCAATCGTTTCTCTCAATGCGACATGGACGAAACAAATGAAGATCGACGGTAACGCCATCCGTCCTGGGATGGTCATCGAGCATCAAGGCCGCCTGTGGCGCGCCGTTAAAACCGCCCACACCCAACCCGGCAAGGGTGGTGCCTACCTTCAGGTTGAGCTCAAGGATATTCGGAGCGGTACCAAGTTGAACGAGCGGTTCCGTTCTTCTGAGAAAGTCGAGCGGGCGCGCCTCGACCAACGGGAGTTCCAGTACCTATTTTCGGATGGCGACAGTCACACGTTCATGGATAACGAAACCTACGATCAGATTGCCCTCACGACGGAGCAGATTGGGGAGGAGCAGATCCGTTACCTGCAGGACGGCATGCAGGTCATGATTGAAAGCCACGAGGGTGACCCGATCGGTGTCCAGCTTCCGGATACGGTCGCTCTCGAGATCACCGAAGCCGACGCCGTCGTCAAGGGACAGACAGCGTCCTCATCCTACAAGCCGGCGGTTCTCGAGAACGGGGTAAAGACACTTGTACCGCCGCATATCGAGGCCGGCACCCGCGTGGTTATCAACACGTCCGACGGCTCCTACGTCGAGCGGGCGAAGGACTGACCGAGTTGCAGCAACGCTCTCCTCTCATCAACGTGATGACCGCCGCAGCACAGAAGGCGGGCCGCAAACTCGTCCGGGATTTTGGCGAGGTTGAGCAGCTGCAGGTTTCGCGCAAAGGACCGGGCGACTTTGTCAGCCTGGCGGATAAGCGCGCCGAGAGGATCATTTTTGAGGAACTTTCCAAAGCCAGGCCAAAGTACGGATTTCTGATGGAGGAATCCGGCGAAATCGAAGGTTCAGACACTTCAAACCGCTGGATCATCGACCCACTCGACGGCACGACGAACTTTCTACACGGCATACCGCAGTTCGCCGTGTCTATCGGGTTGGAGCGGGACGGCGAACCGTTCGCCGGCGTCATCTACGACCCAGTCGGTGACAACATGTTCGTCGCAGAGAAAGGCCAGGGCGCCTTCCACAACAATCGGCGTCTCAGGGTTTCCGGCCGCCGGAAAATGGAAGAAGCACTGTTCGCGACCGGCATTCCGTTCCTCGAACACGGCGATCATCAAGAGTTCCTGCAGAAGCTCGCGGCGGTGATGGCGGTATCCGCCGGGGTTCGCCGGTTCGGCGCGGCGGCGCTTGACCTCGCTTGGCTTGCCGCGGGCCGGTACGACGGTTTCTGGGAGGCGGGTCTTTCGCCGTGGGATATCGCTGCAGGCATCATCATAGTGCGCGAGGCCGGTGGCTTCGTCAGTGACTTCGAAGGCAAGTCCGGGATGATGCAGTCCGGCAATATCGTTGCCGCAAACGACTCCATACACGGCCAGCTCTTGAAAATTCTCAAGAGCTCCGGCAAGGCGCACCAAAGCGACTGACCTCCGTCACACAGTGTAAACGGTTGTCGGCAATGAAGCCGTTGGTTATGGTGACGGCGGCTTTTGCTGTGGTCCGGGAGGACCCCGATTCGCAATTGCAGATGACCGACTTGAGGCCACAAATAGATGCGCAACGCACGTCAGTCCATGACACCCACCATTTCGTTGAGATCTCTGGCTATTGCGGCCGCAGCGACGATCATATCCGCTGTCTTGTCAACGCAGCCAGCCCAAAGCGCCGTGGAGGTTGATCTCTCCGTGCTTGATGACAGCGGCGGCGCCATTTCCAGCCGTTCGGGCAATCTGAAGATGCCGGGGACAACTTATCCGAAATCCGAGTACTTCGGCCCGCCGGTCATGGTGACGGTGCCTGCTCCGGAGCCGAAACCGGAACCGAAGTCCGAAATGATGGCGGCACCCGAACCAACGTCGCCGGCGAAACCGGAACCGGCCCCAGAGCCTGCCGCCGTTCCCGAACCGCCAGCTCCGGAAGTTGCCGCTGCGCCCGAACCTGCGTCCGAGCCAGAAGCCAAACAAACCGGAGCCATGGACACGTCGTCGACAGGCGACGCACCACAGCCGCCGCCGGAACCCGCCGCGCTCGACGTCACGCCGACAGCCACTGAGGAAACCGCTGAACCGGTCGTCGAAACTGCCGAAACATCCACGACAGCATCAACGTCGACAGAAACCGCGGCGACCGGCAGTCAGGAGTCTGATGCCATTCGCGTGGTATTTTCAGGTGAGGACACCCGCCTGCCTGACGGCGCGGAAAGCGCGCTCGATCCCGTCGCCGCAAAGGCCAGCGCCGACGACAGTATCCGGATCCAACTTCGCGCCTATGCCGGCGGAGGCGACATCTCAGCGAGCAAGGCCAGACGACTGTCGCTGTCGCGAGCTCTCGCTGTACGGTCATACCTGATCGAACAAGGGGTCCGGTCCACCAGGATCGACGTTCGTGCCCTGGGCGATAAGGTCGACGAAGAACCGATCAATCGCGTCGACATCGATGTCGGCACGCGCTGAGAACCGTAGGCGTAGTGTTGACGGGAACAGTCCCCCCCCTGTTCCCTCCTGGCGCCTTCGGCCTGCAACGTTTTCGATAGCCTGTTCAGAACCAAGCAATATCGTCAGACACACCCCGAGGACGAGAATCGCATGACCCGCCCACAACGTTTTCTCGTGCGGATGATTCTGTTTCTGACGGTAGCCGGCGGCTTTATCGCGTTTCTTTACGAACCACTCTTGAACGCGTTCATGGCCAACCCGGCGATCAACGGTCTTATCACCGGCATCCTGTTACTCGGCATCATCTACAATTTTCGACAGGTCGTTCGGCTAAACCCGGAGGTCGACTGGATCGAGAGCTTTCGCCAGAACCGCCCGCCGCAAGGCAGTCCGCCGCAACTATTGGCGCCCATGGCGACCATGATGGGCGAAAGCGGTAATCGACTGCGCCTCTCGGCTCTGTCGATGAGGTCGGTCCTGGACGGGATCGCCTCCCGCCTCGATGAGTCGCGCGACATTTCACGATACACCATCGGCCTGCTGATCTTTCTTGGGTTGCTTGGCACGTTCTGGGGTCTGCTCGACACCGTGAGTTCCGTCAGTTCCGTGATCGGCGGTCTTCAGATCAACGGCGGCGAGATCAGCGACATCTTTCAGAAGTTGAAGTCGGGTCTCGAACAGCCTCTCGACGGCATGGGCACGGCGTTTAGTTCGTCGCTGTTCGGTCTGTCCGGCTCGCTGTTGCTCGGATTTCTCGATCTCCAGGCGGGTCAGGCCCAGAACCGTTTCTTCAACGAACTCGAGGACTGGCTGTCCAGCGTCACCCGACTATCAAGCGGCGCCATCTCGCCCGAGGGTGAAAGCGTGCCGGCGTATGTTCAGGCGCTTCTGGAGCAGACCGCCGACAGTCTCGAGAACCTGCAGCGAACCCTGACCCGCGGCGAAGAGAGCCGGATCGCCGTGAACAACAACCTTCGCCAAATGGGCGAACAAATGGCCACGTTGACGGACCACATGCGAACCGAACAGATGCTGATGAAGTCCATGGCATCCAGTCAGAGTGACCTGCATGAATACCTCCGGAAGATCGCAGACGCACCACGCGGCGGTGGCGAGGGCATCGACGACACAACCAAAGCGCACATTCGTAGCATCGACCATCAGATTTCACGGCTCGTCGACGAAATCGCCAATGGACGTAATGAAGTCCTGAACGGCGTCCGCAGCGAGATCAAACTGCTCGCCCGCACGATCGCCGCTCTCGCTGACGAAACCGACGAGAGATAGGTCATGGCGTCTCTCGCGCGACGCTCGCAGCATAGCACCAACACTTGGCCCGGGTTCGTCGACGCTCTCGCGACGCTCCTCATGGTGATCATTTTCCTTCTTATGATCTTCGTTATCGCGCAGTTTTTTCTGAATGACGCCATCTCGGGCCGTGACAAGGCGCTGCGAAGTCTCGAGGGTCAGATCGCGGAACTCGCCAATGTCCTTGCGCTGGAACGGCGCACGAACGAGAACCTTCGGACCGATGTTTCCAGATTGTCCGCCGAACTTCAGGCCTCGGTATCCGCGCGTGATGACCTCGCAAGCGAGGTTCGCGGTCTGACGACCCGGCTCGCCAGCGCCGAGGACAAGGTCCAGAGTCTCGGCCGATCCCTGACAACGGAAAGGGAGAAGAACGTCGAGAACCTTAGGCAGATTTCCGACCTCGCCGCTCAGATCGAAGCGCTCGAGGCGATGCGCGACCGGCTGGAGGCTGAGGTGACCAACTTGTCCGGCAACTTGGCCGACCGTGAAGACGTTATATCAGCACAGGTGGGGCAGATCGGCGAGCTGGCGAGCCAGATCGAACGACTAACTGCTCTTAAAGCAGAGCTCGAAGGTGAAATCGGCAGGCTAGCCAGTGAGCTCGAACAGACCGAAGGTGCACTATTGACGGAGCGCGAGTTGTCCGAGAGCGCGCGTGCGGAGATCGCGTTGCTGAATCAACAAACCGCGGCGCTCAGGGAACAGCTGGCCGAGATATCCGCGGCGCTTGACGCCTCGGAACTACGCAATGAAGAACAGATGGCGGAAATCCAGATGCTGGGCAGTCGTCTAAATGCGGCCCTCGCTAGCAAAGTCCACGAGTTGAACCGCTACCGTTCGGAGTTCTTCGGTCGGCTGCGCGACCTGCTTGGCAATACCCGGGGCGTCCAGATCGTAGGTGATCGGTTCGTGTTCCAGAGCGAGGTATTGTTCGACCGGGGCTCCGCGGAGTTCGGTGCTGGCGCGGAGCCACAGCTCCTCCAACTGGCCGCCACCCTACGAGAGCTCGTCGGCGAGATCCCAGAGGACATTGACTGGGTCCTGCGGGTTGACGGACACACCGACGCGGTGCCGATCAGCACAATCAGGTTCCCCTCGAACTGGGAATTGTCCGCCGCTCGTGCCATTTCGGTGGTCCAGTTCCTGATTGGGCAGGGAATCCCGGCGGATCACCTTGCTGCGACCGGCTTCGGCGAGTACCAGCCGATCGACCCCGGCAGCGACGAGATCGCTCAACGGCGCAATCGACGAATAGAGCTCAAGCTGACCGAAAGGTAGTCCGTGATGTCCGTTCGACGACCGGGCTCCGGACTGTTGCCCATTTTCGTCGTGGTCGTCGTCGACTTGATCGGCTTCGGCCTCTACATTCCGCTGCTGCCCTTCTACGCGGAAAGCTTCAACGCTGAACCGTGGGTCGTCGGCCTCGCCATGGCCACCTACTCTTTCACCCAGTTCCTGTCCGCCCCTCTGTGGGGACAAGCGAGCGATCGACACGGCCGCAAACCGGTACTCGCGCTCGGGATGGCCGGATCCGTCGTGTCGTATGTCTGGCTTGGATTCGCAGACGGTCTGACCGAACTGTTCCTGGCCCGGGCACTGAACGGCCTGATGGCCGGCAACATTGCCGCCGCTTTCGCGTACGTCGCCGACACGACGACCCGGGAAACAAGGGCACGGGGTATGGGACTGATCGGCGCGGCATTCGGTCTCGGCTTCATTGCGGGACCGGCCATCGGCGGATTGCTAGCCGGCAGCGATCCTGAGAACGCGAACTTCGTCCGACCCGCCATGGCTGCCGCAACCCTCTCGGGCGTGGCCTTCCTGCTGACGGTTTTCTGGCTACCCGAGTCCCGTACAAAAGAAACTCGGGCGCTGAGCGCCTCGGGCGAACCGGCATCGAGGTTACAACAGCTTTTCTCCGGCCTCTCGACACCAGGATTGGGCGGCCTCTTGATTTTGATATTGATGGCAACGTTCGTGTTCGCGGGTCTTGAGAGTACTTTCGCCATGTGGTCGCGCCGGCAATTTGGGTGGGGGCCGGAGCAGAATGGTTATCTGTTCGCCGGGATCGGCATCATGAGCGCTCTGATTCAAGGTGGGTTGATAGGGCGGCTAACGGCACGGTTCGGCGAGAAGAACCTAGTAGTCTGCGGTGCCACATGCCTTGCCGTCGGCGTCGGAATGCTACCTTTTGCCGAGAGCCTCGGAATGCTGATCCTTGCGATGGCAGTTGCCGCATTCGGTTTTAGTGTCATGAGCCCGGCCCTTAATGCCTTGGTATCCCTCCAGGTCACCGAGGATCGGCAAGGCAGCGCGTTGGGTCTCACTCGATCGGCGGCAACCTTGGCACGCATTCTCGGGCCCGCTTTCGCTGGCTCCCTGTTCTCGATCGCCGGGATGGATGCACCCTACTTCGCCGGTGCCGCAATCATGGCCGTGGTTGCTGGACTGGCGCTGTATGTCGGACGCAGCATATCGGATTCTAGATCCTTACCCGAAAGGCATTAAACCGCTCGATCCCCCTTGCATGGGTCATGCGCGGCGTGTATAGAAGCGCCTCGATTTTTGGAGCACCGCCATGAAGAAAGACATTCATCCCGATTACCACACCATCAATGTGGAAATGAATGACGGGACCGTCTTCCAGACCCGCTCGACGTGGGGCAAGGAAGGCGACACGATGAAGCTCGACATCGACCCGACGTCGCATCCTGCGTGGACGGGCGTTCATCGCCTGATGGACAGTGGCGGTCAACTCGCCAAGTTTAACAAGAGGTTCAAGGACTTCGGGCTTAAGGGCTGATCGAGAGCTTCGGTTCTGGTTGTTTGTGAAAGGGCGCCATCAGGCGCCCTTTTTCATTGCATGCCCAGTGTTGGAGGCGGAATCGCCGTCTGATACTATCCCGCTCTGCAACTTCCGCACCAGGGTGTTGCATGTTGCTGTTGTGCAATAAAAACTATCTTTTCCACCGGATGCTGCGTCCGGAATCGACGAAATCGGGTATCGCTCGCCGCCATGGCCAAGAATATTAACTTTGAAGTCCAGATCATGCAGGGCGGGCGGTGGACAATCCACGCTCGTTTTCCGGGTTCGCAGCGCGATCAGGCCATTGAAGAGGGAAAGCAGCTCGATCAATCGAAGATCGGCGGCGGCGTGCGCGTCATTCGCGACGTCTACGATAGTGAAACCGGAACCAGCAGCGAGTACACGGTCTACAAGTCCTCCGCACCCGGATCCGTTGTCACAGGTGGAAAGGACTTTGCCTCATCTGGAGGAGGCGGCGGCGACAGCGCCGGCTACGACGACGACGATGACGAAGATCTGCCCGATGACGACAGCTTTATCGATGATCCGGATGAGAGAAGGCGGATCAAGAAGTTACGCAAGGAGCGTGACAAGGACGGCAGGGGACAGACGTCAATCACCGGCCTAATCGTCAAATTGCTCCTGATCACGTTAGCTAGCACGGTTTTCGCGATCGCAGCGGTGTTTGGTTCAAACTATCTGATCGAAGGCGCCAATGTCTTCGGGGTGAGAATGCGCGGAGCGGCGCTCGAGAACTTCCTAATTTTGCTGTTTTTCATCGTCTTCATTACCACTGCCATCCTTTTGTCCAGTCAGGCCTTTAAGGGAAAGAAACTGAAGGAAAAGACGGCGAAATCGCGCCCCGCCCCGAAACCGGCTGCCGCGAAATCCGGCCGTCCGGCCGCGGCCAAAAGCCACGGGCACGCTGCACCGCCGGTGAAGGACGAAGCGTCGGGCGGCAAAGTGTCCGTCGACGGCGACTCAATGGATGCGTTCCGGGCCGACGCGGCAAAGGGGGGTGGAGACGCCTCGTCCCTTGACGACCTGGCCGCCGACCTAGCCAGCGAGCTGTCCGCAGGACAGGACACCGGTGACGATGAGGTCTCACCTGACGCGGAGCCTGCGTCAGAAGCAGAACAGACTGCCGACACCGAGGACACGAAGGACGCCGATATCGGCGACGACATGCCCGGCAACGACGGAACCCCGACCGCGCTCAGCCCACAGGAGGAGAAGCAGAAATCCTACATGATGGACTTCATGAAGGAAGGTCTGGAAGGTGCCGGTCAGCAATCCCAATCGATGTCGAATTTCGACAAGTTCGGCGTCAGCCTATTCGTTGCCGGCGCGACGGAAGCACTCTGTCAGACACAGGAGTTAAGCGAGAAAGCGCGCGCCAAGATCATGGCGGACGGCGTCCAGACAATGGGGTTCAAGCGGTCGCACGCCAGCTCATTCGCCGAGAAGTACGAGGAGTATCTGGTTCAGGACCCAACCTACATGCAGATGTTCCAGGCAGGCCGAAACGCAATGAACACATACTTCACGGACCCAAGCCATGCCGGAAAACACCTCCAGTCAGCCTTGACGGAGTGGAACAAGCCAAAGAGAAAGGAGGCCGAAGCTGGCCCAGTCACGGTCTTGTTCACGGATATCGCGGGTTCGACGGCGATGACCCAAGCGCTCGGTGACGCCGGTGCGCAGCAGGTTGTGCGCGGTCACAACCGGGTCGTGCGCGAGGCGCTCAGTCAATGGTCCGGCAAGGAGGTAAAACACACGGGAGACGGCATTATGGCGTCGTTTGCGAAAACATCGGACAGTCTGGACGCGGCCATCCAAATGCAGCGCGAATGTGAGATTTTTCGCCAGCAGAATCCTGAACTACCGCTCCGCCTCAAAATCGGCATCAACGCGGGCGAACCGATCGCAGAAGACAACGATCTGTTCGGTTCCACCGTCCAGATGTCTGCCAGGATCGTCGATAAGGCCCAAGCGGACGAGATTTTCGTATCCGAGATCGTTCGCGGAATCTGTGCAGGAAAGACCTATAAGTTCAAAAATCGCGGCACCTACCCGATGAAGGGCTTCGAAACGGACCCGACGCTCTACGAAGTTGTCTGGCGCGAGGACGAGTAAGTCTCGGCCAAAAATTTCTTCCAACACACTTGCATCCCGTGCGTCCCGGCATAACTCAGCCCAGACGACGGTTTCGATGCCTGGAAAGGGTCGAGACCAGCGCCGCTAGACCGGGTGCGTCGATTGTAAGGTTGAACACAGGCCAGATGGCGCACCCACAACCCATGTAGCTCTCGAATGGAGGATATGGCTATGCGCACGATTGATATGTCTCCCCTTTTCCGTCACACGGTTGGCTTTGACCGTATGCAGCGTCTGCTTGACGCCGCGATGCGTCATGACACAGGCGCTCAGGCCTACCCGCCTTACAACATCGAGGCCCACGGCGAGAACGCCTACCGCATCTCGATGGCCGTCGCAGGTTTCTCGCCGGAGGAACTCTCCGTGACGGTGAAGGAACAATCGCTGATCGTCACGGGTAATGCGGCGTCCCAGGACAGTGACGAGAACTACCTGCACCGCGGCATCGCGCGCCGTAACTTCGAGCGCCGTTTCGAACTCGCCGAAGGTGTCGAAGTATCCGGCAGCAGCCTCGTCAACGGCCTGCTGAACATCGACCTTGAACGGGTTGTCCCCGAAGAAAAGCAGCCGCGGACGATCGAAATCGCGACGACCGACAAGTTGGCGACCAAGGTGATCGAGGATCAAAAAGCCGCCTGACGCCTGAAACCTGACCTTGGGACAGATTGAAAATGTTCGGGGGCCGCTTACTGCAGCCCCCGGACATTACCTCAACCTGTCAAACTCGCCGTTTTTTGCAGCCGATTGTTCCCCCGGCTGGAAGGCATCTAAGCAACTAACCCGAAGCGGGTCAAGTGCCTCAAATTCAGAGGTTTGCAGGTGATTGTGGCATCAAAAAGGCCGCCCCAAAAAGGCGGGGCGGCGAGTTCAACAGGGAGGCGTCGAAGAGGATGGATTGTGCTACCATCCCGTCTTGACCCTACCATCTTCAAGGTTAACACGGCGTAAACGATATTAAGACTTGAAGACATTCTCCGCGTCACCCCTGGCTGCCTCTTTAAGCGAGATCGCCTGCCTGACACGGGCAATTTCCTCCTCAAGTTCGGAAATGTACTCGTTCAGGGCATCAATCGACATTTCATCAAGAACGGGTTTGTCGGGTATCACCCGGATGGGTTCCAACTCGTCGATAGCCATGATCGATCATCCTCCTCAACCTGAAGACGTGAGAACCACAGTCTAACGGGCAAACCACCCGGCGCAATGCCGTTACGGGCGGCACCGAGGCGAGGGTTTGTCCGCAACTTCCCTTTGACGACCGGCTGCATGGTGTATAAACAGTCCGCAATTGAGATACCCCGGTGCGCCGAGAAGCACCCATTTTCTAGGCAAGGATAAATGCGATGGCGCGTCCTTTGATGCCAAAGGCCACGGCAGTCTGGTTGATCGACAATACCGGATTGACCTTCGATCAGATCTCCGAGTTCTGCGGGCTCCATATGCTTGAGGTACAGGCAATCGCCGATGGTGAGGTCGCTATCGGCATGCAGGGTCTGGATCCCGTCAAGGGCGGGGAGCTTGATGCCGCTGAGATCGAGCGCTGCGAGGCCGACCCGGCGGCCCGTCTGTCAATGACGAAGTCGGCGCAAGATCACGCAAAGCAGCAACGCAAGAAGGCCCGATATACCCCGGTCGCAAAACGACAGGATCGTCCGGATGCCATTGCCTGGCTTCTGAAGAATTATCCGGAGCTTAGTGACGGCCAGATCGGAAAGCTCGTTGGCACGACCAAACCGACGATCAATGCGGTCCGTGATCGGACACACTGGAACACACCGAACATCAAGCCGCAGAACCCTGTTGGCCTCGGGCTTTGTTCCGGCGCCAATCTGGAAAAGGCTATCGCCGTCGCCCGTGCGCGGGCCGGAACGGTTGCCGCTGCCGCACCAACCCAGCCGGAAGCCGCGCCTGAACAGCGGCCCACCGCCACTGTTCCGACCGGTGACGTCGATTTAGAAAATGTGTTCGGCCCCTCCTCGGTACCGGATGGCAACTCAGAATCCGATCAGAAGGACGGTTAATCGGAGGCCCATCAACTGACGGGCTTACTCCGCTACGGGCACCGTGTAATTGAGACCAAGCCGACCACCGTCGGCATATATGCACTCGCCGGTGATGTAGCTTGAGTCGTCACTCGCTAGAAATGCCGCAATTGCAGCGATTTCGGACGGCTCGCCGCCGCGGCCCATCGGCGTGCGCGACATAACCTTCCGCATTGCGGTTTCATCGGCGAGCAGCGTTCGCGCCAGGTCTGTCATGATCGTTCCTGGTCCGATTGCGTTGACGCGGATGTTCTTGTCAGCAAGAGCAATCGCCAGGGTCTTGGTCATCTGGTTCACTCCGCCCTTGCAGACGACGTAGGGCAGAATGTTCGGTACCGACAGAACCGCTTGAACAGATGACATGTTGATTATTACACCGCCGCCATGCTCCGCCATGTAGCGGGCGGCCGACTGAGCGCACAAGAAGTACCCCTTCAGATTGACCCGGACCGTACGGTCGAAGTCTTCCTCGTCGAGGTCGAGTACATCCGCAACGTGCAAGATTGCGGCGTTGTTGATCAGGGCGTCGAGACGACCGAATGCGTCAACAGTAGCAGTTATCATGGCATCGACTGACGCCTTATCACCCGTATCAACCTTCCGGGACCTTACGTCGGCACCCGACTGAGACAACCATTTCGCGGTTTCGGCCGCCTTCTCGGCATCGATGTCGGCGATCATCACCTGCCAACCATCATTCGCGAATCGCTCCGCGCAGGCCGAACCGATCCCACCGGCCGCTCCCGTTATGGCCACGGCCTTGGTCATGATCGCGCCTTTGCGTATCCGATCCGCTCAAGCGCACCCTCGATCTCCCCGAGAATGGCCGGATCGTCGATGGTAGCCGGCATCTTGTATTCCACGTTGTCCGCAATCTTCTGCATGGTACCGCGCAATATTTTTCCTGATCGAGTCTTTGGCAATCGCGTCACAACGACTGCCGTCTTGAATGCCGCGACCGGCCCGATCTTGTCGCGAACCAACTTGACGGTTTCCGCGACGATCTCCGATTCGGGTCGTTCGACACCTGCGTTCAACACCATGAAACCAACCGGCAACTGGCCTTTCAGGTCGTCGGCAACGCCGATGACCGCGCATTCCGCAACATCCGGATGGGAGGCGACGACTTCCTCCATGCCACCCGTCGACAGCCGGTGCCCGGCGACGTTGATGATGTCATCGGTCCGCGACATGATATAGAGGTAACCTTCTTCGTCCTTGTATCCGGCGTCAGCTGTCTTGTAGTAGCCCGGATACTCCGACATGTAAGTCTCGACGAACTTGTCGTCGGCGTTCCACAACGTCGGCAGACTGGATGGCGCCATTGGCAGCTTGACGCAGATCGCGCCAATTTTGCCGTCCGGAACTTCGTGACATCCGTCATCCAGAATCCGGACATCCCATCCCGGCACAGCCTTCGTCGGCGATCCCGGTTTGACCGGGAACTGGTGCAGGCCGACGCAGTTCGCGGCAATCGCCCATCCGGTCTCGGTCTGCCACCAGTGATCGATCACAGGGACGCCGAGCTTTTCACCCGCCCACGCCAAAGTATCGGGATCTGTCCGCTCTCCGGCAAGAAATAGGTACCTTAGTGAGCCGATGTCGTAGTTGCCGATCAGCGAGCCGGTCGGGTCTTGCTGCTTGATCGCGCGAAACGCCGTCGGCGCCGTGAACAGCACCCTGACCTTGTGGTCTTGGATAACGCGCCAAAACGCGCCGGCGTCCGGCGTTCCGACGGGTTTCCCCTCGAACATCACGGTCGTGCAACCGTAAAGCAGCGGTCCATAGACGATGTAGGAGTGACCGACGACCCAACCCACGTCAGAAGCCGCCCAATAGATGTCGCCGGGCTCGCAATCGTAGATGTTCCTCATTGACCAGGTCAGCGCAACCATATGACCGCCATTGTCGCGGACCACGCCCTTGGGGCGCCCCGTGCTGCCTGACGTATAGAGTATGTAAAGTGGGTCGGTTGCCGCGACTGGGACGCAGTCCACTGGTGAGCTCTCAGCGACAGCTTCGTCCCAGTCGACGTCGCGACCCTCGATCAGGTCAGCATTGGCCTCGGGGCGTTGTAAAATGATGCAGTGTTTGGGCTTGTGTTGCGCAAGCTCGATGGCCTGATCGAGCAACGGCTTGTACTCTATGGTGCGGGCCCCCTCGATGCCGCAGGAAGCAGAAATCACGCAATCGGCGGTCGCGTCGTCGATCCGCACGGCCAGTTCGTTGGCCGCGAATCCGCCAAAGACCACACAGTGGATGGCGCCAAGCCGGGCGCAGGCGAGCATAGCGATGACGGCCTCGGGCACCATCGGCATGTAGATGATTACTCGGTCACCCTTCGACACGCCTCGTGCTGCCAGGACGCCGGCGAACGAAGCCGTTGAATCCAGAAGTTTTTTGTAGGTTATTCGGCGAACCTTGCCGCCGGTGACCGGACTGTCGTGAATGATCGCGGTCTGATCTCCACGCCCGGATTGCACATGCCTGTCCAGGGCGTTGTAGCAGGTGTTGCAGACCGCACCGTCAAACCAACTGTAGTGTGGCGGATTGTCATCATTGAGAACCCGAACCGGCTTGGTGAACCAGTCGATCGATTCGGCCGCGTCACCCCAGAATCCGGCTGGATCCGCGAGCGAGCGCGCATAAGCGTCGTCGTAGGCGTTTCCCATGTCATTGTCCTCCCCAGATCAGCGCCAATCAGCCGGCCCACTCGCTTTTTCCAGCAACTCGAGCATTATGCGCCTGCGGTATCAACCTGCAACCGCATGCGACACATTGAAAAAATCGGTTCTGATTAAACAACGAGGGCATTGCTCGCGCTATTGTCAGCGCGCAAAACAAGGATCTCTAAAGCGGCGGGAGGAACCCCGCAATCAATGATTCGCTAGTGAATCAAGCCCTCGATTTGATCCTTGATCCTGAGTTTCTGCTTCTTCAGTTCGGCTACCACTAAGTCATCCGGGTGAGGTCGATTGCTTTCGGCGTCCAGTTCCATCTCGAGAGCTTCGTGCCTTGCGCGCAGCGCCTCAATCCTCTCCTCCTGACTCATGGTCGGTTCTCCTTTTCGATTACACCTCTGTCAATATATTGTACGGCCTCCGAACGGGGCCTTACGCATTGTAGCCTATGAACAATACAGCATCCGGCGGGCCGAATCTATCGGACCGCTTTCCTACCTGATTTTGGTCATGGGAAAACTCCGACATCTGGTAAGATGACCGAGTCACATAGCCTCCGGTATGCAAATGGACGACGAAGAAGCACTCCGCACCCGGCTCACGGAACTCAAGAACGAACATCGCGAACTCGACGAGTTGATCGACGAACTCGGCAGCCGCGGCCCGTCCGATCAGATCAAGGTGCAACGCCTAAAGAAACGAAAGCTTCAGCTCAAGGACCAGATTGCGACGCTCGAAACGGCGTTGCTTCCGGACATCATCGCCTGAATGGTCTCAGGCCCTAGCCCGCCGCATCAAATGAGCGTCTGCTGCTGCCAACGCTGCGGCGAAAGTCGGATGGTCCATCAAAGAACAAACGCCGACATCGACGAACAGTGCGTGGGAGCCGCCGTTAATCATTGCCGGCGCATCTGCAAACGCCTGGGTGATCTGCCCGGCGACCGCGACCGGCGAGAGCTCGCCATCGCCGATATCACCACCAAATACGATGATTCCAAGGTCGTCGCCGCCGAGACATCCGTAGATGGCATTATCTCCAAAGCACGATTTCAGCGTTTCACAGGCCGCCGTCATGGCCTGATCGTATGCCGACCGCCCCAGCCGGCGTCTCAAATCGTGGGCATTCCGGACCGATACACAGACGAAAAGAGGCGATGCCGTAAGATCGTCGCTCTGCGTCCTCAACCGGGCACCTACACGGGTAACCTCGTGTTCAAGACCGTTCCTATTCAGCACTGGAAGGTAAGTATGCCGGTCGAGTTGAGCGCGCAGCGCCGCTTCCCGCTCGCGGGATCGCTCAAGATCGACCCGCATGGGCTCCAAACGGCCGGCAAGAGCCTCCAGAGCGGCCTGCACCTCCGGTGTGACCGACGCGCTCAACGAGCCCTCGAAGGCGACCGCGTCCTCATCGGCCCACGGGTCCTCGTGCGTGAGTTCTTCTTCCTGGCTCTCCTCTCCGTCATCGTCGTGCCTCGCCTGGCGGTCCTTGCGCGGATCACGCTTCGCGACGGGAGCGATGGATTCTGAGCGATTGACGTCCATGGCGGCCGGCATCCTCGAAGTCCTCGGGTACTCTGAGGCTAACAAAAGATGGTTAACGAGCTCTAAATGCTCCCAACTGCGCATGATCTTGCGTCGCAATGATTGCCCCCTATAATGCCCGGCTTTCCAGCATTTTGTGGGAGCCCTCAGATTATGACGGAAGCAGGCGGCTCGCCGTTGGTCGGCGTGATCATGGGCAGTCAGTCGGACTGGGATACCATGCGGGAAGCGGTCGAGGTTCTCGACCAGCTGGGCATCGAGCACGAGGTCAAGATCGTCTCGGCACACAGGACGCCCGGTAGGCTTTGGACATATGCCACGTCGGCTGCCGAACGCGGTCTCAAGGTCGTCATTGCCGGTGCCGGCGGCGCCGCGCATCTGCCGGGCATGGTCGCATCTATGACGATCCTGCCCGTTCTCGGCGTTCCCGTCGAAAGTAAGGCCCTTAGCGGCCTAGACAGTCTTCTGTCGATCGCACAGATGCCGGGCGGCGTCCCCGTGGGCACGCTCGCCATCGGCAAGTCAGGCGCCAAGAACGCCGGCCTGCTCGCCGCTTCCATCGTCGCCTTGTCCGAACCGGATGTCGCGACCCAATTATCCGTATGGCGCCGCGAGCAGACCGACGCGGTTGCCGAGGCCCCTTCTGACGGCTGACGAACATGACATTCGATGATCGTTTCCCGCTGCCCCCGGGCAGCACCATCGGAATCATGGGCGGCGGCCAGCTCGGGCGCATGACGGCGCTAGCGGCCGCTCCCTTTGGCTATCGTTGTCACATTTTCACACCTGAAGCCGATAGCCCCGCCGAGCAAGTTGCCGACACAACAACTGTCGCCGCTTATGACAATGCCGAAGCATTGCGTTCGTTCGCCGATTCCGTCGACGTCGTTACCTTCGAGTTCGAGAACGTGCCCCACGAGAGCGTGCAGTTACTGGCCGATCGCGTGCCGGTTCGTCCCGGCTGGAACGTCCTCCGAGTTTCCCAAGACCGATTGATCGAGAAGGATTTCATCAACGGGCTTGGCATTCCGACAACGCCTTATCGGGCGGTTAGGAATCTGACCGAGTTGCAAAGCGCCGTCGCGGACCTTGGCCTCCCCGCCGTGCTCAAGACAACGCGTCTCGGGTACGACGGCAAGGGTCAGGTGAAGATCGAGGAAGGTAGCAACCTCGAGGACGCCTGGAACGCAATCGACATCTCATCCGGTGGCGGTGTAGCTATACTCGAAGCATTCGCGGACCTGGCGATGGAAGTTTCCGTAATCGTTGCGCGGTCTGAAGACAACGCATGGACCGCCTTCCCGCCCGTTGAGAATCGCCATGTTAATCATATTCTCGACACCACGCGTGCGCCGGCCGGGTTGCCGGAGGCGATCGCAATGTCGGCGGTTCGTGCCGCACTTGCCATCGCGGACGAACTTGCCGTCGTCGGGCTTCTTGCCGTTGAGATGTTCATCACCAACGATCCAAAGCGCGGCGGCGTCACAAAGAAATCCCAGTTGTTGATCAACGAGATCGCTCCACGCCCCCACAATTCCGGCCATTGGACCATTGATGCCTGTTTGTGTAGCCAGTACGAGCAGTTCGTCCGCGCCGTCGCGGGTCTCCCATTCGGCACGGCAGAACGCCACCACGACGCGGTCATGAAGAACCTGATCGGCGACGAAGTAGATTCCTGGCTCGACGCACTGCACGATCCGGCGTCCTTTCTTCATGTTTACGGCAAGGCCGAAGCACGACCGGGCCGCAAGATGGGGCACGTCACACGCCTGTTCCCGCTCGGGAAGCTGCCTAGGGATGTTGGCTGATCATGAGCTTTCGCCGTCAGGCAAGGCCTGCGGGTGATGCTTCTGCGCCCAGCGTGGTCAACGCAGCGTCGGGATCGGCGCGCAACATGTCCTCGAAGTCGCCGACCGACAACCTCGATGTCTTCAGGGTGACCAGCAGATAAATCTCGACGACCGTCTCGTTGTCGAGTTCCTGCTCGATAACCGAACGAACAAAGTTCGAGAGCTCGCGGTCTCGCGCGGACTGGCTCAGCAGGTTGGTAATCAGTTCACGACGGATCATTGGTGGAAATAGGAGAATCTCGGCGACCAAGGCGCCTTTCGCATTGAGCGGTATACGATCGTTCGCAAAGATCCTGTCGAGACAGAAACTGTAGATTCCGAAATCGAGACGTCCAGCGACGGCTCGCGTAAACGAAAGAAACTCTTCACGGAAACCGGAGATCGACATCTTCCTGTCAATCAGCGCGCGGATGATGTCGAGAAACGATCGGTAACGCTGGCGCGCCGGACTGATGGTGCCACCAAGTTCCGCCTCGAGCGCCCGTATCCGCGCTTCCCTGAACGACGTCCGCAAAATCGAATTGGCGTTCGATCGGACTTCCTCGCTGAACGCAGATCTCTCGATCAGGTCGAACAGCGCCTCGAAGCGTTCCCTTCTACGGTCATCGATCCGGCTTGCCTCGAGGCCCAACGGCAGCAAGGCGGCCTGCGCTACGAGTGCATCTCTTGAAAACACCGACGCCGCAGCCGCGGTGATCTTCATCAATCCGTGAGCATTCCGAAAGTCGTCGGTGATCACGAATCGACTCTCATCGGCAAGCGTCAGGTACCGACCAACCTTTCCGCATTCTAAGAAATGGTCGGCGAGGTCGTTTCCGTCAGCCGCCGATAACGCGACAAAACCCTGCAGATCTTCGTTCAACCGTCCGTCCAATTCCGCTACACCGAAGGTAGTCGGCTGAGTATAACTTAGCCGATGATCGGACACACCCAAATCCGGAATAGCCTTTTTTAACAATTCACTACACCGTTCCCGACAGCCGGTAGTGCACCTTTCGATATCGACGCGTCAGAATCGGGAGGCGCGAATTATCGGGTAGCAGCACCCGATTCGTACCGATATAACGACCGGGTTTGATCGACGTTTCTCCATCGACCATAACGTGGGCGATGGCCCAAAAAATGCCGGAGTTCCAGACCTCATGGCCATTCTTCTCGGTTTCGACACAGGCGGCACGTACACGGACGCGGTTCTCTATGATGAAGACATAGGCGTTATCGCCTCTGCAAAGTCGATCACCACGAAGTCACGGCTCGTGACTGGACTCGGCAAAGCGCTATCGTCGCTCCCGGCGGACAAGGTCTCGGAGGCCGCTCTGGTTTCGGTCTCGACCACGTTGGCAACGAACGCCCTCGTCGAGGCACACGCCTACCCCGCCGCCTTGATTCTTGTCGGCCAAGACGAACGCGCTCTGTCGCGGGCCGGACTGGGTCAACTCGTCGCCGACGGTCCCGTGGCGTTCGTCCCCGGCGGCCACAAGAGCTCAGGCGCCGAAGTTGCCGCACTTGATGAAGATGCGGCAATCAAGGCCATCGAGAGGTTCGCGCCGGAGGTTGATGCCTTTGCCGTCGCTTCCGAATTCTCGGTGAGAAATCCGGAACACGAGAACCGCGTTCGCGACCTTATTCGTGAAAAGACAGGACTCCCCGTGACCTGTTCGCATGAACTGACGTCGAATCTCGATGCGCCCCGACGCGCGCTAACTACACTGATCAATGCGCGACTGATCCCCATGCTGCAGCACCTCATCGTCTCCGTTCAGTCGCTGATGGAATCGTACAGAATCACTGCGCCACTCATGGTCGTGCGGGGGGACGGTTCATTGATATCGGCCGAGTCAGCCCTCAAACGTCCCGTTGAAACCATTCTATCCGGCCCTGCAGCGAGCGTCATCGGCGCCGCCTACCTCTCCGGCGTGAAGGACGGTGTCGTGTCGGACATCGGTGGAACGACTACCGATATTGTGATGTTCGAAGACGGCCGGCCCGAGGTGAACCGCGACGGTGCCATCGTCGGTGGTTGGCGGACAATGGTCGAGGCAGTGAACGTAAGGACTTATGGCCTTGGCGGCGATAGCGAAGTCGGTCTCGATATCGACCACAACCTGACGCTCGGGCCAAGACGGGTTGTTCCCATCTCATTGCTGGCATACGAGCAACCGGACGTTCTCGCGATGCTCGAGGAACAAATGGCCCGTCCTGTCCCGGCTAGTCAGGACGGTCGGTTCGCCGTGCTGCTGCGCGACCCTGGCGGACGTGCCGAAACCGGTGATCGTCGACGATCCCGAACGGTCGATGTTATCCTCGACAAGCTTCGTGAGGGGCCGGTGCCGATGACCCATATTTCGAGCATCGGCCTTGGCGAAAAGGTTCTCGACAAGCTGGTCAATGAAGGCAAGGCGGTCGTTGCCGGTCTCACGCCCAGCGACGCAAGTCATATCCTCGGTCGTCAATCGACTTGGTCCGAACGGGCGGCACGCATTGGGTCAGAGCTCTATGTCAGGCGATATCTCGATAGTGGCATCAGGCTCGCCCGGGATGCGGATGAACTCGCCCGTATCATCTTCGAGAGAACGATCGTCGAAAGCGCCAAGACCATCGCAGAGGCGGTTCTCGCAGAGCGTTACGGCCTCGAGCCCGATCGCCGTTCGCGCTTCGCCCGACACCTGCTCGAGGCCGCGACCAACCTAAGGCCGCCCGAGTCCGGTCACGAGGGAATCATCGTCGATCTGACCCTCGACACGGCACTTATCGGCATCGGAGCCCCGGCCGAGACTTACTATGCCGGAGACCGAGGAACGGCGGCCCGGCTCAACGCCGAGCTTCACATCCCTCCAAATGCCGATGTCGCCAATGCCGTCGGCTCTGTCGTCGGCAGTGTAAAGGGGCAAGCGAGCGCCTTGATCACCGAGCCGGATGCGGGACGTTACCGGGTTCACTCGGACGACGGTGTCGAGGACTTCGACGGCCTTGAGAAGGCGGCCTCCCATGCTGAGAACCTCGTCCGAACTCTTGCCCGGCAGCGGGCGATTGAGCAAGGCGCCGCCGATATCGATCTGTCCGTTGAGCGGCATGACAACATCTTCAAGGCACCCGCCGGCGGGACCGTCTTTATCGAGTCAAGGATTGTGGCGATCGCAGCGGGCCGACCGGATCTGGACCGCAAGGCTGTCGGGGCGAACGGCTGATCTACTCATTCAATACCTTGTAAGTTAAACCCTGCAGCGTATTGATCATCTTCATACCCTGGTCGCCCCCTGTCCCAGTGATATTCTGGGCGGCGACACGTTGCATCGCTTCGATGTGAAACTCGACGACTTTTAATCGGCGCGCGGTCATCTCGACCGGTTGCTCGAGAAAACGGCACAGATCGTTGCCGACAATCGTTATCAGCTTGAAATCGAAAGTACCGGCCTGCCCCTTCAGATCGTGTACCCGTCGAAACAACCTTTCCCGGGCAATTTCGTCGGCCGGAGCAACACGGACAGCATCGAACTCGCGACGAATGACCGCAAGTTCGCCCGGTAGCCTTGTTACGAACTCGACCCCGAGTTTTGCGATGGCGTCGCTCGCGGCGCCAAAGTCCATGGTCGAGTTCGCGCGAACGCGCACCTTGTCGCGAAGTGTGGATGGCGGCGTGATCATCACGACTTTGTCGTCGTCTTCGTTTTCCACAGTGCTTCCCGGTTCCTTCTTCAAGCTTTTCTCACCCCACCGAGATCATCCCCGGCAAACTCGCTCATCTCATTTAGCAGGCCGTCAAAATCCGCTTCGACCTCTTGAGTCTTCACGACGCGTTTCGCACCGGTTCCTTCATTCGATATGGGAAGGTGCAGTTCCTCACCCAACACTTCATCGATCGTCGCGGTCAAGTTTCCAGGGTCCACCGGCTTGGGCGATACGGCATTCATGCCAGCCTCAAGATACTCCCGCTGATGCTCACTCATGAGATCCGCCGTGAGCGCGATGATCGGAACGCCCGACTTGTCGCCATGCATCTTGCGGATGATCCGAGTGGCCTCGGGTCCCGACATTTCGGGCATTCGTACATCCATCAGTATCAGATCGAACGATTCCTCTGCGTATCGGTCAACAGCCTCCTTACCATTATTCGCAATGCTGACCTGGTGCCCGAATCCACTGACGATTGCGTCCAGAATCTGCTGATTCAGGTCGTTATCCTCCGCGATCAGAATCTTGAGTGGCCGCCTAGCCTCGAAATTCGTCGCCGAGGAGTAAGCGCTTGTAGCTTCATGTACAATTTCGGATCTTGCCGGCACATAGGGCAACGTGAACCAGAAGCGACTACCAGTTCCAAAGCTGCTCTCGACGCCGATCTCACCACCCTGCCGCTCGACCAGACGTTTGCAGATTGCCAGGCCGAGTCCCGTGCCCTCAAACATTCGGGTTATGGAAGCGTCGGCCTGTGTGAACTCCTTGAACAAATTAGGAAGAACCTCCGGCTTGATCCCGATACCGGTATCCACAACAGCAACCCGGATAAAGCGGTCGCCCTTGTTCTCCATCATGTCGCATACCACCCGGACCTCGCCTTCGCTGGTGAACTTGACGGCATTGCCCACCAAATTGACCAAAACCTGCCGGAGTCGGGTTGGATCGCCATGCACTTCCGTCGGAAACTCATCTGCAAACTCCACCCGCACCGGCATGTCCCGCGCGCGGTCGCCAGAGCGTTTTTCTGCAAAAAGCCCGACGACATCTTCGATCAATGTCGAAAGTCGGAAATCCAGGTCCTCAATCTCCAGTTTGTCGGCATCGAGTTTCGAAATATCGAGAATGTCATTAAGGATGCTCAGCAGTGCCCGCGTCGCGTCCTTGATCTTGTAAACCTTCTCACGCCCCTCCGGCGACATCTCCTCACGTAACAAAAGATCAGCAAATCCCATAACACCCGTCATAGGTGTCCTGATCTCGTGGCTCATAGTCGCAAGGAATTCAGACTTGGCCCTGTTGGCCGTCTCTGCCTCGTCACGGGCCGCCTCAAGCCTGGCCTGGGCCTCGATCAGTTCATCCTCATGCTTTTTCTGGGTCGTGATGTCCGTGAACGTAGCGACGTGCCCGATAATCCTGCCGTTCTTGTCCTTCTCGGGGCTGGCCTGGAGGAACATATGAATCACGCCTTGTTCGTCGGCATGGCCAAGCCTGACCTCTTCGCGCATAGGCTTGCCGTCCGTGATGTATTCCTGCCATGCCTGTTCGATCCTATCTCGATCTTCGGGAACAACGGTATTGATCCAGTCGCTGGCGAGAAAATGATGGGTTGGGTGACCTGTCGTGTCTGTGAGCCAATCGTTGACGTAAATCACCTTGCCCCGGCTATTCGCCCGGACCACGCCAACGGGCGCCGTCGCTGCCAGCGTCCGATAGAGGCTCTCGCTCGCGGCCAGAGCCCTCTCGACCATTTTCTGTTTTGTGATGTCCCGGCAGGTGCCTCTATAGCCTCGAAACATTCCCTGCGCGTCGAATATCGGCTCTCCGCTGACACTGAGGTCGATTGTGCGCCCGTCCGCGCAGCTCAGCGGGTACTGGAAGTTCCGAAATGCTTCGTGTCTTGCCAGGCGTTGCCTGTGATTCTTCCAAGCCGCAATATCAGTATGAGCGAGTTCGATCACGTTGGTGCCAAGCCGTTGCGCGACCTTGAATCCGGTAATTGCCTCGTACTGCTCGGAAATGAAGGTGAAACACAGATTCTCGTCGAGTTCCCAAAACCAATCTGAACTGACCCGTGCGAAGTCCGCGATGCGCTCCTGACTGGCTCGAATCGCACTGTCCGCCTTAACGCGTTCCGTTATGTCCGTTTCGATAGCCATGAACTTCGGGGGCATGCCCGGCTCCAGGAACGGTTCGCACTTGATGCTGACCCAGTAGGGTTGGCCGGACTTGTTGTAGTTAAGCGTTTCGACAGAGAATCCCTCACCCCGGGCAATGCACGCCTTCATCTCCTCGTCGATTGCCGGGTCGGAATCCGGCCCCTGTAGGATCGATCCGGGACTTTTCCCGACCAGTTCGTGCAACCGGTAACCTGAAATCCTCTCGAACCCCTCATTGACCCACTCGACTGCACCACCCTGATCCGTGATGACTACGCCGTTGATGGTGTCGCGCGCGATTAGGGCGAGCCGTTTGTGCTCAGTCATCTCTTTCTCTCGCTCATCGCGGAGCTTATACCAGTGACCCATCACGTTGATCAGGCTGCCGAGCACGAGTGTGCCAAACAGATTCGCGGCGAACAGCAAAGGTCCTGCCTTGGCAAGAATCTGAAATGCCGTTTCGGCATCGGCGCTGATGAAGAAAGACGGCAGTACCGCGACGGTGCCCAGGACCGCGATACACGCCAACAGGTGAATGCTTGTCCCAATGTTCTTCCGTCTAACGTAAAGCCCGGCCAGCAAGCCGAATAATCCGTAGAGTGCAAAGCCAGCTACACCGCCAAGTGCAACCGGTCCACCGACATAATACCACCGTACGCCAGCACCGATGACGCCGCTCACCAGTGCACCGATCGGGCCCGCATACATGCCTGCCAAGATTGCCGGGCCCCCTCGCAAGTCGAACACCGCGCCTTCACTTATTCGGACTGGATCCAGCATGACGACGGCAATGACGGCGCCAAACAGCAGCCCGGCGATTAGGTCACGAATATAGGGGTGCGCCGCAATCCACGAAAAACGCGCAGCAGCAGTAACCAGCCAAGCCAGAACCGCGACCAGTGCGAGACTCCTGATCAGATCTGCAGTGAACAAGAACATGCTAGAATGTATTACGTAATTATACGTAAATCCATTCCTTATTATCGAATCAAATCGATTCGTTGTAAGTTCGGCGAGATTTCTACTCCCAGCGGACCTCCGTGCGCGATGACCTCGCGAAGAACGGAGTCAGGTGTTCCGACGATGTTGGCGGCGTTGGGCGACGGTGCCACTCAGGAAGCCTTCAATACGGCTCTTGATTCTCCTTGGTGTACTGAACGTCTTCAACACATCATCTATACGCCGATCGAGGTAAGACCAGGTCGCCGGATAGTCGCCATCCTCGTCCGCCTGGTCTGCAAGCCAGTAGAGAACCGTCGAGGTGTAGACGGGCAACAGCAGGCCCCTCTTGGTGTAGTAGTTCCAGTCCGCCGATATATCGCCCGCCGCGTACCACATGTGATTCACCGTCCGAGCGGCGTTCGACGCTGCAGTAGGTGCATTCGTCGGCACCGCGAGCCATCCTATCAACCGTCGAAGGGCCTCGCGCCGATGGAAGTTCACTTCGATACGAACGCGCACCGCCGCTGCAATCCGGTCGCGGATCCGCATTGATTCCAGGTTCTTCTGATCAAGGCGCCGCAACATCTCCGTGTCGGATCGATCTGACCAGTTCCGGGCGATCTCCCGAAGTCCTCGCGGATAGGCCAACTCGGCCTCTTGATACGTCAGGCCCAGACGGCCAGTTGCCCGCTTCAGCGCCATCTCGGTCCAACCGTCGAACGGGACATCATCCAACATGGCGTCCAGCAGCGCATCGCGCCGCTCACCCAGATCCCGTTGAAAGACCTGAAGATCACTCATGCTGCCGGTTCCTGCTCTTCCTCTTCAGTATTGACCGTTTGACTGTAGATTTCGTCGACATACCCAAACGAGGCGAGATCGTCCATTCGCATTGGATAAAGAATACCATCCAAGTGATCGCACTCATGCTGAACGACCCTCGCATGATAACCTGAGATTTCTCGTTCTAACCTATCGCCATCAAGATCCTGATAGCTCAGGCGGATGCGGACAGGGCGCCGGACAACGCCGGTCATCCCGGGCAGTGACAGACATCCTTCGCGATCGAGCGCCGTTTCCGTGCCGAGAGGCTCAATTACCGGGTTGATCAGGACCGTGAGCGGAACCTCGCTACCGTCTTCGGTCCGGGACGGCGGGACGAAGTAAACTACAACACGCAGTCCGACATGGACCTGAGGTGCGGCAAGGCCAACTCCGCCGGCATCAGCCATAGTTTCGATCATATCACCGACAAGGCGGGCGATTGCCGGCGACGCCGGTTCTTCGACCCGCAGGGCGCGACGCATGAGAACCGGATTTCCCATGCGGGCTATCTTCAGCAGCGACACGTCGCCCTCCGAAAAAACAATACAACAGAAGCACCTGAGGCCTTCACAAGGGCGCGGCGATGTGCTAGAAGCCCGCACCTCATGAAGATCGTCAGGTCTTCATCCCGTGTAACATGATGAGAGATAAGCAGACGTGCAAGTAACGGTTCGTGACAACAATGTCGATCAGGCCCTCAAGGTCCTGAAGAAGAAAATGCAGCGCGAAGGCATCTTCCGCGAGATGAAGCTTCGCCGGTCCTACGAAAAGCCGTCTGAGCGGCGTGCTCGCGAAAAGGCGGAGGCTGTTCGTCGGGCCCGCAAGCTTGAGCGGAAGCGTATCGAACGCGAGGGATTCTAGGCGCTTCCGTCCAGCACGACTCATCAATACCAAACGGCGCCTCCCCCGGGGATGGCGCCGTTGTTCGTTGCTCCTATACTTACAACGCGTGGCCTAGTCGCCGGTGGTGTCCATCAACCGACGAACGCGGGATAGGTTCTTCTCGATGACGTTAGCGCGTTGCGTCTGACCAAGTTGTTCGTAGACTTCCTTCGCGCCTTCGAAATTGCGGGCCGCACCAGTCAGGACCTCCTTGTCCCGGGTTCGTTTCGCCAGAGCGAACGACGCCGCCCCGAGATTGTTTGCGGTTTGCGCCCAGAGTTTGGGCATTGTTTCGCGACGGCGGACCTGCATGGCCTGTTCGAAAGATGCAATGGAATGCTTGAGGATTCCATCGTCCGCCCTGTCCTCACCCATAGTCAGCAAGATTACCCCCATGTTGTTCATGATCTCCGACCACTTGGAGGGCATCGTCTGACGGGTGAAAACGGTTTGCGCCGCCTGAAGAGCCTTTAGCGCATCTCTAAATGGCTTTTGCGTCCCTTCCTTGACGGCCAAGCGATACGTCAACATGGCGAACTCGATCTGCGCCTGCGCCCAGGCGCGCGGCGCCGCTTCGGCACTCAGTGCCTCCGCGATCTCTGAATAGAGAGCGATCGCCTGTTGCATCGGCCCATGCGCGCCATCCTCGCCATCCTCGTTCTCGACGTTCTGAACCGATGCCAGGGCCTGAAGCGCTTGGGCAAGATGACTCTTCGCACCGGCCCAGCTCAAGGGCGATAGTGTCGGGTCGAAGCCAGTCGCCGCCTTGCGGTAGGCAGTTGCCGCACGATCGTACATCGACTCGCTGCGAGTATACCGCGCCCGCGTGGTAAGCACGTTGCCGATAGCATTGAACAGGCCGGCTCGCAGATTGGACGGCAATTCCTGGAGATTGTCGTCGACCAACGGCCAAACCACCTCCGCGTAGTGCTTCAGGGCGGGCGCCAAACGTTGCGCGGCATTTGGCGAGGCTGCACAAGCTGCCGCGACAACCGACGCCGCAATGGCATTCTGTACCTGAACCGGAAAATCCGCCGGCGCGATCAGAATGTCGTCTGTTGAAAACCGACCCGGCACATTGTCGATATTCTCGTCAGCTGAAACGAACCAGAGACCGACCGCAGCGCCGTCACCGGTTGCCGCACCACAGATCGCCACATCGGCCTTGTCGATCATCAATGCATCGCGGGTTCTCTCGATCGCACCGACCATAGCCATCGAACTGCCGAACTCGACATCAACCTTCTGGCTCGAACGCCTGACAGAAAGCATCGGAATGGCGGAGAGGAGCCTGGCAATCACCTTGGCAGCCCGCATTCCGTCATTGCTGTTCATGCCTGTGATAATGATCGAAATCTTGTCGTCGGGAACGAAATCAGACGGGTCTGTGTCGACTGGAACGGACAACGCAGAATCGACCTCATCTGAGAGGTCCGGTCGCTTCCACCAGCCAAAAAGAACTCGAAAAAGGCTCATTTCCTGAACCAATGCAACGATTCAGAGTAGCATCTGAAGGCTCAGTGCCAACTCGTCATCAAGTTTTGGAGTTCGTCGATATTGCGGGTTATACGTATATTTTCAAGAGGGAAAATAAGCCGAAACTCGGAGCTTCTGTGCATAACCGGCCCGACAGGAATGAGAAAGCAGGCCCGATCCTCCGATCGAGCCTGCCATAACTCATTGATTTCTCATAAGAGACTACTCGAGAGCCTGAACGATACTCTCGGTCATCGCCTTGGCGTCGCCAAACAGCATCATCGTGTTGTCGGCGAAGAATAGCGGGTTCTCCACGCCGGCGTATCCGGATCCCATCGATCTTTTCACAAAAAGAACCGTCCCCGCCTTCTCGACATCTAGAATCGGCATGCCCGCAATCGGGCTTGCAGGATCGGTTTTCGCGCTCGGATTGGTCACGTCGTTGGCGCCAATGACGTAGGCGACGTCAGCGGTCGAGAACTCATGGTTGATCTCCTCGAGTTCGAAGACCTCGTCGTACGGAATGTTAGCTTCCGCGAGCAGCACGTTCATATGCCCCGGCATGCGGCCAGCAACCGGATGAATCGCGTACTTGACCTCCACCCCTTCCGACTTGAGCGCGTCGGCCATTTCCCGAAGCGCATGCTGAGCCTGGGCCACCGCCATGCCGTAGCCCGGAACGACGATAACCTTCGACGCGTTCTTCATGATGAACGCCGCATCGTCGGCACTGCCCGGGCGAACGGATTTGTCACCCGACGTCGCCGCGGCAGCCGGACCGGCATCGCCGCCGAACCCGCCCAGCAGCACGTTGAGAATTGACCGGTTCATTCCCTTGCACATTATGTAACTGAGAATTGCGCCCGAAGATCCGACCAATGCGCCCGTAATAATCAGCGCCGGATTGGACAAGGTGAAGCCGATACCTGCCGCTGCCCAGCCGGAGTAGGAATTCAGCATTGAAACGACAACCGGCATGTCGGCGCCGCCGATCGGGATGATGATCAAAAAACCGATCAGGAAGGCCAACAGAATGAGAGTCCAATAGGCGGTTGACGATTCACTGCCGACGAATGAAATGATCAGCACCACTATGGCCGCGCCGACAACGGCATTCAGCAAGTGCTGGCCTTTAAACACGATTGGCGAGCCGGACATAATGCCTTGTAGCTTCGCAAATGCGATCACCGAACCAGAGAAGGTGATCGCACCGATCGCAGCGCCAAGCGACATCTCCACCAGACTGCCCCCCGGAATGGAGCCAGGCGCACCCAGCCCATAGGCTTGCGGATTATAGAATGCCGCCGTGGCGACAAATACCGCCGCCAGACCGACCAAACTGTGGAACGCGGCGACGAGCTGCGGCAACGCCGTCATCTGGATCTTCAACGCGACGATGGTACCAATCGCGCCGCCAACCAGAATACCGAGGATGATCATGCTGTAGTTCAGAACGCCCGGGTCTGCCAGGGTCGTACCGACGGCGATGATCATGCCGGCGATGCCCATCACGTTCCCGCGACGCGCCGTCACGGGCGAACTCAATCCACGCAGTGCCATGATGAAGAAAATGGAAGCCAGCAGATAAAGGTAGCCGGTAATAGATTCCATGATACGCGGCTCCCTTTACTTTGCTTTTTTCTTGAACATGGCCAGCATGCGCTGGGTGACGATGAACCCGCCGAAAATATTTACTGACGCCAACGTGACTGCAAGGAAGCCCATGACCTTGGCAAATCCGATTTCGCCAGCCGGTCCAGCCGCCAGCAATCCACCGACGATGATTACCGACGAAATCGCGTTGGTAACGCCCATCAAGGGTGAATGCAGTGCCGGGGTCACGCTCCAGACCACGTAATAGCCGACGAAGCAGGCCAGAACGAAGACGGTGAACAACGACAAGAACGCATCACCACCACCGATGGCCGGCGCAGATGCGGCAACCGCTTGTTCTAGCTGAACTGCGAGGTCCTGCACCCTCTCCAGTAACCCACTTGCTTCCGCAATGAGCTCCCGCGCCTGATGTTGGATGACATCCGTTTCCATTATCTACTCCTCCGACGCAGGTTTCGACGAGGTACCCGACTTCGCGGTTCGCGTGCCACTCTTCTTCTTCGCAGCCGTCTTCGCCACGGGTTTCGAACTGAGGGCCTCAAGGACACGATCGTTGGTAACCTTCCCGTCGCGCGCCACAAGCGTTCCAGTCACGGTTTCGTCTTCCCAATCGATCGACAGCGTCTTTGATTCCTTGTCGACGTGCGGACTAATGAAGTTGAACAGGTTGCGCGCAAACAACCCGCTGGCATCTTCGGCCACCAGGGCCGGCCAGTTCGTGTAACCGACGATCGTGACACCGTTCTTGACCACCACTTTACCTGGTTCGGTCAGCTCGCAGTTTCCGCCGGCTTCCGCGGCAAGGTCGACGACAACGGCCCCCGGCTTCATGGTCGCCACCATCTCCTTCGAGATGAGCCGCGGCGCAGGCCGTCCGGGAACTAGCGCCGTGGTAACGACGATATCCTGTTTCTTAATGTGCTCGGCAACGACGGCCTTCTGTTTTTCGAAATACTCCGGCGGCATCTCTTTGGCGTATCCGCCTTCAGTCTGCGCATCCTTCTCCATGTCGGCGTCGACTTCGAGGAATTTACCGCCCAGACTGGCCACCTGCTCCTTGGTCGCCGGCCGAACATCCGTGGCGGTCACGACTGCGCCGAGGCGTTTCGCTGTCGCGATGGCCTGCAGGCCAGCGACACCGACACCCATAATGAAGGCCTTGGCCGGCGGTACCGTCCCCGCCGCCGTCATCATCATCGGAAACGCCCGATGAAGCTGATTGCCAGCCTCGATTATCGCACGATATCCGGCGAGATTTGATTGGGAAGACAGGACGTCCATGCTCTGCGCG
The DNA here is from genome assembly GCA_040219295.1 of Rhodospirillales bacterium. Lineage (GTDB taxonomy): Bacteria > Pseudomonadota > Alphaproteobacteria > Rhodospirillales > Casp-alpha2 > JAVJST01. The sequence goes on from JAVJST010000002.1 coordinate 56,489, forward strand.
CGACTGATCCGGGGCATCAATTCCATGGCGAACGCCGTCACGCCGGCTTTGGCGCAAGCCTCGGCAATCTCGGGATTGCCGAGTACGCCGAGTTGCGCCAGCAAAACGGTTCCCTTGGCGTAACTGGAGAGTTCTGTATTCTTCCCGGACACGGTCGGTGCACGGACTTTAAAGACAACACCCGCGTCCTTCAGAGCGTCGGACGCCGACTTTGCAATTGTCGCCCCGGCATCTCTCAAGACGCTGTCTGGAAAGTTCGAAGCTTCGCCTGCGCCGGATTCGACAACGACGTCGAAACCAAGCCCAATCAACCTCTTGATGACATCCGGCGATATCGCGACACGCGCTTCGTCGGAATGCCGCTCCTTGGGAATGGCAAGTTTCATGAATCTATCCTCGCAGGCGCGATGGGCCTTCATAAAGGGGCTGAACGTCCACGTTCAAAAACTGGTCGACTTTATCTGGTATTATATATGCCAAGACGAATCCGTCATTACAAGTAGCGAGAACGATTTGCCAAGTTTTCTATGGAAAACCACAAGAAATACAAATTGTGCTTGTATTACCCTGCCTCGCTCCCCTGAGTATCTCTCTGCGTTGCTGGCGACCCGGCGGTACGCTGCATTATAGTTGTTGATTAGTAATGGACAGTCTACTCGGAGCCGTGGTCATGGACCATAAGGAATTGCTCAGTTTAGCGCGTGATAAGAGCGACAGGGGTCGTGCGAAACTGAGCGAGGCCGTCTCCGACATGTTCTCTGGTGTCGGCGACAGCCTGAGCGACAGCGAGCGATCGCTAATGCTCGAGATTCTCCAGGACCTGATTGGTTCCTGCGAGCGCAGCGTGCGGCAATCGATCTCCCTACGGTTGGCAGAGGTACCCAACATTCCCCACGAACTGGCCCTCGAACTGGCGAACGACGAAGCAGACATCGCGTTTCCAATCCTCGCAAAATGCAATGTGCTTCTCGACACCGACCTCATTGATATTGTCCGCACCCGAACTGTGCAGCACCAACTTGCCGTCGCGATCCGAAATCCGGTCAACTACGACGTCAGTGATGCTCTTGTTGAGGCCGGAAACGAGGAGGTCATCACCAGGCTTCTTGAGAACAAGGCCGCGAGGATCACCGACGCGACAATGGAATATCTCGTTGATCAGTCGGAGCGCGTGAAAGGCTTCCAGGCCCCGATCCTCCACCGCGACGATCTTGATCCGGCACTCGCCGAGCGCATGTTCATCTGGGTGTCCGCGGCACTTCGCGAATATATCCTCGACCACTATTCTGTCGACGAGACTGTCATCGACCGATTGCTCGAGGAGACGGCCCTTGATCACTTCAAGGACATGGCTATCCGCGGCAAGACAAAGGCGATCAGTGCGAAACTGGCAGACGCGCTCGCCGAGGAGGGGCAGGCCACTCCGGAAATTATGCTGCTGGCATTGGAGTGCGGCGAGGTCGCATTGTTCATATCAATGCTGCAACGACAGACCGGCCTCAGCGAGGCGGTGTTGTCCCGATTCATCACAGAATCTTCGGGCGAAGGCCTTGTGGTCATCGCCAAGGCACTTGATATCGGCAAGCCACAATTCGTCCAGATTTACACACTTTGCCGCAAGGCCTACCCCCCGCCTTCGGAATCGTTCGGCAATTTTCTAAAGCGGGCACTAGGCCTTTTCGCGAGCCTTAGACCAGACGCCGCGAAAGCGCTCGTTGAGGGTTGGGATCGCCGGACCACCCATTCGCAGGCGATCAACGACGTCAAAACAGCATTCGCGCTTTGAAAAACCTGCCACCGGCAGTCACTCGGTGGCAGAGCTCCGAGTCGCGTACGCTGCCTCGCCAATTCCGAACTTGATCAGATCCCGGGTCTGAAGCCCCAGGTAGATGGGGTCCCCGTGGCGACGATAAATATTAATCTTGGCGTTGTAGACACTGCGTTGTTTCCTGTGCTTATCGACAAGCCGGTACCGGCGAACACCGAACTCGCCGTTATCGAACTGATCGCCTGTCAGGTAGCACTTAATCGAATCAACCTCGTCACCTGAGAGTTCGAGCCCTTTGAGGCTTGATAGTGTTTCCTGGGTTTTGTCGATGAACTGCAGGGTATCGATCCGGACCATCCGTCCAAGTTCCCAGTCCGGCATTGGTACAAAGAAATCGCCGACCAGAACCTGCCCGGGCAGGGCGTAGTCGATCATCCTCGCCAGTTCGATGGTCACGTCGCCAACGATGTAACTGTAGACAGTCGGACTGAGTCCTTCGGATTGATAGAACTCGTAGTGGCCGCCGACATGAAAGCAGGCACGCAGCAGCGGCGTTGTATTGTGGCGCGACTTCCCGCGAGCAATCGCATTGTCGGCGAGAACAAGATGCATGAAGTGGTAAAGGTTGACGTTGGCCTGAATGCTGCGGTCCCGATTCCAGATGTAGAAACCGTCTCCAGTGGTCGAACGCGCGAAGCTGATATCGATATTGTTGCTCAGCATCTTCGAGTAGGCTGCGTTCACAGAGTACGAGAGGCTGTTCAGCTGGGTCACCTGCTCCAGCGGAGACAGGAGCGAAAACCCGACGATGTCGAACAACGCGACTGCCCGGTCCTCGACGTACGAGATGCCGTAGCGTTTGACGACGGCCTCCATGACGTCGATCGAGACATCCTCGCCGGGCGTGAACGGGAGTTCGATGGTCATCGGCGCGGTACCCAGAAGCTTTGAGAGATGCGCCATCTCCTGCTGGGAAACGATCTTCGGCCGCGCAATCACGCCTTCAATAACGTTCTGAGAACGCTGTGACCGTTCGTCGCCGTCCAGCACCGCAAGATCAGAGTCCGCATCCATCCCCGAGGCAACAAACTCACTCAGGACGAAGTGCGGGACCACGAGGACGTCCATCGCCCCCGAACGCGACGACCAAACGAGCACAATATTCCGGCCCAGCGCCCACATTGAATGCAGCGCCGTATCAACGATCTCAACCCATTTGGCGTGACCGGGATCGACGGCGGCAGCTTTGCCTGCGGCAAGAACGGTCGCGTCCACTCCGCTCGTCGTATCCGCCATCCAAAACCCCTCAGATCCTCAGTCGGCGGAGAATACTACTCTTGAGGATCACCAAAGGACAAGAAGAGCGGATCACGCCGGCACCGACAGCCCTGCCCTTTTCAGCGCCTTTGCCTGGTTGCTGGCAAGACGGTCGATGTCGAATCCGTCGATGAGATCGTGGAACAGCCTGTACCAGTTCACCTCTGCATTGATATGAGTGAACACACTTCCAAGGCCGATCGCCGCCCGATCCATCAGGACAAATTCCCGCGGCGGCTTGACGCCGCCGGTTTTACGGAGATCCGCGTGGACCTTTGACGCGACCTTCGCGCCGTAAACGATGCCACCCTCTTCCTGTATCGGCCGCACAGTGTCCGCCATCAGCGGGCCATAAAGAAATCGGGCCCACTGATTGAGGATCTCAATCATCTCGCGATCTAGATCGGTAAACCCCCAAGTTTCGTAAGCGTGAACGGCGAGCGCCTCGTCGTCGTCGCGTAGCGCTTTGTAGAGATCGATAACGGCGCCGACGAACGACGGTGGGAAAACCCGAACGCACCCGAAGTCGAGAAGATTGATTCCGAGGTCATCCCGTACCGAATAATTGCCCAGATGCGGATCCCCGTGAATGATCCCGTAGCCATAAAATGGTGCATACCACGCCCTGAACATGTTCAGCGCAACCTCGTTCCGGTCACCAATATCGCGTTCGGCGACTCCCAGGATCGATTTGCCATCGAGCCACGCCATGCTCAGCAACCGGTCCGTGCTGAGGTCATCGATCACGTCCGGAACATGAACACCGTTTTCCGACACGAGCATGTCCCGGTACAGATCAATGTGGCGTGCTTCGCGCTCGTAATCTAATTCCTCGCGAAGCCGGGCCGCGAGCTCCGCATGGATTTCACTCGGATCGATCGCCTGATCATATCGTCGATACACTGAGAACACGACCTTGAGCTGCCGGAGATCGGCCTCGACCGCCGACGACATGTCCGGATACTGAAGTTTGCAGGCGATCGGCGTGCCGTCGACCGTGGTAGCGCGGTGAACCTGGCCGAGTGATGCCGCCGCGACAGCCTCGCGATCGAAGGACCCGAACCGGCTCATCCAGTCTGGGCCAAGTTCACCCGACATTCGGCGCCTTACGAACGGCCACCCCATCGACGGCGCATTGCTCTGCAACTGCATCAGCTCCCGCGCGTAGTCATCCGGCAGAAGGTCTGGCACCGTAGACAGGATCTGGGCAACCTTCATCAAAGGCCCCTTCAGTCCGCCCAGCGCGTCGCGAAGTTCGCCTGCGTTCACGACACTTGAGAACGGCTGGCCCATGACGCGGCCGCCCGCCGCCTTGACGGCGACGGATCCCATGGCACGTCCCACCCGCGCGTAGCGCCGGACCCGGCCGCCTATCGAATCGCCGTCACGTTCGGCCATGCACGCTATTCCGGGAGTGCTTCGAGCTGGTCGATGAGGCGCTCGACGACCGAGAGACCGCGACCCCAAAACGCCGGATCCGACGCGTCGAGGCCAAAGGGCGCGAGAAGCTGCTTGTGGTGCAACGTGCCACCCGCCTGCAGCATCTCAAGATACTTCTGTTGGAAACCGGGGTGTCCGCCGTCGAAGACATCGTAGAGAGAGTTGACCAGGCAATCACCGAACGCATAGGCGTAGACGTAGAACGGCACGTGCACAAAGTGCGGGATATAGGCCCAGAAATGGCGGTACTCGTCCTCGAATCGCAGCGCCGGGCCCAGGCTTTCACGTTGAACGTCCATCCATATCTCGCCGAGGCGTTCCGTCGACAATTCGCCGTCGCGCCGCTCGCTGTGCACCCGCGTCTCGAACTCGTGAAACGCGATCTGGCGGACGACCGTGTTCATCATGTCCTCGATCTTGCCGGCCAGCAGTGCCTTGCTAGTCTGCGGATCCTGCTCCGCCTTGAGAATTGACTGGAACGTCAGCATCTCGCCAAAAACGGATGCGGTTTCGGCAAGGGTCAAAGGCGTGTCTGCCATCAGCGCGCCTTGCGGTCCGCTGAGGACCTGGTGAACGCCATGACCTAGTTCGTGGGCCAAGGTCATCACGTCCCTCGCCTTGCCGTGGAAGTTCATCAGGATGTAGGGATGGGCGGACGGCACAGTCGGATGTGAGAACGCGCCGGAGTCCTTGCCTTCGCGCAGTTCGGCATCGATCCATCGCTTGTCGAAGAACGTGCCGGCGATCTCCGCCATTTTTGGCTCGAACGCGCCGTATGCATCAAGCACGATCTTCTTCGCGTCCGACCACGAGTACGGCGTTTCCTGACGGCCCGGCATCGGCGCATTCCGGTCCCAGTAGTCGAGCTGCTCGCCACCGAACCAGCCTGCCTTGATCTGGTAGTAGCGGTGGCTCAGGCGGGGGAACGCCTCTTGCACGGCGGATACCAGCGCCTCGACGACCTCGTCCTCGATCTGGTTGTCCAGATTCCGGCTCGAGATCGGCGACGGGTACTTGCGCCACCGATCCTCGATTTCCTTGTCCTTCGCCAGCGTGTTGGTGATCAGGGCAAACAAGCGGATCTCACTCTCGAGGCCCGCGCCGAGCGACTTTGCGGCCTGCTTGCGCGTCGCCTGGTCAGTATCGGATAGCCGGTTCAGGACCTCGCTCAACGCGACCTTCTCGCTGCCGAGATCGAATCGCATCGACGCCAGCGTTTCGTCGAACAACCGGTTCCAGGCGGAACGGCCAGTAACGGCCTTCTGGAGTAGCAATTGTTCCATGTCGTCAGCCAACTGGTGGTCGCGGTAAAGCCGCACATCGCGGACCCAGGGCTCATAACGTGCCGCAGTTTCAGCCGACATCAGGTGATCGACGGTTGCATCGTCCAACCGATTGATCTCCAGCGTGAAGAACAGCATCTCGGAGGAGATGTCGGTGATCTTCTCCGACATTGTCTGATGGAAGCGGCTGATACTCTGATCGTCGACCTGGCCCGCGTGGAGAAGCTGCGCGTAACTTCCCAGCCTGTGAAGCTGTTCTGTGATGTTCTCGTACTGCCGGATGGCGTCACCGAATGCCTCGGACGACATTGCCTCGATACTACCCTGATAAGCCATCCGGAACGATTCCGCTGCCGTCTTGGCGGCTTCTAGGTCCCGGTTGAGGTCGGGATCGTCCGGCGCTGCATAGAGGTCCGCCAGGTTCCACGTCGGCACCGGCTCGCCGACGGCAGCGTCAGCGGCGACGTCCGGCGAAAACTTTCTATCGTCGAGGTTCATCTTCGGTCGTGTCCTTGATTGCCGAATTCCAGCCCAAATATGCTAAACACAACTTGGGCATCGGTGGGATGCTGCGCAAGCATCTCGGCGCTGCAAATTCAGGAAACCGTCAGCGAACAACACGGGGAGAATCGTCATGGAAGAGCGGCACTGGAACAGTTTGCCTGAAATGTTCTTCGCTCAGGCAGAGAGATTCGGTGCGCGCCCTTTTCTGTTTCACAAACAAGACGGTATATACGTTGGCACAACTTGGAAAGAAGCGGCGGATCGATCCCTGCGCTTGGCCGCCGGACTGAGCAGATTGGGCGTTGGTCCGGGAGATCGCATCGTATTGGTATCGGAGAACCGGCCCGAGTGGCTGATTGCGGATATGGCAATCATGTCCCTCGGCGCGATTACAGTTCCCGCCTACACAACCAACACCGTCGACGACCATCGGCACGTTCTGACCGACAGTGCCGCCAAAGGCGTCCTCGTCTCGACGGAGCGCCTCGCCGGCAATGTCGTTGCCGCCATTAGGCAGGCCCCGTCCGTTGAGTTCATTGCGTCGATGGAGAAGCTAGGTATCATGGACCTGTCGTCGAAAGTCCAGGGGATGACGATTGACACCCTTGAGACCGACGAGCGAACTGAGACCGTCCGGGAAGGCCTAGCGAGGCTGAAACGCGATGACCTCGCTTGCATCATCTATACGTCGGGAACGGGCGGCACACCGAAGGGTGTCATGCTCCACCATGGCGCGATTCTGCACAACTGCAGCGGTGCGCTAGACGCACTCGATCAACTCGGCATCGGCGATGACCGGTTTCTGTCGTTTCTTCCACTGTCCCATTCCTATGAACACATGGCGGGTCAGTTTTTCCCGATCGCAGCCGGTGCGCAGATCTACTATGCGGAAAGCGTCGAAACGCTGATCTCGAACCTCGCGGAGGTTCAACCCACGATCATGACGGCGGTGCCGCGGTTATATGAAACCATGCATCAGCGGATTACCCGCGGGGTTGCGAAGCAGGGCGGCGTGAAAGAGTTGCTGTTCCACATGGCGCTCAATCTCGGCATCAAGCGCTACATGACGGGCGGGCGTCTTTCGATGACCGAACGGTTGTTGGACGCACTCGTCGACAAGTTGGTTCGCGACAAGGTCCGCGGTAGATTTGGCGGCCAACTCAAGGCGCTGGTATCCGGCGGCGCGCCGCTCAATCCCGATATCGGCCTTTTCTTCACCGCGCTCGGCCTCCGCATCCTCCAGGGTTACGGGCAAACCGAGAGTGCGCCCGTCATCAGCGTCAATCGACCCAACAGTCCGAGAATCGAAACCGTCGGCCCGCCGATCATCAATACCGAGGTCCGAATTGCCGAGGACGGTGAAATCCTCTGCCGCGGCGAGCTGGTCATGAAGGGCTACTGGAACAACGACGAGGCAACCGCTGAGGCCATTCGGGACGGATGGTTGCACACCGGCGACATTGGCGTAATCGATCCGGATGGCCATCTCCGTATCACGGACCGCAAGAAGGACATCATCGTCAACTCGGGCGGTGACAACGTCGCGCCGCAGCGTGTCGAGGGCATCATCTCGGTTGAACCTGAGATTGCCCAGGCGATGGTCTACGGCGACAAGCGTCCGCACCTTGTAGCACTGCTGGTTCCCGACCAGGCCTGGCTGGAAGAATGGTGCCGCGGCAACGGCAAGAACGCCGATATGTCCAAGCTAGGCAACGACCCGGAATTGCATGCGGCATTGGCGCAGGTGATCGATCGGGTCAACAGTTCGCTCTCGAGCATCGAGAAAGTCCGACGCTTCATGGTCGCGGAAGAACCGTTTTCGATCGAGAACGAGGAAATGACTCCGACGATGAAAGTCAGGCGCCACAAGGTCCGTGCACGCTACGGCAATGCGCTTGAGGCCCTCTATCGCTGAGCAGGTGTTCCGGCAGACTTGTGCGCGGTCGCCACCGCAATTCCGATGAGAATGATCAAGAGCGCGACCATCGATTGCAAGGTTACCGTCTCGCCGAGCAGCAAGACACCCCACAAAACCCCGAGGCAGGGGATGATGTAGTTGTTCAGCGACACGAACGACGCACCCTGTGTGTCGATAAGGTGGAAGAATATGACCGTCGCGATCGCTGTTGGGAAAACACCCAGATAACCGATCGACATCCATGACGAGATGTCGAGGTCCGTCAGCGGAAAGTCCGACCAGATCGCGATGGGCATCATCAGGATTGCGGCGCACAGGACAACGGCGGCGCTGCGTTGCACGGGGTCGCCCGGCGGCAACCGCCGGGAGATGACCGCGTTGATCGCGTAGAACACGGCGCCTCCCGCGATCGCCAGTTCGCGGACCGTATCGCTGCCGAGCTTGGCGAGTGCGCCCGGCCCGACCAGCACGACAACTCCCGCCAGGCCAAGCGCAAGGCCGACCGCTTTACGAACGGTCATCTTTTCGTCTCTGGCAAAGAAGTGAGCCAACATCATCGTCGTCAACGGCATGATGGCCATGAGGATCGCGGCCGGGCCGCTGTCGACAAGGACCTCCCCCCAACTTATCAGAAAGAACGGGATGGCGTAGCCCGCGGCACCGAGCACGAAATAAATCCCCCACTCTGCCCCCCATTGCGGCAAAACGCGTCCGCGCGACGCCGCAAAGGCCAGCAGAAGCAGGGCCCCGATCAAGAGCCGTCCGGCCACCAGCGACGTCGGCGGTACCGTCTCGACACCGAACTTGATCGCAGTGAATGCCGAGCTCCAGAGCGATGCTAGCAGGAACAGTACAAGATAGGGGTTGCGGGTCACGGCGTCAGACTTGGATCAGTCGTTACCATGATAGCTTCTGTACCAGGCAACGAATTTCGGAATGCCCTCGGCGATGCTTGTTTTCGGCTCGAAGCCAAAGTCTCGTTGCGACGCTTCGATATCGGCATACGTTTCTTTCACGTCGCCCGGTTGCATGGGCTGGAAATCGAGTTCTGCCTTGATGCCGATCGCATCCTCCAGCGTCCTGATGAAATCCATCAGGTTCTCCGACCGGTGATTTCCGAGGTTGTAGACCCGATGAAACGCGCCGTTCGCAGGATGGTCGAGGCAACCAATCAGCCCGGCGACGATATCGTCGATGAACGTGAAGTCTCGTTTCATCTCGCCATTGTTGAAGACCGGGATCTTATCGCCAGCGAAAATCTTTCGCGTGAAGATGTAGGCCGCCATGTCCGGTCGCCCCCACGGACCATACACAGTAAAGAACCGAAGGCCCGTCAACGGCATATCGAACATGCGCATGTAGCTCTCGCTGATGAGCTCCATCGATCGCTTCGTCGCGGCATAAAGCGAGACGGGATGTTCAACGGGATCATCGACGCTGAATGGCAGCTTGGTGTTGGCCCCATAAACAGACGACGACGATGCATAGACGAAGTGCTTGAGGTTCTTGAGCGTCTTTGCCGACTCTAGCAGCACGACGTGACCCTCGACGTTCGCTTCAATGTATGCGTAAGGATTGATCAGCGAGTATCGAACACCGGCTTGGGCCGCCAGGTGTATGACCGCCGTGATATCGGGATTGGTATTGAAGACGGCGGCAATAGCCTCCCGGTCGGAAATATCGGCACGAATCATCGAGAAACCGTCACGTCCGTTGAGCCGGTCCGCGCGCGCCTCTTTCAGAGCGACGTCATAATAATCGTTGAAGTTGTCGACGCCGATAACGCGATCGCCACGGTCGAGCAACGCATTAGAGACGGTTGATCCAATGAATCCGGCGGCACCGGTGACCAGTATCGTCATGCAAACAAGCCTCTTGTCCAAGTCCGGCAACCGTATAGCCGAGCCCGTCGCGTTTGACACCCCCGACTTTGATTCGGTTCTGCAAAACCGGCTACAGGACGAACCAGAGCAAGGCAGGCAGCAACGCGAAGGCGATAGCCGTGGAAAGAACGATAATACCGGCGACTTCCTCCGGCGAATTGTCGTTCCTCACCGCGAACAGGTAATTGAAAACCGCGACTGGCATCGCGGATTGGAGGATGAGGACCCCCCGGGACACGCCCTCGAGCCCGAAAGCCTCTGCCGCCGCGACGCCCACCGCGAATCCCATCACGAGGCGAAACACGGAGAGAACCAGGCTGCGTCTGAAGCCACCAATCTTGAGATCGGCGAGCGAAATGCCCAACGTGATCAGCATCAATGGGATCGTGAAATCCCCAAGAAGCTTAGTGGTATTCTCAAGCCACATTGGCACCGTCAGATCGCCGATCAACACGACCAGCGCCGCCGGCACTGCGTAAAGCACTGGCTGACGGACGATCTTGCCGACGGAGAGCGAGCCCGCCGAAACCAGTTCACCGATGGTGAACAATAAGATCAGGTGAATCGTGAAATAGGTGACGGCCAATGCCAGGCCTTCGGTTCCGAACGCGAACAGGCTCAGTGGCAGTCCGACGTTGCCTGTGTTGGCAAACACCATTGAGGGAAGAAATGTCCTCGCCGGTATGCCGCTCGCGCGGAAGGCGATCGCGGAAATGGCAGCGAAGGAGCACAAGGTCACAAAGGTCGCCAATGCCATTTCGACAAACGTCTTCTCGCCGATCTCGACATTCGACAGTGTCGAGAAGACGAGACACGGCGTGCCGATGTTGGTTACCAACGCAGACACCAGCTTGATGTCGAACGCCAGACCTTTGCGCCGCCACGCGAAGCCGATGGCAACGGCGATCGCCACCGGCGCGATGATGTTCAGAAGTTGAGAAAGCACGTGCCGATCACTCGATCCACGCGATCCGCAAGATATTGGTCGCGCCCGGCGTGCCGAACGGTACGCCCGCCGTGATGATAATCCGGTCACCCGCCGAGGCGAAGCCTTCGTCCTCGGCGATGAATATCGACTTCGTCACCATTTCTCGGAAACTGGACAGGTCTTCGGTGGGCACGCAGTGGGTGCCCCACAGAAGGGCCAACCGCCGCGCCGTGTCGAGTCTTGGCGTCGAACAGATGATCGGCACGTCCGGCCGTTCGCGGGCGCAGCGAAGCGTTGTCGAACCCGTCGAGGTGAAGGTCACAATCGCGGCAGCTTCAATCGTCGACGCACACTGGCGCGCCGCGGCCGTGATGGCATCCGCAGCGGTCGCCTCAGGATCCTGACGCTGCGCCGCCATCATGTCATGGTGCAGAGGGTCCTGCTCAACCCGACGGATAATCCGGTCCATCATCGCCACGGCTTCAGCCGCGTAGCTCCCGACCGCCGTCTCCGCCGACAGCATCACCGTATCGGCGCCATCGTAGACGGCGGTCGCCACGTCAGATGCCTCCGCCCGAGTCGGCGTCGGCGCATTGATCATGGAATCCAGCATCTGCGTCGCGACGATGACCGGTTTGCCCTTGGACCTGCACGCCCGGATGATCTGCTTCTGGAACGCTGGCACATCCTCAGGCGGGCATTCGACGCCGAGATCGCCGCGCGCAACCATGACCGAGTCGGCCAGATCGACGATCTCGTCGAGATACCGCATCGCCGATGGTTTCTCGAGTTTGACCATGATGCCGGCGCGACCCGCCACGAGCTTTCGACCCTCGGCAACGTCCTCGGGCCGCTGGACAAAGGACAACGCAACCCAATCAACGCCCAGACTGAGCGCGAACTTGAGGTCCTCGCGATCTTTTGCGGTAAGCGGTGAAACGTCTATGACGGCGTCTGGCAAGTTTAGCCCCTTGTGATTGGACAGCTTGCCACCAACCATGACCTCCGTATCGGCATGTTTGTCACTGTGACCGACGACGCGAAGCCTGATGCGCCCGTCATCCAGCAGCATCTCCATGCCTTCGCTGAGCGCCTTGAAAACCTCGGGGTGGGGCAGCGGCGCGCGATCGGTACTTCCCGCCTTTTCGTCGAGATCGAGCCGCAGTTTCGCGCCCTCCGCCAGATCGATGGAGCCTCCTTCAAAGTCGCCGACCCGGAATTTGGGCCCCTGAAGGTCACCAATCACGCCGATCGGCCGATTGAATTTTTTCTCGAGAGCACGAATCGTCTCGTAGGTCTTGCGGTGGTCTTCATGGGTGCCGTGGCTGAAGTTGAGTCGAAAGACGTCGGCGCCGGCCTCGAAAAGTTTGCCCATCGCGCCCGGACTGGTCGATGCCGGCCCCAGCGTTGCGATAATCTTTGCGTTTCGATTCCGTCGCATGCGTTTGCTCCTTGCCTCGCACCCATTCTTCCCGGCCACGCATAAACACGGGCTCGTTACGAAAACTCGCATCTGCCGGGTGACAAGCGTCTTTTTGACACATCGCCCCGGCAAGATACACTTCATAATCGGATTCGCCAGGATCGGAACCCGCTGTGATTAAGAAGTTCGTCTCCAATGCGCTGTTGTCCATGGTCATGGACAAGAGCGCGCGAAAGAAGCTGGCAACGATGCGCGGCGAAGACGAGCCGCCTGCCAAAACTGCTCGCAAGAAAAAGAAGCCGGAGCTCAAGAATCCGGCTCGGCAGGACAGCCGCGAACCCAATCCGATCGAAGACGCAGCTGCCGCTGCCGAGAATCTAGCCCAGACTATCGAGCTGGCACTGGCCGATGCCAGGGTCGAGGCGATGCAGCCAAAGACGAGCAACCCTACGCCAAAGAAGAAACCGTCACCCTTTGATCAACCGGCAAAACCAATGACTCCGGACCGTGAGCAACTGATCCGGGACGCTATCAACATTCATCAGCAGAAGTCGAAAGTGCTGGATAATCTGGATCCGGCCGTCCGGGAAAAATTGACCGTGATGGCCATGATGGCGCTTGATCCCGACTCGTTGCCGGGGGGTGGCAAACCAACCGGCGGACGGGAACCCGGTGGGCCGGTAGACGATATCGGCGGTGGCCGAAAGAAACCGCTAAAACGGCGCTAGATTCCCTCGCTGCCGTATGCTCGGTATTTTGGTAAGTATTTTCCCGTAATCTCTGCTGGCTTTCTCTGCGGGTTCGCGCCACAATCGGTCCCGCTAGGGGACAACTGGCAACCTAACCAGACCTGACTGAGGGACCGATTGCGATGACGACCAAGAGCGAACGCGAAGAGCTCGACGCTCTGAAAGGCGAGATCACCGGGCTTTTCACCTATGTTCACCGGGTCCGCGAGGAGATCGCGGCCATCCATCGGCCAGCTGACGGCGAACACCACCTGCCGAGCATGAACGACCAGCTCGATGCCATCATCGAGGCAACGGAGAACGCCACCAACACGATCATGGAGTCGGTGGAGAATACCCAGGATCTGCTGCAGGACATGTGGAGCCGGGTCGGTCCGGCGGACCAGGCGATCATCGATAAGGTCATCGAGAACGGCAATCAGATCTTTGAAGCCTGTTCCTTCCAGGACATCACGGGCCAGCGCGTCACCAAGGTCATGAAGTCGATCATCTACGTCGAGCAGCGGGTGAACGCCCTGATCGAGCTCTGGGGTCCCGAGGAGATTGAAAAGATGGTGCCCAAGGAGTCGACCAAGACCGAAGACGAGAAACTGCTCGACGGACCGCAGCTTGCGGGCCAGGGCATCTCCCAGGCCGAGATCGACGCCTTGTTCGACTGACGCCTTCGCGCTAAACCGGCTATTGCAATCTGATCCAGCACGAAAGTGCCACACCCATGCGTTGTGTCCCCGCCTTTGTCGTCAGTCTTCTCGCCGTTCTGGGCATCGCCAGCGGCCCGGTCGAGGCTGCCGACCTCGAGAACACGCTCTACATGGAGCTCGAGACCGGCCGGGTGGTCATCGAGATGCGCCCCGATCTGGCGCCCAATCACGTCGCCCGGATCAAGCAGCTGGTCCGCGAGGGTTTCTACGACGGCCTGAAGTTCCACCGGGTCATCGCAGGTTTCATGGCGCAGACCGGTGACCCGAACGGTGACGGGACGGGCGGATCCGGCAGGAAACTGAACGCCGAGTTCTCGCAGGAACCGCATGTCCGCGGCGTCGTCTCGATGGCCCGTGCCGCCAACCCCAACAGCGCCGACTCGCAGTTCTTCATCGTGCTCGACGCCGCGCCGCACCTCAACGGCCAGTACACGGTGTGGGGCAAGGTCACCGCGGGCATGGAACACGTCGACCAGATCAAGCTCGGCTCGCAGTCGCTCAACGGCAAGGTGTTCAATCCCGACGAGATCGTCAGCCTGAAGGTCGCCGCCGACGTCGGCGGCTGAGCACTATTCGGCGGGTTTCGGTTCGATGCCGGCGAACCGGTTGCCGACCAGCGCGACGTTGTCCGGATTGGGATCCCGCGGCACGAAGCGCGACAGCACCAGCGACACGCCGGCGAGCGATGCACCTGTCAGGAATACCGCCGCCGGGGAAACCACCCAGACGAACCCGTAGGCCGCCGGCAGGACAATCGCCGCGATGTGGTTGATGGTGAAGATCACGCCCGAGGTCGAGGCGATGTCGGCCGGATCGGCGATCTTCTGGAAGTACGTCTTCATGGCAATCGCCATCGAGAAGAACAGGTGATCGGCGATGTAAAGCGCGACACCGATCCAGGGCGTCTCGACGAAGGCGTATCCGGTAAAGACGCAGATCAGCCCGATGTACTCGAGAGTCAGGGCGCGTCGCTCGCCCCAGTGCTGGATCAGCCGCCCGATGGTCGGCGCGATCAGCATCGTGATCACGCCGTTGGCGAGGAACATCAGCGCCATGGCCCCGGGGTCGAAGCCGAACTTCTCGACCATCAGGAACCCGGCAAAGACAACGAAGATCTGGCGCCGTGCGCCGGACATGAACTGGAGCGCGTAGTAGAGCCAGTAGCGGCGCCGGATAATGATCGTCTTGTGCTGTTCGACCTTGGCCGGAATAGCCGGAAAGGCGAACCAGCAGAACAACGCGATCGCGCAGGTCGCGCCGCCGGCCAGCAGATAGACCCACCTGAGATGCAGCCCGAACACGTCGGTCGCGAAATAGATGAAGCCGAAGGCGACCAGGCCGGCGAACGAACCGGCCGCGAGAATCCGTCCAAGCGCCGCCGGCGCCTCGTACTTCTCTAGCCACTGCAGCGACAGCGACTGGTGCACGGCCTCGAAATAGTGAAAGCCGATCGACATCAGGACGGTGGTGAAATAGAGACCGTAGACGCTTGGGAAGAAGCCGGTGATCGCCGTGCCGATGCCGAGCAGACAAAGTGCCAGAATGGCGAATGGCTGTTCGCGGATCACCAGGAAGATGAACACCACGGTGAACGACAGGAAGCCCGGTACCTCGCGCAGGCTCTGGAGGATCCCCATCTCGACGCCGGTGAAGGCGGCCTGGTCGATGGCGAAGTTGTTGATCAGCGCCTGCCAGGTCGAAAACGCCAGCGGCATGGCGACCGCCATCAGGATCAGCAGGATTTCCGGCCGCCGCCAGTTGGTCGTCGCATAGGTCATCGGTCGGACGGTTCTCTTGCTGCTGTGGATATTCGATGCGGGTTACCCTATGCCGGGCCGCACTTGACGACAATACGGCATTCAGTCAATTAATATCGTGTTTCTGCCAAAATGACGGAGCCCAACCGCCGATGACAACCCAACACGCCGCCGACCGAGCCATCAACCGACCGATCACCTGGCAAACCCACAACCAGCCGGCCGGCCACGTCGTGCAGGCGCATACCCACGACGAGGCCCAGCTGCTCTATCCCCAGGGCGGCGTCATGACCGTGGAGACCAAGCGCGGGCTCTGGGTGGTGCCGTCACATCGCGCTGTCTGGATCCCGCCGAACGAGACCCATGCGGTGATGTCGACGACGACGCTCAACCTGCATTCCCTGAAGTTCGATACCAGGCGCATCACCGGCCTGCCGACCGACCTGACGGTCCTCGCGGTGCCGGCTCTGTTGCGCGAACTGATCCTGGCACTCGAGAACCGACCCACGGACTACGACAAGACCGGCCCCGACGGCCGCCTGCTCGCCGTCATTCTCGATCACCTCCGTGCGCTCGAACAGATTCCGCTGCATCTGCCCTACCCAGCCAGCCCACGCCTCACCGTCGTCGCCGAGCAACTGTCGTCGGCGCCCGGCGACACACGCTCGTCGGACGCGTGGGCCGCCGCTGCCAATATGAGCGCACGCACCTTCGCCCGTCATTTCCAGCGCGAGACCGGCATGACGTTCGGCCAGTGGCGCCAGCAGGCCCGCCTGCTCGCCGCGCTTCAGCACCTCGCCGCTGGCGACAGTATTGCCGCCATCGCCGCCGAACTCGGCTACGAGTCGCAAAGCGCCTTCATCGCCATGTTCCGCAAGTCGCTCGGCACCACACCCGGCCGGTACTTCGCCGAGCGCGACGCGGATGCCGCCTGACCCGCCGCGCCGGCTGGATTCCCGCTTTCGCGGGAATGACACGGGTGGCGGCACCGTCCTGCCTATTTCACGCCTATCTCTTGCCTATTTGCCGCCCATTCATGGACAATCGCCGGATCATTTTACGCAATCCTTAAGCTATTGAAATCGCGTCCCAATCTGGGCTACGGGCTATTTCCGCCCATCGACCGCCGGCGGACCGCATGTACGGACACTTCCGTCCCCGACCGTCACCTCCGCGCAGCCGGGGATCCAGCCGACGCAACCCTGGATTCCCGCTTTCGCGGGAATGACAACGGGCGGCGGCGTGGTGCTTGCCGCGATTCCCTCCGTCATGCGCGGGCTTGATTCGATGATCCTGATTGGGTTCTCGGGTCAAGCCCAAGGAAGACACGGAAGGTGTTTTCCTATTCACCATCGCAAAGAGCGAACGACAATATAGGATTTTATTCTCGTTATGTCAAGAACAACCGCTACCCGCGGCCACCATCAGCCGGCGATCGCCGCTTCGATAGCGCCGAGCGCTTCGGCGGCCTTCGCCGCATCCGGGCCACCGGCCTGCGCCATATCGGGGCGGCCGCCGCCGCCCTTGCCGCCGACCGCTTCCGAGCCCGCGCGCACCAGATCGACCGCATTGACCCGGTCGGTGAGATCGCCGGTGACGCCGACGACCAGCGATGCCTTGCCGCCGTCCGTCGAGATCAGGGCGACCACGCCGGAGCCGATCTTCTTCTTGAGATCGTCGGCCAGGCTCTTGAGTTCCTTGGCCGGGACGCCGTCGAGCACGCGGCCCGAGAACTTGAGCCCGGCGACTTCCTTGACGTCGTCGGCCGCCTCGCCACCGCCGCCACCGCCGCCGGTCGCGAGCTTGCGCCGCGCGTCGGCGAGCTCGCGCTCGAGCCTCTTGCGTTCGTCCAGCAACTGGCGGACCCGGTCGGCGGTTTCGGCCGGCGATGCCTTCAGCATCGACGCAATATCGTGGACCAGCTTGTCCTGTTCCTGGAAATAGGCGTCCGCGCCCGGACCGGTGACGACCTCTATCCGCCGCACACCGGCCGCGACCGCGCCTTCGGACACGATCTTGAACGCCCCGATGTCGCCGGTCCGCTGCACGTGGGTGCCGCCGCAGAGTTCCGTCGAATAAAAATCCCGGTCCTGGTTCTCGACGGGCACGCCCATCGACACGACGCGGACCTCGTCGCCGTACTTCTCACCGAACAACGCCATGGCGCCCGCCTCGATCGCCGCTTCCGGTTCCATCAGCCGGGTCGTGACCGGCGCGTTGGCGCGGATCTGGCGGTTGACCTCGGCCTCGACGGCGGCGATCTCGTCGGCGCTGATCGCCTTCGGATGACTGATGTCGAAACGCATGCGTTCGGCGCCGACCAGCGAGCCCTTTTGCGTGACGTGGTCCCCTAGATGGCGGCGCAAGGCCTCGTGGACCAGGTGGGTCACCGAGTGGTTGGCGCGAAGCGCCGAGCGCCGCGCGTGATCGACCTCGAGGCCGACCTCGTCGCCGACGGCGATCTCGCCGCTCTCTACGGTACCGATATGAACGTGCAGCTCGCCGAGCTTCTTCTGGGTGTCGCGGATCGCGACGCGGGCACCGTCCGGACCGGTGATCACACCGGTGTCGCCCATCTGGCCGCCGGACTCGCCGTAGAACGGCGTCTGGTTGCAGACCACAGCGACCTCGATTCCCGTGCCCGCCTTCTTGACCGGTTTGCCGTCGACGATCAGCGCGGCGATGCGGCCCTCGGCCCGTTCGGTGTCGTAGCCGAGAAAGTCCGTCGCGCCGTGCGCATCCAGAACCTCGAACCACACGCTCTCCGTCGCGGCCTCGCCCGACCCGGCCCACGCCTTGCGGGCTTCGGCCCGCTGGCGCTCCATGGCCGTGTTGAACCCGTCATCGTCGACCTTGATTCCCTTCGCCTTCAACGCGTCCTGCGTCAGGTCCAGGGGGAAGCCGTAAGTATCGTAGAGCTTGAACGCGGTCTCGCCGTCCAGCGTGCCGCCTTCGCTCATGTCCTCGGTCGCCTCGTCGAGCAGCTTGAGGCCGCGATCCAGAGTCTTCTTGAACCGGGTCTCCTCGAGCTTCAGGGTCTCCCCGATCAGCGCCTCGGCGCGGCCGAGTTCGGGAAAAGCCTCGCCCATCTTGCGTACCAGGGTGGGCACCAGCTGCCACAGCAGCGGTTCCTCGCAGCCCATCATGTGCGCGTGACGCATGGCACGCCGCATGATCCGCCTGAGCACGTAACCGCGGCCGTCGTTGGCCGGCAGCACGCCGTCGGCGATCAGGAAGCTCGACGCGCGCAGGTGGTCGGCGACCACGCGGTGCGATACCTTGAACGGCCCGTCCGGTTCGGTGCCGGAGACGTCGGCCGAGGCATCGATCAACACCCGCAGCAAATCGACGTCGTAATTGTCGTGGGTACCGTTGAGAACGGCGGCGATGCGCTCAAGCCCCATGCCGGTATCGATCGACGGCCGCGGCAGTTCGACACGCTCTGCCGCGCTCAGCTGCTCGAACTGCATGAACACCAGGTTCCAGATCTCGATGAAGCGGTCGCCGTCCTCGTCGGGGCTGCCCGGCGGTCCGCCCGGCACGCCTTCGCCGTGATCGTAGAAGATCTCGGAGCACGGCCCGCACGGCCCGGTTTCGCCCATCGCCCAGAAATTGTCGGAGGTGGCGATACGGATGATCCTGTCGTCGGACAGCCCGGCGATCTTCTTCCACAGATCGAAGGCCTGATCGTCGTCGGCGTAGACGGTGACCAGCAGCTTTTCAGCGGGCAGGCCGAATTCCCTGGTCACCAGGTTCCAAGCCAGTTCGATGGCGAGATCCTTGAAGTAGTCGCCGAACGAGAAGTTGCCGAGCATCTCGAAGAACGTGTGATGACGCGCGGTGTGGCCGACATTCTCGAGGTCGTTGTGCTTGCCGCCGGCCCGCACGCACTTCTGCGAGGTCACCGCGCGGTTGTAGTCGCGATGCTCGAGCCCGGTGAACACGTTCTTGAACTGGACCATGCCGGCGTTGGTGAACATCAGCGTCGGATCGTTGCGCGGCACGAGCGGGGACGAGGCGACCTTGGTGTGGCCGTTCTTGGCAAAGTAGTCGAGGAACGCGGCGCGGATATCGTTGGCGGTCTGCATGGCCTTTATGTCGGTCCAAATCCGTTGGAAAGCAAGCGATTGAGTGAACAGCGGTTTTTACCGAGCGGCCCGCAAGGTGTCCAGCGGACAGGCCGTGCACCGGCAAACGGGAACGGCGCGGACCAGGGGCCGGATCGATCCGGTGAGGGCGCTGTAGGTCGCTCCTCACGGAGCGTGAATCCGTCCCAATAATACCTTAGAGGGCGATTCACGAATGAGACCGGAGCATAATGAAATGCTCCGGCCTATCTCGATCGCGTTCTATCCCGCGCTGTCATTCAAAAGATATCGGATGCGCCTTATTCGGCGACTTCCTCCGGCGCGTCTTCGGTCGCGCCGGCGTCTTCGCCGCCGTCCGGCCCGCCGACCATCATCTCTTCCGAGATCAGACCGGCGTTCTGGCGGATCAGCGCCTCGATCTGGTTGGCCATGTCGGGGTGCTCGCGCAGGAACTGCTTGGCATTCTCGCGGCCCTGGCCGATGCGTTCGGAACTGTACGAGAACCACGAACCGGATTTCTCGACCACGCCGGCCTTGATGCCGAGATCGAGGATCTCGCCCATCTTGGAGACGCCCTCGCCGTACATGATGTCGAACTCGATCATCTTGAACGGCGGCGCCAGCTTGTTCTTAACGACCTTGATCCGGGTCTGGTTGCCGACCACCTCGTCGCGGTCCTTGATCGCACCGATGCGGCGGATTTCCAGGCGCACCGACGAATAGAACTTGAGCGCGTTGCCACCGGTGGTGGTTTCCGGGTTGCCGAACATGACGCCGATCTTCATGCGGATCTGGTTGATGAAGATGATCATCGTGTTCGAACGCGCGACAGACGCGGTCAGCTTGCGCAGCGCCTGGCTCATGAGCCGGGCCTGCAGGCCGACGTGGGTGTCGCCCATCTCGCCCTCGAGCTCGGCGCGCGGCACGAGCGCCGCGACGCTGTCGATGACCAGCACGTCGATGGCGCCGGAACGCACCAGCGTGTCGGCGATCTCGAGCGCCTGTTCGCCGGCGTCGGGCTGCGAGATCAGCAGTTCGTCGACGTTGCAGCCGAGTTTCTTGGCATAGACCGGATCGAGCGCGTGTTCGGCGTCGATGAAAGCGCAGGTGCCGCCGGCCTTCTGGGCCTCGGCCACTGTGTGCAGCGCCAGGGTCGTCTTGCCCGAGCTTTCGGGGCCGTAGATCTCGACGACGCGGCCCCGCGGCAGACCGCCGATCCCGAGCGCAATATCGAGGCCGAGACAACCGGTGGAGATAACGTCGGTCTCGACGGTTTCGCGCTGGCCGAGGCGCATGATGGAGCCCTTGCCGAAGGCCCGTTCGATCTGGCCGAGCGCTGCGTCGAGCGCCTTACCCTTGTCCACTTTGCCGTCCTTTTCAACGAGCCGGAGCGCGGTGTCAGTCATTGTGTGCCTCCCTTATTCCATAGGGCCTGAGCGGTTGCAATCCGGCTCAATGTACGCGTTTTGTTCTCATTGGCAACAGAAAACTGTAACTTATTATGAATAAACAACTATTTTACCAATGTTCTTGTGATGTTCGCGGCCATTTCGCGAAACCGAGGGTATGGTTAATCGGTGAAACGATAACTGCCGCGCGCCAAACAGCCGATGAATCGTTCGTGTTTGTATGAGATCGATTTTTTGATTAAACAATCTTCTCGCTAGAGTTGTAATGCAAAGTCAAGATGAGGTCGAAATGCGTCGTTTTCGCGGATCAGTGATGTTCGTACTGGGGTTGGGATTACTGGTTTCAGCGTGTGTAACCGACTCCGGCACGAATCGCGCCAGAACGCACGGCGCATTTCTTATGGAAGACGGGATCGTCACCGGCACGTACGACGAGTTCAATGCTCAACTCGCCGAGGCGATCCCTGACCCCACAAACATCAACCTGGCGATCTTCAATCATGGAATATCGCATGGTGGGCAAGGCCAAGTGTGCGATCCCGAAGACGAAGTGCCGTTCGTCTTCAAGTATCTTTTCGAGCAAATCCCGAACACGGTCGTTTATTCATTCTGCTCCGATGAGATCGGGCGGGGAAGCAACGCCAGCACGTCGGAACAAACCTTTTATAAACGCGGAGAAGAGATCGCAGAGCTTCTGGACACGTTCGCCGAGTACGGCGTTGACCCGAAACGGATCATTCTCCTCGGTCACTCGGGAGGAGCCTCGGCGATCCTCTCCACGGCAGCCAGATTTCCCGAGAAGTTCAACTACTTCGTCGCCTCGGCACCCGGTTACGGTTACGCTTGGACCGGACGAGGCATTCATGACATCCATCTTGCACCCAGATACCACCTCTGGAAGGCGCACTACGAAAAGGCTGATCGTCTTGACGGCCTGGTTCTCGGATTCGGCGACGATACGTACTCACCCATCGACGAAATGCTGTTCCTGAAAGAAATCGAAGGTGTCGAGTTTCGTGCGTTTCCAGATGCAAATTGCCGGGGCGTGGATCCTCACGCATTTATCTACACCTCGTGTTTTGGATCCGAGGATCGGCAGTGGATTTACGATGTCATATCTGATCGGCTTTCGAGAGTGGGCGAACTGTCGTCCAGCGGCTCATAGGTACGCGAAACGCGACCCGCGCTGACATTCACCGCTCTGCGCCGCCTTCCATGACGCCCTTCACCGTACTCGCCAGTGTCTTGAGGCTGAACGGCTTGGAGAGGAAATGGATGCTCGGGTCGCGGCTGATTTCGTCGCGGAAGACGTCCTCCGCGTAACCCGACATGAGGATCACCTTGACCCCGTTGAGCTCCTGACGGACGAGCTGCACGAGGGTGTGCCCGTCCATGCCCGGCATGACCACGTCAGAGACGATCAGGTCGATGTTCTCGTCGATGCCGTTGATCACGTCGAGCGCGGCCTCGCCGTTCTCGGCTTCATAAACCGTGTAACCCTTGTTGCGCAACGCGCGGGCACCGAACTGACGGACCGCGTCCTCGTCCTCGACCAGCAGCACGACGCCCGCCCCGGTCAGGTCCGCCGCCTCGTCCTCACCCGACTTGGCCTGCTGTTCCTTGCGCCGCTCCTCGAGCGCGCGGCCGGCCGCCGC
The DNA here is from genome assembly GCA_040219295.1 of Rhodospirillales bacterium. Classification (GTDB taxonomy): domain Bacteria; phylum Pseudomonadota; class Alphaproteobacteria; order Rhodospirillales; family Casp-alpha2; genus JAVJST01. Next base: position 79,312 of record JAVJST010000002.1, read on the forward strand.
CGCGGCGTCGCTCGCCAGCACGCCCTTGACCGCATCGTCGCCGCCGAACGCCGGCAGGTAGATGCGGAACGTGGTGCCGTGACCGACGGCGCTCTCGACGAAGATGAAACCCTCGGACTGGCGGACGATACCGTAGACCGTCGACAGCCCGAGCCCGGTGCCGGCGCCGACCTCCTTGGTCGAGAAGAACGGTTCGAAGATGCGTTCGATGTTCTCCTTGGAGATGCCGGTACCGGTGTCGGCAACCTCGACGACGACGTAGGCGCCGGGCGGCATCACCTGGTCGCCGCGCCGCACCGACGAAGCCACGGTTTCGTTGCGCGCCGCAACGCTCAGGGTGCCGCCGCCGGGCATGGCGTCACGGGCGTTGACCGCGAGATTGATGATGACCTGGTCGAACTGGCCGCGGTCGGCGCGGATCAGGTGCACGTCGGGTTCGGGCTTCAGCTCGAGTTCGACCGTTTCGCCCAGCAGCCGGCCCAGAAGATGCGACAGATCGCCGAGCGCCTCGGCCGGATCGATGACCACCGGCGCCAGGGTCTGCTTGCGCGAGAAAGCCAGCAGCTGGCGAACGAGATTGGTCGCCCGGTTGGCGTTCTGCTGGATCTGCATGATGTCGGCGAACGACGGGTCTTCCGGCCCGTGACGCTGCAGCAGCAGGTCGCAGAAGCCGATCATCGCGGTCAGCAGGTTGTTGAAGTCGTGCGCGACGCCGCCGGCGAGCTGGCCGATCGCCTGCATCTTCTGCGACTGGGCGAACTGCACCTCGAGATGGCGGTGCTCGGTCTCGTCGATCACGTGCAGCACGATGCGGTCGTCGTCTCCGTCGCTTCCGGAAGGCGCCTTCGAGGCATAGACCGAGGCCGCGCGTTCGAGCCCGTCGCTGCCGGCACCCGCCGTCGGAAGCCTGACCTCGACGTGCACGGCGCGCGCCGTGCCGAGCACCAGCTTGGACAGGCTCGCCGCCAGATCGTCGCGGTCCTCGAGCGCGATCTGATCGGCGAACACGCTGCCGACGATGCCGTCGCGGCTGCGACCGAGGAAACGGCACAGGGCGGCGTTGCAGTCGGCGATGGTGCCGTCGTCGCCGAGCAGCGCAATACCGACCGGCGAGTCGCGAAACAGCCAGTCCGGCGGTGCCGCGGCGGCGACGTCGGCCGCCGCGGTCGTGTCCTGCTCGTCCGTGGCGCCGCCCGGGTCACGCAGGATGACGCCACGCGTGCCGGCGCCGTCGCTCGCGGCGTTGCGCATCACGTAGGCGGAAATCCCCTCGCCGCCCGCCGAACGCAACTTGACCATGGCGACGCCATGCTCGGGCGGTGGCGTGTCGCTTTCGCACAGCGCCGACAGGCTCGTGCGCGCACCGATCATCGCCGCTGCCGGCCGGTCGACCCAACGACCCAGCGTCCGGTTGGCATAGATCAGGCCGCCCGAGGCATCGGTCGCGAACACGCCGACCGGCAGTTCGTCGAGCGCCAGCGCCAGTCTGGCCGCCTTCTCGCCGGTTTCGCGCTCACGGCGACGCGACGCCTCGACCGCATCGGCCGACGCGCGGTGCGCGGCGTCGCGTTCATCGCGCAGTTCGGCGAGCTGTCCCTCGAACCGGCGCAGCCCGTAGACAGCCAGCGCGGCGGCAAAGCCGAAGCCGAGTGCGGCGCCGGCAACCAGCGGCCGCTCCGGCATGGTCTGGTATAAGAACAGGGCCACGAGCGCGGCGACGAGCGCGACGATTCCGACCGCCCGGCTCAGCGGTCCGCCAGCGCGGCGCGCGATCGGCGCGATATCCGTTTCGTTCTGGACGCCGTCGTCCGGCATGACGCTCCACCCTCGGCACGGCATCGTCGGCGACGGCCGCGTTCAACAGTTCGCCCCGGTTTACACTAGCTTATACCGGGACCGCCGCCGGGGGCACCGGCCTGGTTGCCGCCCATCCCCTTGAGGCGCATGACGAAGCCGATCACCTCGGCGACCGCCTGATAGTGTTCGGTCGGGATCTCCTGATCGATTTCGACGGCGGCGTAAAGCGTTCTCGCCAGCGGCGGGCTCTCGTAGATCGGCACGTCGTTCTCCTCGGCGATCTCGCGGATCTTCAGGGCGATGAAGTCCTGGCCCTTGGCGACGACCACCGGCGCGCTCATTTCCTCCATCTTGTAGCGCAGGGCGACCGCGAAGTGCGTCGGGTTGGTGACCACAACGTCGGCCTCCGGGACCGCGGCCATCATGCGCTGGCGGGTACGCTCGGCGCGGAGCTGGCGGATCCGCGCCTTGACCTGAGGGTCGCCCTCCGCCTGCTTGTGTTCGTCCTTCACCTCCTGCTTGGTCATCCGCATCTGCTTGACGAAGGCGTAGCGCTGGTAGGTGTAGTCGATGAAGGCGACGATGGTCATGACGATGACCGAGGCCACCAGCACGATGAGGATCAGGTCGTGCAGTTGCTCGACGGTCTCCGTGATGTGGGCGTACGGAACCAGGCCGATTTCGTCGAGGAACGGCAGCACCATGAGAACGGCGATGGTCGCGATGACGATCAGCTTGAAGGCGCCCTTCACCAGTTCGATCACGCTCTTGAGCGAGATCAGGCGGCCGAAGCCCTTGATCACCGAGATGTTGGAAAACTTCGGCTGGATCTTGCTCGGCGCCCAGACGAGCCCGCTCTGGATAATCGACGTGGCAATCGCCGCCAGGATCATGACGCCGAGAAACGGCGCCAGAATCCACAGCAACTCGAGGAGAATGTCGCTGAACAGGTCGCGCAGGTTGAACAGGTCGACGGGGACGTCGTACGACTTGGCGATGATCTGCTTGTTGAGCGACAGCACCTCGAACGCGGCGCCGGGAACCAGCGTCGCGATGGCGATGGTCGCGGCGATCAGGATGCCCCAGTGCTTGATCTCCTGCGACGAGGCGACCTGACCCTGCTGGCGCGCGCGCGACAGCTTTCGTTGGGAGGGCTCTTCTGTCTTTTGGGCGTCGTCTTCTTCCGCCACGTGTTATCTCCGTGCGTCCCGCCGGGACACCTGCGTCAGGGGTTGAGGAACGGCGTGAAAGTGTCCCCGAAATGTCTGAGGAACACCATCATCATCGAGCTCAGGATGATCATCATCAGGCCGAACTGCATGGTGATCTGCGCCGGCATGGCGAAGAAGAACACCGGCAGCACCGGCATCAGCCGGCCGAAAATGCCGAGCAGCGAGTAATAGACCAGGCCGACGATGATGAACGGCGCCGAGATCTGCAGCCCGAGCGCGAAGCTCTCGGTCACGTTGCGGGCCAGCATGAGGGCGATGTCGCCGAGGTCGGGCGCGATCGCCGGCACGAACAGGGCGTAGCTCTCGACGATCGCCATGATCATCAGGTGGTGCATGTCGGTGACGAACACCAGCACCACGCCGGTCGTCGACAGGAAGCTGGAAACGATGGAGCTCTGCTGTTCGGCGACGGCATCCTGGATCAGCGCATTGGCCAGTGCCGAGACCATCGAGATCACCGTGCCGGCGGTCTGCAGCGCGCCGACCGCGATTCTCGCGAGCAGCCCGAGGAAGCCGCCGACGACGACCTCGTTGATCACCAGCAGCACCTGCTCCGCGCTGGTCGCGGGCGGCACCGGCATGGCCGGCATGAGCACCGGCGAAACGACGAGCGTGAGACTGACGGCGACGGCGAGGCGAATCCAGGCCGAAACGTAGGCGGCGCTGAACCCCGGCAATAGCATCATCGCCGTGCCGATTCGCGCGAAGATCAGGAAGAACCCGAAGATGTTGTAACTGAGGATCTGGTCGAGCATCCGGCCGCCCGTCTGTTGAGCCCTTTCTTCGCCTGCGGCGTCAGCTGCCGAGCGCCACCATCCGGTCGAAGAGCTCCTGCGTGAACTCGGTCAGCGTCGTCATCATGAACGGCAGAAAGATGATCGTCGCGATGAAGATGACGACGATCTTCGGCACGAAGGTGAGCGTCATCTCCTGGATCGTCGTCAGCGCCTGGAACAACGCGATGATGAGCCCGATAGCGAGGCCCGCCGCCATGATCGGCCCGGCGATCTTGATCACCAGGAACAGCGCTTCGCGCCCGATCTCGAGAACATCAACCTGATTCATCAACCCGGCTCCAATCCGCGACGGCCCTGGGCAAGCGAATCCCTGCCGCCGGGCGAGTATAGCATGCGCCGGCGGGGGCGTCCGAGACGCCCGCCGGCACCAGCGTCAGATCGGCATGCGGAGGATTTCGCGGTACGCGTCGATGACCTTGTCGCGGATCGTCACCACCGTCTGCAGCGTGACTTCCGCCTCGGCCACCGCGGTCACCACGTCCGAGATGTCGGCGCGGTCGTGAATACCGTCGATCGAGAGCTGCTCGCTGCGTTCGCCGATGCGGACCGCTTCCTCGATCGCGCCGCGCACGAGCTGGGCGAAATCGTCGCCGCCCGTGCCCTGCGTCGCCTGGCTGCGTTCGGAGTCCGCGGCGCGCGCCGCGGACTGATATGCGTTGATCGCCTGATTGATACCTGAAGTCGGCGAGGTCACCATGTCGACCGTTCCCGTTCCCTAGTCCCGTTATTGTCTGACCGTCACCGCCGCCCGGGGCGTCCCCGGGACGGCGCCATCGCCGGACGCTTACTGCGCCCTTAGGACGTCGATGGTGCTGAGAAGCATGTTCTTTGCATTCTTGACGATCTCAAGGTTGGCTTCGTAGGACCGCTGCGCTTCGCGCATGTCCATCATCTCGACCAGCGAATTGACGTTCGGCGTCAGCACGTAACCGTTCTCGTCAGCCGCCGGATGATTGGGATCGAACCGCTGGCCGAAGGCCGACAGATCGTCCTTGATCTCGTGAACCCGCACCGTGTCGACGCCGAGATTACGGTCCAGCTCGTTCTTGAAGGTAATGATCTTGCGCCGGTACGGCAGATCGCCGGGCTCGGTCGCCAGCGAGTTGGCGTTCGCCACGTTCTCGGCGATGACCCTGAGCCGGTTCCCCTGGGTCCGCATGCCCGCGCCCGAGATCGACAGTGTCCGCAGCAGTTCGTCAGCCATTCTTTATGTCCCCGTTCCGGTTCGCCGTTACGACCCGCTGCGACCCAGCGCCATCTTCAGCATGCCGAGGTGCTTGCGGTAGATTTCCGTGGTGAAGCGGTGCGACACCGCTGTTTCGTTGACTTTCGCCATCTGCTCCTCGAGGACCACGGCGTTGCCGTCGGGCGTCGTCTCGTAGGGCTTGATGGTGTGGTCTTCGTAGTAGTCGCGGATCGCCCGGCGCTGGCCCTCAATCTGGTTGCCGCTGGTACGCACCATGTTGATCTGCATCTGTTCGCGGCGCACCAGTTCGCGGAACTCGTAGGGCCGCACGTCGCTCGCCCGGTAGTCGGGCGTGTTGGCGTTGGCGATGTTCTGGGCGAGAACTTCCTGCCGCTGACCAAGCCATGACAGCCGTTTCTTCACAGCGCCGAACAGGGTCAAACTGTCGAGATCGGCCATTGGACATTCCTCTCCGCTGGGATGGGACGCGGTGTCGCGCCGATTGCCTGGTAGGAATTATCTGCCGGGCTGATTAACAAGGCGTTAACCACCTTCGAGCGCGCCGCTCGCCGAACTGCCGGCAGACTAAAGAACGCGCGGTTCGCCGCAAACGGCTGACCAGCCGACGACCGTTGTCTCGATTGTGCCGTTGATCTACTGTCGCACCGGCTCGTCTCTCGACACCGGACGATCGCGATTCCATAAAATGTTCGGGCGAAACGGAATACTGGGAGGACTACACAGTGAAGAACTTTCGGAGTTTGGCTGCCGTCATGGCGGCGCTGTTCATGACGGCAAATGCAGCGAGCGCCGAACCGGTGAAGATCGGCATGATAACGACATTATCCGGCGGCGGCGCCGGCCTCGGTATCGATATCCGCGACGGTTTCGAACTGGCGCTGAAGCAACGCGGCGGCAAGCTCGGCGGTGCCGAGACCGAGTTCATCGTCGTCGACGACGCCCGCAAGGTGGAAAACGCCAAGCAGATCGCCACCCGAATGATCAAGCAGGATGATGTCGACGTGGTTACCGGGATTGTCTGGTCGAACCTTGCCATGGCGGTGGTGCCCAGTGTGACCCGCGCCGGCAAGATCTATATCAGCCCGAATGCCGGACCGTCAGCGCTCGCCGGCGCCAAGTGCCACGAGAACTACTTCAACGTCGCCTGGCAGAACGACAATCTGCATGAGGCCATGGGGCAGTTCGTCACGGATCAGGGTTTCAAGAGCGTCTACCTGATGGCGCCGAACTATCCGGCCGGCAAGGATGCGTTGGCCGGGTTCAAGCGGTTCTACAAGGGCGCTGTCGCCGGTGAGGTGTACACCAAGCTCGGCCAGACCGACTATGCGGCCGAGATCGCCAATCTTCGTGCTGCCGAGCCGGACGCCGTGTTCTTCTTTCTGCCGGGCGGCATGGGCATCAACTTCGTCAAGCAGTACGCCCAGGCCGGTTTGATCTCGGAAACGCCACTGTACGGGCCGGCATTCTCGTTCGACGAGGGCATTCTGAAGGCGGTCGGCGAAGCTGCCGTTGGCACTTTCAACACGTCGCAGTACTCGCACGATCTCGACAATGACGCGAACCGCGCCTTCGTCGCCGCATTTATGGAGGCCTATGGCCGCAAACCCTCGCTCTATGCCTCACAGGGCTATGACGCCGCGCTGTTGCTCGACAGCGCCATCGCCAAGGTGAACGGCAACGTAGATGATATCGACGCGTTCCGCGAGGCGCTGCGAGCTGCCGATTTCGCATCCGTGCGAGGCGCTTTCAAGTTCGGGCCCAATCATCACCCGATCCAGGACATCTACGTTCGTGAGGTGGTCCGTGACGGGGACACCGTCACCAACAAGCTGGTCGGCAAGGTGTTTACCGACCACGCCGACGCCTATGCTGCCGACTGCAAAATGTAATCGGCACTGATCGCAGGGCCGGGGCAGTCGCACGCTGTCCCGGCCCTCGCCATTCGGGCCGCATGCCGCCATGACCCTGGTCCTGTTCCTCGAACAAACGCTGAATGGCCTGCAACTCGGGATCATGTTGTTCTTGATGGCGGCGGGCTTGACGCTCGTCTTCGGGATCATGCACCTGATCAACCTTGCCCATGGATCACTCTATATGGTCGGCGCGTACGTTACCGCGAGCGCAACGATGGCAAGCGGCAACTTCGCCATCGGGGTCGCTGCCGGCGTGCTGGCCGCGGGCGCCGCGGGAATACTGGTGGAACTGCTCGCCCTGCGGCGCCTGTACGGACGCGACCACCTCGACCAGGTCCTCGCGACCTTCGGCGTGATCCTGACGTTCAACGAACTGACAAAAATCGTGTGGGGACCGCACGCCCTTTTCATGGCAATTCCGGACACGCTTTCAGGCACTATCGAGGTACTGCCCGGCGTGCCGTATCCGGCCTATCGGCTGTTCATCATCGGCGTCGGCCTGATGGTCTGTGTCGGTCTGCGACACCTGATCGTCAACACCCGGCTCGGCATGTTGATTCGTGCCGGAGCGACGCACCGGGAAATGGTCGGTGCACTCGGAGTCAACATTGACAGGCTGTTCACCTGGGTCTTCGGCATCGGTGCCATGCTCGCGGGACTTGCCGGGGCAATGGCCGGACCGATGCTCGCAATCGAGGTCGGCATGGGCGAGAGCATTCTGATCCTGACGTTCGTGGTCATCATCATCGGCGGAATCGGTTCGGTGCGCGGCGCATTGGTCGGCGCGTTGCTCGTCGGCATCGTCGACACGTACGGTCGTGCCTTTCTGCCCCTGATCATGCGTTCCGTACTGGATCCCGCCGCCGCGGACAGCGTCGGCGCCTCGATCTCGAGCGTTACCATCTATCTGCTGATGGCCATGGTTCTGATCTGGCGGCCGCGCGGCCTGTTCCAAGCCTACGGAGGTTAGCGGTGATTTCGCCATTCACCCGCCGGGGCCTGGTTCACGGCGTCACCCTGCTGGTGCTGCTGGTCCTGCCGTTCGCGGCGGAGGCGGCCGGGGACCCTTTCATCACGATCATCGCCAGTCGAATCCTGATTTACGCGATTGCCGCAGTCAGTCTCGATCTGATTCTCGGGTTTGGCGGCATGGTAAGTTTCGGACACGGGGCGTTCTTCGGCATTGGCGGTTATGCCGTCGGCATTCTGACCCATCACGCGATGGAAGGCACCGCCATACCGTTTCTCCCGGGTGAGATTCCCGGGACTACGGCGGCGTTGATCCAGTTTCCGCTGGCGGTACTCGCTGCAGGCGCCATGGGCCTGCTGATCGGGGCGCTGAGCCTGAGGACACGGGGTGTCTACTTCATCATGATCACGCTGGCGTTCGCCCAGATGCTCTACTTCTTCATGATTTCTCTGCCGACGTATAACGGTGAGGACGGCCTCAACATATGGGAACGCTCCGCCTTGCCGGTGGGCGACCTCTACGACGACACAACGTTCTATTACCTGTCGCTCGGACTGCTGCTCGCATTTCTCGCCCTCGCTGCGCGGATCGTGAACAGCCGGTTCGGTATGGTGATCAGAGGCTGTCGGCAGAACGAGCCGCGCATGCGAACGCTTGGCTACCCCGTGTATCGATACAAGCTGGCGGCATTCACGATTTCCGCCATGGGGGCCGGGCTGGCGGGAGCGCTCATCGCAAACCACAACGAGTTCGTCGGCCCGGGCATGATGCACTGGACCCGGTCGGGCGAACTCATGGTGATGGTCATCCTCGGCGGCATGGGCACCTTGTTAGGCCCGGTCGCCGGCGCCGCCACCCTGCTGCTGATCGAAGAAATTCTCTCGCAGTTTACCGAGCACTGGATGATCATCCTCGGCCCATTCCTCGTCATTGTCGTGCTGTTCGCGCGCCATGGCGTCTATGGCTGGCTGGTCGGCAAGGATGGGCGTGATGGCTGACCTCATTCTCAAGGTTTCGGGGCTGACCAAGTCGTTTGGCGCTGTTCGCGCTTCCGACGGGCTCTCGTTCAATGTGGAGCGCGGCAGCATTCACGCACTGATCGGTCCGAACGGTGCCGGCAAATCAACCGCTATTGCTCAGATCAGCGGCGAAACATCTCAGGACAGCGGCCGCATCGAGTTCGACGGCCATGACATTTCGCGCATGCAGTCCTATTGCCGTGCTCGCCTGGGGTTGCAACGCTCCTACCAGATCACCAGCCTGTTCCCGAACCTCACGGCAGAGGACAACGTCGCCCTCGCGGTGCAGGCAGGAGCCGGACACAGCTTCCGCTTCTGGTCAGCGGCACGCCGGGATCCGGCGCTGCGCGAACCGGCACGCGCGGCGCTCAGGCGTGTCGGTCTCGCGGACAGGGAAGGCCTTCCGGTCACTCAACTGGCCCACGGCGAACAGCGTCAGCTTGAACTGGCCATGGCGATGGCGACCAAGCCGTCGATGTTGCTGCTCGATGAACCGATGGCCGGCATGGGACACCAGGAAGGAGTTGCCATGATGGAGGCGATCCGTTCGCTGAAAGGTGACGTCAGCATCCTTCTCGTCGAACATGACATGGACATCGTGTTTTCGCTCGCCGACAAGATCAGCGTCCTGGTCAAGGGATCGGTGCTGATGACGGGCAGTGCCGACGAGGTACGCAATGACCGTGATGTTCGCGCGGCTTATCTCGGCGAAGAAAACTGAGATGGCGATGCTTGTTCTCAACGGCGTCGAGACATTCTACGGGCAGAGCCAGGCGCTGTTCGGCGTCGACTTCTCGATTGGCCACGGCGAAGTCGTGACCCTGATGGGACGCAACGGTATGGGCAAGACGACAACCGTGCGCTCTATCATGGGATTGACGCCCCCCAAGCGCGGTTCCGTCACTTTCGACGGCGTACCGATCAACGGTTGGCCGTCGCACGAAATCGCCCGTCTCGGCATTGGTTACGTACCGGAAGGACGCCAGGTGTTTCCGAATCTGACAGTCGAGGAGAACCTGTTGGCGACGGCCGCCAATTTGGCGGGCGCCAGTGACCCCTGGACGGTGGACCGCGTCTTCGGCTTGTTCCCCCGACTTGCCGACCGCCCCCGTCAGTACGCCAGTACGCTGTCCGGCGGCGAGCAACAGATGCTGGCCATTGGCCGGGCGCTGATGATCAACCCGGTGTTCATGATTCTCGACGAGGCCACCGAGGGTCTTGCGCCGGTCATCAGGGACGAGATCTGGCATGTGCTCGAGCACAACCTGAAAGATGCCGGCCAGGCGATCCTGGTCATCGACAAGCACCCGCGGGCCATGGCCAAGGTCGCCGACCGTCATCTGGTGATGGAAAAGGGTCGTATCGTATGGCAGGGCACATCGGAAGAGATGCTGCGGGACGAGGCGATGCAGCATCGCTATCTCGGTGTCTGACCGGAGCGCCGGACGATGCACATCGACGAACACGAGGAGCGACTGTTCAACGTCCGAGCTGCCGTGCCGGACCATTCCGAGGTGTTCAGGAACTGGCGGCAATGGTCGGACGAGTACAAGAACCAGTGCCCGGCGGCACGACTGGACGTGGCATACGGAGCCGGCGTGGCGGAACGCTTCGACCTGTTTTATCCCGCCGATCCCGGGCCATCGCCGGTTCCGGCTGCATTGTTGATTCACGGCGGCTACTGGCAGGCCATGGACAAGGCCGACGTCGCTTTCGCCGCGCGCGGGTTCAACGAACTGGGCATCGCGGTTTGCGCCGTCAATCACACGTTGTGTCCGGCGATTACGCTTGCCGGCATCATTGCGCAAGTTCGAAAGGCCTGCCGGTGGATTTGGTCGAACGCGCCGGCGCTTGGCATCGATCGTGGCCATCTCGCCATCGTCGGCCATTCGGCCGGTGGACACCTGGCTGCGATGATGATGTGCACGGACTGGCCGTCGTTCGACCCGGCAATGCCGCACCAGCCCTTCCGCGGGTGCATGGCGATCTCGGGCCTGTTCGATCTCGCTCGCCTGGTCAATACCACGATCAATGAACGGGTCGGTCTGTCATCCGATGACGCGACCGAGCTGAGCCCCGTGACTCGGCGGCCGCAGACCGACGGGATGATCGTCGTGCCGGTGGGCGGCGACGAGAGTGCCGGATTCCACGAACAGGCGATCGCACTGCGTGACGCATGGGCACATTTCGGCGTTGAGGTAGACGTCATGTCCATACCGAAGTGCAACCATTTTCAGGTCTTCGAGCGGCTCGCCGCATTGGACTCGCCACTCGGCGTCCATCTGAAACGTCTCGTCGGCGTGTGAGCACGAACCGAGCCGTCTCCGATCGTCGTCAGTCGGGGTCGTCCGAATCGGATGCGTCGCCGGCATACAGCGGCTCGAGATCGTTGCGCATCCACCAGTACCAGAAGCCCTGCGCCCGCATCCATTTCTCGAGGCGCTCGAGGCTCGTCCATTCGCGGGCATGGCCGCGGGCGCTTTGCAGCCGCGAGGCGGCGCCGTCGACGTAGACGATGACGCCCCAGGCGAACGGATGGCGATCCTGATCGCCATAGCCGCCGCCCTGAAGGCCGCGCCGGGTGCGGAACACGACGGCGTATTCCCCGAGCCGCCCCGCCGTCCTGAGATCGGCAAGCTCGCCCTGGCTCACGGCACCGGTCACGCCGAGAGCGAGGTCCTGATCGTTGGAGGAAAGCCATTCCGTCATCGCGCCAGCATATCAACTGGGGGCCGCATGATCTACATCATTGATCAAGGTGTTGACCCGCGAGTCGGCTAACACTATGAATCATGGTGTATCGATTCGGCAATGACCGTATCGCGATGATTTTGCCACCACACCTTTTCTCATTATGGAGAGTCCCTTGCCCAAGAAAGTCAAACCGGTTCCCACCGGTTACCGCACCGTCACCCCGTACCTGGTCGTCCGCGGAGCCGACGCCGCCCTGTCGTACTACGAAGCCGCGCTTGGCGCGACGATCGTCTCGCGCCACACGGACGAAACCGGTACTTCGGTAATCCACGCCGAAATGAAGATCGGCAACGCCATCGTCCTGGTCTGCGACGAAGCACCGGAAATCGGCGTGTTGTCGCCGTCCTCGCTGGGCGCAACGCCGGTCGCGATGCACCTCTATCTAACTGATCTCGACGTTGCGTGGGAGCGCGCGGTCAACAGTGGTGCCCGCGTCCTCGTGCCGCTGCACGACACTCTCGTCGGCGAGCGTTTCGGCAAGATCGTCGATCCGTTCGGTCATGTCTGGACACTGGCGATGCGTATCGCGCTGCCGTCCAACGAAAACCGTCCGCAGAAGATCGAGGACGCCATCGCCACCCGAACGGAAGCGAGCGTCGCCGAAGACACAACGGCCGTCGTCGCCGACGTCGTCGACGCCCCGGCCGCTGACGTGCCTGCTGACGAAGTGCCGGCGGGCGAAGTCTCGGCCGCGTGAACAGCCGCAAACGGGGCGGTCGGTTCTTGCGGCCGCCCCGCTTGTCGGTTTGAACTTTTGCCATTGATCATTAGATCACTATAGTAAATCGAAAGGACCGCCAGCGAGGTCCGCCCGCAGGAGAGACGCCAACTTCATGACCCCGTTCGCCATAGCCGGTATCCAAATGCATGTCGGCGCATTGCAGGAGAACATTTCCGCAATGCGTCATCGGCTGGACCTTGCCGTTGCCCGTTTCCCGTGGGTCCAGATGGTGATTTTTTCGGAGCTGGCGCCGTTCGGACCGCTGACCAGCCACGCCCAGGACGATCTCTCGAAGTTCGAAGCGACGTTCCAGGAGATGGCGGTTCAGCACGGCGTCTGGCTGTTGCCTGGCTCGATATTCGAACGTGTCGGCGACAGAATCTATAACACCGCCAGCGTGATCGATCCGAACGGCAACGTCGTCGGGCGCTATCGCAAGATGTTTCCGTTCCGGCCCTATGAGGCCGATGTCTCGGCGGGCACCGATTTCCTGATCTTCGACGTGCCCGATATCGGCCGCTTCGGCGTGTCCATCTGTTACGACATCTGGTTCCCGGAAACCACACGCACGCTGACCGCCGAAGGCGTCGAGGTGCTGCTGCACCCTGTGCTGACGGGGACCACGGACCGCGACGTCGAGCTGTCGATCGCTCGGGCAACAGCCGCCATGTTCCAGTGCTACGTGATCGACGTGAACGGTCTGGGGTCCGGCGGGTGCGGCCGGTCGTGCATCGTCGATCCCTCCGGCATGGTCCTCCACCAGGCCGCCGGACAGGAGGAGATCATCCCCATGGAGATCGATCTCGACATGGTCCGCCGCCAGCGCGAAACGGGCCTGCGCGGCCTCGGCCAGACCCTCAAGAGCTTCCGCGACCGCGACGTCGAGTTCACCATCTACGATCGCGCGTCCGGATCGGCTCCATATCTCGATTCACTCGGCCCGCTGACCATGCCCGATCGCGGTTCCCGGGCCGGACTGGATGTCAGGCCGGGGGCCGTGGAACTCGACCGGCACGGCCGACCGGTCTCCGACCATTCACCGCCGTCGCTCGGCGTCATCGACGGGAGCGCGCACGAAAGGAAAGCATGAACGACAAAAGCCCCGTATCGAAAAGCAACGATCTAAGCAGGTTCTACAGCGCCTCTCAGGTCCGCCAAGACGGGTGGAGCCGGCTCCGTAACGCCACCATGCGGGCGTTTGAATTCCCGGTCGGCGATCGTCGCCACGACGTTGCCGTTGCCAGCATCAGCGAAGTGCTGGCCCTGCTCGAACCGATCGAGAGTTACTGGGCCTTCCCCGGCCAACAGATATTCCAGCGCCTCTGCTACATGTTCGCGCAGCACGAGTTCGCCGAGATGGCGCACACGACGGCCAAGATTACCCGCGCGCTGATGAGCGACAGCTACCGGCGGCGGCACCTCAACATCCTGCCGGCCGAGGACGGCGACGACGACCAGGACATCGACGAAACCGCCGAGGAGCGCGCCCGCGCGCGACCCTATTTCGAGGTCATGATCGTCGACGACCTGACGCCAAATCAGGAGCAATCCCTGAAGCAGGCGTTGCGTGAGAAGCGCCGCGCCGAGGACCCCTTCGTTTACGAGTCACTCGTCGTCGGCTCGTTCGAGGACGCCCTCATCGGCGCGCTGTTCAACCACAATATCCAGTCCGTCGTGATCCGCTACGGCTTCCCGTACGCGTCCCGCCACGAGATGCCGATGCTGAAGCGGCTGCTCAATCGGCTCGGTGATCTCGACTACACCGACCTGCCGGTCGAGGAGCTGGGCATCGCCCTGGCGCACGCCATCGGCCGCGTCCGTCCGGAGCTTGACGTCTACCTGGTGACCGACCAGCTCGTCGAGGAAATCGCCGGCAAGGTCTGCGACAACTGCCGGCGCATCTTCTACAACCAGGAAGACTACATGGAGCTGCACCTGAACATCCTGCGGGGTGTCCGGTCGCGCTATCAGACACCGTTCTTTACGGCGTTGAAGGAATACTCGCGCCAGCCGACCGGCGTGTTCCACGCCATGCCGATCAGCCGCGGCAAATCGATCGTCAAGTCGCACTGGATCAGGGACATGGGCGAGTTCTACGGCATGAACATCTTCCTCGCGGAGACATCGGCGACCTCCGGCGGACTCGATTCGCTTCTCGACCCGCACGGGCCGATCAAGGAGGCCCAGGAACTCGCGGCCCGGGCATTCGGCGCGCGGCACTCGTTCTTCTCGACCAACGGCACCTCGACCTGCAACAAGATCGTCGTTCAGGCACTGGTCAAACCGAACGACATCGTGCTGGTCGACCGCGACTGCCACAAGTCGCACCACTACGGCATGGTCCTCGTCGGCGCCCACGTGGTCTATCTCGATTCCTATCCGCTGAACGACTATTCGATGTACGGCGCGGTGCCGCTCAGGGAGATCAAGCACCGGCTGCTGCAGCTGCGCGCAGCGGGCAAGCTCGACCGGGTCAAGATGCTGCTGCTGACCAACTGCACGTTCGACGGCGTCGTCTACAACGTCGAGCGGGTGATGGAGGAATGCCTCGCCATCAAGCCCGATCTCGTCTTCCTGTGGGACGAGGCGTGGTTCGGCTTCGCCCGTTTCGGGCCGACCTACCGGCAACGCACGGCGATGGACACCGCCGAGCGCCTGCGCGAGCGCTTCCGCACCGGGGAGTACCGCCAGCACTATGCCGAATGGAAGGAAGGCTTCGACAAGCTGAAAGGCAAGGACGACGCCAAGTGGCTCGACAACCGGCTGCTGCCGGACCCGGACAAGGCGCGGGTTCGTGTCTATGCCACCCAGAGCACCCACAAGACGCTGACCTCGCTGCGCCAAGGATCAATGATCCACATTCACGATCAGGACTACAAGTCGAAGGTCG
Source organism: Rhodospirillales bacterium (assembly GCA_040219295.1). Lineage (GTDB taxonomy): Bacteria > Pseudomonadota > Alphaproteobacteria > Rhodospirillales > Casp-alpha2 > JAVJST01. Next base: position 94,612 of record JAVJST010000002.1, read on the forward strand.
AGGAACCGTTCCACGAAGCCTTCATGACGCATACCTCGACGTCGCCGAATTACCAGATCATCGCCTCGCTCGACGTCGGCCGCCGCCAGGTCGAACTCGAGGGCTTCGAGATGGTTCAGAAGCAGGTCGAACTGGCGATGATCCTGCGTGAGAAAGTCGCCACGCACCCGCTCCTGAAGAAGTGGTTCCGCGTCCTGACGGCCAAGGACATGATCCCGTCGGAGTATCGTGAGTCCGGAATTCGAGCCTACTTCGAACCCGACCACGGCTGGAACGACATCTGGGACGCGTGGGCGATGGACGAGTTCGTGCTGGACGCGACGCGGATCACGTTGCTCGTCGGCGGAACCGGGCTCGACGGCGACACCTTCAAGAACCGCGAGTTGATGGACAAGTACGGCATCCAGATCAACAAGACCTCGCGCAACACCGTCCTGTTCATGACCAACATCGGCACCACGCGCTCGTCGCTGGCGTACCTCATCGAGGTCCTGGTCAAGATCGCCGACGAAATGGAAGAGCGGCTGGGCGATGCCTCGCCTGAGGAACTCAAGCTGCACAAGCGCAACGTCAAATCGCTGCTCGAGGAGCTGCCGCCGCTGCCCGATTTCAGCCGCTTCCACGACGCATTCAATCCGGGGCGCGGGGCCGCCACGCCCGAGGGCAATATCCGCCAGGCCTATTTCCTGTCCTACGACTCGGAAGCTTGCGAGTACCTAAGCCTCGAAGACGGATCGATCGACAAGGCGATGAAGGGCGGCCGCGAGATCGTCTCGTCGTCGTTCATCATCCCCTACCCGCCGGGTTTCCCGATTCTGGTGCCGGGTCAGGTCTTGAGCCGCGAGATTCTGGACTTCATGCGGGCGCTCGACGTGAAGGAAATCCACGGATACCGCCCGGAACTCGGACTTCGGGTGTTCACCGAGGCGACGCTCGCCGAACAGCTCCGTCTGACCGGTGGACCGGTACGGAAGAAATCAACGAGCAAAAAGCCGGCCGCTGCAAAATCGTCGGCGCGCGTTACGACAAAGCCACGCAAGAAGAAGTAACCGCCGACACAAGAGCGGTGGATGGAGAGTAACAGAACAGGGAGAATGACAATGGCTCGGAAACCGGCCACCAAGAAAAAAGCTGCGCCCGCCAAGAAATCCAAGGCACCCGCGGTGAAGTCGCGCCGTACGCGGCAGCGCAAGTTGAAGGGGATGTCCGACATCCGGCGTTACTTCCACCGGAACGAAACGCCGATCGTCTTCATCAGCGCGACCAACTTCAACCTGCTCGGCATGGATGAGTGGGTCCGCAATTTCAAGTACATCAATTATCTCGACTGCTACGACGGCCGGCATCCCAACACATTCGTGCCGACGGAAGCGCCGCATGCCGAGTTCCAGTCGATCGAGGATATCAACAACTACCTGCTGCAGCACAAGGAAGTGCTGGACTACGTGCACGGTCTCGGCAAGAACCCGAAGGGCGTGTTCCTGATGTTCGACGAGGAAACTGAAAAGTTCGCGCGCAAGGCCAAGATCGACGTCTGGTTCCCGAAGGCCAAACTGCGCACGCGTGTCGACAACAAGATCGAGACCGTCCGCATCGGCAACAAGGCCGGCGTACCTTCGGTGCCCAACGTGCTGTCGAAGATCGAGAGCTACAAGCATCTCCGCGAAGTCGCCAAGGGCCTGGGCCCCGACCTGGTGCTGCAGTCGGCGTTCGGCGACTCAGGTCACACCACGTTCTTCATCTCATCCGAAAAGGACTTCAACCGTCACCAGTCGGAAATCATCGGCCAGGGTGAGATCAAAGTCATGAAACGGATCAACTGCCGTGGTTCGGCGATTGAGGCGTGCACGACCAAGGCCGGCACCATCGTCGGTCCGTTGATGACCGAACTGGTCGGCTTCAAGGAACTGACGCCCTACAAGGGTGGCTGGTGCGGAAACGAGATATTCGATACCAGCTTCACGCCGAAGATCCGCGAGAAGGCCCGCCAGTACACCTTCAAGTTCGGCGAACAGTTACGCAAGGAAGGCTACCGCGGTTACTTCGAGCTCGATTTCCTGATCGATACCGAGTCGGACGAAATGTACCTCGGCGAATTGAATCCGCGCATTACCGGCGCCAGCTCGATGACCAATCATGCGGCCTTCGCGCATGCCGACGCGCCGTTGTTCCTGTTCCATCTGCTTGAATTCTCAGGCATCCCGTTCGAACTCAACGTCGACGAACTCAATGCCCGCTGGGCCGATGCAGACAACATCGACAGCTGGTCTCAGTTCGTGATGAAGCATACCGATGACTCGGTCGATATCATCACCGCCGCACCCGAGAGCGGCATTTACAAGATGGCGCCCGACGGCTCCATCGAGTATTCCCGTTTCGATTATCACCGCCGCGCAGTGGCAAGCGAGAACGAGGCTTTCTTCCTGCGGATTTCCGGCCCCGGAGACTACCGTTACGAGGGGGCCGATCTGGGAATTCTGGTTACCCGCGGACGCCTCATGACCAACAACTTCAAGCTCAACAACCGCGCCAAGCAATGGATCGATGGCATGCGTTCCAAGTTCATCGGCCGTGATCTCGCGCCTGTACCCCAGGCCGGGGCCTACAAGATCATGTGACGCATGGCGCTGACGTTTCGGGCAGTCGCAGAGGACGAGCCGGGAGAAGTCTGGGCCGACCTCTTCCGGACCCATTGGCCGGCCTACAAGGCCTGGTATCTGTCGGAGGGGCTTGAACGCCGGGCGACCTACATGGCCTGCCTCGACAAGCTCAACCGGCACCTGCCCAAGCTCGTCCCGACGTATGAGAAGCTTTGTGAACTGGCGGGCGGCGGTGATCTAGCCGCCCGCTTCCTTAGCCTGTGGCGGCCGCCGGCCTACATTTCAGGGTGCTCGCAGATGGTGTGGCTCGGCAACCGGCCTCTGCTGGTCCGCAACTACGATTACGACCCGCGGCTGATGGACGGAGTAATTCTCAGATCAGCATGGAATGGCCGGACCGTCGTCGCCATGACGGATTGCCTGTGGGGCGTTCTAGACGGCATCAACGATGCGGGCCTGGCAATCAGCCTCACCTTTGGCGGCCGGCGCGCCGTCGGCCCCGGGTTCGGGATCCCGATCATCCTGCGACAAATCCTGGAGTTCTGCGAAACGACGGCGCAGGCGACGGAGGTCCTGCAGCGGGTGCCCACGCACATGGCCTACAACGTCACCGTGGTCGACCGCCATGCGCGGTTCTCCACGGCCTATCTGTCGCCCGACCGCAATCCGGTGATCCGCCCGATCGCCTATGCGACCAATCATCAAGGCAATGTCGAGTGGCATGACCACGCGCGGGCGACCGCGACGCTGGAACGTGAGCAGTTCCTCAAGTTCCGGCTTCAGGACGACAAACTGTCCGAGAAGGCTCTTATCGATGCGTTCGCCAAACCCCCGCTCTACACGCGGGCATACGAGCGGGGTTTCGGGACCCTATACACGGCAGTTTACGATCCGCTGGCGTGCCGCGCGACTTACATCTGGCCGGGCGCGCAGAAGTCATTCTCGACACGCGAGTTCGAACCGACAGAGCAGCACATCGACTTCGCCAGTCACTGACGCCCATCAGCGCCAATCAGTGAATTGTGCCCGCGTCGTCCTTCAGCGCCTTTTCGTAGTGACGCGCGATCACCAGGCCGATTCCGTAACCGAGCAATGCACCGACACCCGCACCCAGGAGATTGAGCGCAACGGGTGTATCGTCGACGACAAGTATCGCCATCGAGAGGATACTGTAACCGGCAATCGCACCAACGATTGCACCGATCAACTGAGAGAGAAAACTCATACCCTTCACCTCCGCGCCGCCCGTCGTTTCCCTGGGAGGCAACCGGCAACCGCCCCCCGAACGACCAGCTCGCAATAATCACATTATGACCTATGGTTAACCTTAGCAATCTAGGGAATACCCTTGATTTCACGTTCATGATTGCGGAATGGGTACATTCCCTACCATCAAAGGCCCGGGAACTGTCCTTTCCACCCGAACACGGTTCTTGGTTAACGCGCCGTTAACCCTCTTCGATGATTCTCACAGCCTCCCCTCAATGGTACTGACCAGCAATCGGAGGTATCCTTGGGGTGATTCGCGGTACACCTTCTGACTGGACCCAATTCGACGTGACCTCGGGCGACAACCGGACTGACGACGAGACCGCCAAGGAAACCGTCGCGGTCGCCCTCGACTACGACCCGGACCGTGACCGCGCCCCCAAAGTCCTCGCCGGCGGACGTGGTGCCATTGCCGAACAAATTCTCGAAATCGCCTTCGCCAACGGCGTCAAGGTGCGCGAAGACGCGGATCTCGCCGAACTGCTCAGCAGCATCGATCTCGAGTCCGAAATCCCGACAGAAGCGTTTCCGGCCGTTGCCGAGATCCTCATATACGTTTATCGGGCGAACGGTGATTGGCCGTCGTTTCTTGACGAAGCCATGGGCGGTACCGCGCCGCATCGGGATCCGGTTGCCGGTCACGGCGGGGAGCACACGCCATGAGCAGCGCGTCGCCGGAACTGAGAGCCCACGCCGAGACCGTCAACACGGCCATCGACCAGGCCCTGATTGCGGTTCGAAGCGATACGCCGATCAATCTCGACGGACTGCGGTGGATGGTCGAAACCCTGTGCAACGACGCGAAGTCGGAGGCCATGGACGCCGAAGACGAAGCTCGTATCGCCATCGTCGAGATGCTCAAGGACGTGGCCGCGCGCATGGACGGCCTCGAGGCGCTGCTGCGCGAGAAAAGCCGGGAGGCGGAGGACTGATGGCTTGGGGCGATTACGCGCAGGCCGTGCTGGCCCTGATCTTCGTGCTGGGACTTGTCGGTGTGTTGATTCTCGTGCTGCGCCATTTCGGTTTTGGCGCGCCGACCCCGACGGTCGGCAACCGGCAGAAACGCGTCCGCATCGCCGAGGTTACGGCGCTTGACGCGCGCCGCCGACTCGTCCTCGTCCGTCACGACGACCGCGAACACCTGATCCTGCTCGGCACCACAAGCGAGACCATAGTCGAGAGCCGCGACGGGCCGCCGCTAGAGCAGCCGGGGGCGTCCGCGCCGTCCGCCAACAGTGGATTCGCCAGGGCGCTTGGCCGCGCGCTTGGCGCAACACCGAAAGCCGGAAACGATTCCAGTCGCAAAACCGAGGACAGCACATCGTGACCAAGTATCTCGGCAAATCGCTTGTCGCCCTCGCCGCCGCCATTGCCGTCATGGCGGTCGCGGTGCCGGCCGCGGCCCAGCAGTTCAGTCTTGACCTCGGTGCCGGCGGCGGCGACGCCACGGGACGAATCATCCAGCTCATCGTCCTGCTGAGCATTCTGAGCATCGCGCCGGCAATCCTCGTCATGGTCACCTCGTTCACGCGCATCATCATCGTCCTGTCTTTCGTACGCACGGCCATGGGCGTTCAGCAAACCCCGCCCAACCAGGTGCTCATCGGCCTCGCCCTGTTCATGACCGCGTTCATCATGATGCCGACCTTCGAAGAAGCGTACGATGCCGGCATCGAACCGATGATCAACGAGCAGATCGACGAGATCACCGCCTTCGAACGCGCCGTGGTGCCCTTCAAGAACTTCATGCTGCGTCACGTCCGCGAGCAGGATCTCGAGCTATTCGTCAATCTCGCGGATATCTCTGACCAGGAGCTCGTCGACGGCATTCCGCTGCAGGCGCTGGTGCCGGCATTCATGATCTCGGAACTCAGACGCGCCTTCGAGATCGGCTTCCTGATCTTCGTACCGTTCCTCATCATCGACATGGTCGTCGCCTCGGTGCTGATGTCGATGGGCATGATGATGCTGCCGCCGATCATCATCGCCCTGCCGTTCAAGGTCATTTTCTTCGTCCTCGTCGACGGCTGGTACATGATCGTCGGCAGCCTGGTCAGCAGTTTCGGCGGCTGATCCTGCCCCGACTCCCGGACTCTCGGCATTTACCCCGTATTGGCTGCTTGCACATCACGGTCTGACCCGGAATGAATAGGGTCGGAAAACATGGTCCCGTCGATCCGGAGGAATGTCGTGGCTTACAAGTGTCTCATTCTCGGTGCGTCCTATGGTTCCCTGCTCGGAACCAAACTCTTGATGGCGGGGCACGACGTGACCCTGGTCTGCCGCCAGCAGACCGCCGACCTGATCAACGCCGAGGGCACCGAGGTCCGGATCAAGTTGAAGGGCGAAGATGAGCACCGTCCGATTTATTCGAATGATCTGCCCGGTACGCTGGCCGCGGCCACGCCGCAGAATGTCGACGCGGCCGCCTACGACATGGTCGGGCTTGCGATGCAGGAACCGCAGTACGCCCACCACACGATCTGGACGCTCCTCGTGCGGATTGCCGAGGAACGCATCCCGTGCCTCTCGATCATGAACATGCCGCCGCTGACTTACCTCAAGCGGATTCCCGGGCTCGATACCGAGAAACTCGGCGGCAGCTACACCAACCCCGCGGTGTGGGATCGTTTCGACCCCGCGGTGATGACGCTGTGTAGCCCCGACCCGCAGGCTTTCCGCCCGCCGGAGGAACCCGCAAACGTTCTGCACGTCGGTCTGCCGACCAATTTCAAGGCGGCGCGATTCGAAGATGCCCGGGCTGACGCCATGCTGCGAGAAATGGAGGCCGATATCGCGGCCGTTGAGCTCGACGGCAACGACGTGCCGGTAAAACTACGGGTCTTCGATTCGATCTTCGTGCCACTCGCCAAGTGGAGCATGCTGCTGACCGGCAACTACCGGTGCATCACACGCGGCGAGCCGCGCAGCATCCGCGACGCGGTGCACGGTGATCTGGAGAAATCGCGGTCGATCTACGAGTTCGTCAACACCGTGGCCCAGCGTCTCGGAGCGGACCCGGAGGACGCGGTCCCCTTCGAGAAGTACGCCAAGGCCGCCGAGAGCCTATTGAAGCCATCTTCCGCTGCCCGCTCGATCGCCGCCGGGGCGCCGTTCATCGAACGCGTCGACGTCCTCGTGCAACTGATCGCCGAGGATCTCGGCCTGTCGAATCCGGAAGTCGACGAAACCGTCGATATCGTCGACCACCAGCTCGAGGCCAATGTCCCGGTGTAGTCGGGTGTAGTCGGGCGTAGTCGCCGGTTCAGCTGATCAGATCGCGGACGTAAGGCGGCAAAGCGAATGCAGCGCGGTGAACGGCCGGCGAGTAGTATCGGGTCTCGAGACCGAGTTTCTTCACCCGTTCAGCCAGCGTCACCTCGTCGACGGCGCGCAGCGATGGATCGTCCGTCGCCCAGCCCAACGCCATGAAGCCGCCGCCATAGGTCGGCGTCGCGGTCAGGTAGAACGTCACGTCGTCGAAATGCGGCTTCAGACGGTCGTGGGAGCTGGTGATGCTATCGCCCTGGAAGAACGCGACGCCGTTCTGGGTGACGACGATCCCGCCAGGCCGAAGAATGCGCCGACAGTTCGCGTAGAACGCCTCGGTGAACAGCACCTCACCCGGGCCGATCGGATCGGTCGAATCAACGATGATGACGTCGTAGGAATCGTTCCCGGCATCTGCGACGAACCTGATACCATCGCCGACAACAAGGTTGGTACGGGCATCGTCGAACCCGCCGTTCGACAACCCTGGCAGGTACTTGCGGCTCTTCTCGATCACCAGACCGTCGATATCGACCATTGTCGCCGATGTCACCGGGTGGCGCAGAACCTCGCGCAAGGCACCGCCTTCGCCACCGCCGACGATCAGAACGTCGCGCACCTGGTCGTGCGCCAGTATCGGCACGTGGGCCAGCATCTCGTGATAGAACGGCTCGTCGCGCTCGGTCGTCTGGATGACGCCGTCCAGCACGAGCACCTTGCCGAAGAACGCGTTCTCGAAGATCAGGATGTCCTGGAAATCGGATTGACCATCGTAGAGTACGCGATCGACGCGAATCTGCTGGGTCCAGCCTTGGCCCAGTTCCTCTTCATGAAGGAGTTCGGTAAACCAGCCGTCGCGGATCTGGTCCGCCATCAGCGGACCCGGCCCCGTCGATTTTCCTCGAGCTCAATGCGACCCGGACCGAACGCATCGCGAAGTACCGGCACCGCGTCGGCGGGATCGCAGTCGCCGCACATGAAGATATCGATCGCCGCAAAACCGCGTTCCGGCCACGTGTGGATCGAGATGTGCGACTCGGCCAGCACGACGACGCCGGAAACCCCGTCGTTCGGCGTGAAGTGGTGGAAGTGCGAATGCAGGATCGTCGCGCCGGCGGTCTCGGCGGCACGGCGCAGTTCCCGGTCGATATGTTCCGGATCGTCGAGACGGCTCGCGTCCCAGAGATCGACGAGCAGGTGAGTACCGGCGAAACGCTCGCCGTCCTTTTCGACGAAGTAGTCCTTGTCGTTATCGAAGCCGGGATAGTTCTCCGACGCATCGGCGGTTTGGTTGTCCCCGCCATCCGTCCATCGGCTGGTCATGTCCATGACGACACCCCTTCCTAACAAACGCCCGCGTCGGAACATCCTCGCCCAGGCAAACGAGCCGCGTTCTTACGGGATAATGGGGCCCCGTATCAAGGCGAAAAACGACCGGAAAACATGAAATTTGCTCAACCCGGATATGCCCGGCACGCAGAGGTCTCAGGCGGGGCCGTCGCCGAACAGTCGTGACAGGAAATCGTGAAACCACTTCTCCTGCCGGGCATCGTGTATCGCCGCGCGTTCGTCCTGTTCGCGCCGGTCCTGCGCGCCGGGTTTTCCGAAGTGCGCCCAGTCCGCGTCCTGCCATCGGCGAAATCCCTCGACGGTCTGCTCCGGGTGAAACTGGAGGGCGAACGTCCGTTCGCCATAACGGAACGCCTGATTGGGGAACGCGGCGCTTCCGGCAAGATGCTGGGCGCCCGGCGGCAACTGAAACTCGTGGAAGTGGGCCTGGCTCACGACCAGTCCGTCGGGGATGACGTCCTGCCCTTCGGCGGCGATCAACGGGTAGTAGCCGAACTCGTACAGGCCCGATGTGCCCGGACCGACTGCCGCGCCGAGGGCATCCGCAATGACTTGCCCACCCAGACAAACTCCGAGAACGGGCCTGTCGGCCGCGATGCAGCGGCGCACCCACGACGCCTCGTCGGCAAGCCACGGATAGATCTCCGGCTCATCGACGCAATGGGCGCCGCCGTAAAGCACGGTTCCAGCGAGATGGTCGGCGATTTCCTCGTCCAGGACATCGCCTTCGTACGGCGCGCGCCATTCCACATTGAACCCGCGTCCGCTCAGCCACGCGGACGCACGATCGTCGCCCGTTTCGTCGCCATGTCGGATCAGAATGACGGTATCGCGCGTCATGAGCCCCCCAAGAATCGCAGACCGTGAGTTAGTTGATCGCACTCAGCGGCGTGGTCGCAAGTCGTTCCTCGTACTCGGCCAGGAAGGTGCCGAAGGCTTCGGCTTCGCGCACCCGGTCTGCGACTTCGGCAACATTGAGCACACCAAATCGCTCAGGCGTCGCGATCAGCTCGAACGCCTCGTCGAGCTTGGTCTCCGCCATGGCCGGCCCATAGTCGCGATTGAGCCGCGCAATCGCACGGTCGTTACCGCTCAGGGTCAACGCAATCGCGTAGTTCAGAACGTACATGGCCTGCTCGTCATCGAGCGTCTGCCCCGGCGTTATGCCGGCGTGATCGATCAGGTTCCGAAGCGATTTGCTGGCATCAAGCCAGTTGCCCCGTGCCCAATGGGACTCGGCGCGCAGCTGGTCGGCCGCCAGGCCTTCGTCGTCCTCGATCAGGGACAGGGCCTCGGCATCGCGGTCCATGCCGATGAGCGCGCGGGCCCGCAGGAAACGCCGTTCCTGGGCGATTTCATCGGCCACGTCGCCGCCCTCCGAGGCATCAAGCGCGGCGATTGCCTCCTCGTAGGATCCGCCGAGCATATGAATCAGCGCCAGGCGGTTCCCGACGCGCACCTTCTCGGCGCCCGACAGCCTGAACTCGATCTGCGCTTCCAGGAGTTCCGCCGCCGAGTCGAGAAGATCGACACTCGCCATCCTGTCGGCAAGATTCTGGATCATCCTGTCTCCAAGCTGGCCGGCCGGCGTCAGTTCCTTGAACTCCTCGTAGATCGCGATTGCCGACACCGGCGGAATCCGGTCGGCGAGACCCTCGAGGAACAACGCATTGAAGGCCTCCACCATGGTCTCGGTGACCTTCGGCGCGTCCGGATGTTCGCGGAAGTAGGTCGCCGCCTGACGCAGCGTCGACAGGCCGTCGCGAAAATGACCCGCCCGGAGATAGAGATTGCCGAGGTGGCGCAGCAGATTGAACTCGAACTCGCCACCGCGCCAGTTGTAGCGCAGCGTTTCAAGCGCCTCCGCAGCGCCAAGCGGCGACATGCGGTCGAGTTCCAGCATCATCTCGACGCGCTCGATCACGGCTTGGGCGTGGCTCGGGCCCGGCGGCCCCGCGGCGACCTGTTCAAAGCGTCCAATCGCAATCTCCGTCTCGCCGTTGATCCTGGCGGCACGACCGGAGAGAAGCATCGCCCAGTTCTGTTGCTCCGGCGTCAGGGTTTCGGCATTCAGCGTCTCGAGCATCGCCTCGGCCTTGATCGCGTCACCGGCCTGAAGCACGCCCTGAATGGCCCATAACGACATTGGTATCCGCAGGGCCTCCGGGTAGGGCTCGGGAATGCCGGCTGTCGAACGGATACCGCGCAACACGTCACCGGAGAGATTGTTCGAGGCGAAGCCCGCCACCGAACGCCAGAAGTTGCCTTCGTCGTTGATCTGGAACTCCGGTGCATCGAGAACGTCGCGGGCCAAGGCCGGGCGACCGAGCAGGAACTCCGACATGGCGACATAGAGCTTGTGGGGAAGTTCGTCACCGGCACCGTCAAGCGTGTCACCGCGAACCCGGAGGACACCCAGCGCCTCGGCGCCGTAACCGTGCGCCAGGTAGAACTGCGCGAGATCGAGCTGCCGCCTGACCTTCTCCTGCGGCGAACCGGCGGTGGCGATCTCGCGTTCGAGTGCGCGACGTTTATCGTGCAGAAACTCCGGCTTGACGTTCCGCAGCGGCTCGAAATCGACGAGCCTGGTCAACGGACGGTCATCATCGACGCCCGTTCGGGCGAGTTCCTCCGGACTGACGGGCGAAATGTGCAGTGTCCGAGTGCTAGTGACCTCGATCCCCTCACGCAGCGGACGAATGCGAAGCGTATCGATCCTCGGTTCGATGACCGCACCCTGGCTCGACGGACGGATACGGAACTGCGGATACTGGTAGAGGTGCGTAACACCGTATCCAAGCGGAATGATCGGCACGACGATGAAATTGTCACCGATCTCAGGATCGGTAACGGCGACCGCGCGTCCGGGCTCGGGAACCGGCAGGAACACGCGGCTGCCGACCGGGGAGTCGAGCTGCGGAGTGGCCTGGATAGGGGCCAGTGTCGACAGGCTCTGCTGCTTGAACTCGACAATCCACGTCAGGCCGTCGCGTCTCGCGATCGGGTTGATACCGCGTCCCGTGATCATGCGAAGAACGGTCGCGGTCTGGTGCGGCAACTGCACGATGTCGACTAGGTTGGCGCCCGCAGTCGCCCGGACAGTGTCGATATCGACCGGCGTGAATTGATCGAACACGAGCCACAGCGCGCCGCCGCGGCGGAACACCGCAGCGCCGACAGGGTCCGTCCAGTCGAATGACATTGCGAAACCCGCTTCACCGTCCTCGCGCGGGCCGACACGAATCGGGACATCACCGGCGGTAGCCGTGCCGGACGTCTGAACCGCCGCCGCAGACGACGCGGTCTCGACAGCCGTTCCGGTTGAAAGCTCCTGCGGTGCGCCGCCCGTTGTCGCCGCCCCGTCAGCATCGGCAGTCGCCGCTTCCGGCTCGGTCGACTGGTCCGTGCTTGTTTCCGCAGCAGCCGTATCGGGCGCCTGTTCCTCGGCGATCGCCGCGACCGTCCCGTCGGTCGCTTGACTTGTCGCCAACGTCGATGGCACGGCCGGCAATCGTCCGGCTACCGCCCCATCGGACGGGAAGAAGATATCGGCGACCACCTTGGTGCCGGCATTGAAGACATTGATACGCGCACTCTCGGGCACCGCGAGATCGACTGCGGTGCCACCGCCAACGGCTCGGCTTCGGGCCTCACCGACGAGTTCCGGCGCTGCCTGACCGAGCGCCGAGGTATCGAACCGAGCCGGCGCGCTAAACGTGATGGTCGAGACTCCGGCCCCTCGGTCGATGTCGTAGGTGACGTCGTTCTCCCAGTCGAACACGACCCGGAGCTTGTCCGCGTGCCGCCCCGTCCGGATACCGACCGCCGGTCCGATCACCGCGTTGCCTGCGACCGTCGCGTCAGGTTCAGGCGGCTGCGCCGTAGCGGTTTCTGGTTCTGGTTCGGACGCAGGCTGTGGCTCAGAAACGGCTGTCGTCTCCGGCTCGGCGGGCGCTGCGGTTTCGGCTTCCGCGGCCTGCGGCGACGGTGTGCCCTGGAGGTCGAGCACGACGGCTGTCCCGGCGGTGAAATGCGAAAGACTGTAGTTGCCGGGCGCGAGGCGCAGTTCGACCGTCTGCCCGTCCCCGAGAATCCGACTGTCTCGCAGGTAGGCGCCGATCCCTGCCAACCCCACGTCGAGATCGGTCTCGATTGGTCGGCCGAAACGCACCCGCAGCGTCCCGCCATCGAGGTTGGCTTCGTAGACGATCGGTGCCGGCCAGTTGAAGACGATCCGCGCCGTACCGGTCTGCGTCGCGGCACGCACCTGGACAGGATCCGCGTTTGCCGGTTGGGTCATCAACAGGACGGCAAGACAGGCGGCGCAGAAAATCGAGAGCTTCCGCCTTGCGGCGATCACGGACTTCTCCTCCCGATATTGGGATGAATGATCAGGTCAATCCTGTTGGCCAGACGCTCACGCTCGGCCGAATCGAGGTTCTGAAGCGTATTATAACGGCTGTCCGCATATCCCACGGCATCGATTTCCTGCAAGACCCCGGATTTCCGTAGCAACGCACCCACGGCGGATGCCCGGGCAATGGACAACTCCCAATTTGACATCATCCCGCCGTCCGCCGGACGGGTTGAGTCCGTGTGGACCTCGACGACGAGCTTGTTCTCGATGTTGCGTACCACGCCACTAATCTGGAACACGGCAAGCTGCGCCGCGTCTGTCATTGCCGTGCGGCCCGGTTCAAAGAACCGCTCGGCCGGGATGGAAATGATCAGCCTGTCGTTGTACTCGAACATCAGACTCCGGCTCAGAAGTTCGTCGCCGGACAGGACTTCCTCCAGCACGCCCGCCAGATACTCAAGGCTGGTCCCGGCCTCGAATACGATGCTGGCGATGTTGTATGGTCCGGTGACCGGTTCCGGCTCCTCTATCGGCTTTGGATCAAGCGTTCTCGACAACGTGTCCGTCACGTCCTTCCATGCGTCGATCTTCACGTTCGACATGGCGAACAACATCACGAAGAACGTCAGCATCAGCGAGATCAGGTCCGAGAACGTGATCATCCAGGCCTTGCTGACGCTGTCGCTGTGGGCCTGCACGTCCTCCAGCACGGGTCCCTTGGCGATCTCCCGCGAACGCTCGGCGAAACCGGATACGGGGAGTCTCATTGGCGCCCCTCCGCTGCCGGCTCGCTGCCGACGTCGGGGACCACGGCCGGCGCCTGATACTCCAGCCTTACTGCACGGTCGTAGTCGGCAATCAGTTCGTCTTCGAGGCGGATCTTGAAGTCGAACCGCAGCGCGCCCGGATCACCGGCGTAAATTCCGCCGCTGACGGTTTCCGGCGGCGCGCCGCGTTCGATCAGCAGTCGGGTGATGGCGCCGACGCGCTCAAGTGCCGTTCGCGCGACACCGTCGACAACCCCGGCCGAAGGGTCCTTCACGGCGGCCATGATCACGATCTGGAACCGAACACCCGGCGGATTCCGGTTCAGGGACGCGACGACGCGGTCGATCATCGGCAGGCGCGCGACACGCAGGTCAAGAGACGGCGTTTCGAATAGTTCGCGTGCCAGAAGATCGACCCGCATGTCGCGGCCCGGCGTCACGATACTGACCTTCTCCACGCTGACCGCCGTGGTGAAGACTTCCGTCATCTCTGCCTGGAATGCGTCGGGCTCAAGAACGTCTCCGTGTTTCGAAACGAACTGAGTCGGTTCCGTCGTCGGCTGCATCAGCTCAGCAAATGCCGACGACAGGCTGTCCATGACCTGCTTCGACTTAGTGTCCTCGATGGTCGAGATACTGACGAGCATAATGAAGAAAGCGAGAATCAGCAGGAACAACCCGAGGAACAGCGAAACGGAGCTGCTTCCCCCCGTCTTGATCAGGTGTTCGGGATAATTGCCGTCCATGGAAGCAGAAACCCTTTAGTCGAAACTTGCCAGCAGCGCGTCGATCTCTTCCTGGGTGTTTGCTTCTGTTTTCAGTTGCGGACCGTTCAGCAGATCCTCGTCGCTGACGGCGCCGTCCTTGTCATTCTCCTGCTTGGGCTGACTCGCCTTGATCCGCTCGATCTCGTGGCCGAACGCGTCGACGAGGCGATGAACCTTCTCGTCGATTCCCTGCAATGCCGTGACCACCTTGGTGATCCGCTGGCCGGTGATGTCCTGGAAACCGCAGGCCTCGAAAATGGCCGTAGTCTGGTCAATCAGTCTCTCGGACTGCTCCGGATCGAGATCGGCGGCGACCTTCTCGATCGCTTCGGCCGCGTCCATGATCGCGTTGGTCGCCTCGGCCGTTGCGTCGACGATGGCGTCGAGTTCATCCGACGCCGTCGGAATATACTCGTCGGTGACTTCGTCGGGCCTGAGCGCGGCGATATCCTGCTTGGCGTTATCGATGAACTTGGCCAGCGAAGCGAGTTCGGTAAACAGCTGGATGTCCGTCTGCGTGAGCTCGCCCTGCAGCGAGTTCATCACCTGCTCAACGATCTCGCGAATGTCCTCGCGGCTCAGCGGCTGGGCATCGTCATCCGCTTCGACGACTTCGGACTTTGCGGCGGAGAGTTCGGACATTGCCGTATCCCCGTCAGAACGGTCCCAGGACGCTGACCAACTTGGTCTTGAGGGTCTCGGCATTGAACGGCTTGACGATATAGTTCGAAACGCCGGCCTGCTTGGCTGCGATGACATTCTCCGACTTACTTTCCGCCGTGATCATCACGAACGGAAGATGCTTGAGGGAGTCATCGGCGCGGACCTTGCGCAACAAGTCGATGCCGGTCATCGGTTCCATGTTCCAGTCTGAAATCACCAGACCAAAACTGTCCTGCCTCAGCAGGTCGAGCGCCATCGAGCCGTCGGTGGCTTCTTCGATGTTGTTGAAATTCAACTGCTTGAGAAGATTTCGCAGAATTCTAAGCATGGTCTTGTAATCGTCCACGATCAAGACCTTCATGTTCATGTCAACGGCCATGGTTCGTCCTGTTATCCGTCAAGAGGGATCGCTAAAAAACAACATATCCGCGATACTACGTACATACTAGAACAAATATCTGATATGTCATTGCTTTTTTATCTACTTTTACATCACCCATCCGCCCCAGCGATATCTGGTAGCTCACGAAGACGCGAGAGTTCAACCGTAATGTCCCTGGCGCGGTTGGCGTTCATATTGGCCATGATGTCGGCGAGTTTGCGTTCCTTCATGCGTTCCGCGACCAGCAGCAGCGTGTCCATGTCAAGATCCTCAAAGATCCGCGCGGCGTCCTTCGGTTTCATATTCTCGTATATCCGCACGAGACTCTGGGTCTTCTGTTCCTGCTGATCGTCGTAGGTAACGATGAGTTCCTCGATGGTCTCCTGGAACGCACGCAGTTGGCGGATCTTGTTGTCGATCCGGGCCTCCGCCGCGGCGAGCAGACCCATGCGTTGATCGATGTCGCGCTCGCGCTTTTCGATCTCTGCGCGCCGGTCAGACAGTTGCTGAAGCAGGACGATTTCCTGCTCCGACATCAGTGTCGGATCTTCACTGGCGATACGTTCCGCTTCCTCGGCGATGTTGCTGCTCGAAAACGCAAACGGGTCGACGTCGAGCGGATCGATAAGACCGGGAGTCTCCTCGACCGGGACGGTACCATCGGCAGCCGGCTGTTCCTCGAAGCTCGGTGTCAGCGATTGCGGTTCCTGCTGATCGGCGATCTGCGCCGAAGCCTGAGAGATCTCCAGCGTGCTCTCGGCGAGTCCCTCGACCCCCTCCCAGATGTCCGAGACCTTGATGGTCAGCATCAGAGTCGCGGCGAATATCGTCACGGGGAGGAACCGGATGCGGGACAACATTGACATCATCTGATCATTTCCTCACGCGGCGTTATCCGGCAGACCGCAACGCCCGCAACAGGGCCTGCTCCGCCTCCGACTGACCGCCGTCAACTTCCGTCTCGCGCGCCGACGTTTGCGACACCGTTGCCGCACTCGGCGCATCGGCACTTGTGCTCAGTGGCGTGATGCCGACCTTGTCGCGGGCGGCGCGGACCAACTCCTCCAGACGATCGGCACTCTTCTCGCCGCGGTCGAGCAGATAGGCGAGGTCGTCGCGCAGCGACTGCGCGGTATCGAGCTGACGCTGCAGGGCCTCGTTCGTACTCTTGAGGTGCGTGATGCTGTCGTTGGCGCGAGCGGTCGACTGCGCGAAATCGTTGGCGATCTTCTCGAGCTTGGCGCGGTCGCGGCGCATGGCCGTCAGGCGACGATTCAGTCCCACCGCATAGATGATGGTGACAACGAGCAGGATCGCGACGACCACGTCGATGATCAATGCATACGGCACGGCGATGGGTCTCCTCCGTTACAACAGCCGCTTTCGGCGTCTATGCGGCCTATGCCTCTCCCACTCAAGATCTGGGCGGTTTGTCGATCCGATTGTTGATGCGAATGGCGATGCCGTCGCCCTTGCGCCCCATCTTTCCAGTATACATCGGAATGTCGCCGCATTGCAGTTGCACCTGCGAATTCTGCGTTGCGTTCAACATCAAACGCGAACCGACTTTCAACTCGAAAACATCGTAGAGCGGCATGACCTGCTCGTCGACAACGGCCCGGAGATCGACCTCCGTCAGCCAGAGCTCCTCAGCGAGGTGGGTTTCCCAGATCGAGTCGCGGCCGAACTTCTCGCCCATGAACATCTGCAGCAGCAGTTCGCGGACCGGTTCAAGCGTGGCGTACGGCAGCAGGAGCTCAAGGCGCCCGCCGCGATCTTCCATATCGATTCTGAGACGCGCGACGATTGCGGCGTTCGACGGTCGCGAGATAGTGGCGAACCGCGGGTTGGTCTCAAGTCGGTCGAACCGCATGGTGACCGGGCTAAGCGGCTCAAACGCCGCCGACAGATCCTGCAACATGACGTGGATCATGCGCTCGACGAGGGACCGTTCGATGGTCGTGTAAGGCCGGCCCTCAATACGCATCGCCGCAGTGCCGCGGCGACCGCCGAGCAACACGTCGACGATCGAATAGATCAGCGACGAGTCGACGGTGATCAGGCCGAAGTTGTCCCATTCCTCGGCCTTGAACACGCTCAGCATGGCCGGCAACGGGATCGAGTTCAGGTAATCCCCAAACCGGATTGAGGCGATGTTGTCGAGCGATACCTCGACGTTGTCCGATGTGAAGTTTCGCAGCGAAGTCGACATCAGCCGGACGAGCCGGTCGAAGACGACCTCGAGCATCGGCAGTCGTTCGTACGAAACCAGCGCACTGGACAGGATCGCCTGAATGCCGGACCGGTCGTCTCGGCCGTCGTCGTCCTCGTCGAAACCCAGAAGACTGTCGATTTCGTCCTGGTTGAGGACCCGGGTGGACTCCTGAGGCCCGCCGTCACCTTCGGCGTCCTCGTCGGACATCATGGCTTCCCATTCTGCCGCCAGGTCATCGCCATCGTCGCCGCCTTCACCGCCGCCGTCATCGTCACCGCCCATCGCGGCCTCCCATTCTGCGGCGAGGGCCTCTTGATCGTCTTCGTCGGCTGGCGCCATGGGTTGTTCTCCCTACTCCGTCGGAGCGATCGGAGACCGCACCGACGGTTTTCGTCCTACTGGATCAGCATCTCGCGAAATAACACGTCGCGGACACGGACAGGCGACGCTGCCGCGTTCACTCTGGTCAGCAACTCCTCGCGCAGACGGTAGAGTCCGGCCGACCCCTTGAGATCCTCGATCCTGAGTTCGCGCAGATAGACCTGGAAACTGTCGACAATTCTCGGCATCACTTGCTCGACTTGGGGTATCGCCTCTTCGCTCTCGATTTCGATACTGATCCTGATCTTCAGGAACTGCTGCGTCCGGCCCGCGGTATTCAAGTTCACCAGCATCTCCGGCAGCTCGTAGAACACGCCGCCTTCAAATGCGATCGGCCCGTCCTGCTGCGTTTCCTCCTGGGGCCCCAGGATCGCCTCGACCAGCGGATCGGCAAGCCCCGTAAAGTACGCGGCGGCCGCGGCGCCGATCACCAGCAGCAACAAGATTGCGACGATGATCAGAAGTTTCTTCTTCCCGCCACCGCCGCCGGACCCCTCCTCGTCGGAGCCTTCCTCGTCATCCGCCTCTTCGATGTCGTCGTCTTCTTCGGCCATGCCTTGCTCCCGGGCCAGAGGCGTTGAGACCCTGCCGACACCGTCGTCAGGTCAGAGTAGGCCGGCTTGGTTAACAAGAGGTTGACCCCCGGCTGAACGGCCGCCGGCACGTTGCCGGATCGACCGGATCCCGGGCTCAGCCGAAGCGCACGAATACCTTGAAAATCAAGCCCGATTCCCGAATCCGATAATACCAAATCGCGGCGCGTGTGCACAACTCGGCGCCTGTCCGCTGACGGCATGGTTTCGGCGAGCCGCTGCCCCCCGACTGCCCGGCCGGAGGGCGGCAGATCATACTCGGTAAATCGTTCCGGTGGTCACGGACAATCCTGCCCCATCCACCTTCGCCTGTCCTTCAATTAGTTGAAATATATAGAAAAAATTGTTGGCACGCATTCTGCAACGATGGGGCCGGGTATGAAAACTGAACTCAGGTTCAAAGGTGGAAACCGATGGAAACAACTTCGTTCATTGCCTTGTCCAGGCAAATGGTCTTGCGACGCGAAATGGATGTCGTCGCCAACAACATCGCCAACATGAACACCAACGGGTTCAAGGGTGAAAAGATGATGTTCGTTGAGCATCTGGTGCGTTCCAGGAGCGACGAGCACGTACTGGGGGAAAAACTCTCGTACGTTCGCGACGTCGCGACTATTCGCGACACCAGCCCGGGACACTTGATCTCGACCGGCAATTCGCTCGATCTGGCAATCAGCGGGGACGCGTACTTCGCGGTCGAGACGGACGTCGGCGAGCGATACACGCGGAACGGCCGCTTCCAGCTCGATCAGACCGGACAACTGGTCACCCAGTCGGGTGACCTGGTTCTGTCCGATACGGGCACGCCGTTCTTTTTCGGCCCGACGGACACTCAGATCGCCGTCAACGGCGACGGCACCATCTCGACCGAAAACGGAACGCTGGGCCGGCTTCGGGTCGTTGAGTTCGCAAACCCGCTGGCGCTTCAGCAGGAGAGCTCCCTTCTGTTCAGCGCGGGCGACGACAACCAGCCCGAGGCCTCCGAAACGGCTCGGGTGAACCAGGGCATGCTGGAGAGTTCAAACATCCAGCCGATCATCGAGCTGACGCGGATGATCGAGGTCCACCGAAGCTACGACAACGTGAAGAAGTTCATCGAGAAGGAAGACGAGCGGCAGCGCTCGATGATCCGGACGATGAACGAGAACGCCTAATCACAAACAACAAAAAACTGACCTTATGAAAGGACGGGAACAATGAGATCTCTGAGCATCGCGGCCACGGGCATGTTGGCCCAGCAGCGCAACGTGGAGGTTGTTTCGAACAACCTCGCGAACATGAACACCACCGCTTACATGCGGCGACGCACCGAGTTTCACGATCTGCTGTACCAGAACCTAAGGCGTGTCGGCACGTCTTCGTCCGACGCTGGCACGATTGTGCCCTCGGGTGTGCAGATCGGTCTCGGAACGAAACTCGCGGCGGTGTACCGCATCCATGAGCAGGGCAACCTGACGCCGACGGACAACACCTTCGACGTTGCCATCCAGGGCGAGGGTTTCTTCCCGATCAATCTGCCGACAGGCGAGGTCGCCTACACCCGGGACGGAACGTTCCAGCTCAACGCCAACGGCGAACTGGTGACGCATGACGGCTACACGGTCGGGCCCAACATCACCGTGCCCGAGGACGCCATCGACGTCACGGTCAACGCCAGCGGCGAAGTCCTCGCCAAGATTCAGGGCCAGGTGAACCTGCAGAACGTCGGGCAAATCCAGGTCGCGACGTTCCCCAACCCCGCCGGCCTTCAGGCGGAGGGCAACAATCTGTTCACCGAAACACCGGCATCCGGCACGCCGACGCTCGGCAATCCGGGCGAGGCCGGCTTCGGGTCTCTGCTGCAGGGCTTCCTCGAGACGTCGAACGTCAACGCGGTCGAGGAAATCTCAAACCTGATCTCGGCCCAACGCGCCTACGAAATGAACTCGAAGGTCATCCAGACCTCCGACGACATGATGGGCACGCTGTCGAACGTCCGCTAACGGAGAATGATCATGCGGACCTTCCTCATCATTCTGGGCGTCGCGGCGGTGATCTTCGCCGCGATCCCGACATCCACCGCCACGGCGGCCGGATCGTCGCGGCAGGCCTCGGACCAGGATGCGCTCGTCGGCTCGCCGGTGGCACTGCGTCCATCCGCGATCGTCGACGGCGAGTTGATCCTGCTCGGCGATCTGTTCGAGAACACGGGGGATCTCGCCACGGAACCCGTCGCCTACGCCCCGGATCCGGGACGCCAGGCGACTTACGGGGCTCAGTGGCTTTATCAGATTGCCCGGCACTTCCGCCTCGACTGGAGACCGATGAGTACGCGCGACGTCACCGTCATCGAACGGGCCAGCCAGGTCGTGACACGGGAAGAAATCGAGCAGGAACTGCTCGTCGCGATCGGTGATCAGTCGACCGGCGGCGATCTTTCGGTTCAACTGAGCAACCGTACGCTCGAGCTGCACCTGCCGGTCACGTCTCGCGGCGGAATCGAGGTCGCCGATCTCGACTACGATGTCGTTTCCGGCCGCATGACGGCCATCATCGTGGCACCGGCGGGCGATCCCCTGGCCCAGCGAATCCGGGTCTCGGGCGTCGTCCTTCAGGTGATGGAAATTCCGGTCATGACGCGTCATGTCGCACGCGGCGAGCTGATTTCGGAACGGGATATAGAATGGCGCCGCGTGGACGCCAACAAGGTACCGCGCGATGCCGTCACCAGTCTGGATGAACTTGTCGGAATGGCGCCGCGACGCGGTCTCCGTGTCGGCTCGGCCGTGCGCCTGAGTGAAATCGAGGCGCCGGAACTTGTAGCCCGACACAGCCTGGTCACCATCAGCATCGAATACCCGATGATGCGCTTGACGGCCCAGGGCAAGGCACTAGACGCCGGCGCACTCGGCGAAGTCATCCGGGTCCAGAACACGCGCAGCAAGAAGTTGGTCGAGGCGACGGTGACAGGGCCGGGTCAGGCCTTGGTCCAGGCATCAACGCTCGTCGCGATGAACTGAGCGCGAACAGACAACAACCCGTTCGACGCCCGCCAAGGGCCGGACAAGGAAAACCAACGATGGATACGAACCGAACCCTATCGACCGTGAAGATTGCCGCGATGGCCGCTGTGTTCTCGGCACTCGCCGGCTGTCAGACCTTCACCAAGCTCTCCGAGGTCGGGCAGGAGCCCGTGCTGGCGGACATTCACAACCCGGTCGCGGCGCCGAACTACCGCCCGGTGACCATGCCAATGCCGGCACCGAAGGCAGTCGAGGACAATCCGAATTCGCTGTGGCGGTCGGGCGCCAAGGCCTTTTTCCGGGACCACCGGGCGAAGGACGTCGGCGATATCCTGACCGTGCGCCTTGCCCTCGACGACAGCGCGACGTTGGCCAACAACACGACCCGGGACCGGACCGACAGCGAAGATGTCGACGTGACCTCTCTGCTCGGCTACGAAGACCACCTCGACGCCATCTTCCCGTCGAGCATCAATAGCCCGGCTGGCTCGATTGCCGAGTTCGGCAACACCCACTCGACCGACGGTGACGGACAGATCATACGAAGCGAAGAGATCAATCTGCAGTTCGCGGCGATCATCACCCAGATCCTGCCCAACGGTAACCTGGTCATCATGGGCCGGCAGGAAGTGCGCGTGAACGCGGAACTCCGCGAGCTGCTGGTCACCGGCATCGTACGGACCAGCGACATCGACACCGACAACACCATCGATCACACGAAAATCGCAGAGATGCGCGTCGGATACGGCGGCCGCGGTTCTCTAAGCGATCTGCAGCAGCCGCGTTGGGGCATGCAGATCTGGGATATCATCTTCCCGTTCTAGGTTCGCCGTTTAGAACCTGGTTCACCTTCACGGCCGGTGCCTCGCACCGGCCGTTTTTTCGCTGGGTAAACGAAAAACGGGCGCCGAAGCGCCCGCCATCAATCGTTCTTGACGCAACCGTTCAGTCGTCGCGATGAGTGCGTTCCATCCGCTCGTGACGTTCCTGGGCCTCAATGCTCAACGTCGCGATGGGGCGGGCTTCGAGCCGCGAAAGGCCGATCGGCTCCTGGGTTTCCTCGCAGTAACCGTAGGAACCTTCGTCGATACGCTGCAGCGCCGAATCGATCTTGGCGATCAGCTTGCGCGCGCGGTCACGGGTCCGGAGTTCCAGCGACCGTTCTGTCTCGATCGATGCCCGGTCGGCGATGTCCGGTTCGACGATGCCGCCTTCCTGCAGGCTCTGAAGAGTATCGTTGGATTCATCGACCAGCTCGGCGCGCCAGCGCAAGAGCTTCTGGCGGAAATACTCCTGCATGGTCGGGCTCATGAACTCTTCCTTGTCGCTCGGCTTGTAATCCGGGGGCAGGGTAACGGTCATGGGCTTGGGAACTCCTGTACTTCAACCTGGTTCTTGGTCCAAGTCGCCGAAGGCGGGGCCTGAAAACGGCGCGGAATATATTGAGCCCGTCCCGGAACCGCAAGGCATTTCCCACACTCCAGGCGAACGAAAGGGCCCTGGCGCACCGATCCCGGCTTCAGTCGACCGTTTCCGTAAGGCGACAGCCGCCAATTCCACGGTTCAGATATCGCGGGTCAGTTTGGCAATTTCGATTTCGGCGCGCATTTCGATCTCGTCGATCAGTTCGTTCAGAACCGGATCTTCGACGTGCTGGCGCTTCTGCCGCATCTGGTGTGCGAGATCGGCGAGATGTTCCTTCGACACCGCACCCATCAGGATTTCCAGACGCACGTCCTCGAGCCGATCCAGCAAACTGTCGCCGTAATCGATCAACAGACCCCGAGAACGCCCGTCGGTCGAGGTCCCAACTTCCTGAACGGCGAATACGCCGCCAACGGCTGTGACACCCTTGACCGCGCCGGCCTTGTTCGCACCCTGAGTTTCCGCAGCACCGCGCAGCGCGTCAGCGAAGCTTTCGTCGCTGTCGCTCGTTCTGCGGGCTTTCTTGGTGCGTTGCGGCCCGGTGCTACTCCCGATCCGGTCGACTTTAAAGTCAGCCATCGTCTTCCTGTCTGCGTTGACGGACACGCGAATCCCGCTAGTCCGAAGGACTCCATCGGCACGCCAAGTGTGACGAAACATGTGCTGAATGTCGACAACACGGTTTGATTGCTGGATATTCGGGCGGTTCAGGCGGGCGCCGTCTTTACCTGAAGGCGATCTTCGAATACGTCGTGGTCGTCGGATTCGCCTGTCATCGCTCACAGCGCCCTGGGATCAGCTGGTATGCACTCGCCGTCAAAACCGATGTTTTCGCCGATTACCGGCCCGGCATCGTCGCCGGAAGTTCGAATGCGACGCTTGCAGGCATTCGGCGACATGAGACCGGACGGTCGCAGATGAGCGCCCGCCTCGCGACTGAGAATGTGTCGCATGCCTTCGGACAGCGTCCGGTCATTGACCGCGTTTCGCTGGCGGTCGAACAAGGCGAGATCGCCTGCCTGTTAGGTCCCTCGGGCTGCGGCAAGACCACACTGCTTCGGATCGTCGCCGGTCTGGAACGGCTGCAGGCCGGCAAGGTGACGATCGGCGACAGAGTGGTGGCGGATCCGGGCACAATCGACCTGCCGCCGGAATCCCGTTCTGTCGGCCTGATGTTTCAGGATTACGCCCTGTTTCCCCATCTGACCGTGATTGAGAATGTCAGCTTCGGCATTCAATCGCCGGATGCCGAAACCCGTCGTCGGCTCGACGTTCGGCTGGAACTGATGGGACTCGCCGCATATCGCGACCGATACCCGCATGAACTATCGGGCGGACAGCAGCAGCGCGTCGCCCTGCTCCGCGCGACCGCCCCGAACCCGACGGTGCTTCTGCTCGACGAGCCCTTCACCGGCCTTGACACCACATTACGCACGCAGGTTCGCGATCAGGCGCTGGAGTATCTGGCGGCTCAGGGTCAGACGGCGCTGATGGTGACCCATGATCCGGAAGAAGCGATGTATATGGCAAATCGCCTGTTTGTCATGGATCGGGGGGTCATCGCGCAGTCCGGATCGCCGATTGATGTTTATACGCGTCCGGTATCGCCCTTCGTGGCGGGCCTGTTCGGCCCGCTCAACGCAATCCCGGTCCGGAACCGCTCTGACGGCGCTGTCGACACGCCTTTCGGACCGGTGCCTTTGAAAGGCGACCCGTCACCCGGCCGGCTATCGCTGCTCGTACGGCCCGAACACGTCCGAGTACTTGACGAGAACACCGGCGCCGGCACGCCCATGTCGGTGGTCTGGTGCCGTTCGATCGGTCGCTCCACTCAGGTCCGGCTCGCGCTCGAGACGGACCCGTCGTCCACGTTGATGGCCAGGGTGGACGGCGCGTTCGCGGGCGTTAACGGTCAACCGGTTCGCGTCGTGATCGACCCCGGGGACGTTCTGGTGTTCACCGACAAAGACGGCTGAAACCGGCAAAAATTTCGCAGGCGGCCGTCATCCGGCAAGCCATGCAAGGGCCGGCACCGGGCCTCTCGATATTAATCAAGCAATTTCAGATAGTTAGATTCTGCCGAAAGTGGCACCCGTCTTGCATCGCAAGGCGTGGCGCAATGCGTCCGGACCGCCGTCAGGTCCGCCGCACGACACACAAGGCAGTTCTGAACATGGCGATCAACAGTTTCTTCTCAACCAGCGTTCTTGGCATGCGGAGCCAAGCGCTCGCGCTCGAGGTTGTCGGCACCAACGTCTCGAACATCCAGAGCGGCGGCTACCGCCGCGGCGACACGACGTTCGCCACCGTACTGAGCAAGAACATCGGGGGATCGACCGACAACAACGGTACCATTCCGAATTACTACCAGCGTATCTCGCAGCAGGGACAGATACAGGCGTCGGCCCGAAATCTCGACGTGGCGATCTCCGGAACCGGGTTCTTCGTCACCAACACCACGCTGGACCAGTCCGGTCAGCAGGTCTACACACGCGACGGCAGTTTCAACCTGTCTGCGGAAAACCCCTTCACGGTGACAGACCCGGACACGGGCACTACCTACCTGTCGTCCGAAGCCTACATCGTCGACAAGAACGGCAACTATCTGCTCGGTTACGCGCGTGAAGCGGACGGCACATTCCCGACGACCGGCGCGCTGGTGCCGATCCGCGTCGACCAGAACGCATTCTCCGACGCGGGCCAGGCGACGTCGCTGGCCGACCTGGTGCTCAACCTTCCGTCCGAAGGCGAAATCATCAACGATCATCTCGCGGCGATCTCGGCGCTCAACTCGGGCGCCAACGCACCCGAAGGCATCGAGGATTATACTATTGATTTCATTGACTCTCTCGGCAACCGAAAGTTTGCGCGTCTTAACTTCACCAAGAGTTCGACAAACGACTGGGAAGTCTCCGCCAGTTACCAGGGAACGCCGGTCACGAAGGTGGACGAGATCCAGATCGGCGGGACCCTTGAACGCAATGATCAGTATACGATCGGGATATCCGATATCGGCACTGTCTCCTACTCGGTATCGACCGGCGACACCCTGAGCGACGTCACGAACGCTCTGATCGCGGCCTTCAATGCCGACACGGATCTCAGTGCGGAAGCCACCGCCACCGCCGGCACGACTGCCGGCACAATCGTCATCACCGGCGCCACGGCCGACGAGGTCTACACGGTGACGGCCAGCACGACCAACGGCAGTCCGACGCCGCAGGAAAGCCTGGTGACCGTCGGCGGCACCGTCGCACAAGGCAAGGTCTACAACGTCGTTATCGACGGCACCACGGTCAGTTACACCGCCGGCGCCGGCGATACCATCACGGACGTCCGGAACAATCTCGTCACCAACATCAATGCGGCGGCGCCACCCAACACGATCGTCACCGCGAGCAATGGTGCCGGCACTGGCGAGATCGTCCTGACGGGCGTCACCGACGGAGACGATTTCACCCTGTCTTCGAACGTCGATGTGCCGCAGCAGGACACCATCACCATCGGCACGCCGACCGCCTTCGAAGCCGGCGACACGTACGACGTCAATGTCAACGGCACCGTGGTCACGTACACGACGCTCGGCACCGAAACGTCGGTTGCGGACATCCGCAACGGCTTGATCGCTCAGATCAACGCCAACGGCACGATCAACGCATTTGCGACCGCATCTGCCGGTGCCACGGCCGGTCAGATACTCCTCACCAACACGACCGCGGGCGGCACCCACACGACGATCGTCACACCGAACGACAACGGCACGGCCTCGGGAATCGCGATCTCGGTCGCGACGACAATTGCCAATGGTCCGGATCCGGATACCACCGCCATCGCGGACGCGTTGACCGAAGCGGCGGCGACACCTAATCAGGTAAACACCGCCGACGTCACAACGACACGCGCGAGCGGCGGCGGCTACGTTACGACCGCGGTGACGCAGCTTGCCTTCACCGGTGACGGCCAGGCCGGCGTCGAGGTTGGCGGTACGCTGACGTCACCCGACCCGATCACTCTGACGTTCGCCTTCCCGGCCTCCGGCAGCACGGCTGCCAGCACCGCCAGCTTCGACCTCGATGTCGCAGGCCTGACCCAGTTCTCGGCACCGTTCACGCCGAAGGCCTACGACCGCAACGGTTTCGAAGCCGCAGAGCTGGAATCGGTGACGTTCGACAGCGAGGGGCACGTGGTCGGCCAGTTCGCCAACGGCACTGGGGTGCGCCTCTACAAGATCCCACTGGCGCGTTTCCCCAACGAGAACGGACTCGAGGCGATCAACGGCATGTCGTTTGTCGAATCCGCCGAGTCGGGCGAAGCCGTGATCGAGACGGTGGATGCCAACGGCACCGCCTCGTTCCTGCCGTTCGCTCACGAGCTCTCGAACGTTTCCCTGACCGACGAGTTCACGAAGATGATCCAGACCCAGGTCGCCTACAACTCGTCAGCCAATGCATTCCGCACGCAGGACGAGATGCTGGAACTGCTGAACCAGATGAAGCGCTAGCGCGGCGACCGGTTCCGGACCGCCAAACCCAGTACCGGCGTCCTGAGGTCACTAAACCACTCTTTTTTCGGGATAGCGGCAAAAACTGCCGGGTCGGCATTTCAAGCCCTGCAAACCAAGGAAAGAGGCTATGCCCGCGCCCTATAATGCACTGATTATAAACGTTTATTCTTTCGATGACTCTGGCATGGAAATCGCATCGATCTGCCTGCAGAAGGCCAAATAAAGGCCGAGCGACAAGGAACGGGAACCCGGAGACAACAATGTCCATCAACCTTTCAATCCCGACGATGAACGACATTCGCTCACTATTCGGGCGCGGCGCCATGATTATGGCGCTTGCCGCGGTGGTAGTCGGGCTGTTCGCGGACACGGCGCACACCGCATCCCGGATTAAGGACATCGTCGAGATCGAAGGCATCCGAGAGAACCAATTAGTCGGTTACGGCCTGGTCGTCGGCCTCAACGGCACGGGCGACACGATCACCGACGGCCACTTCACGAAGGAAAGCCTGCAGTCGATGCTGAACCGCCTCGGCGTCTCGACCAACGACGACGATGTCGACTCCGACAATGTCGCGGCGGTCATGGTGACCGGCGTCCTTCCTCCGTTCGCCCGTCAGGGCGGCCGAATCGACGTTACCGTCAGCGCGCTTGGCGACGCGGACAGCCTGCTCGGTGGCACGCTGCTGGTTACCCCCCTGCTCGGCGCCGACGGCGAGGTATACGCCGTCGCACAAGGACAGTTGGCAGTCGGCGGTTTCACCGCTCAAGGCAACGCGGAAACGGTTACCAAGGGTGTTCCGACGAGCGCCCGCATTGCCAATGGCGCGATCATTGAACGCGAGCTCGGTTTCGAGATGACCGATCTCGGCGAGGTCAACATGATGCTGCGCAATCCCGATCTGACCACCGCGCGCCGCATCCAGCAGGCGATCAACGCCTTCCTCGGCACCAATGCCGCCGAGGCAACGGACCCCAGCACGGTTTCAGTCCAGATGCCGCAGAACTACGCCGGCACGCTGGTTGAGATGCTGACCGACATTGAACAACTCCGGGTCGAGCCGGATCAACTGGCCCGGGTCATCATCGACGAGCAAAGCGGCGTCATCGTGATGGGCGATGCGGTGCGGATTTCGACGGTGGCCATCGCGCAGGGCAGCCTGACGATCCGCATCACCGAGGCGCAGCAGGTATCGCAACCCGGCCCGTTCGCCGAAGTCGGCACCACGACGACCGTGGACCGAACCGACATCGAGGTCAACGAGGACGGCGATCGTCGCCTGACCGTCGTCGACGGCGGCGTCACACTGCAGGAACTCGTTAACGGCCTCAATGCGCTCGGGATCGGACCGCGCGACATGATCACCATTCTGCAGGCGGTCAAGGCGGCCGGCGCCCTGCAGGCAGAAATTATGGTGATGTGATGAACGAGATCGGCACCCTGCAGGCCAACCTCGCCTATCAGCACAACGCCGCCAAGGCGCCTGAGATGCCGGCCAAGGACGCGAGCTACGGCCAGATGAAAAAAGTCGCCGAGGACTTCGAGGCCTTCTTCCTGGCCCAGGCCCTGGCCCCGATGTTCAACGATATCGAGCCCGAAGCCCCGTTCGGTGGCGGCCCGGGTGAGGACATCTGGCGCTCGATGCAGGTGCAGGAGTACGGCAAGGCCATCGCCAAGCAAGGCGGTGTCGGCATTGCCGATCACGTCCTCGAACAGATGATCCGCCTTCAGGAGGGGAACTGACATGGACTTCAAGGAAAAGGTTGAATCGCTGGCCTCGGTTTCGGAGCGGCTTTGCGACCTGCTCGCCGAGGAAACGTCGGGCCTCAAGGAACGCAAGCTCGACACCATGCGCGCCCGGATCGAGGAGAAGGACCGCCTGTGCCGTGCCTTCGAGCTTCTGGTCAAGGGACTGTCCAAGGACAATGGCAAGATCGGTGACGTTGACGATCACACGCGGCAAATGCTGCGCGAGACAGGCGAACGGCTGAAGGTTCTCGTCGACGCCAACGCCAGCGCGTTGAAGTCGGCGATCCAGGCCAACGAGCAATTGATGAATGCGATTCGCGACGCCGCGGTGGAATGCACACCGAAGGCCGGAAACTACACGCGTTCGGCAACCATCTCGCCAGGTTCGCGATCCGCCGAGCAGACGCCGTCGCCGGTTTCCTACAACCAGGTCCTCTAACAGGGTTCGATGTGAACGGGAGCGCCACTGAATGGTCGGCAATCTGACAACAGCCCTCCGCGCCGCGCAAAGCGGGCTTCTGACGACGCAGAACGCGGTCACCACGTCGGCGAACAACATCTCCAACGTGAACACCGAGGGCTATTCCCGGAAGATCATCAACTTCGAACAGCGCGTTCTCGCCGGCGCCGGTGCCGGCGTACAGCTGGCGGAGTTCACCCGCGCCGTCGACGAAGGACTGCTGAAGGACCTGCGGCGCGAGACATCGCAGCTCCAGAAGCTCGAGTCCCAGGTCATCTACTACGAGCGGCTACAGGTACAGTTCGGCACGCCAGAGGCAAACAACTCGATCTCGCACATCGTCAACCAGTTCAGTCAGGCGGCCGAGTCGCTCGCCGTGTCGCCGGAGAAGGCGCTGGATCTGAACGAGTTCGTCCGCTACGCCAACGAAGTCTCTCTCAAGCTCAAGGCGATGACGGAAGAAATACAGGCGCTGCGCGTGCAGGCCGATCAGGAACTCGAGCGCACCGTTGCCGAGGTCAACGACCTAACGGGACAGATCGCCGAAGCCAACGACCTG
Source organism: Rhodospirillales bacterium (assembly GCA_040219295.1). Taxonomy (GTDB): domain Bacteria; phylum Pseudomonadota; class Alphaproteobacteria; order Rhodospirillales; family Casp-alpha2; genus JAVJST01. Next base: position 124,926 of record JAVJST010000002.1, read on the forward strand.
ATCATCCGGAACCAGGCGGTGAACAACGATGTCACCAGCCTGCTTGATCAGCGCGATCTCGCGTTGACGAAGCTCTCGGAACTCGTCGACATCACTTACTTCCCGCGCAGCGACGGCGACCTCGTTGTGTTCGGCTCCGACGGTTTCTCGCTCGTCGACAGGACGGCGAACACAGTAACCCATACGGCGGTCGGATCGCTCAGCAGTACATCGACGTTCGCCGAGGGCGATCTCAACGGCATCTATGTCGGTGACATCGCGCCGGACAACGAGATCACCAATGAGATCAAGGGCGGCAAGCTGGCCGGGCTCATTCAGCAGCGAGACGACATTCTGCCCGGGCTTCAGGCGCAGATCGACGAACTCGCCAGCAAGATGAAAGAGGCGGTCAATCAGGTCCACAACCGCGGAACGTCGTTTCCCGGTCTTCAATCCTTCGAGGGATCGCGCTCGTTCATCGACGCCGACGATCAGACCATCACGCTCGACAGCACGAACTCCACCGCCGACGTCACCATCGCCCTGTTCAACAACTCGGGCGAGGAGCAGGCGTCGACGACCCTCAACACGATTATGACGAACGGCGCGTTCGGCACCGGGGTTCAAGCATCGCGCGGACCCTGGAGCATCACGGAGGTCGCGGCATCGATCGAGGACTGGTTACGCGCCAACGGCGCCGCATCGGCGACGGTCCAGATCGACAGCAACAGCCGGAAACTCGAGATCGAGGTCAACAACACGAACCTGTCACTGGCATTCCGCGACGAAACCGCGACGGCGGATGGCAGCAGCGCCAGCGACGCGGAGATCGGTTTCGACTCGGACGGCGACGGCGACATCGACGAAACCGTCTACGGTTTCTCCAACTTCTTCGGCCTCAACGACCTGTTCACCGACGGCGCCGACGGAACGCTCTACGACACCAACATCTTGTCGAACAGTTTCTCCGCTTCGGCCAGCACCCTGACGTTCTACGACCGCATCAACGGCGTAGGTTCCGGAAACGAGCTGGGCAGCATCGACATCCCGCAGCTTGCCTCGCTCGAGGATATCGCCGAACTGGTCAACGACGGCGATTTCGGCGTGACTGCCTCGGTGATCCCCGACGGTTCGGGCTCGCGCCTCAGGATCCAGAGCGACTCGGGCCGAGAACTGGTTATCACCGAGGGCTCCAGCGACACGATCATCGACGATATCGGCCTCGGCATTTCCGATGCCCGTTCGGCGACGACGCTCAGCGTCCGCGATGACATTCTCGCCGAACCGCAACTAACGTCCACGGCGGCAACTCAGTACAACAGCGAAACCGGCGAGTATTACATCAGCTCCGGCGACAACACGACGATTCAACAGATCGCCGACACCCTCCGCGGGGTCCAGGACTTCGCTGCGGCGGGCGGCCTGACGATCCAGTCCAGGACCTTCGAGGACTACGCCAGCGCGATCCTGGCTCGTAACGCCGATCTGGCTGACACCAATACGGTGCAGATCGCGTCCGAGGTGAGCATCGTCGAGAATCTCGAGCTCAATGCGTCGCGCATCAGCGGCGTCAGCCTCGATGAGGAAATGTCGAACCTGATTCTCTTCCAACAAGCTTTCTCGGCATCCGCCCGGGTGGTTTCGGTCATCCAGGAGATGTTCGAGACGCTGGATCAGGCCGTATCATGAGGTTTGTAACATGACACGTGTATCAGATGCTTCGACCATCAATGCCCTGATCAACAACATGCTGCGCACGCAGGAGCGCAGGACCGCCACCAATTTCCAGGTCGTATCTGGAAAGGTGTCACAGGACTATGCCGGCATCTCGTTCCAGTCGCAGCGGCTGGTGAGCCTCGAGACGTCGCGCGACCTTAATCTGAAATACATGCAGAACAACCAGACGCAGGAGCTCCGCCTGAGCGTCATGGAGACATCGCTGACGTCCATTCGCCAGAGCGTTCAGGATGCCCGCGAAACAGTTGTGAACTTCGCCAGCCGGGACGCCTTTGACGAGGGGTCGGTCACGGAACTGCAGACCTTCGCATTCAACACCCTCAAGAATATCGAAGCGTTCCTGAATGTCGACGTCGACGGTCAGTATCTGTTCTCGGGCAGCCGGGTAAACACCGAGCCCATCGACCTAGGCCTGACCAGTATCTCGGACTTCCAGAACAAGTACGACGGCGCAATCAATAGATACGCGACGACGCGTGACGCCCACTTGTCGGAGCTGACGGTCAGCGAGGATACGACTCTCCTCGACGCCAACCACATCAATACCGATAACTTCCTGATCTTTCGCCAGGATGACGACGCGGACACCACCGACGGCGGCCGTAGTTCGATCGAGGCGAACTCGGCTCTGTTCTCCAACTACAAGGTCGGCAGCCTGATCTCCGTCTCCGGTACCGCGAACAACAACGGCGATTACCGCATCGACGAAATTTCATCTGACGGCACCAAGATCTATGTCTCGACGGAGATGTTCACCGACGAAACCTTGCCGCGCCGCCTGTTCGATCAGGCGTCGGTCTCGACGGGCGTCATCGAACTGCCCGACGGCACCCAGCTGACCAACACGGACACGGGAAATCTTGCGCTCGACCGTGACGCCGGAACGATCACGGCATTGACCGACGGCTCCTTCGACTCGGTCGACGTCGACGACGTCATCCAGCTCAGCGGCACCAACACCAGCAACGGCTCGTTCACCGTGACCGGCAAGAGCACGGTCAACACGCAGCTGACCGACGAGGCCAGCGTGGCCGCTGATCTGAGCTTCCTGAGCGGGCTCAACCTTCCTGCGGAGACCGTCACATTCAACCAAGCTGGACGCACGATCACGGCGGGCGCGGGAACGCCGTTCGCCACCGTCAGCGCCGGCGACGTCATTACGATATCCGGGACGGCCAACAACGATCAGCAGGTCGTCGTCGAGTCCGTCGGCGGCGGCGGGGCCAGCATCACCATCGCGGCACAGACAGAAATTCTGACCGTCGCGTCGTCCCAGACCCTGACCATCGGTGACAATGACGCACTGACGTCCGACGACACCAGCCGTATGGTCTTCAGCCGTTCAGGCGATACGATCACCGTCGATCAGGCCGGCACATTCACGGAGTTTGACGTCGGCCAGAAGATCGTCGTCGACGGTACCGCGCGAAACGACGGCACCTACACCATCGAATCCGTGTCGGACGACGGTACGACGGTCACGATCTCGTCGTCGAAACTGACGGACGAAGGTCTCAGCAGCGGCACGACGTTCTTCGACTATACCGTCGGCACTTCCCTGGTGATCAACGACACGAACGAAACAATCCAGGCCGTCGATCTCGACGGCAATGCTGATACTGAAGTGTTCCGCAACGTTCAGCCCGGTGACTTCTTCCGCCTCAGCGGCACCGCCGGCGGCACCCAGGACGGCATCTTCCAGGTTCTGACCGTCGATAGTTCGACCGGCACGATCACACTGGACACGTCGCCCGACGCCATCCGTCAGGACACGGTGACGATCGACACCCCGGTGACCATCGAAGCGGGTGACGTCTATTCGGTGACGATCGACGGAACGACCGTGAGCTACACCACGACCGGTGGTGAAGCGGACGAGACCGACATCCGCAACGGGCTTGTATCGGCAATAAACAACAACTCGACGCTCAATCGTTTCGTTATCGCATCGAATGGCGGCAGCAATGCCGAGCTCGAAATCTCTTACGCCACCACCAGCACCACCAGTCACTCGATCAGCGTCACCGCCACCAATGGCGGCGCGAGTAACGACAATGCCTTGTCCGTCGCGACGGCCGTTGACGGATCGGCGAGCACCGTATTCACGGCGAACGAAACGGTCACGGCCGAGTCCCTCATGAACTTCGACGACCGTGACATCGAACTGCAACTCGGTAACGAGATCACGTTCACGGGAACGACGATGGCGCTCAGCGGAATCACCGGCGGGACGGCCCTCGCAGACGTCTTCGACAACCTACGTGCGGGCATGCAGTTCACCCTGACGGGCACGGCGAATGCCGGCACGTACACGATCGGGTCGGTTTCGAGCGACGGTTCGACAATCACCCTAGCGTCCGGCGAGACCTTTGGCTCGCCAGGCACCTTCACGCCGTCGGCGAACAACACCGCTTCTATCGAGATTTTCGGCGCGGACGGCACGATCTCGGCAAGTCAGAGTTACTACCAGGGCGACTCGGTCGAACTGACGCACCGCGTCGACGCCAACAGGTCCATCGACATCGACGTCAATGCGACGCACCCGGCGTTCGAGAAGGCCATTCGCGCGCTTAGCATCCTGCTTCAGGGCGAATTCGGCACGGAAGGCGGTCTTGATAACAACCAAGAGCGAATCGACCAGGCCATGTACCTGCTCGATGACGCTTTGTCGTCGCCGGCCGAGGGCACGCCGCCTTTCGGCCAGGAGCTGAACCAGGATTTCGACGAGATCGAATTCGAACTGGGTTTCAAGCAGATCGTGCTGAACGACGCGCGGGCTGCACAGGAGGATTACAACAACATCGTCGCGAACTTCATAACCGACATCGAGGATGTCGACCAGCTCGACGCTATCAACCGGTTGCTGGCGGACCAGCGCGCCTTGGAAGCGTCATACCAGGCTATGTCTCGCGTCATGAGCTTCAACCTGGTGGACTTCCTGTAGAAGACTGACTGATCGGGCCCGCGCGAATGCCCGGCAATGAGGGAAAATTGGATACTTGATACCAAGGAGGTTAAGTTGTTACTTCACCGAGAGAACGAAACCGTCGAAGATTACCCGAACGAAACGGACGACCGCTCGCATGTTGCCAACAGCAACGAGCGCTCAGGAGACGATAAGATGTCCGATGCCAAGAAGGTTCAGGCCTATCAGCAAGGTGACAGCAGCGGTTACGGCCGCGTGCCGCAGCCGGGGCTGCCGACATACACGGAGGCCTGGGCGCTGATCGAGGCCGCCCGCCGCATGGCCGCCGCGTCGGACAACGCGAATCAGAGCGATATCAAGGATCGCAACCGGGTGCGTGACGCACTCCGCCTCAACTGGCGTCTTTGGACGATTTTCCAGGCGGAGATGACCGTCGACAACACGTCCAACCTCCCGGACGATGTGCGGACAAACATGTTGACGCTGTGCAAGTTCGTCGACAAGCACACGGTCGAGGCTCTCAAAGATCCTGTCCCGGGCAAGATCTCGACGCTAATCGACATCAATCGCAACATCGCGTCGGGTTTGCTCGCGTCCCTCGAGAACGCGAACAAGGGCGCCGCGGAAGCGGAAGGCGGCGAGTCGAATGCCGAATCGGCGAGCAGCGACGAGGCGAAAGCCGCCGCGGAAGCAATCGCGAATCTCAATACCAAGGTGTAGAGTTGGCGACGCTGTGGTATGATGGGCATCACAGCGTTACTGGCGATCCCGAATCAGAATGGCGTGTCGGGATCGCATGCCGGCAATAGAATACGTATCAACGGCGTGTAGAAGACACAGCTAGAGGTAGCGGACCTGAACGATGGTCATATCGCTGAATCAGAATCTGCAGGACTCCCTGTCGAACCTGTTGACGTCGACCCAGTCTCAGGCGCGAAACGTCGCATTCAACATTCAGTTCGCGGCGCTGCAGGATACGGTCATTCGGCGCCTCAACGCCGAGATCGTCGAGGTCGAGAACATCACCGGTCGGCAGAGCCAGCTCAACCGGATTCAGCAGGTCACTGATCAGCTCAACGATCGTCGTGCCCAGGTATCGGAGTTCGAGTTTCTCAACACCTCCAATAATCAGCGGTTCTCCACGATTTCAACGCTTGCGACCAACGCTTCGATCGCGCTCGAACTCGGAGACTCCGACCCGGACAATCTGAGCGCCAGCGAGATCACGACCTACGAATCGGTACTCGCGTCGCTCGTGACAGAGACGAATCGGCTGGTCGAAACCTCGGACCCTGAGTTTTTCGACGGCAGCCATGCCACTATCCTGAAATCCAAACTTGAGGAACTACAGGCTCTTACGCCGACAGAGGGGACCATCGACGAAGAGGGCAGCGAGTCATCGACAAACGACAACCGGGCGATCCTCGATCTTCTCGACGATATCGCCCTGGCAGCTGGCGCCGCGGCCGACACCACCGCGACCCTCAACCTGATGGCCGACAACGTTATCGACCAGATCGACCGCAAGCTTAAGAAGCTGCGGATCGAATCTTCGGAAATCAGTGTCGAACAGGCTGTTGAGGCGGAGTTCGAGGTACAGCGACTTAAGACGGAGTACGCGACCTTCCTGCAAGCAATTGAAATCGGCTTCGATTTCGCGAGCCAGAGTGCCGACAGACTCGTCGAGGCCATGGACCCTGACAACTTCTCATCGAACACGGTTCTCTCACTGATCGTGTGAACCGGTTTCGGCCGGCATCCGCACCCTCGTCAGCGATCAAGCAGATGTCGCAACGCCTTTTCGAGCCCGCGCGATGCCGTTTTGACGTCGAAAACGGACGTCTCGCGGACCTTGTCCCGGAACGCGGCACGGAATCCATGATCCTCGCATCGCCCGGCAGCAGCCACTGCGGCCTCAATGTATCCATCGCGGTCCGCCGCGACCCATTCGGAGAGATTCGCTGCGTGCAGGATACTGGGGGCGACCGCACCGTCGATCGGGCGACCGTTCATCGCGACCACCGTCGTGCCGGCCCACAACGCATCGATCGTCGACAACGGGCCGCCGGTCGGAAACGTCTCCAGATAGACATCGATGGAAACCATGAACTTCAAGCGGCGAACAACGATCGTTTCGTCGCTTCGGAACTCGAACTCTTCGATATCAATACGGTCAATGACGCCGTGGTCGGCGAAGTAGTCCATGGCGCGGTTGCGGACTTCCTCCGGCACCAGATTGCGATTGCCGAGCATCAGCCGCGAACCAGGCACAGCGCGCAGGACTTCAGCGTACGTTGCCGCGACCGCCGGCGTCAGAAAACTGAGATCGAGCGTCGTGCCGAAAGTCACGTATCCGCGCTCCTTGGCCGGAACGGTATCGCCGACCGGAGCCATTGTTTTTGGGTCGATGGCCAGCGGCGATACGTCGATCGGCAATTCGCGTTTATCGCCGGTCGCACTCAATCGGTGAACCAGGAATCGATCGTAGGACGCCCCCAGGAATCCGGGCTTAGGCCCGAAATTGCCAATAATCAACGGCGTCGGCCGCGCCTGTAGAATCCCGGGTCGCTCGCCGCCAGGGCGGAAAGTCAGATCGAAGAGGAGGTCGAGTTTGTCCGCACGCATCCTCGTGATGACCGCCTCGTCACCATGATCGCGGATATTCAACCAACCAGCCGATAGACTGCCGAGTCGCGACGGTGTCGGATCCCCCGGAACATTGGCGGAGTAAACGATCGAAATGACCGACTCACGATCCTGACCGCTGAGCATGCTCTCGAGTATCCGCATTTCGTTCGCGTTGCGCGCACAATCCGTTAGGTAGCCGATCCTCAGATCACCCGCATCACTGTCAGATTTTCGGTTGGTCGAGATTGCGGTCTGGGCAGGCCACGCGGCAGCAATGCTCTCCGGCAGGGTCTTTGGATTGATCATCGCGGAAACTGAGGCAGCCTTCGCCAGGAGGCCGGGTTCGGAAATGCCGAGATTGGCCGCCTTGTCGACACAGATAGCGGCGCGGCCGGGCTCACCAAGTGAGATCAGCACTTGGGCCAATCCGAGGTGAGCGTCGGGATTGGTCGGATCGATGTGTATCGCGGCCCGAAACGCGTTCATTGCCCGCTGCGGTTTGTCGAGTCCGATAAGGCCGGCACCAAGGGTCAGAAACACGTCGAGATCGCCGGCACGAAGCCGCAGTTCCTTCTCGCACTCGGCCACTGCGTCGGCATACCGGTTTTCGGATAGCGCTTTCTGCGCAATCATCAGGTACGACTTCTCCTCGGACTCGTCGAGCGCGGCTGCCAGATCGTTGAGTCCTTCAACCTCGACACCGGCGAGCAGCGGGCTGGAATCGCCGGTTCCCGCAATCTTCGCGAAATAGACGCTGTCGTTCAGGTTTCCCGCCCGGGCATGGACATGGGCCAGAAACTCCGCGCACTCCCGCATGTCCGGATCGATCTCGTGCGCCTTTGTCAGCAACTCGATCGACCGGCCAAAATCGTCCATAACGAACGATAGAACACCGAGCAGCGCGTACGCTTCAGGGCGGTCGGGCACCTCTCGCGCAGCGATCGCACAGCTGTCGGCCATGCCTTCGAGATCGTTTATGCCCAGTTGGGCGACGCCACGCTGGATGAGTTCGTCGTACTTCTGATTTTCCGTGCCGCTGACATTCGCGTCGGCCATGACCCCTCCTTGTACCGGCCCGCACGACAATGCTGTCCGCACGGTAGCGCCAGGTTTGCCGTCGGTTGCAGCAAATCTAGAAGCGCTAGTTTAACTGAGAATTAACGCTGCTGAACAATCATCTGTTCGAGGCAGCAATCCTGGAAAAAGGGCGGTTCAACATGGGGTCGGTCGTGCCGGTCATACTGTCAGGGGGATCGGGCACGCGCCTTTGGCCCTTGTCGACGACGAAACGCCCGAAACAGTTCCATGCCCTTAACGGCGACTCGACACTATTCGCCGAAACCCTGAAGCGGCTGTCGGGCGAATTGTACGCACCGCCCGTCATTGTCTGCAACGAAGAACACATCGACTGGATCGAGCAGGACACCCGTGCGACAGGGATTAATCCGGCGCGGATCATTCTCGAACCGGTCGGCCGGAACACGGCCCCGGCAATCGCGCTGGCCGCGGTCCTCGCGGCCGAGGTTTCACCGGACACCTTGATGCTGGTCGCCGCGTCCGACAGCGCGATCAACGACATGCCGTCTTTCGAGCGGGCCGTTCGGGCGGCGCGCGATGCGGCTGAAACCGGACTCATCGCGACATTCGGCCTGAAGCCAACCCGCCCTGAAACCGGCTACGGTTACATCAGGCGAGGAGAGGCCATCGGCGGCGGTGGTTCTGCGACGTACCGTGTCTCTGCATTCGTCGAGAAGCCGGACCAGGAAACTGCACAGCGATACCTCGAAGATAACGACTACACCTGGAACAGCAGCATGTTCCTGTTCCGCGCCGGCGTGTACCTGAGTGAACTCGAACGGCAACGGCCGGACATCCTGGAAGGCTGCCAAAAATCGTTGGCCGACGGCGAAAGCGACGGCCGCCTCGTCCGGCCCGGGGCTTCGGCGTTTGCCGCGATCCGGGGTGAATCGATCGACTATGCCGTCATGGAGAACTGCTCGGCGGCGGCCGTCGTCGAGGCGGATTTTGGATGGAGCGATATCGGGTCCTGGCAAGCCTTATGGGAAATCTCGCCGCACGACGCCCACGGCAATGTCCGAGCCGGCCGAACCGTGACCGACGATATCCGCGGATGCCTGTTGCGAGCCGACGCAGATCACCGCATCGCGGTCGTCGGTTGCAGCGACCTCGTCATCGTTGTCGAAGGCAATACGGTGCTGGTCGCGCCGCGCGAACGTAGCCAAGAGGTAAAAAACCTGGCAACGAAAGTCGAGAAAACCTGAAGTGTACAAGTTTATCCATTTTTATCAGCGATTTACATGTTTTGCGGTGCACAACGATGATTTCTGAGCAAGCCGGCATTTCCAGATTTTCTATGGATTTTCTTGCCCAGTTCTGCTAGTTTCGGCGCGGGTGTGAGAACTACACCTTTAATTGGAAGCGGGTTCAAGCGTCTCCCGCTTCTTTGGTACTCTAGAAAGGAGTCTCAAAATGAGTGACGTAACACTCTCAGCAGCAGTGCGCGATTCACTGCTGTCTCTTCAGCGCACATCTGATCTAATTGCACGGACGAATACCCGTCTGTCGACGGGCCTTAAGGTTTCGTCCGCTATTGACGATCCGGTGGCGTTCTTCCAGGGTCGTTCGCTTAGCGACCGTGCCAATGACTTCACGGAACGCAAAGAAACGATTGATCAGTCCATCAGCACGCTGACCGCCGCGGCGGATGGCGTGGACGCGATCGATAGTCTGGTTCGGCAGCTGAAAGGTATCCTGAACTCCGCCAAGTCGGCGACCGGTTCGCAGTTGGGTGCTTTGCTGACCCAGTTCAACGACCTCCGTACCCAGATCGACAACCTCGCGGCCGACGCGTCTTATCAGGGCGTGAATCTGGTCAACGGGACCGGTCAGACTCTCAGTGTTCAGTTCTCGGAGAAAACGGCGAGCGCGATCTCGATCGCTTCGGTCGACATTCGTTCCGGTACCTCCGGCCTGAACATTGCGCAGCTGACGTCGATCGCTTCGCAGGCCTCCGTTGCGACGCAAGCAAAGGTCAACTTCCAGAATTCCGTTGCCGGCAACTCGTCGCAGGCTGCGGTTGCCTCTCGGGCGTCTCGTGGCTCGGTTGCCGCGCGAACCGCGGGTTCTGGTGCCGCGTTGGCTTCGGTTGCTTCGTTCGCCGCGGTGTCTTCGCAGGCATCGGTTGCAGCGATTTCGAGCTCGCAGGCTTCGGTCGCTTCGCAGGCTTCGGTTGCGTCCCAGGCTTCGGTTGCGTCCCGCGCGGCTGACGGCACGAACGCTTCGGTCGCCTCGCAGTTATCCGTCGCTTCGCAGGCTTCGGTCGGCTCGCAGGCTTCGGTGGCCACTCGGTCGTCGCAGGCCTCCGTTGCCTCTCGTGCATCGGCTGCGAGCATTGCTGCGGCTACGTCTGACGCGACTCGTGCGGCTGTTTCGTCGTTTGCTAGCGTGGCGTCCCAGGCTTCCGTTGCGGCCTTCACCGAACAGGCGGCGGTTACCGCGCAGGCAGCCGTGGGCACTTCGCAGGCGGCGGTTAACTCACAGGCGTCTGTCGCCAGTCTCGGTACGGCGGCCTCGCGTGCTTCGCGTGGCTCCGTTGCGGCCCGTACGGCCGGCTCCGGTGCGGCTCTGGCTTCGATTGCTTCGCTGGCTTCTGTCGCGTCCCAGGCTGCGGTTGTTTCGCAGGCTTCGGTCGCTTCGCAGGCAGCTCTCGGCAATCAGGCTTCCGTGGCTTCGCAGATTTCGATCGCTTCCCGCGCGTCTCGTGCGTCGCGGGCTTCGGTCGCAAGCGTGGCGGCGGCTACTTCCGATGCAACCCGCGCAGCTGTTTCTTCGTTCGCCAGTGTTGCTTCCGGAGCCTCGATCGCTTCCCAGGCTTCCGTGGCAGCGCAGGCTCAGTTGACGCAGGAATCGGTCGCAGCCGAAGGTACGGTCATTACGGCCGGTGCGACGTCAACCATCGACAGCCTTATCAACGATCTCGATACGGCACTGACGACTCTACGGTCGAACGCTCAGACGCTGGGTACCAACATTTCGTTGCTGTCCACCCGTCTGGAGTTCACCGAGAACTACGTCAACACGCTTGAGGAAGGTGCTGGTAAGCTTACCCTTGCCGACCTCAACGAGGAAGGCGCGAACCTCCTCGCTTTGCAGACCCGACAGGCTCTGGGTACGCAGGCGCTGGCGTTCTCGTCTCAGGCGGAACAGGCCATTCTGCAGCTGTTCGTGTAATAACAGTCACAGAACCTCGCCTAAGGAACTGGGCCGGCGCTTCAAGGGTGCCGGTCCTTTTCTTTTTCTGTCTCTTTCCGAGGGTTAATGTCGGCTCAGATCCGCGCTTTCGGGTCATGCCGGACCGTCGGCGTTAATCAATCCGAAACCATGCCGATCTACGTTGGTATCGGGACCGGAAGCTTCATCGCAGGTCCGTTCCGAGAAGTCTCTCAGCCGAGCCGACGAGTCCATGACCAATAGCGATACCGCCAACATCCAGCCCGTGATCGTGTCCGGCGGCGCCGGACGGCGGCTCTGGCCTGTTTCGAGGGCCATGTATCCCAAACAGTTTCAACGCATCCATTCGGATTTCACGCTTTTGCAGGAAACCGTCAACCGCGTCGCGGGGCCAGGCATCAATAGCCCGCTGATCGTCTGCAACGAGGAACACCGCTTCATCGTCGGCGAGCAACTCACCGAAATTGGCATCGTTCCGGCTGATATCATCCTTGAGCCCGAAGGACGCAATACGGCAGCGGCGATCGCCGTCGCCGCGCTGTGGTCGGAGAAAAATGCCCCCGAGTGCGTGCTCGCCGTCCTGCCCTCCGACCACCTGGTCGAGGATAAGGGCGGATTTGCGGATAAGCTCCGACTTGCGTCCGAAGCAGCGGCGAATGGCGCGATCGTTCTTTTCGGAATACCGGCCGAGCGCGGCAATCCGGATTACGGTTACATCTGCCCTGCCGGCCCGAATGCAGCCGACGAGAATGCCTTGATGGTTGGCGAGTTCAGGGAAAAACCGGATCGGGAAACGGCCGCTTCCTTGGTGTCGGAGGGCTCGTGGTTATGGAACACGGGTATTGTCGTCGCCAGACCGGACGCGCTGGTCACCGCACTGGAAGAAGCCGCACCTGACGTCATGGAGGCGTGCAGAAAAGCACTATCTGACGCCACGAAGGATCTCGACTATCTCCGGCTCGAGCGGAAGGCGTTCATCTCGTGCCCGTCGCTGTCCTTCGACCGCGCCGTTTTGGAATCTACCGACGCGGCAGTCGTCCTACCGCTCGAGCTTCCGTGGTCCGACGCCTCCAGCTGGCAGGCACTGTGGCGGGCCGGAGACCAGGATGCCGACGGCAATGTCATCCGCGGCCAAGCCATCACCCGCAACACGCGCAACACGATGATCATGACCGACGGCACGCTGGTCGCGGCACTCGGGCTGGAAAACGTGGTGGTTGTGGTGACCGACGATTCAGTTTTGGTCGCCGACCTCGAAGGCGCCAGCGATGTCGAGAGCGTCCTCGAGGAAGTCGCCGCGCTGGGCGGCGAGCAGCACCTGTTCCACTCGACGATATATCGGCCGTGGGGGAGTTTCCACACCCTAGCGAACGGTCCGCGTTTCCAGGTCAAGGAAATCGTCGTCAATCCGGGGGCGAGCATCAGCCTGCAAAAGCATTTCCACCGCGCCGAACACTGGGTCGTCGTCGAGGGTACGGCGAAAATCCGCTGCGGTGAGCGGGAGTTCGTGCTTCAGGAGAACGAGTCGACGTATATTCCCTTGGGCGAGATCCACCGGCTCTCGAACCCCGGAAAAATACCGGTAAGATTGATCGAAGTGCAGTCGGGCAGTTATTTAGGCGAAGACGACATCGTCCGCATCGAGGATACTTACGGGCGAAACTGAGCAGACCGGGAAACCGGCAGAAGGACACATGGCAGACAAAGTAGCACTCATCACCGGGGTCACCGGGCAAGACGGCGCCTATCTCGCCGAGCTTCTCCTCGATAAGGGATACGAGGTCCACGGCGTCAAGCGCCGCTCTTCTTCGTTCAATTCCGAACGCATCGACCACCTGTATCAGGACCCGCATAAGGCCGGTACACGATTCTTCCTGCACTACGGGGATCTGACGGATGCTACCAACCTGCTGAGAATCATCCAGGAAACGAAGCCGCACGAAATATACAACCTGGCGGCGCAAAGCCACGTCAAGGTGAGCTTCGAGACGCCCGAATATACCGCCAACTCGGATGCGCTGGGGACATTGAGAATCCTGGAGGCCATCCGAATTCTCGGACTGGTCGATCACACCCGCTTCTATCAGGCCTCAACTTCGGAACTCTACGGCAAGGTCCAGGAAACGCCGCAACGCGAGACGACACCGTTCTACCCGCGCAGCCCGTACGCCGCTGCTAAGCTCTATGCCTACTGGATTACCGTGAACTACCGGGAAGCGTACGGCATGTTCGCGTCGAACGGTATTCTGTTCAATCACGAGAGTCCGATCCGTGGCGAAACGTTCGTGACCCGCAAGATCACCCGCGCAATCGCAGCAATCACGCTGGGACTGCAGGATAAGGTTTACCTGGGCAACCTGGACTCGAAGCGCGATTGGGGACATGCCCGCGACTACGTTGAGGGCATGCACCGTATCCTCCAGCACAGTGAAGCCGATGATTTCGTTCTCGCGACAGGTGAGACTCACTCGGTCCGTGAGTTCCTCGAACTCGGTTTCGGCGAAGTCGGCAGGACTATCGAATGGAAGGGCGAAGGCGTCGACGAGGTCGGTATCTGCAAGGATACCGGAGATGTCCTAATCGAGATCGACACGCGCTATTTCCGGCCAACCGAGGTTGATTTGCTGCTCGGCGATCCGACCAAGGCGCGCGAAACACTGGGGTGGCGACACAAGATCGAGTTCCGCGATCTTGTTAAGGACATGATCGACCACGACCTGCGCAAACTGGTACTCGAAAAGAACTTCCGCGCCAACAATGATTGACGGTTTCACATTGCCCCGCTTCTTGGCAGTCCCTCTCATCCGTCCAAACACTATCCCACAGGCGAGCTGACGACGTGGCGAACGACGAGGCAAAAAGAAAAGCCATACGGCTGTATAAGGCCGGCTCGCTGAAGGAAGCCTTGGCGGCTGCCCGCCAGGCCGCCGAAGCCGATGCCCGGGACGCGGCCATCCGCAACTTCGCTGGCGCCATCGCGCTTGAGATCGGCGACGCTGCGACCGCGGTAAGCTTGCTGTCCGAATCGCTCCACCTGAACCGCGGCCAAGCACCAACCCATTATCTGATCGGCAACGCATTCAGTCGCCTGGCTCTCTACGAGCAGGCCGTCGATTCATACAAGGAAGCCCTTGTGCTCAATCCGCGGCAGCCGGACGCCCTGGTCAACCTGGGCATCGCGTACCGTTCGCTGCGCAAGCATTCCGAGGCCGAGCGCAACTTGCGACAAGCGCTGGACATTGACCCGGATCACCCGGAAGCCAATCACGGGCTCGCACTGGTCCTTGATACCAAGTCGCAATCGGATCGCGCCGAGCCTTTCGCGCGACGGGCCGTCGAGCTGGATCATTCGAAGATCGAGTTCGTCATTACTTACGGGAACATTCTGCGGAATCTGCGCAAGTACGCGGACGCGGAAAGGGTATTCAAGGCGGCGCTCGAGTACAAACCGAATGACCCAAGCCTCTTATGCTCTGTTGGCACCGTGCTACGCGAGCAGAACTTGTTCGACGCTGCGACCGAGCACTATGAACGCGCCCTTGAGCTCGCACCGAAATCGGCCTCCGTGCTACGCAATGCAGCAGACTATTTCCGCTCCAAACGAGAGCACGAGCGCGCACGCGACGCCTACGAGCGACTGATCGAGGTCGTCGGCGATTCCGACATCGGCGCCTTCAACAACTTGGCGATCACTTTACGCGACCTCGATCGCTTCGACGACGCCGAGGCAATGTACAAGAAATGCATCGAGCTAGACGACGACAATGCCTACGGCTTCAACAATCTTGCGATTCTCCTCATGGAGATGGGCAAGGGCAAGGAGAGCATCGAGTACTACCAGAAAGCGCTGGATCACAAACCAGACTACAAGGGCGCGCGCTCGAACATGATGTTCTACATGAACTATCTGTCGGAGTATTCGCCGCAGGAACTGTACGAAGCGCATCGCGAGTTTCAGCGTTTCCATGTCGCGCCCGAGATTCCGGGAAGCGTTTACCACCCGAATCAGCCGGACCCCGAACGCAAGCTAAAGATCGGCTACCTGTCCGCCGACTTCTACGGTCATGCCGTCAGCTACTTCATCGACGCCGCGCTGAAGTATCACGACAAGGAGAACTTCGAGGTAACCTGCTACGCCCACGTTCCGACGCCAGATGCAATTACCGAACGACTGAAGAACTATGTCGAAAACTTCCGCTTTATCCATCAGGTCAAGGATGACGAACTGGCGCAAATTATTCGCGACGACGGAATCGATATTCTTGTGGATCTCGCGGGTCATACCGCCGGCAACAGGATCGACGTCCTGGCTCTGCGGCCGGCGCCGATACAGGTCACGTGGATCGGATACCCTAATACGACCGGCCTAGACGCGGTCGACTATCGTTTCGTCGACAGTATCACCGATCCGCCGGGCCTCGCGGACGAGGTTCATTCGGAAACCTTGTGGCGCCTACCCAAGGTCTTCACGTGCTACACACCGAGTGCTACCGAGGAGGTCAACACGACACCGCCGGTCGTCAAGAACGGCTACATCACTTTCGGATCGTTCAACAACGCTTCCAAGATTTCCAAGCTGACGGTCGAGTCATGGGCGAAGCTGCTGCACGCGGTCCCGGGCTCGAGACTGCTCCTGAAATCGGCATCACTGGCCGATAACGACACCTGCGAGCGTTTCAAGCAGCGGTTTGCCAAACAGGGAATCGACGAGGACCGGATCGAACTCCATGGCCGCATGTCGTCCAGCGAGCACATGCGGTTCTATGACCGTGTCGACATCGGCGTCGACCCGATACCGTACAACGGCACGACGACGAGCTGCGAAGCTCTGTGGATGGGCGTTCCGATCGTAACATTCGCCGGTGATCGTCACGCCGCCCGGGTGACGGCGAGCCTTCTCCACCAGGTCGGTCTCGGCGATCTCGTCGGCGAGACCCTGGACGAGTACGTCGATAAGGCCACCGCCCTGGCCGCCGATGTGCCGCGCCTGACCAAGATCAGGGAAGAGCTTCGCGAGCGCATGCGGCAATCTCCGTTGTGCGACGGACCGGGCCACACCCGCGACGTCGAACAGGCGTATCGTGAGATGTGGCGGATATGGTGCGACGAAGCCGACGCGCGAAAAGCGGAACGGGCAAAACGCGGGTGGCCGGCGGAGGGCCCCTACTACCCTCCGATGCGACTGCTGAATGGACTAGGGAACGGCCATGTGGTTCAGATTAAGAAGGCGCTAGGTTGCATGGAAGGCACCTATCTGCTGTCGGACGCGCACCCACTCGGAATCCGCGTATTTCCGCCTATTCACCAAGCAAAGGCTTGGCATAATCTGTTCGACGAACTGGAATCGGAGGTCGTCTCCAAGCGGGATATCGGATTCAAGGAAGCCATCTTTAGAATCTACAAGAATGTTGCGGATCGCGATGGCATTATTCTGATACATCCCTGGAACCATCTGGACTTCGTCGCGGTACCATTCCTTCCGACACCGACGTATTTGCTCGACACCAACACCGCACTCGAGAAGTACTTCGAAATCAATCAGGTCTTTCTCGCGCGCCATCCTATCGGACAGTGGTCCGATTACCTAAATGACACGATCGTCGGTCAGCACATCGGGCCGGAGGAGTTTCTGCGCGGCTACCGTAAGTACGCCGAGTTCGCCGCAGAGGGCCGGGTTTTCAAAGTCGAGGAGTTTGCCGACGATCCGGACCGGATGCTTCGAGATCTGTGCGACGCGCTCGACCTCAAGTTCGACCCGACTTACGTGCACCGCTGGTTCGTCAACACTCACGTGACGGGGGATGCGCAAAACCGGATTCTTGGGACACGCATGTACGAGGTCTTCGAGAAACCGATCGAGGCCAAGCTCCCCGCCGCGCATCTCGACATCATCAAGGGAAATGCCGATTATGCCGCCATCCTCGATTTGCTCGGCTATGCGGACGATTATCCCGTAAAGGCGGAATCAGACACCATCGTCTTGGAGAGGCCGCACGATTCCTCGAAGATCGACGAGCCGGTCGGAATAACCGAACTGCCACAACCGCATCAGGTCGACTGAGCGGCTCGAACGGGCGTTCAGATGTCGTAACCCATCGTTTCCATCATCGGGCGGAACCTCTTCGTCAGAACGTCAACGAGTTCATCGGTCAACACGTCCTTGTAGCGGCCCGACTGGCCGCGCTGCAGAAAACTGAATCCGCGGCGCTTGTATTTGCTTTCGGTGTTGAACAGTCCGGTGCCGCTGTCGATATCGGCCTCCTCCAGCGCCTTCATCGATTCGAAGCTGGTGTCAGCGGCAATCTGCTGAATTCGTTCGTCACCCAATGATACGCCGTAGTGCTTGGCAAAGTTCGCGATCGCACCACGCGGGTCTTCCAGCATGTCCTCGTAACGCAGGACCAACACATCGGTGGAGTCGGCTGCATCGAGCCAGGATCTGACATGATCCTCCCAGGACCCGAACCCCATGCTATGCCAATGCTGCAGATTACCGAACTCAACGAACTGGCGCGCCAGGTGCAATTCCTCCCCAGGATCGCCATCGGAGTCGAGATACTGCGCGGAAGACGCGACGACATCGAGCGGGTGCCGAACGACATAGGCTGACTTGCGGAAGTCGAACCGATCAGGAAGCCTGCCGTAGGGAAAATGCGTCTTGACCACGTAGGCCCCTTCGAACTGATGCACCAGCCCGCCGGTCGAATAGTGCATGTCGGGAACCGCAACATCGACCTTCTTCGAGTCGTTGCCACTATCGAAGAGCACGTGCGCCGCAATGAATCTCAGCCACGTGTTTCCCGACTTGGGAAACGATGCAATCCAGGAGATGCCGAGTTTGCCATTGTCTGTCATATGGTCAGTCTATGCGCCCGTGGGCACCCGTTCAAAAAAGTAGTTGCTGTCATTGGTGCGTTCAATCATGTGAACCGGCTTGTATCCGATGCTCCTGAGCCACCCGAGAACTTCCGTCTCGTTGGCTTTGGCAATTTCCACCATTAGTTTCGGCGTGCCGCTCCGAAGTAGTTTCTCGGCGCCTTGCAGGACCGACAATTCCCCGCCATCGACGTCGATCTTGATAAAATCGCACTGCCCCTGGGCAATGCTGTCGATGCTGAGTTTCTGAACCGACGTGCCGTCGACATCGACCGTCCCGGACGACTCCTGACCTGCCCAGGCATTGACGATTCGAACATCGCACTTGTGGCCCTCCTCCTGGTTCATCTCCGCAGCCGACAATGTTACCTGTGCGAGTTCGGGAATGGCCTCGACACACACCATGGTGCTGGGCCGTAGGTTCTTGAGGTAGAACGCCGTGTGGGTTCCCATCAGCGTGCCGATTTCAATCACCGAATCGACAGGACCGATAACGTCGCGGGTGTAGGCAAGTTCCTCGGGCTCTGTTAGCCGGTGATTAAGGAACATTCCGCTGGTATGAACACATGCCGGCGTTCGCGTACTAAGGCGAAAACTGTACTCATGGCCTTCAAACGGGAAGGAAAGGATTTCGATCCCCTTGATTAGCAATTTGCTGAGTTCGAACAAGGAACCGAGATCGTGCCCGAGATACGTCGACGCGCAGCCTGAAAGATAAGCCCCCATGTAATCATTCTGCAGCAACCGAAGTCTGAGCAGCAGAAGATGCGCGAAACTGTCCCCTTCCTTGAGACGTATCGCCTCCTGAACGATCGGTATCGCGCGCGTGTACGCAGACTGCTTCATCTCTGCGGCCATGATCATCTGCGCCGCCATCACCAAGAAGTCCTCACTCTTGGCATATGACTCGATCGCACGATCCACCAACGGCACCGCCTTCTTGTCGAATATCGCGCGATTGCTCAGCCAGAATATTGCCCAGCAGGCAGTATGCGGATCGTTCTCTGACTGGTCAGTTAAAGCCCACAATTTGTCCAACGCCTCGGCTACCTGACCGTCGGCATATAGTTTCTCGATCTCGGCCCGGCGTTCGTCTGTTTCGGAGGCGCTCATAAGGCCCTATTCTCCCGTTGGAATGGTCGACCGCCATCAAGCGTCGTTCTTGCGAAACTCCATGACATAGCGGCCGCGGTCGCCTTGGCCGATCGTCTCGTGATGCGAAAACCCCGGAAAAAGGGCTTCAAGCCCCCTGATAAGGCTGTCCAGATCTTCGTGCTGCCAAACCGTGGTCTGAATCCACTTGCCGTCGACCGGCTTGGCTCCCCTCTCCGTCAGTCTCGCTTCGATGATGATCCGCTTGCATAACTTCGCAATGCGGGCGGCGTTGCGGTTGATGTGCCGAGTGTGGTGAATCACGGAGAACAGCATGACGGTGTCGAAGTATCCGAGCGGCCCGCCGTTGTCGATGTCCAGGCATTCGAACTCAATTCCCTCTTTGCCGAGGATGTTGGCGAGTATACGAGCACCCTCGATGATCGACGGATCTATGTCGATTCCCCATACCTGGCAGCCACGTTCGTTCAGGTAATGACACAACAATCCGGCGTTGCAACCGATGTCGAGAACCGTCTCTCCCGCGTCGAAGTCGAGCTCGTCGAGCAGTTCCCGGCGCTCGTTAATGCTGCGCTCGCCTTTTGCATGAACGTCCGGAGTTTGGAAGGAGTGATAGATCTTGCTTTCGTTGAGCGTCGTCTCGGAAGAACGAAACAGGTGGGTCGAACCGATGTCGAAGCTGTCGCCGTCAAACAGGTGAGCGAAATGGGTGTCCCAGCTGATGTTGCTGAACTCGCGCATCCACCCGGAGACGTTGTACATCTTGAAGCGTTCGCGCTGTTCCTCGTCGATAAAATGGAAGTACTCGAGGTTCGGCATATCGCGCTGCTCGTCCGTCAGGTAGATGGCCTGATCATAATCGACGAGCTTGATGCACGAGGTCCGGGGATCGGTCAGGATATGATCACTGCTGATGTCACCCTGCCAGACACCCAGTTTCTTCTGCTCGATGATCGCCATGGAGATATCGGGCGTGTAAATCGTTTCCAAAGCGGTGTAGGCAGGCATGACCAGATATCGGAACTTGTCCGCCTCGATTTCCGTGGCAAGATTGATCTGATTCTTCTCCAGGGTCTCGATCAGCGCCTCCTTATCGATCTCGCCGTACCCCAGAACCTCAGGACAGGTGACGCATCCACGGCTCTCGAGATACCGCATTATCTCGACCTCGCGCTCGAGATCATTCTCCTTGTTCTCAAACCGCCCAAACTGGACCTTTACGGAGTAGAGACCGTCGTCGGAAATGCCGTGACATCCGTCACGGGTCTGACTGAGCGACACGCGCGGGAAGTTCGCCACAATGCCTGAATCGAGTTCTACCCGCACAGTTTGCTTCCTCTTGCTGAGGCCATGTCCAATAGGGACAGCCGAGAACTCAATCCGATCAAGCTGATGGCATTAACCGTCGGCTCAGGATACTCGGCGCTAGAACCCCGATCAAACGAACGAGACCATGGATGTGTGTTTCGATGGGGCGATAATGGCACTCCATGTGTTAATTCTAGATTGCCTTCGCTGTAAAAAACTTGGATCAACGACCCCATGACCTCGACGGATGTCGCTCCGGACCAGATAGGCGATTTCTACCGCCACCTCAACGAATGCATCGCCGCGAACAACCATGCCGACTGGGCAGGTGTATACGAGAGTTCCGGCGCCTGTTTCGACGTTGCAACGACGGGGCTGGCTCAGAAGATCGAACTGAGACATCTCAGCACGCTCGCCTTGTGTTGCGCCTTCGCCGGGCGCGGGCGGGAGATCGTCGCAATGGCGCGGGCCGCGCTCAATCCGGATCGCGAAACCGCTCTCCGTCAACTCGTCAACGAGCTTATCGGAACGCACAATCGGGGGGCTCCTGTGGCGTCGCTGATCGAAGCGATCACTGTCGAGCAAAGCGTCCTACTGGCAATTCCGGAGATGATCGATGTCACGGTCCCGGTCTGGAACATCGCCAGGGATCGCTGGAATGACCCCCGCCGGGAGTTGCTGGAACGCATGGCGGCCCTCGCCGGCGTGAAAACGCGCCCGCCGCTGCCGATCTGGCAGGACTCCCAGAGACGAGTCTATCCGGAACTCGGCTGTATTTTCGTGCATGTTCCGAGAACCGCCGGTCACAGCGTGGCCGCCGGTCTGTTCGACGCGGCGTCGGTCGTATCGCCACCGCAGGACTGGGTCGACATCGGTGACGATCTCAAACGCCTGGAGATGCATTCGACGGCCGCCCAAATCAAGTCCGTCATCGGCGAAACCCGATGGCAATCAACACGCACATTCACCATAGTCCGCAATCCGTGGGACCTGATGCTGTCGTGCTATCGATATCTGACCGAGTACGCGCCGCGTCAGTCCGATTACTTGGTCGCAATCGCCGCACAGGTCCGCGCGATCGGCGATTTCAACAGTTTCATCGATTCACCTTGGGGACGGGAGAGAATCGTGCACCTGAAGGCAGATATTGAGGACTGGTACACGATCGACGGCAAACAGGCAGTCGACGACGTGTTTCGGCTCGAGGACCTGTCCGATACCTGGCCGCGGTTCGTCAGAGACCTCGGATTGTCGGAATCCGTCGCTGCACTTCCCCACCGCGGTGCAACGAGCAAGTCGGAGGACCGCCATGCCGCCTATAGCGATAAATCCCGGGACATCGTCGGGCACCGCTTTAAGGCGCTGATCGAACGCTTCGACTACACCTTCTGAAGTACCGTCACTTAAGGTTTTCGCGCTTATCCAACAGATAAGTCGCGAACGCGAAATCCTCTTCCGTATCGATATCAACATCGTCCGGATGTGGCGTTTCAAACATCATCGGCGATGCGCCGATACGGCGTTGGTGGCGCGCGAAGGATTGCCGCGTGAACACGTAGAGGCAGGAGTTTTCCTCGTAGACCGGGGGCAGCTTCTGGGTCTCGATCAGCTCGTCGGGATTGTGATTGATCGGATGGCCATCGCGATCGTACATCCGGGCCTGATGACGCGTGACGGTAAACAGGCTGTCGGACTCCGGGGCGCCGCGAAACGCCGAAATCACGTTCTCTATGGTCGCCGCCGTCAGCAGCGGGCTCGTCGCATGGGTCTGAAGGAAGTCGTCACCGTCGAGCTGTGAGATCTGCCAACCGATCAGTCTGTTGACGGACATCGAGTCGCCCTGCAACTCTTTCGGACGGCGGAGAATGACGATCGACGGATCGAACGACCGGACGGCGCTCTCGACTTCGTCGGAGTCTGTGTCGATGACGATCCGCGTGATACTGGGGGCGTCGCGCAAGGCCTTGCAGACCCAATGAAACAAGGGGCGGCCGGCAATCTGCCGCAAGTTTTTCCCCGGCACGCGCTGGGAATGACCTTTCAGGGGGATGAGGGCGGAAAATCCTTCAGACATGATTGATATCCGGATTCATGGGAGTCGGGTTTTCTGCCGTAGATCCGCGATGAACGGCGCTTCCTTCCGCAGCATCTGGCCGAGAAAGATCATGTCGATGCCGTAGGCCAGCAACCGCGCGCCCTGACCGATTCGCTTGGCGATCTCGTCATGGTCTGGATGCACGACGTGAAAACCGCCGGGTTTCGAATTCTCGCGCATGACGGCCTCCAGGCGGTCCATCTGCGCAGCGACGTCGGGATGATCGAACTGCCCTGGCAACCCCAAGGATCCCGACAAGTCGTAAGGACCGACGATGAAACCGTCGACGCCTTCGACGGCCAAAATGTTATCGATATCGCTGACCGCGCGATGGTGTTCGATCTGCGGGATGAAGATCAGGCCGTCGTCGGTGACCCGACGGTAGTCGTCGAATCCCGCGCCGTACTCCTGTGCACGGAACAGTCCGACGCCGCGGCTGCCGCGCGGCGGATAGTAGATCGCGTCGACCGCCCGCTTGGCATCGTCCGCGTCCATCGTCATCGGCACGATGATCCCAGCGGCGCCGGCGTCGAGTGCCCGTTTGATGTAGTATGGGTCGTTGGCGCCGACCCGCACAATGGGCGTACACCCGGCGAGGTCGATGATCTGCACCTGGCGCGTCATGGCTGACAGATCGGCCTCGCCATGTTCAAGATCGACTACCAGCCAGTCGAACATTCCCGACTTGGCCATCATCTCCGTCATCAGCGGATGATCGAACATCAGCCAGGAGCCGATGGACAGTTTCTTCGCAGACAATTGAGCTCGAACGTCCGAGATGTTCATTCTGTCCCTCGCTGATACCCTCTTGTGCTGCGCCGAAAGCCACGCGGACGGCAAGCAGCCTAGCCCCGGCGGCCTTTACAATTTCTTATCCGCGACAGAGCCCGTCAGTATCTCCGGCAGCATCGTCAGATCCTCGATGATCAATGTCCCCGGGGGAAACGGCGAAGGATGGCCGGCACCAACGACACCGACGAACGGCACCTCATTGTCCATCGCGGCGTCGAAATCGGTGATCGCATCGCCAATCATTGCCGCGCTCCGGCGATCCAGATCGTTCTCGGTCAACAACACTTCGAGGATGGCGGACTTGGTCGCCGGCGATCCGTAGACCCCATCGAATATGCCACTCAGTCGTCTTCGTTCGACAATGGTGCGCAGCTCATCTTGCGGCGTTCCCGACACAACGAACAATGGACAGACGCCCTTCAGCCGCTCCAGCGCCTGCTCGGCGCCGGCAATGAACGGGCTGTCGACCACCGCGTCGACGACCAGTTCGGCAAACTGCCCGGCTTTCTTCTCGATGGCCTTCTCGTCGGCGGGCCTGCCTTGAATGACGGCCTCGTAATGACGAATTTTCTCGTAGCGACTGATGCCGCCATGATGAAGATGATACTCGCGGACCATCCGGCGGATATCGTCGTCGTAATCCCGGTAGAGCCGGTCGAACGCCTCGGTCTTGACGTTGACGGAGTCGCAGATGACGCCGTCAAAATCGAAGAAGACGGATGTGACAGGCGGTTGCAGTTGCACAGTCACCCGCTTGTCCGGTCAGGCTGCGACAACTTGGCGTCGATACTCAGGGTTTCGGCGCTTGAATCCTCCTCGAGGATTTCCGTCAGGCAATCAAGAAGCCCCTGCCCGAGATCGACGAAGTCCGACGGCACCATCTTGTGACCGATCTCAGGCATGAACGAGTATGGCGTCAGCTGGTAGTGACCGACCGGTTCCTCGTTGGCCCAGCTGACTTCGATCTTGCCTTGCATAATCTCCTTGATGATGCTCAGCAGGTCCTTGACGGAGTACTTCTCCTGACCGGTCAGGACGAGATGCCGATTGGCGAACTCGGACTCCAGAATCCTGACCGACAACATCGCTGCGTCGCGCACGTGAATGAACTCGCGGACCGCCTCCCCGCTTCCAGGATACTTGATCGCGCCGGTTCGCGCGGCTTCGCGCAGCATGCGGTGGATACGGTTGTGGTGATCCGCCCGGCGTCCATAGAGCGTACCATACCGAAGAATCGTGTAGTCGAGCCCAAACTCTTGCGAGTACGTCTGTATGAAACTCTCGGCCGCCTGCTTGCTGGCGCGGTAGAACCCGCCATGACCGGAATAGACGTAGACAGTGCTGGCGAAGATGAACCGTTTGCAGCCAGCCTGGCGGGCCGCCTCTAGTACGTTGATTGTGCCCGACACGTTGATCTGGCTGGTCCTGTACGGGTCGACCTGGGCAGCGCCGATGTCGGCGATTCCTGCGTAATGGTACACGAAATCCGCCCCTTCAACCGCACCGCGAACGGCCTCTGAGTCGAGGACGTCACCGACCATCATGCGTTGCGTCGGGCGGGACCATTTCGATTCTGTCTGATCGAAAATCGTCACCTCGTAACCGGCGTCCGTCAGCGCATCCGCCGTGTGGCTCCCAAGGAATCCGCTGCCGCCTATGACGGTTACTTTCTGGGACATGTCGTCTACACCCCTTTCGCTGTCCGGCCGCTGTTCAGTCCAATAGAACCGAAGCCAGGTTCTTGGCCGCTTCCAACTCCATCATGGCACGGGCTTCCCGCGCGTATGAGCCCATGTGCGCCGTCAGCACGACCGTCGGGCACTCGCACAGCGGCCCGGCATAAGGCTCGTCGGCAAAGCAGTCCAACGCCGCGGCCGCGAGATGTCCGTCATCCAGTGACTGCTTCAGCGCCGCTTCGTCGACGAGCCCGCCACGAGACGCATTGACCAGAATGCTTCCGGGCTTCATGCCGGCGATCCGGTCCGCATTCATCAGGTTCCGCGTTTCGTCGGTCAACGGCACATGCAGTGAGACAACATCAGCCCGCAGGAGCAGCTCGTCCACGCTCAGCATGGGGACATCGTGATTACCACCCGATTGCGGATCGCTGGCAACGACGGTCGCGCCGAATGCCGCCACCAGCCGGCCAACGGCCCTTCCGATGCGTCCGTAACCGATCAGACCGACCGTCTGTTGCGCCAACAGACGCCCCATCAGACCGCCCCATTCTCCGTTCCTGATGCGTCTGTCCGCCTCGACCACGCGCCGGCATGCTGCGAGCATCATCGCCAGTGTCAGCTCGCTGACCGACGCCGTCGGGCCGTCCGGCGTGATCGTGACCTCAATCCCGTTGGCTGCCGCCGCATCGAGGTCGATCGAATCTATACCAACCCCGCAACGGCTGATGACTCTCAGGGCACTGGCACGCCCGATGACATCGGCGGTCAAGGGCTCTACGCCGGCAATCATGCCGACGGGTTCGAGATCCGCAATCAACTGGCCGACCTCCGCCTCGGACAGCCGCCGGCCGAGCGGATTGAGTACGATGTCGTACCCCGCGTCACCAAGACGCCTGAGATGTTCATTGCTGTCGACCTGAAACGATGAGGTCGTGATCAGGACTGTCTTGCGCAACAGGTTCGTCTCCGATGACTCACTAGGAACCGATCTTGATCTTGTCGGACGGCTGGAGGGCAAGCATCGCGTCCTCAAGCATCATGATGTACTTGTCCCGCTCCTTGATTTTACGGTCGAGCTTGCCAATCAGCTTGGCATTCTCCATCGCCGCATCCCTCGACTGACCGGCATAGATCTCGCCAACCAGTTTCATTGAATGCCCGATGCTCGGGTCCTTCACTGCCAACAGATTGAACGGGAACAACGACACGTCGTTGGTGCCATCCAGCAAGGCGACGCCCGGTTCGACATCATCGCGATACCATGTCGAGCCGAAGCACGTGTATCCGAGTTGTCTGAAAAGCCCGACCATGTCCAGCATACCGCTCTTGTTCAGGTCGGGATCGGCGGTCTTCAGGAAGGCTCCTCCGTCAATCACACTCGACACGAAGTTGACCTTCACGACCTCCGGTGTCCGGGATACCAGATACTGGCGCCTGTCGTCTGAAAATGCAGCAAAATCGCCGATGACCACCGGCGATCCGAGGTTGTCGATGTTGCCGGCCGCAACCTCGATCCCGCGTGCCGCGAGATCGGTTTCAACCGCGAGCATGATACCGGCAGACACCACGCGCCAGCCGCGTTTGGTGAACGGTTCAAAGTCGTCCTCCGGCCTCAGCGATAGGATCGTGACTTGGCGAATCGGGAACCGGCCCTCGATCGCCGCCAGCAGGAACTGATCGTCGAACATCAGATGACAGCCTCGTATCGCTTTGCCAACGGCGGCAGATAGGACGGCGTAATCATCCTTATTCTCTTACCGGCGCGCTCACCCGAGACGAACAACCGCTCGAGAACCTGGCAATGTGCGATGTAGTAGTCGTTGAAGTCCCGTTTGAAGAAAGCGGGATGAGTGAGCTTCGCGCCTTCCATCAGGTCGCCAAACTGCGACTTGGTGTCGTGCTTCCAGAAGTAGCTGTCCTGAACGAAAGATCGACCGTCGCAGCCGAGAATACTGATCTTGTCGGTCAGCGTCATGGCCAGGGGCAGCATCAGTAGGGTCAGAATGTTCTCGGTAGGCCTGACGGTCTGATTGTCGATGAGGTTGAGGTTGTCCTCCGGCATGTCGCCCTGCGACACGCCGATCACACGATCCCAATGCGACTCGTCCAACGCGCTGCAGATCGTCGCGACATAGTCGACTAGTGTGACGACATGGGCATCATGCTTGTGAAGAAACCGATTGAGTGTCCTTCGGAACTCGGCCGCGTACTCGCTCGGGCCGGCATGGAACACGGGATCTGCGCAAACGACGATTTTCGGTCTAACGATATCCATCAGCTCGTCGTTCTTGATCAGGCTGTTGCATACAATGTGGCAACCGTCGCCAAAATCAAACTTGGCATCGATTACCTGACTGACGCTCGGCCCCGATCCGTAGACGTAGACCTCACGACCTGCAAAATCTTCCTTCAGTTTTTGCAGTACTTTCGGCGCCGCTTCGTAGATTGCCGACTTGCGTTCCGGTCTGAGTCGCTCATGAACGATCCGGGCACGATTCGCCGCTTCACCGATGTTCTTCGTGACGGATGCGAACGTGTAGATGATTCCGCATCTTTCACCGATCTTCATAATGTCGTCATAGCGTTCCGGTGTCTGTAACTCCCAGCATAGGATGATGCTGGTCCCCGGCACGGACCAGGATGACTCGAGGTTGCCGTCAGGATCCGGATGTACTTCGATACGTCCGGTCCAGCGTTTCGCCCATTCGGCGATCTCGGAATCGAAATAGGCCGGCATCACCGCGGCAAAGTCACCGAGCATCGCATCAACCTCAGCCGTGGTGATCGGCAATCCGCGGACGAGAACGTAGATCTTTGGCGTAACGTCGCGTATCGGCTCGAAGTACCAGACGGCCCGCGCGAGTTCGTCAATCAACCGTTCGCGCTCGGTGAATGCGGGATAGAGGAGGATACGGTTCTCTGTACTCATCGCTAGGTCACTTATACCCGATCGCGTCGGCGATGCGTCCATTGTTAGGCCAGCAGTGTGAACGAACGGTTGTCATGGCTGGGCTCCAATCATCTTGTTGTCTTGCAGCCCAATGAACCAGTCGATGTAGGCATCGACGCCGTCTTCGAGCGACGTCGCCGGATCGAAGCCGAGGTTTCGGGCACGCCCTATATCCGCCACGAGATGCAGCGGGTCGCCGGGGCGCACCACACCGTCGAACGTCAGCTCGGTGCCGGGTGATATTCGTTCGATCAAGATCCGCGCTATGTCGCGTATCGTCGTGCCGTGCCCGGTGCCGCCATTGACCAGCAGGGACTCGGTTGCGTATTTCCGTGCCACAGCGAAGATCAGGTCGACCGCGTCCCCGACGAACAGGAAATCACGCGACGCGTTCGGATCACCCGACAAGGTCAGCGTTTCGGGCCGCACTACGAGCCGCGTCGCGATATCCCAAAGAAGCTGTTTCTTCAGTCCCGGCCCGTAGAGCGAGAAGAAGCGGATCGCAGCCGTCTTCACGCCGAACATCTCCGTCGCTTGGCGGCACAATCCTTCGGCCATGAGCTTGTGACTGCCATAGGGCGATATCGGAGCGACCGGCGAGTCCTCGCGAATGTTCCCCTGCGTCGCGTTGCCATACACGGCCGCGCTCGATGGCAGCACGAACACCGCGTCGGGCGCGTGATTGCGCAGCGCATGCAGCGACGCGGCCGTCGTTGAGACGTTGCATTCGAAATCTTTGAGCGGATCCAACCACGAAGCGCCGACGAGGCCGCTGCCCGCAGCGTGAACGAAGATATCGGGAGGACCGTTGGTTTCGATCAACGAAATCACGCTTTCGGTCGTTACCGCAGTCGTGCTGACATCATCGACGTCATGCTCGATTGCGGAAGGGGTCGACGACCAGTCCACGCCGCAAACACGGAATCCCTGCTGGCGAGCGCGCCGGGCCACGGCCTGGCCAAGAAACCCCCGGATGCCGGAAACGAACACGAGCGTCACGGACGGCATCCTTGCTCGCGCCAGTTTCGACCCAGCTCAACCGTTCTTCGCACGATCAAGATAGTCCTCCTCGAACGAGTGGCCGGCGATTTTTCGGTCCGGACCTTTCAGGTGGTCCATGTACTGGCCGAGGAAGCTGTTGACGAATGGGTGCTCCGTCGTCGTCCCCTCGCCCGAGATGTTCTTGTAGGTGACGCCGTTGGTCTTGCTGTAGTGCTCGCGCAGAATGTCCCACATGAAGCAGTCGTGCCATTCGTGCAGCAGGAACAACTCGCCGTTCATGTACTCAGAGATCAGGTTGTTCATGAACACGGTATGGATCGGGTTGCGCTTGTTGAAGACCAGGAAGCTGCACTCGCTGTGGCCGTACTCGTGCTCGCGGCCGAGATACGACATGTGCCCCTCGCCGGGATCGACATAGTCGAGCAGTTCTGCGTCGATCGGCCTGAAGGTGACGATGTCCGCATCCATCCAGATCAGGCGGTCGCAGTCGTACTTTCTCGACACGCCGTTGACCGCGAAAACCTTGTGCGACCACTTGATGGCGTCATGCATCGCGCTGTACTCGATCGACACAGCCTTGCTGTCACCATCGCCCGTGACCTTGTAGAACGTGCCGCGGGCCTCCGAGAAGTTGCCAAACTTCCGTTTGAAATGATCTCCCTCCGGCGCGATCTGCCCGTAGTCCTCGAACTTGACGCGGTTCGACTTCGGAAGATCGATTACATCTTCGGAAACGATGACGATATCGACATCATCGGGCCAGTGCTCAAGAAACGTCTCGAGCATTCGCTTGCCGTACTGATCGTACCCGGACTTCGGTAAAGTCGTGATGACGGTGCGTTTCACCTGATTTCCGCCCCTGGAGATGCCGAACGTGGATGCACCGACACTACGCAAATATGGTTAGCAGAGTCCTAAAATCCGACAGATTGACCGCTTGTTACAAGGCTTCGCACTGTCCAAGCGTCAGCCTGCATACGCGCTGATCCGGATCGCCGACCATATACGGTTCGAACAGTTGCTCGACACCAAGGTTGCCAAACCGGCCTTCGTCCCTGTCAACATTCGGATTAGAGAACTCGTAGTTGAACGACAGTAGCACGGATCCATCCGAGGTCAGGACATCGCGGCCGAGATGCCGCAGGAAGTAGCGCCATTCATCCGGTCCCCAAAGATTCTGCGTGCCATGTCCGTTGAAACAAATCTGGAACGCCGCGACCAGATCGTATCGCGCCGAAAGCTTGAGCAGAGGCTGACCGGGGGCAATCGAGAAGTGGATCTTCTCGAGGCCGAGCACTTCGAACGACCGGTCGTAAACCTTGGGACAGTCCGCGGCATCAATCGAGCAGACCTCATGACCGTTTCGGCTGCAGTAGTATGAGAAGAAGCCCGCACCGGCCCCGAGGTCGAGGATACGCCGCGAACCCGCATGGACGTAATCGACATAGTAGCGCATGTTGCGCATCAGTTCGAAATCGGCGCGGCGAAAGTACTTGTCCCCTGATTGCCCGCCGAGTCGCCGAAGGGCGCGCCGCGTTTCTTCTGAAATCACGGGCTCCAGTTCGTCGAAGAAGTAATCCCCCTCGGGCAGGTCCAGTTCGTCACCGCCGGAAGTGTTCAGATGATCCAGCAGCGACGAGAGAGTCGCGGCGTTCCGCTTGCTGCCGATCGCGTCGAGAATGCCGCGGATCAGTTCGATGACCGCAACATCGGAACGGTACACCTTGTCCCTAAGGTAGGTGTTGCACGCGGCGCAGGCGAACTCGTCCGCGCTGTAGATGAAATCCGCATTGAACGCCGCGGCGGCCCGGTTGGCGTATCGGCGGAACTCCGTATCCGTTTCGCTTGGCCGCATCGCCATTACGATGATCCCAGGTACCGCCGGGCTTCGTCCGCGACCCGCCCGATGACCGGCGACCAGCCCTCGTCCGCCGCCTGACGATGAATGACGACTGAGTGATACCAGAGGCTTCGCCGCTCCTCTTCGAGACACCAGTACCAGTTCGGGTCGCGCCCGACGATGGCCAGTGTCTCGATACCGCACGCGCCGGCGACGTGGAGCGTGGCGTTGGAAATGGAAATGACCAGGTCGCATGCGGCGATCTGGGCGGCGTTCTGGTCGATGCTCTTCATCGCGTCGACGTCCTCGTCGACATGGATGTCGACGCCAAGTTCGGCCTTTGCCCTGGTGACATCCTCGCGTACGTCGCCGTACTGGATGCTGACGAAACGGCAATTCGGCAACGTGAAGATCGGCTTCCAAAGCTCAAGCGGTGCGTTCTTCTGAATGCCGACCAGGCTGCTGGCGCTACGCCAAGATATGCCGATCACGGGCCCGTCGTGGCCTTCTCGGTATCGTTCGCGCAGATCGGCGATGAGCGTTTCATCGGGCGACAGGAATCCGCGGCTCTTCGGGAAATCGCCGGGCGCACGCAGCAACCGCGACGCCAGCGACCCGATCGGCAGGAAGAAGTCGAAACCCTCCGGTTCCTCGTCGCCAATGCGGGCGGCGAACGGTTCGACTTCCGGCATCGACCGCTCAATCATCGGCACCAGTCTCTCGTCGCACACGTACCCGACGCGGGCGCCGTCAGCGATCAACCGGTCGATCATTGTAGCGAACATGATCTGCTCGCCGATTCCCTGCTCGGCCGACAACAGGATCGACTTGCCCGCGAGCGGCTCACCCTGCCAGACCGGGGTTACGCTGTTCTGAACGAATACCGTATGGCGACCCCGGTCGGCCCTGAGCATCAGCTCGTACATCGGCCAGCCTTCGTCGAACTCACCGAGAGCCAGCAAACAGCAAGCCAGGTTGCTGACGCCCGTTCCTTCCTGCGGATCGATGGAGACCGCCTCGCGCAGATAGGGCAAAGCCTCCGGATAGCGGGCCTGCCGGATCAGAGACAATCCCATATTGCAAAGCCCGATCTGATGCGATTCGTCGAGCGCCAGCGCTTGCTCGGCGGCGTGTTCGGCGTCGATCGGCCGGTTTAGCGCGATCAGCGTCTTGGCGAGGCTCGCCCAGGAGTCGGCGTTCGCCGGATCGAGGTTGATCGAATCTTCAAAGGCGGCGCGCGCGGCCTCGTGCTCCTCCAGATCCGACTGGATCCGGCCAATGTTGAAGTGCGCGCGGGGATGTGACGGCGCCCGGTGCAAGGCCTTGCGCGCTGCCGTCAGCGCCTCCTTGAGATTACCGATATCGCCCAGTGTGCTCGACAGGTTGATCCAGGCTTCGGCCATGTTCGGGTCCGCCCGGGTCGCGCGGGAGAGCACCTTTTGCGCTTCCTCGAGATCGCCGGACTGGCGAAGCAACACACCCAGTTGATTCAAGGCGGCAGCGTTGTTGGGCGCTAGTTCAAGCGAGCGGCGAACGGCGTCTTCCGCAGCCGCCGCATCGCCTTGCCCGGCCAGTGCGAGTCCGTCGTTGAACCAGTAGTCCGCGACGCCGGGATGCACATCGATGGCGTGGCGGAGCAACTCGTGCGCGCGGCCAAACTCACCGCATTGCAGGGCGACCGTGCCGAGCATACCGATCGCCACGTGGGCTTCAGGGTCGATCCCAATTGCCTGCTCGTAGAGCGCGGCGGCATCGGGCAACCGCCCGGCCTGGTGATGTTCGATAGCCTGTTCGATAATGAACTGGGCCGGACTCGGCCGCGCCTGGCCCGTCGGACCACTGGATGGCCCTTCGACAGAAGAACCGGTCGTTCGTTTCGCCATTGCCAGCTGATCCTATCGAATTGACGTTGCACTATCGGGCGGTCTGGTTAATGCCAAATTAAGGCATCGCGTGACAGGTTGACTGAGAAACCCGAGCGCGGTGCCCAAAGACGGTTCCGCATCAGTGTGTTTGGACTGTTACCGGACCTAACGATCAGCGTCATGACCGACCCAGCTTCCGGCCTGTTCCGCTATCCCAAACTCGAGGGCCATTTCGAAACTCATCGCGCCGTCGCAGGCCTAGTAAATGCGCAACCAGCCCTTGTCCCGTTGTTCTACGACGTCTGGTGGTCGGCGCGAAACCACGTCCCGATGCGGCCCACGGAACCCGACGGACAGAGTGGCGCAGGCGGCACGGATTCTATCGATGTCCTGTTCCTGCCGTTGCGGCGTCAGAACAACTTTCTTGGCGCCGCACAAGTGACAGCCGATGCTCTCTTCCGTTTCTCGTCGTTCGTGCGCACGGCATTCCTGAGTTCCAGCGAATGCCCTCTGACGGAGGCGGATGTCGGCGTGCACGGGCTTGTCTCGTGGGCCGACCTCCCGGCCGACGATGACGACGGCGGCACAAGCGCGGACATTACCACGTTTTGTGACCGGATCGCCGGTCACCCGCTCCTTTCGACCTTGGTTACCCGCGACGAGCTCGAGCAACGCCAGCGAGAACACTTGCGCGCTATATCCGGCGCCCGCGCGTTCCTGCGCGAGCGCGGGATCAAGGCCGTCGTCGCACCAAACGAGTTCCTACCCGTTTCAGCAACGTTCCTCGCCGCCAGCAAACTCGAAGGTATTCCGTTCCTGCAGATGCTCCACAGCATTCCCGAACGCTTCTACGTGCCGTTCTTTGGCGACGAGTTCTGGGTCTGGAATGAGACCATGCGTGACGCCTTCATCGGCTACGGTGCGGACGCCGCCAGCGTCTGGGTCGTCGGAAACCTTGAACTTGCATACCAGAAGGCGCAACCGCGGCCGGAAGGCCAGGACCTCGACGTGCCGAAACCCCATGTCGTCCTGTTCTGCCTGCAGGATATCAAGAAACCATACAACCTCCGGGATCTTGAAATCGTTCGCGACGCCTTCGCGACGTTGCCGGATGACTGGTGTCTGAGGATTCGCATCAAGCCGGGGCACGACAGCGACGATACGTTCAACGTCATTCATTCCTGGTTCGGCGGATTCGACGGTCGTGTTATGATGACCTGTAACCGACCGCTGTGGAACGATCTCATCGATGCCGACGTGGTATGCGGCGGGCATACGTCCGCCAGTTACATCTCGTTGGGGCTCGGGTATCCGCTGGCATTGCTGTGGAACAGCGATATTCAGATCACGCGAGGCGAGGCGATGGCGAACCCGGCGCGAGTTTGTGAGAATGCCGACAGGCTCTCGGTGTTGCTCAACGATCCGTCTCTGATTCCGCCGCTCGGACCGCTGGATCTGAAGCACCCTGACGACGCGCCCTACGTCGCCGCATCGCGTATCATGGCACGTCTCATGCATGCCGGTTACTAGCGTAATCGGAGGATTGCACCATGGCTGACATCGCCACGCCGGGAACCAAGCAGTTCATCGGATCTCTTGCGAAACGCAGGGACGAATCCCGGAAATCGACCTGGCACATCGCGGAGGAAACTCTTTACTTTCCGAAGGAGGTCGCTCTTTTCCGCGACATCGAAAAGGTATCGGATGAGTTCCTCTTTTCGCATTTTCGCCCGGAGCGGCCAGTGTTTGCGCCAACGGACCGCCTCGTCACCATGGGTTCGTGCTTCGCCGACCGGATTCGCCGCTGGCTCGCTTCGCAGGGCAAGCTGGCCGACAACATCGACGTGCCGTCGGGCCTCAACAACACTTTCGCCGTTCGGCAGTTCATCGAATGGGCTTTGACAGGTAATCGCTCTGAGGACGCCTACTGGTACGACAAAGGCGACGACGGTGCCTACCACTGGGAGGCGCCGGAAGAGCACGCGTTCTACAAGGCAGCCTTTGCCCAAGCTGGCGGTCTTGTCGTCACGCTGGGTCTCTCCGAGGTCTGGCGCGACCGCGAGACCGGCGGTGTTTTCTGGCGCGGAGTTCCGGAGGTCCTGTTCGACGTCTCTCGTCACGAGTTCGTTGTCTCATCTGTCGACGACAATGCCGGCAATCTGCGCCGGATCATCCGGGCGGTCCGTGACAACATCGGCGACATTCCAATCGTGTTCACGCTCTCGCCCGTCCCGTTGACCGCGACAATGCGCGGAATCTCGCCAATCGCCAGCGACTGTGTAAGTAAGTCCATCCTCCGCGTTGCCGTCGACATGGTCATGCGCGAGGAACATTCGGATGTCTACTACTGGCCAGGATTTGAACTGGTGCGCTGGATTGGTGCTCACACCGACCGGGCCACCTTCGGCGGCGACGACACATCCCGCCATCCGACCAACCGCGTCGTAAAGATCATCGTCGATAGGTTTGTGCAGGCATTCTTCGGCGAGGAACTCGGCGCCGGCGGGGTTGAGGCAATTCTCGGCGGCAGCGACGACAGCATTGCCGATACGCGGGAGCCACAGGAGGATATGGACATCCGGCGCGACGTCAACCTTGCCGTCGAATACCTGACGAAGGGCGAAAACGACACGGCGCGCCGCATCATATCCGACGTCTGGCTCCAGCACTTCGACGAGGCGCAAGCCGCGCAGTCCGATGCCGATGTCCTGACGAGCCTACGCGAGATGTTCCGCATGCTGGAATGCCATCGCATGGCCGGCCGGGCCGATGATGAACTGAACCGGATCGCCTGAACCCTGGGTGACGCCGATTAATCCCGCCTTAACCGCAGCGTGTCAGCATCCGGCGAGACTACGAACTGCTCTCGAAACTTCTTGCATCTGGACGGCCCGATGATTCGCATATTTGTAGGTTACGACCCCCGAGAAGCGGTCGCTTACCACGTACTGTCGCATTCGATCCACGCCCGCGCGAGCAAACCCGTCTCCATCGCCCCCGTGGCGTTGAACGAACTCAAGGACGTGTTTCATCGCAAGACTGAGTCGTTGCAATCAACCGAGTTTTCCTTTTCCCGGTTCCTCGTGCCGTACCTCTGTGACTACGAAGGATGGGCGTTGTTCATGGATTGCGACATGCTCGTGCTCGATGACATGGCAAACCTCTGGGATATGCGCGACGACAAGTACGCAGTGATGTGCGTCAAACACAACCACGTGCCGAAGGAAGAAAAGAAGTTTCTCGGCGCCGTACAGACCAAGTACGAGAAGAAAAACTGGTCGAGCGTCATGCTGATGAACTGTGCGAAATGCAAGGCGCTGACCCCGGACTTCGTCAACACCGCGACCGGTCTCGAACTCCATCGCTTCCAGTGGCTCGAGAGCGAAGACCTGATCGGCGAGATTCCTCACCGCTGGAACCACCTGGTAGATTACGACCCGGACGTGCCGGTCAACGAGGTGTCGAACCTCCACTACACCATTGGCGGGCCCTATTTTCCGGAATACGAGGAATGCGGCTACGCTGCCGAGTGGTATCGTGAAAAAGAGCGCATGCTTTACGCCAAGAAATAACCCGGTTGACGGACGTCGCTACCGGCAAGGAGTTGGCTGATGGACCTTGAAGTAACCCTTCCCCCCACCGCGCAGACGATCAGCCCCATCATGATCACTGCGCCGACCAGCCACGGCGGGACCGCGCTCCTGCAGCGAGCCATCTGCAAGAGCGAGAACGCAATCTGCTACGGCGACAACCTTTTCGAGCAGATTCTTAGCATTGTCGACTGGTCGACGAGCCTGATCGAACAGCATCGTCCGCGCCAGGCTCTCGAGGAAGAGGCCCTGGCGAATGCCCTGACCCGCTCGCCGCTGAAGTGGATGCCGGACCTCGCACCGGAATTCCGCCAGCACATGTCGTCAATTTTCTCGGTGATCTACAACATTCCCCACTTGGCCGAGCAGTTTGCGCTCGAGCAGGATCGTGCAGTTTGGGCCATGATCCGCCAGGAGATTCCGGCCCCACTGATGAACGACCTGCTGTCAATGTTCCCCAACGGCAAGGCAATCATCGTCCACCGCAATCCGTTCGATACCATCGCCGATCTGCTGCAAGACCGGCCCGACAGCGACGTGTCGTCGCTCTGTGAACTCTGGAACATGGGCATGGACGGTTATCTAAGGTTCAGCGATGCCCGCGCCCTGAAACTTCGCTACGAGGATTCGACTGACGATCCAGCCGGATTCGCGGAGAAAGTCGCTGAGTTTACCGGAATCAGGGGATTTCCGACGTCAGGTATCGATGCCGGCAACGAGGCCGAAAACGAGGCTACACACACACTGAACGACGTGCGGATCGGGGAGATCCGCACGGCTTGTGCAGACATGCTGACGGTGTATTACCCGGAACTGGCCTGACGCTGGTCAGGCGCTAGCGCCCTTTCCCGCTTCGTCGGTGTCGACTTCTTCCGCATCACCCTCGATCACGTCATCGATACCGCCGCCTGTCTCCGCGAACTCTTCGACCGCGCGCTCCAGATCCTTGAGAACCCCCTGCTGGTGCAGGATCAGTTTCTGCGAACTCTTCAGCGCGGGATAGAGCTTGCCTTCGTAGACCTTGTCCTTGATCTCGTCGACAATCTCCGCCGCGCTCGGGCACGCATCTAGATACTGGTCGATGTAGAGCCAGAACTGGTTGAGGTACGTCTCCGCGTGCTCCGGGAACAGGTACGCGCTCTGCAACGCGAAATAGACTCGCGTCGCCGGCGTCACGGATTGTTCCTCGCTGAGGATCTCCTTGCCGCGAAGGATTGCCGCCTGATTGTGGACGACGAACTTGGTGTGCGGCGACGCCGCTTCAAGCACCGCTCCGTTGATGATGATCCGGTCGCCCTGTTTCATTTCAAGCTTGAGTGGCATTCTGCGAACTCCCTTTCCGGCGAACCGGTGCAACGCCTTGAATATGAGCCTGTTTGCTGATCGGTCAAGCATTGGCCCGTTGATCGTTGCCACCGGAGGTTCCGCGCCTCACACGGAAACCCGTGGTCGCGCTAGGCAGTTTCTACCCACACGACAGGGAAATTGCCGCGCACTGATCCGCCGCGGGCCGTAATTCCTGCCGCCCTGCTTCTGTCTTTTTTGTTTTATTTCAATTGTCTATGTCGCATCCAAGACTTGGCAAACCTCTTGCTTCTAAAGGCGGGACGATAACTCGCGACGGGACCTTTTCTCATGGATGTACAGAAAGTAGCCGCTCAGTCCGCCACTAGTACGCAGCAGACGGGACAGCGCAAGGACGACGAGAAACCGTCGACCCTGTCCTCGTTCATCGACATGATCCGCAAACCGATGATCCTCGCCGGACCGGAGCTCGATCCGTTCAGCGCGCACAACGAGTATGCGAACGCAAAGATCGACCAGAAGGCCGACCAGCCGCAGGACGGACACGACAACCGCCGCGAGGACAACGTTCGCACCGACCGGGCATCGCAGGATGATCGGCCGGACGACGAGCAGGCGACGCGCGAGACCCGGGACGACAACAACAACGAAACCAGGAACGATGACGGTGACGAGCCGAAACCCGTGAGAGCGGACGCCGACGACGCCGGTGACGATGCCCGAGATTCTGGCAATGGCAACGAAACTGTGGAGAACAAGACCAAGTCCGACGACTTGAACGAGCCTGCCGGCAAGACCGACGGTGACGATAGCGCCAACGCGGCGGTCGCGGCGGATAAGGGCGCAGAGACCTCGGAGAACGCCGCCGATGCCAAGCTGGCGTTGGCGCCGGCGCTCGACAAACTACGCGACGCAACGCAGTCCGGTGACGGCAAAGCCGTTGCCAATGCCGCGATGACCGTTGCGGCGGTCGCGCCAGGCAGCGATGCCAATCGTCCCGGCATCGCGCGGAACAACGTCAATCCACAGCAGCAGCAACAGACACCCGCCGAGGCGGCGCACAACCGCTCGCAAACGGCGCAAGACGCCATGGCTCGTGTCGGCACACCGGCGGCTTCCGCCGACGATGCTGCCCAGAGGGCGGTCGGCAACGCGCAGAAATCTGCCGCAGATCAGCAGGCGCAGGCCCTAGCTGCCCAGATCAAGCCGGAGAAGCCGGTCAAGGTACAGGTCCGTGTAAACGATCGTGGTGCCCCATCGGCGAACAACGCACAGCAGTCCGAGACCGCAAATGCTCAATCGCGGGGCCAGACCGCACAAACCGTAGCGAAACCGATCTCAGCAACAGTCACCAACCCGCAGCAGGTCGCCAGCAACGTCCAGGCCGAGGCCCGCGCCGAACAGGTCGCCAATGCCCAGGCGCAGGCGCAGGCACAACTGCAGGCGGCAAAGGTCGTTGCCGACAGTGCTGCGGAAGCGGGCCTCAACCGCGCCGCCGCCCGTGTTGCCACTGGCAGCACACAGGCCGTGGGCGGTTCGGAGGCATCCAACGCCACCGGACAGGCGACGGCCCAGACGCAGCAGACGGGCGATGCACAACGCGCCGCCCAAGCCCAGACGGCCCGGCAGTCTGCCCCGACGCGTCCGGTCGTCCAGCAGATCAGCGTCAACATTTCCAAGGCGATTGCCGACGGACTGGACAAGATCAACATCAACCTCCGCCCCGAACAACTCGGTCGCGTCGAGGTCAAGCTAGAGGTCAGTCACAATGGACGCGTAAGCGCCCATATCGTGGCCGATCGCCCGGAAACGCTTGAAATCCTGCGGAACGATGCCCGCAGCCTGGAGAAAGCATTGCAGGAAGCCGGTTTTGATACCGGTGCCGGTGATCTCAGCTTCGATCTGCGCCAGCAGGAGAACAATCAGGACGGCGCCCAAGACGGATCGAGCATCGCCGGCGGCCAAGGCGAAACAGATACCGGCGACGCAGAAGCGGAACTCGCCCAAATGCTGATCAACGGAGAACCGTTGCACATCATCAGCGAAGACCGAGTGGACATCCGGGCCTGAGAAATCATCGGGGATCCGGGATCGAGGACATAAATGTTAGACGCAGTTGCCAATAACGCGGTTCAATCCGCCTCCGAGACGAAGGGCGATCTCGCCAGCCAGCGTCTGGCTGACGACCTAAACCAGTTTCTCAATCTGCTAGTGACGCAGCTGGAAAATCAGGATCCGCTCGATCCGCTTGATCCGAACGAGTTCACCTCGCAGCTGGTCCAGTTTGCCAGCGTCGAACAGCAGATCTACCAGAACCAGAATCTCGAAGACATGCTGGCACTACAGAGATCTAGCCTGATGGGCGACGCCGTGAGCTATATCGGCGCTCAGGTCGAGGTCAACGGCAACCAGTTGCCGCTCGAGAACGGTATCGCACAGTTCAAGTACAAGCTCGAGGGCGACGCCAAATCGTCGACCATCATGATCTCGGATGAGAGCGGTCAAGTCGTCTTCTTTACCCAGGGCGAGACAGACGCGGGCACGCATGACGCAGTTTGGCCAGGATTGGATAACTTCGGCTTCCCGCTCGATGACGGCGTTTACACGGTCAACGTTTCGGCGGTCGACGTCGAGGGCAAATCGGTGAACGTCGACACCAACATCGTCGGCACTGTCAAAGGCGTCTCGATGGAGAACGGCGAGGTTCTGCTATCCCTCACCGGCGCGGATTACAAGCTTGATGACGTCATCTCAGTGCGCGGCCAACTCGGTCTGCAGCGCGTCGTTGATGATCCCGATGCCGGCTCCGGTGACGGCGCCAGTGGCGACGGCACAGGCGGTGACGACACCTCCGGTACTTAGGAGATAACCGGGCCACCGAGCGGCCCGCTAGCGAATGTCCCGCAAGGGAACTGAAACAACGGACGACTATGGCGGCTAAACCGAATACGGCGCCGCTGACATAAGGAGGAAGTGATGAGTCTATTCGGTGCTTTGACTTCGGGGGTTTCCGGCCTCAGCGCGCAATCGAGCGCCATGGGCGCCATCGCCGACAACGTGACCAACGTGAACACCATTGGCTACAAGAGCACCAATGTGCAGTTCCAGACGCTGGTGACGGCTCAGGTTTCCCTGACGCAGTACTCACCGGGCGGTGTGCAGTCCTCGCCGCAAACCGGCGTCGACGTCCAGGGCCTTCTGCAGGCCTCGACCTCCGCGACAGACGTCGCGATCTCGGGCCAGGGTTTCTTCGTCGTCAACGAGGCGGCAGAGCCCGGTGTCGGCGACCTCTTCGCCTACACCCGCGCCGGCTCGTTCGGTGTCGACAGCGACGGCTTCCTGCAGAACGTCTCCGGTTGGTATCTTCAGGGCTGGCCGCTTCAGCCTGCAGGCAACTCGACCACAGGTTTCGCGACGGTCACGGTCGGCGCCGATACCTTTGTCAAGGCGTATCAGGACACGGACGGCACGACGGTCGCGATCAACGACAACATCGTCAGCCGCGATGATCTGCGGCCGATCAACCTGAACACCATCGGCGGCACAGCGCAGGAGACGACAGCAATCCGGCTCGGCGCCAACCTGCCTGCCGGCGCGGATGTCGGTGACGATCACAAGGCCAACGTCGTGATCTTTGACACTCTCGGCAACAGCCACAACCTCGAGCTCGTGTTCGACAAGCAGTCGGAAAATGCATGGGGCGCCGCCCTCGAAGCGCCCGAGGGTTCGGCGACGATCGAACTGCACGGAACGGACGATACGGACTCGACGCCGGACGTCTTCGCTGCCGCCGGCATTATCGAGTTCACGGGGGTTCCGTCGGACGGTGAGCAAATCATCATCGACGGCATCACCTTTGAGTTCGACACCGACAGTACCGTGACTGAAACCGAAACCCTTCGCCAGGTCGACATCAGCGCATCGACGGTGACCGAAACAACCGACGTGACGCCAATCCTGAAGACCGCGATCGACAACTCCAACCTCAAGGAGACCAGCCGTTTCGTGGCTTCGGGCAGCAACATCGCGATCACCCAGTCGATCATGGGTGACGCGATCTCGGTCGATGTCAGCAACATCCTGACCGTTCGCCAGGTCGCCGCAAACGACGATGCCGGCACGTTCACGGTTGAGGAAATCGACTTTGCCTACAAGAACGGTGCGCGGCTGGACTTCCTGAACGACATCGCGCAAGCGAGCTCCAGTAACGACTTTGTCGTCACCGGCAGCAATACCATCACCGGCGATGCGGGCACATTCGATAACTTCGCCGTCGGCGACGTGGTCGTCCTGACGAACTCCGACACGTCGGCAAACGATCTTAAAGTCGTGATCTCTGCCGTGGCCACGAATGGCAGCTCGATCACGGTCGGCACCACCGCCGGCGTGCACGGCACCGCGAGCACGACGCCGCTGACCAACGACGCAGCAGACGCCACCATGACCGTAACCCGCAGCTATGATGGCGAGCAGATCACGATCCAGACCGGAACCTCTACCTCGCAGATATTCGAGATGCGCGACGGTGAACTGACTCCGCAGGCGACGTCAACGAACCAGTTCACGGTTGCGGGTACTGCGGGCGCTTCGCCGACCATAACGGCAACGACAGTCGGTACGTTCCACGGCCTGCGGCCGGGCGATTCGGTGGTCATTACCAACGGCTCAGGCGCCAACAACCAGACGGTATCGATCGGCGCCGTCAACGCCGCCGGCACTCAGATCACGGTGACCGGCGCAGGCGCTGTGTCTATGGACACCGACGGCGCAGACAGCGACATGACCATCACATTCAACGATACAGCCGGTACCGACTATGTTGAGATTCCGTCCACGGCCGACAATGCGGACGTCGCGGAAGCGGTAGCGGATGCCATTCAGGCGAACGCCAACATCACCACGCCCAATCGATTCGATAACGACGGGACGTCCCTGGTGTTTGAGCAAAGTTCAATCGGTACAGACGTCGACATCACCATATCGGACGTTACTATGGTGTCGGGCGCGTACTCGGCAACCACGACGGACGGTTCCGGGAACACGATCTTGGCAGGCACCGAATCTACGGCATCGTCGGCGACCCAGTTCACCCTCATCGAGTCGGATTTCGGCGCGAAAAAGGCCGCCATCAGCTTCAACGGCGACGGCACGCCCGCGGAGATCAACGTCAACAACGTCGATATTCAGTGGTCCAACGGTGCAAGCGATCAGGAGTTCGTCAACGCCACATCCGACGAACGAGTCAGCCTGTTCCTCGGCAACACCAACGTTGCCGACGGCATGACCCAGTTCGCCGGTGACTACCAGATCAACTTCATCAGCCAGAACGGCGCCCAGTTCGGCAACTTTGCCGGTGTTAGCATCGGCGGCGACGGCATCGTCTCGGCCCTGTTCGACAACGGGGTGACCCGCCCGGTCTTCCAGATCCCGGTTGCCACATTCGTCAACCCTAACGAACTGGAGACGTTGAGCGGCAACGTCTACATCGAGACCGATCTCTCCGGTCAGCCGACGGTCCGTGAAGCCGGCGAGGGCGGCGCCGGGCAACTCGCTGGTGCGGCGCTCGAATCCTCGACTGTCGACATCGGCGAGGAGTTCACGTCGATGATTGTCACACAGAGGGCCTTCTCCGCCGCCGCGAAGATCATCACTACCGCGGACGAGATGCTCGAGGAGCTTCTCCGCACGCGTTAACGGTTCCACCTGATCGGGCCTGGCATTCATACCCACCCGCCGGGCCCGAACGGACAACGAAGCCCCGACGCCGCCGGCGTCGGGGTTTTTCGTTCACCCTCACAAAACCGCAAATTGCCTATTGCATTAGGTGTTCATTAAGAGGTCCCCGCTAAGGTCTTTTTATGCGTTCTAGCTCAAGGGATTAACGAGAAAACGAGCATGCAGGAAATGCCACGGGACAGGACCGGCCAGTTCGGCGGCACCCTCGCCGTCATCGGACCGGACGGAAAGCGTCTGACGCGCGAGGATCTGCCGCCGTCGGACACGGT
The DNA here is from genome assembly GCA_040219295.1 of Rhodospirillales bacterium. Lineage (GTDB taxonomy): Bacteria > Pseudomonadota > Alphaproteobacteria > Rhodospirillales > Casp-alpha2 > JAVJST01. The sequence continues at coordinate 168,867 of JAVJST010000002.1, forward strand.
TCGCTGGGTTATCCGGCGCAAGGCGGAAGTCGTCGCTGGCGTGCGTGCCGGGTTGTTGACGCTCGACGAGGCCTGCGAGCGTTACTCCCTGTCGATCGACGAGTTTCTACTTTGGCAACGTCAACTCGACCGTCACGGCCTTGAAGGGCTCAAGGTGACCCGGATTCCGGATTACCGCGACGGGCACCGCAGCCACAACCACCACAAGCGCGCGGCAGAGTAAGAACAAACACATCACCTTTTCGATGAGCCCCGGCCAAGCCGGGGCTTTTCTTGTATTCCTGTTCGCCCTCGTCGCTAGGCAAATGTTGCCCATCGTTAACCACTTGTTCACCCCATTTTCCGTAGCCTGACATCGACGCCGGAACACGCCGACGTGTAACCGACGCTCGCTGGACGGGATTCAGGGACAAAGGGGTAGACCGTGGACGCCATTCTTCAAGCCATGCGCAACATGGGGCCGATGCGCCTCTTTGTCATGGGTACCGTCCTGCTGGCAATGGTCGGTTTCTTCATTTGGGTCACCACAAAGTTGGCTTCCCCGAACGTCGAACTGCTCTACGGCGGTCTCTCGCAAAGCGACCAGACATCGATCGTGCAGTCCCTCCAGGGTCAGGGCGTCCAGTACGAGGTCAGGGGAGGAAACGAGATCTGGGTGCCGGCCGAGGACGTTTCCCGGCTTCGGTTGTCGCTTGCAAACCAGGGCATACCGGGCGGCGGTACGCTCGGTTACGAAATCTTCGACTCGACCGACGGTCTGAGCACCACCAACTTTATGCAGAACGTCAATCTTGTCCGTGCTCTGGAAGGCGAACTTGCGCGTACAATCGAATCGATCTCGTCGGTAAATTCTGCCCGCGTGCACCTCGTTCTGCCGAAACGTGAGCTGTTCAGCCGAGAAAAACAGGAACCCAGCGCCTCGATCGTGCTTCGGATGAACGGCGGCAATCGCCTCGATAACGAACAGGTTCTCGCTGTGCAGCACCTGGTCGCGACGGCCGTGCCCGGCCTGCAACCCAATCGGGTCTCGATCGTCGACAACAAGGGCCAGTTGCTCGCCGCCGGATTTGAGGACGAAAACGACGTAACGGTCATGGCCGACAAGACCGCGGCGCGGACCCGGTCCTTCGAGAACCGCACCGCCCGGATGATCGAGGAACTTCTCGAACAGACCGTGGGCTTTGGGCGGGTTCGTGCAGAAGTCAGTGCCGAGCTCGATTTCGACCGTATTGTCACCCAGGAGGAGATCTACGACCCGGACGGCCAGGTCGTACGTTCGACGCAAGTCATCGAGCAATCGGCGAACGCCAACGATTCTGAGGGCACGCCACCGGTCAGCGTCGGCACCAACCTGCCCGACCCGAACCTCGGTACCGGCGAAGGAATCAATTCGAACTCCGCGGAATCGCGTCTCGAGGAAACGACCAACTTCGAAATTTCAAAGAAAATCGTCAATCACACCCGTGAGGTTGGCCAAATCAAACGCCTGTCCGTCGCGGTCCTTGTCGATGGCTATCACAGTATTGATCCCGATACGGACGAGCCGGTCTATGAGCCGCGCAGCACCGAGGAGATGGAGTATCTTGGCACCCTAGTGCGCGGTGCCATCGGCTTCGATGCAGACCGCGGCGACCAGATCGAGATGATCAATCTCCAGTTCGCCGAATTTGAACTCGAGGAGGAAGAACTCGAACTATTCTTTGGTATGCAGAAGAATGACCTGCTGCGGCTCGCGGAGATTCTGGTCCTCAGCATCGTCGCCATCCTCGTCATCCTGCTGGTCGTGCGGCCGCTGATATCCCGGGCTTTCGAGGCTATGCCGAGTGCATCTCAGCTCGCCGGCGAACGCCTGCTGGCCGATCAGACGGCGACCGCGGCCGCCCTCACCGGTCCCGCCGGGGCCCCCATACCCGGCGAGCACATGCCCGAAGAGGAACATTTCGAGGAGCTCATCGACATCGATCGGGTCGAAGGCCGGGTCAAGGCTTCGTCGGTCAAGAAAGTTGGCGAAATCGTCGAGAAACACCCGGAAGAGGCATTGTCGATCATCCGGAATTGGATGTATCAGGAGACCTAAATCCGGTAGTCTTTACCAAGGACGGAATGCATGGCGGGACGCGACGATTATCGGAGTTTGTCGGGGCAGCAGAAGGCGGCGACCTTCATGCTCGCTATCGGAATCGAGAATTCCGCCCGACTCTTCGAACGCATGGACGACGAGGAAATTCGCGAACTCTCCCAGGCCATGTCCAGCCTCGGAACCATCAGTGCAAACATCGTCGAGCGGTTGTTCGTTGAGTTTGCCGATCAACTCAGTTCGGCAGGCGGGCTCGTCGGCTCGTACGATTCGACGGAGCGCCTGCTGCGCGCCTCGCTTTCCGACGATCGCGTCTCCCACATCATGGAAGAAATCCGCGGTCCGGCTGGCCGCACCATGTGGGACAAGCTCGGCAACGTGAACGAGAGCGTTCTTGCCAACTACCTTAAGAACGAATACCCGCAGACCGTCGCCGTCGTGTTGTCGAAGATTCGGCCTGATCATGCTTCTCGTGTGCTCTCCGTGCTACCGGAAAACTTCGCGATGGAGGTCATCATGCGGATGCTCCGCATGGAGGCCGTGCAGAAGGAGGTCCTCGACCACGTCGAGAAGACGTTACGGGCCGAGTTCATGACTAACCTCGCTCGGACCGCGCGTCGCGACAGTCACGAGATGATGGCCGACATCTTTAACTCGCTGGACCGCAACACCGAAAATCGTTTCATGACCGCGCTGGAAGAACGCAACCGCGAATCGGCAGAGACCATCAAGAGCTTGATGTTCACCTTCGACGACCTGATCCGCGTGGACCAGGCCGGTATCCAGATGCTGCTTCGCCAGGTCGAGAAAGACACACTTGCAATTGCGCTCAAGGGCGCTGCGGACGAGGTTCGCGACCTGTTCTTCTCGAACATGTCTGAGCGCGCGGGCAAGATGCTTCGCGAGGACATGGACGCCATGGGCGCGGTCCGACTCAAGGACGTCGACGAAGCCCAGGCCGCCGTCGTGCAGGTTGCCAAGGCGCTTTCGGACGCCGGCGAGATCGTGATCTCGTCCGGTGCCGAGGAAGACGAACTGATTTACTGACGCAACCGGACGATTCAACGCATGAGTGCCGATACCGCAACTGCCGAAGTTCGCCCGTTTCTGTTCGATACGGATTTCGATGCCGTAGAGAAGGCGGCCGAGAAAGTCGCCGAGGCCGAGGCTGCGAAAGCCGAGGAAACGGAAGAGGAAGAGGAGTTCGAAGAAGAAATCGTCCCAACGTTCTCCGAGGAGGAACTCGAACGCGCCAAACAGGAGGCCTTCGAGAATGGTCGTAAACAAGGCGCCGACGAAGCCATGTCCTCGGTCGAGCGCGAAACTCGTGATGTGGTGAAGGCACTTAGCCTCAAGGTTACCGACGTTTTCGCGGCCCAGGAGCAGGCCAACAGCATCCTGATGCGAGACGGTGTGGGAATCGCCACGGCGATGGTGCGCAAGCTGTTTCCGGAGATGAACCGCCAGAATGCACTCGGAGAAATCCGGCGGTTGATCGAAACCACGTTGATGCGCCTAATCGAGGAACCGCGGATTATCGTGAGAATCCATCCCGACATGCAGGTTCCGCTTTCCGAGCAATTGCCCGATCTGAAATCGGGCGCCGGATACGAAGGACGCTTGCTGCTTAAGGAAGACTCCAAGCTCGAGTACGGCGACTGCCGGCTGGAGTGGGGCGACGGCAGCGCTGAACGGACCGTCCAGAGCCTCTGGGACTCAATCGATCAGATCATCGAGGAAAACCTGGGTGATACGGACAATTCATCGGAGGGCTATGGCAGCATAGCCGTCGAAACCGGGGTCTCGCGACCGCCGGATCAGGCCACAAGTGACGAGCAAACGTCTATAGTAGAGGGCGATTCGCCCGCGAATGAGCAACCGAAGCCACCTGCACCAGATGCGCCCGGTACCGGTGGCGATCCGTCGGGTGACGAGACCGCTTAGGGTCAGGAGGAAACGATGGCTGAAGAAGACCTCAATCTCTCGGAGTTCGAAGACGACAGTGCCGGCGACGATCAGGATGCCGGAACATCGGCTGAAGACGAAGGCGGCCCAGAGAGCGTCGGTGAGGCGATGACCGAATACGGCGATCTGCCGCGAAGCGCCAAGGACCTTGAGGCCGTGTACGACATTCCGGTAAAGGTGTCCGCCGTGCTGGGCAAGGCGACGATGCAGGTCAGCCAACTTCTCAAGCTCGGACGCGGTGCCGTTGTCGAACTCGACCGCAAGGTCGGTGAGGCCATCGACATCTACGTGAACAACAGGCTTGTAGCTCGCGGCGAGGTCGTCGTTGTCGAAGACAGGCTCGGGATTACCATGACGGAAATCGTCAAGGCCGAACGGAACTGATCAACGGCATGGCCGAAGAACTCCGCCTCCCCATTGCGCCGCCCCGAACGGGTCCTGATGCCGCCACGATCTTCGGATTGCTGGGCGGTTTCGGCCTTATGGCAGCCGCCATTGTCCTGGGGGGATCACCGGAATCGTTCCTCAATCTACCAGCCGTGCTGATCGTTGTCGGTGGAACCCTGGCGATCACCGTTGCCTGCTACTCGTTCCCTGAAGTCTGGCGTACGCTGGGCGTTGCCGCGCGCACCGTGCTGCAGACCCGTCGCGAACCCTATGAAGCTGCGATCCAGGTACTTCGGCTTTCCGAAGTCGCGCGGCGCTCGGGCGTCCTGCATCTCCAGGGTGCCGTCGAGCAGCTCAAGCCTGATCCTCTGCTCCATCAGGGCATCATCATGGTCATCGACGGAACACCCGGCGAAGAGATCGAGGCCATCCTCCGGCGTGAGGTTCAGTCTACGCTTCAGCGGCATCAACGGTCGGCCAACGTGCTCCGCCGGATGGCCGAGTTTTCACCCGCGATGGGACTGATCGGCACCCTCATCGGCCTAGTCCAGATGCTCGGCAATCTCGAGGATCCCTCTTCGATCGGCCCAAGCATGGCTGTCGCCCTGCTAACCACATTCTACGGTGCGGTTCTGGCGAATATGGTTTTCCTGCCAGTCGCCGCGAAGCTCGAGCGGAATTCCGCCAGCGAGGCCCTGATCAGCAACATTCACCTGATGGGCGCGGCGTCGATCGGACGCCAGGAGAATCCGCGGCGGCTCGAGATGTACATCAACTCGATCCTGCCGCCGGCGGATCGCGTCACGTATTTTGACTAGGGGCTGGGTATGCGGGTCCTGATCATCGGCAGTCTGGGCGGACAGATCGGCGCGGCGAGTCAGATCGCCATCCGCCGCGGTGCACACGTCTCGCAGGTCGACGACATCGAGGCCGGTCTCGGCGCGCTGCGTTCGGGTGACGGTGCCAGCCTGATCATGATCGACGTCGAACAGAAGATCTCCGATCTGATCGATGGCATGACCGCTGAGCGCATGAGCGTACCCGTCGTCGCGTGTGGCGTCGGCAGCGACAGTCAGGCCGCGGTCCGAGCAATCAAGGCCGGCGCCAAGGAGTACATCCCGCTACCGCCGGACGCCGAACTGATCGCAGCTGTCCTGACTGCAGTTGCCGAGGACGACGACAAGATCATCTTCGCGGACCAGAAGATGACCGAGGTCATGCGGCTCGCCGACCAGGTCGCGCCGAGTGACGCGAGCATCCTGATCACTGGCCCATCGGGAACCGGCAAGGAAATGATCGCTCGGCATATACACGCCAAGAGCAAGCGGAAGGACCGCCGATTCGTCGCCGTTAACTGTGCCGCAATTCCGGAAAATCTGCTCGAATCCGAGTTGTTCGGACACGAACGCGGGGCATTTACCGGCGCCGTGGCACGCCGTATCGGCAAGTTCGAGGAGGCCGACGGCGGTACGCTGTTGCTCGACGAAATCAGCGAGATGGACGTCCGCCTTCAGGCCAAGCTGCTGCGCGCCCTGCAGGAACGCGAGATCGACCGTATCGGTTCCAACAAGCCGGTCAAGGTCGACGTCCGCATTCTCGCGACCTCGAATCGCGACATGCAGGAGGCCGTCAACCAGGGCAGCTTCCGCGAAGATCTTTACTTCCGGATCAATGTCATGAACCTGGCCTTGCCGCCGCTTTCGGAGCGCCCGGGCGATATTCCCGAGCTGGCCAAGTTTTTTGCCAAGAAGTACGCAGAAGCCAACGCCGTCAATGACAGGCCGATCGCCGACGACGCCATGGCCATGCTGACGTCGTACGCCTGGCCGGGAAACGTGCGCGAACTCGAGAACACGATGCACCGCGCGGTGCTGCTGGCCAGCGGCAAGACGATCGATGCGTCCTCCGTTCTTCTGCAGGGGGCAGGTGCCGCGAAGTCCGGTGCTGTGGGCGATAGCGACGCTATCGACGGCGAAGGCGGTGACAGCGATCCGGCACTCGTAGGCAGGACAGTCGCCGACGTCGAGCGCCAACTAATCATCGAAACGCTCAGTCACTGTCTCGGCAACCGGACGCACGCCGCGAACATTCTAGGCATCTCGATCCGGACACTGCGGAACAAACTGAAACTCTACTCGGAACAGGGCGTCAACGTCCCGCAGCCGGGCGAGGAACGCTCGCCGATATAGGTTTCGCCGGGTTACCCGGCGCGTAGCCCAAGGAAGGCAAACCGCAGACATGGCCGAAGCCAGCCAGAACACTCCTGACGCCGCGGCAGGCCGCGAAGAAGCGGGCAGCGTTCCACTCGCCATCATGACCGGAATCGGCGACAAGATCTGGGCGACTATGCGTCGAGGAGATCTGGCACTGGCCTTCGCCGTCGTCGCCATTCTCGTCGTCCTGATCCTGCCGCTGCCGAAGTGGATGCTCGATTTCGCGCTGGCGATCTCGATTACCTTCTCTGTCCTGATCCTGATGACCGCGCTGTTTATTCAACGTCCGCTCGAGTTCAGCGCCTTCCCGACAGTTCTTCTGCTGGCAACGATGATCCGATTGTCGCTCAATCTGGCGTCAACGCGGCTTATCCTCGCGGACGGTCATACCGGCTCCGACGCGGCGGGCAAGGTCATTCAGGCCTTCGGCGAGTTCGTGATGAGCGGTAACTTCGTTATCGGCATCATCGTGTTCTCGATTCTCGTCATTGTGAATTTCATCGTCATCACCAAGGGTTCCGGGCGTATCGCCGAGGTTTCCGCCCGCTTCACCCTAGACGCTATGCCCGGCAAGCAGATGGCGATCGACGCTGATCTCACCGCCGGACTGATCGACGAAGACCAGGCCCGCGAACGCCGCAGGATCCTCGAGGAGGAAAGCACCTTCTTCGGCGCCATGGACGGTGCCGCCAAGTTCGTCCGCGGCGACGCGATCGCCGGCCTGCTGATCACTTTCATCAACGTGGTCGGCGGCATGATCATCGGTGTCGCGCAGAACGATCTCGGTTTCGGCGAGGCCGCCGACGCCTATACCCGATTGACAGTCGGTGACGGCCTGGTGACCCAGATCCCCGCCCTAATCGTGTCGACCGCCGCCGGTATGGTGGTCACCAAGGCGGGTATCTCGGGCAACACCGAGAAGGCCCTGTTCGACCAGATGGGCCGCCAGCCGCGGGCCATGGGCATGGTTTCAGGCCTGATGGCGATGCTCGCCACTCTGCCCGGCATTCCGGCCGTGCCGTTCCTATTGCTCGCAGCGGCGACCGGCAGCATTGCCTTCTTCGTCCATAAAGAGAGCCAGAGATTGATTGCCGAAAAGGAGGTCGCCGAGAAGGAAAAGACCAAACAAGCCCCACCACCCGCCGAGGAGCCGATCTCCGCGACACTAAAGATCGACTACCTGCGGCTCGAGATGGGATACGGTCTTCTGACATTGATCAATGCGCCGCGCGACGGCCAACGCCTCACTGACCAGATCAAGGCGCTCAGGCGCCAGCTTGCGACGGACGTCGGCTTCGTCATGCCGAGCGTCCGCATCCAGGACAACATGCAGTTGCCCGCCAACAGCTATGTCATTCGCGTCAAGGAGATCGAATCCGGCAAGGGCGACCTGCGACCGAACCAGCTGTTGGTCATGGATCCGCGCGGCGAGGAAATCACCCTGCAGGGCGAGAAGACGCAGGAGCCGACGTTCGGTCTGCCGGCGATGTGGATTGAGGAGGCCAACCGCGAGGAAGCTCTTTTCCGCGGCTATACCGTGGTCGATCCGGCGACCGTGATCACCACGCACCTGACCGAGGTCATCAAGGACAACATGTCCGAGCTGTTGAGCTATTCGGAGACCCAGAAACTGCTCGACGAAATGGATAAAGACCACCAGAAGCTCGTCGGCGATCTCATCCCAAACACCATCACCATCGGCGGCCTGCAGCGCGTGCTGCAAAATCTCTTATCCGAGCGCGTTTCAGTTCGCGATCTGCCGACGATCCTCGAGGCCATTTCCGAAGCCGGCAATCAGACCCGCAACATCATGATGATCACCGAACACGTCCGGGCCCGGCTGGCACGCCAGATCAGCGACATGAACGAGAACGCCGAGGGCCTTATCCCGCTCGTTACCCTGTCACCGCAGTGGGAGCAGACGTTCGCCGAATCGCTGATCGGCCAGGGCGACGACCGTCAGCTGTCTCTGGCGCCGAGCAAGCTCCAGGAGTTTATTACCGCACTTCGCGGCACGTTCGAACGCCAGGCCATGATGGGCGAGACACCGGTGTTGCTTACAAGCCCGGCGATCCGCCCCTATGTCCGTTCGATTGTCGAGCGGTTCCGGCCAACGACCGCCGTGATGTCACAAAACGAAGTTTATCCGAAAGCGAAGGTCAAGACCGTCGGTCAGATCTAGTCAACCCGCCGGCCCGCGCAACCGGCCACGGGACACGCCATGCGTCTGAAAACCTATGCCGCCGAAACCGCGAACGAGGCATTGCGACTGATCCGGGAAGAACTCGGCGAGTCGGCTGTCATCGTGTCGACCGAAACCGACAAGCAAGGTGGTCGCACGGTAATCACGGCGGCCTATGAAGAAGGCGGCGAACCGGATCATCCGGCGACGGCAGAACCCGGTGAAGTTGCAACCGACAAGGACGCGTCGGCCATCCTCGAGGACCTCTCGGATGCATCCGCGACCCTGAGGCAGATGCTGAGCCGCCACGGCGTTCCGCCTCACCTTGGCGCTCGGATCGTCACCGCTGCGGCGCTGGACAGGGACCGCGACATGACGTCCGCCCTCGACGAAGGGCTCCGCGTCATCTACCGGTTCAGCGCCTTCGGCACCGCCCCGTCGGGCGCACCGTTGATGCTGGTCGGGCCTCCCGGGGTCGGCAAGACCGTTACGGTCGCCAAGATGGCAGCGCGTGCGGTCATGGCGAGGGCAATGCCGACCGTCGTCACCACCGATACCGTGCGGGCCGGTGCAATCGGACAGTTGGAGGCATTCACCAAGATTCTCGGTCTCGATCTGAAGACAACGAGAACGATCGGTGACCTTCAGCAAGCGGTGGAGAACGCCGCGCCCGGCCCGATCCTGATCGACACCGCCGGCGTCAATCCGTTCGACGAATCGGCGCTCGACATCGTTGCGACCAGTGCGCAGGCAATCGGCGCAGAGCCCATCCTCGTTCTTGCCGCCGGTGGCGACGCCGTTGAGGCATCGGAGATCGCGGCCGCCTTCACCCGCGTCGGCTGCCGCCGGCTGCTGGCGACACGCATCGACCTCACTCGCCGCCTCGGCAGTCTGCTGGCCGCCGCAGATTCCGGGCGGCTGGCATTCTCGGACGTCAGCATCACACCCGATATCGCCGACGGCCTGATGCCCATCGAGTCGCGCCGACTTGCCGAACTCCTGTGCGACAATCGAAGTAACCCTGCCAGACCCTCTTGAGAGAAGACGTATGAGCGAACCTCCCATCACTGCGCCGACTGCCGGGACCCGTGCCAAGGGCCGCAACATGATCGCCATCGCATCGGGCAAGGGGGGCGTTGGCAAGACCTGGTTCTCGATAACCCTCGCCCACGCCCTCGCCAACAGCGGCAAACGCGTCCTGCTGTTCGACGGCGACCTGGGTCTGGCCAATCTCGACATTCAGCTCGGACTGATGCCCAAGAGCGACCTCGGGGGCGTCATCGGTGGAAAGCTAACGCTTGGTCAGGCGATCACTCACTATCCGGAGGGCGGCTTCGACGTCATCGCGGGGCGCTCAGGCTCGGGGACGCTTGCCGATCTCCCGACCAACAGAGTCCGCATGCTGGCCGACGATCTCGCGCAGATCGCACCAAGCTACGACGTCGTGCTGATCGATCTCGGCGCCGGCATTGAGCGGACCGTCCGTATCATGGCCAACTACGCCGGGCGGTGCGTCGTCGTGCTGACCGACGAGCCAACTTCGCTAACGGATGCCTACGCATTCATCAAAGTTTCGCACACCGAACGCCCGGAGGCCGACATCCGGATCGTCGCCAACATGGTCAACTCGACTCGGGAAGGCGAGCGTACCTACAATACGCTGGTCAAGGCCTGCCAGGGATTCCTCCACTTCACGCCGCCGCTGCTCGGCATCGTCAGGCGCGACGGTAAGGTCCGTGAAGCCATCCGATCGCAGACATCGATCCTGACCAGATATCCCAACGCAGAGGCCGCCACCGACGTCGAGGGCATTGCCGATACGATTGCCTCAGAGCTCTAGGCCGATGAACGCCAGGACAGGTACGTGAGCACACCGGTACCACCGCCGCTCCAAACACCACCGCCCACGGCCACCGGCGGCAATACACCAACGATCACGCTCGGCAACCCGCCGACCGTCGTTTCGTCGCTGCCCATCGGATCGACACTCCAGGCGACTGTTGCCGCGGTTCAGGCGGGCAACCAGCTGCAACTGGCGACGGCATTCGGCGCCCTGCAGGGCACGGCCAACGTCCCGCTCAAAGTGGATACGCCACTGACGCTGCAGATCTTGCCGAAGCCTCCGTCGGCCCAGACCGTTTATCTCCAGATTGTCGAGGTTGCTGGTCGACCGCTTGCTGCCACGGCGAATGCTGCTGTTGGGAAAACGAGCGCAGCGGGACAGGGAATCGCCGGCCAGCCCGCCGCAGCACCAGTGACACAGGCAGCCGCGATTGCACCTGCAACCGTCACCCTGAGCGTCGGCCAGATCGTTTCCGCCGTCATGCTGCAGCCCCTGTCCACAGCGGCCACGCCGGGTTCGGCGACCCAGGCACCCACCACCGGTGCCGCATCGACAACACCCACCGCGACGCCGCCGTCGCAATCGGCAAACCCGGCCGCACCGGCCAGCAACACGCCTGCAGCGACGACTCGGCCAACGCCCGCCGGCACTGCTCCGACGCCGGGCTCCTCCGGGTCTGCCCTCGTACCAGGTACACGCCTTACCCTCGGCATCGTTTCCGTCAGTCCGACGCCAGCATCGGCACCGATCGCCGCTTCGACGCCGGCCCCGTTGCCGCCGGTTGGCGGCACATTCACCGGCCTCGTCGTCGGTACGACGCCCTCGGGTCAGCCCCTCGTGCAAACGCCGGTCGGTCAGATCACTGTCGAACAGGCGCCGCCGCTGGCCAAGGGCGCGGAGATCGTCTTCCGCGTCGAGACCGCGCCGCAGTCCCCCGCCGAATCCGTCCGGATCGGCAGCGAGACCAACCAAGCCCAGCTGGCCCGCGGGTACGGCTGGCCGGCCCTCGAAGAGTTGAGCGCGCTTCTGAACGAGCGAGCCCCGGGTCTCGGCGACAGGGTCGCGCATCTGATTACCCCGCAGGCCGATGCCAAGCTGGGTTCAACCCTGCTGTTCCTGCTTTCCGCCCTCAAGGCCGGTGACCTCAAGTCTTGGCTGGGCGAGACGGGTATGCGCGAACTCTCACGGCTGCGTCCGGATGCCATGCGCCGCCTCGGCGACGATGTCAGATTGCTCGCCGGAACCGCCGACGAGGCGGACTCCCGGCCGGTCCGAACCGGTGACTGGCGCGCCTTCCCGCTCCCCTTGTTCGGTGAAGGCATGGAGCAAAGCCGCCTTCTGGTCCGCCGTGACCCGTCGGAAGAAGAGACCGAAGTCAGGAAATCGAGCGAAACCCGGTTCGTCGTCGATCTGACGCTGACCAGTATCGGGCGCCTGCAACTTGACGGTCTGATCGACACCGGTGACCGTCGCTTCGACATGCTGGTCCGTACGACGGCCGCGCTGCCGGCAAGATTCCGAGGCGACATCCTGCAGATCTTCGCCTCCGCCAACGAGACCATCGGCATGTCCGGGGGGCTCGCGTTTCGGGCCTCACCCGACGCGTTAATCGACACGACGGATAAGCCGCAGAAGCCCCCTCGGGACAGCGGTCTCGTGGTCTAAGGACTGACAGGCCGGAAACGAACGACTAATCTGGCCCGATGGACATGATGGAACGACGCGCCCTAATCGATGTGCTCGACAGTCCGGAGCCGCGTCTCGATTTTCTGAGCATACTCGACCACGCCATTGATGCCGACGAGATCGGTGCTGTCGCGGTTACTCTTCGGTATGTACCCGACCGGTTCAACATCGAAAGTGCTTCGTGGCAACGATATCTCGCCGCACTTGCCGCAAACCCCGGTCCATCGCTCGAAGCTCTGGCAGCACGCATCCTTTCGGACGTCAACGACGTCGTTATCGCGCGCTGGATGGAAGTCTCGGCGGCTCTGCAGGACGACAGAGGCACCCATTCAGTCGTCATCAGCGATTGTCAGCCGGGCTGGCAAAACGAGGAACTGCTTACAAGGCTTGTACGCCTCGGAGACGCCAAGTCATGGAATTGACGGCTAAACCCCGCGAACACGGTTTCGACGAAGCCCGACTGGAGCGCATCCGGAAATGGGCTGGCGGATACGTCGACTGTGGCAAACTGCCATGCGCAATGACCGTCATCGCCCGTCACGGCGATATCGTGTTCACTGATCTGCAGGGATATGCCGACACGGAGGTGGGCGAGGCCATCACGTTCGATCACCGGTTCCGCATTTTCTCGATGACCAAACCGATTACTGCCGCCGCCGCGATGGGTCTCGTCGAGGAAGGCCGCCTGCGGCTCGACGATCCAGTGAGCCGATATATCCCGGCGTTCGCCGACACGCGGGTCCTGGCGCACCGGGACGCGGACATCGACGATACGGTCGCGATGACGTCGCCGATGACCATTCACCAGTTGCTCAATCATACCTCCGGTCTGACCTACGGATTCTTCGATCCGGAGTCGCCGCTTGCGGAGCGATATCAGTCGCTCGATCTGGACATGAACCCGAACGGCACGCCACTGGATGAATGGGCGAACGATCTCGCCAGCGTTCCTCTGGCGTTCCAGCCGGGCGAACGATGGAATTACGGCGTGTCGACGGATTTGCTCGGGCGGATCATCGAGATCATCGAGGAGAGGCCGTTGAGCGACGTGCTCCAGGAGCGATTCTTTGATCCGCTCGGCATGATGCGGACCGGGTTCGCGGTGTCGAGGGCCGATGCTTCAACGCTCGCCAGCCTCTACAAGGTGACCTCGAAGGGCGGTATGTCGCTGATGGACCCAGGTGCGACTAGTGGCTTCATCGCACCCGTCACCCGACATCACGGCGGCGGCGGGCTTGTTTCCGTCGCGGAAGACTACCTGAAGTTCACCGAAATGCTCAGGCGCGGCGGCGAGCTGAACGGCGTTCGAATCCTCAGTCCGCACAGCGTCCGGCTGATGACCTCGAACAACCTGGGCGGCGATCTGGAGTCCATGGGACAACCGAAGTTCGGCGAGTCCAACTTCAGGGGTATCGGATTCGGTCTAGGCATGGCAGTCGTGCTCGATCCGGCGCGAGCCCACCTAATGACGTCGCCTGGCGAGTATTTTTGGGGTGGGGCGGCAAGCACGGTCTTCTGGGTTGACCCGCTGCAGGATATGGTCGTGCTGTTCCTGACGCAGCTCTACCCGTCGTCGACCTATCCGCTTCGCGAGGAACTCCGGGCGCTCGTCAGTCAGGCAATCGTCGAGTAGCAGCCTACTTTCGCGTGCCGTTCGCTTGACGGTAACTCTGCAGACCAACCTCGTCGTATTCCATGGTCTCGCGGCGCGCGGCTTCGCGGGCCATCTTCTTGTCGCGGTTCTCCTGCGCGATCTCGTACTTCTTGAGTTCGAGATACGCGACCCGCAACTCCTCGCGCGCTTCGGTGATCGCCTCTTCCATCTTTTCGATGGAGTCCTTGATGCGCTCCCGCCGCTCGATCACAGTCTCGGCGTAGGCTCCGTAGAGCAGACCGCCTTCGACCGGATTCTCGCCGGCCTTGTGCTGTTCGCGAACGAGCTCTTCCTCAAGGGCCTTGGCCTGGGCCTCTAGATTGGCCATCAGCCGCAATAGTTCACCGAGCTTGCGACGTTTCTCGTCGACTTCCCACTCGTTGAGCCGGATCAGGTTCTGAAGATCCTTCGGCATTTTCTCTTCTCACTCCTGTCTCATACGGCCGGCCCGGAGAGCCGGTTCGGTTACGCGTTCTGCGCCTGTAGTGGTTTTGGCTGCTGTTGCTGATCTTGCTTGGGGGCCTCTTGCTCGGCCGGTTTAGTATCAGCCTGCTGTTCGGGCGCCGTGCTTTCAGGCTCGACCTCAAGCGCGTCGGCGAGCATTTCGTAGCAGGACTTGAGACTGTCGGATTCGTCGATTTTCTGGCCAAGGAATTCTTCGATCCTCGGATAGTAATGAATAGCCTCGTCCACAGCTTTGTCACTGCCCCGGCGATACGCGCCGAGTCTGATCAGCTCCGCCATGTCTTCATAGGTCGCCATGAAACCCCGCGCCCTCGAAACGAGTGCGTTCTCGTAATCCGAATTGCACCTGGGCATAGTTCGCGAAACGCTACGCAGCACATCGATCGCCGGATACCGGTTGCGTTGGGCGATATCGCGGCTCAACACGACGTGACCGTCGAGAATCCCGCGGACGGCGTCGGCGACAGGTTCATTATGGTCGTCGCCCTCAACCAGCACGGTAAACAGTGCGGTAATATCGCCCTCCTGGCCGTGTCCTGGCCCGGCGCGCTCCATCAAGCGCGGCAACTCGGCAAAGACCGACGGCGTGTATCCCTTGCTGGCGGGCGGCTCACCGGCGGACAGCCCGATCTCACGCTGGGCCATGGCAAACCGCGTCACGCTGTCCATCAGGCAGAGAACGTGATGGCCGCGGTTACGCATGTATTCGGCGACGGCCATCGTCACGTAGGCGGCCTGACGGCGGACAAGCGGCGGCTCGTCCGACGTCGCGACAACGACCACGCTCTTGGCGAGTCCCTCTGGCCCCAGGTCGTCCTCGATGAACTCGCGCGCTTCGCGTCCGCGTTCGCCGACAAGCCCAATGACATTAACATCCGCCGACGTGTTTCGGGCCATCATCGAGAGCAATGTCGACTTACCGATACCGGAGCCGGCGAATATCCCGAGACGTTGTCCTTGGCAAACGGTCAGAAACGCGTTCATGGCCTTTACGCCAAGGTCGACCTTGCCGCCGACCCGGCGACGGCTGTGTGCCGACGGCGGCGTGCCATGAATGGGAAATGCGGTATTGCCGCTGCCCAGCGGTCCCTTGCCGTCGACTGGTTCGCCAAATGCGTTGATCACACGTCCCAGCCAGGACTCGTCAGGGAAAATCGCCGGGTCGTTTGCCGCGATCTCTACCCGGCAACCCAATCCGACGCCGTCGAGCGATCCGAACGGCATGACCAATGCCTTGTTCTCGCGAAAGCCGACCGCTTCGCATAGCACCTTGGTCCCGTTGCGACGGTAGACGGTGCAGTAGTCGCCAACCGAAACACTGCCCTCGACACCGCCGACTTCCAGCAGCAACCCGACCACCTGCGTGACCTGGCCGACAATACGATAGTCGGGCAGACGCTCGATCTGGTGAATGATCGTGTTGCCGAGAATGCTCAATGTGCGCTCCGCCACGCCGCCATACAAAACTGAGCCTGCGAATCGCCTGCACGTACTTTGCGCAGAAGGCGGTTCTGACCCCCCGTTCGGGCACTATGACCGGGAAAATCTTTAAGTTCCATTAAACCATATATTTGAATAGCTTAGGATGGATTCAACGACTTTAACCCAAGCCCGGATGCCGGTTTTGTTGCCAGCCGAGTCTCGCACGAATATGGTTAATGAAGATTAACGATGCGAGGGCTTCGAAATGCGCGTGCTGCTGGTTGAAGACGATGCTGCAATGAAAGACAGCATCGAGTTGATGCTCAAGTCATCCGGCATGGTCGTCGATTCCACTGATCTCGGCGAGGACGGTCTGGAGATCGGTAAACTTTATGACTACGACATCATCATCCTCGACATCATGTTGCCCGACATGGACGGGTTCGAGGTTCTGCGTCGCCTCAGGGACGCGCGGGTACAGACCCCGGTCCTGATCCTCTCGGGTCTCTCAGAGTCGGAAAACAAGGTCAAGGGCCTTGGATCCGGCGCCGACGATTACCTGACCAAGCCGTTCAACCGCGAAGAACTCGTTGCTCGGATCCAGGCCATCGTGCGCCGCTCGGCTGGACACTCGCAGTCGGTCATCGAAACTGGTCGTCTGACAGTCAACCTCGATGCCCAAACCGTTGAGGTCGATGGCCAGTCGGTGCATCTGACCGGCAAGGAGTACGGCATCCTTGAACTGCTGAGCCTGCGCAAGGGTACCACGCTGACCAAGGAGATGTTCCTCAACCACCTCTACGGCGGCATGGACGAACCGGAACTCAAGATTATTGACGTCTTCATTTGCAAGCTGCGCAAGAAACTGTCAGCCGCAACAGACGGGGAAAACTATATCGAGACCGTCTGGGGCCGCGGATACGCGCTTCGTGATCCGGAGGATGTCGGCGAAGCGCAGGTTCGCGCGAAGGCCTGAAGCGAAGGTCGCGTTAATTCGCAGTCAGCGAACGACCTGATAAAGGCCCCGTTGCCCCTTCACAGGTTCGAACTTGTCGCTGATGCCGAGGACGGTCTCCGCGCCCCCAAGGAACAACAACCCATCGTCGGGCATGAGGCCAGCAATACTGGCCAGAACCTTGGCCTTTGTCGGCGGGTCGAAGTAAATCAGCACGTTGCGGCAGAACACCACATCGAACTTGCCCAACCCCGACATGCTGTCGAGCAGATTGAAGTACTTGAACTGGACCATCCGGCGGATTTCCTCCTTCAGCACCCAGTGATCGTCGACCTTGTCGAAGTATTTCACCAGCAAGGTGATCGGCATGCCACGCTGGACCTCAAACTGACTGTACTCGCCGGCGACGGCCTTTTTCAGGATGTCGTGGGAGATGTCGGTCGCGACGATGTCGTGGCGCCAACCACTCAGCTTGGCAGCTCTCTCCTTCAGGAGAATGGCCAGCGAGTAGGGTTCCTGCCCGCTCGATGATGCCGCGCACCAGATCCGGAATGACTTGGTCGACGCTCTCGATTCAAGCAGGCCCGGCAGGACCCTGTCGGTGAACAGGTCAAACGGCTTCTGATCACGGAAGAAGAACGACTCGTTGGTCGTCATGGCCTCGGTTATCTTGGTCTTGAGGTCTTCGCTGTTCGACCGGCGCATTTCGGCGATCAGGTCGTCGACGGAGGCGATCTCCATCTTTCGCGCAATCGGCATCAGCCGGCTCTCCAGCAGGTATGCCTTGTCACTGCTCAGTACTAGTCCCGAACGGTCCTTCAGGAATGTCGCTATGAACTGGAACTCTGCCGGGTTCACGCTGCCATCCCCCGAGCCAGTTTGAAGGTCTTTGCCGGCAGTTCATCGAGCGGCAGCACGGCGCTGCAAAGCCCCGCAGCGGCAACGGACCCTGGCATCCCCCAAACCACGCTGGTTTCCTCGTCCTGAGCGATGATCGTACCGCCGTTATCGACGATTGCGCGCCCCCCTTTGGTACCGTCGTTACCCATGCCGGTGAGTACGACACCCAGCACGTTGCCGCCGAAAGACGCCGCCGCGGTGCGAAACAAGGGATCGACAGCGGGCCTGCAGAAGTTTTCCGGGGGATCTTCGTTGAGGCTTATCTTGCGGGCGGCACCCGTGCCATTCACCACCATGTGGAATCCCCCAGGTGCCAGCAAGATTTGCCCCGCCGTCGGCACGTCGCCTTCAACGGCCTCGCGACAGGGCCAGCCCGTAGCGCGTTCGATATGCCCGCACAGGATCGTCGTGAACTTCGCCGGCATGTGCTGGACCACGAGGATCGGGATGCCGATGGACTTGTCGACGCCCTTGAAGAACGTCTGCAGCGCCTGCGGGCCGCCGGTGGAACTCCCGACGACCAACACGCTGGGCTTTCCGTGGCCCGGAGAACGAAGCTCGATCTTGACCGCCCCTTCGCCGCGCGAGGAATGACGGCGCCAGCCCTCGTCTTTCTGCGGTGCCGGCGCAGCCGATGCGGACTGGTTGCTTGCACGGGTCGACCGCTGCATCCGAAGCTTGCCGAGGTTCCTTATCTTGTTGCAAAGCTCGTTGCGGAACGCGCCATCTCGGGCGACATCGCCCTTCGAGGTCGGCTTCTGGATATAGTCGCGAGCCCCGGCCTCAAGCGCCTTAAGAGCGATCTCCGCATTCCGCTCAGTCAGTGTTGAAGACATGATGATCTGAATGTCGGGCTTCGCCTTCAACATGCCCGGGATCGCTGATACGCCGTCGAGAACCGGCATCTCGATGTCCATGACGACGACATCCACGTCGGTTCGGGCGACCCGATCGATCGCCATCTGACCGTTTGACGCATCCGTGACGATTTCCATACCCGTCTCTTCGCCGATCATCTTGCGATAAAGCCCGCGGATAACCGCCGAATCATCAACGATCATCACCCGCACTGCATTTGGATCAGATGACGGCGTATCTGCGCTCATCGTCTCGCTCATCTCCGGTTGTCGACGACGTTTAGAGAAGGCCGACCTGTGAGAACTTCGCCTGAATAATCTCGCTGTCGAAAGGCTTCATGATGTATTCATTGGCGCCGGTCTCGAGCGCTTCCTGGATATGATCGATATCGTTCTCGGTGGTGCAGAACACGACCTTCGGCACCTCGCCGCCCGGCATCGCCCGAAGTTCCCGTAGAAACTCGATGCCGCTCTTGACCGGCATGTTCCAATCGAGAAGTACACCGTCAGGCATGCCCTCCGCGCAGCGGTCAATAGCTTCCTGCCCGTCCGCCGCTTCGGATGTTTCAAAGCCAAGCTCCTCGAGGATCTTCTTGGCCACCATCCTCACGACCTTCGAGTCATCGACGATCAAACAAGACTTCATGGCTGGTCGATCTCCCTGACCTGTTCAATGCGCGGACCCTCGCGCTGCTTACCGGTGCCTGCCGGATGCGATTGTCCATGTTTGGATCAACCGCATCTGTCCGTCCGGCAAAGTAGACCATGATCAATCACTGACGGCAATGCGCCCTGAGACGGTGTTTCGCTCGCCGTCAGTGGATCAGCCCTTCGCCGCAAGCGCCACGGTCTGCGCCAGCGTCTCGACCAGCATTTCGCGATCGTACTTCGCAACGTAATCGCTGAATCCGGCCTGGCGTCCCTTGGCCATGTCGGATTCCGCGGCATTGCCGGAAAGAGCGACTAGAGGCACATTCTTCCAGCGTCCGTCGTTGCGAACCGTCGCGGCGAATTCGAACCCATCCATGCCGGGCATTTCGATGTCACTGATGATGACGTCGAAGTCCTGACCGCGGTCACGGAGCTTCAACGCAGCCTCGGCACTATCGACAGTGCTGACATGCCAGCCGGCGACCGACAGCAGCGGGCTCAGCAGTTGGCGGAAGAACTGGCTGTCGTCGATCAGCAGAACGCTCTTGTTCTCGTGCTTGTTCGATCCGTCGCGCTTACCGAACCAGTCAGGAAACGCCTTGGTCAGGAAGTAACCCGAGTCCATGATGTCGGTGGCCTTGCCGGCGATCGTCGCCGTACCGATGATGCCGGGCACGTCCGAGGTAATCTCGATCTCGAGCTTGTCCTCTACGATGTCGACGATCTCGTCGACGACCAGTCCCATCGAACGATCCTGATCCGTGAATACAAGAACCGGAATGTGGCCGGAATCGGAGAACTGGTAGGCGGTATTGAATGGAATGAGGGGCATCAGGTGATCGCGGTACTGGACGAGATGACGACCGTGACCGCTCTCGATGGTCTCCGACTCGATTTCTTCGAGGCGGGCAATCAGTGCCAACGGTACCGCTTTCAACTCTTTGTCGCCGGCACGGAAAACCAGCAGCGATGTCGTCTGATCAGACTTGCCCACGGTGTCGCGATCAGCCGCCCCGGTGTCCTCGGCCTGGATTTCACCATTCGCGTTGGCAATGCCATTCGGATCCAGGATCATGATCACGCTGCCATCGCCGAGGATCGTGTTGCCCGAGTAGACGTTGGTGTCGCGCAAGATCGGCGCGACCGGCTTGACGACAATTTCCTCGGTATCAAATACCCGGTCTACAACAATTCCGAAATTGTAGGCGCCAACCTGGGCGACGACGATGAACAGCTCTTCGTTGATCGCTTCGCTGCTATCCTCGTCACGTTTCGGCAACCTAAGCAGATCACGAAGCATGACCAGCGGCAATAACCGGTTGCGTAAGCGCAGGACCGGCGAATTGTTGATCGTTTCGACTTTGTGTTCGGTCTGCGAGGACGCACGCACCAGTTCCAGTACACTGATCTGCGGGATCGCGAAACGCTCGCCCGCGCATTCAACGATGAGCGCCGACACGATTGCCAGGGTCAACGGGATCTTGATAGTGAAGGTCGTTCCTACGCCCTCGACCGACTTGAGCTCGATGGTGCCGCCGATCTTCTCGATGTTGGTCCGGACCACGTCCATACCAACACCGCGGCCAGAAATGTTGGTCACCTTCTCGGCCGTGGAGAACCCGGCTCGGAAAATGAACTGTTGGATCTGCGTATCACTGAGTCCATCCAGTTCGGCGTCTGTCGCTAACCCGTTGTCGATGATCTTATTGCGGATTCGCTCCATGCTGAGGCCCTTACCATCATCCTTGATCTCGATGATAATGTGGCCGCCTTCGTGGTAGGCGTTCAGCGTAATCGTCCCGGTCTCGGGTTTACCCGCATCCGACCGTTCATCCGGCATTTCGAGGCCGTGATCGGCGGAATTGCGGACCATGTGCGTGAGCGGATCCTTGATCAACTCAAGAACCTGGCGGTCGAGTTCGGTCTCCGCACCCAGCATGACGAGCTCGATCTTCTTGCCCTGATCGACTGAGAGATCGCGAACGATGCGGGGCAACTTCGCCCAGGCGTTACCGATCGGTTGCATGCGGGTCTTCATCACGCCTTCCTGCAGGTCGGTCGTGATATGGCTGAGCCGCTGCAACGGCACCGTGAACTCGCTGTCGTCGATGCCGCGAACCATCTGCAGCAACGCGTTGCGCGTCAGCACGAGCTCACTGACCAGCGTCATGAGGTCCTCAAGAACATCGACGTTGACGCGGATGCTCGACTGCGCAACGCCACCTTCCTTGGCGCCGCCCTCTTCCTTGGTGGCCGGCGACCCGGAGGCGGTCTTTGCCGGCGGCTTGGCGGAAGCCGTTGGCAACGGGGCCTGGTCCATGTCCTTGGCGCTCTCGGCCTTCATGTCAGCCTTCATCTGCGCATCGGTCGCAGCCTTGACGCCTTTCGACTGGGCATCCTCGACTTCCGCCAGAAGTTCGGCCGCGACGGGTGCGCCGAACTCGTTCGCCGACGGTGCGTCATCACTTGCCGCTTTGGCGCCGCCTTCCGACGCGTCCTCTGCCTCTGCGGCCATTTCCGCACGCATCTCGTCGTCGGTCGCGGCCCTGACGCCCTGCGACTCGGCCGCCTCGACTTCCGCCAGCAGCTCGGCCGCGACAGGTGCGCCAAACTCGTTCGCGGAGGGACTGTCGTCCTCGGCGGATGCGGCGGGCACCGACCCTCCGGCGGGCGGGATGTCCGGTGTCGTGTTTCCTTCGGCCATCGAGTTGAGCTGAGCAATCAGTTCCGTATCCTCGCCGGCCGGTTCCTCGCCCGTGGATTCGAGCTCGCCGAGCAGATCGCGGATCGTATCAATACAGCGAAGAATGAGAGTCACGGCCTGAGGCGTCACTTCCAGTTCGCCGTCGCGGAACTTGCCAAGCACGTTCTCGCCCGCGTGCGCAACGGACTCAAGCCGTGGCAGTCCCAGGAACCCGCACGTTCCCTTGATTGTGTGAACGAGTCTGAAGATGTTGCCCAGTATCTCGGCGTCGTTCGGATTTTGTTCGAACTTGACCAACTCGACGTCAATGACAGCCAGGCTCTCTGACGTTTCGGTCAGAAACTCTGAAAGCAGATCGTCCATCGGAATTCCCCTATCAAAAGCGATATCACGGCATTCAAGCGCGCACTACGTATACTCACTAATATGAGCTTACGTAATTGCCGCACGCAGAGCAAGAACTACGTACTAACACTTAAGAATTATTTTTCGATCAGCGTTGCGAGCGCAATTGCGTCTGTTTCGCTCGACAGTTCGAGCGTCGCGGACAGCCGCTCGGCCAGCAGCATCGCCAAGTGGGCGTGTACGTTCCGGGCGGTGATCTCTGTCGACGGGTCGCGTTCGATCACACCGCGCACCGGATCGCGGACCGCTGCGCCCGGCCCGACGGCGCGAACCGCGAGACCGATTCCGTCTTCCAGCCCCGCGATATGCAGACCGAGATCGCCCCCCCGCGGCAGGGCCTCCAAGCCGATCAGCGACAGAATCAGGGCTAGCTTGGCAACATATCCCGGTAACTCGGACAGTGCCTCGCTGGTATCAGTATGAACGTCGATGGCAAACACGACCTTGTCGGCCGGCATCATGGCCTCGACGAGTTCGCGAATCTCATTGATGCCGATTGTTGACGCTTCACCGCCGCCAAGGCCGAAAGCCCGTCGATAGAACGTCAACCGGACACCGGCATCCCGGACGCTGCGTTCGAGAACAGCCGCTGCATCTCCGTCGAGCGTCATGTCGCCGTCCTCGGCCATCAGCTCGACGGCCGTGTTCACTGCGCCGACGGGTCCGACCAGGTCGTGACAGATGCGAGAACACATCAACTGCGCCAGTTCGAGTTCGTCGGGTGCATGTTCAGGCATGGCAAGCTCCGCAGTCTATGGCCGTGTCACAGCACGGACTCGGCTGCCGCCAGATCTTCTGGGCGGTTGATGTTAAAGAACGGGTCGCGGCCGTTATCGTCGGCTTCGAACACAACCTCTGCAACGGAATAACGTGCCGTCCACCGATCGATTTTTCGCACATCCTCGCCGACGAGCGCGGAGCGCAGGTCGGCCGCAAGGTCGGCCGCCCAAATAGCGAACACGGGGTGCGTCCGACCACACGAGCAAGCGCAGGCGATCCTCGCGTTTCCAGATTCCGCCGCATCGGCAAGACGATCCACCATGTCGCGGGGAAAGAAGGGTGCATCGGTCGCGAACGACGCGAGCCATCTGGCATCCGGTGCGTTCTCCGCGAGCCATTCCAACCCGGTCAGGATACCGGCAAGCGGGCCCGCGAAACCACCGACCACGTCGGCAACGACGGGCAAGCCGAACAACGCGAAGCGGGATGCGTCGCCATTCACGTTCAACAGCAACTGCCCGACCTGCGGTCGGGCACGTTCGACGACGTGCTCCAGCAATGGCCGCCCGCCAAGTTCCTTCAACGGCTTGTCGCCACCACCCATCCGGCGCGCGAGACCACCGGCAAGCAGCAGACCGACCGTGTCGGCGCGGCTCATGCCCACGCCCCCTTTCTGTTCATGTGTTCGGGCTCGTCCTCGGATCCCGAATTGTCGGCATCGAACACAATCCTCTCCTCACCCGCCAAAGCCATGAACCGGCTGCCGCGCGCCCTGCCGATGAGGGTCAGGTCGACCTGGCGGGCGAGTTCGACGCCCCAGGCAGTGAAGCCCGAACGCGAAACGAGGATTGGTATCCCCATCTGCACCGTCTTGATCACCATCTCGCTGGTCAGCCGGCCCGTGGTGTAGAAGATCTTGTCGTCCCCGGCGATGCTCTTCAGGAACATGTAGCCGGCGATCTTGTCGACCGCATTGTGCCGGCCGACATCCTCCATATACAGCAGCGGCCTGTCGCCCTCGCAAAGCACGCAACCATGAATGGCGCCGGCCGTCAGGTACAGGCTTGGCGCGGTGTTGATGCGCTTCAACAGGGTCCGCAGATCGGACGTCCTGATCCGGGCGTCGCGCGGCAGTGCGACCTTCTCGAACTTTTCCATGACGTCGCCGAACACGGTCCCCTGAGCGCACCCCGACGTCAGGGTCTTCTGCTTCAGCTTGTCCTCGAAGTCAGTCTCAATCTCGGTCCGGACGATGACCGCCTCTAGTTCATCGTGGTACTCCACCCCGGTGATGACATCATCAGCCGACAGCATGTTCTGGTTCACCAGATATCCCACAGCAAGGTATTCGGGGTAGTCGCAAATCGTCATCATGGTGACGATCTCGCGCCGATTCAGATAGAGCGTGAGAGGCCTCTCGACGGTCACCGACGTCTCGACGGGCGCACCGTTCTGGTCGATACCCGAGACCTTCTCGGTCAAACGCGGGTCTTCCGGGTTTGGGCGCAGGATGAAATCGTCCCAAGGTGCGTCAGGGGTACTCATGGTGCAAACATGGCGCTTGGCCACCCTCTCGGCAAGTGATTGCCTTTGCTGAGGCAATTGAGGTCTTGGCGTTATGCCCAATCAGTCATAACGTAAATTCTTCATAGGTCATTGGCTGCGAAAAACTGGGACCAAAGCCGCATGACGGATTTCTCTGACGCCTTTGCCGCTGCCATTGATCTGGTCGCGACGTGGGACGACGATCTGGCTGAAATCATCGGCCTTTCCCTCCGCGTCAGCCTGACCGCGGTGTTCGCCGCAACCTTGATCGGACTGCCGGTCGGCGCGGCGGTCGCGTTGTTCCGATTTCCCGGGCGCAGCGTCTTGGCGGTCCTGCTCAACGCCATGATGGGCTTGCCGCCCGTCGTCGTTGGACTGATCGTTTACCTTTTGCTGTCTCGCGCCGGCCCGTTTGGCGTCTTCGGTCTTCTGTTCACGCCGACTGCCATGATCATTGCCCAAACCCTGCTGATCACCCCGATCGTGGCGGCATTGACCCGGCAAGCGGTCAGCGATTTGTGGGCCGAATACGAGGAACAGCTTCGCTCGTTTGGCGCGGGCCCCGCCGCGGCACTGCCGACATTGTTGTGGGACGGCCGGTTCAACCTGATTACGGCAATTCTTGCCGGCTTCGGCCGAGCATCAGCCGAGGTTGGCGCCGTGATGATCGTCGGCGGCAATATCGACCACGTGACCCGGGTGATGACCACGTCTATCGCTCTTGAGGTGTCCAAGGGTGATCTTGCGCTGGCGCTGGGGCTCGGCATCGTGCTGATCACGATCGCGCTCGTCATCAATGCGGGGGTCTTCTGGATCGGCAGGGTTGCGGAGGAATCGGCATGAGGGCCGCCGGCGACACCATCTTGCCGCTTGCGCTCCAGGACGTCTGGTACAACGTCGACGGGGTCAATCTGCTCAAGGCCATCAACTTGGCGTTCACCGCAGGCGTCCGAACAGCGGTGATTGGCCCCAACGGCGCAGGTAAGAGCCTCCTGATGCGCATCATGCATGGCCTGATCAAACCGTCGCAGGGAACAGTCGAATGGCAAGGCCAGGCAGCCGACGGCCGCCACAAGTCGCTTGCCGCCCGCCAGGCGATGGTGTTTCAGCGACCGGTCATGCTGCGGCGGAGCGTAGCTGCCAACATCGAGTACGCCCTCAAGCTGATCGGCGTGGCGAGCGCAGAGCGGCGGGAACGGACCGAGGAGATTCTCGACAAGACGGGGCTCCGCAGACTGGCGTCGAGCCCGGCCCGGGTGCTTTCGGGGGGTGAACAGCAGCGGCTGGCGCTTGCCCGAGTATGGGCACGAAACCCCGAGGTGCTGTTTCTCGATGAACCGACCGCGAACCTCGATCCCGCCGCAACCCATAGGGTCGAAGAGATCGTCTCCGCCATCCACGCCGGCGGCACCCGACTGATCATGACGACCCACGATCTGGGTCAGGCGCGCCGAATGGCTGACGACGTGATCTTCATGCACCGAGGGCGTGTGTTCGAGCATCGCGATACCGAAGCGTTCTTCGCCGGGCCGGAGAACGATCTGGCACAGGCCTTCGTAAGGGGTGAGCTGCTGTGGTGGCGGAAGGGCGAAGGCACCGGCGGCCGGCGGCAGCCCAGGCATGAAAAGTATCGGAGCTAGGCCCGCTCGCTGCGCGAACGCCTCATCAGACGTTGAAGCGGTGCAAACACGATCTCTACCACGCCCGCCAGAGAAATCAGGACAACCCCGGTGATCTCCCGTGCGCCGAACGGTTCGCCTGCCCACAATGCCGCGGTGACCGCACCAACCGTGATCTCGGTCATGAACAGCAACCCGACAACACCAGGATTGAGTTTGGGCGCGCCCCACATCACGGCAAACAATGCGGGCACGACGATCACGAGGGTTGCCGGTGCCAACCACGGCAGCGATGCGACGACGTTCTCCATCGTCGGCGGCGGCGGCGCAAACGGCATGAACGCCATGAGCAGCGCGCCGACGGCCGACCAGAACAGAAACGCCCATGTCAGGTCGACGGCATGGTAGTTTGGGGTTTCGCGCATCAGCACGGCACCAACCGCCCAGACGACGCCGCTCGTGAGGCCGAACCAATCGCCCAGATTCCGCGGCCACGGGAATCCTTTGTCGATGTGGAGGATCGCCATCATGCCGGCGACGCCGATCACGATGGCGATGATCTGGCTTGCGGTGATCCGCTCGCCCAGCCACACCCGCGCCAGCAGGATGCTCCAGACCGGCGTCATGTAATATAGCAGCATGGCGCGCACCACCTCCGTGTAGATGACGGAGTTGGCATAAATGGCGATCGCTGCACCGCAGACCAGCCCGATCAGCTGCGGACGAATACCGCCGGCAACAATCGCACGCCAACGGAAGAGAAGAACCGGAAGCATGATGACTAGCGGCACGACGAAGAACAGCACGCTTGGCCAAACGCCGACAATGTCGAGATCCTCGAGCTTGCGAAGCGGGATCCAGAACAGTCCCCAGGCTGCACCGGCATACGCGCAGGCCAGCTTGGCCTGCGTTTCCTCACGGGCGGAAATTTGCTGTGCGGACATGGACGATCACTCTTGGGAGATCGGCGACGGCGTTCTCTGACGTGCCTCCGTAAGCAGGGTAAGGTATTCGTCCCGTTCGAACATGTGACCGCACACCATGCAGTCGACGGGCCCAAACGGCTCCGCAGCCGGGTCGAACGACGACCCGAAACGATTCTGTCTCTGCCCGCATTTCGGGCAACGGACCGGCGGAATAGCCTGGCTCACGTCGGGTCTCCCTCAAGCCCACCGGTCGCATAGTGCCAACTTGCCCGGCTGAACGCCAGTCTCGCCAAGGGGAAAAAAGTTGATCGCCGGGGGGCGACAAGCCACCATAGACTACCTAACTTAATCATTACTCGGCATTCGGCCCGAATGTTCGAGTTTCGAGGAATTTCAGGGGGTTGTTGCCGCCATGTCCGAAATGATCGATCCTTTTGGACGCCACGTGACATACCTGCGGGTATCGGTCACCGACCGGTGCGACTTCCGCTGCGTCTACTGCATGGCGGAGGACATGACATTTTTGCCGAAACGAGACGTCCTGTCGCTCGAGGAACTCGATCGTGTTTGCTCGGCCTTTATCCGCAAGGGTGTGCGCAAGCTGCGCCTCACGGGCGGCGAACCGCTGGTCCGCCGAGATATCATGACCCTGATCCGCAGTCTTGGCCGTCATCTCCGTTCCGGCGACCTCGACGAGTTGACGCTGACGACGAACGGTAGCCAGCTCCAGCGCTATGCCCACGAGCTCGTCGACTATGGCGTTCGCCGGATCAACGTGTCCGTCGACACCCTCGATCCGGAGCGTTTTCACACCATTACACGGCGCGGTAACCTGGATCAGGTCCTGGCCGGCCTGCGCACGGCTAAGGAAGCGGGTCTTGCGATCAAGATCAACGCTGTCGCGCTCAAAGGCGTTAACGATCAGGAGTACGACGACATGATTCGCTGGTGTGGCGAGGAGGGATACGACCTGACGCTGATCGAAACAATGCCGATGGGCGAAATCGAGACCCACCGCAATGACCAGTACATTCCGCTCAGCGAGGTTCGCCGCGACCTCGATCGGCGCTGGACGCTGACCGATATTCCGCTCAGGACCGGCGGTCCGGCGCGCTACACAGAGATCGGCGAAACAGGGCAGAAGCTTGGTTTCATCACGCCGCTCACACACAATTTTTGCGAGGGCTGCAACCGGGTTCGCCTGACCTGCACCGGCACGCTCTACATGTGTCTTGGTCAGGATGACGCCGCGGACCTGCGCGCCGCGCTGCGGGCCAGCGAAGGTGACGAGGTCCTCGAAGCGGCGATCGACGAAGCCATCGGACGCAAGCCGAAGGGCCACGACTTCGTCATCGATCGCGAGCATGGCGGCCCTGCCGTGAGCCGTCACATGAGTGTTACCGGCGGTTGATCGAACCGCCCGTCCGGGCCCGGCCGCCCGATTCAACAACTCGGCCGCTTTGACGGGTCGCATCATGAAATTCAAGAAAATTGCCTTTGTCGCTTCCCATCACGCCGAAGCCCAAAAGGCCCTCGCCGAGCTGAAATCGCGGTACGGCAACGTTGCCCAGAACAAGGCCGACGTCGTGGTCGCGCTCGGCGGCGACGGGTTCATGCTGCGTGCCCTGCACGCCAACATGAAACGCGGCACCCCGGTTTACGGCATGAACCGTGGATCAGTTGGATTCCTGATGAACGAGTTCCGCGCAGACGATCTCGTGGAGCGGCTCGAGGCATCGGAGCCTGCGACCCTGAGCCCCCTGCAGATGAAGGCCAAGCCGCGTCGCGGTAGAACAGTCACGGCGCTGGCGATCAACGAAGTCTCTTTGCTTCGCGAGACCCGCCTCGCCGCCAAGCTCCGGCTGTTCGTCGACGGTGTCGAACGCATGAAGGAACTGATCTGCGATGGCGTGATCATCTCCACGCCGGCCGGTTCGACCGCCTACAATGCCTCGGCACACGGACCGATAATCCCGATGGGCGCCGAAGTTCTTGCTCTGACGCCGATCAGCGCCTATCGACCGCGACGGTGGCGGGGCGCCCTGTTGCCTGTCAACGCCGAAGTCCGCGTCGATGTCCTGGAAACCGCTGACCGCCCCGTCAGTGCCGCCGCGGACTACACCGAAGTTCGCGACGTCGAGAGCATAACCATTTGCAGTCATCGCAGCCTGATCGCAACCCTTCTCTACGATCCGGAGCACGATCTCGAGGAGCGAATCATCAAGGAACAGTTCGACCCTTGAATCTGCAGACCCTGACGAAACTGTTCGCGACGTTGATTATCGGCGCCGTCGGCGGGTGGGCGCTCAACCACCTGAACGTGCCGCTCGCCTGGATGCTCGGCGCCATGATGTTGACCGCAGTGCTGTCGGCACGCGGCGCGCCATTGAAGTCGGCACCTGTTCTCCGCGCCATCATGTTGTGCGTCCTCGGTGTTTCCATTGGCAGCACCTTCAACCCGGCGGTCTTCGACAGCGCCGGCGAATGGGCCGTCAGCCTCGGCATGCTGGCATTCTACTCAATCGCCTCGTCGATTGCGGGTGCCACAGTCCTGATCCGGTGGGCTGGGTGGACACCGGCAACCGCGTTTTTCTCTGCGGTTCCCGGCGGGCTGACGGACATGATCCTGGCCGGCAGCGAACGTGGCGGCGACGAGCGGGTCATGGCACTGCTTCATACGCTCAGGATCATGGTCACTGTGTTGATCATTCCGCTTACCCTGGCCGCGACCGGAAGCACCTCGAGTGTCGTGCCTGACGTCATTTCACCGACCTGGAGCGGCTTATCCGCCGAAGACCTGCTGTGGCTCGCCGTCACCGGCATCGGTGGCATGGCGGCCGGCAAGATGTGCCGGCTTCCGGCCTACGTTTTCACCGGCCCGATGATCGCCAGCGCCGCAATCCACATTCTTGGTTTGTCCGCAAGTCGTCCGCCTTCAGACATCGTGAACGCCGCGCAGGTCGTGATCGGCGTTTCGATCGGCTGCCGGTTCGTTGGTATCAATCTGGCGGAAGCCCGGCGGACCATGATCATCGGCACGTTGTTCGGCCTCGCCCTCGTCGGGCTTGGCGCAGCGTTCGCCGCCGTCGGCAGCCAGCTCACCGGAGCGTCGTTCTCCAGTCTCTGGCTTGCCTTCGCGCCAGGCGGCCTGGCCGAGATGGTGCTGATGGGATTGTCACTGGGTCTCGATCCCGCATTCGTCTCGACCCATCACCTGTTCCGGTTCCTGCTGATCCTCGGGATCGCGCGTTTACTGTACAGCGCCTTTATCCGTTATCGCGGTGGTCCGCCCCAACCGCCTCCGACAGACGGCTGAAACCGTCGCGTTCCAGACATTCCTCGAGACCGTCGAGCAATCGCCCGACCAGTGCCGGTCCCTGGTAAACCAGGGCGGAGTACAATTGCAGCAACGATGCCCCGGCACGGATTTTCGCATAAGCCGTCGCTGCATCGTGAATGCCGCCGACACCGATGATTGGTATCTGCCCACGGGTAAGCCGATACATGTCGGCCAGGACGGACGTCGACAATTCCGCAAGAGGGCGACCACTCAACCCACCGGTCTCTGATCGGCTGGGGGACTGCAGACCCTGCGGCCGGCTGATCGTCGTGTTCGTGCAGATCAGCCCGTCGACCCCGGTCTCAGCGGCCACGGCTGCGATATCGGTCTTGTCCTCGTCGGTCAGGTCGGGAGCCACCTTGAGCAGCACCGGCGGACGCGCCTCGGCACCGGGCCGGGCGTTGCGGGCCCCGAGGACGGCCAGCAAGAGCTCCGTGAGTTCGCGCCGGCCCTGCAGCGCCCGCAGACCGGGCGTATTCGGTGAAGACACATTGACCACGAGATAGTCCGCAATCCCGGCGAACCGTTCGATACCGCGGACGTAGTCCGTGACCGCATCCTCGCTGGTCTTGTTCTTGCCGAGGTTGACGCCGACGATTCCGTTGCGCCTTCGCCTGGTCAGGTGGGCATGCACCGCTGCGCCGCCCTGGTTGTTGAAACCCATTCTGTTGATGACGGCGTGATCTTGGGTCAGGCGGAACAATCGCGGTTTCGGATTACCCGGTTGTGGCAACGGCGTCACCGAGCCGATCTCCACGAAACCGAACCCCAAGCCAAGCATGGCGTCCGGTATCTCGGCATCCTTGTCGAACCCGGCCGCCAGCCCGAGCGGATTGGGAAACGTCATCCCGTAAACCTTGGTCTCGAGGCGTGGGCGCGTACGGATTTCCAACGTTGGAACAAGTCCGCATCGGAGGGTTCGGACGGTCAATCGATGCGCCGTCTCCGCGTCAAGACAACGGATCAGCGGGCCAACAAACCTGAATAAATCCATGATCTACAAACCATCCCGCTCCGTGGCACCGATGTCCGCCGGGAACACGTGCACGCCATCGTCACCGAGCATCAGGGGATCGGTTCGCACAACGGCGATCACCGGGAGGGGAGTATAGAGGTGCGGGAAGAGCGCGCCGCCACGAGACGACTCCCATTTCAGGGTACCGGGCTCAAGCGCGTCCGGATCGACCGATAAGATGACAAGATCGTCCTGGCCGGCGCGGTGCTTGGCGACGCTGGCGCGGACCTGATCGGCCGCCGAGAAGTGAATAAATCCGTCCGCCTTGTCCTGAGACGATCCCCGATAGACGCCGGCAGCGAGAGCTTGCGCCCATTCGTCGCTGCGGCAAACGTGATAGATGGTGGGCTCGGGCGTATCAGTGTCAGCGATCATGGCTGGACACTACCCTATCGCCGTGAGAGACGGGAGTCCCCTTCTGCCGGCTCGGGGTCTGGTTTGCTCAGGCGTAACCGCCCCGGATAGCCGATTCGATCTCGCCAAGCATCGACGCGGCACTGAACGGCCGCTCGGCCGGATCGGTCGAGAGCGCTCGGGCAATAATCCTGTCGACCACGTCCGGCACATCTTGGTTCCGTTGCCTGGGATGAAACTCGCCGTCGCATGCCGGACGTCCAGTCAGCATACGATAGCCGATGGCACCGATCGAATAGACATCGACCTCCGGCCCTCGCTTCGACGACGGTTCATTCAAATCCGGAGCGGCGTATCCCCTGGAGCCGAGTTTCTCGCCCGGTATGGTCAACGATCGTCCATTGACGCCGGCCATACCGAAGTCGGCAAGCCGAACACGCCCGCCGCGCTTTCGCGTCATCAAGATATTTCCGGGCTTTAGGTCGCGATGAACGATGCCAAGCTCGTGAAGCCAGGCAACTGCGCGCAGAATCTGGCGCATGATGGTCAGCGCCCGTGGAACCGGGATCGGTTTCGGCCGCCGTATCGGTGCGAGCCGCACTAGATTGGCAGTACCTCCCACGTCTCCTCCGATCTCGGTGATCAGGTTTGCCGGGAAGTATGGCATCGCAAAGTATGGGCGGCCCGCCTTGTCAACGCCTTTGCCCACGAGAGGTACAACGTGAGGATGGTGCAATTCCGACAACAGCCAGCTTTCCTGTTCGAAACGGCGTCGCCAAATGGCAACGCTCTTCTCGGTCACGTCGACGCTGAACGAATGGCCGAGCTCGAACACCTTAACAGCCGTCATTTCTCCAGTTGGCGACTTGCAAACAAACACCTCGCCCCAACGCGATCGCGCCAGTTCCGAAACCACCTCGAACGGCCCGATGTACTCAGCGGGTTGATCGGCCTCGCGCGGCGCCACACGGATCTCGGCGGGACCGCCAAACACGACCCGCTCCATAACGTTACCACTCGATCTTGTCGACGCCATCGAAGGTCAATTCACTTCCGTCAGAGAGCTGAATGGAACCGGAGGCATCGTCCTCGAACTCGATGCCCGAATCGGTCTGCGTGTATCCGGTGTCGCCGTCCACCTGAAGCGTCCAGTCGGCACCATCGCCCGGGCCACCGGAGACACCCTCAAGTTGAACGGTATCGGTCCACCCGTCACCACCATCGAAGTAGTCGCTTCCGTCGCCAGCACCGAAGATGAACAGGTCGTTGCCGGAGTCGCCGTAGAAGGTGTCGTTACCAGCCCCGGCAGTGATCGTGTCATCGCCCTGTCCGGCATAGACCGTGTCGTTACCGGCGCCGTCGGAGATCGTGTCGTCGCCGCCGCCGGTGTTCCATGAATGGTCACCGTAAATGACGTCGTCGCCCGAGCCACCCTCGATTGTGTCGTCGCCATCACCGGCCACGATGGTGTCATTCCCGGAACCGCCGTCAATAACGTCATTGCCGGCACCGCCCGTATCCCACGAGAAATCGCCATAGATCGTGTCGTCATCTGCGCCGCCGTGAATCGTGTCTGACCCGTCAGCACCCACGATAGTGTCGTTGCCAGCACCGCCGTCGATGACGTCGTCGCCCGCATTCGACGTATCCCAATTGTGGTCACCCTGTAGGTTATCGTCGCCATCGCCGCCGCTGATTTGATCGTCACCGCCGCCGCCGATAACGGTATCGTTGCCGTCACCGCCGAACAGCACGTCGTCGCCAGCCTCGTTGCCGGTGTCCCAGCTCCTGTCGCCGTAGATGGTGTCGTCACCTTCACCGCCATGGACCGACTGATCGCCGTTGCCGGCTTCGTAGTAGTCGTTACCGCTGGTTCCCACGACGTCGAAACTGTCCGGCTCCATGATAATGCTGCCGTCGCCGTCGACATCGACCTCGACAAGTTGGCTAACCGTGTTGGTGTCACCGTTGGAATCCGTGGCGGTCGCATTGACGCTGAGAACGAAGTCGGCGGCATCGTTGGGTACCGTCATCGTCAGGCCATCGAGATCATCGGTCGTCAACGACCATGTTCCGTCGCCATTGTCGGTGCCAACCGGGTTTCCGTCTGCATCGGTCAGCGTCACGCCGTCCGGCAGATCCTCAATGACGATTGCCAGGGTCTCGGAACCATCAGTGTCAGTAAGGTTCGCTGTGATGTCGAGGGGATACTGGATCGAGTCGCCGCCGCTGGCTTCGAGGTCCTGGAAGTCGGTAACGCCGTTCTCGTAGAGCGCCTGAATTTGGTCAGCGTTCAGTTGCTCGCCAAAGATCGCGATGTCATCCAGGTGACCATCGAAGAAATCCCGCATGTTGTCGGCGGTGTTGTTGCCGCTGTGGGTCTGGCTGGCTCCGAACGTCCAAGGATTCTCGTTTCCCTGCAGGCCGCCGGTGTAGTCCGGATCGGAAGCGACCAATTGACCATCCTGATAGATGTTCATGCCACCCTCGCCCCAGGTCACAGTGACCTGACTCCACTCGCCGGTCGATACCGAGCCGCCGGAGATCGTGTGGCTCGAGTCTTCGTCCTGCATGCGCAGTTCGAGCTTGCCGCTTGAGTTGATCGACAGATTGAAGTGACCGCCGGAATCGTAACCACTCGAGTCGCTTGACGCCAAGGTGCCGTCATTATCCTCGTCGGTGTTGAACCAGAGTGTCAGCGAGCCGTTCGCGGGCTTGAGGTCAGGAGAGTGCGGGACTTCAATATACTGCTCGTCGTTGTCCTTGAACTCGGCCGCCGTACCGAATTGACCGGAGTCGTCGAGATCGAGATCGTTCTTCTCGCTACCGGACCCGGAACCCGAACCGGAGCCAGAACCCGATATCTCACCGTGCGCAACGCCGTCGTTATTACCTGCGTGATCTTCGAACGTCGTACCGGATTCCTCGTCGAGCTTCCAGTATCCTACGGGGGACACACCGCTGACATCGGACGACGTGTCAGCTTCGCCGGACCAGTCGTCGCCACTGACGATCTGGAAATTGTCGAGTTTAATGCCTTCGTCGCCGGCCGTGGTGTCGGTTTCGAACTCGACGGTCACCTGACCGTTCTCATCGAGTGTCACCTGATAGGTATGCGTGGTGGCATCGCCTTCCGACGTGCTGAGCAGTTCCTGGCCGTTGGCGCTGAAGGTGAAATAGTCTTGGGCGCTACCCGATTCCTCCCAATCGCCCCACTCCTGGGTATCGAAAGAGATAGTCACGGTCTCGCCGGCATGCTCCGGCCCGAAGTCGAAGGTCTTCGAGGCACTATCGTCCCCCTCGAAGCCCATCACGCCGCTCCAGTCTTCGTAGTCGCCGCTCCAGCCTTCGGGCGAACCGCTGAAGTCCTCGGACACGAGCACATGGCCGGCGCCGATGTTGACGTTGCCGCCACCGGACCCGCCGACGGATGTCGGCTCACCGAGTTCAACGCTGAGCTGCGGCGCATCCGCCTGAGCCTCGATCGAAACCGATGCGGTGGCCGTCGACGTGCCGCCCTGACCGTCGGAAACGGTATACGTGAACGACGTTTCGCCCGACCAGTTGGCGTCCGGCTCGAAGGTGTACGTGCCGTCGCCATTATCGGTAATCGTGCCGTGATCCGGCTGATCGAACGCAACAATCGTCAACGCGTCGCCGTCAACGTCCGTGTCATTGCCCAACAGGTCCTGAGCCGAGAACGTAATGCTGTTGTCCTCGGTACCCGACAGGCTGTCGGCATTCGCTACCGGCCCGTCGTTGGTGCCAGTCACCGTGATCGTGCCGGTCGCCTCGGCTGTACCGCCATGGCCGTCGTCGACCTGATAGGTGAACGTAACGGTTTCCGTATCGCCCGCACCGAGGTCCTGGAACTGCTCGCCCGGATCGAAGCTGTAGGAACCGTCCGCGTTGATGACCAGACCGGTCACCACCGCGCCCGTCGCGGTCACGGCCGTGCCGACCTGTGAGTACGTCAGGCTGTCGCTGTCGACATCGGAGGCATCGAGCTGGCCCGAAACGGCGCCGCCATCCTCGATCGCCGAGACCGATTCCGCCTGCGCGACCGGACCGTCGTTCGAACCCGTGACCGTGACAGTCGCCGTCGCCGTGTCGGTGCCGCCCTGACCGTCGGAAATGGTATAGGTAATCTCGACCGTCTCGCTCTCGCCGACCCCGAGACTGTTGTATCCAGCGCCCGGCGTGAAGGTCAGCGTACCGTCGGCGTTGACCGTAACGGAGCCCTGGGCACCGTCTCCCAGCGCCACGTCGGTGATCGTCAAGGTGTCGCCGTCCGCATCGGTATCGTTCGCCAGAACGTTCAGCGTAACGCTGCCGTCCTCGTCGACACTGCCGGTATCGTCCGCCGCTACCGGATCGAAGTTGATTTCGGCGGCGGTCGTCGTCGTCACGCTCGCGGTTGTGCCGTCCTCGTGTGAGGTTGCCGTAACGACAACACTAAAATCGTCAGATCCTTCCGGAACCGTGATCGTCAAACCGTCAAGGTCGCCGTTTGCCGGATCAAGAATCCATGAATCGCTGTCGGCATCGTAGGTTCCGTGATTCAGCGTCGCGCCATTCGGCAAGCTAGAGGCATCGACCGAGATGGTCAGGGTTTCTGAACCGTCGATGTCGGTGATCGACGAATTGATATTCAACGGATAGACGAGGTCTCCACCTTCACCGGCGTCGCTTGACCAGTCATCACCGGCAACGATCTGGAAATTGTCGACCTTGAAACCCTCGCCGCCGGCAGTCGTGTCTTGATCCATCTCAACGGTGACACGGCCGTTTTCATCAAGCGTCACCTGGAAAGAGTGGCCGGTTGAATCGCCCTCGGACGTGACGAGCACCTCTTGGCCGTTAATCGTGACCATGAACGAGTCCTGATACGTACCGGATTCTTCCCAATCACCCCAGGCTTGAGTATCGAATGAGATCGTTACCGTCTCGCCAGCGTGCTCGGACCCGAAATCGAATGTCTTCGAAGCGCTATCGTCGCCGTCGAACTTCATCTGGTCAGTGGAAGAACTGACCTCGTTTCCCCAACCGACAACACCATCATCGAAATCCTCTGAGACCAGCACGTCACCAGGACCTTCGACACCGTCGTCATAATCGACCTGGAAGTTTGCATCGTTGAAATCCATGTCGCCGCCACCGACCAAGTCTTCCCAGTTCTGGTCGCCGGGTAGCGCGTTGTCCTGGGTGTAATCGTAACCGCCCGCATTGAGTGAGGAGTCGTCGAACAGGACGTCAACACCTTGTCCGTCAAGGGCCTGGCCGTCCGGGCCGATCACCTGCCAGTTGCCAGTGGCATCCTGCTGAAAGGTAACGTCCATGCCATCCGAAAGGCCGTTGTTCAGGTTGGCCCCGTTTGGAATCAGGAAAAACCCTATCTCGCCTTCGTTCACGCCGTCGATCGTGATGCTCTCGCCGACGGACTCTTTGACGTCCGACCAGATAATCTGACCGGTCGTCGGTTGGCCGTCCTCACCGACGATGTAATAGCCGTAACTGCTGTCGTAGCCGGCAGATGCATTGCCGGAATTGGTGATTGTCACGCTGCCCGCATCGGGCTCGCCTCCACCGCCGCTCGTCGGCTCACCAAGCGAGACCGAGAGCGTCGGCTCGTCAGCCACGCCGCTGACACTGATCGACGTCGATGCGGTCGAGGTGCCGCCCTGACCATCGGAGATGGTGTAGTTGAATGAGGTATCGCCCGACCAGTCCTGGTTCGGTTCGAACGTGAAGGTGTCGGTATCTGCATCGTAGGTCAGCGTACCGTTGGCCGGCTGGTCGAACCCGGTAATCGTCAGCGTATCGCCGTCGATATCCGTGTCGTTGCCCAGCAGATCGGCGCTGGTAAAAGTAATCGGGCTGTCTTCCGTGCCCGAAAGGCTGTCGGAGTTGGCCACCGGACCGTCGTTGGTGCCCGTGACCGTGATGGTGCCAGTCGCCTCCGCCATGCCGCCCTGACCGTCATCGACCTGGTAGGTGAACGTCACTTCGGCGGTCTCGCCGACGCCCAACTCCTGGAACTGGTCGCCCGGATCGTAGCTGAAGCTGCCGTCGTCATTGATCGTCAGGCCCGGAACCTCGTCACCGACGAGGCTGAACGTCAGGTTGTCGCCGTCGACATCCGTTGCGTCGAGCTGGCCGGAAACCGCACCGCCATCTTCGGTCGCGGAGACGGACTCGTCCTGCGCGACGGGCCCGTCATTGACCGGAGCGACATCAAGGCTGACCGAACCGGTCGCCGTACCGCCCATGCCGTCTGAAACCTCGTACTCGAACGACGTATCGCCGTTCCAGTTCTCGTTCGGGGTAAAGGTGAACGTGTCGCTGTCGGCGTCATACGTCAGCGTGCCGTTCGCCGGCTGGGTGAACGACGTGACCGACAGCGTGTCGCCGTCAAGATCGCTGTCGTTC
>JAVJST010000003.1:0-1850 GCA_040219295.1 Rhodospirillales bacterium
TGCTAACCCTCGCCATTCCGGCAATGACGGACACCGATTTCGACGCCGCAGAAAGCATTATCGCAGAGATGGACAACGTCGAGCTTGCCTATTGGGGGGTGGCAAACTGGCGGTTTCACGCGACCCTGTATCGCCCTGCGGCGCGGCCGACCATCATGAAGACGCTCGAAAAGATCCACGAAACCTTCGACCGCTACATCCGCCTTCAGATCGCGCTGACCGATGGTCGCTGGAAAGCCCATGCCGACCATCGACGGATCCTCGATGCGTGCCGGGAAGGCCAGGCGGAGGTCGCGGCGGCGCTGCTGCGACAGCATATCTCAACCGCCGGATCGGAACTGGCCCTCGAAGCGAGCCAACGCCAGACTGACAGCGCCATAATGGATACATAATACATAAGGGCTCAGTAACCCGAGGACTGCCGCGCCCATCCGAGCGATCTTCAAGACAGCATTCGAAGCGGCTGACCTCCCGTACTTCAATCCGCATTCCTTCAGGAATACGCTGACTTGTCTCGGTATGGAGAGATGCCGAACGGCCGAAGAGTTCAAAGCGTGGTCGCAGAGCCTCGGCCATCAGGACGTCCTTGTGACCTTCAACAGCTACGGCAACATTCCGCATCACGACAGCGGGAGTTGATGCAGGCCGCCGCGACCTGGGACATCGACGACAGGTGGGCACTGGAGCCGGTCGGCAGGCGCTGGCATCGGCCCGGGAACTTGGTGCTCCCGAACGCGACGGTTAAATCGCCCGTATCTGCACGTTCCCTGCGAGTTGATCCGGGCAGGTCGATATGGAGCCTCCCCGCAGCGGGACCGCTACCCGAACAACCTGAGTGGCGCGACAAAAGCGTTCTTACCGTCAAGGAATCTGGGTAGCTTCCCTCGCAAGAAAAGGATGCGTCATTCGTCAGGAACAGCGCTTGATCGGCGTTCGAGATCATTGCGCCGTGACGGCTGCAGGTTCGGAAGAACACACCTTGCCCTACTCCATACGGGGTATTGTGAGCGGTGCGCCGAGAGTTGCATTATTCGCGGTGATTAGGCCACTGGCCATATCCCGTCGCCATTTTGTGGCGCCAAGGTTGAGGCACCGACCATGCCCGATGGGCCGATTGTCACGATCGACTTCAGTAACAGTTCTGAAGCCATCGACATGGGCACCTTCGATGAACAGGCCGGCATGTTCAGCGGGTGGATTCCATCGTCGCTCAACTACGATGGCGGCCCGCTCGTGTACCAGTGGTACGCAGAATTGCCCGATGGGTCTCTCATCGTCTCACAGAGCGTAGTCCTCTCGGCAGGTCCAGCCTATTTTCCGCCTGAGTCAGCAGACTGGTACGATCCGCCGAGTACGACAAAATACCCGGTCTTCATCGGCACCAATGACGATGTTTTCTACTTGGTCGGCAACCTTCCCGAGCTTCCGAACATTACGGACTACGTAAGCGGCATCTACGGCAACCACGAAGCTGCAGCTGAAGCTTTGACCGCACTTTTCGAGGCGATCGTTGAATGGCAGGACGCTGTCATTGCTTCGCCGATCGCCGCGATCCGATACACCGATGACGAAACAGGCCTCGATCTTCGGATTTCGTCATCCGTCGAAATGACGGCTGGCGACTTCATCACGTCGGTCGACGGGGACATTCTGGGATTCGAAATCGCCCCGGAGTTCCTATTATACGAGACCGTCAAGGTGAAGGCCACCAACTACGACGACACGCTTCAGGGATGGGAGAATCTCAGTCCGATCACCCTCGACGGACATGGCGGCGACAGCGACCTCCTTACAAACCCGGAGGATCATGGCGGCGTCACCGTCAATCTGGAGATCGGAAGAGCACACGT
>JAVJST010000004.1:0-59891 GCA_040219295.1 Rhodospirillales bacterium
GTGCGCGCGGCTTCGCCGTGCTCCGTGGCCCTTCGGCCTTGTTTTACAAGGCCTTGGGCTGAACATGGCTCAATTCCATATGCACCCTAACCAACAAAAAACCCGGCCGAGTGGCCGGGTTATTTATTGGTTGCGGGGGCACTCGTATTCGCAATTCAACTTCCCGGATGCGGTCAGCAGGGATTTGGAATCCCTCATAAACGATCCATCTGCCCTGGGTTCCTGTCAAGACGTTGTAGTCATGATGGGAGACATCACCAATGTCGGCAACCTGGGGCCAAGCCCGCTTAGAGGTAGAGGCGCTTCGTGAAGAAATACTGAACAGACTCGCCAGGGGCGAGACTGTTCGGCGCATCTACCACGACTTCAAGAAGGCGAAAAAGGTCACCGTGACCGAACGTGCTTTTTACGAGCGCGTCAGGCGGCTCCAGCAACGTCCCCAACCACAGCAGACCACGAAAGCGACGGCCGGAGCGGGAACTGCCCCGCATGCTTCGGTCGACCCGCTTTCGAATGGCCGGTCCGCGTCGTGCCCGACTCCCATCTCGGCGCCGGCGCGGACCGAGGCCTCTCATCCGGAACCTCACGATGAGGCGTCCGGCGGTTTGAAGAAGATGAAGCTTCTGAACCTCGAGGGGCTTTCCGCCGATCAACTGCTGGCCGGATACACCGACGCCAGCACCCTCCCCACAAACGAAAAGGATGACCAAGATGGGAACGATTGACTTCACGCTGCAAGGCAAGGGCGGTGTGGGCAAGAGCTACGTCTCGAGCCTGCTCGCGCAACATTTCAAGACCCGGGGCGAACCGCTCGCGTGTTTCGATACCGACCCGGTGAACAGGACCTTCGCCGGCTACAAGGCCTTCGAGGTCGAAGTGGTGCGTCTGGGCGATAGCCCCGACGAGGTGAACCCCCGCTTCTTCGACCTGCTGGTCGAGAAGATCATGACGACGCCCGAGGATGGTCATGTGGTGATCGACAACGGGGCGAGCACCTTCCTGCCGTTCCTCGGCTACATGGTCGAGAGCGGCGTGATCGATCTTCTGAAGGCGGAGGGCCATGTGGTCCGGGTGCATTCGGTGGTGACTGGTGGCCAGGCGCTGAACGACACGCTGCAGGGCCTCGTGCAGATCTTCCAGAACGTGCCCGACGTCCCCGTCGTCGTCTGGCTCAACGAGTACTTCGGCCGCATCGAGGCGCGTCAGGCTGACGGCTCGGTGCAGGGCTTCGAGACCACGGGGCTCTACAAGTCGAACAAGGACCGTATTCACGCCCTGATCCGTCTGCCCGAGGTCCGCAAGGAGACCTTCGGGCACGACATCGAGCAGATGATGCGCGCCCGCCTCACGTTCGATGAGGCGGTAAAGCACGAGACCTTCCCGATCATGGCGCGCCAGCGCCTCAAGATGACCTGGCGCACCCTGCAGCAGGCCATGGACCGGGCGGTGCTGTGATGGCTGACGATGCCCTCAACGAGGCCCCGCCGCCGCCGGTGATGAGCGGCGAGGAAAGCCTGGAGGAACTCCGGGCGATCCTCTGGCGGACGCATGGCATCAGCGTCGATGCGCACGATCCGGTGTTGATGGTGAACACCATTCACCGCGTCGCGCTCAAGGACTTCGAGCGGATGCTGGACGGCCAGGCGCGCCGCTTCTCCGATGCCGGGGGAGCGGTCGCCGACAAGCTGGCCACCGACATCTCCGGGACCATCGAGGAGCTCAAGACCAAGGCGCTCAACGATGCGCTCCGCGAGCGCCTGATGACCATCAACGAAACCGCCCAGCTCACGACGGAGACGGTGAAGAAGTTCCGCAAGACCTTCCGCCAGCTCGTCTGGCTGACGCTCGCCAACTATCTCGCCGTCACCGTCACGCTCGGCATCCTCGCTCTGCTGATTTTCTAAGAAA
This sequence comes from Rhodospirillales bacterium, assembly GCA_040219295.1. GTDB lineage: Bacteria > Pseudomonadota > Alphaproteobacteria > Rhodospirillales > Casp-alpha2 > JAVJST01. Next base: position 1,909 of record JAVJST010000004.1, read on the forward strand.
GGAACACGTCATGAAGATGGGAACGATCAATCTTAAACTTTGTCTCTGTGTGGCGATCATCGTCACGGCCGCGTCGCCGGCGTTTGCCGCCAACGGCGACGCCTGGGCCGATCCGGCGCTCGAGGTCATTGAGGTCCTGGAATCGGGTCTCGTGAAGATCGGCGCGATGGTGATCGGTATCGGCATCATCGCGTTCGGTGCCTGGGGCGCGCTGACCGCCCGGATCGAATGGAGCAAGTTCGGCTTCATCCTGATCGGCGGCCTCCTGGTGGTCGCCGGCCCGACGATGATCCGCACGCTCCTCGAAGTCGTCGGGAACTGACGTGAAGGCGACGTCCGGCGTCCTGGTGCAGGTGCAGCGGCAGATGACCTTCCTGGGTCTGCCGCCGCGCCTGCTGATGCTTAGCGTCATGGCCGGCACCGCCGGCCTGATCGCGGGCGTCGCGCTCGGCTCGCCGGCGATCCTGCTGATCGGGTTCGTCGGCGGGTTCGCGGTTGCCTGGATTCATCTCTTTCGCCGCGCGCGTGAGGACCTGCACTACGACCGCCGGATACTGAGCGCGCCCCGGTTCTGGATCGGTCACGGCCAGCACCGCGCGTTGGTCGCGGGCGGAGGGTGCCGATGATCTGGACCGGCGTCACCTGGACGGCCCTCTCGGCGCTTCTGGCGGGAAGTCTCGCCGTGCCGGCGACACGCCGCGTGCTGCTCGGCGACGTGAAGACCGACTGGCTGCAGGACGAACTCGAGCTCGATTCCATCGAGACCGACAATGCCACGATCCGCTGCAAGGACGGCACGCTGAGCCGGGTGTGGCAACTGAAGGGCATCAGCTACGACGCCAAGGTCCTTTCCGAACAAGCGACGCTCAACGCGACCCGGTCCGCATTGCTTCGCGAACTCGCGAAGCGCGCACTTCGGCTCAGGCTGTTCGGCGTCAAGCGACGCCGGCCGATCGGCTATGACGTAAGCTGGCCGTCGTCGACACTCGAGGAGATCGGCGACGCCGAAGCGCGTCAGTTCCGCTCGTCGTTCTATGTGGACTGGTACCTGGTCGCGAGCGGCCGCTCGATGACCGCACTCATCGAAGCGCACGACCAGATCGCGGCGATGATGAGCGAGTACGAGCCGGAACCGGTAATGGCCGCCGAGCGCCCGGACGAGCCGTGTCCGCTGACCGGGTTCCTCAATGGCCTGGTCTCGGGCGAATACCGCGACGACCTGCCGCGCCTGTCGGCGAACCTCTCAGGCGCGCTGCCGGCGTCCGATCTCGCGTTCGACAAGGCGACGGGCATCGTCACGAACTATACGCCGGCACGCAAGCTTCACAAGACGGTGACGGTCAATCTCTGGCCGGACAGCGTCAATGGCAGGATCATCGCCGATCTGATGGCGCTCGACGGCGACATCGAGATCGCGCAGCTCTGCGAGCCCTGGGACCGCGACACCGCAACCCTGCTCTACAAGCGCCGCCAGCGGGGTTACGACTCCGCGTTTTTCGGCAATGTGACGGGCGCCGCCGAGACCGAGACGCTACTGAACCTTCTCAATGAAGACGCGGTGGCGGTATTCGCCTCGCAGTTCCAGGTGACGGCGCGCGCCGACGACGAAGCGGCGCTCAATGCGCTCATCAAGTCGATCACGGAGATCCTCGGTAATCTCCGGATCGTGCACCGCGTCCAGACCGTCGGCGCGCCGGCGTGCTGGTTCGCGCGCATCCCGACCCTCGGGCACTCTGGAAAGAAACTGCTGCCGGGCGGCCGGTTCATGGCGCCGCTCGATCTCAGAGACGAGAACATCGCGGTGCTCTGGGCGCTGCCGCATTCGGCGACGGGGTTGAGCGAGAGCCAGTTCGGCGCGGCGCCGGTGCGGATGTTCCGGACGCCCTCGGGTCAGGCCTACGCCTTCCAATTCCAAGCCGAGAACACACCGCAGTCGCGCGGCAACTACCTGGTGTTCGCGCCGACGGGCGGCGGCAAGTCGACGTTGATGATGTATCTGCTGGGCGGCCTCGCGAAGTTCGAAGGCGTCAGGAGCTACATCTTCGATTCCAAGGAAGGTGCGCGATTCATGGTCGAGACCATGGGCGGCGTCTATCAGGGCTACGAGACCCTGGCGCTTAATCCGCTCGATGTCGGTCCGGACACGCCGGCGAATCGCAACCGCGTCTACGCGATCCTGCGCGCCATGGCCGGCGGCGATCTCGCGAGGGCGGAGGACAGGGAAGCGCTCGCCCACGCGGCCGAACTGGCGTTCCAGGTGGACCCGCCGGAACGGACGTTGTCGGCGATCTATCCGTTCGCGTTTACCAAACGGACCGATCTGAGGCGCGAGTTTGCCAAGTGGGTCGTCGACGACAAGGGTAACCGGGGCATGCACGCGCACGTCTTCAACGCCCCGCACGACAGCCTGGGCGGCCTGCTCGATCACTTCATGGTCGCGATCAACATGAACGAGGCGCTCGGCGATCCGGAGCTCGGGCCTCCGGTGGTTGCCCACATTGCGGCCGCCATCGGCAAGACGGCGTCCGGCTCGACCAAGGGCTTTACGATCTTCATCGATGAGGCCGCGAAGCTTTTGCAGAACGCGGGATTTCGCGACCTCGCCGCCGAGATGTTCCGAGAATACCGCAAACTCAACGGCGCGGTCGGACTCGCGTTCCAGGACCCGGCCGCGTTGATGCGTTCGGGCATGGCGGAAGCGTTCCTCGAGAATACCTCGACCTTCATCTTCCTGCCGAACGCGCAAGCCTCCGAAGAAAGCTTCGAGCCCTTCAACCTGAACGACGAACAGATGGCCTTCGTGCTCGGCCGCGCGACTCTCCGCCGCGAACGCCGAGCCCTCGTCATCAAGCGCGACGCGGCAAGCGGGTTCGACGAGTCGGCGATCATCGACGTCGATCTCACGCCGTTGGGCGATGCCTTGCGCTTCTTTCGCGCCGGCGCCGATGCCAACCGCGATCTGGATCAGCTCATTTTGAGGCACGGGGACCAATGGAGAGAGCAACTGTGACGACAAACCTTAAACCCGCCTCCGACGACGAAGATGCGGTGTGGGCGCTCGGCATCGACTTGGGGCCTTCCGGCAAGTTGAGCCCGCTGACGCTGATTGCAGACGCCACGGAAGCGTTGTCGGTCCGGCGGATGCTCGAGCGCACTCACGGTCCCTGCGTCTACTGCGTCCGCGTGCCGTTCTGGCCCGGACTGAGAATCGCGACAGAAGATGGAGATCAATCATGAGGCGCGCATTGAAGGTCGCGACGGTATCGGTGTCGCTCGTCGTCGGCGTGCCGGTCATGGTCAACGCGGCGATGGCGGTGATCGACGCCCAAGCGGTCGGCAAGCTCGCGGACCAGCTGAACAAGCTCCAGCAACAACTCGATCAGCTGCGCGAGCAGACGGGCTGGCTCAACACCATGAGCGAGCAGCTCCAGGACCAGATCGACGCGGTCGGCAAGATGGGCAAGATCACGCTGCCGACGCTCAACCTCGAGAACGTTGCCAACAAAATCCGGCGCGACGTGCAATGCCTGGTGCCGGACCTCTCAAACCTCATGCCCGGCATCGACTTCGAGGAAATGGACTTCAACTCGATCTGCGAGGGCCGGAGCTTCTACAAGAAGGCGCTCTGGTTCGATCCCGAAGACCTGTCGGCCGACGATGGCGAAACCGAGCGCACACCCGAAGAACGATGGTCGGATATCAGCCAAGCGCGGGGCGAGATCGAGGCCAGGCGCGAAGCGGTGACGAAGGACGTCGCGGCCGGTGGTATGGCTGCCGGCGATCTCGCCGCCACGGCCGGCGCCAGTGAGGCGGAGAAAGCGGCAAGCGATCTCGAGGTGGCGGAGAACGCGGCAGAGACCGAGCAGGATCGGCTAGCGGTGATCGCCCAAGGAACGGTGCTGAACAACAAGCAACTGGTTCAACAGAACCAACTCCTGGCGCAACTCCTGAAAGTCCAGTCGACCATGCTCATGCAAATGAGCGTGCCGTCATCCGAGCGGCCGAGCGATGACGGGGAGAGCGGCCAATGAGCCTGGCGTCAGTTTTCTTCGGTCTCGGCCGCCTTCGCGGCCTGAATGCGATCGTAACGCGCTTCGTCGCGCGCGCGATTATCGGGCGTACGCCAATCGGGAAGATCGTTGCATTCGCCGGTGAAGATGTTGAGCGTCTGAATGCCCATGCAGCGGATCGTACCGCTGTTCTCGTTCCAGCGTACGGCATCGAGCCCGTCCAACCAACTGCCGTAAATATCGAGCCACTTCTTATAGGCCAACGAAAGATCATGGCCCTGGCGGATGAGCTCGGCGTTCGGCTCCTGCGCAATTCGGGCCAGGGCCTCTTCTGTCAGTTGGTCGCCATGCTGTTCGGACCACGCCTCCCACGCGGGCACGACGCGGTTCCACTCCGCAACGCCCTGCTCGCGGGTCTTCATCGTCGTCCAAGCGGTCGTCACGTAGTCCCAATCGAGAAAGTGTTGCCGCTGGATGGTGCCAGCCTCGGCACCGCCTACAGCCAATAGGAGAGCCAAAATGAACGAAGATAAAACAATCGACTGCTTCACCTGCGACATCGTCGACGAGTACGTGAGGCTCGCGAACGGTTTCACCCAGGACCTGATGGATGTGTTGCTGGTTCCGATGTGGGGAATATTTCTTGGCATTGCGGGCCTCTGGATCGTTTCGCACGGCATTCGATACATCTTCGGCAAGCCCGACATCTTCGGGTTCATGCAGGAGCTGATGTTCCTCATCATAGCCGCCGGCCTGCTGACCGGACAAGGTGCCGACCTCATCAATCTCATCTATCAGGCGTCCCTTTCAACCATGAGCGGTGCCGCAAGCGTCGTGCTTTCGACGGCGGGCGGCCTCGAGGTCACGGACCGATTGAACGAGGCGACCGGGCCGGTGTCCGGCATCCAGGGGCTCGAAGGCATGACCGGCCTGGTCGCGGTCGCCGAGCGCGGCGTGTTCAAGGTGTTCAGCGTCGCCAACGAACTGCTGGCGGCGGCGACGTTGACCAACCCGTCGCCGATCATCTTCGCACTGATCATGGTCGTGCCCTACGCGCTGCTGCTGATCGTCTACTTCGCCCAGGTGGTGACCTCGATCTTCCGCGTCACCATGTTCGCGGCGCTCTCGCCGATCCTGATGACGGCGCTCGGCTTCGGCTGGGGCAAGAACATCGCACTTTCGGGCGTCCGGACGTTGTTTGCGGCCTTTATGGTGCTGTTCGGTGCGACCATCGCGCTGGCGATCTGCCTCTACGGCGTCAAGGAGCTCGGCGTCGCCGATCCCGACGTGGCCGGCGCCAACGTGCGAGCGATCGCGTCGCTCGACAACCCGACACTTTGGGTCGCCATCGCCCTGGGCTGGCTCGGCACCGCGTTCATGGCCGAAGCCACCGGCATGGCCAACTCCATTGCCGGCTCGAACCTCACCAACCAGGCGGCGGCCGTCATCACGGCGGGCGCCGTCGGCACGGGCCTCGCGCTGATGAAACAGGCGCGCGGCCAATGGGGCGGCACCCTGGCCGGCGCCGGCGCCACGGTGGCGGGCGGCGCCGCCCAAGGGTTGGGTTACGCCGCCGGCGCCATGGCCAATCCGGGCGAAGCCGCCGGCAAGCTCAGCGCCGGCGCGCAAGCCGTGATGGATCGCCTCAACAGCCACAAGAACGTCGGGAGCTGACGCCATGAAACGGATCCTTTTGGTTATCGCCATTGTCGCCACTGTCGCCGGCTGCGCCGGAGCTAAGCGGGATGTCGAACTGCCCGACAACTCCGGCGCCGGCGCCGACGAAATGAAATCCTCGCCCTGTGCGTGCCGGCAACTGGACTATGACGGCCGGGGTTTCAAGTGGGTGGGCGCATGATGATCCGCCGCCTCATCGAGCGCTGCCGGGCCGCACCCGGGGAACGCATCGAGCCGACCCTGGATCGATCTGCCATGACGCCGGCGAGCCCGCACGGCCCGGTCGTCGAGGCCGATCCTTACGCTTTCCAGGCCGCCCATCGCCGGCTCGCCTGGCTGTTCCGGCTCTCGGTCGGCACCAACGTGGCGCTCGCCATGACGGCCGTGACGATGGGCCAGACGATCTCGGTGCTCGTGCCGCTCAAGAAGACCGAATACGCCCTGGTCCGCACCTACGCGCCCGATGACAAGCTCTATCGGATCGAGCCGATCGCCGAGGACGTCGAAGGCTTCGAGCTGCTGCTCGAGAGCATGGCGCGGCGCTACGTGAAGCTCGTCCTCGAACTCGATCCCGTCACCCAGGACGAACGGATGAAGGAAGCGAGCGGCATGACCGACCGCGCCTTCTCCGAGCGCTTCTACCGCGAGCGGGTCAAGTCGGGCGCAATCCGCGACGCGCTCGACCGGGGCCTGACCCGCGAGATCGTCATCGAGTCCGTCGACAAGATCGAGAGCTTCGGGAGCGATCACAAGCTCGTGGTCGATTTCATTCGGGTCGATCGCGAGCGCGGCGGCGACGCCACGAAAAAACGCCTGCGCGCGTACCTCTCGATGACGACGCGGCCCCAGGAAGTCCGCAAGGAAGACCGGTTCACGAACCCGCTCGGGATCGTGGTCCTCGACATGACCCTGAAGGAAAGGAACGAGCGATGACGGGCAAGACGCACCGCTTCCCGCTGAACGGCAAATCGCTGCTCGAGGTCGAGCGGCGCGAGGACGCCGTTCGCAACCATCGGACCATCGTCGCGGCGGATGAGGCGCTCAACGCCTTCTACGGCTTCGGCTGGCAGCAGGGCATGGGCGCCAGCGAGCGCGCAAAGGAACGCCAGGCGATGATCCGGGCGGTCGAGAACTTCGAAAGGATTCGAGATGGGAAGTAATCACACGCTGATCGCGGCGTGCATCGTGGCCGTGGCCGCAAGCACATCGCCCGCACTGGCACAGACCAGGGCCGGTCCGCCACCGGCGCCGCCGGCAACGGCGACACAGGCAACACAGACCGCGCCGGCGATGCCGGTCCCGGCCTCCGTGGTCGAGCAGACCAGAGACCAGCTCGAGGGTGATTACGGAAACCTCAAGCGGCCGCGCACGTCGGGCCAGATTCAACGCGCCTGGGACAAGTCGGAGGACGATGCGGCCGTGTATGTCACGGCCATGTGCGAGAGCTGCACCTACAAGGTGCGCTTGCGCGAATACATGGTGAGCGTCCTCGAGTTGCCTCGAGGCGAGGTCATCGACGCGGTCGATCTCGGCGACAAAACCGGGTTCTCGGTCCGCCAGCGCGGGCCGCGCCGCCTGGCGCTGCGCGCGGTCGGTCACGGCTACGACACGAACATGCTGGTCTATGGCCGCTCCGGTCACGTCTATCCGGTCTACCTGCGCGCCGAAGGCTTCAATTCGGAGAACGTCCCCGACGTGGTGGTCCGGATCGAGGGCTCGGTGATGCTCGATGACGATCCGGACGTGAGCGGTCTCGGCCATGACGACGACGAAAGAAAAGCGACGGCGCTGCCGCCGATGGATACGCCCTTCCCGGGAGAGGCCACGGACGCCCTGCAGGGCTTGACGGAGACGAACCCCGGCACGCCGGCCGGCGATTTCGTCGCCGAAGCCGCGTTCGATCCGGATGCGTTGCGCGGCTGGGGCGAATACGAGCTCTCGGGCTCCGACGAGCTCCGGCCCGAGACGGTGTTTCGGGACGATCGGTTCACCTATGTGAAGTTCGGCAAGCGCTGGAATGACGTCGAGTTGCCGACCGCCTACGTGGTCGTCGACGGCATCGACGAGCTGGTCAACACGCGCGTCCAGGGCGAGACCTACATCATCGAGAGCACGCGCCCGCTCATCACGCTCAAGAGCGGTATGAGCTATCTCTGCATCAAGTATCCGGGCGACGACGCATGAGCAGCGCGTTCTGCGATCTGGCGCTCGCGCTTGGCCTGACGATCGGCGGTATGTGCGCGGACCCGCCTGCGCGCGACCGCCACGCCTTGCCGCCCGACGACACAACGGCCTGGAGTATTCCCGCCGCTCCCCCGCCGCCGTTGCCCGCGCCACCGCCACCGATGCCGCCCGTGGTCATCAAGCGCGAGATCGTCGTCGAAAAGCCGATACCCATGCCCGCGCCGACGCCAGCGCCGAAAGAACAGAAACCCGACCCGGTGTGGACGGCGCTCAAGGACGCCTGGGCGACGCCGGCGTCCTACAAGGCTGGATGGGATACGCCGGCGCTGGAAGTCGCGCCGGCGCCGAGCGCGCCGAGCGCGGCGAGCGCTGCGCCGCCGCTCGAGACGCCCGAGATGGAGCCGTTGGCGTTGTCGGCGAACGGCACGGAGAAGGACCAGTACGAAAGCCCGGGCAGCACGTCGACCAGGCCCGTCGACAACCAGAGAATTCTGGCCGCCGATCGCTACATCACCGGGATCATCGAGACCGGCATCAACAGCCAGGTCGGCGGCGATGAGGAAGGCTCGATCGTCATCCAGACGGCGCGGGACGTCTACGGCTATCACGGCCGCAAGGTCCTGGTGCCGAAGGGCTCGCGCCTGATCTGCACCTATGCGCCGCCCAAGGACATGGGCTCGAGCCGCCTCGAGATGAAGTGTGACCGTATCCTGCTGGCGGGCCACCGCGCGGAAATCCGCGATCTCGGCGCGCCCGTGGGCGATGCCCAGGGACGCCAGGGCGTCGCCGGCGAAGTCGACCGGCGGTTCTGGGAGCGCTATGGCACGGCGATCATGCTGACGAGCCTGTCGACGGCCGTGCGGTTCGCGGCGGCCACGAGCTCGACCGACGGGGCGGATACGACGACGGCGGCCGCCGAGAAAGCGGCCGAGGAGCTTTCGAACAGGTTCGGCGAGATCACCGCTTCGGTGCTCGAGGAGACCCTGTCGCTCGTCCCCATCATCACCATCCCGCAGGGAACGCGGGTGCAAATCCGCCCGGCGACGGACTGGTACATCGCCGATTGGCACAAAGCTTGAGCATTAAAAGGAGACCAACCATGAAACGCATTCTGATCCTGGGCGCTCTGGCGGCATCCGTCGCCTGGACCCTGCCGACAACGGCACAAGAGGTCTCGACGGCGGCCGACTCTGCCTCGGTCGAGCAGCTCGTCGACAAGGTCGTGATCCTGACGAAAAGCCCGACGTTGACGGCCGTGCCCGAGAACGAGCCGGCGGCGATCGATTTGAGCCTGGTCGAAGTGCCCGGCATCGACAAGGCGCTGACCAAGGGCGTCACAGCGAAGGCGTATACGCGCTACGTCACGGTCGAGAACCAGCGGATCGCGCAAGTGGTGCTGACGGCCGTCGCGAAGGACGGCCGCTCGGAAGAGCTCAACGCGAGCGCGTTTAGCGCGCAGTTCGATCTCGAGAAGCCCGAGCTCGATCCGTCGACGCCGATCCGCATCGAAGGCGACAAATCGGAGATCCGCTCCGCCCTTGAGCGCCTGGCGGAACAACCCGTCGTCGCCGACAGGGAAGACGACGAAGCCGAGGACGAGCAATCCGACGAAGGCGCGTCTAGGGGGCAAGCGGCATCGAACAACGGCGAGAATCCGGACGCGGCGGCTTACGAGACCCCTGACGCGCTCGAGGTCGCCGAGGCCGACGCGCCGGTGGTGCGCGTCACCACGGAAGGCTGCGACATCCGGGTCGATCTCGAGCAGGGCTACGCGATCCAGCAAAGCCGCGTCGAGACCACGGAGAACGGTGCAGTGAGTACCGGAACGTGTGAGGACTCGGAGCGGAAGTTTCCGTTGCAGGCGAGCTACGCGAGCTGCAGCGATGCCATCGATCTCGAGGCGCGGACCGCGACGGCGCAATACATCCTTTTCTACTCTGACAACGGCGGCACACGGCAAGAGATAAGCGAGTGCACGCCGGATGCCGAGCAAGTGTTCGAGATCGTCGAGAACCGGGAAGCCTGCACGGTCTATCTCGATTACGCGGCGATGGAAGCCGTGCCCCAGGCGTCGCTGATCTATCGCAATGCCAATAACGCGGACGTGCAGGTGCGCGGCTGCGAGGCCTCGCTGGAGGTCGAGGCCGTCGACCTGGTCGAGACGACGGACGGCTGCTCGATTCGTCACGATTACGATGCGGCGGTCTCCTATCAGCAGAGCCGTCACGTCTATACGTTGGAGGGCGTGACCTGGCAGGCCGGCTTCTGCGCCGACAACGAGACCGAATACGCCCACGAGGACATCTACGAGACGGAAGCCGGCGGCAACGTGTGCGCGCCCGTCGTCGATCTCGAGGGCGGCACGGTGACGCTGCAGTACCGCACCGGAATCACGGTCGACGGTCTGCGCCAGTACATCTCGGAATGCAAACCCGACACGTCGAGCCTGCAGGTGGCATCGACCACGGACGGCTGCACCAACCCGGCGACCTGGACCCACGACGTCGCCGCCGGCGTGAGTTATGGCCGGGAGCGCTTCTATTACGTCTCGGGCGGCGAGCGCGAATACGTGTCCGAATGCCAGGACAGCGACACGGTCTATACCCACCAGGTGGAAACGACCGGCTGGCAGCCGCACGACGACCAGCTCTTCGCCTACGCGTTGAGCACTGTCTACATCACGCCGGCGACGGGCCGCTACGACATCGTCAGCGGCACTGTCCTGGATGGCACCCCGCAGACGCCCTACGCCTACGAGGGCGTCGCGACGGTCGCCAGCGGCGAGGTGACCTATGAGGACTGCTCGCGCTTCGAAGGTCGCGATTTCGTCGACAACTACACGCGACCCGACGAGTCGGTGCATTCCGTCGTCGTCGGCCCGGCCGACCCGTTGGGCCCGACGAACGCGTGTTCGGTGACCGAATGGCCGTCGAGCTGGCCCCGTACCAACGTCACTTACACCTATACGGGCTGTGACGGTCGCCCGAAAAACGATGCCGAAGGCGTCGGTCTCCAGATCGGCACGTATCAGGGCCGCTACGTCGTGACCCGCGAAGACGGGGCGGTGATCGTCGACGAGACGGCAACCAACTCGCAATCGAGGACGGTCGGCGGATGCACGACGGCGCCGCAAGCCGTCTACAACGCCCGATACGAGTGCAACCCGCAAATCTGCGTGCCGTCAGCGGTGAGCGGCTCGACCGCCGCGAGCTGGAACAGCAATCTCGGCTGGACCTACTACTGATGCTTGCCGGCAACCCGCTCTACGAGAGCATCCTCGCACCGCTTAGCGTGCACTACGGCGACCCGTCGACGGTCGAGATTCGCATGTCGCGACCGCACCGGGTGGTGGCGGACCGGCGCGGCGAAGGCAAGCGGGTTATCGAGGATGGCGGGCTCAGCCAGGGCGTTGTCGAGAAGATCGCACGATCGCTCGGCAACGCCGCCGGCCTCGCGTTCGACGGCGACACGAGCCCGAAGCTCTCGTGCATCCTGCCGGGCGGGCATCGCTTCGAGGCCCTGGTCGGACCGTCGGTCAGGACTGGCGGCGTCAGCCTCGCAATCCGCTGCAAGCATCCCTTCGTGCCGGCGTGGGAGCACCTGGGCGCCACGCCGGCGATCCGGGATTACCTCATCGAGGCGGCGCGCTCGGAACAGAACCTGGTGATCGCGGGCTCGACCAACACCGGCAAGACGACGCTTCTCAACATGCTGCTCGCCGAGCTAGAGGAAGACCGCCGTGTCGTCGCCGTCGAGGATACGCCGGAGCTCGACATCGAGCGGTTCTGGGACGGCGTCGGCCTGATCGCGGCGCGCGAGGACGGCACCGGGTCGGGCATGATGGACTGGCGCCAGCTCTACGATCACATGATGCGGATCACGCCGGACAACATCGTGTTCGGCGAAATCTCGACGCAGAACGCGTTCGCGGCGCTCGCCGCGCTCAACTCGGGCGTCACCGGGTTCCGCATGACGATCCACGCCGAGAGCCCCGAGCAAGCCATTCACCGCAAGTTCGAACAGAACATCGCCTGGTCCGGCCAATCGATGCCGCGCGTGCCGGAGTTCCTCGTCGATCTCGTCGACGTGGTCGTCCAGATCAAGCGCGACGCGGACGGCTATCGGCGGATTTCCGATATCTGGGAGCCGCGCCGGGGCCGCTGGGTGCTGAAGGACGGATATGAAGTGTCAGCCGCGACCGTCCCGACATCTTTGAGCGCGGGGACGAAGCCATGATCCTCGCTCGGCTCTCCCTTCTCGTCATCTTCGCCGGCATTGTCGCGGCGGTGCTCGTGCAATGGCACTTGTCGCTCGGTTTCGACGCCATGGATGCGCGTTGGTGGCAATGGCTCTGGCAAGTCGCCGTGCATCCCGCCGGCCCGCCCTCGGAGATCGTCTCGGCCGTCTACTACTCGGGCATCGCCGGCATCGGTCTCATGTTCCTCGTCGTCGTGATCGCGACCCGCGCCCGGAACAGCACCGTCGAAGGCGGCCGCGACCGGGACGAACTGCATGGCTCGGCCCGTTGGGCCACGAAACGCGACGTCAAGCGGGCCGGCCTGTTCGCTGACAAGGGCGTCACGGTCGGCGGCTGGCCCGAACGGAGTCGCAAGGTTCGAATCTTAAAACACGACGGACCCGAGCACGTCCTCGTGTTCGCACCGACCCGCTCGGGCAAGGGCGTGAGCCTGATCCTCCCTACCCTGCTGACCTGGCCAGAGAGCTGCTTCGTTCTCGACATCAAGGGCGAGAACCATGCGCTGAGCGCCGGCTGGCGTGCCGCACAAGGCCACGCGGTGTTCAAGTTCGACCCGGCGGCGACGGAGAACACGGCGCGGTATAACCCGCTGACGGAAGTCCGCATCGGCACCGGTCGCGACATCGCGGACTGTCAGAACATCGCCGCCATGATCGTCGATCCGGATGGCAAGGGGCTCAAGGACTACTGGCGCCAGGAAGGCTGGACCTGGCTCAGCGTCGTGATCCTGCACGTGATCAACCGAATCGAGAAGGAACAGGGCCGGCGCGCCTCGCTCGACGACGTGAACGTGTTTGCCAGCGGCACGATCAGCGAGGAATCCGGCGAAGACAACTTCGAGGCCCTGCTCGACGACATGATCGCCTACGAGCACGGCGAGGACTACATCGACAAGGAAGTGCGACGCGGCGCCAGCCGCATGAAAATCAAGGCGCCGGCGGAACGCTCCGGCGTTCATTCGTCCGCCGTCACCGAGCTCGCGCTCTACGCGGACCCGATTATCGCGAGGAATACGGCCGCGAGCGATTTCACGCTCAACGACCTGGTCAACGGCGACCGCCCGGCGGCGCTCTACATGGTCGTCAGGCCCTCGGACATCGACCGGTTGCGCCCGCTGGTGCGGATCGTCATGAACCTGCTGACCCGGCGGCTCACGGAGAACCTCGACTTCGAAGACGGCCGCTCGGCGGCCGCGCACCGCCATCGCCTGCTGCTGATGCTCGATGAGTTCACCTCGATCGGCAAGCTCGACATCTTCGAGCGCGCCCTCGCCTTCATGGCCGGCTACGGCCTCAAGGCGTTCGTCGTCGTCCAGGACGTCACCCAGCTCCACCAGGCGTACGGCCGCGAAGAAGCCATCATGTCGAACTGCCATATCCGGATCGCCTTCGCGCCCAACAAGATCGAAACCGCGCGGGTGCTCTCCGACATGACCGGCAAGGCGACGATCGTTCAGGCCCGCCGGTCGCGTTCCGGCCGGCTCGGCGACATCGGCTCGGTGTCGGAAAACATCCAGGAAGTCTCGCGGCCGCTGTTGACGGCCGATGAGTGCATGCGTCTTCGGGGCATCGAGAGCGACGGCAGGAAGGTGCGGCCCGGCGAGGTCCTGGTCTTCGCCGCCGGCTCGGCCCCGATACGGGGCGTGCAAACGCTCTACTTCCAGGACTCAGAGCTCAAAGCCCGGGCCTCGATGCCCACTCCCCCACCATCGAAAGGAGACTGACGATGAACGACAGACGAAAGACCGACCCCGCGATCAGCGAGGACGATTACCTGAAGCGCGCGGCGGAAGCTGCCGCCGTTGCGGCAAGCGACGGCCCCGTGGCGGTCGATCCGGACGTGGCGGCGTACATGGGCGCTTTCGTTGAGGACGCGCTCGATGACGACGCGGCGCTCGACAGCGCATTCGACGGCAACGATCCGCAAGAGGGCCTGGCCGATGACGAAGCGTAATTTCCGGAGCGATGTCGCCGAAGAGATGATCCGCCAGATCGAGGCCGGCACCGCGCCCTGGCAGAAGCCGTGGCAGCCCGGCGTGGTGCGCCTGGCACCGCATAATCCGGTCTCGGACGTGGATTACCGGGGCATCAATGCCTGGTGGCTCGAGATCCAGGGCCGTGAGGACCCGCGCTGGATGACCTACCGCCAGGCCGCGGGCGCCGGCGTCCAGGTCAGAAAGGGCGAGAAAGGAACGAGCGTCGAGTACTGGAAATGGAATGACCGGCGGCCGGCGCTCGACGATGACGGCAATCCGATTACAGACGAGAACGGCAAGCCCAAGACCGTCACGGTCCGGCTATCGCGGCCGAAGGTGTTTTACGCGACGGTGTTCAACGCCGAGCAGATCGACGGGCTCGAGCCGCTCGTCGTGCCGGAAGCCGGCTGGAGCATCGACGACCGGGCAAACGACGTCCTACAGCAATCCAATGTGCCGATGCACTTCGATCAATCGGACCGGGCGTTTTACAATCCGGTCAAGGATGAGATCAGGATGCCGGCGCCGGCGGCCTTCAAGGAGTCTTACGAGTTCTATGCGACCGCCTTGCACGAGCTCGGGCACGCAACGGGCCACCGGGACAGGCTTGCCCGCGAGTTCGGCCCGTTCGGCTCGTCGGCCTACGCCAAGGAAGAGCTCCGCGCCGAGATGGCGTCTTACATGCTGACGACCGAGCTCGGGCTCGGTCACTACCCGGAACGACACGCGGCCTACGTCGAGAGCTGGCTGAAGGCGTTGAAGGATGATCGCAACCTGTTGTTCCAGGCGGCGCGCGATGCCGAGACCATGCGGACCTGGATCATGGAACCGGAGAAACGCCGGGAGCTCGAGCAATCGGCCGGCCGGCGCCTGTCCGTCGACAAGCAGGAGGAACTGGATATGAACGAAGCGGAGAACAAACCCCGCGTCTACCTGGCCGTGCCCTTCGCCGAAAAGGACGAAGCCAAGCAACTCGGCGCCCGGTGGGACCGCAAGGCGAAGAGCTGGTACGTGCCGGCGGCGCTCGATCAGGCGAGTTTCAGCAAGTGGATGGGCGATGCGGAACCGAAAGCCCCGTCCCTCTCGCCCCAGGACGAGTTTGCCGAGGCCTGCCGAAAACACGGCCTGGTACTCGAGGAACCACCGGTCATGGACGGCCGTTGGCATCGCGTCCAGGTCGAGGACGACAAGCGGGGCCAGAAGTCGGGTTCCTACAAGGGGTACATCGACGGCCGCCCGTCCGGTCTCATCATGAACTATCGCTCGGGCGACGACGTCCAGAAATGGGTCGCCACGGGCGAGGCGCTCGATCCGGCCGAGTTCGAACGCCTGAAGGCGGAATCCGCGAAACGCAAAGCCGAACTCCACCACGAAATCAGGGCGACGCAGAAGAAGGTCGCCAAGGTGGCCTTCGGCATCTTCGAGAACGCGCCGGCGGCGCCGGCGGACCATGCCTATCTCGAGCGGAAAGGCATCGATCGGGGCGATCTGCGCCAGGACGAGAACGGCAACCTCCTGGTGGCGATGCGGACTGCAGACGGGTTCCTGATGAACGTCCAGAAGATTGCGCCGGACGGTACCAAGCGGTTCCTGAAGCAAGGCCGGAAAGAAGGCCTGATGCACGTCCTGGAAGGACGCGAGGACCGCCCCGTCGTGATCACGGAAGGGTATGCGACGGGGGCATCGATCCTCGCCGCAACGGGCCGGACAACGGTGGTCGCGTTCGATGCCGGCAACCTGGAATCGGTGGCGAAGCAGGTTCGCGAACGGCACCCGGACCGGCCGCTGGTGATCGCGGCCGAGGACGATCGAGACTTGAAGAAGAACGTCGGTGTCGAGAAAGCGACGTCGGCGGCGTTGGCTGTCGGCGGCACGGTCGCGATCCCCGCATTCACCGACGATGAGAAGGCGCGCGGCATGACGGACTTCAACGATCTGGCGCTCTCTCGAGGCGATCAGGCGCTGGCCGATCAAATCGACCGGGCGGTGGCGCCCGACCGACAAAGACGGCCATCCCACGCCCCTGCCCGCCAGGAAATGGGACGTTAGCCAGTGCCAACAACGGAGCGTCACAACGTGTCGGTCTATTTGAACGACGAGGAAAAGGCGAGGCTGGACGAACTGGCCAGCCAGCTTCGCCTTAAACGCTCGGACTTCATACGCCGCCTCGTCATGAGTTACCGAATGCCCAATGCGGAGGACTTCCAGGCCTGGCAGGGCATCCGCGACCTGATGAAGGTGAATGCCGATCTGGCGAGGCTCGGCAACCTCATCAAGATGATTGCCGACGATCTGCCCGGCGATCTCGCCGAGCGCTATGAGGCGCTGTTGGGCGAGCTCGCCCGTACCCAGGAAGAGGTCAAGGCGGCCGCCATGGATGTTCGGAAGTCCATCGCCGCCGGCAGCCGATGATCACCAAAAAGATTCCGAAGTCGTCGGAGCACCCGGACAACTTCAACCGCCTGGCGCGCTACATCGCGGCGGCCGAAGAGCCTGGCGAGAAGCTGCACGACTTCTGGATCGGCAATACGGCCGGCCTGGAGAAGCTCGAGGACCTGGAGTACGCGCTCCTGGACATCGAGGCCGTCCGCAAGATGAAGCCCGAGGCCAACGACAAGACTTATCATTTTATTGTCTCGTTGCGGCCAGGCGAGGAAGAACATCTGTCCGGCGAAAACCTGAGGGATATCGCGAAGCGCTTCGTCGACGAACTGGGCTTCGGCGAGCACCAGTACGTCGCCGGCGCGCACCAGAACACGGACAACTTCCATCTCCACGTCGCCGTCAACCGGGTGCATCCGGAGACCTTCAAGATCAAGGCGCCGGTCAGGGACTTCAAGACCCTGGCCCGGGTATCCCGTGAGCTCGAGAGGGAACTCGGCCTCAGCCACGACCGTGGCATGACTGATGACGACTGGCTGCCGGGTAAAAGCGGACACAAGGCCCAGGACTTCGAGCGTCACACCTGGCGGCAATCGTTTCAGTCCTACCTAATCGAGAACAAGCCGGACATTCTGGCCGCCCTCGACAAAGCCAAGACCTGGAGACAGGTTCACCGAGCGCTAGAGGTCGGTTGGACCATCGAACTGAAACCGCGTGGTAACGGCCTGGTGTTTGCTAATCTGGACGATCCGAAGCAGTCCATGAAGGCCAGTGCATTCGATCGATCGTGCGCCAAGAAGGCACTGGAAGTTCGTCTGGGTCCGTATCAGGCGCGGGACACTGAAAAAGGCCGCAAGAAGGAGTCGCGTGCCCGGAGTGCGGCCAACGCTGCAAAGGGCAAGCGATACAGGGCGAAGCCCCTACTTTCCCGGCATCCGTCGATCGGACCTCTGTGGCGACGGTTCCTGAACGTGAGAAAGTCGGCGCACAAGCGCTCCACGATGCTCGGCCGGATGGCCGGTAACTGGAAGCTCTGGCTAATGACGGAGGCTTACGAGGATCCATTGGCGATGGTAGTGCTCGTTGCCTACCAGGAGGCCCTCAGGGGCGTCTTGGGGTCGCCTGACAGACAACGGCGGGTGCCAAAAGACATTGAGCCGCAACTCGCCGCGTGGGCGGCCAAGGGGCAGTGGCGGAAGGTGTCGGCGAGAATGACAACCAATTCAGCGTCGGAGCCGACAGGGCTTGTCGGCCGAGAGGGTCGAGAAGTTCGACTGGTTCGTGACGATGAGCTTCAAATAGCAGAGCTGCTACTGTTCGATCGGAATGGAAAGGCGATTGTGATCGGTCCAGAAAACCTAAATCTCACCAAGGCGCGAAACATTCAGCGCTAAAAAATCGGTACAACGTCGTAATTTACCAAGGAAGAAACACAGTTAGCCTATCGAACCGAGTATCGGGAATGTATCGAGCATCCAATACGATAGCTCGGTTAGACGCCCGGTAATCATGGCGATCCCCATCAAGATCATAATGCCGCCAGCGGCGATCTGTATGTATCGCCCGGTGCGGCGCAGAGCGCTCATCCCGCGAACCATCCGGCCCGCGAGTACGGCTGAAAGAAGAAATGGCACGCCGAGTCCAAGGGAATAGATCGCGAGCAATGTGATGCCTTCGGTCACCGTCGCGGAAGCGAAACTGACGGTCAGGATTGCGCCGAGTATCGGCCCGATGCACGGCGTCCAGCCGAAACCGAATGCAAGACCCAGGATATACGCGGAGATTGGCCGGCCGCCGGGTATGCCTAGGTGAAACCGGATGTCGCGCCGTGTCCATACGGGCTGCAGCACTCCTATCATCAGGAGTCCGAATGCGATGACAATGACGCCGCCGACGATATTGAGTTCGTAGCGATAGGTCAGCAGCAATTGACCGAGGGCGGTGGCGCTTGCGCCGAGGATAACGAAAACGGTCGAAAACCCCAGAACGAAACAACTGCTAAGACCGATTGCGGGGAGCCGGTATGACAACGATTCCTCTGTCGGTCCATCGGGTAGCGACCGACCGGCGATGTAGGAAATGTAGCCCGGCACCAACGGCAACACACATGGTGAAACGAAGGAAATCAAGCCCGCTGCGAACACCGTGAAAATACTGAGATTGGAAAGGTCGAACATCGATCATTCCTCAGTCATTCTGAGTCGGGACTTATCGTTTGTTGGCGCACTCTAATTCTTGCCTAAAACAGACCATGTCATGCCACCGTCTTCGCTGGCGATGATTGCCTGTGCTTGTGTGTTCGGGTCAACCGTGATCGCATACAAAACATCTTCATTGTCGGGGGCGACTGCCAAATGAAGAATGTACGCGTCACCGAAACCATCGTTTACCAGCCGCCAACGCAAACTATCCTCTTCCGTTCGTAGCAATCCGCCACCGACGAGGAAGGCGTAAAGCGTTCCACCCGAAGCGGCATGTACCAGGGTCGCGGGCCGCATCAGCGCGTGGGCCGGCGACCAAGTCTCACCGCCATCCTTGCTCTGAATCAGCCCAGTTCGGGTCGCCCCATAGAATCTGTTGGCGTCGATGCCGGAAGCAGCGAGGTCGATGATGCCTTCCGGCGCGGGGCCCATCATGGACCACGTCCGTCCTCCGTCGCGACTGAGTTGGAGTCCTCCGGACACTCCAATAACCGTCTCTGGGTCGGCCTTGCTGACATCCATCTGATGAAAATCGACAGGACCGTCGACTCCGTCCGCGAGTTTCATCCAGTTCTTTCCGCCATCGGACGACATGATGAATCCCATGTTGCCGCCGCCGACGGGATGGCCGCTTCCGAAAAGAACCTCTGGGTCTGTCGGATGGGGCGTGAACCCCATGTAGTCGTTCCTGTTGCTCGATACCCGGTCCGCGCGCCCATCAGACTGCACAACGAAAATGCCGTGGTGAGTCGCGAGGTAAATACCGGCGTCATTGCCGGGCAGGGCTGCTATGCCGTGGAAATGAGTGTTCTTCGCCAGTTCGGCAACGGTCGTTTCCGCCGAGAAAGAGGGCGTTCCCCACACCATCGCAACCGACAACAGTGCGAAACGCGTAATCGCTAGCTTTCCGAGTTTGTGAAGAGTCATTGTCCTATTCCTTTGATTGTTTCCTAAAGCAGTCCAGTTCCCGGGGCGGGAAAATCTGCGGCTGAAGAACATCGGGAGCGGCCTTTGTGACGTGATCTGGATTGATTGAGGTTCTGTGGCGGCGACACGTAGGCTTGCTGAACTGGGTGCTAGGTCGTCGCCTGCGGCCGGCGCGCCCACCAGAAACCTGCGGCGGGGATGACGATCCATTGTGCGACCGGCGACAAACCCGCTTCGATTACGGGCACCAGCGGCATGATGTCGGCGTAAGCCCAGGCGCCGCGGATTTCGATGTTCAGCCATTCGCTGAAAATCGTGTACGCAAGTCCGGTTGCGATTGTAAGACCGGCGACCAGTCGAAAGCGAGTTGTGGGCCACGAACTGTCCGCCGCCATGATGAGGCTGCCAATCAACGCGGACAGGGCGATCAGGATATCGCCACCCGTGCAGTGCACAGCGGCGAACACAATCTCTTCCGTCGTACCCTCTCGCCAGATTGTGTAGAGAGGAAGCTGAGCGAACTCCCAAGCCAGGTTGGCGATGGCCACGAACAGAAGGTAACGGCGTATCGCAGGAAGCCATGGCGCCGATGTCGTATCGTTCATTTGAATTGCTCCTGTCGGTGGGGAATCTTGGTTCTCACGCTCACTCCAACTCGGACAGATACTGTTCGAGTGCTGCTTTTCCCTTATCGAAAAACGTATAGGAGAGCGTGATGGCACGAACGTCATCGGTGTTCCGATCGTTCGCCAATTCCGGATCGATATAGAAAGTCACGGGAAACTCCTTGGATTCTCCCGGCATCAGAAGCTGTTCCGTGAAGCAGAAACACTCGATCTTCTGAACGTATTTTCCGACCTTAAGCGGCGAAGCGTTAAATGCCGAGGTGCCGAGTATGGGCCGGTCGCTCCGGTTAACCGCCGTGAACGTCACCTGCCGTTCCTCGCCGATCTTCATTTCCACGGGTTCCGGCGCGTCGAAACGCCACTGCAAGCCGTTGGCAACATTGGTATCGAAATCGAGCCTGACGACACGGTCGACAATACGGTCGGAAGAAGACTCGGCAATCTGTGTCGTCCCACCGTAACCGGTGACGCGGCAAAAAAGCTCGTAAAGTGGAACGGCGGCGAACGCCAGGCCGATCATCCCGATCACAAAGACCGTGAGCGCACCGGCAATTGTCAGGTTTCGGCGGCGCCGTTCAGTGGCCTTCACTGACGTGTGATCGTTGCTCGCACCGGTGTTGACCGTGTCCTTGGTCCCGGCAGTCACTGGAGCCACTCCCGCACTGTATTCCAGAATCCGTCCCCTTCGGCCGATTCCGCTCCGTGCTCGTCGTTGACAAGCGCGTTGACGAAGACGAGTAGGTTCGTCGAGTCGAACTTGAGGCCGTGGAAGTTCGCACGCCATCGGCCCTCCTTGTCGATGACATGGGTCACGACACTGTGCACCAAGTACCCGTCGCCTTCTTCGGTGAACTTATGACCGAACTTCTCGACAAGCTCTCGAGTTTCGGAGAGACGGTCAGGGCCCGTCGTGAGGCCCAGCCAATTCGAGGGATCGAGGCCGCGGTCCAGACCGTACTCGCGCATGACGGCGGGCGTATCGTTCTTCGGATCGGTCGTGATCGTCACGAACCGGACCCGGTCGCGCATCGGAGTCTGGTTTACCATCTGCTGTATTTCCGCAAGCTTCTCGGCATGTAGCGGGCAGACATCCGGGCAATTGGTGTAGATGAAATGCAGGACGAGGACGTTGCCGCGAAGTTGCTCAAGCGTGACATTCTCCCCATCGAAACCCTGAAGCGAAAACGCCGGCGCGACCTTGTCGATGCGCTGGAAGTATCTTTCCTTGTCGTAGAGTTGTTCTTCGAGATTCTTCATCGAATGCGCCTGCGCTACGCCCGACACGGCAATCGACAAGGCAAAGACGAAAGTAGCGAGGAACTTCATGGTCATCTCCTGATCGAAGATCGGAACGCGACGACACGCAATGGGCCGCCGCGCCCCGTCGGGAGTCAAACGGACGTGTTGAGATTGTTCACTGCATGTTTTCGTCGGATAAGCCGTTTTCCGACATCGCATCGTGATGCTTCGCCATTGTCTGCATCATGGTGCTACAAGCCGCCATCATCTCCTTCATCTCTGGCATCATGCCCATCATCTGGCCCTGCCCCATCATGTCGCTTTCGTTCATCGTTGAATCTTGTGATTTCACCGCTTCATGAGCGAATGTCGCCGGTGCGGCTGCGAGCGAAATTGCCAGCGCCCCGGCAATCGTGAGTGCCATAGGTCCGTGTTTCATAGTTGCTACTCCTTAGTTCTAGCTGGTTTGAATGCGTGGAAACTGAATCGAGAGATACTTTCTCAAGACTGAACTCCACGTCACGAATCCCCCTCTGTGCCCCCTCTTGAGTTATTGTTCCTGCCAGCAGCTTGATCGCCGGATGAGCACGACTTACCGCTCCCTTTTTTCATGCAGAGTCCAAGGGCGCACATGGCGACGCACGGCAGCACAGACAGCAGGAGCGGTGCAATTCCCGCCGCGACCAGCCAGCTCCAGTTCAAGGCGACACCGGCAGCCGCGATTGCGACAGCGGCCAATATCAAACCGCGCTTTCCGCTGGTGTATGGCCACAGAGCGTTGACCGTTTTCTGGGCGAGCGAAACCGTTCCGACTTTCGAAGTTATTTCATTCATCTAATTTGCTCCTTTGTTCATGGATTTGTGGAGTCGCGCGCCGCGAATTGTTCGCGAAAAAAGGTAATCAATTGCGGCGCGTCCCATTCCGCCGGACCGACCAGTCTCCCTAACTCGTTGCCGTTCTGATCGATCAAGAGGGTCGTAGGGATGCCGACGACGCCGAGATCGCGTGCAGACTTGCCGGACGCATCGACATAGATTTGCAACGTCTCCAACACGATCTCGTCGTAAAATTTTTTCACTTCGGGGATTCCCTGTCGGTCTATCGAGAGGGCCAGAACCTCGAAGGCCGGCCCGCCGAGTTCCGCCTGAAGTCGATCCAGGGTTGGCATTTCGTCTCGGCACGGAACGCACCAAGTCGCCCAGATGTTCAGAAGCACCATTCTCCCGCGAAAGTCCGCGAGGGTTAGCGCGCGGCCTCCGCCATCGACGAACCGAAGTTCAGGAACCGGACGCGGTTCATCGAGTAACGGAAAGGCGGCTCCGGACCCGGCTGTTGCATCGGCAGTCAAAGTGGCTGGTTCGGTCGAGTTGTCGGAGGTGGCGAACGTGCCCGGGCCGTAACGGATAACGATTGCGGCCGCAATCGACACGGCCGTCAAAACACCGGCTACTGCCGCGACTCGCCGGGTTGTCGTTGGAGTCATGATTTACCGCCTTGAACGGAAGAACCGGCCGCCGGTTCCGTTCGTTCCGTGCCCCGCAACCGTTCGATGAGCGGAAGCAGCGTCTCGTCAAGAACCTGCCGTGAAATCGGTCCGATGTGCTTGTAGGCGACCGTACCGTCGCGCGTGATGACGAACGTTTCGGGGACGCCGTAAACGCCCCACTCTATTCCAACCCGCCCGTCGACATCTGCGCCGGTCAGCGTATACGGATCGCCGAGTTCGTCGAGCCACGCTGCAGCATCTTCCGGTTTGTCCTTGTAGTTGAGGCCGTGAATGGGAACCGCGCCGTTCGAGTTCAACTGCATGAACAGCGGATGCTCCTCGCGGCATGCCGTGCACCATGATGCAAACACGTTGACCAGGGATACTTCCCCTTCCAGCCTGTCGCTTGTGAGTCCGTTCGTTCGACCTTGAACCGGCGGCAAGTCGAACGTCGGCACCGGTTTCCCGATCAACGCCGAAGGCAGCACGCCCGGGTCTCGGGTCAGTCCCCACCCCAGGACAACGGACAGACCGGCAAAGACGACGACCGGCAACACGAAACCAAGTCGCAAACCAGCCGGATTGCGCTTCAGCTCCGCGCTTGCCGGGGCATTCTCAGCGATCATGGCGCTCAACATTTTTTCTCGATAAACGGGCTGATCTCCGCCGGAGACGCGAACACCAGGGATGCGCGGTCTCCTCTCATGCCTGAGCCGACCAACACCGGCACCCCTTCGGGCGGGCCCTTCGCGCTCGAGTCGGTTTTAAGGCGGAGGTTGAATTCCCAGTATTTGACGGTTTGCCCGTCCGCCGTCTCAATCTCGTACGTGTCGCGACAAAGCTTGATCGCCGTCACCTGAATCTCGGTCGGCGGATTCGACAGTTCGGCGGGGTCGATTAATTGAGCGCCCTCAGGCGGCGCAGCGCCGGACGATGCAAGTTTCTTCAGGTAGGCAATGATATCCTGGCGGTCTCTCGAACTGTCGATGCTGCGTATCCGCATCAGTGTGCCGGGGATAAGCGATTGCGGGTCGCGGAGCCATGCGTCAAGGGTATCCTCGTTCCATGTAATGTCCGAGGCCTTGATCGCGGCGGAGTATCGGCCGAAGATTTCTATCGACCCGGCCGTCTTGCTCCATATATTCGCCAGGCTGGGCCCGCTCTTGTGAACGCCGGGTTCCGCCGAATGGCACGAAACACATGCTAGAAAGGCCTTTCTTCCACGCTCAGGATCGCCTTCAGCGTGAGTGTCATGCGGGGTCATCATGCCAATGGCTGCGATGGCGATGATGGGTATCCAACGGCGAGGTAACGTTTTCATCGATTCGATTCCCGGATTTGCAATTGGCTGAAAAGCACGGTTTGCGCGATGTCGTCGCCACACGAGGCGAGCTTCGACATTCAGATGTTCAACCTGCTTGGAGGCGTCGGGGATTTTTCGCAACGGACCCATTGGGACCGTGCGGAGCACAGCGGCCAACTGAGCGATTGGTCCAACTGAATCAGTCAGACATACCACGTAGAGGCATGCCGACGCCCCAAAGTAGGGAAATCAGGCGCGGGGAGGGGATAGTTCGGGAATCTGGAACAGTCCGATTCGGGAATAATCGCACTCGAATTCGTGCCCGATAGGTGGCAAGCCGAACGGCCCATCGGATCCCGCGACTATGCCACTAAATCCGGCGCAGAATACATCCGGGCATTGTTCGTCGAGCAGATTATCGTCGCCGCAACCGTCGCACCCATCGGGTGACGACATGTCGGCAACTGCCGCAGGCGACATCGTTGCCGCCATTGCTGAGCCTTGGACCGTCGGTCCAATTATCAGAGCAAGCAACACCAGCGCGATACAAGCGCGAATTGGACGCATACTGCACATGATTAAGTCCGTAGCAGCATTCGGGGAGAATATGCAAGTTTCTTGGGACGGCCTGCCAAAACAATATTTTGTGATTACCCACAATGTGAGTTGCTCCCGGAACATCAATCCGAGAGCAACTCCATGTTTCGCATGAATGACAAAGCTATATTCCAGTGTCTCCGCTACCAGATCGAAAAGCCGGAACGCGTCATCATCCGTTGAGCAAATAGTGCGAATAAGTAGGATGGCCCCCGTCGGGCCGTTGGACGCCGGATCAATACCGGTATCCAACCTATCCTGCCCCCCTTACGACATGGAAAAATCACGTGAACTCGTGCGAGATCACGCGGACTCGTGCGATCTCGCGCAATGTCACACAATCTCATGCAACCTGCTGAAATACCTATAAACTGGCCTCCGCCTGAATTGTATAGATTAAGGCTCCTTCAACTTGCGCAATCAGATTCGGCGGTCTAATTAAGATGGCTCATCGAGTAGCCTACGAGACAGCCGCCCATGCAGCTTGCCGCGATCTACGCGCGCCATTCCTCCGACAAACAAGGCACGTCGACGCAGGACCAGATCGCACGGTGCAAGAAGCACTGTGCGGATTGCGGCTACACGATCGCGAGCGTGTTCATGGATGAAGCGATTTCCGGCGCGCACATCCTCAATCGTCCGGGCCTGGGAAAGCTGGTAACGGATGCGCTGGGGATGCAGTTCGATGTGGTGGTGACCGAGGACCTATCCAGGCTGAGCCGCGATCAAGGCGACATAGCGGCGTTCTACAATCGGATGGGGTTCCTGGGCATCCGAATCGAGACCTTGAGCGATGGCGTCGTCAACGAGCTCCAGATCGGCCTGAAAGGAACGATGAATGCGCTCTACCTGAAGGACCTGGGCGACAAGACGTTACGCGGTCAGATCGCGGCGGTGATGCGCGGTCGTGTCATGGGCGGGAAGGTGCTTGGCTACGATGTATTGAAGGGCGTCCTGGATAAACGTGGAGAACCGATGCGGGGGTTGAGAAAGATCAACGAGGCGGAAGCAGAATGGGTTCGTTTCATGTTCGCCTCTGCCCTCGAAGGCCGATCGCTGTCTGCCATCTGCAATGATCTCGACGCGGCAGGTGTGCCGACCCGTCGCGGCGGAAAATGGAATATTTCATCGTTGTTGGGAGTTCGGGCGCGCGGTACCGGCATACTTCGACAGACGATGTACAAGGGCATCATCACGTTCAACAAACAAAAGTTCCGGAAACACCCCGACACAGGAAAACGTCTTCCGGTGGTAAATCCGCCGGAAGAGTGGATTCGAGTACCGGTACCAGAGTTGGCGATCGTAGACGTAGAGGTGTTCGAGGAGGTGCAGCGTCGGCTCGATGCGGAGTACGACAAGCGGCTCGAGCACCGGAACAGACCAGACGAAGAACGGCACGCCGAGAAGATTCGCCAGCAGCGGGCGTGGCGCGCGCGCCAGGCAAAACCGCAGAAAGGCATACGCATGTTCAGCGGTCGAATGTGGTGTGGCCGCCACTACGGTCAGCGGATCGTCCAGTCTCAGGGCAAGACCTATCGATGCCGGATGAAAGGATGTCCGAACTCGTACATCAAACTCGACGAGTTCTGGCCGTTGATTGTCGACGGTCTCATTGCTGCGGTGTCGCCGGAAAGCGTTACGGAGTACTTCGGCAGTGAGGGCATCGCCGCTGAGAAAGAACTTCATCGCAACGCGATTCGCCGCTTTAAACGGCGCTACGACACGCTGAAAAGGGAATCGAACGCGGTCCTGGCGGCCGTGGGGCGCGGACTGTATCCGGAGATGCAGGACGTGCCGGTCAAGGAGTATGTCGCCGAGCACGCGAAGAAAATGCGTGCGGTAGTGTTTGAGCGCGAGAAAGTGGAATCTGTACTGAAGTCGCTCAACCCACCGAAAAATGTGGAAACACGGATCAGACGGTTCCGGGAGTTGGTCGAGAGCGTCCGAGAGAACCCGGACAACGATGAGGTCAATCGGCTGCTCCGGCCGGCGTTTCGGAAGTTCGAAATGATCGCACTGTTCGATGACGACACAGACACGTGGCAACGCCGGTGCGATGTCGACGTGGATGTGGCGATGTTGATGAACCTGCTCGGTGATACACCTAAATAAAACACAAAATAGGTGAAACACCTATGACGAAACCAGACCAGGCGAAAGCCTTCCGGCGAGCACTTCGCGATCTTGAGCTGACGCAGGGACAATTTAGGGAACTTCTCAATCGATCGGCGACCGCGATCCCCGGAATCGCGCCCGTGTCAGCCGACACGATCAGCCGCTACGCGACCGGCCGATACGGCGTCAGCGCCGGAGTCGCGGCGTTTATTGCCGCGCTGGAAGCGATGCGATCGAGCGATACGGTCCAAACTAGACAAAGGCCGAAAGAGACCACGGATGTAGACAGTTCGAACAAACAGACCGGTGCACTGGTACATCGGTTCGCGGCCGCAATTGAACAAACGCCTGCCAATCGCTTAGACAGAATCGAACGAATCCTCCGAATCATGGAATCAGAAGTAACGACACGAGAGTAAATCGCGAAAGTGGCTTTACCGCCGCAACCAACTATTGACTCCGTACTATGCTACAGAGTGCAGAATTGGTGAGGAGGAAAGCGATGACGAGATTCACAATCAGTCACGCCGCAAAAGCGGCCAGCGTAAATATCGAGACTATCCGCTTCTACGAGCGTAAGGGGCTGATCAAACAGCCGCCCAAACCCAGCAAGGGAGGTGCACGGGAGTACGATAAAGAGACGGTTTTCCGAATTAAATTTGTGCGCCAGGCACAGGAGATCGGATTCTCGTTGCGGGAAATCGGCGAGCTTCTCTCTCTTCGAGCCGATCCTAATGCCGATTGTGCCGACGTCCGCAGCCGAGCAATCGAGAAGAGAGAACAGGTTCAAGCCAAATACGACCAATTGTCTCACATGCGCGATGCGCTCGATGAGCTGATTGCGAGTTGTCCGGGTGGCGGGGATGTCAATGCATGCACCATTCTCGAAGCCATGGAGCGGGGACTTCATAGACTCGAGATCAATCCCCCAATCGAAGAAAAACCAAGGGAAGGCAGCGAAATGATGAAAACCACAATTCTGAATATTGACGGAATGCATTGCGAGGGCTGTGCCCAAACGATCGAGGCGCTGCTCGGTCGGGTCCCTGGTGTAAGAAAGGCTGAAGCATCTTACGAAGAGCATCACGCCCGCATCCTGCACGATCAGAAACAAGCGACAGTTGCGGATCTCATCGTTGCTATTGCCAAGGGCGGTTTTGAGGTGAAAGACACCGGACGATGATCGAACTGAGTTTCACGGAACTCGTCGTCATCCCTGCTGGACTTGGCTTGATTGGCTTCATCGAGCCCTGCTCGATCGGGTCGAGCCTAGTATTCATTAAGCATCTCGAAGGCAAGAGCGGCGCGACGAAACTCGTGGAAACGACATTATTTGCCCTGACCCGTTCGGTCTTTATTGGTTTGCTGGGCGTCCTCGCCGTTTTGGTGGGTTCTTTGTTCCTCGACCTACAGCGTGGCGCTTGGATCATACTGGGGGTTGGATATATTGCACTCGGTCTGTTGCTCGCGATCGGTCGCGCCAGAGCGTTGATGGTTTCCCTTGGACCGAGCCTACGACACCTCAGTGGGCGCAGCGGTTCGGCAGGCTTGGGGTTCGTTTTCGGGCTCAATATCCCCGCTTGTGCAGCTCCGCTCCTGTTTTCCCTCTTGGCGGGCGCGGCGGCAACGACAACGATAGTCAGTGGATTTATCGCCCTCGCTGTTTTTGGGTTCGCCCTGTCGCTACCGCTTGTCGCGATCATGTTCATTCCTACCGCGCGCGGCCTGCTCGACCGATTTGCGGCGCTGTCGGGGCGATTCCCGATTTTCGCCGGCTTGGCACTCGCGGGGCTTGGCGCCTGGTCGATCTGGTTCGGCTTTTTCGCCACGATCGCTCCTGGATCAGCCGGAACACAATTCTGAAGGAGAACGCGTCATGGACAGTCTTTCGGCAACCGACGAAACACTCAATCTCTGGAGTCAGGAACCTGCCGAACGGCCCGACCGCGCACGAATTCGTGCGCGCATTGGCGGGCTTCATTGTTCGCTATGCACCGGAACGATCGAAAAGGCGCTCGGTCGACAGAAGGGTGTGGATAAGGTTGCCGTCAGCCTGACCCACGAACAGGCCCTAGTCGAGTTCGACCCAGTGGCCACGACTCCCGAAGTGTTGCTGAAAACGTTACGTGACATCGGCTACACGATCCACGATCCGAACAAACTGAGGCCGTTCGAGGAAGAAGAACGAGAACTCGTCACGGAAGGTCGCCGGTTCCTGACAGCTACCGCTTTCAGCCTGTTGTCAGTTGCTTTGATTACCGAGCCATCGGGCCCTCTGTCGCTAATTTTGCCAACGATTGCGACGATCAGTCTGGTCGCGTTTGTCTTTCTTGTACTCAGGGCCCGGGGACTGTGGACCGCCTTCGTCGGCGCCGGCAGCCTGGGTGCGCTGACCGTCGGGCTCCTTGCGCTGAAAAGCTCGGGCTCGCTCGCCGGTTTCACGCCGTGGATCGTGGGCGCTCTCGCATCCGTGCTCGTTTTCGGCGTTGCCCGCCACATCCTGGTGATGGCTCTGCAAGCCGTACGACGCGGCATCCTGAACCAGCATGTACTGCTAGAAGCAGGAGCCTTCGCCGGGCTCGCCGGAGGCGCGATCGGTCTGGCGCTTGACCCTCCAGGTTATCCGACTGCGCCATTCTTCGCGGTCGCCGTCATGGTCGCGACCTATCACATCTTCTCCGAATGGCTGTCATTGATCGTCAAAACGCGCTCCTCCCAAGCCGTCAAACGTCTTCTCGACTTGCAGCCCGACACCGCACGCGTACGACGAGACGGGCGCGAGATCGAAATCGCCGTGAACGAGGTTGTGGAAGGCGATCTCGTGCGGGTGCGCCCCGGCGAGCGCCTGCCGGTGGATGGCGAGGTCGTTGATGGCCGCTCCGCCGTCGACCAATCGCTTGTCACGGGTGAGTCCATGCCGATCGAGCGCAGCGTAAGCGATGCGGTCATCGGCGGCACGATCAATGGTAACGGAACGCTTTTGATACGAGTCACAACGGTCGGCGAGCAGAGCTTCCTCCGCCGCGTTGTCCACGAAGTCGAGGACGCCCGGGCCCTCAAACCCGGTCTTCTGCATCTGGTTGACCGCGTTCTCCGGGTCTATACGCCGACAGTGCTGACGATCTCAATTCTGTCCTTCGTCGGTTGGGCTTTTCTGCCGCAGATGCTTGATTTCGAGCCCGATCTTCAGCGTGCGGTCTTCGCTGGCCTCAGCGTGCTCGTCATGGGCTACCCTTGCGCGGTGGGTATATCGGCTCCGTTGTCAATCGTGAGGGGTGCGGGTGAAGCAGCGGAGAAGGGTATACTCATGCGCACCGGTGAGGCCTTTCAAGGTTACCGCCTCGTCGGGCAAATTGCCTTCGATAAAACAGGGACGTTAACTGAAGGACGTCCCCGCGTTCACGAGGTGGAGGCTGTATCCGGGGACGCAGATGAGGTTCTTTCGCTCGCCGCGGCGGTGGAATCTGCGTCCGAACACCCGCTCGCGGAAGCAGTGGTGGAAGCGGCATTTGATGCGGGACTTACGCCACCGGATACAGAGGCGTTTGAGGCGACCCCCGGCAAGGGCGTGACCGCCACCGTGGACAGCAAGAACGTGATGGTCGGCAGTCCACGGTTTCTGGCGGAGAGGGGACTCGATTTGTCAGGCCTCGATCAACGCATAAAAGCCTTGGAGAACATAGGGCGCACCGTGATCGCGATCGCGCAAGACGAGGTGGTCGTCGGTATTCTCGCTTTGGGAGACGCCCCGCGCCCCGAGGCAGCCCCGACCATCGCCAGGCTGCGCGAGGCGGGCGTGCGAACGATTCTCGTCACCGGCGACAACAGCAGTGCCGCGCACCGTATCTCTAAAGAATTGGGGCTCGACGACGTTCACGCCGAAGTCCTACCGGGCGAAAAAGCCGACTTGATCCGCATTCTCCAGCAGCACGGCCGAACTGCAATGGTCGGCGACGGTATTAACGATGCGCCGGCTCTGATGCAGGCCGATGTCGGCATCGCCATGGGGTCGGGTACCGACATCGCGATCGACGCTGCAGACATCATCATCCTCAACAACAACCTCTCCAACGTTGTCGAGGCGCGGGAGATCAGCCGGCAGGGGTACGCCAAGATGCTGCAAAACGTCTCGCTCGCTTTCCTGTTCAACGGTATTGGCGTGCCGGCCGCCGCGACTGGTCTCCTCTACCCGGTTTGGGCCATGGTGGCCATGGCAGCCAGCGTGACGACCATATTCGCCAATTCACTTTGGGGCCGACCGCACTTGTTTATCGACGCAATCCTGAGTGTGGGCAAGCCAGCCGTAGAGAACAAGAAGTTGGCCTGAACTCACCCGTTGCTATTCGATCACGCTCCGCGCGGTCCCCACAGGATTATCGCTGCTCCGAAAAGACAAACAGCCGCACCAACCAGGTCCCAACGGTCGGGTGTCCGGGTTTCAACCAACCAGAGCCACAGAATCGACGCGGCAATATAGATGCCGCCGTAAGCAGCATAGGCGCGCCCGGCAAAGTCACTATCGACGCGAGTCAGAAGGAAGGCAAACAGGGCCAAGCTGATCATGCCCGGTGCGAGCCACCACGGTGATTTCCCCAAGCGAAGCCATGCCCAGAAGGCGAAGCATCCGGCGATCTCCGCGACAGCAGCAGCAATGTAGACGGAAACTGTCGCGATCATGACGCCAATGCCTCCAGCACCGGGCACTCCGGCACTTCCTCGCCGGAGCACTTGGCCGCCGTGTCGGCGAGTACTTTTTCAATGCGCCTGAGGTCGGTAATCTTGGCCCGCACGTCTGCTAGATGCTGTTCGGTTAGCGCCTGCACCTCGGCGCAGGTTTGCGCGCCCCGGTCGACGAGGCTTAGGAGGCCGCGCAGTTCTTCGATGGAAAAGCCAAGTTGGCGACCGCGCAGTATGAAGCGCAAACGTGCCACGTGGGCTTCGCCATAGATTCGGTAACCGGCTGCCGAACGCGGCGGCTCCGGCATCAATCCGATCTTCTCATAGTAGCGGATGGTCTCCAGGTGGCAGCCTGTTAGCCGCGCAATCTCCGCGCGCTGAAGTCCCTTCGCGGAATCGTGATTGTTCATGATAAGAAATCCCTTGAGTCTGTAGTTGGTGCAGACCTTACATTCGTTCTTGGTTGAAATCGAGGACGATGACGCATGAGCACAATCGACGCGGAAACGGCAACATTGCACGGCGAAGGAAGAACGGGCGACCGTAAGCGAACTATCTTTGCGTCTGGCAGCGTGATCGGGGCTGTCCTTGCGTCGAGTTGTTGTATCGTACCGTTGCTGTTCGTGGTGCTGGGTGTTTCTGGCGCGTGGATCGGCAGCCTGACCGCGTTAGAGCCATACAAGCCGGTTTTTGCAGGCATCGCGCTCGTCTTTATCAGCCTCGGATTTCGGCAAGTTTACTTCAAGGACAAACCTGCCTGCGACGAAAACGGTTACTGCGCCAGACCGCAGTCGTCCGTCATCGCCAAGAGCGCCCTATGGATATCGACGGTCGTGATCCTGCTCGCGCTGACCATCAACTGGTGGGCACCGTTTCTCTACTGATTTCAGATTACGGAGTATCTCTCATGAAACGATTCCCTGTTCTGGCGGCAATTCTGCTGATTCTCGGCGGGTTCGGCTGGACGGTTGGCAGCGTCGTCACTCCCGCCTATGCACAGTCCGCGACCGTGCAAGTGGCGGCCGACGAGACGACCACCTTCAAGATCGAGAACATGACCTGTGCGCTTTGCCCGGTCACCGTCAAGACGGCAATGGAAGGCGTAACGGGGGTCAGGTCCGTGGCGGTCGATTTCGATGCGAAGACGGCAACTGTAGTCTTCGACCCGTCCGTTACGACTCCCGATGCCATCGCTGCCGCCTCCACCGATGCTGGTTATCCGGCAGCGGTCCAGGGGTAATCCCGATGAAGGACGAAACAATCATCAAGACCGGCATTGTCGGCTCGGTCATCGCTGCGATTTGCTGCGCGACTCCCGTGCTGGTGATTGCACTCGGCGCGGTCGGCCTTTCCGCTTGGGTCAGCGGCTTGGACTATGTTCTTTTCCCCGCTCTCGCTGTTTTCCTTGGCCTAACGGCCTACGGTCTTTGGCAGCGTAAACGCGCAACGGCATGCTGCGACGTGAACACTCAATCAAGTAATGAAAGCGCCTAACATGACGGATTGCTGCACCCCGAACACGCGATCAAGTTCAACTTACGATATCGCCGTAATCGGCGCTGGGTCGGCCGGATTTTCCGCCGCGATCACCGCAGCAGAAGCCGGCGCCAACGTCGCGTTGATCGGTTGCGGCACTATGGGCGGCACTTGCGTCAACGTCGGGTGCGTTCCGTCAAAGACGATGATCAGGGCGACAGAAACTCTCCATCAGGCGAAGTCGGCGAAGCGTTTTTCCGGAATCGCGGCTTCGGCAAACGTTACGGACTGGAAGGCTCTGAATGCACAGAAAGATGAGCTTGTAACCTCGCTCCGCGAGGCCAAGTATGCCGATCTCCTGCCCCTGTACAACAACATCGCCTATATCGAGGGCGCAGCCCGGCTCGCGGACGGCGGTGTTGTCATCGATGGCGAGTTGACCCGGGCAAACAAGGTCATTGTGGCCACCGGGGCTTCTCCGGTCCCGCCGCCCATCGACGGCATGGATAGCATTCCTTATTTGACGAGCACCGAAGCCCTGGATTTCGAAACATTGCCAAGCTCCCTCCTAGTCGTTGGCGGGGGATATATCGGAACCGAGTTGGCACAAATGTTGGGGCGCGCCGGGGTCAACGTAACGCTTGTCTGCCGTTCACGGTTACTTCCAGAGGCCGAACCGGAGATAAGCGCAGCGCTTACCGGCTACTTGCGCGATGAGGGAATTCGGGTTCTCGACGGCCTGACCTACAGAAGTATTCGCAAATCGGAAGCCGGGGTCATACTCGATGCGACGAAGGACGGTCAGCCGCAAAGTGTCTCCGCCGAACAAGTGCTCGTGACGACGGGCCGGAAGCCCAATACGGCAGGGCTAGGAGTCGAGAACGCCGGTGTCGAACTGCTCTCAAACGGCGGTATTAAGGTGGACGATCGTATGCGTACGACCCGACCCGGCGTCTATGCCGCCGGAGATGTTACCGGTACAGACCAGTTCGTCTATATGGCTGCTTACGGTGCAAAGCTTGCCGCCAAGAATGCTTTGAACTCGGACAGCATGGTGTATGAAAACGCTGCAATGCCTTGGGTGGTGTTTACCGACCCCCAGGTGGCAGGCGTCGGCCTTTCCGAGGCCACCGCGAAGGCTAAGGGCTTCGACGTGATGACGTCGACGATCACGCTCGATCACGTCCCGCGCGCACTTGCCGCACGCGATACGAGGGGCTTGATCAAGTTGGTTGCGGACAAGAAGACCGACAGGCTCCTTGGCGCTCAAGTATTGGCACCAGAAGGAGCGGACAGCATTCAGACGGCCGCATTGGCGATCAAGTGTGGCCTGACGGTCACAGATTTGGCCGACACGATCTTTCCATACCTGACGACTGTTGAAGGCTTGAAACTGGCGGCGCAGACCTTCAACAAGGATGTCAGCAAGCTTTCTTGCTGCGCCGGTTAGCGACAACGCAAATAGGTCAGAATTGCTTAGGTCAGATGGATCGAATACTGATTGGAAACTAGTCGTCAAGAGATGAATGCGCTGACGACGGCTCTGGGTCAAAATCTAACCTGACCATGTAGCGTCCAGCATGACCGCTGTAACTCGAATAATCGGGCTCCTCACGTTTGATGCAAAGCGTCATGCCTGCTTGTTTAGTTGTTTGCAGCCTGCATCCTGCCGGTATGACGATCCACTTCGAGCCGTTGCACCAGAGAACCGTCCTGGGTCACGATGTCGGCAACGATGGTGTCCTCGTCTCGCTCGACGACTGGTCCCATCTTGAGATTCGGATTGCCTTGCCACTCAAGCCGATGGCCGATCATGTGTTCGACTTCTTCGGCAGACAGGTCGCGACGAAGCGGTGCATACATTCCAGTACCCGCTCCGTGTTCCATCATCGGCATGTGCCCCTGACCCATCATCGGCATCTGGCCCTGACCCATCATCGGCATCTGGCCTTGACCCATCATCGGCATGTGCCCCTGACCCATCATCGGCATCTGGCCTTGACCCATCATCGGCATGTGCCCCTGACCCATCATCGGCATCTGGCCTTGGCCCATCATCGGCATCTGGCCCTGATTCGTCCCATCGCTTGAACCGAAATCGTGCGCGGCCACAGGCGCCATTGCGGCAACACCCATCAGCATCGCATATCCGACCAAAGCAGTAACGACCTTGCGCATTCAAACCTCCTGACGAAAACGGGATGTCACCTCATCCCAACTTTGAATGATAGTAGAGGAATGAACCTGTTAGTGTTCTGATCTAGATCAATTGAGCGGTGGTTTTCGTCATTCGCCTCGCGTTAATCGGTCGGAATGCGATTGCTCATCGAATTTTGGCGCAAATACGGCCGCTGCGACGACCAGCGCCGCCCCCAACGTAATCCAAACATCCGCAAAGTTGAATGCAGGCCAGTGATACGGACCGACGTAGAAGTCCAGGAAATCCGTCACGGCACCGTTTCGAACCCGATCAAACAGATTGCCGCAAGCACCTCCGATGATCATTGCGATTCCGACCCGTTCCTTCGGTTGTGAAGTTTTGCAGTACCAGACGATCAGAAAGATTATTACTGCGATCGCCAGTAGCGACAACATGACTGGCCCGCGATTTCCGAGGTCGGACAACATGCCAAAGCTCACCCCCCGGTTGAATCCCAGGGAAAGGTTGAAAAAAGACGTTACCGGCACGGTTCCTGGAGGAGTAGAGAGTAGGAAGATAGCGGCAGCTTTGGATATCTGATCGAGTACGAAGGCGAGAACACCAACGAAGAGTGCCAGGTGTCGATGGATCGCTCTGCCGTTGGGCGATACTCCTTCCGTCATAGGTTTTGCGACACCTCTGCTGATACACTCTTTGCGTCCGAAGTTCGATCGGCGACATCATCGAGAGAGTCCATGAGCGTGGCCAGACGCATCCTTTCTGCTTCGAATCGTGCCAACTCCTCACCCCGAAGGACGCGATTTGGGGGCGAAGTGATAGCCAAAGGGTCGACCTGGCGATCATTCACCAAAACCTCGTAATGGAGGTTTGGCCCGGTCGCCAACCCGGTGGACCCAACGTAACCGATTGTGTCCCCTTGACGGACTCTGTCGCCCACGCTCAATCCCTTCACATAAGCGCTAAGGTGCGCATACGCGGTCGAATAGTCCTTGCCGTGGGTGACTCGTATGTAGTTTCCGAAATCACCGTTTCGGCCTCGTTGCTCGATCATTCCGTCGCCGGCGGCGAGAATTGGCGTTCCCTGCGCCGCCGCAAAATCCACACCGCGATGCATTCTCGTGTATCCAAGGACCGGGTGTTCTCTCTTGCCGAACAATGACGACAGTCGAGCACTGTCGATCGGTGTTTTCATTAGACCGGTTGCAAGGCTTCTCCCCGACTGATCGAAGTAGCCGGTGTAACCGTCAGAGGTCGTGTAGCGGTAGGCACGGAAGGCGCTTCCGTTGACAGTCATGCGGGCAAACATCACCTCACCGGGATGGCGTCTGTCTACTGCATCGTCGTCATAAATCGTGTAGGCGATCTCGAATCTGTCCCCTGCGTTGAGCTCTCTCTGAAAATCGAGAACATGACTGAATGTTCGATACGTCGATAACAGGATCGAGATTGGGATTCCCGCCTCACGCGCAGCCTCAAAGAAACTCGTCCTGATCGCACCCGTGCGACGGATAACGCGAGCTTCGTGGGTCAAGGGTTCGATCTTCGACGAGAACGATCCATGGGTGTCATGATCGACGGTGACCAGTTGGTCTGTAGCTGGGGAAAACGAGAGAGACCTGATACATTCGCTCCCGCTTCGACCATTCTCGCGTCGCGTGACAACGGATATTTTCTGTCCAGCCGTCAATTTCCGGGGATCAAATACCGTCGCCAATGCCGACGACAATGCGAATGCTTCCGGTTCATCAACGCCTACCTCTAGCAGCAAATTGATGAGGGTATCGCCGCTTTCCACGGTTACAACTCTTTCAATCGCCGGAGGTGAAGGCGAGGGCGCCACTGCTCGAGTTGGTTGGGGCGTCAAATTGCTGGTTTCCGGCCTGTCCGATTTCTGTGCCAGCTCAATCGGATTTGGCTGTTTGGCGTCGTTCCACCCAGGGGCCGCAAGCACACCGAGTCCGAGCCCACCGGCAACTGTTAGCAGGCCGATTATCTGAAAAGTCGTTAGCATGGAGTCCCCGTCAGTCTTCATCTTTCGCCAATCAAGCATCGGTCCAGGAACGTTGAGATTGCGGCGGACAACGCTGCAATGTGAAATCGGAAGGTCTCAATCTAAAGGCGTCCGAAACTGTCGTTTCCGATCGACAAAACACGAAGGCGCCGGCAGGGCGGCGTCACGGCGGCGGACCGCTCGCGCCAGGACCGGCGACGGGAACCGTCACCGATACTCGACCGGCTCGCTCGAAGTACATGTCCAAGGGGAAGGTTTCGCCATCCTTTATGGGCATATGAAGGTCAAACAGCATGATATGGAGGCTGCCGGGCTGAAACTCGACCCGGTTCTTCGGGTCGATGGTAAGACGTTCGATCCGGTTCATTCTGCTGACGCCGTCCTCGGTTGTCGTTTCGTGCACTTCGGCCTTTGCGGCAACCGGCGTGTCGATCTTGACGAGGCGGTCCGCCCGATTGCCGTCGTTGATGACCGTGACGAACGCTGCAACCGGACGACCGGTGCCGATGGAGGCTCGCGCCCAGGGCATTTCAATTCGAACGTCACCGGCTGGCGGCGACTCATTCGCGACCGCGCCAAACGCGGTGCTGCACAGAACCGCAACCGCCCATACCGGCGACATCGATGCACGGAAGGTCTGCTTCGTAACCGTCAAAACCGTCATGGTGTAATGTACCCCTGAATTCGTGCGGCGATGTTCGTCGCCTCGTCATGATCCGAGAAAAATTCCTCGAACTCCCCGGCGGCATTGAACAGGTATGTGTAGGCGGTGTGATCCATGGTGTATCCGTCCGGCGCACCGTCCTGATCGACTTTAGCAAAGTAGATCTTGAACGAGTCGGCCGCCGTCTTGACCTGTTCGGGCGTGCCGCTGAGTCCGACAATTCGCTCGTCGAACGCGGCGACATACTCGGCCATTCGTTCGGGTGTATCCCGCTCCGGATCGACCGTGATGAACAGCGGCTTCACCTTTTCCGCCGCGGTGCCGAGAAGTGTCATGACCTGGGCAATTTTGCTTAACGTGGTTGGACAGACGTCCGGGCAGTTGGTGAATCCGAAGAACACAAGCATGTAACTTCCCCGGTAGGATTCTTCCGTGACCAATGCGCCCTGGTGATCGACGAGTTCGAAATCGGCCTTGATAGAGGACCGCATTGCCTCTTTCGACGAGATCGCGCCATCGTCGGCCGATTGACGGTTGCCCGAAACCGCCAAATATGCACTGACGGCGGCAGCCAGGATAACCAGACCCCACAACGCATATCGGACGGTTCGCAGTTTGGATCTGGGTTTGTCCTGGTCCATGGTATTCACCTTCTTTGCGCCGAGACGTGTTTCAAGTCGGGTCTAGAGCGCGTCAATCTCTGCATTGACAAGGTCTTTCAGTTGCTTCGGATCGGTTTCCGTCAAGGGAATTCTGTTGACGAAAAAGGTCGGAGTTCCGGTCACGCCGACGGCTTCCACATCTGTCGCGTCCCGATTGAGGATGGCGACGATGTCGGGCAGAAGCGCATCGCGCCGCGCTTTTTCGATGTCGAGTCCCGCGATTGCCGCGATTTCCCACACGTTCCCCGGCTCCCGGCCATGCGGTGCCCAGACGGGCTGTTCTTCGAGAAGCGTTTCGAGAACCGGCGTGAACATCCCCTGTATCCGGGCCGCTTCCAGAATGCGGATTGCTTCCTCGGAAGTCGGATGAAAGGCGGCGTATCGCAACACGACCCGGACCTGACCATCGTGTTCCTTCATTATTTCCTTCACCAACGGATAAAACGCCCGGCACGCCTCGCAGGCGGGATCGAAGAATTCGACGATGGTGACGGGCGCATCGTCCGGTCCGAGAGTGGGCGAGTATGGTCGCGTCAACGGGATGTCTTCCGACAGCTTCGCGGAGCCGTATGGCCGATGACGTTCTGAAACGGTGTAAACGCCCCAGAGATAACCGCCAACGCCCACGGTGACACAACCAACGATGATGGCGCGACGGTTCATCATTGTTCGCTCCTTGGTTTTGCGAGGAAACTGAAGATGAGAATGAGGCCGAACGCGGCAAGCGACAGGACCGGGATCGGAACCCAGCCGAGGATCATCATGATCTCGCCGCTGCACGAAACTGTTTCATCGCACGGCTGAATCGATTCGGAGACAACGTCGAAATAGAGAAGATTGTGCCAAAGCGCCACGGCGAGGCCCGCAAATGCTATGGGAATCGCGTATTGTCGGACGGAGAAGTCGTCGCGAAAGCAGGCGATGCCGAGAACAACGGCAAGCGGGAACATGGCAATGCGCTGATACCAGCACAACTGGCAGGGCGTTTGTCCCAGGACCTCGCCGATATACAGGGCGCCCAGGGTCGATGCGAAAGCAATCAACCATGCCAAAAACAGCATGCTCCAGTTCGAGCCGTCTGGTTTCCGGGTTGAGGGAAAGGTCATGTTCGCGTCTACGGTCATGATCCAATGTGACCAGTGGCTTCCTGGTCCACGTGACCCAGCTCGTGAGCCATTTCCTGCCGAGCCTGACGTATGATCTGGATCGCCGACCAAGAGAACAGCGCTGCCATCAGAGCGGCGACGATGAGATCGGGCCATCCGGTGCCAGTGGCCCAAACGCCGGCCGCGGCCAGCATGACGGCGATGTTGCCGATGGCGTCATTGCGGCTGCACAGCCAGACGGACCGGACATTGGCATCGCCGTCCCTGAACCGCATCAGGATCACGACGCTCGCCATGTTGGCCGCGAGCGCCAGGAAACCGACGACGCCCATGACCTCGGCTTTCGGGACGCCGATGACGAATATCTGATAGATCGACGAGCCCAGAACCCAGGTCCCCATGGCGGCAAGGCTCAGCCCCTTGAACAGGGCGGCGCGGGCGCGGGCCCGTATTGACATGCCAATGACGTAGAGGCTCAGGGCATACGTCGCCGTATCGCCCAGAAAATCGAGTGCGTCGGCCTGTAGCGCCTTGGAGCCGGCGAACGCGCCGGCGGAAATTTCGACGGCGAACATCAGCCCATTGATGGCGATGACCGCCCAGAGTGCCCGGCGAAACGCCGACGAGGCGCCGTCGAACTTCGCATCCGATCCACAACAACCGCCGCTCATTACGTATCTTCCCACTTGCCAGTACGTTGTTTCGATCCAAATGTAATTGCTACAGCAACTGTAGGTTCAAGAGGTAATTGCTATGCCATCGTCATTGACCATCGGGCGGGTCTCGAAAGCGACGGACTGTAAGGTACAGACGATCCGTTACTACGAAGACATCGGTCTCATTCCGAAGCCCGACCGGTCCGTCGGGAACCAGCGCATTTATGAAACGAGCCATGTCGAACGCCTTCGGTTTATTCGCCATGCCCGGGAACTGGGGTTCTCGCTCAACGCGATCCGCGACCTACTCAGCCTCTCGGACCAGCCGCAACAGTCATGCGAAGCGGCGGACGCGATCGCCAGGCAACAATTGATCCAAGTCGAACAACGGATCGGCTTGTTGCAATCGCTGAAGACCGAGTTGGAGCGTATGATCGAGCAGTGCAGCGGCGGCAAGATATCCGATTGCCGTGTGATCGAGGTACTCAGCGATCATGAACACTGCATTACCGAGCATCGAGAGACCGGGACGGTAGTACCTAGACCGGTCTCAGGCACCCAAAGCGTGCCCTAGAGACAATAAGTCCGCGTTTCAATTGTGTCCGCTCTGGGGTTCGACAATCACCTGGACGGCCAACGTTCGTCCGTCGTCGAATTCCAGGATCACTTCAAATGTATCTTCCGCCCTGAGCTCGCGCCGCAGGCCGGCCAATACCATGTGCTCTCGCCACGTTGCCATGGCATGCACTTTGCCGGGCAGCAATGCGATTGAATCCGTCTCTCTGCCTTCAGAACCGGATTCCGTGCGAAAAGAGACTGTGTCCGCAATCGGCGTTGTCGCGCCAATCAGTCTTAGCGGCTCAGAACCACGATTCACGATGGCGCCGAACACCGGCACGATTTCGTCGCTCGCTATCGGTGGGGGAGCCCAGATATGCCCGACCGAAATTTCATCTAGTTTGTAGCTGTGGGCCAAAACGCCATTCACCCACCAAGACGATGCAAGAAGAAAGACGGTTGCTATGGATAGTTTGATCAAACGGCGTATTTTGGCGGTGAGGGCCATACCATTATTGTCTTGCGAGACAGGATTTACAAAGCAGCATAGTGTATTTCATCGTCTTGGTGCGTCGTTCTCGAACTCCATTTTCGTCGAATTCTCCAACTTCTTTCGGATTTCTTCGGAGCCTTTCTTTAGGTCGCGAGCTGCACTTACTTCTTCTTCCGAAAGTCCTTCCTGTTGGAAAAATGTGTAGGACAGCGTGATCGATCGAACTTCCTTCACATTCGGGTCGTTCAGCAATTCTTCATCGATATAGAGAACAAGGGGCATCTTGGCGCTCTCTCCTGCTTCCAACCGTTCTTCGGTGAAGCAGAAACATTCGATCTTAAAGAAATACGGAGCAGCCTTGAACGGCGTCACATTAAACGTCGCGCGGGCGACGATGGGCTCGTCCGAAGTATTACGGGCAAAGTACTCAACTCTTGTTGATTCGCCGAATCGCGTGACGACCTTGCGTTGTTCGGGCCGGAACTCCCAAGGGAGTCCTGGCGCCACGTTGGCGTCGAAAAATATTTCGACTGTTTCGTTCGTACTCGGCGAAGATGTTGGTGCGGGCGCCGCGGCGCGAGAGACCGTTCCGCC
Organism: Rhodospirillales bacterium; assembly: GCA_040219295.1. Taxonomy (GTDB): domain Bacteria; phylum Pseudomonadota; class Alphaproteobacteria; order Rhodospirillales; family Casp-alpha2; genus JAVJST01. Next base: position 43,948 of record JAVJST010000004.1, read on the forward strand.
CAAGCCCGTTAGATCGCAGAACATCCTGTATAGTTCCGGTGAGTATGTAACGAGACCGGTCATTACGGCCAACAATACGAAAAGGCCGGAGAGCACTTTGCGGTTGCTGCGCCGGCGCCCGTTATCGGAACGTTTCGTTGCGGCCTTATCGCTGCCGGTCATGCTGCGCGAGTTCCTGTGTCTTGAAGTGATCCTAGCTTTCACGGTAAGGCCTCTAGCCACTGTAGGTTCAAGGGCTATTCTGGACGGACTCTAAGATTTCACCGAGTTTGACAGCTATCGGGCCAACCCCAGATGCCAACCTGAGAGAACCCCGCCGCGCTTGCGCGCGACGGGGTTCCGTGACGGTCACTCGTCGTCGTTGTCAGTAGGCTTGCGGTCCAGGAACTGGATCCTCTCGGCGATGAGCTGAACATCGAAGCGCTCAGAGCCTTCGGCGTCGGCCCAGCGGTTTTCGCGGAGATCGCCCGAGGCATCGACGTAGCGGCCCTTGGCGATCCAGCCCTTCTCGATCATCTCGACCAGGCTCGGCTTGAATACCGTGAGCGTGAACCAGTTGGTGCGCTCCTGGCGCTCGCCGTCTGCGTCCTTCCAACTGTCCGTGCTGGCGAGCCGGATCGTGCCGCGTTTCTTGTCGTCCTTGGTCGTGACCTCGGCCGTGCCGATGAAGCCTTTGCCGGTGAAGTTCATGTGTGTGTACATCGTGTAGGTTCCTTTTCAGTTGGTATCGGGTATGAGCGTTTCCGCGCGAACGGGACGCCTCGGCCTTAAGGAGGTCGATACAACCGAAAGACGGAGGGTCCGCCCAAAAGGAACACGGGGGTGGAAACCGTCTTGGCAGGTTGAGGCGCAGCCGGTGTCGGCCGGGACCGGGGCACATTGAGCGCCCGGGAAACCAAACCCGAACCGACGGAACCGAACCACTGAGGGTGAGAGCACCAGGTTCCCGGCACGCCTTCATCGGCGCGCCGGCGCCAAGGGTTAAACGACAGGGAAGAACCAGGCCGCATCATGCCGCCCGCCTCGGCTCGAGCTGGTCTGCGTAGAGGCGCAGGATCTCGGAGACGGTATGGCCCGGGTTCACCTGGCCCCGTGGTTTCCACAGGATGCCCCCGAGATAGGCGGGGAGCGATTGGATCACCCGGTCCGTGCCGGCGCGCACGCTCGCCATCAAGAGCGTCTCGACGACCGCGAGATAGGCACGGGTGCCGTGTCTTGCCGCCAGCATCGGCCAGGCGCTCTCGTCGAAGCCCGGGATGTACTCGAGGCGCAACCGGTCGACGGCGCGAACGATCTCAACTGGATCGTCGGGTAACGCCCGGTCCGGTCGGATCACGGCCAGGGCGCGCTTGATCAGGCCGGCGTCATCGGGAGAGATGTTCGGGATCGGTGCTGTGCGCGGTCTTGCGACCTCGAAAACGGGATCCGGTGGGCCTGAGCGGTCGCGACATGACCCCGTCGCAGTCCGCTTTCTACATCCCGTCGATCGTTTACGAACGGCAGGGCGTGTAGGTGTAGAAGTATATATATCTAGGATAGGTTTATTCTTCACCCCGCAGAGTTTTTCACCCCGCGCGGGCGCGGCATCGGACGCCGGGGAAGCGGTCTCCTGAGACGCGCTGCGCTTCACTTCGGCACCGCCTCGGAAGCACCGGGCCGCGATCTCGTAGACGTTGGTATCGTTCATGCCGGGCCGCAGCGGCCGGAACGTGCGCCTGACCAGGTTGAACGGATGCTGCGAGAGCTTGGTGACGGTGAGCTGCACCTGGCGATCGGAGACGGCCGCGCGGTTGGCGATTGTCTTGACCGCGATGTCCGTGTGCCGACCGCCGGCCTTGTTGGCAGCCCGCACCATGATCGCGAGCACGCGCACGTCTCCCGGCGTCAGCCGGCGATCGGCCGCCACTTCCGTGGCGAGATACCAACCCGCCAGCTCGTGGGTCAGGTTGCGCGCGTCCGTCGGGCTCAGACGCCGCCGGCCTCGCTTGACGCGCCTGGCGCCCGTGGCATCGGTCGACGTGCGTCGGTCCAAAGATCGCCGCACGGATTTGTGAGCATTCGACCAGGCGCCATCGTCGGCCGGTATCGGCTGGCCAAGAGCCTGCTCGTCTGCGTTGGGGAACAGATCGTCAAAGGGGGAAAGGGAATCGTCGCGTCCAGTGCGCGGAGCATTCATCGGGATTTCGGCAGGAACGCCCGGTTCCACTTGACAAAGCGGTACCGTCGCCTAGAATGCCAACCATCAGACAGATAGCGCGTTCTAAGCGTTTTGAGACCCGCGATTGCCGTCGCGGGTTTCGTCTTTTCAGACTAATTTTTTCTCAAAGAATTTTAAGCGTTCTTGGTTGTGCCGCCTCTTGGTTGTTGGCGGTGCCCCAATTTTCGCTTGAGTTGTCCGAGCTCCTGTGAGTCAAATGCTCTCAGGAGCTCGGAGATCGAAGTTGGTTGCGGGGGCAGGATTTGAACCTGCGACCTTCAGGTTATGAGCCGTGATATGGTCATTTCTCAGCATTTCTAAAAATTCCGCAGAAACACTCTAACCAGTTGATATTACTGGACTATTTTAGAAATCACTTTACGCTGTCATTCGATCGGTTGCTCGCCGAAACCAGCCCTCATGATTCCACTATGATTCCAGGGATTAAGAGCAGCGCAGCGATCATCGAGAGTTAATCAGCCGCAAAGAGGTGCCATATGCCTAAAATCACCAAACGCCTTGTCGAGTCTGCTAAGCCGCAAGATAAGGATTATATCATCTGCGATGACGACCTTGCTGGGTTTGCCGTTCGCATTTTACCAAGTGGCCGTCGTTCTTATATCGTTCAATACCGGATCGGCAATCGTTACAGACGCATGAGCCTGGGAGCCCATGGTGTCCTCACTCCCGAAAAAGCCCGTCGCATGGCATTCAAGGTTTTGGCAGCCGTCAAGGACGGAGAAGATCCTGCTGGCGAACGTTCCCGAGCCCGAAAAGCCTGTACGGTGAAAGAGCTGGCAGAGCGTTTCGACCAAGAACATATTTCTGTCCGTCTGAAGCCAGGCACTGCCACAGAATACCGACGCAACCTTCGCCGTTTCATATTGCCAGCCCTTGGACGCCTGAAGGTCTCCGATGTAACACGGGCCGACATCGCCAAATTTCATCATGATTTACGCCACATCCCTTACCAGGCAAATCGGAACCTTGAGCTGATCTCAAAAATGTTCTCAATGGCAGAGATATGGGGAATGCGGCCTGAAGGTTCCAATCCACGGCTACACATCAAAAAATACCCAGAAGAAAAACGCGAGCGCTACCTCAGCCAGAAAGAGCTGAGCGATCTCGGTTCAGTGCTAAACGAAGCCGAAGAAATAGGTGTCGATGATATCTATGCTATTTCTGCTATCCGCCTCCTGATTTTTACCGGCTGCCGCCTCAACGAAATCATGTCACTCAAATGGACAGAGGTTGATTTCGACAACAGCTGCCTACGACTATCTGATTCAAAGACCGGCGCACGAGTTGTCCATCTCGGCCCCCCTGCCCTTGATCTCCTTAAAAACCTCAAACGGCAGCCAAAGAACCCATGGGTTATCTGCGGCAAAATCCCAGGAACCAATCGCAAAGAGATCCAGAAATTCTGGCAACGGATCCGCAAGCGGGCTGGCATTGAAGACGTCCGCATCCATGACCTACGACATTCATTTGCCTCCAAGGCCGTCGCACAAGGGATGAGCCTGCCCATGATTGGTAAGCTTCTAGGGCACACTCAGGTTCAAACTACTGCTCGTTATGCGCACCTCGCGGCAGATCCGATTCTTGCCGCCGCCACTAAGGTTTCTGAAAACATTTCAGGCCTTATGCATAAAGACACTACCTAACCGGAGGTAAATAACCTCAATTTCAACCGCCTCCTCGTAATCGTGAGTAATGATGCGAAATTTTGAATATTTTTGTATTGAGGAAGGGGGCATCAATACAATCATCTGTTTGTTCAGGCTTCGAAGATTCTTCATGAGCAAAAACAAATGATATGGGTCTGTTGGGCTTGGTTCGAAATAGAAGCTTTCATACCGAGTTCGTGCTTCATCATCTTTGGCATGAACGAGAAGAGTTCGAATACCAGCAATATCGGCAGCTTGAAGTGTACGCAATAAGGCATCTTTAAGAAACGCTCGGCCCAATCCTTTTCCTTGTTCGTCACGATCTATGGCTAAACGCGCCGACAACATCACTGGAATAGGATGGTGCTCTTGCCCTTTGGTCACACGGGCAGGTGATACATCGTAATCAACAGAGTCTACCGCCAAGCTGTAGATACTGTTTTCCCCTCGAAATACCAAATAGGTTTGAGCACCACCTGACTTCTGATTGATCAGGGGACTACTCGATCCGTTTCCGCCAATTTGACCAGCTACAAGGGATTTATCCAAATACGGGAATGTCAACGAGGCTTTGAATTACGAAAATATGGCGGCCTTTCATAGAGCGCCTTACGCTACTATCTGCCTTCGACTAAACTGAAGATTTGATCATGGTATTTGCTCCGATGCGCCGCTTCGTATTATGCTGTAGAGGTTCTTCGACATCTCCGACCGCAATTCATAGACGTGAATGAGACACTCCTGTCTCGAACACTATGAACATTCCTAAACCTAACGTAACCGTGCCGATCCCGCCTTGAAGCAAGTTGTTGGCCCACGAAATGGTCCGCGCGGTCCAGCTGAGCGGCACGGCGACAATCACCGAGAGGCCTGCCATACCGACAATTGACCCGAATCCAAAAGTCACCACGTAAAACAGCTTGAAACCCGGATCGTCAATTTGACTGGCGGCCAGCACGACCAACACGGCCGAACCTGCCATTCCGTGCACCATACCAACCATAAGGGTACGCCATCCGCTGATCGGGCTGTGGGCGTGGTCGTGAGGATGGGCCGCGTGGTCATGGCTGCTGTTTATATTCTCGCCGGCATGGGAATGGGCGTGCCAATGATGCGAGCTGTCAGCATGTTTGTGAACGTGAAAATGGATGCGCTGGCTCACCATTCGCCACAGAACCTGGCCACCCAAGATAACCAGCATGGCACCGACGGCAAACTCCAACCAATTTGCCACGGCACCGTCGATATTCGAGCCCAGGACGATCGCCGTACCGGCAACGACTGCCAAAGTACATGTATGCCCCACACCCCAAACGGCACCATGACGAACGATCCGACGCCACGAGCGTTCGCCACTGACCAATGAGGACACGGCTGCCAGGTGGTCGGCTTCCAGCGCATGCTGGAGCCCGACTGCCAGCCCCAATAGCAGAACACCCCCCAAGGTCAGATCGAGTTCCACCGCCGCTGTCCCTTCCGTCCGGCTTCCCTACTCGGCAGCCTGAATCGTGCCGGAGACACCAATCTCGGCCAGCAGCCAGTCGTACCAAACGTCCAAACCTTCGCCGTTAGTCGCCGACACCTGAAAGACCTTGATGGCTGGGTTGATGTCCCGCGCAGCCTGAATGGCGGCGTCCACATCAAAGGTCACGTAGGGCAACAGATCAATTTTATTGATTACCAAAATGTCGGAGGCCGCGATCATATGCGGATACTTGGCGGGTTTGTCCGCCCCTTCCGTCACCGATAAAATCGCGACCTTCGCCCGCTCCCCTAGATCAAACAACGCCGGGCAGACCAGGCTCCCCACGTTCTCGATCAGCAGCAGGGAGTTTTCCTGCGGGTCCAGCTGCTCCATTCCTTTCTGAACCATGTCAGCTTCCAGATGACAGCCCGTGCCCGTATTCACCTGCACACAGGCAGTCCCCGTCGCCCTGATCCGCTCAGCATCATTGAGGGTTTCCTGATCCCCCTCGATCACCGCCATCGGTATTTTGTCTTTCAAGTCCGTCAAAGTGCGTTCCAGCAAGGTCGTCTTGCCGGATCCCGGAGAGCTGACCAAATTCAACGCCAGAATATTTTTAGCCTTGAGCCAGCCCCTATTCTCGGCAGCCAACTTGTCGTTCTTACCCAGAATGGCCGCTTCCAACTCGACACTTTCCGACGCCCGATGCATGTGCGTATGGGAATGCCCCGGTCCATGATCATGACCGTGCTCATGGTCGTGGTGATGATGATGCGAATGATCATGCCCGTGATCGTGGCTATGGTCATGACTGTGGTCGTGATGATGATCATCATGTGAATGGGTATGGCTATCCCCACCCTGCTCTTTATTCTCCAGACCGATATCCATCTTGGTCACGGTAACCGTGCCGCTGGAACAACCGCATACGCCACACATCAGCTTGCCTCCCTCGTTTGTTCAATTGCGTCTTCATCTGTTTCTTCAAGAAATTCGAAATGTTTAATGATCAAATCGTCACCCCCTTTGCGGTCCAAAGCTTTGGAACCGCATTTCGGGCATGGTTCAATCAAGGTGGCCAAGAGGAACTGTTCGCCACAGTCCCGGCAGCTTGCATCAGCCATGACCTCAACGATTTCCAATGTCGCCCCTTCCAAGGGCGTACTCTTGGCGCAAACATCAAAACAGAACTCCACAGCGTCCGGCAGGATGGCTGACAACTTGCCGATCTCGACGACGACTTTGGTCACCCGACGGCCCGCCGCGCGCTCTGCGACGATGCTGACGATGTTTCGGGTGATCCCAAGTTCATGCATCGACCCGCGCCCTCAACAAATCCGCGGCAATTGTTCGCCGACCAGCATGTCGACCACGCGCCTGCCACCGAACAAGGTTTCCATCACCACGGTCCCGGCAGGCGCCTCACAGATTTTACCAATGACGACACTGTCCTGACCGTCTTCGTGAGTCCGCATGGCTTGCAGGACTGCGTCCGACATGTCCCCCGGCACGACGACAACTATTTTTCCTTCGTTCGCCAGATAGAGCGGATCGAGCCCGAGAATTTCGCACACCCCGGTAACTTCGGCCCGCATGGGAATACTCTGTTCGTTCAACAGCACGCCGACACGACTATCTTCCGCGACCTCGTTCAGCACACTGGCAATGCCGCCTCGCGTTGCATCCCGAATGGACCGCACTTCCGGACATATATTGATAATGGCGTCTATTAAGCCGTTCAGGGGACCGCAGTCGCTTTCAATATCCGCTTCCAGCGCCAGGTCGCCACGGGCGTTCAAAATCGCTGCGCCGTGGTCCCCCAATACCCCATTCACGATCACGACGTCGCCGGGCTTGGCATTGGCCGATGAAATGTCCAGGCCTTCCGGAATGACCCCGATCCCGGCCGTATTGATGAAGAGTTTGTCCGCAGCGCCATGGTGGACGACCTTGGTATCTCCGGTGATGATGCGCACCCCCGCTTTTTCCGCGGTTTCCTGCATGGACCGGGCGACCCGGCGCAGCGTTTCCACCGGCAGGCCTTCCTCGATGATCATCCCGCATGTCAGATAGAGTGGTTTGGCGCCGGAAACGGCCAGATCGTTGACTGTGCCGGCAACAGCCAAGGTCCCGATGTTACCGCCCGGGAAGAACAAAGGATCGACGACAAAGCTATCCGTCGTCAGGGCCAGCCGGTCCCCCTGCGCTGACAAATCTGACATGAGCAATCGGGCCTGATCTTCCAAGACACCATCGTCCGGTTCACCGAACGCGTCCAGGAATGCATCGTCAATCAAATCACGCATGGCTTTGCCGCCGGCACCATGGGCCAAAGTGACCTTGTCTACGTTGACCTTGCCTCGGCGTCGTGTGCGATCTGAGGTCGCTTTCTTGCTCATCTCGTTCATGCGACGCTCCTCGCACCCTGGTCCGCAGACTCTTCTGCGACATCTGAATTTTCAGCCATGGTCTTTAAATCAAGGCGGCCATATTGGTAATAGGCCGCACAGGCCCCCTCCGAGGAAACCATCAAGGCGCCCAAAGGCGTTTCGGGCGTACAGGCGCGACCAAACACCTTGCAGTCCCAGGGCTTGATCACGCCTTTCAGCACCTCGCCGCATTGGCAGGATTTCGGGTCGGCAATCTTGATGTCCGGGACAGAGAATTTTTTCTCGGCATCAAACCGGACATATTCTTCACGGATCTGTACGCCAGAATGATCGATGGAACCCAGACCCCGCCATTCGAAAAATTCTCTCAGCTCGAACACTTGCGAGACGGCACCAAGAGCTTGAGCGTTGCCGTCTTTCGGCACGATACGGCCATATTGGTTTTCGACCTCAGTGCGGCCTTCGACCATCTGCTTCAACAGCATCCAAAGAGACTGCAGAATATCCAAAGGCTCGAACCCGGCGACGACCAAGGGGCGATTGTAGTGGGCTGAAATAAAGTCATAGGGCGCCGTGCCGATAACCATGCTCACATGGCCCGGCCCCAGGAACCCGTCGATCTGCAAATCGGGGCTGTCCAAGATCGCCTTGATGGTCGGGATGATCGTGATGTGATTGCAAAATAGCGAGAAATTCTCGATGCTTTCCTGCTCCGCCTGCAGCACTGTCAACGCCGTCGACGGCATGGTCGTTTCAAAACCCAAGCCAAAGAACACAACCTCCCGGTCCGGATGGCGTCGCGCCAATTCCAGCGCGTCCAGGGGCGAATAAACCATTCGCACATCGGCGCCTTCAGCTTTTGCCTGCATCAAGGATTTCTTCGACCCCGGGACACGCATCGCGTCACCAAACGTACAAAAGATGACACCGGGTGTTTCGGCGAGGGCGACACAATCATCAACCCGCCCCATGGGTAAAACGCAAACGGGACAGCCCGGGCCATGCACCAGCTCGATATTCTTCGGCAAAAGGTTCTCGATCCCGTATTTAAAGATCGAATGGGTGTGGCCGCCGCAGACCTCCATAATGCAAAGCGGGCGGTTCGAGCCCACATCGACCTGCGACGCCAGCTCTTCGATTTCCCGCAGCAATACTTTCGCCTGTTCGGGATCACGGAATTCGTCGACATACTTCATGAAGACGCTCCTTCTTCTGCCGCCGCACCTGTATCCAATCCGCCACGGCTATCGGCCAGCAACGTATGCACGAGGTCCCAAAGGATGTGGTACGTCGCCACATGAACTTCTTGGATGCGGTGAATGCTGTCGGTTTCAACCACTAGACAATGATCCAAACCCAACGCAGCCATTTCACCGCCCGACATGCCGGCAAGGCCAATGGTCTTAAGCCCCATCTCTTTGGCTTTTTCAAAGGCCCGGACAAGATTGCCGGAATTGCCGCTGGTCGACAGACCAATCAAACAATCCCCTTTCCGTCCCTGCGCGATCACTTGGCGTAGATAGATGTGGTCCATCCCGACGTCGTTCCCGACGGCCGTCAACATGGCGATGTCTTGCGTCAAATTGAACGCGGGCAACGCCGGCCGCCCGGCAGTTACGGGATGCTGGAATTCCACTGCCACATGAGCAGCGTCGCAACTGGAGCCCCCATTGCCCATGGTCAATAACCGCCCATCTGCTTCATAGGTTTCCGCGATGGTTTGGGCAGAGGCGATGATCTCTTCGGCGTTTCTGTCAAAGAACTCCTCGAACACGGATACATGATTTTGGGCCTTTTGACGCACGGATTCATCCAACGCCAACGCCATGGCCTTCGGATCAGTTCGGCCACCGTCAAGGAAAGGATAGAGCTGGCGTAGATGCGACGTGTTCGACATAACGCTTCCTATCCGGCCTTCCGGTTCATCATCTCATCGCTTTCCCGCATGGCCGCCAGTTCTTCCTGGGCATCACCCAACTGGCGCAGGATATCCATGGTCATTGCGGCTTCGGCCTCGTCAATACGACTCATGGCGAAGCCCACATGGACCAATACCCAGTCACCGACGCAGCTTTCCAACGGATGCTCGTCATCTACGATGCAGGCCAAATTGATCTCGCGTTTGACACCGCTGACGTCGACCACGCCCAGCTTATTTTCAGCATCAGAAATACTGACAATCTGCCCCGGAATTCCTAAGCACATGATGTCCTCCTTTGCGGATTTTTCACCGCTTCGATATTTGCCACGGCAATGACCGCCTGACCCAGCGCGATACCACCATCGTTCGCCGGCACCCGCTCGTGGGTGAGAACTCGAAACGCCTGGCTCTCGAGCAATTCGACAACCAATCGCAATAATGTCCGGTTCTGGAAACAGCCTCCCGACAACGCCACTGTTTCAAATTCCCGGTCGTTCCCCGCCAACTTCATCACCATGCCGGCAATCGCCCGCGCCAGCCCGCGATGGAACCGCGCAGCAATGGTGCCAACAGGCGTTTGCAAATGCAGATCGCCCAGCATCGCCCGCCACACGGCCAAGGGTTCGATGTAGGGCAACCCTTTGCCGTCCAAGAGCGGAATGGCAAAGGGGTAGGCCAGGTCATCCGGTTCACCCATCGCATCTGGATCAATCGCCGCCTCGAACAGCATCGCCGCTTCGCCTTCATATGCCTGACGGTCCCAAGCAAGCCCGCAGATGGCCGCCGCCGCATCGAACAATCGCCCACAGGATGAAGACAACGGCGCGTTCAAGCCTTTCTCGATCATGGCATCCAGAGTTTCGCGGGGCGCTTCAGCAAGTTTCCGGAATACGTCCAGCTCATCGAAATTCATGGAGAACTCGGCCCAACCCATTTCCGCCATCAAATGCGCGTAGGCATTTCTCCAAGGCTCACGGACAGCCTGCGCCCCACCCGGCAAGGCCACCGGTTTCAAGCAACCAAGCCGTTTGAAACTTCGATAATCACAGGACAAAAACTCCCCACCCCAGACAGTGCCATCAACTCCAAAACCTAACCCATCCATGGCCACGCCCAAGACCTTCCCGCCATCAGGCCTCCAACCGTTCTCGGCCATGCAGGCGGCGATGTGAGCATGGTGATGCTGGACTTCCAGCAACGGCAACCCGCCCTCTTCCGCCATACCGCGCCCGCGCTTTGACGACAGATAATCGGGATGGCAGTCGACGGCGATCACCGCCGGTTCATGTTCGAACAGATCGGCGTAGAGGCGCAGGTTGTGGCTCACGTCATCAGAGGTTGCCGCGTCCTCCAGGTCGCCCATATGTTGGCTAAGGATCGCCTCGCCATCCTTGATCAGACAGAAGGTGTTTTTCAATTCCGCCCCTAGGGCCAGCACGTGAGTGTCGCCGATCAAACCCTTCGGCAGCTTGATTGCCTCCGGGGCATATCCCCGCGCCCGGCGAAGCATACGCGAGCACCCCATATCGACCCGCACCACGGAATCATCGATCCGATTGGCAATGGCTCGGTCGTGCATCAAGGCGAAGTCAGCTACGTCCTTTAATCGTTCCCGGGCATCATCGTTGTCCGTGCATTGCGGCTGGCCAGAAATGTTGCCGCTGGTCATCACCACGGGCCGTTTCATCCGCCGCAAAATCAAATGATGCATGGGCGTGTGCGGCAGCATAAACCCAAGACGGTTGAGGCCCGGCGCGACTGCCTCCGGCAATGGATCGCCTGTGGCCTCCAGCAAGACGATTGGAGCGGATGGAGATTTCAGAAGTTCCTCTTCTTCATCCGATACCGAACAATATTGACGGATGACATCCACATCCCGTGCCATCAAAGCGAAAGCTTTGCGCTGGCGTCGTTTACGCTCCCGCAGGCGGTTGACGACGTCTCCCTTGGTCGCATCACAGGCCAAATGGAACCCACCGATCCCTTTGATAGCGACGATATGCCCCATCATTAGCATGCCGCCCGCCGCGTCCACGTCGTCAAGCATGGAAAAGGCTTCGTGATTCACCGCACCTTCACCGAGCCGTTCAACCCAAGCGCGCGGGCCGCATGCATGACAGGCCACAGGTTGGGCATGAAATCTGCGATCAGCAGGATCATCGTATTCACTCGAACAAACAAGGCAGAGCTCAAAATCCGACATGGTGGTCTTGGCCCGATCATAAGGAGCGCCCTCGATGATCGAAAATCTGGGTCCGCAATTGGTGCAATTGGTGAAAGGATAGCGGTAACGGTTCTGGAAGGGATCGCGCGTTTCGTCCAGACAGTCGGCGCAGGTAGCGGCATCCGGCGTCACACCGGATTTCATGGCACCGGCGGATGAGGATGAAATCGTAAACCCGTCCGGCATAGGTTCATCGATCGGCGCAAAAACCAATTCATCGATACGGGCAAGATGCGGTGCTTCGTCTTTCAGGCGTTCGGCAAATTTACTTAGGTCTTGCCCCCAAAGCCGGATCTCCGCGCCATCGCCGGTATTCCGCACGTCGCCTTTTAATCCCAGTTCGTTGGCGATCCGCCAAACAGTCGGTCGGAAACCAACTCCTTGAACCTGACCCTTTACGGTGATCGCTGCCGCTCTCATGGCATGATCTCCCAAAGCAATACGCGGTTATTTCCGCTATCAGCCACAGCAGCCAATCCATCCAGGACCGACAAGCCATAAGGCCAACAGAGCGTGTCCCGTCCCGGCAGCCCCCAGCCATTGTCTCCCTTGGACGCAAAGTCCGGCTGGCCCGTCAGGCGATCTGCATCAGGATTGCTGAATTCTGCCCATCCGATCATCCGGGAACTGGCCGTATCGGCAACAAGCAACCGGTCGCCGGCCACCGCGACGTCATAAGGCATGTTAAGGGCGCTGGAGCTTGGGTAATAGGCAGCCTTATTGTGATCGCAGCCTTTGAAGTCGTCCTGTCCCAGCACGGTTGCTGCCGCAGCACCATTCGTCGCCGGGAATCCTTGCCAGAGCATAATCCGATTGTTCCCCGCGTCAGCGACGGCCAAGTGGCCCTGCCACCAGGCGATGCCGTGGGGCCAGCGCATCCCGGCAGCATCGACATCTCGGCCGCCGTTTTCATCCCGCGTCTCGAAGTCCGATTGGCCCAAAACCAAATCGGCAGGCTGCCCCGAATTACTCGGATCTCTCCACACCAAAACGCGGCGATTTCCCGTGTCGGCAACCACCAATGCACCTTCGATTTCTTGAACGCCGTATGGCCAGTGAAGGGTTACTGCCGATGGTTGCTCAGCACCTCGATTGGATTGAATGGCGCTGGCATCTTCCTGACCTAAGACAATATCTGCCGGTTGATTGTTGGATGTCGGCAGATCACGCCACAACAAGACGCGATGGTTCCAGGCATCAGCTACCGCAAGGCCCTGTCCCCAGGCGCAGATACCCGTGGGCACATTCACTGTTGCCAGGCTCGGCGTTCCTTTGCCGTTCCGTCCTTCCGCGGCAAAATCCGATTGACCGATCAAGATATCCGCGGGGGCGTTATCACTCTCAGGAACATCATTCCAACCCAGTATCCGATGATGGCCTGTGTCGGAAACCCAGAGCGAACCATTCGGATGCAGACAGACACCCCGAGGTCCGAATAATGCATCCGGCGACGGCTTCAACGGTGCGGCCAATGCGTCAGGCGTCCATCCTAAGACTGCTTTTGGCCCGGACGGGTCCAACAAAGGTGCGCCGGGCAGCGCCGTGCCGGGTGCTTTGATGGGTTGAAACGATGGAGCGGCGGTCGGTTGCATGGGCATCCTTACTCCACCAGCCGAACATCGATTTTATCGCCCTTGACGCGCACCAAATGCGGCTGCAATTGGACTTCAGGCGCAGTCAGGCATTCACCGCTTTCCAGGGCATACTTAAATTCATGATACGGACAGGTGATGATGCCGTCGGCGATCTCACCTCCGTCCATGGCCATTCCCATATGGGCGCAAGCGTTCTCAAAACAGGTCACCTTGTCACCGAAACGCGACAACAGAACGGAATGACCATCGATATCGATTATCTTGGTCTGCCCGTCGGCAAGCTCTGCCAGATCAAGCGCATGCAGCCATCCGTCAGAGGTATATTGCGCGAAGGGTGAAGCATAATAGACCGTTTCATCATCGCCGGTGCCAGCGGTAGACGCACCGCCCAGCCCCTTCACTTGTTTGACCTCGGTGATTTCCGGCACATGGTCTTGGATGGCTTTCTTCACACCGGAATAGAACGTCAGCGCCGAAGCCGGGCAATTGTCGCAAGCACCCAAGAACCGGACCTGCACCCCCGGCGGTTCAACCAAGACGACTTCCACATCGCCGCCATGATCGGCGAGCGACGGACGAATGGTGTCGAGCGCTGCTTCCACCCGCTCATGAACGCTCGGCTTGAGAATGCCGTGGCTCCGCAGGACTGCGTATACAACCTCATCGGTGGCGGCCTCACGCAGGGCCTGCCCCATGCCAGGAACAGTTTTCAACGAACGGATTAGCCGCTTGAACGCTTCAGCATTCAATTCTTCGATGGCCAGCGCACGGGCGTTGGCTGCATTGGCTTGTTCAGCCGGCCAATCATCAGATAAAGCTTCCAACGCCCGAATATGGCTCAGCATATCCTCCAGACTGCGCTCAGGCACGCCATCGGCACTTCCGTTTTCGTTCGACTGGCTCGCAACCGATTGAGGTTCGGACGTTTCCGAGCGCAGCGCGCCAGAGGATTTGCTGGCTTCGTTCATGACATCAGGCGTACTTCAGGTTCTTAAACAGGATCGGTTGCAGAATGCCGCTAATGGCACCCCCGGCGACGGCCGCCGCCCATAGCGGCGCCACTTGGGCGACACCAACCAAGACCGCAATCCCCACAATTACGCCAATGGACAGTTGGCGGAACATATGGCCGTTATCCTGAAACAATTTGCCGGCCAGGAACAACTTCCCGGAGCTCATCATCATTTCAAACATCTCAGAGGCCTCCCGCCAGGGCGACAACAACGCCGAGACCAATGACAACTGCCAAGGTCCCGGACAGAACGCCATAAAGTGAGCCCATGAATGCGGCCAATTCGTTTCCGAGATCAGCACCTGCCAAACGAACGCCGGAAAGCGCACCGCCGACCAACGCAGCCGCAATCCCGAAGACCAGGGCAATAAGTAACATCGTCAAATCCATTTATTCATTTCTCCAGTTAGTCGATTGATTGTTCCGTTGATGACATGTCAGACAGCTTCGCGTTGGCTGTCATTCGCGTCAGTGACATCTAAAGAAGACGCATCTGCGCCCTGCTCGAAATTGCTCAATTCCGCAATTGCTTCGGAAACTGCTTGAACCTTATGCATCTCGCCCAATCGCTCGAATGTTGCGCGTGCGGCTTTATAAAGCGAGATCGCCATCTCTATATTATTGGGATTCCCTGCCTCAGGATTCTCCGGATCATCCGGCAGGTTTGCGAGGCAATTGGCTTTGTTGGAAATCGTGTTGGCGTACTCGCCCGGCATGGTCTTCACGTCACGCACCTTGAGCGCCTCATCGTAGGCCTCAAGGGCGCGGAAGCCGTTTTCCACCCGATGACTCGACGATACATACTGCAGAGCATTGCCGAGATTATTCTGTAGCATGGCATATTCGACCGGATGGTCGATCAGATTTACGGTCTTAAGCCCCTCTTCGAATGACTGCACGGCCAAGGCTTCGCGCATTTTGGCCTTTTCATCAGTGAAGGGGATTGAGAGAAAAGCCGTCGCCAAATTGTTCTGCAGGATCGCGAACTCTTGCGGGTGACGTTCTCGGTCAAAGGTTCGAAGAGACCGCTGATAGGCGGATATGGCATCTTGAATTGGCGCCAGATTGACACCGGCCAGATTCTGGAAGGCCAACCCAAGGTTCATTTCCGTCTCGGCGATTTCTTCCGGTCCGCCATCTTTGTTCAGAACCAAAAGCGCTTCGAGAAATGCATCACGAGCTTGTTGCAGCGGGCTGGCATCCTCAGCCGGTAACATCATATAGGCCGTACCCATGCGTGCCTGGATGCGGGCCCGAAGTAATTCCTGACCATCAAGGCAACGATCAACGGCCATTTCATAGAGCTTGATAGCACCGAGCAAATCTTCAGGCGTCTGCGGCTTTTGCTGCAGCCCCATGGCAATTTCCATGAGCATTTCGGATTTTTCGGCATCTGTCGCGGAAGCATCCTCAAGTGCGCGAAGCGCAGCTTCCACCTGTTCCTCGGTCCGCGACCGTCTAACCATGAGATCC
>JAVJST010000005.1:0-1468183 GCA_040219295.1 Rhodospirillales bacterium
AATGGCGGCGGCACTACAACACCATCAGGCCACATAGTGCGCTTGGATACAGGCCACCGGCACCCGAAACTCTGGTGCCCGTGGACGATAAACCGTCAATGCACTAACAATGGAACCGGACCAGTCAGTGGGGGCAGGTCAGGCTAGAAAAAGCTAAGGACTAGAGATAGTAACTGCTGAAGAGCCCCGAAGTACGTGCCGCATACGTCGCGCGGGCAGGTGAGTATGGCCCTTGTCTCGAGACTGATTGGCGAGCGCCAGGCGGCCAAACTGACACAGATGGAGGTGGCGGCTGAGCGCATGGGAGCCCAGCAAGCGGCGGTAGTGTGGATCGAGAGCGAGCGAATCAAACCGACACTCGAAAAGATCGAACGTTGTGCCGCTGCAACAGGGTACAAGGTAGATATTTGGTTGGTGTCATTGAAACGTGGTGATCGCAAATTAACACGTTCTGCAACGGGTGACTATCCACGGAGATTCCATTGCAACATAAGCTAGGGCTCTCCGTTGCCCAGTGTATAGCCGGCCAGCACGACGGCTCGATCGTCGTCGCGGAAAATGAGCGAGTTCCTGGTTCGTTAGTTCACAAATTGACATACGGGATATTGCCTATCTTGTCGGTGGCCGTATAGTTGATCCAATTCCCCAACCACATCAACCGACGGTCAGGAGACGGCGTGAACAAAGCTTCGCCGAAACGACTGGATGCGTTGCCCATCGAGAGCCGGTTGATGCTGCTCGAGAAGGCGATAAGTTTCGCTGGTGTCGGGCAGTTCATCTGGAGCGATGAACAAAGCCGTTTCCTGATGGCGACCGGCGAGGTGTTCCGGATTTTCGGCATCCCGGACGACGATCCCCGGGAGGCGGCACGGCTCGATGCCTACTTGCAGTGGGTTCTGCCCGAAGACAGGGCGGCCATTGAAGAAACCTATTCGAAGTGGGTCGCAGACGGTGCCGGTTACGATGTGGAGTACCGGATCCGCCGCGCCGACGGCGCGGTTCGCCATATTCACGAACGCGGCCAGTTTATCACCGACGTGAAGACCATGCCCCTGGTCCTCGGGACCATGCAGGACATTACCGAACGGGTCGAACGCCGCAAGCGACAGTTCCTGTCCGATCGCCAGGAGTCGGTGGGGCATCTGGCCAGCGGCGTCGCCCACGAACTCAACAACCTGCTGATGCCCATCGCCGGAAATGCCCAGCTCGTCGAGCGCTCGCTCGCCGCCGGCGACAAGAACAGGGAAAGGATGGGGCGGATTGTCGCCGCATCGAAACGCGCGGCGGAATTGGTCGAAAGCGTGTTGCTCTATTCTCAGCAGAGCATTTACGCGATTGACGACGAACCGGCGAATATTGCGGCAATCGCCGGTGATGTCGTGGACCGCCTTGCCGTCCAGCTTCCGCTCGGCGTGACGATTAAGCTGTCGCATGCGGAAGACCTGCGCCCGGTGCGGTGCGACGCCGCATTGGTCGCAAAGGCGATCGGCAACATTCTCGACAATGCGCGCGATGCGGTCGGCGCGGGGCCCGGCGACATCGCTGTCGAAATCCGGGAGGTGTCGATCGCGCCGGACGATCCGACGGCCCAAGGTGTAATGCCGGACCGCTACGTGCGGATCAGAACGGCGGATACCGGTCCTGGGTTCAGTGAAGCGGCGCTAACCCACGCGGTCGATCCCTTCTTCACCACCAAGGAGGTCGGCTCCGGCACCGGGCTCGGGTTGTCCGTGGCCCAGGGGATCGCCGCCCAGCACGGCGGTGCGCTCGTCGTTGCGAACGCCCGTAACGGTGGTGCGATCGTCGATGTCTATCTGCGGGTGCCAGACTGACACCCTCCGTCCTTTGGGCCGACATCCGCCGCCTCGGGTGCGATCGTCGCCGTTGTTCGTGGTGGCGTGCGCCTTTCAATACCGGACGATTAACAGCGTGAAACATCCACTGGACCGGGGCCAGAGAAAGAATCGTGCCGGCCGCTTGACACGGACAAAGGCATCCATTATACGTCCACACACTTACGAGTTATTACGTACTAATTATTATTAGTTTTAATGTCGAAACGTCTCCGGAAATGTCGACGTCAAGGATTTAGGCACACCCAGACCAGCTCCCTCAGCCCCGTATAGGGAGTATAGTTTCTTGCATGGAATACAATCCGGGGTAGTGTGGTGCAGGCTGTCCCAATGTGCCTGGAGACTTAGGATGAATCCGTTAGCACGAGACACGGGATTGTGATGTTCGAATTCCGTATTATACTTTAGTATTTACCGAAGTGTACGTCGGTTTGCGTCGGGATACCTGCGAGGGTGACGTGACAAGGCCGCAAGGCGGCAGAGACGTGACGTTGCTCAAGAAACTTTGTGGGGGTGTGCCGGTCTGACCGGCTATACGGCGTTGGTAGCGAACATGATGCAAGTTGAACCCAAAACCCACGAGTCCGAACTTGTGCAGTCGCTGTTGGATTCGTTTCAGGATGCGGCGTTTCTGATCGACGTGGAGACCCGAACCATCGTAGCCTGCAATGCGACGTGCGAGCGAACATTCGGATACCTGCCAAATGAGTTAGTCGGCCGCTCAACCGAGTTTCTTCATGTCGATCAGTCCCATTTCGAACGGTTTGCCCTAGACACTGAGTCGGATCTCCTGAAGCACGGGGTCGCCAGCCAGGCGTTCAAGATGCGACGGGTGGACGGTTCGGTGTTTGACACCTTTCACAGGGTCCTGCTGGCGACCGACACGGACGGCCGGAGGTTTGCCATCAGTTTCGTGTGGGATTCGGGGTTCGGTCGCGGTCCCAAGCACCCCGAATGGTTGGCGAGAATCATCTCGCCCGGCGTTCGTCAGGCGGCCGATCTGCCGGCCGCAATGCGAGTATTGGTCGAATCCATTTGCCGGGCCTACGGTTGGCCGTTTGGTGAGTGTTGGTTCCCGCGACGCGATCAGACACTGGAGTATGCGATGTGCTGGCACGAAAAGAGCGAGGTCTTGGCGGAGTTCTCCAAGACCAGCCAGAGGTTCGTTTTCTCGCCAGGATCGGGACTGATTGGACGGGTGTCGGCGAGTAAGGCGACCGAGTGGATCGAGAACCTGCACGATGACGAGGATCATGGGTTCGAGCGAGTTATCGCTGCGCACAGGGCGGGCTTGAAAACCACCGTCGGCTTTCCGGTCATGTGGAACAAAAATATCTTGGCCGTCATCATGCTGGCCGACCCCCGCGTCCGACACCTGGACCCTGAGATGCAGGAAGAAATCGAGTCGACGCTTCACCTCCTCGAGAATGACCTCGGCGCCCAATCAATGACCGTGCGCGTCGCGGAATCGGTGGTAGCCGATCGACCCGGCCTGAATCAGGTCGCGACCGCTTCGATTTTCTCCTCCAGCCCAATCCCGATGACGATCTTCGATGCAAACACACTAGAGATTATCGATTGTAATTCTGCCGCCTGTCGGGCGTTGCTCGAAGCTCGAAATGATGTCTCCGGGAAGCGCGTTTCCGAAGTATTCGCGGTTCCGGCCACCCCTCTCTACGACATAGAACGCGAAATGAGGTCGGGGCTCGAGCTCGCCATCTTGCCGGCTAGAAACAAGAAAAAAGGTCCACTTAACGGACCCGCGGTTTTGCGACACGTCATCTGGAATGGCGTGGCAGCGCTGGGCATGGCGGTGGTCGGCTGGCAAGACGATGACAACGAGAGCGGAGAGATGCCTGACGGCGCACGCCGTCTCAATCGTCTGACGCAGCGCGAACAGGAAGTGCTAGCCCACCTCTTGAAGCACGAGTCGAACAAGCAAATCGCGCGACATCTCTCTGTCAGTCACCGGACCGTCGCCGCGCACCGGTCCATGATCCTGCAGAAGTTCAATGCCGCTGCGGTTCACGAAGTGATCGGTCAAATCAGCAAAATTTTCCACTAGCGACCTTCGTCCGATTGTCGATGCAGTTCGGTACGAACGGCGGACATTCTGTCTTGCCGACCTAGTGCCCCGAACCTAGTACGCGGCGTGTAAGAGAAGTACGCTAGGCTCTCGGACGAATTGCTGTGCCGCATTCTTTCCCCGAAACTTGACTCCAAGGTAGGTCGCCGACGGTCCGTTTCAATACTTCGGCGTTGCTCTCGCCGGGCGCGACACTGCCGTGGAGATCGGTTTTGTATACAGCGGCCCTTACGATCGATTCGCACATCGTGTTCGACACCGGTGGTGGCATTTACGCCCTTCAACGCAGCTCGGTGCTCGGCGTCACGCCGCCACTGCGCATAGATCCGTACCCTTTCAGGATTAGGCATGTCATGGGCCACGTGCAGTGGAATGGCGACAACATTGTCGTGCTGAGCATTCACGAAATGCGTGGACTGTCACGGCCATCGATTGACCTGCAGACGCCGACACACCTGATCATTTTGTCACAGCCAAACCAGGGATTGGCCTTTTCGGGATGGCCGGTCGAATCCGTTCCGGGCGGTTCCGTTTTCGACCTGGCTCCTCGCGACCGTGATCGCGCCGAATCCGATGCGATTGTCGGGACAATCGGCTTTTCTGACCAATTGGCCGAAGTCCTAGATGTTCGCTATCTGGTTCCGCGCTCAATGCGTGCCGACGTTCTCAACATCCTCAGTCGCACGCGTCGCACGCACGCCAGCGAGATCCTCAACGATGTTGTCCCTCGAAGTGACGGAAGGCCAGTGTGAACGGCGCGGCCCGGATTGAAGAGAATGACGGAGATCATAACATGAGCTCGACAACACCCGTATCGGTCAAGCAGCCTCCGGTTCACGACCGAATCCTCATCGTCGACGACGAGCAGCAGGTTCTCAACGCGCTGACCGACGAGCTCGAGGACGATTTCGACATCGTCACCGAAACCTCGGCGGCCAAGGCGTTGGCCCGGATCGAGAAGGATTCAGGCATCTCCGTCATCCTCTGCGACCAGCGGATGCCGGACATGACCGGCGACGAACTGCTGACAAAGGCGCAGCAGGCGTCGCTGGCGACCCGCGTGATGATCACCGGCTACGCCGATCTCGACGCGGTGGTCCGCGCCGTCAACAACGGCAAGGTCTTTGGTTACGTGTCCAAGCCGTGGGACATGGACAACCTGAAAATGGTGGTCGTCAACGCGATCGAGCACAACCACCTCGAACGCGCGCTCAAGCGCGAGCAGCAACTGTTCAAGAGCCTCATGGAAACGTCGAGCGACGCGATCTCGATCGTCGACACCAGCGGTCGGTTCGTGCGCGCGAACGAGGGCGCGCGCCAGTTTTACGGGGCTCCGTCAGTCGACGAGATGATCGGCAACTCGTTCTCCGATTTCCTCAACGATGAACGGGCGAAATTATGGCTCGACGAAGGCGAACAGATCGTCAAGACGGGCGAGAGCATTGTCGGTAAAGTCTATGAGGTAAAGGGCGACAATCAAACCACGTGGCATTCGGCGAGCAAGTCGCCGCTCCGCAACGAGGTCGGCGACATCGTCGGTGTGTTCAGCATCACCCGCGACATCACGGACCTGAAGCGTTTCGAGCGAAAACTGCAATCGGCGCTCAATGTCACCGGCATCGCCGCGGCGGCGGAAACGGAGGAAGACGCCATCGGGGGCATCCTGACCGAACTGGCGACCGCCGTCGGCGCCGACTACGCGGAAGCCTGGGTCGACTATTCCGATACGAACCCCGGTCGCCTGCTCGACAGCTACCACGGCGAAGGCAAGCGAATTGGGGATCTTCGGCACACGACCGAGGAGATGGCCGCGAACGGCTTGTTGCCGTTGGCCAGGAAGGCCTGGCAGACTAGGGAGCCGCAATGGATCGCCGACGGTACGAAGGCCGGCAAGCGAAACTTCCTGCGCGTCGAGGCATTCGAGAGAGCCGGCTTGAAGAGCGTTCTGGCGATCCCCGTGCGCTCGGCGGATGGCGATACGCGAGCGGTCTACGGTTTCGCCTTCGGCATGACGCTGGACGAGCCGGCTCCCACGATCGACTTCATCGACGGCTCAATCCGCCAGCTTGGCGAGGTGCTCGACCGCAAGCGGGCGCGTGACGAACTGGCCCGGCGCGAGCAACAGCTCAGCCTCATCGCCGAGCATATCGACGAAGCCATCTGGATGGCCGACGGCGAATTCGAACGCTCGCTTTACGTCAGCCCGGCGACGGAACGGGTCTGGGGCGTGCCGGCCGAGGGGTTCTACGACGATCCCGATGACGCCTACCTCGACCTGGTGGTCGAGGATGACCGCGAGGCGGTGAAAAACCTGTACGCCGCGATCACGGAGGAGCCGCAACGCTTCAGGTTTCGCATCCGCAGGCCGGACGGCGAGGTGCGGTGGCTCGAGGAGCGCACCTATCCGATCAAGGACGACAGCGGCCGAACCCGGGAGATCGTCGGCGTGTCGGTCGACATCACTGACGACCAAACCGCGCGCGCCAAGCTCGAACAATGGTCGCGCCGGTACAATGCCGCCGCCGACGCCGCCGCCATCGGCGTCTGGGACTTCGATGTCTCGACCGGCGAACTGGTCTGGGACGACCGGATGTTCGACATATACGGCGTGGCGCCCGACGATTTCGGCGGCACGGTCGAGGACTGGCAGCAGCGCGTACACCCCGACGATCTCGATCGCGTCACGGCGGAACTGACGACGGCCATCGAGCGCAACGAAACATTCAACACCGAGTTCCGGATCGTTCGCCCCGACGGAGAAGTCCGTCATTTGACGGCCAACGGTCATCTGGTGGAGAACGAGGACGGCTCGCGCGGTCTGCAGATCGTCGGCGCCAACGTCGACGTGACCGATCACCGCAACGCCGAGGCGCAGTTGATGCAGGTGCAAAAGATGGATGCGGTTGGGCAACTGACCGGCGGCGTGGCGCACGACTTCAACAACATTCTGACCGTGATCAAGGGCAACCTGCAACTGGCGACGAAACAGCCCGCCATCCAGGAAAACGCCAAACTGAATAGGTGGCTGACGGCGTCGTTCGACGCGGCGAACCGCGGCGCCGACCTGACGCGGCGTCTCCTGACCTTCTCGCGCCGCCAGACGCTGGAGTCGGTCGTCGCCGATCCGAACGAGATCGTCGCCGGCATGCACGAGATGTTCGTGCGGACCATCGGCGAGGATATCGAACTGACGACGTTCACCGACAAGTCCGTGAGCCGCATCAACACGGACGTCGGGCAGTTCGAGAACGTGCTCCTCAACCTCGTGGTCAACGCGCGCGACGCCATGCCGGACGGCGGTCAGTTGACGATCGAGGTGGCGAACTCGTCGCTCGACGAAACCTACGTGGCGCGGTTCGGCGACGTGAGGCCGGGTCGGTACGTGATGGTCGCCGTCACGGATACCGGAACCGGCATTCCGCCGGCGGTGGCGGACAAGATTTTCGATCCGTTCTTCACGACCAAGGAAGCGGGCAAGGGCACCGGTCTGGGCCTCAGCATGGTGTTCGGCTTCGTCAAGCAGGCCGGCGGGCACATGAGTTACTACACCGAGCAGGGTCTCGGCACGACGTTCCGCCTGTACTTCCCGGTTTTCGAGGGCGATGCGGAACAGGCCGCCGACGATACCGGTGCGGAACCCGTCGCCGGCGCGACCGCGCGGCCCGCCAAGATCCTGCTCGTCGACGATGATGCGCCGGTGCGCGAAACCGCGAAGGACGTGCTCGAGGACAACGGATACACCGTCGTCTGTGCCGGCTCGGGTGCCGAGGCTCTGGATCGCCTTGGCGAACACGAAGATGTCGAACTGCTGTTCACCGACATCGTCATGCCGGGCGGCATGAACGGTCTCGAACTGGCCAAGGAGTGCCTGGCAAGGCGGCCGGAGCTCAAGGTGATCTACGCCTCGGGATACGCCGAAGAAGCCCTGCGTCGCACCAACCGCGACCAGATTCAACCGGGCGACTGGGTCGGCAAACCCTATGACATCGAGCAGCTCGGTAAACGGGTCCAGGTCGTGCTCGAAGGGCACGACGCAGGTACGGAAGATTAAACGGGAGCCGGCGGCACCCTGTCCGCCGGCACGGGAGATCGGAATGGGCATGATCGAAAACATAGCGACCCAGGAGCAATGCGTTCTCGTCGTCGACGACGACGAAGCTGTCGCCCAGTTCGTCGCCGACGTGATCGAACAGATCGGCGGCAACGGGGTCGTGGCGCATACCTTCGCCGAGTTTCAGGAACGGGCCGCGAATCACCCGATCGACGCCATCATGCTCGACCTCAGCATGCCCGACCAGGACGGCGTCGAATACCTCAGGCATCTGCAAGAACGGGACTACCAGGGGTCGATCGCCTTGATGAGCGGATTCGACAACCGCGTCCTGAACACGGTCGAGCGGTTCGGCAAATCACTTGGACTGAATATCATCGGCACGGTCCAGAAACCCATCGAGGTCGACGTCCTGGAGGCGATCATATACGAGGCCTCCCCGGCAATCGGCGCGCGGCGGACGTCGAACCGTACGGCATCAGAGGTCACGGAGAAGCACCTCGCGCACGCGATCGAGGCCCGCGAGTTGTTCCTCGAGTATCAGCCGAAGGTCGTGCTCAATCGTTCCACGGAGTTCTCCAAGACCCATCCGTCGGTCAAGCTCGACCTGCTCGACAGGATCGTCTCGGTCGAAAGCCTCGAAGCCTTGGTTCGCTGGCACCATCCGGTGATGGGGCGGGTCGGTCCGGACAAGTTCATACCGCTGGCCGAGGAAACCGGCCTGATCGAGGGCCTGACGGCGTTCGTCGTCGAAGAGGTCATCCGTCAGGCGACGACATGGCAGAAGGCGGGCATGTGGGCGGCGATCGGCATCAATTACCCGCCGCACCTGATCACCGACATCGATATTCCCGACCGGCTGGCGTCGCTGGCCGACGAGGCCGGCATCGCGAGGGAACGATTGATCCTCGAGATTACCGAGTCCGCCGCGATGACCGACACGTCGAATAGCATGGACGTGTTGTCGCGGTTGCGGCTGAAGGGCATGAACCTTTCCATCGACGATTTCGGCACCGGATTTTCGTCGCTCATCCAGCTCTACCGCATGCCGTTCAGCGAACTCAAGATCGACCAGTCCCTGGTCTTTGACATGGGCAAGAACGAAGAAGCGGACGTGATCGTCAGATCGACCATCGATATGGCGCACGGGCTCGGCCTGATGGTCTGCGCCGAGGGCGTCGAGACGCCGGAAGTGGCGGCCTCGCTCGAGCAGATGGGATGCGACGTGGTGCAGGGCTACTACTACAGCAAGCCGATGTCGGGCGACGACGTTCTGGCGGCATTCACGAAAGCAAACCAACGCCAGGGAGGCGCCGACTGACGACCGGCTCGCGCGCAGGAGGGTAGGTTTATGACAGACATCCTGATTATCGACGACGACAACGGCGTTCGCCAGGTGATTGCGGACACCCTCGCTGAGGAGGGTTACACGGTAAGCGAAGCTGCCGACGGCGCGGCTGGCCTCAAGGCCATCGGGACCATGCAGCCGAGGCTGGTGATCTGCGATGTCCGCATGCCCAAGCTCAATGGCTACGAAGTTCTCGAGAAGCTACACGAGACTCACCCGGAAATGGCGGACATGCCGTTCATCTTCCTATCGGGCCTATCGGACAAGGATTACGTCAAGGCCGGCTATAAGATCGGCGCCGACGACTATGTCACCAAACCGGTCGACGTCGATCTGCTGGCCATGAAGATCGGCGCCATTCTCAAGAAGTCGGCGGCGGATTCGGCCAGCACGGCAAGTAAGTCTGTTCAGGCGGCAAAACTAAAGAAATCGATGGACTTCGACGGAGCAACTCGCCGGGGGCCCGCTTCCGAAGCGGCGATGATCGATATCGCCCCCGGTTTCGAGAAGCGCCTGCTTCGGGCGATCGCGTCAGGCGGCGACCTCAATACCGGCAGCTTCCAGTTCGTCAGCCTCGACGAGTTCAAGGAGCAGTTCGGCGAACGCTGGCCCAAGCTAAAGGACAAGGCGATCGCCATTTGCGAGAGCGTCATGCGTCAGGCCATCGGCCAGAAGGATTCGTACACCCGGTTCGGCGAAACGGGGTTCATGATGCTGTTTGAAGGCATGAGCGAGGAAGCGGCGACCAAGAAGGTTAAGACGATTGCCGCCGAAATACGCAAGCGACTGCTCGGCGACAAGGAGAGCGCCTACAAGGACCTGAATGTGAAGACCGACGTCGTCGATCCGCGCCGGTTCGTCGACGAGAACGGCAACATCACGGCTCAATCTCTTGCCAATGTGTTTTCGGGTCGCGCCGACGAAAGCGAAATGATGCGAAAAGCGGACGGGCCCGACTGGTTCGTTCAGCAACTCGGCCAGGTCTACCGCCCAGTCTGGAGCGCCAAACGCGAGAAGATCGTCACAAACCAGTGCTGGCCGACACGCCGTACAAATTATGCACAACTGAGCGGCAGTCATTGCCTGCATGGCGGGCCCGATGACGAGTTCGCCATTCACCTCGACTGTTTCATGATCCGGCGACTGGCCGCGATCGTTCAAAATCCGAAGAACGCGAACGTGGTGGCGCCGTTATCCGTGCCCCTCAACTTCCGTTCTTTCCTCGACGAGAACCAGGAGTTGCTGATCGAGAGCCTCAAACAGATCCCGGAAAACATGCGCGCGAGGCAGTTGATGATCGAGTTGACCGGTATTCCGGAGAACCGGAGCCAGTCGACCATCGACGAAGTGATGCGGGTGGCTGGAAGTTTCACCAAGCACGTTGCGGCCGAACTTTCTCCCGACGATCGTCACGCCGACGTATTCAAGGCGCGCGGCGTGACGATCCTCGTGTTTGCGCTGGAGGACACACCGACGGACGCCGGCGGAACCAGCAAGGAACAACTGCGCGAACTGAAGCGATTTGGCGATGTCGCCGTCGAGAAGGGATTCCATCCGCGGGTCGACAACATCCGGCGGATGGACGCGTTCCAACTCGCGCGGGACAGCGGGTTCGCCCTCATCGGCGGCAAGATCATCGGCGCCGAGGCCACCAATCCGCGACAACCGTCCGATTTGTCGGCATCGCGAATTCTGGTGGTGTGAACGAGCAGGCAGGAGACGCAAGAGATGACGAACGGCGCGGAATATGTTTGCTTCGAACTCGGCGGGTCGCTGTTCGCATTGCCGCGGACATCCCTCGACGAGATCCATCCGCTGCCGCTGCTGTTCCGGCCGCCCGGGTCGCCCGCGGCGCTCGAGGGTGTTTACGACGTCGGCGGCGAGCTCGTGAGTGCCGTCCGGCTAGACAGATTGCTGGGACTTGAGGAGTGCGATCCCGGACTCTACTCGCACCTCATCAGGCTGAACGAAGAACATTCCTCGATTGCGTTGATCGTCGAGAAGGTCGTCAGCGTCGGGCCGGCCGGTCCGGGTGGCGTCCGACCGCTGGACGTCGACGAGACGTTCCGCGGCTGCGTGTCCGGGGAACTCGATCGCGGCGACACGCTCGTGCACGTACTGGCGGTCGACCGCTTGATCAATGCAAGCGAAGCCCAGCGATTGTCCGCGTTTCACGATATGGAAGGCGTCCGCAGCGCAATTTTCGGAGACGGGCAATGACGCCGGCGTCGTCCGTAACGACGGCATGCGCCGAAGATCGGGGTGCTCTGTCCGACATCTTGAACGCGGTTCACCGCCAGACGGGGCTCGCCTACTATCTCGGCAAGGACGACGTTCTCACGAAGAAGATCGACGAGCGGATCGCCCGCCTCAACGTCGTTGGTTATCGCCAATACCTCGACGTGCTCGAAAGCGAAAGCGGCGATAAGGAATGGCGCTGGCTGATCGACGAGCTGGTCGTCAACGAGACCTACTTCTTCAGATACGAGAAGCAGTTCAAGGCGTTCAAGAGCGCGATTCTGCCGGAGTACGTTCGCTCGGGCGGACCGCTGCGAATCTGGAGCGCCGGCTGCGCGTGCGGTGCTGAGCCCTATTCCCTGAACCTGCTGATCCGTTCCGAATCGCCCCATCTCTCCGAGTCCGGGCGGCTTGAAATTCTCGGAACCGACATCAGCGAACGCAACCTCTCGCGTGCACGGGACGGAGTGTTCACGGCTTGGGAATTGAGGGGGATGTCCGAGACATACAGGAATCAGGCGTTCGAACCCGTCGGCAAGAACTGGCGGTTGCGCGATGCCTTCACAAGCGGCGTGACGTTCAGTCCGCTCAATCTCGCCATGGATATGGATTCCTTCGTAGAGGGACACCGCAATCATTTCGACATCGTGTTTTGCCGCAACGTGATGATCTATTTCGATACCGCGTTGATACGGCGGGTTCTCGTGGCTTTGCGAGAATGCCTCAAGACGGGTGGCTGGCTGTTCGTCGGTCACGCGGAACCCTATCTCGAACTGATCGACTACTTCGACCCGGTCCCGTTCGACGGCACGACGGTTTATCGAAACCAGGTGCCCGGTACGAACAAGGGTCGCAACGGCATGCGCGTTACGCCGCCGGCGTCCTCGAGCCCCCAACCCGAGCCGGTGTTCACACCGGCGGTGCCGGAACCTCGTCTCCCGGACGTTCCGGCACCGGTTCCAGTTGCGCCGCCGCCGGCAAGAGTTGCCGCAGTGCCGGCGGCACCTTCTCCGCCACCTACCTCGACGCCGGGTACCGAGGAATCGGCAATTTCGACGATCCGCGGTCTTGCCAATCAGGGCGACTGGCAAAAGGCGACGCAGGAATGTCAGGCACTGATCGAGGCGGCTCCGATGGACGCCGACGCGCACTTCCTGCTGGCGCTGATCGCCGAGAACCTCGGCCGCAACGGCGACGCCGTCGAGTCGTTGAAGCGGGCCATCTACATCGATCGCGATCATGGACTCGCTTACTACCACCTGGGACTAGCCCACGCACGCATCGGCAATGCCGCCGCGGCGTGCAAGGCGCTTCGCAACGTCAATGCGTTGGTGTCCGTACGCGGGGACGACGAGCCGGTTCGGGGCGGTGACGGGCTTGCCGCCGGGGAACTCGGCGAAATGGCAAGGACCGTACTGACGCAGATCGGAGGGTAAGACCATGGCCGCAAGTCGTGGACTGGATTGGGAGCGTGTTCATGAACGGTTGCGATCGATCGATGCCGGTCTGATGCAGGGTACCAACTCGGACCTGGACACGTTCCGGCCACTATTGACGGCGCGCTCTCAACAACTCGCCGCGCGAATCCGAAATCGCGATACCCCCACCGAGATGCTGCCCGTGCTCGAGTTCGCACTGGGTCGCGGGTGGTATGGAATAGCGTTGCGTGCGGTCGCCGCCGTTGTGCCCTGGCGAAAGCCCGGCCACGTACCGAACGGGCCGAGCGGTCTGCTCGGCATGGTCAATGCGAAAGGTGAAGCCTGGTTGATCTACGACCTTCGCCGGTTGTTCGGGCACGACGGTGAAACAAAGGACGCCAATCGGTTGATCCTCCTTCGTCACAATCAGGTGCACGTCGGGATCTGCGTCTCGGAAACGGGCCGCGTCATCAAAGTCGATGAATCCGCGCTCGGTTCCATGAGCGACGACCACGCGGACAGAGATTCAATGATGATGGCCGGTGTAACGAAAGACGGGGTCGTCATCGTCGATGACAGCAAGCTCTTGGGTCATCGCGCAATCATTGAGGAGAATTGAAATGCATTTGAGCATCGCACAACGAATTGCGCTGGGGTTCGCGACGGTCATCGCGTTGACTATCGGCTTGGGCGCTTACCAGTTTGCAGGTATTGGGCGAATGACGGACCACGCGCAGGATATCGCTGCCGGCCCAGTTCAGGCCATCCAGGTGATTGGTGTAATCGCCAGCAGCCAGCGGGACATGCGTGTCTACCGTGAACGATCGGCAACGCTAAGTCGGTCGGAGAGTGATGACCGCATCGCCAAAATCAAGTCGACGCAGCAGGCATGGCACGAGGCCAAGGCCGCAACCGTCTCGGCCATGGAGCAGCTAGAACAGATCGCCCAGGCGCGTCTGGCGCTCCAGGACGATGTGGATATTGATGAGACGTGGTCCGAGATGCTGGAAACCTTGCGTCGGAGCCGGGAAGCGCTCGACGGCATCAGTGTCTGGGTCAACGAGGAGTTCAGTCGGCAAACCGGTGCCGTGTCGTCTGCGGCGTTGACGAACACCGAGGCTCTCGATCAGCTCCGACAAAAATTCAATACCGAAATTCAGAACCTGCAGGCACTTCCCGATCGCCTGGTCGACGAGATCATTCTGGGGATCGAGGATACGCACGAAGACACAACGACGACCGCGCTAATCGTGCTTGTCGCCGTCGTTTTGCTCGGGAGCGCGATCGCCTTCGCCATTCACCGGTCGATCATGCGGCCGCTTTACGACTTCATGGCGTTCGTGGAGCGAGTTGGTGAGGGCGATCTGACGGCAAGAACCTACAACGTTGGAGGCGACGAACTCGGCCAGCTCGGGGTTCACCTCAACGAGATGGCGGACAATCTTGCCGCGTCTGCCCAGCAGACCCGGGCCGGAACCGAGCAGCTCAATTCCGCGACCGCCGAGCTTCGGGCATCGTCGCAGCAACAATCGTCGAGCACCGCCGAACAGAACGCGGCAATCCAGCAGATCACCAGCACGCTCGAAGAGATCGCCCAATCCGGCGCACAGATGACGGAACGCGCCAAGTCCGTAGCGGAAGCGGCCAAATCGACGTCGAGCGCCAGCAAGGCAGGCATGGATGCGGCCGGCGAAACGGCGCGGACCATGCAATCGATCAAGGAGCAGGCGGAGGCAGTTGCCGAGAACATCGTTAGCCTGACGGAGAAGACTCAGTCGGTCGGTGACATCATCGCCAGCGTCAACGACATCGCCGAGCGATCGGACCTGCTGGCGTTGAACGCGGCGATTGAGGCCTCCGCTGCTGGCGAATACGGCAAGAGTTTCTCCGTCGTCGCCGAGGAGATGAAGGTTCTTGCCGGCCAGGCCAAGGACGCGACCGTACAGGTGCGCGGCATCCTCAACGATATTCAGCAAGGGATCAACACCTCCGTCATGCAGACGGAAGAGGCGGTGAAACGTTCGGAAACGGGCCAACGTCAGGCCGAAGAGATGGAGGCCACGATCAAGACTCTCGCCGATAATATCGAACAGAGCGTTTCGACCTTCGAACAGATCGTCGCGGCGAACAATCAACAGCAGATCGGTATCGAGCAGGTTGCGGACTCCATTCAGAACATTCGCGAGGCCAGCGAACAGATGACTGCCGGCAACAGCGATCTGGAGCAATCCGCGGCAAGCCTGGCTGGTCTTGCTCAGGAACTGCAGACATCGGTCGAGAGATATCGCCTATGAACGACCTTCAACAGCGACTGATTGCCGCGTTCGAGGCGGAGTACCGCGAGCACCTTACGGTTGTTCGCGGGATTCTCGACGACCTCGAACAAGCGGGGTGGGACGTTCAGGGGATCGATCTGCCGGAGCTCTACCGGCATGTGCACAGCCTCAAGGGTGCGGCCCGCGCGGTCAACATCAAGCCCGTCGAGGATATGGCGCACAAGCTTGAGGGCGTCATCGATCTGTGCCAGTCGGGCGAACTCGTGCTTGTAGACTCGACCGTTCGTGACATTCGCCGCGTTCTGGATGCAATCGAGGATAGCGCTGAGTCCGGGGTCAAGGGAACCGAGTGTCCGATCACAAAGCAGGGGTCCGATGCGCTCTCCCGGCTGACAGGCGTCAATCCGAGCCCGGACATTTCGCCGGCACAGGTCGATGACAAGCCTACGGCTCCTGAGTTGGTCAAGGTGGGGTCCGACGCAGGTGCCGGCCAATCCAGGGTGGAAAGCAAGACGGACGAGCGAACCAGTGAAAGTGTTCGGATCAGTGCCCAGGTTCTTGATGAACTCATGCGTCGTACGGGTGATTTCCACACGTCGGCTTCCGAGTATCAGGCGATCTCCGCCGAGATCGCGGAGCTCGAGCTCCGCTGCTCGGACCTGGCGAGTTCCTTCACGGCGTTTCGCAAGTTGCTCGGCCACCAAGTCGGGAATCGGATAGACGGCGATTTCGCGGATGAACTGGGCCAAACCACACTCGATCTGGAGCAACGGATAAAGTCGTTCGGCCAACTGGCGGTCACGGTCAAGAAGAAACACCAGGATCGCTCATTGCAGATTCGCAACATGGCGACGCAACTCGAAGATCATGTGCGCCAGGCTCGGATGGTGCCCGCGGAAAGCGTGTTCGGGTACATTCAGAAGATGGCGCGCGATATCGCAAAGGACAGCGACAAGGAAATCGAGGTCAGCGTCAGGGGACTCGATACCATGGCCGACCGCTGGGTGCTTCAGACACTCAGAGATCCTATCATGCATCTGGTAAGGAACGCGATCAGCCACGGCATCGAGTCGCCGGACGAGCGAGTTGATTTGGGAAAGTCGCGCGAGGGCAAGGTTGCCCTAACGATTGAATCCGAAGGCGGCATGCTTCAGGCGCGCATTGCAGACGACGGCCGGGGCCTAGACATTGGACGTATCTGCGAGAAGGCTCTCGAACGCGGGCTTATCGCCGACGTCGAATCGTTCGATCCGAC
The DNA here is from genome assembly GCA_040219295.1 of Rhodospirillales bacterium. Taxonomy (GTDB): domain Bacteria; phylum Pseudomonadota; class Alphaproteobacteria; order Rhodospirillales; family Casp-alpha2; genus JAVJST01. The sequence continues at coordinate 16,526 of JAVJST010000005.1, forward strand.
AGACAATCGAATTACCGACATTCTGACAAGCGCCGGTTTCTCGACCGCGGATACCGTAACCGAGATCTCCGGCAGAGGTGTCGGCCTCTCGGTCGTCAAACAGGCAATCACCCGCTTGGAGGGCAGGTTCGACATATCGCCACAAGCGCCCTACGGGACAGAAATGTCGATTGAGGTGCCGATATCGGTTTCCAGCAAACGCCTGCTCCATGTCGTCGTCGAGGATGAAGAGTACTGTGTTCCGCTCAGAAGCGTTGAGCAGATACATCGATTTGACGTAGAGGCCATTGAACTGATCGATGGACGGCCCGCCGTTTTCGTCGACGATGGCGCAGAACCGTTGTGGCTTGTGCCGTTCGGCATGTTGCTGGACCCAGCGACCGGTTCGCTGTCCGCCCCCGATGACACGGTCACGGTCGTCGTTCTCCAATCGAATCACAAGCGCATCGGCGCCGTCGTCGATTCGATTGTCGGCGTTCGCGTTGGCTTGATTCGCGCAGTTCCCGGTGCCGCCGGGAATGTCGACATCTTTTCCGGCGGGGTCGTCCTCGACGACGGTACGGTGGTATCCGCGTTGAGTATCGGTGAAATGCTGGATCGTTGGCGCGATGACGCGGGCAGCATTCGGATCGAAAGCAGGACTGCGGAACATGTCGCTCCGCCGTCCGTGCTCGTCGTCGATGATTCGGTCACGACGAGAACGCTCGAAAGGAGCCTGCTGGAAGCCAACGGGTACAGGGTGTCCGTGTCCGTCGATGGCCGGGATGCCCTCGAGAGCTTGCGTCGGCAGCCTGTCGATCTCGTCGTAAGCGATGTCGAGATGCCACATCTCGACGGGTTTGGCCTCTTGCGAGCGATGAAACAGGATCCTTCGCTTGCGGCCATCCCGGTTATTCTGGTGACCTCGCGAGACAGCCCGGACGACAAGCAGCGGGGATTGAAACTCGGTGCCGAGGCATATGTCGTGAAACAACGCTTTGATCAGCACACGTTGCTGGCCACGATCGGGCAATTGGTATGAACGACGTTGGACCAGCCCCGATCCGGGTCATGATCGTCGAGGACTCGATCGTTGTCCGGTTGCTGCTCGAACAGATCGTCGAAGACGACCCGCGATTGGTGGTAGCCGCCTCCGTGGAGTCGGGAGAAAAGGCGATCGAGGTCATTGAGCGCGCCAGGCCTGACGTCGTTTCGTTGGATATCCGGCTGCCCGGCATCGACGGCGTCGAAACGACACGGCGAATCATGACCCAGCGGCCGACACCGATCGTGATCGTTTCGGGTCACCTGGACAGTCAGGAACTCGACGTCTCAATGAATGCATTGAAAGCAGGCGCACTATCGATCGTCGAGAAACCGGCCGGCGTCACCAGTAGCGACTATCTACCCATGGCATCGCAGATCTGCCGGCAGTTCGTGCTGATGAGCGATGTCCGTGTCGTTCGTAGGCGCGGCATCGCAGGGCTGGCCTCGACACGGAGCCGAATCAATCAGGGCCAAATTCGGCAAGTGCGCGGCGTTAGGTCCGACGCCGGGACGATACGTCACCGTGCATTGGGAATCGTCGCGTCTACGGGTGGACCAAACGCCATTGTCCAGTTGCTTTGTGAACTGGGCGGGGCGTTTCCCTTGCCCATATTCATGGTTCAGCACATCACCGACGCCTTTCATGAGGGATTCGTGCGCTGGCTCGATGGGTGTGTGCCGATGACAGTCGTCGATGCAGAGGACGGTCAGTCGGCGACTCCCGGAAATGTGTATGTTGCGCCGGCCGGGAAACACCTGGTTGTCGGGTCTCACGTCATGCATACCCGTGACATGCCGCCGGTCGCCGGCCAACGGCCGTCCGGTACGGTTTTGTTCGAGTCCCTGGAAAGCGCGTACGGCGAATGCGCCATCGGCGTGCTCCTTACCGGTATGGGCAGCGACGGCGCCCAAGGACTTCGTTCGATGTTCTTGGCGGGCGCGCACACGATCGCCGAAGACGAATCGACAGCGGTTGTCTACGGCATGCCAAAGGCCGCGGTGAACATCGGTGCTGTCAGGGAGTTGTTGCCGCTGCCCAGAATTGCTCCCCGATTGCAGGATCTGGCCGGACGGGCGCTGGAGGTTTCATGACTGAATCGGATGGCAAGGTCATTCTGCTGGTCGAGGACTCCGAGACCCAGGCAATTCAAACGACCGCGCTGCTCGAGAACGAGGGTTTCAAAGTCGAGCGGAAGGCCCGTGCTGAGGACGCGCTTGAGTATCTGAACACGATGCTGCCGGACCTAATCGTCGTTGATTATCACCTGCCTGGGATGGACGGTGACGAGTTCTGCCGGTTGGTTCGATTTAATCCCGTCATCGAACCGGTACCGATGCTAATTCTGACGGACGACACGTTGCCAGACACCGAGCGGCAGGGGCTGGATAGCGGCGCGGACGACCACATCACCAAGTCGACGGACTCCGACGTTCTGATCGCTCGCATTCATGCCGTCATGAGAAAACCGCGATCGGCGGCATTGCCGGGGGCGGCCAAACATCCCCAAGCGCAACGAATACTCCTGATCGACGACAGTCCCACTTATCTCGCGTTCCTACAGCAGGAACTGGAAATCGAGGGATATCGCATCGAAGCCGTGTCCAATGGTGCCGACGCGCTCAAGACCCTCAACAAGATGGCCTGCGATTGCATCGTTGTGGACCTGGTCATGCCGGGTATGGACGGTATCGAGCTTTGCAAGCACTTCGACGATTTTCGGCGGAACTCGAACCTGTCGTTTCCGGTTCTGATGGTGACAGGCCAGGACTCGAAGGACGAGATGATGCGGGCTCTTGATGCCGGTGCTGACGACTTCGTTAGTAAATCGAACGATATCGCCGTCGTGAAGGCACGCATCCGCGTTCTGCTGCGTCGCAAGATGATGCGAGACGAGCACGACCGGATCACGACGCAGTTCCGCGACATGGAGCTGCAAGTTCTGAAGGAACGTTCCGAGAAGGAGGTTGCCCAGAAACGGATCGAATGGGCCGAGGAACTTGAGAAGGTCAATGATCAGTTGAAGCGAACCAATGTGGAACTGAAGGACGCACAATCCCAGCTGACCCACGCCGCAAAGATGGCGTCATTGGGGGTTCTCGTCGCCGGTATCGCCCACGAGGTTAACAATCCCCTAGCCTACTCCATGGGGCACTTGAACACGATCCGCAAAAGACTGACCAAACTTCAAAGCGGAACAGCCGAGGCGCTCGATCCAGAAAATCAGGGCCTGTTGAGCAAGGCATTGGAGCGGGTCAACGACACCGAAGAAGGCTTGACCCGTGTCCGCGACATCATCGATCAGCTCCGCACGTTTTCGCGAGTCGACAGCGGTGACTTCGGCGTGTCGGACATTCAGGAATCAACCGAGATGGCATTACGCCTCCTTGGGCACCGGCTTCCGGACGGCGTGAAGGTCGTGACCGATTTCGCGCCTGACAATCGCCTTGCCTGCGATGCCGGCGCCATCAATCAGGTGCTCGTCAATCTCGTGTCCAACGCGATCGACGCGGTTGACGAGAACGGGCAGGTTTTCGTTTCGACCGGTCGGGATGGCGACATGTACGAAATCGTCGTCGGCGACACCGGTCCCGGCGTTCCAGACGACATCAAGGACCGGATATTCGAGCCGTTTTTCACCACAAAACCGGTCGGTAGCGGAACCGGCCTTGGCCTCTCGATCACGTATCGCATCATCGAGAATCATGAGGGTACATTGGAGGTCCGTGACCGGTTGGGCGGCGGATCGGAGTTCGTCATACGGATTCCCGCCGATCTCAAGCACGGAAGAGCGAATGGACATGATGATCAGAACCGGAACTGACGAGCAGATTGGCAACCAACGCAACGCTCGGCGCCTAGGCCGGTCCATCGTCGCATACGCGGCGATTGGCGCGCTGATTCTGGGAATCGCGACCTCGGGCGTTACCGCATACCTGATGTCCAATGATCTGCGACGTGCGGCAGAGGATCGGCTCTTGGTGACTGCCGAAGTCGAGGCGCAAGCGCAGGGCGAGTTCCTCCGCCGCATTGAAGAGATATCCTGGCAAGTCACAGGTAGGACGGCGGCGCGGCGCCTTCTGGAGCGACTAAATGCAAATGAAATCCCGCTCAGCAAGTACATGGAAGAAAGCCGTGTTATACTTGAGGATGCACTTCGGAAATCCGATGAGCTGCTCGGGGTAATTCGTCTCGACATCCATGGCAACGTCGCTATTGCTGTCGGCGAAGAACCTCCCGAAGAACTATGGCCCCCGTCCGTTCCAGCATTACGCGATTTTCTGTATCGCCCCGTGTTGAGTGATCAGAGACTAATGGGTCTCGTGACCAGTACACCAATACTGGATCCCGCCAACGTACGAGTTGGAACGGACATTAACTTGTTTGGTGTCGAAGCTGCCGCAAGATTGTTGGTAAAGCCGGACGTTCACTTACACGAAAACGAATCGGTGCCGGAACTTCTCTTGGTCATCGATACCGACACCGGGCGCCGTTACTACAGACCGGCTGCCATAGGAGATGAACTGATCAGAACGTCCGCCCTTGTCAGTGACGGAACAACGGTTGAAGTTGAAGAGATCGATCAACTGACGAATGGCCTGGATACGATCGGCAGTTTCGTCGTTGCCGAAGCGCATTCCGGACGTCATGACTGGGGCGTCGTTGCCTGGCAACACGAAGCGAACATCTATGCAGGCATATACAGAAACTTGTTCCTCACCGGCGGAATAACTTTGGCCATTGCTGTCCTTGGAACGGTCGGCATGTTGCTGCTCGTCCGGCCGTTAACGTCTGGTATTCTTGGATACGCAAGCAACGTCGAACGGCGATTCCAAACCTTCATCAATTCCGCCAACGAAGGTATCTGGATGCTGGATCGGGACGATTACATCACGTTTGCCAATCGGCGCATCATGGAGATGTTGGGTCGCGGCCCGGACGAGGTCATCGGCAAGTCACCGGAGGAATTTGTGGCCCCCGAACACCGTATGGAACTGAAAAGGCAGTTGCGGAATATCCATCAAGGTGAACCGACGACGATCGAACTCGCCCTGAACGGCAAGGACGGAAACACCATTTGGACATTGGGTGCCGGGAGTCCGATTCTCGACGACAAGGACCAGTACCTAGGTGCGGCGGGAATGTTCATCGATGTTACGGACCGGAAGAGGATGGAAGCCGAACTGTTGCGGGCTCAGAGGGTGGAAGCGGTCAGCCACCTGGCAAGCGGGATCGCGCACGAACTTAATAACCTGATGATGCCGATCACGGGACAGAGTCAATTGCTCATCCGTTCGCTCGGCGACGACGAAAAGAACCGCCGCCGGGCCGAGGCGATCCTGGCGGCGGGGCGTCGCGCCGCCGAGCTGATCTCCGGCGTACTGACCTATTCGCAGCGCGAAGTCTTCCCGACCGAACACGAGGCGACCGACATCGCCGGATTGGTCTCGGAAAGCGTCGACCAGATCGCCGGTTCGCTCCCGAAGCGCGTCACCATCCGGACGGCGGTCGACGGAAACACGGGCAAAGTCCTGTGCAATGTTCAGCAAATTCGCCAGGCTATCGGCAATGTCGTCATCAATGCGATCGAGGCGATCGGTAACGAAGCGGGCACGGTAACGGTCGCGGTGTCAGGTGAAACCGTCGAGGAAGATGTGGCAAATGGGCCGGGCGACAGTCGCGGAGGACGGTTCGCCGTCATTCGAGTTTCCGATTCGGGTCCGGGGTTCAGCGAGTCCGCCGTGCAATCGGCGTTCGATCCGTTTTTCACGACGAAGGAAGTTGGAGAAGGAACCGGGCTGGGCCTATCGATCGTGCACGGTATCGTCGCCCAACACGGCGGCAGCGTGCGCCTATCGAATGTCGCCGGGAACGGCGCAATGGTCGAGATGTATATCCCGCTTGTCTGAACGTCACACGGCTCAGTCGGCGTCGGACGGCGGGTCCGGTCCCGATTTCAGCAAACTACCGATACGGTCGATTGCCTGATCCCGCGCTGCGTAAATTCGACGCTGTGCATCGTCGGCCACGTCCGCCAGTTCCTGGAGCGTGGACTCCAGACATTGCTCGATATCCTCGATGGCATCCTTGGTCCTGGTCGTCAATCTTAGCGTTGCCGAATCGGCGTCCGCCGAGACTTTTGCTGCCGCCGCCTGGCCATCGGTGCGAGCGCTATCGCCGGTTCGGTGCGTCTCTTTCGATTCCGCGATTTTCCTGGCGGCCTCGCGTGCGTTGCTGATTACCCGGCGGGCGGCCTCGTCGGCGATTGCCTTGATATCCTCGACCGCGTTCTCGGCGTTCTTGGCAATCAGGTGGATGGCGTTATGGGCCTGTCGCTCGATCACCTCCACGGCGTTCTCCGAGGACTCGGTGATTTCCTGCCTAGTGTTCTTGGCAATTTCCGCTACCAACGCCAAGCCTTCTTCAGACGTACTGGCCAAGTCGATGCCGTGATGCCGAATCTCAGAAACGAGCGCATCGACCGTGCCGGCCAGTTCGGCACAGCACACGATCGCATCGGTTGTGATTTTGGTGCATGTGACGCGCGTGTCGGCCATGATCCGGGCCGTGGCCAACCGATTCGCCTCGGTAACGCTGTGAATGGCGGTCAGAACTTGCTGATCGAACACGGCCTTGGCGATGATCGCGGCGGCATGACGGTCGCTTTCGATCAGCGCGTCGAGGTCTTCGATCGACGTCGACGTATTGGAATCTCGATCATCCACGTTGATACACCGGTTGCGTCCTCGGACAATGCTTCGGTGGCATGGGAACACGCGCATCCGAACTCAGTACTATTCTAACGCGAAATGTATGTGGTTTGATACACGGAAGTGAGGTCAGTCGGAGATGAATAGCCCCTAGATTCGTAGACGCCTCCTTCCTTGATTTTGAGGCAAGGAGGCCATGATGGGCAAAGACGGTGTTCGTCTTCTATCGGTCAAATACCGAACCTTGAATAGATGGCAAACCCCGCCGCGCTGTCGCGCGACGGGGCTGCGTGACGGTCATTCGCCGCCGTTGTCAGCGGGCTTACGATCCAGGAACTGGACCCGTTCGGCGATGAGCTGAACATCGAAGCGCTCAGAGCCTTCTCCGTCAGTCCAGCGGTTCTCTCGGAGATCGCCGGAGGCCTCGACGTAGCGGCCCTTGGCGATCCAGCCGTTCTCGATCATCTCGATCAGGCTCGGCTTGAATACCGTGAGCGTGAACCAGTTGGTCCGCTCCTGGCGTTCGCCGTCGCCGTCCTTCCAGCTATCCGTGCTGGCGATCCGGACCGTGCCGCGCTTCTTGTCGTCCTTGGTCGCGACCTCGGCCGTGCCGATGAAGCCTTTGCCGGTGAAGTTCATGTGCGTGTACATCGTTCAGGTTCCTTTTCAGTTGGTATCGGGTATGAGCGTTTCCGCGCGAATGAAACGCCCCGGGCCTAAGGAGGCCGAAGCAACCGAAAGACGGAGGGTCTACGAGAAGTGGAAACCGTCTTGGCAGGTTGAGGCAGAGCCGATTTCGGCCGGGACCGGGGCACATTGCGCGCCCGGGAAACCGAACCCGAACCGACGGGACCGAACCAGGTGGGCCTCGAGCACCAGGTTCCCGGCACGCATTGGTCGGCGCGCCGGCACCACGGGTTTGACGACAGGAAAGAACAAGGTCGCATCATGCCGCCCGCCTCGGCTCGAGCCGGTCTGCGTAGAGGCGAATGATCTCGGAGACGGTATGGGCGGGGTTCACCTGCTCGCGCGGCTTCCACAGGATACCCCCGAGATAGGCGGGAAGCGACTGGATCACCCGGTCCGTGCCGGCGCGCACGCTCGCCATCAAGAGCGTCTCGACGACCGCGAGATAGGCCCGGGTGCCGTGTCTGGCGGCCAGCATCGGCCAGGCGCCCTCGTCGAAGCCCGGGATATACTCGAGGCGCAAGCGGTCGACGGCGCGAACGATGTCGGTTGGATCGTCGGGCAACGCCCGGTCCGGCCGGATCACGGCCAGGGCGCGCTTGATCAGGCCGGCGTCATCGGGCGAGATGTTCGGGATCGGTGCGGTACGCGGTCTCACGACCTCGAGAACCTGAGCCGGTGGGCCTGAGCGATCGCGAGATAACCCCGTCGCAGTCCGCTTCCTACATTCTCTGGATCGCTTGCGAAGGTTACCGCCTGTAGGTGTAGGAGTATCGATGTTAGAGGGGGAGTAATTCACCCCGCGCTTTTTTGCACCCCTCTGAGCTCGAGACGGCTGCGCCCGCCGGCATGTGCCCTCGGGTGTCCTTGAAAAGGGCAGTCGATCACCAAAGCACGCCACGGCGAGCCGATAGATGTTCGTCTCGTTCATGTCGCGCGCGATGCGGCGATACTCGATCTCGATCAGCCCGAAGGTCGCCCCTGAGAGCTTTCTGGTGGCAGATTGCACCATGCGTTCGGAGACGGCCGCCCGATAGGCGATCTCCGGGACCGACAGTTCGCACGATGCACAATTGTTGCGCCGAGCATCGGCGATCAGTACCGCCAGGGCCCGTTTCTCGACCGGCAGGTAGGCACGGGTAAGCTTGCTCGTCAGTGTGCGGACCTCGGGCGCGCTCAGCATCCGTCCGCCCCGTTTGATTCGAGGGTTGCCGTTCGCATCGAAGGCTGATGGTTTCGGCCGCCTTGGCCGTGCGTTTTGCCGGGCCTTTTCGTTCAGCGCGGCGAGCGCTGGCGGCAGCGCCGGCAACATGCTGACCTGATCCGAATCGTTGGGGAAAAGATCGTTGAAGGGGGAAGGAGAGTCGTCGCGTGATGCGAACCGATTCGTCATGCGTATGTCGGCAGCGACACCCGGCTTCCACTTGACAAAGTGGGGCCGTCGCCTAGAATGCCAATCAGCACAAAGATGGCGCTTTCCAAGCGTTCCAGAGACCCGCCGCTCCAACGGCGGGTTTCGTTTTTCTCAAACGAATTCCTGAATTATCGTGTCGTTGTAAGAGCCGTCCCTATGCTACGCAGGGTTGTCGGCTCCTGGGCTCTGTGCTAACAGAATCCAGCGATTCGGGATGTTGGAAAGATGGTGGAGCCGAGGGGAATCGAACCCCTGACCTTCGCATTGCGAACGCGACGCTCTCCCAACTGAGCTACGGCCCCACGATATCGAGACGCGGTCAAGACAGGCGGTCTCTGGGATGGCCCGCCGGTCCCGGCACGCGGGGCGGCGAAGCGGCGCTAAACTGCTGAAACCGGGGGCCGCTGTCAAGTGCCGCCTTGCGCCCCCGCGCCCGGCTGAATAGGCTCTTGTCGGGGCGTCGGCGCAGGCCTATCTCATGCCGGGCCCCGACGCGGGTTTCAGCAAGCGGAGCAGTGCAGCATGGACGTGGTGATCGGGCCCATTTTCTGGCTCATTCTGACCGTCATCGACATCTATATCTGGATCGTCCTGATCAACGTCATCCTGAGCTGGCTGGTGGCGTTCAACGTCATCAACACGTCGAACAAGTTCGTCTACATGGTCGGCGACTTCTGCTATCGCGCGACCGAACCGGCGCTGCGCCCGATCCGCAATATCCTGCCAGATCTCGGCGGGCTCGACATCTCGCCGCTGGCGCTGATCCTCGGGCTTTACTTCGCGCAGCGCGTCCTCATCGAAGTCGCCTACAAGATGGGCTGAGCCGCGACGTGGCCCTTCGGCGCGCGCGTGACGGCGGCATCGCGCTCGCGGTGCGCGCCCGGCCGAACGCGCCCTGACGGGCGAACGTCGCTGAGGGCAACGTGAACGACGGTTTTGCGGTTTAACCGCCGCCCCGGCCGCGCTAGAACAGCGCCCGAGGACAAAAGGCACAGAGACGAAACCGAGGGGTATCATGAGCGAAGCAACCATCATCGACGGCAAGTCGTTCGCCGCCGGCCTGCGCGAACGGGTCGGCGCCGAAGTCGCCAGACTGAAGGCCGAGCACGGCGTCACGCCGGGCCTGGCGGTCGTCCTCGTCGGCGAAGACCCGGCCAGCAAGGTCTACGTCGGCTCCAAGGCCAAGCAGACGGTCGAGGCCGGCATGGAATCGTTCGAGCATCGGCTCGACGAAAGTGCGTCCGAGGACGAACTGCTGGCGCTGATCGACACGCTCAACAACGACGATGCCGTCAACGGCATCCTGGTGCAGTTGCCGCTGCCCAAGCAGATCGACGACCAGAAGGTGCTCGCCGCCATCAACCCGGACAAGGACGTCGACGGCTTCCATACCACCAACGTCGGCCGGCTGTGGACCGGCGGCGACGCGCTGGTGCCGTGCACGCCGTTCGGCTGCCTGCTGTTGCTGCGCGATCACCTCGGCGACCTGTCGGGCAAGAACGCCGTCGTCGTCGGCCGCTCCAACATCGTCGGCAAGCCGATGGCGGCGCTGCTGATCGGCGACAGCTGCACCGTCACCGTGGCGCACTCGCGCACCCAGGACCTGCCCGGCAAGTGCCGCGAGGCGGACATCCTGGTGGCCGCGGTCGGCCGCCCGGAAATGGTCAAGGGCGACTGGGTCAAGCCGGGCGCGACCGTGATCGACGTCGGCATCAACCGGGTCGAGGCGCCCGAAAAGGGGCGGAATGAAGATGGGTCGATCAAAACCAAGCTGGTCGGCGACGTCGACTTCGCGGGTGCCGCCAAGGTCGCCGGCGCCATCACCCCGGTGCCGGGCGGCGTCGGGCCGATGACCATCGCGTGCCTGCTGCGCAACACCTTGGTCGCGTGCTGCCGCCAAAACGGCCTCGCCGATCCCAAGGTGGATTTCTAGTCTCCCCACCCTGTCCCTCCCCTCGCGGAGGGGAGGGAACGACAGCCTCTCTAATTCCCTCCCCCTCACAGGGGGAGGGACGTTTGTTTGCACCCCCTCCCATTCCCTCCCCTTCACAGGGGGAGGGTTAGGGTGGGGGAGAATGCATTTCTCCCCCGACGGCTTCGGAAACGTGGTAACATTCTCACCATCACGTGCAGAGCCGTAACGTCATCAGGGGAGACTTGCCATGACCATGCTCGCCCGTTGCCTGACGGCCTTGGCCCTCGGCGCCGCCGTCATCGTCCTCAGCCCGGGCTCCGCCGCCGCCGCGCCGCAGATCCTCGCCGTCGCGCAATCCGACCAGCCGCTCGAGTTCCGTTGCGAGGACGGCGTTTGCGAGGTCGAGATGAGCGCCATGTGCCTGCAGGAGGCGCGGCGCTATCCGGACAGCCAGACCGTCTACAAGCCGTTCGACGACCAGTCGTTCACCCTCGTGGTGCGCGCAGACGACGGCACCGAGCGCCGCATCGTCGCCGGCGACAACGTCACGATCCGGTCGAAGCGGTCGTTCACTGCGATCCGCATCACCATGGCCGAGGAAACCCTGGCCGCGCTCGGCGGCACGAACGCTGCGGTGCATGTCTCGGGCGGCGCGTCGCTGGTGCCCGAGGCGGTGGCCGGCGATTTCTACCCGCAGACCGAGGCCGATATCGCGCGGGCCACGGGTCCGCTGCGTCAGCTCGCGGCGGGGTGGCTCGACGCCGGCGGCGACCGCGCCCAGGCCAGCCGCCTGCTGAGCGCGGCGATCAACGCCATGCCGCACGACTTCAAGTCGTCCGAGGCCGTCTACGAGGCGGCGTGGACGGAAGCGGAATCGGGCAAGGCCACGGCGATGACCGACGAGGCGCTCGCCAAGGCGCGGCTCATCTACGACCGCTGCCATCAGACGGCGATTTACGGCAACTACCGCCAGTGCCTCGAAAAGGGCCACGACTCGATGATGTACCGCATGAACATCGAGTACTGGGACGCGGTGAAGACGGGCTCGTAAGGCCGTCAGTCGCAGCAGCCGTCGCCCTGCTGAACCGGCGGGCACCTGACCGTGCCGTAGGAGCAAAAGACGCAGCAGTCGCCGGCGCGCGGCTTCAGCACCGCGCCGCATCCCTTGCAGTCATAGAAGTACTGGCAGGCGTCCGTCGGCATGGTCTCGGTCACGGCGTGCCCGCATTCGGGGCAGGTGATCGTGCTCCGGCGTTCGATCGCCGCCATCAGACCTGCGGCACCGCCGTGCCGATCATGCAGTCGCGGGTGACGATCGCCGCGAGCCGGTCCTCGGACCAGCCGTCGGTGCCCTCGGGCCGCATCGGCAGCACCAGATAGCGCAGCTCGGCGGTCGAATCGTGGACCCGGACCTCGACGTCGGCCGCGATGTCGAGGCCGAACTCGGCGAGCACGGCACGCGGTTCGCGGACCACGCGGGCGCGGTACTCGAAGCTCTTGTACCAGGCCGGCGGGCGGCCGAGCAGCCAGCGCGGATAGCAGCTGCACAGCGTGCAGACGACAACGTTGTGGAGCCCGGGCGTGTTTTCCAGCACGGTCAGTTCCGCGTAGCCGGGGTCGAGCCCGAGGTCCTTTACCGCGCCGGAGGCGTTGTCCATCAGGCGCGCCTTGAACGCCGGATCGACCCAGGCGCGGGCGACGACACGCGCACCGTGGGTTTCGGGCGTGACCTGTTCGATCTGCTCGATCTTGCGGCGCATGTCGTCGGCCGAGTAGATGCCCTTCTCGATCAGCAGTTCGTTGAGCGCCAGGCCGCGCAGCGCGACCTCGCTCGGCGGTTCGTGGTCCGGCTGGTAGGGATGGGGGCCGTGCGGGTTGTCGTGCGAATGATCGTGCGCCATGCCTAGGCTTCCTTGAGCCAGTGTTCGAAGATCTCGATCTCGAGCGTGTCGTTCGCCGCGCCACCGTAGTCGGGCCACAGGTCGCGCTGGTTGAGGCGCACCCGGTAGACCGTGCGCGTCTCGCCGTCCGGATCGGCGTAGGCGACCTGTTCGGGCAGCGGGTTGGCGCCGCACACCCGCTCGACGATCCCGGCGTGGCCCTTGACGAACGACGGCACCCGGTGATGACGCGGCTCGGCGCGCGTATCGATCCTGACCCGTTCGCCCGCCTGAAAACGTGCGCTCATGCGGGCTCTCCACCGGCGTTCCGGGCCTTGATCTCGGCGACCTTGGCGGCGATCTCGTCCTCGGTCACGAGGCCGCGCTTGAGGCAATGCGCCACGGCGCTCGCGGCCCAGCGTTCGTAGTAGGAATAGGCCGAGTAGGCCTCGGGGCCGAGTTCCTCGATGTTGACACGGAGCTGCGCCGAGTCGGTCATGTGGCCCTTCTCGCCCAGCAGGTAGATGATGGCGTCGACCTGGCGCTCCCAGTGGGCGAAGTCGTGCCCATGGGCATGGTCGATCGCCTCGCCGAGACGTTGGCCGCCGAGGTCGTGCGGGCCGATTCTTTCAGGGTTGTCGCTCATGGGCCGAGCGTACCACACGGCATTGGCGCGGCAAGACGAAGTGTCCGGCGCGGTGCGTCAGATGACGGCGTTGTTGGCGATGAACGAGCGCAGGATCTGCCGGACCACATGCGGCGTATCCGATTTCGCCGCGAGCTTCTCGTGCGCTTCGCGGAGATCGATTACGCCGTCGACCGACTTCAGGCTGTCACGCCGCGCGAAACCCATGCTCCAGTCGGGAAAGATGCGGGCGTCCGCGGCGGTGTCGAGGACGCGCATCACGCTGCCGTGGCGCGGGTCGCGGCAGATCGTGTTGAACAGCTTGCCGACCCTCTCGGATGGGCCCTCGATGATCTGCATGATGTTGCCGTCGGCGTAGACCATGAAGCCGGTCACGCCGAGGCTGGCGTTGTTGCACCGCGCCTGCTCCAGCAGGCTGACCACCTGGTCGTCGGTGTAGAGTCTCGACGCCGTACTGACGTAGGTAATCTGGCGAAGGTCGTTGGTTTCGGTCATGTCGCGGTCCGTTGTCTTGTCCAGAGCGTCATTCCATCGCGCGCAGACGGTCGATGCCCGAACTTAGGCGGCGAAGCTTAACCAAGCCTGACAAATGCCGATTCCCCGCCTGCAAGTTGGGATGGAAAAGCCTGCGCCCGGGTGCTAATAGCCCCCGCCATGACCGATCTCGCGCACATCCGCAACTTCTCCATCGTCGCCCACATCGACCACGGGAAGTCGACCCTCGCCGACCGCCTGATCCATCTCTGCGGCGGGCTGACCGACCGCGAGATGAAGGAACAGGTGCTCGACGCCATGGACATCGAGCGCGAGCGCGGCATCACCATCAAGGCCAACACCACGCGGCTGAGCTACACCGCGAAGAACGGCGAGACCTACCAGATCAACCTGATGGACACGCCGGGCCACGTCGATTTCACCTACGAGGTCTCGCGGTCTCTGGCCGCCTGCGAAGGCGCGCTGCTGGTGGTCGACGCGTCGCAGGGCGTCGAGGCGCAGACCCTGGCCAACGTGTATCTGGCGATCGACGCCGATCTCGAGATCATCCCGGTGCTCAACAAGGTCGACCTGCCGGCGGCCGAACCCGAACGGGTCAAGGAGCAGATCGAGGAGGTCATCGGCATCGATGCCTCCGACGCGCTCGAGATCTCGGCCAAGACCGGCAAGGGCGTTCCCGACGTGCTCGAGGCCATCGTCGAGAAGATGCCGGCGCCGACCGGCACGCTGGACGCGCCGCTCAAGGCGCTTCTGGTCGACAGCTGGTACGACCCGTACCTCGGCGTCATGATCCTGGTGCGCATCCACGACGGCGTGCTCAAGCGCGGCATGAAAATCCGCATGATGGCCAAGGGTTACACCTACCAGGTCGAGCAGGTCGGCGTGTTCACGCCGAAACCGACCAAGATCGATCAGCTCGGCCCCGGCGAGGTCGGCTACTTCACCGCCGCGATCAAGACCGTCGCCGAGACCGACGTCGGCGACACCATCACCGACGACAAGAATCCGACGCCGAAGCCGCTGCCGGGCTTCAAGCCCTCGATCCCGGTGGTGTTCTGCGGCCTGTTTCCCGTCGACAGCTCCGAGTACGAAAACCTGCGCGACGCGCTCGCCAAGCTGCATCTCAACGACGCCAGTTTCCACTACGAAGCCGAGACATCGGCCGCGCTCGGCCTTGGTTACCGGTGCGGGTTTCTTGGTTTGCTGCATCTTGAGATCGTGCAGGAGCGACTCGAGCGCGAGTTCGACCTCGACCTGATCACCACGGCGCCGTCGGTCGTCTACCGCATCCATCAGATCAAGGGCGGGACGATCGAGCTGCACAACCCGGTCGACATGCCGGCGCCGGAGAAGATCGACACCATCGAGGAGCCGTGGATCCGCGCCAACATCATGGTGCCCGACGAATACCTCGGTGCGGTGCTGCAGCTGTGCACGGAGCGGCGCGGCGAGCAGATCGAGCTGACCTACGTCGGCAGCCGCGCCATGGCCGTCTACCGGCTGCCGCTCAACGAGGTGGTGTTCGATTTCTACGATCGGCTGAAGTCGGTGTCGCGCGGCTACGCGAGCTTCGACTACGAACTCGACGAGTACCGCGAGTCCGATCTCGTGAAGGTTTCGATCCTGGTCAACCAGGACAACGTCGATGCGCTGTCGTTCATTGCGCACCGCAGCCAGGCGGAGGCGCGCGGGCGCCAGATCATCAAGCGGCTCAAGGACCTGATCCCGCGCCAGCTCTTCAAGATCGCGCTGCAGGCGGCGATCGGCGGCAGCGTCATCGCCCGCGAGACCGTGTCGGCCATGCGCAAGGACGTCACCGCGAAATGCTATGGCGGCGACATCACCCGCAAGAAGAAGCTCCTCGAGAAGCAGAAGAAGGGCAAGAAGCGGATGCGCCAGTTCGGCAACGTCGAGATCCCGCAGACGGCCTTCCTCGCGGCGCTCAAGGCCGGCGACGACTGAACTCTCGTTTCCTCATTGACTCAGATCAACGCGCGGCGGCGCTCGCCGTGCGAACATTGTCACCAGGCGCCGCGTTTGAGACGGCGTCCGATGGAGGAGAAGATGACAACCACCCAAGCCCAAGCCGCAAAGAAAGCCGCCGGCGCGAAATCCCATGGGTCCGACGATCAGGCGCTCAACGATGCCCTCGTCGACACCTTCGTGAAATCGACGGAAACGTACATCGACTGGTTCACGATCTGGAACCGCGAGGTCGCGGCGTTCATGGCCCGCCGGCTCGCCCGCCAGCAGGACTTCGCGCGAAAGGTCTGCGAATGCAAGGACGGCGCCGATCTCGTCGAATGCCAGCGTGAATGGACCGAGACCGCGCAGCAGGACTATGCCGACGAGTTCAAGAAGCT
Source organism: Rhodospirillales bacterium (assembly GCA_040219295.1). Taxonomy (GTDB): domain Bacteria; phylum Pseudomonadota; class Alphaproteobacteria; order Rhodospirillales; family Casp-alpha2; genus JAVJST01. The sequence goes on from JAVJST010000005.1 coordinate 32,661, forward strand.
GACCGAGCTCGGCCTGTCGTTCGCCGAGAAACAGGCGAAGAACGCGGAAATCGCCGAGAACTAGGCGATCGCGACGACATCGTTCAGCTCACCGCGACGAGCGTGCCGCCGGGTTCTGCCTTGCGCGCCTTGACGTTGTGCGCGGCTTGGCGGATGAACCGCGGAATCCCAAGGGGTCGAGACGTGCGGCGGCGACGAGCTATCCGAGTTCGTCGATGAATCGAATGATGTGGCTGGCGACGGTGTCGCCCGCCTCGACCAGGATCGAGTGCTTGTAGCCATTGAGGATGACGAGCTCGGCATTCGGCATGGCGTCGGCGATCAGCCTGTTGAGACGAGGGTTGCAGCCGCCGTCGTTCTCGCCGGTGAGCACCAGCGCGGGGTGCGCGACTTCGTGCAACCACGGCCCCATCTCGGTGCCGGCATAGATCCGGAAGACATTGAGAAAGACGTCCGGATCCGTGGCGACGACCTGCTCGAGTCGCCTCTCGACGATGTCGCCGTTGGCCGCGATGAAGGCGTCGGTGAACCAGCGGTTGATCAGGGTCGCCAGAACGTCGGGGATGCCCCGGTCCTCCATCGCCTTGACGACGCCCCAGACCTTGGTCGAGTCGTCTTCGGTGCGGAAGGCCGCAGTCGACAGCAGGCCAAGCGACAGCACCCGGTCGGGATAGGCGCGCGCGTAGGCCGGCCCGATCATGCCGCCGAGCGAATGGCCGGCGAAGTGGGCCTTTTCGAAGCCCGTGCGGCGACGCACGCCTTCGAGGTCGTTGACCAGCTCGTCGAGACCGAAGGGACGGTCGGGCAACGGCGAGGCGCCGTGACCGCGCAGGTCGTAGGTCACCACCGTGAAACGTTCGCGAAGAGCGGGCACCATGAAGCGCCACGCATCACGCGCCGCGCCGATGCCGTGGATCAGAATCAGCGGCGGGCCTTTGCCCTCGACCGTGTACGCGCAGGCAATCGTGTCGGTCATCTGCGGTCAGGCGCCATCGCGATCGGCGACGAGCGTGCCGCCGGCGCTCCAGTTCTCCCTGTCGACCTCGGCGAAAATGATGGTGACGCCCTCCGGTTTTCCGCCTGCAACGCGGACGAATGTATCGGTTAGTTCACGGGCGATCTCAGCCTTCTTCTGACGGTCGCGGCCGGCGAACATTTCGACGTGAATGACAGGCACTTGCTGAATCCTCTGAGCAGTTGAATGGAACCGATGTGTAAGGCTACTCGGCGGCGGCGCTTGCCGCACGGTCGGTGAAATGGGGCATGACACGGGCCGCGAAACGTTCCATCGCGGCGAGGGAGTCGTCATGGGACGCGCCGGTCCCAGCGCTGACGATGACCTCGTCGATGCCGGCATCGGCATAGAGTCGCAGCCGGTCGATCATCTCGTCGGGCGGGCAGATCAGCAGGTTCTCGCCGAGTTCCTCGACCGTCTGTTCTCGGGGCAGCGGCTCGATGGCGCCGTTCTTCACGATACCCGGTCCGGTGAACACGTTGTCGAAGCGCGAATAGTAGGCATGCGCCAGTTCGAGCTTCTCGCGCGCGTCGGCGGCATCCTCCGCACAATAGAGCACGCGCTGGATCGACAGACGCAGGTTCTTGCCGGCATCGCCCGCCTCGCGCTTGCCGCGATGAAATGCCTCGACGAGTTCGAGGAGAACCTCGTTGGTCGCCGACAGCACGGTGGTCTGGATGTTGAAGCCCCGCCTCGCGCACTGGTAGATTCCCTCGGGGTTCATCACCGCCATCATCATCGGAATCGGCCGCATCGGTCGCGGCATGATCGTGATCGGGTCGAAGCGGTAGTAGTTCCCGTCCCACGCGACGTCTTCTCCGTCGAGCAGCGCCTGAAGCACCGCGAGCGATTCGTCGAGACGTTCGCGGGTTTCCGCCATCGGCACGCCCAAGCGTTCGATCTCATAGGCGAAGGCGCCGCGTCCGACGCCGAGGATCAGCCGGCCGTCGCACAGGATGTCGGCCTGGGTCAGTTCGCCGGCGAAGATCCGCATGTCACGGACCGGCAGGACGGCGACCGCGGTCACGATCTCGACGCGATCGGTGACGGCCGCGATCTTGACAGCCATCTGCAGTGGCGAAGGCATCATCAGCAGGTTGATGAGATGGTGCTCAGGCAGTGACACCGCCTTGAACCCGAGACGGTCGGCTGCCACCGCCAGTTCGACCATGTTGTCGAAATGCTGCTTACCGCCGACCGCCGAGTCCGGCATGTAACTGGTCAGGAAGTAGTTGAACTCCATGGCATTGCTCCGTCGAAGGGGCGGCGGGTGGCTATCGTGAGATAACGGTAACCGCAGTTCTATGATTGTGAAAACGAATATAATTGGAGACTTAATTCGATTTTTGTGAATTATAGAGTCATGAATTTGGCGTTCCTCCAGACGTTTCTCGCGGTCGTCGCCGCCGGCAACCTGAACCGGGCGGCCGACACCCTGCACGTTACCCAGTCGACGGTGACCGCGCGCATCAACACGCTCGAGGACCAGCTCGGCCAGAGCCTTTTGAAACGCAGCAAAGCGGGCACGGCGATGACGTCCGCCGGTTTCAAGTTCCAACGATACGCCGAGCTCATCATGCAGGCGTGGCAGCAGGCGAAGCATGAAATCGCTCTGCCCGAATCCTGCGATACGGTGTGCAACATCGGGTGCCACTTCGATCTTTGGGCCGGTGTCGGCCAGGCCTGGTTCGACGGGGTCCGCAAGGCGCATCCCGAGGTTGCCTTGTCGGCCTGGGGCGGCGAACAGGCCGAGATCGACCGCTGGCTGGCCAGCGGGCTGATCGACGTTGCGATCTGCCACCGGCCTGCCGGCGGCGACAGCACGTTTACCCGCCATCTGTTTGATGACCGGATCGTACTGGTCACCTCGGAATCCTCGACGGACATGAAGCCCTATCCGGGGCCGCCGCACCTCTACGTCGATCTCGGACAGGATTTTCGTCGTCGCCATGCCGCGGCTTACCCTGAAGCCAAGGCGGCGGCACTGATCTTCGGAACCGCCTCGTGGGCGCTCGGGCACATGCTGGACAATCCGGCGACGGGATACCTGCCGATGTCACTGGCAGCACCGCACCTCGCAGACGGGTCGCTTCGTCTGGTCGAGAACGCGATCGCGTTCGCACGTGCCGTCTACCTTGTCGGCGACGCGGGCAGGATCGGAGATTGGCCCTGGTTCGACTCTGCGGCGGATGATCTGGCGACGGCCGGTGCGGCCGTCCAGTCGCGGCCGTCGCACTCCTGAGATCAGGACTTGTTCAGGAACGCCTTGATGTTGCGCGCGGCCTGGCGGATGCGCTGCGGATTCTCGACAAGCCCGAGACGCACGAAACCCTCGCCGTATTCGCCGAAACCCACACCGGGCGAGACCGCGACGTCGGCCTGCGCGAGGAGTTGCGTCGAGAACTCGAGCGATCCGAGGTTGGCGAAGCGTTCGGGGATCGGCGCCCAGGCGAACATGCTGGCGGGTGGCGATGGGATCGACCAGCCGGCCTGGCTGAAGCTCTCGACCAGTACGTCGCGGCGACCCTTGTAGAGTGCGCGCATCTCGTCGACGCAGTCCTGCGGCCCGTTGAGCGCGGTGGTCGCGGCGACCTGGATGGCGGTGAACGCACCATAGTCGAGATAGCTCTTGACCCGCGCCAGGGCGGCAATCAGCGTCGGATTGCCGGCGCAGAAGCCGATGCGCCAGCCCGGCATGGAATAGGTCTTCGACATCGAGGTGAACTCAACGGCGATATCCTTGGCGCCGGGGATTTGGAAGATCGAGGGCGGCGGGTCGCCGTCGAAGAAGACCTCGGCATAGGCGAGGTCCGAGATAACGTAGATGCCGTGCTTGCGGCAAAAGCCGACGACGTCGTCGTAGAACGCCAGATCGACCACGTCGGCGGTCGGATTGGCCGGATAGTTCAGCACCAGCGCCAGCGGCGTCGGTACCGAGTGCCGCACGGCGCGCTCCAACTGGTCGATGATCTCGGCCGCCGTGCCGCGCCGGTAATGCCGGATCGAGGCGCCGGCGATGATGAAGCCGAAGGCGTGGATCGGGTAGGCCGGGCTCGGCGCCAGGATGACGTCGCCCGGGCTGGTGATCGCCTGGGCCAGGTTGGCGAGGCCCTCCTTCGAGCCCAACGTGGCGATGACCTCCGTCTCCGGGTCGAGCTCGACGCCGAAACGGCGCTTGTAGTAGGCGCAGAGCGCGCGCCTCAGGCCGGGGATGCCGCGTGACGTCGAGTAACGGTGAATCCGCGGGTCGCCGACGACTTCGGCGAGCTTGGCGACGACGTGGGCGGGCGGCGGCTGGTCCGGGTTGCCCATGCCGAAATCTATGACGTCCTCGCCGCGGGCGCGGGCCGCCGCCTTGAGCTTGTTGACCTGGTCGAAGACGTACGGCGGCAGTCGCTGAATTTTGTGAAACTGGTCTCGCATGACACGATATTGATCGGGCATGGCCCGGGCGTCTGCAAGCACATATCGGCACGATACGGCGGAACGCGACGATCAGGAGCGCGGTAGCCTGAAACGCCGGTCTTCGGGGCGCTCTTCCGCCCCGTCGTCATTCCCGTCGTCGTCGCCGTCGCCGATTCCACGGTGCCATTCCTCGATACCGTCGAAGGATGCGTAGTTGGCGTGGATGCCGCCGTCGCGATAGGCCTCGCGCATGTCCTCGTCTTCGCTCTCGTCGAGATCGAACATCAGGTGCACCGGCGCGTTGTCGTCCTCGTCCGGATCGTAGGTGTCGTCGGCCTCGGCATCTCGGCTCAGGGTTTCGATAATCAGCAGCGATTCCCGGTAGTGTTCCAAATCCTCGCGCATCTCGTCGGAGATCGCCTGGTAGGGTCTCAGAAACCAAGTCAAAAGACCGCCCGGGATGCCGAGCAGCAACCACGCCGGCAGCTGTAGCAAGGTGAGGGCGAGCGGATCCCATACAAACGGGGCAACCGCTTCGACCCGGATTTCCGTCAGAATCAGGGTGCGCGGCGAAAGCGAGTACCAGAGATCGTAGGCCGGGACGATGAGACTTGAGAATCCGAATCCGGTGGATGTCGCCAACGGCTCCGCCGCGCCGGCGATAAAGGCGGCGGCAAGCAGCGCCCAACCCGCATAGAACAGAATCCGTCGCACGGCGAAAGCATACCCCTTCAAAGGCCGATGCCGAAGCGCTAACTGGTGACGTGGCTCACGATGTCAGCGGGTTCGGTCGCGGGCCGGGCGCTTCCGCGATTCGAACTGGCAATGGGCTTCGAGGCGCCGCCGGTCTTCGATTTCGACCCGGTGTCCCTCGAGCCGCACCCCGACCTCGGCGAGCCGCGAGAAACTCCGCGACAGGCTCTCCGGGGTCATGCCGAGCCGTGCTGCGATCAGCGACTTCTCATACGGCAGGTAGACCGTACACGGCGAGTCCTGGTTGACACACATCTCCAGCAGAAAAATACCGATGCGCTGCGGCGCGTTGCGCGTCTTCAGTCTCTCGAGATCGTTGACCATGCCGTGCAGGTGCCACGCCATGGCGCCCAGCATGCTCATGGCGATGTCGGGATCCGCCTTGATCTCCGATCTCAATCTTTCATGGGCGATAGCGCAAAGCCGGGTGGACTCGACTGCCTCCGCCGATGCCGGATAGACGCCTGTCAGGAACGCCGCGGCCTCGGCGAACGTCTCGCCTGGTCCGAACACGCCCAGTACGGCCTCCTCACCCTGGGGGGTGTCGCGGTAGATCTTCACCCACCCCTCCAGAACGACGAAAATGTGCCTCGCCGGATCGCCCTTGCGAAACACCGTCTGGCCCTTGTCATAGGTTCTGACCGTGCCCGGGCCGACAAGCGACGCAAGCACGGCGCGGTCGACCCGGCCGAGCAGGCGGGTGCGTGCAAGAACCGCGATATCCGTTTCCGACAGCATCAGGGGCACTCCTTGATCCCGTTTTGACTTATGTCAAGGCGGCGGGGGCGGCAAGCGATTACCTTGGCGAAATACTCCCCCGATGTCGTTCCTCGGGGCCGGCGATGAAGGTGCCACGATGACTGCTGAACCGACCACGATGCCGCCGCCGGACCGGAAACGGGAGACTTACGTTTTCCTGGTCACCTGTTTTGTCATCATTCCCGGCCTCGCGGTCGCGTTCACCGGCGCCTACGGATTGGCCATCTGGCTGTCCCAGCTTTTCCTCGGGCCGCCGGGTCCGCCGGGTTGAGCCGCGGCAAGGGGGCAGGATGAGCGAAACCCACGTATCCAGTCTCGTCGTGCATGTCCGTCCGGACCGGATGGATGAGGTGCGCGCCGCAATCCTTGGCGCCGGCGCCGAGATTCCGGTCGAGAGCCCAACCGGAAAGATCGTTGCCGTGCTCGAGTCAGCGCATGAATCCGACATCACGCGTTTTGCCGACGCGATCGCGGTGCGCGAAGGTGTGATCGCCGCCAATCTCGTTTTTCATCTGATCGACGACTTCGGCTCGGACGACGAGCCGCTGCACGATAGTGGAGATGCCCCATGACAATGCGTCCCTTGACCCGCCGCCAGGTCCTGAAGTCCCAGGCAACGATTGCCGCGGCGGCGGCGGCCGGACTCAGCCTTCCCGCCGAAGCCCAGAACCTGGTGACGGCGAAGGACCAGACCGGCCTGACGTGGTCGAAGGCGCCGTGCCGGTTCTGCGGCACCGGCTGTTCGGTGATGGTCGCGACGAAGAACGACCGTGTTGTCGCCACCCATGGCGATGTGAAGGCCGAAGTGAACAAGGGGCTCAACTGCGTCAAGGGCTACTTCCTGTCGAAGATCATGTACGGCTCGGACCGGCTGACCCAGCCGCTGCTGCGCAAGAAGAACGGACGCTTCGACAAGGACGGCGAGTTCACCTCGGTCAGCTGGGACGAAGCCTTCGACATCATGGCCGAGAAGTTCAAGAAGGCGCTGAAGGAGAAGGGTCCGACCGCGGTCGGCATGTTCGGCTCAGGCCAGTGGACCGTGTGGGAAGGCTACGCGGCGTCGAAGCTTTACAAGGCCGGGTTCCGCTCCAACAACATCGATCCCAATGCGCGCCACTGCATGGCGTCGGCCGTCGGTGGGTTCATGCGGACTTTCGGCATGGACGAGCCGATGGGCTGCTATGACGACTTCGAGCACGCCGACGCGTTCGTGCTCTGGGGTTCGAACATGGCGGAAATGCATCCCATCCTGTGGACCCGTCTGACGGACCGGCGGCTCAGCCATCCGCATGTCGAGGTCTGTGTGCTGTCGACGTTCGAACACCGGTGCTTCGAACTGGCCGACCTGCCGATGATCTTCACGCCGCATTCGGATCTGGCGATCCTCAACTTCATCGCCAACTACATCATCCAGAACGGCGGCGTGAACTACGATTTTGTCAACCGCCACACCAACTTCCGGCGCGGCAATCCAGATATCGGGTACGGGCTGCGGCCCGAGCATCCGCTCGAGCAGGCAGCCAGGAACAACGACAAGGTCGGGGGCTCCGAGCCGATGTCGTTCGACGAGTTCGCCGCGTTCGTTTCCGAGTATACCCTCGAGAAGGCGCACGAGATGTCGGGCGTCCCGAAAGAGGCGCTGCTTCAGCTCGCGAAGATCTACGCCGATCCGTCGAAGAAAGTCATGTCGTTGTGGACCATGGGCGTGAACCAGCACACGCGCGGCGTCTGGGTCAACAACCTGATCTACAACATCCACCTGCTGACCGGAAAGATCGCCGAACCGGGCAACAGTCCGTTTTCCCTGACCGGCCAACCGTCCGCCTGCGGCACGGCGCGCGAGGTCGGGACGTTCGCCCACCGCCTGCCGGCCGACCTGGTCGTCATGAACCCGGAACACCGGGCGTATGCCGAGACGATCTGGAAACTGCCCGAGGGCACCATCCCCGAGAAGCCCGGCTACCACGCCGTGTTGCAGAACCGCATGCTCAAGGACGGCAAGCTCAACGCCTACTGGGTCCAGGTCAACAACAACATGCAGGCCGCACCGAACATGCTGGAGGAGGGCCTTCCCGGCTATCGGAACCCGGACAACTTCATCGTCGTTTCCGACGCATATCCGACGGTAACCGCGCAGGCCGCCGACCTGATCCTGCCGACGGCCATGTGGGTCGAGAAGGAAGGCGCCTACGGCAACGCCGAGCGGCGCACCCAGTTCTGGTACGAACTGGTGCCGGCACCCGGCGAATCGAAATCCGACCTGTGGCAGGTCATGGAGTTTTCCAAGCGCTTCAAGGTCGAGGAGGTCTGGCCCGCCGAATTGATCGCGCAGAAGCCGGAATACGCCGGCAAGACCCTCTATGAGATCCTGTTTCGCAACGGTGAGGTCGACAAGTACCCGCTGTCCGAAACGTCGCCCGATTACGGCAATCACGAGTCCCAGGATTTCGGCTTCTACGTCCAGAAGGGCTTGTTCGAGGAATACGCCGGTTTCGGCCGTGGCCACGCCCACGACCTGGCGCCATTCGACACCTATCACAATGAACGCGGCCTGCGCTGGCCGGTGGTCAACGGCGAGGAAACCCGCTGGCGCTATCGCGAGGGCTACGACCCCTATGTCGAGAAGGGCAAGGGCGTGCAGTTCTACGGCAAGCCCGACGGCAAGGCGGTGATCTTCGCGCTGCCCTATGAGCCGCCGGCCGAGAGCCCGGACGACGAGTACCCGTTCTGGCTGACCACGGGGCGCGTGCTCGAGCACTGGCACTCCGGGTCGATGACCCAGCGCGTGCCGGAGCTCTATCGCGCGGTGCCCGACGCGCTTTGCTACATGCATCCGGACGACGCCGCGGCGCTCGAGTTGCGGCGGGGTTCGGAGATCGAGGTCGTGTCGCGGCGCGGGTCGATCCGAACCCGGGTCGAAACGCGCGGGCGCAACAAGCCGCCGCGCGGACTGGTGTTCGTGCCGTGGTTCGACGCCAGCCAGCTGATCAACAAGGTCACGCTCGACGCCACCGATCCGATCTCCAAGCAGACGGATTTCAAGAAGTGCGCCGTGCGGATCGAAAAAGTCTGAGCGGGGAGGCGACCATGAAAACCAAACGGCATCCCACGTTCGTCGTCCTCGTTGCCGCCCTGGTGTCCGGCGGGTTGCTGGCCGTGACGGCGGCCGCCCAGGAAGCGACGACCGGCCTGCGCGGCCTCGCACCGCTCTACGGGAACGCCGAGGCGCCGCGCATCCCGGCGACCGAGGAGACCGCGAAGCAGCGTATCCGCGCTTACCCCGAGCAGCCGCCGACGATTCCGCACAAGATCGACGGCTATCAGCTCGACAAGAACGGCAACCAGTGCCTGTCGTGCCATGCGCGCAACCGCGTGTCCGAGAGCGGCGCGCCCATGCTTAGCGTGACCCACTTCATGGACCGCGACGGACAGTTCCTGGCGACCGTGTCGCCGCGGCGTTACTTCTGCAACCAGTGTCACGTGGTGCAGACCGAAACCGAGCCCCTCGTCGGCAACACGTTCGTCGACATCGACACGTTGCTCGGCAACGCGGCGGCCCAGTGATGCAGGCGGCCGGGAGCAAGCCATGACGCGCTTGAAGGAACTCGTTGCCGCGTTCTGGCGGACGTTCACGCGGCCGGCCGCCTACCTCAGCCTCGGCACCCTGACGGTCGGCGGGTTCGTCGCGGGCGTCATCTTCTGGGGCGGCTTCAATACCGCGCTCGAACTGACCAACACCGAGACGTTCTGCATCAGCTGTCACGAGATGCGCGACAACGTCTACCAGGAGCTGCGCTCGACGATTCACTTCACCAACCGGTCCGGCGTGCGGGCGACATGCCCCGACTGCCACGTGCCGCACGAATGGACCGACAAGATCGCCCGCAAGATGCAGGCGTCCAAGGAGGTCTGGGGCAAGATCTTCGGGACCATCAACACCCGCGAGAAGTTCGAGAACAAGCGGCTGGAGCTTGCCAAGCACGAGTGGGCACGGCTTTCGGCAAACGACTCGCTCGAATGCCGCAACTGCCACAGCGAGGAGTACATGGATTTCTCGGTGCAGAGCCCGCGTGCCGCGGTCGCGCACGAGACCTACCTGGCGACCGGCGACAAGACCTGTATCGATTGTCACAAGGGAATCGCCCACCAACTGCCCAACATGGCCGGCGTCGAGGGCTGGAACTAGAGCGACCGGGCCGGCCGACCCGATACCGGGAGAGGCGACGATGACGGAAACGAAACCGCTCGACGGCATAGGCGTCATCCGACAGGAACACCGCAATCTGGCAAAGGTTCTGAAGTTCCTGGAGGCCGAGGCTCAGCGCTACCAAACTACCGGGGCGGCACCGGACTTCGGGCTTCTCGACTCGGTATTCGCCTACGTCGACGGCTTTCTCAACACGCAGCACCACCCCAAGGAAAACCTCTATCTGTTTGCCGAACTGCGGCTGCGCCGGCCCGATATCGCGGGCACTCTCGACTTGCTGGAACGCCAGCATCGTGATGGTGCGCTGGTTCTTGCCCGCGCCCGTGCCGCGGCGAAATCGCTCATGGACACGGACGACCGCGCGGCGTTCCGCCAGGCGGTCGCGCGCTATTGCCAGTTCGAGTTCGATCACATGCGTCTCGAGGAGGATACGGTCATCCCGGCCGCCGAAGAGAGCCTGACGGCCGCCGACAAGGCCGTCATGGATCGGGCCTTCACGGACAATCACCACGACCCGCTGTTCGGCGCCGGCCGCTCGGCCGAATTCGAACGCCTGTTCGAGTTTGTGCGGGCAAGGTGCGCGACGGGCGGCGTCGGCAACGAAGAGGGAGAAGAGCCATGACGACCCAGCCGGTAATCGATCTGCTGCGTGACGAACACCGCGTCATGCAGGCGATGTTCGCCGTCATCGACGAGGAAATGGAGGCGTTCTCGACCGGCGGCGCGGCCGATTTCGAGCGGCTGCTTGCGGCGGTCGAGTACTGCCATGCCTACCCGGGCGCGCGGCACCATCCGAAGGAAGACATCGTTTTCGGGTTCCTGCAGGAACGCGATCCCGACGCCGCCGAGAAGATGGGCGATCTGGCGGCGGAGCACAAGATTCTGGGCAACTACACGCGGCGGTTCAAATCGGCGATCGAACGCGTGCTGCGGCAAGAGAACATCGACAAGGAGCAGTTGTCGGCGCTGGCCAATGACTATGCGACGTTCCTCAGGCGCCATATGCGGACCGAGGAAACCGTGATCTTCCCCGCGGCGCTGGCGGCCTTGACGGCGGCGGATTGGCAGGATGTCGGCGACCAGATCGCCGCGCTCGGCGCCGACACGCCGGACCCCGCCACCGAGGCGCGTTTCGAAAAGCTGCGCGACACCATCGCGTCGACCGACGGTTAGGTTGCTAGGGCGCGGCGCTGCTCAGCCAGTCGCTGAACGCCGATACCGCCGGTTCGACGGGACGGACCGTCGGCAGCAGGACGTGATAGCCGAAATCGGTTTCCACGAGATCCGACAACGGCCGGACCAGCCTGCCGTCGGCGATCAGCCGGTCGGCGAGGTGACGCCAGCCGAGCGCTATGCCCTCGCCGCGCGCCGCGGCGTCGAGCACCAGCGGGTAGTTGTTGATCTGCAACCTGGGACCCTCCGTCGGACGGTCGACGCCGATCTGCGTCAGCCAGACGCGCCAGCTGATCCAGTCCCAGTGGTCGTCCTCGAGCTCGATCAGCGGCAGGCGCGCGAGGTCGGCCGGGGTCCGGATCGGGCCGTGCCGCTCGGCGAACGCCGGACTGCACACCGGAAACACCGCTTCGCCAAACAGCTCGCGGCTGTCGAACCCGGGCCAGTCGCCGCTGCCGTGAACGATGGCGATGTCGTTGGCGTCGGCGAGACAGTCGGCCTCGTTGTCGGAGACCACCAGGCGCACCGCGATGTCGGGATGGCGCTTGCGGAAGTCGCCGAGCCGGTCCGCGAGCCACAGCGCGGCGACGGACTGGTCGGTGGCGACGTTGATGCGCACGTTGCCGCCGGTGGTGCGGACCTGTTCGGCGGCATTGGCGATCTGCGCCAGCGCCGGCGCCGCGGCGTGCAGCAGCTGGCGGCCCTCGGCGGTCAGGGTAACGCGTCGGTTGGCGCGCACGAACAGCCTGACGCCGAGGTCGTCCTCGAGCGCCTTGATCTGGCGGCTAATCGCGGCCTGGGTGAGGTTCAGTTCCTCGGCCGCGCGGGTGAAGCTGAGATGCCGGGCGGCGGCTTCGAACGCGGTCAGGGCGCCCAGCGGCGGCAGGCGTTTCCGCAGATAATGCATAATCATTAGTTATGCATATTCATCAGAAAGTATCAATTTTATCGGTCACTGAGTGCGTTTAGCTTATTTGAAAGGGAAGCAGGCGAACCAAGGGAGACCCAAGCATGAGCAACGTTCTGGCATTTCGCGACGACGACCGGCCGTTCGACAAGGAACCGGCGAAATCCTTCTCCATCCCGGCGCGCTATTACACCGACCCGGCGATGCTCGATATCGAGTACGAGAAGGTGTTTCACGCCAACTGGTGGCTCGCGTGTCATGCCGGGCGTTTGCGCCAGACCGGGGACTTCGTGGTCGTCGACATCGGCGACGAGCAGATCCTGATCGTGCGCGGCCGCGACGACGTGATCCGCGCCTTCTACAACGTCTGCATGCACCGCGGCCACCAGATCACCAGGGAAAAGGCCGGGCGCATGTCGAACCTGATGGTGTGCCCGTATCACGCCTGGTCGTTCGCACTCGACGGCTCGCTGGTGCGCGCGCGCAACACCGACGCCATGCCCAACTTCGACAAGTCGGATTACGGCCTGAAGCCGGTCCGCTGCGAAACCCGGGGCGGCTTCGTCTGGGTCAACGTCGACGGCAACGCGCCCGACATCGCCGAGGTCGTCGAGGACCTCGAGGATCAGATCAAGTCCTACATTCCCGCGCTCGACGACCTCGTGTTCTCGCAGCGCGTCGAATATCGGGTCAACTGCAACTGGAAGGTCATGATCGACAACTTCCTCGAATGCTATCACTGCACGCCCGCGCACCCGGCGCTGGTCGACCTCATGGACATGCAGACCTACGACGTGAACACGCGGCGCTGGATGTCGAGCCACATCGCCGGCGCGCCGCGCTCGACCGCGACGGCGGCCTACAGCTTCGAGAAGGGCGACGTCGACTTCGGCTACGCGGCGTGGTTCGTGTGGCCGAACGTGACGATCTGGGCGTATCCCGGCGAGGCCAACATCATGACCCTGCAGATCATCCCCGACGGCCCCGACCACACCATCGAGTACCTCGACGTCTATTGCCTGCAGGAGGAACCGAGCCAGCAGATGAAGGACGCCATCAAGTACATGGATGAAGTCCTGCAGCCGGAGGATATCGGGCTCTGCGAGAGCGTCTACAAGGGCCTCAAGTCGAAGGGCTTCAACCAGGGCCGCTTCGTCTGCGACCCGGCGGAGCGCAACATCGCCGAACACGGCGTGCACCATTTCCAGAACCTGCTGATGGAAGCGGTCGGCGACTGATCCGATCGCGAGCGCCGGGGACGCGCGAAGCGCTTGTCCGCGCCCCACCGGACGGACTATAAGGTGCCCCGCCTGACGCCGGTGTTCCGCCGGCGCGCACCGATGGAGGGGTGGCCGAGTGGCTGAAGGCGCACGCTTGGAAAGCGTGTATACGGGAAACCGTATCGGGGGTTCGAATCCCCCTCCCTCCGCCATCAAAAAGGCCCGCCCGGGTTTCCGGGACGGGCCTTTTTGACGACGAGCGAGTGGATCTGATTACAACCCCGGGGTTCGGCGAGGACGCACCGCGTCCAAGCGACGCCGCAGGCGGTCCCGAGCGCCAGCGAGGGATGGATATTGGCCGGGCAGGGCGATTTCCACTATCCCCCTTCCTCTACCATCTCTCATGGGAAACTTTTTTCAGTAACTCACAGGTCGAGTGGAGGCCTGCTTCCCGACACAGTTGCGGCGGGTCGAACGGGCCATGGGATTTACGAACGTATACCCAGTGCTCAAATGATTCCTCTGATCGCAAAATTTATGACGAGCAGCGCGGTAGCCATTAGCAAGACGGCAAAAAATTTCCTTTCGGGTCTTCTGTGCTCTATCGGCTGATCCCTCACGACTCTGTCTGGAAGGAGCGATCGAATAGCGGTACGGGGTGCGTCTGGACCCCCGTCCAGACCCAGGAAAGACAGCGTTTCTATATCGTCTCGGAACCAGCGACTAACCTGCTTGAACAGTCTCCCCAAGGCCCCCGGGATGTACCTATGCGGTGATGAATGATCCAACGAGGGATCGATCCGAAGCTTCGCCACATTCGAGAAGTGTGCTTCGGAAATTGTGAAGACGGGTATTCTCAGGGCAAAGAAAGAGCCTTCCCAATCCTCCATTAAGAGTTCTGATGAAGAGACCGTCAGAACCGGTCCTCCTTTTGCCGCACTAACGAGATACTTAATGGCCGTGGCGGGCATGATGATTAGGAATAGGAGAACGAACACGCCACCCGCCGTGTTGATAGGGAAGGCAGAGAACAACATGTCTGATAGGAACAACATGACCAGAAACATTGCGATCAAACAAAGTCCCGATAACCCGAGAAAGTGTCTGTATTTCTTGTCACATCTGAATACGTAATGAGGACCCGGTTCTCCACTGTCGGCAACTACGTGCTTATGTCCCTCCAGATCAAAGTTTCTCCAATCGAATTGACCAGATGACGACGGGATTTCCTTTCCCAATGCCCGTCCGAATACGAGGGCGCTCATTCTTGCTACTTGCGCCCCACCTATGAACATCAGAACGACGAGCACTGCTGACAAGATCACGGTGACCACGTCGAAGGTCGTACTTGGAGCGGGAATGGTTGCTTCGTTGCTGGTACTGTCGATTGGCAGGGGCTGCTCGAACCAAGCTGCCACAATCAATAGCAATACTTTCAGTAGACCGGGAACGAGAATGACTCCGGCCAAGCCGTAGCCGATTACCTTTCCCCATCCGCTTGGTCTTACCGCAACGTCATGCTCGTCGATGGCCTTCGCCAAGTATCGATATCCAAAGTACAAAGCACCTGTGCCGGCCATCGCCAATGAAACGGTGGTCGCGAGAGTAGCGATTTCGTCAGATTGCACTTCGAGCAATTGTCACCTTGATCTTGGCACTGAGCGCAATGAAACTCACGCTAGGACCACCTACCCGAGAATGCAAATGCAGTGTCTGGCTTATGGGTTGAGCAGCCAACGAGGATGCCAGTCGTTTACCGGTCATCTTCGTCGGCTGTTTAGAGCGGCCTTGGTACGGCATTTGAACCAGCTCCTTCCGTCACCCCCGCTTCCTGGGCTGGCATCGCGAAAACTGCTTCAAGGCCTGACCGCCCCGGCGGTGACGATCCGTCACCCCCGTGTCGCCTTCAGCCGTGCGCGAAGTGGTGTTGAAAGGCATCTTGCGCCGGGCCAAATGACTTGCCATGGTGCGCCGGTGCCGTCATGTCCCAACTAGCATAGTGAAGGGGGCAGGGTTTCGTTGCAGGGTCGGACCCTCGGGATGGCAAACGTGCAAGAATTAAGGGTGTCAGATATGCGTTACGAGTCTCCAGGTACGGTCGCCGACGCGGTCGCCATGCTGGCCGCCGAGGCCGGCATCGCGAAAGTGCTCGCGGGCGGTACGGATTTGTTGGTTCAGACCCGCTCGGGCATGGTCGAGCCGGATCTGGTTGTCGATCTCAAGCGGATTCCGGGCATGCTGGATATCCAGGCCGAGGACGGCGGATTCCGCATCGGCGCCGGCGTTTCGTGCGCCGCGCTCGGCGAGCACGACGAACTCAAGGCCATGTGGCCGGGCGTCGTCGAGGCCGCCAACCTGATCGGGTCGACCCAGGTCCAGGGCCGCGCGACGATGACCGGCAACCTCTGCAACGCCTCGCCGGCCGCCGACAGCGTGCCGGCGATGATCGCCGCCGGCGCCACCGTGCGGATCGAGGGGCCGAACGGAGACCGCGACATTGCGGTCGAGGATCTCGCCGCCGGGCCGGGCAAGACGACGCTGGAGAAGGGCGAGATGGTGACCTCGGTGTTCCTGCCGGGCCGTCCCGCGAACTCGGGCGACGCCTATCTGCGGTTCATTCCCCGCACCGAAATGGATATCGCCGTGGTCGGCGCCGCCGTCAGCCTGACGCTCGACGACGCGGGCGCGTGCACGGCGGCGCGGGTCTCGCTCGGCGCCGTGGCGCCGCGCGCGCTGCTGGTCGAGGACGCCGCCAAGGCGCTGATCGGCACCAAGGTCGACGACGACGCCATGGAAAAACTGGCGGCGGCCTGTTCGGCGGCGGCATCGCCGATCGACGACAAGCGCGGCACCGTGGCATTCCGGGTGGACGTCGCGGGGGTTCTCGCCCGCCGCGCGTGCGGCATCGCACTCTCCAGGGCAAGGAGCTGATCATGAGCGGTAAAACCGTCACCACAACCATCAACGGCGACGCGGTCGAGTTCGTCTGCGGCGCCGACGAAACCCTACTCGATACCCTGCGCGACCGCCTTGGCCTGACGGGTTCCAAGGAAGGCTGCGGCACCGGCGACTGCGGCGCGTGCAGCGTCGTGCTCGACGGCCGCCTTGTGTGCTCGTGCCTGGTGCTGGCCGCCGAGGTCGAGGGCCGCACGGTCGAGACCATCGAGGGCATGGCCAGCGGCGAGGAACTTCACCCGCTGCAGACCAAGTTCATCGAGCACGCCGCGCTTCAGTGCGGTATCTGCACGCCCGGGTTCCTGGTCGCGGCGAAGTCGCTGCTCGACCGCAACCCGGATCCGACGGAGACCGAAGTCCGCTACTGGCTGGCCGGCAACCTGTGCCGATGCACCGGCTACGACAAGATCGTCCGGGCGGTCATGGATGCCGCCCGCGAACTCAGGGAGGCCAAGAATGCCGCTTGATGAAACGCTGACCAACGAACGCAAATTCAAGGTCGTCGGTACGCGGCCCAACCGCCCCGACGGCATCGACAAGGTTACCGGCCGCGCTCGCTACGGCGCCGACATGACCATGCCCGGCATGCTGTGGGGCATGATCCTGCGCAGCCCGCACGCCCACGCCCGCATCAAGGGCATCGACGCGTCCAAGGCGCTGGCGCTCTCCGGCGTCAAGGCCGTGGTCACGGCCGAAGACTTCGAGATGCGCGACGACGACCTGCGCGACACCCTGATCAACGTCATGGCGCGCGACAAGGCGCTCTACGACGGCCACACGGTCGCCGCCGTCGCGGCGACGTCGAAGAGCATCGCCAAGAAGGCACTGAAACTGATCGAGGTCGACTACGACGTGCTGCCCGCGGTGGTTGACGAGAACGCCGCGATGGCGCCCGACGCGCCGCTGCTCTACGACGACATGTTTACCCAGGGCGTCGATCCGGCACCGACCAAGCCGTCGAACGTGGCCAACGTGCTGGAATTCGGTCACGGCGACGTCGAGGCCGGCTTTGCCAAGGCGGACGTGGTCATCGAGCGCACCTTCAAGACCGGCGCCACCCACCAGGGCTACATCGAGCCGCACGCCTGCGTCGCCAGCTACAACCCGGACGGATACGCCGAGATGTGGGTCTGTACCCAGGGTCACTTCATGATCCGCGACAACTGCGCGCGGCTGCTCGGCATGGACCTGTCGCGCCTGCGTGTCACCGCGTCGGAAATCGGCGGCGGTTTTGGCGGCAAGACCACCGTGTTCATCGAACCGGTCGCGCTGGCGCTGTCGAAGAAGACCGGCCGCCCGGTCAAGATCGTGATGAGCCGCGACGAGGTGTTCCGCGCCACCGGGCCGACGTCGTCGTCGACCAACCGGGTCAAGATCGGCGCCACCAAGGACGGCCGCATCGTCGCCGCGGAAGCCGAGCTTCGCTACCAGGGCGGCCCGTTCGCCGGTTCGCCGGTCGAGTGGGGCGCGATGACCGCGTTCGCCTGCTACGACCTGGAGAACGTCAAGACCGTCGGTTACGACGTCGTCTGCAACCGCCCGAAACAGGCGGCCTACCGCGCGCCCGGCGCGCCGATGATCGCCTTCGGCGTCGAAAGCGTGATGGACGACGTTGCACACGAACTGGGCATGGACCCGGTCGACTTCCGTATCCTCAACCAGGCCAAGGAAGGCACCAAGTCGTCCTACGGCCCGACCTACGGTCCGATCGGCATCGCCGCCTGTCTCGACGCGCTGAAGCATTCGGACCACTACCAGTCGCCGGTGCCGGAGGGCTGCGGCCGCGGTACGGCGGTCGGTTTCTGGTTCAACTTCGGCGGTCAGACCTGCGTCGGCCTCAACGTCAACGAGGACGGCACGGTGACGATCCAACTCGGCACCCAGGACATCGGCGGCTCGCGTGCCTCGATGTGCCTGATGACGGCCGAGGCGCTCGGCATTCCGTACGAGGATGTCCGCGCCGTCAACGCCGACACCTCGGCGATCGGTTTCACCGAAACGACCGAAGGCAGCCGAACCACGTTCTCGTCCGGCATGGCGCTGATCAAAGCGGCGGGCGAGACAACGAAGAAGATGTGCGCCCGCGCCGCCAAGGTCTGGGGCATTCCGGAAGAAGCGGTCGAGTGGGTCGACGGGGCCGCGCGCCCGGCCGGCGACAACGCCGGCAAGTTCGATCCGATGACCTTCAAGGAAATCGCCGCCATCGCGCACAGCACCGGCGGACCGATCGCCGGCCATTCGGAGATCAACGCGGAGAACGCCGGCGAAGGTTTCGCCGCGCACATCTGCGATCTCAAGGTCGATCCGGAAACCGGCTTCACCGAAGTGGTGCGTTACACCGTGATTCAGGATGCCGGCAAGGCGGTGCACCCGTCCTACGTCGAGGGCCAGATGCAGGGCGCCGCGGCGCAGGGTATCGGTTGGGCGTTGAACGAGGAGTACATCTACTCGGAAGACGGCCGCCTGCAGAACCCGGGTTTCCTCGATTACCGCATCCCGGTCTGTTCGGACCTGCCGATGCTCGAAACCGTGATCGTCGAGGTACCCAATCCGGGTCACCCGTTCGGCGTGCGCGGCGTCGGCGAGACCTCGATCGTGCCGCCGCTCGGCGCTATCGGCAACGCGGTCCGCAATGCCACGGGCATGCGCATGCTGGAAACGCCGATGTCGCCGCCGCGCCTGGTGGCGGCCTTCCGCGAGGCCGCCAAGGCGTGACATGGTCAAGGTGACGCTGAACGGGTCGTTGCGGTCGAAGGCGGGCGGTCAGTCGGAGTTCGACATCGACGCCGCCGACATCCGCGACCTGTTCCGTCAGCTTGGCGAGCTTCAGCCCAAGCTGAAACCGCTGCTCGACGACGGGGTCGTTGTCGCCATCGACAACCAGATCTATCGCGACTCCCTGTTCCAGCCGCTACCCGAGGGCAGCGACGTCCAGCTGCTGCCGAAACTGGCCGGGGGCTAGGTCCCGCGCCGGGCGATTTCCATGATGCTGGCCGCAACCGCGTGGATCAGGTCGTCCGGGTCGCGGCGCGGGTGGACCACGTAAGCCGGATGGTGGAATGCCGGCGCATCGTCGACGACGAAGACCTGCCCGTTGTCGAGAAACGGTTTCGCCAGCCGTTCCGGCACGTAGACCGCACCACCGAAATCGAGAACGTGGGCGAGGCCGACGGTGCCGGCGCCGACGGTCAGCGCCGGGGCTTCGGCGTCGGGGAAGGCAACCGCATGGGCGGTGCGGAACTCGAGCCCCCAATCGCAGAAGACGTAGTCGGCTTCCGGTTCGGGCGGATGATCCGCCCGGTTTGAGACCAGCACGAGCCGGTCGTCGAGGATCTGGTGCACGACCAGCCCGGGGCCGCTTTGCGGCGAGTAAAGCACGGCGATGTCGAGAGTGCCGTCGGAGATCTGGCGCATCAGGATCTCGGACGAGGCGAGCTCGGCGCGAATGGCGATCTCCGGCCGGTTGGTGCGCAGCCAGCCGAGAGATTCGCTCATCAAGCTGTCCCACAGGCTGACCTGGGCGCCGATGTTGAGAACCTGCGTGACTTCATCCGGGAGGCTCAGTTCCTGGCGAGCCTGCTGCCAGACGCGGACGAGAACGCCGGCGTGACGCAGGAACTGCTGACCCGCGGGCGTCGGTTTGGCGCCGTGACGTCCCCGGTCGAGAAGCTGGCGGCCGAGTTGATTCTCCAGTTCCTTGATGCGGGCGCTGACCGTCGACTGGGTGACGTTGAGCCGCTCCGCCGCGCCGAGAAAACTGCCGGCCTCGACGACGGTCACCAGGGTCCGGGCGAACTCGATATCCATGGTGCTATTATATCGGATTCATCGATAATTAAATAACGAAAATATCGTTATATAAATGAAAGGAAGGGGCGTAATGATTCTTGTGCCGACGATCGGTCGGCGTTTTTGGAATGGGTCAACTTCCAATGCTCAAGAGCAAGACTTCGGTTAAGTCGGCTTCGGCGACCAGCCAGGCCACCAAGGGCGGCGCTTCCAAGCCCGCCAAACCGGGTACGAAAAAGAAGTAACGGGATAAACATCATGAACATGTCTCAGCGTATCGGCGCCATTGCCCTCATCGGTCTCTTCATTGCCACGATTCTTTCGGCCCATGTGGCCTACGGATATCTGGCTGCGGTGGCGGTCTTCGCCGTGCTCGTCTGCCCGCTCGTCGTCGGGTTGGTCTACTGCCTGCCCGATTCCGATGGCGCCGGGGCCCCCGGACGTCCGGCCGCGCCGCTCATGGGACATGGCGTGGTTCGCCCGTAACATCATCCCCCTGATAGCGGGCACCCGAAAATAAAGTAGACCGCCGGTCTTTGACCGGCGGTTTGCTATTATGGGATTCGCAGAGTTCGATTCGACCCATGTGGGGGCCCATGAGCGATACAACCAGAAACCTGCTCGTCATCACCGGCGATCACACCGCGTTCGACGCGACGAAGCCGGGCGGTGCGTACAATGAGGAAGACCTCAAGGCCCATGCCACGATGGTTGCCGCGTTCCAGGCGATGGACGGCCTGACGGCGACGATTTGTGCCGACCACGAAGTTCTGCTCGACGGATTGCGCAAGGCGCCGCCTGATCTCGTCGTCAACTTCTGCGACACCGGGTTTCGCAACGTGGCGATCCTTGAACACGTGGTGCCGGCGTATCTCGAGCTGCTCGGCATTCCCTACACCGGCGCGCCGCCCGCGGCGATGGCGCTGTGCTACGACAAGCAGATTGTTCGTCTCGTCGCCGAGGCGCTCGGCGTCGCCGTGCCGCGTGAAGTCTTCATCCCGGGCGCGCGGGATGACAACCTGCCCGGTTTCTACCCGGCGCTGATCAAGCCGAACCGCGCCGACGGCAGTGTCGGAATCACCAAGGACTCGGTGGTCCGCAACGAGGCAGACGCGAAAGCCTACCTCGGCTGGCTGCGCGACACCCTGCCGGGATGCGACGCGCTCTATCAGGAATACCTGCCGGGACCCGAGTACGGCATCGGCCTGATCGGAAATCCGGACAGCGGACTGCGGGCGATGCCGATGCTCGAGGTCGACTTCTCCGGCCTGCCGGCCGGCTGCAACCCGATCCTGTCCTACGAATCGAAGGCCATGCCCGACAGCCCATACTGGACCGATATCGCGTACCGGCGGGCAGCGGCGGATTCCGGACTTGAACGATCGATGGCGGACGACTGCCGTCTGCTGTTTCGGCGGTTCGGGCTGCGCGACTACGGCCGCTTCGACTTCCGCTGTGCCGAGGACGGTTCGCCGCGGCTCATGGAGGTCAACCCGAACCCGGCCTGGGGGTACGACGGCAAGCTCGCGCTGATGGCCGGGTTCGACGGCATCGCGTACGGCGACATGCTGCGCCTGGTCGTCGACGCGGCGATCGCGCGGATCGACCGCTCGGTCTGAACTGGGTCATCAGATACCGTTGCGTGGGATGCTCAGCGTCCATTGGCGGTGGGCGACGGCACGGTCGTTCTCGAATGCTTCGAGATCGCCGGTGAACTGGAAGAAGGACCGGGTCGCCGACAGCCGTGTCGAGCACGTCAGCCGGATCTTCCAGTCGCCGCGCTGCATCAGCGCGGTCTGCTGGACCTCGGTCTGGGCCGACAACGGGTCGGTCTCGATGATCCGGTAGCGTTTCATGAACGTGTAGCCGATATCCAGCCCGATGGCCTCCAGCCGGGCCAGGGACGCACCGTCGAACTCGCCGCCGTCGCTCTTCAGGGTGTAGACCATTTCGTTGGTTGCGAGATCGACCTCGACCGTTCGCCTGAGCGGCAGGGCTGACAGCTTCTTGTGCGTGCTGCCCGGTGCCGCTTCCGGCTCGTCGAATGGCCGCAGGTCCGCGTCTTCCGCGCGCGGTGCACGAACTGGCAAGGTAAGCAGGCTGGCACCCGTCTGCACGCCCATCACGACCGGATCGGGCGACGGCCAGGCAATCGGCCAATAGCTCGTCGACAACGAGACCCGCATACGGTGGCCCGGCGGGAAAGCGTGCGCCAGGTCGTTGAGCTGCAGTCGGACGCGGACCCACTCGCCGGGCACCAGAGGCTCGGGAGCGTCGTGGCCATTGCGGTGCGCCAGGTTGAGCAGTCCGTAACTGACACGGAGCACCGAGCCGTCGGGCGCGACGTCGCCGAGCCGGGCGCAGATCATCGCCAGCGGCTGATCGGCGCGCAGTTCGAGGTCGAGCACCGGCGCGCCGAGCAGTTCCAGGCGTTCGTCAAGCGGGTCGCCCTCGAACACCAGTGAGCCGCCGTCGTCGGTCCGCTGATCGCGGGGCATCTCGCCTTCGGCGCCGAACGCGCACCACTCGCCGGATCGCGCGCCGGTGGTCTGCGGCGACGAGAACGACAGCTCGACGGGCTTCTCAGGCGTGTCGGACAGATGCCCGGCGTTGAGGTACAGGATCGTTTCTCCGATATGCGAACTCGGCCATGCCGGCTCGGCGACCCATCGGCCCGGCCACTCGTCATACTGCGGTTTCGGCGGTACGCTCTCCTGCA
The DNA here is from genome assembly GCA_040219295.1 of Rhodospirillales bacterium. Classification (GTDB taxonomy): domain Bacteria; phylum Pseudomonadota; class Alphaproteobacteria; order Rhodospirillales; family Casp-alpha2; genus JAVJST01. Next base: position 55,563 of record JAVJST010000005.1, read on the forward strand.
TCCAGACGCGGTAGCGTGGTTCGTCCATGACACCCGTGTCCGTGCCTTTCAGCCAGTGATCCCACCAGCGAAGCGCTTCCTGCAGGAAACCGATGGACGGGCCGGGCAGGGCATCGTGTGGAAAATTGTGTGCCCATGGACCGACCAGGCCCTTGCACGGGCTCTTGAGGTTGGCGACCAGGCGCGGCACCGCGTTGGTGTAGCCGTCAGCCCAGCCGCCGATGGCATAGACCGGGCACTCGATGGCGCCATAGTCCTCGCAGACCGAGCCTTGGCGCCAGAAGTCGTCGCGTGTCTGGTGACTCATCCATACGGCCGGGAAGGCATCGACCGCATTGACCCGTTCAAGCCACATCTCGCGCCAGTAGTCGCCGACGATTTCCGGGTCGGGCGGCAGGGCGGCGTTGAGCATCAGGATGGAGCCCCACTGCATGTTCTCGTTCAGCAGACACCCGCCCATGTAGTGGGCATCGTCGGCGTAACGGTCATCCGAGGCGCACAGCGCGACGATGGCCTTCAGGGGGGGTGGTCGCAGCGCGGCAACCTGAAGCGCGTTGAAGCCGCCCCAGGAGATTCCGGTCATGCCGACCGCACCGTTGCACCATGGCTGGGCCGCAATCCAGTCGATGATCTCGAGCGCATCCTGTTGCTCTGCCGGTGTGTACTCGTCGGCGAGAATGCCGTCGCTGTCGCCCGATCCACGCACGTCGACGCGCACGGCGGCATAGCCGTTGGCGGCGTAGTAGCGGTGCATCGGCTCGTCGCGGCTGCGCATGAAGTCGCGCTTGCGGTAGGGAATGTACTCGAGGATCGCCGGCACCGGGACCTGTTCGGCATCCTTCGGCATCCACAGGCGCGCGGCAATGCGGCGGCCTTCCTTCAGGGTAATAAAGACGTTCTCGATCTCGTCGATGCGCTCGAGAACCGAATCGTCGATCCACATGCCAGAATCCGATCTTAGCGTCTGCTTTGTCAGGTTTCCTCGGCCCTGGGCTTGCCGCGGCGCGGCAACAGCTTTTGCGCCGACCAGAAACTGAGCGCGAGTTGTTCGCGCGCCTTGCGGCCGACGTCCAGGTCCCAGCAGTTGACGATGGCGAGACGGAATCCGCCCGGCGGCATCGAATGCTGCGCCGCCGGTTTGTCTTCGTGGAACGTGACCTGGACCGACGTCACGCCATCCAGTTCGCGGATGTCCTCGACCAGGTCCGCCGGCGGATGGCCGTACTGAATCCCGTGCGCACCGAACAAGACGACCGAATAGCCGTCGCGGCGGTTGGTGTCGGCGAATGTCCACTCTTTCTCGGCATAGAGCCGGATCAGGGCCTCGACCCATTTATCGCCGTACAGGTCGGGCCACTGGTCGGCGAAACGCAGATGCGCCTCGATGATCCGGCCGCCGATGGTCTCGGTGTTCATCATGCCGGTGTAGCCGGCGAAGTTCTTGCGGATCCAGGCGCCGACGTAATCCTGCACCTCGGCGTTGTCGTCGGCATGCACGGTCCAGTAATCAAACACGCCGTCGCCGAGCGCGGCGCCGCTGGCGTGACGCCACCACTTCGGTTCACCGTCGACGACCGCGATGTCGGTCGAGACGTGCTCTCCTTCGAACATCGGCATCCAGAAATGACCGGGCCGCTGCAGGTGCTTGTATTCCTTCATGCTGCGCATCACGCGGCTGCCGGCGCCCATGCCACGCATGTTGTAGATCGGCTTCGAGAACACCGGGAACGATTGCGGATCGATGCCGTGCGGCGCGCATTCAAGTCCCTGGGACTCGGCGATCGCTAGCTTGTTGTAGACCCACTTGTACTCCGGGTACCAGAGCCACGCGTCGCCGTCCTCGGTCGGCACGTTGACGCCGTCGGGGCACGGAACGCCCTCGAAATACTGGACCCGCCAAGGATCCGCTTCGCAGACCGGCATGGCCTTGTTTCCCCTCGTCGCGCGCTGCGGCGCACTGAATGATCGGGAAAGATTAGAAGGGAACGCGCGCTCTTGTCCAACGCACGTTGCGGCTGATCAGAGTCCGGCTTCGATCTCCGGCCAATTGGCATCGCCGGCCCTGATCCGGGTCTGGGCGTTGCCCGACCAACGGGACTGGACGGACCGCGAGTAGTTCAGGAACAGCCGGTCGTCGACGATCGACCAGGCCGCCGGGTCGGTCGGTGCGGTGTAACCCTCGCTCACGGCGTAGGCACAGTAGCCGCCGTATTGTGGGGCGTAGCGCCCCGGGTCGGCAGCGAACGCATCGCGATTGGCGGCGCTGGAGAACAGCCACGTCGCGCCGTTCCAGTCGTGTGCGAAGGCCACGTCGCCTTCGACCGGCTTGTTCTCGGTGAAGTAGGCAACCGCATCGTAACCCCGAATGGCGGCGCCGCCATCTTCGAACACGGGACCAGCCGATGCCGGGGCGGCAACCAGCAGCAGGAATGGCAACGCGGCAACGAGTCTGATCAGGGCCTTGCGCATGGCGATCCTCCGGTTGCGGGCTTACAACACCATACATTTGGCGCATCAACCGCCGTTCGGGAAATCAACTGCCCGTGAACCCGCCATGTCCCTATTACATAGGCGTACCCCGTTGAGCTTATCCTTCGCCAGTGCCGATAGGACTCGCTGCAGCGTTTATACCCGGTATCGTTGGGCGAGCGATCGGTTCAAGGCGCGCTGGGGCGCTGGGGGATGTTGAGAACATTCACGGATACTTGGGTGTATCGCGGATACGATCTCGCGACGGAGCTCTCGGCGTTCGGCGAGTTCGCGCCGTTTGTCGAGCACTGGCGCGGCAAACTCGGCGACGGCGGTCGGTTGCCGTCGTGGACCGATTTTCGTTCCGAAGAGATGATGCATTGGTGGGGCCGGCTCTCGCTGCTTCGCTATCAGGACGATCCGTTCGACATTCACTGCGATTTGTTCGGCACCAAGGCCTCCGAATGGTTCGGCGAGGACATGACCAATGTCTGGCTCGGCAGCAACGACCGTTATCGGTTGTGGTGGCCGCAGGAGCGGGAATACTACGTCAGGCTCAAGGACGGGGCTCTTATCGGGATGTCCGGTGGCGGAGTCGCGATCCGGGGGCGTTACTCACACTCGATCTGTTCGGTCGAACTGCCGATCCGAAATTCGCAGGGCACGCTGTCGCTGTTTTCCTATTACACCGAAACACCGAAAGGCGAGGTGCTCGAGATTGACGCCGAACCGGCGTTCGAGTTCTCCGTCCGATACTGACGCCGACCGGGCTCATGCTTCGCCCGCGATCAGGCCGAGCAAGGCGGCGACCGCGCCGGCGCCGCGCCGGTCCTTGCGACAAGCCGCGTACTCGGTGACTGCGAGCCGCGTGCCGGAAATCCCCAGTTTCGATAACCGGTCGTCGTGACCGAACTCGCCGTCGTTGACGACACCGACCCCGAGCCCGGCGGCGACGGCCTCGCGGATCGCCTCGCGGCTGCCGATCTCCAGCACGTGGCCGGGGCTGACCTGCCGCTCGGCGAGCGCCGCCTCGAGTACGGCGCGGGTTCGCGATCCCTTCTCGCGCAGCAGCAGGGTTTCGTCGGCGATCGCTTCGAAGCCGACGGCGCGGCGCTGCGCCCAGGCATGCCCGCGGTGGACCATGAACACGAGCTGGTCGCGCTGCACCGGCACGACGTGCAGCCGGTCGTCGCCCTCGACATCGGGCAGGAAACCGATGTCGGCGCTCTGGTCCAAAATGTCGGCGAGCACTTCGCGCGAGTTGCCGAAGGATATCTGCGTGTCGACCCGCGGATAGCGCCGCGAGAAGACCGCGAGCAGCGGGATCACCGCATAGGGCGAGTCGGCGCGAACCCGGAGCGTTCCGGCAGTCAGGCCGCGCGCCGTCGCCAGCAGTTGCTCGGCCTCGGCCTCGGCGGTGAAGTAGCGACGGGTCACCTCGAGCAGGGCACGGCCGAGGTCGGTGATCTCGATGCCGCGGCCGCGCCGTTGAAACAACTCCGTACCGTAACTGTCTTCGAGCGCGCGAACCTGGCCCGACAGGGTCGGCTGGGAAACCCGGAGCACCTGCGCGGCGCGGGTGAAACTGCCGTTGGTGGCGACGGCGTGGAACGCCCGAAGTTGCGTATGAAGCATAAATGAAACCTATACTATATGTTGATAATATGTATTGGATGTATATGTGGCAACACTCTATAGGTTCCGCATCGACCGTCGAACCCCCTGAGTTCCGAGGAGCCCGACCATGGCCACGTCCCCGAAATCCGCTGCCCATCTGACCCCAACCGGCGATCCGTGGTTGCTGACGCCGGGGCCGCTGACCACCGCGCCGGCCGTCAAGGAAGCCATGCTGCACGACTACGGCTCGCGCGATGCGCGGTTCATCGCAATGAACCGCCGGGTACGCGACCGTCTCGCGGCGATCGTCGGCGCGCCGGGCTACACTGCCGTGCCGTTGCAGGGCAGCGGCAGTTTCGTCGTCGAGGCAATGATCGGCACCTTCGTGCCTGCCGACGGCAAGCTGCTGATCCTGGTGAACGGCGCCTACGGTCAGCGTATCGCCAAGATCTGCGAGTACTACGGCATCTCGACGACGATCCTCGAATGCGCCGAGAACGAGCCGGTCGATCCCGCGGGGCTCGACGACGTGCTTGCGAACGATTCGGCGATCACCCACGTCGCCGCCGTGCACTGCGAGACCACGACCGGAATCCTCAACCCGATCAAGGCCGTCGCCGACGTCGTCGCGCGACACGGCAAGAGCCTGCTGATCGATGCCATGAGCGCGTTCGGCGCGATACCGCTCGACGCCCGCGAGGTTGCGTTCGACGCGGTTGCGGCTTCGTCGAACAAGTGCCTCGAGGGCGTGCCCGGCATGGGCTTCTGCATTGCCCGCGAGGACGCGTTGAAGCGGTGCCAGGGCAACTCGCGTTCGCTGACACTCGATCTCTTCGACCAGTGGCAGGCGATGGAGAAGAACGGCCAGTGGCGGTTCACACCGCCGGTCCAGGTCATCGCCGCGTTTGACGAGGCACTCAACATCTTCGAGGCGAATGGCGGCGTTGCCGGCCGCGGCGGGCGTTACGCCGAGAACTGCCGCGCATTGATCAGCGGCATGCGCGCCCTCGGCTTCGAGACCCTGCTGCCCGATGACCTGCAGGCGCCGATTATCGTCACTTTCCTGACACCGGCGGATCCGGCCTTCGATTTCCAGACCTTCTATGACAGCCTGAGCGACAAGGGCTTCGTGATCTACCCGGGCAAGCTGACCGTCGCCGACACCTTCCGCATCGGCTGCATCGGCGACCTCGGCGCCGAGGAAATCGGCGCGGCGCTGAAGGCGATCGTCGCGACGCTCGCCGAACTCGGCATAAACAATTGCGCGGCCAACGCGGCATAATCGAGAAGACGACGGAGAAACCAGACATGACCCAGACCCACCCGGAAAACGTGACCGTCAACGGTCGCACCTACGCCTGGCCCGAACAGCCGCTCGTCGTCATCTGCTGCGACGGTTCCGAACCCGCGTACCACGAACAGGCGATCGCCGACGGCCTGATGCCGAACCTGGCAAAGATGATCGGCAACGGTGCCGACGAGCGCGGCTTCTGCGTGGTGCCGAGCTTTACCAACCCGAACAACCTCTCCATCGTTACCGGCCAGCCGCCCAGCGTCCACGGCATCTGCGGCAACTACCTCATCGATCCGGATACCGGCGAAGAGGTCATGATGAACGATCCCAAGTTCCTGCGCGCGCCGACCATCTTCCAGGCGTTCCAGCAGGCCGGCGCCAAGGTCGCCATCATCACCGCCAAGGACAAGCTGCGCCGCCTGCTCGGCCACGGTCTGACCTACGGCGAAGGCGGTGATGTCCCAGGGGCGATCTGCTTCTCGTCGGAGAAATCAGACCAGGTGTCGTTTGCCGAGAACGGCCTCGACGACGCCCTCAGCCTGACCGGCATGCCGGTGCCGGACGTCTACTCGGCGGAACTTTCGGAAGCCATCTTCTCCGCCGGCGTGGCGTTGCTGAAATCGCAGCGCCCGGATATCCTTTACCTCTCGACCACCGATTACGTGCAGCACAAGCACGCCCCGGGGTCCGACGGCGCCAACGCGTTCTACGCCATGATCGACCGCTACCTGGGCGAGATGGATGCGCTCGGCGCGACCGTGGTGCTGACTGCCGACCACGGTATGAAGGCCAAGCATACCGACGCCGGGCAGCCCGACGTTCTTTATCTGCAGGACGTGTTCGACGACTGGCTCGGCAAGGACGCCGCGCGGGTCATCCTGCCTATCACCGATCCGTACGTCGTGCATCACGGCGCGCTCGGCTCGTTCGCCACGGTCTATCTGCCGGCGGGCGCCGACATCGACGACCTCGCCGGCCGCGTTGCCTCGCTCGACGGCGTCGACGCCTGCTACGGTCGTGACCAGGGCTGTGTGCTGCTCGGCCTGCCGCCGGACCGCATGGGCGACCTGATCGTGATTTCCGGCGGACCCAAGGGTTCCAAGGTGGTCGGCACCAGCGCCGACCGGCATGACCTGTCGGGTCTCAAGGAACCGCTGCGTTCGCACGGCGGCCTGTCCGAGCAGTGCGTGCCGGTGATCATCAACCGGCCCATCGCCAAGTCCGACCGTCCGCTGCGCAACTTCGACGCGTTCGATCTCGGCTGCAACTTCGCCGCCGGCGCGCGCGGAGCCCAGAACACCAAACAGAACGCCGCCTGAACGGGGAGGACGACATGAACATCGTCACCAAGACTGACGACATTATCCGCGGCGCGATGCGCATCGGCGGCGAGAAGGTCACCACCGACGACGTCATCGAGGTGCGTTATCCCTACACCGACGCGGTCATCGGCACGGTGCCGGCGGGCAATGCCGAACACGCCAGGCGCGCGTTCGAGATCGCCAAGAACTACACGCCGAAACTGACCCGCTACGAGCGCCAGCAGATCCTGTTCCGCGCCGCCGAGCTGATCCGCGAAAGGCGCGAGGCGATCGCCGACGTGCTGACCCTCGAACTCGGCATCTGCAAACAGCATTCGCTCTACGAGACCGGGCGGTCGTACGACGTGTTCACGCTCGCCGGACAGCTCGCGATCCTCGACGACGGGCAGATCTTCTCGTGCGACCTGACGCCGCACGGCAAGGCGCGCAAGATCTTCACCAAGCGCATGCCGGTCGGTCCGATCTCGGCGATCACGCCGTTCAACCACCCGCTCAACATGGTCGCGCACAAGATCGCCCCGGCGATCGCCACCAACAACTGCATGGTGTGCAAGCCGACCGAGCTGACGCCGCTGACCGCGATCACGCTCGCCGATATCCTTTACGAAGCCGGCCTGCCGCCGGAGATGTTCCAGATCGTTACCGGCATGCCCGCCGATATCGGCGACGAGATGATCACCAACCCGGACATCGACATCATCACCTTCACCGGCGGCGTGAAGGTCGGCAAGATGATCGCCGAGAAGGCCGGCTACAAGCGCACCGCGCTGGAGCTCGGCGGCAACGACCCGCTGATCGTGCTGAACGATCTCTCGGAAGCCGATCTCGAGAAGGCCGCGACCATCGCGGTCGCCGGCGCGACCGGCAACTCCGGCCAGCGCTGCACGGCGGTGAAGCGCATCCTGGTCCAGGAGAGCGTCGCCGACGCCTTCGTGCCGATGGTGCTGGAACGCGCCAAGGCGATCCGATTCGGCGATCCGCAGGACCCCGAGACCCAGCTCGGCTGCGTTATTCATGCACAAGCCGCCGAGACCTTCGAACGCCGGGTCTACGATGCGGCGAAGCAGGGCGCCGAGGTGCTCTACGATCCGGGCCGCCAGGGCGCGCTGCTGCCGCCGATCGTCGTCGACAAGGTGCCGCACGCGTCGGAGCTGGTGTTCGAGGAGACCTTCGGTCCGATCGTGCCCGTCGTCCGGGTTCCCGACAACGACGAGGAAGTGCGCGCGATCTCCAACTCGACGCCGTTCGGTCTCTCGGCCGGGGTCTGCACCAACGATTGGCATCGCATGAACGCCTTCATCGAGGGTCTCGACGTCGGTACCGTCAACATCTGGGAGCAGCCCGGCTACCGCATCGAGATGTCGCCGTTCGGCGGCGTCAAGGACTCCGGGAACGGGGTCAAGGAAGGCGTGCTCGAGGCCATGAAGTTCTACACCACGGTGCGCACCTGGTCGTTGCCCTGGATCGAGTGACACCGGGCCGAGAACTGACGAGTAAACGGCTTAATCAATCGAACTGATCGATTAATATCGTTCTATTGAGTGACAGAACGATTGACTTAGTGCGTCGATTCCTTAAATTAGAATTATTCTAAACAAAGGAGACGACCATGAAACCCAGCATCGATATCGGAATCAGCGAACAGCACCGTGTCGCCATCGCCGAGGGTCTCTCCCGGCTGCTGGCCGACAGCTACACGCTCTATCTCAAGACCCACAATTTCCACTGGAACGTCACCGGGCCGATGTTCAACACGTTGCACTTGATGTTCGAGCAGCAGTACACCGAACTCGCCGCCGCGGTCGACGAAATCGCCGAGCGCATCCGCGCCCTCGGTGTCGCCGCGCCGGGCTCGTACAGCCAGTTCGCCGCGCTAACCGAGATCGCCGAGGAAACCGGCACGCCCTCGGCCGAGGAGATGATCGCGCAACTGGTCAAGGACCAGGAAACCGTCGTGCGCACCGCGCGCAGCGTCCTGCCCTTGGCCGAGGAGGCGAGCGACGAGCCGACCGCCGATTTGCTGACCCAGCGCATGCAGATGCACGAGAAGACCGCGTGGATGCTGCGCTCGATGATCAGCTGAGAGCGGAGGATAGGAACATGAGACTGGCCCTCAAGACCGTGACCTACGGATGCGTGCATGTCGCCGTCGCGACCGGCGTCGCCTACGCGCTGACCGGCAACGCGGCCGCCGCCATCGGCATCGGTCTCATCGAACCGCTGGTGCAGACCGGCGTCTACGCGATCCACGAACGCCTCTGGGAAGGCGGCCGCGAAAAACTGTCGAAGGCGGGCGATACCCTCTCTGCCCGCCTGTCGACAACGGTCCGTCCCCGCGCCGCCTGCTGATACCCCCGCGCAGGCAGCGTCAAAGACGGAACACGGCGGCGCCGGGCCCCCACCCGGCGCCGTTTTCGCGTCCGCGTCAGCCTATGTGAGGCGCTGCCTGCGGGCCTCGAACTCGTCGTGGTCGATCTCGCCGCGGGCATAGCGTTCGCGCAGCACGGTCAGCGCAGAGTCGTCGCCCCTGCCGTGATGCCCGCCGCGTCCGGTTGCGGCGCTGATCAACGCCCAGACGACGACGCCGATGAGCACCAGCACGGCGATCATCATGACCGGGCCCATCCAGCCCATCATCATGCCGCCACCGTAGTATCCCATGAAGCCGTCGTGATGGTAGCCGCCGCCGTCGCCGAGCCCGGCGGCGTGCGCGCCATCGAGCCAGAGAAAGACGCTGGCGAAACCGGCGGTCATGGAAGCAATGCGTGTCACCGTAACCCTCCTGTGGTGTGGTTGAACCCGGACATCATAGTCCGGGGACGAATCCGCGCATTGATCCAGGACAATTCGCCGCCCGATTCGCCCTCTTGACCTTCCAGTGAGGGGAAAGGTTATCACTCGTGCCAACGTCAACCGGAGTGGTTTCCATGAACACCCACGCACACGACCACGCACACGACCACGCACTCGATCACACGCACGATCACCCGCACAGTCATGATCACGAAACCGCCGCCGTCGTCCGCGACCCGGTCTGCGGCATGACCGTCGATCCCGATGCCGGCAAGCCGTCGCTCGACCACGACGGGCACACCTATCATTTCTGCAATCCGGGATGCCGCGACAAGTTCGCGGCCGACCCGGACTCATACCGCACGGCGGAAGATCCGGTCTGCGGCATGACCGTCGAGCGCGCGACGGCGCGGCACATGTCGAAGCACGCCGGCGAGCGGTTCTACTTCTGCTCGTCCCGCTGCCACGACAAGTTCGAGGCCGCGCCCGACGACTATCTCGGCGAGCGGCCGGTGCCGGAACCGATGCCGGCGGGGACGAAATATACCTGCCCGATGGATCCGGAAATCATCACCGATGCGCCCGGCGACTGCCCGATCTGCGGCATGGCGCTGGAACCGATGATGCCGAGCGCCGACGCCGGGCCGAACCCGGAACTCGTCGACTTCACCCGGCGTTTCCGGATCGGGCTCGTCTTTACGGTTCCCGTGGTGATCATCGCCATGGGCCCGCATGTCGGCGTGCCGGTGCGCGAATGGCTGGGCCACGGCCTCGCCAACTGGCTGGAGCTTATCCTCGCGACGCCGGTAACGCTGTGGGCGGGCGCGCCGTTCTTCAAGCGCTGCTGGTCGTCGCTGCGAACCCGCAATCTCAACATGTTCACCCTGATCGGCCTCGGGGTCGGTGCTGCGTACGCGTTCTCTGTCGTCGCAACCCTGGCGCCCGGCCTGTTCCCGGACGCTTTCCGGGCCGACGACGGCACGGTCGGCGTCTACTTCGAAGCCGCCGCGGTGATCGTCATCCTTGTCCTCCTCGGCCAGTTGATGGAGCTGCGCGCCCGCGAGCGCACGGGCTCCGCGATCCGCGCCCTGATGGACCTGGCGCCGAAGACCGCTCGGCGTATTGCGGCCGACGGCGGCGAAGAGGAGGTACCCCTCGACAGCGTCAAGGCGGGGGACAAGCTCCGGGTCCGTCCCGGGGACAAGGTCCCGGTCGACGGCGAGGTCCTCGAGGGCCGTTCGTCGGTCGACGAATCGATGATCACCGGCGAGCCGATCCCGGTCGAAAAAACCGCCGGCGACACGGTCACCGGCGCGACGCTGAACGGTACCGGCAGCCTGATCATCGAGGCCCGGCGCGTCGGCGCCGACACGGTCCTCAGCCAGATCGTCGAGATGGTCGCCAGTGCCCAGCGCAGCCGCGCGCCAATTCAGAAGCTGGCGGATTCCGTTGCCGCCGTCTTCGTGCCGAGCGTTGTCACAATTGCGGTCGCGGCGTTCGTCGGCTGGGCCGCCTGGGGCCCCGATCCGGCGCTGAGCTACGGCCTGGTTGCCGCCGTCTCGGTGTTGATCATCGCGTGCCCCTGCGCGCTCGGCCTGGCCACGCCGATGTCGATCATGACCGCCACGGGGCGCGGCGCCCAGGCCGGCGTGCTAATCAAGAACGCCGAGGCGCTGGAACGTTTCGCCGCCGTCGACACCCTGATCGTCGACAAGACCGGCACCCTGACCGAAGGCAAGCCGAAACTGACTGCTGTCGAGGCCGTCGCGGGTCATGACGAGGATGAGGTGCTGCGCCTGGCTGCCAGCCTCGAGCGCGGTTCCGAGCATCCGCTGGCCGACGCCATCGTCGACGGCGCCCGCGACCGGGGCATCGATCTGGTCGGCGCGACCGACTTCGACGCGATCACCGGCAAGGGCGTCAAGGGCGCGGTCGACGGCAGGACCGTGGCCTTGGGCAATGCCAGATTGCTCACGGAACTCGGCGTCGACGCGGGCGACCTGTCGGCCAACGCCGACGCGCGACGCGACCAGGGCGAAACGGTTATGTTCGTTGTCGTCGACGGCACGGTTGCCGGCCTGGTTGCCGTCGCCGATCCGGTCAAGGAAACGACGCCCGACGCGCTTCGGCAACTCCACGCCGAGGGCTTCCGCATCGTCATGGCGACCGGCGACAACGAACGCACCGCGCGTGCCGTGGCCGAGACCCTCGGCATCGATGACATTCGCGCCGACGTGCTGCCCGCCGACAAGGCCAGGATCATCAAGGACCTGCAGGCCGAAGGCCGCAAGGTCGCGATGGCCGGCGACGGCGTCAACGACGCACCCGCGCTGGCCCAGGCCGATGTCGGCATCGCCATGGGCACTGGTGCCGACGTCGCGATCGAAAGCGCCGGATTCACGCTGGTGAAGGGCGATCTCAACGGGATCGTCCGGGCCCGCCGGCTGGCCCGCGCGACCATGGCCAACATCCGGCAAAACCTGTTTTTCGCCTTCGTTTACAACGCCGCGGGCGTGCCGGTCGCGGCGGGTGTGCTGTATCCCGTCTTCGGGCTGTTGATCTCACCGATGTTCGCTGCCGCGGCCATGAGCCTGTCGTCGGTCAGCGTCATCGCCAACGCGCTCAGGCTTCGCCGCGTGCAATTGTAGTCGCCCGACAAACCCCTTGCCATTCGATGCCGATGGTGTCTTTACCGGTAGCGTCATTGGCAGGGGGAACGGGACATGCCGTTCGAAATCTGGATTGCCTTCGTAATCGCCAGCAGCGCCATGCTGATGGTGCCGGGGCCGACGGTGATGCTCGTCGTTTCGTATGCGCTCGGTCACGGCCGCTCGTCGGGCTGGGCGACGGTGCCCGGCGTGACGCTCGGCGACTTCGCCGCCATAACCGCGTCGGTGGCCGGTGCCGGCGCCGTGCTCGCAGCGTCCGCGACCCTGTTCACGGCGCTCAAGTTCGCCGGCGCGGCCTATCTGGTGTGGCTCGGCATCAAGTTGTGGCGCGTCCGGCCGGCACTCGATGATCTGCAGGACACGCGCAGGACCCGGTCGAACAAGGCCATGTTCTGGAACGCGTTCGTGGTCACCGCGTTGAACCCGAAGAGCATCGTGTTCTTCGTCGCCTTCGTGCCCCTGTTCGTCGACCCAACGCGGCCGGTGCTGACGCAGTTCGTCATCCTCGAGGCCACGTTCCTGACACTGGCGTGCATCAACATCGCGTTGTGGGCTGCCCTCGCCGGGCAGCTGCGCAGCCGTTTCCGCCGGCCGGAAACCGTGAAGCTCATCAACCGGATCGGCGGCAGCTTCATGATCGGTGCCGGCGTGCTGACGGCAACGCTGCGCCGCGCGGGCTAAACCGACCGTCGCATGATCGGCCGCGTGTCCGAGCGCCTCAGCACCTCCTCGAACCCGGCGGCGCGGAATGCATCGGCGAGGCCGATCCAGGCATAGACACCGGGATAGTCCGCCTTCGCCGGTTCGACCGGATAGCCTTCGACGATGTGCCCGCCGTGGGTGCGGACGAAGTCGGCTGCCGCCTCGAGCAGCCGCACCGAGACACCGCGTCTGCGGTGGCTCCGGGCAATAAAGAAGCAGGTCACCGACCACACCGGGGCGTCGTCGACAGGCTTGAGCACGCGCGACGTCTCGAGTCGCGGGAACTCGGCGCGGGGCGCGACCGAGCACCAGCCGACCGGCGCGTCTCCGTCGTATGCTAGAAGTCCCGGCGGCACCGGTCCGCCGAAGCGGTCGCGGACGGCATCGCGCCGGGCGTTGCCGTCGAGCGCTTCGTAATCCTTTTTCCTTAGCCGCCACAGCATGCACCAGCAGCCCCCGGCGCCGCCCTTGGTCGGCCCCAGCAGGGTCTCGAAGTCGGCCCAGCGGTCTGATGTCGCCTCGACAATGCGCAAATCATCCACCATCGCCGAAGCATAACGCCACGGGGACGATCCGTGTATAGTACGCACCGGAGGTAAGCCGATGGAGAACGCGGTGGCGTGGCTCGATCCGGTGTGGATCGAGAACGTGCAGATGCAGGCAGAGCACTGGCTGCTCACCGAGGTGCTGACGTGGACCAGCCTCGTCCAGCTCGCGGTCGTCGCCCTCGGCGCGCTCGTCGCCTGGCCGCTGGCCCGGCCCGTGCGACACGGCATTGCGCGGGTCGCCGAACGCAGCGCGACCTGGGACTACCGCATCCGCCAGGTCATCTCGCAGCTGCCCGGGCTGGCGTTCCCCGCCGTCTATTTCGTGCTGATGCTGATCGCGGTACCGGCGGCCGCGTCGGCCGGGTTCCCGAGCCACATCATGACCATCGCCATGAGCCTGCTGGCGGCGTGGCTGGTCATCAAGCTCGCGGTATCGGTGATTTCGAACCGCGAGATCGCGCGCACCATCACCGCGACGGCTTGGACGATCGCCGCGCTCAACATCGTCGGCCTGCTCGATCCGCTGATCAACGTGCTCGACGGGCTGGCGATCCCGCTCGACGAGGGCCGGATTTCACTGCTGACCGTGATCAAGGCGGTGGTGCTGCTGGTCGTGCTGTGGTGGTTGTCGAGCGCCGCCGGGCGGTTCGTGACGACGCGGCTGAAACGGTCGCAGACGCTGACCCCGTCGATCAAGGTGCTGGCCGAGAAGACCATCAAGATCGGCCTGCTGGCGGCGGTGATCCTTGTTACGCTTGATTACATCGGCGTCGATCTGACGGCGTTTGCGGTGTTTACCGGTGCGCTGGGCGTCGGGCTCGGGTTCGGCCTGCAGAAGGTCGTATCCAACCTGATTTCCGGCTTCATCCTGCTGATCGACCGCTCGATCAAGCCCGGCGACGTCATCGAGATCGGCGAGACCTTCGGCTGGGTGACCTCGCTCGGTGCCCGTTACGTCGCGCTGACCACGCGCGACGGCCGCGAGTGGCTGATCCCCAACGAGGACCTGATCACCCAGCAGGTCATCAACTGGTCGTACTCCAACAAGCTGCTGCGTCTGCCGATGCGGTTCGGAATTTCGTACCAGTCGGACGTCAAGAAGGCGATGGCTCTCGCCGTCGAAGTCGCCAAGGGTGTCGACCGGGTGTACGAGGACCCGGCGCCTGTCTGTCGGCTGATCGGTTTCGGCGACAGCTCGGTCGATTTCGAGCTCCGGATCTGGATCAGCGATCCGGAAGGCGGCGTGGTCAACGTCAAGAGCGCCGTCTACGTGGCGCTGTGGGAGGCGTTCCACGAGAACGGCATCGAGCTGCCGTATCCGCAGCGCGACATCCACATCAAGCCAGGCTCGAAGATCGAGGTCCAGTCGTCGGCGGGCGACTAGACCGGCCGGTCCCTCTTTACGCGCGGTGCAGGCAGGTGCATCTTGAGCGCAAGGCGCGCGCCCGCAGCGACGCGCTCGGCGATTGAGGGACAGCATCATGACCAAGACACTTCACGCACGCTGCAAGTGCGGCGCGGTCCAGATCGAGACCACCGCGCCGTCGTCGGTATTCCACTGTCATTGCGAAAGCTGCCGCCGGTCGACCGGACAGCCCGCGGTGACGTTCGCGTCTTTCACGGGCGAGCAGGTGACGTTCTCCGGAACCGAACGCAAGGTTTACGACTCCTCGCCCGGTGTCGAGCGCACGTTCTGCCCGGACTGCGGCACGCCGATCGCATGGGAGGGTGACGGCGATGACGGCGTGCGCCTGATCGAGATGTACGTCGGCCTGTTCGAGGAGCGTGACGAACTCGTGCCGCAGTATCACATCCTCTACGAGGAACGGGTGCCGTGGTATGACGTTGCCGACGGCTTGCCGCGCTATAACGGCATGTCGCCGACCGGCACGCCCGCCGCGCACGGCCCGAAGAAGGACGGCCTGCCGAAATAGGACGGCCGCGCTTGGCCGGTTTTCCATTCCGGCCGTTCGTGGCACTCTGTGACCCCGATTCGGATCAGGACACGTCATGAGCGGCACCACGTCCAGCCCGGCACCGACCGAAGCCTCGTTGCGCAGCGCGCTGACCGCAGTTGCGGCTCTCCTCGTCAGCACGGCGATCCTGCTCATGGGCAACGGCCTGCAGGGTACGTTGATCCCGGTTCGCGGCAACATCGAGCAATTCGCCGATTTCGAACTTGGCCTGCTCGGCACCGGCTACTTCGCCGGGTTCACGCTGGGCTGCGTGTTCGGGCCAATGCTGCTCCGGCGCGGCGGCCACATCCGGACCTACATGGCAATGGCGTCGGTCGCCTCGGTGCTAGCATTGCTGCACGCCATGGTGCTGGAGCCAATCATGTGGTCGTTGTTTCGCGGCCTCACCGGGTTCTGTTTCGCGGTCCTCTACGTGGTCATCGAGAGTTGGCTCAACGAGAAGGCGCCCAACGAGAAGCGCGGTGCGATCTTCTCGATCTACTCGGTGGTCAACCTGACGGTCATCACCGCGGGCCAACTGATGATCGGCCTCGGTGATCCGGCCTCATTCGGCCTGTTCGCGGTCGCCTCCGTGCTGGTGTCGCTGGCGACGCTGCCGGTGGCCTTCACCACCTCGACCGCACCGTCGACGCCGCCGTTCGTCCTGCCCAACATGGTCGAGCTCTACCGGATGTCGCCGGTCGGTTTCGGCGGCTGCCTGGCGATCGGGCTCGGCAACGGCGCGTTCTGGACCCTCGCCCCGGTATTCGCCCAGGACCGTGGACTGGATGCCGCCGGCGTCGGCTTGTTCATGAGCGCCGTCGTCGTCGGTGGGGCCCTGCTGCAATGGCCCCTGGGCAGTCTGTCGGACAAGACCGACCGGCGCTTCGTCATTATCCTGACGTCGGCGATTTCGGCCGCCGCGGCAATCGTGATGTCGTTGGCACCCGGAGTAGACGGGGTGTGGATGATGGTCGGCGGCGCCGCTTTCGGCGCCGGCGCGCTACCGCTCTACGCGCTGGTCGTCGCGCATGCCAACGACCACGCCAAGCCCGACGAGATGGTCAAGGTATCGAGCGGCCTGCTGCTGACCTTCGGCGCGGGCGCCGCGGTCGGGCCGTTGATCGCGTCGTTCGTCCAGACCCTGGCCGAGCGCGATACCCTGTTCCTCTACACCGCCGCCGTTCACTGTCTGCTGATCGCTTTCGTCGTCTGGCGCATCCGCAAGCGCGGTGTCGCCAGCGAGGGCGAGCGGGTCAGCTTCAACGAGTCGGTGATTACCGCGCAGACCTATTCCGGGGTCGAGACCGAGACCGTCATCGCCGAGCACGAGCACGCGGCGGCGAAATCCAGGGAGACGCAATAGCGCAGGGTCGTCAGTTGGACGCGCTGAGCCGTTCGATCTGCTCGCGCAGGTTCTCGACCACCTCGGCGATTTCCGTCGTCGCGCTGGCGGTCTTGGCGGACAGATTCTTGACCTCGCCGGCGACCACGGCGAACCCCTTGCCGGCCTCGCCGGCGCGTGCCGCCTCGATGGTCGCGTTGAGCGCCAACAGGTTGGTCTGTTTCGCGATATTGTTGATTTCTTCAGCGACCGAGCCGACGCGGTCGACTTCGCGGACCAGGGCAGCAACGACGTTCGGTTTGCCCTCGGCATCGTCGCCGTCGCCGGCGGGATCCGCCGCCGCTTCGCGCGTGGCCTGCGGTTCGGGCTCGGGTTCGGCCAGCGTGCTGCCCCCGACCTCGGTCATCGGCGACCGGATCGAGTCCGCGTTGGCCGCTTCCTCTTCGACGGCGCGCCGCGCGGCGGCGATCATGGCCTCGGAGAGCAGCATGTAGGCGGCTATCCAGGCATCGCGGACTTCGTCGGTGAAGGCATCGCCGAGTCCCTGCTCGAGTGCCCAGATCAGGGCGTGCGCGACGGTCGTGTAGTGCATCTCCTCGACCCCGTAGGCGAGGTGACGGACGCCGAGGTCCTCGGCGAAAGGGATGATCTTCTCGGGTTCGTTCAGGTCCTCGACCACGGTGGCGAGCGCGGCCATCAGCTTCTTGCCCTGCTCGGTCATGTCGCCCTTGAACATCGGGCGCAGGTTCGGGTCGATCTCGAACAGCCGCGCATAGAACGTTTTCGCGGTCTCTTCCTGGTTCGGCACCACCTGCCTGAAGGTGCTTTGTACCAGTTCGACTTGTTCCGGCGTCATGACAGTTCCCTCTTTCCGGTCGTCGGTTTACGCATAGTAATATACGTAATACCCCTAATACATCAGAAAGGCGAGAAAAATCAGTGGCGCAGGCTGTCCGGGATCATACACACCGGGATCGGGTCCATCTTGTGGCGGTTGGCGGCATGCATCCTGCGATAGATCGCCAGGACCACGCGCTGACGATCATCGAGCCCTTTCTCGTCGCCGCCCGTCTCCTCGAACGACATCGCCCATTCGAGCTCCGGATACGACGCGCCGATCTGGTCCTCATCAGTGCGGTCGTCGCCCCACAGACCGTCGGTCGGCGGCGCGGTCATGATGTCCTCGTTGATGCCGAGCGCCGCGGCCACCGCGTAGACCTCCGTCTTGACCAGGTCGGCGATCGGGCTCAGGTCGACACCGCCGTCGCCGTACTTGGTGTAGAAACCGACGCCAAAGTCCTCGACCTTGTTGCCGGTGCCGAGCACCAGCCGGTGGTGGGCCGCGGCGAAGTAGTAGAGCGTCGTCATCCGCAGCCGGGCGCGGGAATTCACCAGCGCCATGTCATGGCTCCGGGATTCATTGGGGCCGATCTCGACGCCGGGCAGGGCGTCGATCAGGCCGTCGAACACCGGTGTCAGGTCGACCTCGACGCGGCTGACGTCGGGATAACGCTCGATCAGCCAGTCAATGTGCCGGCGGGCACGGGTGACCTGGCTGGCGTTCTGGTGGATCGGCATCTCGCAGCACAGCACGGGCAGCCCCGTGCGTGCGCCGAGCGCCGACGTCACCGCCGAGTCAATGCCGCCGGAGATCCCGACGACGAACCCTTTCGTGCCGGACTTCTCCGCATATTCCTTCAGCCACGCCGTGATGTGCCCGACGACGCCGGCCGCATCGATGGTTGCGGTTTGCATCATGAGATTGTGTCTCCGGGTTGTTCAGCGGGTGATGAAATCTTCGTGACAATCCGAACCCGTCCCCGGCGGGCCATGGACTCTCACAGCGTCACTCGCCATCATTCAGACGGATACGGAAAATACAAGGAGGCAACCACATGGGTGAGATGATCAGTTTTGCCTGTCCGGACGGCTCGTCGGCGGACGGATACCTCGCGACAGCCGACGGTTCGCGGATGGCCGTTATCGTGCTCCAGGAGTGGTGGGGTCTGAACGAGCAGATCAAGCGGACCTGCGATCACTTCGCGGACGAAGGCATCACCGCGCTGGCACCGGACCTCTACGAGGGGCGCGTGACCCAGGAGCCCGACGAGGCGGAACACATGATGACGGGCCTCGACTGGGTCGGTGCGACCGAGACCGATGTCGGCGGGGCGCTTGCGCATCTCCGCGCCGGTTACGCCAAGGTCGGCGTCATGGGGTTCTGCATGGGCGGCGCATTGACGATCATCTCTGCGGTCAAGCTGCCCGTCGACGCGGCGGTCTGCTACTACGGCATTCCGCCGAAGGACGCCGCCGATCCGGCAGCGATCGGGGTTCCGTTCCAGGGACATTTCGCGACCGATGACGACTGGTGCACGCCGGACGCCGCCGCGGCGCTCGAGACCGACCTGCAGGCATCGGGGACAATCTACGAGATGTTCAGTTACAAGGCGGCGCACGGGTTCTTCAACGATACCGTCGCGGCCTACAACTCGGAATGCGCAACGCTGTCGTGGGCGCGCACGACGCAGTTCCTGCACAAGCACCTGGGTTGACGCCGGGAACGGCTACAAGGGCCAGACGAGCAGCAGCATCGGCACACCGACGGCGATGACGATGACCTCGATGCAGAGACCGAGCCGCCAGTAATCGCCGAAACGGAAGCCCCCCGGTCCCAGGATCAGCGTGTTGTTCTGGTGGCCGATCGGGGTCAGGAAGGCGCAGGACGCGCCGACGGCGACGGCCATCAGGAACGGGTCGGTGTTGACCGCCAGCCGTTCCGCCGCGCCGATGGCGATCGGACACATGACCGCCGCCGTCGCCGCGTTGTTCATGAAATCCGATAGCGTCATGGTGACGATCAGGATGAGCGCCAGCGCGACCACCGCGTGGCCCTGGGCGATGCTGTCGAGCAGCAGACGGGCGATGAAGTCGGCCGCGCCGGTGTCGGCGGTCGCCCCGGCGACCGGGATCAGGGCGGCGAGCAGCACGACCACCGGCCAGTCGACCGCGTCGTACAACGTGCGCACGGAAACGATCCGTGTCACGACGCAGGCCAGCACGGCCGTGGCGAACGCGACCGCCGCGGGCAGCAGGCCGAATGCTGCGGCGACAATGGCGACGGTCATGATGGCGCCGGCGCTCAGCGCGTTGCTCCGTGCCGGCAGGTGAACCTTCCGCTCGGCCAGCGGCGTGCAGTTCCATTCGCTGGCAAACGCCGCCAGCGAGTCCGGCTCGCCCTGCAGCAGCAGCACGTCGCCGGCGCGGATCGTCATGGTCCTGAGCCGCGCCACCGAACGGCTGCCTGAACGCGATACCGCGAGCAGATTGATGCCGAATCGGGATCTCAGCCCGATGGTCGTCGCAGAGCGGCCGACGATACGCGAGCCCGGCAGCACGGCGGCCTCCTGCAGGACCGGCTCCTCCGACGGGCCGTCCTTGCCGTCATCCTCTTCGTCCTTGGTTTTCTTGGGCGGTTTTTCGTCCGTGCCGGATTCAGGTTTCTTGTCGTTCACCGCCTCCTCGAGCTCGAGCCCGAACGTCGACAGCGCCGTCGACAGCTTTTCCGGTTCGGCTTCGATGACCAGGATGTCGTCGACCCGTACCCGGCGGTACGCACCGGGCGCCGACTCCCGCGTGCCGCCGCGGATCAGCGCGACGACCTGGGCGCCGGACTCGGCGAACCCGGCCTCGATCTCGCGCAGGGACTTGCCTTTGGCCTTGCTGCCCTCCGGGACCCGCGCTTCCGTCAGGTAGGCGGCGGTCTCGAAACTGTCGGCGTCGACGCGCTTGCGCGTCGGCACAAGCTTCACCCCGACCAGCACGATGAACGCGATGCCCGCCAGCGCCACGGCGAGACCCACCGGCGTGAAGGCGAACATGCCAAACCCGTCGCTTTCGTACTGTCGGCGGAAGCCGGAAACGATCAGGTTCGGCGGCGTACCGATCAGCGTCGTCATGCCGCCGAGAATCGAGCCGAAGGCCAACGGCATCAGGATCTTGCCGGGCGGCAGTTCCTCGCGACGGGCGATGCGCACGGCGATCGGCATCAACAGGGCCAGGGCGCCGACGTTGTTCATGAACGCCGACAGCACGGCGGCCAGCAGGGTCAACGAGACCGTCGTCGTGAATGCGCCGGCCTGCTTCGGCAGGACGCTGGCCGTCAGCAGATCGACCGCACCCGATGCCAGCAGGCCGCTCGACAGCACCAGCACGCACGCCACGGTGACCACCGCCGGGTGGCCAAACCCGGAGAAGGCGTTCTCAACCGGCACCAGGCCGGCGATCACGCAGGCGAGCAGGGCGCCGACAGCGATGATGTCGTGACGCCACTTGCCCCACAGAAAGAGGCCGACCGTGACGGCCAGAATGGCGATGATGAGGGCTTGATCCTGGGTCATGGAGATTGCATTGCCGTCCGGCTAGATCCAGCGCAGTTTCTTGAACAGCCAGATCTCGACGACGCCGATGACGGCCATGGCAATGCAAACGATGGCAAAGCCGGAGTCGCTGTCGGCGAGCGGGATGCCGCCGACGTTGATCCCGAGCAGGCCGGTGACGAACGATAATGGCAGCATGATCGCGGCAATGACGGTCAGCAGGTACATGGTCTTGTTCATGCGCTCCGACAGCCGGGTAAAAAGTTCGTCCTGCAGCACCAGCGCATGCTCGCGGGCCTCCTCCAGCTCTTCGACGTAGCGGATCATGCGGTCGCCGACCTCGTGCAGTATCATCTTGTCGGCGTTGGACAGAAACTCTGTATGGTCCATGAACAACCGGATCAGCGCGTCGCGTTGCGGCGACAGATAGCGCCTCAGGGCGATGGCGCGGTGGCGCAGTGTCCTCAGGCGGTGACGCGGGGTCTCGTCGACCGAGGCGTCGACGGCGTCGTCGAGGGCATCGAGATCCGACGCGAGACCCGCAATCACCGGCTCTATACGGTCGGCGAGACGCTCGGCGATCTGGGCGAGGAACTCACCCGGGGTCGCGGGACCGCGACCTTGGCCGAGTTCGTCGCGAATGTCCTGGATCGCCTGCAGGCGGCGGAAACGGACCGAGACGATGCGGTTTCGTTCGATCCAGATCCGCAGGCCGACCATGTCTTCCGGCACGGCGCCGGGGTTGAGGTTCACGCCGCGCAGGATGGTCAGGACGCCGTCGTCACGGGTGACGGCGCGCGGCCGCGTCTCCGCCGCGATCAGCGCCTCGGCGATGATCGGGTTGATGCCGCTCTTGTCGCGAATCCAGTCGATGGTCTTGTCGAAGCTGCGGTCGAGATGGACCCAAAGGACCGTGGCGTCTTTGCTGGTCTCCCAAGCCTCGACCTCGCTCCAGCCGATCTCCCGGGCACCGCCGCGGCCGTCGAAGATCTGGCCGGTGATCAGGCCGTTTCCGGTATCGGGCGTATCGTTCAAGCCGTCATTCCTGTGCCAGAGTCGGGACCTCGGTGAGAATCGTGCCGCCGATCACGAAGTATAGGTACTTTGCGATGATGTGGAAACGGAGCGTCAGGACGCGTCCGCGACCAGTTCGCCCCACAGGTCGTACTCGTCGGCATCGGTGATTTTCGCGCGGACCATGTCGCCGGGTTCGAGGTGCATGGCGCCGTCGAGGAACACGCAGCCGTCGATCTCCGGCGCGTCGGCATAGGTTCGTCCGATGGCGCCTTCATCGTCGATTTCGTCGATCAGGACGTCGAGCTCGCGGCCGACCCGCATGGCGGTGCGCCGGGCGCTGATCAGGCGCTGGGTCTCCATCAGGCGTTCCCAGCGGCTTTGTTTCTCGTCCTCGTCGACATGGTTTCCGAGGCTGTTGGCCTCGGCGCCCTCGACCGCCTCGTACTTGAAGCATCCGGCGCGGTCGAGTTCAGCCTCGTCGAGCCAGTCGAGCAGTTCCTCGAACTGCGCCTCGGTTTCGCCCGGAAAACCGACGATGAAGGTCGAGCGGATCGCCAGGTCCGGGCAGATGTCGCGCCACGCCCTGATTCGCTCCAGCGTGTTCTCGGCGCGCGCCGGGCGGCGCATGGCCTTCAGCACCGGTTCGCTGGCGTGCTGAAACGGGATGTCGAGGTACGGCAGGATCTTGCCCTCGGCCATCAGCGGGATGACCTTGTCGACGTGCGGATACGGGTAAACGTAATGCAGCCGCACCCAGATGCCGAGTTCGCCGAGCTGTTCGCAGAGGTCGAGCATGCGCGCCGGCACCATCCGGCCGTTCCATTCGCTTTCGGCGTACCGGATGTCCTGACCGTAGGCGCTGGTGTCCTGGCTGATGACCAGCAGCTCCTTGACGCCCGCGGCGGCGAGACGCTCGGCCTCGTGCATGACGTGCTTGATCGGGCGGCTTTGCAGGTCGCCGCGCAGCGCCGGGATGATGCAGAACGTGCAGCGGTTGTTGCAGCCCTCGGAGATCTTGAGATACGCGAAATGCCGCGGCGTCAGCCGCAGGCCTTCCTCCGGCACCAGGTCGACGAACGGATCGTGGACCGGCGGCTCGGCATCGTGCACGGCCTCGACCACGGCCTCGTACTGGTGCGGCCCGGTCACCGCGAGCACGCCCGGGTGTGCCGCCCGGATCGCCTCGGCGTCGTTGCCCATGCAGCCCGTCACGATGACCCGGCCGTTGGCGCCGATCGCCTCGCCGATGGCGTCGAGGCTCTCGGCCTTGGCCGAATCGAGGAAGCCGCAGGTGTTGACGATGACCACGCCGGCGTCGTCGTAGGACCCGGAGATCTCGTAACCCTCGGAGCGCAGCCGCGTCAGGATGCGTTCGGAATCGACGAGCGCCTTCGGGCAGCCGAGGCTGACGATGCCGACCTTGGGGGCGGGTTTCATCGCGCGGGGGGAGGATGTATCCGTCATGGCGCTGATATAGTGGAGGCGGTCGCTAAAGGAAAGACACGCCAAGCCGAAGTGGCGTTCGATCAGGGAACCTGCGAAGCTCGAATGGAACGGATGAGGAGACTCCGGGTATGACGACCGAGGTGACTCTACTCGACGGCGGCATGGGCCAGGAGCTCTATCGGCGCAGCGGCCAGCCGGCGTCGCCGCTATGGTCGGCACAGGTCATGCGTGAGCGGCCGGATCTGGTGGTCGAACTGCACCGCGAGTTCATCGCCGCCGGTGCCGAGGTGATCGCCATCAATGCCTATACCGCGACGCCGCAGCGGCTGGCGCGAGATGCCGATGCGTCGCTGTTCGAGCCGTTGCAGCACGCCGCGCTCGATGCTGCGGCCGCGGCGCGAGACGGCGCCGACAGGCCGGTGCGGATCGCCGGCTGTCTGCCGCCGCTGATGGCCAGCTATCGGGCCGACGTGGTCCCCGATGCCCAGACATTGCTTGATACCTATCGCCGGATCGTCGACATCCAGAACGGCGGCGTCGATCTCTACATGGGCGAAACCCTGTCGACCGTGCGCGAGGTCTCCGCCGCCACGGCGGCGGCCGGCGCGACCGGCAAGCCGGTGTGGACGTCGATGACGGTCGACGACGCCGACGGCACCCGCCTGCGTTCCGGCGAACCGCTCGCCGACGGGGTCGCTGCGGCACAGGACGCGGGGGCCTCGGCGGTTCTCGTCAACTGTTCGATCCCGGAGGCGATCGGCCAGGCGATGGCGGTACTGGCGGAGAGCGGCCTGCCGTTCGGCGGCTATGCCAACGGGTTCACCTCGATTGCCGCGCTTGCGCCGGGCGGTACCGTCGACGGCCTCGAGGCGCGCAGTGATCTCGGACCCGACGCCTATGCCGGACACGTGATGGGCTGGGTGCGGGACGGGGCCGCCATCGTCGGCGGCTGCTGCGAGGTCGGCCCGGCACATATCGCGGCGATCGCCACCGCGCTCGGCAAGTCGCCCTGAGCGTCGTGCAGAGGTCCTCTTCTCACTGGCGGACGACCGATGACGGCTGGCGCTACGACGTTTTCCCGCTCGATGTCGATGCGGCTGCGACCGGCGAGTACGCCTCGATCGCGGCGCTCTGGCAGTCAAAGTTGAATGGGCCGCGCCTGCCGGCATGGCGCGACTTCGATCTGATGGACTTCCGGGAATGGTGGGGCTACCTCGCCGTCTACGACGTTGTGCGGCGGGACCCGCTCGATCTCTGGTGCCGTCTGTGGGGGACCAATCTCGTCAGGTTCCACGGTCTCGAGGTGACGGGCGCAAACCTCTCGGACCCGGATGCCGGCATGTACGGCGACAGTTCGATGTTCGACGATGACGACGTGGAGTTCTTCGATTACCTGATTGACGAGGGAATGATCGGTTTATGCCGGGGCGCCATGACCTGGCAGGAGCGAGAGCACATGCGGGTCAGTGCTTTGCGGCTGCCCCTTGCCGACGACGGCGCGCGGGTCGACAGGATACTGGGTGTTTCGCAATACTACCTCGACGACCGAGGGGGGCCGGAATGAACCCGACACACTGGCAAACGTCCGACGACGGCTGGCGCTACTACATGTGTCCGCTCGACATCGATCCGGTCGTCGCCGGGACGTTCGCCAGTCTGGTCGCGATCTGGCAGAGCAAGCGCCAGGGCGATCGCTTGCCGGCGTGGCGGGATTTCGGCCTGATGGACTTCAAGGACTGGTGGGGCTGGCTTTCGGTCTACGACATCGTCGGCCGCGACCCGCTCGATCTCTGGTGCCGGCTGTGGGGTGGCCGGCTGGCGATGTCGCACGACCAGGAGTTCACCCACGCGCGGCTCCGTGACCCCGCGAGCGGCATGTACGGCGACAGCAACATGCTCGACGGCGTCGATGTCGCGTTCATGGAGGAACTGATCGACGGGCCGCTGATCGGGCTCAGCGACGGGCCGATGACGTGGCGCCAGCGCGACTACGAACGATGCGAGTCGCTGCGGATGCCGCTCGCCGACGACGGCGGCACGGTCGACAAGCTGCTGTGCGCGACGCGTTATCTGTAGGTAGTTAAACCAGTGAACGGCTTCGAAACCGACATTGAGCCCACCACACCCGGCGTAGTGAGCAACGCGGATCGAGGCAAAGGGTGCCGACCTTGGACACTCCCGTCCGTCACCCCCGCGAAGGCGGGGGTCCAGCGTCAGTGGCGGCGGGATTCCCGCTTTCGCGGGAATGACAGGGACTGAGTGTTCCAAAGACGATCCGGTTCCAGCGGGGCTCATGGGGACTCCTCAGGATGAGGATGGCCGGAGAAAATTTCTCAACATCTCCTGAACCTCGTGCGGCGTCGTGTCGACGCCCTTGGGGATCGGCACGTCGATGCGCTGGCGTTCGGTTAATGACCCGGATCCCCTCCAGGTGAACGCTTCAGCAATGTATCGTGCGACGGTCCACTTGATCTTGGTCTGGTGAGTGAGATTGATCCGCAGAGCGTCCCCGTCTGAGTGGCTCCAGATTTTCCAGAACCGGCTGTGCCGCTCTATGACTTCAACCGTCTCGATATCATCCCATGGCAGGCGCCGGCGAAGCTCGCAGGGAAAAGAAACGCCGTCTGGCGTCAGCGTCATGAAAACCGGTCGGCGCAGCGTTTGAATCAGGTGATATCCAGCCAGTCCCGCCGTTAAGAAAATGCCTCCGATGCTGTACAACACCCCCTTGCCGACGACGTAAGGCAGTGGGAGGAACAGCGCGCCGCAGATGGCCAGCCATATCGCAGCGTGCAAGAAATGCCTGGTGACGTACCTCCGGCGCTCGATATGAACAATTTTCGGCAGGTGACTCTTTAGCGGTTCGTTGCATGTCATCGTTAACGAACCGCGTCGTCGCCGACGAACGGGTTGTGTTTGCGCTCGTCGCCGAAGGTCGAGAGCGGCCCGTGGCCCGGCACGAAGACGATATCGTCGCCGAGCGGGAACAGCTTGTCGCGGATCGACGCGATGAGGTCCGCATGGTTGCCGCGCGGAAAGTCGGTGCGCCCGATCGAGCCCTGGAAGATGACGTCGCCGACGAAGGCGACCTTCTGC
This sequence comes from Rhodospirillales bacterium, assembly GCA_040219295.1. Classification (GTDB taxonomy): domain Bacteria; phylum Pseudomonadota; class Alphaproteobacteria; order Rhodospirillales; family Casp-alpha2; genus JAVJST01. The sequence goes on from JAVJST010000005.1 coordinate 82,215, forward strand.
TGCGGTTCGACGAAGACGACATGGCCCGGCGTATGGCCGGGACAGTGATAGACGTCCATGGTGACGTTGCCGACGGTGACCTGGTCGCCGTCGCCGAGCCAGCGGGTCGGTTCGAACACCTCGGCCGGCGGGAACCCGTACTCGGCGGCCTGGGCCGGCAGTTTCTCGATCCAGAACATTTCGTCCGGATGCGGGCCCTCGATCGGCACGCCGAGCCGCTCGCTCAGCGCCTTGGTCGCCGATGCGTGATCGAGGTGCCCGTGGGTGATCAGGATCTTCTCGATGTCGACGCCGTTCTCCTCGGCCGCGGCGAGGATCTTCTCGATCTCGCCGCCCGGGTCGACGACGGCGCCCTTCATCGTCTCCGTGCACCAGGCGACGGAGCAATTCTGCTGAAAGGGCGTGACGGGAACGACGGCGGCCTGCAGCGGCATCAGACGATCTCAACCGCGAGTTCGCCGACGCCGTCGACGCCGCCGGTGATCCGCTGGCCGCGGCTGACGGGACCCACGCCCTCGGGCGTGCCGGTAAACAGCAGGTCGCCGGGCGCGAGCGTGAACAGTGTCGAAAGGTGGGCGATGACCTGCGGGACCGGCCAGATCATGTCGGCGATGTCGCTTTCCTGGCGGGTTTCGCCGTCGACCGCGAGCCAGATCCGCCCGGCCGCCGGGTGGCCCGTATCCGCGACGGGGCGAATGGCCGAAACCGGTGCGGCGGCGTCGAAGGTCTTGCTCGCTTCCCAGGGCATGCGGCTGGCTTGTGCGTCGCGCTGACGATCGCGCCGCGTCAGGTCGATGCCGGCGGCGTAGCCGAAAACGTGATCCGGGGCGTTCGCCGGGGAAATGTCGCGCCCGCCCCTGGCGATGGCGACGACCAGTTCGATCTCGTACTGCAGGTCCTCGGTCGCCGGCGGATAGGGAACGCGGCCGCCTTCGTTGATTACGTTGTCGGCTGGCTTGAGGAAGAAGATCGGCGGTTGCGTCGCGTCGATGCCCATCTCGCGGGCGTGGCGCGCGTAGTTGAGCCCGCAACAGTAGACCCGGCGAACGGGAAACGTTGCCTCTCCGCCGATCACGGGGAGGCTGGCTTGCGGCGGCGGGTCAAGGGCGTACGGCATGGCGGTAATCTAATCGATTGATGCTGCGCGGCAAGCCTGCCGTCAGGTTCGGCCTATATGACCTTTGGTAGGATATCGGTTGAACGGGCTATCTACGTTGCACGGGTGTAGATTGACGGGTACCGTCACCTGTTTTGATGCCGGGCCCCCGAGGGCCGGTGAAAGAAGCGAGATCATGGCTTCTCCGCCGCGAATGACCGAAGGGCAGATCAAGCGACGGCGCACCGCCGCGGCGATCGTGATTGGGGCGCTGATCGTCGCGCTTGCGCTGACGGTCTACGGCACCGTCGTGCTGCAGCAGGTCAGCGGTATCGAACGCCAGTGGCGTGAGCGCGGCCAACTGGCGCAAGTGCAGGACGAAACCCTGTTCCGGCTGCAGAGCTCGTTGGGCTACGGCGGGTTCATTCACCACTTCAAGAACTTCGTGCTGCGCAGCGAGCTCGATTCATTCGATGCCGCACGGCATCATCTTCAGGAGGCCTCGGATGCGCTCGATGCGCTGATCGCGCTTGGCGTCGCGGAGACCCATCCCGACAAGATTCAGCTCATTCGCGAACTGATCGAGGCGTACAAGATCAGGATGGTCATCGCGGACGAAGCCTTCGTCGCCGGTTACACGGCGAACCAGATCGACGGCATGGTTCGAATCGACGACGCAGCGGCGATGATGGCCATCACGGACTTGTCCGGCGCGATCCATGACAAGATGCTGGCAACGCAGGCCGAGTCGAGCGAACGGCTCGACGCGGCGATCCGTACGTCCACCTTGGGCTTGCTGATCCTGCCACTGATCGGCGTTGTCGCCTGGCTCATGCTGCGGTTCCTGCGTGAACAGACCGAGGCCAATCAGCGCGAGAAGGCTGCCGCTGCACAGATTGCCACGATCATCGATACCAACCCGGAAGCCATGCTGCTGATCGATCGGCACGGCCGGGTGGTGCGGACCAACGACGCGGCGACGACGCTGCTCGGATATCAGCGCCAAGAGCTGATCGGCATGCCGATCGCCAAGATCGCCCCGACGGGCGCTGCCGGCACCTGGAAGTCCGATGTCCTGCGTCTGTTTGACGAGCCCGGCGGCCGGCGGGTCTGGCGCGGTGTGAAACTGTGGGCGATCCGGAGCGACGGGCTGCGGATTCCGGTCGGCGTCAGTGCCGGTGTCAGCGGCGACGACGACCACGCCCTGGTCACCATGCTGCTGAGCGACGAGACGCCGCGCCTCAACTACGAGACGGGCCTGATCGAGGCTCGCGAAGCGGCGGAGCGTGCATCGCGCGCCAAGTCCGACTTCCTGGCCAACGTCAGCCACGAGGTCCGCACGCCGATCAATGCCATCATCGGCCTCAGCGGGCTGGCGGGCAAGACCAGCCTCAGCCCGCAACAGAACGACTACATCACCAAGATCCACAGTGCCGGCCGCCGCCTTCTCGACGTCGTCAACGACATGCTCGACTTCGCCCGCATCGATGCCGGCAAGATGGAACTGGTTGAGCATCCGTTCCCTCTTGCCAACCTGCTCGAACAGATCGCCACCATTGCCGCGGTCGGCGCCGAGGAAAAGGGGCTGGAGGTCGTCTTCCGGCTGGACCGCGATATTCCGAAACGGCTGAACGGTGATCAGAACCGGATTGCCCAGGTGCTGTCCGGCCTGATCAACAACGCGATCAAGTTCACCGACAAGGGGGCCGTGGTCGTCGATGTCCGGCTCTCGTCGCCGGCATCGAGCGGGCCGGGCGATCCCGTGACGCTGATGGTCGGCGTCAGCGATACCGGCATCGGGATCGCGGCTGACGACCTGCCCTACCTGTTCGAGGCCTTCAGCCAGGTCGACATGTCGACACAGCGCGTTCACGGCGGTACCGGTCTTGGACTGGCGATCTGCAAGAACCTGGTCGAATCCATGGGCGGCGAGCTCACCGCCGAGAGCGAGCCGGGCAAGGGCTCGACGTTCCGCTTCACCGCGCAGCTCAAGCTTACCGATGAGAACGGCGCCGCCGAGGCGCCGATGATCGAAGAGGCGACGCGGGTTCTGGTGATCGACGACAGTGCGTCGGTGCGAGACATTCTCGCGACCGAGCTCGGCGGCGCCGGTTTCACGGTCACATCGGCTGCCGACGGCGCCGCGGGTATCGATCTCGTCCGGGAACGCCTGGCCGCCGGCGAGCCCTTCGACGTCGTGCTCATCGACCGGGAGATGCCGGGGACCGACGGCGTCGCCGCGGTCTCGCAGCTCGTCGATGCGCTGGGCGCGGAGCCCATGCCGATGATCCTGCTGATGGCGTCGTTCGACAGCGTCAACCTTCGTGAAATCAGATCGGCGCTGCCGATTGCCGGCGTGCTCGAGAAGCCGGTGATTACCTCGGTGCTGGTCGGCGCGCTGATCGATGCGGTCAATCAGCGCGACGGAATCGAACTCGTCCAGCCGGCCAGGCAGGACAGGAATGTCCGGGCCGATACGGCGGAGGCGCGGTCGGATCAGTCGCCAAGATCGGCGAAGAGACGCGAGATGAATGCCGGCGAAATCCGCTTCGCCGCGTTCATGGGCGACGGCGACGCCAAACTACTCGGCCGCGCCGCGAGCGCCAGGGTGCTGGTCGTCGAGGACAACTTGATCAACCAGCAGGTCGCGGTCGAAATGCTCGATCATCTCGGTATCGCCTCGGAGATCGCCGACAACGGGCTCGCGGCGCTCAACAAGCTCCGTGAAAATCCGGTCGATCACTACGACCTGGTGCTGATGGATGTGCAGATGCCGGGCATGGACGGGGTCACCGCGACGAAGCACATCCGCGGCGACTCCCGCTTTGCCGGACTGCCGATCATCGCGCTGACGGCCCACGCGCTGGGCGACGACCGGGAGCGCTGTTTCGATGCCGGCATGGACGGCCACCTGACCAAGCCGATCGGGCCGCGCCAGCTGATCGCCGTTCTGAACGCCTGGGTCGGTACCGAGGGTGGCATACCGAAGAATGCGGCGCCGGATACCGCGCAGGTCGTGACCGCTGAGACGGCCGCCCAAGACGAGGTCGCGCCTGCGGATCAGCCGCTGTTCGATGAGGACCGGCTGGAATCCCTGCGTGAACTGTCGGACGGATTCCTCGAGAAAATGCTCGGCGATTTCCGTACGCGTTTCGGGGACGCGGCCCGCCAGGTTCGGGGCCTTCTCGCCGAGAGCAAGATCGAGGAAGCCCGGAGCCTCGCCCACACGATCAAGGGGACCTCCGGATCGCTCGGCGCGCAACGGCTGTTCGCCAGCGCCCGCGCGCTCGATCTCGCGCTTCGCGCCAAGGAACCGGAGGACGCGATCGCCGTCCTGACCGACCAGTTCGAGGAAGCCCTCGATCAGACCTGCGCGACGATCGCGGAGGACCTCGCGCCGGAGCCCGCGAGCGCCGCCCACTGACCCCGGCCGCTCGTCAGCTTTCGTAACGCGTGTTGCCGCGGCGCGTCGGATCGATCGGCAGTTCGAGGTGCAGCGGCTGGTGGGCGCGCTGCGAGCACGATTGCCGCGGACAGACATGGCAGTTGATGCCGATCGGGCTGAACAGCCGGTCGTCCTGCAGATTGAACGCCTTGGCGTAGGTCAGGCGGTGGACGTGTTCGAGATCGCAGCCCAGCGAGACCGACATGCGCCGGTTCTGGGACTCGCGGCTGAACGACGGCCGTTCGGTCGAGCGGTTGATGGTGAAGAAACGCTGGCCGTCGGGCAGCTCGACGAACTGCGGCAACGTGATGCCCGGGGTCGAGAACGCCGCGTGGATGTGCCAGACCGGACACGATCCGCCCGATTCGGCGATGTTGACCGAGGTCGCGTTGAACCGCTTGGTGACGTTGCCGGCGCGGTCGACGCGCAGGAAGAAGAACGGCACGCCGCGCTTGCGGTCGCGCTGCAGGGTCGTCAGCCGGTGGCAGACCTGCTCGAACGACGCGCCGAACTGGGCGGCCAGTCGGTCGACGTCGTAGGCCGTCGCCTCGGCTGCCTTGTAGATGTAGTTGTACGGCATCATCAGGGCGGCGGCGAAGTAGTTGGCCAGTTCGACCCTGAGCCGCGCCATGCCGGCCTCGGATTGGATGCCGCTGCCCCGGGTCAGGTTGTCGAGGATCTCGGGGAACTCGACGAGACACAGCACATGGGCGAGCTGGAACACGCGGTTCGGGTGATCGAGCGCATCGGACAACCGGACGACGGCCTTGTCGCGGTCGTAGATGCGCAGCGCATACGCCATGTCCTGGACCGGCGCGATGCTGACGCCGATGCCGTGTTCGTCATGCAGCCGCGCCTTGAGGACCGCATAGACGTCGTCGGCGGTGCACGGGGTCTCCTCGCGTAATGCCTCGGCGGCCCGTTCGAGATCGTCGAAGTAGTTCGAATGGCGGCGGAAGAAATCATGGATGATCGCCTCCGGCGTCGACGCCATCAGGTCGTCGGGCATGCGTTCGCTGCCCATCCGCATGATCTTCTCGAGGGTCGTGCGGTGGCCGCGGTAGAGCCGCAGGAAATGCGCCACGACCTGCGGGGCATGGTCGATCGCGGCGCGCAGCTCCTCGATGTCGGGGCGATGTTCGGCGAACATCGAGTCCTGGAAGACGTGGCGCAGGTCGTTGAGCTGGTGGGCGCTGTCGTCCTCGATCAGGTCGTGCCAGTCGACGCCGTAGGCATCGGAAATCGCCATCAGCGTCTTGATCGAGAGGCTGCGCTGGTTGTTCTCCAGCAGGTTGACGTAGGTCGTCGAGATGCCGAGGGCCGCCGCCATCTCGGCCTGGGTCTGCTTGTGATCGCGGCGCAGACGGCGCAGCCGGGGACCGACGAGGATCTTGTTCATGGCAGCGTTCGGGACCGATCCAGTGAATTTACAAAATTACATTTGTAAATTATGTAAATTACACTTTGAACACAAGAACGCGGTTTGTGATGAATGTCCGGCCGGGCAGTGCTACCAGAGTGTCATTCAGCAATCCGGTGGCGACAAACCGCCACTGACAACCATTCTGGCCGGAGTGCACGACATGCCGAAGTATCGCGAAAGCTTCAATCTCAACATCACCGACGTGAACCTCATCGAGGAGGCGCTGACCAAGCGCGCCAGCGAAGTGTCGCGGGCCCTGCTCGAACAGCAGCCGGCAGCCGAAAAATCCGACAGCATCGCGTCGTTCAAGCGGGAACTCGAGGAGATCCGCAGTCTGCTCGGCCGTATCCACAATCAGAAAATCTGGTATCAGCCCCGGAGTTACGTCCCGCAGGGTTAAGCCGGATTGAGCGGACCGCCGAGGACGTCGGCGAATGCCCGCAAGTTGAAGACCCCGCCGGAGCCCCTCGCCGGCGGGGTTTTTCGTCGGCTCCGACACCCGGCTAGATGGACGGCATCCGGAAATCCGGCACGATCCCCGACGCGGCGATGCACGCCGCTGGTTCGAGGTCGCGGAGAACGCCGAACTCGGTGACAAGGGCGGTGTGCATGCCGGCGGCGCGGCCACCGAGCACGTCCGTGTGCAGGGTGTCGCCGATCATCAGTGTCCGTTCGGGGTTCAGCGTGTCGCCCGAGACGTCGACGAGGAACTCGAAGGCGTTGCCGAAGGGTTTTCCGAAGAAGACCGGCGCGACACTCGAGCGATCGGCGATATCGTGTGCATAAGCGCCCGGTTCCAGGGTCAGGCAATCCTCACGCGGCGCAACGAGGTCCGGATTTCCGATCAGCAAGGGCCGGGCTTTGCGTTCCAGCGCGCGACGGAGGATGTCTTGGCGGTGCTCATTCCATCCGCTGCTACTGAGGAAGATAAAGCCGTCACAGTGTCCTTTCGTCGAATCCGTGTAGTGGCGGACTCGCGCCGGCAGTTCGTCGATCTCGGCGTCGTCGGGCGCAATGACCGCCCATTCCATTCCTGCATCGAACTGCCTCAGCGCGTGCATCAGGACGGCCCGGCTCGAGACGATTTCGGATGCGGAGAAGTCGAACCCCAGACCGGCGTATTTCTGTTGCAGTCTGCGAATCGGAACGCTGGCGGCGTTCGTCAGTACGAACACGCGTTTACCGGCATCGCGCAACTGCGAAACGCGTTCGACGGCGCCGGGTATTGCCGCGTTGCCGACGTTGAGGACGCCAAACGAATCGAATACGAAGGTATCGAACCGGTCGGCGATGTCACCGAGGTTTGCGACGGGTTCGGTTGCTGGTGAAAAATGGGGAAACGGAAGGCGTTGGCGAACCTGGCCGTACCGATCGAACACCCATTTGGCGTCGATTGTTTGTCGCATGGCGGGGAATCCGGGCATTCAGTCAGATGTAGAATTTTTTCGATTTTTTTCGTTTGCAGTATGGATATGCGGCTCGCGTGTCGGCATAGTCCAACGGTTCCCCTGTAACAAAAACGTAACATAGTTGGGAAGCTTAAACTTGGAGGCACTGATGAGACTTACACTTAGCGCGCTGGCCGCCCTGATGTTCCTGAGCTTCGGCTCGGTTGCGAACGCCGAGGAATGCCATCGCGGAACACTCGACAAACAGTACTGTGACCGCAATTTCGATCTGGTCGCGGACTTGCCGCTCAACGAATCCGAATGGGTCGATCCGGACACCATCATCTTTTCCTACACGCCTGTCGAAGACCCCGCCGTTTATGCCAAGGTATGGGACGGCTTCATCAAGCACATGGCGGATATTACCGGCAAAGACGTCGTGTTCTTCCCGGTTCAGTCCTATGCCGCCCAGTACGAAGCCATGCGCTCGGGCCGCCTGCACATCGCCGGCGTGAATACCGGCGGCAACCCGGTGGCGGTTTCCTGCGCCGGTTTCGTGCCGTTCGCCATGATGGCATCGGAAGACGGATCGTTCGGCTACGAGATGGAGATCATCGTGCCGGCCGACAGTCCGATCGCGTCGCCCGCGGACCTCAAGGGCAAGACCCTGGCGTTCACGTCGCCGACGTCGAATTCCGGCTTCAAGGCGCCGTCCGCCATTCTCAAGAGCAGCTTCGGCCTGATCGCCGACGAGGACTTCAAGACGACGTTCTCCGGCAAGCACGACAACTCAGCCCTGGGTGTCGCCAACGGCGATTACGAAGCCGCTGCCGTCGCCAACTCGGTCCTCAAGCGAATGATCGATCGAGGCGCTGTCGATCCGGCCGCGATCAGGACCGTGTACAAGTCCCAGACCTTTCCGACGACGGGATACGGTCATGCCCACAATCTGCATCCGAAGGTCGTCGCCCAGATCAAGCAGGCGTTCTTCACGTTCCCGTGGGAGGGTTCGGACCTTCAGGCGGAGTTCCAGAAGGAGAGCCGCTTCATCGGTATCCATCACAAGAGCGACTGGGCCGTTATCCGCCAGATCGACGCCGCCAACGGCGTGACGTACGACTGCAAGTAACGGCACCTTGAAGCAACGGCTTCGCGCCCGGCCGGCGGGGTTCTCTCCGCCGCCGGGCGTGACCGGCCATGTCGCGCGGATTGAATTGAATGCTGAAGCTGACAGAACTCTACAAGCGGTACCCGACCGGTGACGAAGCCCTGAAGAACGTCTCGCTGGAGGTTCCCGACGGGCAGGTCCTCGCCCTCATCGGACCGTCCGGCGCCGGCAAGTCTACGCTGATCCGCTGCGTCAACCGGCTCGTCGAGCCGACGTCGGGCAGTGTCAGGCTCAACGACACCGAGCTGACCACGCTGTCGGCCGGCGCCCTGCGGTCCCAGCGCCGACGCATGGGCATGATCTTTCAGGAGTACGCTCTCGTCGAACGCCTGACCGTCATGGAGAACGTGCTTTCCGGCCGTCTTGGCTACGTCGGATTCTGGAAGAGCTGGTTCCGCCGTTTTCCGGCCGACGACGTCAGGGAGGCCTTCCGGCTGCTCGACCGGGTCGGCCTGATGGACATGGCGGACAAGCGCGCCGACGAACTTTCCGGCGGCCAGCGCCAGCGTGTCGGCATCGCCCGTGCGCTGATCCAGAACCCGGAACTGCTGCTGGTCGATGAACCGACCGCGAGCCTCGATCCCAAGACGTCGCGCCAGATCATGCGACTGATCCGCGAGCTCTGCGAGGAACGCGGCCTGGCGGCAATCATCAATATCCACGACGTTCTGCTCGCGCAGATGTTCGCCGAGCGGATCGTCGGCCTGAGGCTCGGTGAAATCGTTTACGACGGTCCGCCGGACGGCCTGACGGCGGACGTGCTGACCGAGATCTACGGCGAGGAGGACTGGGAAGCCACGATCAGCAAGGTCGACGAGGACGACGTCGGCGACGAGGTCCCCGAGGTCGAGGTGTGACGGAATAGAGATGTCGGAAACCGCGACGATAACCAACTACCCGGGCCGCTGGAAGAGGCCGCCGCTGGTCAAGCGCCGATGGCTGCGCTGGACCTTGTGGTTCGGTGCGGCGATTTATCTCGCCGTCGGATTCGGAACGCTCGAGGTCGACTGGCAACGCGTCGCCGAAGGCATTCCCCGCGGCCAGCGATTCCTCGCGGCGTTCTTCCCGCCCGATCCCTTCAGCCGCTGGGACTCGATCCTCGACGGAATTCTCGAAAGCATCTGGATGACCGTTATCGCCACGGTCGCCGGTATCGCGCTCTCCGTCCCCGTGGGCCTCGGCGCCGCGCGCAATCTTGCGCCACGGCCGGTTTACCTGTTCTGCCGGTTCGTCGTCGCATTGTCGCGGACGTTCCCGGAGGTCATCCTCGCGATCTTCGCCGTCAAGTTGTTCGGGTTCGGACCGTTCGCCGGCTTCATCGCGTTGTCGATTGCGACCGTCGGGTTTTATGCCAAGTTGCTGGCCGAGGACATCGAGGACATGGATCCGGTACAGGCCGAGTCCATTCGTGCGACCGGGGCGAGCTGGTTCCAGTGGATCAACTACGCCGTTCAGCCGCAAGTCATGCCGCGCATGATCGGTCTGGCGATGTATCGCCTCGACATCAATTTCCGCGAAAGCGCGGTCGTCGGTATCGTCGGCGGCGGCGGCATCGGCGCCACACTGCTGACGGCGTTCGACCGCTACGAGTTCGATTCCGCGGCGGCCATTCTCCTGATCATCATTCTCATCGTCATGGGCCTCGAGTATGGCTCTGGCTATCTGCGCCGGTGGGTTCAGTAATGGCTGTCTACGAAACCGACGACGGTCCTGTCTGGAAACGCCGCACGACGCGGCATGAATGGATGGTCTGGCTTGGCTGGCTGGCGGCGACGGCGATCTTCGTCTACTGCTTCAAGCTGGTGTCGGACAAGACGATCTGGTTCTTCGTCCTCGACGCCGGTACCCAGGCGCAGGACATGGCCTCGCGGATGGTCCCGCCGAAGTGGTCCTACATGGACGACCTGTGGCGCCCTGTCTGGGACACCATCAACATCGCCACGCTGGGAACGGTGCTGGCGCTGATCATGGCGGTGCCGACGGCGTTTCTCGCCGCCAAGAACACGACGCCGCATCCGACGGTGCGGGCGATCGCCCTGTTCGTCATCGTTTCGTCCAGGTCGATCAACTCGCTGATCTGGGCGCTGATGCTGGTGGCCATCATCGGCCCCGGCATTCTCGCCGGGGTGATCGCCATCGGCCTGCGATCCATCGGCTTCTGCGCGAAACTGCTCTACGAGGCGATCGAGGAGATCGACGTGACCCAGGTCGAGGCGATCGAGGCGACGGGGGCGACGCGCGCGCAGCAGCTGTCGTTCGGCATCGCGCCTCAGATCATGCCGGCGTTTGCCGGCATCTCGGTTTTCCGCTGGGACATCAACATCCGGGAATCCACCGTCCTCGGTCTCGTCGGCGCGGGCGGGATCGGCCTCCAGCTCGAGGCTTCGATCTCGACGCTCGCCTGGACCCAGGTTTCCTTGATCCTGCTCGTCATCCTGGCGACCGTCATCGTCAGCGAATGGGTTTCCGCCAAGGTCCGCCACGCCATCATCTGAGGTATCACGGGTCCGTCGGTGCGGCGGCTCACACCCGCATTTTCGCCGACGCCGGATCGTAGGCGGGCTCGGCTGTTTCAGTTGTTGACCTTCCGCAGTTTCGGGGCCAAAGAAAGCGAGTTCTCAGGGCGGGGTGAAACTCCCCACTGGCGGTATGCGTACGCGCGAGCCCGCGAGCGCCTTTCCACCACGGGAAGGGTCAGCAGATCAGGTGCGATGCCTGAGCCAACGGTTACAGTCCGGATGAAAGAGAACGCGCAATCGGGGCTGCCGCAGGGCGGATCGATTGCCGTGATCGCCTTGGGTGATGTGTATTCGCTGAAGGGAGATCACCATGACACACGTCCGATATGCATTCGTGAAAGCAAACTGGCACGCGGAGATCGTCGACCGCGCGCTTGACGGTTTCATCGAACTGATCCCGGCAAAGGACGTCGACGTGTTCGACGTGCCGGGTGCGTTCGAGCTTCCTCTGACCGCTCAAACCCTAGCCGGCACGCGGCGTTACGCGGCGATTGCTTGCGCGGCCCTCGTCGTCGACGGCGGCATCTACCGGCACGACTTCGTGGCCTCAGCCGTCGTCGATGGCTTAATGCGTGCCGGACTGGATACGGGCGTACCCGTCTTGTCGGTATCGCTGACGCCGCACCAGTTTCACGAGACCGAGCATCATGTCGGAATATTTCGGTCCCACTTCGTTGAGAAGGGCCGCGAAGCGGCAAGAGCCGCGTTGATGATGCGGGACACGCGGGATCGAATTGCGGCGTTACAAGCGGCCAACCCGGCCGCGTGATCATACGGTATCGGCGCTGGTGCCGGCGTAATGGCGGACGTTCTTGTTCACACCCGCATCCGGGATGAGCTCGGGTCGTAGGCGGGCTCGGCCAGCACGACCGCCTTGCGGCGTTCGCCAAGCAGGCCGATCTCCATCTCGGAGCCGGGCGCGGTGCGCTCGGGCGGCACGTAGACGAAGGCCAGGCTCTTGCCCGTGGCGTGGCCAAAGCCGCCCGACGTGGCGACACCGACGCACTTGCCGCCGATGAAGACCGGCTCACCGCCGACCACGTCGTTGTCGGCGGCATCCACCTCGACGTAGGCGAGCTTGATGGCGACGCCGTCCTCGCGGCGTTTCAGCGTCGCCTCGCGGCCGGTGAAATCTCCTCCCGGTCCCATTTTGTCGGGCGCGAAGAAGCGTTCCATGTCGGCCTCGATCAGGGTGATCTCGTTGGTCAGTTCGGAATGCAGGCCGCGATAGGCCTTCTCCATGCGCATCGAGTTGAGCGCATACGCGCCGAAGTTGGCGATGCCGTGCGTCTCGCCCGCGGCCCACACGGCGTCGTAGACCGTTTCGAGGTCGGCCATCGGCACGTGCAATTCCCAGCCCAGTTCGCCGACGTAGGAGACCCGGAGTGCGCGCACGTTCGCGCCGGCGACCACGATCTCCTGGCCGGTCAGCCAGCGGAAGTGGTCGTTGTCGAGCGCGGCGTCGGTGAGCCCGGCCAGCACGTCGCGCGACTTCGGGCCCGACAGCACCAGCATGCCCCAGTCGTCGGTGACGTTGGCGATGGTGACGTCCTCGCCCGTGCGCGTGCCGAACGTCATCATGTCGAGGTCCTTCTCCTCGGCGCCGGCGCCCGACAGCACGTAGAACCGATCCTCGCCCAGTCGCGTGATGGTGACCTCGCTTTCGATGCAGCCGTTCTCGGTCAGCATGTGTGCGAGCGCCATCCCGCCGGTCTTCTTCGGCAACTTGTTGGCGCACAATCGGTCGAGCAGGGCAGCCGCATCCGGACCCGAGACCTCGAACTTGGCGAAGCTTGAGAGGTCCATGACGCCGACCCGTTCACGCACCGCGCGGCATTCCTCGCCGATCGTCCTGAAGGTGGTGCCGCGGCGGAAGCCGAGGTCTTCGGGCGCGCCGTCGAGCGAGAACCACTTGGGCCGTTCCCAGCCGTGGGCTTCGGTGTGCACCGCGCCCGCCGCCTCGAGCTTTTCGAACAGCGGCGAGTAGCGCCGTTTGCGCCCGGCCGGGCGTTCCTCGCCCGGCAGGTGCAGGATGTACATGTGCTCGTAGGCCTGATGGCCCTTGGCGCGGCAGTAGTCGGGATCGGCGTAGGTGCCGAAGCGGCGCGGGTCGAGCCCGGCCATGTTGATCTCGGATTCGCCCTCCATCATCCACTGCGCGAGGTACTTGCCGCAGCCGGCGCCCTGGGCGATGCCGATCGCCGAACCGCAGCACAGCCAGTAGTTCCGGTGGCCGTGGACGGGACCGAGCAGCGGGTTGTCGTCCGGCGTGTGCGGGATGGCGCCGTTGACGACGCGGCGGATGCCGAGTTCTGCCCAGATCGGCATGGCCTCCATGACGCCCTCGAGGTGCGGCATGATCGGGTCGAGTTCGTCCTCGAACAGTTCGTGGTCCGAGCTCCAGTCGGGAATGCCGTCGGTCGCCGGCCAGGCGATTCGCGAGCCCGAGGTTTCGTAGGGCCCGATCAGCGCCGACTTCTGTTCCTGGCGGTAGTAGGAGGAATTGCGCGGGTCGCGGATCACCGGAATCTCGCCGTCGATTTCCTTGAACTCGGGGCAGGGCTCGGTGACGATGTACTGATGCTGCATGTTGACGATCGGAAGATCGATGCCGCTCCACGCGGCGATGGCGCCGGCGTGGTTGCCGCCGGCGTTGACCACGAGTTCGCAGGAGATGTCGCCCTTGGCGGTCGAGACCACCCATTCGCCGCTTGGTGACTGCGCGATGCCGGTGACCAGACACTCGCGCTCGATGGTCGCGCCGAGCTTCTTCGCGGCCGCCGCCATGGCGTTGCACACGCCGGCCGGATCGACGTGGCCGTCGGTGTGGGACCAGGCCCCGGCGACGACCCCGTCGAGCTGGATCCAGGGCACGATCTCCTTGATCTTGGCGGGATCGATGATCTCCATCTCGGCGCCCGAGTTGTCGGCGATGCCGGCGACCAGGCGGAAGAAATCGAGCTCGTGTTCATTGGTCGCGAAGCGAATCGCGCCGCAGCCGTGCCAGCTGACGTACTGGCCGGTCATCTCCTCCAGCTTGGGATACAGCGTGTTCCCGTAGTGGTGGATCTTCGACATGTTGTAGTCGGCGATGAAGCTGGGGCACAGGCCCGCCGCGTGCCACGTCGAGCCGGACGTCAGCTCGCCCTTTTCCAGCAGCACGACGTCCGTCCAGCCGGCCTCCGCCAGATGGTAGAGCAGGGCGACCCCCATATTGCCGCCGCCGACGACGACGACGCGGGCTTGCGATTTCATGGTGTGGATCTCCCCAGTGCGAACCGTTCGATGCCGGTAACGTAACGGTATCGCGCCGGTCGGCGTCAACGAAACAATCCCGGTAGGTCGGGGTTAGGAAATCTAGGGGTCGGCTAGGGCCGCGACCGCCCGAAGCACCGCGCCGCGAGCGCGTCGGCGCGCTCGAGCTGGCGCGTGAGATACGCCCGGGTATCGGCCTGGCCGTCACCGTCGTCACGGCACCATGTCCTGAGCGTGCCGAGGAACAGCGCCGTCAAGGCAATCTCCTCGATCTGGCGACGGCGGCCGCCGGCGTCGAGCCGGGCGGCGTCGCGCCAGCACTGGATGTGGCGCGACAGATGAAACACCGCCGGGACGTAGTGATGCGGGTGGAACGGCCACAGCTTGGCGCCGATCATCTCGGCGGTGACCCGTCGATGGGGGGCGAGAGCATCGAACCAGCGCATCATCAACATGCCGAGGCGCTCGGCTGCCGGCTGCGCGAGGAAGTCGTCGGGCATCGGCGCCAGCATGGCGTCGCGGGCACGCCGGAACCAGGCGTCGGCGAGCGCGTCGGTGTCGCGGTAGTGACGGCAGAGCTCGGCGAGGGTGATGCCGGCCGCGTCGGCGACCTTGCGCAGCCTGAGATTCTCCCAGCCGTCGGTTTCGGCCTGGGCGAGGGCGATGTCGAGCAGGCGCGCGGCATCGGTCTGCCCGCCGGCGGTGGCGGCGCGGGCCGTCCCGTGCGTGGATCTGCCGGTTGAGCGTTTCGCCATGGCGCGGTGTCCCGAAGCAACTGCTCCTGATGTAGGGGGCCGGGCGCGGCGTGTAAACCGGCCGCCGGACCGGGGCGGACTCCTGGCATACATTATCCCAGATCGACCGCATTTCCCGCCCGGACGGGTAGGAAATGAAGCTTTTTTGGGCAGGTTTCCGCCGATTTTCGCATTTTTCTCTGGAAAAAGATCGTCATGTCATTCATGTGACAGCACAGCCCGGGCATGCCCGGGACCGGAGACGACTGCTGTATCCTCATAACGCGAGACGCCGCCATGACCATTTTCCCGGAACTTGTGATCCCCGAAACCCTCGCCGCCGGACCCGGACCGGGTAACACCGACCCGCGCGTGCTCGAGGCCTATGCCCGCCAGGGCGTCGCCGACCACATGCAGGCGGACGTGATCCGCGGCATGAAGGAAATCAAGATCATGCTGCGCGAGATGTGGGGCACCAAGAACGTTTACACCTTCGCCATCGCCGGCACCGGCTGGGACGGCCTCGACTGCCTGCACTCGGCAATCCTGCCGGGCGACACCGTGGTCTGCTTCAACAACGGCACGTTCAGCGGCATCGACTGCCAGTCGATCCGCATGAAGGCGTCGACGCCGGAGCAGCTCGCCGAGAACCCGACGCTGCCGAACCCGCCGAACGTGCACCAGATCGACGTGCCGCACGGCACCTCGGTTTCCGGCGACACGGTCGAAGCCGCGCTCGCCGAGCACAAGCCGATGTGGGCCTTCATGTCGCACTGGGAAACCGGTTCCGGCCGCATCAACGACATCCAGGGCTTCAACGACGCATGCGCCAGGCACGGCGTCCTCGGCCTGATCGACGCGGTCTCCAGCCTCGGCATCGAGGACTTCAACATCGACGATTACCCGGCCGTCGTCGGCTGGGCGTCGTGCCCGCAGAAGGGCGTGCTCGGCCTGCCGCTGACCTACGCGCCGGTGAGCTTCCGCGACGAGTTCATCGACATCGTCAAGCAGCGCGGCGTCTACTCCTACGTCCACCACCCGATCCTTGCCGCGCGCCACTGGGCGATCGTCGACGGCGCCGACGTCGACGCGCCGGTCTATCACCAGACCCACTCGTGCTACGCGGTGGCCTCGTTCCACGAAGCGCTGCGCCTCAGCCTGACCCATGGCAAGTCGCAGAAGGCCGCCGACTACAAGTTCCACGAAGGCATCCTGCGCGATGCCGTCTCGGCGATGGGCTGCAAGGTGACGTCGAACATGACCAGCCTCGTGGTCTGCAACCTGCCGGACGCGCTGGCCGGCCGCGAGAAGGAACTTGTCCAGGGCTGCCGCGCCGAGGGCTTCTGCATCTGGCCGACCCTGTCGGAACCGGTTCAGGTTCGCATCGGCATCCTCAACCAGCTCTCGGAAGAGGCCATCACGACCATCGTTTCCAAGTTCGCCGACGCGATGATCGCCATGGGCGCCAACGACGTCGACAAGGCCGCGATCCTAGCCCAGATCAAGTCGCGCTTTGCCCGGGCAGCCTGACTGGGCAGCCTGACTGGGCGGCCTGACCGGGGCTCAGTCCCGGCCAGAGAACACCGACCAGCGGGCCCGCGCCGCGAGCTCCTCGAGCGCCAGGGTGCCGAGCTGCGAGTTGCCGGTCTTGTTGAGACCCGGCGACCAGCACGCGATCGACGCCTTGCCCGGGACCACGGCCAGGATGCCGCCGCCGACGCCGCTCTTGCCGGGAATGCCGACCCGGAAGGCGAACTCGCCGGAACCGTCGTAATGGCCGCACGTCAGCATCAGCGCGTTGACCCGCCGCGCGGTCTTGCCCGCGGTGATGCTTCGGCCGTCGGGCCGCGTCAGCCCGTCCCACGCCAGGTAGCGGCCGGCCCGCGCCAGCTGGCGGCACGACATGGCGATGGCGCAGACGTTGAAGTAGACCTCGAGGGTCTGTTTCGGCTCGTTGTGCAGGTTGCCGTAGGCGCGCATGAAATTGGCCAGCGCGATGTTGCGCCAGCCGCTCAGGGCTTCGGAGCGCGCCACCGCCCCGTCGACGTCGATGTTCAGATCCCCGCTGACCTCGCGCAGGAAGCCGACGATCTGTTCGATGGTGCTTTCGGGCGTGTGACCTTCCAGCAGCACGTCGGCGACGACGATGGCGCCGGCGTTGATGAACGGATTCCGCGGCACGCCCTTGTCGCGTTCGAGCTGGACGATCGAGTTGAACGGGTCGCCCGAGGGCTCGCGGCCGACGCGAAGCCACAGGGAATCGAGCTCGCGGTCGAGCGCGAGCGTCAGCGAAAAGACCTTGGAGACGCTCTGGATGGAAAACGGGACGTCGGCGTCGCCCGCGACGATTTCCTCGCCGTCGGCGGTGATCACGGCGATGCCGAACCGTGCGGGGTCGACCTTCGCGAGTTCGGGGATGTAACGCGCGACGGCGCCGCGATCTCCGCTGGCAAGGTACGTGCCGGCAATGTCTTCGACAATCGAACGCAGCTCGGTCATGTCCTGTTCCGCCACGCCCACCGGGCGTGCAAACCGTAGACCGCCGTCCCCGCCGGGACAAGCGGATGCCATCCGCCGCGCCGCCGTCTCTCACGCCGACGTGAAACCATATGATGTGATCTCGCGGTCGCCGGGGATTACCCTCGGGGCATGGGCCACATCCTGCTGATCGACGACGACGACGAATTCCGCGAACAGCTCGCCGAGTTCATCGTCGCCGCCGGCCATCGGGTGACGGTCTGCGCCGACGGCGAGGAGGGGCTGGCGCAGTTCCGCAAACACGCGCCGGACGCCGTGGTCACCGACATCGTCATGGAGAGAACCGAGGGCATCGAGACCCTGCAGGCGATCCGTCACGCCGATGCCGCGATCCCCGTCATCGTCATGTCCGGCAACGATACCTACCTGCGTCTGGCGCGCGGGCTCGGGGCCGATCACGGACTGCACAAGCCGTTCAGTGCGCGACACCTGATTTCCCTGCTCGAGGAGCGGCTCGAACACGGCCGCGTCGGGTTCTGAGCCGGTAGCGTCGACGCACCCCCTCCCGAACCCTCCCCCTTCGAGGGGGAGGGGCTGATATTCATGGTGTCGCGCTCTTGGTTCCCTCCCCCCTTGAGGGGGAGGGACAGGGTGGGGGGACGGCTTTCCGGTGCGAAGGGTCAGCCGAACGTCGCCGTCGCCGTCATCGCCAGGCCGCCCGACGCATTCTCCGCCCACAGGTCCCAGGTTCCCGCTTCGTCGACGGCGCGGCGCGCGCGGATGCGGAACGGCCCGTCGTCGTAGAGCGGCGACACCGCGCGGTAGTCGAACGCCGCGAGCCGGCCGTGCGGTTCGGCCTGCAGCGCCAGGTCGGCGAGCAGCGTCGCGGTCAGCGGCCCGTGCACCACGAGATCCGGGTAGCCCTCGACGTCACGGGCGTAGTCGCGGTCGTAGTGGATGCGGTGGCCGTTGAAGGTCAGCGCCGAGTAGCGGAACAGGATCAGCGGCGTCGGCGTCACCACGCGGCCGACGATGGCGTCGCCGGGCTGCGCTTTCGGGGCGGCCGGCGGCGCCGGCCTGGGGTCGTTAGGGCCGGGATCGGCGCGGTAGACCATGTCGTGTTCTTCCGTGATCCGCGTCTCGCCGCCGACGCCGTAGGTATGGCGCGCGGTGATGAAACAGAGCGCGCCGGTGCGGCCCTGCTTGACGCGCACGTCGGCGATCTCGGAGGTGCGCTCGGCGGCCTCGCCGAGCCGCAGGGGGGCCTCGAAGCGGAACCGTCCGCCCGCCCACATGCGGCGCGGCAGGGCGACCGGCGGCAGGAAATCGCCGAGCACGGTGCGGCCGTCGCGCTCCAGCGTGCGGTCGCGCGGATTGTCGAGGAAGTAGAACCAGGTCCAGAGCGGCGGCAGCGCGTCGCCGTCGCTTAAACCCGGTTGGCGATCCAGCGTCGCCTGCATGCGCCGCGCCGGTTCGGCATCGATGACGCAGGCCCGCGTCTCGGCCCGGCCGATCCACTGGCGCAGGATGTCTTCGTCGAGGGTGGGGTCGGTCATCTCGGTGCGCCTCTCAGTATTCCTGCAGCAGCGACCGGCGTTTCTCGGCGGCCTCGTCCTCGGAAATCAGGCCCTGATCCAGCAGGCTCTTGATGGCCCGGAGCCTGCCCTCCAACGTTGAGTCGTCCGCATCGTTGGCGGCGGTTTCGATGGTCATGCTGTACTCGTATGACAGGTCCATGGTCGCCGACGTCCCGGCATCGCCGGTATGCGCTTCGAGTACGTAGGACTCGTTGCCGTAGACCGGCATGCCCGAGCCATGGTCGATGGCGGTGTACCCGCCGCCGGCGAGGGAAAACGTGCTGCTTTTCAACTTCAGCAGGGACTGGACGAGAATGCCGGGCCGGTTGTTGTACGTGAAACCGCCGCGCGCGATGGCGTGATAGTCGGCTTCCGCGGTTTCGTCGCCCAGGTCGAGCGGCATGGACATGGAACGGACGTGATCGCCGGCCCGGACCGGCGTCGCGGGGTAGTGGTCGACCGACTCCGCGACCATGTCGTCGAGCGACTGCAGGATTCCCTCCCGCTCGTCCGGCTCCATCGCCTGCCAGAGCGGTCCGCTCAGGTTGGCGTGGATCGACGTGACGCGGCCGCGCGGTTCGATGGTTACTTCGAATATCATTGGCAGCAGGGCTTTGATCGGAAACATCTGCTCGATATCCATGCCCTCGGTCTCAAGCGTCACGTCCATGAGGGAGACGGTCTGGACGATGTTGATGCCGCGTTCGACAGCGGACATGGTGCCGCGTAGTTTGCCGGTCCCGGTCAGGGGCGCCTCGCCGAGTTTGACCGCGTAGTCGAACGACACGACGAACGGCGACAGCGGGAACGCCCGGTAACGGAGCATCACGGGTTCCGCATCGGGGTCGTGATCCGGCAACGGTCCGAAAGCCGACGCCGGTGACGCCAGCAGGACGAGGATCAGCAGCAGTCGGGTCAGTCGCAAGGCGGGGTGTTTCCTCGTGGCGCGGCGGTCGGCGGATCGCCCGCGATGTTACCCGGGTTCGGTCGGGCACGATAGGGTTGGCAGGGCGCCTACATGCGCTGTGCAGGCCCGGGTCCCGATCCACCGGCGCAGGATGTCTTTGTCGAGGGTGGGGGTAACTTCTGTGGCCATTTCGTTAACAGAGTCCTATCGGCTTCGTACCAAGATCTTGAACACTCCGCCGCTAGTAGCATCCAACCTTAGTTCTGGTAGCATGCAATGATGTGGTGAGAGAGTCGACGACCAGCCAATAGGCCGTTTGAGCCGATTCGAGCAATCCTGTTTCGCAAGCAGAAATCACCGAAAAGCGAATTTTGCCTAGTCTGTTTGCGGTCGCTGCGTGTTCACGGATCGCTAATCGATCCCGAAACTCGAGGGGAAGCCAATGCGACTTGAAGATCAATACCTTCGTTGTGTGGTTTGGATCGGCACTGGTTTAGTGGGTTCAGAGGATGAAATAACGCCATGGGGAACGGGTTTTTTTGTCAATGACGACAAGAACGATCGGACCTACTTGGTCACGGCGGCGCACGTAGTGTCCGACAATTCCGACGCGCCTTTCCAGATTCGGTTCAACGAGAAAGGCGGTGGCGGAAGAAATCACACAGTTGATCAGCCAAATTGGGTATTCCATCCATCAGACGTTACCGTTGATGTCGCCATCCATGAAGTTGCCATACCATCATGGGCAGATGTCGTTGCGGTAACCAAGCACCCGAATCTGACAGAAGGCGATCGCCTTCAAAAAAAGAGGATTGGGCCAGGTACCCGGACTTACACCGTCGGGGTATGGAAATTTCTGTATGGCAAGAAACGCAATCAACCGTTTGTTTACACGGGTCACATCGGTTTGATGCCAGGCGATGAGAGACTTCCAGTAGACCCGTGGCGTAGCGAGCACGGGAAAGAAAGGGTCTTTGTCGAAGCATATCTCGTGGAAGGTGAACCGCTTGATGGTGCCAGTGGCGCACCTGTTTTTGCCCGAAGAACAATTAAGACACCGATTGGTAAGGGCGGGAAGGTCAAGGAGGGCATCGACGCGTACATTGAGGGTTCGATTTGGTTACTTGGGTTACAAAGCGACTGTTTCATTGGAAAACCTGGTGAAGACTATGTAGCACCAGGTGCAGGGGGGCGGGTGATGATTCCGAGAGGTGTCAACGTTGTGGTGCCGCTTGAGAAGATTTTGGAGGTTTTTGGTGAATGAGTCGAACTATGATAGGAAAAAATCCTTGTCGTAATAGACAAATTATCCTATGATGCGTCCTTTCTTTCTCTGGCCCCGAAAGGACCTCTCATGCCCGACTGCACCGCCGAGGCGGCGTCCCTCGAACACGCGATGACCATGAATGCGGTCCGCCGGGGGTGCCTCTACCGAACTCTACCGGAACGCGGATTTGCGCGTGATTCCAGTGTCTTGGAGATTGCTTATCATGGTCCCTCGATGGGCGGCAAATGGGAGGTGAATGGTCGGGACATGGGCAGCGGGCCGGCGCGCCGCATGATGGCAAATCGGCGCAAAACGACGACGATTCTGACCAAAAATGACCATTTATGACCCTGGATTCGAGGGCGGTTTTCAGTGGTTTCAACGGGTTAACGAATTGACGCCGGGAAAAATGACCATAATGACCATTCGGGGACGGACCGGCAGGCAGGCGTTCCCCCACCCGTCATTCCCGCCTTCGCGGGGGGTGACGAGAATGGCCGGGTCGGACGCATGGTGCGGGCGCACCCCCTCCCGAACCCGCCCCCTTCGAGGGGGAGGGACTGGGTGGAGGTCAAACCACCATCAGGTCTCTTGGATACTCCGTCAGCCACTCGTAGCCGCCGTCGGTGATCAGCACCGAGTCGCCGATGCGCGTGCCGTAGCGGCCGGCGATGGTGATGCCGCCGTCGACGGCGAACACCATGCCGGGCTTCAGCGCCGTGCGGTCGCCGCGCTTGATCTCCGGCGTCTCGAGGAACGAGTAGCCGACCGCGCGGCCCGTCCGGTAACCGGGCGCGAGCCCGGCGTCGCGGTAGACCGCCTCGGCCTCGGCGTGGACCTCCTCGGCGATGGCACCCGGGCGCAGCGCCTTGAGCGCGGCCGCTTGGGCCGCGACCGTGACCTCGTAATGGCGCGCCTGTTCGTCGGTCACCGAACCGACGAAGAAGTTGCGGTCGAAGCCGAGCTTGTAGTGCTTGTAGTTCACCATGCCGCAGCAGCAGAAGTAGATCGGGTCGCCCTTCTGCAGCCTGCGCGTCGAGGCGCGGCGGTGCACCAGGCAGGTATCGTGACCCGACTGCAAAACCTGCAGCCCGTGCACCATCGGCGAGAAATGCCGCGCCACGTCGCCCTCGCCGATCAGCTCGGCGGCCTTGCGCGTCGCCCCGTCGATCACCGCCAGCGCGAGCTCGTACTCCGGCACGCCCTCGGCGATGGCGGCGCGGCCCGACGCGATCATGGCGACGGCGACCTGGCCGGCCTCGCGCAGGATCTCGATCTCGGCGGCGTCCTTGACCATGCGCATGTCGGCGATGATCGGCCCGGCGTCGCGCAGCGCCGCGTGCGGCAGCTCCTGGCCGAGAAAGCCGGCGATCAGCGGCGGGATCTTCGCCGCCTCGACGCCGAGCGCGATCCGGGCGTTGGCGCCGATGACCGCGCGAGCCGCGTCGCCCCACGGCGCGCCGTCGCCGTCTTCCCACGGATGCACGTCCTGGACCCAGGTCATCTCGCGGCACATGTCGGATTCCATCAGCGGCGTGACGATGGCGGGGGTGCCAATGGCCGGCACCAGCATCAGCGTCGGGCGGCCGAACTCCATGCCGAGATAGTTCCAGTAGCCGCCGAAGTAGGCGACGGAGTCCGGATCGGTCAGCACCGCCCAGTCGATCCCGGCGTCCTTGAGCCGCGCCTGCAGCGCGTGGGTGCGCGCTTCGCCGAAGGACCCGGCTTTGATATCGGCGGTCATGCGTACCTCCCGTCGTGCGACGGAATGGTTTCGGGTTCGGCCTCGGCCGCCGCGCGCCAGGCCTGCATCGCCGGGTGCGCCAGCATCGCCTCGACATACGCCTGCGCGGGGTCCGACAGATGGGGCGCGTAGGTTGCGAAACGGAACACGACCGGCGCGTACATGCAGTCGGCGACGGTGAAGCCGCCGAACAGGAAGTCGCCGGCGGCGGCGTGGCGCGTGCGGCAGTCGTGCCAGATCGCGTCGATGCGTTCGACGTCCGCGGCGACGCCGGGGTTGGCGTGCGCATCCATGCCCTTGCCGGGATGCGAGGCGCGGATGTTCATCGGCATGTGCTCGCGCAAGGCCTGGAACCCGGCGTGCATTTCGGCGCTGATCGAGCGCGCGTGGGCACGGGTTTCCATGTCCGCGGGCCACAGGTTGGCGTCCGGCCAGCGTTCGGCGACGTATTCGCAGATCGCCAGCGAGTCCCAGATCGCGCGACCCCCGTCTTGCGTATCATTGGCGATGAGGACCGGCACCTTGCCGGCCGACGAGTAGCGCAGGATCTGCGTCTTCGTGGTCGGCGTCTGCAGCGGGATCATGGTCTCCGCGAAGTCCGCGCCGGCGACCTTGAGCGCCAGCCACGGCCGGAGCGACCAGGACGAATAGTTGCGGTTGCCGATAACGAGATTGAGCGATGCCATGACGGTTCCGGGCCCTCCCTGCGCGCGCCGCGAACGGCGGTTCGTGCCCGCCCCAGCGGCCATCATAGCGGGCGGTCCGGTGCTTTCCAGTCCGGGTTTCTTGGGTCAGGATGCGGCTCTGCGACAACGACTGCCTGCAGGGCAGGATGACGGGAGGACCGGTCATGTTCGATACGGATTTTTCGGCCTATGCCGGCGACGGCGCCAATGAAGACGGCGGCGCGGCCGTTCCCGTCGTCGCGCTCGGTCCGGGCGGCTTCGATGCCTGGCGCGAGACGGCGGCGGCGGGCGAGGCGGCCTGGGCCGCGGCCACCGGCTTCAACGGCAAGCCGGGCACGGTTGCGCTGCTGCCCGGCGAAGACGGTGCCATCGCCCGGGTCCTCGCCGGGATCGGCGAAAACGCGGCGGACGCGATGTGGGACTGGGCCGGTGTCGCCGACAAGCTGCCGGCGGGCACCTACCGGTTGACCGATCTCTCCGGCGCGGCGCTCGACGGCGACGAGGCGGGCCGCGCCTGGCTCGGCCGGCTGCTCGCCGCCTATCGCTTCGACCGCTACAAGAAGGATGCAGGGGGCGGCGACGACGTGGTGCGGTTCGTGCCGCCGGCGGACGAGGTGCGACACGCGGTCGAACGCCTCGCGCGCGGTATCTGGACGGTGCGCGACCTCGTCAATCTGCCGGCCGGCACGCTGGGGCCGACGGCGCTGGGCGAGGCCGCCGCGGCAATCGCCGCGCGGTTCGGCGCGATCATCGAACAGACCGTCGGCGACGACCTGCTGACGGCCGGCTATCCCGCCGTGCATGCGGTCGGCCGCGCCAGCGCCGACGCGCCCAGGCTGATCGACATCCGCTGGGGCCGCGACGGCGACCCCAAGGTGACGCTGGTCGGCAAGGGGGTGTGCTTCGACACCGGCGGGCTCGACATCAAGACCGCGTCGGGCATGAAGCTGATGAAGAAGGACATGGGCGGCGCCGCGCACGTGCTGGCGCTCGGCGCCATGATCATGGACGCGGGCCTGCCGGTCCGGCTCCGCGTGCTGGTGCCGGCGGTCGAGAACGCCATCGCCGGCAACGCCATGCGGCCGCTCGACGTGGTCGAAACGCGCTCGGGCCTGACCATCGAGATCGGCCATACCGACGCCGAGGGCCGGGTTATCCTCGCCGACGCGCTGACCGAGGCGGTGCGCGAGACCCCGGAGCTGGTGATCGACTGCGCGACCCTGACCGGGGCGGCGCGCATAGCGCTCGGCACCGAGATACCGGCGCTGTTCTGCAACGACGACGGTCTTGCTGCCGGGCTGCTGCTGGCCAGTTCCGAGACCGGCGATCCGCTGTGGCGCATGCCGTTGTGGCAGGGCTACGCGCGCCACGTCGATGGCAAGGTCGCCGACGTCACCAACTCGCCGGACTCGAGCTACGGCGGCGCGATCACCGCGGCGCTGTTCCTCGAGCGTTTCGTTAGCGAATCGGAACAGTCCGCGGATTCCAAGGGCGCCAACGGATCCGTGGCGTGGGCGCACCTCGACATGATGGCGTGGAACCTGTCGTCGCGGCCGGGCCGGCCGGAGGGCGGCGAGGCCATGGGACTGCGCGCCCTGTACGCCTTCATCGAGGATCGTTTCGGTGCTGAATAGAGCGGCTGCAGGGATAGGTTGCACTTGCTTCGCGGAACCGCCACCGAGTAAAGTTTCGCCGGCGGTACAAGTCCGGGGGGATTATGAGCCAGGAACTGTCTGAGCTGCAGGCGCTTGATCTTTGGCGTCAGGCCATTGTCGAAAGCGTGCGGATCGAGGCGCCGGATCTCAGCGCCCGCCAGATGGCCATCCTGCTGACCGTTTACCTGACGCCGCCGCCGCACACGGTGCGCGGCCTGTCGGGTCTGCTCAACATTTCGAAGCCCGCCGTGACGCGGGCCATCGACCGGCTGACCGAACTTGAGCTGACGCGGCGCAAGGCCGACCAGGCCGACCGCCGCAGCGTGCTGATCCAGCGCACGGTCAGGGGCTCGGTGTTCCTGCGCGAGTTCGGCGAACTGATCGTCAAGGCGGCGCGCGGTCAGGGCGACTTCGCCGGCGCCGGCATTCCCGAGAGCCGCCGCTGATCAGCGCCCCGCGTCGTGCTAAGCTAGGGTCGGCAACCCTCGGAGGGGAGACGCATGTCGGACCCGCTCGCCGCCGACGGCGGCCGAAAGGAGTACAGCGCCGGTGAACTGGGCGCCATAGCGCACCTTTATCGCGGCGAGATCTATCGCTCGACCCTGTGGCGCCAGCGCCTCGACACGACGACCAACTGGTCCGTGGTGACGCTGGGTATCGCGCTGTCGGTGACCTATGCCAGCGCCGGCGCCTCGCCGCTGCCGCTGATTCTCGTCGGCATCCTGATCTTCTTCTTCCTCATGCTCGAGGGCCGGCGATACCGCTACTTCAACGTGTTCCGCGCCCGCGCCCGGTGGCTCGAGATGCACTTCTACGCACCGATGCTGGTCGAGGGCGATCTGCATCTCGAGGACGGCTGGCAGGAACGGCTCGCCGGCGACTATACCAAACCGCGCTTTCATATCAGTCTGGTCCGCGCCGTCGGCCGGCGGCTTCGGCGCAATTACATCTGGATCCTGGCAATTCAGACGGTCGCCTACTGGGGCAAGATCGCGGTCCATCCCGCACCGCTGGTCAAGGTCGAGCAGATCTGGCACCGCGCCGCGATCGGCCCGATCCCGGGCGAGTACGTGGTTGCCGCCGGAATGATCTACAATCTGGTTTGGATCGGGTTCGCGCTCTACACCGCCTACCTCGATCACCGTTACTGGCAGGAGGGCCGCTCGACCACGTCGATGCGGTGACGAGTCACGCGAAGCGCTTCAGGCGGCCGCCATCGCGGAAACGATTGAGATACGTCGGCACGATGGCTTCCACCGTCTGCGCCTCGATGCCGAGCTCGGCGAGGCCCGGACAGGTTCCGCTGCACACGTTGTCGCGGCGCAGAAGTCTGACCTGATCGAGCGTCAGCGGCGGCTTCGGCAACAGACCCAGCACGGCGGCCAGAATGTCGGCCAGCACGTAGGGCACCGCCATCAGAATGCGCTTGCGGTGGGTGATCTCCGGGATCAGTTCGATGATCTCCCGGAAACAATAGACGTAGGGACCGCCGAGCTCGAACGTCTGTCCCGCCGCGTTGGGCGATTCAAGCGCCACGGCGATCGCCTCGGCGACGTCGCCGACATAGACCGGCTGGAACCGCGGGCCGTCGTCGATCGGGGTCGCCGCACCGATGATCGGCAGCACTGGCGAGATCTCACCGATCGAGGCGAACTTGTTGAAGAAGTCGTCCTCCGGCCCGAAGATCACGCTGGGGCGTACGATCACCGCGTCCGGCATCGCTGCCAGGACGGCTGTTTCCGCCTCACCCTTGGTGCGCGCGTAATCGGAGTCGGACTCCGCATCCGCACCCAGCGCGGACATGTGGACGAAGCGCTTGATGCCGGCGGCGGCGACGGCCTCGGCGATACGTGTGGCGGCCCCGACGTGAACGGCGTCGAACGTCCGTTCGCCGCGTTCGTAGAGGATGCCGACCAGATTGACGGCACCGACCGCGCCTTCCAGCGCCCGCGCCGGGTCGCCCGGTGCACAGATATCGCAAGGCCATGGTACGACCTGGCCGGCGTCACCCATCGGCAAGAGATAGTGCGCCGACTCGACGTCGCGAACGGCGACACGAACCGTATACCCCCGTTTCACCAGGCGCTTGACCAGATGCCGGCCAACGAACCCTGAGCCGCCAAAGACGGTAACGATACGCCGTGCCACGGAAGCCTCCCAAAGCGGTTGCAGTGCGAACCAAAAACCTAAACCGTCGCGGCGGGGAATCAAGCGCCAATGCGTCGACGATTTCCGCGCTGGCGCGCGTTGGATGATGGTTGACACGAAGACGCACCCGAAGTAACCACATGCCCGCCGCGCACGAGTGTTCCGTGCCTTCCAAGCCCAGGTGGCGGAATTGGTAGACGCGCAGGTTTCAGGTACCTGTGGCCGAGAGGTCGTGGAAGTTCGAGTCTTCTCCTGGGCACCATTCCCGCCGGCGCTCCGGCCGGGAACCGCTGATGGCGGGTGACGAGGTCTGAATGTCGACCAACACCATCAACCAGCCGGATATTCACTACCATATAGGCGACTTGCCGAAAGACGTCACTTTCGGATCGAGCATTGCCATCGACACGGAAACGCAAGGCCTCAACCTCGGCCGTGACCGGTTGTGCGTCGTGCAGATGTCGGCCGGCGATGGCGACGCGCATCTCGTGCACTTTCCGACACCGGATTTTTCCGCACCCAACCTCAAGCGCGTGTTGAGCGATCCGGCGTCAACCAAGATCTTTCACTATGCGCGGTTCGATGTTGCGGCGATCGAGAAGTATCTCGGCGTGGTATGCGCGCCTCTTTTCTGTACCAAGATCGCGTCCAGACTGACTCGGACCTATACCGACCGACATGGTTTGAAGGACCTCTGCCGCGAGCTGCTTGGCGTCGAGTTGTCGAAAGAGCAACAATCTTCGGATTGGGCGGCGGCAGAGCTGACGCCAGCGCAGCAGGCCTACGCGGCGAGCGACGTGTTGTATTTGCATGCGCTGCGGGATTCGCTCGCCGAGCGGCTCGAACGCGAGGGCCGGTCATCACTCGCCGAAGCGTGCTTCAATTTTCTGCCGACCCGCGCCACGCTCGACCAGGAGGGCTGGGGCGAGCTGGACATCTTCGCCCACTGACACGATCCTGTTGGTGGAGACTTGTCGCGGCTCAGCAGCGGCGTGGTCGATTTGCAAAGGTTCAATGAAGAATGACGAAGTCCGAGACGATCGCCGAAACGCCGGTTGGGACCGATAACACTTCCGGTGCCGAACGCGACCTCGCGTCGGCGCGCCGCGTGTTGTCCACCGAAGCGGGTGCGCTGACGAAGCTCAGCGCTGAACTCGGTCCGTCGTTTTCGGCTGCGCTCGATGCCCTTGGTGCGGTCGAGGGGCGCGTCGTGGTGACCGGTATGGGGAAGAGCGGCCATATCGCCAACAAGATTGCCGCAACCCTGTCGTCGACCGGAACGCCGGCATTATATGTCCACCCCGCCGAGGCGAGCCACGGGGATCTTGGGATGGTAACCGAGTCGGATGGTGTCATCGCACTTTCGAACTCGGGCGAGACAGCGGAGCTCAGCGATATCGTCGCCCATGCTGCGCGGTACTCTATTCCGCTCGTCGCGATCACCGGCCGGGCAGACAGTACGTTGGCCAAGGATGCCACCGTCGCGCTGGTCTATCCGGCCGCCGAAGAGGCTTGTCCGATGGGCCTCGCGCCGACGACCTCGACAACCATGATGCTGGCCCTGGGTGATGCCATCGCCGTCGCGCTGCTTGAGCGAAAGGGTTTCTCAACCGATGATTTTCAGGCGCTCCATCCCGGCGGCCAGCTTGGCCGCCGCTTGATGCGGGTTCGCGATCTGATGCACACCGGTGACGCGTTGCCGCTTGTCGGTCTCGGCATCGGTCTCGGCGACATGATCGTGACCATGACGGCGAAGAGCTTCGGGTGTGCCGGTATCGTCGACGACGAAGGCAGGCTCGTCGGCGTGTTCACCGACGGAGACGTGCGCCGTTCCATTGGTGTTCGCCCGCTCGATACACCGGCACGGGATCTGATGACGGTTTCGCCGAAGTCGATCGCCCCGGAAACGCTCGCCAGTGAGGCGCTTCGGACGATGAACGAGTTTGCAATCACCAATCTGTTCGTCGTCGAGGACGGGCGCCCGGTCGGCATCATCCATGTACATGATTGCCTGCGCGCCGGTATTGTTTGAGCCGGCAGAACCGTGGACGGGACATTGACCGTGGGTTCGGAAGGAATCGAGGGCTCGGGCAACGGCCCGGAGATGCGCGTGCGCCGCGGTCGAGGACTTGCGGCCGTTGGACCGGCGCGCCGGCTCGACCCGTCATACAGTGCGGTCGTCCGATTTCTGCGGATTGCCTTGCCTATCGTCGCGCTGGCATTGGTCGCGCTGGTCGCGGCATGGCCGTATCTGCAGAAAGAGAATATCGCCTTCACGATCGGTTTCGTGACTAGCGAACTGACCGGCGATCAGCAACCGGTCATGGTCAATCCGCGATACACCGGAACCGACCAGCAGGACCGACCGTATTCGATTACGGCCGATCTGGCACATAACCTTGTTCAGGACACTACGCGCGTCGATCTCGACAATCCCAAAGCCGACATGACCCTGGAAGACGGCACTTGGCTCGTGGTCACCGCCGACAAGGGCGTATACGCGCGCACGGAGGAGATCCTCGACCTCAGTGGTTCGGTAAACCTGTTCCAGGATGAAGGGTATGAGCTCAAAACCGAGTCGGTACGTATCGATTTGGATGCCGGTACGGCGGAGAGCACCACACCCACGGAGGGACAGGGGCCATTCGGATTACTGAAGGCGGAGGGGTTCCGGGTCCTTGACCTCGGCAAGACCATCCTGTTCACCGGCAACGCAAGTCTGGTTCTCTATCCGGATTCATTCGGAGGCGGCTCGTGATCACGGAACTGCGCATCAGGCGCCGCATGGTTTCACTGGCCCTTGCGGGTTTGTTGCTATCTCTTTGGCCGCACGTGCCGGTCTTTGCGCAAAGCCTCAACCTGACGGCCGGCGACGACGGCGGGCCGGTCAGTATCTTTGCCGAGGACGGCATCGAGTGGCAGCAGGAGAACCTGGTCTTCCTCGCGCGCGGCAACGCGCGGGCCGTGCGCGACAATGTCGAGGTGAACGCGGATGTCCTGAAGGCCTACTACCACGAGGTCAACGGAACTTCTGAAATCTGGCGTCTCGACGCCGAGGGTTCGGTCGTCATCGAATCGCCCAACGAAAAGGTCACGGGCGACCTAGCCATTTACGACGTGCCAAAAGGCGTGTTGCTGGTACGCGGACGGGATATCCGGTTCACCGCCGGGCCGGACGTGATTACTGCCGAACAGCAGCTCGAGTATTGGGAAGGAAAGCAACTGGCGGTCGCGCGGGGCGATGCGCACGCGGTACGAGGCGACAAGCAGCTCGATGCCGACGTGCTGGCGGCGTACTTCAAACGCCAGGCCAACGGCGAAACGGATATCGAACGGGTCGAGGCCTTCGACAACGTCCGGATCGAGACGACGACTGAGGTGGTGACGGCCGACCGCGGAATCTACATGGTGCAGTCCGGCCTTGCGACCCTGACGGGGAGCGTCAAGATCACGCGCGGCGGCAATGTCATCACCGGGTGCAAGGCGACGGTGAATCTCAACACCGGCATTAGTCGAATGTTCGCGTGCGCCGACGGTTCCGGTACCCGCGTGCAAGGTTCCATTCTGCCGGAGACGACCGAGGAGACCCGGCAATAGCCGGCGAGACCCATAGATTTCTGCGTGTTTTCACGAATCTATGCTTCAAATGACGTCGTTTGGCATGTAAATTGCGGGCAGGAACATCGCCCGCAAGTGGTGGTGAGTCACGGCATTTTGAGGGCAAGTTGACGACGACCACCGAAAAGAACGAGCAACAAGCGACGGACAAGCCGCGCCTGGTCAATGACAACGGACCGCGCGGATTGTTTGCCCACAATCTCGGCAAGCGGTTCAAGAAGCGACCGGTTGTTCGGGGGGTAAGCCTGTCCGTGCAGCGAGGCGAGGCTGTTGGCCTCTTGGGGCCAAATGGCGCCGGCAAGACCACATGCTTCTACATGATCACGGGACTGATACCGCCGGATCATGGCAATGTGGTGCTGGACGGGCAGGATATTTCCAATCTGCCGATGTACCGTCGGGCCCGTCTCGGTATCGGATACCTGCCGCAGGAGGCGTCGATCTTCCGCGGCTTGTCCGTTGAAAACAACATTCGGGCCGTTCTCGAGATCGTCGAACCGGAGCGCGAACGGCGGGAGGCGATCCTGGATGCGCTGCTGGCGGAGTTTTCGATTACGCACCTTCGCCGTACACCATCTCTTGCCTTGTCGGGTGGCGAACGCCGACGGGTCGAGATCGCACGCTCATTGGCGGCTAATCCACATTTCGTGCTGTTCGACGAACCCTTCGCCGGCATCGATCCAATTGCCGTCGGCGATATCCGAGATCTGGTCTCCCATCTCAAGGATCGAGGAATCGGCGTCCTGATCACCGATCACAACGTGCGTGAAACGCTAGGCGTGATTGATCGGGCATACATCATCCACGATGGAATGATGCTGATGGAGGGTGCGCCGAGCGACATCGTCGGCAACGAAGATGTTCGGCGTGTCTATCTTGGTGACCGATTCAGCCTTTGATCGCGAACCAGTGAACCCAGGCTAACTGAGCCGAGAGTTGATCGCATGGCGGTAAATCCCCGGATTTCCCAGCGGCTCGAGCAACGGCTCGGACAATCGCTCGTGATGACGCCGCAGCTGCAGCAGGCGATCAAATTGCTGCAGATGTCCAACCTCGACGTTGCAGAGTTCGTCGAGTCTGAGCTCGAGAAGAACCCGCTGTTGGAAGTCGAGGAGGGCGGACCGGACGACGGCTTGGACGAGACCGACCACGCCGCGCAGCAGGGCGATGATGACGGCGAGTGGGAGGCCGAGGTGTCGGACGGTGCGGCGCTCGACGACGTCAATTTCGATCAGAAGCCCGGCGATGTCGATATTCCGGACGAGGCCGCGTACGACACCGACTACGAGAACATATACAACACGGCCGATTCCGGCGCAGCTGGCAGCGGCACCGCGTCATCCAGTGGCGGGTTCGACAGCGACCTGCCGGATCTGGAGGAACGATATTCGGGCGGCATCTCGTTGCGAGATCACCTCGACGAACAAATCATGATCGAAATCCTGGATAATGCCGAGCGGCTCATTGCCAGCTATATGGTCGAATGCCTCGATGATGCGGGTTACCTGTCGACGTCTCTCGAGGAGATCGCGGATACCCTGGATTGTTCGGTCGAGCTGGTCGGGAAGGTTCTAGTCAAGGTTCAGCAGTTGGATCCGGCGGGTCTGTTCGCGCGGGATCTGGCTGAGTGCCTCGCCTTGCAACTCAAGGAAAAGAATCGCTACGATCCGGCCATTGCCGTCGTTCTCAGCAACCTGGACTTGGTGGCGGCGCGCGAGTTCACCAAGCTTGCGAAGCTGTCGGGCGTCGATACCGACGACGTGGCTGACATGGTTGCGGAGATCAAGGCGCTCGACCCCAAGCCGGCAACGAGTTTCAATTTCGAGCCCGTACAGCCGATCCGGCCCGACGTCCTGATGCGTCGTCATCCGTCGGGGGGATGGATTATCGATCTGAACCCCGAAACCCTACCGCGAGTGCTCGTTAACAATGCCTATCATGCACGGATCCGCAAGGAGGTCCGCAATCGCGAGGAGCGCGATTACATTGCCGAGCAACTCCAATCGGCGAATTGGTTGGTCAAGGCGCTGCACCAGCGCGCCACGACCATTCTCAAGGTCGCGACCGAGATCATCAGCCAGCAGGATGCATTCTTTCGTCATGGGATTCAGCATTTGCGACCACTGGTTCTGCGCGATATCGCAGAGGCGGTCGAGATGCACGAGAGTACGATCAGCCGGGTCACCGCGAACAAGTACATGGCGACGCCGCGGGGCATTTTTGAGCTCAAGTACTTCTTCACGTCGGCCATCAACAGTTCCACCGGTGGTGACTCGATTTCTGCCGAGTCGGTGAGGCAGCGCATCCGAGAACTGATCGATGCGGAGGATCCGGGCAAGATACTGTCCGACGACAAGATCGCTGCGATCCTTAAGAAGGAAGGTATGGATGTCGCCCGGCGAACGGTCGCTAAGTATCGGGAATCATTGGGGTTGGGGTCGTCCGTCGAGCGTCGGCGGGCGAAGTCGGCACCCAAGTGAAGCGAGGCGCTGTCAAGGGAAAAGTTCGGCAAAGTTCCCTAACACTGGCCCTCGAATCGTGCTATTGACTTGTGTGTAGGTCGAAATTAGTTTCGCGACCTTCCGAAGGCCAAGACGCTAAACTCGGGGGCAGGCCCATCGCCAAGCCTGGCGCTCGGAAACGATACTAGATCACTACTGGTGCTCATGGAACTTCAGACCAAAGGACATAACGTCGACGTTGGCGACGCACTTCGCAGCCATGTTGAAAGTGCCCTGACCGGTGCCGTAGGCAAGTACTTCGAAAACGCTGTAAGCGGTGACGTGACGTTTTCCAAAGAGGCCGGACACAGGTTCCAGGTCGATATCAAGGTTCACCCGAAACGCGGCATGGTTGTTCATGGCAGCGCCGGCGGCGAGGATGCCTATGGTGCTTTTGACGGCGCCTTGGAGCGGATCGCTAAACAGTTGCGTCGGTACAAGCGGCGCCTGACCGATCATCACAAGGTGCCGGCCGACGAGGTCATCCTCCGGGCGCAGCAATACGTCATCCAGGGCGAGGAATCCGAGGAAGAGCTGCCCGAGGCGGCCGAACCGGTCATCGTTGCGGAAATGGATGCCGAGATCGCAACGGTCAGCGTTGGCGAAGCTGTGATGCGTATGGACCTTGCCGGGACGTCGGTCATGATGTTCCGAAACAGCACAAATCGGCGATTGAACGTGGTTTACCGTCGCGAAGACGGCAACATCGGCTGGATTGATCCGGCTGACGAAACTGAGAACGGCTAACGAGCGAACAATCTGACCGCGCGTAATGTCGCGGCAGGCCGACTTGAGGAGCAGTCATGGAGATCACCGATCTCGTTACCCCCGAATGTGTCATTCCGGACCTGAAGGCGACTAGCAAGAAGCAGGCGATCCACGAGCTTGCCCGCAAGGCAGCCGAGGTCACCGGCGAGCACGAACGGGCGATTTTCGATGTACTGATGGAACGCGAACGACTCGGCACCACGGGCGTCGGCAACGGCATCGCGATCCCACATGGCAAGCTTGCCGGATTGGAGAACCTCTACGGGGTTTTCGCGCGGCTCGGTGAACCGGTCGATTTTCAGGCGATCGACGATCAACCGGTGGATCTTATCTTCCTTTTGCTGGCGCCTGAGTCCGCCGGTGCGGACCACCTAAAGGCGTTGGCCCGGGTTTCGCGGCTGCTGCGTGACAAGGCTACCTGTGAAAAGTTGCGCGGCGCCCAGAGCGCGGACGCGATCTACGCGTTGCTTTCGGAGTCCACGGATAGCCGCGCCGCCTGACCTGGCGGATCAGATCCTTCAGCGGATGGGGGCCATCTTGCCCTCTAGTTCCGCCACATGCGGCTCATGGCTTGTCACCATCTTTGGCCATTGCGAGTGACCTCACGGGTTACCGGTATCGCCGGCGTACCGAAAACCGCACGGGAATCCCGGCCCTGATGGCTGAGGGTCCGGCGCCGGTCGGTTCGCACCCGATCAGTGGACGCTGACGGGTTCCATGCCCTCGCGGAGGACGGCGGCGAAGGCGATATCCCGGTTCTGAGCGAAGCCAAGGTGCCGGCCGTCGGCGGCATGGATCGAAATGGCGGTCTCGCCGGTCGGTTCGCCATCGTCGCCGAAGACATCGACCAGCTTGACGTACGCCGCCACGTCGACGCCCCACTGGGCGAAGTCTTGGGCCGACATGCGCAGCACGGAGCTGCCGTGAACGTCGCGGCCGTGGGAGCTGGGGTTACTCATCATGAACCTCCTGGATGAGCGTTCAGATCGGGCTTTGCCTGTACCGTTCCTGCGTCAGGATTCCGGTGATTCGTTGGCCGAGAACTCGATCGTCTTGGTGCCGCGGGAAGCGCCGTCGGCGCGCTTGATCTCGATGGTACGGACTTCCGGCTCGGGGATGTGCTGCTCGAGATCGATATGCAGCAGGCCGTTGTCGAGCGAGGCGCCGACAATTTCGATGCCGTCGGCGAGCACGAAGCTTCGCTGGAACTGCCGCGAGGCGATCCCACGGTGGATGAAGATGCGTTCGTCATCCGCCGGGTCGGACTGCCGGCCGCGGACCACGAGCTGGTTGTCCTCGACCGTGACCTGGAGGTCATCCATGGTGAAGCCCGCAACCGCGATGGTGATGCGCAGTCTGTAGTCGCCGGTCTGTTCGATGTTGTAGGGCGGATAGCCCTCCGGCGAGGCCTTCTGAACCCGGTCGAGCATTCGTTCGAGGTGATCGAAGCCCAACAGAAGCGGGCTGTTGAAGGTCGTCGTGCGCGGCATTGCCTTGTCTCCTCGGATTGAGCGAGATACCGGCGGCGGCGTCCTCCATCGAGCAACGCCCGCCGATACCCAATAGATGGTAAGACTCCCCCTGTTCTGTCAATAGGGGCGCGTCGCCGTGGTACGCCGTATGCGGGCCCGGTTCCGCGGGAATCGGTTGGCTCAGAATTGACTGGCAGGGACGATCCCTATCCGATAATGACGGTGGGGACTTGGGGAAACAGGAGGGCTGCGCCATGGCCTATCGCAGCAGGATCTCGCCGAGCATCGATTTCGATGCCCCCGGCAAACACTGGGGCTATCTCGATCTTGCACATTCGACCGACCGGTCGGCCTGGGGCACGCTGCGCATTCCGGTCGCCGTCGCGTCGGGCGGCGCCAACGGATCTGGACCCACCCTGCTGGTTACCGGCGGCAACCACGGGGACGAGTACGAGGGCCAGATCGCGGCGATGAACCTGATGCGCAGCATCGATCCGGACGCCATGCAGGGCCGCGTTATCATCATTCCGTTCCTCAACATGCCGGCCGTGCTGGCGGGCAAGCGCACCTCGCCGATCGACGGCGGGAACATGAACCGGGTGTTTCCCGGCAACCCGGACGGCACCGTCACCGAACAGATCGCCGACTTCGTGACTCAGGTTATCCTGCCGCTGGCCGACACCGTGATCGACATCCACTCCGGCGGCCGCACCCTGATGTTCGAGCCGTTCGCCTGCATTCACAACCTCGACGACCGGACCCAGTTCGAGGTCGCCAAGGAAACCCTGATGGCGTTTGCCGCCCCGATCAGCCTGGTGCTGACCGAACTCGACAGCCGCGGCATGCTCGACACCACGGTCGAGGACTTGGGAAAAACCTTTATCTCGACCGAACTCGGCGGCGGCGGCACGGCGACAGCCTCGACTGTTCGCATCGCCGCCCACGGGCTCGAGCGGGTCATGGAGTACATGGGCATCGCCGAGGCCTCGCCGCAGGCCAAGCAGACGCCGCCGACCCGCTTCATGGACACCGGCGCCGAGGGCGCGTTCACCCGGTCCGACGACGAGGGCGTGCTCGAGATGCTGGCCGACCTCGGCGACTGGGTGATGGCCGGCCAGCCCTTGGGCCGGGTCCACGACATCCGCCGCCCGGAGCGCGAACCGGCGATGTATCACGCGGCGACCGACGGGCTGCTGATCGGCCGCCACCACCCGGGCCTGGTCAGCTTCGGCGACTGCTTCGCGGTGCAGGCCCAGGACGCTGCCTGAAGACGTTGCCCGAGGGCATCCAGGAAAACTTCGAACTTTTTTCCGCCGTGTGACGCCGGTCACAGCGCCATTGGCGGCCGGGGCGTATCTTCACATCATCGAAGACACGGTCTTCAACGGATTTCGAGCCTCTCTGCAGCGAACTCCCTGACCTCTGTCTCCTACCCTCTCATTCCCCATCCTGGCCCCGAAAGGGGCCTTTTTCTTTGCCTGAATGAGTGCGGCGGGCGATCAGCCGTTCCACAGGCCCTCCTTGCGGACGTCCTCGGTGGCGCGTTCGATGCCGGTCTTGAGGATCGAGACCATGTCGTCGATCTGCGCCTTGGTGATGATCAGCGGCGGCGAGAACACGCACATGTTGATCAACGGACGCACCAGCAGGCCGAGCTTCTGGCAGTGCGCGTCGATGCGCGCGCCGATCTCGTGGTCGAGGCTCAGCGCCTCCTTGGAGTCCTTGGAGATCACGCACTCGACGCAGCCGAGCAAGCCGACGCCGCGCACGTCGCCGACGATCGGCAGCGGGTCGAGCGCCTCGAGCTGCTTCTGCATGTAGGGACCGACCTCGCGGACGTGTTCCAGAATGCCCTCGCGCTCGATGATCTCGATGTTCTTGAGCGCGGCGGCGCAGGCCACCGGATGGCCGGAGTAGGTGTAGCCGTTGGAGAAATACCCGGCGGCCGCCTTGTCGCTCTTCAGGTTCTCGATCAGGCGGTCGGAGATGAACACGGCGCCGAGCGGCTGGTACCCGGACGTGATGCCCTTCGCGGTGGTGATGATGTCGGGCTGGATACCGAACACGTCCTCGGACGCGAACCAGTGGCCGAGCCGGCCCCACGCGGTGACCACCTCGTCGGAGATGTAGAGCACGTCGTGCTTGCGGCAGACCTCGAGGAAACGCTTGTGATAGCCTTCCGGCGGGATCGACACGCCGCCCGATGCCAGCAGCGGCTCACCGATGAAGGCGGCGACCTTGTCGGCGCCGAGCTCGAGGATCTTGTTCTCGAACTCCTGAACCAGGAACTCGAGCCACTGCTCGACGCTCATGTTGTTCGGCCGGCGGTAGCTCTCCGGGTCCGACAGGTGGTGGAAGTGTTCCGTGTCGAAATCCATGAAGCTCTTGTCGCGCTCCTTGCCCGACGCCGACGCGGCGAGATAGGTCGAACCGTGATAGGCGCGCTTGCGCGAGATGAAGTGCTTCTTCTCGGGCCGGCCGAGCACGTTGTTGTAGAACATGACGAAGCGCAGTGCGCTGTCGACGGCGGCCGAGCCCGATGACGTGAAGAACGTGTTGTTGAGGTCGCCCGGCGTCAGCTCGGCCAGCTTGGCGGCGAGCACGGCGGCGGGCTCGTTGCCCAGCGACCACGGCGAGCAGTACGGCATCTCGAGCGTCTGCTCGTAGATCGCCTCGGCCATTTCCTCGCGGCCGTAGCCGATGTTGACGCACCACATGCCGCCCGGACCGTCGAGCAGCCGGTTACCCTCGGAGTCCTGGAAGTAGACGCCTTCGGCCTTCTTGATGATGGTCCGCTTGTTGTCGCCGTACTTCTTGAAGCCCTCCCAGGGGTGGATGAAGGTGTTGTCCTTCTCCTGGAGTTGCTCGGTGCCGAGATTGCGCAGGATGTTCATGGCGGCCTCTTGTTCATTCGGTTCTAACGGTTTTCGATGACGCCCAGACTAGGCCGGGCGGGGCGAGAACCAAAATGTCCGGGATGTAATGGCCCGGATGGGAGGGGGGATTCGTTAACGACTGTCGTCACCTCCGTTGCCTGCGCGCGCCGAGGGAATGGCCTGGCGAGGCTCGGCGCGCCCCTGCACTCACCGAGGAAATGGCCCGGCGAGGCATTGCCCGCCCTGACCCGCGCCGAGGGAATGGCCTGCCTGCGCGAAGCCCGTGCAATTCGCATCGGATCGTCCGCCACGTCGCGTTTTCCGCGCCCGCGCGGCCGAAAGCGATGAGAAATGATGATAATTGATGAGAATGCTTATGACCCCCCGGGTGGCTCGCATTTTTCATCATTTCGGCGATTGACGGACTGGCCCCGGCTCGGGAAATCGCCCGCCTGTGGCGGCCGCCGGCATCAATCGTCACCCCCGCGCAGAGCTTGCGCCCGCGGAGGCGGGGGGCGGGGGTCCAGCCAACGCCGCATGGATTCCCGCCTTCGCGGGAATGACACCTTTGTTCTCGCATATCGAGAATGTAGGACAATATTCCGCTATTGTCAAGTTTTCCGCGCGTCCGGTGTCTCGCCGATTGACGAACCCGCGCCCGCCGGGTTCGATCCCTGACCATGACCGCCGCACCCCTCGATATCGCCGCCCGAGACGCCCGCCGCCTGGTCCTCGACCTGCAGGGCCTCGCCGCCAGCCCGCGCCGCCGCCTCGGCCGCGACGGGCTCCTCGACCTGATCCGCCGGCTCGGTTTCGTGCAGGTCGATTCGATCCAGTGGGTCGAACGCGCCCACCACATGATCCTCGCCAGCCGCTGGGACGGTTACCGGCCGAAGGATCTGACCCGCCTGGTCGAGCGGGAGCGCGCGCTGTTCGAAAATTGGACCCACGATGCCGCCATCCTGCCGGTCGAGTTCTTCCCGGTGTGGCGGCACCGTTTCGCGCGCGAGGCCGCGCGCCTCGCCGGACGCTGGCGGGACTGGCACGGCGACGATTACCACGCCGAGCTCGATCACGTGCTGGCACATGCCGCCGACAACGGCCCGATCACCGCGCGCGAGGTGTCGGAAAGCCGCGATCCGCCGCGCGACGCGGGCGGCGGCGCGTGGTGGAACTGGCAGCCGTCGAAGACCGCGCTCGAATACCATTGGCGCACCGGGGGCCTCAGCATCTGCCACCGGCGCGGCTTCCAGAAGGCCTACGACATGACCGAGCGGGTCATCCCCGAGGCCCACCGGGGGCCCGCCGTCGCGGCGGCGGACTACGTCGACTGGTCGTGCCGCGAGGCGCTGGATCGTCTCGGCTTCGGCACGGCGGGCGAGATCGCCGGCTACTGGGGCAACGTCACGGCCGCCGAGGCAAAGACGTGGTGCGACGCGCGCCTCGGGCGTGACCTCGTCGAGGTCCGCGTCCACGGAGAGGGCGACGCCGGTCCCCGCAAGCTCTATGCCCCCGCCGATATCGGGGCGCGGCTGGCCGGCGCGGCGGAACCCGCCGATCGGCTCCGCATCCTCAACCCGTTCGACCCGGTGATCCGCGACCGCAAGCGCCTCAGGCACTTGTTCGACTTCGATTACCGGATCGAGATCTTCGTGCCCGCGCCGCAGCGCACGTACGGCTACTACGTCTTCCCGCTGCTCGAGGGCGAACGCATGATCGGGCGCATGGAGATGAAGGCCGAACGCGCCGAGGACGCGCTCGCGGTCAGCGCGCTGTGGCCGGAGCCCGGCGTCCGATTCGGCAAGGGCCGACGGGCGCGCCTCGAAGGCGCGCTCGAGCGCGTGCGCAAGCTGGTCGGGCTCAGCGAGGTGGTGTTCCGGGAGGGGTGGCTGAGGGCGTAGGAGGAGAAAGAGGGTATGTCGGCTTGAAGCCAGTTCCGGAACAAACACCGCGGCCTTTTCTCCTGCTTTGACACGTCCTCCCTCAATTGCATCTAATGCCACAAACACAGAACCAAAGGTGCGTTACATGCAGGAGGAAGTTCTACTCGGGGGACAGATATACCCTGGAAATACAGTGTCATCTTCGGACTTCGATCCAACCATAATCGATTTGCACGGGCTAAGGGCGCCGCTCAACCTTTGGCGTAAGGAGTCTTCTCAACTCGCCGGTCCTTACTGGAATGATGTCAATTTATTGGATCTGCCAGATGATCTCAGGGGCGGCACTATGGTGGCTGATTATCAAGCCGACTCTGGCGACTTCTATATTCGCTATTGGGGTTCTGACTTGGTAACAGCCTTTGGTGTTGAATTGAGCCAAAAGCGATTATCAGACGCAAACCACCGTGGGGTCATGGATAGTTTTGTAAAGACGGCAGCAGAGATAATTGATCGGGCTGAGCCACAGTTCATGATCCATGAAATCACATCCGCAAGGGGCGTCCGTCGTCAATTCCCGGTTCTGCGTATGCCAATCTTCAACAGTGGCGGCGTACCCGATAAGGTAATGACAGTCGAAAACATTCGGTTATGCATCTCGCAACTTTAGAATGTCCGCTTCGGGTCAACTGCGGACCATTCTGCTCCCCCACGGACAGCGTCGACGCGCGCCCTACCGCGGTGCGCCGCGCGGCGGAACGGGGACGGGGGGCGGTTCGCGGTCCTGTATCCGGCGTTTGCGTTCGCGGTGGAAGCTGTAGATCCCTGTGACGACGATGACGGCGCTGCCGATGAGCGCCGACGTGTCCAGCACCTCGCCGAACACGATGTATCCCAACAGCATCGCCCACAACAGGACCGTGTAGCGGAACGGTGAGACGAAGGCGATCTCGCCGGTGCGCATGGTCATGACGCTGAACAGGTACCCGAAGATCAAAAAACAGGCGGCGCTGGCCAGATAGACGAGGCCGGGCATGGTGATCGGGGCCCAGTCCTGGGTCGGCGCCAGGAGGGCGCCAAGACAGGTTACCGAAACCGCCGTGATCAGGGCGACCTGGATCGAGGGGATCGACGGCGAAAGCTGCCGCGTCGACAAATCGCGCAACACGATGAAGAGGACCGCGACCAGGGCCAGACCGGCGAAGGCGTTGAATCCCTCGGCGCCGGGCCGGACGATAATGAGGACGCCGACGAAACCCGCCGAGATCGCGCTGTAGCGGCGCCACCCCACCTTCTGGCCGAGGAAGAATGCCGCGCCCAGGGTGACGGCGAGGGGGGCGGCCTGGAGAATCGCCGTGACATTGGCGAGCGGCATGTTGAACAGAGCCGTCAGGAAGCAAACCGTCGCGCCGAGCTCGCCGACGGTGCGCAATCCGATGATCCGACGGTCCGCCCGCGCGATCGGTACCAAGAGCTGGCCGCGATGCCAGGCGATGAGGCCAATCAACGTCGTCGCGAACAGGCCGCGCAGCGTCAGCGCCTGGAACAGCGGGAAATGCGCCGACGCGAGTTTCATCAGCGTGTCGTTGACGACGAACGCGGCCATGGACCCGGACATCAGCGCCGCGCCCTTGAGGTTGTCCGATAGCACGATCATCCCGGCTTTATCACCCATGCGGATACGAAAACCAAGGCGCGTTCAACGCGCCCGGCGATGGGCGGCGCGTTGGCGTCTCTGTCCGGTGGCAGTCATCGTCGGAGAGGCCGCGACAGATTGCCTATCCGCCGCGAGCCGCCGCATCCATCTTTCAATCGCCACCAGGAAAGGTCACGATCATACCTCTGTTGAAAGATCGATCAGATAGGGTGGGCGAAACGAGACGGAAGCCATGCTGGTCGAAGCGCTGCACTATCTGATCACGCCGTGCGATCCGCGGCTCCGGAGGCTCGGCTACCTCAGGGAGCTCATCGCCACCGAGGCGCGGGCGCGTCGCTGCCGCCACGCGTGGCGCCCGCACCTGGAGCGCGCCCGGGCCGTGATCGAGACGGCGATTGCGGAGACCCGCGAGCGCGACCGCGCCGTGGTTCTCGGCGGCGGGCTGATCCATGACATTCCGCTCGACGCGCTGGCGCGCGCCTTCCGCAATGTCGCCCTGGTCGACGTGTGTTTCGCGCGGCGAACGCGCCGGGCCGTGCGGGCGCTGCCCAACGTCACCCTGCAGACTTTCGATCTGACGGGTGTTGCGGACCAGCTCGCGGCAGGCGCGCCGCACATCGAGGTCGGCGGCGCGGCATCGCCCGGGCGCCATGCGACGCTCGATTGGATTTGCTCGGCCGATCTCGTCATCTCGGCCAACCTGCTCTCCCAGCTGCCGCTGATCCCGCTCGGCTTTCTGCTGCGCCGCGACGGACCCGGCGACGGCACGGCGCTCGACGACCTGGCCCGGGCCCTGATCGACGATCACCTCGGCCTGTTGAAGAACTGCCGCGGCACCGTCTGCCTGATCACCGAGCTGGAGCGTCTGACCTGCGACGGCGATGCGGTGGTGGAACGCGATTCGGCGGTTTTCGGCGCCGATCTCGATCTGGCTGGCGAGACCTGGACCTGGGATATCGCGCCGCGCCCCGAGGCCTGCCCCGACCGGGACGTGCGCCTGCGGGTCGGCTCGGCGATCTGGCCGGCCAGATCCTCCGGAACTCAGCCGCCGGTCGGCGCGCCGCACCTCAATCTCGGATCGCCCGATTCGAACGCCTGAACCAGCGGGTGGTCCATTGTCGCGTGAAGCCGGTCCAGCAACTCCTTGCGCAGCGGCAGCAGGGTATCGCGCAGCGCCTGCACCTCCTCGTCGGCCTGGGCATCGAGCTGCCAAAGGGTGTCGAGCGCACTCGAAAGCTTGTAGAGCCCGGTGACCTGGTCGGCATACGACTCGACCGTGTCGGCGAACTTCACCGCCTTGCCGCCGGCGCGGAAGGCGCGCGTCACCGCATCCGAACCCCGGAGCGTGGCGGCGTCGCCCAGGGTGTCCTTCATGAACGCGAGCAGGTTCCGGGTCGCGCGCTCGCGTTCCTCGAGCGAGCCGGCGGTCGCCGTCTCGATCGCGAGGTTGAGGTTCGACAGCGTGCCATTGATCTCGGAGAGCTCGTCCTTGGCCACGCGCATGTTGCGGATCAGGGTTTCGAAATCGCTGATCGAGCGGACCTTCACCGAGCCCTCGAGGTCGTCGTAGGCATTCAGCAGACCGGCGGTGAACAGGTCGACCGCCGCGTTGTGGATGCGCACCGGTTCCTCGGCGAGGATCCGGTTGACCTCCTCGCGGACCCGCTCGCGCTCGGGCAGCTGCGCGGTGATCGCATTGAGCGCCATGTCGGTGCCGTGCAGCTGGCGGGCCGTCGCCGCCGCCCGGTCGAGCACGTCGCGCAGTTCGCGCGACGCGGCGGCATCGCACTGCGACGAGGTCGTACGGGTTCGGGCTTCGAGCGCGGCGATCCGGTCCAGTGCGGCGCGCCCCTGGGTCGCGCGCGCCACCAGGCGCACGCTCGCCGGCAGCGGCGGCTCGGTCAGCGCCCGGCGGTAGCGTGCCGGCAGCGGCTCGGGCTCGAGCGCCGATCGGCGCACCCCGAACATCGCCGGGTCAAGGGCGGGAGCGGCGGCGGATTCGGTCACGTCGCGCAGGTCGACGACCGACGCGTCGACGGGGATATTGACCATCGTATCGTCCGGGAACACCGGGCCGGACGGTCCGATCGGCGGCACGTTGAAATCGATCCCGCCGGGTGCGATCAGGCTGACCTTGATCCGTTTCGGCGACCAGATCAGGCTGAGGAATCCCTCCAGGGAGTCCGGCGGCGCGAGGATCGCGCGGCCTTCCGCGGGCAGCCGGAACGATGGATCGCGGCTGCCGATCCAGCGCGCCACGACCGCGAGTTTGGCGGCTTCGCGCAATTCGTGCAGCGACGGAAATTCCCGGGCCAGGTCGTCGTAGAGGCCGGTCAGGAACCGGGCGTAGGCGTCATCGCGCCGCTCGCTGCCGCCGTCGATGGCGCGTCCGACGTTGATCGTCATTTCCGTTCGGCCGAAGCGCAGAACCG
The DNA here is from genome assembly GCA_040219295.1 of Rhodospirillales bacterium. Taxonomy (GTDB): domain Bacteria; phylum Pseudomonadota; class Alphaproteobacteria; order Rhodospirillales; family Casp-alpha2; genus JAVJST01. The sequence goes on from JAVJST010000005.1 coordinate 126,909, forward strand.
CATCGTCGGCGTCGCGATGCACGTCCATTCGGCCGGGCTCGATCCACAGCCGGTTGGTCGTCTCGCGGACGGTGCCAGGCCGATCGCCGGTGAACGCGTACTCGGTCCGGTAGGCGGGGATGCGTGCGGCCAGCGCCGGATCGTGGATGATCGCCTTGCCGGCGTAGTCGGCCTCGACGAACAGGCGGGCGAGCTCGCTGTCCGCGGGGATGCCGATGTAGCGCGGCACGACCCGGGGCCGCACCGAGCCGTCCCCGGTCAGGGTCGAGACCGGCATGGTAATCTCGTCGTTGCGCTGCAGCGCCGAACGCAACGCCTCCTTGAGCATCGGCTCGAACTGCCGGTTCATCTCCAGGATGGCGTAGTCCATCGCCGCCCACGGGTCGCCGGTCCGCGCCCGGTAGTCCTCGTAGGGGTTCATCAGTGTGCCGTGGGCGAATCCGGCCGTGGATTCCATGCCCGCGGTCATCTGGCGCGGCAGTTCGTTCATGAACCAGTCCTGCGATACCTCGCCGTTCATGACCCGCTGGCGGTTCTGTTCGGCCCACTCGCCGGTACCGATCATGTAAAGGAACAGCCACATGAACGAGAGACCGTCTTCCGAGTCCTCGTGGCGGATGAAGTCGTCGAGCGCGACGAGCATGTTGGCGATGTCGGCGTAGCCGGCCTGGCGGAAGATTTGCTGATTCACGTCGTACTTCGTGACGTGCTCCCACGCGTTCCCCGGATAGGCGTCGAGCACGACACTGACCTGGTTCGCCGGGTCCCATCCGTTGATGTTGAACATCACCTCGGCGCCGGCGCCGGCGAAACGGATGTCGCGATAGAACGTCAGACCCGAGAACGGCTGCCGGGATACGCCGTCCGGTGTCGTCGTGTTGTGGATCTCGTCGCCCGCGCGCAGGCCGGCGCGGTCCGCCGCGCCGCCCGGGGTTACCCGGGTAATGATCTGCACGCCGAGTTCCTTGCGCTGGGTTTCGGCGCCGAGCAGCCCGGGCGCGTCGCCGTGATTGAACGCCTTGACCCCGAACATCGGCAGGAACAGTTCGCCCTTCGCGGTGATGCGGCCGTTGTCGTCGAGCAACCGGCCGCTGCCGACCAGGTCGGCCATGTTGCGGACGTCGTCCATCTCGCGGAAGAAGCGGTCGACGTCGCGCTCGAATTCCGGCGTCCAGTCGAGCGAGATCTGCGGTCTCGGGTTTTCGATAAACACCGCAAGATGCTGAAGGTAGGGAATGCTGGGACCCGCGAGCGCGGGATCGAAACGCCCGGCCAGCAACAGGTCGCCGGTCGCCGGATCGAAGCGGACCGTCTCCAGCACGTTGAACACGATGTCCTTCTCGGCTTCGTAGAAGCCGCTGCCGCGTGGTTGCGGATCGGCCGCGATCGAGGCGTCTCGCGTCGCCGAGGCCGATGCGGTTTGCGGCTCGCCGTCCGCGCCGCCTCCGTGGCGCGCGACCTGCACCTCGAGGGCGCCGATGTTGTCGCCGAGAAATCCCTCGGGGTCGTTCATCATGAGATGCAGCGAGCCGTTGCGATCGGCGATGAAGCCGGTCTGGTCGCCGATCAGGAACGGTGGGCCGTCGGCACCGATCTTGCCGACCAGCGCACCGATCGGCGCGGTCGGCAGCGGGAAACTCGAGGCGAAGATTCCCTTCATGCACAGGAGATGCTCGAAGGGTAGGCCGCCGGCGCCCGTCTCGTCGCAGAACGGCGAGGCCTGCCAGCCGCCGCTCGACGAGACCTTGTAAACCTCGTCGGTGCGGACCTGGATGCCGGTGTCGAGCCACGACGCTGCCGCCGCGACCCGGTACGAGGCCGTGCCGCCGGTTGCGAGGGTCGTCGGCTGGGCGGGCTGATACTGGATGGTCGCGGGCATGCATGCGGTCAGGGCGACGATGGGGAAGGCGACCGCCCACTGCCGGAAACGACTATATCGCTGCTTGACCATGACGCCCCCTCCCGATGGTGTGACGTCAGACGGTTGGGACGACACCGTCCCCTAGCGGGGCCGATTATAGGCCGATATCAGGGAGTTCCCTAGCGCGGTTTTCCGGCGCGCCGAGCCTCGCCGGGCCATTCCCTCGGCGCGCCGCAGCGTTGGCGGTTGAAACACACAAGTTTGAAAAGATGGTGGAGCCGAGGGGAATCGAACCCCTGACCTCTTGAATGCCATTCAAGCGCTCTCCCAACTGAGCTACGGCCCCGTATCGTGTCACCTGAAAGCGGTGCGGATGTCTGCGGTGCCGGCCCCCGTATCGTCGTTGGGGGAAACCGGCGGCGGGGTTGGGACCCCGCCCGCGGCGCGGCGGACATTAAGCGAGCGGGCGGCCGTCTAGCAAGTGAAAAACGAGCCGCCGGCGCCCGCGCGATCCGCCATCGGGATCAGTCGTCGTCGCCCCCGTCCTTATCGGCGACAACCGCGACGTCGCTGTCGTCGTCGAGATCCGAGGTGTCCTCGATCAGCGAGTCGTCGTCATCATCATCGTCGTCGCCGTCGAGAACCAGGTCGTCGTCATCGTCGGCGATGGCTTCGTCGTCATCGTCGTTGTCGGCGGGCTTCGCCTTGGGCGCTTCCTTGACCGGCGCCGGCGCTTTGGGTTCGGCGGGCGCGCTGCGGCGCGACTTCAGGACCGGCTGCACGACCACTTCCTGCTCGCAGCTCGGGCAGATGATCGGATTGCGCTTCAGGTCGTAAAACTTGGCGCCGCAACTCGGGCACGTATGCTTGCTTCCCCATTCAGGTTTGGCCACGACTACTCTCCACGATGGCTACAAGGCGTCTGAAGGGCCTGCCAATAGCCATTTCGACCTTGGCTGTCAAAACCTAATCTCGGTGCCGCCGCCGATTGATCCCGATATCGCCGGATCCGTGCCCCGGCGGTCCCGGAAAGCCCGCGGGGAAAACGGGCCGGAAACATTGTGCAGCCGCCGGGCGATGGTGTAAGACACCGCTCCAGGATACGGCCCGCAACGGCCGGCTTTGCAACCAACGACCGGATCCAGACCGCCGTGACCGCGCTCCGCTCCTCGCAGGCAACATCCCTCAAGGGCACCGTTGCCGTCCCAGGCGACAAATCGATCTCGCATCGGGCCATCCTGCTCGGCGCGTCCGCCATTGGCGAGACCACCGTCACCGGGTTGCTGGAGGGCGAGGACGTGCTCGCCACCGCGGCCGCCGTCGAGGCCATGGGCGCGATCGTTACGCGGCCCGCGACACCGGGCGGCGAATGGTGCATCGCCGGGCGCGGCGTCGGCGGCTTGTCCGAGCCCGCGACCGTGCTCGACATGGGCAACTCCGGCACCGCCGCGCGGCTCATGATGGGGCTTCTGGCGGCGCACCCGATGCGTGCCCAGATGACCGGCGACGCGTCGCTGAACGGCCGGCCGATGCAGCGCGTGATGACGCCGCTCGAGAAGATGGGTGCGCGGTTCGAGGCGCGCGACGGCGGCCGCATGCCGCTCTGCGTCATCGGCTCCGACGAGCTGATCCCCATCGAATACGAACTCCCGGTCGCCTCGGCCCAGGTCAAGTCGGCGATCCTGCTCGCCGGGCTGAACACCGCCGGCATCACCACGGTGATCGAGCCGGAACCGACCCGCGACCACTCCGAACACATGCTGCGCCACTTCGGCGCCGAGGTCGCGGTCGAGGAACAGTCCGGCGGCGGACGGCGCATTTCGATCACCGGCCAGCCCGAACTGACCGCGCAGAACATCGTCGTGCCGGGCGACATCTCGTCGGCCGCGTTCCCGCTGGTCGCCGCGGCCGTCGTGCCGGGCTCCGACGTCACGCTCGCCAACGTTGGCATCAACCCGCTGCGCACCGGCATCCTGCGTTGCCTCGAAGACATGGGCGCGGGCTTCACGTATGCGAACCAGCGCGAGCAGGCCGGCGAACCGGTCGCCGACATCCGCATCGTCGCCGGTCCGCTGAAGGGCATCGACGTGCCGCCTGAGCGCGCGCCGGCGATGATCGACGAATACCCGGTTCTCGCCGTCTGCGCCGCGTTCGCCGGCGGCACCACACGGATGACCGGAATCGGTGAGCTGAGGGTCAAGGAGAGCGACCGTCTCGCCGCCGTCGCCCGGGGCCTGAGCGACGCCGGCGTCACCGTGCGCGAGGGCGACGACTGGCTCGAGGTCGACGGCACCGGTAACGCGCCCAAAGGCGGCATGGAAGTGGCCGTGTCGCTCGATCACCGCATCGCCATGGCCTTCCTGGTGATGGGCATGGCCAGCAGGGAAACGGTCAGCATCGACGACGGCTCGCCGATCAACACCAGCTTTCCGGGCTTCGCCGAGTTGATGAACGGCCTCGGCGGCGACATCGGCCCGGCGCGGGAGGCTGCATGATGGCCGGCGACTGGCCCCGGGTGATCGCGGTCGACGGCCCGGCGGGTGCCGGCAAGGGCACGCTGTGCCGCAAGCTCGCCGACCATTTCGGCTACGCCATGCTCGATACCGGACTTCTCTACCGCGCCACCGGCTACACGGTGCTGCAGGCGGGCGGCGATCCGGCCAATGCCGACGACGCCACCCGGGCGGCCCGTGCGCTCGACATGGAAGCGGTCGACGAGAGCGCACTTCGCAACGAGACCGTGGCGGATGCCGCGTCCAAGGTTGCGGCGCTGCCCGACGTGCGTGCTGCGCTGCTCGACTACCAGCGCAGCTTCGCGGCCGGTCCGCCGGCCGGCAAGGCCGGCGCGATCCTCGACGGCCGCGACATCGGCACCGTCGTCTGCCCCGATGCCGACGTAAAGATCTTCATCACCGCGTCCGCGGAAGTCCGGGCCGAGCGCCGCTTTAAGGAGTTGCAGGGCAAGGGGCAGACCGTTATATATGCGCGCGTTTTGGAAGACGTGAAGGCGCGTGACGAACGCGACAGCGGGCGAGGCGTTTCGCCCATGAAGCCGGCCACGGACGCATTCGAACTCGATACCAGCGATCTGGACGCCGACGGTGTCTTCGCCGAGGTCATGGCTTTCATCGATTCCAGACGGCCGCGTTAGCGGTTTTGAACCCGGGCAGAGACGACAAACGACCCTGTCCATTCTTTTGTTAAAGACCGCCGGACCCAACCGGCTGGCCCGAATATGACGATAGTAAAGGAAACTGAGTTTATGGCTCCTGCCGATACCCGTGCGTCCGAAGACGCAACCCCCGTCATTACCGAAGATTTCGCCGCCCTGCTGGACGAGACGTTCAGCGAAGACGGCGTCGAGGGACAGGTTCTCAAGGGAACCGTCGTCTCCGTCGACGGCGACGCCGCGACGATCGATGTCGGCCTCAAGTCCGAAGGCCGCGTCCCGCTCAAGGAGTTTGCTTCTCCCGGTCAGACCGCCGATCTCAAGCCCGGCGACAAGGTCGACGTGTTCGTCGAGCGTTTCGAAGACCGCGAGGGCATGATCCGTCTCAGCCGCGAACGCGCGCGCCGTGAGGAAGCCTGGCTCGACCTCGAGAAGTCCTTCAAGAAGGGCGAGAAGGTCACCGGCACGATCTTCGGCCGCGTCAAGGGCGGCTTCATCGTCGATCTCTCCGGCGCCGTGGCGTTCCTGCCGGGCAGCCAGGTCGACATCCGTCCGGTTCGCGACATCGGCCCGCTGATGGGCGCGCCGCAACCGTTCCAGATCCTCAAGATGGACGCCCAGCGCAACAACATCGTGGTATCGCGCCGCGCCGTCCTCGAAGAGACCCGCTCGGCCGAGCGGTCGGAGCTGATCTCGAATCTGTCCGAAGGCCAGGTGCTCGAGGGCGTCGTCAAGAACATCACCGACTACGGTGCATTCGTCGACCTCGGCGGCATCGACGGCCTGCTGCACGTCACCGACATCGCGTGGAAGCGTATCAACCACCCGTCGGAAGCGCTGCAGATCGGCGAGACCGTCAATGTCCAGGTCATTCGCTTCAACGCCGAGACCCAGCGTATCTCGCTCGGCATGAAGCAGCTCGCGGCCGACCCGTGGGAAGGCGTTGCCGCCAAGTATCCGGTCGGCGCCAAGTATACCGGCCGCGTCACCAATATCACCGACTACGGTGCGTTCGTCGAGCTTGAGCCGGGCGTCGAAGGCCTGGTCCACGTCTCCGAGATGAGCTGGACCAAGAAGAACGTGCATCCGGGCAAGATCGTCTCGACCAGCCAGGAAGTCGAGGTCATGGTGCTCGACGTCGACAGCGACAAGCGCCGCATCTCGCTCGGCCTCAAGCAGTGCATGGAGAACCCGTGGGACGACTTCCTCGCGAGCTATCCGGCCGGCACCGAGGTCGAGGGCGAGGTCAAGAACATCACCGAGTTCGGTCTGTTCATCGGCCTGGCCGGCGACATCGACGGCATGGTCCATCTCTCCGACATTTCCTGGGATACCCCGGGCGAGCAGGCCATCACCGAGTTCAACAAGGGCGACATGGTGAAGGCCAAGGTGCTCGACGTCGATGTCGAGAAGGAACGCGTCAGCCTCGGTATCAAGCAGCTGACCGACGACACCGTCGGCGAGGCCCTGGCTGACGTCAAGAAGGGCTCGGTCGTGACCTGCACGGTCACCAAGGTGACCGACGGCGGCATCGAGGTCTCGGTCAAAGACGACATCCCGGGCTTCATCCGCAAGTCCGATCTGTCGCGCGACCGCTCGGAACAGCGCCCCGACCGTTTCGCCGCCGGCGAGAAGGTCGACGCCAAGGTGACCCAGGTCGACGCCAAGAACCGCAAGCTGACGCTTTCGATCAAGGCCCGCGAGGTCGAGGAAGAGAAGCAGGCGATGGCCGATTACGGCTCGTCGGACTCCGGCGCCAGCCTCGGCGACATCCTCGGCGCAGCGCTGAAGCAGAAGCAGGCCGAAACCGGCACTGACGAAGCGCCGGCCGAAGAGGAAGCCAAGCCGAAAGCCAAGGCCAAGGCGAAAACCAAGAAGGCCAAGGCCGAGGAAGCCGAGGCCGAAGAAGCCGAGGCACCGGCGGAAGCCGACGCCGAAGCCGAAGCCGAAGCGGAAGACGCCAAGGAATAAGGTGAAAACGGGCGGCGGCCGCAAGGTCTGCCGCCCGATTTCCCTCTGCCGCTGTAGGGTGTCATGAGCTCAGAAACTGACCGACTGTTGGACCGCCGACGGCTGAAACGCCGGCTCACGGTGTGGCGGGTGCTCGCCGTGCTGGCGGTCGCCGTTGCCGGGATCGCGTTCTACGGCCGCTTTGACGGGGTCGTTAAGACCGGCCCCTACGTCGCCACTGTCGCCATCGACGGGCTGATCCTGCGCGACGACGAACGCAGCGAGGCGATCCGCGCGGTCGCCGACGATGAAGACGCCGTGGCCCTGATCGTCGAGATCGACAGCCCCGGCGGCGGTTTCGTCGCCAGCGAGGGACTGTTCCAGGACATCCGCCGCGTCAACGACGCCGGTAAGCCGGTGGTCGCCATCATCGGCAACACCGGTGCGTCCGGTGGCTACATGGCGGCGCTCGGCGCCGAGCGGATCTACGCCAGCGCCGGTTCGGTGACCGGCTCTATCGGTGTGATCATGGAGACCGCCAACATCATCGGCCTGCTGGAATCCATCGGTATCAAGCCGGAAGTGGTCAAAAGCGGCCCGCTGAAGGCGCAGCCGAACCCGGTCGAACCGTTCACGCCCGAGGCGCGGGAGAACATCCAGGGTGTCATCGACGATCTGCATCAGGCGTTCGTCGATATCCTGGCGCAACGGCGCGACCTGTCCAAGTCCGAGGCGCTGGATCTCGCCGACGGGCGGATCTTCACCGGCCGCCAGGCGCATGCCGCCGGCCTGGTCGACGGCATCGGCGGGATGGAGGAGGCGCGCGCCTGGCTCGACGCCAGTCGCGAGATCGACAAGGGATTGCGCACGCGCGACGTGACGCCTGTCGACGAGGTCGACAGACTGCGCGACATTATGGGGGGCGCGCTCGGAAAAGCACTGTTTTCAGAAAGACTTACACTTGACGGGGTGCTTGCACTCTGGCACCCTCAACTCGAATTTTAGGGGACTGTTGAGCAGCGATAGACTTGCCGCAGCCGGTTTCCGACGAGGGTGGCGTCGGTCAGGGGGGAACCCATAAATGACAAAATCCGAACTGATAGCCAAGCTGGCGACTGCAAATCCGCATCTGTTCCAACGTGACATCGAACGGATCGTGTCGACGATTTTCGATGAGATCACCGAGGCGCTGGCTAACGGCGACCGGGTCGAACTCCGCGGTTTCGGTGCCTTTTCGGTCAAACAGCGCGGTGCGCGCGTCGGCCGCAATCCGCGGACCGGCGAGGCCGTCCAGGTTTCAGAGAAGTTCATTCCCTACTTCAAGACCGGCAAGCAACTGCGCGAGAAGCTCAACCAGGGCTGACTTCGTCGGTCGCGCGCCCCATATGAGGATTCCCACGTGCCGGCTCGGTTCCCGTTCCGGCCAGGACAGCGGACGGACGACGTGAAACTTCTGACCTGGATCATTCTGCTCCCGTTGGCGGCCCTGATCATCGTTTTCGCCGTGGTCAACCGCGAGTTGACGACCATTAATCTGTGGCCGCTGCCGTTCGTCATCGATCTGCCGCTGTTTAGCGTGATTTTCGGCGGTGCGCTGGTTGGTATCGTGTGGGGCGGCATCGCCGCGTGGTCCGCGGCCGGACCGACCCGGCAGAAGGCCCGCGAGCGCGCCCGCGAGGTCCACGACCTGAGTGACGAGAACCGCCGCCTGAAGGGCCGTGTCGAGGAACTCGAGAAGGACGTCCGTGAGCGCAATCGTGCGGTTGCCAAGGCGGTGACCGGCGGCGACGAGGCCGCTTCCGGGCAAGCCGCACTGCCGGGTGCCAAAGGCTCCGACGCGGCTTAAGTCTGGCGGCGTGCCGTTTCCGCGCCGTGGGACTGGCGACGCGGGCCGACTACTCCTATAAATGACGAAACGAGTCGGTACCGCACCCGCGGCGCCGGCTGAACCGAGCGGACGCGCGCCTTGAAACCGACGGAACGCATCTTTGTCGCCATCGATACCCCCGACCTCGGCCGGGCCGTGTCGCTCGCCCAGTCGCTTCGGGGCCTGGTCGGCGGCGTCAAGCTGGGCAAGGAGTTCTTCACCGCCAACGGCCCGCAGGGCGTGCACGAGATCAGCGCCGCCGGCATGCCGGTGTTCCTCGACCTCAAGTTCCACGATATTCCGAACACCGTGGCCGGCGCGGTGCGTTCCTCGCTGGCGCTGAAACCGGTGATCGTCAACGTGCACGCCGCCGGCGGCCGGGCCATGCTCGAGGCCGCGCGCGACGCCGCCGCCGAGGCCGGCGCCGACCGGCCGCTGGTGATTGCTGTGACGGTGCTGACCTCTCTGGACCGGGCCGATCTCGACGCCACGGGCATTCACGACAGCGTCGTCGAGCAGGTTACGCGGCTCGCGGTCCTGGCCCGCGACAGCGGGCTCGACGGCGTCGTCTGCTCGGCGCACGAGATCATGCGGCTGCGCGGCGCCTGCGGCCGGGACTTCAAGATCATCACGCCGGGCATCCGGCCCGAATGGGCGGCGAGCGGCGACCAGAAGCGAATCGTGACGCCGGCGGAAGCCATCAATCTCGGCGCCGACTACCTGGTCATCGGGCGGCCGATCACCGGTGCTGACGATCCCGCCGATGCCGCCCGGCGCATCGCCGACGAACTGTCCGGCCTCTGACCTCCCTGACCTCCCTGACCCTCGGCTGAACCATGACAATTCTCGTCAAGATTTGCGGCCTCAACAGCGCCGACACCGTCGACACCGCCGTCAAGGCCGGCACGGATATGGTCGGTTTCAACTTTTTCCCGAAGTCGCCGCGCTATGTCGACCCGGATACCGCGGGCGGGCTTGCCGGACGGGTGCCCGATCGCGTTATCAAGGTCGGCCTGTTCGTCGAGCCGACGGACGACGAGCTGGCGGCGATGCTGACCCGGGTGCCGCTCGACATGATCCAGTTGCATGGCCAGGAAGATCCGGCGCGCGTGGCGCATGTCCGCGATCGTTTCGCCAAGCCGGTGATGAAGGTGATCGGGGTGTCGGATGCGGCCGACCTTTCCCGGGCCGCCGGCTACAAGGGCGCGGCCGACCGCCTGCTGCTCGACGCCAAGCCGCCCAAGGGGGCGGACCGGCCAGGCGGCAACGCCGTTTCGTTCGACTGGACGATGCTTTCGGGCTGGACGGCACCGATGCCGTGGATGCTGGCGGGCGGTCTGAACCCCGGAAACGTCGCCGAGGCGGTGTCGATTTCGCATGCCCCGGGCGTCGACGTGGCGTCCGGCGTCGAATCCGCGCCCGGCGTCAAGGACAATGCCGCCATCAAGGCGTTCATTGACGCCGCCCGGGTCGCGGCGCCGGTGAAGGAGCCGGGTCTGTTCCTCTAGGCCGCGAACCGTACACAGGCGATCGGCGGCAGGCGGGCGTTGATGCCCGACCACGTATCGCCGCCGTCCCCGGACGTCCACAAGCCGCCACTGGTTGAGCCGAAGGCCAGGCCGTCTCCGGTCTCGTCGATGGCCATTGCGTGCCGGTAGACCAGATCGTAGACATGGCGCTGCGGCAGGCCGTCACGCAGGACCTCGAAGGTCTTGCCGCCGTCGCGGGTGCGCGAAACGACCAGCGCGGCATCGACGGGGTAACGCTTTTCGTCCTTGATGGCCGGCACGAACCAGGCGGTGTCCGGGTCGCGGGGGTGGGCGACGACGGCGAAGCCGAACCTGGACGGCGTGGCGGCTGTCAGTTCGGTCCAGTTCTCGCCCTGATCCTCCGACCGGTAGACGCCGCTGTGATGCTGGCACCACATGACCGACGGCTTAGCCGAACAGTGTGCCAACTGGTGAATATCCTGGGCGATTGGGTCGCCCTGCTGATCCGGCGGCATGTACTCGTTGAGAAAGCCCCGTCCGGCCTGACGCCAGGACGCGCCGCCGTCGTGGCTCGCCCAGACCCCGCCGCACGAGATGCCGACGCGGATTTCATCCGGGTCGGCGCTGTCGACGTGGACCGAGCTGATACCGGGCATTTCGCCGCCGGCGACACCGAACCACCGGCGCCGCTCCGGCATGGTCCAGAACGCATCGACCAGCGACCACGTGTCGCCGCAGTCGTCGGAGCGGAACAAACCGCCAGGCATGGTGCCGGCCCAGATTCGGCCGTCGATGCCGCCGGACGTAAGGTTCCATATCTTGCCGACCGTCCAGGGGTGCGGGTCGTCGCCCGCGTCTGCGGGCCTTTGCGGGAACGCCGGCATGCCGATTTCCCGCCATTCGCCGTTGCCGTCGCGGCGCCAAAGCTTGGCGCCGAAGTGCCCGAGATCGAGCGCGGCAATGACCGTGTCGCCGAGCGCGTAGATCGCGGATACCGGGTCGCCCATGAAGTGGCTGTCGGCGATATCCCATCCGGCGGCAGTCCGGGCCAGTTCGAACAGGCCCTTGCGTGAGCCTACATAAAGACGTTCGCTCATTGATCTTATCTATCCTCCCGATAGAGCTTGAAAGACGTAGATTTCGTCGTCGGGATTGACCGGGTCGGACAATGTCCGCCGATCGGATGCCGGCGCGCCGGCGACGAAGATCTGAACATGCGGACGAACGGCCCCCTGATCGTCGAGGATGTACCCGCGCAACACCGGATTATCCGCGAATATCGCGCCCAGAACGTCGCCCAGGGTATCCCCCGCGGCCTCCGCCGGAGGAGCACTGATGAACCGTTCAAGCTGACTGGTGAATCGGACCGTCGGCATCGAAGTTGGTCAATCGGTCGCGAGACGGTCATCCAGGCGATCGAGGCTGGCAGTCCAGCCCTCGAGGTGGTCGCTGCACTCGTCGACGTCGTCGAACACGGCCTGGTGAAGCGTCATCTCGGTCTTGTCGTCCCGATCGGCGAGATCGATCGTGACCACCGTGTCGCTGCCCTTGGTGCCGTCGTCGCGTTTCCACGTCCACGTCAGCGCCAGGTGCTCCGGTTCGCGAACGTCGGTGAAAACGCCGTAGATCAGATGGACAGCGCCGTCGGTCAGAACCATTTCGGCGGAGAACGCGCCGTTCGGTCGCGCATCCATGCGGACCTCGATCGACTGGCAATCGACGCATCCCCACCAGCGAGCGACATGTTCGGGCTGGGTCCACATCCTGAACAACAGGGCGCGCGGCGCATTGAATGTCCGGGTGATCGTCAGTTCGCGGTCGGCGGCGGGCGTCGGGCTAGCTGCGAGGGCCATCGTCACTTCCTTTCTGAATCTCATCAAGATAATCGTCGAGGCGGTCGAAGCTCCGGTTCCAGAACTGCCGGTAGGCCTCGATCCAGCCCGCCGCTTCGCGGAGAGGTTCCGCCTCCAGCCGGCACGGGCGCCATTGTGCGTTGCGTCCCCGCGAGATCAGCCCGGCCCGCTCGAGTACCTTGAGGTGTCTGGAGATCGCCGGAAGGCTGATGTTGAAGGGCTCGGCAAGCTCGTTCACCGAGGCTTCCCCCGCCGCCAGCCGGGCGAGGATCGCGCGGCGGGTCGGGTCGGCGAGTGCGGCGAACGTCTGGTTGAGTTGATCGTCGGGCATCTAGTTATTAACTGATATGTTAATTAACAAAGTGATGTAATAAAGGAGGTTGCCTTGTCCGTCAAGAGTTCACATTTCATGCTGTAATCCCGCGGCAATCTGCGATATCACCGGGGCCGCAATTCTCAGCGGAACGTAGTCATGAACAAACTCAACACTTTCCGGGGCGGTGCCGACGAACACGGCCATTTCGGCATTTTCGGCGGACGTTACGTCGCCGAGACGCTGATGCCGCTGATTCTTGAGGTCGAGAAGGCCTACGAGGCGGCGAAAGCGGATCAGGGCTTCCGCGACGAGCTCGACTACTACCTCAAGCACTACGTCGGTCGGCCGAGCCCGCTCTACTTCGCGCAGCGCATCACCGAGGAGCTCGGCGGCGCCAAGGTCTACCTCAAGCGCGACGAACTCAATCACACCGGAGCGCACAAGATCAACTCGACCATGGGCCAGATCCTGGTCGCGCGGCGCATGGGCAAGGAACGCATCATCGCCGAGACCGGCGCCGGCCAGCACGGCGTCGCGACCGCGACGGTCTGCGCGCTGTTCGGTCTCAAGTGCGTCGTCTACATGGGCGCGACAGACGTCGAGCGCCAGGCGCCGAACGTTTTCCGCATGAAGCTGCTGGGCGCCGAGGTGATCCCCGTGACCAGCGGCACCGGCACGTTGAAGGACGCCATGAACGAGGCGCTGCGCGACTGGGTCGCCAACGTTGACGATACCTACTACCTGATCGGCACCGTCGCCGGTCCGCACCCCTATCCGACCATGGTTCGTGATTTCCAGTGCGTCATCGGCGACGAGGTCCGCTGGCAGATGGAGGAGGCCGAAGGCCGCCTGCCGGACTCCGTGGTCGCCTGCATCGGCGGCGGCTCGAACGCCATGGGCCTGTTCCATCCCTTCCTCGACGACGACACGGTGAGGATCATCGGGGTCGAGGCAGCCGGACACGGCATCGAGACGGGCGAACACTGCGCCTCGCTCAACGGCGGGCGTCCGGGTGTGCTGCACGGCAACCGGACATATCTGCTGCAGACCGAGGAAGGTCAGATCAAGGACGGATATTCCATTTCCGCCGGCCTCGACTATCCGGGCATCGGACCCGAGCATTCATGGCTCAAGGAGCAGGGCCGGGTCGAGTACGTCTCGGTGACCGACAAGGAAGCCCTCGACGCGTTCCAGTTCTGCACCCGGATGGAAGGCATCATTCCGGCACTCGAACCGGCGCACGCGCTGGCGCACGTCTGCAAGATCGCGCCGGACCTGCCCAAGGATCACCTGCTGGTCATGAATCTCTGCGGTCGCGGCGACAAGGACGTGTTTTCCGTCGCCAAGCACCTCGGCGTTGAACTCTGAGGCTGTCATGACGAAGGAAACGCGTATCGACCGGCGCTTCGCTGCGCTGAAATCCGAAGGCCGCAGCGGGCTGGTCGTCTTCGTCACCGGCGGCGATCCGGACATCGAAACATCCCGCGAGATCCTCCTGGGCCTGCCCGGCGCCGGTGCCGACTTGATCGAGATCGGCATGCCTTTCTCCGATCCCATGGCCGATGGTCCCGCCATCCAGGTGTCGTCGCAGCGCGCCCTGGCGCGCGGTCACACCATGGCACAGACGCTCGATCTCGTTCGCGCGCTTCGCGAGAAGGATGCCGACACGCCGGTCGTCCTGATGGGTTACTACAACCCGATCTACATCTACGGCGGCGACAGGTTCATAAAGGATGCCCTCGATGCCGGGGTCGACGGCCTGATCATGGTCGACCTGCCGCCGGAAGAGCAGGAGGAGTTTTCGCTGCCGGCCATCGACGCGGGGCTGAACATGATCTACCTCGCCGCGCCGACGACCACGGACGCCCGGCTTCCCGCCGTGGTTGGTCATGCCTCCGGTTTCCTTTACTTCGTCTCGATCACCGGGATCACCGGCACGCGCGAGGTCGACGCCGACGCGGTACGCGGTCACGTCGAGCGTATCCGCAAGTCGACGGACCTGCCGATCGCCGTCGGTTTCGGAATCAAGAACGCCGAGCAGGCCAAGGCCATCGCCGGGATTGCCGATGCCGCCGTCGTCGGCTCGGCCGTGGTCAACGTCATCGCCGAGAATCTCGACGAAAACGGCCGCCCGTTGGCCGGACTGGCGGAAAAGGTGCTAGGCTTCGTCGGTGAACTGGCGGCGGGCGTACGCGCCGCCAAGAAAGATTAACAGGCAGGACGGCCGATGAACTGGCTGAAGAACTGGGTCAGACCGAAGCTTCGCGAACTCGTCGGGCAAAAGGACGTGCCGGATCACCTGTGGCACAAGTGTCCGTCGTGCGAGGAGATGATCTTCCACCGCGATCTTGAGAAGAACCTGAGCGTCTGCCAGCATTGCGGTCACCACATGCGGATCGGCGCGCGCCAGCGGTTCGAACTGCTGTTCGACGACGGCGCCTACACGACGATCGAGTTGAAGACTCCGCTGGTCGATCCGCTGAAATTCCGCGACCGTCGCAAGTACACCGACCGCCTCAAGGAAGCGCAGGCCAAGTCCGGCGAACAGGACGCCATCCTCGTCGCGCACGGCAAGATGGGCGGCGTGAAGACGGTGATCGCGGCGCTCAATTTCGATTTCATGGGCGGCTCCATGGGCATGGCAGTGGGCGACGGCCTGATCGCCGCGGCGCATCTCGCGGTCGTGCAGGAAGCGCCGCTGATCGTCATCCCCGCATCGGGCGGCGCGCGCATGCAGGAAAACATTCTCTCGCTGATGCAACTTGCGCGCACCACCATCGCGGTCGAGGAAGTCCGCGACGCCGGCTTGCCCTACATCGTCGTGCTGGCGGATCCGACGACGGGCGGCGTCTCGGCATCGTTCGCCATGCTCGGCGATATCGCCATTGCCGAGCCCGGCGCGATTATCGGCTTCGCCGGTCAACGCGTCATCGAACAGACAATCCGCGAAACCCTGCCCGAAGGCTTCCAGCGGTCCGAGTACCTGCTCGACCACGGCATGCTCGACATGGTCGTGCGCCGCAGCGAGCTTCGCGAAACGCTGATTCGCGTCATCGGCCTGTTGTGCCACCCCGACCCGGCCGCCGACGTCCTGGCGATCGAGGCGAAGTCCAGGAAGGCCGACGTTGCCGGCGTTGCCGACAATGAGCCCAAGAGATAGCGACGCCGTTCTCGAACGGCTGATGCACCTGCATCCGAAGGTGATCGACCTGACGTTGGAGCGCGTCGACCGTTTGCTGGAGCGCCTTGGCCATCCTGAACGCAATCTGCCGCCGGTGATTCACGTCGCCGGCACCAACGGCAAGGGATCGGTCATCGCCTACATGCGGGCCGCGCTCGAGGAAGCCGGCTACCGGGTCCACGTCTATACCTCGCCGCATCTCGTCCGTTTCCACGAACGCATCCGCCTTGCCGGGGAACTGATCGACGAGGACGCGCTGATCGGGTTGCTCGAGGATTGCGAGAAAGCCAACAAACACGAGCCGATCACGTTCTTCGAGATCACCACCGTCGCCGCGATCCTGGCCTTCGCCCGGGAACCCGCCGACGTGCTGCTCCTCGAAACCGGGCTCGGCGGCCGGCTCGACGCGACCAACGTCATTGCGAAGCCGGCGCTGACCGTGATCACCGAAATCTCGATCGATCACCAGCAGTTCCTCGGCGAAACGATTGCGGAGATCGCTGGCGAGAAGGCCGGCATCCTGAAGCCCGGCGTTACCTGCGTGGTTTCCGAGCAGGTGCCGGACGCCCTGGCCGTGATCGAGTCCCGCGCCGGCGACATCGGCGCGCCGCTGCTGGTCGAGAACCGCGACTGGTCGATCGAGCGCATGGACGGCGGTTTCCGGGTGCGGGCGAACGGCGAAGCGCGCTACCTGCCCGATCCGGCCCTGCCGGGCGAACATCAGATCACCAACGCGGCGACGGCCGCCGTTGCGCTCGACAGTCTCGAGGGCTTCGATGTCCCGGGCGAAGCCATCGCCCGCGGCTTGCAGATGGCGCAGTGGCCGGCGCGGTTCCAGAAACTGGTGCGCGGGCCGTTGATCGACCGCCTGCCGGATGGCTGGGACGTTTGGCTCGACGGCGGACACAACGAGGCAGCCGCGCGCTCCATCGCCGACGAAGTGCGGCGCTGGCGCGCCAGCGGCGACGAACGGCCACTGCATCTCGTCTTCGGCATGCTCAACAGCAAGGACCCACGCGAGTTCCTGCTGCCGCTGGCGGACCTCGCCGCGTCGGTCCGCGCACTGACGATCCCGGGTGAGGAAAACGCGCTGCCCGGTGCCCAGCTTGCCGTTCTGGCGCGCGCCAACGGGATTCCGGGTGTCGAGGCGGAATCCCCGGACGCCGCCTTCACGTCGATCGCCGAGATCGGCGAGGGGCCCGGCATCGTGCTGATCTGCGGTTCGCTCTATCTCGCGGGCCGCATTCTCGCCGAAAACGAATGACGGGACCGGGCCCGCTCGCCTAGGCTGGACGAAGGAGGAAAATCATGGCTGAACACGGATACGAAAAGGGCCGGCTCGACCTGCCATTCGTCGGGCACTGCACGTTTGGCAAGCAGCTGCCTTGCCTCGACTGGGACGCCATCGACGCCCACGTCGCGGTGCTTGGTGCGCCGTTCGACATGGGCACCCAGTACAGGGCAGGTGCGCGTTTCGGTCCGCGCGCCATCCGCGAGGCCTCGACCCTGTTCTCGTTCGGCCACGACGGCGCCTACGATTTCGAGGACGACGTCACCTACATGCCGAAGGACCAGGTCCGCCTCGTCGATATCGGCGACGCCGACATGATCCATACGGACACTGTGACGAGCCACGCCAACATCGAGTTCGCGGTGCGCAAGATCCTAAAATCCGGCGCCTTGCCGCTGACCCTCGGCGGCGATCATTCGGTGCACATCCCCTGTATCCGTGCGTTTGATGATCAGGCGCCGGTGCACCTGATCCACATCGACGCCCATCTCGATTTCGTCGACAGCCGTCATGGCGTGATGTACGGACACGGCAATCCGCTGCGCCGCGCCTCCGAGATGAAGCACGTCACCGGCATGACCCAGCTTGGCATCCGCTTCGTCTCGTCGTCGAACCGCGACGACTACGCCGCGGCGAGGAAGGCCGGTTCCGATATCCTCTCGGTGCGCGACGTCCGCAGGCTCGGCGCGGAAGGGGTTCTCGACCGCATCCCCAGGGACGTGCGTTACTATTGCACCATCGACATCGACGGCTTCGACCCGTCGATCGCGCCGGGCACCGGAACGCCGAGCCACGGCGGGTTCCTCTATTACGAGGTTCTCGAGATTCTGCAGGGCCTGACGGCGCAGGGCGAGATCGCCGGCATCGATCTCGTCGAGGTCGCGCCCGATTACGACCACACGGGCACTACGGCGTTCCTCGCCGCGCAGTTGCTGATGAGCTTCCTCGGCTACATCTTCCACGCCCGCGGGAGATCGGCCTGAGACCTCAGCGCCGGGCCGTATCGTTGAGCGACCAGTCGTAGCCGTCGTCGGCGATCCTCGTGGCGCCTTCGAGCGCCGTCGCGAGTTCATCACCCGCGAACTCTCTCAGGTGCGCGATGACCCCGGCGTCGCTGCCGCCGAAATCGGCCTGGAACCATTCGTAGATGCTGGAAACGATCAGCTCGCCGTTCTCGATGCGCGCGCCGCGCGGGTGATTGACGTAGGCCCGCGCCGCCCGGGTCAGCAGATCGTCCGTGTTCACTGCGGTGAACGCTTCGCGGATCAAGTTGGGACACCCGATGGAGGCACAGTTGACGGCGTAGTGGATGCGCGGGTCGCGCCAGATGGGACGAAGGATGCGGTGCTCGATATCGTCGAGCGACAGCATCTCGTTCTCGACAGGAAACAGCTTCTTGCCCCACGGGCCGTCGGCGAATAAGCCGGGCGAGATGTCAATGTCGCGGATGCTCGCGACCGGATAGTGATCGAGCACCACCTGCACGGTCCCGGCGTTGTAGAGATTGATCCAGAAGGCCCGCTGCTCGTCACGGTTCAACGCCGTGACGCGGACAGCGCCCAGCGCGGCGATATAGCTGTCCAGGGCATCCTTGTTGGCACCGTCAACGGTACGGTAGGCGACGCGGTTGATTCCGTCATCGCCGGCGGCGACATGTTGCCGCAGCCAGCGGTCCCAAAGAGTATGATCGACGGTTACGGCCGATGCCGGGTCGTGAGCCTCCCAGCGTGGCCAGAGCTCGGCCTCGGGCGCGGCCAGTACGGCGTGCGGCATGGCCAGCAGAAGGCACGCAAGAACGGCCGTGATCAGTCGCATCGGTTAACCCTCCATCGGGATGTCTTGGTCGCCGGAAGCCTATCGATCCCAGCACGGCGGGCAAATCAACAGCCCGTGCGCGGGCCGTGATCGGACACGAAAAAACCCCGCCGAAGCGGGGTTTCCGTCGAACGATCCGTGAGAATCAGTCGATATTCTGCTCGATCCACTCGGCGAGCTGGCTTTCCGGCAGGGCGCCGACCTTCATCGCCGCGACCTCGCCGCCCTTGAACAGCAGTAGGGTCGGAATGCCACGCACGCCGTACTTGCCCGGCGTCGCCGGGTTCTCGTCGATGTTCACCTTGGCGACCGTCAGGCGGCCTTCCATGTTGTTCGAAATGTTCTCCAGCGCCGGGGCGATCTGCTTGCACGGACCGCACCATTCAGCCCAGAAGTCGACGAGGACGGGTTCGGAAGCCCCGAGTACATCGGCGTCGAACGAGGCGTCGGTAACATTTTTAGGCATGTCGATTTCCTTGGTATCTCGGGCCGGCGGTCACGGCGTTCCCGACCGGCTGGGGGGATGGAGCCGGTCACGAACCGGCGATATGAATGGAATTTAGCACTCGACCCGGCACCGTCAAGAAGGCCCAACCTTCGTTGTTCTAGAGTCTTGATTTCCCACTAGTTTCACAACAAAGTCCCAGCTTCCCCGTCGGCAGGATCCGGCCGGGGGCTGCTTTACGGGCGGTGGGATTCTCGGAGGGCCGATGGCTGACCGCGTACGCGACCGGATGTTTGCCGACATGGCCTATGCAGCCCTGTTCCGGCGCGCCGCCGGCCATGCGCTGGACTGCGAGGACGGTATCGGTTCGCGCATGGGCGAGCCAACCCGTCGCCGGGCCATGGGAGCATTCCGATGACCGATTCAACGGTTCCGATCACCGCATTCTATGCCGCGCTGCTGACGATCTGGTTCGCCGTGCTCAGCCTGCGAGTTATCATGTTCCGTCGCTCCAACCGGGTAAGCCTCGGTACCGGCGACAGCCCGACCCTGGAGCGGCGCATCCGCGCCCAGGGCAACGCCGCTGAATACATCCCGGTGTTTCTGATTCTGCTCGGACTCGGCGAACTCAACGGGTTTGCCGAAATCGGCCTGCACGGTTTCGGCCTCGCGTTCATGATCGGCCGTTTGATGCACGGCTATGCCTTTTCGTTCTCGGACGGCAAGATGTCGTTCAGGGTCGGTGGTATGCAGTTGACGATCTGGTCGCTGCTGTTGTTCGCCGCGTGGCATCTGGTTGCCGTCGCCGGTCCCATTCTCGCCGGCTGATCTTCCGTCTGTTCCGCACGGGATGGCGGTTCGGGCGTGAACGGCGGATGCTGTCGGGCGCGGAGGGAAATCCTGCGATTAGCCGATACCGAACCCGTCGCAGATCGTCGGTCAGATGACCAGCCAGGCCGTGTAGGCGATGAACGCGGTGACCAGACACGCCCCTTCAGTTCGGTTGATTCGTCCTGCACGTTGTTTGAAACCAAGGCAGGCAATCAACAACGCGAAGGTTATCAAGGCGACGATCGGGAGATCGCGATTGATGACCTCGATTGGTACATCAATGGGGCTTATCACACCTGCGAGGCCGACGACGGCGAGCGTATTGAAGAGGTTCGATCCAAGGACGTTCCCCAACGCCATGTCTGCGTGGCCTCTGCGGGCCGCCGTGACGGATGCCGCGAACTCCGGCAGCGACGTTCCGACGGCAACAATCGTCAGGCCGATCACGAGGTCGGGCACCCCAAACTGGCCGGCGAGTTCGACAGCGCCCCATACCAGTAGGCGGGAACTGGCGATCAGGACAAGAAGTCCAACACCAATCGTTAGAATGGCCTTCGACGAACTCGTGGTGCGGTCGCCGAGTTCCTCCTGCATTTCATGCCCCATCGGGTCGATACGGTTTCTGCTTCCCTCGTAGACGCTCCACGCCAACAACGCGGCAAACACGCCGAGAAGGACGATGGCATCCGATCTTGTCAATTGGCCGTCCAGCACGAGAAAGAGAGAGAGGCCGGTAACAGCAAGAAGGATCGGAACCTCCTTCCGGACCACTGCAGAATGTACCGCGATCGGGCAGATGACTGCAGTAACGCCGAGTATCAACGCAATGTTCGCAATGTTCGAACCGTAAGCGTTTCCAAGCGCGAGGCCCGGATTGCCCTCGAGAGCGGCAAACGCCGATACCATCATCTCCGGCGTCGAAGTTCCAAATCCGATGATGACCATGCCGATCAACAGCGGCGGCACCGAGTACCTCGAGGCGAGATCGGCCGAGGCGGTGACGAACCTCTCAGCACTCCATACCAGGAGGGCCAGTCCACCAGCAATCGCGAGCAGGTTCAGCGTGATTTCCATAGAGCTCTAGTCACAACGATGATCGACGACTACTGAGATGCCCGCAATGCTTCAATTCGTTTCTCCAGCGGCGGGTGACTTGCAAAAAGGGCCTGAACACGTCCGGCGTTGATCGCAAGCGCCCGCATCTCATCGGGGAGTTTTCCATCAATCTTGTGCGTCGCCAGTCTCGCCAGAGCGTTGATCATGTTCTGACGGCCCGCAATCCGGGCGCCGCCGGCATCGGCACGGTACTCGCGCCAGCGGGAGAACCACATGACGACGATCGTGGCCAAGATGCCGAAGGCGACCTCGGCGATCATCGACACGATCCAGAACCCGGGACCGTGGCCCCTCTCGACACGAAACACCAGCCTATCGACCAGGAAGCCGACGATACGCGACGCAAACACGACGAACGTATTCATGACGCCCTGGATCAAAGCCAACGTCACCATGTCGCCGTTAGCGGCATGACTGACCTCATGAGCGAGAACCGCCTCGACCTCGCCTTTATCCATGGTAGCCAGCAAGCCGGTACTGACGGCGATCAGGGCCGCGTTCTTGTTCCAACCGGTCGCAAACGCATTCGGCGCCTCGCTCTCGAAGATGCCAAACTCTGGCACCGCAATTCCTGCTGACTTCGACTGGGCTGCGAGCGTCTGCAGCAGCCATTGTTCGGTCCGGTTTGATGGCTGCGTCACGACCCTCACGCGCATGGCCATCTTGGCCATCGGTTTGGACAGCAGAAGCGAGATGATGGAGCCGCTGAATCCGATGATGGCGGAATAGACCAGCAAGGCTTCGAGATCGAGATCAACCCCGTTGCTTTGCAGAATACCTTCCAGACCCAATAGCCTGAAAACCACCGTGATAACGGCCAACACGGCGATGTTGGTGGCCAAGAAGAGGAAGATGCGCAGCATGCCTAATCATCTCCAACCATGAAAACAGGCCCGAACTCCGGCCGTACAAGGCGCGTCCCAACCGTTTGCAACCAGCGGATGCCCCGGTCTGAACGACGCGTAAGAGATGGTCAGGCAATGGCCCGAAGCAAGCATGTCACGAATAAATTTTGGCAGGAGAAGGAGCTGTCCGCAGTGAGTCAGGAGCCAACCCGGTGAAAGGCCGCTTCTGGCGCCGGATGTTAGCCGTTAGGCGACAATGACCTCGACCCCCGCCGCATCGAGCTCCAGCCGGACGGCCGTCGGCGGCAGCTCCGAGGTGATCAGGGTGTCGACCTCGTCGAATCCGCATACCTTGACGAAAGCGCGGCGGTCGAACTTGGAATGGTCGGCGACGACGATGACCTTGGCCGCCTGGCGGATGACCACGCGCGAGTAATCCGCCTCCCACAGCTCGTTGTCCATGAACCCCTCCGTCCCGGAGATCGCGGCGATTGACAGGAACCCCTTGTCGACCTGGAAACGCGATGCGAACTCGTTCGCAGACTCGCCGAATGCCGCGCCATCATCCGCTCGTATCTCTCCGCCGGCCATGTAGACCCGGTTCCCGTTCTGGTTGGCCAGCGAACGTGCAACCTCGACGGAGTTGGTCACGGCAAACAGGTTGCGATGCTCGACCAGGCTCTGGGCGACGTAGGCCGTGGTGCTACCGGTATCGAGCATCACCGAGTCCCCGTGCCCGACAAGTGCCGCCGCGCGCGCCGCGATGCGAATTTTCTCGGCCCGGTGTTCCTGCAGGCGAAGCTGAAACGGATCCTCGCGCAGGTGGTCCGGCGCGACGATGGCCCCGTGGACCTTGATCACCAGCCCTTCCTCGACCAGCAACCGGACGTCGCGGCGGATCGTCTCGTCTGAGACGTTGAGTTCGCGCGCCAGCTCGCCCACCGGACACGTCCCGTAAAGCTTCACGGCGCGCAGGATTTCCGATTGCCGTTTCGTCGGATGCAGCATGCAGCGTGATCTCCCCATCCCCGCCGGTCCACACGAGATGCCCCGGTTTCCCACATTGTCCGTACATTACATCATTAAATCCACAAAAACCCACATGAAAACGGCGGATTCTTGGATTATTTTTGGTATTCTGTTGACTTGAGCAAAGACTCTTCGCCATAGTTTTCGATGCAGAAGCGCCAGACCATGGCGCCCGAGGTTTTATCGTCTTTTCTTCAATCAGGGAGACCAGAAGCAATGAACACCGGACTTTTTCGCCGTACGCTGGGGCTGTGCGCCGCCGTCGGCCTGATGGGCATCGTCAGCACGACGCCCGCTGCCGCCGTCGAGTCGACGGACCCCATCAAGCTGACCCTGCACGACTGGACGGGCCAGTATCTGACCACGAACATCATGGCCGAAGTCCTGAAGAAGGCCGGCTACAACGTCGAACTCGTTCAGGCCGACTACATCGCCCAGTTCGCGGGGCTTGAGTCCGGCGATCTGCATATTGCCATGGAAATGTGGGAAACCACCGGCAAGGACGCCATGGAGGCCTCTCTCGCGACCGGCAAGACCGTCGATCTCGGCGAGACCGGCATGGATGCCAAGGAAGAGTGGTGGTACCCGTCATACATGAAGGAACGGTGCCCGGGGTTGCCCGACTGGACGGTCCTGAACGACTGTGCCGAGGCCTTCTCGACGCCCGAAACCGCGCCCATGGGCCGGTATCTCGGCGGCCCGGTGACCTGGGGCGGATACGACGACGAGCGCGTCGAGGCGCTCGGCCTCAATTGGGAAGTCGTCCACGCGGGCACCGATGCGGCGTTGTTCGCCGAGCTGGAGTCCGCCTACCAGCGCAAGGCTCCGATCATGCTGTGGGTCTATGCGCCGCACTGGGCGGTTGCCAAGTTCGACGGCGAGTGGGTCGAGTTCCCGACATACACCGACGAGTGCTACAACGACCCGTCTTGGGGCATCAATCCGAACATGGCCTACGACTGTGGCAAGCCGTTCGGCTGGATCAAGAAAGTCGGCTGGAAAGACGGTGAGAAGAAGTGGCCGGGCGCCTACAAGGCGGTGCGCGCCTTCCATGTCGACAATGCCGAGATGAGCGCCATGGTCGGCGAAGTCGACCTCGACGGCCGATCGGTCGAGGACGTCGTGGCCGATTGGATGAGCAGGAACGAGGCACGCTGGTCCAAGTGGATCCAGTAAAGGTTCTCCCAGCGGGGTGAGGGGCGGCAATCGGGAAAGCGCTGCCCTTCATTCCCCACCTCGAACTTACTAGTCCGTGGTCGGATACATCGGGCAGCGGAAGCGCCGGTCATGCGGCCGGCAACGGATCGGTTTGCCCGCGACAATCGGTGGACACCATGGACAAGCCCGTAAAACTCTCGTGCCGTGCGGTTTGGAAAGTGTTCGGTGACCGGCCCGAGAAGCTGTTTGCCGGTGGCCGGACGCCGACCGGCGAAGAACTCGCGGCTGGCGGTTTCATCGGCGCCGTGCGCGATGCCTCGATCGATGTTCATGAGGGCGAAATCTTCGTCATCATGGGACTGTCGGGATCGGGGAAGTCTACGCTGGTCCGCTGCCTTACCCGGCTGATCGAGCCGACCGCCGGCGAGGTCCTGTTCGACGCCCAGGACCTGATGAAGGCCAGCGAGAGGGAACTCACCGAAATGCGCCGGCACAAGATGGGCATGGTGTTCCAGCATTTCGCCCTGCTGCCGCACCGGACCGTGCTCGGCAACGTGGCATTTCCGCTCGAGATTCAGGGCGTCGACCGCCGGACCCGGGAAGAACGGGCACTCCAGGTGATCGAACTGGTCGGCTTGGCCGGCAGGGAGGGTTACTATCCGCGCGAACTGTCCGGCGGCCAGCAGCAACGGGTCGGCATCGCCCGGTCGCTGGCGGTCGAGCCCGACGTCTGGTTTCTCGATGAGCCGTTCTCGGCACTTGATCCGCTGATTCGCCGCGAAATGCAGGACGAGTTCCTGCGCCTCCAAAGCGTGCTGCACAAGACCATCGTCTTCATCACCCACGACTTCGACGAGGCCATCCGGCTCGCCGATCGCATCGCCATCATGAAGGACGGCGAAATCATCCAGATTGGCTCTCCGGAGCAGCTCGTGCTTGCCCCGGCCACGAACTACGTGCGCGAGTTCACCCAGGGTATCCCGCGCGCCAAGGTGCTGAGCGCCGGCGCCGTGATGTCGCCGCCGTCGGGCGGACCTTACGCCGAAACGATCGAACGCAGCGTCCGGATCGACCAGCTGATCACGCGAGCCGCCGACATGGAGAAGGGCGCGGCGTTCGCGGTCGTCGACTCCGAAGGCCGGACCGTTGGAGAACTGCGCCGTGACGTCGTGTTCGCGACCCTGGTCGACGGGGATGCGTCGTGACGGCGGCATCTCCGGCGCTGGCTATGGGCCGCGTGCGGCTCAATCCGTGGCTTCTCGCGTGGCTCGGTGTACTGGCCGCAACCGCGGTGCTCTATCTGTTCGAGGACCGGATTCCTTGGGCGTTCAAGTATCCGAGGGAAGCCGTGCTGCCGCTGCGGTTCTGGATCAGCGACTTCATGAAGTGGCTGCTCGACGGTTTCGACCTCGGCCTGTTCACCTTCAGGGAACTAACGCGTTCGATCGCGTGGCTCATCGAGCAGCCCTACGGCATCGTCAAGAGCCTGCTTTCCACCGGATTCCTCGAAGGACAGGGCAGCTACGCGGTTCAGGTTTTTCCGCGCGTCTCGTGGCTCGCCCTGCTGGTCGGCGTCGTGCTGCTCGGACGTTACGCCAAGGACTGGAAGCTCGCCGCCCTCGCCGGTGTCTGTTTTCTCTATCTGGCGCTGTTCGACCAGTGGGACAGCGCGATGGTAACGCTGTCCTCGATCATGATCGCGGTGCCGTTCGGCGTCGCCGGTGGCCTCGTTCTCGGTATTGCCGGCCACAAGTCTCAGCGGTTCCAACTCGTCCTGACTCCGGTCCTCGACCTGATGCAGACCGTGCCCGTGTTCGCCTATCTGGTTCCGGTACTGATCCTGTTCGGTTTCGGTCCGGTCGCGGCGATGATCGCGACGATCATCTACGCCATGCCACCCATGGTGCGGGTCACCATGCTGGCGCTGCAGCAGGTACCGGAGGAGGTCAACGAGGCCGGACGAATGACCGGCTGCAGCGCGGCCCAGCTGTTGTGGAAGGTGCAGATTCCGTCCGCAACGCACACCCTGATGGTCGGCGTCAACCAGGTCATCATGCTATCGCTCAACATGGTCATTATCGCCTCGATGATCGGTGCCGGCGGGCTCGGCTTCGACGTGCTCAATGCGCTGAAGCGCCTGCAGATTGGCGAGGGCATCGAGGCCGGATTGGCGATCACGCTGCTCGCCATCGCCATGGACCGGGTCAGCCAGGCCTACGCCCGCCGGCCGCCGCCCGACCACACGGTGCCAAGCGGCACCTGGCTGCAGCGCCATCCGTATATCTCGATCTTTGCGCTGACCGTTGCAATCACCTGGATCCTGGGCCTTTTCATCCCGGCCATGGACGCGGTGCCGGAGCCCCTGACCGTCACCACCGGATCGTTCTGGGGCGATGTCGTGAAGTACATCAACATCAATTTCTTCGAGCAACTCGATGCGGTGAAGAACTTCGTGCTGCTCAACCTCATGGTGCCTTTCAAGAGAATGCTTCTGTCGCTGCCGTGGGTTGCCGTCGCCGGAATCGTGGCGCTGGCCGGCTACCAGCTCGGTGGCTGGCGCCTGGCGATGTTGACCGGCCTGATGGTGGTGTTCATCGCGGCGGTCGGCCTATGGTCGAAGGCCATGGTGACCGTATACCTGTGCGGTTTGTCGGTGCTGATTGCGGCGTCGATCGGTATCCCGATCGGCATCGCCGCGGCCGGCAACGAACGGCTGCATCGCATTGTCGGCGCCACGATCGACACCTTGCAGACGCTCCCCAGTTTCGTCTACCTGATGCCGGTGGTGATGCTGTTCCGGGTCGGGGATTTCGCCGCCATGCTGGCGGTGATCGCGTACTGCATCGTGCCGGCGATCCGCTACACCGATCACGGCATCCGCAACGTGCCGCCTCATCTCATCGAGGCGTCGCGCCAGGCCGGCTGCACCAGATCGCAGATGTTGTGGAAGGTGCAGTTGCCGATCGCACTGCCGGAAATCATGCTCGGCATTAACCAGACCATCATGATGGCGCTTTCGATGCTGGTCATTACCGCGCTGGTCGGCACCCGCGAACTGGGCCAGGAGGTCTACATCGCGCTGACCAAGGCAGACACCGGACGCGGTCTGGTCGCCGGCGTCTGCGTCGCCTTCATCGCGATCATCGCCGACCGCTTGATCGGCGCCTGGGCGCGCCGTCGCAAACAGCAACTGGGACTGGAGTAATGATCAGACATGGCAGTTGACGTTCAAGCAGAGATGGATCGGGTTCGCGGGCTGCCGTGCTGGCAGGGCGACATTGATATCGCGGTTTTGAGCGGCGGGCTCAGCAACCTCAACTTCACCGTCGTCGACGGTGGCAGGCGTTTCGTTGTCCGCATGGTGGGCGGCGACGAGCCGATTCACAACGTCATGCGGTTCAACGAGGTTTCCGGCCTCAACGCGGCCCATGCCGTCGGACTGACGCCGGCCCTGGTTTATGGCGAGCCCGGCGTAATGGTGGTCGACTTCATAGACGGCAAGACTTACGAAGCCGGGGACGTCGCTGACACCGATAACCTGAACAGGATCATCGGTGCGGTTCGGACGCTTCACGAACAGGCCAAGGATCACGTCTTCGGGCCGTGTCTCGGGTTCTGGGTTTTCCGTGTCCACCGCAGCTACGCCAACCTGCTTCGCGAAGGCAACAGCCGCATGCTGCCGCAGCTCGACCGCTTCATGGCCATCAGCGACGAGCTTGAGGCCGCCGTTGGCCCGGTGACGGTCACGTTCTGTCACAACGACCTGCTGTGCGCCAACTTCATTGATGACAGTGAGAACGTCTGGATCATCGACTGGGAGCACTGCGGCTACGGAGCGCGGCTGTTCGATCTCGCCAATATCGCATCGAACGCGCAACTGACCGAGGACACCGAGCGCGCGATGCTTGAATCGTACTACGGTTTCGCGCCGGACGCGACGCGGTGGCGTCGTTACAAGGCGTTTCGCGCCGGTTCCCATCTGCGTGAGGCGATGTGGAGCATGGCGTCGGAAATCCACCTCGACCTCGATATCGACTATGTCGCCTACACTCAGGAAAACCTCGACGCGTTTGAGGTCGCCTATCAGGAGTTCAAGAAGTTATGACCGGGACAGAGAATTTCCCGACCCATGCCCGGGTCGTTGTCATCGGCGGCGGCATCATCGGGTGCTCGACGGCCTATCATCTCGCCCAACAAGGATGGAAGGACGTTGTACTGCTGGAACGTGCCAAGCTGACCAGCGGCTCGACGTTCCATGCTGCCGGGTTGGTCGGCCAATTGCGCTCGAACGCCAACGTTACCCAGCTTCTCAAGTACAGCGTTGAACTCTACGACCGCCTTGAGGCCGAGACCGGACAGGCGACCGGATGGAAAATGAGCGGTTGTTTGCGGCTCGCGACCAACGACCAGCGGATGATCGACTACAAGCGTCAGGCGACGACGGCGCGCAGTTTCGGGCTCGACATGGAGATCCTGTCGCCGAAGGAATGTATCGATCTCTGGCCCATCATGGACGGCAGCGATCTTGCCGGCGGCTGCTTCATGCCGACCGACGGTCAGGCTAATCCGTCGGACATCACCCAGGCGCTGGCACGGGGCGCGCGCCGGGGCGGGGTGCGGATCATCGAGGACTGCGCCGTCACCGCCGTCCGCATCGACAATGGCCGCGCCGTCGGCGTGACGACCGAACAGGGCGACATCGCCTGCGAGATCGTTGTCAACTGCGGCGGCCAGTGGGCACGCGAGGTCGGGGCGCTCGCCGGAGTCAACGTGCCGTTGGTTTCCGTACAGCACCAGTACATGGTGACGGAGCCGTTCGACGGCGTCGAGCGCGACATGCCGACCATCCGCGACCCGGACCGGCGGATCTATTTCAAGGAGGAGGTCGGCGGCATCGTCGCAGGTGTCTACGAGCCGAACCCCGTCCCTTGGGCCGTCGACGGCATCCCGCAGGGCTTCCACTTCAGCTTGCTGGAGTCAGACTGGGATCATTTCGAGCCGGCGATCGAGGCTTGCATCGAACGGGTTCCGGCGCTCGAGCATGCCGGCATCAAGCAGCTCATCAACGGACCCGAGTCGTTCACGCCGGACGGCAACTTCATCCTCGGCGAGGCGCCCGAGGTTGCCGGTTTCTATGTCGGGGCCGGTTTCAATGCGTTCGGTATCGCCTCGGGGGGCGGGGCGGGACGGGCACTGGCAGAGTGGATCGTTGCAGGCGAACCCCCGATGGACCTGGGGCCCGTCGACATTCGGCGGTTCGGTCCGCATCATGGCGACATCGACTGGGTCCGAAACCGAACACTGGAACTATACGGCAAGCACTACACCCTGCCTTGGCCGTTCGAAGAGCACGAATCGGGGCGGCCCTACAGGACCTCTCAACTCTACGGACGCCTGACGGAGCAGGGGGCCTGTTTCGGCGAGAAAATGAGCTGGGAACGCCCCAACTGGTTCGCGCCGAGCGGCGTCGAACCGAAGGACGACTATTCTTTTGGCCGGCAGAACTGGTTCAGGCACGTCGGCGAGGAACACCGCGCGGTTCGCGAGCGCGCCGGCCTGTTCGACCAGTCGTCGTTCGCCAAGGCCGAAGTGAGCGGTCGCGACGCCGAGAAGGCCCTGTCGTGGATTTGCGCCAACAACGTGGCCAAGCCGGCCGGCCGGGTGACCTATACGCAGATGCTGAACCAGCGCGGCGGCATCGAGTGCGACCTGACGGTCGCGCGCTTTGCCGACGACCTGTTCTACATCGTCACCGGCACCGGGTTCCGGACCCACGACTTCACGTGGATTCGCCGCAACATTCCGGGCGACTGCGATGCCGAACTCGTCGACGTGACGGACGACCGTTTCACCCTTTCGCTTATGGGGCCCCGGTCGCGCGACATCCTGTCGGCGGTTACCGGTGATGACGTCTCCGACGCGGCTTTCCCTTTCGGCCACTGCCGCGAGATTTCGATCGCCGGCGCGTCGGTTCGCGCCCTTCGGATCACCTATGCCGGCGAGCTCGGCTGGGAACTGCATGGCCTCAAGAGCGACGCACTGGCTGTATACGACGCGTTAATGGCGGCGGGCCGGGAACATGGGCTCACCAACGCCGGATACCGCGCCATCGAGTCGCTGCGTCTCGAAAAGGGTTACCGGGCGTGGGGCGCCGACATCGGTCCCGACTATTCCCCGTTCGAGGCCGGCCTCGGCTGGGCGGTGAAGCTCAAGAGCAATACGCCGTTCCTCGGCCGCGACGCGGCGGCGGCAAAGTCCAGCGGGCCGCGTAACAAATTGCTGGCGTGCTTCACGGTCGACGATGTGGAGACAGTGCTGCTGGGCCGCGAGACGATCTACCGCAACGGCGAGCGCGCCGGCTGGCTCTCAAGTGCGGGTTGGGGTTATACGGTGGGAAAGAACATCGGATTCGGCTACGTCAGAAATCCGGACGGTGTCGACGAAGATTACGTGTTGTCGGGTTCCTACGAACTCGAGGTCGCGACCGAGCGGGTGCCCTGTAGCGTCCATCTTGAACCGCTCTACGATCCGACGAGTTCGCGGGTCCGCGGATGATCGACTAGGCGTTTCGATTGGGCTTCAGCTTCGGTTCCGCAAGTGATAACTCCCGACGAAAGCCGGCTTGCCTGCGCCGTTTTCGAAACCCTTCAGTCAGCCCGGCGCTTCGCTGTCCAGCCGGGCGTTGCTGAGCACCATCGCCCGGGGACCGTCGGTCCACAGCAGAACGCAGGCGATTTCACGACCCGGGTAGACCGTCGCCAGCGCGGTCCGGTATGCCGCCATCTGGCGGATGTAAACGGCCGGCACGTCGGTCTCGTCGGTCGGCGGCGGCCGGTTGGTCTTGTAATCGATGATCGTTACCCGCTCGTCGGTCACGACCAGCCGGTCGACCTGGCCGGCAATGGCGCGCCTCGCCCCCTCGATTTCCACTAGACCGGCGATCGGCACCTCGGCGAGGCTTTCCGGCCCGAAGGCATCGGCGAACGCCGGTTCGCGGAGAACCGCGAGTGTTTCGTCGCGAACCGCATCGCGCTGTGCGTCGTCCAGATCGGACGCGGCGACCGCGAGCCAGGCCGTCGCCGCGCGTTCCCACTCGGCTGCGTCGATGTCGGGCAGGGTCTGCAACAGTCGGTGGATCAGGCGTCCGCGCCGGAAACGCGACATGTCGTCACCGGCGAACGGCGACAGCGCGGCGGGATCGTCATCCGCGGGCCGCGACGGCGTCAGCGGATCCGGCGGGTCCGTTTCCGGCGCCGGTTCCAAGGTCATCCAGGGTTCGGCCTTGAGATCGGGCGGCGCCGCGCGGTCTTCGGTTCCGTCCGGACGCGGTTCCGCAACCTGCGGCGAGGTAACCCGCAGGCCCTCACCACCCGGCGCATCGAACGGTTCGTTGCCGGCCATTTCCTCGAGTGCCGGCCGGATCAACTCGTACCATGACCCTTCCTTGCGGCCGTGGTCCTTGCCTTTCGGTTTCCTGGCCCGTTCCCAGCCGGCGACGTGTAGTTGATCGCGGGCCCGCGTCATGGCGACGTAGAGCAGGCGGTGGTTCTCCGCCTGGCGGTCGGCGAGCGCGCGGTCGCGCAATTCGGTCACGATCTCGGTGTGGTTCTCCTTCGCGCCGGGCCAGATCGGCAGCGCCGTGGCGCCGTTCCCGAGCCAATAGATCGCCGGCAGGTTTCGCGTCGTATTGTCACCGCAGGTATCGGGCAGGATGACGATTGGCGCTTCCAGCCCCTTGGCGCCGTGCACGGTCATGACGCGAACCGCCCTGTGAACGACCTCCATGTCGCGCTTGATTTCTGTACCGCCCGAAGCCGCCCACTGCAGGAAGCCTTGCAGCGACGGCGCGTGATCGCGCTCGTACATCAAGGCCTGGCCGAGGAACTCGTCGATCGGATCTGCGACTTCGATCCCGAGCCGTGCGTAGAGCGCGTGGCGGCCCCGTCCCGCACCGAGAAGGGTGGAGAAGAACTCGAACGGCGGCACGGTGTCGGCGGCCGCGCGCAGTCCCCTGATCACGGCATGCGCAGGCGCCCATGGCGGTTCGCCGCCGCGCGCGCGGGCCTCGAGCGCCGGCCACAGGCTGCCGGGTGCCGGATCGTCCCCGCGGTCCCGCGCCAGTTCATAGAGCTCTTCCTCGCTGAGGCCGACAAACGGGCCCTTGAGGACAACGGCGAGCGACAAGTCATCGTCGATCAGCATCGCCGTCGCGGCTGCGGCCATCAGGTCCATGACCGCCATCTGTTCCGCCAGTTTCATGCGGTCACTGCCCGCGACGGGGATGCCTTTGCGCTTCAGCTGCTTGACCATCTCCTCGGCGAACTGCGACCGCCGCTCGACGAGAATCATGACGTCGCCCGCGTCGATCGGGCGGCCGAGAGCCGGAAGCTCGGCCTGTTCGGCGATCCAGCGGCTGATCGTCCCGGCAACCCGTTCCGCGGTCTGCGCCAGCGGGCTTTG
This sequence comes from Rhodospirillales bacterium, assembly GCA_040219295.1. GTDB lineage: Bacteria > Pseudomonadota > Alphaproteobacteria > Rhodospirillales > Casp-alpha2 > JAVJST01. The sequence goes on from JAVJST010000005.1 coordinate 159,586, forward strand.
CGCCCTGACGCCGTCGAGCGGTTGCCAGGGACTCTTCGCTCCCTCCTCAGGCCGTTCGATCGCCGGCCATAGCGCGACACTGCCGGCGTCAGCGTGCCGGTAAGGCTGGTGACGGATCGCGGATCCGCTTGGCACCACGCCTTCGCGCGCCGGTTCCCGGGCGAACACCGTATCGACGGCCCCGAGAACAGGCGCGGTCGAGCGAAACGACTGGATAAGATCGACCCGTTCGAGTGCCTTTCCGGCAGCGTCGGCGCGTTCCCCAAACCATTCCCGCGCAGCCGAGAAACCGGCCGGGTCGGCGCCCTGAAAGCTGTAGATCGACTGTTTCTCGTCGCCGACCGCGAAGACGGAGCGGTCGGGCGGTTCGCTCTCGGGGCGGTCAGCGCCTTCGTCCCGGGTTCCGAGGCCCGCGAACATCTCGATGCACAGCCGCTTGATGATCTCCCATTGTGGCGGGCTGGTGTCCTGCGCCTCGTCGACCAGGACATGGTCGATGCCGTTATCGAGTTTGTAATGAACCCAGGCGACCGCGGGTTCGTTTTCCAGCAGCGCCAGGGCCTTGATGATCAGATCGTCGTAGTCGAGCGCAGCCCGAGCGGTCTTCAGACGTTCGTACTCGTTGAGGATCGCCCAGCCGATGCGGACCAGGTGGGCGGTGCCCGTCGCTGTGCGCACGGCGCGAAGCCGCTGCCCCGTCGCGACGATCCGGTCCTGTTCGTCGTGGACGATGCGGTCGACGTCGGGCCGCGCCTCCTTGGTGGCGACACTGATCAGCCCTCTGTCGGCCCGCGCCGTACCGGCCCCGGTAACGAACACGTCGCAGTAGGCCGCCCAGTGTTCGGCCGCGCGTTCACGCGGACTGGCCCGCAACCAGCCCGTGATGGTGATTGCATGGTCCCGCTCGGTCTTGTTGCCGTCGGCCAGGGCTTCGGCGGCGTCCCGCAAACAATCGCCGTCGAAAGCCGCATCCGCGCAGGCGGCGCTGATCACACTGTCTTCGGTGTCGCTTCGGTCCACGCCAAGGGCCGTGAAGACTGACCCGATGACACCCTCAACGCCGCCGTGGGCGGCGACGGCGAGCGACATCGCGACCCGTTCGCTCAGGAGCTCCCGGATCCGCTTTGAGAAATCGTCGGGACTCAGGTAGGCGGCAAGATAGCCGGCCGAAGCGGCCAGTTCGGCATCATCGGAACGCGTGCCCGCGCCGGCCAGCCGCTGGAACAGGTCGGACTGGGCATCCGACTGCAACGCCTTGGCATCACGCTCATCAATGATGGCTGCGTGCGGCGCGACACCGGCCTCGATCGGGAACCGCGCGAGCAGGGACTCGCAGAAAGCGTGAATGGTACGGACATTGATGCCGCCCGGCGCGTCTAGGGTTTCGGCAAACAGGCGTCGGGCGCGGATCAGGTCTTCCGGCGCCGGGTTGCGTCCGGTCAGGGCCAGCAGTTCTTCCGTCAGCGCCGTGTCGTCCAGCACCGCCCAGTTGCCCAGTCGTTCGCTGATGCGATTCTTCATCTCGGCGGCGGCTGCCTTGGTGTAGGTCAGGCAGAGAATCTTCTCGGGACGGACGCGGCGAAGCAGAAGCCGGGCGATACGGTCGGTCAGCACCCGCGTCTTGCCTGTCCCGGCGTTGGCCGACACCCATGCCGAGTGTCGCGGGTCGGCCGCCAGCCGTTGAAGCGCCGTGGCCTGTTCGAGCAGATCGGACTGGGTATCGGCCGTCATTCGCCGTCTCCGCCGTCATCGTCGCCGCCGGCCCACTCGCGGACCCGGGCAAGGTGGTCGTAATCGCCGTCGGGCTCCTGGCGTTTCGGCCAGCGGCGGGAACGGTACGGCATTTCCTCATCGTCGAAGCGCCGGACCCAACCGGTGAGTTCCTGGAGCGCCCGCTCGGCGAGAGCCTCGGCGTCATTGCTGCTGACGTCGGTCATCTTCGCGACCTCGCGTCCGCCGGAGAGCTGCCAGTAGTCGAGCCGCTCGACCGCTGGCGGCGGGTCGGGCAGGTCGGGGAACCCACCGGCCCGGATCATCGCCGCCTCGAGGGGTAGTTGCGGGGCCAGGCCGGTCTCGACCTCCCGCTTGCCAGGTGGCTGGCCCGTCTTGTAGTCGACGACCGCAAGCCGGCCGGTCACCAGCCTGTCGATGCGGTCGGCGGTGCCGGTCAACGTGAAATCGTCACCCACGGTAATCGCGCCCTTGGCCTCGACGGCGAGCGGCATCATGCCGTTGGCCCTCCGCGATACCTCGTTCTCGACGAACCACGCGGCGATGCGTTCGAAGCGCGGCCACCAGAAGGTCCGGACCCCCAGGCGGTCGAGGTGCGGTGCGAACACGTCACGACCGATCTCGATCAGGCGCTGGTAGGGGTTGTCCGGCCATGTCTCCAGGGTGTCGGCGACGAATCGCTCGACCGCCATGTGGATCAGCGTGCCGCGTTCCGCCGCCGTCGGTTCCGCGTCGATTGGATCGATCGGCTTCAGGTTTAGGATGTAACGCGCGTAGATCGCGTAAGGGTCGCGCAGCCATGTTTCGATACGGGTCACCGAGAGCCGGCGCGGACGGTCGGCGACGCGCGGCCGGGGTGACGGCTCGGCGGGTTCGATCGTGTCGCCGGTTGCCGGCCGGTCAAGGGCGTCGGCGAGGGCGAGGTAGCGGGTGTCGGGCGCGAAGGCCTTTGCGAGTGGGCTGTCGCTGACCTGAACCTCGAGGCGTTGCAGCCACCGGTTGGCGACCGTCGGCGCGCCTTCGGCACGGGCCGCGCGGGTTAGCAAGACGTTCGGCGCGGCGAAGGCCTGGGTGAAATCGTGAGCCGAGAGGCCGATGCGCCGCTCCGGCGGCGGGAGGCCGAAATCGTTCATCATCGGCCGGCTCATCCATGGGCCCGGATCCGGCTCCGACGGCCAGGTCCCTTCGTTTAGGCCGCCGAGGATCAGCACGTCCGCGTGCTGCAGCCTCGCTTCCAGCGGTCCCCAGATGTTGAGCCGCGGATGCCGCCCGAAGCGTGGCCGCACCACGCGCCCCTGCATCAGGGTATCGAGCAGCGGCGCGTACTCCCGGGGCCGGATCGCTTCGAGCATGTCGTGGTTCTCGCCGAGTTCGGCGAAAAACAGCGCCAGCGCTTCGCCCGCGTCGCCGGCCCACAGATTGGCGGCGCCCGGCGACGTTTCGTCGGTGGCGAGGGCTTCGACGACGTTGACGTGGGCGCGTACCAGTGCCTTCAGCGAGACAGCCCTCTCCGTTGCGAGATTGGTCAGGGGCCGCGTCATCGCGGTCAGCTCGTCGATCCAGCGCGAAAGCGTGTCGTGGCCCGGTGTTAGCGCACGCTTCAGCCCCTCCCAGCCCGGCGCGGGACGGGGACCGCGCAGCGCAGCCATTTCGAGCAAGCGGGCGAGGCGTCGGAATTCCGCGACGGCCCTGCCGCCGGCGGCTAGCGGATGCTTGAGCGTGGAGAGCAGTTCGACCGGCCCGAAGTCACCCGTCAACAGGGCCGCCGTGAGACGTACGAACGCGCCGGGTTCGGTCTGGCCGAGCGGCTGACCGGCGGAGTCGTCGATCGCGATGTTCCATCGCCGCAGCTCCGCCGCGACGCGCCGGGCAAGGTCGCGGTCCGGCGTGACCAGGGCCGCGGTCCGCGCCGGAGTCTCCAGCGTCTCACGCATCGCAAGCGCGATAACCTCGGCCTCCTTGGCGGGTTCCGGGCACTCGATGCGCGTCACGCCGTCGAGCGCGTCGGCGGCAATTCCGTCATTGGTGACCGCTTGAACAATTGCTGCCGGCGGTTTCAGGGCGCTGCTCAGCAGTTCGGCGCGGGCCTGGCGTCGCGGGGCCGCGTCCGCCGGTGCGGGCCAGTCGGCGACGTCGTCGCGTTCGACGCCGAGCCGTACAAGCAGGCGGCCAAGACCGCTTTGCGGGTGTCCTTCATTGAGGGCGGCCCAAGCCGTGGCGTCGAGCGTGCGATCCAGCCCGGGAAGCACGACGGCGCCCTTGGGCAAGCTCGCGACGACGGCGAGCAGGTCGGCGGTCGCCGGGATGGAGCCCGTCGAACCCGCCGCGATGACCGGGGTATCCGGCGGGCGCTCGCGCCACAGCGCAGCCTGCACTTCGAGCAGCCGGTTGCGGCGGTCCGCTGGATCGATGGCGCCTTCTTCGGCGAGGATCGACGGCCAGTTCTCGGTGACGATCTCAAGGAACCTCAGGACCTTCTGCCAGTGCTCGGCGTACTGTTCACCGGCGAGCGACTGCAGGCCGGCGAAGTCGAGGCGCTCGGTCGCGACCTGGTCCATCAGCCGCGCAAGCTCGCGCGCCAGCAAGGCGCACTGATCGGGGCTTGAGTCCGGGTCTCGCTGGCGCACCAGTTCTGTCAGGATCAGTTGCCGGCGCAGCGTGCCGATGGCCGGTGGAATATCCGGCGCATCAGGGCCGCCGCCAATGCTGCCTTCGATCTCGAGGATCAGATCGTCTTCGTCAACATCCCCGATCGGTATCATGCGCGGCAGCAGCCGTGGCGCCCCACCGCCGATTCGCAGGAACGCCTCGCGCAGACTGCGGCAGGCCCGGCGTGTTGGCAGCAGGATGCGGAACCGGGCGAGCTCCATCGGATCATCGTCACTCTGACGCAGGATGCCGTGGGCAAGGTCGTCGACGAACGGACGGTCGGACGGAATCGAGAACAGCCCCGTCAGCGTGTCCCGCACGCGGTCCGTACTCATGACGACCGGTATTCGGCGCCGGGAAACGGTTCATTCATGAAGGCTTCGACCTCGGCCAGGGCATCCGGCGTGCCGATATGGAACCACTCGCCGTCGTGGATCATGCCGTACAGGCGATCCTGCTCCAGTGCCCGGTCGAACAGCGCATTGAACGAGAACACGTTGCCCAGCGCGCCTGCGCGCACGTCGTGGCCGAACAGCCGCGGGTGAACGACCTGCGTGCCGGTAAAGACGTAGGGGGAGACCTCGCCTTCCGGACGGCGTGCCAGCAGGCCGTCGGGCGCGACGACGAAATCACCGCGGCCGTCATACCCGTAGGCCGCGACCGTGCTGTGAAGCAGCAACAGCGAGTCCATCATCGATTCGTCCCACGTGGCTTCCAGCCGGTCGAGCGTGGGGATCGGTCCGTCGAGCCAGAGCGCGTCGCCGTTGACGACGAAGAACGGCTCGTCGCCGAAGTGGTCGAGGGCGTTGAGTACGCCACCGCCGGTCTCCAGACGTTCGTTCTCCCGCGATATGACGATTGCTGGCTTTTCCCGTGCCGACAGGTGTGCTTCGAGCATGTCCGCCATATAGAACGTGTTGACGACCGCCCGTTCGATGCCGGCATGGGCGAGGCCGTCGAGAATCCTGTCAATCAGCGGTGTGCCGCCGACGGGGATCATCGGTTTTGGCATGGTCTCGGTGATCGGGCGCATGCGCTCGCCGAGACCGGCGCAGAGTACCATGGCCTGTTTGATCGTTCGTCCGGATCGGACCGGCGCGATCGTCAGTTCCGTGTGGACGGGGTCGGCCATGGTCTAGTCTCGCTCGTCGGTTTGCGTCGTCAGTGTATCCCACAACAGGTGGGAGGCCAGCCGCTGGCGCCAGTTACCGGACGAGGCGCCGATCGTCGCCAACCGGCCCTCTTCCCCCGCGATTGCCAGCTCGATGCGCAGTGCGCCCGGCGGCAGCCACGCACCCAGCCGGTCGGGCCATTCGATCAGGCAAACGCCGTCGGCGAGCGCGTCCTCGAAACCGAGCTCCGGGATTTCATCCTCGGATTCGATCCTGTAGAGGTCGAAGTGATGGACGGGGCCGATTCGGGTATCGTAGTCCTGCACCAGCGTGAAGGTCGGGCTCGGCACCTCGGTATCGGGCGCGGTCAAGCTGCGGATCAGGCCCCGCGCCAACGCGGTCTTGCCGGCGCCGAGGTCGCCAGAGAGCAGGAGAACGTCGCCGTCGGCGATGATTTCCGAGAGGCTGCGGCCAAGATCGGCGGTGGCGCCCTCGTTGGCAAGGGAAATGGTGCCGAGGAAGGGCGTTGCCGGGCCATCTGATCGGGGCGTCATGCAGCGGTTGTAACGCCGCCGCCGAACCGGGGCAAGTTGAGAGGATCAAAGTATGGATATCGACGCGCTGAGAGCCGAAACACCACGCCGCGAGGGCCTGATCCATCTCGACAACGCAGGCGCGTCGCTGCAGCCGACGCCGGTTATGGAGGAGGTGCGCCGCCATCTCGAACTCGAAGCTTCGATCGGCGGATACCGGGCGATCGAGGAGAACGCCGCGGCGTTCGACAACACCTATGCGGCGCTGGCCCGGTTGCTCAACTGCTCGGCCGGCGAGATCGCCCTAATCGAGAATGCGACGCGGGCCTGGGACATGGCGTTCTATAGCCTCGCCTCGACCATGGGCGAGGGGGACAGGATTCTCACTGCCGAGGCCGAGTACGCCAGCAACTTCATGGCCTATCTCCAGGTCGCCCGGCGGCGCGGCGTCGTCGTCGAGACGGTGCCGAGCGACGCCGACGGCTGTCTCGACGTCGCCGAGCTTGAAAACCTAATCGACGGCCGCACGAAACTGATCGCCGTGACCCACGCGCCGACCAACGGCGGGCTGATCAATCCCGCGGCCGACATTGGCCGGGTGGCGAAGGCGGCAGGGGTACCTTACCTGCTCGACGCGTGCCAGTCCGTTGGTCAGACCGTGACGGACGTCGAGGCTCTCGGCTGCGATTTCCTCTCCGGCACCGGGCGAAAGTACCTGCGCGGACCGCGCGGCACCGGGTTCCTCTATGTACGGAGCGAATGGATCGAACGGCTGGAGCCGGTGTTCCTCGACCTGCACGCGGCAACATGGACGGCGCCCGGTATCTACGAGATCCGTACCGACGCCAAACGGTTCGAGAACTTCGAGAAAGGCTTCGCCGCCAACATCGGCCTCGGCGTGGCTGTCGACTACGCGCTGGGTATCGGTATGGCGGCGATCGAGCAGAGGGTCGCCTCGCTGGCCGACAGACTTCGCGCCGGGCTGTCAGGGATCTGCGGCGTCCGGGTTTGTGACATCGGCCGCGAGAAATCCGGAATCTGCACCTTCGTGATCGATGTGGTCGCCCCGGCGACGGTGCGCGAGAAGCTCTGGGCGCGAAACATCAATACGTCGCTCTCGAAATCGTCGAGCACCCTGCTCGACATGACGGCCCGGGGCCTCGACCTCATCAATCGGGCCTCGGTGCACTACTTCAACACCGAAGACGAAATCGACCGTACCGTTGACGCGGTCGCGGAGATTGCTGCCGGAAAGTGATGCGGGCCTAGTTGACGGGCTCGCGGGTGACGTAGCGCCCGCCGTCGGCCTGTAGGAAATACTCGTCCATGTCCGGATGGCGGATCGGCGGCTCGTCCGTGTCATCGGGCACCAGGTTCTGTTCCGAGACGTAGGCGATGTAGGGCGACTTGTCGTGATGGTTCTCGGCGAACAGGTGGTAGAACGGCTGATCCTTGCGCGGCCGCACGTCCTCCGGAATGCTCTCGTACCATTCCTCGGTGTTGGCGAACTCCGGGTCGACGTCGAACACGACGCCGCGAAAGCCAAAGATGCGGTGACGCACTGGCTGGCCGATCGGAAACTTGGCTTCGACGAGTTTGCTCATGATTCTTTGACAGCTTCGTCCTGACGATACCCGGGCGTCCGGTTCCAGGATGTGGTATGGCTCATCGGCGGTGTCAATACTACCGGCGCCGGCCCGACAACTCTATCATGCCAAACTGACACGGCGATTCGCAACCGGGTAAGGAGCATGCATGATCGGCCGACTTCGCCTTTATTCGGGCTTGCTCCTGTTCGTCTACGTCACCGGCCACCTGATCAACCACATGGCGGGTATCATATCGCTCGACGCGATGAACGCGGCGAACCGCGTGCTGGCCGCGCCATGGCGCAGTCTGCCCGGAACCGTGCTGCTGTGCGGTGCCCTCGTTGTTCATGTCACGCTCGCGTTCTACGGGCTCTACGCCCGCAGGCGTCTCAACCTGCGGCGCTGGGAGTGGGCGCAGCTCACACTCGGCGTCACCCTCCCGTTGTTGCTGGCGGTGCACGTTTTCGGTACCCGGGTCGTCGACGAGGTCGCCGGCCAGCGCGTCGACTACATCGCCATCATGGTCATCCTCTGGGTGCTTAAGCCGGTGAACGGCGTCATCCAGGCAGTGGCGTTGCTGGCCGCCTGGGGGCACGGTTGCATCGGCGTTCACATGTGGCTGCGCCTCAAGCCTTGGTATGCCGGGTGGCGTTGGCTGGCGCTGTCGTTCGGCGTCCTGATCCCGGCGCTGTCGCTCGCCGGGTATGTTGCCGCCGGCATGGAGGTCCTGAGCCTGGCGGAGACGGAGGGCTGGGTTTCGCGGGTCCTGCAGGCGCATGGTCGGAGCAACGAGATGGCCGCCTTCGCGATTGCCGGCGAGACCTGGACGCAGATCGGCGTGGTTGCCGTTCTCGCGACGATCCTCGCCGCCCGTTTCGTGCGCCGCCAGATCGAGAGCCGCCGCGCCGGGCCAGTGATCCGCTATGTCCCCGGTGACGCCGACATTCCGGTCGTGCCGGGCGGCACCGCTCTCGAGGCGATCCGCGCGGTCGGAATTCGGCATGCCTCGGTATGCGGCGGCCGGGGGCGTTGCTCGACCTGCCGGATACGGGTCATTCACGGCCGCGAGGGACTTGCGCCGCCGGCGGAGGGCGAGCAGCGGGTCCTCGCCCGGCTCGGTCTCGGAGCGGGGCATGTGCGTCTCGCGTGTCAGGTCCGGCCAGTCGCCGACATCAGCGTTGCCGCCCTGCTGCCGCCGGACGATCCCGGTCCCGACATGGCCACGTCACGGGATCATAGACGGGGCGAGGAAGCCGAGGTCGCCGTACTGTTCGTCGACCTGCGCGGCTCGACAAAACTGTCGGAAGACCGCCTGCCGTTCGACGTCGTCTTCATCCTCAACCAGTTCTTCGCCGAGCTCTCGGCGGCGCTTGAGGAAACCGGCGGTCATTACGCCCAGTTCAACGGCGACGGCCTGATGGCGATCTACGGTCTGGACACGGATCCGGGCCGCGCCTGCCGCGACGCCCTAGCCGGCGCTGCGGCAATGTTCCGCCGGATCGAGGCGCTTTCGGCGCGGCTCGCCGGCGAGCTGTCCGAGCCGCTGCGGATCGGCATCGGCATCCACGTCGGCGAGGCCATCGTCGGTTCGATGGGGCCGCCGAAGACCCCGATCGTCTCGGCGCTCGGCGACAACGTCAACATCGCCGCGCGGCTCGAGGCGATGACCAAGGAACTCGGCACCCGCATCTGCGCCTCGGCCCGGGTGCTCGAGACCGCCGGCTACGATATCGACGGCATGACCATCCACGAGTTGCCGGTCAAGGGCCGCTCGCGGCCGGTCCGCGTCGTCGGCTTCGACGATCCGCCGCCCGTTCAGGGCTGAAACGCGTCGCGGGCGTCGCCGCCCTCGGTGCCGGTCGCGGGCAGGCGGCAGGTCACCTGGGTGCCGCGGTTGGGCACCGACCTGATGGCCACCGTGCCGCCGTGCAGTTCGACGAAGCTCTTGACCATGGTGAGGCCGAGCCCGGCGCCCCCCTGGCCGTTTCCGTCCGTGTCGCGCGCCCTGCGGTCGCGCTCGAAACCGTCGAACACCCGCTCGATGTCGGCCTGCGGGATGCCGATGCCGGTGTCCGACACGGTGATGACGATCTCCTCGCCCTTGGCGCCGCCGGCACGCTGGGCCGACAACTGTACGCCGCCGCGCTGCGGCGTGAAGCGCACGGCGTTCGACAACAGGTTGAAGATGATTTGCTTGAGGCGGCGCTCGTCGGCGGCGATCCAGCCGATGTCGGTCGGCACGTCGAACGCGAGGTGCAGTTCTTTGGCCTCGGCGCGTGCCTTGATCAGGCGCATGGCGCCGGCCAGCAGCGCGTGCAGGTCGATCGAATCCTTCTTGAGTTCGACCGTGCCCGCTTCGATGGCGGCGAGCTCGAGGATATCGGCGAGCACGCTCATCAGGCCCTGCGAGGTCGCCAGGATGCCGTTGACGTACTCGTTCTGCCGCGCGTTGAGCTCGCCGAAGTAGCCCTGGGCGAGGGCGTCGGCGAAGCCGGTCACCGTGTTCATCGGCGTGCGCACCTCGTAGGAGATGTCGGCGATGAATCGCGCGCTGAGTTTCTGCGCCTCTTCCAGCGCCTCGGCGCGGGCGCGCAGTGCGTCCTCGACCTGGGCTTCCTCGGTGACGTCGAGGAAGCTGACCAGCAGCGCACCGTCGGGCAGCGGCACCGTTGCCCAGTCGATGACCCGGCCGTCGTCGCGGCGCAGCCGCTCGCGGTGCGGGCGGCGCGCGTTGACGTGACCGAGGAGGCGCTGTCGGCGTTCGTTCCATGCGGCCTCGTCCTCGCCCGCCTGGCGCATGCCCTCGATGATGCCGCCAAGATGCGGCTCGGCGTCGCGGGCTTCCGGGTCGAGCCCCCACATCGCGCCGAACAGGGTGTTGCCGAGCTTGAGCCGCCCGTCGGAACCGAACACCGCGACGGCCTCCTGAAGGTTGTCGATGGTGCGGCGCTGCACGGCGTCCAGCGTCTTGTACTCGCGCTGGATCGACAGCTGGTCCGAGATGTCCTCGAAGATGTGATAGAGCCCGCCGCCGACCGCCGGCGCGACCACGGTGCGCAAGGATCGTCCGTCCGGCAGATGCATCAGGGCCCGAGCCGGCTCCGTCATGCCGTCGAAATGGCCGAGCTGCTCGGCACGCCATTCGGCGAAGTTGGCGAACTCCGGCAGGCGGCGCATCTCGCGCAGCCGTTCGAGCACCTGGTTGAGGCTGGGGTGACGGCCGAGCCACATGTCGTCGAGCTGCCAGAGCCCGGCGAAGGCCTCGTTGTAGGCGCGCAGGTTGCGGTCGGGGCCGTAGATGGCGACCGCGGCGGTGAGCTGTTCGAGGAACTGCTCGAGCCCGCTGCGCTCGAGCTGCAGCGCGTTCTCGAGATCGTCGCTGGCGCCGCCACTGACGGCGGCGAAGCCGATGGTGCCGGACTCGGGCCCGAGCGGCGCCTCGACCACCTCGGCGCGGTAGCGCGTGCCGCCGAGCGTGAGGCCGAGCGGCGCCGATTGCGGCTGGTTGGTGCGTTGCGCCGTGCGCGCCATCGAGCGCGCGTCGGGCGGCACCGCCGCACCGTCCTCGCCGGCCGCGGCGTTGGCGAAGGCGACGTCGAGCTCCGGCGTGCGCAGCCACACCGGGATCGGCATGGCGTCGAGGATCAGCCGCAGGCGGTCTTCCTCGGCCTGGCTGCCGGCGCCGTCACCGGCCGTTTCCTGGGCCTGGGCGACGGCCTCGACGAACGGGGTCACGTCGCGGAACCACAGGGTATCGCCGGCGGGCTCGGTGTCGCTGCCCGAGACGTACGCCCGGCGGCCGGCGACGTGCATCTGGCGGGCGCCGACGGCGGCGAGGATGTCGAACGGCTCGCCGGTTTCGCGCATCTTGTCGGCGGCCTTGACCAGCAGCGGCCGGTCGGCGTCGCCGATGCGTTCGAGCAGCTGTTCGAACGACGCGGTTTCGCCTTCGGGGATATCGAGCAGCCGGATCAGCGCCCTGTTGTGGAACTCCTTGCCCGGAATACCGCCGGCGACGCTTGCCGGCCAGGCGAACATCGCATCCGGCGCCGAGGCGAGCAGCTCCAGCATGTGCCGGGTCTCGCCCGCCGAGGCGTCGCGCAGCAGCGCGCGGATCGGCCGGTAGGCGACGATCAGGATGATCAGCGTCGCCGCGCCGAGCCCGGCGATGAAGGGCACGAACGGCGGCAGGGCGATGATGGTGTCGAGGTCCATGCCTTAGCCTAACTTAGGCTCCCCACCCTGTCCCTCCCCTCGAAGAAGGGAGGGGACGTTGCGCGCCCTCGTCTCGCTCCCTCCCCCTGCCAGGGGGAGGGTTGGGGTGGGGGTTGCCGGTGGCCCGATCAGTAGCGGTAGTGCTCCGGCTTGTGCGGGCCGTCGACGCCGACGCCGATGTAGTCGGCCTGTTTCTGGCTGAGCTTGGTCAGGTGCACGCCGAGCTTGCCGAGGTGCAGCTGGGCGACCTTCTCGTCGAGGTGCTTGGGCAGCACATAGACCTCGTTCTTGTAGTCGTCGGGCTTGGTGAACAGCTCGATCTGCGCCAGCGTCTGGTTGGTGAAGCTGGCCGACATCACGAAGCTCGGGTGGCCGGTGGCGCAGCCGAGGTTGACCAGCCGGCCCTCGGCCAGCAGCAGGATCTTCTTGCCGTCAGCGAACTCGATCTCGTCGACCTGTGGCTTGATGTTGTTCCACTTGAGGTTCTTCAGCGCCGCGACCTGGATCTCGGAATCGAAATGCCCGATGTTGGAAACGATCGCCCGGTCCTTCATCTGGCGCATGTGGTCGATGGTGATGACGTCGACGTTGCCGGTCGCGGTGACGAAGATGTCGGCGCGCGGCGCGGCGTCTTCCATGGTGACGACCTCGTAGCCTTCCATTGCCGCCTGCAGGGCGCAGATCGGGTCGGCCTCGGTGACCATCACGCGGGCGCCGGCGTTGCGCAAAGATTCGGCCGAGCCCTTTCCGACGTCGCCGAAACCGGCGACGCAGGCGACCTTGCCCGCCATCATCACGTCGGTGGCGCGGCGGATCGCGTCGACCAGGCTCTCGCGGCAGCCGTACTTGTTGTCGAACTTCGACTTGGTGACCGAGTCGTTGACGTTGATCGCCGGGAACGGTAGCTCGCCGTTGCGCGAGAACTCGTAGAGGCGATGCACGCCGGTGGTGGTTTCTTCCGTCACGCCCTGGATGGCGTTGAGCCGCACCTTGTACCAGTCCGGGTCCTCGGCGAGCTTCTTGCGGATGCAGTCGAACAGCACCTCGGCCTCTTCCGAATCCGGGTTGTCGAGCACCGAGATGTCCTTCGCCGCCTTGGTGCCGAGCATCAAAAGCAGCGTCGCGTCGCCGCCGTCGTCGAGGATCATGTTGGCATGCTGGCCGCCCGGCCAGTCGAAGATGCGGTGCGCGAAGTCCCAGTACTCTTCCAGCGTCTCGCCCTTGTGCGCGAACACCGGCGTGCCGGCGTCGGCGATGGCGGCCGCCGCGTGGTCCTGGGTCGAGTAGATGTTGCACGACGCCCAGCGCACCTTGGCGCCGAGGGCCTCGAGGGTCTGGATCAGCACCGCGGTCTGGATCGTCATGTGCAGCGAACCGGCGATGCGCGCGCCGGCCAGCGGCTTCGACTTGGCGAACTCGTCGCGGGTCGCCATCAGGCCCGGCATCTCGACCTCGGCGAGCTCGATTTCCTTGCGGCCCCAGTCGGCCAGAGAGAGATCCTTAACGGCGTAATCCTGAGCGGTCATGCTGCGTTCCTCATGTTGTCCTGAAGGTCCGCCGGACAGGAGGCGTCCGGGGCCCGATATATCGGTTGGAATTGGCCGCGTGAATAACATGCAGCGCCCCGTCCGCCAAGCCTGCAGCGGCGGCGTTTCGGCCCGAGCCGCGCGAACGGAGATGGACGGGTCTGCCATTCGCGCATGGTTCGCAGACGGCAGCCGATCGCGATGAGAAACGATGATAATTGATGAGAATGTTCATCACCCCCCGGGTGCCTCGCTTTTCTCATCATTTTCGGCGGCACGGCGGGATTTCAGGCGTTCGGCGAACTCCAGCGCGCGGACCGCGGCGCCATAGTGGCCGCGGTTCATGGCCTCGCGGTAGACGGCCTCGGCGCGGACCAGTGTCGCCCGTTCATCGGCGACCAGCGCCTGCGCATGGTAGGCCTGCAATTCGGCGATGCGCTCCTGGATTCGCGCATCCTGCAACAATCGCCAGCCGGTCTGCGCCGCCGAGTCCCAGGCATAGCCGGCGTGGCGCGCGGCGTCGGCGGTCGAATGGCCGAAGGCGTAGAGCCGGCAGAACGCTTCCCAGCGGGGTCTGAGGGTCGAGCCCGCGACCGGCGCGGGCAGCGCGGGCACGTCGTCGTCGACGCCGGGTTCGTCGATCATATGCACGCCGAGATCGTCGCGCGGTCCCGGCGCCGGCCCGCGCACCAGTTCGCGGGTGGCGTCGCTCATCCGGCCGGTCCATGTGCCGTCGTAAACCGCGCCGTCGAGCGGATTTCCCAGCGCCCGGTCGCGACGGCGGTCGGCCCCGCACTTGGGATCGAGGCCGAGCACGTGCTCCTCCCACTTGGCGCGCTCGCCCGGTGTCGGCGGCGGATCGGGATAGTCCAGGTGGGTCGCCCTGGCGGGCTTGGGCGGCGTGGTGGCCGGGGCGAGAAACGGTTCGGGGGTGTCGTGGTCGGGCATGGGAATGGTCCTTTTCATCATTCAGCGATGTCGCCTGCGCGCGCCGGGGAAGGGCATGGTTGGCCCGGCGCGCCTGAACAATCAGAAACAACAGTATAGGAAATAATACATAATTGGTCAAGTAATAATTCCTATATACGTCGATTGAAACCGTGTATGATGCGCGGCGCGCGCACCGTCCATCCCGGCGCGCGGGTGACCGACACTGCCAGCCTGAAAGGAGACCCATGTCCTACTTCGACGCCTATCTTGCCGCCGTCCCGGACGAGAACCGCGACGCCTACATCTCCAACGCAGACAGGATCGGCGCGGTGTTCAAGCGCCACGGCGCGCTGCGCTACGTCGAGAGCTGGGGCGACGACGTGCCCGAGGGCGAGTTGACGTCGTTCGCCAAGGCGGTGCTGGCCGAGCCCGGCGAGACCGTGGTCCTCGGCTGGGCCGAATGGCCGTCGAAAGAACACCGCGAGGAAGTGCGCCAGGCCCTGATGGACGAACTGCACGCCATGATGGCCGAGATGCCGATGCCGTTCGACGGCAAGCGAATGATCTTCGGCGGGTTCGATGGCGTGGTCGAGGTTTAGGCATCCACGCCTCACGTCATTCCCGCTTGCGCGGGAGTGGCGGGTTGCGGTTTGGCGGCCGACCTACGCTTTCCTGAAAACGAGAACCCGCGGCTTCGCGTGCCCCACGCCCGGGTTGAACGGGTAGGGCGGGTAGACCCGGCTTTCCTCGACGAACGTCCACGCCCCGGCATCGCTGAGCGCGTCGATCTTCGCGCCGTAGCCCGCCTCGGTCAGCGACTTCGGGTTCATGTTGAAGACGATGGGCGCGCCGGGCTTGGCGACGCGGACCATGCCGTCGAGCGCGTCGGGCGGCGCGTGCCCGGCGATCAGCACGCCCGAGGCGACGACCGCGTCGAAGCTGGCGTCGGCGAGGTCCATGCCGGGGGCGAGGAACATCTCGTGCAGCGCCCGGTAACAGCCCTTGGCCCGGGCTGCTTCGAGCATGCCGGCGGAGGCGTCGAGGCCCTCGATATTGTTGTAGCCGATCCAGTGCAGGAACTGGCCGATCAGCCCGGTGCCGCAGCCGCCGTCGAGGATGCGGGCATCCCGGTCGGCGACGTGGCGCGCGACCATGCCGGCGCACACCGCCATATAGGGCGTGCCGCTGGTCAGCAGGTCGCGGTCGTAGTCCGCCGCCCAGCCGTCATAGAAGTCCCGCGTGCCCGCCGGGTCGGCGGCGGTGGCGTGGGCGTCCCTGACGCGGTCTTCGAGGGATTTGGTCATGCGGGTACCTCCGGGCGGCATCATAGAGCGAAACCGCCTCTCCTTCGATACGCGCCCGATTGTCCCAATGGGCGCTACTCAGGATGAGGCGGTTCTTCGCTTTCCCTCATGCTGAGTAGACCGCGCGGCGGTCGTATCGAAGCGCGAGGGCCCGTCAGGGCCGCTTCATGGCGCGGTGGCCATGAAAAAGTTCAGCGTCGCCGGCGCATGGACGCCGTCCGGGCGTTCGAACGGCCGGAACACGGCCTCGAGGTCGGGGCCGAGCGCGGCGATGTCGGCGTCGGACTTGCCGTGGTGGTCGGCGATGCGCACCGCCGGGCCGATATTGCTGACCAGGTTGACCATCTTCGCCAGCGGCCCCGGGTGGACCAGCGTCACCGGCGCTTCCTCGGCGCGGATGTCGCCATAGCCGGCCTTCCGCAGGATGCCCGTGACGTAGTCGATCTCCGAGAACGCCAGCGGTCCCGGTGCCCGCGGGTCGGCGTCCGGCGGCGGGCCAAAGGCGCGGATCGCGGCCTCGCGCGGACCGGCGAACCAGACGTTCCTTTCCAGTCCCGCCCAGCTGGCGAAGGCGATGCGCCCGCCGGGCCTGAGCGCGGTGCGGATGTTGGCGAAGGCGGCGGCCGGGTCCTCGAAGAACATGACGCCGAAGCGCGAGGCGACGAGGTCGGCCATCGCCAGTTCGAACGCGTGGGTCTGGGCATCGGTTTCGAGGAATGCGACGTTGTCGAGGCCGAGTTCGGCGGCGCGGCGCCGGGCGGCGGCGAGCAGGGTCGCCGAGATGTCGACGCCGCTGACCCTGCCCGATGGTCCGACGCGATCGGCGAGCGCGAACGTGGTCGCGCCGGCGCCGCAGCCGACGTCGATGACGGTCTCGCCCGCCGCCGCTTCGGCGCGCGCGAACAGGGCCGCGTTGACGTTCGCGAACGAGGCGTCGAGCTCGCCCTGGAAGCGCACCCACTTGGGCCCGGCGCCGTCGTTCCAGTAGCCCGCCTGCTTGTCGTTGGCCCAGTTGCCGGACGCTGCCGCGCCGGACGGGGTTGTCGGGGGCGATACGGTCTTGCCGGTGTCGGTCATTGGGTTAACGTATACCAAATAATTAAGAGGGGGGGCGGAGCGGCGGCCATGCTGCCGCTCACGGCTGGAATGTATAGCACGCAAGCATAACAGCCGGACAGAAAAGCCGACACAGACAACGCATCATGCAGACACTCGACGAGATTCTCGAGGCGTACCCGATTCGCGCTTTCGCTGAACTGGCCGCTTTCTGGCGCAGGCACGCCGGCGACGCCATTCCGAGGCTGCACGAGCTCGACCTGATGGAGATCTACCGGCTGATGCCGGTCACCGTGCTGGTCGATCTCGAGGGGCCGCTCGACGGTCGGCATGTCTACCGATGGCGACTCGCAGGCACCGAGATCCGCCTGCTGATGGGCATCGAGATCACCGGGCTGACACTCGGCGACGTGTTCCCGGCGGAATCGGTGGTCCGCACCGACGGACTCTACACCGACGTCCTGAAGACCGGCCGGCCGCACGCCTGGCGTCATGCCGTCAACACCCGCAACCCGGAACGCTACTTCCTCGAGTACGACCGCCTGATGCTGCCGCTTGCCGGGCGCGACGGCACGCCGGCGCATCTCATCGGGGTCTACGAATTCAGCTTCGCGCCGAAGCCGGATCAGGGATAAGCTTCGCTGCGCAAGGCATCGATACCCCGGGGAAACGGCATGAACATCGAACCACTGCACGACGATTTCGGCGCGCGCGTCCACGGCTTCTCGCTGACGCGGGAACTCAGCGCCGACGACGCCCGGGCGATCCACGAACTGGTCGACGAGTTCCAGCTGGTCTGCTTCCCGGGCCAGGACATGAACGACGACGCGCACCTCGCGCTGACCCGCGCACTCGGCGAGCCCGAGGCCGAACACGTGCATTTCGGCAAGACCGGCGAGGTCATCTACTTCGGCACGGTCGGCAACGTGAACCCGGACGGCACCAAGGACGGCAGCGCCGCGACCGGGACCAAGTACCAGATGGGCAACGAGATGTGGCACTCGGACTCGTCGTTCCGCGAAACGCCGAGCTACGTCTCGATCCTGCACGGCTACGAGGTGCCGGGCGAGGGCGGCGAAACCCTGTTCGCCAGCCAGCGCGCGGCTTACGCCGGGATGACGGATGCCGAACGCGCCGAGATCGATCCGCTCTACGTGGTTCACGACTACGTCTTTTCGCGCTCCAAGGTGGCGCCGGTCGATCCCAACCACGCGGCGTCGCTGCCGCCGGTGATGCACCCGCTGGTGCGCGAGAACCCGGCCAACGGGCGGCGCAATTTCTATGTCGGCAGCCACGCACGCTCGATCCCCGGCCTCAGCGGCATCGACGGGCGTGCGCTGATCGACCGGCTCAATGCGCTCGCCGTCGTCGAGAAACGGGTCTACGCCCACAAGTGGACGGCCGGCGACACGGTGATCTGGGACAACCGCTGCCTGTTGCACCGGGGCGGCGGCTACGATGCCGACAAGTGGCGCCGCTACATGCGCCAGACCCGCGTGGTCGGCACCGAAAAAGGCGTGATTCCGACGCCGCCATGAGTTTTCATGGGGCGGAGCCGGCCGGGGGACCAGCGACGCACGCGGGGTGACCGTACCCGCGCGAGGCAGGGAAGGGATCGCGACGGCCCATGCTGTGGAAGAACGACGGATACTGGCACTACGAGACCTTCTCGTTCCACGAACCGCCGGCGACGTTCGGCGTGTTCGAGCCGATGGTCGAGCTGTGGCGCGCCAAGACGCCGGCCGGTGCGGCCGCGCCGGATTGGCGGCACTTCGAACTCACGGACCTCAAGGGCTGGTGGGGCTGGTCGCATGTCTACGACGCGGTGCCGGGCGAACCGCTGCACTTCCGGGTGCGGCTGTGGGGCAGCAACATCGCCTCGGTCCTCGGCTACGACGTGACCGGTCAGTTGCTGCGCCCGGAGACCGCCGCCGGCGCCGCTGACGCCCAGAACATCACCCGCGACGACCTCGAGTTTGCGCGCTACCTGCTCGACAACGCCCAGCTCGGCCGCGGCTCCGGGCCGATCGATGCCCGCTTCGGCAACGTCTGCGACTACCAGGAGATCATGCTGCCGCTGTCGGGCGACGGTCAGACGCTCGACAAGGTACTGTATTTCTGCTCGACGGTGATGACCGGGGTCGAACGCTAGGGCCTCACGCCGCGAAGCGCCCGCGCCGCGATGCCGCCGAGCAGGCCCCGGGGCACCATGGCGTCTGGCTACTTCGCGTACTTGTGGACGTGTTCGAAGGTGCCGTCGGCGCGCCGGATGACGAGGATCGAGGGCCGCCGGTCGCGCACGTAGCGGCGGCTCTCGCGCAGTCCTTCGCCCTTGGTCGCGAAAAGCTGCGTCGGCGACTTGGCGCCTTCGCGGATCAGCGCCCAGCGGCCGTCCTTGGAATGCTGCAGGAAGTACTTGGTCTTGCCCTTCGCCTTCTCGCCGAGATGCATCAGCGGCTCGATGCCTTCGGATGCGCGCTGCAGGGCCGCGCGAATGTCCCAGATACCGGACTCGACACGGGCCTGAACCTCCGACAGTTGCTTCTCGCCGCGTTCGCGCAGCTCTTGCATGCGTTTCTCGCCGGTGCTCCGGGCGCGTTCAAACCGGTCGCCGATGTCGTTGATCTCGATCTCGCGGAGCGTCGTGGTCAGTTCCTCGACGTAGTCGCCGACTTCCCGCGCGCGGGTCTGCAGTTCGCTGACGACGAGGTTCCAGTCGGTGTCGGAATCCTTCGACGTGTAGATCGGCTTGCGGTCGGCCTTGCCGGACTGGTCGGCCTTCAGCTTGGCGATCCGCGTGTTGAGTTCCTTGAGCGCCTGCTTGGCGTCCCTGGTGTAGGATTTTCCGACATCGATCTTCATTGTCCTGGCTCCGTTCTCGCGCCGATTCATTCGGGGTTGGCGACCGTTGTTGCGATCATAACGAAAAACCGCGGCGTCGAAAAACAGCGGCTCTGCGGCGGTTCGGTCAGCGGCAGCACACCACGAAGCATTGCGGGTTCTTGCGGTTGCGCCCGGCGACCGTGCATTCCCAGCCGATGACCCGGCCCGCGCTGATGTGGGGCTGCGAGGCCAGCATTTCGCGGGCGTCGCCGATGTTGAAACCGCCGCCGGTCGCGTTGCCGCCGCTGCGGCACGTCGCCACGGCGGTGAACACGCCGGGCGCGTCGTCGCGCTCGTCAGCCTGGGTAATCGGTTTCCAGTCGCGATAGCAAAGCGCCTGCGCGTCGCCTTCCTCGTCGGCCTTGCAGATGGTGTAGAGACTCGGAATGTCCTTGAGATCGTCGCAGGTCAGCGGACCGGCCGCGCCGGCCGGCGACGCAATGACCAGGACCGCCGCCAGAAGAACCCCGATCAAAAACCGCATGAATCCGTCTCCCAGCCTGATACCGAGGGCAAAGCCCGACCGGGACATGTTAGGGCGGTCACATGTCAGCGTCTACAGACGCCCGCCACGCCGCGCCGCCGTGTTGATGGCCGCCGCCTCGCCGAGCGCGACACGGACCTTCTCCAATGTCACCGGCTTGTCGTAGGCGCGCAGCGCGCCGAGCCGTTCCGCCATCTCCTGGAAATCGACGTTGAATCGTACGTTGGCCTCGGAAAAGACGATGACCGGCATTTCAGTCAGACCCTGCTCGCGCAGCCAGGCCAGGACCTCGAAACCGTCGCGGACCGGCATGAAGATGTCGAGGAACATGGCATCGAACGTCCCGGCCGCGAGCGCGCGAATCGCCTCTTCGCCGTCCTTCGCTTCGACGGTCTCGTAGCCGAGATCCGTAATGTATCTGACCAGAATCTGGCGGGTCAGGCTTTCGTCGTCGACGACAAGGACTGTCATGATGGGCGCCCCCTCCCGAATGCCGTGTCTGCTACTTTCGTACATAGTAAGATAACTGGATACGCGCAAGGGTAGCATGCGAAGGGGCATCGGCAAGTGCCGTGTCGCGGCCGCCTGCGGGTTCAGGCCGCGTCCCGTCGGTAACGCGTCTCGCCGGCGACGATGGTTTCGTCGACGCGGATCTCGCGGATGGCGGCCGCATCGGCCAGCGGATTGCGCTCGAGGATCGCCAGATCGGCCCGCTTGCCGGGTTCGATGCTGCCCCGTTCGGTCTCCTGAAAGACCTGCCAGGCGGCGTCGGCGGTGTGCGCCCTGAGCGCCTCTGCCGGCGTCAGCGCCTGGTGCGCGCCGATCTCGGCGCCCGAGAACGAACGCCGGTTGACGGCGCACCACATGAGGTGGAGCGGCCGGGTCGGCGTCACCTGGGCGTCGTTGTGGATGGTGAAACGGATGCCGCGATCGGCGGCCCAGCGCGTCGGGCACATGTCCCCGACCCGGTCCGGCCCCAGGGTGACGTCGCGATGATAGTCGCCCCAGTAGTGAATATGGGCCGGGAAGAAGCTGACGCTGACGCCCATCGCCGCCATGCGGTCGAGTTGATCCTCGCGCAGGGTCTGGGCATGGATGAAGGTGTGGCGGTGATCATCTCGACGGTTGCCGCATTGCACGTCCTCGATGGCGTCGAGCATCAGGTCCGCGGTGGCGTCGCCGTTGGCGTGGATGTGACATTGAAAGCCCATGCCGTGCAGCTTGCCGATGCGTTTCACCATCTGCTCGCGGGTGACGGCCAGTTCGCAGCGGTAGCCGGCCTGGCCGTTGAGCGGCCGATGGTAGGGTTGCGTCAGGCACGCGGTCTGCATGTGGAACGAGCCGTCGCCGAACAGCTTGCGCGGCCCGAGATGGATGCCGCTCTCCGGCGCGGGCAGGGGGATGCCGAGTTCGCCGTCGCTGAGGCGCGGTTCGAGAAACCCGGCGGGCAGCACCATGACGTCGATTTCGGGAGTACCCGTCGCCGCGATCTCGCCGAAGTACGACAGCAACTGCCGGGTCGCCCAGGCATTCTGTGCCAGGGTGACGCCGTGGGCGAGATACTCCTCTGCGGCGGCGGCGAATGCCGAACAGAATCGCTCGTAGGTGATCTGGAACTCGGAATCGCCGAGCTCTCCCATCGCCGCCATGCCGTCGAGCAGCCCGTCCAGGTCGCCCCCGGCATCGCGGCCGAAGCGCCCGCCGGCGGGATCGGGCGTGTCGCGGTCGACCCCCCGGTAGGCAAGCGCCCGGCTGTTGGCCGCCCCGGCATGGCCCGAGACGTGCACCACCCAGACCGGGTGGTCCGTCGATACGGCGTCGAGTTCGGCGCGCGTCGGGAAGCGTTTCTCGGCGAGGCCGCCGGGCTCGAACAGAGAACCGATGACCCACTCGCCCGGCGGCGTATCCGCCGCCCGGGCGCGCAGCCGGCCGAGTACGTCGGCGATGGTGTGACAATCGCCGATCGGCGGACTGGCGAGATCGGCGCGGTGCAGCTTGAGGAACCCGGAATCGGGGAAATGGCCGTGCGGGTCGATGAATCCGGGGATCATGGTGCGGCCGCCGAGATCGCGGCGTTCGGCGCCGGGTGCGGCGGCGGCCTCGATCTCGCCGAGGGTGCCGACGGCGGCGATCCGCCCGTCGCTCACGAGAACCGCCTCGGCGACACGGTCGGCAACATCGACCGTCAGAATAGTGCCGCCGTGATAGATCGTCTGCGCCATGGTTCAACTTCGCCGCGTTGATGGGGCGTCATCGTATGGCGGCGGCGCGCGGCCGTCCATATCGGTGCATTGGAACGTGCTTCAGAACAGACCGTTGGCGCGCTGCACCGCGCGCACGTAGCGCAAGATCGAGCCGAGTTGCGTTTCCGTCACGCCCTCGACCGGCGGCATGTTGCCGAAGTGCCAGTGGTGCGCCCTGACGCCGTCCCTCGGCGCGATGAAGAACGACGCGTCGCCGTGATGGCCCGGATGGTAGATCTTCGAGATGAACGTCGGCCCCTTGTCGGTGCCTCGCGCCGTCTTGCCGTGACACGAGGCGCAGAACGCTTCGTAGTTCATGCGCCCGACATTCAGTTCCGAGGACGCCTCGGGCTCGACCGCGTCCGGGTACGTCCAGTGCTCCGACGCGCCGACGCCAGCAGCGGCGGCCGTCATGAGAGCGGCAGCTGCAAGGGTTTGAAGCGATTTCAGCAAGTCATGCCTCCCGTGCGGATCCCGGCCGGGGAGGGGTCCCCGGCCGGGATGATCCTCAGAACATGATCCTCGTTCCGGCAACGAGGAAGAAGGCTTCGTCGTCTTCGCCGTCCTCGTTCGCTAGGTCCTTGGTGTCACCGAACTTGCGTTCATAGTGAACGCCGACGTAGGGCGACAGCAAGCGGTCGACGACGTCATACGACAACCTTGCGCCGATCTCCGCCTTCGGCCCGAATGCGCCCCAGCCGACCGCGTGATCGTCGACCAGCGGCAGATCGACCTCGATGCTCGGGATCAGGATCAGGCGATTGGTCAGCAGCGCCTCGTATTCGGCCTCGAAGCGCATGATCGGACGATCCGACAGGAACAGGTCGGCATCGACCTCGAACCACTGCGGCGCCAGGCCATGCAGCCCGAGGACTCCGTACACCCGGTCCGCACCTTTCGGCGTATCCACGCGAACACCGGCAACGGCGTCGAAGAACGTCGAGACGGGGACCTGTAGGCGGGCCTGATTCTCGAGCGACTCGAACTTGTTGCCGGCGGTTTCGTACTCGCCCTCGGTCCGCCATACGGCCTTGACCTCGTCGCTGCCGACGAAGACATCCGCATCCCACGCCCGGACATCCGTGTCGTCGCCGAACCGGTGTTCCAGCTGTTCGATCTGGATGCCCCACTGCGTCGGTTCGGCGAAGAGCGGCCCCGATGCGACTGCGACGGCAAGAAAGACTGCGGCATTGAGTAGCAGTTTCATCGCCTCAGCCTCCGCTCACGGGTGACGTCACGCCGGCGGCGCGGGGACCGCCCTCGACGATGACCTTGCGCATCATGCCGGCGTCCATGTGATAAGACAGGTGGCAGTGCATGATCCACTGCCCCGGCGCGTCGACTTCGGTTTCCATATACACCGTCGTGCCCGGTGCGACGCTGACGACATGTTTGATCGGGTCCCATTCGCCGTTGCCGTTGTCGATGATCGACCACATGCCGTGCAGATGCATCGGGTGGGTCATCATCGTCTCGTTGACGAACTTGAAGCGGACACGCTCGCCGTAGGTCAGGCGGATCGGTTCGGAATCGGCATGCTTCACGCCGTTGATCGACCAGATGTAGCGCTCCATGTTGCCGGTCAGGCGCAGCTCGATCTCACGGGTTGCGTCGCGATCCTCGTAGAGCGGCGCCTGTGCCTTGAGATCGGCATAGGACAGGAACTTGCCGCCGTTGGCCGCCGCCGGCATCAGACCGCTGCCCGGTGCGTAGAACGGATCGGCCTGCGCCGGCGCTCCCATGGCGTGCATGCTGTGGTCCATGGCCCCGCCGTCCATTGATCCGTGGTCCATGCCCTGCATGACGGTGCCGTCGGCCATGGTGTGGGTCACGCCGCCCATTGAACCGTGGTCCATCGAGCCATGATCCATGCCGCCATGATCCATCCCGGCCATACCGGGTGCCAAGCTCATGTCGGCCATGGTCAGCAGCGGCGGTTCCCGCAGCTCGGGCACCTCGGCGGTCATGCCTTCGCGCGGCGCCAGGGTGCCGCGGGCAAATGCCGTGCGGCCGAGACTCTCGGCGAAGATGGTGAAGGCCCTGTCCTCGCGCGGCCGCACGATGACATCGTAGGTCTCGGCGACCGCGATGCGGAACTCGTCGACCTTGACCGGCTGAACGTTGTTGCCGTCGGCCTGCACCACGGTCATCTCCAGCCCCGGAATCCGGATGTCGAAGTAGCTCATCGCCGAAGCATTGACGAAGCGCAGGCGGATGCGCTCGCCCGGCTCGAACAGGCCGGTCCAGTTCTGCTCCGGATCCATGCCGTTGATCAGCGGGGTGAAGCCCTGAAGATCCTCGATATCCGTCTTCATCATCCGCATGTCGCCCCAGTCGAGACGGTCCGCAACTGCCGCGTCGAAGCCCATGTCGCCCGCGTCGCGGAAGAAGTCGAACAGGGTCTGTTGCTGACGGTTGTAGTAGTCCGGCATCATCTTGAGGTTGCGCATGATCCGATGACCCCGGTGCGGGTGCGCGTCGGCTAGCACCACGACGTAGTCGCGGTCGTAGCGGAACGGCTCGCGGCCCTCGGGCTCGATAACGATAGCGCCGTAGGCGCCGTCCGGTTCCTGGAAGTCGGAATGGCTGTGATACCAGTAGGTGCCGGCCTGGACGATCGGGAAGGTGTAGGTGAAGGTTTCACCCGGCGCGATCCCGTCGTAACTGACGCCGGGCACGCCGTCCTGATCGTAGGGCAGGATGAGACCGTGCCAGTGAATGGAGGTCGGTTCCGATAGGTTGTTGGTGACGTGAATGGTGACGTCCTCGCCTTCCTTGAACCGGAGGACCGGACCGGGCGAGCCGCTGTTGAAGCCGACGCCCTTGCGGCTGAAGTCGCTGGTCCTGACCGTGATCGGATCGACGGTGAGGGAGTATTCGCCGGCCGTCGCCGGTGCTGCATGACCGGCCGCCGCCAGGACGAGCGCCAAAGCGCCCGCCCCGCAGAGATTGCGTGAAAGCATCTTTCTGGTTCCTGTTTTCCTGGTGCCGGGTCAGTGCGTCAGCATGACGTTGCCGACCATGCCGCTATCGTAGTGACCGGGGATGTTGCAAGCGAACTCGAGCTCCGCGTGATCGGGAAACCTCCAGATCAGTTCGCCGGATTGCCCCGGTTCGAGCAACAGGCTGTTGGGTTCCTCGTGCATGCCGTGACCCATGGACTGCTGCATGGCCTCGGCTGCCGCCCAGTCGATCCGGTCGGGCATGAGAACGCCGTGTTCCATCATCATCATCATCTCCGGGCCGTGCGCTTCATGCATGTCCGGGGTCGCGATGTTGAACTCGTGGACGAAACGGCCGGCGTTGGTGATGACGAAACGCACGGTCTCGCCCTCCTTCACCGTGATCTCCTCGGGCTCGTAGTAGTTGTCGTACATCGTCACGTTGATGGTGGTGGTCACGTCGCCCGGTTTTCCCGGCTCGCCGGTTGCACCGCCGTGGCCATGGCCATGGCCGTCACTGCCGGCAGCGAGTGCGGCCGGTGCGGATGCGAGCATGGAAAGGACGGTGCCCGCGATGGCGGCAAGGGTGGTCTTCTTGGAAAGCATATTGAGTTCCTTACGTCTGAACGTGGCTCATCCGTTCCGATTTCACATCGGAACGGGTCTATATCGGGTATCGGCGTTCAAACGCGGGGAGGGGGCGGATCCAGGGCGGTTGCCGCCACGTCGGCGCCGTCGGCGTGGCGCCTGAACCTGAGGTCCAGCAACGCGACGGGTAGTGCCGTGTCGACCGGCCCGGCGCTGATCTGTGGTACTTCGCAGTGACCTGCCGCCATCAGGCAGCGGTACATGTGCTGACGGTCGCTGTCGCAATCGTCCATCGGACACTCGTGGCCTGCGCCCGACGGCATCTCGCCCATATGGTGGTCCCCGGCGGCCACGCCGGCCCACGACGCGACCGGAGCCAGCGCGGCGGTTAGTCCAAATACGACACTCAGAGCGAGAAGATACAGTTTCATTGCGAACCTGATATCGGTTCCAGCGACTGGAAGGTCAATCCTTGAAACGCCGGCGTCCGGGGCGCGAGACGATGCCCGAAAGCGCTGGAAACTTGATGGTCCAAAATGCTAGTGTTTTTACGTATATGCCCTTACAGAGGCCGGCTCAGCCCGTATGGACCTCATTTCAGCCTATCTCGCGCGCGGTTACGTTCCGCTGATCGCCAACATCGGCTTGCTCGCGCTGCTGGCCTGGGTCGTATCGCTTTTCGGGCGCTACCTGTTCGTCGAGTCGGAGAACCGTGGACTGCCGATCGGCGTCGGTGTCGGCGTGCTGTTCGGCGCGGCGGCGGCCGCGCTCATGGGATTGCCCATCGAAATGGAGCCGGGAATCTTCGGCGACGCCCGCGGTGCGCCCGTCCTGTTGTCCGGCATCGTCGGCGGCCCGGTCGCCGGCGCGATCACGGGCACCATGGCCGCCGCGACCCGGTTGTACCTCGGCGGTCCCGGCGCCGTGGGCGGCGCCATGTTCGTTGTCGTCTTTGCCGTCGTCGGCATCGGGTGGGGATTGCTGGCTTCTCGTCAGGGCCGGTCGGGCGTTCGGATCGTCGAGTTGGCCTGTCTCGCGGGTGTGGCAGTGGCGATGACGGCACCTATCGTCCTGCTGTTTCCCGCCGACAAGCAATACCAAGTGTTGTTGACGCTGTGGCCTCAGCTGTTTGTCGCCAACGTGGCCGGTGTGACCATTCTCGGCACGTTTATCAACCGTGAGTACCGGCGCCGCCAGGCGGAACGCGAGATCGCCTCCGAGCGCGCGCGCGCGGAGCGCGAGGCCGAGGCGCGGACGAGGTTCCTCAATTCCATGAGCCACGAGATGCGCACGCCGCTCAACGGTCTGCTCGGCATCCTGCAGCTCGTGCAGTACAAGGATCTCCCGCGCGATGTCCGCCGCGACCTGGGAATCGCCATGGACTCGGGCCACTACCTGCTGACGTTGATCAACCAGGTTCTCGATCTGGCGAAGCTCGATTCCGGTCAGGTGATCGTCTCGAAACAGCCGTTCACGCCGGGCGCGTTGCTCGACAATCTCTATTCGATCTTCAAGTATCAGGCCGACGGCAAGGGCCTGTATCTCCGCACGCATATCATCGGAGACGGCGACGGGACAGTCTCCGGCGACTTCGAGCACATTCGCCAGATCCTGTTCAATCTGCTCGGCAACGCGGTCAAGTTCACCAGGAAGGGCGGAATCGATCTGGTTGCGCGGGTTCGCCAGCACGACGGCGGAATGCGGCTTCGAATCGAGGTTTCGGACACCGGCCCCGGTATTGCGCCAGACGATCTGGAGCGGATATTCGAAGATTTCCAGCAGACGTCGACAGGGCGGAATCTCGCCGGCAGCTCCGGTCTTGGACTCAGCATCTGCCGCCAGCTTGCGAATGCGCTGGACGCGAAGATCACGGTCGAGAGCGAGCTCGGGTCCGGCAGCACGTTCGCCCTCGAGATCGACGTCGAGGAAACCGACGTGACGGAACTCCCGGACGACCGGGTACAAAGCGCCGAACCTCTCAACCGGCCGCTGTCGGTGCTCGTCGCCGAGGACAATTCCCTGAACCAGATGGTGGTCCGCGGCATGCTGGAGGACGACGGGCACAGCGTCACCATGGCCGACAACGGCAAGACCGCGCTCGAACTCGTGACCCGCAATCCGGGCGCCTTCGATCTGATCCTGATGGACGTGCAGATGCCGGAGATGGACGGTATCGAGGCGACCCGCGCGATCCGCGCGCTGGCAAGCGTCGAGGCGGATTTTCCGATCGTGGGCCTGACCGCCAACGCCTTCACGGACCAGCACGGCGACATGCTGAAGGCGGGCATGGACGGGGTGCTGACGAAGCCGCTGAGCATCGAGGCGCTGCGACGCAAACTCGCCGAGGTGGCCGGCGCCGCGATCCCGGCCCCGGACACCGGTCAGGCCATTCCCGAGCAACCGGTGCCGGAGCGCGACGCGGCAGCCCCGGAAGACGCCAAGGACGCCGAAACCAGTTCGCTCGATTACAACGCCTTCAGGACGCTGTACCGGCATTTCGGCGACCGCCGCCTCAACGAGATGCTGACGGAGTTCGAGGTCAAGAGCCTCACGCTGGTCTCGCGGCTGCGAGAGTCCGGCAACGGCCACAGCGACACATCGAGCCTGGCGCACGAGCTCAAGGGGATGGCGGCGAACTTCGGGTTTGCCGGTGCGGCGGCGCTGCTCGCCGAGATCGAACGGAACGAGCTGGCGGACGATACTTATGTCGCGCGTCTCGACCGTGTCGACGATGAGCTGGAGCAGTCGATCGTGCGGGCGCAGGAATGGATTCGTTCGGAGGCCAAGGCCCAACAGGAGGAAAGCCGGTGAACACCAGAACATTGCTGATCGCCGCCGCGATCGTGGCCGCGGTTGTCTTCGGCGGAACGTACTATGCCATCGAACGTTCGACTGAAGGTGCGCGCCGCGAAGCTACCGAGGTCTATGCGCTGATCCGAGACGAGATCGCAAACGTCGTTGCCGAGGCCGAGACGACGCTCGACGGTCTCGCGGCCGATCCGGCGACGCTCGTTGACGATCCCGAGGCATGCGGCGAGCCGCTGGCCGCAGCGCTCGCCGCCAATCCGGAAATCTACGACGTGTTCCTGCGAATTCAGGCGAACGGCACGCTCGACTGCACGCCGGGCGGCGGCGGCATGTCGATCGACTTCTCGAACCGGCTCTACTACTCCAAGGCGGTCGAGGAAGGCAGATTCGTCGTCGGCGAGTTCCTCATCGGCAAGGTCTCGCAGGAGCAGGTTCTCGCGGTCGCGCGTCCGGTCTTCGACGACGCCGGCGATATTGCCTTCGTCCTGGTTTGCGGTCTGAAAACCGGCTGGTTGCAGGCGGTCATCGATCAGCACAGGACCGACAGCGATCTGATCGTTGAAATCGCCGACTCGTCGGGTGTGCTGCTGTCGTATTTCCTGGGCGAGTCGACAGGCGGCCAAAGCGCGGCGAACAAGGTGGAACTGGTTCGGCTGCCCCTGTTGCCCGGGCGCTCTCCGGCGGAAGTGATCATCTACACGCGAACCTGACGGCGGCCGCCCGCGACCGACAATCCGCTCAGCTGTCGCGCTGTCCCGGGTGGTCCGTCTGCGCGCTGGAGATCTCGTCGAACGCGGCCTTGACCTTGTCGAACGTGACCGGCTTGTCGTACGCCCGCAACGCCCCGAGGTTTTCGGCCATCTGCTGGAAATCGATGCTGAACCGCAGGTTGGCCTCGGAAAACACGATGACCGGCAGTTCTTTCTTCTCATTGCGCCTGAGCCAATTGAGAACCTCGAACCCGTCGGTATGCGGCATAAGGATATCGAGAAAGACGGCGTCGAAGTCAGTCGCCTGCAGGAGTTCGATCGCCCGACCGCCGTCCCTCGCCCTGACGACATCGTGGCCCAGGTCGCGCACGAAACGGTCGATGATCTCAGCCGTCAGGTCGTTGTCCTCGACGATCAGCACGTTCTTCTGTTCGGGTTTCATGACTTGATCCACGGTTCACGCACTCTAAACGAATTGCCGATCGCCCAGAATTGCCCGCACTGGTAGCGAAATCGTACCACGGATCAAGTTCGGGATGTTGCAATGAATTTGCAAGAAGACTGCCGAGTTTCAGTACAGTAAGCGTGCCGGCGTGCGCATATTCGTTCACCGAATGGAAAGGGTTGTCCTCGACAATACAAACGCGCCGCCCGGCAGCGTTAGGTCGGGGTATCGGGGATTTGGAGGACACCATGGCCAAGCCCGCAACCGGTGACGGCAGGAAGCCGGAAGACGACGATGACGGCGGACACGAGAACCGGCCGACGGATCTCGACGAGAAAAGCCACCGCGAACTGATGGCGCTGCACGCGCAGGCCGCGTCGGCCATCCTGTTCGCCAAGAACATTCAGTGGCGCTCGGTCGGATCGGCGTTGCTGGTGTTCGCCGCCATGATCGCGATCGCCGTCTCGACCCACGCCGACCGCAAGTTCATCGACGTCATGTCGCTGATCAGCATCTTCCTGACTTGCGGCGTGATCTTCGTGCTGGTCATGTACCAGTTCTGGCAGTTCAACGAGATCAGCCGCGTGCGCGAGATCGAGAAGCACTTCTCCAGCGTCTACCGCGAAATCTCGTCGATCAAGTCGCGGCGCGAGGGCAACTTCCACCGTTACACGCTGCTGACGTTCATGATCGTCTCGGTGATCCTCGGCGCGGTCGTCGCCAACATCGGCATGAGCCAGGGGCTCTGAGAGACACGCTCAGGTACAGTAGTAGGACTGGAACGCATCGAGCCGCTGCTGCGGCGCGTGATCCATCAGGTAGCGGAAGATGTCGCTGATGCTGACGATGCCGATCAGCTTGCCGTTCTCCATGACCGGCATGTGCCGGAAGCCGCCCCGGCCCATGCGCTGCACGACGTCGCGCAGATCGTCCGAGTAGGTGCAGGTCTCGACCCGGTCGGTCAGCATGTCGCCGACCGTGAGCGAGACAACCTCGTCGGCGCGCACGGCGACGGCGCGGACCAGGTCGCGTTCCGAAAAGACGCCGATCATGTCGCCGTCGGCATTGCGCACCACGAGGATGCCGATGCGCCGGTCGCGCAGGGTCGTCGCGGCCTCGGCGAGCGGGGTGTCGGGCGTCACGCCCATGACGTCGGTGAAGGCCTTGCGGGAGAGAAGCTCCTGGACCGTCGACATCGGGCCCTCCGGATTGCACACGTCCTAGGATCGCGCAATCCGCGCCGCGATCAAAGTGAAGTTTTGAAATGGCCCCGTGCGGCGGTGCTCAGCTGTCCGAGAAATCGTCGATCAGCGCGGCGATGCGGCCGGGATCGACCTGGTCCATGATCTGCTGGGCGCGGCGTTCGGCCGAGACCGAGTCCATCTTGCGGACCCGCTGCTTGACCTTCGGAATGCTCTGCGCCGCCATCGACAGTTCGCGGAACCCGAGCCCGACGAGCAACGGCGTGAAGCGCGGGTCGCCGGCCATCTCGCCGCAGATGCTGACCGGGATGCCGGCGCGCTGCGCCGCGCCCGCGGAGAACTGCACCAGCCGGAGCACCGCCGGATGTAGCGGATCGTAGAGCCCGGCGACGTATTCGTTCGAGCGGTCGATGGCCAGGGTGTACATGGTCAGGTCGTTGGAGCCGATGGCGAAGAAATCGGCGTTGCGCGCCAGCGCATCGGCCGCCAGCGCCGCGCCCGGCACCTCGATCATGACGCCGAGCGCGGGCATCGGATCGGGCAGCGCGACCTTGCGGCGCTTCAGCTTGGCGGCCGCCTTGTTCAGGATGTCGCGCGCCCGGCGCACCTCGCCGACGGTCGAGACCATCGGCAACAGGATGCGCACCGCGTGGTCCCTGTCGGCTTCCGCCGCGACCCGCAGGATGGCGCGCATTTGGGTCTCGAGAACCGCGGGCTCATGCAGCGACAGGCGGATGCCGCGCATGCCGAGCGCCGAGGTCGCCTTCTCGTCGAGCCCGGCCATCAGCGCGCGCGCCGGCTTCTCGCCGCCGATGTCGAGGGTGCGGATTGTCACCGGCCCCGGCGCGCGCTCGACAATGCTCCGCAGCATCTCGACCTGTTCGTCCTCGTCGGGCACGTCGTCGCGGTTCATGAACATGAACTCGGTGCGCAGCAGGCCGATACCCTCGGCGCCGGCCGACTGCACCAGGTCCATTTCGACCGGCAGTTCGACGTTGGCCTGCAGGTGAATTGCCACGCCGTCGCGGGTTTCGGCGGCCAGGTCGCGGATGCGTTCGAGCTGGCGCGATTGCTTGCGGTACTGCTTCGAGGTGCGTTCGGCCGCCTGCACGGTCTGTTTCGACGGGTTGACGACGACCCGTCCGGTGGTGCCGTCAATCATCACCGTGTCGCCCTGTTTCACGTTGCCCAGCAGCTCGCCGACGCCGAGCACGGTCGGCAGGCCGATGGCACGCGCGAGGATCGCCGTGTGGCCCTCGGCGCCGCCGAGCACGGCCGCGGCTCCGGCGATGCGGCCGGAATCGAGCCGCGCGGTATCCGCCGGGGTGAGCTCGTCGGAGACCAGCACGCTGCCCTCCGGCACGGAGGCGAACGGCTTGACCGGCGTGCGCGTCAGGGTCAGCAGCAGGCGGCGGCCGACCTCGCGGATATCGTCGACGCGCGATGCGATGTAGGCGTCGTCCATGGCGGCGAAGACCTGGGCGACGGCGTTGATCTCGTAGTGCAGGGCCGCCTCGGCGTTGAGCAGCTCCTCGGCGATGCGTTGCTTGGCGCCGCGCAGCAGCCGCGAGTCCCGGAGCATGGCGTCGTAGGCACTGACCAGGATGTCGAGTTCGGCTGCCGCGGACGCGGGCATCTTCGCGGACTTGGCGCGCAGCCGCGCGTTGACCTTGATCGCGCGCTCGGCGGCACCGTCGATCCGTCTGCACTCGCTGTCGATTTCCTTCTTGGCGATCTGGCGTTCGGGCACGTCGACAGCGCCGTGTTCGCGGATGTACGCGGCGCCGATGGCGATGCCCGGCGACACGCCGAGACCATCGAGCACGATCTCCTTGCGTTTGCTCTG
Organism: Rhodospirillales bacterium; assembly: GCA_040219295.1. Lineage (GTDB taxonomy): Bacteria > Pseudomonadota > Alphaproteobacteria > Rhodospirillales > Casp-alpha2 > JAVJST01. The sequence goes on from JAVJST010000005.1 coordinate 192,382, forward strand.
TTTCGCCATGAAACATCTTCCCCGTGGTTGTCGTCCGCGCCGGCGGCCGGTGCGGGATCAGGCGGCGATGCCGCCCGTTCTCAAGACTCAGACGCCCGGGTCATCTTCCCCGAGGTCTTCGTCGAAGCCGTTCTCGACCAACGCACGCAGCGCCTCGAGCGCGGCCTGGCCCTCGCCGCCCTCGGCGGCGATGTCGATATCGGATCCGGGCCCCGCGGCGAGCATCATCAGGCCCATGATCGAACGCCCCGAAACCGTCTGGCCGCAGCGCGAGACCTCGACCGCGGCGTCGAACCGGGTCGCGGTCTCGACGAACTTGGCCGCGGCGCGCGCATGCAGGCCGCGCCTGTTGACGATGGTGACGTTGCACATCGGCCGCGCGTCGCTCGCGTCGCCTGCCGCCGGCTTCGTTCTGGGCGTGGCGGCGTTCACGCGTTCTGCTCTTTCAACAGGTGCGACGCGATGTTGATGTACTTGCGGCCGGCATCCTGCGCCTGTTCGGCGGCCTTGCCGAGCGACGCGTCGCGCCGCACGCTGGCCAGCTTGATCAGCATCGGCAGGTTGACCCCGGCGATGACCTCGACGTTGGCGTTCTCCATGACCGATATCGCCAGGTTCGACGGCGTGCCGCCGAACATGTCGGTCAGCAGGATGACGCCGTCGCCGCCGTCGGCGCGGGCAATGCTGTCGAGGATGTCGCTGCGGCGTTTCTCCATGTCGTCGTCCGGACCGATGCAGACGGTAACGACCTGTTCCTGGGGGCCGACGACGTGTTCCATCGCGGCAATCATTTCATCGGCCAGCCGGCCGTGGGTGACGAGCACCAACCCGATCATGAGCGCGTTTGTCCCTTGTTTGCCGCTCCCTTGCCGGAGCGTGATCGACGATTTTGCACTATTCGCTGCCTTTTTCCAGATCGCGATGCGTCACGTGCGGGCCGTATCTCTTGAGCTCCAGCCAGGCGGCGAGCTTTTCAGCCGTGGCCACCGAGCGGTGCTTGCCGCCGGTACAGCCGATGGCGATGGTCAGGTAGCTCTTGCCTTCGGCGGCGTAACGCGGCAGCAGGGGTTTGAGCATCTGGATCAGATTGTCAAAGAACGGCACGAAGTCGGGATCGTTGGCGAGGAACTTCTGCACCGGCTCGTCGAGTCCGCTGAGGTCCCTGAGTTTCTCGTCGTAGTGCGGGTTGTTGAGGAAACGGACGTCGAACATCAGGTCGGCGTCGCGCGGCACGCCGCGGGCGAACGAGAAAGAGGTAACGAAGATCGCCAGGCCCGGCGAGCCGGCGCCGGAGAAGTGGCTCTCGATTTCCTGACGAAAGTCGGGCAGCGATTTGCCGGTCGAATCGATGATCAGGTCGGCTCGTTCCTTGAGGGCGGCGACGACCGCGCGTTCCTGCTTGATGCCGTCGCTGACCGGCCGGTCGAGCGCCAGCGGATGGCGCCGGCGCGTCGCCTTGAAGCGGTTGCCGAGCTCGTCGGTGCCGCATTCGAGAAACAGCAGCGTGGTCTCGATCCCGGGCAGGTCGCGGAAACGGTCGATCGCGGCGAGTACCCGCTTGGCATCGAATTCTCGGGTACGGACGTCAATGCCGACGGCGACATCGCGGCTGTGCGGCAGGGCGCCGGCACGCTCCGCAGGGTCGTCACCGCCGTCGCTCGGCAGCTTGAGGTTCTCGAGCAGCGAGATCGGCAGATTGTCGATTGCCTCGTAACCGAGGTCCTCGAGCGTCTTGAGCGTGCTGGTCTTGCCGGCGCCCGACATGCCGGTGACGAAGACGATGCGCTGATCGGGTTCTTTCTTCTTCGTTTTCATGCGACGACCCCGATGCGGCCCTCGACGACGGCGAGAGCCCGGTTGACCTTGTTCGGCGCCGAGGCCTCGAAAGGGTCGATCCGGTAAAGCGGCAGGCGGACGCCCTCGATGTCCGCGGTTTCGGCTTCGGGCATGCGCTTCACGCTGCCGGCCGGAACCATCTCGCAGACCATGCGGAGCGGGCTTTGGGCCTCGAACGGCAACACCACGATGCCGACGCCGCGAACCTCCAGCATGCCCGCCAGCACCCGGGGCGCCGAAACCGCCAGGCTGCCGTCCGCCGCGCTCACGTCGCAGCGGTCGTCGGCGACCAGAATGGCGCCGGCGTCGATCAGGCGCAGCGCCAGGTCGGACTTGCCGCTGCCCGACGGGCCGGTCAGCAGCACGGCGCTGCCGTCGATCGAGACCGCGGTTGCATGCAGTTGGGACATGGTCGTGCCATCGGTTGCCGTTCCGGCCAGAGGGTGCGCGTGCGCGGGTTGGTAGTCAACCGGGGGGATTTGCGGATCGCCCAGGCGCCGCGCCGGAACTACCGGCTGCGCGGCAACGGACGCTCGAGGGCGACTTTGCGGCCCTGTACGGTCTCGCGGTAGAAGACGTAGATGCCGGCGCCGCAGATCAGTGCGATCCCGGTCCAAGCCTGAACATCCGGCCAGTCGCCCCAGATCAGCGCGCTCCAGAACACGGCGAGCGGCATGGCGGTGTACTCGAACGGCGCCACGGTGGCGGCGCGCGCGATGCGGTAACCCTGGCTGACGAGATAGGCGGCGCACGAGCCGAATACGCCGAGGCCGATCATGATCCAGATGTCGTTACCCGTGGGCCAGCTCCACGCCATCAGCAGGAAGGCCAGGCCGGAGCCGTCGTCCGGCGCGTAGCGGCCGTCGCCGGCGACGAGCCCGAAGCCGGAGCACACGATGACGAACGTGAACTGGATGTAGAACGCCATGGTCGAGGCCTTGTCGGAGAGCCCGATCTTGCGCGTCATGATCTGCAGCATGGCGTAGCAGAACGCTGCCGCAAGCGGCAGCAACGCCGCCACCTGGAAGCTCTCGCTGCCCGGGCGGATCATGATCAGCACGCCGACGAAGCCGGCAATCACCGCGCCGATGCGGCGGATGCCGACCTGCTCGCCGAGCAGCGGGATCGACAGCAGCGTGATCAGCAGCGGCGCGACGAAGAAGATCGCCGTCGCCTCGGCCAGCGGCAGCGTCGCCAGGCTGGTGAAGAACGTCATGTTGGCGGCGACGACGAAGAGCCCCCGGAGCAGATGCAGGCCGGGGCGCTGGGTGCGCAGGATGCGGTAGCCGCCTTCGAGCGGCACGATGATCGCGAGCGTGATGGCGATGGCGACGACGGAACGCACGAAGACGATCTCGTGCAGCGCGTAGCCGCCGCTCAGCCACTTGATCGCCATGTCGTTGGTGGTAAAGATCATCACCGCGCCGATGACGCAGAAAATGCCCTTCATATCGCTCGAGAACCGGCTCATGCCGGACCTTAGTCGGTCGTGTCCAACTGGCCAAGCCGCGCGAGGCGCGCCTTTGTCGCAACCGGCAAATAGGCGGTGAACCGCGCGCCGATCACCTTGCCGCTGTCATCCATGCGGTTGCGCGCGGTCAGCGAGCCGCCGTGCGCCTGCACGATCTGGCGCGAGATCGACAGCCCGAGACCGGAGTGCGTGCCGAACTTCTCGCCCTCCGGGCGCTCCGAGTAGAAGCGTTCGAAAATTGCCTCCTCGCGGCCCGCCGGGATGCCCGGTCCCTCATCCGATATCTGCACGCAGACCGCGTCGCCGACGGGCGAGGCCGGCTCACGGTGGATGTCGATGTCGACGTGGCCGCCGGGCGGGCTGAACGACACGGCATTGCCGATCAGGTTGCGGAATACCTGCATCAGGCGGTCCTCCATGCCGACGATCCCGAGCGCGCCCGAGGTGCTGGCGTTGAGCGAGAACACCGGTTCGTCGGGGCCGCGCGTGTCGTTGTGCATCTCGACCAGCAGGGCCAGCATCTCGCGCACGTTGAGCTCGGTGATCTCGCCCTTGGACAGTTCCGAGTCAAGACGCGAGGCGTTCGAGATGTCGGTGATCAGCCGGTCGAGCCGCTCGACATCGTCCTGAATGATCGCCATCAGCCGGCGCTGCTGGTCCGGATCCTTGAGCCGCGCGGCGGTCTCGACCGCGCTCTTCAGCGAGGTCAGCGGATTCTTGATCTCGTGGCTGACGTCGGCGGCGAATCGCTCGATAGCGTCCATCCGGGTCCACAGCGCATCGGTCATCTCGGTCAACGCGGCGGCGAGTTCGCCGATTTCGTCGTCGCGTCCGCCGAAATCGGGTAGCCGGTTGCGGCGGTTGAGGTTGCCGCGCACCCGGTCGGCGGCGAGCGCCAGCAGGCGAACCGGCCGCGCAATGGTGCCGGCGAGATAGATCGAGAGCAGCACGGTGATGGCGAGCGAAACCATGAACAGCCGCAGGATATCGAGCCGCACCTCGAGCAGCGCCTCGTCGACGCCAGCCGAGGTCTTGGAGACGAGCAGCGCGCCGACGACTTGCTTGTAACGCTGCACGGGCACGGCGACAGTGAACACCAGGCCGTCTTGACCGGCACTGCGGATCGCCCGTGACGTGCGGCCCTCGAACGCGGCCATCACCTCCGGGTAGTGCTGAGCGAACTGGCGCGGCTGTTCGACGTAGGGGGCGGGCTGTTTGGTGCCGATCGCCGCATCGATCAGTTCGTCGTAGAAGGCGAAGACTTCCTCCCAGAAGTCTGGTCCCTCGTCGGGCGGCGGCAGCTTGCGAATCTCGACCTCGCGGCCGGCGTGCAGCAGGCGGCGGCTGTCGGCGACGAGCTCGCCGGTGAGCCGGAACAGCCGCGCCCGGGTTTCGGTCGACTCGACCATGCGCACGACGATGCGGTTGGCGGTCTCGCGGATGATGTCCTGGGTGACCGGCGACTCGCCGGTAACCGCGCCTTCGCCGATAGCGGCGGCGAACATCTCGGCCTCGATGGCGAGCCCGTCCATCGCCGAACGGATCAGGTTGTCGCGGTATTCGCCGAGGTACAGCAGCCCGGCCACGAGGATGCCGAGCGCCAGCACGTTGATCGCCAAAATCCGTCGAGTGATCGGCGACAGCCGTTTGTTGCCGCGCCGCCGCCGCTTGCGGGCCGCGCCGCGCGGGTCGGCGGACGGGCGATAGGCCTGTTGATCGCTGGCGGCGGAATCGTTCACGCGCCGCCGGTCCCGGCCCGGCGCGCGCCGGCGCCCGCGGTAAGGATGGAGCTACGCCCCGCGGTAGCGGTAGCCGACCCCGTAGAGCGTTTCGATCTCGGCGAACTCACTGTCCACCTCCTTGAACTTGCGCCTCAGCCGCTTGATGTGGCTGTCGATGGTCCGGTCGTCGACGTAGATGTGCTCGCCGTACGCCGCGTCGATCAACTGGTCGCGATTCTTGACGTGACCGGGCCTGCGGGCAAGCGCCTCGATCAGCAGAAACTCGGTGACCGTCAGCGAGACCTCCAGGCCCTTCCAGGTGCAGAGGTGGCGGACCGGGTCGAGCACCAGGTCGCCGCGCACGATCATCTCGCCCGACGTAGCGTCGTCGCCGGCGACATCGCGGCGGCGCAGCACGGCGCGGATGCGTTCGATCAGCAAGCGCTGCGAGAACGGCTTGGTGATGTAGTCGTCCGCCCCCATGCGGAGACCGAGCACCTGATCGATCTCATCGTCCTTGGAGGTCAGGAAGATGACCGGCAGGTTGTCGCGTTCGCGGATTTTCTCCAGGAGCTCCATGCCGTCCATACGCGGCATCTTGATGTCGAGGACGGCGAGGTCGACCGGGTTGCGGCCGAGCTCGCGCAGCGCTTCCTCGCCGTCGCGGTAGGTCGAGACCGAGAAGCCCTCGGCCTCCAGTGCCATGGTCACCGAGGTGAGGATATTGCGGTCGTCGTCGACGAGGGCGATTTTCTGGGTCATGCGGGTTTCCGGCGGGGTTGTTGACGGTCCCCTGCCTAGTCTCGGTTTGTGGCGAAAATATAGCGGCGGGCGGCGGATGTCACCCGCGCGGACCGGTGCGTTGGTGCCGCCGCAGTTCTACGCCTCGTGTTCGATCAGCTTGACGACGATGACGTCGGGTCGGCCCGACTCGGAGTCGAAGAACTGGAAGATGCCCTCGTCGTCGCCTTCCTCGCCGCCGTAGAGCTCGCAGCGGATGACCTCGTAGGTATCGAGATCGTCGTCGTTGGTCTTGACGATCAGCCGGTCGCCCTGCTGCGGCTTGTGCCGGACGGTTCGGGTGCCGGCATGGGCGAGCTGCCCGTCGGGACGTTGAATGAAGATGTCGAACTCGAACACGGCGTATCCTCCACACGTTGCACCTGCGCGTCGACCGCATCATGACAAGCCGTGATGCTCGTTTCGAGCCCCGGCGAGGACCGACGGGCCGGATAGGCAGTCCTATTCGGCGTCACGCTCTTCGTTCTCGAGAACCGAGAGCTCCTCCGGCGCCAAGCCGCGATTCGCATGGGCGTTCAGGAATGCTTCGAGGTCGCGGTGCGCTACCCGCCAGTCGCGCCCGAACTTTATGGCACGCAACTGGCCCTCGTTGATCCAGTTGCGAACCGTGCTCTCCCGCATTTTGAGAAGTGCCGCAACTTCGTGGATCGTCAGCATGGGTTTCGAGAGCATGTCTCACTCCGCCGCTACATCGTCGATGAATCATACGGTACAAACATTTTTTTGTCTATCTGTTGCATTATATGATTGTTTCTATATGTATACATCAGTTTAAGCAATTTTTAGCATTTTTAAAGGATATAGGCGCTTTTTATGACCGGTATTCGCCAACTCCTCCACCATGAAGCTGCGCCCGGCATTTTTCTGATTCTTGCCGCCGTCCTGGCCATGATCCTGGACAATTCACCCCTGAGCTGGCTTTACGACGGCCTGCTCAGCGTCCCGGTCTCGGTCAGTGTCGGCGACCTGGCCATCGACAAGCCGCTACTGCTGTGGATCAACGACGGCCTGATGGCGATCTTCTTCTTTCTCGTCGGGCTTGAGATAAAGCGCGAGGTGTTGACCGGCCGCTTGTCCTCGGTTGACCAGGCCAGCCTGCCGGCGCTCGCCGCGATTGGCGGCATGGCCGTCCCGGCACTTGTCTACATCGGCCTCAATGCCGGGGATGCCACGGCGATCCAGGGCTGGGCCATCCCCGCCGCAACCGATATCGCCTTTGCGCTCGGCATCCTCTCGCTGCTGGGCAATCGGGTGCCCGCGTCGCTGAAGGTGTTTCTCCTGGCCATCGCGATCATCGACGACCTTGGCGCCATTCTGATCATCGCCTTCTTCTACACCGAGGACCTGTCGCTCTATGCGCTGGGCGTGTCGGCGGCGGCCGCGGCCGTGCTGTTCGCGCTCAATCGCTTCGGGGTCAGAAGCCTGACGCCCTATCTGCTCGTTGGCCTCGTGCTCTGGGTCATGGTGCTGAAGTCCGGCGTCCACGCGACCCTCGCTGGGGTTCTCGTCGCGCTGACGCTGCCACTCCGGCCGCCGCACGGTGACACCCGGCCGACCAAGTTCCACGATATCGAGCACGCGCTGCATCCGTGGGTCTACTTCTTCGTGATGCCGGTATTCGCGTTCGCCAATTCGGGAATTCCACTCGCGGGTTTTCAGTTCAGCGATCTGTTCCAGCCGATCCCGATGGGCATCGCGCTCGGTCTGTTCGTGGGCAAGCAGATCGGCGTGATGGGGTTCTGCTTCGCCGCGGTGAAATCGGGCCTCTGCAAACTGCCCGAGGGGGCGAACTGGATGCATGTCTACGGCGTTGCCATCCTGACCGGCATCGGATTCACCATGAGCCTGTTCATCGGCGGCTTGGCGTTCTCCGATCCTGAACATGCCGGACTCGTGCGGATCGGCGTGCTCGGCGGATCGTTCCTGTCGGCGGTGCTCGGTTTCAGCGTGTTGCGGTACGCGTCGACGCGACAACCGGCGACGGCAACGTCGTCGGCGTCGGCTGCCTGAGCGGGGTCCAGCCAATGAATCAGGGGGGGGATAAAGACATGGTCGGCGGATCGGATTTCCGCGCCAGGATCATTCACGTCATCGAGGCCCGGCGAACACAGTACGCGATCACCGCCTTGATCGTCGCGAATGCCGTCATCATCGGCTGCGAGACGTCGCCCGCCGTCATGGCCCGGGCGGGCGATCTCCTGGTGGCGCTGGACCGACTCATTCTGGCGGTCTTTGTTGGCGAACTCCTGATCAAGTTGTGGGCCTATCGGGGTGCCTTCTTCCGCAATGGTTGGAACCTGTTCGACGCCTTCGTCATCGGTATCTCGCTGGTGCCGGCGAGCGAGGGCGCCAGTGTTCTTCGGGCGCTTCGGATCATTCGCGCCATGCGGCTCATCTCGGTCGTGCCCAGCATGCGGAAGGTGACCCAGGCATTGATCCGGGCGGTTCCCGGGATGGGTGCCGTGATCTCGCTCCTGGCTCTGGTGTTCTACGTTTCCTCCGTGATGGCGACGAAGCTGTTCGGTGCGGCGTTTCCCGATTGGTTCGGCAACCTCGGTCTCTCGGCGTTCACGCTGTTCCAGATCATGACTCTCGAATCATGGTCGATGGGCATCGTTCGACCGGTCATGACGGAGTTCCCCTACGCATGGGTGTTCTTCGTGCCTTTCATTCTCGTGGTCACCTTTGCCGTACTGAATCTGTTCATCGCGATCGTCGTGAACGCCATGCATGATGAGGCCCAGGCCGCAGCCAACGAGGCGGAGGCCGAGCAAGCGGACGAGGGCGGCGGAGGTGTTCTGGCTGCCGTCGAACGGCTTGAGCACGAGGTCCGGGCGCTTCGTGCCCAGATTGCCGCGTCCGTCGGCGAGACGCATCGCGAAACGACGAAGGGCGGCGGCTGACAATGGACATTGTTCTCTCGACGCTGCTGTCGCCGCCGGTCCTTTTCTTCGCGCTCGGACTGATCGGCTCATTGGCCACGGTGGAGGTCCGGATTTCCGAGAACTTCTCCAAGGGAATCGCGCTGTATCTGCTGGCGGCGATTGGCCTGAAAGGCGGTATCGCGATCTCCACGGAGGGCCTGGGCGGCATCGTAGCCGCCGCCGGTTTCGGTATCCTGCTCAGTTTCACCATGCCGTTCATCGCCTACGCGCTACTCCGGCGCATGACGTCGTTCGACAGGCGGGAGGCGAGTGCCATCGCGGCACACTACGGTTCGATCAGTATCGTCACCTTTATTGCCGCAAGCACGGTGCTCGAGGTTGCCGGTGTGGCGATCGCCGCTGGCATGGTCGCCGTGGCCGCGCTCATGGAGGCGCCGGCGATCGCTTCGGGCCTGGCCATGGCCGGTCAGGGCCGCATGAGCCCAACGCCCGGGCGCGACGTCTTCAAGGTCGTCGTCTTGAACGAGAGCATATTTCTGATCCTCGGCGCCATGCTCGTCGGCCTCCTTGTCGGGGACAAGGGCGGACAGACGATTGCCCCGTTCTTCTTCGATCCGCTGCAAGGCGTGCTGTGCCTGTTCCTCCTGGACATGGGATTGAAGACAGGCGACGGACTGCGCCGGGATCGTCGGGTTCTGACCCCGGGCGCGTTGGCGTTCGGTCTTGTCATGCCGCTGATCGGCGCGTCGCTGGGGCTCGGGTGTGCCCAACTCATCGGGCTCTCGTTGGGCAACACCGTTCTGCTGATGACCCTGGCTGCATCGGCATCGTACATCGCGGTGCCCGCGGCGATGCGCATCGCCATGCCGGAGGTCAATCCGGCGATCTACACCGCGCTTTCCTTAGGGATCACGTTCCCGTTCAATCTGATTATCGGCATTCCGGCCTATCTCCTTGTCGCGCAGCACCTGTATGGCGGTTAGTCGCCGGTGCGGCCGGGTCCGTGGACCTCAGCCGGGCGCTGGCCGGGCGCGCGGGGCCGTGACAGCCTAGTGCGCGGCGGCCCAGCTCTGCAGCATCTCCCGCAGTGAGGCGTCGCGTCCGTAGACGTCGTCGCGGAAATGAATGTCGCCGCCGTCGCCGACCCACGCGGTCGAGTAGGTGATGCGCACCACCACGGGTCGCGGCAGGTTGATCCTCGTCGGGCTGGACTGCGCCATGGCGTCGCGAACGGCCGTCTCGTTCCAGTCGGGATCCTCACGCAGCAGGTAGGCGGCGAGCTCGACCGGTTGCTGCACGCGGATGCAGCCGGAACTGAATGCCCGGCTCGCCTTGGTGAAAACCGTCCGGTCGGGTGTGTCGTGCAGGTAGATGCTGTGTTCGTTCGGGAACATGAACTTGACCCCACCGAGGGCATTGTTCGGTCCCGGCGGCTGCACGAACCTGTAGGACAGCGCGGCATTGCCGAGCGCTTTCCAGTCGACCGCGAGGGGATCGAGTTTCGCCGCTCCGGCGTGCCAGCCGTCGTAGACGTCGATACCCTTGGTCGCCAGGTGTGTGGGATCCTCGCGCAGGACCGGCAGAATGTCCTCCTTGAGGATTGTCGGCGGCACGGTCCACGTCGGGCTGAACTCAAGATAGGTCATCAGCCCGTTGAAGATCGGCGTGCGCCGGTAGGGCCTGCCGACGGCAACCGGCATCTGCATGACGATCTGCCCATCCTCGTAGACCCTGAGGTCGAAGCCGGCCAGGTTGACGACGACCTGCGACCCGTCCGGGTCCTCCCGAAAACGCCGCCAGCGTTCCATGTTGAGCGAGATCTGATCGACCCGGGCCGCAGCGGGTACGTTCATCGCCGCGAGGGTCATCTTGCCGACGATGCCGTCCTGGTCGAGCCCGTACCGGCGTTGCAGGTTCTCGACCGCCAGCCGGGTGGCGTCGTCATAGACTTCGTCCGATCGGGCGGCGGGGCCCGCGCCGAGATCGCCGGTCGCTGCGAGACGTTGGCGGATCAGCGGAACCCGGGGGTCCGATGCCCCGGGCTTGATCGCCGGGCCCGGCGGGATCGTCGGCCAGCCGCCACGCATCATGGCGTTCGCGTACTGGGTGCGTGCCCGCCGCAGGGCGCGATAGTGGGAATTGGCCGGTGCCAGATGGCGCACGGCGGCGGCGGGATCAGGCGCCGATGTGATGGTGTCGATGATGCGGACCGGGTCGAAGCGGTCGTCCGACAAGGAGTCCTCACCCGCGAGATCGGCCGGTACGGCGAGCCGCCCGAACTGCACCTCGGCCAGGAAATGAAGAACCTCGCCGGTCAGGTCGACGTCGAAATCCGGCGTTGCGGGGTGGCTGGAAAGCTGCGCCTCCAGGTGCTCAAGCCGGTAATGCCCCGGATCGAGGCCTTCGTTGTCGGCGTTACGGATCGCCGCCAGGACGGCATGCGCGGCCGGCGTCGCCCGGCCATCCCGGCTCCAGACCGGCCGGTGGTCCCGCTCCGCATAGTAACGCCGGACGGCGGGCCAGGACCGCTGTACGAGCAGACCCCACGCCAGCTCGGGTGCGGCTTCAACCCTGTCCCTGACCGTCGCGGCCGATGCCGGAGATGCCGACACGACGGCGAGGGCGATCAGCAGGGTCGCAAGCGCGCGATGCAGTGTCATGGCCAGCGTATCTCCGCGATCCGGATGCAAGGTTTATTCCGTCGGATCGGGGGCGGCCCGGTCAAGATACACCCAATCAATAATGATTGCCTAACGACCAACGTCGGCATACCGAATAGCCCCGATACCGGATTCCGGTTGTGATGGTACAGCTTCATGGTTCCCCTGACATGTCATTCTTGTTCAATGTCCGTCATGTTCTGTGTTTTCTGCTGCCGGCGCTTGCCCTTCTGGCGGGCCAACTGGCGGCATTGCCGGCGAGTGCCGCCGCGCCCTGCTCGGCAAGACTGCCGTCCGACCACCTGAAGGCGACCGTCAACGGGCTCGACATCGACCTGGCGTTGTTTTCCGTTTTCGTAATGCCGGGAGAGGAGCTTCGGATCGCGCCGTCCCGCCCGGCGCTGGCCACGGCCGACCGCGGGGATCTGATGCAAACGGACGACGGGGTGTGGCGGTGGGTCGCGCCCCCGGTCCCCGGACTGTCGAAGATCGAGCTGACGGACAACGGGGAAGACCTGACCCTGCACGCCTTCGTCATGCGGCCGGCCGCGGATGCGGCCAGCGGCACGATCGACGGTTACCGGATCGGCCTTTATCCGAGGAAGCCCTATCGGGGGCTCGACGCCTACCTGCCGCCGGCGGGTCTTGTCGAAGTCTCCAAGGATATCGCCGGCACCCGGCTGACGCCGTTGTTCACGATTGGCCAGTTCCTGTCGAAGCAGCAAAGCGGCTGGCCGAAGTTCATTGTCCTGCGCGAGGAGCTGCTGCTCAAGCTGCACCGCGTTGCCGAACTGGTCGATGCGGCCGGATTCGACAGCTGCGGAATCGTTATCATGAGCGGCTATCGGACCCCGTTCTACAATGCCGCGATCGGTAACGGCCGGCACTCGCGCCACGTCTACGGCGGCGCCGCCGACATCTATCTCGATTCCAACCCGCGGGACGGCGTCATGGACGACCTCAACGGCGATGGCCGGATCAACAAGAAGGACGCCGCCGTGCTCTTCGATCTCGTCGACGAGGCGAGCCGGAACGGGGACTGGGACGGCATGCACGGCGGCCTTGGGGAGTATGGTGCGAACGCGGCGCACGGCCCCTTCGTTCATATCGATTCAAGAGGCTTCCGGGCGCGCTGGGGGCGTTAGTGCCGGGAACCGCCGGCAAGCACTAAGTGGTCTTGCGTCGCGGACGTCATGCGGGTCAACTTATCGGATACTGGGAGATTGCCGTGTCCGGACACCGCATCATCGTAGCAGATGACGACGAACTGATCGTACGGCTCCTGCAGCACAAGCTGTCGCAGCGCGGTATTGAGGTGCTGACGGCGGACGATGGCGACGAAGCGTGGCGCCTGGCGCAGCAGGTGCGTCCCGACCTGGTCATTCTCGACGGCATGATGCCGGGCATGGACGGCGTCGAGGTCCTGCAGCGCATCAAGCAGGACCCGCGCACCGCTACGGTTCCCGTGATGTTGCTGTCGGCGAGGGACTCCGGGGAAGATGTCGTCGAAGCGCTCGAACTCGGCGCGGACGAATACATGGTGAAGCCATTCATGCCTGAGGAGCTATGGGCCCGCGTTCGAAAAATCCTCGATATCTGACGCTTCGGCGCGTCGCCGTCGCGGTGCTGATCGCCCTGCTGGCCGTAATGCCGGTTCAGGCGGCTGGTGCGGATGGCGACATCGAGGCGTTGCTGAATTCCGGCCTCGCCCACCGGGACAAGGGAAACTTCGCCGCCGCCGAAGCCGATTTTCGCGCCGTAATCGATGCCGAGCCCGAACACCATGACGCGCGTCTCCTGTTGGCCCTGGTGATCGGTTACCAGGAGCGTTTCGACGAGGCCCTCGCGATCCTTGGACCGGCGCTCGAAGCCGAGCCCGGGCGCAGTGACCTGCTCCTGGCGCGCGCGCGGCTCAATGCTTGGGCCGGCCGACCGGCGGCGGCGCGGGCCGATCTCGACAAGGCGCTTGCCGGCGATCCGGACGACGCGGCAGCGCTTGAATTGTCGGCATGGCTCGACCGGGTTGGCGAGGAAGCGGCCCCTTCCTACGTTCTCTCGCTTACCGGCTCGCGAAGCGACTTCGACCGGCGTTCGGTCGACCGCTGGTACGAGACCCGCATGGGCCTGGGATATCAGGTTCCGGGGCACTGGTCGGTCGACGGCGTCCTGCAACGCAGCAGGCGCTACGGCAGTTTCGATCATCTTCTTGAACTCGGCGGTTCAATGCGGGCGGGCGAGGGGGGCGCGCTTTCGCTTCGTGCCGAGACGTCGCCGGGCGCCGACTTCCTGCCGCGTTGGGGCGTATCCGGCGGGATCGAGCTCGATGCGTGGGATGGAATGCCGGCACTCGGGCTCGGGCCGGGGATCGCCACGCTGGGTGCGCGTCACCGGGAGTATGCCGATGTCGGTGTCGACAATCTCGATCCGGGCTGGATCCAGTATCTCGGCGACGGTTCCGCCTGGATTACCGCCAGGCGGATCCACGCCTGGTCGGATGACGGCGGCGGCACCATGACCGGCTGGAGCCTGCGGGGTGACCTGTCCTTCGATCCGGTCGCCCCGGTCAATGTCTATGCGCTGCGCGCCAAGTCACCGGAGACCGACCTCGGCGTTACCGTCGATACCCGGACGTGGGCGGCCGGGATGGTCGTCGGCGTGTCGGAGAAGGTCGACGTGCGTCTCGACTTCACGCGCGATGACCGAAGCGGATCCTACCTTCGCGACGAATGGTCGCTCGGTACGGCCGTCAGGTTCTGACCGGAGAATTGGTCCGTGGCACTGCTCAACGCGATCTGGATCTCGTCCGCCGTGCTGGCGGCGGCCTCCGTCGCCGGCATGTCCATTCTGATCGTTCGCCGGGTGTTCAGCGATGCCGCCGCTGCCCGCGGTGAGAAACGGCGGAACGAACTGGAGGGGCTTTTCATCCGCGCGCTCGATGGTACGACAGAGTGGGGCGGCCTTGCCCTCAGCGATTCGGACCGGATGATGCTCGCGAGTATCGCATTCGACCTGTCGAAGTCGATCAGGGGCGGCACGCTGCAAACCATGGAGCACGTTCTTTCCGGCATCGGTGTCGAGGATGCACTGCTCGAGGCCTTGTCGAATCCGGATCCCCGGGTCAGGAGATCGGCAATTAACGGACTGTCGCTCTTCGATACCCGCCGGTCATTCGACGCGGTCTGGCAATTGCTGAGCGACCCGAACGCCGATATCCGGCTTTTGGCTGCGCGGGTGATTGTTTCCTCGTCCTTCAAGTTCGATGCGAAGGTTTTTTGCGAGACATTGGAATTGGGCACCGCGGTGCGCAGCCGCGAGGTGCGGCCCATCGTTGCGGCGCTGGCGGAGCGCGATCCGGACGGGGTGTTGCGGACCATCAGGGCCTCGCGCAATCCCGACGCCAGGGTCATGCTGATCTACGGACTTGGACGCAGCGGTAAATATGGGATGGTCGACGATCTTGCCGATCTGCTGTCATCGCCGAACGTGAACGAACGCGCCGAGTCGCTTCGCGCGCTGAGTGTCCTGCAACACCCGGCGGCGGCGGACGCCGTCCGGCAGGCCCTGACGGATCCGGCATGGGAAGTCCGCGCCCAGGCCGCCCAGGCCGCAGCCGACATCGGCATGACGGATGTCGCGCCAGCGCTCGAGAGGATGCTCGACGACGAGATGTGGTGGGTGCGATATCGTGCTGCCGAGTCGTTGTGGCTGCTCGGCGAACAGGGGCAGAGGTTGCTTCTGGCGCATTCGGCCGGAAGCGATCCAGCGGGGCTGGTTGCCCAGCTGGTTATTGCGGAACGTACGGAAGCCGCCGCATGACGATGCAGGATGTCGTCAATTGGGTGGTCTGGGTTTCCGGTTTCGTAATCGCCATAGGCGTGCTGCAGAACGCGATCTACCTGTCGCAATTGGTCCTTGCGTGGCTGGCGCTTTCCCGGCGGACGGTCGTGGAGGACTCCTCGAACGTTTGGGGCAAATTGTCAGACGCAACGATGCCGATCTCCATTCTGGCGCCCGCTTTCAACGAGTCGAAGGGAATTGTTCAGAGTATTCGGTCCCTACTGTCGATGTACTATCCCAACTTCCGGGTCATCGTGATCAATGACGGTTCGACGGACGATACCCTTGAGCAGCTCGTCGAGGCTTTCCGCCTGGTACAGGTCGACCGGGACTATCCGATGGACATTCCGCACAGGCCGGTTCGCGGGATATACACATCCGAGATGCATTCCCGCCTGCTGGTCATCGACAAGAAGAACGGTGGCAAGGCAGACGCTTTGAATGCCGGCATCAACGTCGCGAGAACGCCCTTGATTTGCTCGGTTGATGCCGATTCCGTTCTGGAGAGCGATGCGCTGCTCCGAGCGGTGGAGCCATTCATCCAGGATCCCGCGCGAGTCGTTGCGGTGGGCGGCACGGTGCGGCTGGCGAACGGGTGCCTGATCGAGTCCGGCGCCGTGAAGAAGATCGCCCTGCCGACCAATCTACTCGCGCTGTTTCAGGTGATTGAGTATCTGCGGGCGTTCCTCATGGGCCGGCTGTCGCTCAGCAGTATCGACAGCCTGCTAATCGTCTCCGGCGCGTTCGGCATCTTTCGTCGCTGGGTGGCCGTGGAGGTTGGCGGATACTCGCTCGGCACCGTCGGCGAGGACATGGAGATCATTGTGAAGATCCACCGGCACCTAAGCGAGAAGGAGCGCGATTACGAGGTCGTTTTCGTGCCTGAACCTGTGTGCTGGACGGAGGCGCCGGAAAACCTATCCACGTTGGCGCGTCAGCGACGACGGTGGCAGCGTGGTACGCTGGAAACGTTCTTCAAGCACGGTATCATGCTGGCCAATTCGCGATACGGTCGCGCCGGAATCATTGGATTTCTCAACATTCTCGTTTCGGACGTTATTGCCCCCGTGGTCGAGCTTTTCGGTTACTTGGTCATGCCGATTTTCTATTTCTCGGGGCTGCTCAGCTTCGAGTTCTTCGCAGCCTATCTGGCAATGACATTTGTTTTCGGCATCTTCCTGAGTGTCGGCGCGCTGGCCCTGGAGGAAATGCAGATTGCTCGATTCCCGCGGGCTCGCGACCTAGCCGTTCTGACTGCGGTGGCGGTGCTTGAAAACTTCGGTTACCGCCAAATCAATAATCTCTGGCGGATTCAGGGTTGGCTCGAATTCTTGCGCCAGGAACGCGGCTGGGGCGCGATGGAACGCAAGGGACTCTCCCGATAGCGATCATCTTCGGACGGACCTGACCGGGAGACCAGGCTCGCGGCGGCCGCCGCATGCTGGGTATCAGCCGGCGATCTCTTGTCAGAGGGGCAAGAGAGGGTATGGCGCGCAGAAACGATGTTGCGAAATAAGTAAGATCATGCGATATTCGTTACGATTTTCGGAACATGAATCCGTAAGATTTGCGAAATTCGTATTTATCAGGAGTCGAAATGCGTAATCACGCGGAAAAGAAGCAGGTGGAGGAGGCCGTCGCGAGCGTTGTCCGTCTTCCGCGCGAAGACGCCGACCGACTGCGCCAGGACGAACTCAACCAGCGGATCGTGGCCCATCTCGAAAAGGACGGCCGCATGCCGTTCTCGGAGATCGCCCAGGCCCTCGGCGTGTCGGAGGGCACCGTGCGAAACCGCGTCAACAGTCTGCGCGACGCGGGGATCATGCGAATCGTCGCCATCGCGGAACCCATCGTGCCCGAGTACCAGGCCGATGCCGTTCTCGGCGTGAAGGTGGCTGCGGGCTTCACGCCGGCGTCGGTTGCCGAGCGTCTCGGCCGGCACGAAGACGTCGTCTACATCCTCTGGGTCGCCGGCCGCTTCGACCTGTTCGTCGAACTCGTGAGCGAAGACCGAGAGTCGCTGCTCGGGTTCCTGAATGACGAGATTCACGATTCCGGCGATATCGCCGAGGTCGAGGTCATGTTCGGCCTTCGCAACTTCAAGAACCAGTTCCTTCTAAAGCGCGGATGGAGTGACTGAGATGTCCGAAGTGTCTGCCGTCCAATTCGGGCCCTTCTGGTCGGGGACGACGCCCAGGGCCGGCCTTCCATCGTCCGCTTACTGTGACGAGGAGTTCTGGAACGCGGAATGCGCCACGGTGTTCACCGACAACTGGGTCTGTGCCGGGTTCGCGCACGAGATTCCACGCGCCGGCGACGCGTTTCCAACGACGGTGGCCGGTCAACCGATTGTCCTGGTTCGCGATCACGACAATCAGATCGGCGCCTTTCACAACGTCTGCCGCCACCGCTGCCTGAAACTCGTCGACGAAGCCCGAAATGTCGGCAAGCTGATCCGCTGTCCCTATCACGCGTGGGCGTACGACCTGAAAGGCGCGCTGCGGGCCTTCCCGTCTTTCGGTGGCCCGGGCGACGCCAAGGCCGAGGGGTTCGAGCCCGCCGCGCATGGGCTGGTTCCGGTTCGCTGCCACGTGTGGCACGACTGGATATTCGTCAACGTCGGCGGCAAAGCGCCGGATTTCGACGCTTACGCGGCTTCGCTGCAGGCGCGGCTGTCGGACGTCGATCTGACGCACCTGATGCCCTTGACGACGCTCGACTTCGGAATCGTCGAGACCAACTGGAAGTTCATCATGGAGAACTTCATCGAACCCTATCACGTGCAGTTCGTCCATCGCGGAACGACGGACCAGCCGCTCGACAAGCATGCGACCTTCATCGACGGGAACTGTCTTGGCAGCACCGTCGATCTCGATGCCGAGAACACCGGTACATCAAGCCTGGCCGTCAGTTCCCGTTATCTGACGCTGTTTCCCAATTTCATCCTCGGCACCTACTTCCCGAACCAGATCGGCGTGTACCTGAACGTGCCGCTCGGGCCGGGCCGCACGGCGCAGAAGCGCGCGATCTACCAGACCCACGGCGAACGGCCGGATGCGGTCGGAATCGAGGCGCTCGGCAAGCTGTGGTGGAACGTCCACAAGGAAGACCACGCCATCTGCGAGCGGATGCAGCAGGGCCGGGCGTCCGTCGTCGCCCGGGACGGCGGCGTCCTGTCGTCGTGCTGGGAGGATTCGGTACGTGCGTTTCAGGAACTCGTCGCAGTGAACACATCCGCCGGCGCGCCGGCGTCACACCGTTGAAGCGAAAGGAGTCCCCGATGAACGACACCGACAACCGAGCCGGCTATCGTCTCGCCCACACCATGATGCGGGTCCGCGACACCGACAGATCGATCGCATTCTATTGCGGGATACTGGGGATGCAGGTGCTTCGCCGAACAGACTATCCCGAGGGCAAGTTCACGAACACGTTCATCGGCTACGGCCCCGAGGCGGAGTTTCCGGCGATTGAACTGACCGAGAACTGGGACCAGACCGAGGACTACGACAAGGGCAACGGCTGGGGACACATCTGCATCGAAACCCCGGACGTCTACAAGGCCTGCGAGGATCTTGCGGCCGCCGGCGTGAACATCACGCGCCCGCCGGGACCGATGAAGAACGGCACGCGGATCATCGCGTTCTGCGAGGATCCGGACGGCTACAAGATCGAACTCAACGAGTCGATCCTTAAGATGCAATCGCAGCAAAGCTCATAAACATCAGATTCGAGGGAAAAACCATCATGGGAAAGCAGCCCCAAGTCTACCGTTTCGCTGACATCGAACACCGGCTTCACACGCTCGAGCCGGGCAAGACCTACATCAAGCCGTTCGTCACCAGCGCCGTGAGCGACACCATGTGCGGCGGTCTGAACTTCCTAAACAAGGTGTCCGTTCCCTGGGACCTGACCTGCGACGAGATCATCTACTGCATGGAAGGCAACTTTCGGCTGACCTGCGACGGCGAGGCCTACGAACTGTCCCCGGGCGACGTGATCTACATACCGCGCGACAATCACATTGCCTACGAGTGTGACGAGAAATGCGTGATCTTCTACGCCGCCTATCCACACGACTGGAAACAGCAGGCAGGCATCACCTATGTCCCGGGGATCGATCCCGAGGATATGCCGCAGGCGTCGTGAGCGACGATCAGGACAGGGAGCAGACGATGAACGCAGCGAACATCACGGACATGGCCAGCGAACTGGGACGCATCGTCCCGAGCGGACGGATTGAGGGCGTGCCGCCGGCGGCGGGCGACCGGATCTATTACCAGAGCTTCGACGAGGCGATCGAGCGCAACCGGCCGCGGATCGCGCCACTGAAGGCGAAGCTGGAGGAACTCGGCATCAAGTACGTGCTGTCGAGCTGGATCGACCTGCACGGCATTCCCAAGACCAAGCCCGTGCCGATGAGCGATTTCGAGCTGCTTTGTCTCGGCAAGGGACCGCAGTTCGCCGTGCATTCGGTCTCGTACGTGCCGGAACTCACGCCCGCCGATTCCGATCAGGTCATGGTTCCCGACCTTGACGCTGTCTACGTTTGCCCGTGGGACAGCACCATGGCGATCATTTTCGCCGACCTGTTCTGGGAGGGGGCTCCTTACAATGTCTGTCCGCGCCAGGCGCTCAAGCGCGCCGTGCAGGCGGCGCGTGACGCCAACTACGTCGGCTATGCGGGCGTCGAGCCCGAGTTCATCGTCATGCGCTACAACGACGACGGCCGGCCGGTAAAGGCGTTCGACGACGATCCCGAGGACGGATTGCGGCCGCGTCGCCAGGCTTTCGGTTACGACGTCGAGTATTCGCTCAATTCGATGGGTTTCCTCGGCGAGCTGATCGACATGCTCGAGGGCCTCGGCTGGAATCTGCACGACGTGGTCGCAGAGGGCGCGTATTCGCAGTTCGAGCTCGACTTCCACTATACCGACTTGATCGAGATGGCGGACCGGCTGGTGTTCCTGCGCATCCTGCTCAAGGAGGTCGCCAAACGGCACGGCGCCTTCGTCACCTTCATGCCGAAGCCGACCATCGGCGACTGGCGGTCGGGCGCGCACATCAATTTCTCGATCCAGCGCGCCGACGATGTCGGCAACAACATCTTTGAGAAGGACGGCAAGTGGTCCGAAAACGTGATGTACGCCGTCGGCGGACTGATGAAGCACGCCGAGGCGCTGTGCGCGATTACCTGTCCGATCGTGAATTCCTACAACGGCCTGGTGCCGCGTGTCGGCGGCTTCGAGGGCGGCACGGTGACGTGGGCGCCGACCAACATCACGTACGGTCACAACAATCGCTCGGCCCAGTTCCGCCTGCCGCAGAGCCGGTTCTGTATCGAGAACCGCGCCGCCGACATGACCATGAACGTCTACCTGGCGTTCGCCATGACGCTGGGGTGCGCGATCGAAGGGATCGAGAACAAGACCGATCCGGGCGAACCAACCGACCGCGATCTCTACGCCATGAGCGAGGACGAACTGACCGAAGCCGGCATTCGCCGGCTGCCGCGCAACCTGATGATGGCGACCGAGGCGCTCAAGGCCGACGATCTCGCCGGCAAGGTGATGGGCGAGGTCATGCGCAAATCATGGATCGCCTACAAGAACGACGAATGGGAACGCTATCACCAGGCCGTGACCGACTGGGAGGTCGAGGAGTATCTCAGGCTCTACTAGTCCGGGAGCGGAATCGGCGCGCGCGGGGTGTCTCCGGGTCCGGCGGTTCACCCGAACGCCGACGGGTAGACCAGTGCGCCGGTCTTGCCGGAGAGCGCGCCTGGGCGCAATTCCAGCGCCATCATGTATGCGGGCGGATAGGGCGAGGAAAACGGTTCGGCGGCTTCAAGAGCGAAGCCGAAGCGGCCGTAATAGTCGGGCTCGCCAAGCACGAACACCGCGCCCCAGTCGTCCTCCCGGGCCTGGGCGAGGGCAGCCTCGATAAGGGCGGAGCCGACCGACATGCCCTGGCGGGCAGGGTCGACACTGACCGGGGCCAGCGCCAGCATGCCGCCGGGTTCGACGAGTTTCGACAGCATGACGTGACCGATGATCGAGCCGCCGTCGTCGGCGACCATGGAGATCACCGCGTCACCAGCGGTACGCAGGGCGTCGGCCAGCCGCGCTTCGTCGTGGCCGCCGAAGGCGCGGGCGACGAGATCGTGAACGGCCAGGCGATCGGCCGGCATTTCCTCACGGATCAGCAATTTAGCGGCGAACCTTCTTGATGCCGGTAACCATGGGACGTATCAGGTTCTCACGTTTCCAGACAAGATAGAAGACCAGCGCCGCGACATGCAGCCCGACGAGCCAGATCAGCACGCTCGAGCTGATCGCGTGGATCTCGTTGGCGGCGCGCACCACGGCGTCGGGCACCATGGAACTGAGCGGTCCGCCGTCGAAGAAGTCGTCGGATTCGCTCATCAGGCCGCTGACCACCTGGACCGTCAGCGTGGCGAGCATCGCGAGAACCGATAATGCGCCAAGCGGATTGTGTCCGGCGACGCCGCTGGGGCGCCGGTCGGCAACATGCGCGAGGTAGTCGCGCACCGCCGCGGGCGTCGGCAGCAGCGCCTTGAAGCGGGCATGCGGCGGGCCGACGAATCCCCAGATCAGCCGGAATACCAGCAGGCCGCCGGTCGTGTAGCCGAGCCAGAAATGCCAGTTGATGGTCGAGAAGGTCATGTTCTCGCCGAGCAGCCAGCCACTGGTCACGCAGATAACAAGCGACCAGTGGAAAAGACGGGTTGGAAGGTCCCAAACCCGTCTGTTCTCGTAGTCAGCCTCGTGTTCGGCGCTGTTGTCGAGCGGAAGAACGCTCACGGTACTGCGCCGCGATCAGAAGTCCTTGGCGCGGAAGTCGTCGTGGCAACCCTTGCAGGCGCCGCCGAGCGCCCCGGCGTTGGCCTGGATGCCCTCGACACCGGCACCGGCGAAATCGGCCATGTCGGCGGTCGCTTTCTTGAAAGCCGCGACCTTCTCGGTGACGGCCGGCCAGGTATCCCAGATCGCCTTCAGCGCGCGCGTCTTGCCGGGCATTTCCTCTTTCGAGGTCCCGGCGGCCCATAGCGCCGAAGTGTCCATGCTGCTGAGAAGCACGAGATTGTCTGCAGCGGTCTGCGCCTTGTCGGCGTCATAGGCGACATCGCCCTTGGCCATGCCGAACAGCGTGCCGGCGTTGAGGAGGACAAGCTGGAAGTAGCCCTGGCGGGCCTTGACCACACCCTCGAGCGGGTCGGCGGCCTGGACACCGGGCGACGTTGCGACGGCGAGCGCCAGCAGGGCCGGAACGATCAGCGCGGCTTTCAAAGACTGTTGGAGAGACATCGACATGACCTCGTTGTTGTTCAGATGGGGGGTCGTTTCTCGGGACGGTTTCACACGAATGCTAACCCGGCACCCGGATGATGAGAAGCCGCCGCCGTGCCCGTGGTATCCCTGACGACTTCACATTTGCGTGACCATGGCGCCTCGGGACGATATACAAGGCGCAAACCTTCCACCTACCGTAAGGAAAATCCAGAATGTTCAATTCTTTCAAATTATTGGCGGTAGTTCTTGGCCTGTTGTTCGGCTCGTTTTCCGGCGACTGGGCGATGGCCCACGACGTAACGACGGACGGTATCATGATCCACCACCCGTGGGCGCGGGCATCCGCCGGGCATGCCAAGACCGGCGCCGCCTACATGGAAATCATGGTCACGGGCGATAGCGCCGACCGTCTCGTCGCGATCGAGACCGGCGTCGCCGACCGCGCCGAGATCCATGCCCACGCTGCCGTCGATGGTGTCATGAAGATGATGAAGCTCGACGGCGCCGACGTTTCGCCGGGCGAGCCCGCGATCTTCAAGCCGGGCGGACTGCACGTCATGCTGTTCGGCCTCAAGGCGCCGCTCAAGGAGGGCGAATCGTTCCCGATGACCCTGATCTTCGAGAAAGCCGGCCGGGTCGACGTCATCGTCGCGGTCGAGCCCATCGGCACGACCGGGGGCAGTCACGACATGCACCAGGGCCACGGCAGCTGAATCGCCACCCGGTGTCGTGCCAGGCGTCGTGAATGCGACAGATCGGGGCGTCTCCAGATTGACGCTGAATACGGGTCGTGATTAAAGTTTCGTGACGGTTTCCCCATGAAGGGCGACAAAGCCTGGGGATGAAAAGGGAACACGGAGGAATCGACCCCAGAGGGGATTCCGGGCCGTGGCTGCCCCCGCAACTGTCAGCGGCGAGTGCCGTTCGTGATGGTCACTGGAATGCCCCTCGGGGTCCGGGAAGGCCGAACGGCGCGATGAACCGCTAGCCAGGAGACCTGCCGTCGCATGTCATCGCCTGCTTCAGGGACGGGGCGTCCCGGGGCCGGAACCATCCGTTGGCGGTGATCGGATAAGACACACTGTGACCAATGGAGTACTGACCATGACGAACAAGACAGAAACGCAGCAGGTTTCCGTTGCCGCCCTCGACCGGGCCGCACCGGCCATGATCGCCTTCCTCTTCGGCGTCTTCCTGATCTGGGGCACGGGCTTCGCCCAACCCGCCGAACTCCACAACGCGGCGCACGACGGCCGCCACAGCTTCGCGATGCCCTGCCACTAGTCCGTGGCATTGACCGACTGACCTGACCTTATCGCGACGGCCTCGCTGAGCGTCGGCGGCCGGGATCCATCCCGGACCGTTCCGGCTGCTCTGTGCCGGCCGCAAAGAGTGGATTTCGAGGGGGAACCCATCATGATCATCAAACTGTTGAAGACCGCGCTGGTTGCCGGTCTGGTCGCCGGCGTCTTCGGCTGGACGCTGCAGATGGCGCTGACCACGCCGATCATCATCGCCGCCGAGGCATACGAGGATGCGCCCGCCGACGGCGCCGCCGGCGGCGAAACGCACACACACGAAGACGGCAGCGAGCACGTGCACGACGCCGAGGCCTGGGCGCCCGAAGACGGCATCGAGCGTCACGCCTTTACCCTGCTGACGTCGGTTCTGTTCGGCGTCGGTTTCGCCGCGATCCTGGCGGCGTGCTACCTGATGAACGGCTCTGCCAATGTCGGATGGCGCCGCGGCCTGGTGTGGGGATTGCTCGGCTACGCCGCCGTATTTCTCGCCCCGGCGCTCGGCCTGCCGCCCGAACTGCCGGGCATGGCGGCCGCCGACCTGATGGCGCGCCAGGGCTGGTGGCTGGCTGCGGTGGTGCTGACCGCAGGCGGCCTGATCGCGCTGATCAAGGGGCAGTCGATGGCGCTTCGCCTGCTGGGGCTCGTGCTCATCGTTGCGCCGCATGCCTGGGGCGCGCCGCACGCCGGCTACTATTCGGACGGCCCGCCCGCGGAACTTGCCGCGCACTTCGCGGTCGCCTCGCTGGTCAGCGTCGCGCTGTTCTGGATGATGCTCGGCGCGGCCTCGGGCTGGGCCTGGGACCGCTTCAATCGGGCTGCCTGAAGCGTTCGTCCGGCACCACGGCGATCACGGCGATCTCGACCAGCAGGCGTTCGTCGACCAGCGACGCGACCCTGACCGCGGTCGACGTGGTCGCGCCGCGGGCCGGCATGCGCCGTTCGCGAACCTCGCGGATCGCCGGCAGGTCGTCCTGGCGGACGTAAAAGAGCGTGGTCGAGACGATATCGTCGAGCGTGCCGCCGATCGCCGCCAGCACCTTCTCGATGTTGTCGAGCGCAAAGTCGGTCTGCGCCGTCGGATCGTTCTCGCCGATAACGGTCATGGATGGGTCCCAGGCGACCTGTCCGGTCAGGTGAACGCGCCGGCCCGCGGGCTCGACGACGGCCTGGCTGAACGGGAAGTCGTCGCCCCAGACCTCGGGCGTATTGACGAGAATGGCGGTCATGCTTGGCTCCTCCGTGTCGGGTGTTCGTGCGTCGCGTCACCCTAACGGTCGCCGCCGCCCGCCGCCTATCCGAAAGTTGGCGTTGAATTCGGGGCGACAGGTGTCACAGGTCAATGGCGAAGGCGGACCGAACCGATTAGGGTTGAGCCACGTACTGTGGGTCGGATCAACGCGGGACGTTTGCACAGAAGCTCAGCGAGGAGAACGGGGGGACCGTCATGAACGACAACGCCATCTCGGACGGCCAGCAGGTCCGTTGCTTCATCCGCGCCCACGGCGCAGGTGCGCTGGCGAGCGTCGATCCCGGTCACGGTGGCGCGCCGTCAAACGCATTGGTGACCTATGCCTGCGATTTCGACGGCTCGCCGCTCTTCCTGTTCTCGACGCTGTCCGAGCACACCCGCAACCTCGCCAAGGACAAGCGCGCCGCGCTGCTGGTCGAGGCCGCCAAGGGGCGCCGCAACCCGCAGACCGGACCGCGTGTCACGCTCGCGGGCACGGTGGCGAAGTTGCCGGCGAGGGATATCGAGGCGGCACGCGCCCGGTTTCTCGCGCGGCACCCGGACGCCGCGCTCTATGCCGGGTTCGGCGACTTCGCGTTTTATCGGATGACGGTCGAGCGCGTGCACTGGGTCGGCGGCTTCGCGCAGGCACGCTGGATCCCGGCGAAACGGGTCATGATCCGGGACAAGGCGGCAATAGCGGCCATCGCCGAGGCCGCACCCGGTGTCATCGAACACATGAATGCCGACCACGCCGACGCCATCGATCTCTGCGCGCGGGTCCTGCTCGGGCGCAAGGGTGCGGGCTGGCGCCTGACCGGGATCGATCCCGACGGCTGCGACCTCCGGCTCGGCGCGCGCACCGCGCGTCTCGATTTCGACGAGATGGCGTCGGATGCCGGCGACTGCCGGACGCAGCTCGTGACGCTCACGAAGCGCGCCCGTGCGACGGGCTAGTTTCGTATCATCAACGGTTTTCACTCTCGAGTTTCCTGATATCATGCCCGTTAGTCCGAGGGGAGCGGATGGGACGGAGTACGTGGTTGGTTCCACTAAGATCCTGATCGTCGAGGACGATGATCGTATGCTGGCCCTGCTGGACGTCATGCTCGAGATGCGTGGCTACGTGAGCGTGCACGCGAAAAATTTCGAAGATGCCATCAAGGCGGTAAAGCGCCACAATTTCGCGTACGTGATCGCCGACATTTTCATGTCGGGGATGGGCGGTATCGAGGGTATTCGCCAGCTCAAGCGGCTCGACCCGTTTATCCCGGTGATGGCGGTGTCGGGCGGCTGGGACGAGATAACCGGCGAAAGGACCGTCGAGGCGGCCCAGGCGGTCGGCGCCGATGCGGCGCTGGCCAAGCCGTTCAGCGAGGATAGCTTCGAGATCGCCTTCGAGCGGCTGAAGTCCAGCGGAATCACCTGACCGGCGCTTCAAGACACTCAAGCGGTTGAAAACAATACGCCTTCTGGTACTCTTTTGGCGACTCTAACGATTCGAGGGGTACGCGGCCCATGGTCGAGTCCGCCAAGGTCCTGATTATCGACGATGACGAAGTCATGCTCGACGTGCTTGAGGTGATGATCGCCCAGCGCGGCTATACGTGCGTCCGCGCGACCAGTTACGAGAACGCGATGGAATCGGTGAAACGCAACAACTTCGCCTTCATCATCGCCGACATCTTCATGGCCGGCATGGGCGGCATCGAAGGTATCCGCCAGATCAAGCGACTCGACCCGTTCATTCCCGTGATGGCCGTATCCGGCGGCTGGGATTCGATGTCGGCCGAGAAGACCGTCGAGGCGGCGCAGGCCGTCGGCGCCGATACCGGTCTCGCCAAGCCGTTCAGCACCGAGAGCTTCACGGAAGCCTTCGACAGGCTTCGAGAAAGCTCAATCACCTGAAGATCGGAACCTGGTTTGCATCGGCCGGGCCTGACAGACGGGCTCCTTGGGAAGCAACAGTTTGGTCAACACTCCACCTGCCCAGGTTCTTGTCGTCGATGACGATCCCGATTTTCGTCTGATCGTCGTTTCAATCCTCAATGGATTGGGAGTCGATCGACCCTTGGAGGCTCGCCACGGCCGTGAGGGCGTGGCCCTTTACCAAAGACACAAACCGCGCTTGGTCTTCCTCGACATGTACATGCCAGGCGGGATGGACGGCATGGAAACGCTGCGTCAAATTCTCGCGTACGACAATCTGGCGAACGTTGTGATGCTGACCGCGAGCAGCAACAACTATGTGTATGACGACGCCATCTGGGGCGGTGCCCGGGGGTTCATAACCAAGGGCGGTCCGGGCACCGACTTGGC
This sequence comes from Rhodospirillales bacterium, assembly GCA_040219295.1. Taxonomy (GTDB): domain Bacteria; phylum Pseudomonadota; class Alphaproteobacteria; order Rhodospirillales; family Casp-alpha2; genus JAVJST01. The sequence continues at coordinate 219,754 of JAVJST010000005.1, forward strand.
CGGCGCGATCCGCCAATCCGTCTCCATGGTGTTGGCGCCGCAGGGCTGACCGCGTTCCAGAGCCGGTATCGCCGCGCTGGAACGCGTGACCCTAACAGGCTATTGAACGCCCCTCGGCGCACCCTTAAAGTTTCAACCTCATGGGCGTGGGGATGATGAACACCAGACCGGCGAAAAGCTGGCCGCCTGCGCCTGATTGCGGCACTCAAGAAGGATATCGAGGACAAGACGTTGAAGGACGTGGGACATGTGATCAGCAGCCATGGACTGGACAACCATGGGCTGGGCGGCAACGGAACCGCATTCTGGAATCTGAACGCGGCTCGCCTCTATGAAGAGTCGCTCCGGCGCGGCGAGACCAATCTCGCCGCCGGCGGCGCGCTTGTCGCGCTGACCGGCCAGCATACCGGGCGTTCGCCCAACGACCGTTTTGTCGTCGACGACGAGGCGATTCACGACGACATCTGGTGGGGCAATGTCAATCGTCCGATCTCGCCGGCGCACTTCGACGAGCTGCTTGCCAAGATGCAGGCCCACCTCGGCAAGGGCGACGTGTTCGTGCAGGATTGTTACGCAGGGGCCGATCCGACCTACCGCCTGCCGGTCCGCGTGGTCACCGAGAATGCCTGGCACAATCTGTTTGCGCGGAACATGTTCATTCAGCCGGCCGATAGCGAACTGGGCGCGTTCGAGCCGCAGTTCACCGTGCTACAGGCGCCGTCGCTCGAGGCCGATCCGGCCGCCGACGGCACCACCTCCGGCACCTTCATCGTCGTCAACCTGACCAGGCGCCTGATCCTGGTCGGTGGTTCGGCCTACGCTGGCGAGATCAAGAAATCGATCTTCTCGGTGATGAACTACCTGCTGCCGCCGCAGGACGTCCTGCCGATGCACTGTTCCGCGAACATCGGCGCCGACGGCAGCTCGGCGATCTTCTTCGGGCTCTCGGGCACCGGCAAGACGACGCTCTCGGCCGACGCCTCGCGCCAGCTGGTCGGCGACGACGAGCACGGCTGGGGCCCGGACGGCGTGTTCAACTTCGAGGGCGGCTGCTACGCCAAGACCATCAACCTGACGGCGGAAGCGGAGCCCGAGATATTCGCGACGACGTCGCGGTTCGGCTCGATCGTCGAAAACGTGATGATGGACGAGAATACGCGGACCTTCGATTTCTTCGACACCACGTACTCGGAGAACGGCCGGGTGTCCTACGACATCTCGGAGATTCCCAATGCCTCGCCCGACGGCCGCGCCGGACATCCGAAGAACATCATGATGCTGACCTGCGACGCCTTCGGCGTGCTGCCGCCGATCAGCCAGCTCACGCCTGAGCAGGCGATGTATCATTTTCTGTCCGGTTACACGGCGAAGGTCGCCGGTACCGAACGCGGCCTCAAGGAGCCGGCGGCGACCTTCTCGACGTGTTTCGGCGCGCCGTTCATGCCGCGACATCCGACGGTCTACGCCCGTCTGCTCGGCGACAAGATGGCCCAGCACGGCGCCAAGTGCTGGCTGGTCAATACCGGCTGGTCGGGTGGCGGTTACGGTGCCGGCGAGCGGATGCGCATCGCCCATACCCGTGCCATGGTCAACGCCGCGCTCGACGGCAAGCTCGACAGTGTCGAGTTCGTGGCCGACCCGAACTTTGGCGTGTTGGTGCCGAGTGCGTGCCCGAACGTGCCGTCGGAGGTTCTCGCGCCGCGCAACACGTGGGGCGATGTCTCGGCCTACGACGACCAGGCGCGCGACCTGACGCGGCGGTTCGAGAAGAACTTCGAACAGTTCGAAGGACAAGTCGGCGACGCGGTCAAGGCGGCCGCCATCCGGGCGGCGGCATAGACGCGATGCGAACGGGGGGCTGCCAGTGCGGTAATCTTCGCTACGAGATCACCGCCGAGCCCCTCGACGTTTACGCCTGTCACTGCCGGGAATGCCAGAAGCAATCGGCGTCGGCGTTCGGCATCTCGGTGATCTTTCCGCGAGCCGAAGTGCGAATCATCAAGGGTGAGCCCAGAATCTGGACCCGTCCGACCGACAGCGGCAACACCACGGACTGTTATTTCTGCCCCGATTGCGGCACGCGCATCATGCACGCCGGAACTTGGGACAGGAACTACACGGCGATCAAGGGCGGTAGCCTCGACGAGCCGCCCGACATGACCAGGGCCAAGCACATCTGGACCGACCGCACCCTCGCGGGCATCGCGATTCCGCCGGGCTGCGAGACCTGGCCGGGCGAGCCGGACGACTAGATTGGTCCGTTCTGGTTTATAAATAGGTATAATCTATATTTCGTATATTCATTATCTATTGGACAGATGGTGCGACGCGCTAGTCTAGTAAACCGCCGTCAAGTCGCGATCGTCTGATTAGCGGGCGGTGCGGGAGGATTCCACTGTCAGCCGAAGGCAGGATTCGCTCGCTCAAGAGTCGATATCGGCTCGATGTATTGGTCAGGCTTCGGTATCAACGAAAACCTCGACCGTACGAACGAACAAAATGGGGAGCACGGAACGTCATGACTAGTTGGAAGAGACACTGGCAGTACTTCACTGCAGGTATTGCCGCGTTCGGACTGGCGACTGCCGCCTTTGTGGGGCCGGTCACCGCGGCGACCACGGAGTTAACCGTTTACACGGCCGTTGAAGCAGAGGATCTGCAGAAGTATGCGGATCGGTTCAACGAAGATCACCCCGATATCACGATCAAGTGGGTCCGCGACTCCACGGGTATCGTGACGGCGAAACTCCTGGCCGAGAAAAACAACCCGCAAGCCGATGTGGTGTGGGGTCTGGCGGCAACGTCTCTCCTGCTCCTCAAGAGCGAAGGGATGCTGGAACCCTACGCACCGAAAGGTGTCGAGAAACTCGACAAGAAGTTCGTTGACAATTCGAACCCGCCCACTTGGGTCGGCATGGACGCCTGGGTGGCGTCGATTTGCTACAACACGGTCGAAGCGGCGAAGGCCGGTTTGACGCCGCCGACATCGTGGAAGGATCTGACCAAGCCGATGTACAAGGGCCACGTCATCATGCCGAACCCCAATTCCTCGGGGACCGGTTTCCTCGACGTGTCGAGCTGGCTGCAGATGTTCGGTGAAGACGGCGGATGGTCCTACATGGACGCATTGCACGAGAACATCGCGCGTTACACGCATTCGGGTTCGAAGCCGTGCAAACTAGCCGCTGCCGGCGAGATTCCGATCGGCGTTTCGTTCGCGTTCCGAGGCGCCAAATCGAAGGCCGCTGGAGCACCGCTCGAGATCATCGTGCCTGAGGAAGGTGTTGGCTGGGACATGGAGGCAACGGCGATCATTGCCGGGACCTCCAAGCTCGAGGCTGCCAAGACCCTTGTCGATTGGTCGATCACGCGCAAGGCGAACGAAATGTACAATGATGGATACGCCGTCGTCGCCATGCCCGGCGTGGCCAAGCCAGTTGAACATTTCCCGCCAAACCTGCTCGAGAAGATGATCGACAATGATTTCGAGTTCGCGGCCAACAACCGTAAGCGCATTCTCGCCGAATGGCAGGCGCGTTACGATTCGAAATCCGAACCCAAGGAATAATCGAAACGAGCTGGCCGGCATCTCCCCTTTGTGGGGAGGTGTCGGCCACGTTCTTTTCTGGCACACTATCGTTCCGGCTTCCGGATCGGAGGCCGGTCGGAGCGCGATATGACGGAAGCCGATCAGCAAGCATACCTCAGTATCCGGAATCTGACGAAGCGGTTCGGCACCTTTACAGCGCTGAAGAATGTTTCGTTCGATATTCACGAGGGAGAATTCGTCTGCTTTCTCGGGCCATCGGGTTGCGGCAAGACGACACTATTGCGTGCGATTGCCGGTCTCGACATCCAGTCCGAAGGCTCGGTCATCCAGGCCGGCCGCGATATATCGGCGCTGCCGCCGACCGAGCGCGACTTCGGCATCGTATTCCAGTCGTATGCGCTGTTTCCCAACCTGACGATCATCAAGAACGTCGCCTACGGCCTCGAGAACCAGAAACTGCCTGCCGATCAGATCAGGGCCCGCGTTCAGGAACTTCTGAACTTGGTCGGTTTGCCGGAACAGGGAGCCAAGTATCCGGCGCAGTTATCCGGCGGCCAGCAACAACGGGTCGCGCTGGCCCGCGCGCTGGCGACATCGCCGGGACTGCTTTTGCTCGACGAGCCGTTGTCCGCGCTTGACGCGAAGGTGCGTGTCCATCTGCGACACGAGGTCAAGGCGCTACAGGAACGGCTCGGCGTCACCACCATAATGGTGACCCACGATCAGGAGGAAGCTCTCGCCATGGCCGACCGAATTGTCGTCATGGACCACGGCATCATCGAGCAAATCGGCACCCCGCAGGAAATCTATCGCCGCCCCGCGTCTCTGTTCGTGGCCGACTTCATCGGTGAGATCAACCGGTTTCAAGGTGTCGCGACGGACGTCGGCAAGGTCCGCATCGGCGACCTCGAGTTGACCAGCCCAAGGTCGACGCTTGCGACCGATACGCCTTGCGTCGTTGCCGTGCGACCTGAAGACATGGTGCTGTCGGAACCTGGGGGCGAGACCCCCGTCAACGGATTCAACGCGGTCATCAGCGAATTGGAGTTTCTCGGCGTTACCTGGAAGGTGTTGCTCGACAGTCCCGTCTTCGGCGACAGCGGTCTCACCGCAAACGTATCGGTCAACCGCGCGCGGCAAATGAATCTGGAGCAGGGCAAGAACCTCTCGGTGCAGTTCGTCGCCGAGCATCTGCACGTTTTCTCGATGCCGCAGGCGTCGTGAGAGTCCGGCGATGACCGCGTCGACAGACACCGCAACGGCCGCCGCCACGAAAGTGCGCCCGAAACTCGGCCGCGACGACTGGCTGATGCGGATGTTCATGGCTGTGATCGGCGTTTACCTGCTGGTGACCTTGGCCTTTCCGCTCTACACGATGCTGTCCAAGTCGTTGTCGACGTTTTCGGTCGACCTGACGCAGTTCGCTTTTCAGGTCGACAGCGGCGATGGCTGGGGGCCGGAGCTTACGGCGGCCGAGCTCGCCGCCTTGCTGCCAGAGCCGCCTTACTCCGCAGCGGAGATCAGCGGCGGCAGCGACACGCGGCTCTCTCCCGTCGACTTGTTCCCCGACTTCAATTTTCGTTCGCCGACCCGTTACCGGATTCGCAACGTCAGCGAAGGCGGCGCGTTCCTCTTCGGCAGCGAACGCGTGAGCGATACCGAGTGGCACGAGTACGTCAGCAACGATTTCCGCCGCGTGACCATGCGACCGCGTGCGACCACGGGGCTCGACAACTACAAAGGCTACTTCTCGACACCGTCGCTGTTCTACTCGATCTACAATTCACTGACGATCGCCGCCATCAGCACGGTGATCACGGTGACGATCGCCTTTGGTCTTGCCTATGCCCTGACGCGCAGCTGCATGCCCTTCAAGGGCGTCGTGCGCATGATCGCCATGATCCCTATTTTGGTGCCGTCGCTGCTGCCGGGCATCGCTCTGGTCTATCTGTTTGGCAACCAGGGCGTTCTCAAGGAGTTGTTGTTTGGCCATTCGATTTACGGTCCCATCGGAATCGTCATAGGGTCCGTCTTCTTCACCCTGCCGCATGCCTTCATCATCATTCAGACCGCGTTATCGATTTCGGATGCCAGGCTTTACGAAGCGTCTGAGAGTCTGCGCGCCAGTAAGTGGCGAACGTTCCGGGTCGTGACGCTGCCCGCTGCGCGCTTCGGTCTGATTTCTGCGGCCTTCGTGGTGTTCAATCTTGTTATCACGGACTTCGGGTTACCCAAGGTCATCGGCGGGCAGTACAATGTGCTTGCGGTCGATATCTACAAGCAGGTCATCGGTCAGCAGAACTTCGAAATGGGCGCCGTCGTTTCGGTGATCCTGCTGGTCCCGGCGCTTGTTGCGTTCACCGTCGACCGGATCGTTCAGCGCCGACAGGTCTCTGTGCTGACCGCCCGGTCGGTCGCCTATGAGCCGAAGCCGAACCGGCGGTTTGATACGCTGTGTCTGATTTACTGCGGACTGATTGCGGTATTCATCGTCGGCCTGCTCGGGATGTGCCAGTACGCTGCCCTCGTGAAGTTCTGGCCGTACGACCTATCGCTGTCACTGAGCAACTACAATTTCGACCGCATGGACGGCGGCGGCTGGGATTCCTACTGGAACTCCATCGAGCTGGGTTTGTGGACGGCGGCAATCGGCACCTGTGTGATTTTCTCTGGCGGCTATCTGGTCGAGAAGATGCAAGGGTTCACCGCCGGACGAAACGCGTTTCACATGATTGCCATGATGCCGATGGCGATTCCGGGCATGGTGCTGGGTCTGGCCTACATCTTTTTCTTTAACGATCCCGGCAATCCGCTGAACGGCATCTACGGGACCATGGCCATTCTCGTCATCTGCACGGTGACGCACTTCTACACGGTCGGGCACCTCACGTCCCTGACCGCGCTAAAGCAGATGGACCGGGAGTTCGAATCCGTCTCGGCATCGCTCAAGCAACCGGTCTGGCGCCTTTTCGCTCGGGTCACAGTGCCGGTCTGCCTGCCCGCAGTCCTCGACGTCTCCGTGTACATGTTCGTCAATGCGATGACGACAGTGTCGGCGGTGATTTTCCTCTACAGTCCCGACACGACGCTCGCGTCCGTGGCGGTTCTGAACATGGACGATGCCGGGGATATAGCGCCGGCGGCGGCGATGGGCATGATGATCTTCTACACCAACGCTGTTGCCCGTCTGATTCACCTCGCGCTCAGCAACGGCGTGCTCAAGCGCACACAGGCGTGGCGGTATCGATAGCCCGGCAGCCCTGATTCGAGGCGTGTGGGATGTTCATGCGGTTGTCAATCGGGTACGTATTTCGCGTCCGGATTGTCCCGTGTCGCGTCGCACAGTAATCTTCCTGCATGACAATAGAACGCATCGATCTCACACTTGCCGTCGAGCAGGGCATTGTCTCGGAACACCAAGCCGAGCGGTTGCGCGAACTTGCCAGTGCCAGGTCGGGTGACAGCGATTCTACCGTTGATTACTCGCAGGACCCTCGCGACGAGCCGTTTCGTTTCATGAAGGGATTCGGCGACTTGTTCATCGCTTTGGCGACAATCATCTTAAGCGTAGGATTGTGGACATTGTCGCCGGAATCGTACTTCAGTCTCGGTGACATTGGCCTGTCGACCAAGATGAACCCTCCGGTTCGGCTGGCGATTGTATTGATCTTGCTAGTTGGTCACTTCGTCATCGGCGAGACGCTGATTCGACGACGGCGCCTTCCGCTGGCCGGTATGGCGTTGTGCCTGGGCACGGCGTTTTGGGGAGCTAAGCTCTTTTATGGCCTCGTTGACGAGATCGTTGCATGGGATTCCAGTAGTACGTTCTACCTCAGCGACGAGTATTTCTCCTTAATGTGGTTTTTGAAGGCTTGTGGCGCTGCAATCGCCAGCGCTGTGTTCTATCTCCGGTATCGTTTGCCATCCGGGCTGTTTATCCTCGCGCTGTTCCTTGTTGCTGCAGGGGCCGCCTATTTGAACACCAAGGGAGTGGATTGGTCTTCATTGACCAGTCGGATTTTCATTGGGGGTAGCGGCCTGCTTGCTTTCCTTATCGCCACTGGATTCGACGTGTCTGATCGCCAACGGCGTTTCAGACGATCTGAGTGCGCGTTCTGGCTTCACCTCGTTGCCGCACCGCTGATGTCCCACGCTATTCTGTCGTATGGGTTTCTGGATTCGCCATCGCTAATCTTGTTGATTGCCGTATTTGTGGGCCTTTCGTCAGTTTCGTTGTTGATCGACCGTCGAAGTTTTCTCGTTTCCGGCATGATCTATATGGGAATCGCACTCGGAACACTGCTCACCAGAAGTGAGATTGTCGTTGATCAGAAGGCGGCGTTGACGGTGTGTATTGTTGGCGCCATCGCGCTCGCATTGGGATTGGGATGGGAACTCGTTCGTCGCCGATTGGTGGCGTTGATACCCGACGGTCGGTTCAAGCGATTGCTGCCAGACCCAGCCTAGGCAGGGAACCAGCCGCGCGTGCGGTTGGCGAGCGCGACCAGCGACAGCATCACCGGAACCTCGACCAGCACGCCGACGACCGTGGTCAAGGCCGCGCCGGAATTCAGTCCGAACAGGCTGATGGCGACGGCGACGGCAAGCTCGAAGAAGTTCGACGTGCCGATCAGCGCGCAGGGTGCCGCGACGTTGAACGGTACGCGCCAGGCCCAGGCGGCGGCATAGGCGACGGCGAAGATGCCGTAGGACTGGACCAGCAGCGGCACCGCGATCAGCGCAATGACAAGCGGCCGGTCGAGAATCACGTGACCCTGGAAACCGAACAGCAGCACGACGGTGGCGAGGAGTGCGATCACCGAAACCGGCTTGATGCGTCCGGTGAAGCGCGCGACGGCCGCGTCGGCGGTCTCGCCGGAGCCCTTGTGGCTGCTCAGCCAGCGCCGCGTCGCCATGCCGGCGCAGAGCGGGATCACGACGTAGAGCCCGACCGAGAGTATCAGCGTCTCCCACGGCACGACGATGTCGGTGACGCCGAGCAGCAGCGCGACGATCGGCGCGAACGCGAACACCATGATGACGTCGTTCACCGAAACCTGGACCAGGGTATAGGTGGCGTCGCCCCGGGTCAGTTGGGACCAGACGAAGACCATGGCGGTACACGGCGCGGCGCCGAGCAGGATCAGTCCGGCGATGTACTGCTGCGCGTCGGCCGGCTGGATGAGATCGACGAACAGGATTTCGAAGAACGCGATGCCGAGCGCCACCATGGTGAACGGCTTGATCAGCCAGTTGACGGCGATGGTAATCACGAGTCCTTTCGGCCGGTCGCCAATGTGGCGCAGGCTGGCGAAATCGACGTTGACCATCATCGGATAGACCATGCCCCAGATGAGCACGGCGACGACCAGGTTCACCGAGGCGATTTCGAGGTTGGCCAGGACACCGAACATGCCAGGTGCCAGGTTGCCAAGCGCGATGCCCGCGGCGATGCAGAGCGCCACCCAGACCGACAGCCATTTCTCGAAGAAGCCGATGCCGCCCGGTTGTGCCGGTGCTGCCACGGTGTTTTCCAGCGCCATGTCGCGTTAACCTTGTCATTGACGATGCGTCGAACCATCCGGATACCCGATCGCCCGTCAGGCGGCAATCCCTCGATCGCCAATCTTGCCGGCGGTACGGCGGGTTCCCGTTAACGGTTTCCTGTTGGTATCCTGACAGCATTCGAGAATATCCAGGATGAACGGACCAACCGGATGCCGCTCTTCGAAGTCAGTGACGATCCCAATGACTCGCCTGTCTGGCGACGGGAGTCGCGGGCATTCAGCGGGTTGAAGTCAGCGCTGCTCGGCGCGCTTTGCGGCGGCGTCATCGTTGTTGTTGTGGGGTTCACGCTTGGCGGTTGGGTGACCTCGGATTTCGCCGACGACCGGGCCCGCGACGAGGCGGCCCGTCAGGTCATCGCGACCAAGGCCGCGTTCTGTGTCGGCCGGCTTTTGGACGAGCCGGATTGGAAAAGGCTCCTCCTCGACATCCACGGCATGCAGTCGTTTGCCAGGCCCATGCAGATCGCGCGTGCCGGGTGGGCGACCATGCCGGGGACCAAGACGCCCGACAAGGTGGTGGCGGCCCATTGCGCGGATGCCGTCAATCGCATCGTCGTGGGTGGGTCTGCCGCCGCCGGTTACTTGCCAGGCGGTACGACGATCGGGGATGCCGGGCAGGCGAACTGACCGAGCTAGCGGCAGGCGTTGGATCCGATCGAGCGGCGGCCGGTTGGGACTGCATCTGTTTCGTCGCTCCGCCAGTACCATAACTTGGCTTCGGGGAGGCCTAGTCTGTAACGGACCTCGACGTAAGTGTAACACGGTGCCAATTCGCTGAGGTCGATCAGCCGCAGGCCCTCGCCCGGGGTGACGTCACGGCCAAGTTCCTCGGATTTCTCGGCGACGCGTTCGAGGAAAGCCTCCTCGCCGACGACGCGTTGAAAGGCGCCTGTGTTCACTACGGTCACCTTGTAATCGCCCGGCAACGAGACGGCGTGGGGTATCTCGTACTTGTGAGTATGCCCGTAGATGAACAGTGTCATGTCGCCGTACGTCTTGCGACGCTCGATGAGATGTTGGCGCACGACCTTTGGACGAGAGGAGAAAATCGCTTCGATCGCGGCACCCAACTGAACGTCGATGCACAACTGATCGCGGTTACGGGCGGCAAGCTGTTCGCACAGAGAGCGGACCTCGTCGTCAGAGAGCGCCGACTCGTCCATCGCGGTCGCGCTCAGCGCCTCTCGGAGTTCGGCAGCCTTCGCTGTATCCCCGAGCAGCAGGGCGCGGAACGGGTCGTCGTCGGCGAGTGCGTTGGCGAACAGCATATGCCCCATTTCGCGGCCCGCCTCGACGTCCCAGACGATCTGCCCGCTCATGGGATCGGTCTGCGGCCCGAGGACCTGCAGCTTCTGAACCAGCGACGTCTCGAGCAGATTGAACACGAGGAAGCGTACGGCGTCGGCGATGCTCTGGCCGATGCCGACGTCGGCCATGCGGTACCGTACCGCGGCGGTCTCCGGTGCCAGGTTGTCGACGATCGGGTAGGGTGGGACATCGTCGTTGCCGGCCTCGACCTCGTTGAACACCGATTGCACGAAGTTCTCGCCCCATGGCCGGATCATCCGGTATGTGCCTCGGCGGTCCGCCTTTACGACCATGCCGGGCCAGTCGTCGTACTTGTTCACGTCGCTGCCGATCTGGTGGCCGTGCTCGACAATGATCCTGCCGTCTCCGGAGACCCACAGGCCGTCGGTCACCAGATTGATGCGGCCGCTCTGCTCGTTGAATGCTTCGCCGAGTGGACGCCAGACGTCCGCTATTAGCAGCGCCGCATCGTGGTTGCCTGGAATGATATGCAGACGATTGTTGCCGGCCTCAGCGAACTTTCGGAGCTCGTCAAACTCCTCGGTGTGTCCCGCGACGATGCCGCGCACGACGGCGGCCATCTCCGGCACCGTACACCCCAGATCGGCGCCGCCGTCGGTGCACGCGATCATGTCGGGCACCTGCCACATCTCAAGGAAATCACCGACGATGATCAGGTCGACACGATCCTCACCCGCTTCGCGTGCCTCTTCGAGGAAACTGGCGAGGGCCCTCGGCCAGCGAAAGTCCTCCGTCGGGCTCCAGTTCCCGGCACCGTCGCGACCGAAACCCATGTGGCTGTCGCTGATCAGGAAGATGGTCCGTTCGCCGTCGCCGACCGGCGCGATATAGTGGGATACGGCAGCGGGCGGCGGATCGCCTGCAATCGGCGCGCAGCACGCGGTTAGAATGGTGATGGACAAGCTGGCCAGGATACTGCGCATCGGATTAGTCCTCGCAAACACGGAGCGCCGGGTCGCCTAGCAGAATGTACTCAAGCGCAGTCTGCTGCATGGCACGCTGTCTATTCGGATTCGAGGTCAATGCCGCGGCGGCGTTGATGGCGGCGTACTCGAACAGCCATTTGATCGTGGGGGTGTCCCCAATCTTGCGGGCCGAGTCGACCAGCTTGGTGAACTCGATCGCGAGTTGGGCCCCGAAATCGGCGCCGACGGGAAACGGCGAGGCAATGATGGCGTCGACATTCTTTCTGTTCAGTTCCTCAACGACCGTCCAGTTTCTCTGACTTGCATCGGCGGTCGAACATGCTGCAAGGAAGGCGGCACTACCGGGCGGAAACTTCCGCTTCCGCTTGTTTCCGTCGATCCGCCGGATGCGTTGTCCGGACTCGTACCAGAACCCGCCGTATCCATGGTGGGCGAGCACCACCAGCCCCTCGGTCCGCGGCGACGCTTTGTCCGAACCGGGTTCACCGAAGTACTGAGTGAACTTGGCTAAGTCCGAGAGCCATACACCGGCGTTGCCGGCAGTCGCCGGCAAGTCGAGCAAGGCATCGACGACATCACCGCTAACGCCTGTCAATATTTGTGGGACGGCAAGGTTCCAATTGCCGATACACGCCTGGTCGGAGGCAAAGTAGCGTGCACCACTGAGTGGCTGGACGATGGTCGCCGGGGTCTTGAACATTGCTTCGATGCCGGTTCCCTCGGTATCGGCCGCGAGCAGGCCGAGAGGAACATACATCGGCCGCTTGCTTGCGTCGGTCACCCGAACGGTGATGGTCCGATGTGTCCCGTCCGTCAGTTGCTTGAGCCGGGCGGCGGTGGCCTTCGCTTCGGTATCGGACGGGCAGCCAGTATCGCTGTCACAGGACCCGCTGTCGAAACCCGTAAACAGGTAGTCCCAGAGTCTTTGAGCGACAAAGGCATACGGGGCCTGACCACCGGCCTTGGCGGCATCGCGGGAGTCGCCGATGTCTTGCTCAAGGCCGTTCTCGACATAAGTACTGAGGTTGCCGCCGGTGCGCCACATGGCCAGATTGGGCGGATCGACCGTACCATCGACAATGGCGACGACGGTGGTTGGCATGTCGTCCGCGTCGGTCGTCTCAAACAACTGAATCGCGATATCCGCAGCCCTCTCCTCGTCGCCGCGATGTTCGATGACCGACGCGAGAATGGCGTCCGCGCCGCTTTGCAGCAGCGCCTGGTCCGGCGCGCTAGAGCGGCAGTCCGGTACGGCCGTGTCGGGTGCGCTGACAATGGGGATGCTCAGGACCACATAGTCGAGCGGCATCATCATCTGGTCGTCGAGTATGGAGAACGCGATCCGGCCGCACGGTCTGTTGACGTTTTGCGGCGCGTCGATACTGAACGAGACCCGCGAGGCGCCGATGGCATCCGAAAAATCGATCAGCGTTATCGCGCCGGCGAAGGCGGCCTGAAAAGCGTCCCTGTCGTTCGTCAGGTCGCGGTCGGGTTTCGTGCGCAACGGCTCCAGCTTGATCGTCAGCGGCTGCTCGGCGCTGCCTCTGATCCTCAGGGCGTTATCGATGGCGATGGCGCGGACCCGAACGGGAATCGATGTTTCGTCCGGGTACTTGGCGAGCAGGTCCTTTATGCCGGATCCGGCCGGGCTGCTGCCGATGCCCCGGTCCATGCCGAAGAGCCTGTCATAGAGGTAGGGCGACAGGTCGAGATGGACCTGATGGGTATTCGGCCGGCCGCGGGTCACGGCGGCGACCTGATCGGTCCCGTATGATTGCCACGTGTTCCAGAATATGCCCCTGTTCTTGAGTTCGATGATAGGAGCGGACTCTGGCATCGGCATCGGCATCGGCTCCGGCATCGGTTCCGGCGTGGCCGCCACCGGCTCGTCGGCGAAAACGGGTTCATCCACGGACGCCGGCGCCCGCCCCCCGCCGTCGCTCGCGACGTCACGCATTCCTTTATCAGGGAAGTCGGGGAACGCGGGGGATGTCGGCATCATGTCCGACGATTCCAGGCTCGTCAGGATATCACGACCCGGCAGAACGCCGTCGGCGAACTTGGAGAAAGCCTGTTCCCAGTCTAGCCGCTGATCTTCGTCGAACGTGACGGCGCGAAACGACTTCGAGAGCTCGGCCTCCTTGCGGACTTCCGACATGGTCTCGTCGTAACGCTCGAGAGCGCGTCGGTTGCGCTCATCGGTGAACTCGGCAATGACGCCGAGCACCGTTTCGCGGGTTTCGTCGTCCAGTTCTTCGAGGGCACCGCGCCCGACGGCAAGAACGTGTCCGAAGTAACGGTGCGGCGGCAGCATGAAGACCTCCGTACCGGAATCGGAGAACGGCCTGTTGCCGAGAGCGCTGCCGGGGGCGATCTCGAACGCGTTGATTTCGCCACTCAACAGCGCGGGCACTCTCTCGGAAAAGGGTCTTGCTCCGGAAATGATCCTGGCGCCGGCGTTGCGCATGATCGCATGCCTTTCGTCCTCTGCAGACGACAGAAAGACCGTCATGTCGCGGAAATCGTCCGGCCGTTCCATGGCCCGGTCGGTGACGAACGAGATCATGTCCGCATGCCATTGTCCGAGTACCGTCAACTCGTCCTCGTCGTTGAAGTCGGCGATGCCGTATTCCCGCATCAAGCCGCTGTAGTCGGCGACTTCGCGGAGATCGCCGAACCTGTAGAACTCCAGGAAAGCCGAGTAGAACGGGCTTCGAGTCGCGGCGTTGCGCATTGGAATTGCGCCGAACTTGAACTCGCCGTCCGCGATGACCTGATCGGTGACCTGGGGCGGATAAGCGGCAACATCGAGCTTCAGGGCGCCGTCGGTTGCGTCCATCAGCCGCGCCGCGAGTTGGTTCAGTTCGGTGTAGATCGTGCTGCCGGGGCCACCCGGGGACCATACGGCCCAGAACTCCTGCGCCATGCCGGGTCGCGGTGCGACAATGATAACTGCACTGAGGAATGCGGCGACGATCGCGGCCAACACGCCAGTTCTCGAACCGCTCTTTCTGCGACGGGTGGTCATGACACTGCCTCCCCGGGACCCGCCCGGATCAGGCGGGTCCGACCGTCTCAGTTCAAAGGAACGTATCCATCACGCTGAGGCGCGCTCTGATGCGATCGATTTTGGCCATGAGCGCTTTGCGCTGGTCCTTCAAGGCTTCGACCAGCGCGGCATCGCCTGCGGCAGCCGTTATTCGCGATTCGATGCCGGCGAGTTCGGCTTTGTCTTTTTCTTTCTCGGCACGCAGTTTTGTAATGCTGTTTTCGATCAACTCTTCCTGCGACCGCTGGGTCACGCCGGCCTTCTTCACCATCGAGGCGACGCCCTGATAGAACGAGCAGAGCTGATGATAGGCGATGGCGTCGCGAACGGCGTCCTCAACAGTATACGTCGCGGTATCGCCGGCCCGCCGGGCAACCAGGGCCTCGTGGGCGACCCGCCGGTTTTCGTCGATCTCGGCGATGATCGCGGCGGCCAGCATCTCCTGGTAGACCTCCTCGTTCACCAGCGAGCGCGTCGAGTTGGTCAATGCCGCAGAACCCGAGAGGATGTTGACCGCCGTGGTGCCCGTGACTACCGCACCCGCGCCGGCAAGCGCCGAGGTCAGGAAACCGGTTGATACGTTGAAGACGGCGGCATTGGTGTGAATAGACGCCTTGTGACGGTCGCACGTCTCATCCGATCGGCGGATGATCGCGCCCTGCAGGAAGTTTCTGGCACCGACATCCGTGGCCGCCGCGACGTAGGCCGGTCCGCTCCTGTCGGGCAGCTTCAGGGTGTCGATGTCGATGGGATCTTCCTCGCCTTGCCGCTTCGTCACCGGCGCGACCTGCGCGAGGTCGGTAAACGCCGAACATCCAGAAAGCGAAACCGCGGCAAGCAGAAAGAGAAGTGGCGCTTTTCTGCGCCCTCGGTCAAGAATTTCAGTCAGATCGTCAATGGCTGTGAAGAACATTATTCCCCCTCGCGATACGCAGCGCGTAAACACCGATGTCGCGGTCGGGTCGGCTTGTTCTTTGGACATCGGCTCGGATATCCCCAACCATTGGTTGAATGATAAGCGTGTTTTATCCGCCGAGTCCACAGGTCACGAGAGTTCCATGAATCGTTTCGTGTGTCGGTGGTATGTGAGAAGCCCGGATTTCCGCCGTTTCAGAGGCCGAGTACATTCAGTTAGCGACGTGATCTCGCCGCGTTGACCGACCAGTGGTTGAAGGATGTTGGCAACTCCCAAGCCGCCGCCGATTTCGGCAGACCAGAGGCGGTTTTCGGAACATGATGATGGACATTCCGCATGAAGGAGAAGCACGACAATGTCGAAGGTGAGCGAGAGTACCGGCGCCGAGGACCGCACCGGAACACTGCCGCGTCCGGACGCGGGTTCTCTCATCGCGCGGTCGGCGGCCCAGCCGTGGGAACCAGACGGGTCGTCGGGGTTCTCGTACAAGACACTGTTCGAGGATCCGTCGAGCGGGCAGACAACCATGTTGATGAAGGTCGAAGCAGGTGCGCTGTCGCCGTCGCACATGCACGATCAGCTCGAGCAGGTTTTCGTGATCGATGGAACCTTCTACGACGAGTACCGCAATTATGAAGCCGGAGATTTCATCGTCCGCGCGCCCGGCGCGCTTCACACGGGGGGCAGTCGGGACGGTGCGTTGCTGCTGGTGGTTTACTCTGCTTGATCCGGGCGTCAGCTGCCGTCGTGGCCGTGAATCGGCATGCCGCAATGCGGGCAGTGTCGCAGGCCATCAGCCGGGCGCATCCGGTGGCGCTGGTTAAGTATCGAGGCCGCTTCCGTGTCGCTCAGGTCGATGTCTTCCTGCAGATCGCGGAGCCGCTTGCGGCCCTCGTCGTCGAGCGGCTCGGCATCGAGTAGTTCGTCGATCAGCGCCTCGAAACGGCGGCGGCGGCGGTGCAGCGCTTCGTTGAAGCCCGATGCCAGGATGCCCGCGGGCAGCGCGATCATGCCGACGCTGAGGATTCCGACCATGCCGCTGAATATCTTGCCCGCCACCGTAACCGGCACGACATCGCCATAGCCGACCGTGGTCACCGTAACGACCGCCCACCACAGCGCCGCGGGGATCGAGCCGAATGCCTCCGGCTGCGCGTCGTGTTCGGCGACGAACACGAGACATGCCGCGAGTACCATCATGACGATCAGCACGAACAGGGCCGCGCCGATATTTCGGGCCTCGTCGTGCAACACCTGGAACAAGAGCCGCATGCCCGCCGAGTAACGTGACAGACGCGCGATCCTCAGCAGCCGGACGACGCGGAGGATGCGCAGATCGACGCTGACGAAAAACGACAGATAGAACGGCAGAATGACGGCGAGATCGATCAAGGCCATCGGCGTCAGCATGTAGCGCAGCCGCCCGATGACCGGATGCCTGTACTTCTCACCCGGATGCTCCGTCACCGACCAGACCCGAAGCAGATACTCGATGGTGAAGACTACGACCGACAGGGTTTCGAATGCGTAGAACGCGGCGGCATACCCGGCGTAGACTTCCGGCACGGTTTCTAGCACCACTGCGGCGACGTTGAGGGTGATCAGCACGATCAGCGCCTGGTCGACGAACCGGCCGAACCGGGTCGCGGCGCGGCCGGCCTCGAGGGTCTCGAAGACGAACAGGCGCGCCGGGATCGTCATGATCCAATCTCCGGTGCTGTCCGGATGCTCAGCGCGCCGAGCGCGGTCAACGCCCATCCGGCCATTAGCGCCACGCCGCCCGCCGGCGCCGAGCCGCTGAACGGCACGTCGGCCGTTATTCCGAAGAAATAAAGCGAGCCGGAGAACAGTACGATACCGGCGACAAATGCGAGACCGGCGAGTCGAGGGACGACGGCACCGCCACTGCGTTCGACCAGCCACGCAACCGCGAGCAGCGCCAGGGCGTGCCACATCTGGTAGTCGACGCCGGTGTTGAAGCTCCTGACCAGGTAGTCGGGTTCGCCCGCGAGGCCGTGTGCGCCATAGGCCCCGGCGGCGACGCCCATGAGGCCGTTGAGGGCGCCGATGACGACCCAGACGCGCGGCGCGGCGAGCATCAGTCTGCGATCCGGGCCGGCGGGCTGGCCCCCGCGGCGACGTCGACGAAAACATCGAAGAGCCGGCGGTTCGGGTCGTCCGCCGCGAGGAAGAACTCCGGATGCCACTGGACACCGAGCGCGAAACGGTGATCGTCCAGCTCAAGGGCCTCAATCACGCCGTCCGGTGCATAGGCCGAGGCGGTCACATTCGGCGGCAGTTCGGTGAACCCTTCGCGGTGCGCGGTGTTCACGCCGAACCGGGTGCGTCTGGTGATCGCGTGAAGCAACGAGCCGGACGCCACCTCGACGTCATGGGCGGTTTCCTCCGCCGGCCTTTCGTTGAGGTGATCGATCTCGGTCTTGACCGCCTTGTGGATATCACGGTGAACGATGCCGCCACGCAAAATGCCCAGAACCTGCATGCCCGCGCAAATACCGAGGATCGGCATATCGAGCTCAAGGGCGTTTTCGACCAGAGAGAACTCGAAAGCGACGCGGGGGTGTGGAGGTGCGCCATCATCGAGTTCACCGTAATAGACCGACGGGAACGGGTAGAAGCCGCCCGGCACGATGAGTCCGTCGAGACGGTCGATGATATCGTTCATCGCATCGGGCACATAACCGAGTCCGAGCGGCAGGCCGCCGGCCTTGTCGACGGCGTCGAAATAGGCGCAACGCAGGGCATTGTGCGGCCGTTTCGAGAACGAGCCCTCGGCCTCGTAATCCAGCAGGATGCCGATCAGTGGGCGCATCATGAATGGTCCTTGCCCAGCACGCCAGATTCGCCGCAGGGGACGAATCGTCTTGCCGATCATCATACACCGTGTTTGACGGGTGTTCGACAACCCGAGCGGGTTCCTCTAATCAGGATACTCGACTTCCTCAGGGGGACCGGCCGGTGAACACACAAGTTGAAACCGCCGACACGGGCGAGACGACGGCGACACTGGTTCGCGGTGTGTCGCTGGCCTTGCTGGCTTTCTTCCTGTTCGATTCAATGGGTGCCATCGTCAAGTATCTGGGTGCCGATTACCCGGCGCAGCAGATGTCGATGTACCGCAACCTGTTCGGTCTGATCCCGAGTATGCTGGTGCTGGCGTTTTCGGCCAGTTGGCATGCCGCCGGCCGGCCGATCATCATCCGCCAGTGGCGTCTCGGCCTGCTGCGCGGCGCCTTCATCGCCGTTGCTCAGTACTGTTTCTACTCATCCCTGGTGCATCTCGAGTTCGCCACTGCGGTCACCCTGTCGTTTATCGCACCGGTGTTCGTCACCGCGCTGAGTGTGCCGATCCTGAAAACCAGAGTCGGGATGTGGAGCTGGATCGCGGTCGCCGTGGGGTTCTCCGGGGTACTGATGGTCATGCGGCCGGGCACCGAAATCTTTGACGTCTACTCGGTACTGCCGCTCGGTGCCGCTCTCGGCTACGCGTTGGCGGCGGTGACGGTCCGCCGGCTCGATGACGACGTACCAAACGCCACCGTGAATCTCTACTCGACGGTCGGCGCGTTGTTCGGTGCGACGGTCTTCGTGTTGTCGACCGACGGTTACGTGCCGGTCGCTTCGGCACACGACTGGATGTGGATCGTCATCATGGGGTGTTGCGGCGGGCTGGCCGTGCTGGCACTGGTCGGCGCCTACCGCACTGCGCCGCCCAGCAGCATTGCGCCGTTCGAGTACTTCGGCATCCCGATCTCGTTCACCATCGGTTACGTGATCTTCGACGAGGCGCCGTTCGACACCCTGTTCCCGGGCGTGCTGTTCATTGTCGGCGGGGGCCTGCTGATCTTCTGGCGCCAGGGGCTTCGAGACAAACGGGCCCGTGAGAGCGAGCAGGCGGAAAATCAGGCGGCGAACGCCTGGAACGCCAACCCGGCCAACATCGATCCGGCGAACGCGAAGAACAGGTAGAGCGCGAACACCCGTTTCTTCGCCAGCGCCCAAACGGCGATCGCCGCCGGAATGCACGACACGCCGCCCGCCACCATAAAAGCGATTGCCGCACCCGGCGCCATGCCCTGTTCGAGCAGTCCGGCGACAAGCGGCAGGGCTGCGTAACCGTTGATGTAGGCGGGCACGCCCACCAGCGTCGCCACGACCACCGACCAGATATCGCCGTCGCCGACGGCACCGGCCACCAGTTCGGCAGGGATATAGGTGATCATCAGACTTTCGACGACGAAGGCGAGGGTCAGCCACTTGCCGAGGAACAGCGTGTTCTTGAGGCTGCTCTCGGCGAACTTTTCGCGCAGTTCCGGTTCACGCCACACGGCCCATACGGGATCCTTGTGCGTGCGAACCTTGGCGCCGCCGCAGCCGCCGTCGCCGACGCCCGGACGAAGCGGGTTCGCCAATCCGCCGGCCCGCGAGATGAAGTAGACGCCGAAACCGCCGAGCAGGCCGATGCCGACCGCCGCGATTGTCTTGGCGATCGCGTACTCGATCCCCAGCGCGCCGACGGTCATCGCGAACATCGCCGGATCGATTACCGGCGACGACAGCCAGAACGCCATGACCGGCGCCAGCGGCACGCCCATGGCCAGCAGCGCGGCGATCAGCGGGATGACGCCGCACGAACAGAACGGCGACAGGCCACCGAACAGCGCGGCGGTAACGATCATCAGGGTTTCACGTCCCTGGAATGCGCCGGCGATCAGATTATCGGCCTGGCTCGCGGTGGCGTAAGCCGCGATCAGGATCGACGCGACAAGCCACGGCGCCACGTCGACCAGCGCGAGGACAGTGAACTCGGCCGAATCGGCCGCCTGGTCCGGCGAGCCCACCAACAACAGCAGGAAGATCGCGACCACGGCCAGCCAAACGCGGTCGATGCGGGCAGCGGCAAAACGGAAACCTTGCTGGACGAGTTCGGACATGGAGACCTCAAATTGGTTCGCAGCGGCTAGGCGGCGGTGTCGGCTTCTGACGGGTGGATCACGCCGGCGCAGCATTCCTCGTGAACGTAGTCGAGGACTTCGTGCACAGTGTCGAAGGCGGCCCGGTTGACGACTTCGCGACCCTGGCGTTCCTGTTCGACGAGACCGGCACTAACCAGCGCACCGAGATGATGCTTGAGCGTCGAGGCCGGGATGGCCAGCAGATGACCGATCTCGCCGACCCTGAGTCCGCCCGGCCCGGCCTTCACCAGGAGCCGAAAGACCCGGAGCCGGGCTTCGTGGCCCAGCGCGGCGAGTGCGGCGGCAGCGTGTCGTTCATTCATGATTAAACGATATAACTACAAAGATAGTTATGTGACGATCGGCGGTATCCCGCGCGTGTGCGAGGGAATCCGGCGTCGGTGACGAGGTGTACCACCGCCTATGCAACAAAATCCTCATGGTTCAAGCCTTGATCTGCCGGGGACTCGTGACATGTTGAGTACGTACGCCGCCCATCCGGGCGCCGGGGACACAAGAACAGACAGGAGGATCAATTGCCTTCCAAGAAGACTGCCGCCAAGAAGCCGGCAACCGTCGAAGCGACGCTCGGCGGGAGAATCCTGATGGCGCGGGACGCCCGCGGCCTGACGGTCTCACAGGTTTCACGGCTCATGGGGGTCTTGCCGAAAACCTTCTCCAATTGGGAAACCGACAGCTCTGAACCGCGATTCAACCAGCTTCACCGTCTCGCGGCCGTTCTGCATGTTCCGCCCATGTGGCTGATCGGCGGCAGTGGCGACAATAATGTCATCGACGACGACGAAGCGACGCAGCCGATCGACGAGACTGCGGGCCTCAGCCGCAAACTCGATCGCCTGACGGACATGCATGCCAAGATGGCGACGTTGATCTTCGAGACCCAGTCCGAACTTCGCCGGCTGCAGAACCGTTTCGAAGACAGTCAGCCGCGCGAGTAACGCCGATTGCAGACCGGATCGGGACACCGGCCCAATGGTTGGGGGTTCCGGTTGTCCAATCTGACAGGTTGCCTGTGGCGCCGGGTTGCGCCAACGTTCGCCCATGACCGCAAGCAATCCGCATCGTGACGATCTCGTCGCCGCCGTCGAGGCCCGAGCCTCGGCGCTTTCAACTTGGACCAGCACAATCTGGCATTTCGGCGAAACCGCGTGGCGCGAGTACAAGTCCGCTGCCTGGTACGTCGAGCGGCTGCGCACCGAGGGCTTCGAGGTCGAGGAAGGCTCGGGCGGAATGCCGACGGCGTTCTGCGCGACCTGGCAGCAGGGCGACGGCCCGGTCGTCGGCGGGTACGCCGAATACGACGGGGTCCCCGGCAACTGTCAGAAGGCCGCCCCCGAGCCCGGCCCGCGCGACGGGCTGTCGATCCTTGCTGGGGGGCACACCGATCCACATTCGGCGCTTGGCATCGGTTCGCTCGGCGGTGTGCTGGCGCTGAAGTCCGTAATGGAACGCCACGGCATCGTCGGCGGCATCCGTTTTTTCGGCGAACCGGCGGAAAAGGTCAGAGGCTCGAAACCGATCCACGCGGCGCGTGGCTATTACGAGGGCCTCGCTGGGCTCGTGAGCTTCCATCCCTGCTACATGCTGCCGTACTCCAACACCGTGCGCTGGGACACCCACTGCGGTGCTGCCTACAGCCGTATCTACACGTTCGAATGCTCTTCGCCCGAAACCTGGCTGGCGGCAGGTCCCGGCGCGCCGATCCCCGCGGCGCACACCGCGGCCAAGGCGCCCGGCGCCAACGAGGCGCTGGTGACGTTCATGCAGACCAACCGGGCGCTGCAGAACTCCATGCTGTCGTTCGAGCAGGGCTGGACGCTGTCGGATGCGATCCTCACATCCGGTCAGGCGACGGCCGACAACCTGCCGCACTCGATTGCCCAAGTTCAGTATCTGTGGCGCACGCCAACCATCGAGATGGCCGAACAGGTGCTCGGCGTGCTCGACCGCAATGCCGCGGCGGCAGCCGATATCGCGCACTGCGCCTGGCGCGCCGACTGGGTCACCAAGTCGCGGCCGGGCCTGCCCAACCACGCCATGGCGGAAGCTTGCTATGCCAACCTCGAGTACGCCGGGCCGCCCCGGTTTGGCGACGAGGCCGTGCGGCTTGCCCGCGAGGTTCAGCGCAATTGCGGCCTCGAGCCGATGGCGGACCCGTTCATCGGGGCCTGCTCTACGCTGCTCGACCCAAAGGAGGCGGAGGCGATCCTGCGTCGCGACATGCCGCCATCGCAACTCAACTCGACGTCGGACGACTATACCGAAATGTGCTGGCACATGCCGGTCGCCCGGCTCTATGTCGGGCGCGCCATGCTGAAGGCGCCAGGGGGATTCCGCTATCCCGCTTGGGCGATGAACGCGCTCGGTGGCATGCCGGAAACCATCGACCCAACGGTGACCTGCGCCGCCAAGACCGTTGGCCTGACCCTGCTTCAGTTGTTGACCGATGCCGATTTACGCGAGCGCGCCTGGGCCGAGTTCGAGCGGCGCCGCGACGAGAACCCGATCCCGCCGCTCTGCGATTACCCGCCGCCGATCCACTTCCGTTGGCCCGAGTATGTAACTACTGCGCGCGGCGAGGATTGGTGGATTCCGACCGACCCGACGGTGTGAGGCGCACGATTTGACTGCATCTTTTCCGATCGCCGCCCGTATGTCGCCGGTAGCAGGCGGCCCGGCATCTGCTGGCCAACCGCCGTATGAATGTGCGAGTTTGTGGTGCCAAGGCTTCTGAAGTACTACCATCAGCGGATGGAGCATGTCGCTGAGTCCGACTGGCCGCCGAATCGGAACCAACCACATCGGTAAGCTGTGACGCTCAGGTGTGCGGAGAGTTCTTTGACCTATTGGGGTGACGAAAACGGCTGGTACTACGAGACCTTCCCGTTAGATGTACCGACGGACGGGTTCGGAGCGCACGGCAGATTCCTGGAAACGTGGCGGCGAAGATGCCGCGGCGATCTCTTGCCAGCATGGCGCGATTTTGACCCGATAGCTGATTTCCGGGATTGGTATGGGTGGTTCAACGTCAAGGACGTTGTGTCTACTCGACCCTATGAGTCTCGGTTTCGTCTGTTTGGCACAATGGTGTGTCAAATGTACGGCGCCGATTATACCGGCAAGCTGATGAGCGAGGTTCCGGGTTTCTTTTCGAAGACCGAGGTACAGCTGGCCCAGGAAATGATCGAGAAGCGTCTGTTGGCCCGTTCGACCGGACCGGTGCGGTGGAATAGACGCGATTGGGTAACCGTGTCGGTACTGGAACTTCCGCTGGCAGACAATGGTCGCGACGTGGATCGGATTATCAGTCACATATTCGAACCCGAGCACAGGGTTGCGGTACCCGATGCATTTTGTCACGACCTCTACGACAAGGGCGTCTTGTAGCGGCATACCGAAGTGGTTTCGCTCGGCCTGCGATTCAGACCGCGTTACGTGGATCGACGTTCGCGCCCTCGATCGGCACTTTGGAGAGAATCGGGGCGAGTGGTATTGCAGAATCCTGAGTTGTCTCGACGTCAGGAGTACCCGAGTGCAAACGGGCCTGAGCATGCCGAGAAATCGCGCCTTTCCATGGTGCCGGTGTATATCTCGGCCTCAGCGTCACGAATGGCCAAGCGTCCATGGGCAGCGTGAAAGGAAATGAAAGTGGCCCCGTTCTTCATTGGCACCCTGGATGTCGCCGGTGGCGGGAGACTCGGTATTTGTGGGCTCCCGGGAATCTCCAATCCGTTCGCCGACGATCTCGCGGCGATCCGCAAGTGGGAACCCGCTCATGTGGTCTCGATGACCGAAGAGGGCGAGATGAAGGCCGCCGGCGCGGCCGATCTCGGTCGCAGCCTGAAAAACCTCAGCATCGCCTGGTCGCACCTGCCGGTTCGGGATTTCGGCGGCCTCGACGGCGAAAACGCGGAACGCTGGCCCGAGGTGTCGGCGACGCTGCATGCCTGCCTCGACGCCGGCGGCGGCGTGCTGGCGCATTGCCGCGCAGGCCGCGGCCGCTCGGGCATGATCGTGCTGCGGCTGATGGTCGAGCGCGGCGAGATGCCGCTGGCGGCGCTGGCGCGGCTACGCGAGGTGCGGCCCGGAGCGGTCGAGACCGACGAACAGTTCGCCTGGGCGTCCGGCGTTACCTGAGCCCGAGCCTATTCCTTGTAACGGGCCTTGATCTCGTCGCTCATGACATTGTCGCCGCTGTAGATCCGTTGCAGCGGGATCGTGAAGTCGTCCTTGTTGAGGCGCTGCATGATGGCGACGACCGACGGGTCGTACTCCCACTCGTCGAGCCCTTCGAGCTGGGCGATGCCGAACGGGCTGGTATTGAGCTGCAGCAAACGGTCGAAGTTGTTCGACGCGACCCATAAGTGCACCATACGGTAGCCGTTCTGGTAGGCCAGGGCCGTGAACATGTTGGGCTGGAAATTGTAGAAGCCGTGCTCGACCCAGCGGTAGAACGGCAGGCAGTGAATCATGAAACCGCCGACCTTGCACAGGTTGTGCGCGTTCTCGAACACCGCGGCCTGGTTGAAGACGTGCTCGCCCGTGCCGTTATTGGTGACCAGCGTGAACGTCCGGTCGAAGCCGTAGTGGTCGCGCAGGTTCACGTTGAGATCCATGGCGACGGCGTTGCGTTCCTCGTTGACGTCGATCGCTGTGTAATCGTGAATGCCAAAGCTCGCGTACCATTCCTTCACTGTCTTCGGCTCGGGGATCGGATCGAACCCGCGCTCGCGATAGAGAATGTCGCGATACGTGCTGTCCGGACGCAGGGTCTGATTGCCGAGCTCGCACACCGATGGCGACGGGTCCTGCATGATCTCGTCGAGAATGATCTCGACGGACTTGCAGATCAGGTTATGAAACACGGGCAACTCTCCTCGACGGACTGTCCGGTGTCAGGGCGCGAAACCAAGACTATCAGCGATTCACCGGGCCGGTATGCCACGCCATCCGTTAAACTATTGGAAACGGAGCGGGTGATAATACGGGGAAATGACGAACAAGAAGAATCTCAGCGTCCTGCGCAAGGTAACGAGCGCCGACATCGAACGCGACCCCTATCCTCATATCCACGTTCAGGAAAGTCTGCCGCCGTTCGTCTACGACAAGCTGGCGGCGTCGTTTCCCGACGTTGTCAGGCTGTTCGCCGACTCGCCCGCCGAAAACGATCGTGCGCGCGCCGTGGCCAACAACGTTCTGCTGCACGCCAACGCGATGTAGGAGATTAACGCCGGGATGGATTTGCCGCAAATCGTCAAGGACTTCGTCGAGTATCACACCTCGCAGCGGTTCTTTCGCCAGGTCGTCAGGCTGATCGGCGACGACATCCGCGAGACCTATCCCGGGATCGAGGAACGGCTCGGCAAGGGGCTCGAGGATCTCAGCGTCGCTGCCCGCGGCGACGATCAGGACGCCGACGTGCGCCTCAATGTCCATTTTGCGGTCAACACGCCGGTAACGGAGCCAACCCGGGTGCGTGCGCGTCATGTCGACGATCCGACGAAGCTGTTCTCCGCGCTGCTGTACATGCGTGCACCGGAGGACGATTCGACCGGCGGGGATCTGGAGATTTGCCGCTGGTCGGGTCCCCGGCGGTTCCGCAACAGTTTCGCCGACGGCCAGCAGGTCCTGAATACGCACATCGACGACGACCAGTCGGAGCAGGTTGCGGTGGTTCCCTACGAAAAGAACGCCCTGATCCTGTTTCTCGATTCAGTCGACGCCATCCATGGCGTGACCGAACGCCAGCCGACGACCCACATCCGGCGGTATATCAATTTCGTCGCCGAGATGAGCGAACCGCTCTATGACATGCAGGCGTACGTTGAGGCCGGCTGAGGCGATCGCCTATTCGGGCGCTCAGCCAACGTTGTTCACTGTCATTTCGTCGATGTGGACGATCGGCGCGACGTCGAGTGTGCCGCCGCCGAGCATTACCGCAACTTCTTCAAGCGTTGAAACGATCCGCGCCTGGTAGGCCGGTTCAAGTTCGGAGAACGCGCGCGTGAAGGTCTGGTGGAACAGATTCGGCGCTTTGGCCAGGCGCTTACGGCCGTCACCGGTAAGGCGGGCGTGAACGACGCGCCGGTCGCGGTCGCTGCGGTAGCGCTCGATCAGGTTGCGCGACTCGAGCCGGTCGAGAATGGTGGTGACGGTCGCCTGGCTCAGGTTCACAGCGTTCGAGATCGTTCCCGTCGTGACCTCGCCCAAGTCACTGATGGCACGAAGGATCAGGATCTGCGGCACGGTCAGCCCGGAGACCTTGACGACCTGCTTCGATTGCAGGTCGACGGCTCGGATGACGCGCCGAAGCGCTGCCAGGACTTCCTGCTCTCTGTCTGAATGGGTTACTCCCGACGCGACTGCGCGCTGCTTGGGGGTTTGCTTTCGGGTCATGCGTCCTGATCTCTCGTGTCTGAGTCAATTAATTTCATCACGAAATATTTGACATCAAAACTTTCGTGCTGTAAATGTTTTTCTCCAATACGCGGCTGGCGCAACGTCGGCCGGGCGCCGGCGGCCCCGTATGAAAGGTGAGCCGTGGCGGACGCATCGTTGGATGCGTCACAACAAATCAGCGAATGACAGAATGAGGACGAGACTGCGATGTGCGGTATCTGCGGCGAAATCACTTTTGACGGCTCACCGGCGATGCTGGACGGTATCCAGCGAATGATGGACCGGCTGGCGCCACGCGGACCCGATGGCGCCGGCGCCGTTGCGCGCGGACGCGCGGCTGTCGGTCAGCGACGGCTCAAGATCATCGATCTGTCCGACAGGGCCGAACAGCCCATGGTCGATACCGAACTCGGGCTGACGATTTCGTTCAACGGCTGCATCTACAATTACCGCGAGCTGCGCGCAGAGCTCGAGGCCAAGGGCTATCGCTTCTTCTCGGACGGCGACACCGAAGTTGTGCTCAAGGCGCATGCGGAATGGGGACCGTCGAGCGTCGAGAGGCTGCAGGGCATGTTTGCCTATTCGATCTTTGAGCGCGACAGCGGCCGACTGGTGTTGGCTCGCGACCGGCTTGGCATCAAGCCCCTGTATCTCGCCGAGATCGACGGCGGCAAACGCCTGCGGTTTGCCTCGACCCTGCCGGCCCTGCTGGCTTCCGGGGGCATTGATACTTCGGTCGACCCCGAGGGCCTTCACCTATATATGAGCCTGCACGCCATCGTGCCGCCACCGCGAACGATTCTGAAGGGCGTTCGCAAGTTGCCGCCCGCCACCGTCAGCGTTTTCGAGCGCGATGGGCGGCGCAAGGATCACAACTACTGGCAGGTCAGTTATCCGGAACCGGCGGCTGCCGAGCAGGCGAGCGTGGGCGAGTGGCGCGAACGGCTGCTCGACGGATTGCGCGTCGCCGTGAAGCGCCGCATGGTCTCGGATGTGCCGGTCGGCGTGCTGCTCTCGGGCGGCGTCGACTCAAGCCTGGTCGTCGGCCTGCTTGCCGAATCAGGCCAGTCCGACCTTAAGACATTCTCGGTCGGTTTCGAGGGCGTCAAGGGCGAGCGCGGCGACGAGTTCGAGTACTCCGACCTGATCGCCAAGTATTTCGATACCGACCACCACAAGACGTTCGTCGAATCGGAACGCATGCTCGAGGCTCTGCCTCGCACTATCGGGGCGATGTCCGAGCCGATGGTCAGCCACGACAATGTCGGTTTCTATCTGCTGTCGGAACAGGTCTCCCAGCAGGTCAAGGTCGTCCAGAGCGGCCAGGGCGCGGATGAGATCCTCGGCGGTTACGACTGGTATCCCCCAATGATGCAATCGGACGATGCAGTCGGCGATTACGCGAAGGTCTTTTTCGACCGCGACCATGATGAGATGACCGCGGCGCTGAACCCGGATTTCCTGAGCGGCGATGTCAGCCGCGCGTTCGTCGAGGAACATTTCGCACGCCCCGGTGCGACGTTGCCGATCGACAAGGCACTACGTATCGACAGCACCGTGATGCTGGTCGACGATCCGGTCAAACGCGTTGACAACATGACCATGGCATGGGGCCTCGAGGCCCGCGTGCCGTTCCTCGATCACGAACTGGTCGAACTGGCCGCGCAGATCCCGCCCGATCACAAGATCCGCGACGGCGGCAAGGGCATCCTCAAGGATGTCGCCCGCGAGATCATCCCGGAAGCCGTGATCGATCGACCAAAAGGCTATTTCCCGGTTCCTGCACTGAAGTACATCGAAGGTCCGGTGCTCGAGTTTGTTCACGATGCATTGAGTGCCGAACGGGCACGCGATCGCGGCCTATTCCGCGAGGACTATCTCGACAGCCTGCTTGCCGACCCGGCGCAACACATCACGCCCCTCAAGGGATCCAAGCTTTGGCAAGTTGCACTGCTCGAAATGTGGCTGCAGGCCAACAACATCTGATGGGACGCCGGCGAAGATGAGCTCCAAGAACACATCCCTCATTACCGCGGCGTGGCCCGATCAGGCTTCGCTCAAGAACTGGGGCGACCTGCCGGAACCGACGCGCGGTACGGCGGGGCGAAACGTTGCCATAGACTGCGGCTGGGGACGCCTGATCTTCGGGCAGACCTTTGACACCGCCGGAGCGCTGGCCGAGACCCTGATGGCGGAGACCAGCGGCCGCCGAGACGTCGCGTTCTACGTACGCGAACCCCACGTCGTGCTGGCGGCCGCGCCGCAGTCGCTGTTTCTCGATCCGTCACACACCTACCGGCGGACGCTAACCGACTCCGTTCCTGAACCCGCGTGCCCGGACGGACTCTCGCTTCGACGAGCGCGCGCAGGCGACGCCCGACAGATCAATCGCCTCTACCGCGCCTGGATGATGGTATCTGTGCCTCCCGAATGGCTCGCCGCGATCGAAGCCGACGGCGCGTTGGACGTTCTCGTGGCCGAAGAACGCGGCGATGGCGGCGAGACCAGCATCGCCGGTGTCGTCATGGGCGTCGACCATGTGGCCGCATTCGACGATCCCGATAACGGTGCCAGTCTCTGGGCGCTCGCCGTGGACCCGCAGGCGGGCAGACCCGGCATTGGCCGGTTTCTGGTCGAAGCGCTCAGCGCCCGTTTCGCTGCCGCCGGTCGGGCCTTCATGGACCTGTCGGTCATGCATGACAACGAGGACGCCATCCGGCTTTACGAACAGTTGGAGTTCGAACGCGTCCCGGTCTACGCAGTGAAACGCAAGAACCCAATCAACGAACGGCTGTTCGTCGGTCCGGGTGAGGAAAACGGGCTGAATATATACGCAGACCTGATTGTCCGCGAGGCCCGCCGCCGTGGCATCATGGTCGACATTGAGGATTCAGAAGCAGGGTTGATCCGGCTCAGCCACGGTGGCCGATCCATTGCCTGCCGCGAATCGCTCAGCGACCTCACATCGGCGGTGGCCCTGAGCCGATGCGACGACAAGGCGCTGACCCGCCGCCTGCTGGCTCGGGCCGGCCTCCAAGTTCCTGACCAGATGTCCGTCGGAGACGACCGTGACGGCGTTGCGGCATTCCTCGAGACCCATCGACGTGTCGTCGTCAAACCGGCACGCGGCGAGCAGGGACGGGGCGTGTTCGTCGATCTCCGTACCTTGGAGACCGTCGAAGGCGCCATCTCCGAAGCCCAGAGGCACTGCGACCACGTAATCATTGAGCAGATGGTCGCAGGCGACGATCTCCGGGTCATCGTCATCGGCAACGAAGTCGTCGCCGCGGCGGTCCGCCGTCCGCCGGAAGTGCGGGGTGACGGACGGGTGACCATCCGTGATCTGATCGAGAAGCAGAGCCGGCGGCGTCAATCCGCGACCGATGGCGAGAGCAGTATTCCACTCGACGACGAAACCCGGCGTTGCGTCGCCGACGCAGGATACGACATGGAAGCGGTCCTCGACGACGGCGAGACACTTGTCGTGCGCAAGACCGCCAACCTGCACACCGGCGGGACGATTCACGATGTTACCGACGTGCTGCATCCGTCGCTACGGTCCGCGGCGGTTGCCGCGGCGCGCGAGCTCGAAATCCCGGTCGTCGGTTTCGATTTCGTGGTCGGCGACCCGCAACAGTCCGGCTATGCGATTATCGAGGCCAATGAGCGACCGGGGCTTGCCAACCACGAGCCGCAGCCGACGGCAGAGCGGTTTATCGATCTCCTGTTCCCCCAGACTATTTCGCCCGTCGACCAGAAACGCGATAGAGGAGAACGCGCCGTACCATGAACAAACCAGACATTACCGCCCCGGTCCTTATGACTCCGGAACTGAAGAACGCCTCTGTTCGCGGACGCGACTGGACGCTCGACCGCAGCTATTTGACCGAGACACTGGAGCGCCTGCTGCTGACACCGAGTCCGAGCGGCATGACCGACGCCGTCGTGAATCTTGCCTGCGAGATGCTCGACCAACTCGGCATCGAGTACGAGCTTACGCGGCGCGGCGCGGTTCGCGCGACGCTTCCCGGCGAAACGCGCGATCCGGACCGCGCCATCGTCGCCCATCTCGACACCCTCGGCGCCATGGTCAAGTGTCTGAAACCCAACGGACGCTGCGAGGTTGCGCCGATCGGGCACTGGTCGTCGCGCTTCGCCGAAGGTGCGCGGGTCACGATCCAGAGCGAGAACGGCTCCCACCACGGTACGATTCTGCCGAACAAGGCGTCGGGACATGTCTACAATCGCGAGATCGACACGCAACCCTGCAGTTGGGACAACGTCGAATTGCGGGTCGATCGGCGTGTTCATTCCGCCCGCGATCTGGCGGACATCGGCATTGCGGTTGGCGACACCGTCGTCGTGCATGCCAATCCGACGTTCTCCAGTGACGGGTTCGTCTGCTCGCGGCACCTCGACGACAAGGCCGGCGTCGCCGCATTGCTGACGGCGGTTAAGGCGCTCAAGGACGCAAAGCTCAGCCTGCCGCTCGAGTGCCACCTGTTGCTGACAATCTCCGAGGAGGTCGGCGTCGGTGCGTCGCACGTTCTGCACGGCGACGTCGCCGAAATGGTGTCCATCGACAACGGCACCATTGCCCCGGGCCAGAACACGTCGGAGTACGGTGCGACCGTCGCGATGCAGGACATGGGCGGACCGTTCGACTGGCATCTGACACGCAAGCTCTTGAAGCTCGCCGATGCCTTTGGCATCGACCACAGCCGGGACGTGTTCAAGTACTATCGTTCCGACGCCGCTGCCGCGCTCGAGGCCGGCAACGACATCCGGACCGCGCTCGTCTGTTTTGCCTGCGACGCCAGCCACGGTTGGGAACGGACCAACCTCGATTCGCTGGAGGCCGTCGCCGACCTGATGGTTGCCTACATGCGCAGTCCGCTGCTGTTCCATCGCGATGAGCACGCACTCGGGCCACGCGAGGATTTTCCCGAGACCAACATGGTCGAGCGCCCGGCATAACAGCAATATGGTAACGACAACGGCGAACACGCGTGACTGGTACTGTTGATAGGTGCCGTCAGCCGTAAGTCGTGCTATCCAGCACCATGACCGAGTGGCTCGTCGATCACGATTGGCAATATCATTGTTACCCGCTCGACGAACCCGGGGCCACGTTCCCGGCGTTCGCTTCGATCCTTGCGCTTTGGCGCGCAAAGGGCGGTGGCGGGCTTCCGGCGTGGGCCGATTTCGATTTCCTTGATTTCGAAGGCTGGTGGGGCTGGATATCGGTCTACGACGTGCTCGACCTCGACGAGCCGCGTTTCAGGGTGCGGTTGTGGGGCACCCGGGTTGCCGAGATGTCCGGTATTGATCCGACGGGTGAAATCCTGATGCCAGAGACATGCGCGTCGCACGTCGATTCCTCGGCCATTACGCTGAACGACATGAAGTTCACGGCGCATATCTGCAAGGAACGCCTGATCGGGCACATGTACGGACCTCAACTGATCAGGTATGGCGAACGCTGGATGTACTTCGAAATCTACCTGCCGCTCTCATCCGACGGCGAGAACGTCGACAAGATCATGTTCGCGGGTCGCAGCGAGCGCCGGATCTGAGGCTTTCTTCTGCTACGGATTGCTCGGCGGGTGCCCCCTGCGGGCCAGCCACAACGCGGCGACCAGGGTAACCGCGGCGAGCCAGACTTGGGACAGGTGGCTTTCCGAGAACAGCACGATGCCCCACGCGATGCCGGCGAACAGCGAGACGAACGTGCCGAAATTGACCAGAACCCCGCCAGTCGCGCGGATCAGGTAGAAATAGAGCAGGCTCTCGACGACGCCCGCGGTCGCGAACACGGCGATGGCGATCAAGGCATCCCGGTCGATGGCATCGGGCATCGGCGAGCCGGCGATCAACAGCAGCGGCGCAACCAGGATCGCGGCGACCACGGTTTCGCCGGTGACGAGATAGAGCGGCGAAACGCCCGCCGGCCATTTCACCGAGATGTAGACTGACTCGATACCGTAGGTCAGCGGCACGACCAGCGCGACCAGAACCGATGCCAGCTTGCCCTGGTCCGGCAGATCGAGTTCGGGCAGCAGGATCATGCAGACGGACGCGACGCCCAGCGCGACCGCGACGACCCTGCTCGGTGAAACCTTCTCTGTTCGCAGCACGAGCGCGCAGGTCGTCGCCGCGACCGGCGACATGCAGGCAATCAGGCTGAGCACACCGGCCGACAGTTCGGCGGCGGCATGGAGCGCGGCGAGCAACGGCAGCACGTAACCCAGGATGGCCGTCACCACGAGGAAGAACAGAATCTGGCGGTTCATGAAGAAGCGTTCGCCACGGATCGCCATCAGTGCAGCAAACACGACCGACAACACCATCAAGGCGATCATCAGCACGACGATGTCGTTATAGCCGCTGCCCGCGGCCAGCTTGAGCATGGCAAACTGCAGCCCCCACAAGGCCCCCATGATGACCAGCAGCACGATGGCGGTTCCGGAACGCATTGGCCCGGACGGGTTTGCTGAAGAACGCGCTTGCTTGGTGGGTGCTGCGCCGGTCATTACTATTCCCTCAACCTCAATCCGTTCCGCAACGACCGTTTCACCATACCGGAGCATTCTGCCCATGATCACAAAGTTCGATAGCAACACTGCATTACTGTTGATCGATGTGCAAAAGGGCGTGAATGTCTTTGCGTACTGGGGCGGGCCGACCGGGCGACGCAACAATCCTGATGCGGAAAGCAGGATGCTCGACTTGCTGTCGGCATGGCGGTCCAAGAACTTGCCGGTCATGTTTACAATGCATGACTCGCGCGAAGCTAAGTCGCCCTTGAAGCTCTCTTTGGAGACGGGCGAAATGATTGACGGCTTCGAACCGCGTCACGATGAGTCTGTCATCACCAAGGACGTCAACTCCGCGTTTATCGGCACCGACCTGGAGTTGCGACTGCGCGAAAAGCGTTGCGACCGCCTGGTTGTCGCTGGCTTCTTCACTAATTTCTGCGTGGAGACATCGGTACGGATGGCGGGAAATTTGGGATACGACACGTACCTTGTCGAGGACGCGTGTGCGACGTGCAATCGTACCGGTCCCGATGGACGTGATCACGACCCCGAAATCGTGCATGCCATGGCTGTGGCGACAATGCACGGTGAGTTCTGCACGGCCTTGTCGACGGCGCAGGCCCTGGCACTGACTGAGAACGATGCCTCGGACCTCGAGCGTGTCCAAGGCAACGAATAGATGGGCTCCGCGACGGAAAGCTGAGCATTCGGCTGATTGACCGGCGCTTGCGTGCGATGTTGGCCGCGCCGGTCAATACACAGATCAGCCTGCAAGCGTTGCCCGCAGTTTCTCTTCATCCGCGCGCGTCACCGGATGCTCGAGCTTGTCGATCATCTCCTTCGGCACAACCTGCCAGAAGTGTCCCACCGATCGCTCCCAGTCCGAGAGCAGGGCGTCGGCGTAGGTCGAGCCGGTATTCTTGACGTGCAGCGCGACCAGCACCTTAAGCACCTCGTTCCAGTAGGACGTTTCGATGCGCTGCCAGACCACCGAGTCGGGATTGACGCGCAGATGGAACTCGCTGGCCGGATCGTAAACGAACGACATACCGCCGGTCATGCCGGCGGCGAAATTCGCGCCGACACTGCCGAGCACCACCGCGACGCCGCCGGTCATGTACTCGCAGCCGTTCGAGCCGCAACCTTCCACCACCGCGTGGGCGCCCGAGTTGCGCACGCAGAAGCGTTCGCCGGCCTGGCCGGCGGCGAACAGGTTGCCCGACGTCGCGCCGTAGAGGCAGGTGTTGCCGATGATCGTGTTGTGCTCGCTCATCAGCGGGCTGGATACCGGCGGCCGCACGACGATTGTGCCGCCGGAGAGGCCTTTGCCGACGTAGTCGTTGGCATCGCCGAAGACGTGCAGGGCCAGGCCCTGCACCGCGAAAGCCCCGAGCGATTGCCCGGCCGAGCCGCGCAGTCGCACGGTCAGGTGACCCGGTTGCAGCCCGGCCGAACCGTAGCGCCGCACCAGCGCCGAACTGGTCCGTGTCCCGACCGCGCGGTGCGTGTTCCGCACCGAATAAGTCAGTTGCATCTTCTCGCCGTGTTCGAGTGTCGGCTGCGCGTCCTTGAGAATCTGGGAATCGAGCGTGTCCGGCACCTCGTTTCGGCCTTCGAGTGTGCAATATCGTGCCGCGCCGCCGGCGTCCGCCTGGGTCAGCAGCGCGTTCAGGTCGAGGTCGTCCAGGTGGGTGTTGCCGCGGCTCACCTGGCTCAGTAGGTCGGATCGGCCTGTGACTTCCTCGAGCGAAGTGAAACCGAGGTCGGCGAGAATCTCGGCAACGTCCTCGGCGATGAATGAAAACAGGTTGACCACCTTCTCCGGGGTGCCGGTGAATTTTTCGCGCAGTTTCTCGTCCTGGGTGCACACGCCGACTGGACAGGTATTGGAATGGCATTGCCGTACCATGATACAGCCCATGGCGACCAGCGACGCGGTGCCGATTCCGAACTCCTCGGCGCCGAGCATGGCCGCCATAACGACGTCGCGCCCGGTCTTGATGCCGCCGTCGACCCGAAGCTTTACGGTGTGGCGAAGACGATTAAGCGTCAGCACCTGATTGGCCTCGGAGAGGCCCATCTCCCAGGGCAGTCCGGCGTACTTGATCGAGGTTTGCGGACTCGCACCCGTGCCGCCGTCGTGCCCCGAAATCAGGATCACGTCAGCCTTGGCTTTAGCAACACCGGCGGCGATCGTGCCGACGCCGGAACGGGCGACCAGCTTGACGCAAACCTTGGCGTCCGGGTTGATCTGCTTGAGGTCGTAAATCAGCTGTGCCAGGTCTTCGATCGAGTAGATGTCGTGGTGCGGCGGCGGGCTGATGAGGCTAACGCCTTCGGTCGAATGGCGTAGCCTGGCGATCTGGAAGGAGACCTTCTCGCCCGGCAACTGGCCGCCTTCGCCGGGCTTGGCGCCCTGCGCCATTTTTATCTCGATCTCAGAGCAGTTATTGAGGTACTCGGCGGTTACGCCAAACCTGCCGGAGGCGACCTGCTTGATTGCCGACGATGCGTTGTCGCCGTTGGGCCGCGGCGTGAAGCGCGCCGGGTCCTCGCCGCCTTCGCCGGAGTCGGACTTGGCGCCGATCCGGTTCATGGCGATCGACAGCGTCTCGTGAGCCTCAGGGCTGAGCGCGCCAAGCGAGATGCCGGGCGCAACGAGTCGGCGGCGGATCTCGGTAATCGACTGAACCTGATCGACCGAAATCGGATCACGCACGCGTTTGAAGTCGAGAAGATCGCGCAGGTAGATGGCGTCGCGGCTGTTCACGCCTTGGGCGTACTTCTTGTAGACCGAATAGGCCTCGGTGCCGACCGCGTGCTGCAGCAGGTGAATCAACCGGCCGTCGTGGCCGTGACGCTCGCCGCCGGCGCGATAGCGATAGAAACCGCCGACCGAAAGCGGCACGACGTCGGCCTGGAAGGCGACCTCGTGCTGGCGGCTGATCGTTGCGGCGATGCCGGCGAGGCCGATACCGGAAATTCGGCTCGGCATGCCGGGGAAGAACTCGGCGACGAGGGCACGGCTGAGACCGACGATCTCGAAATTGCAGCCACCGCGATACGAACTGATCACACTGATGCCCATCTTCGACATGATCTTCAGCAGACCCTGGTCGATCGCCTTGACGTAGTTGCGGATACAGTCCGCGAGCGAAGTGTCGCCGAACAGGCCGCGGGCATGGCGGTCGGCGATGGCTTCTTCCGCCATGTAGGCGTTGACCGTCGTCGCGCCGACGCCGATCAACACTGCGAAGCAGTGCACGTCGACGCATTCGGCCGTGCGCACGTTGATTGAGGTAAAGGTTCGCAGGCTCTGCTCCACCAGATGCGTGTGTACGCCGCTGGTCGCCAGGATCATCGGAACCGGCGCGCGGTTCTCTCCCATCGCCATGTCCGACAGGATCACGTGGGTGCGGCCCTCGCGAATCGCGTCGGCGGCTTCCGTACGGATCCGGTTGAGTGCGTCGCGCAGACCATGGGCGCCTTCGGCGGGATCGTAGGTGCAATCGATCTCGACCGCACCGTCGCCGAGATAACGGCGCACGGCCTCGAACGAGGCGTTCGACAGCACCGGGCTCTCGAGCTGCAGCGTTTCGCACTGGCTCGCCTCGGTCGCCAGGATGTTGTTGAGGTTGCCGAAGCGCGTATTGAGCGACATCACCTGGCGTTCCCGCAGGCTATCGATCGGCGGGTTGGTTACCTGGCTGAACATCTGCCGGAAGAAGTGATGCAAGCCGCGGTAGTGGTTGGAAAGCACCGCAAACGGCGTGTCGTCGCCCATCGAGCCGATGGCTTCCTTGCCGGTCTCGGCCATCGGCTGCAGGATCAGTTCGAGATCCTCCATGGTAATGTTGAACAGGTGCTGGCGACGCAGCAGGTCCTCGGAACTCATGAGACGGGGTAGGGGATCGTCGTGCGCATCGTCGCCGACCAGGCTGTCGAGATCCTGGATGCCCGCTTTCCAGTCGGCGAACGGCCGCTGGGCGGCGAGAAAATCCTTGAGTTCCCGGTCGTGGAACATGGTGCCGGACTCGAGGTCGACACCCATGATGCCGCCCGGCCCGAGACGCCCTTTTTCAAGGATGTTGGACTCGGGGGTTTCGACCATGCCGGTCTCGGAGCCGACGATCAGCAGGCCGTCGTTCGTGACCGTATAACGCACCGGGCGCAGGCCGTTCCGGTCGAGGCCGGCGATGACCCAACGGCCGTCAGTGGCGCATACCGCCGCCGGGCCGTCCCACGGCTCCATCACCGTGTAGCAGTAGGCGAAGAAATCGCGGTGCGCATCAGGCATGGTCGCGTTCTGGCCGATGCTCTCGGGGATCAGCAGGGTCTTGGTCTCCGCCGCCGAGCGGCCGGCGCGGCACATCAGTTCGTAAACCGCGTCGAGTGCCGCCGAATCCGAACTGCCCGACTGGATGATCGGTTTCAGGTCCTCGATATCGTCTCCGAACAGGTCGCTTTCCATCTTTGGCTCGTGCGCCGTCATCCAGCGCGTGTTGCCGGTCACCGTGTTGATCTCGCCGTTGTGGGCGAGCGTGCGGAACGGCTGCGCCAGGCGCCACGTCGGGAACGTGTTTGTCGAGTAACGCTGGTGGTAGATCGCGAAGCTGGAGACAAAACGCTCATCGAGCAGATCCGGGTAGAAATCGCTGAGCTGCTCGGCGAGGAACATGCCCTTGTAGATGATCGAGCGGCAGCTCAGCGTGCAGATGTAGAAATCGGTGATGTGCGCGGCGAGAACCTGCTTCTCGATGCGTCGCCGAATGACGTAGAGTTCGCGCTCAAAGGCATCGGTGTCGTCGCCTGCCCGGCCGTCGATCATGATTTGCTCGATTTCCGGTCGGGTTGCGTTTGCCTTCTCACCGATCAACTCGACGTTGATCGGCACCTGGCGCCAGCCATAGATCTCGTGTCCGGCGCGAAGGATCTCGGTTTCGACGATCGAGCGGCAACGCTCCTGCGCGTTGAGGTCGGTCTTCGGCAGGAAGATCATGCCGACGGCGATATGGCCGTCGGACGGTTCGTGGCCGGTATTGCGGACGTGTTCCTTGAAGAAGTCCTGCGGAATCTCGACGTGAATGCCGGCGCCGTCGCCGGTTTTGCCGTCGGCGTCGACCGCTCCCCGGTGCCACACCTTCTTCAGTGCCTCGATGCCCTTCTCGACGACCTCACGGCGTGGGTTGCCGTCGATCGCGGCGACCAGGCCGACACCGCATGCGTCGTGTTCCTGAGCCGGGTCGTACATCCCGTGCTCGGCGAGGTGGGCCGCGTTGCGCTGCCAGTCGCGAACGAACCGCTCGGCGTCGGTCAGCCTGGAAGTGGTCATGACGGATCCTCGTCAGCGGGCGCAAGAAGGGCGAACACCTCTGCGCCGGTCAGGGCCGGGATGTCACCGGCAAAATCGTAGTGACCGGGTTTCTCGTCGATGAAGATCTGGTTCTCGACGGTGACGCCGCTTAGGTCGTCCAGTGTCCCGGCGGAGATCATGGTGTCGTCGCCGTCCTTGAGCCGGTACGCGATGCTCGAGCCGCAAGCGTTGCAAAATCCGCGCTGCGCCCAGTCGGAGCTGTCGAACCAGACGAGTGTTTCGTCACTCTCGTAAGTGACGGGCGTCGTCACGTGCAGCGAGAAAGACGGGCCGCCCGACCAGCGCTGGCACATGCTGCAATGGCAAATATGCAGGACATCGGGTGTGTCTTCGACGCGGTATCGCACCTTACCGCACAGGCAGCCGCCGGTTCTTTGTTTAGCCATGTCCGTTCTCCCTCACGATGCCTTCTTTAGCGACGTCGCGGCGCCGGTTGCGGCCCGCAGGTATTCGTGGATACCGTCGGCGGCCTCGCGGCCGTCGCGGATCGCCCAGACAACCAGCGACGCGCCGCGCACAATGTCGCCGGCGGCAAAAACGCCTGGTAGATGGGTCATCTTGCTGATCGGGTCGACCTGGATCGTGCCCCAGCGTGATACCGGCAGGTCAGGTTCGCCGAACAGGCCCTGCAGGTCCTCCGGATCGAAGCCCAGAGCCTTGATTACCAGGTCGGAATTGCAGTCGAACGATGAACCCTCGACCGGTTCCGGCATGCGCCGGCCGTCGGCATCTGGCGCGCCGAGACGCATCCGGACGGCGCGAACAGCGCTGACGGTATCGTCACCGAGAAAGGCCTCCGGTGCGGCCAGCCAATCGAAGCGGACGCCTTCTTCCTCGGCATTGGCGACTTCACGCAACGAGCCGGGCATGTTCTGGCGGTCGCGTCGGTAGAGGCAGGTTACGGACTTGGCACCCTGCCGCGTTGCCGTGCGCACGCAGTCCATGGCGGTGTCGCCGCCGCCGATAACGACGACGTTCTTGCCGTCCGCATTGAGTGCGCCGCCGTCGAACGCCGGCACGTCGTCGCCGAGTCCCTTGCGGTTCGAGGCGGTCAGGTAGGCCATCGCCGGCACAATGCCATCAAGCCCGGAGCCCGGTGCCTGCAGGTCGCGTGCCTTGTAAACGCCTGTTGCAATCAGAACCGCGTCGTGTTTGGCGCGGAGTTCCGCGAGACTCGCGTCGCGACCGACTTCGAACTCCTGGTGGAAGATGACGCCGCCCTCGGCCAACAGTTCGGTGCGCCGGTTCACGATTTCCTTGTCGAGCTTGAAGTTTGGAATGCCGTAGATCAGTAGACCGCCGGCGCGGTCGTAACGGTCATAGACGTGAACCTTGTAGCCCCAGCGGCGCAACCGGTCGGCGGCGGCGAGGCCGCCCGGACCGGCACCGATGATGCCGACTGAAGAATCGAGCTCGCGCCGCGGTTTCGGGGCCTCGACCCAGCCTTCCTTCCAGGCGTTGTCGGTGATGTACTTCTCGACGGACCCGATGGTGACGGTGCCGTGGCGCGATTGCTCGAGAACACAGCTGCCCTCGCACAGACGATCCTGCGGGCAGATGCGACCGCAGATTTCGGGGAACGTGTTGGTCGCCTGGCTAACCTCATAGGCCTCGCGCAGGCGCCCCTCGGCGGTCAACCGCAACCAGTCCGGGATATTGTTCTCGAGCGGGCAGTGCACCTGGCAGAACGGGATGCCGCACTGTTCGCAGCGCGACGCCTGCGACGCCCCGGCATCCGGCGCATAGTCGTCGTAGATCTCGCCGAAGTCCTTGCGGCGTTCCTCGGCCGAGCGTTTTGCCGGCATCTGTCGCTCGGTATCGACGAAACGCTGCATTCTGTCCGGCATGTCTTGGCACCTCCCTCAGCGGCCTGGATTATTACCAGGCGTCCGGCGCGGTGGGTCCGCATGCCGGGCAGACTATATGCACGGCTTTCTGCCGAAAATCAATGGTAATTAGGTCAAGTATATTGACTAAAAAGACAAGGCGGCAGTCGAGCCGATCCCCAATACGTAGAAACCGATGAAAAAGTTTCCGAATTATAGTCCTGTTTTGGTACTAATATCGATAAGTTGCGCTCCAAAAAGAGGCATGGGCAGCGCTTCGAACCGTGATATAAGGGCCTCACGACACCACGATCTGGGGGACAGCCGCATTGCCAATGCTACATCTTGCGGTGTTGGCCATCGTTCAAGGTATCACCGAATTCCTGCCGGTCAGTTCGTCCGGCCATCTGGTTCTCGTCCCGGTCTTCGCCGGTTGGGACGACCAGGGGCTACTGCTCGACGTGGCCGTCCACGTCGGCACGCTCGGTGCCGTGATGCTTTATCTGTGGCGCGATCTGTTCGTCATGGCGGGCGGTATCGGCCGGTTTCTTCGCGGCCGCCGCGACGCCGGAGCGCGGCTCTTCCTCTACGTGGTACTGGCAACGCTTCCGGTGATCGGTGCGGGCCTTCTCCTCAACATGCACTTCCCCAACGGCATCCGCAGCATCGAGGTGATCGGTTGGACCACGCTCGGTTTCGGCGTGTTTCTCGGCTTCAGCGACTGGATGGGCATGACCGTGCGGCGGATCGAACACGTCCGCTTCCTTGACGCACTGATCATCGGCGTATTCCAGATGTTGGCCCTGATTCCCGGTACCAGCCGCTCGGGGATCACCATGTCGGCGGCAAGGCTCATGGGTTTCGAGCGTCCCGATGCCGCGCGTTTCTCGATGCTGCTGTCGATCCCCGCGATCCTCGGCGCCGGCGTCCTCAAGGGTCTCGAACTTTACGAAGGCGGCGATGCCGAGCTCACCCACGAGGCCCTGCTGGCTGCAGGCATGGCGTTTGGGGCCGCGCTGATTTCGATCGTCGTGATGATGGCGTGGCTGCGTCGGGCGAGCTTCGCGCCGTTCGTGTTCTATCGGGTGGCGCTAGGCTGCGTCTTGCTGGCCATCGCCTACGGCTACATCGGGTAATGTAGGGCTATGAACTTCGATCCGACGGATGCGATGATGGGTTTGGCCGGCGGCTTGCTGATTGGGCTCGCTGCGGCAGGATTCCTGCTGATGCTGGGGCGTATCGCCGGCATCAGCGGCATTGCCGCCGGCCTCCTGCGAGGTCCCGTGGACGACACCTATCGCCAGAACCTCGCGTTCGTCGCCGGGCTGGTTCTCGCGCCCGTTGTCTACGGCATACTGGCC
The DNA here is from genome assembly GCA_040219295.1 of Rhodospirillales bacterium. Classification (GTDB taxonomy): domain Bacteria; phylum Pseudomonadota; class Alphaproteobacteria; order Rhodospirillales; family Casp-alpha2; genus JAVJST01. The sequence continues at coordinate 261,587 of JAVJST010000005.1, forward strand.
GGTTACCCCGAGATCACGGTCACCGATGACGTGGTCCTGCTGATCGCCGGCGGACTGCTGGTGGGTACCGGTACCCGCATCGGCGGCGGGTGCACCAGCGGCCACGGGGTCTGCGGCCTGTCCCGCGTTTCACCTCGATCCATCGTGGCGACGCTGATCTTTATGGTCGTCGCCGCGTTCGTTGCCTCTGTCGTCGGCCCGATGCTGACGGGGTCCGCGCCATGAGAACGCTGCTCGCGCTCGGTTGCGGTTTGCTGTTCGGCGCCGGGCTTGCCGTCTCCGACATGATCAACCCGGCGCGCGTCCTCGGATTCCTTGACGTCGGCGGCGGCGCCTGGGATCCGACCCTGGCGTTCGTCATGGCCGGCGCATTGGTGCCGATGGCCGTCGCTTGGCGGCTTGCCCGCGCACCCCGCCGTCCGAGCCATGCGGAGGCGTTTCCGGCGCCGGCCAACCGTGTCCTCGACCGCCGGCTCGCAATCGGCGCGGCGGTGTTCGGGCTGGGCTGGGGGCTGATCGGTTTGTGTCCGGGACCGGCGTTGGCGGGTCTGGCGGTCGGCGGCCCGTCGGTCTGGATATTTGTTGCCGCAATGGTCGCGGGGTTTGCCGCCGCAGGTTTCATTGCCAAGGTGAAATCCTAGCGCTTGCGCTTGGCCTCGCCGAAGCCGCTCGGATAATGGAGCGCCGTCTCGAGCGCCGCGACGCCTGCGACCGTCCATTCGCCGTCCGGCTCCGGTTCGAGCACGAAGTGGTCGCGCAAGCAGTCGCCTTTGATTGCCGTCACTGAGTCGATCTCGCCGATGAAGCGCGTATCTGCCGACATGTAACGCAGCCCGAGTCCGATTCGGTCGGCCGTGGAGGGGTTCGGCCCGCCACCGTGGATCAGGTTGATCGAGTGCATCGAGAACTCGCCGGACCGTAGTTCGACGAAGACGGAACGGTCGTCATAGTCGTCCTTCAGGTGCGCGAACGGGAACATGCAGTCGTCGTCGGTCGTCCGCTGACCCTCGGAATAGGCCTCGAATACGCCGCTCGCGGCGTCGATCTCGCCGAGGCGACCCTCACGGTGGCTGCCGGGTACGACCTGCATGGCGCCGTTGTGCCGGGTGACGTCGCCGACGGCGATCCAGACGGTTACCACGTCGTCGCTCGACAGGTTCCAGTACGGCGCATCCTGATGCCAGGGAACATAGTCGCCGGTACCGGCACGCTTCACGTTCCAGTCGCAGGACCAAAGCACGATGTCCGATCCAACCAGCGGTTCGACCGCCGCGACCAGAACCGGATGGCGGGCGAGGTCGCTGACCCAGCGGCTGACGAGATGGGCCTTGAGGTAAGTATCCTTGCCGCGCAGCCGTTGCGATGCAGTTTGGTAGGTCCGATAGCGCCCGACCGGGTCGTCTAGTTCAAGGTGGCCGGCGGGAAAGACGATGCCGTCATTCCGATAACGTGCGAGATCCGGCATGGCGGACTCCGTGGTCGACTGTCGAGCGACTTCAGCACGGATTGACGGGTGTCGACGATTGAAAAAAATTGGCCGCACCCCCGGGAAGCGTCGGGGATGCGGCCTGGAAGCCCGCGGCCAGCGACAGGGGGCGCTTAGCGGCCGCGATGGAATCCGATGTCGTGCAGCAGGCGGTCCGGCAGATGGCCGAGCTGACGGGCAAGGTGGCCATCGATTGCCCGACCGTCGTCGATCCGGCGGATCGATTGCGGCTCGGTGAAGGATTTGATCGCCGTCGCCGCCGCGTTGATGAGTGTGTCGAACATGGTGATCTCCTGTGTCTACGGAGCGGGCATCGCCTCGCCCCGGTTGATGAAGATCACTCTATTTCATCCCGGTTTACTTGATAATGTGATAAAATTGGAACAAATTATCCCATAATAAGGGACAATGTAATGGACTACTTCGTTGCCGTCCGCACTTTCAACCGCGTCGCAGATCTCGGCAGTTTCGCGGCTGCGGCGCGCGATCTCGGGATGTCAACGTCGTCCGTCAGCAGACTTGTCGCCGAACTCGAGGCCGAACTCGGAGTACGGCTGCTCAACCGCACCACCCGCCGCCTCAGCCTGACCGACTCCGGAATCGCCTATCGTGAACGCTCTGGCGAGCTCATCGACGCGTTTGAGGAACTCAACGAAGCGACTCGGGCCCAATCCGGCAAGCCCTCAGGGCTGCTCCGCGTTACCACAAGCATTACGCTCGGTGAAAGCTGGGTCGTCCAGTTACTTCCCGCATTCAATGCCCGCTACCCCGACGTCTACGTCGGTCTCGATATCTCCGACCGGGTTTGCGATCTCGTCGCCGAGGGTTTCGACGTCGGTGTCCGTTCCGGCCCGCTCAAGGACTCGTCGATGATCGCGCGCCACATGATGGAACTTCACTACATCGTTTGCGGTTCGCCCGAGTATGTTGCCGCGCACGGCATGCCGCGGTCGCCCGACGACCTCGCCAGGCACAAGTGCATCCTCTATTCGCAACCCAACCTGACCGGTGAAACATGGTGGTTCGAGCACCATGGCGGCGAGATCACGGTGCCGGTCGAGGGCGTAATGAACGTCAACAACGCGTGGTCGGTCCGAGTGCTCATGATCGCCGGGGTCGGGATCGGCTTCGTGCCGGACTTCGTCGTCGCCCATGACCTCGAAGCCGGTCGCCTGCTGCGACTGATGCCCGACTGGGCCGCGTCGGCCGACGACGTGCATGCGGTCTATCCGTCAAAACGCCATCTGTCGCCAAAGGTCCGGGCCTTCGTCGATCACCTTTACGAGCACCGCGACATCGCACCCGACTTCGCACTCGAAGGGTTGTAGGACAGTGGGGCATTCACGACAGCTGCTTCAGGAAAGCTGTCGCGCTTGACCGGTACGCCAAGCGATTAGATTCCGACATCCTGTCCCATGTCGCGTAAACCGTACGGAGGCGCGGGTTCCGCCGCAACTCCGGCGCATGCCGGTCAATGAAGTGCCAATAGAGCGCGTTGAAAGGGCAGGCGCCATTGCCGTGTTTGCGTTTGACGTCGTAGCGGCAGCCTTCGCAGTAGTCCGACATCCTGTTGATATAGTTGCCGCTTGAAACGTAGGGTTTGGAGGCGAGCAAGCCGCCGTCGGCGAACTGGCTCATGCCAAGCGTGTTCGGCAACTCGACCCATTCGTACGCGTCGGCGTACACAGCAAGGTACCATTCATGAACTTCTCGCGGGTCGACGCCGGCAAGAAGCGCAAAATTGCCTGTGATCATGAGCCTCTGAATATGGTGTGCATAGGCCTCGGCTCTTGTCTGCTCGACGACGTCCCTGATGCAGGCCATGTCGGTATCACCGGTCCAAAAGAAAGTCGGCAATGGCCGAGTATGATTGAGCGTGTTCCTCGAAACGTACTCCGGTCCCTCGCGCCAGTAGATGCCGCGGACAAACTCGCGCCAGCCGATGATCTGCCGGATGAATCCCTCGGCCGCGTTGAGAGGTACGTCGCCAGACCGGTAGGCATCCTCGACGCGGCGACAGGCATCTATAGGATCAAGCAGTCCGGCATTGATGTAGAGAGAAGCAACCGAGTGAAACATGAATGCATGACCGCTGATCATGGCGTCCTGGAAGTCGCCGAACTGTGGTAGCGCGGTTTTCACGAAGTGGCCAAACGCCCGTTTCGCCTGCTCTGCGGTGACGCCGAACCAGAACGGCTCGAGGTCACCGAAGTGGTCGCCGAAATGCCGCTGCACGAGTTCGATGACCTCGCGGGTGACACCATCGGGCGTGAATTGCATTGGCCGCGGCATGAACAGGTCCGGGTTCGCCGGTTGCCGGTTATCCGCGTCGAAGTTCCAGCGGCCGCCCTCCGGCTGGCCGTCAGCGGTCATCAGAAGGCCCGTCTTGACGCGCATTTCCCGGTAGAAGTGCTCGAGTCTCAACTGTTTGCGTCCGTCCGCCCAATCATCGAAATCGGCGTGCGATGCGATGAACCGATCGTCTTCGAGAATCTCTACGGGAATGGTCATTGCATCTGCCATCTCCTCCAGCGCTGTGCGGAGCCGCCATTCCCCCGGCTCCGTGATGACGATGCGGTCAATGTCGTTCTGGGTGATTGACCGCCGGATCTCGCCCGCCAGCGTGCCCGTGTTCGCCGGGTCCTCGAACCTCACGTAGTCGACCGTCCATCCGTCTCGCCGCAAGGTGTCGGCGAAGTGCCGCATCGAAGAGAACGCGAACGCGATCTTCTTCTTGTGATGGGGCACGTAGCTCGCCTCCTCGGAAACCTCAGCAAACAGGACAATCGCGGACGCGGGATCAGCCGCCCGAAGGCTCGCGAGCCCGATGGTCAGTTGGTCGCCGAGGACAGGGACGAGGGTCAGGGTCACAGGCGCAGGTATGCCGAAGACGTAACGAGCAGCAGCGTGACCACGCCCAGCGTTAGCGGAAATCGGAGCTTTGGATACCACGCCGGCGTCCAGCCACGCCGATGCCAGGCGATATCAGTCAGCAGTACACCGACGAATGATGCGGCCAAAATGAGCAGGCCGACGCTGTTCTCGACGAGCAATGCCGACCACCCCATCAATGAGGGCAGGGTACTGAGAGCGAGCTTGCCCGCATCGGGACCTGACCCCGGTAAACCGGCAGCGAAACCCCACTGGATGCCACCCAGGAAGGATACGATGACGGCTCCGTACGCGACGATCGCGGTGACGGAGAGTCCATGCGCCGGTAGCCACGGAAAATGGGACGACATCGCGAGAGCTGCGAACGGCAGCAGCCCCGCTCCGCCCAGCACAACCGCGGCAGGCGGGACGCCCGTCGAGCACGTGAGCAAGGGATTGGACTGTATGGTCACTCACCCGCCCCAGAGATCGTCGTAACGGGCGCAACCGTCAGAGGGATCCCGAAACCGGCTCCGGTGATCAAGAATTTCGTGCCTATTCGTTCGGCGGAAAATGTCGGCGGTGAAGAACACACCGACCAGCAGGATCGAATGGGCTGCCATGGACGGTCCGATCAAGCTTACTGCGCCGATCCAGACGCAAGAAACCACGGACCACATGAGCGCCAGCACGCTCATCAGCTGAAATCTGACAATCTTGGGCAGGCGCGCCAGGGGGTTCCTGCTTTCGTCCATGACGGCGGCGTAGGCATCTCGCAGCATCTGTAGATCCTCTGTTTGTTCACGGATTGCTACGTTACGTGATAAACATCGGATCAGTGCTGACGACGACGGTAACGACCCGACTCACCCGACGGCGCGGGCGAATCCGAGCAGGAACCGCGTGATCTGGTCGTCGTCGTCGCTAAGCAACGCGAGAAGCTCCGTTCGGTTGAGGGTCCCATCGACGCCGAAACGCGTCGCGAGATCCGCGGGCGACGACTCGATGAATGCCATCGCCCAAGCGGCGAAAGTCCGGGAACCGACCATGCGGTCGCTAAACACCTGGACGTCTTTGTGACGCGTGTCATCCGTGATCGTCGCCAGCAGTTTGTCGACAACGCGCGGCGCTCCCTCGAGGACCTGAATGAAGACGCCACCGGAATAGATCAGCATTCCGGTCACATTGTCGGCGGCATTGTTGCGCCGCGATGAGTCGAGGATGCTGCGGATATTGTCGTCAGACAGTCCGAACGTTGCGTCCGAGACGTAAACCACTTGTCTGATTTCCTGGCTCATGTAATGCGACTCCTGAGCGCCGTCTTGCTGGTGATGTGACACCTAGATCGCGGACATCGTCGCAGACTTGTCGCGGCCGCGCCAGACCCGTCCGGTCGTCAAATTCGCTTCCGTCGGCCCGCCGAGCTAGAAGTAGCGATATAAGGTTTCGGACTTGGTGAAGGTCGTCGACCAGTTCAGGCATCCGACGCCATAGTTCACGGTCTCCCCGTCGGATGAGCACGGGAAGAACAGGCATTCCAGATTGTGATGCCGGGTATCGAACCCGTCGTCGTAAACGGTGTCGCGCCGATTATAACCGACTTTTCTCTCGCGGATCGCCTTGTGATAGAACTCAACGACTTCGTCCGAGAAGCCGTAGGCGGAGCAGATTACCGCATCGCCCATGCCCGACACGTTGCGGCCATGCATTTCGGTGTGCCGCTCGCCGGCGAAGCCCATCGCGAGACGCTGCGTCTTCTCCTCGGTCCTGAGATCGTAGACCCAGATGTAGGGCACCAGGCGGGGCACCTGCATCAGGTCGATCCTGTTGAAATCGGGCAGCTGGCCCTCCTCGCAATACGACAGCATGAACGCGCCGAACTTCTTCAGGCCATCCCATTCGACGAGGTCGTCGATTTGCTGTTGGGTAATCAAGACTGATTTGCGGTCTGTGGGCTGATCGATAAGATGCAATCGTTGCGATCCGAAAGCACATTTCAACCCCGAACATTCATAGTTGACCCGGATGGACCTTGGCATTCGATCACGTCGCCATTAATCCCTTACCGTCGTTGTTCGGTTTTCTGGCTTGCGCCGCCTCCATTCGTGATGTGGGTGGCGCGAGATTCCTCGCGAGGTCGATCTGACACTCCGGAAAGTTGGATATTGTGGCGTTCGCAACCGCCGATGCGTTCATACGCAAAATCCAGCGGTTGCACGCCTTGAGAAACCGTTTTTAGCCGTCTATCACGGTGGGATTGGGCCATCTGGCGTGATCGTCGGGCGTACGTGTGAAAAGACTCGACATACGTAAAAATACTAATATCATCTAAGAACCCAACCCAACACGAACCGCCGCAACAACGGGTGCGCCGGTTACTGTTAACGGAACCTTGGGTGTCAGCCGACTTTGCATCGCACCACGATATGATCGTTATTGACGGTCTGTGCCCCTCCACGAGCCCGGTGCATCTATGAGCAATCTCGTGACAGGTGCCCGAATTCGAAATGCGCTGGTGAATTCACGGGCGGTGGTCGTTCTTGCCGTCGTCGGGCTGGTCGCCGCGGCATTGATTGCGGCAAACCAGTTGCACACGACGGCACGTGAGATCGTTATCTCGGAGGCGCAGCGGACATCGGTTGCCTGGGCCCGGTACATCGGTGCCGAGCTCGACAGGATCGAGGCGATAGCCTCCGGTGCCGAACTGACTCCGGCTGAAATCGACTTTCTGTCGGGCGTTCGTGAGTTCGGCAACATCTTCAGGTTCAAGCTGTTCGATCGAGACGGCGAGTTGCGGTTGATCTCCGACGATCTGCGCACAGCACGGACGACCGATGCGGATCGCAAAGCCGAACATTCCGACACAGCAAAGCACGTCGTGGCGACCGCCAAAGTCAGTTCTTCGCTTTACGATGGGTCCAAGAAACCGCACCGACCCGACGTCTATGCAGAAACCTATGCACCGGTTTATCGCGATAACGAACTTGTCGCCGTGGTCGAGGTCTATACCGACCAAACGGCCTTACAGTACGAGGTTATGAGGGACTTCACCTTGTTCGGTCTCAAGGTTTTCATTGCCGTCCTAATCGGCATGAGCCTGCCGATCATCGCCCTCGCCTACCTGATTGCGCTTGTCCGCGAACAGAACCGGCGGTTGGAAGAGGCCGAAGTGGCCAAGTCGCACTTTTTTGCGCACATGAACCACGAACTGCGGACGCCGCTGAACTCGATCATCGGATACTCCGAAGTCCTGGCGACCGGGCAGCTCGGAAGGATCGAGAATCCGAAGCACCGGGAATATGTCGAGGATATCCATGCTTCGGGCAATCATCTTCTCTCTTTGGTCAACAAGGTCCTCGACATGACCAAGATCGATGCCGGGGCATTCGACGTGGAACCTGAAACTTTCTCCGTCGCCGACTTGATCGGTCACGTCGTCGAACTGATGAGTCTTCAGATTGCGAAGAAGAACGTTTCGTTGATTGTCGATGCCGACTGCGAAAGCGTTCATCTTCATGCCGACTTGAGTTTGTGCCGGCAGATGCTCCTCAATCTCATTGACAACGCGATCAAGTTCTCACGCCGCGACGGAACGATCGCGGTTCACGCCGACATCGACATCCACGGACGCGTTGTGATTTCCGTCCAGGATACGGGCGTCGGCATCTCGCCAAAGGATCTCGAACAGGTTGTGAAACCTTTTGGACAGTCGAGAGAATCGGCCTTGATCTCACACGAAATGGGGACGGGGCTTGGTCTGCCGTTGTGCGTGCGGATGATGGAGCTTCATGGCGGATCGTTGTCACTGGACAGCGAGTTTGGCAAGGGAACCAACGTTACCCTGACGTTCCCTGAACATCGGACCGTGCGTCGTCGCGCGCCAAGGCCCGAGCTGATCGCCGTCTAGGACACGGGATTTGTTGAGTTCTGCCCGTTCCGCAGTTGCCGGCCGGTTTCTCTCCGGAGCGTTCGACAAAGCGGCAACCGGATTCTTCCCTGTATGTGAACCGTGCTCTACCACACCCGGCACAAACACGTGAGTTTCTATCAGGTCGACACCACGCCCGTCTCGTCGGCCTTGAGCTCGAACGCGGCGGCCATCAGTGCCTTGGTGTAGGCCTCTTTCGGATTGTCGATGACGTCGACCGCCGGTCCTCGCTCGACGACGATACCGTCACGCAGCACGAGTACATCGTGCGACATGGCGCGAATGACCTTGAGATCGTGGCTAATGAAAAGGTATGCGAGTTCGTGCTTCTTCTGGATGTCACGAAGCAGTTCGACGATCTGCGCCTGTACCGAGACGTCGAGTGCGCTGGTCGGTTCGTCGAGCACCATGAAACTTGGTTTCAGCACCAGGGCGCGGGCGATCGAGATGCGTTGGCGCTGTCCGCCCGAGAACTCGTGCGGGTAGCGGTCCATCATGTCCGGGCTGAGGCCGACTTCCTCGAGTGCCGCCGCGATCAGATCACGGCGTTCGTCGTAGTCTCCGCCGAGGCGATGGACCTTGAGCCCTTCCTCGACGATCTGGGCAATCGAGAGGCGCGGACTGAGGCTGCCGAACGGGTCCTGGAAGACGATCTGCATGTCGCGCCGAAGCGGCCGCATTTCATTGTTGTTCAGCCCATGGATCGGCTGCCCCTTGAACGTGATCGCGCCCTCCGACCGCTCGAGCCTGAGGAGCGCGCGCGCCAGCGTAGACTTGCCCGAGCCAGACTCCCCGACGACGCCGAGCGTGTGGCCACGGCGTACCGTGATGGTGACTCCGTCGACCGCCTTGACGTAACCGACCGTCCGCTTGAGTACGCCACGCCTGATCGGGAACCAGACCCTGACATTCTCGCCCGAGACTACCGGCGGTGCCTGATCGTCGGCGGGTTCGGGACGGCCCTTGGGTTCGGCGGCCATCAGTTTCCGGGTGTAGTCGTGAACCGGGCTATCGAATATCTGATCGACCTCGCCAACCTCAACGAGTTCCCCGCTCTTCATGACGGCGACCCGGTCAGCGAAACCGTGTACCAGGCCGAGGTCGTGGGTGATCAGCAGGATCGACATGCCGAGCTTGTCCTTGAGCTCGCGCAACAGCTTGAGGATCTGGGCCTGAATGGTGACATCGACCGCCGTCGTCGGCTCGTCTGCGATCAGCAGGTCGGGATCGTTAGCCAGCGCCATCGCGATCATCACGCGTTGCTGTTGGCCGCCCGAGAACTCGTGCGGCAGCGCGTCCATGCGGGGAATCTGGTCCTCAAGCCCGACGAGATGCATCAGTTCCTCGACCCGGGCGCGGGCCTGTTTCGCGTTCATGTTCTTGTGCAGGAACAGGACCTCGGCGATCTGCTTGTAGATACTGTGCAGCGGATTGAGGCTGTTCAGCGGTTCCTGGAAGATCATCGATATCTGATCGCCCCGGATCTCCCGCATGCGCGCCGGCTTGGCGCCCATCAGTTCCTCGTCTCGGTAGAGGATCGAGCCCGACGGATGCCAGGCCGTCGGGTAGGGGAGCAACTGCATGATCGAGTGCGCGGTGACCGACTTGCCGGAACCCGACTCACCGACCAGCGCCAGGGTCTCGCCGCGGCGGATGTCGAACGACACGTTCTTGACGGCGTCGACCTGGCGTGGGCCGCGGTTGAACGATACCGACAGGTCCTTGATGTCCAGCAAGGTGCTCATCGGTCGGGCCTCACTTGAAGGTTTTCCGGGGGTCGAAGGCGTCGCGGACCGCTTCGCCGATGAAGACCAGAAGGCTCAGCATGATCGATAGCACGAAGAAGGCGCTGAGGCCCAGCCAGGGGGCCTGCAGGTTGTTCTTGCCCTGGGCCAGCAACTCGCCGAGCGACGGCGATCCCGGCGGCAGGCCGAAGCCGAGAAAGTCGAGACTGGTAAGAGTGGTGATCGAGCCCGACAGAATGAACGGCAGGAACGTCAGCGTCGCGACCATGGCGTTCGGCAGGACATGACGGTACATGATTACCCCATCCGTGGCGCCCAGCGCGCGGGCGGCGCGGACATAGGTAAAATTGCGCGCCCGAAGGAACTCGGCGCGAACCACCCCGACGAGTCCCATCCAGGAGAACATCAGCATGATGCCGAGCAGCCACCAGAAGTTGGGCGTCACCACACTGGCCAGGATGATCAGCAGATAAAGCGTCGGCAGGCCGGCCCAGATCTCGATGAAGCGTTGGCCGAACAGGTCGGTCAGGCCGCCGAAATAACCCTGAATGCCGCCGGCTGCGATGCCGACGATCGACGAGAAGATCGTCAGGGTAAGGCCGAAAAGCACCGAGATCCGAAACCCGTAGATCAGACGGGCGACGACGTCACGGCCCTGATCATCGGTGCCGAGCCAGTTGTCTGCACTGGGCGGTGCCGGTGCCGGATGTTTCAGATCGTAATTGATACTGTCGTATGAAAAGCGGACTGGCGGCCACAGCATCCAGCCGTTCTCGTTGATCAAATCCTGGACGAACGGATCGCGGTACTCGGCCTCGGTCAGGAATTCGCCGCCGAACTCTGTTTCCGCGTACGCGACGAACACCGGGAAATATGGGCCACCGTCGTACCAGACGAGCCACGGTTTGTCGTTGGCGATGATCTCCGCGAAAAGGCTCACGAAGAATAACGCGAGAAACAGCCAAAGCGACCAGAACCCGCGCCGGTTTCGACGAAAGTTGGCGAGCCGTCGGCGGGTCAGCGGTGTGATGCGAATGCCGAGGAACCGATCGACAGGCGGGGGCGGGGCGTTGACGATTGTGGTGGCGGCGTCGGTCATGTATCACGCGCCTCGAAGTCGATCCGGGGATCGATGATGTGATACATCACGTCGCCGAGAATGTTGAGTAGCAGGCCTAGGAGCGTGAAGAAGTAGAGAGTCCCGAACATCACCGGGTAGTCGCGGTTGATGGCGGCCTCGAAACCGAGGAGCCCGAGCCCGTCGAGCGAGAAGATGATTTCCGTGAGAAGCGCTCCGGTAAAGAGGATCCCCACGAACGCGCTCGGGAAACCGGCGATGACGATCAGCATGGCATTGCGGAAGACGTGGCCGTACAGCACGCGACGCTCCTCCAGGCCCTTGGCACGCGCGGTAACGACGTATTGCTTGTTGATCTCCTCGAGAAACGAGTTCTTTGTCAGCATGGTGAGACCGGCGAACCCGCCGATCACCAGCGACAATACCGGCAATGCCATGTGCCACAGATAATCGAGAATCTGGTCGAGCGTCGACAACTCCGCCCAGTTGCTCGAGACGAGGCCCCTGAGCGGGAATATCTCCCAGTAGCGTCCACCGGCAAACAGCACGATCAGCAGAATGGCAAATAAGAAACCGGGGATCGCGTTGCCGATGATCACCAGGCCCGACGTCCAGACGTCGAACCGGCTGCCGTCCTTGACTGCCTTGCGGATGCCCAATGGAATCGAGATGAGGTAGACCAGCAACGTCGTCCAGATGCCGAGGCTGATCGACACGGGCATCTTCTCGATGACCAGTCCGGCAACCGACTTGTCGCGGAAGAAGCTGTCGCCGAAGTCGAACGTCGCGTAGTTGCCGAGCATTAGCAGGAATCGTTCATGCGCCGGCTTGTCGAAGCCGAACTGCTTTTCGATGTCGGCGATCAGTTCGGGCGGCAGTCCCTGGGCGCCGCGGTACTTCGACGTGGTGGTCGAATCGCCGGCTTTCGGCCCCTGCTGGCTCCCGCCCGCCTCGGCGCCGGTGTCGCCCGTGATGCGGGCCGTGGCGTCGACGGCGGTGCCGGTGATCTGCGCAATCATCTGCTCAACCGGACCGCCCGGCGCGGCCTGGATAATGACGAAGTTCGTCAGCATGATGCCGAACAACGTCAGCGGGATCAGGGCAAGTCGGCGGACGATATAGGCGTGCATGGGTCAGACGATCACCCGCCGGAGTTATTGCGCTTCTTCTGCAACGCTTCGTGTCTTTCAGGATCGACCCACCAGGCGCCGAAGACGTTACCGTTGTCGGGGATCACGTCGGGGCGGCCGAACATGTCCCAGTAGGCAATGCGGTCGAAGGACGAGAACCAGTTCGGCACGAGCCAATGGCCCCACTGCAATACTCGGTCCAGCGCATTGACCGCGGCGACCAGGGCGTCGCGGTCCGGCGCAGCGATGACTTTCTCGATCAGCGCATCAACAACCGGGTCCTGGATACCTATGAGATTGCGGCTGCCTTCGTGGCTGGCGGCCTCTGAGCCCCAGAACTCGCGCTGCTCGTTGCCGGGGGAGTCGGACTGGCCGAAGTTTGAGACGACGACATCGAAGTCGTAGGTATCGAGCCGGCGTTGGTATTGTGCGCTGTCGACCGTGCGCACCGTCATCTTCACGCCGAGCCGCTCAAGGTTCTGGGCAAACGGCAGGACAATCCGTTCGAACGCCGGACTGACGAGCATGATCTCGAACTCAAGCGGCTGGCCCGTCTCGGCGTTGACGCGCCGCTTGTTCTCGATCACCCAACCGGCGTCGTTGAGTAGCTTGCTGGCATCGCGCAGATTGGCGCGCAGGCCACCCGGGCGGTTAGTCGTCGGCGGGTTGTATTCTTGCGTGAAGACTTCAGGGGGCAACTGGTCTCGGAACGGTTCAAGCAGCGCCAGCTCCTGGCCTTCAGGAAGCCCGGTGGCGGCGAGCTCTGAATTGTTGAAGTAACTCCGCGAGCGTTCGTACTGACCATAAAACAGGTTGTCGTTCGACCACTCGAAATCGAACGCGTAGCCCAGTGCCTGGCGCACCCGCTTGTCCTTGAACATGTCGCGCCGCGTATTGAACGCGAAGCCCTGCATGCCCTGGGTCCGGTGGTGGTGGATCTCTTCCTTGATCAACAGCCCGTTGCGTACCGCAGGGACGTCGTACTCGCTGGCCCAGGCCTTGGAGTTGTTCTCCGACCGGTAATCGAAAGCGCCGGCCTTGAAGGCCTCGAGCGCCACTGTGCTGTCGCGGTAGTACTCAAAAATATAGCGGTCGAAATTGTCCATGCCGCGGTTCACCGGCAGGTCCCTGCCCCAGTAGTCGTCGACCCGCTCGGTGGTGATCGTGCGTCCGGGGTCGACCGAGGCAATTCGGTAGGGGCCGCTGCCAAGCGGCGGCTCGAGCGTCGTCTTGTCGAACTCGCGATCCGCCCAATAGTGTTTGGGCAGCACGGCGAGCTGACCGAGGATCAGTGGAAGCTCGCGATTCTCGCCGGGTTTGAAGTCGAACCGCACGGTGCGCTCGCCGACCTGTCGCACGTCGGAGACGTTACCGTAATAGAACCGGTAGAACGGCTGGCCCTTCGCGACCAGCGTATTGAAGGTCCATATCACGTCCTCGGGCTTGACCGGCTCGCCGTCGTGGAAGCGGGCCTCCCGCCTGAGCGCGAACTCGACCCATGAGCGGTCCTCCGGCACGCGGATCGATTCTGCGAGCAGACCGTACTGGGTGAACGGTTCGTCCGCCGACGAAACCGTCAGGGTGTCGTATATCTGGCCTGATGCACCGGCCGCCTGTCCCTTGACGATGAAGGGGTTGAGGCTGTCAAAACTGCCGATGGAGCCCAGCCGCACGGTTCCGCCTTTTGGCGCGTCGGGGTTGGCGTATTCGAAATGAGCGAAGTCCGGGCCGTACTTCAAGTCGCCGTGCATGGCGATGCCGTGTACCGGTTCGGGTTCTGCGGCATGGAGTGCCCCCGATATGGCAAGCGGCAGGATGGCGGACAACGTGACGAGCCGTTTCAGCATCGGGACCCCTTCGGTGTCTGCAACGAACGTGGTTCCCGAATAGTGGGCATCGCCTGTGGCAGGATCAAGGCATTCCGGACAATCGCGGATCGTCGGTGGGGATTCTCAGCCCGTCAGCAGAGCAAGCGCTGCGTCGTGCAGCCCCGGATCGCCGCAGGCCAATACGGTCGGTCCCGAGCTCAGGCTCAAGGGATCACCTTGCCAGTTGGTGATCTTGCCGCCCGCGCCCTCGACGACCGGTACCAGCGCCATGTAGTCGTATGGCTGCAGGTTGCTCTCGCAGACGATATCTAGCGTACCGTTGGCGATAAGGCCGTATGCATAGCAGTCCATGCCCCAGACCGCGCGGCGCACCCTTGAGCGTAGCCGTGCCGCAGCCTCGGCCTCGCCGTCGCGTTCGAACATGGCGGGGGTCGTCGTGCAGTGCCAGGCCGCCGACAGGTCCGGACACGTGCGTGTACGCACTGGCGCGCCGTTCAACGTCGTCGGGCGGCCGCGGGCGCCGATCCAGCGCTCGTTCATGGCCGGGCAGTTGACGACGCCCAGGATCGGCTTGCCGTCCTCGAGCAATGCGATCAGGCTGCCAAAGACCGGGGCGCCGATGGCGAAGCTCGCGGTGCCGTCGATCGGGTCGATCACCCAGACGTGCCGTGCATCGAGCTGTTCGTCGCCATGTTCTTCGCCGAGGATTCCGTGATCCGGAAAGCGCCCGGCGATCAGCGAACGCATCGCGCTCTCGGTTTCCTTGTCGGCGATCGTCACCGGGCTTTCGTCGGCCTTGTGCTCGATGTCGAAGGCGTGGCGGAAATGACGCGCGGCGATGGCGTCCGCCGCGTCGGCCATGGCGATGGCGAGCTCCATGGCGCCCTCGGGGACATCGCCGCCAAGCAGCGCCATTGAGGGGTCGAATGTCACGGCTGACCCCATCTGGCCATGGTGATGAATACCGTCAGTTGGCGGTTTGCAGGTAGACGACGACTTCGGCCCGCTGTTCGGCCTTGGAAAGCCCGCGGAAGGTCATCTTGTTACCCGGCGCAAAATCCTTCGGGCTTTCGAGGAACTCGGCCAGGCGTTCCGGCGTCCAAGTGCCGCCGACGCTGCTCAGCGCCTCGGAGTACTCGAAACCGCCGGCAGCCGCGACCTCGCGGCCGACGATGCCCCACAGGTTCGGCCCGACCTTGTTGCCGGCACCCGCTTCGAAAGCATGGCACGACGCGCATTTCTTGAAGACCTTTTCTCCGGCGGCCGGATCGGCGCTCGCCAGCAGGGTCGCCATATCGACTTCGACCTCGGCGACCTGGGTGGCGCCGCCGTCATCTTCTTCGGTTGCCAGAAGCAGGGCCTCCACGTCGCCTTCGTCAGCGTGAACCAGCATGTTGCCGACATTGTGACCGCCATAAATCAGCCAAGCGGTGATCAGTAGGCCGAGACCCAGTTTTTCCATAAACGAGATATGCATGCGTCAATGTCCTTAAATCCCGGCCGCCCGCGCTTGCGGTCTGCGCCGTCGTCACGTTGGCCGCACCATACCGTCTCGCTCGCGGGGGTTCAATTCGGTTTTTGGCCGGAATTCCGATCGATATCAGGTCGGTGAAACCGGCCACGATGCGTGAGGGCGGCGGAAATGGTTGCCAGCGCGCCTAACGGCGATAGTCTCTCGACACTTGGTCGCCGCGTTGGCGGCCGGTTCTCCTGGGGGAGTGTCATCCGAGATGGGTTCCAATCCGATGATCGCCATTCCGGCACGCATGGCCTCTGAACGCTTGCCGGGCAAGCCTTTGGCCGACATTAACGGCCGGCCGATGATCGCCCATGTGCTGGATCGTGCGCGGGAGGCGGATATCGGGCCTGTCGTCGTGGCCTGCGCCGAGGCCGAGATCGCCGATGCGGTCGCGGCGTCAGGCGGGCACGCGGTGTTGACCGATCCGGCACACCCTTCGGGTTCGGATCGTATCTGGGAAGCCGTCAATCGGTTCGACTCGCAAGGCGTTCACGATGTTGTTGTCAACGTGCAGGGCGATCTGCCGACGCTCGACCCGCAGGCGATTCGTAGATCTCTCGCCCCGCTCAACGACTCGGGCTGCGATATCGCCACGCTGGTCGCCGAGATCAGTGACGACGACGAGCGGCAGAATCCGAACGTGGTCAAGGCGGCCGTAAATTTCGCCGACGGCGAAACGATCGGCCGGGCACTTTACTTCAGCCGGGCGACGGTACCAGCTGGCGATGGTCCGCACTATCACCATATTGGGCTCTACGCCTACCGGCGCAGCGCGTTGGGGCGGTTCGTCGCGCTGCCTCCGGGCGGACTTGAGAAACGTGAACGGCTTGAGCAGCTTCGTGCGCTCGAAGCCGGCATGCGAATCGACGCGGCGCTCGTTGACACGGTTCCGCTCGGTGTCGATACTCCCGCCGACCTTGCCAGGGCGGCGGACCTGTTGCCGAAGAAGGCCGATCGATCATGACGACGAAGACCGATTTGCCGGCCGCTGCGCCGGAAAACACCATCGCTTTCCAGGGCGTGCCCGGCGCTTTTTCCCACCTCGCCTGCACCGAGGCACGGCCCAACATGAAGCCGATGGCATGCCGCACGTTTCCCGATGCCTTCGCTGCGGTTGCGGACGGGCGGGCGGCACTGGGCATGATCCCGATCGACAACTCCGTCGCCGGGCGCGTTGCCGACATTCACCACCTGCTGCCGGACTCGGGCCTGCACATCATTGGCGAACACTTCCATCGGGTGAATCACCATCTGCTGGGCGTGCCGGGCTCGACGGTCGAAGACATCACGCATGTGCACAGTCACGTCCACGCGCTGAACCAGTGCCGCAATCTCGTTCGCGAGCTCGGTATCGAACCGGTCCAGCATGTCGATACGGCGGGCGCGGCGGCGGATGTGGCCAACTGGGGCGACAAGACCCAGGCGGCGATTGCATCGAGCCTGGCGGCCGAGACCTACGATCTGGAAACCTTGCGCGCCAACATCGAGGACGCCGAGCACAACACCACGCGTTTCGTCCTGATGGCCCGTGAGCCGTTGGAGTTGACGCCGGACGAGCTGTCCGAGGACGGACTTGTCACCAGTTTCGTGTTCCGGGTGCGCAACGTGCCCGCGGCGCTCTACAAGGCTCTCGGCGGATTCGCGACCAATGGCGTCAACATGACCAAGCTGGAAAGTTACGTCTCCGGCGATTTCGTCGTTGCCCAGTTTTACGCCGAAATCGACGGTCATCCGTCACAGCGCAGCGTCCATCTGGCCATGGAGGAACTGGGATTCTTCACCAAGGAAGTGCGTATCCTCGGCACGTACCGGGCGCATCCGTTCCGCGGCGCGGTCAACGCCGGCGGCTGACGGCGGCGCGCTCGGTTCCCGCCGCCGGCTAGCGGGTCTCATGGACCGGAAACTCGATCCAGAAGGTCGAACCCTCACCCTCGACCGAGTCGAAACCGATCGTTCCACCCATCATTTCGCACAATGATTTGCAGATCGAGAGACCGAGGCCTGTGCCGGGCACGCCGGTGGTCCGTTCGCGAACCCGTTCGAACGGCGCGAAGACATGGGGCCGTTCGTCCTCCGGAATCCCGAGACCCGTATCGCGAACGCTGAGACGAACCCGGTTACCCGGCGTCTCGCTGCAGCGAATCTCAATCTTGCCGCCGCTGACGTTGTACTTCACGGCGTTGGAGGTCAGGTTGAGAACGATCTGACTGAGCCGGGACGGATCGACGTAAACGCGGCCGCTGGAGGTGCTCTCGAGCGTGACATCAATATCCCGGGCGGAAGCGAGTTGACGGATGATCGGCGCGTTCTTGTCGAGAATAGCGCTTGGGTCGGTCTCTTCCGCCGAGATATCTAGCTTGCCGGCCTCCATCTTTGAAAAATCGAGCACGTCGGTCAGCAGCATGTTCAGGTGCCGGCCCGCTGTCGCGATGATCCGCAAGGTTTCGTCGCGTGACTTCTTCTCATCGGCGCCGACCCCTATTTCGAGAGCTTCGGCAAATCCGATAATGGCGTTGAGAGGGGTGCGGATCTCGTGGCTCATGGAAGCGAGGAATTCGGATTTGGCGCGGCTCGCGGCCTCCGCCCGGTCGCGTTCCTCGATGACGCGGGCCTCGCTGATTTGCAGCTCACGCGTGCGTTCTCGGACCCGCTGCTCGAGTTCGTCATGGGCGAGGCGCAGGCTGCTCTCGGTCTGCTTGCGGCGCTCGATCTCGTTGCGAAGCTCGTCGTTGACGGTGCGCAGCGCCGCGGGCGACGGCAGCGCCAACGCTTTCGGAATGATTGGCCAAACGGCGATCGCCGTGGTGATGGAAACCAGCGCGGTGACCGCCTTCATCATGCCCTCGAGGCCATAGACCGGTCGCCACAATGTCAGGATACCAAATACGTGAGTGATGCCGCAGGCCAGGATGAAGCAGGCGAACAGGAAGAAGACCGAGCGGTACGCCAGGTCACGCCGCCGCCGCAGGAAGAAGATTAGGGCAACCGGTATCGAGAAGTACGCGACGGCGATGCCGAGATCGGCAGCGACGTGTAACGCGACCAGATCGGACCGCCAGGCAAGGCAGACTCCGTGCGGCATGAACGATGCTGCGTCGAACAAGTAAGCGAAGATACTGTCGAAGTACGATTTCATCGCCAAACGCTCCCATCGCGGCTGCCCGGTTAGGGGGCGCCGTTCAACAGTTGCGTCGCCACCGTCACGTCTTGGTGCGCTATGGGGGCTCCGCGAAACTAGCGCAGACTAGGGATAATACTTATCATGATCACATATACGGGAAAACCGTAATATAATTGTGGAATACCCGCGATCAGGAGCGTTCCAACCCGACGCCGTCGGCGTCGTCGCCCGACAGCGTCTTGGGGTCGAGCGCCACGCCGCCGCCGTCCGCCAGCGTGATGCCGAGCGAGCGCAGCGTGTCGAGGATCGCGCGGTTGACCGCGTAGCGGGTCTGGTAATAGCGCTTCGACGGCACCCAGAAACGGGCGCCGATGACCACGCCGCCATACGTGAAATCGTGGATACCGACCTGCGGTGCGACGTCGCCACTCGAAATATCCTTGATCCCGCTCAAGGCATCGCGGATCGAATCGACGGCCTTGCCCGCCTTGTCGGTCTGGCGGATGGCGATCTTGGTCTCGACGACCCGGCGCTGGTCGGAATTGACGATAACGCGGCCGACGATTTCCTTGTTGGGAATGGTGATGACTTCGCCGTCCTCGCCCGAGAGGATGGTCGCGCCGAGTCCGATCTTCTCGACGACCCCATTGGCGGAACCGACGGCGATCGTATCGCCGATCACGAACGGCCGGCCGATGATGATGCCAATGCCGGCGCCGTAGTTCGAGAGCGGGCCCTGGATCGCCAGCGTCGCGCCGAACGCCGAGGCACCCGCGAGGGCGACGATCGGCGCGATCGAGATCCCGAAATTGCCGAGCGTCACGATCGCCAGCAGGACGATCAGGATAATCTTGACGACGTTGCCGATGAAATACGCCAGCGTCTGGTTCAGCCCCTTCGACAAGGCGAAAGCGCTGATCCGGCGTGACAGCCAGCCGGCAACCTTGATGCTGATGACCAGGAAGACCAGCGCGCCGAGGATCTGGAACCCGTACTCAACTGCGAACTCGGTCAGTTTCTCGATCAGGGTTGCCAGTGAATCGAGATCGGTCGGTGCCTTCAGGTCGTCCACGGTCTTCCCCTCGCGTCTGGTCTTGCTTCCTGTTGCGCTATGCTGTTTCGCTGAGCCAGTCTTCGATTAGCCAGCGGGCAATCGAGTCGGCGCGCGACAGTTTACCGTCGGAAGCGCCGGTCGAATAGAGCTCCAGAATCTCGGCCCGGTCGAACCAGCGGGCGTCGTCGAGCTCGTCCTCGGTCGTGTCGATGTTGGTCGTCAGGGCCCGGGCCCGAAATCCGAGCATCAGCGACGACGGAAACGGCCAAGGCTGCGACGCCCGGTAACGGACATCGCAGACCTTGATCCGGGATTCCTCCCAAACCTCTCGGGCGACGGCGTCTTCCAGGCTTTCGCCCGGCTCGACGAAGCCGGCAAGCGACGAATAGAGACCTTCCGGCCAGCTCGGCTGTCGACCCAGTAAACAACGCGGGCCGTTGGCACCCTCGTCGGTGACAAGCATGATGACCGCCGGATCGCTGCGGGGAAAATGGGGTTGGGCGCAATCGGTATCGTTGCAGCGGCGTACGTGGCCGGCCGATTCGCTCGACGTCGGCGACCCGCAAATTCCGCAGAAACGGTTGCGGCGCTGCCAGAACGCCATGCCGCGTGCATAGGCGAGCAAGGCGCCCTCGTCGTGCGGCAGGATCGGGCCGACGCGCCGCAGATCGATGAACGAGGTGTCCTCGCCGTCGTCGCCGACAGCATCTCGCGCGTCTGCGAGATCAAGCGCGGACAGATCGCATGCAAACCACGGCCGGTCTCCGTCGAGGCCGAGCAGCACCGGATCGGATGACGCCAGCAGGGCCTGGGCCTCATCGCCGCCGACCGCACGTAGCGCCGGCATGCCGTCGGGTTCGGTGCTCTCGTCGATCAGGTTGTTGTCCCGCCACACCGGAAGGACGACGGCGTCCGAATGCGCCATCTGTTGCGCCAGCCACGCCTTATCGCCCCGTTTCTCGGCGGCACGGTCGAATGCGTGTCCGGCGTAGGTGATCCGACGCGCCGCTGACGGCTGTGTTGTGTTGTCCATATCCTGCAGCGATTCCCGGTTGAAACCGAAGCCGAGCCTTGCACAAGCCGGTCAGGAGCGCCAGTGGCGCGCTGTTCGATCAAGTTGACACAGGCGGCATTGCGCGGTTCCCTGACCGTCTCAATCGGGCCGCTTCGCCGCCCGGTCAAATCAGAATTGAACAGGGGGTCACGATGGCGGGAAACATGACGCTTGAGGAACTGCGCGGCGCTGTCGCCGCCGGCGAGATCGACACCGTTCTGGCGTGCCAGATCGACATGCAAGGCCGACTGATGGGCAAACGGTTTCAGGCCGAGTTCTTCGTCGACAGCGCCTGGGAGGAAACCCACAGCTGCAACTATCTGCAGGCGACCGACCTGGAGATGGAAACCGTCGAGGGGTATCGCGCGACGAGTTGGGCAGCCGGGTACGGCGATTACACGATGAAGCCGGATCTTTCGACGTTGCGCCGGGTGCCTTGGCTTGAGGGAACCGCGCTGGTTCTGTGCGATTTGCTCGATCACCATACACATGCCGAGGTTGCCCACTCGCCACGTGCCGTCCTGAAACGCCAGATGGTCAGGCTTGCCGACATGGGTATGACGCCGATGATGGCTTCCGAGCTGGAGTTCTTCCTGTTCAGGACCTCGTACGAGGAGGCAGTTGAACTCGGTTACCGCGAGCTTGCGCCGATCAGTCCTTACAACGAGGACTACCACATCTTCCAGACGACCAAGGAAGAGGGCGTCATGCGCGCGATCCGCAACGGTCTGCAGGGCGCCGGCGTGCCGGTCGAGAACTCCAAGGGCGAAGCCGACTGTGGCCAGGAAGAAATCAACGTGCGTTACACCAACGCGCTGGAGATGGCCGACAATCACTCAATCATCAAGAACGCTTGCAAGGAGATCGCGTGGAAGCAGGGTCATTCGGTCACCTTCCTGGCGAAGTGGAACACGCAGCGCGCGGGAAACTCGTCGCATATTCACCAGTCGCTGGTTTCGGCAGACGGCACACCGCTGTTCTTCGATGCGGCCGACGAGCACGGCATGTCCGATACCATGCGCCACTACCTCGCAGGGCTACTCAATCACGCCTCCGAGATCACCTATTTCCTGGCACCCTACATCAACAGCTACAAGCGATTCATGGCAGGCACCTTCGCGCCGACCAAGGCGATCTGGTCACGTGACAACCGCACGGCGGGATTCCGGATGTGCGGCGAGGGCACGAAAGCGATCCGAGTCGAATGCCGGATCGGCGGTTCCGACCTGAACCCCTATCTGGCGATGGCGGCGCTGCTCGCCGCCGGAATCGACGGGCTCAACAACAAAATGGTTCTTGAGGCCGAGTTCAGCGGCGACGCCTACAAGGCCAAGAAGGCGCGCAGCATCCCGTCGACCCTGCGCGACGCGACGGCGGCGCTCAAGAAATCGAAGATGTTGCGCGCTGCATTTGGCGACGACGTCATCGATCATTACGTGCGCGCCGCCGAGTGGGAACAGGAAGAGTACGACCGCCACGTAACCGACTGGGAAGTCGCCCGTGGTTTCGAGAGAGCGTGAGGATACAATCACCATGAACACTATGATCCAGTGCATATCACCGATTGACGGTTCGGTTTACGCGGAGCGACTGACACTTTCGTCGTCGGATGCCGCCGCTGCGGTTGAACGCGCCAGCGCGGCGCAGAAGGCCTGGGGCGCCCGGCCGCTGCAGGAACGCATCGATCTCGTTCTCGCCGGCGTCAAGCGTCTTGGAGAAATGAACGACGACGTGGTCACGGAACTCGCCCACATGATGGGGCGTCCCGTGCGCTACGGCGGCGAGTTCGGCGGCACGGAAGAGCGGGCAACCTACATGGCGGGTATCGCCGAGGAGGCGCTGGCGCCGATCGTGATCGAGGACTCGGATGCCTTCGAACGCCGGATCGCCCGCGAACCCCACGGAGTCATCCTCGTCATTGCACCCTGGAACTATCCCTACATGACGGCGATCAACTCGGTCGCGCCGGGCCTGATCGCCGGTAACGCGGTTGTCCTGAAACACGCCAGCCAAACGCTCCTGGTCGGCGAGCGCATGGCCAAGGCATTTCATCAGGCGGGTGTTCCCGAGGACGTCTTCCAGAACGTTTTCCTCGGTCATGACACGACGACGGACCTGATCGCCGAAGGCCGCTTCGGCTTCGTCAATTTTACCGGTTCGGTCGGCGCCGGCCGCGCCATCGAGAAAGCGGCCGCAGGGACCTTCACCGGCACCGGGCTGGAACTCGGCGGCAAGGACCCCGGCTACGTCATGGACGACGCCGACGTGAACGCCGCCGCCGATACGCTGATTGACGGCGCCATGTTCAATTCCGGTCAGTGCTGCTGCGGCATCGAACGGATCTACGTGCATTCCTCGCTGTTCGACGACTTCGTCGAGCGCGCGGTGGAGATTGTCAGCGGTTACGTGCTTGGCAATCCGCTCGACAAGGAAACCACCCTCGGGCCAATGGCGCACAAGCGCTTCGCCGACGAGGTCCGGGCCCAAACGTCGGAGGCCGTCGCCGACGGCGCAAAGGCACTGATCGATCCGGCGCGGTTTCCGGCGGATGACGGCGGCACCTACTTGATGCCGCAGATTCTCGTCGACGTGACTCACGACATGCGGGTGATGCGCGACGAGTCGTTCGGGCCGGTTGTCGGCATCATGCCGGTCTCGGGCGACGAAGAGGCGATTGCGCTGATGAACGATTCCGAGTTCGGCCTGACGGCCTCGCTGTGGACGAACGACGCGGATCGCGCCGCGGCAATCGGCGCCGAGATTGAAACCGGCACCGTGTTCATGAATCGCGCCGACTATCTCGATCCGGCGCTGTGCTGGACGGGGTGCAAGAACACCGGCCGTGGCGGCGGGCTCTCGGTGATCGGGTATCACAACCTGACGCGGCCGAAATCCTATCATCTGCGCAAAGGCTGATCCGGGTCCCGCGCACCATGGACGGTTGGACCGACATCGTCGGGTTGGCGGCGGGAACGCTGACGACTGTTTCCTTCCTGCCCCAGGTCATCCGCACCTGGCGAACCCGTTCGACGCGGGACCTCTCCCTGCCGATGTGGATCATTTTTACCACCGGGGTCGCCTTGTGGCTGGTCTACGGGCTGATGATGCAGGCGTGGCCGATCATCATCGCCAACGTCATCACGGTCGGCCTCGCCGCGGTAGTGCTGGTTCTCAAGTTCCGCCACGGATAGCCCGTGGCGCCCGGAAGTGCTTGGTAGGGTGACGGGCTGACTGGTATCAATCGTGAATGATTCGTCGACTGCTCACATCCGCGATTGCTGTCCTGGCCCTCGGCGCGTGTTCGTCGTTCGATGACCTGCGGCTCGACGACCTGGTCAGTATCGGCGGCGAGGAAGACATGGCGGCGTGCGAGGAACGCACGGTGCGCTGGCTCGAAGGCGTGTCGTTCGCTGATGCACCCCTGATCGACATGGAAATCCGGCGCGGCGAGTTCACGCCAGTCATCGTCCGAATGATCCAGAACCGGAGTTATGTTCTCCGGCTGCGTAATCGCGACGACGAACCGCGTGTCTTCAGTTCGCCGGAGTTCTTCGAGAGTGTCGCCATCGCCGCGGTTGCCATCGACAACACGATCCTCGAGACGATCTGTCCGGGTCCGGCCATCGAGTTGCTGCCCGGCCAGACCCTGGAGCTGCAACTCTACGCCGTGATCGACGGTTCGTATGACTTCTTCGATCAGAGCGGTCTACTGGGCGAGTTTACCGCATGGCACCCGGGCGGGCGTGTCCGCATCGAACCCGCATTCTAGCCCTTAATTCCCCTGCCGGTTTCCGGCTTGGTGTCCGCTATGGGTAGGTTTTCCGGGGCGGCAGTTGAACGGCCCGAACGGGTAGGGCTCGCCTACCTGTAGAGGCGTTCCCAGGTCAAAAAAACACCCTTAAAATCAGCGCATTACGCAATCGATTCCGACTTGGGGTTTTAGACAGATGGCACGTCGTATTCTCATCCTGGGCGCATCCTACGGATCGCTGCTCGGCACCAAGCTCGCGATGGCCGGTCACGACGTGACCCTGGTCTGCCGCGACAAGACCGCCGCTTTGATCAAAGAACAAGGCACGGTGGTCCGTATACAGCTTCGCGGCGAGGACGAGCACCGCGAGATTCACTCCGGCAATCTTCCTGGCAAAGTCGACGCGACGACGCCCGAGGCGGCACGTCCCGCGGATTACGACCTTGTCGCGCTGGCCATGCAGGAGCCGCAGTATTCGGCGCCTCCGCTCGCCAGGCTGTTGGCGGCCATCGGCAAGGCCAAGGTGCCGTGCCTCTCGATCATGAACATGCCGCCGCTGCCTTTCCTCAAGCGGCTCCCCGATCTCGACGTTTCGATGCTCTCGGAGGCGTTCTCCGATCCGCAGATCTGGGAAGACTTTGAGCCGGGTCTGGTCACCCTCTGCAGCCCCGACCCGCAGGCCTTCCGTCCGCCGGAAGAGGCCGCCAACGTGCTGCACGTCGGCCTGCCGACGAATTTCAAGGCTGCCGCGTTCGAAGATCCCGCCCACACCGCGATGCTGCACGAACTGGCCGACGACATCGATGCGGTTCGTCTCGACGATCACGACGTGCCGGTGAAGCTCCGGGTTCACGATTCTGTCTTCGTACCGCTGGCCAAGTGGAGCATGCTGATGACCGGCAACTACCGCTGCGTCACCGCGACTGGCAGCCGGCCGATCCGAGACGCCGTGCACGGCGATCTCGACGCCTCCGCCTCGATCTACCATGACGTCGATGCCATAGCTCGCAAGATGGGCGCCGAGGCCGACGATCAGGTGCCGTTCGAAAAATATGCGAAGGCGGCCGAGGGCCTGCTGAAGCCGTCCTCCGCGGCCCGTGCCATCGATTCCGGTGCAACCTCGATCGAGCGCGTCGACAAGGTCGTACAGTTGATCGGCCGCGCGGTGGGGATCACCAACGCCGATATCGACCGCACCGTCGATACGGTCGACAAGCGGCTCGTCGCCAACGCCGCAGAAGCCGCCGCCTGAAAGGGCTAGCCGCCGGCGCCGGCCGGCGGAATCTCGAAAATAGTCAACTCGTAATCCGGTCGCCGTGTGGCGACTTGACACCGCGCGCGCTTGAACTACCTCATTGTTGCCGGGTGCCGATATCGGGTCCGGCGAAGGTTGGGCGCTCGGTTCGGGTTGCCGGACCGGGCTTGTACATTGCTTCTTATGGAGGATGTAAAGCTATGAAAAATTATGATTTTTCTCCTCTTTTCCGGTCTGCTATCGGGTTCGACCGTCTGTTCGAGTTGGCCGACGCGGCGGCTCGACTGGATCGCGCCGAGCAGACCTATCCGCCTTTTGACATCGTTGCCGCAGGCGAGAACCAGTACCGGCTCTCGATGGCCGTTGCCGGGTTTACCGATGACGACATTGACGTCGAGGTCCGTGAGAACACCCTCACGGTTACCGGCAAGCGCAAGGCCAGCGATGACGAACCGACGTACATGCATCGCGGCATTGCCGGTCGGGACTTCGTGCGCCACTTCGAACTCGCGGACCACATGGAAGTGACGGCCGCGCATCTGTCGAACGGCATTCTGACGGTCGACATGGTTCGGAACATCCCCGAGGCGATGAAGCCGAAGCGCATCGAAATCAAGTCCGGGGAGCCGAAGAGCCTGCCCAAGGCTGCGAAGAAACTCATCGAGAACGTCTCCAAGAAGGCGGCGTAACGATTACTTCCGCGTGCCGGCCGTACGGCCGGCACGCGGCCTGTTTCCTTGGACCGGATACTACATGGGGCGCCGCCTGCCGGCGACGCGCGGGGGCGGATTGCCCGGTTGCTCAATGGAGGACTGGACAACCATGTTTCCAAACACCAATTCGCATGGCCGACGCTGGCACATGCCGGACGGATCCAATCTGGACGCATTGATCCGCATCGGGCTCGTCGTGTCGTTTGCGTTCTTCACCGTATCGCATCTGCCGTTGCCACTGGTCGCACCGGCGCTCCGTGCCTTCTTCTTGCTGGCGGCGATTGTTTCCGCCGCCGTCGCGGTATGCCGCCTCGAGCAGCCGCATGACACCCGACTCACGCACTGGGACGAGGCTGCGGCGTTTACGGCGGGTGGCCTGCTTGCCGGGTTGTTCATCGATCCCCTCGCCATCGAGGCACTGCAGGCGGACGTGTCGACAACGCCGGATCACCACGACATTGCCGATTCGCGGAGGGCGACATGATGCGGAAGGGACTGGTTGCAGCCATCGTCGCCGTTTTGGTGCTGGCCACGCCGCCGACGGTGCCGGTCGCTGCGCAGCTGGTCGAGGATGGTCGCGGAGTCCTGACCATGGCGCCCCTTCTCGACCGTGTTACCCCCGGTGTCGTGAACATCGCGGTCAAGACCCGCGTTGCAATGCAGCAGAATCCGCTGTTCCAGGATCCGTTCTTTCGTCGCTTCTTCGCGGTACCCGGTCAACCGCGGCATCGCGAGTCGATCAGTGCCGGATCGGGGGTCATTGTCGACGCCGAAAAGGGTTATGTTCTGACCAATCATCACGTCATCGACAACGCGACTTCGATCGTCGTCACGCTCAAGGATCGGCGGGAGTTTCGGGCCGAGTTGATCGGTAGCGACCCGGCGACCGATATCGCCTTGTTGCGGATCGAACCCGATGGTTTGTCGGCAGTTCCCTTCGGCGACTCCGATAACCTGTTCGTCGGGGATTTCGTCGTCGCGATCGGAAATCCGTTCGGAATCGGCCAGACGGTAACGAGTGGAATCATCAGCGCGCTCGGGAGAAGCGGACTCGGGATTGAGGGTTACGAGGACTTCATCCAGACGGACGCATCGATCAATCCGGGGAACTCGGGCGGCGCACTGGTCGATTCAACGGGAAAACTCATCGGTATCAATACCGCGATCATCGGGCCCGGAGGCGGAAACGTCGGTATCGGCTTCGCTGTGCCCAGCAACATGGCAAGAGCTGTCATGGAACAGTTGGCGAGGTATGGCGAAGTCCGTCGCGGGCGGCTTGGCGTTGCCATTCAGGACCTCACGGTGGATGTCGCGTCGGCACTGGGTGTCGACCACGCGGACGGCGCGGTCCTGACCAGCATCGATGAAGGCTCGCCGGCGGCGAAAGCGGGCTTGAAAGCGGGTGACGTCGTTGTGGCAATTGACGGGCGGATCGTCCGCAACTCGTCTGATCTTCGCAATCAGATTGGGCTGGTCCCGCCAGGGCGTGAGGTCGCGTTGACCATCATTCGCGACGGGTCCGAACGCACGGTCGTCGTCGAGGTGGAGCCGATCGGCAAGACGAGCTTGTCGGGTGATGAGACGATTCCCGAACTGGCAGGTGCCGAGTTCCGAGATCTGCCCGGCGATCATCCGTTGCACGGACGGATCGACGGCGTCCTTGTTGCCGAGGTGGCATTCGGTAGTCCGGCATGGCGCTTCGGCTTCCGGCCAGGCGACGTCGTGCTCAGCGTAAACCGCATCCGCGTTGCCAGCGTGGAGAACTTTCTCGACCAGATCGCGCGCGCCGGCAAGGTGATTCCGATGAACGTACTGCGGAACGGCCGCGAGTTTTTCGTCGTCCTCGAACGTTGAGGGTTGGCGGCATCGATCCTGCTTGCCTGAACCCGGGCAGGAATTGCTATAATGGTTGTGGATGGCTGGCGACGGACAGGCTCCTCGCCAACCCGGTCAGGTCCGGAAGGAAGCAGCCGTAACGAGTTTCGGTCTGGGTCGGCGCCGGTCATCCGCCTCGGTTTTCCCACCTGACTTCGGGGTTTCAGGACTCGCATGACGGACAGCGACTCTGCCGACGTGACCGAATCTCCCGAATCGAACCCGGACTCCGACTCTTCCCAATCCACCCCGTACAGGGTACTCGCCCGCAAGTACCGGCCGACGACCTTCGCCGGCCTGATCGGCCAGGAGGCCATGGTTCGCGTGCTGTCGAACGCCATGAACTCGGGCCGCCTCGCGCATGCCTTCATGCTGACCGGCGTACGCGGTATCGGCAAGACGACGACGGCGCGGATCATCGCCCGCGGCCTCAACTGCACGGGGCCGGACAACGACCCGGGCTTCGGCCCGACCGTCGAGCCCTGCGGCATCTGCGAGCACTGCACCGCGATTGCCGAGGATCGCCACGTCGACGTGCTGGAGATGGATGCGGCAAGCCGGACCGGTGTCGACGATATCCGCGAGCTTATCGAGGGCGTGCGTTACCGGCCCACGTCGGGGCGCTACAAGGTCTACATCATCGACGAAGTGCACATGCTCTCGAAGAACGCGTTCAACGCGCTTCTCAAGACGCTCGAGGAACCGCCGGAACACGTGAAGTTCATCTTCGCCACCACCGAGATCCGCAAGGTGCCGGTGACGGTGCTGAGCCGTTGCCAGCGTTTCGATCTTCGCCGCGTGCCGGCGGACCGTCTCGCGGAGCACTTCAGGGGCATCGCCGCCGAGGAGGGCGCCGACATCGACGATACCGCGTTGGCGCTGATCGCGCGGGCTGCCGACGGCAGCGTCCGCGACGGCCTGAGTCTGCTCGACCAGGCGATTTCCCAGACCGCGGAGAAGATCGACGAGGACCAGGTTCGCGGTATGCTCGGGCTCGCAGATCGGGGCCGCACGTTCGATCTGCTTGAGGCCGTGCTCAAGGGCGAAACCGCCAGGGCGCTCGAGATTTTCGCCGACCAGTACGACGCTGGCGCCGATCCGTCGCAGATCGTCGAAGATTTGCTCGAGGTCACCCACCGCCTGACCCGGGTCAAGGTCGCGCCGTCGTCCGCCGAAGACATCACGGTGCCTGAGATCGAGCGCACCCGCGGCAAGGAGATGGCCGAGACTCTCACCATGGCGCACGCGGCGAGGGCCTGGCAGATCCTGTTGAAGGGGCTGGCCGAGGTGCGCGGCGCGCCGTCGCCGTTCGATGCCGGCGAGATGGTGCTGATCCGCCTCGCGCACGCGGCCTCGCTGCCGAGCCCGGAAGAAGCGGTCAAGGCGTTGAAGGGCGAGGTCCCGGCCGCGCCGCCGGCGGCGCCCGAGGCCGGCAGTTCCGGAACCGGCGGCAACGGCGGCGCCAAGGCGGTCGCCGGTGGCGGCCACCATGTCGAGGCCCAGGCGGCGCCGCAGCCGGCATCCCAGGCAGCGCCTCAACCGGCGCCCCAGTCGCATAACGAACCGGTCGCGCTCGACACCCTCGAAGCCGTCGTTGCGCTCGCTGCGGAACGCCGCGAAGGGCGCCTGCAGGCCTTCCTGATGCATCATGTCCGTCTCGTCCGCCTCGAGCGCGGCCTGATCGAGTTCTCGCTCGAGGCCGATGCCGATTCCGACATGGTCGGCGAACTGCGCGGTTTCCTGCGGAACGAAACCGGCGAGAACTGGCAGGTTTCGGTCGCCCGAAGCGAGGGCCAGCCGACCCTGGTTCAAAAGGAAGCCGCCGACGCTGACGCGGCGCGCGCCGAGGCCGCCACCCATCCCCTGGTCAAGGCGGTGCTGGAGACCTTCCCGGGCGCCAGCGTCACCGGTGTCGAGCGCTTCGATGCGCCGGCTATCGACGATACCGACGACCAGGACTGAACCCAGGAGCATGCCATGACCGACTTCGTCCGCACCGAGCGCCGCGGCAAGGTGATCGAGATCACCATGGACAAGCCGCCGGTCAACGCCATTTCGACAGCCGTCGGGGCCGAACTGTACGAGGCTTTCGCGACCCTGCGTGACGATCCCGACCTGACGTGCGGCATCATCACCGGCACCGGCGAGAAGTGCTTCTCGGCGGGTTGGGACCTGAAGGAAGCGGCCGATACCTTCGATCAGACCGACGCACCCGAACAGCTCGGCCAGACCCCGGGCGGGTTCGCCGGGTACACCGAGATGTGGAACCTGACCAAGCCGGTAATCGCCGCGGTCAACGGCCACGCCATCGGCGGCGGCTTCGAGATTGCTTTGGCGGCCGACATCGTCATGGCCGTCGACTGGGCCGAGTTCTGGCTGCCCGAGATGGAGCGCGGGTTCCTCGCCGACGCGGGCGCGGTGCAACGGCTGCCCAAGAAGGTCCCGCAGAACGTCGCCATCGAGATGATGTACACCGGTCGGCACATGACCGCCGAGGAGGCGCTGCACTGGGGCTTCGTCCACAAGGTCGTGAAGCCCGAGGACCTGATGGCCGAGGCCCGCGCAATGGCCGACCTGATCTCGGTCGGCGCACCGCTGGCGCTGCAGGCGCTCAAGCAGACCGTCTACGGCACCGCCGAGATGTCGGTCGAGGAGTCTTTCAAGGCGATGAAACGCGGCAGCGGGCGGTTCCCGATCTACGAGACGATGCTCGATTCCGAGGACTTCAAGGAGGGGCCCAAGGCCTTCGCCGAGAAGCGCGCGCCGGTATGGAAGGGCCGCTAAACGCAGCCCGCATCGTCTTTCTCGACGCGTTGTTGGCATTTTTGCCCCTCGCGCCCGCCACCGCCGACACCAGACCGCCGGTCGAGCTCGAACTCGTCATCGCCATTGATCTGTCGGCCAGCGTCAACGACGCCGAGTACGAGCTGCAGCGCGCCGGTTCGGCGGAGGCGTTCCGCGACCCGGACGTCATCGACGCCATCGTCAGTCACCCGGCGGGAATCGCCGTGATCGCCGTGCAGTGGGCGAGCGCGAAGTACCAGCGGGTGGCGATTCCATGGACGGTGCTGCGCACCGAACAGGCGATCGTCGACTACGCCGACGCGGTGGCGGCGATGCCGCGCAAGCTGCCGGGCGGCGGCACGTCGATCACCGGGGGACTGCGGTTTTCCGGCGAGATGTTCGCGGACAGTCCCGTGCAGGGCCGGCGCCGCGTTATCGATATTGCCGCCAACGGCCGTGCCGACATGTTCGAAGACATGCGCAAGGTGCGAAAACGCCTGCTCGACGCCGACATCGTCATCAACGCGCTCGCCATCGAAGAAGACACCAACGACCTGACGCGGTATTTCCGAGAGTTCGTGATCGGCGGGGAACGCTCGTTCGTGCAGACCGCCTGGAGCTTCGAGGACTTTCGCGAGGCCATGCGCGCCAAGCTGCTGCGCGAGATCGGCAGCCCGCATTATGGCGCACTCGACGCGCCCGCCGACGGGCCGGATGACATCGGCGGCTGAATCCCCTAGATAAGCCTTCGTTTGGGTCAAAGGAGAAACGACGTGGAATCTGAACCGATCCGCGAAATCCAGTTCGTCTATTACCTGTTCGCCGGCTTGTTCGCGTTCTTCGTCGCCGTGCTGGTCCGCGCCTTCATCAAGCGCCGCAGGAAGCGGGACGGAGAGTGATCGGCCTTCTTCATGGTGAAGCGACGATCTGTAGCTTGCCGAACCGGTTGCCTTGATCCCACCAAATCCCGGTATCCGACGGCACATGGACCGCCAATGCTTCGATTGCTCTGTCCGAGGCCTGAACCCGCGCAAGCGCCCGGTTGTCGGCGTAGTTCCATGCGGCAATCATACCGTTTGCGTGGCCTGTAAATAGTGTTCGGCTGTCACGGTCGAGGGACATACTGGTTACGGGTGAGACCACGGGTAACGTAAAGACGTTGACTGTTTCGCCGGTGACGGTGCTGAAGATGAAGACCTCCCGCGTGTCGGTGATGCCCAAAAAGTGCTCGTCGTCGACAAACTTTCCAGCACGTATCGTTCCGCTTGGTGTGGTGACTGTATGAACAAGTGCTCCATCTTTCCGCGACCACACGCCAATCCGCCCGTTGTAGTCCGTGCCGATGACTATGGTTTCTGCATCGGGCGAAAACTCCGATACGCCACGGAAAGAGAAGGTGTACGAATACTCTGAAACGATTGAGGACGATCGCTCCAGTGTCACGTTCGATTGTGACGCGACGTTCCAGACCGACGATTTTCCGCCCGCCTGTACGACCAACACCCATTGTCCGTCTTGCGAGAGAGTCGTGTCGAGTACTTTGTAAGCAGGTAGTTTCACCTCATTGTG
Organism: Rhodospirillales bacterium; assembly: GCA_040219295.1. GTDB lineage: Bacteria > Pseudomonadota > Alphaproteobacteria > Rhodospirillales > Casp-alpha2 > JAVJST01. Next base: position 294,349 of record JAVJST010000005.1, read on the forward strand.
GAGGTAGAGATAGTGCTGAACTTGATCGCGCGCCGAGACAACGTTCACCTTTCTGGAGTAGCCGATGGCCATGTGTTCGGTATCTTCGGCAAGGTCGCCAAAATCCGAAACCTCGTGTCGAATTCCCGACTGGCACCGGAACGAGCTGGCATCAATGGCCGCTGTCCAGGAATCGAGCATGATGACAATGGAATCGCCGGATGGCGAAAACTGAACGTCATGAACCTTGTCCGATCGTTCCTTTGCACATGTAATTTCAGTCGGCCCGGACGCCAGGTTGGGTGTGCCTGGTGCTACGACATGTAGCTCGCCGAAGGTCTTGTCGATGTCCCACCAGAACCCGAAATTGGATCGGAGACTCACAGATAACTTGCCGATGGCGACATCGGATGCCTGCACCGATGCCATCAAGTTACCCGCGTCGATATCCCACGCGGCAATTATGCCGTTCGCGTGGCCGGTGAACAAAGTTCGAGTCACCCTGTCAACTGAGATGCTCGTTACCGGTGAGCCTTCGGAAAGCGAAAATTTTGTTCGCAAATCCCCAGTCACCGTGTTCAACACGAAAACCATGTTCGTATCGGACACCCCGAGAAAGTCGACATTGTCGAGGAACTCTCCGGCCAGCAACCTGCCTTCCGGTGTATCGACCGTATGTCGAAGAAGTCCGCCGTCCTGGTCCCAAATGCCGAACTTGCGGAGGACACGCGTTCCGATGACGATGGATTTCGAATCTGGCGACAGCCTCGACACGCCGAAAAATCCGGGCCGTAGTCCCGAGTAGAGCGGTATGAATTCGTGCGAATCTTTTAATGACGCGATAAAGCCTTCTTGCACGTTCCGAATGGTCGATGTTCCTTGTTGCTGGACGACAAGCAGATACCGGCCATCGTCAGATAGTGCTGCGTCCAGCACGCTCGCGTTTGCTAGTCCTTGTCCTATGTAAAGTTCCACCCGGTCCGCGCGCGTCAGAGTATCACTTACTCGGACGCCACTTGAGTATCCGAACACCATTGATTCGCCATTCCGGGCAATATCGGCAAAGGCCGCACGTCGTTGCCGGCGAACGAACTCGCATTCGTCATAGCCCGGATGGTAGATGGCTGTTCGTGATTCCTCGACAAGAAACACCGATGGTCCGTCGGGGGTCACCTGGACATCGAGCAACTCGTCTTCACCGAAATGAGCACAGCCAGTATGCGTCGGCGCCGAGAGGATGCTTTCGATCACCGACGACCGGGAGGAGTGATTGGGTGCGTCTATCGTGCATCCGCCCAGCATCAGGACCAAGAATAAGAGGAAACCAGTTCGCCGCATCGCCACGCCCCATTCCAGGCACAATTTAGGCGAGCATAGTTCAGGCGATCCGAGCGCGCTAGCGAAGCGCTCTCCGACCGATCCAGGATCGGCCGCACTACGGCGCGCTCGGAGACTGTCACGGTGTTGTCGAAATCAGCAACTCGCCGAAGCGATTTCCCCGATCCCACCAAATGCCGAGACCTGAAGGAACGTGAACGGCAAGCCTGTCGATGGCGCGGTTGGAAGCTTTGGTTCGGGCAATCGATCGTTTTTGATCAAAGTTCCACGCCGCGATGACTCCGTTTGTGTGGCCAGTGAAAAGGGTGCGGGTGTTCCGGTCGAGCGCCATGCTGTTAACAGGTGAGCTTACTGACAGCCTAAATGTATTCACTACTTCGCCGCTATAAGTGCTGAATACGAAAACCTCCTGAGCATCAGTGATTCCAAGAAAATACTCGTTGTCGATGAAATCCCCCACTTGAGTTGCACCGCTGGGCGCGTTGACGACTTGGAGAAGTTTTCCTTCGCGGGACCATACCCCGATCTTTCGCGCCCAGGGTGTACCGATCACAAATGTTTGCGCATCCGGCGAAATAGAGGTCGTTCCCTCAAAATCATACTCCCAAGAGTTCGTCGGTATGATCTGGAATGAGTTTTCCAAGGTCACATTCCACTCGGTCAAGACATTCCAGATCGAGGATTTGCCGCCCGCTTGAACGACCAGCAGCCATTCGCCGTCATCCGACAACGCAGAATCGAGCAAATCGTACTCTGGCAGCTTAACTTCGTTATTCAGATAAAGGGGACCTTCGTAACTATCTGGCGGCGTGACGTACGCTTTCTGGATGAATCCTACAACCAGGCTCCTTGCGTCACGGGCAATGTCGGCAAACTTCGAAACCGTGGTTCGCCTCCCGTGTGTACAAGTCAGGTCGTTTGCATCGACGGTTGAAACCCACGCGTTCATGGCAACGATGAATGACTTGCCCGATGGAGCAAACTGGATGTCGTGCACCAACACGGACCGATACTCGACGCAAGGCATTGAAAGCTTTTTTGAAAGTAATGCAAAGCCGTCGTCGTCGGGAGGATCAGATGATTGCGCGCACCCGGCGAGCAAGACGGCAGCAAAGCCAAGAGTCCGAATACTCACTGACATTACGACCGATCCAGGATCAGCCGCACGCCGAGCGCGCCGAGGACTGCTGCGGCGACGCGGTCGAACACGGGCTTCAGCCTCAGGTAGCGCGCGCTCACCGCGCGGGTGTTCAGGAGCGTTGCGAACAGGCCGTAGGCGACGATCTCGACGCCCAGGTGGTTGGCGGTGACCAGCGCCTTGTCGGCGAGGCTGAGTCCCGGCGGGAAGACGACGACCAGCACGGCGCCGGCGAACAGCACGGCCTTCGGATTGGCGAGGTTGACCAGCAGCCCGCCAAGGTAGGCCCGTGCATGCGGCCGGGCGCGGACCTCGATCGGTACGTGCGCGTTCCGCCAGGTGCGCCAGGCGATGACCATCAGGTAGAGCGCGCCGGCGGTCTTGAAGCCGGCGTAGGCCCACGGGAACAGCTGAAACAGCTGATCGAGACCCATCAGCGCCGCCAGCGTCCAGCCCGCGGCGGCGGTCGCCGAGCCGCAGCCGGTGAGGAAGCCGACCGCGCGCCCGCCCGAGAGCGACGACTGGATGATGTAGATCAGCGCCGGGCCCGGGCTGCAGATGGCGACGCCCAGCGCCAGGTTGAAGGCGATCAGGTGTGAGAGTTCCATCACGTGTCGTCCTTGCCGGTCTTGGTGTCGGCGTGGTCGCTGATCGCGTCGTAGATACGGCCCGGCCGCGCCTTGTAGGTCGGCAGCGACCAGCCCAGGGCGATGCCGAGGGCGCGAAGCGCGAACCCGGCGGCGAAGCCTAGCGCAGCGGCGGCGATCAGGGCAACGCCCGCGGCCTGCAACCCGACGTAGACCACGGCGCCGGCCAGCGCGCAGGTGGCGTAGACCTCGCGCCTGAGGATCAGCGGCTGCTCCTGGGCGACGATGTCGCGCAGCAGCCCGCCGAAGGTCGCGGTCATGATGCCCATCAGCACGGCGACCAGCGGGCTGGCGCCGCTCGTGAGCGCGAGATGCGCGCCGAGAACCGCGTAGGCCGCGAGACCGACCGCATCGACCCACAGGATCATCACCCATCGGCGCTGCAGGATATGCGCCGTGAAATAGACCGCCAGCGCGACGCCGAGGGTGACGGCGACGAACGCGGGCGTGTCGATCCAGAACACCGCACGGCCGAGCAACAGATCGCGCAGCGTGCCGCCGCCGACGCCGGCCAACGTCGCCATCAGGCCGAAACCGATCAGGTCCAGTTCCTTGCGTGACGCGACCAGCGCGCCGGAAACGGCGAACACGGCCACGCCGAGCAGGTCGAGACCGAGCACGATATGGGGAGCGGCGAAGGTCGGCATGGCTAGAGCAGGAACGTGTTGTTCGACGCCTCGCCCCAGGCCTCCATGAACTCGGCGAGGTGGGGCCTCGATGTGCCTTCGGCGTCGATCAGGCCGATGATGTCGGAGACCGCCCGGTTGTAACCGTCGGTGTCGATCTTGCCCCGGTGCAGCATGTGGCGCAGGTAGACGAGGTAGGTATTCAGCACGTCGGTCTCGCAGTAGTCGCGTACCGCCTTGACGTTGCCGTCGTCGACCAGCCCGGCGACCTGGGAGCCGTCGACACCGACCTTGCCAGGCAAGCCGAGCACGGCGCAGACCTCGTTCAGTTTCACCCGGGCGGACGCGCCGTAATCCGACAACACCTCCATCAGGTCGCAATGCCAGTCGTCTGAGTACCGCGAGGTGTAGCTGTTCCACTTGTCGCCGGCGGAATACAGGAACCCGGCGTCGATGCCGTGCACCATGGCGCGGTACTTGAGCACCGCGAGGTCGAAGCCGCGGCCGTTGAAGCTGACCAGCCGGGGCCGCAGGCTACGCAGGTGCTGGAAGAAACCCTGCACCAGCATCTTCTCGTCGAAGCCCTCCTCGCCGCCGGAGCGCAGCTCGCGCAGGTGATAGGTCTCGCGGCCACCGTCGTCGCCGATCTCGGCGTCGAGGAAGCTGATGGCGACGACCTTGTGGAACGGCTGGCGCGGGAACGGGTTCTTCCCCTGCGTGATCTCGAGGTGATAATCCTCGAGCGCCTGGCGCCGCACCGCGACGTCCGGGTCGGTCACGCCCGTCAGGTTCGGCACCGCGTCGGTGTCGGGAATGGTCTCGATATCGAACACGAACAGGTTGGGCTGCGGCATGACAGGTCCTTTCCCGGCTGTTATACACGGGCCGAGCGAACACCGCATACCCCCAGGACGATCTTCGGAGACATCGCGCATGAAGAACCTCGGCCAGATGATGAAGCAGGCCCAGCAGTTGCAGACCCGCATGCAGGAAATGCAGGCCGAGCTCGAAACCATGGAAGTCACCGGTACCTCCGGCGGCGGCATGGTCGAGGTCACGCTGAACGGCAAGGGCGAGCTCAAGCGCGTGAAGCTCGATCCCGGCCTGTGGTCGGAATCGGACGCCGAGATGACCGAGGACCTGATCGTCGCCGCGCACAACGACGCCAAGGCCCGGATCGACCAGGCCAAGGCCGAGAAGATGAGCGAACTCACCAACGGCCTGCCGCTGCCGCCGGGCATGCAGCTGCCGTTCTGAGCGCCGCCACCGCACCGGACGCCGCGCCATGCAAGATGCCGCCATCGACCGCCTGATCCAGCAGCTCGCGAAGCTGCCGGGGCTCGGGCCGCGCTCGGCGCGGCGCGCCGTTCTGCACCTGATCAAGCGTCGCGATACCCTGTTCAACCCGCTGATCCGCGCCTTGACCGATGTCGCCGACGGCATCCGCACGTGTGGCGTCTGCGGCAACGTCGGCACCCACGATCCCTGCCACGTCTGCGCCGATGCGCGGCGCGATCCCGGCCTGATCTGCGTCGTCGAGGACGTCGCCGATCTGTGGGCGCTGGAACGCACGGCGGCCTATCGCGGGCGCTATCACGTGCTGGGCGGGCTGCTCTCGGCGATCGACGGTGTCGGACCGGACGAACTCGGCCTCGCCAGGCTGGCGGAACGCGCGGCGGCCGAAGAGGTCTCGGAAGTCATTCTCGCGCTCAGCGTCACCGTCGACGGTCAGACCACGGCGCACGTCATCGCCGACAAGCTGGCGGATTCAGGGGTCAGGGTCACCGCGCTGGCCCACGGCGTGCCGGTCGGCGGCGAGCTCGATTACCTCGACGAAGGAACGCTGTCGACGGCGCTGAACGCCCGAAGGGGCGTGTGATCGAATTAGCCTTGCTTACTAATCTCCCAGGGCATTTACCATAGACCCTGCAGCTGTCGAGAGAACGCCAGTCACGCCCCAGTCTCGAGTCGTAAAGATCACGGTTGTATTCACAATTACCGTCAACATCGCTGAGAGCTTATTTGTGGAAGTCATCCATCCACTGCTTAGTGGGCTTCTGTCGTCAGGAACCTGTATCGTCTCCAACGGCTTAATAGCAGTATCACCTACTTGATCTTCACCTTCTCTAGCAATTTCGCGCAGTTTCTCCAGTTTCTCCTCAACATTCTGTATTCGAGCAATTAAGTGCTCGACGGTAAACGGCTCTACCCCAGCCGAATGAAATAGAATCTCTTCCATCTTGATGAAGTGCCTGAACGTCATTGGATTAGATTTGGCATATCTGTAGTTTTGGCCCACTCCCAAACGAAACATAAAATCTTCCCACTTCGCAGATGACATTACAGACGACCGACCAAGTCGCTTACGATTCTTCGTCCATATTTTTCGCAATGACGGGTCCGTGTATGTCGAAGAGTTGAAGGTCTCGGAAACTAAGTATGCGGCCTCATACGTCGCTTCCTGTTCTCTGAACTTGGTCAACAAGACAATCAATTCACCAAGCTCTACATCAGTGAGAGGAATTCCTTCATCAGGGTAGTTCCGATGCTGAGTGCTGACACCAACCGTGTCGGCAATTAACCGACTTAGAAGTCGAATGAGTTTCTTCGTTTCTGAGGAAGCATGTATTTCGGGCCTGTAAATACGCATTTCATCTTATACTCCTTCGAAAATAACTGCGGACGACACGACGGCTTGAAACTTGTCGGATTGTTTCCGTAGTAATTCTATCCACTTGGCTGTCTTGTGGTCACCCCTATCGAGACGCGAGTTGCTGATGTGTTACGCTCGCCGACGATGAGACAAACGGACGACGGCCGGGTCGCGACCGACATCGCGCATTTTACCCTCAAGGGCCCGAACCGGGAGACCAACCAGGATTCGATGCTCGCCGGCCGTCGCATCGGCGACACCCTGCTGGTCGCGGTGGCCGACGGCGTCGGCGGCCAGCCGGGCGGCGATGTCGCGTCGAAGTCCGCGGTCGGGGTACTGGGCATCGGCACGCCGTTCGTCGATTCCCGTGGCAATCCGGATTTTCAGGCCATGTTCATCACCGCCTGCAACGCGATCGCGCGTCAGGCCTCGCTGATGCCGGAAAACGCGACCATGGCGACGACGTTGTCGGTCTGCGTCATCGACGGGACGCGGGCCCGGGTCGGGCATGCCGGTGACTCGCGGATCTATCACCTGGCGGGCGGAGAGCTCCGCCGCGTCACCCGTGACCAGACCGTGGCGCAGGAACTCGCGGATGCCGCGGTGATCACCCAGGCGATGGTGGAGCGGGATTTCCGCAGCAACATCCTCAACTCCGTGCTGTCGGCGCGGGGCGACTTCGAGCTGTTCGAGACGACGTTCGACGTGGCGCCCGGCGACCGTGTGCTGCTGGCGACCGACGGGGTGACCAAGGTGCTGTGCGAGGACACCATCCGTGACCTCGTTCGCGACGCGCCCAGTATCGCCGATCTGGCCCGCGCGCTGGAGTCCGCCATCCGGACAAACGGCCTGGCGGACGATGCCACCGCCGTGTGCGTCGGTATTACCGCCGCTTGACGCGGACGGCATCGAGACGAGAGGATCGCGGGATGCCAAAGGACGAGACCCCAACGGACGACAAGCTGGCCGATATCCTGTCGCGCACCCGCACGATCGCGATGGTCGGCGTTAGCCCGAAGTGGGTGCGGCCGTCCAACTTCGTGATGAAGTACCTGATCGGTAAGGGCTACCGGGTGATTCCGGTCAACCCGGTCGCCGCTGGCGGCGAAATCCTGGGCGAGCTTGTCTACGCCAGTCTCGCGGACATCCCGGCCGAACAGGGCCCCGTCGACATGGTCGACGTGTTCCGCGGCTCGGATGCCGCCGGGGGCGTATGCGACGAGGCGATCGCCGAGAAGGACCGGCTCGGCATCTCGACCGTCTGGATGCAACTGGGCGTGATCAACGCGGAGGGCGCCGCGCGCGCCGAGGCCGCCGGGCTCGACGTGATCATGGATCGATGCCCGAAGATCGAGTACGGCCGCCTGTTTGGCGAACTGAGCTGGTCCGGTGTCGACAGCGGCATCATCTCGGCCAAGCGCCCGAGGCTGGCGCCATGAGCGACGACAAACCCGCGGAGAAGCAGGGCGGATACGGGTTCGAGACCCGGACGGTGCACGCCGGGGCCCGTCCCGATCCGGTGACCGGTGCGCGTTCGACGCCGATCTACCAGACCACGTCCTACGTTTTCGACGGCGTCGATCACGCGGCCGACCTGTTCAACCTGCAGACCTTCGGGTTCATTTACTCTCGCCTGACCAATCCGACGGTCTCGGTGTTGGAGGAACGGGTCGCCAACCTGGAGGGCGGCCGCGCGGCGGTTGCCGTCGGCTCGGGCCACGCCGCGCAGTTCCTGACGTTCGCCACGCTGATGGAGCCCGGCGACCGGTTCGTCGCGTCGAGGAATCTCTACGGCGGCTCGATCACCCAGTTCGGCGTCAGCTTCAAGAAGCTCGGCTGGCACTGCGACTTCTGCGATCCGGCCGATCCCGAGAGCTTCCGCGCCGCCATCCGCGACAATACCAAGGCGATCTTCATCGAGGTGCTGGCCAACCCGGGTGGCGTCATCGTCGACATCGAGGCGATCGCCGAAGTCGCGCGCGAGGCGCAGATTCCGTTGATCGTCGATAACACGCTGGCGACGCCTTACCTGTTCCGGCCGTTCGACTGGGGTGCCGATCTGGTCGTCCACTCGGCGACCAAGTTTCTCGGCGGGCACGGCAACTCGCTCGGCGGTATCGTGGTCGAGTCGGGTCGCTTCGACTGGTCGGCGAGCGGCAAGTTTCCGGGGCTCACCGAGCCGGACCCGGCGTATCACGGCCTGACCTTCTACGAGACCTTCGGCGACTTCGGGTTTTCGATGCGGGCCCGGGCCGTGGGCTTGCGCGATTTCGGCCCGGCACTCTCGCCCGAGAACGCGTTCAACCTGATTACCGGCATCGAGACCCTGGCCGTCCGCATGGACCGTCACGTCGAGAACGCGCAAGCCGTCGCAGAGTTCCTCGACGGCCATCCCAAGGTCGACTGGGTCAGCTACGCCGGCCTGCCGGCAAGCCCCTACAAGGCGCTTGCCGGGAAGTACATGCCAAAAGGGCCCGGCGCGGTTTTCACGTTCGGCGTGAAGGGCGGCTACGAAGCCGGCGTCACGGTGGTTGAGGCGGTCAACCTGTTCTCCCACCTCGCCAATGTCGGCGACGTGCGGTCCCTGATCCTGCATCCGGCATCGACGACCCACCGCCAATTGTCGGACGAGCAGCGCGAGGCGGCCGGGGCGGGGCCGGGAGTCGTCCGCCTTTCGGTCGGGATCGAAACCGCCGCCGACCTGATCGCCGATCTCGATCAGGCGCTTGCCCGGGCTTGATTTCAGTCAAGGCGCCATGCCGGAAGGGCTGGCATCATCGCCTTCCATCCGGAGGAGGCAGCGAACATGGATCAATCACTGGCGGGGATCGGCCACAACTCGGTCGACGCGGTCATCAACGTCGAGGTCAAGTTCTTCAATTCGCTTCACCGGCACCGGCCAGCCGACGACAGCGGCCGCTTCCTGACGCTGCCGGCCGGCAGCACGGTCGGCAACATCCTCAGCCGTTTCAGCATCGCCGAGCAGGACGTTTTCCTCGTGTTCAGGAACGGTCGCGACATCACGCCGGGGCTGGTCGGCGATGCCGTGCGCTCGACCTGCGAGATCAGCGACGGCGACGTGATCGCGCTGTCGGGCCCAGTGCCCTACAGCTTCGGCTACGGCGCGCCGGTGGTGTAGTTTCCGGTATTCACTTGTCGAAGTCGGGTGGCGTCAATTCGGTGACGTCGATGCCTTCCTCGCGGATGCGTTTCTTGTCTTCCCAATGCTTGTAACGCCAGATGGACACGTTGTTGACGGACAGAAAAGTGGCTCCACCGGCGCCCAAGACCCACAGAATTGTCGAAACATCAAACAGATCGTCAGGTGAGGAAACCGCAACGAACACAATGCCGACGCAAGTCACGATTGCGCCGGAAATCGACGCCTGAATGAGGGGATTGGGTGGTTTCTTCATGGTCTGAAGTACACTACGGTCCCGTTGACAAAGGCAAGGCGACAGAACCGACGCGCGCCGAGCCTCGCCGAGCCATTCCCTCGGCGCGCTGTGTTACGCTTTTAGCTGCGCCTTCATCTGCCGCGCGGCGATGGCGAAGCCGCCGTCGCCGCCGTCCATGAAGTGAAGGTGCTGCGACTCCTCGATGGAGAACACCAGGCAGGTCATCAGCGCGGTGTCGGATATGTGCATGCCGTAGGCGATGCCGGTCTCGGCCCGCAGCCGTTCGAGTTCCGCCTGCATCGCCGAGATCTGCTGTTCCGAACAATCCAGCACCATGCGGAGCGTGTCGTCGAACCGCTGGTAGTCGGTGTTGGCCATGACCTCGCGCTTGTAAACCGGCCCGTTGTAGCCCGCGACCTCGCCGCCGAAACGGTGCAGCCAGCACTGGAAAGCACTTTGGAACAGGACCTCGAAGGTCTTGGCGAGAAAGCCCCGGATGCCGCGCTCGGCGGTCGCCTTGATCTCGGTCCACATGCGGCGCGGCGGCCAGACGAAGCGCAGTCCTTCGTCTGACGCCGGCGAGTGCGGCGGGAATGCGCCGCCCAGGACCTCGCGCAGTCGCTCCTCGACCTGGAAGTAAAGCTCGGTTCGCTCGGTGGTCCGCATGCGCGGGCACAGTACCAGCAGGGACACCATGCGCCCCTGTTGCGACTTGATCGGCTGCCAGCGGCAACTCAGGCCCTCGAGATCGGGATTGATATCCGCGGCCGTCGGCACCTCGACCCGATAAGGGCGGCCGCGTTCCTCGTCCTTGACCAGGTTGTCGACGATCTCGACGCCGCCGCCGTTGAACATCGCCAGCGTGTTGCCCGGGCTGAGCTCGTACTTGGCGACCAGGACCTCGCCGCCGTTGGCGCGAACGTCGCGCTCGGGCACGATGCCAATCCGCAGCGTGAGACCGAACTGCCGTTCGCTGAGGTACTTGGTCCGCTCCAGCGCCTCGCGCACGACCGGCGCGACGCCGCCCGGCACGGCGAGCGTGGCACCATCGCCGCCGAACACGTACGGGATCTCGGGCGGCACGGGCAGTTTTTTCAGTGCGTTCAACGTCGCCGTGATGCAGGCCGCGCCGATCATGTTGACGTCCTTGTATCGCCCCTCCTGGATCGCCTTGGTCGAGCCCTGGATGTCGGCGATGACGATGCACCAGTCGTCGGGCAGCTCGCGGTAGTTCGAGAGATCGGCAAAGTCCTCGAAGCGCGTGAATACGGGGGTGTCGGCGTAGAACGTTCGCGACGGATTGTCGACGCGCCGTTCGCCGGTGCGGCGGTCGGCCTCCGGGTTGCGCCGGTCGCGGTCGTCGTTGCGGCGTTCCGGCTGTCCTTCGGGGAGGCCGTCGTCAATGGTGCGCCGTTCCTCGGCGGCGCGTCTGTCGTCCGGGGTGCGGCGGTCAGACAAGCTTCAGCCGGTCCTGCGGATCGGCCGGCGTCTCGACTTCGCGGGGCGCCAGATCTTCGGCAGGCGAGCCTGTGTCGTCGCCGAGTTCGATGGTCTCGATCTTCTCGCCGCGAGACATGATCTTGCGGGCCGAGGTCTCGATCAGCCCGATGTCCTTGGACGCCTGATCGAAGTGGGTGCGCAGCTTGCCGACCCGGTCGTCGAGCCGGCCCATATCGTCCATCAGCTTGTGGACCTCCTGCTGGATCAGGCCGGCCTGTTCCTTCATGCGTGCGTCCTTGAGCACCGCGCGCACGGTATTGAGCGTCGCCATCAAGGTCGTCGGCGAGACGATCCAGACGCGCCGGCGGAAGCTTTCCTCGACGATGTTGCGGTGATTGGCATGCAACTCGGCGTAGATCGCTTCCGACGGCAGGAACATCAGCGCCGAGTCCGCCGTGGCGCCGGGCACGATGTAGCGCTCGGCGATGTCCGTGACGTGTTTCTTGACGGCCTGGGTAAACGCCCGCGACGCCGCGACCTTGGCGGCCTCGTCCTCGGCGTCGCGCAGCATCTGGAAACTCTCGAGCGGAAATTTCGCGTCGATGGCAATCGGCCCCGGCGGGTTGGGCAGGTTCAGCAGGCAATCGACCCGCTTGCCGTTCTCGAGCGTCGCCTGAAGCTGGTAGGCGGACGGCGGCAGCGCCGCGCCGACCAGATCGTTGAGCTGGATCTCGCCGAACGCGCCGCGCGCCTGCTTGTTGGAAAGAATGTCCTGCAGGCTGACCATCTGTTGCGAGAGATCGGTGATCGTCTTCTGCGCCTGGTCGATGACGGCGAGCCGTTCGCCAAGCTGCTGCAGGGTCTGGCCGGTCCGTTCGGTATGCTGCTGGAAGCCGTCGCCGACCCGTTTCTGCAGGCCGTCGAGACGGTCGCCGATGATCTTCTGATTGGTGTCGAGCGCCGCCGTCGTCTGGCGCAGTTGTTCAAGGGTCTGCATCAGCGCGAGAGTCTCGCCGCGCTGCTGACCGTCGTCCTTCGGCCGGCGCAGCACGACCACTGCCAGCGCGAGAACGCTGATCGCGGCGACCCCCGCCAAAATGATGACAAGATTGTCCATGAACTTGTTCTACCACCGCCGGGCGGCGCTTGCACTCGGTCAGACCCCAGCCCACACTGAGCGCCGGTTTCCGGACGCCGGGACAGGACGAAAAGGACCTCATCCATGGACCTTGCACGAATCGCGGCAACTGCCGTGCTCATTGGCGTGTTGAGCGGTCCTGCGCTGAGCCAGGAGATGACACCGGTTGTTGTGCCGGCCCCCGGCGAGGCCGGCATAACGCTCTACCAGAACGGCATCGGTGTCATCGACGAGACCCGCAACGCATCAATCGGCGCCGCCGGCCCGACCCGACTGACGCTGACCGGTGTCGCGCCCGCCACGGTCGACGGCAGTGCCGTCATTGCGGTCGACGGTCTCGACATCCGCCGACTGGTCTATCGTCTTCGGCCGCTGAGCCGTCAGTTGATCCTGGAGGGCAGCGTCGGCGGGACGGTCGATCTGGTGCGTACCCATCCCGAGACCGGCGCCGAAACGGTCGAGACGGCCGAGGTGCTGGGGCTCGACGGAGGCCGTGCGATCCTGCGCATCGGTGACCGTGTCGAAACCGACGCACCGGGCCGCATCGCCTTCGCTCCGCTGGACGCGGCGCTGGTGGACCGGCCGGCCATCGACGCCGCCGGTCATGCCCTGGCGCCGGGCGGCCGCGATCTCGGACTGCGCTATCTGGCGGGCGGCCTCGGCTGGCATACGGAGTATGTCATCGAAGCGAAAGGCTCCGAAGCCAGTCCCAGCCTCGATGTCACGGGCTGGGCGAGCGTGCGCAACGACAGCGGACGCGCGTTCCGGGCGCGGCCGCTCAACCTCGTCGCCGGCGACGTTAACCGGACCTCGCCGACACCGCAGTTAGGGGCCATGCCGGTGATCGAGGGAGCGCGCATGATGACGATGGCGGCGGCCGATGCCGGCGCCATGCCCGAGCGCACGGCGGCGGGCGATGTGCATGTCTACGCGCTGGGCGGGCCAGTCGATCTCGCAGCGGGCGAAACCACGCAGGTCCGCCTCTTGCATCAGGAAGGTGTCACGTCGCAGCGCCGCTACGTGCTCGAAGGCGGCGGCCACTGGTTCCGCGGCCACTATCCGGGGGCGCAGCCATTCGAGAATCCGGCCGTGGAAATCAGGTTCACCAACGAAGGCACGGAGCCACTGCCTGCCGGCAACGCCCGCGTGTTCGACGGCAGCCGCCTGCTCGGCGAGGCACCGGTGCCGTCGACGCCCGCCGGCGAGGAGGTGACTCTCGATGTTGGGCGGTCATTCGACATCATCGTGCGGCGTATCCAGACCGCGTACCGCAAGCTCGGGCCGCCGGACAACGATATCGAATCCGCGCACGTCGTCCGGCTCAGGAACGCCAAGCCGGAAGACGTCACGGTCGAGGTTCGCCAGCACATCGGCGGCGACTGGGAGATCATCGAGACCAGCCTGCCGCTTGAGCGTGACGGCCTTGCGGCGGTGTGGCGCGTGCCGGTTCCGGCCGCCGGCGGAACCGAACTGTCCTACGTCGTCCGGGTCAGACGCTGACTCCGACCTTCGCCCATGGCTTGACGAGGACGGGTGCCCGACCCTATCTAGGGCGCTGAATTGCTGGAAAGTTTCGTCCCGTGGCCCGTCTGCCGATTCTCGTAGCACCCGATCCCCGCCTCAAGGAACGCGCCAAGCCCGTCGAACGCGTCGACGACGAGGTGCGCCGTCTGATGGATGACATGCTGGAGACGATGTACGACGCCCACGGCATCGGCCTCGCCGCCCCGCAGGTCGGCGTGCTCAAGCGGGTTATCGTCGTCGATGTCGCGCGGCCAGAGGAGGATCCTCAGCCGATGGCTCTGGCCAACCCCGAGGTGGTCTGGGAATCCGACGATCTCGTCGGTCGCGAAGAGGGCTGCCTGTCGCTGCCCGATCATTACGCCGAGGTCGTGCGTCCGTCGCATGTTCGCGTGCGTTACCTCGACCGTGAGAACGAGATCCGCGAGATCGAGGCCGATGGGCTGCTCGGTGTCTGTATCCAGCACGAAATCGACCATCTCGAGGGTACGCTGTTCGTCGATCACATCGGGTCGGTGAAGCGCAGCATGATCATTCGCAAGCTCACCAAGGCCAAGCGCCAGGGCCAGCTGACCACCGCCTGATTCCCGGTAGAGGGGGACGAGACCCATGACCGGACTTCGCCTCGTCTTCCTTGGCTCGCCGGATTTCTCCGTGCCGGTGCTCGATGCGCTCCTCGCCGCCGGGCACGAGATCGCCTGCGTATATGCCCAACCGCCGCGGCCCGCCGGGCGCGGCCACCAGATTCGTCCATGCCCGGTCCATGCCCGGGCCGAAGAACTGGGGATCGAGGTGCGGACGCCGGAGACGTTTCGCGAAGGTACGATTATCGAGGATTTTCGGTCGCTGGGCGCCGATGCGGCCGTCGTCGTCGCCTACGGACTGATCCTGCCGCAGGCTGCGCTCGAGGCGCCCCGGCTCGGTTGCATCAACGTGCACGCATCCCTGTTGCCGCGCTGGCGTGGCGCGGCGCCGATCCAGCGGGCCATCGAAGCCGGCGACGGCGAGACCGGCGTCTGTATCATGGCCATGGAAGCTGGTCTGGATACCGGTCCGGTCTATCTGCGCAGGACCTGCCGGATTACCGAATCGATGACTGGCGGCGAACTTCACGACCGGCTCGCGGCGCTTGGCGGCGCGGCCATCGTCGAGGCGCTTCCCGGGATCGCCGATGGCTCTCTCGCGGCTGAACCTCAGGCCAGTGAGGGAGTGACCTACGCTGCCAAGATCGGCCCGCGCGACGGCGATATCGACTGGTCGGGCGACGCCGCCGCCATCGAGCGGCGGGTGCGCGCATTCAACCCGTGGCCGGGATCGGCGTTCCGTTTCGGCGACGACCGCATCAAGGTGTTTTCGGCGGGTGCCATCCTGACGGGCCACGGCGCCGTACCGGGCACCGTTCTCGATACAACCGTAGAGGGCTGCCCTCTGGTCGCCTGCGGCGACGGCGCCTTGGTGTTGCGCGAACTGCAGCGCCCCGGCAAGGGGCGCCAGCCGGCCGACGCCTTCCTGCGAGGCTATCCGCTGCCTGCCGGGACAGTCCTCGAATGACCGTGCCGACGATCAAGCCGGGCGTGCTCACGCTGGCCTGCTCTGGCATGGCGGCGCCGCCGCTGTTCTACACGGATAACGACGGGGCTCGGCACGGCTACGAGCCCGATGTGGCCGCCGCGACCGCGCGGGCGTTGGGGCTCGAAATCGAGTGGCTGTTCCTGCAGTGGGCTGATTTCGAACCGGCGCTGATGGAACGCCGCGCGGATGGAATCTGGTGCGGTTCGGCGATCACACCGGAACGGGAGAAACGGTTTCTGTATTCGCGGCCCTATGCGATCTTCGACGAGGCCGTTCTGGTGCGTTCGGGCGAGGGCATCGCATCGCCGGACGATCTGGCGGGCAAGCGGATCGGCGCGATCAGCGGCAGCACCAACATGGCCCTGGCCGAAGGGTGGGTGGATGTCGGGCGTGTCGACTTCGACGGCGCCACGGACGATGTTCTCGGCGACATGGTTGCGGCGTTGCGTGCGGGCGACATCGACGGCGTTGTCGACGATGACTGTGCCTTCGGCGCGCTGATCGACGAGCCCGCTTTCGAGATCGCCTTTACGGTCAAGACCGGCAACCGCTGGGGTGTGGCGATGCACCCGGATTCAGAGGATTTGAAAAGGTCCATCGACCGGGGCCTCGACCACGTGATCCTGAGTCACGGTCTGCAGGCCATCTGGAAGCGCTGGTTTCCGGCGCTCGACCTTCCTCAGTTGAGTTGACTGAGTTTCGGCGCGTTCTTCTCGATTGCGCGGATTTTGTCGAGGCCCTGGCGCAACTCGGACTGGATGAACTCGACACGCTTGGCCGGACTGCCCGCGTTCTTGTTCGGAAAATGATTGCGCCATGCCGTCATCTTCACGGTCAGGGAACACAACACACCGCCGTTGGTTGCGTGAAAGCTCGATATCAGACGCTCGACCTTGCGGAAACGCTCGGCCGAGATATCCGTCCACAGGCTTTCGGAGGCGCGATCGAACGCTTCGAAGCGCCCGGTGACGCCCGACATTGCCTCGAGTAGGATCGATTCGAACATCTCGGTCGTCTCGTGCATGCCGCGGTCTTCGCGGAACTGAAAGCTCTGTCGCAAGTCGCGAAGCGCTTCCAGAAACTCGCTGATAATCGGTTCGATGGAATCGAGACATTGGCGGAAGTAACCGAGCGAAAGAAAGATATCCGCGTAGTCCTCGAGAAACGCCGGCACCTGATCCGGACGGATATCGAGCTTGTCGGCCATCTGCTTGAGCCGTTCCATGGCCTGCTTGACGTCGGGGGAGCGAAAAAGGGCGATAACGTCCTCGAAGCTCTCGATGCCACTGGTGCCATCCTTGCCGTAAATTTCCTGGATCAACGGCCGGGTGAACTCGGTCATGTACTTGGTCAGTTCGGCGTTCTTGGCGTCGGACAAGCGCAACGCGTCGTGGTCATTCACCTCGATGCCGATCTGGCGAAGGGACAGCCGAAGACTGTAAACGTCGTAACTCGGCAGCGTGCCGACCGCCTTGCAGATGCGAAAGTCCTCGACATCCTGGTCTACCGGCCAGTTGAACTCCGCCGGCAAGTCGCGAATCTCGATCTGTCCGCTGCCTGTCTCCGAGTCGGTGAACAACTCGATCACGCTGTTGAGCCGAGCATTCTTGATCATCCGGGCACGCTGCAGGCTGGGCGTCTGCAGCGGAAGCATGGCCAGCGGCATGATATGCATCGAGTCGCGATCAACGTCGCTGATTTCAATACTCATGTCAGGTGTTTCTCCGGGCACGTCAATCGTGGATACGTATTTTTACGTAAACATAAAGGATAGATTTCGGATTTGCAAACCGGTTCAGGGTGCTGGGTCGGGCTTAGCCGATTTTTGGCGGTTTACCCAGGCGACGCCGGCCAGAATCATGGTGCTGCCGGCGACGACGGGAATGGTCAGATCGTTGCCGAGGAACAGCACCCCGCCAGCGATCGCGAACACCGGCGTGAGCAGCGTGAAGGGCGCGATGAGCCCGACCGGATAGCGCTGCAGCAGGTAGTACATGCCTGAGTGCGCGATGACCGAACCGAAGATGGCTGTATAGAGGATGGCGCCCCAACCGCCCCAGGTCGCGTTGTTGATCGCCGTCCACTGGCCGGACTCGAAAACGACCGAAACGGCGAACAGGATCGGCGCGCTGACGATCGATAGCCAGGCGGTGATGGTCAGGGCGTGGACCATCGGCATGCCGCGCACCATGATCATGGTGACCGCGAACAGGATCGCGGAAACGAGCATCCAGAACATGGCCGCCAGATCGTCGAACATGGCAGGGTCGAATCCGATGACCAGGGCTCCGGCGAACGCGAGGGCGACGCCGCCGATTCGTTCGACGTTAAGAGTTTCACCGAGAAACAAGGCGCCGAGAATGACAGCGATCGGCACCTCGAGTTGGCTGATCACGGCGACGGCCCCGGTGTTGTCGGAAAGATAGATGGCGTAATAGAGCGTCAGGTACATGCCGACACCCATGACCAGGCCGACCTTGACCAGCGGCCAGATCATCGACCGTGGTACGCGGATGAACGGTACGAGGATGACGGCCAGCAAGGCAAAGCGGACTGAGGTGAAGAAGACCGGCGGAAACTCCACCAGGCCGAACTTGGCGACCACGTACATCGAACCCCAGATCGCGTTGATCACGATGACGAAAAGGAGATGGGGGACGGTCATGGGGTCAACAATCGGGAATCATATGCCGGTGGGAAGCCCGCCAGTCTCGTTCGCGCTATTTGCCGATGCAAGCGCGACATTGTATCGATAGCCGTCAATTCGCGTCGTTCACGTCTCCCCAATCCAGGAAGCGCCATTCATGCCCAAGTACCGACTGACAGTTGAATACGACGGCCGCCCGTTCGTCGGTTGGCAACGTCAGGACAACGGCATGTCGGTCCAGCAGGCGCTCGAGGATGCCGTCAGGGGGTTCAGCGGCGAAACCGTTACCGTGCACGGGGCCGGGCGCACGGATGCCGGTGTCCATGCGCGGGCCCAGGTTGCCCACCTCGATATCGAGCGCGACATGCCGCCCGGCAAGGTCGCCGACGCGTTGAATGCGCACTTGCGACCGCACCCGGTCGCGGTCATCGGGTGCGAGTTCGCCGATGCGGATTTTCATGCGCGGTTCTCAGCGACCGGACGCGCCTATCTTTTCCGGATCGTCAACCGTCGCGCGCCGCTGAGCCTGGATCGCGGACTGGCCTGGTGGGTTCCGGTCGCGTTGGACGCCGAAGCCATGAACACCGCCGCGCAGGTTCTTGTCGGCCAGCATGACTTCTCCAGCTTCCGTGCCTCGATCTGTCAGGCAAAGTCGCCTGTTAAGACCTTGGACCGAATCGACGTGACGCGCGACGGAGACGTCATATCCATCATCGCCGAAGCCCGGTCATTCCTGCACAACCAGGTCCGGATCATGACCGGCACCCTGCGGCTGGTCGGCGAGGGAAAATGGACTGCCGGCGATCTGAAGGCGGCGCTCGCAGCGAGCGATCGCGCCGCGGCGGGCGAAACGGCGCCACCGGACGGATTGTACCTGACGGCTGTCCGCTACGACTAGTTTCCGGCAGAAATCAGTCTTGCGTTTCATCGTGGCGCTTTATCGTGAAGAACTGTCAGCAGTATTGCCGATGCCATGCTCTTGGCACGGTTTCGTGGGCCTTGGTGCGGAGGCGTCAACCGGCTACGGATGCCGGCGGGATATCCGACACCGACACCGTCGGAATCGCGACGATCGGGAACTCCACCCAGAACGTGGTGCCTTTGCCGCGGATCGAGTCGAAACCGATCCGCCCGTTCATCTGTTCGGTCAGACGTTTGCAGATCGATAGGCCGAGCCCGGCACCGGGAACGTCCTTCGTCGAGAACCGTCCGCGTTCGAACGGTGAGAAGATGTGCTCGCGAATGCTGTCGTCGACTCCGATACCGTTGTCCCGAACATAGACCCGAATGTGGGAACCCGCTGTTTCGTGGCAACCGATCTCGATATGCCCGCCGGGGTCGGTGTACTTGACCGCGTTTGAGACGAAGTTGAGCAGAATTTGGTTGAGGCGGTTTTGGTCGACCAGAATCTGTTCGTCCGATCGCGAGATCGTTTCCAGCGTGATGGATTTGGCCTCCAGCAATTTTTCGACGATCGGTCGAGACGACCCGAACACCAAATCCGGCCGCGTCGGCTGAAGGTCGAAGTCCGTCTTGCCGGCTTCGATCTTTGAATAGTCGAGGATGTCGCCGATCAGGGTGTTCAGTTGATTGCCGGCATCCGCAATGATCTTGAGTGTCTGTTTTCGCTTCTCCGGGTCGTCGGCACCGATTCCCAGACCGAGGGCTTCCGCGAACCCGATGATGGCGTTGAGCGGCGTGCGGATCTCGTGGCTCATGCTGGCGAGAAACTCTGACTTGGCCCGGTTCGCCTGTTCGGCCATCCGGCGGGCGCGTTCCAGTTCGCGCAATGTCATCGTCAGCCGGGACTCCGCAGCGTCGCGCTTCGCGATCATCGTGTTCGCGGCCAGCGCGATCTCCTCGAACTCGTGGTACTTGAGATCGTCCAGCCTGATCGAGACATTTTTCTCACCGCCCTGTTCGAAGAACCGGAGGAACTCGCGAAAGTCCTTTTTGACGCGCCGGTTGGCAACGTACGAGATCACGAAAGCCAGCGTCAGAAGCAGGCCGACCGTAAGCGCAATGATGAAGATGATCTCGCGGCGTTCCCGATCACGTGCGGCATCAAGAACGGCAAGGTCCTCGTAGAGTTGTTCGCGATCGTAACCGGCGCCGATGTACCACTCCCACTCGGGAATGCCGATCACGAAACTGGTCTTGTACAGCGGCGTGTCGGATACAGCGGAGGGCACCTGGTAGCTCAGGTAACCAGAGCCGTAGCGAGAAATCCGGATCAGTTCCTGGACGACCTTGACGCCGTTGATATCCTGCACGTCGTAGACGTTGCGGCCCTTCCCCGGCCCCATCAGCGAAACTCCGTCCCATGTGCCTCCGAACACATACCCGTCCGTGCCGAAACTCAGTTTCTCGAGCTGTTCAATGGTTTCAAGCTGCACGCGCTCGCGGATGTCACTCAGGTAAAGTCCGGTTCCGACCACGATGCCCAACTCGTCGATCTTGCGTATGTAGGCCGTCTTCCGGTGACCGAAGCCCGTCTCACCGGGTTTCGGGCCGTCGTAGGTGTAGATCGCCCCGTCCTTGTCACCAACCAGGTCGCGCATGTCGCGAATGATGTACGGGCCGTCCTTACCGCTTCGAAGATCGAGAATATTGGTGCCCTCCACTTCCGGTGCACCCGGTGCCAGCAAGGCATTGCCCTCAAGATCGAAAACGAAGAAATAGCCGTTGCCGTCGAGGTAGCGGATCGGCCGGATCGTCTCGATCAGCATTGCGGTGATCGCGTCAGAACCAAGACGGGCACCGTGGGTCGCCATCAGATTGCGCGCGATGCCGTCGGCCTCTTCGACGCGCTGTTTGACCTGAGCCTCGACCTCTTCCTCGATGAGCTGCCGGTGCTGGTCGGTGAGCGCCTTGGCGCTCTCGACCAGGCTTTCGACGAGAATCCGGTGCTGGTTTTCATACTGTTGCCGCGTTCGCTCCTTCTCCGACTCGAAGGTCGAATGCGCCTGCCACACCCAGGTTCCACCGAGTACCGCAACAAGCATAGCCAGCACGACCAGATGCTGGAGGGCGATGGTGTGACTGAACGACGGTCTGTTCATCGAACGGGCGGTTCCGCTGGAAGGGATGACCCTAGTTATATTCGTAGTTCTACTTACATTGCCAGCTAAAACTGAGGCTGCCGGGTGATCCCAAGAATAACCAAGAAAGACACCAGCTTAGGGGTCGAGCTTGTGCGAATACCCGCATCGGCCTATGTCTAATCGACCGACACGGCGCGATAGTCAGGAGCCGGAAAGCGATGGCGGACGACGACGGCAGACGGATCGAACTGCGCATGGGAAGCGCCGTGCAAGCGGATGCCGCGACCGGGCAGGGCGCAGATGATGCCTCTGGCGGAACCACTGGCGCCGAGGCGGGCACTGGCGGTGGTCATGCCGGTGCCGCCGGTCAGGCATTCTCCCAGGCGCCGAGACCCGTCATGGGCTGGATCGCCGTTGCCTGCGGAATCCTTGGGATCTTCACCTACGGCATTATCTTCGTACCGATCGCCTTTGTGTGTTCGATCATCGCGCTCTTCATGGGACAGGGAATGTGGGCGTTCCTCGGGTTCCTGACGGCGTTCGCCGGGCTGATCACTTCGCCGGGGTTGCTGTTCTTCCTCGGACTGGGGGGATTGGCCGCCTATTTCGGCATTCCCCTCTGAACGGCTCAAGCGAGTAGAATTCGATTGGCCCAGAAACTGATGATCACTCCGATCGAGAGGTCGAGACCGACCAGCATGACCGCTTGAGGCCTGGAGATCCCGAATCCCTTCCAGGCAACGAACCAGCCGTAGAACAACACGGCGATCAGAACCATGACGGGCAACGGGCCGAGGCCACCGCTGCTCATGCTGACGATGGCGACAGGGGTATAAACGGCGTTCTGCAGCACGGCGGCCCAGTTGTATGAGACGATTCCACGGATATAGTTGCGTTCGCAGTCGAGAAAACGGACGAATGAGGCCATCAGCACCGGGTACGCGGTCCATGAGATGGCATAGGCGATGAACTCGATGAGCGAGAAGCGGAGCAGCGCCGGCTCGACCCCGAACTCCGCCGAAATCATGCCGTAGCGGGTCATGGCCATCATGAGCGAGAACGGGGCGACCAGGAGTGCCGCGTAGAACGAGTACCAGAATCCCCTGATGGAAACGTCGAATGCGTTTATCGCGTCGGCGTCGAATCGCGCCAGCCTGACGGCGGTCATCACCGAGGCGGCCATGTGATTGAACGGCAGCATATCGGCGCCGTCAGGCCGCAGCAGCCGCGAGATATCGGTCGATGACCTTCTCGTAAATGTCGGTCAGGCGTTCGATATCGGCGACGGGAACGTGTTCATCGATCTTGTGCGCGGTGTCGCTGTAGAGCCCGAACTCGCAAACCGGGCAGTAATCCTTGATGAAACGGGCATCCGACGTTCCGCCGGTGGTGCTCTTCACCGGACGGGTGCCGGTGGTTTCGGCCACGGTATCGCAGACGATATCGGCGAGCGGACCGGGTACCGATAGGAACGATTCGCCCGAGATACGGATGTCGAGATCGTAGGCCGTACCCACCGAGTCGAGGCGCCGGCGAATCTCCCGGATCAACGTCTCGCTGGTGAAGGTATCGTTGAACCGGACATTGAACTTGGCTTCGGCGCGGCGCGGAATGACATTCGTCGCCGGGTTGCCAACGTCGACGCTGGTCAGGGTAAGGGTGGACGGCTGGAAGTGCTCGCTGCCGTCATCGAGCGGGATGTCCGTCAGGGCGTTCAGCATGCCGAGCAGGTGCGGGATCGGGTTATCGGCACGTTCCGGATAGGCGGCATGACCCTGAACGCCGGTAACGGTCAGAACCCCGTTGAGACTGCCGCGACGGCCGATCTTGACCATGCCGCCGAGCTCGCCGACGGCGCCAGGGTTAGTCGGTTCGCCGACCAGGCACGCGCTCAGCCTTTCGCCCATGTCGGATATCCAACCCAGCGCCTTGCGGGTGCCGTTGATGCTGACGCCTTCCTCGTCGCCGGTAATCAGCATGCTGATCGCGCCCTGCAAACCGTCGCCGCGTGCGGCTACGCGTCCGGCGGCGACCGCGAACGCCGCGACCGCGCACTTCATGTCAGAGGTTCCGCGGCCGTAGAGCATGCCGCCGTCGATCTCGGCTGCGAACGGGGGGTGCTGCCAGGCCGTCTCGTCGCCCGGCGGAACCACGTCCGTATGGCCGGCAAAGCACAGGTTGGCGACATCCGTACCGGCCGGGCCGATCCGCGCGTACAGATTGTCGACCGGATCCGTGCCGGTTTCCTCGAACACGCGGCGGTGAACCGCGAAACCGACGCCCTCGAGATAGCTCTGCAGGACGTCGAGCGCACCGGCGTCGACCGGCGTGATGCTCGGGCAGCGGATCAGCGCTCGGCTGAGTTCGACGGGATTGCCGTCGGACATGGCGTTGGCTCCTAGGTTCGAAGCAGCTCGTTGATCGACGTTTTGGAGCGGGTCTTCTCATCGACCTTCTTGACGATGACGGCGCAGTAGAGACCCGGCCCTGGCGTTCCGTCGGGCAATGGCTTGCCCGGCATGGTACCCGAAACGACAACCGAATAGGCGGGTACACGGCCAAAGAGAACCTCTCCCGTGGCACGGTCGATGATCTTGGTCGACGCGCCGATATAGACGCCCATCGACAAGACTGACCCTTCCTCGACGACGACGCCCTCAACGACTTCCGAGCGGGCGCCGATGAAGCAGTTGTCCTCGATGATCACCGGACCGGCCTGCAGCGGTTCCAGAACGCCGCCGATACCAACGCCGCCCGAAAGGTGGCAGTTCTTGCCGATCTGGGCGCAACTGCCGACGGTGACCCAGGTGTCGACCATGGTGCCTTCGTCGACGTAAGCGCCGAGGTTGACGAAACTCGGCATCAGGATCACACCGGGGGCGATGTAGGCCGAATGCCGTACCGTGCAGTTCGGCACGGCGCGCAGACCGGCATCGCGAAACCGGTTGTCGGACCAGCCGGCAAACTTGCTCGGCACCTTGTCCCACCATGTCGACCCGCCGGGGCCGCCCTCGATCCGCGTCATGTCGTTGAGCCGGAACGACAGCAGTACGGCCTTCTTCAGCCACTGGTTCACGGTCCAGCCGTCGGCGGACTTCTCGGCGACGCGGACTTCGCCCGAATCGAGCATCTGGAGGGCTTTCCCGACGGCATCGCGGATGTCACCGGTCGTCGTCGTGGTGATCTGATCGCGGTTCTCGAATGCGGCGTCGATGGTACTCTGCAGGGCTGTAACGTCGGTCATGGTGCGGTCTCTCGGTTGTCGGTTTGGCGACGGCTCTAGCCGTTGGTGGCGGGAAAATGGGCCACTGCCGCTATGCTGTCAATTCGAAGCGCCCGGCGGGCGGTTCAGGGACCGACCACGTCGCTCAGGAATGCATTGATGTCGGACGCCCTGTGATGCACGAAGTCGCACTCGGCGTGCTCTCGCCCCCAGGTCGTGTCTGTCTCGATCCAGACGGTGGTCATGCCGATTGCCGCGGCGGGCGCCAGGTTTTTGGCCATGTCCTCGACCATCACGGTGGTTGACGGATCGATCGCATGGGATTCGATGAGCTGTTCGTAGACGATCAGTTCGGGTTTCGGAACGTAATCGGCAGCGACAATGTCGAAGACCGCATCGAAGTGATGATCAATTCCCATATACCGCGTGATGTTGTCCGCGTGACCGGTCGAGCCGTTGGTGAAGATGATCTTGCGTCCGGGAAGTCGGCTCAGCAGCCCGTCGAGATCCGGGTTCGACGGAATCGGGCTGAGATCGATGTTGTGGACGTATGACAGGAAATCGGCAGGGTCGACGGCGTGATGGTGCATGAGGCCGCGCATGGTGGTGCCGTGTTCCCGAAAATAGGTTTTCTGGATGGCGTAGGCGTCTTCGTACGCCAGGGTGAGACGATCCATGATGAACCGCGTCATGTTCCGTTCGACCTGCCGGAACAATCCGCATGCGGCCGGATAAAGGGTGTTGTCCAAATCGAAAATCCAGGTTTCAGCGCCGTACATGTTGTCCAGCGCCATGGGATTCACCGATGTCGTTTGTTGGTCATTCATGTCCCCTATGTTGGTGACAGAAGGCATCGACAACAAGCCCCGACGCCTGATTTCCTGCTGCATAGACAAGGATTCCGGTAGATTTACGTATGCTGTTTAATTGACGACATCGGGTATGGTGATAAACGTTGTCATTCCATAAACTTACCGGCGGGCGTGGGGGAGGCATCGGTGCCGTGTCAGGGGCCGGAGAATGAATAGCGAGAACAACAATAATGCTGCGACCGGCGGGCAGCCCGACGAGGCCTCCAGCCGTGGCGGCAGCGCGTTCGGCGGCGCGCTTGACGGTTTCCCGGGTGCCGCGGTGGTACTCGATCATCAGGATTCGGTCGTCGCTGCGAATGTAAAGGGGCAGGCCATTCGCCAGCTCCTCGCGCGTGGCGGATTGCCGCAGGTCGTCGAGGCGGTCGGCAAGGTGCGCGACAGCGGTGAGATCGTTCTGGAGACGGTCGGCATCGAGAGTTCGAACGGTACGCTGAGCCTCGAGGCGACGGTAATCCCGCAACCCGCCGATAACGGCGCGGGTACGATCCTGGTCCTGATGCGCGACGTCACGGTTGAACAGAACCTGCGCTCGGCGCTGATCGAGTCCCGGCAACGCTACAAGGACCTGGTCGAGATCAACAGCGACTTCACCTGGGAAGTGCGCGCGGACGGAACCTTCGTCTTCGTTTCGCCACGCGGCGCCCTCGGATACTCGGCGAAGGAGATTGTCGGCACCGACGCCAGATCGTTGCTGTCGGAGAAGGATTCACGTGCGCCCGTACCGTTTGTCAGCAAGAAGCCGCTCGAAAATGTCGAAACCTGGCTGACCCGCAAGAACGGCGAAACCGCATCGGTGCTGTTGTCGTGCGTCCCCCTGTTCGACGAATCCCAGTGCTGGCAGGGAACTCGCGGCGTCTGCCGCGACGTGACCGAGGAGCGGGCCAATGAAGCGGCGCTGGCGCGAGCCCGTCATCGAGAGTACGTCCTCAATCATATCGTCTACTCGATCCGCGATGAGATCGAGCCGATCAACATGCTGTCGGCGGCCGCCACCTCAACCGCCGGCGCATTCATGGCCTCGGGTGCCCAGATCTTTCGCCGCACGGGCGACGGAACCTACGACGTTGCCGCCAGTCACGGCGATGAAGCGGGTCTGAGAGACCTCAGCAAGTCTTTCAAGGATCTGAAACCCGAGCCCGAGACCCACTCGATCGAAATCGGCAAATGGAGCATCCTGTTCACGCCGACGCTCTATCGGCACACCATCAATGGGGTTTTTGCGATCTGGCGGGCGACGAACGAGAAAGAATGGGACGACGACTACCGGATCCTGTTGTGCGATGTCGCCAACCAGATTGGCATCGCCAACGAGCAGATCGCCAATCACGAGCGAATCCTGGCACTGAGCCGGACTGACGGCATGACCGGGTTGCTCAATCGCCGCGCCTTCTTCGAGGAGGAACTGCCGCGGCGTCTGGGCCGTCTGTTGCATCAGAACAAGATGGCGTCGCTGTTTTATGTCGACCTCGACAATTTCAAGCTGGTCAACGACGTCCACGGGCACCAGGTCGGTGACGATGCGATCCTCGAGTTGCGCAGCATGCTCGTCGATCACTCGCGGCCCGGCGACGTGATCGCGCGGCTCGGCGGCGACGAGTTCGCCATGTGGCTTGACGGTATGAACGAGGACATCGCCCGTGAACGTGCGGACCGATTGATTGCCGCCTCGTCGCGTCTCAACCAATACTCGGGTAGCGACGAGCGTCCGCTTGGAATCTCCGTGGGGCTTGCGGTTTTTGATCCAAAATCAGGCGAGACACTTGAACAAGTGATGGCGAGGGCCGATGCTGCAATGTATGCGGTCAAGCGCGCGGGCAAGGGGGGTGTCAGCGTTGCACCGCCTTACACGCCGTCAGGTACGGTGACGCAGGACCAGGATTAATGGCCCCCGACGTTCGCGCAGATTCCCTCACCTACGAGGAAGCCAAGGAACTTGCCGCGAGCGCGGATCCGGCGGTGCGGCGGGCGCTCGCCGAGCGAGCCGATATCGAACCCGAGATCCTCTACTTTCTGGCACAGGACGAGGACGAAATGGTGCGCCGATCGGTCGCCGACAACACGGTCGCGCCGCGGCATACCTACGAGTTGCTGGCCGGTGATCAAAGCTCCGACGTGCGGGCCGGACTGGCCAGTAAGATCGCCGAACTCGCGCCGGACCTGAAACAGGACGAACTCGACAAGGTCTGGCAGTCGACGAGTACGGCGCTGCAGGCGCTCGCCAAGGACCAAATCGTTCACGTACGCCAGGTTCTTGCCGAGGCGTTATGCGACCTCGACAGTGCGCCCCACGACATCATCAACATCCTGGCGAGAGACGCCGAAACGGCGGTCTCGGCACCGGTGCTGGAGGCGTCGCCGGTCCTCACCGATGCGGATCTGCTGGAGATCATCCGGCAAGGGACGCAATCGGCCAATCTTTCGGCCATCTCGAAACGCGACGGTGTCAGCGAGGTCGTTTCTGACGCCATCGTCGATACCGACGATACGGTCGCCATCGCCGATCTGCTGGCCAATGACTCGTCGCAGATTCGCGAGGAAACCCTCGACCTGCTGATCGAGAAGGCGCCCGACAACGAACTGTGGCACGCGCCACTGGTATCCCGGCCGATACTGCCGGCAAACGCGCCGCAGCGCCTCGCCTCGTTTCTCGCCGATCAACTGATCGAAACCCTCGAATCGCGCAGCGACCTGGACGAGAAGACGCTCAAGGGCATCAAGGCAGCGGTCCAGGAACGGCTCAGGGAGGAGGCAGGCGCGGACGAGAACGCGGGTGGTTCCGGGAATCTGTTCGACTACCTCGAGGGCGAGTTGCCGGTCGCGCTGGTCCGCCGCCTGCAAGGCACCAGCGGCCTGCCCATTTCCGTCGTCAGCAGTGCGCTGAATGCCGAGGACTTCAAGTTTGTCCTGGCGGCCCTGGTGCTGCGGTCGCGGGTGCCGGACAAGGTCGCCAAGCGGATATTCAAGGAGAGGAACCCGGAGGGCATCGTTTCCCTGTGCTGGCGTGCCGAGTTGCCGGCCAGCCTGATCGTCGGTCTGCAGAAACAGATGGCCCGAATTGCGCCGAACGCGGTGATCGAACCCAAGCTTGTCGCCGTCGACGGCAAAGGCGACGTCGAGCAGTTCCCGCTCAGCGCTCAGGAAATGAACCAGCGTATCGCGTTCTATATGGACATGGTGATGCGCGAGGGTAGCGATTAGTTCCTGACCGAATGAAAAGAGAGAAGGGCATGGCGGCCGGGGGCGGCATTGACGATCGGGCTTATCACCGGGACAAGCTGACCGCCAAGGCCGGCGACGAGGAGGCGCGGATCGAGTTGGCCGCGCGCTCGGATGTCAGGCCCGAAATCCTGTACTACCTTACCGAGGACGAATCGACCGAGGTGCGGCGGACGCTGGCGTCGAACGATTCGCTGCCCCGTCAGGCCGACGTGTTGCTTGCCGCCGACGCCGAGGTGGCGGTCCGTACGGACCTTGCCGAGAAGATCTCTCGCCTGGTGCCCGATCTCGATGCCGCGACGAGCGACAAGGTCCAGCAGATGACGCTCGACGTCCTTGAGACCCTGGCTCGCGATCAGGCCGTCAAGGTTCGCCAAATTCTGGCTGAGACGTTGCGCGATGTCGCTTCGGCGCCATCGCAGGTGATCAACCGGCTTGCCCGCGATGTCGAGATTGTCGTGGCCAAGCCTATACTCACGTTCTCGCCGGTCCTGACCGACGACGATCTGCTCGACATCATTGCCAGCGGCCCGATCGCCGGGGCGCTCGGCGCCATCGCCGAGCGCCGCGACGTCACCCATTCCGTGTCTGATGCCATTATCGAAACCGACGATATCGGGGCTATTGGTCTGTTGCTCAATAACGAGAGTGCCCAGATCCGCGAGGAAGCCATCGACCGCATCATCGAACGCGCCACCGACGTCGAGAGTTGGCATCTACCGCTCGTGAGCAGGCCGACGCTGCCGGAACGGGCCGCGGTTCGCCTCGCGCGGTTCGTCGCCGAAAGCCTCATTGGCACTCTGATCGATCGCGGCGATATCGCCGAGACGGATATTGCCGCGATCCGGCAGGTGGTCAGTGAACGCATCGATAGCGGCGAGATCGATGGTGACTCGCTTGCCGACAGTTGGGCGGCGAGCGAATCGAGGAAAGATCAGGCATTGGTCGATGTCGATGACTTGCAGCCCGGTGACGGGGGCGCGGTGTCTGCATCGGAACGGGTGGCGCAGTTGGTGGCCGAGGGGCAACTCGATCACCAGGTCGTGGCAACGGCGTTCGACGACGGTGATGTCGACTTTGCGATTCTCGCAGTGGCCGAGCTCGGCGGTTTGACGCCGGACCTGGTGCGTTGCGCGGTAGAGCGCGCGGATGCCAAGGGCATCATTGCCGTTTGCGGTGCAGCTGGGTTGCCGGCCGGCATGTTGGTCGCCGCGCAACGCGGGATGGGCGGAGTCTCGCTCGCCGACACCATCAAGCCGGACGGGGATGAGTATCCACTCGATGCCGACGCAATGGATCGTGCGATCGAGGATCTCAAGATCGAGCTCGCGGACGAAAGCAAGAGTGACCTGCCGGCCGGTTAACCGCCGTCAATTGACGGTAACCTTGTTCTCGTAATACGGCACGCTGCCTTCGCGCGCCGGAATACCGGGTTCCCCCTCTCCGTAGATATATACTTCGGGCACGACCGGCCGAGGCGGCTCGGCGGCAAGCCACAGCCGCAGCAAATGCCGTTTGGCGTCGGGATCCGGGCCGTCCTCGAACGCCGTGCGGGCATGCAGCACCGTGAAGTTGTTGGCGACCACCGCTTCGCCGGCCGCGAGTCTGAACCAGAAGCCGATGTCGGGTCGCAGAGCCAATTCATCGAACAGATCGAGCGCTTCCTTGTCGGCCGGTTCGAAAGCGCATTCCGGGTACTCGGCCGCGGCGATCTCGACGTACTGGCGGACGATCCTGCAGCTCAGGTGACCATCGCAAGAACTGAACACCGGAACCCTATGCGGTGTGATCGGATCGAACCCAACCGGTTCCTCGCCGAAGCGGTGCCAACGGTATCCGCGATATAGTCGTTCGAGCAGGTCCGGGCGCAGGCGGCGCATCTCCTCGTGGACGGCATGTGAACTCGCGAACAGACTGTCGCCGCCCTTGGCGGCGGGATGTAGACACAAGAACGAGAGAAAGTCCGCCGGATCGGAATGCGGCGTGAGCTCGTTCGAGTTACGGTAGGCCCGCGCACTGGCATCCTTGCCGGAGACATCCTTGACGTGGCCCAGACGATCGCCCATGACGCTCTGCGATACCGGCACACCAAGGTGCAACCCAAGCGCCCAGTAAAACGTTTCGATTTCGTGCTGGGTGAGGTGCGCGACCGGGAACCCGCGCAGAATCACTAGGCCCCGGCCGTGGCGCAACGTGTCGAGTACCTCTGCCATTTGATGTGACAGGGGAGCCATATCCAGGTCGTCGCGCGAGACGTCGACGATATCGCGCACCGCGGCAACCGCACGGACGTCGTCGAGCACGGCGGCAACGGCCGCGGGGTCGAGATCGACCGCGACGTCGTCCTTGGAGCGGAAGTCTGGCCCTTTCCAGAGCGCCGGCGGATGTGGGTCGGCAAACTGCATGATGTCAGTATGGGCGATCCGCCGGAGCTGAACAATTGATCAGGTATCTGGCCGGATCAGCGTGCCTGCGCCGTGTTCGGTGAACAGTTCGAGCAGGACCACACGGGGAATCCGGCCGTCGATGATGACGGCGCCGCCGACACCGCCCTTGACCGCGCGGATGCAGGTCTCGACCTTGGGGATCATGCCGCCCGAAATTGTGCCATCCTCGATCATTGCCTGGGCTTGGCTGACCGTCATCTCCTCGACCAGCTTGCCGTTCTTGGCGAGAACGCCCGGCACGTCGGTCAGCATCAGCAAGCGACGCGCGCGCATGGCCGCAGCGACGGCGCCGGCCGCCGTGTCTGCATTGACGTTGAGGGTTTCGCCATCGGGCCCGGTGGCGATCGGCGCAATGACCGGGGTAATGTCGGATTTCTCGAAGAAGTCGAGCAGGTGAGGGTCGACGTCACGCGGCTCGCCGACGAGGCCGAGATCAAGAATCCGCTCGATGTTGGAGTCCGGATCGCGCTTCGTGCGCCGCATCCTGTCGGCCTTGATCAATCCGCAGTCCTTGCCGGAAAGGCCGACGGCGAGCCCGCCGGCCTCGTTGATGTCATGCACGATGTTCTTGTTGATGGCACCGGACAGCACCATCTCGACCACCTCGACGGTGGCTTCGTCGGTGACCCTGAGGCCGTCGATGAAGTCACTCTTGATCTTGAGCCGTTCCAGCATTTCGGCAATCTGCGGTCCGCCGCCGTGCACGACGATCGGGTTGCATCCGGTCTGGCGCAGCAGCGCGACGTCGCGCGCGAACGACTTCGCCATGTCGTGATCGCCCATCGCGTGCCCGCCATACTTGATCACGATGGTCTTGCCGTGATTGCGGCGCATGAAGGGCAGGGCCTCGGACAGCAGCTGCGCATGCTCGAGCCATTCCTCGGCATCCTTCACCGTCATCGTTTTCTTCTTGTCGTCGCTCATGGTCGTGTCCGGGCGTCCTGCGGCGCTAGTTCTTCGCGAAGGCAGGAAACTAGACGGGATAGCGCCGGGCGGCAATGCCGTTCGCGCCGGACGATCACTCCGCGAGCAGCACGAGTTCGGCGCGCAATTGCTCGATGCCGTCGCCGTCGCGGGCACTGGTCGGTATGACCCGCGGGTGCAGGGCCGTGTGGGTCTTCTGCAGCGCCTCGATCGCCGCGACGGTCGAGCGTGCCGACGACGCTGAAACCTTGTCCGCCTTGGTCAGAACGGCCTGATAGGCGACGGCCGCGGAATCGAGCATCTTCATGACGTCGCGGTCGTTGGCCTTGAGCCCGTGGCGCGCATCGATCAACAGGCAGACCCGGCGAAGCTGCTGGCGACCCTTCAGGTAGCTGTTGACCAGCCGCGTCCAGTTCTCGACGCGCGATTTCGGTGCGCGGGCGTAACCGTAACCCGGCAGGTCGGCGACCATCAGGCGGCCGCCGAGATTGAAGAAGTTGATCTCCTGGGTCCGGCCCGGCGTGTTCGACGTCCGCGCCAGGGCCTTGCGGCCCATCAGTGCGTTGATCAGGCTCGACTTGCCGACGTTGGACCGGCCGGCGAAGGCGATCTCGGGGAGCTCGGTCTCGGGTATCTGATCCAGTTGGGCGGCACCGAGCACGAAATCACAGGCGCCTGCAAACAGCAGCCGGCCACGTTCCACCGTGTCGGCGTCGTGATCCGGTAATGCGGCGGGGACCGCCGGCGCGTCTGCAGGTTCGTCAGGGGTCGTCATGTCCGGAGCCCCCAGAGGCCGATGTCAGGACTTCGATTCCTCGACCTTGCCGCCACCCGCGGCGACGCCCATGCGCCGCATGATGATCCACTGCTGCAGGATCGAAAGGCAGTTGTTCCACGCCCAGTAGATCACCAGTCCGGCCGGGAATGCAGCCAACAGGAAGGTGAACAGGATCGGCAGGAACAGGAAAATCTTGGCCTGCATCGGGTCCGCCGGCTGCGGGTTGAGCTTTTGCTGCAGGTACATGGACGCGCCCATGATGAGCGGCCAGATGCCGATCATCAGGAAGTCCGGCGGCGTCCACGGGATCAGGCCGAACAGGTTGAATATCGTCGTCGGGTCGGGTGCGGAGAGATCCTGAATCCAGCCGAAGAACGGCGCGTGGCGCATTTCGATGGTGACGAACAGGACCTTGTAAAGCGCGAAGAACACCGGAATCTGGATCAGGATCGGCAGGCAGCCGGATGCCGGATTGGCCTTCTCGCGTTTGTAGAGGGCCATCATCTCCTGATTGAGACGCATCTTGTCGTCGCCGTACTGCTCGCGCAGCTTGACCATCTCGGGCTGCAACTTCTTCATCTTGCTCATCGCCACGTAAGACTTGTTGGCGAGCGGGAAGAACACGAGCTTGATCGCCACGGTGAGCAGCAGGATCGCCACGCCCAGGTTGCCGACGTAGGTGTTGATCCACAGCAGGGCCTGGAAGATCGGCTTGGTCAGGAAGTAGAACCAGCCGAAGTCCACGGCGAGATCGAAGCGGTCGATTCCAAGGTCCTCGCTGTAGGCGTCGAGCAGCGGCACTTCTTTGGCGCCGGCAAAAAGACGGCTTTGGAAGGACCCCTCGCCGCCCGGCTGGATCGTGAATGCCGGCGACAGGAAATCGGTCTGGTAGCGATCCGCGCCATTGTCGAGGCGATGAATGAATCGGGTCGAGAGTTGCGCGTCCTGATCGGGAATCAGCGCGGTCAGCCAGTACTTGTCGGTAATGCCGAGCCAGCCGCCCGTGGTCGGCTGCTGAATGACGCCTTCGTCCTGCAGATCGTCGTAGTCGACTTCCTTCAGGGTTTCATCGAAAACACCGAGGAGTCCCTCGTGAAGAATGAAGAATCCGGTGACTTCCGGGGTGGTGCGGCGGGTCACGAGGCCGTAGCTGTGCAGGGTGACGGCGTTCGAGGTGGTGTTCTCGACGCTCTGAACGACGTCGAACATGTAGTTTGCGTCGACGCTGATGGTCTTGCGAAAGATCAGGCCCTCGCCGTTGTCCCAACTCAGGGTCACGGGCGCATTGACGCCGAGCGATGCCCGGTCGGCCGTCCACACGGTATCCGGTGCGGGCAGTCTGATTTTCTGTCCCTGACCGGCAACCCAGCCGAAGCCGGCGTGGTAGGCGTTGATCGCGCCCTTCGGGTGCAACAGCACGATATCGTTGCTGCTCGGGTCCAGGGTCTCACGGTAGTTGTGAAGCTTCAGGTCGTCTATGCGACCGCCGACCAGCGAGATCGACCCACCGAGACGCGGCGTTTCGATACTGATCCGCGGTTCTGTCGCCAACAGATCCTCGCGGCTGAGGTTGGCAACCCCGGACGCCGCGGTCGCGGCCGTCGGCGCCGCGCCCGGCGTCGGAACTGCGCCGGCGTCGAGTTGCGTTGGCTGCGGCGCATCAGGGTTTGCCTTGTTCGCGGCTGTCTGTTCCTGGGTCGCCGGATCGACCGGCGGGGTCGTCATCTGGATGTAGAACTCGAAGCCGACCAGGATCACGACCGACAGAACGATCGCCATTAACAGGTTCTTGTTGTCCATTACCGCTCGCTTTTCAGATCGTCTTGCTTCTCGTTACATCGGCACGGACCGTCGTGGTCCAGATGCCCCCGCACCGGTGGAACGGGATCGTGTCCGCAGGGGCCCCACGGGTTGCAGCGCAAAATCCGCCGGATTGCAAGCACGCTTCCATGAAACGGGCCGTGTCTCTGCACCGCCTTGATGGCGTACGCCGAACAGGACGGATAGAACCGGCACGACCCGGGAAGGACCGGCGAGACAACCGACTGATAGAACTCGGCCAGTTCGACGACGACCCACGCCGCGGCGGCCGACAGGCGCGAAGGTTTGCGGGTGATCGCGGCCGTCACGACCCGGGCTCCCCGGATTCGGGCCTTCCGTCGGTGCGTCGCACCTTGCGGCCGATTCCGGCCACAGCATCGTTCAGATCGCCCAGCAAAGCGTCGAACGGGCGGTCGAGGGTCGACTTTCGGCCGATCAGGACATAATCGAACGCCGCGTCGCCGCGTGCCGCCAACACGTCGTCCGCGGCGGCTCGCAGCCTGCGACGCGCGCGGTTGCGCTGAACGGCGTTTCCGACTTTCTTCGATACCGTGTAGCCGACCCGGGGGCCTTCGCCGTCGGCCTCGCGCTGCCGCGCCTGCACGATGACGCCCGGGGTCACCCACTTCAACCCAGCGGCGGCGGTGCGCAGGAACTCTGACCTGCGTTTCAGACGGCAAAGGGAAGGGGACATGGCGACCCTGCTGAACGGCCTGACGCGGCCTCAGGCGGAGAGACGCTTGCGGCCCTTCGCGCGACGGTTGTTGATGACGCGGCGACCGCCAACGGTCGCCATCCGGCTACGGAAGCCATGGCGGCGCTTGCGAACAAGGCGGCTCGGTTGATAAGTGCGCTTCACGGTCAGTCTCCGAGGTTGACGAGCCCCGGTGTATAAGGGTTGGTGCCGACCAAGTCAACGCCCTCGACGGCCATAAAGAACCCCGGAAAACCGGGCTCAACCCCATCACAATTAGTTCAAGTGAGTTTATTGGTCCGTCCCGCCGTGACGGGGAGATAGTGGGGGAGACCCCTCTCGTGGGATCGTGTACTCTTTGGCCCTGTCGAGCGGGGGACGACTTGAACGAACGGACATCCCAGGATCAGTCCCGCCCGTCGGGCGCGATGATGAGGAAAATGCTGCCGCTGGCGGTGATCGTTGGCGGTCTCGTCGCGTTCTTCGTTTTCGGCGGGCAGGAGTATCTGTCGTTCGAGGCGCTCGCCCGCCATCGCGGACAACTTCTGCAATGGTACGCCGACAACCGGATCATGGCTGTCGCGGTGTTCTGGGCCGCCTATGTCCTTGCCGTTGCGTTCTCGCTGCCCGGTGCCGCGATCCTGACCCTCATCGGCGGTTTTGTGTTCGGGACATGGCTGGCCACCGTTTACGTTGTCACGGCGGCTACTGTCGGCGCCGTCGGCATCTTCTTAGCCGCCCGCTACGCGCTGCGCGATTATTTCAGGGCCAAGGCCGGCGGCTGGGTCAGCCGCTTCGAGGCCGGATTCCGGGAGGACGCCCTCTCCTATCTTCTCGTCTTGAGGCTGGTGCCGATCTTCCCGTTCTGGCTGGTCAATCTGGTGCCGGCGCTGATGGGGGTGCCGCTGCGGACCTACGTGATTGGCACGTTATTCGGGATCATTCCCGGCAGTTGGGTCTACTGCAGCGTCGGCAACGGTCTCGGGGCGGTGTTCGACCGCGGAGAGACGCCTGATCTGGGCATCATCTTCGAGCCGCAGATCCTGACACCGATCGTCGGACTAGCCGCGCTGTCGATGATCCCGGTCGTCTACAAGCGCTACAAGAAGTCCAGAGGCGAACCGGTACCAGAGCCGTTGGATGAGGAACCCGGACAGTGAGCGAGACATTGAAACCCGATATTTGCGTGATCGGTGCCGGATCGGGCGGCCTGTCGGTCGCCGCCGGCGCCTCCCAGATGGGTGCGCCGACGGTGCTCATCGAACGTGCCGAGATGGGCGGCGACTGCCTCAATACGGGTTGTGTTCCGTCGAAGGCGCTGCTGGCGGCCGGCGCGGCGGCACAGGCGTCCCGGCACCGCGCAAAGTTCGGCATCGCCGATACCGAGCCAGACGTCGACGGCACAGCAGTTCAGACGCACGTTCGCGGCGTCATCGAGGCCATTGCGCCGATGGACTCGGTCGAGCGGTTCCGTGGCCTCGGCGTCAACGTTATCAAGGGACACGGCCGTTTTGTCGACCGACGCACCGTCGAGGTCGACGGCACGCGGATTCAGGCGCGCCGTTTCGTGCTGGCGACCGGTTCGACGGCGGCGGTGCCGCCGATCCCGGGGATTGAGAGCACGCCCTTTTACACCAACGAGACGATCTTCTCGGCACAGCCGTTCCCCAAGCACCTGATCGTCATCGGCGGCGGCCCCATCGGTTGCGAACTTGCGCAGGCTCACCGGCGGCTCGGCGTCAGGGTGACGCTGCTGGAGATGTTCAGCGTCATGCCGAAGGACGATCCCGAACTGGTCGACGTGGTGCGCCAATGTCTGCTCGGCGAAGGGATCGACATTCGCGAAGACATCAAGATCGCCCGCGTCGAGAAGGCCGGCAGCGGAGTCGCGGTGGTACTGGAAGGCGACGACGGCGAGGAAAGGATCGAGGGCAGCGACTTGCTGCTGGCGACCGGCCGACGTCCGGTGGTCGACGAGATCGGCCTCGACGAGGCGGGGATTCGGCATTCACCCAAGGGGATCGAGGTCGATGCCGGTCTGCGAACATCCAACCGGAAGGTCTACGCCATGGGCGACTGCGTTGGCGGCCTGCAATTCACGCACGTCGCCGGTTACCACGCCAGCGTGGTGATCAAGAGCGCCCTTTTCCGGTTGCCGGCCAAGGCCGACCACTCAAGCGTGCCGTGGGTCACCTACACCAGCCCGGAACTGGCCAATGTCGGCCTGACCGAGGCGCAGGCCAGGGAACGTCACGGTGATGCCATTCGGATCCTGCGCTGGCCGTTTCACGAAAATGACCGCGCCCAGGCGGAACGCCGCACCGGCGGCATGATCAAGGTCATCACCACCAAGAAAGGCCATGTTCTCGGCGCCGCCGTCGTCGGCCC
Organism: Rhodospirillales bacterium; assembly: GCA_040219295.1. Classification (GTDB taxonomy): domain Bacteria; phylum Pseudomonadota; class Alphaproteobacteria; order Rhodospirillales; family Casp-alpha2; genus JAVJST01. The sequence continues at coordinate 331,853 of JAVJST010000005.1, forward strand.
GGCGGCCGGAGAGATCATCCAGACCTGGGTGCTGGCGATGTCGGCCAAGGTCAAGATCGGCGCCATTGCCGGCATGATCTCGCCCTATCCGACTTTCGGCGAGGTCACGAAACGTGCTGCCGGTTCGTTCTACACGCCGACGCTGTTTAGCGACCGGACCAAGGCCGTCGTCAGATTCCTGAGGCTGTTCGGTTAGGCGAGCCTGGCCGGTTCCACGGCATTGTCTTCAAATGGGCGTGGTGCGAGACTCCTGCATGCGCGCCGGTCGCAGATCGGCGCCGGTCGTAATCGGGGGAACTTGTAAGCGTGACGGAACAGCAATCATCCGAGGATCGGTCATCGCGGATGATCGGCGAGGCGGGACTTTTCACAGGTCTGTCGGCTCGCCTTCTCGTCTTGACGATCGCCTTCGTCATGCTGGCCGAGTTTCTGATCTGGACGCCGTCGGTAGCGCAGTATCGCAAGGCTTACCTCGAGGAGCGTATCGCCCGCGCCCATCTGGCGATGATCGCGGTCGGCAGCCTGGCGACCGAAGACGTCGCGCCCGAGCTCGAGTCCGAACTGCTGGAGCAGACCGAGACATACGGCATCGTGCTGAACCTGCCGGATCAGCGGATGCTGATGGTCGATACCGATATGCCGCCGTCGATCGACAAGGAGGTCCACATGGGCGGCATGTCGATGGTCGACTGGGTGATGGCCGCTTTCTCGACCCTGTCGCAGACCGAGAACCGCGTTCTCCGCGTCATCGGAACGGTGCCCAACAACCCCGCGATCGGAATAGAGATCATTCTGGATGAGGCGCCGTTGCGGACCGAGATGCTCGAGTATTCGCAGCGTATCCTGGCGCTTTCGGTCGTGATCTCGCTCATCACCGCGACCCTGGTTTTTCTAACCCTGCAGTGGCTGATGGTGCGACCCGTGTTGCGCATGGCACGCGTGCTCGCCCGTTTTCGCGAGGACCCGGAGAACGCCACGGATGATCCCGGCCAGTCGACGCGGACCGACGAGATTGGCGTCGCGCTCCGCGAACTCGGTCACATGCAGATGCAGATCCGCGCCGCTCTGCGTCAGAAGTCCCGTTTGGCGACGCTGGGTGAGGCGGTTGCCAAGATCAACCACGATCTCCGCAATACGCTGGCGACCGCGGTCTTGGCGTTCGACCGGCTCGCGGAGATCGACGACCCGGAGGTCAAACGTCTGTCGCCACGGCTCTACAAGGCGATCTCGCGGGCCGTGCAGTTGTGCAGCCAGACGCTCGAGTACGTCGGCGCGAGCGACATGACGCCGCGCCGCGAACGATTCCACCTGAGTGAACTGATCGGCGAAATCGCCGCTGAAATCCGCGACGATCAGCCCGTTCTGGACAGTACGGACGATGGCGAATCGTTTCGTGTCAGTAATCGAGTACCGTTCGAAGTCGGTGTTTCTGCCGATCGGAATCAACTCTACCGCGCCTTGCTGAATCTCGCTGTCAATGCCCGCCAAGCTGGCGCCAGCAATCTGTCGGTCGACGGAGTGGTCGATAACGACGGTTGGGCAGTGGTCACCGTACGTGATGACGGTCCCGGTCTTTCCAGCGACATCCGAGACCGGGTGTTCGAGCCTTTCGCAACGGCAAAGGACGGCGGAACCGGCTTGGGGTTGGTCATCGTGCGCGACATCATCGCCGCGCACCGTGGTGAAATTCGTGTCGCCGACAACGGGCCTGACGGTGTCACGTTTGAAATCCGGCTGCCCGACGCAACCTACGACAATCTTGCGGAGACCGCTTCATGACCGCCAAACCTCGCTGGGACCCCGCACAGTATGAGCGGTTCTCGGGCCATCGCCTGCGACCCGCGCTCGACCTGCTGAATGCCGTCAACCTTGCCGAACCGAAGGCAATCGCCGATCTCGGATGCGGCAATGGTACCGTGACTGCGCTGCTCAGGGAACGTTGGCCGGGCGCGGCTGTGACCGGTATCGATAGTTCGGCCGAGATGTTGGAACGGGCGCGCGCCGTGGATGACGTCGTGACATGGCAAGAGGGCGATGTCGGCGCGTGGTGTCCGGCCGGCGAGGATCTGGTCTTTTCCAACGCGGCCCTGCATTGGCTCGACGATCACGAATCGCTGTTTACCGGTCTGGTCGACCGCCTGAAGCCCGGATCCGTTCTCGCCGTCCAGATGCCCGACAATTTCGACCAGGCCTCGCATCAGGCCCTGCGCGATGCGTCCGACGACGAAGCATGGTGCGACCGCCTTGCGCCGGCGGCTGGCCGCCGGCCGGTCGCTTCACCGGAAAAGTATTTCCAGTGGCTGCGGCCGCGGGTCAAATCGCTCGATATCTGGCAGACGACGTATCTTCAGGCGCTGCACGGGCCCGACGCGGTGTTCGAGTGGATCAAGGGCGCGGCGATGCGCCCTCTGCTCGGTCTTCTGTCCGAGGACGAGCGCGGCCGTTTCGAGGACATGTGCCGCGAGGCCCTGAACGCGGCCTATCCGCCGGGTGACGACGGCCGTACCCTGTTTCCGTTCCGCCGCCTGTTCATCGTCGCGGTAAAGTAGCTCAGTCGCCGAGTGCGACGCCCTCGCGACGGGGGTCGGCGCCGCCCAGGAGAACGCCGTCCTCGCGGGAGATGCCCTGAAGGCCGCTGGTCATGCGGGTGATGTTCACGGTATGACCGAGCGCCTCGAGACCGGGCGCAAGCGCCTCTGCCGCGGTATCCTTCTCAAGTCGCGTCCGTGCATTCCGATTGACGATGTGCGGCACTTCGATGGCGTCCTGGATGTTCATGCCCCAGTCGATGTAGGCAACCAGGGTCTTGGTGACGTAGCCGATGATCGAGGATCCGCCGGGCGATCCCACTGCTAGCCGGAAACTGCCGTCACCGTTCAGCATGATGGTCGGCGCCATGGAGCTCCTCGGCCGCTTACCCGCCTCGACCCGGTTGGCGATGGGAACACCTTTCTTGTCCGCCACGAACGAGAAGTCGGTGAGCTGATTGTTGAGCAGGAAGCCCCGGACCATGAGCCGGGAGCCGAACTGGGTTTCGATGCTCGACGTCAGCGACACCACGTCGCCCGCACCGTCGACAATGACAAGATGGGTCGTCGACACGCCTTGCTCGTCGCCCGACGGTGCGAACCTCAACATCGTCTCGTTCTCGGGCTTGCCAGCCTTGGCCCGGCCCATGGATTTGGCGGGATCGATCAGGGCGGCGCGCTCGGCCAGATACGCCGCATCGAGCAGTCCTGCCGGCTGTGGGACGACGTTGGGGTCGGCAATGTACTGGTTGCGGTCGGCGAAAGCGAGACGGCTTGCTTCGGCAAGCAGGTGCGCGGTGGCGAGGTCGTCCGCGCCGCCGCTCATGTCGAAACGCTCCAGAATGCCGAGTATTTGAAGGGTGGTGATGCCGCCGGAGGACGGCGGCGGCATGCCGCAGACGGTGAATCCCCGGTAGGGTCCGCAGACAGCGTCACGCTTGATGGCGCGATATCGGGCGATGTCCGACGGCGTCATGGACGCCGGATTCAGCGGTGCGTTGGAAACCGTGTCGGCGATATCACGCGCGATCGGGCCTGTGTAGAAGGAGTCCGCACCGCCGTCGGCAATGATCGCCAGGGTGTTTGCCAGCGGTGTGTTGTGGAGCACCGTTCCGACAGGGTGGGGTTCGCCGTCGGGGCCGAAGAAGTAGCCCTCTGTGTCCGGAAACACGCGAAGCTGCTTATCGGCCTTGATCAGGCCGTTCAGCCGGGCAGAGACCGGAAAGCCTTCCTCGGCAAGCCGGATGGCGTCGGCGAATAGTTCGCTCCAGGTCAGTATGCCGTGATCGTCGTGCGCCAGTTCCAGCATTCGCAGCAGTCCCGGCACGCCGACGGAGCGGCCGCCGACAACGGCGTCCATCCACTTCATCGGCTCACCGTCGGCGCCGAGGAACATGTCCGGTCGTGCCGACGCCGGCGCAGTCTCGCGCCCGTCGTAGGTAACGATCCGGCCGGTTTCGGAATCGAAGTGCAGCATGAACGCGCCACCGCCGAGCCCCGACGACTGTGGCTCGACGAGCGTCAGAACCATCTGCGCGGCAATCGCCGCATCGACGGCGCTGCCGCCGCGCCGCAGGATTTCGAGTGCCGTCTCCGTGGCCAGCGGATTGGCTGTCGCGGCCATGTACTTCTGGGCGCGCGCCGGTTCGGCCGAATGCGCAACAGGTGACACCAGCAGGAGCGCGAAGATGACGGCGGCGAGACGGCATGTGACGCGGTTCATGGGCTGATGCTATGCTCAACCGATGAACCTGGCAATTGACGACCGCGATGGTGCACTGCACAATCCGCGGCCCGTGCAATCGCTGAACACGTCAACGACGGAACGAGAACCATGAGCGTTGTGGCTGAGAACACCAAACGGATCACTGTGCCGGACATCCGTAGCCGCAAGGGTGGTGAACCGATTGTCATGCTCACCGCCTACACGGTGCTGACGGCGCGCTGGCTCGACCCGTACACCGACATGCTGCTGGTCGGCGATTCCCTGGGCATGGTCATCTACGGCATGGAGAACACGCTTGGCGTGACTCTCGACATGATGATCCGTCATACGCAGGCCGTCATGCGCGGTTCCAAACGCAGTTGTGTGATCGTCGATATGCCGTTCGGCACGTTCGAGGAGAGCCCGGCAATGGCGTTCCGCAACGCCGCCCGCATGCTGACCGAAAGCGGGGCCAGCGGCGTCAAGATCGAGGGCGGCGTCGAGATGGCGGAAACCATCCGCTTCCTCACCCACCGGGGTATTCCGGTCATGGGCCATGTCGGTCTGCGGCCGCAGTCGGTGCACGCCACCGGCGGTTTTAAGGCTCTCGGCCGCGACGAGGCCGCGCAGAAGCAGATTATCGCCGATGCCAGGGCGGTGGCCGATGCCGGTGCGTTCTCCATGGTGGTCGAAGGCACCGTCGAAAGTCTTGCCAAGGAATTGACCGAAACCGTCGACGTGCCGACCATCGGGATCGGCGCGTCCGCCGCGTGCGATGGTCAGGTGCTGGTGACCGAGGACATGACAGGCCTGTTCGTCGATTTCACGCCGAAGTTCGTGAAACGCTATGCCTTGCTCGGCGAACAGATCGAGGCCGCCGCGAAGGAATACGCGGCGGACGTTCGCGCCGGGCGGTTTCCGGGACCCGAGCACGTCTACGCGCTGAAGAAACCCTCTCCGGGAACATGAGCGCACTCGACGTCGTTCGCACCGTCGCCGAATTGCGCGAGCGGGTCGCGGCGTGGCATCGCGCGGACGAGACGGTCGGGCTGGTGCCCACCATGGGGGCGCTGCACGACGGTCACATGGCGCTCGTCGCGGCGTCGAGATCGGACTGCAGCCGCACCGTCGCGACGCTCTTCGTCAATCCCAAGCAGTTTGGGCCGAACGAGGATTTCGAGGTCTATCCACGCAACGAGGACGAGGACAGCGCCAAGCTGGCGGCCGCAGGCGCCGACCTCCTGTTTGCGCCGGGCGTCGCGGAAATGTACCCGGCCGGGCATTCGACGACGGTCAGCGTCGGGCCGCTCGGCGAGGTTCTGGAAGGGACTTTCCGACCGGGGTTCTTCACCGGCGTTGCGACCGTCGTCACCAAGCTTCTGGTTCAGGCGCTTGCCGACCGGGGATACTTCGGGGAGAAGGACTTCCAGCAACTGCAGGTGATTCGGCGGCTGGCACGCGATCTCGACCTGCCGACGGAGATCGTCGGCGTGCCCACCGTGCGCGAGAGCGACGGTCTCGCGATGTCGTCGCGCAACGCGTATCTTGGCGAAGCCGAACGCGCGGCGGCACCGGCCCTACATGGTGCTCTTGCGTCGATCGCCGCCGCCGTGCGGTCCGGCGGTTCCGCAGTCGAGGCGATTGCCGAGGGTGAAGTCACGCTGACCACGGCCGGGTTCGACCGGGTGGACTATCTCGCGGTCGTCGACGCGGGTGACATGCGGACTGTCTCGACCCTTGCGGAGCTGGAGGGCCGGCCCGGCCGGGTTCTCGGTGCCGCGCACCTCGGATCCACACGCCTGATTGACAACCTGCCGATCTGATCTACGGGACCACTCGTTGGATAAATCGAGCGAGTGCCGCTAGACTTCGAGCTCTGCCCGTCGGATGAAAGACGCGCAATGGTGACCATACTGGTGATCGATGACGAGGAGATGTTCCGCCGGCTGCTCTCGAAACTGATCGAGAACGCGGGACACGCCGCCGTTCAGGCAGCGGACGGTGCGACGGGCCTGTCGCTCGCCAGGGACACCGTTCCCGACCTGATCGTCACCGACATGAGCATGCCCGGCATGACCGGCTTCGAACTGATTCGCGCCTTGCGGCGGGACCCGGCAACCAAGGACATTCCAGTCGTCGTCGCCAGTGCCCACGAAACCGCCGAGGACCGGGACGAAGCGTTCGAGGCGGGGTGTGACGACTACATCGAAAAGGCCGTCTCCCCGGAGAAACTGATTGCCCAGGTCCTGGGCGCGCTACCCTAGCGTTCGATTATTTCCTCGCTGCTGGCTTCTATGACAATCCAGTCTCGAAACTCTTTGAGAGCCCAATTTGCCAGCGAACCCCGCCGGTAGATCAGATGATATCCGTAGTTGGGCAGGCGAACGTCATTCACGACGGTAAGCCGCCCCGTCGCGATTTCCGGATCGGCCAGCCAGTCGTAGAATGCCACCCCTTGCCCGTCGAGGACGGCTTGAAGCCGGACATTGGGATCGGGGATGACCAGTCGCTCGCGTGCCTGACGCGGCCCCAGGCCAGATGCGACCAGCCAATCAGCCCAGGCAGAGCTGTGCTGATCGTCGTCAAGCAACGTGACTGCACTGAGCCTGTCATCGAGGTTTTCCGCCTGCAGTTGCGCTGCGACGCCCGGTGCAGCCACGAGGATCGCTGGGCAGGTTAGCAGCCGTTCACTTACAACATCATCCCATTCACCTGTACCCCAACGAATTGCCATGTCGACACTGTCTCGACCGGGTTCGATCTGCCCCACGGATGGCTGCAAGCGAATTACGATGTCCGGATTGGCAGCAGTGAATGTCATGAGTCGCGGCGATAGCCACCGGGCCGCGAAGTAGGTTGCCATGGCGATCGTAATTTGAGCCTCGCCGTCGATACGCAGATCGTCAATCTGGCGTTCGAGGCTCTCGAACATGACACGGGATGCATGCCAAAGCCGTTCGCCCTTCGCATTCAAGCGTGCGCCGCGTTTACTGCGCGTGAAGACCTCGAAGCCGAGTTCCTGCTCAAGTTGCCTTATCTGATAGCTGATCGCGCCTTTCGTAAGGTGCAGCACCTCGGCGGCGTCCGCAAAGCTGTTCTGGGTGGCGACGACATTGAAGACCCGGAGTTGGTCGAAGGATCGAAATCGCATTCATAAGTATAAAAATATTATACGATGAGTTTCAATATATTCGATTTATTCGTGTATGCCGTTATGCCTGAATCCTTCCCGTAGGGAAGGGATTAGATAAATTGGTCGCACACGTTAATCGTAGGCGGTTGGGACGCGCCCAACGTTCGCCTAGGTCCCGAATCCGAGAATTGCCGACGCCTGCCATCGTTCAGCGACGGATTCCTGTTTACGATCTTCTCGACGAAGAGGAACTCGTTCGCCTCGAAGATCAGGCAGACTGGATTCTGAAGGAAATTGGTATCGAGTTTCGGAATGATCCGGAAGCGATCGAGCTGTTCCGACAGGCCGGCGCAACCGTCGACGGAGAACGAATCCGCTTCGATCCCGGTCACGCAAGGTACCTGTGCAGTACGGCGCCCTGCGCCTTTCGCATGCATGCTCGCGACCCGTCCCGCGATATCGTCGTTGGCGGCGATCACATCGTTCTCTGCCCGGCCTATGGATCGCCGTTCGTTACCGATTTGGATCGCGGCCGGCGGTACGCGTCGGTCGCCGACTTCGAGAACTTCGTCAAACTGACCTACATGACACCGTGGCTGCACCATTCGAGCGGTACCGTTTGCGAACCGGTCGACGTAGCCGTCAACAAACGTCATCTCGATATGGTTTATGCGCATCTGCGACTTTCGACGAAGCCCTTCATGGGGTCGGTAACTGCGCCGCAACGGGCGCGGGATTCCATTGACATGGCGCGGATTGTCTTCGGCGACGAGTTCGTCGACGGCCACTGCGTCATACAGGGCAACATCAATGTAAACTCGCCACTTGTATACGACGAGGTCATGAGTGGCGCGCTCAAGGAATATGCCCGGGCGAACCAGGGGATCGTACTATCGCCCTTCATACTCGGCGGTGCGATGGGGCCTGTGACGCAGCCCGCCCTCCTGGCCCAGTCCCACGCCGAGGCCATGGTTGGCATCGCGCTTGGCCAGTTGGTAAGGCCAGGCTCACCTGCTGTTTATGGCAACTTCCTGACGACGATGGATCTCCGCACCGGGGCGCCGACGTTCGGCACGCCCGAGGCGAACCTGTCGGCCTTCGCCATCGGACAGTTGTGCCGGCGTTTGGGGCTGCCGTTACGGTGTGGGGGCCATTACACGTCCTCCAAGGTTGCCGACGGGCAGGCGATGCAGGAATCGGTCGCGGGCATGATGGCCGGACTACTCGCCGGCGCCAATTTCATCCACCAGTCCGCCGGATGGCTCGAAGGCGGCCTGACCATCGGCTACGAGAAATTCGTCATGGATGCCGATCACTGCGGCATGATGCTCCGCATGATGGCGGGGTTGACTATCGACGACGAAACCCTCGCAAGGGAGGCCTACCGGGAAGCCGGTCCTGGCAAGACATTTCTCGGCACTGCGCACACCTATACCCATTTCAGGTTCGCCAATCACCAGAGTGAACTCACGGACTCGACGCCGTACGAGCAATGGACGGAAGCGGGTTCGCGCGATTTGCAGATCCGCGCGAACGAGTGCTGGAAACGGATGCTCGCAGAGTACGAGGCGCCACCAATTGAGCCCGGCGTCGACGAGGCGCTCAGGGATTTCGTCCGCAAGCGCAGGAATGCCGAACCCGATCAATGGCATTGAGAACCGATCGAACCGACAAGACGAGGAGATTCTAGAATGACCGAGGAACTCTCGCGGACTTCCGCACTGGCTTCCCGCCACGCCAAACTCGGATCCGGGCTCGAGGACTGGAACGGCATGGGAACCGCCTGGACCTACAATACCGACCCGAACGACGAACACGACGCAGTGCGTGAACGAGCGGGGATGTTCGACATGTCACCCCTCAAGAAGGTGTTCATCCGCGGCGATGATGCGCCACAGGTTGCCGATCACGTGATTAGCCGAGATGTGACGAAGATCGCTCCGGGGCAGTCGGCGTACGGCACGATCCTAAGCGATCGAGGCACTGTCTGCGACGATGCCATCGTTGCCAACAATTCCGACGACGAGTGGATGCTGGTACACGGATCCGGCGAGAGCATGGAGCGGCTTTCGGAGTCTGCCGAGGGCCTAAACGTGACGCTGGAACTCGACGACGACCTGCATGACATCTCGGTTCAGGGGCCAGATTCGCTGGAGATTCTCGACGCGCACACGCCTGCGGATCTGGCGTCGCTCGCTTATTTCCACCACCTCGAAACGACGTTGTTCGGTTACCCGTGCCGATTGTCGCGAACCGGTTATTCCGGTGAACGCGGATACGAGATCTTCGCCCGTGCCAACGTTGTCGGCGATATCTGGGATCGGCTCGCCGACAACGGTGTCATGCCTTGCTCGTTCACTGCGCTCGACAAGGTGCGAATCGAGGCGGCGCTGCTGTTCTTCGGTTACGACATGACGAGCGACCACACGCCTTGGGAGGTCGGTCTCGGATTCACGATCAACCTGGCCAAGGCGGACTACCGCGGCAAGGCGGCTGTCGAGGCCTCAAGAGGAAAGGAGCGATTCATCGCAGGCGGGATCGTTGCCGATCACGATGACATGCTGGCTGGCGGCGAGACACTGTCGCTCGACGGCGAGAACGTCGGCACGGTCAACAGCCCGTGCTGGTCGCACCGCATGAACAAGTCACTGGCCCTCGTGCATCTTCGGTCCGACGCCGCCGTTGCGGGCACGCGACTTGAGGTCAACGGTGAAGGTCTATCTTGTTCGGCGACCGTCGAGCGAACGCCGTTCTATGATCCCGCGAAAACAAGGACGCATGCTTAACCGCAGACCTCGTCGACCGCTTCCGTCATGGCGCCAACGATGATGTCGGTCTCGGCCGGGGTGATGCAGAGCGGCGGTGCGAAGCCGAGAATATCTCCCTGCGGCATGGCGCGCGCAATGACACCGCGCCGAACCAGGGCCGCGGCGATCTTGGCCCCGACACCCAGGCTCGGGTCGTAGAACGTCCGGCTGTCGCGATCCTCGACCAGCTCGACGGCGATCAGCAGGCCTTCGCCGCGGATCTCGCCAACGTTGGGATGATCGCCGAGTGCGTCATTGAGCGCCTGCTTGAAGTGGGCGCCGGTTGCGGTAGCGTTGGCGACCAGGCCGAGTTCGTCGACCAGTTTCAGGTTGGCGACGCCGGCCGCCGCACCGATGGGGTGAGCCGAATAGGTCCAGCCGTGGCCAATGGCGCCGAACTCGTCGGTGCCTTGCTCCAGAACCTTCCAGACCCGGTCGGAGACGATCGAAGCGGAGAGCGGCGCGTACGCCGAGGTCAGTCCCTTGGCGGAGGTAATGATGTCGGCGGTGATGCCGTAGTGGTCGGAACCGAACATCGAGCCGAGACGTCCGAAGCCGGTCACCACTTCGTCGGCGATCAGCAGGATGTCGTACTTCTGCAGCACCGGCTGGATGGCCGCCCAGTAACCGGCGGGCGGCGGCACCAGGCCGCCGGTGCCGAGCGCCGGCTCGCCGATGAAGGCGGCAATCGTGTCGGGGCCCTCGGCGAGGATCAGTTCCTCGAGCCTGGCCGCGCAGTGCGCCGAGAACTCCTCCTCGCTCACCGAGAGGTCTTCGCGCCGGTAGTAGTAGGGGGCCTCGGTGTGGACGACCTGGGCGAGCGGCAGATCGAACTTCTTGTGAAACAGCTCGAGCCCGGTCAGGGATCCGGTCATCAGGCCTGATCCGTGGTAGCCGCGCCAGCGCGAGATGATCTTCTTCTTCTCGGGGCGGCCGAGCACGTTGTTGTAGTACCAGACGAGCTTGATGTTGGTTTCGTTTGCGTCCGAGCCGGACAGTCCGAAGTAGACCTTGCTCATGTTGTCAGGCGCGCGGTCGAGGACCATCTTGGCAAGCGTGATCGAGGCCTCGGTACCGTGACCGACGTAGGCATGATAGTAGGCTAGCTCCTTTGCCTGCCTGGCGATGGCCTCGGCGATTTCCGGGCGGCCGTAACCGACGTTGACGCAGTAGAGCCCGGCAAAGCCGTCGAGCAGGCGGGTGCCGTTGCGATCCTCGATGTAGACGCCGGACCCGCCGGTGACGATGCGGTTGGCGAGTTCGCCGCGAGCGAACTGGGCGAGGTGGGTCGACGGGTGGAAGAAGTTCTCCCGGTCCCACTGGTCGAGATGATCGTTTTTCAACATGTCCTGGGTTCTCCTGAGCTTGCCCGTGGCCGGTCGGTCACGACCAGTCGCGGCATACGTATTTGACATCCGAGAAAGCTTCAAGGCCGCTGCGCGATCCTTCGCGGCCGAGACCGGATTGCTTCATGCCGCCGAACGGGATCGGCGCGCCGGTGACCTTGGTCCGGTTGACGCCGATCATACCGAACTGCAGCGCACGGCTGACCCGGTAGATGCGGGACGGATCCCTGGTGTGGACGTAGGCCATCAGGCCGTACTCGGTGTCGTTTGCCTGGCGGACGACCGCATTTTCGTCATCGAACGGCGCGATCGCCGCGATGGGGCCGAAGGTTTCCTCATGCATGATCCGCGCGCTGTCCGGCACGTCGGCCAGGACCGTGGGCTCAAAGAACAGGGGCCCGAGGTCCTCGCGCACCTTGCCGCCGCAAAGCAGCCGGGCACCCTTTTCAATCGCGTCCTCGACGTGGGCCGTCTGCTTGTCGACGGCGGCGCCGTTCATCAGCGGCCCGATCGCCGGATCGTCGAGGCCGCGGCCGATGGCCAGCGCCCGGGTTTTCTCCGCGAAGCGCGTGCAGAAGTCGTCATAGACGGGACGTTCGACGAACATCCGGTTGGCGCCGAGGCAGTCCTGGCCGGACGTCGCGAACTTGGCGCCGATGGCCTCGTCGACGGCCCGCTCCAGGTCGGCGTCGGCGAACACGATGAACGGCGCGTGTCCGCCGAGCTCGAGGCTGAGGCGCTTGATCGTTCCGGCGCACTGACCGTAGAGCAACCGGCCGATCTCGGTCGATCCGGTGAACGAGAGCGCCCGGACCCGCGGGTCGGCCGTCCACGGCTCGACGATCTCGGCGGGCTCGCCGGTAACGACGTTGAACACACCGGCCGGAAGCCCCGCGCGTTCCGCCAGTTCGGCGAGCGCCAGGGCCGAGAACGGCGTTTCCTTCGACGGGTGCACGACGACGGTGCAGCCGACCGCGAGCGCGGCGGCGGCCTTGCGCGTGATCATGGCGTTGGGAAAGTTCCACGGGGTCACCAGCGCAGCGACGCCGACGGGTTCGAGCCAGACCTCGACCTCGGCATTCGGCAGGTGCGAGGTGATGCTCATGATGTCGGGTCGTTTGGCCTGTTCGGCGAAGAACTCGATGAACGATGCGCCATACTCGATCTCGCCGCGCGACTCGGAGATCGGCTTGCCCTGCTCCAGCGTCATGATCAGGGCGAGATCTTCCTTGTGCCCGATCAGCAGCTCGTACCAGCGCCGCAGAACCGCAGTGCGTTCCTGCGGCAAGAGGGCGGCCCACGCCGGGAAGGCCGCCTGCGCGGCGGCGACCGCGGCCGTGCTTTCCGCGCCGCTCATGGCCGGAACGGCGCCGATGCGGGCACCATTCGCCGGATCGGTCACGTCAATGCTGCGGCCGGTTTCGGTCGAACACCAGGCGCCGTCGATGTAGGCGTGTTCGCGAAACAGGCGCGGGTCGTCGAGGCGGTCGAGATCATCGGTACGGTCGAGAGGCACGTTGGAATCCCCGTCTTTGAAGTTCGTGATCGCGGGCGATTCTATCGGGACAGCGGCAGAATGTGCCTTTGAAGTTGCGGCGCCGGGAAGAGGAATCCTCTGTCGGACATCGGTTCCGCAGATGATTCTTCGGGTCGTCAGTCGGCGGGCAGGCGCGCCGGCACCGGCGGTAGAGGAGACGTCTTGACCGGCTTGGTCACGACGTAGGTGAAGTATCTTCGCAGCCCGATGTCGGCCTCGAGCATGCCGTCGACCCGGCGCTGGTAGGCGTCGACGTCGGCACAGGCAAACTTCAGCAGGTAATCAATGCCGCCGCCGACGGCCCAGCACTCGACCACGTCGTCGTAGGTCAGGATGGCGTCCTCGAATTGCTTGAAATCCTCGGCGCGGTGGCTGGCCAGTTCGGCCTCCATGAAGATGACCGACAGCGGGCCGAACGCGCTCAGCGATATGCGCGCGCCGTAGCCTTCGATGATGCCGTTGTCCTCGAGTCGCTTGAGCCGTTCCCAGCAGGGTGTCGCCGACAGGTTGACGCGTCTGGCGAGCTCCGTCTTGGTGACCCGGCCGTCCGTTTGCAGGATCGAGAGAATTTTCAGATCGCGGTCGTCGAGTGCCAGCATGGTCCGCTCACGCCTTGATCACGGTGCCGGCGCCTGCCGCGCGCGCCGCCTTCAGCGCGAAGGTGGCGATGGCGGTGTCCTGCGCACCGGTGCCGGTCAGGTCGCAGAGCGTGATATCGTCCGGCGACGTACGGCCGGGCGTGTCCCCGGCGATGACGTGGCCGAGCTCGTGGAGTACGTCGGTGCCGGAGAACGTGCCGGCGGCGATCGCCGTACGCAGTTCACCGAGTTTCTCGCACTGGCTGATGCGATCCGGCACGTAGGCATCGATGCGCTGGAACACCGCCGGGTCGATCTCGTTCTTGCCGCCCTGGTCAGATCCCATGGCGGTGATGTGCAGGCCGGGATGCAGCCAGTCGGCCATCAGCACGGGCTCGGTTGCAGGTGTCGTCGTGACGACGAGCTGGCTCTCGGCAACGACGGCGGCAGGATTTATCTCAGCGGACGCCTCGACACCGAGCTCTTCCGCCAGGTCGGCGGCGCAGACGATCGCTTTCTCCATATCGCGTCCCCAGACGAGAACCCGGGAGAACGGCCGCACCAGATGGGCCGCACGCATCTGCAGACGGGCCTGCACGCCGGTACCGAGTACGCCGGCGGTCTCGACGTCTGGTGCCAGATGCTTCGCCGCAACCCCGCCCGCGGCCGCCGTGCGGACGTCGGTGAGGTAGCCGTTGTCGAGCAGCAGAGCATCGACCAGCCCGGTCCTGGCCGAAAACACGATCATCAGGCCGTTCAGGCTCGGCAGGCCGAGCGACGGGTTGTCGAAGAAGCCGGGGCTGACCTTGATCGCGAAACCGTCGAACCCTGGAATGTAGGCGGTCTTCACGTCGACCTCACCGTTGGCATCCGGAATCTCCATCGACAGGATCGGCGGCATGATGACGCCGCCGCCGGCGAGTGCGGCGAATGCCTGCTCGACGACGTCGAGCGCCGCCGTATCGATGGACACCAGTCCCTGCAGGTCCGCCTCGGTCAGCACGAAGATGTCACGCGCCATAGCTCTCCCCCGTGATCGTCTTGTCGCCCAGCACGACGTCCCGGCCCTGCATGATGTCGGCGTGCAGGGTCATGTCGAGGTTTCGTCCGGTGATGATCGTCGCCGCCGGGCCGCCCGGCTTCGGAAGTTTGCCCGAGATCAATGCGGCGATGCCGACGGCGCTGCCGCCTTCACAAACGATGCGGTCCTCGTAGTAGATCGTCTGCATGGCGCGGTAGATGTCCTCCTCCGTGACCAGCACGACGTCGTCCAGGTAATCGCGACATAGCGGGAACGACAGCCTGTTGTCGGGACCGACGCCGCCGCCGAGCGAGTCGGCGAGGCTGGCGTACTCCTCGACCTCGACCGGGTGTCCGGCCCTGATCGATTCGTACATTGCGGCGCCTCGGTCCATGGTGATCCCGATGACGCGGATGTCGGGCTTGTGATGCTTCAGCGCGAAGGCGATCCCGCCCGCGAGGCCGCCGCCCGACAGCGGGATCAGCACGGTCTCCAGATCGGGACGCTGTTCGAGCAGTTCTGAGCCGATGGTGCCCTGGCCGGCGATCACGTACGGATCGTCGAACGGCGATATCTCGACCAGGCCTTCTTCCTTGACCAGCCGCAGGCTCTCGACCTGAGCATCGTCCTGCGACTTGCCGACGATGCGGACCTCGGCGCCAAGGGCCTTGATGCCGTCGATCTTGGCCTGCGGCACCAGCGACGACATGCAAATCACCGCGCGAAGTCCACGCGTCTTGGCGGCGAAGGCAACGCCGCGGCCATGATTGCCCGTCGAACAGCAGGTCACCCCTGCAGCGTCCGCGGGCAGGTTGAAGATCGCGTTGGCCGCACCCCTGAGCTTGAAAGCGCCGACCGGCTGGGTGATTTCGAGCTTGAGAAGGAAATCGGCGCCGGTGAACGCGCTCATGTAGGGCGAGGGCACCAGCGGCGTGACCACGGCGGTATCCGCAATCGTCGCCCGGGCCCGTTCGATCCAGTCGTAGGAGAAACCGTCACTCAGCATAGGTGATCCGGTATACAGCACCCTGGCGGTCGTCGGAAACCAGCAACGACCCGTCGTCCAGCGGCTGGACATCGACCGGACGGCCCCAGGCGGCCCCGTTCGACTGCAGGAATCCGTCGGCGAAGAATTCGTAATCGCCGGTCGCGCGCCCGTTTTCGAAGCGAATACGGACGACCCGGTAGCCGTCCGGGATCGTTCGGTTCCACGAACCGTGCTGGGCGACGAAGGCGTCGCCGGTGTAATCCGCGGGGAACATGCCGCCCTCATAAAAGCGGATGCCGAGCGAAGCAACGTGCGCGCCGAAGGCGACGACGGGAAACGTCGCCTCTCGCGGCAGGGGGGCGTCCTCGAACTCGTCGGTGCGGTGATCGCCGCCGCCGAACCAGGGGAAGCCGAACCAGCGACCCGGACCCGCGGCGTGGTTCAGTTCGTCGGGCGGGCTGTCGTCGCCCATGTTGTCGGCGCCATTGTCGGTGAAGTAGAGCTCGCCGGTCGCGGGATGGAAGTCGAGGCCGACGGAATTGCGCACGCCGGCGGCGTAGATCTCGGGTTGCCAGGTCACCGGATCGAAGCGCACGATGGTGCCTTCCAACCCGTTCGTCTCGCAGATGTTGCACGGGGCGCCGACGGCGACGAACAGGCCGCCGTCGGGACCAAAACGCGCATAGCGCCAGCCATGCCACGAATCGTCGGGCAACGCGTCGAACAGCACCTCGGCCTCGGCGTCGCGGATGTCGTCGAGCGTCGGTCCCTTGAATCGGACCAGACGATGCTGCTCGGCGACGTAGAGGTAGCCGTCCTTCCAGGCGATGCCGTTGGGCGATTTCAGGTCGGTCTTCACGACCCGGACGATATCTGCACGGTAGTCCCGATCGTGGTCGACGATGGCGTGGATGCTCGAACCCCGCCGGTGACCGACGAACACGGCGTTGAGCTCCGGTACGGCGACCAGCGTTCGTGCCTCCTGCACGCGGGCGTAGATCTCGATCTCGAAACCCGGCGGCAGGCTGACCATGTCATTGATGGATTGCGCCGTGGCCTGGCGCGTGCAGCCGCCGAGCAGGATCAGGCAGGCGAGGATGAGGGGGAGTGGTCGCCTCATGCCGGCACCGAGATCGCGGACGCCGGGCGTGATGACGCTGACGCGTTGTTCCATGACGTGTCTCCCTGCATTTCGCTTCTTGGGCAGAGTATAGCCGTTACTCTTCGCCTTTCGCGACCGGTCGGGAATATCGGGTCTCGGTGTCCCATGGGAAATGGACCCATGTCGCCTGCGGCACGTCGTGCACGAACAGGTCGGTCGCGTCCAAGCCATCCGGTTTGGCGTAGACCGTCGCGATGTAGGCTTTCGGCAGCAGGCGGCGTGTCTCCCGCGCGGTGCGCCCGGAATCGACCAGGTCGTCGATCACCAGCCAGCCCTCGCCGTCGGCCGCGACGGCATCGGCCGGCAGCTTGAGGATCGCGAGCTCACCGGCGTCGGTTTCGTCGTAGCTGGCGATGCACAGTGTATCGATGACCCGGATCTCGAGTTCGCGCGCGATGATGGCGGCCGGGACCAGGCCGCCCCGGGTCAGCGCGACGATACCCTTCCACGGCCCCAACTCGAACAGGCGATGAACCATGTGCCGGGTGTCGCGATGCACCTCGGCCCAACTGACGATCAATTCCTTGCTGGGTCCCGCCTGCTCGGCCATGGCATTCTCCTATGTCCCGTGTTGGCCAATGGAGCCACATGGCGGGCTTTGCTACAAGTAGGGCTCGACCGGAATTTGGAAGGAACCGCCGATGCGTCCGACACCCCGCGCCACACGTGGCGCCGTCACCAGCCCCCACCATCTCGCGTCCGAGGCCGGGCTCTCGGTCCTGCGCGACGGCGGCAATGCCATCGAGGCCTGTATTGCCGCGGCGGCGACCGTCGCGGTCGTCTACCCGCACATGAACTCCATCGGCGGCGATGCGTTCTGGCTGATCGGCGACCGGGACGGCGGTGTGCGCGGCATCGATGCCTCGGGCCGGGGCGGCCGGGGGGTGACCCGCGAGGCGTACCTCGAGCAGGGCCTCTCGCAGGTGCCCCGGCGCGGTCCGATGTCGGCCTGCACGGTGGCCGGGACGATTTCCGGCTGGGCCCGGGCGCTCGCGGTTTCGGCGTCCTGGGGCGGCAGGCTGCCGTTGTCCCGGCTGCTCGAGGACGCGATCCACTATGCCCGGAACGGCGTGCCGGTGGCCGACGATCTGGCCCGCGTGACCGGGACCGAGGACGGCGACCTTCTGGCCTCGCCCGGCTTTGCCGAGGCGTTTCGCCGTGCCGGCGCCGGGCTCGCCCCGGGTGAGGTGCTGTTCCAGAAAGACCTTGCCAATTCGCTCGAGACACTGGGGCGCAACGGCCTCGACGACTTCTACACCGGTGAGTTGGCCGCGGCGCTGGCCGACGGTTTCGCCAAGACCGGCATGCCGCTGACGGCTGAGGACCTCGGTGCGCACAGCTGCGTCGACACGGACCCGATCAGCGTCGAGACGTCGGCCGGGACCGTCTACAACTTGCCGCCGCCGACACAGGGACTGGCCTCGGTCATGATCCTGGGGCTCTACGACCGCATGGTCGCGGACACCGGCGAAAGCTTCGATCACCACCACCGGCTGATCGAAGCGGTCAAACGGTCGTTCATCGTCCGAAACCGGGAGATCGGCGATCCGGATCATCTACGCAACGAGCCGGCCACCTTCCTGCAGTCGGGCTATCTCGACGAACTCGCCCGAGACATCGACCCCGCCCGCGCCATGCCGTGGACGTGGCCGCGCAACGACGGTGATACCATCTGGCTGGCGACCATGGACGGCGAAGGTCGCGGCGTCAGTTTCATTCAGTCGCTCTACTTCGGTTTCGGCTCGGGCGTCGTTGTGCCCGGCACCGGCATCGTCTGGCAGAACCGGGGTGCGGGATTCTCCATGGACCCGGACTCGGTCAGCGCCATCGGCCCGGGCCGCAAGCCGTTCCACACCCTCAACCCGGCACTGGCACGCCTCAGCGACGGCAGGCTGATGGTCTACGGCACCCGGGGCGCCGACGCGCAACCCCAGGTTCAGGCCCAGATCTTCACCCGCCACGCGATCCACGGTATGCCGCTGCAGCAGGCACTCGATGCGCCGCGCTGGGTCCAGGGCCGCACGCAGGTGCACGACGACGATTTCGACCTGCTCGTGGAGAACCGGTTCGACGATGCCCTCGTCGACCGGCTGCGCAAGGCCGGTCATGTGGTTCAGATGACCGATGCGTTCGATCCGAGCACGGGCCACGCGGGCGCGCTGACATGGGCGCCGAGCGGTGTGATCGAGGGAGCGTCGGACCCGCGCAGCGACGGCAGCGTCGCCGCGTTTTGATCTCGCCGCCGGGCGGCAGAAACAGAAAGGGCGCTCATCTGAGCGCCCTTTTCGTTATCCGGATGTTGCCGCAGATCAGCGGATGTAAAGGTGCACTTCGTTGACCCGGGCAGTGTCCTGCATCTTCGAAGAGATGGCGACGCGTGACGGCGGCAGGCCCATGTCGACCAGCGACCGCAGCACGTTCTCCGCGTTGCGGCGCGACTTCGACGAATTGATCGCGGCCTTGGCTTCGTCGTTGGTGGCGGGCGCCACGGCGACGAGATCGAACACCGCGTCGGGGCGGCGCTCAAGCGCCTTGGATACCGCGTTGAACAGGGCCTGTTCATAGGGAACCGTGGTACGGTCGAAGCGGATCACCACCAGCGGGCGGCGGCCCGTCGTGTCGACCGGTGCGCCGGCGACGTTGGCGTTGCGGCCGGCCGCGGCGGATGCCATCGCCTGGTTGACCAGGCTGACACCGTAGATCTCACCCGACTTGATGCCGGCGGCGAGCAGGTTGAGGTTCGAGCGTTCCGTCGCGACGTAGGAGGTCTGGCGGCGAACGTCCTCGGTGACTTCCTTCAGCAGGCGTTCGATCAGCACGACAGTGCGGTTGACCTCGTCCTGCAGGATGGCGAGCTGGCGATGGTCCTCGTCGACGGCGCCCGACACGCCAAAGGCGGCGGATGCGGACTCGGCGAGAAACGCCGACATGGACGAATCGTTGGCAACGCCCTGGGCGAGCTGGTTGAGCGTCGAAACGTCATCCTCGATCTGATCGAGGTCGCTCTGCGCGTTGTTGAACTGCTGCACCAGGATCGGGTTGCCCGGCGTGGTGCCGACCTGCAGCCGAGCGTTCATCGCGGCGAGCGCGTTATGGTAACGCTGCGAGTCGGCAATGATCTTGCCGCGGGTTTCCTGGAGAATGCCGTTGTGCCGCGCGATCGCGCCCTGAAGCGCGGAAAGTTCCTGGCGGAGCTCGACGACCTTTTCGCCGACGAAGGTGCCGGTCGGCTGGCCCGGCGTCACGTTGAGCGGCTGGAACGTCTGCGTACCGAGCTGGGGTTGGGAGCTGACGTTAACCGCCGGCTGCTGCGCCGTTTCGGTCCGCGCGGCCGCCTCCGCTTCGGTCGCGGTGCCGGCAGGGTCTTCGCCCGTCAGCGACGGCCACAGCGACTCGTCGGCGAAGGAACAGCCGGAAACCAGCAGGACCCCGCCCAGAAGCGCTCCGTGAAACTTCTTCATGCCCATGAAAAAACCCAGCCCCTAAATTTTCGTCTGCCGCCAGTCTCAGAATCGTTGGCGCAGACCATTTTTCGGTCGGCGATCGCCCGGAAACAGCCGATCCTTCTGAAAGGCCGCGTAGACCCCCCCGATGTTATTCGTAAGAATACTACTGAAAGGGCCACGAGGCGACAAGTTCCCATTTTTACAGCGATTTGCAACACTTATCGCCTTGAAGGGTTAACAAAATCATAGTTCGGCGCTTGCATCGACGCCGGTCCCGCCGGCGGTTGCAGAGGCTCGGTTCGGCGCGCCGGGCGGGTTGGTTCGGCGAACGGGACAAAGTGCCCTTTCACGCCTTGCCATCACGGTTCGGCTGGAGTAGTTTCCCGCGTCCTGAACGGGGCGGCCCGGCCGCAAACGCCCACGGAGCCCCGTTCACCGCTGTCTCAGCGGTCTGCGCCCGTAGCTCAACTGGATAGAGCGTCTGACTACGGATCAGGAGGTTGGGGGTTCGAATCCTCCCGGGCGCGCCATCCGCTTTCCAAGAAGCCGACGTTTGAACGATCAGCACTCAGGAGCCCGGGTCGGCGCCCGCGTCGGTGGCGTCGGGAACGGCATCCATGCGGCCAGCCCGAACTGAGCGAACCGCCCGGGACGGTCCGTCGTTCACTGAACTTGCCCGGTGCCCTCGCCGGTCATAACCTCGGCCGATATCAACTTGGGGGACACGATGGCGAACAATCGCAATAACACGGACAGGCACAATGCCCGTGAAGTCCGCGCTCCGCGCGGCGCCGAACTGACTTGCCGTTCCTGGATGACCGAGGCGCCGTACCGGATGATCATGAACAATCTCGACCCGGAGGTCGCCGAGGCGCCGCACGAGCTTGTCGTCTACGGCGGGATCGGACGCGCGGCGCGGACATGGAGCGACTTCGACCGGATCACCTCGGCACTCGAGGGGCTGAGCGAGGACGAAACCCTGCTGGTCCAGTCGGGAAAACCGGTCGGCATCTTCAAGACCCACGCGGACGCGCCCCGCGTGCTGATCGCCAATTCGAACCTCGTGCCGCACTGGGCGACTTGGGCGCACTTCAACGAACTCGATCGCAAGGGTCTGATGATGTACGGCCAGATGACGGCGGGGTCGTGGATTTACATCGGGACCCAGGGGATCGTCCAGGGCACCTACGAGACGTTCGCCGAGGCTGGTCGCCAGCACTACGGCGGCGACCTCAAGGGCAAGTGGATCCTGACCGCCGGTCTCGGCGGCATGGGCGGCGCCCAGCCGCTGGCCGCCGTGTTCGCCGGCGCCTGCTGCCTCGCCGTCGAGTGCGACGAGGACCGCATCGATTTCCGCATCCGCACGCGTTACCTCGACGAGAAGGCGACGACGCTCGACGAAGCGCTCGCCAAGATCGAGGCGTGGACCGCCGCCGGCGAAGCCAAGAGCGTCGGCCTGCTCGGCAATGCCGCCGACATCTACCCGGAACTCGTGAAACGCGGGGTCAGGCCCGACATCGTCACCGACCAGACATCGGCCCACGACCCGGTCAACGGGTACCTGCCGTCGGGCTGGACCGTCGCCGAATGGCGCGAGAAGCGGACGTCCGATCCGGCCGCCGTCGAGGCCGCGGCACGGGCCTCGATGAAGGTGCATGTGCAGGCCATGCTCGATTTCTGGGATGCCGGCATTCCGACGCTCGACTACGGCAACAACATCCGCCAGGTCGCCAAGGAAGAGGGCCTCGAGAACGCGTTTGCTTTCCCCGGGTTCGTTCCGGCCTACATCCGCCCGCTGTTCTGCCGCGGCGTCGGGCCGTTCCGCTGGTGCGCGTTGTCGGGCGACCCGGAGGACATCTACAGGACCGACGCCAAGGTCAAGGAGCTGATGCCCGACGACGAGCATCTGCACAACTGGCTCGACATGGCGCGCGAACGCATCGCCTTTCAGGGATTGCCGGCGCGGATCTGCTGGGTCGGGCTCGGCGACCGCCACCGGCTCGGGCTCGCTTTCAACGAGATGGTGCGCTCCGGCGAGCTCAAGGCGCCGGTGGTCATCGGCCGCGATCATCTCGATTCCGGTTCGGTCGCGTCGCCCAACCGCGAGACCGAGGCCATGAAGGACGGCTCCGACGCGGTGTCCGACTGGCCGTTGCTGAACGCGCTCCTGAACACAGCGAGCGGCGCGACCTGGGTGTCGCTGCATCACGGCGGCGGCGTCGGCATGGGCTTCAGTCAACATTCCGGCATGGTGATCTGCTGCGACGGTTCCGACGACGCGGCCAGGCGCATCGAGCGCGTGCTGTGGAACGATCCGGCGACCGGCGTCATGCGCCATGCCGATGCCGGCTACGACATCGCCATCGACTGCGCCAAGGAACACGGCCTCCGGCTGCCCGGCATTCTGGGGTCATGAACCCGGCGGCAGGCCCCGCCGGCCGCATGAACGCGATCTCCGAGCAGGGCCTCTGCATCGGCTGCGGGATCTGTCAGTCGATTGCCGGCAAGGACCGGATCGTCATGGCCAAGGTGGCATCCGGCGATTTGCGGCCGGTCGTCGTCGGCGAGCTCGACGACGCGACAGTCGATCACGTCTACGATGTATGCCCCGGCACCAGCGCACGCGGCATGGCGCCTGAGCGGATCGCTTCGGACACCGAGGTCGACAAGGTCTGGGGACCGTGGCGGCGCATGGTCGAGGCCTGGGCCGGCGACCCGGCCGTGCGCTTCGAGGGCTCGACCGGCGGCGTGCTGACGGCGCTCGCCCAGTACGTGCTGAGATCGAAACGCGTCGCCTTCATCCTGCACACGCGAACCTCCGACACCGACCCGGGCTTCGGTCAACAGCACTACAGCTACACCGAGGCCGACGTGCTGGCGGCGGCCGGGTCGCGTTACGGCCCGACGGCGACGCTGGTGGACCTGGAGGACGCCCTGGCCAGGCACGAGCCGTTTGCCTTCATCGGCAAGCCCTGCGATCTGACGGCGCTCGGCAACCAGGCGCGGCACGACCCGCGCATCGATACGCTGATCAAGTACCGCCTCGCCATGGTCTGCGGCGGTTTCATGCCGCCCGCCGCGCAGGACCGGATGCTGGAGGGCTACGGGATCGCGCCGGATCGCATTACAGCGCTGCGCTATCGCGGACGCGGTTGTCCGGGGCCGACGACGATCACCACGACGGACCGCGTGCACACGCTCCACTATCTCGATTTCTGGGGCGAGGACTCGAGCCAGTGGAGCCTGCCGTTCCGCTGCAAGATCTGTCCCGACGGGATCGGCGAGCAGGCCGACATCGCGGCGTCCGACAACTGGCCCGGCGGGGCGCCGGACCGGGTCGAAAGCGAGACCGATCCCGGCACCAATATCGCCGTGGTGCGGACCCGGGCGGGCGAGGAACTGCTGGCGGCGGCCGTCGCCGACGGCGCGCTGGTGCTCGGTCGGGAAGAGACGCCGGAAACGCTCAGCGGCTATCAGCCGCATCAGGTGCGCAAGAAATACTCGGCCTGGCCGCGGCTTGAAGGCCTCGGCGACGAAGGCTTCATCCGACCGCGTTACGAGGGTCTCCGGTTGGCCGAACTGGCGGCGGAACGGCCGGAGTCCGACAACGGGGCCCAGCGCCAAGGCACCCGCCGGCGGGTCCGCGACGGCAAGGTCGGCGAGCCGACGCCGCGTCTTGAAGTCGACCGGCGACAATCGTAAGCTTGACCTTCGATGGAGATCGTTTGGCGGCACATGTGGTGTTCGTCGGCGTCTTTTTTTTTGGAAGGACCTTCCGGCCAGAACCGGACCGGGGAACGTGAGATGGACAAAGTACCGATGACTGCCCAGGGTTTCGCCGCCCTGGAAGCCGAGCTCAAGAACCTCAAGGGTGAGGAGCGCCCGGCCGTGATCAAGGCGATCGCTGAGGCCCGCGAGCATGGCGATCTTTCCGAAAATGCCGAGTATCACGCGGCGCGCGAGAAGCAGAGTTTTATCGAGGGGCGGATTGCCGAACTTGAGGGCGTCATCGCCAGCGCCGACGTCATCGATCCTGCGTCGCTGAGCGGCGATACCATCCGCTTCGGCGCCACCGTCGTGATGTTCGACGAGAATGCGGAGAAGGACATCACCTACCAGATTGTCGGCAGCCACGAGGCCGACATTACGAAAGGCAAGCTGCCGATCACGTCGCCGCTGGCCAAGGGCCTGCTCGGCAAGACCGTCGGCGACGTCGTCGAGGTTCACGCGCCGGGCGGCGACAAGTCCTACGAGGTCGTCAGCGTCAGCTTCGCCTGAGGCAAGCGCGTCACGGCGACAGCCACGTCGCCGTCATTCCGTCATCGCCGGACCAGTCGAAGCGGGCGCGCCGGTGTCCGCCGGCGGCGAGGTGCATCCACTCGAGCCGGGTGATGCCGACGACCACCGCACAGAAACTGCCGAACGCGATGTCGTCGCCGGCTTCGTCGTAGCGCGGCGCCGGCGGCGGCGCATCGACGGGCGTGCCGGGGCCATCGTCGGACAGATAGCAGGCCCGGCTCTGTGGGCGGCTGGCGTTCCAGGCGTCGCGGGCGATGGCGTCGTCCTTGTGCAGTCCGGCGGTGCCGTCGATGCGCAGCTGCACCTGGCGGGCGGCATCATAGAACAGCACGGCGGCGGCGGGGTTGGCAGCGAGGTCGGCAACCTTGCCGGATCGACGGTCGGTATGAAACCGAAGCGTGCGCGCGGCCGGATCGACATGGCGGAGCACGACCGTGCGTTGCGACGGCCGACCGTCCGCGGTTACGGTCGCGACCTTGGCGAGATGGAACGGTGAATGCCGGTCCGTCGCGCCGGCGTTCAAGAGCTCCCATGCCTCGGCCAGGGCGTCATCCAGCGACGTCATCGTTTCTCCCGTTCCCGTCGCGTGTGCCGCTCCGGGGCTCGATACCCGCGCGGATCCATGGTTAGGTACAGGCCGACAATAAACGCATGAAGAGGCTGAGACGATGACGATTTCCCGCACCGGACGACGTTCGTTCCTGAAATTCCTGTTTGCCGTGGCCGGGATTGCCACGGCTGTCCGCCCCCGGCCAGGCCGCGCGCAGTCGCTGTCGGACATCAGCGTCGTCATCGTCGGCGCCGGTATCGCCGGATTGGGTGCGGCGCGCTTGCTCGCCGATGAAGGTGTGCAGGTCACCGTGGTCGAGGCCAAGCCGCATATCGGCGGGCGGCTGCTGACCGACTGGTCGATGGGTGCGCCGTTCGAGGTCGGCGCCGGCTGGATCCACGGGCCCGAAGAGGACAACCCGACCCGCCAACTCGCCGATGACGTCGACGCACGGTACGTCGTGACCGACGACGACAACGCGGTCTACTACCACGCCGACGGGCGGCCGTTCACCGAGGGCGATTACGAGGACGCGGAGGACGCCTGGGATTCGGTGATCTATTTCATCGACGAGAACCTCGAGGAGAACGACCCGGCAAGCCTCTACGATGTCATCCGGCGCTACAACAGCAGCTACCTCGACGATCCGCGCGTCAAGTGGGTGTTCTCGGCATGGACCGAGTTCTCCAAGGGCGGCCCGATCGAGGACCTGTCGGCACCGCTGTTCTACGCCGACAAGGCCTTCGACGGAGACGACGTCGTCGTCACCACGGGTTACGACGAAATCCTCAAACCCCTCGCGGAAGGACTGGACATCCGCCTGTCGGAGACGGTGACGGACATCTGGCACGACGAGGACGACGGGGTCGAGGTAACCACGGACAAGGGCGCGATCGAGGCCGACTACTGCATCTGCACGGTTCCATTGGGCGTACTCAAGGCCGGCAAGGTCGCCTTCGATCCGGAACTGCCCGAGCGCCATCAGAAGGCCATCGACCGGCTCGGGTTCGGCAGCGTGACGAAGATCGCCCTGAAGTTCCCGGAGCCGTTCTGGGACACAGACACCCAGTACTTCGGCATCGTCACCGAACCCAAGGGGCGCTGGAACTACTGGCTGAGCTACCGCACGTTCTCCGACGAGAATATCCTGCTCGGCGTCAGTGTCGGGGCGTACGCGCCGGTCGCCGACCGGATGAGCGACGCCGAGATGACGGCCGACGCGCTCGACGTGCTGCGCCAGGTTTGGGGCGATGCGGTCGGCGAGCCGGTCCAGGTGCTGGCGACCCACTGGTCGCAGGACCCGGAGACGCTGGGCGCCTATACATATCCGACCCCCGGCAGCCGCAAGTCGGACTTCAACCGCCTCGGCAAGCCGCTGGAGGACGTGCTGATCCTTGCCGGCGAACACACCATCTTCGATTACGCGGGCACCACGCACGGCGCCTACATGACAGGCATCCGCGCCGCCGAGTACATCCTCGACGAGGAAAGCTGAGGCGGGCTAGCGACGGTCGAACGCCAGCCTGGCGGCAAGGCCCAGGAAGATCACGCCGCTCAGGAACTGGAAGGCGGTGGCGACGCGCACGTTGCGCAGCAAAAGCCGGCCGATGCCGCCCGCCGACATGCCGACGGCGGCGTTGATGATGGTACCGCCGACGTTGAGGATCGCGCCGAAGATCAGGAACTGGACGAGCACCGAGCCCCGCGCCGGGTCGACGAACTGCGGCACCAGCGCCAGCGTGAACAGGATGATCTTTGGATTCAGGAGATTGACCACGGTGCCGTCGCGCCATGCCGTGAAGGCGGCCGACTTCTTCGTTTCGGTGGGCTCGAGCCGCCCGGGCGGGTGGCGGAACGCCTGGATCGCCAGCCACACCAGATAGGCGATGCCGGCCCAGCGCACGGCTTCGAACACCGGCGGGTGGGCGGCGAGCAGGGCGGCCAGCCCGAGGCCCGCGGCGAGCGCGTGAATGAACGATCCGGTGGCGATGCCGAGCGAGGCCGCGAACCCGGCTTTCGGTCCCGACCGGATGCCCTGGCCGAGGCAGAACAGCATGTCGGCGCCCGGCGTCAGGTTGAGCGCCAGGGCGATCGGCGTGAAGATCAGCAGGGTCTCGAGGGTGGGCATGGCGGGAGGTTAATCGCCGCCGCGAGCGTCGGCAATCGGGCTATGACGACACCAGCCGGATATCGACCTTGTGACCGGTGGCGGCGGCATAACGCTCGATAGTCTCAAGCGTCGGCTTGATGCGCCCGCTTTCGATCCGTGCGACTGCCGCCTGTTGCGTGCCCATTCGTTCGGCAACCTCTTGCTGGGTCAGTTTGGCAGCTTGGCGCGCGGCAATCAATTTCGAGACGACGGCATATTCTTCGGCGCGTGCTTCATAGGCGGCGCGAACCTCAGGGTCTTTCAGCAGTTGCTTCTTCAGGTCCTTGAATGCGGTCATAGCAGCTTCGCTTCCTTGCCTCGTGCCGTCGCCAGCTCGATCATTTGGCGGGGTGTCGTCCCTGTCTTCTTGTGGAAAGCAGTCAGGATCACGATCCTCTTGCTTCTCACTACGACGTAAAGCCCCCGTCCGTGTCCGCTCTTGCCCCTGGCCCGGAGTTCCCAAAGCTTGCCGTCCACATGGCGGACATGGGGCATGCCGACTGCGGCGGGACCATGCGCCTCGACGAGTTCGACGACATGGATGAGATCGGCCTGGATATCCTTCGGGAGCTTGCCAATCTCACGGTCGACGCGTTTGTCCAGGGTCTCGACGATCCACGTCATATAACACCTGTGTTATAGTTTGGCAAGATTGCCCGGCGTGAAGATCAGCAGGGTCTCGAGGGTGGGCATGGGGCGAGATTAGACACACCCTGGATCGCTCGCAACATGAAGGCGATTGAACCGAAGGTTGTGATTCACTCAATCATGTCATTCCCGCGAAAGCGGGAATCCAGGGATGTACCGGCTTGACCCCCGCCTGCGCGGGGGTGACGGTTAGGGCCGATCCCGTCGAGCGGCCTCGCTCTTTGAGATGCGCTGCACATTCTTCAGGATGAGGCAGCAGGCAACGCACCCTCATACCCACAGGCTCTTGCATCAACCGGTATCGTCGCCGAGAACTCCTCGGATGATGGCAGCACACCGTCCTCGGCGAGAATTTGACGACAAGCAACGGCCCACGTTTTCGTCGTGTGTTCTAATCCCGTTCGTTGTGCGCAAACTCCCGTCTCATACGTTGAGCCCCCTGACAGGTACTCATAAACTTTGAGAGCTCTATCGTTCATATCTGCATTGAAATCTGACGGGTGGGTTTTTGATAGGAGCGAAAATCCCCCTACAACCTCGCTGTACGGACCTGATGGTGCGTTCCCTTTCGGGCGTCTGTATTCATGCAACGCCAACCGTTCCAATGCCCAGAGATCGAACTTCATTTGATCGCTGTATTGGTAGGTTTCCAGATGCCGTCCAGGCGGTATAAGCCTACGGTGAGCGACGGCGTTATACAGGTGAGCGGCGGCGAAATCGTCCCCATCCAACGCGTTCGGGAAGTGAGCATCCCAAAACATGGCGCAGGCCTGTGGGTCTGCCTGCCAGTTCGACAACTGGTCCGGCCAGTCCCGAAAATCGAAGTAGCACGCGGATACCGTCAGGGTTGCGGCAACCATGGAAACCCGGCGGATTACCGCGCGCCAGGCCGAGCATTTCGAGGTCTTCGGATTAATGTTCATTCCCGACAGTTCGACGCGTCGCGTCCTGGATCAATTGTTGCGTCGATCGACTATGGCTCCTCTGCCATGAATTGAAAACGCCGCCACAACGCAAAAAGCAATCTCTTGACAAAATAGGAAAAATATCATATATCACCAACCGCTCTTTGCGATGGTGAATATGTGGATCTGTCTCCCCGCCTGCGCGGGGGGTGACGATGAAGGATGACGCTGACGGATGAAAAATGCGAAGCACCCGGGGAGGCTTAAACATTCTTCATCATTCTTCAGCGGAGCGGCGGGTTTCGACCGTCGGGTCATTCGACGGTCATTCCCGGGTCAGGAATGGTCATCCCCGGGAATCGGGAATCGTTGCGGACCAGGCGGTTAGGCCGAAATCGCTGGAAAAATGACCCTAAATGACCCGGAACGCGAAAAGCGCCGTGAATTCAACGGGCTCAATACGGTCATTCCATGGTCATGATGGCCGTGGCAATCGCATCCTCATGCTGAGTAGGGTGCAAAGCACCCGTATCGAAGTGTGAGCGCCGAAAGGCGCGCCGACTAGCGACT
Source organism: Rhodospirillales bacterium (assembly GCA_040219295.1). Lineage (GTDB taxonomy): Bacteria > Pseudomonadota > Alphaproteobacteria > Rhodospirillales > Casp-alpha2 > JAVJST01. Next base: position 361,225 of record JAVJST010000005.1, read on the forward strand.
CCCTTTGCGAGGCCGGACTGGTTTCGGCGGCTTGCGCAGCGGGTACATGAACTTGTGGTCGGCCTCCGAGACCTCCATGTGGCTGCGCATGAAGGCGTTGCCGGCATCGAACGGGGGCGCGTAGTCCCAGTCCGTGCGGCGGCCCTTGGTCATGCCGGCGTGCACCGCGCGGCGGCGGCGTTGGCTGAGGATCACATCGTTGACGATCCGGTCCATGTTGTAGTTGTCGGCGATTTCCTGTCGCAGCGCCTTCATGCGGGTCGCATACCCCCTCGCGTTTGCCAGGTTGTTTCTTTCGTCGGGGTCGGCGACGACGTCATAGAGCTGATCCGGATCGGTCGGCGAATGGATGTACTTCAGATTGCCGCGTCGGATCATGATGACCGGGGCGGCGGCGCATTCGCCCATGTATTCGCCGATCGCCTCGTCCCGGTCGCCGTCGCCGGCGATCAGCGGTATCAGCGAACGGCCGTCGAGACGGTCGGCGAACTCGGGCTCCGGTCCGGCGCCGCTCGACGACGCCAGATCGGTCAGCGTCGGCAGCAGGTCGACGTGGCTTACCGCGTTGGCGACGCGCTTGCCGGCCGGGACGCCGGGTCCCTTGACGATGAGCGGTACGCGGGCGGAATCCTCGAAATAGCTCATCTTCGCCCACAGGCCGCGCTCGCCCAGCATGTCGCCGTGATCCGAGGTCACGACGATGACGGTGTTGTCGGCAAGGCCGGTGTCCTCGAGCGCGGTCACCAGCCGGCCGACCTGCTCGTCGAAATAGGAAACGTTGCCGAAATAGGCGTGGCGGGCGTTGCGGATATCGTTCTCGGTGGTGTCGAACTCGTCCGCCGCCAGCCCGTCGTAGATGCGCCGGCTGTGCGGGTCGAGCGCGTTCCTCGCCAGCGCCGGGGTGCGCGGCAGGTCGACGGCGTCGTGATCGTAGAGGTCCCAGTACTTTTGGCGCGTCGCATACGGGTCATGCGGATGGATGAACGCGGTGACGAGACAGAACGGGGTGTCCTCCGGCGCGCGGGCAAGCTCGTAGATCTTGCGTTCGGCGCGGAATGCGACCTCGTCGTCGTAGTCGTACTGCAGGGTCGCCTTGGCGACGCCGGCGGTCATGATGTTGACCATGTTGTGGTACCACTCCTCGATCCGCTCGTAAGGGTTCTCCCAGTCGGGAACCCAGGCGAAATCGGCGGGGTAGACGTCGGTGGTCAGGCGTTCCTCGAAACCGTGCAGCTGGTCGGCGCCGACGAAGTGCATCTTGCCGATCAGGCAGGTGTAGTAGTTCATGGTACGCAGGTAGTGGGCGAACGTCGGCACGTGGCTGGGGAACTCGGCGGCGTTGTCCCAGGCGCCGATCTTCGAGGCCTGCTGGCCCGCCATCATGGTGAACCGCGCCGGCGCGCACAGCGGGCTGGCGCAATAGGCGGCATCGAACGTGGTGCCCTGTTGGGCCAAGCGGTCGATGTTCGGGGTCTTGATCAGCGGATGGCCGTAGGCGCCGACGGTGTGCGGCTTCAACTGATCGGCCATGATGACGACGACGTTGAGACCCTTGGTACGGGGTTTCGCGGGCATGGTGGTTCCTCCTGAGAGCTCGCGCTCAATATGGGGATCACTCAGATTCCGACAAATGAAAAATATTAGTTGGGAACTGTTTGCCTCAAAGGCACGCGGCCTCGCCGGCCATTCCCCGCGCGCCGCTCTTTGCGGCATTTAGTCTGTCTCGACCGGCACGCCGGGTACGGCCTTCGAGGTGCGGATGGTCTCCAGCGTGGTGACCGTTTCGACGTGGGGCGCGGACGTCAGGCGCATGGTCAGGTCGTCGCGGTGCGCCTTGTCGCGGGCGACCAGTTTCAGCAGGAAGTCGCCGCCGCCCCGGATCATGTGGCATTCGCGGACCTCGTCCCACGGACCGACGGTGTCCTCGAATGCCGTGAGCACGGTCTGTGACTGGCTGTCGAGGCCGACGAGGGCGAAGAACATCTCGGTAAAGCCGAGGCGGGTGGCGTCGAGCGCCGCGTGATAGCCGTGAATGAAACCCTCGGTTTCGAGGGTCCGCACCCGCCTGAGGCACGGTGGTGCCGAGATTTCGGCGCGTTTCGACAGATCGACGTTGGTGATACGGCCTTCGTCCTGCAGCGTGTTGAGGATCACGCGGTCGATTCGGTCGAGTTTGTGTTTGGTCATGGGCGCTTTGAGGGCCGGGTAATGAAATAACGAAACTGAATGGACATTCGGCAATTTTATTACAAAAGGCAAGCAGCCCGTGTCGAGAGAATATTGTCAGGAAATCAAGCCGTTAACGACCAAGGGGCATGAAAGCTGGCTGGCTGGCCCCCGAAGGCAACCGGGGTGCGCGGATTCCCGGCCACCGTCTCTTGCGGCCCCTATGCGCTGCGCCTATGGTGATCGGCGTCCGATGCGCCTATATGGGGGCCGTTCCAGCGGCCGGCGGCAGCGGCCAATTCCGGGGCAGACACAAAGACGGCGCGGAACGCGCACGAGGAGAACATCATGGCGGATGCCCACCATTCCAAAGTCCTGATCATCGGTTCCGGCGCGGCCGGTTATACTGCCGCGATCTACGCGGCCCGCGCCAATCTCGAGCCGATTCTGGTCCGCGGCCTGCAGCCGGGCGGACAGTTGACCATCACCACCGACGTCGAAAACTACCCGGGCTTCGCCGAGGCGATCCAGGGGCCGTGGCTGATGGAGCAGATGGAAGCCCAGGCGCGGCATGTCGGCACCCGGATGTTCGAGGACACCATCGTCGAGGTCGATCTTGATAGCCGCCCGTTCTCCGCGACCGGCGACGGCGGCCAAGTCTATACCGGCGACACCCTGATTATCGCGACTGGCGCTTCGGCCCGCTGGCTTGGCCTCGAATCGGAAGAGAAATTCCGCGGTTTCGGCGTTTCCGCGTGCGCGACGTGCGACGGCTTCTTCTACCGCGACAAGCCGGTTTGCGTCGTCGGCGGCGGCAACACCGCCGTCGAGGAGGCGCTTTACCTGACCAACTTCGCCTCCAAGGTCATCCTGATCCACCGGCGCGACGAACTGCGCGCCGAGAAAATCATGCAGGACCGCCTGTTCCGCAACGACAAGATCGAGGTGATGTGGGACAGCGTGCTCGACGACGTCAAGGGAACCGACATGCCGCCGGGCGTGACCCACGCGGCGATCCGCAACGTGAAGACCGGCGAGGTCACGGACATCGCGGTCGACGGCGTATTCATCGCCATCGGTCACGAGCCCAACACCCAGCTGTTCAACGGCAAACTCGATGCCGACGACGAGGGCTACCTGATCACCAGGCCCGATTCCACGGCGACCAACGTTCCCGGCGTGTTTGCCGCCGGCGACGTGCAGGACAAGATCTACCGCCAGGCGGTGACGGCCGCCGGTACCGGCTGCATGGCCGCGCTCGAAGCCGAACGGTTCCTCGCCCATCTCGAGGACACGAGCGCCCAAGCGGCCGCCGAGTGAGCCGGGCGGCATGGACTGGGACAAACTCAGGGTCTTTCACGCGGTGGCCGAGGCGGGGAGCTTCACGCACGCGGGCGAAACCCTGAACCTCAGCCAGTCCGCGGTCAGCCGCCAGATCAGCGCGCTCGAATCCAGCCTCAACGTCCCGTTGTTCCACCGCCACGCGCGCGGCCTGCGGCTGACCGAGCAGGGCGAGCTTCTCTATGAAACGGCGCACGACGTGTTCGCCAAGCTGGCGATGACCGAGGCGCAGATCGGCGAAAGCAAGGAAGTGCCGCGCGGCGCTTTGAAGATCAGCACGACGGTCGCTTTCGGGTCGGTGTGGCTGGTGCCGCGCCTGCGCGAGTTCATGTCGCTCTACCCGGAGATCGACGTTTCGGTCGTGCTCGCCGACACCGAGCTCGATCTCTCCATGCGCGAGGCGGACGTCGCGATCCGGCTGACGCCGCCGAGCAAGCCCGACCTCATGCAGCGTCACCTGATGACCATCGGCTATCATGTCTACGCCGCGCCGGACTATCTCGCCGAGTTCGGCTGGCCGAAGTCGCCGGCCGATCTCGACAATCACCAGCTCATCGTCTACGGCGACGAGGCCCGGCCGCCGGCGCCGAACCTCAACTGGCTGCTGTCGGCGGGGCGTGGCGAGAAACAGGGCCCGCGCGATCCGATCCTGCGCGTCAATTCGATCTACGGCATCTTTCGCGCGGTGCAGAGCGGCCTGGGGATCGGCGCCTTGCCCGACTACATGGTCAAGGAAGTCTCCAACCTGGTCGAAATCCTGCCCGAGATCCGCGGACCCAAGCTCGACGCCTATTTCGTCTATCCGATGGAATTGAAGAACTCGGCCCGAATCGTCGCTTTTCGCGATTTCCTGGTCAACCGCATGCGCCGGGATATCCGGACGCCCGAGCTCGGCGCTCGTTAAAACATAATAAAATCAATATCATAGAGCTATGCGAATTTTGCATTGCTGCAATGCACAAGAAATAGTTGGCGAAACTGCGTGTTCTCCCTATATAAGCGCCATCGACGCTGCCTTGCAGCGTCCCTTCCGCCCGGGTCCCCTCCCGGGTGTGGAACCCCTCCGGGGTTCCTCGTCTCCCAGACGTGAAGCCTCCCTGTTTAAACTCGCCGGGTCCTTCGGGACCCGGTTTTTTTGGTGGCGCCTATCCGGTCGCTGCGCGCTGCTGCACCACCTCGTCGGCCGGTTTGCCCGACAGCTCCTGCAGGTGATCGAAGGTCCAGGCGAAGGTTCCGGTCCCCTGGGTCATCGAGCGCAGCTCGATAATGAGGTCGTGCATTTCGACCTGTGGGATCTGCGCCTTGACCTCGTCCCAACCGGCCCAGCCTGGCTTCGCGTCGAAACCGAGGATCTGGCCGCGGCGACCGGCGACCAGCCGCTGCACCTTGGAGGTGAACTCGTTGGGCAGCGAGATGGTCACGTTGCAGATCGGCTCCAGCAGCACTGGGCTGCAGTTCGGCATGCCCTCGCGCATGGCCTGGGCGGCGGCCTTCTTGAACGCCATTTCCGAGCTGTCGACTGCGTGAAACTGTCCGTCTGTCAGGGTCACCGCGACGTCGACCACGCGAAAACCAAGTGGGCCGCGTTCGAGGAACTCCTTCACGCCGGCCTCGACCGCCGGGATGTACTGCTTGGGCACAGCACCGCCGGTGATGGTGTTGTCGAAGGCGAAACCGGATCCGCGCGGCAGTGGCTTGATGTCGATGTGCACGTCGCCGAACTCGCCGTGTCCACCGGACTGTTTCTTGTGGCGCGAATGCTGCGTTGTCCCCTTGCGGATGGTCTCCTTGTAAGGGACCTGAGGGCGTTCCGAATCGACGGTGATGTTGAAGCGATTGGCCAGCCGGTCGATGGCGATCTTCAGGTGCACCTCGCCCTGTCCCCAGAGCAGCAGTTCGCCGGTGTCCTGGTCGTGGCTGAACGACAGTGAAGGATCCTCCTCGCAGACCTTGGTCAGAGCAGCCGACAGCTTGACCTCGTCGCCCCTGTCGTGGGCGTGGATTGCCAGTGCGAACAGGGGCGTCAGGGCGTCCGGCCAGAGCTCCGCGCGGCCGCCGCCGCTTTCGCGCAGCAGGTCACCGGTCGAGATACCCTCCATGCGGCCGAGCGCGACGACCTCGCCGGCGTCGGCCGACGAAACCTTGTCGTGCTTGGCACCGAACAGGCGAAACACGCCGCCGACCCGCTCGCCGTTCAGCGTCACGCCGTCCTTCAGCGCGCCGGCCATGACGCGCGCGATCGAGAGCTTGCCAACCTGGCCGGCATGAACGGTCTTGAAGACCGCGGCGGTAAGGTCGTTGCCCTTGATCCCGAGCCGTTCAGCCGCGACATCGACGCCTGGCGTTTCATGGCGCAACGCCTTCCACAGTCGGGTAACACCGTTGTCATGCTCGGCAGCGCCGAAGAACACCGGCACGATCAGCACCTCGCGCAGATCGTTCGTCAGGTTGGCGTAGACATCCTCGGTGGACGGCTTGACGTCCTCGAGCAATTCCTCGAGCAGTTTGTCGTCGAAGTCGGCGAGGCTCTCGAGCATCTCGTTCCGCGCCGCCTGTTCCCGTTCGGCAAGGTTCTCCGGAAGAGTAATCAGTTCCGAAGGCTTGCCCTCGAGCCATTTGAAGGCACGTTCGCTGACCAGATCGATGTGGCCGGTGATCGCATCTCCGTCGCGGATCGGGATCTCGCGCAGGATCAGCGGATGGGCGGAAACCTCCTGCAACGCTTCCAGCGTCGCGCGCACCCCTGGTCCCGGTTGATCCATCTTGTTGATGAACAGGACGTGGGGAACACCGCGTTCATCGAGCAGGCGCAGCAGCGGCCCGACGGTCACGGCCTTTTCGGGGTCCGCCTCACAGCAGACGACGACGGTGTCGACGACGCTGATCGCATCCAGCGTCTCCTGTGTCAGTTCCACCGATCCGGGGCAGTCGAGAAACGTCCAGTGTTCGCCAAGATACTCGGTCGAGGCCACGTTGATTTCGGTCGACATGCCACGTGCCTTGGCCTCGGCGCTGGCGTCGCCGGTCATGTTGCCGTCCTTTGCGGTGCCCTTGCGGTGAACCGAGCCGGACGCGGCCAGAAGACTCTCGAGCAGGGTCGTCTTGCCCGACAGGTACGGGCCGATAATCGCGGCCGCGCGCGGGCCGGATGGTGTCTTGCTTGTCACTGAAGGCCTCCCAAGTTCTCCCAGATTATTCGCAACGTCCAGCCGTTCGGCTGGCGCCCGGTCACGCTGGGCTGCTTACGGATTAGCCTCTTTGCACGTCACCGGGACATGCATTTTATTGTTTTCGCAGTTTAGCGTAGCGGGGTGTGATTGGGAGTCAATGGGGCAGCTTGCGTCAGGGAGCTCCCCCAACTGCGTGACAGGGACATCCACTTGGCCGTAGCCTGTACGTCGAATGGTGGAGGGCCATGAGCCAGGGCAGGAAAAGAAGCTGGACGTATCGGACGTACCCGCTGGACTCATCGCCGGCGGCGTTCGGCCCTTTTCAGGACTTCTTTGATCTATGGCTCTCCAAACGCGGAAGCGGGAGACGCTATGCCGAATGGCAGGACTTTCAGCTTGAGGATTTTCACGGCTGGTACGGGCAGTTGTCTCTAGGCGAAATCCACGATGACCCGTTCGATCTATCCTACCGATTGTGGGGAACGCTGCTGGTCGAGTGGTGGGGCATAGAGATGACAGGAAAGCTGTTGTCGAGTTATCCGTGGGCAGGGAACATCTGGGAGGCGAACGAGCGGCCATACATGGAGCATCTTGTGGCGAACTCGCAAATGGGGTTCGTATCGGGCCCGCTCTCGTCGATCGATCGTGACGTCGTTTACATCGAAGGCGTCGAACTGCCGCTCGGAAAGGGCGAGACGATCAGTCACATACTGTCGGCCTATCGGCGTGCCGATCCCGATAATCCGTTTCTCCCTGAACTAGACCCGGTTTTCTTACGGTAAAGCGAATTGAATGCGCCGATGCGGCTCATCGGCGAGTCCTCGCATACTACTTTGAGTGCCGCTACTTGAGCTCAGCGCAGGCTTTCTGGATTCGCTGGCACGCGTCTTCCAGCAGCTCCGTAGCGGTCGCGTAGCTGACCCGGAAGTAGGGCGACAGCCCGAAGGCCTCGCCATGCACGGCGGCAACGCCGGCGTCTTCCAGGATGTAGGTGACGAAATCCTCGTCGGATTCGATGGTCTTGCCCTTCGGCGTGGTCTTGCCGATGGTGCCGGCACAGCTCGGGTAGACGTAGAACGCACCTTCCGGCGTCGCGCACTTGAGGCCGGTCGCCTGGTTGAGCATCGAGACGACGAGATCGCGGCGCTCCTTGAAGACTGCGTTGTGCTTGGCGATAAAATCGGTCGGGCCGGTCAGCGCGGCGAGCGCGGCGGCCTGGCTAACCGACGAGGTGTGCGTCGTCGACTGGCTCTGGACCTTGTTCATGGCCTTGATCAGGTCGAGCGGCCCGGCGGCATAGCCGACGCGCCAGCCAGTCATGCAGAACGCCTTGGACACGCCGTTAAGCGTCAGGGTGCGGTCATAGAGATCCGGCGCGACCTGGGCGATCGTGGTGAACTCGAAATCGTCGTAGACGATGTGTTCGTACATGTCGTCGGTCATCACCCAGACATGAGGATGTTTGCGCAGGACATCGGCGAGTCCCTCGAGATCGGCGCGGGTGTAGGCCGAGCCGGTCGGGTTCGACGGCGAGTTGAGCACCAGCCACTTGGTCTTCGGCGTGATCGCCTTGTCGAGGTCCTCTGGCGTCAGCTTGAAGTTGTTCGAATCCGGGCAGTCGACGATTACCGGCGTACCCTCGCACATCAGCACGATGTCGGGATATGACACCCAGTAGGGCGCCGGGATTACCGCCTCGTCGCCGGGGTCGATCGTCGCCATCATGGCGTTGAAGATGTTCTGCTTGCCGCCGCAGGAAACCTGGACCTGCTCGGCGGTGTACTCCAGCCCGTTCTCGCGCTTGAACTTGTCTGCGACCGCGGCGCGCAGTTCGGGCGTGCCGGCCGGTGCGGTGTAGCGGGTCTCGCCTCGGTCCATCGCCTGTTTGGCGGCTTCGATAATGTGTGCCGGGGTGTCGAAGTCCGGCTCGCCGGCGCCGAGGCCGATGACGTCGTGCCCGGCGGCCTTCAGCTCGCGGGCCTTGGTGGAAACGGCAACGGTCGGGCTCGGCTTGACGCGCGACAGGCGGCTAGCAAGAAAACTCATGATCGTGGTCCGATGGTCGATTGACGGGGCGGATGAGAACCCCGGCAACCTACGCCCCGGACCGGAACCGTTCAAGTGTCAGATCGTGGAAAACGGCCGGGAGGATCAACCTTGCTTGGCGGCCTCGATCGACTCCGAAATGATTCCCAGCGCCTCGGTGAAGATGTCGTCGGGCACGGTGATCGGCGCCAGGAAGCGGATCACGTTGCCGTAGACGCCGCAGGTCAGCAGCACGAGGCCGCGCTTCAGTGCCTCCGCCTTGACCCGGTTGGTGAAGTCGGCGTCCGGCGCCTTGTCCTTGGGATTGGCGAACTCGACCGCGACCATGAAGCCGAGCCCGCGGATATCGGAGATCTGCGGCGTATTCTCGCGAATCGATTCGAGGTGCTGCTTGAGGCGCGAACCGAGCTGGTTGGCGCGGTCGCAGAGATTCTCCTCCTCGATAATGTCAAGAACGGCGTGCGCCGCGGCGATGCCGAGCGGGTTGCCGCCGTAGGTTCCGCCGAGACCGCCGGGGTCCGGCGCATCCATGATCTCAGCCTTGCCGGTGACCGCGGCAAGCGGCAGGCCGCCCGCGAGGCCCTTGGCCATCGTCGTGATGTCGGCAGCGACGCCGTAGTGTTCCATGGCCAGCAGGTGGCCGGTGCGCGCGAAGCCGGTCTGCACCTCGTCGGCGATCATGACGATGCCGTGTTCGTCGCACAGCTTGCGGATGGCCTGGATCAATTCCTTCGGCGCAATGTAGAAACCGCCTTCGCCCTGCACCGGCTCGATGATCATGGCGGCAACGCGCTTCGGATCGAGATCGGCCTTGAACAGCTGCTTCACGGCATTGATCGAGTCGTCGACCGAGATGCCGTGCAATTCGATGGCGAACGGGACGTGGAAGACGTCCGGCATCATGGCGCCGAAGCCCATCTTGTAGGGCGCGACCTTGCCGGTCAGCGACATGCCCATGAAGGTGCGGCCGTGGAATGCGCCGCCAAAGGCGATGACCGCGTTGCGGCCGGTGTGGTGGCGCGCGATCTTGACCGCGTTCTCGACCGCTTCCGCACCGGTGGTGACGAAGATCGTCTTCTTGGCGAAGTTGCCGGGAACCTTGTCGTTCAGGCGCTCGGCCAGTTCGACGTAGTTCTCGTACGGCATCACCTGGTGGCAGGTATGGGTGAACGAATCGAGCTGCTTGGCGACCGCCTCGACCAGCTTGGGATGGCGGTGCCCGGTATTGACCACGGCAATGCCCGCCGCGAAATCGATGTAGCGATTGCCCTCCGCATCCCAGACCTCGGCATTTTCCGCCTTGGCGGCGTAGACCTGGGTCATCATGCCGACGCCCTTGGCGACGGCGGCGTTCTTGCGCTCGGAAAGCTGTGCGTTCGTGGTCATGTTCTGGTTCCTGTTCCCAAGGGGACGTCGAAATTATGGCGCACACCATAGGCCATGATGTTCGATGTCTTCAAGGTCACGATTGAGACAGGTAGCCGTGCATTACCGGTTGCCAGATTGCAGCGCGATCAACCGCGCGACTGGCTACGTCGTCGGATTGGTTGGAGATGCCGTGACTAACCTCTCTATAGGGGAGGGACTTCTCTCGCGAACCCCTCACACATGGGCGGCTCTTCCCGCCCCTCGGGCATATGTCCGTTGGCCCAGTAGTAATCTATATCCGCGTTGGCGGTGCCGCTGTAGTTCCCCATCGTCGAGTAGTACCAGCGATGGTGTTCCGCGATCCAAAGCGCCGCGCAATCGCACGCCCATTCCGTCTTATCGGTCATGAGGTGCGGATAACTATCGTCAACCGTCTTGATGCACGCCCGCACGAACTCCGCGCCGTGCTTCCGGTAGGCGACTTCCGTCCACTCCTCCGCCGTCTGGGGCGCCGGAGCGGCGCAACCGGCCAGGATCAGGACAATCATTGTCGTGTAGCGCATGGCGCATTCTAACACGAGCAGACGACGGCGGACCGGAACAACCGGAACTCAGTCGTTGCGCAGAAGCGGCGCGGCCTTCTTGTTGAGCGCTGCGAGGGTGCCGATCATGCCCGCGCCCACGGTGCACACCAGCGCCGCGATCACCGTGATGATCGCGGGTTCGGGGGCGAACGCCCACGGCGCTTCCATCAGCCGGGTCATGACGAACCACGCGGCGACGGTGCCGAGCACGGAGGCGATGGCGGCGGTCACGAGCCCCAGGATGCCGTATTCGAGGGCATAGGCCGTGATCAGGTCGCGTCGCGTCGCGCCCAGGACCTTGAGCACGACCGCATCGTAGATCCGCTTGCGGTGGCCGGCGGCGATGGCGCCCGCGAGAACGAGAACGCCGGCGAAGATGGCGACCACGGCGATGACACGCACGGCGACGCCGACGTTCGCGAGGATTTCGGTGACGCCCTCCAGGACTTCCTTGACCCGGATCGCCGACACGTTGGGCAGCTCGCCGACGACGGCTTTCTCAAGCGCGATTTCCTGCTCGTCGGTCAGGTGCGCGGTGGCGATGTAGGTCATCGGCGCGCTCGCGAGAACACCCGGCGAGAACACCATGACGAAATTGATGCCGAGATCGTTCCAGTCGATCCGGCGCCAGTTGGCAACCTTGGCGGTGATCGGCCGGCCCAAAACGTTCACGGTGATGGTGTCGCCGATCTGCAGGTCGAAGGCCTCGGCGGCCTCGGCGTCGAACGAGACGAGTTGCTCACCGGCGTAGTCGGGCGGCCACCACTCGCCCTTGACGATCTTCTCCGGGTCCGGCGGTCCGCCCGCCGTCCAGGTCAGGCCGCGGTCGCCCCTGAGGATCCACGCTTCCTGCGGCGGCGGCACGATTTCGCTCGCCGGTACGCCCTTCATGGCGCTGACCCGGCCGCGCAGCATCGGCACGGTCTGCGTGCGGATCGGCGGGTCGAACGACGCAGCGATGCGCTCGAACGTCGGCACCTGGTCGGGCTGCAGGTCGATGAAGTAGTAGCCGGGGATCTCGCCGCGCAAGGCGCCGTCGAGCTGGGTCTTGAGGTTGTATTCCAGCAACGCCACGCCGACGAGGACCGTCAGGCCCATGCCGAGCGACATGATGACCCCGCCAGTCGCTCCGCCCGGGCGGTGGAGGTTGGCGATGGCGAGTCGCAGCTTGGCGTTGCGCGGCCGGGGCAGGCGGCGCGACACGGCGACCACGGCGAAGCCGATCAGGGCGAACGCGCCGAGCGCAGCGATGGCGCCGAGCACGAAGCCGGCCGCCAGCCACGGCTGTGCCGAGGTCAGCACGGCGCTGACCGCGAGGATCAGGGCGAACACGCCGACCACGGCCAGGGTCGGCCAACCGGGAAAGCCGCTGATCGGCGCGACCTGTTCGCGGAACAGCGCGGCGCCCGGTATCTGGCGGGCGCGCGACAGCGGCCACAACGAGAACACCAGCGTGACCAGCACCCCGAACATGGCAGCCAGCAGGATGGGCTGCCAGTAAACGCCCTGGCGCGCGGCGACTGGCAGACGGTCGCCGATGATATCGATAGCGAGCAGGGGCGATGCCAGGCCAAACACGAGACCGATGGCGATGCCGACCAGCGAGATCAGGCCGACCTGCACCAGGTACATGGCGAGAATCAGGCGCGACGGCGCGCCGAGGCACTTGAGCGTGGCGATGGTCGCGATCTTGCCCTGCAGGAAATGGCGCACCGCGTTGCCGACGCCGACGCCGCCGACGAGCAGCGCGGTCAACCCGACGATGGTCATGAACGAGCCGACCCGGTCGATGAAGCGCTGGATGTTGGGCGCCGCGTTGTCCAGGTCGCGGATACGCCAGCCGGCCTCGGGGAAGGCGGCTTCGGCGCGTTCGGTGAACTGGCCGGGCGTGACGCCGTCCGGCAGATCGACCCGGTAGTAGTAGCGGATGATGCTGCCGGGTTGCACGAGGCCGGTTTCCGCCAACGCGTCGTTGTTGATCATCAGGCGCGGGCCGAAGTTGAAGGCGTTGGTGCCGCGGTCCGGCTCGCGGTCGATGACGGTCCGGATCTCGACGCTGACGTCGCCGATGCGAACCCGGTCGCCGACGCCGACGCCGAGGCGCTCAAGCAGACCCTTCTGAACCGCCGCGCCCCACGCGCCATCGCGTTGCGCCAGCGCCGCGTTGAGGTCCGTCTCGCCGCTGAGTTCGAGCCCGCCGAACAGCGGGTAGGCGTCGTCGACGCCCTTGAGTTCGACGAGACGGTAGGCACTACCGTCCTCGGTGAAGGTGTTGGCGCGCATCTCGACGATGCCGGAGACCCTGTCGACATTATCGGTGATCCAGCGGAGCTGTTCGTCGGTTGCCGGGCGATGGGTCAGGCGGAACGACACGTCGCCGCCCAGAAGCACACGGCCGTCGGCCTTTAGCCCGGCCTCGACGGCGGCGGCCAGCGAGCCGACACCGGCGATCGCCGCGACGCCGAGCGAGAGGCAGGCGAGGAAGATGCCGAAACCCTTCAGGCCGCCGCGCAGTTCGCGGCGCGCATAGGTCCAGGCCAGACGGAGGGTCGCGCCCACGTTCACACGGCCTTCCGCGCGGCCGGTGCCCGCTCGCTCAGCATGCCGTCCTGCATGGTCACCATGCGTTCGCAGCGCGCCGCAAGGCCGGGATCGTGGGTGATGAGCATCAGCGTCGTGCCGAAGCGTTCGCAGAGCCCGAACATCTGCTCGATGATCTGTTCGCCAGTGTCGTGATCGAGGTTGCCGGTCGGCTCGTCGGCGAGCAGCAGCCCGGGTTCGACGGCGAAGGCGCGGGCCAGCGCGGTGCGCTGCTGTTCGCCGCCCGACAGCTGTCCCGGATAGTGGCTGAGCCGATGATCGAGTCCGACGGCCGCGAGCATCTCGCCGGCCCGGTCGAAGGCGTCGCTGCGTCCTGCGAGTTCGAGCGGCACGGCGACATTCTCCAGCGCCGACATGGTCGGCACCAGGTGAAAGCTCTGAAACACGATGCCCATGCGGTCGCGGCGCAGGAGCGCCAGTTCGTCCTCGCCGGCGGTGGCAAAATCGTGGCCGTCGACCATCACCGTGCCCGAGGTGGCGCGTTCCAGGCCTGCAGCGACCATCATCATCGAGGTCTTGCCCGAACCCGAGGGTCCGACGATGGAGATCGTCTCGCCGCGGCCGGCCTCGAAATCGACGCCGCGCAGGATGTGGACCTCGCCGGCTTCACTGCCCAGGCGCAGGTGCACGTCCTCGAGGACCATCAGGGGGCCTTGCGTGTCGGATGGGCTCATCAATTCGCTCCGGTTCATCTGTTCGGGGGTGTGCGGCGTGCGGTCCCGGCCTATATACGTAACGAGGCCGATTTCGGGTCACCGCGCGACGGTGCCGATACGGCCTCGACTGTGTCAGGAGTCCAAGATAGGTCGATGCGCCGGTTTTTCAATGTTCTCAGCCTGTTGGTTGTCGCCTTTGCGATCTCGGGTGCGCCCGGGACCGCGGTTGCGGCGGAGCGCACGATCATGGCGCTCGGCGACTCGCTGACCGCCGGATACGGACTGGGTCCCGGCGAGGCCTTCCCGGACCAGCTCGAACGCGCGCTGAGAGACTCCGGCCGCGACATCGCGGTCACCAATGCCGGCGTCTCCGGCGATACGTCGGCGGGCGGCAAGGGGCGGTTCGCCTGGCTGATCGGCAGTGGCGAGTTGCCCGATGTGGTCATCGTCGAGCTCGGCGCCAACGACGGGCTGCGCGCCATCGATCCGACATCGACCCGCGCCAACCTCGCCGACATCATCCGGCAGGCGCAGGCTGCGGGCGCCGTGGTGCTGCTGACCGGCATGTACGCACCGCCCAACCTCGGGGCCGAGTACACCGAAGCCTTCAACTTCGTCTATCCGTCGCTCGCCGAGGAATACGACGTGGTGTTCTACCCGTTCTTCCTCGAGGGCGTCGCCGGGGATCCCAGCCTCAACCAGCCCGACGGCATCCACCCGACGGCTGAAGGCATCGGCATCATCGTCGAGAACATCTGGCCCGCGGTGATCGAGGCGCTGGAGCGCGTGGAGTAGGCCGCTCCTTCGATACGCGCTGTCGCGCTACTCAGGATGAGGCCGGGTTTTTTTGCATTCACCTCATGCTGAGTAGGCCGCGAAGCGGCCGTATCGAAGCGTGAGGTGATCGCCGGCTGACAGTTATCGCCATGAGGCTTATATAGAAACCATGACCAATCCGCACGTCTTCACGCCCGAGAAACGTTCCGCGCCGGAGGCCGGGCCGCCGTTCAAGCTGGTTTCCGAGTACGAACCGGCAGGCGACCAGCCGCAGGCCATCCAGGCGCTGACGGAACAGGCCGAGGCCGGCGAGCGCGACCAGGTGCTGCTCGGCGTCACCGGGTCCGGCTAGACCTTCACCATGGCCCACGTGGTCCAGAACCTGCAGCGCCCGACGCTGGTGCTGGCGCCCAACAAGACGCTCGCGGCGCAGCTTTATGCCGAGTTCAAGGGCTTCTTCCCGGAGAACGCGGTCGAGTACTTCGTCTCGTACTACGACTACTACCAGCCCGAGGCCTACGTGCCGCGGACGGACACCTACATCGAGAAGGACGCGTCGATCAACGAGCAGATCGACCGCATGCGCCACTCGGCGACCCGCGCGCTGCTGGAACGCAAGGACGTGCTGATCGTGGCGTCCGTCAGCTGCATCTACGGTATCGGTGCCGTTGAGACCTACGCCGAAATGATCGTGCGCCTGCGCAAGGGCGACACGGTCGACCAGCGCGAGATCATGAAGCAGCTCGTCGCGCTGCAGTACAAGCGCAACGACCAGGCGTTCTATCGCGGCAATTTCCGGGTGCGCGGCGACGTCATCGAGGTGTTCCCGTCGCACATGGAAGACCGCGCCTGGCGGATCAGCCTGTTCGGCGACGAGCTCGAGGGCATGTGGGAAATCGATTCGCTGACCGGTGACAAGCTCGGCGAACTCGAGGACATCGTCATCTACCCCAACAGCCACTATGTGACGCCGCGCCCGACGCTGCTGCAGGCGATCCCGCAGATCCGCGCGGAGATGAAGGAACGGGTCCAGGAACTCCATGCCGAGGGCAAGCTTTTGGAGGCGCAGCGTCTCGAGGAACGCACCACCTTCGATATCGAGATGCTGGAGACCACCGGCCACTGCGCCGGGATCGAGAACTACTCGCGTTACCTCACCGGGCGCGAACCCGGCGACCCGCCGCCGACCCTGTTCGAGTACCTGCCCGAGAACGCGCTGGTCATAGTCGACGAGAGCCACGTCACCGTGCCGCAGCTCGGCGGCATGTTCCGGGGCGATTACAACCGAAAGACGACCCTCGCGGAGTTCGGCTTTCGGCTGCCCAGCTGTGTCGACAACCGGCCGCTCAAGTTCGAGGAGTGGGACGCCATGCGGCCGCAGTCGGTGTTCGTCTCGGCGACGCCCGGCGACTGGGAGATGGAGCAGACCGGCGGCGTCTTCGTCGAACAGGTCGTGCGCCCGACCGGCCTGATCGATCCCGAGTGCATCGTGCGACCGGTGGAGAACCAGGTCGACGACCTGCTGGGCGAGGTCAAGGCGGTCGCCGCCGCCGGTTACCGCACGCTGGTCACGACCCTGACCAAGCGCATGGCTGAGGACCTGACCGAATACCTTCACGAACACGGCGTCCGGGTGCGTTACATGCACTCCGACATCGATACCCTGGAGCGCATCGAGATTATCCGCGATCTGCGGATCGGCGCCTTCGACGTGCTGGTCGGCATCAACCTGCTGAGGGAAGGCCTCGACATTCCCGAGTGTGCGCTCGTGTGCATCCTGGATGCCGACAAGGAGGGCTTCCTGCGTTCCAAGCGATCGCTGGTGCAGACCATCGGCCGGGCGGCGCGCAACCTCGACGGCCGGGTGATCCTCTATGCCGACACCATGACCGAGAGCCTCCGATACGCGCTCGACGAGACGAGCCGCCGCCGCGAACGGCAGATGGCGTTCAACGAGGAACACGGCATCACGCCGCAGAGCGTCAAGAAGGGTATCTCGGACGTGCTCGAGAGCGTCTACGAGCAGGACTACATGACGGTCGACACCGGCGTCACCGGCGAGACCCACAAGATGGGCCACAACCTGCAGGCCCACATGAAGGAAGTCGAGAAGCTGATGAAGAAGGCCGCCGCCGATCTCGAGTTCGAGGAAGCCGCCCGGCTGCGCGACGAACTCAGGCGTCTGGAGGCCATGGAGCTTGGCCTCGATCGCCCGGGCGTCGCACCCAAGCGCGCCCACAAGGGCGCGGCGTGGAAGCCCAAGGGCAAGCACCGCGGCCGCCACCGCGCGGCGGGGTAGAAAACCGCTAGAACAGCCACCCGACCAGCCCGAGCAGCACCGCGTAGCGGCCGGTCTTCGAGATCGCGACGAGGATCAGGAAGGTCCAGAACGGCACCCGGAGGATCCCGGCGACAAAGGTCAGCGGATCGCCGAGCACCGGCGTCCACGCCAGCAGCAGCGACCAAAGCCCCCACTTGTTGAACCATTCGGTCGCGCGGTCGAGCTGGTGGGGCTTTATGGGGAACCACTTGCGGTCGCGCCAGTGGCGGCAATAGCGTCCGATCAGCCAGTTGACGACCGAACCCAGCGTGTTGCCGGTGCTCGCCCAGATCAAGAGCGCGAGGGTGTCGTAGCGGTCGCTGACCGCCATCGCCGAGATCACGACCTCGGAGTAGATGGGGATGACCGTGGCGGCGAGAAACGCCGAGCCGAACAGGCCGGCATATTCGTAGAAGATGGTGTCCATGATCACCGAATCCGCATATTGCACCCCCACCCAAACCCTCCCCCTGTGAGGGGGAGGGCCAGATGGCGTTCCCTCCCCTTATCAAGGGGAGGGACAGGGTGGGGATCATTCGAGATCAAGTTCATTTTCCAATGACCGCAGAACGCCGCCGAGGTTGCTGAGGACGTCGTTGTTCCAAAACCGGATCACGCGGAGTCCACAGGATTGCAGAAAAGCAGATCGTTCCAAGTCTGTTTCTTGCGTGTGCTGGCCGCCATCGAGCTCAACGACGATTTCTTTGGCTGCACAGTAGAAGTCGACGATGTAGGGTCCAATCGGATGCTGGCGTCGAAACCGCAGTTCGTGGAATCGCTTGTCGCGGACCTGTGACCAGAACGCTTTTTCTGCGTTCGTCATGTTCTTTCGGAGTTTTCTGGCTCGCGAAGAGGCCATCAGGCGTACCTGAGCGTTTGCCCGATCCCCATGGACGTGGCCTTCCGCAGCATTGCCGCGCCGAGAGCGATGTCGGACGTGCTGAGGCCCCGGTGCCAGAACAGATTCGTTTCCGAATTGGTTTCCCGGCCGGGCTTGAGGCCGGCGACGATCTGGCCGAGCTCCGCGTGTAGGGTTTCCTCGGAGAGCTTCCCGGCATTCACATGCGGCCTGAGCGCCCCGAGCGAGGCGAGCAGACCGCCGGCACCCTCGGGCGGTGTCCTGCACTGGCCCCAGTCGTCGACCACCATCTTGTCCATGATGTCGGTAAGCGAGAGTTCGACCGCGCTCATGGTGCCGTAGGGCACGACGAAAGCCCCCGGCTTGATCCATTCCGTTTTCAACAGGGGCGTTGGTTTCTCGAGCCTCGAGGCCTCGACGAGGATATCCGCGCCCTCAAGGCAGCTCTGCCAGTCCTCGGTCGCAACCACGTTCTTGCCGAGGTCGTCTGACAATCGTTTCGCAAACGTGTCGCGGCTTTCCGGGCGCCGCGAGTGGACGCGGATTTCGTCGAAATCGAACAGCGAATCCAGGAGCCGGACGTTCCAGTAGGCGGTGCCGCGGGCGCCGATATGGCCCAGAACCTTCGAGTCCTTGCGGGCGAGGTACTTGGCGCCGATCGCGGTCACCGCGCCGGTCCGCATGTCGGTTATGCCGGCGGCATCGATGACCGCGATCGGGGTCCCCGTGGTCGGATCGAACAGGTTCAGCAGCGCCATTTCCGACGGCAAGCCACGTTTGTAGTTGTCGATGTAGTCGCCGACCGTCTTGACGCCCGCGTAACCCTGGCCGTCGGCAAACGCGTCGCCCGCGATATAGCCGCGAAGCACGTTGAAATGCCCGCGGAACGCGGGATCGGGCTCGAGGTGCATGCGCGGCTCGATCACCGTCTGGCCGAGCCCCTGGGCCCTGAGGCCCATCTCCACGGCGGCGATGATCTCGGCGTCGGTTAGCGCCAGTTCGCGAACCTCGGGTCCGCCTAGCCAGGTGATGTCGATGGCGTCGCTCATGGGCTTGTATCCTCCAGCAAAAAGGGCGCGAACACCGGTCCGCGCCCCTTCCTGAACCTGTTGTCGGAAACGGTCAGGCTTTGGCGGCGGCCACCAGGGCCTCAGCCAGCTTGAGCTCCGTTTCCGCGGCTTCCTTGTCGTCCTCGCCGGCCGACGAGAGCGCTTCCTGCGCCGCCGAGAGGCGGGCGTCGGCTTCACCCTTGTCGATGCTGTCGACCGGCATGGCTTCTTCCGCCAGCACGGTGCAGCGTTCCGGCGAAACCTCGCAGAAGCCGCCGCCGACGAAGATGCTGTCCTTCACCTTGCCGCCCTCGTGGACGTCGATGACGCCCGGGCGGACCGTGGTGATCAGCAGCGAGTGGCCCGGCAGCACGCCGATGTCGCCATCCATGCCGGGAACGACGACCATCTCGACGTCTTCCGACATCAGAAGCTTGGCGGGCGATACCAGTTCGAACTCGACTGTTTCGGCCATGTGTCGTGTCTCCTAAGCCTCGTGTGGCCCTTACGCGGCCTCGGCGGCCAGCTTCTTGGCCTTCTCGACGGCTTCGTCGATGGTGCCGACCATGTAGAAGGACGACTCGGGCATGTGATCGTACTCGCCTTCGACGATGCCCTTGAAGCCGCGGATCGTCTCTTCGAGCGGGACCAGCACGCCCGGGGTGCCGGTGAAGACCTCGGCGACGTGGAACGGCTGCGACAGGAAGCGCTGGATCTTTCGGGCGCGGGCCACGGTCAGCTTGTCCTCTTCCGAAAGCTCGTCCATGCCGAGAATGGCGATGATGTCCTGCAGGCCCTTGTACGTCTGCAGCACCTGCTGAACCTTGGTGGCGACGCCGTAGTGCTCTTCGCCGATGATCCGCGGATCAAGGATACGCGAGGTCGAGTCGAGCGGGTCAACGGCCGGGTAGATGCCGAGTTCGGCGATCTGGCGGCTGAGAACCGTGGTCGCGTCAAGGTGCGAGAACGAGGTCGCCGGCGCCGGGTCGGTCAAGTCGTCCGCCGGGACGTAGATGGCCTGCACCGAGGTGATCGAGCCCTTGTTCGTCGAGGTGATGCGTTCCTGCATGTTGCCCATGTCGGTGGCCAGCGTCGGCTGGTAACCCACCGCCGACGGGATGCGGCCGAGCAGCGCCGACACTTCCGAACCCGCCTGGGTGAACCGGAAGATATTGTCGACGAAGAACAGCACGTCCTGGCCTTCCTGGTCGCGGAAGTACTCGGCCTGGGTCAGGCCGGTCAGCGCGACGCGGGCGCGGGCACCCGGAGGCTCGTTCATCTGGCCGTAGACCAGCGCGGCCTTGGAACCTTCGCCGTCGAGCTTGATAACGCCCGATTCGATCATTTCGTGGTAAAGGTCGTTGCCCTCACGGGTCCGTTCGCCGACACCGGCAAACACGGAGTAACCGCCGTGGCCCTTGGCGACGTTGTTGATGAGCTCCATGATGAGCACGGTCTTGCCCACGCCGGCGCCGCCGAACAGGCCGATCTTGCCGCCCTTGGCGTACGGGCTGATCAGGTCGACGACCTTGATGCCCGTGGTCAGGATCTCGGTTTCCGTCGCCTGGTCGATGAAGTCCGGCGCCGCAGCGTGAATCGGCAGCTTGGTCTTGGCGTTGACCGGGCCGCGCTCGTCGATCGGCTCGCCGATCACGTTGATGATGCGGCCGAGCATTTCCGGCCCGACCGGAACGGAGATGGCATCGCCGGTGTCGGTCACTTCCTGACCGCGCTGCAGGCCCTCGGTGGCGTCCATGGCGATGGTGCGCACGACGTTCTCGCCGAGGTGCTGGGCAACCTCGAGAACCAGGCGCTTGCCGTCGTTGTCGGTCTCGAGCGCGTTCAGGATCGCCGGCAGGTCGCCTTCGAAACGCACGTCGACGACGGCGCCCATGACCTGAGAAATTGTACCAACGTTGTTCTTCGCCATCTTTCTGGCTCCTCCGTAAAGCAGAGTGTCGCTTAGAGCGCCTCGGCGCCCGAAATGATTTCAATAAGTTCGGTGGTGATCGCAGCCTGGCGCGAACGGTTATAGGTCGTCGTCAGGCTCTCGATCATTTCGCCCGCATTGCGGGTCGCGTTATCCATCGCCGTCATCCGCGCGCCGTGTTCCGACGCCGCGCTCTCGAGCAGGGCCTGGAAGATCTGCACGCTGATGTTGCGCGGCAACAGGTCGGCGATCAGCTCGTCCTCGTCGGGCTCGAACTCGTAGACCGGCTGCGGACCGGACTTGGTCTCTTCCGCGACCTCGGCCTCGGCTTCGCTGCCGACGAACGGGATCAGTTGCTGCTCGGTGACGATCTGCGTCATCGCCGACTGGAACCGGTTGAACACGATCGTGCAGACGTCGAACTCACCGGCTTCGAACATGTCGGTGACCTTTTGCGCGACGTCCTTCGCCTCGGCGAACTCGACGGTGCGCCGGCCGATCCCGGTGATCATGTCGACGACCTTGTCGGCCATTTCGCGCTTCAGCACGTCATGCGCCTTCTTGCCGACGAACAGCAGCTTGACCGAGCGGCCGTCGGCGATGTGCTGGCGCGTGAGTTTGCGGGTCTGACGCACGATCGACCCGTTGAAGCCGCCGCACAGGCCGCGATCGGCCGTGCAGACAACAATCAGGTGGGTGTCCTGCTTGCCGGTGCCGACGAGCATCGGCGGCGCGCCTTCGACGCCGACCGCGCTAGCGGCGACCGAGCTCAGCATCCGTTCCATGCGAAGCGCATAGGGCCGCGCCGCTTCGGCGGCTTCCTGGGCGCGGCGCAGCTTGGCCGCCGCGACCATTTTCATGGCCGACGTGATCTTCTGCGTCGACTTGACGCTGGCGATCCGGTTTTTCAGGTCCTTGAGGCTCGGCATTCAGCTATTCCGCCTGTTGGTTGTGCCTGGATCAGACGTGAGATCAAGCAAACGACTGAGTGAAATCGTCGAGCAGCGCCTTCAGCTTGCCCTCGGTGTCCTCGCTCAGCGCCTTCTCCGAGCGGATCGTCGCCAGGATGTCGGTGCCCTTGTCGCGCAGAACGTCGAGGTACTGGTGTTCGAAACGGGTCACGTCTTCGGTCTTGATGCCGTCGAGATAGCCCTTCACACCCGCATAGATCACCGCGACCTGCTCTTCGACCGGCAGCGGCTGGTACTGCGGCTGCTTGAGGAGTTCGGTCAGGCGGGCGCCGCGCGCCAGCAGTTTCTGGGTCGCCGGATCGAGGTCCGACGCGAACTGCGCGAAGGCCGCCATTTCGCGGTACTGGGCGAGCTCCAGCTTGATCGAGCCGGCAACCTGCTTCATCGCCTTGATCTGGGCCGACGAGCCGACACGGCTGACCGACAAACCGACGTTCACCGCCGGGCGGATGCCCTTATAGAACAGCTCGGTTTCGAGGAAGATCTGACCGTCGGTGATCGAGATCACGTTGGTCGGAATGAACGCCGAAACGTCGCCGGCCTGGGTTTCGATGACCGGCAGCGCGGTCAGCGAACCGGCGCCGTTGTCGTCGTTCATCTTGGCCGCGCGTTCGAGCAGGCGCGAGTGTAGGTAGAAGACGTCACCCGGGTAAGCTTCGCGTCCCGGCGGGCGGCGCAGCAGCAGGGACATCTGGCGGTAGGCCACGGCCTGCTTGGAAAGATCGTCGTAGAAGATCACGGCGTGCTTGCCGTTATCGCGGAAGTATTCGCCGATGGTGCAGCCCGTGTAGGGCGCCAGGAACTGGAGCGGGGCCGGATCCGACGCGGTCGCCGCGACGACGACCGAATACTTCATCGCATCGTTGTCTTCGAGGGTCTTGACCAGCTGGGCGACGGTCGAGCGCTTCTGGCCGATGGCGACGTAGATGCAGAACAGCTTCTCGGAATCGTCCTTGGCGTTCTCGTTGACCGACTTCTGGTTCAGGATGGTGTCGATGATGACGGCGGTCTTGCCGGTCTGGCGGTCGCCGATGATCAGTTCACGCTGGCCGCGGCCGACCGGGATCAGGCTGTCGATGGCCTTGAGGCCGGTCTGCACCGGTTCATGCACCGATTTCCGCGGGATGATGCCGGGGGCCTTCACCTCGACGCGGGCGCGGGTATCGGAATCGATCGCACCCTTGCCGTCGATCGGATTGCCGAGGCCATCGACCACGCGGCCAAGCAGGCCCATGCCGATCGGCACGTCAACGATGGTGCCGGTCCGCTTGACCGTGTCGCCTTCCTTGATGGTGCGGTCGTCGCCGAAGATAACGATACCGACGTTGTCGTTCTCGAGGTTCAGCGCCATGCCCATGATGCCGCCCGGGAACTCGACCATTTCACCGGCCTGAACCTGGTCGAGGCCGTAGACGCGGGCGATACCGTCACCGACGGAGAGCACCTGTCCGACCTCGGCGACTTCGGCCTCGGTGCCGAAATTGGCGATCTGTTCCTTCAGAATCGATGAAATTTCGGACGGATTGATATCCATCATCAAGTCCCTTTCATTGCGAGCCGAAGCTGCGCGAGCTTCGTACGGAGCGAAGTGTCGATCATCCGCGAACCGACTTTGACGACAAGGCCGCCCAGCAGGCTCGGATCGACTTTGGTTTCAACGGACACCGAGGTGCCCATGGCGCCCTTGAGGGCATCGTTCAGTGCCGACAGCTGCTTGTCGGTCAATTCCGTCGCCGAGGTGACCTCGGCGGTCGCCTGGCCGCGCCGTTCGGCGAGATAGGCGTGGAATGCGGAAATCATCTTGCGGAGCACGAAAAGGCGCCGGTTTTGCGCCACGGTGCCGACGAATCGCTGGGTCAGGTCCTGCATCCCGGCCTTGTCGACCAACGCGCGGATTGCCTTGGTCTGCTCACCGCGCGAAATGACGGGAGACATGACGAGACGGCGGAGATCCTCGCTTTCGTCGATCATCCGGCCGAGCGACGCGAGATCAGCGGCCACTTCGTCGATTACCTTGCCGGCGTCGGCAAGATCATAAAGAGCGGTCGCGTAGCGGCCGGCTAGGCCCGAAACTTCGACTGACACCTGGGAAACCTCGTCGCCTTGTACAGTTTTTTGTATGAACCGGTATTCTCGGCCCCAACAGCCGGAAAGACCAGCCAAACCCTGAGCGCCTGCGGAATGGCCCCCGCAAAGCCGCGCTGTCGTAACACACTCGTTTCAGCCTTTCAAGCCGAGTCCCGGCGCTTTTCGAGACGATTCCGGCCATTTTTCTGCGGCGCAAATTTGCCTGTCTTGTGAGCCCGGTCACTGCGGCCGTGCGCATCGCGTTTTAACCTGTCGATTATCCACAGCCGGGGGGCGAAAAGGGGGGCGAAAAGGCCGTAGCATGTTCGATCAAGACCAACCTTATCCTGCGATCATCGGGCCACTGCGCGAGGGGTCCTGCGCGCTGAAAGACACCGATGCGGTGACACTGCCCGCGGGCGTCGAGATCCTGCCGCCGCCCTATGCGCCGCGCGACAGTATTACCGGGATCACGGTGCTGATCGTCGACGGCAGCCGCTTCTACCGCGACCTGATCAAGAGCGCGATGGCGTCCCAGGGCGTTTGGGCCTTCATCGAGGCGTCGACAATATCCGAGGCGAAGAAACGCCTGACCGACGTCAATCAGGTCGACCTGATCATCATCGAACACGAACTCGAGGGCGAGGGCGGGATTGACTTCTCCCGCCGCGTGCGACGCAGCCAGACCACGTTCGATGCGGCGATTCCGATCGTCATGGTATCCGCCGCGACCCGCGAGGACGTGGTCGTCGAAGCCCGCAACGCCGGCGTCCACGAGTTCATCTGCAAGCCATTCGACATCGGCACCGTGGTGAACCGCGTCAAGCGGCCGTTCGAACATCCCCGGAAATTCGTCATCGCGCCGAACTACGTCGGTCCGGACCGCCGCTGGGAGCGCCACTCCAACCTCGACGAGCATCGGCGTGCCGAAGACGAGGGCGTTGCCGTCGCGTTGGACGAACCAGTCGTCGAGGCGCCCGTCAAGATGGTCGCCGACGAATTCGAAGCGACCATCGACCGCTACCAGCGGTCGCGACCGGTCCGCAAAGGGCTCGACCGCTTCAAGCCGTACCGGTAACCCGTTGCCTCAGCATAAACTGCCTCAGTAAAAACTATAGGGATCGACGTCGACCTGGACGCGGACCTTCTTCGGCAGGCCGGCGCGCTTCAGCCATTTTTCCACGATGCCCTGGACCGGCACGCCCTTGGCGCTGTGCATCAGCAGCCGCCGTCGGTGGCGCCCGCGCAGCAGCGCGAAGGGCGCCGGGGCCGGGCCGAACACCCGGAGATCCTTGTCCGTCGGGGCGTTGCGCCCGAGCGCCTTGGCGGCGCGCTCGACGAGCGCTTCGTCGGTGCCCGAGACGATCAGGGCCACCAGCCGGCCGAACGGCGGCATGCGGGCCGCCTCGCGGCTATCGCGTTCCGCGGTGATGAAACGGTCGCGGTCGCCCGCGCCGAGCGCCTCGATCACCGGGTGTTCGGGAAGATACGTCTGCAGCGCCACGCGACCCGGCCGTTCGGCGCGTCCGGCGCGGCCCGAAACCTGATGCAGCATCTGGAAGGTGCGTTCGGCAGCCCTGAGGTCGCCGCCCGAGAGCCCGATATCCGCGTCGATCACGCCGATCAGGGTCAGCATGGGGAAGTGATAGCCCTTGGCGATAATCTGGGTGCCGACGACGATGTCGATCTCGCCCGCCTCCAGCTTGCCGATCATCTCGGCCGCTGCCCTGGGGCTTTGCAGCGTGTCGCTGGCGGCGATCGCCACTCGTGCCGCCGGAAACAAACTTCGCGCTTCCTCGGCGAGGCGTTCAACCCCCGGCCCGCAGGCGGCGAGGCTGCCTGCGGCGCCGCACGACGGACAGGAATCGGGCGGCGGCACGTTGTAGCCGCAGTGATGGCACTGCAGGCGGCCGACCAGCCGGTGCTCGACCAGCCAGGCGGAACACTGCGGGCACTGGAAGCGGTGGCCGCAGGCGCGGCACAGGGTCAGCGGCGCGTAGCCCCGCCGATTCAGGTACAGCATGACCTGCTCGCCGTTGGCCAGGGTTTCCTCTACCGCCTCGAGCATCGAATCCGACATCCAGCGCCCGCCGGCGGGGGCATGGTCGCGCATGTTGATGGTCGTAACCTCGGGCAGCGCGGCGCCGGCGTGGCGTTCGCTCAGCGACAACGCCCGGTAGCGGCCCTGTTCGGCGTTGGTCAGGGTCTCAAGCGACGGCGTGGCCGAGACCAGCACCGCCGGGATCTCGCTCAGCCGGGCGCGGACGACGGCCATGTCGCGGGCATTGTAGATGACTCCGTCCTCCTGCTTGTAGGCGGCGTCGTGTTCCTCGTCGACGACGATGAGGCCGAGATCAGGGAACGGCAGGAACAGCGCCGAGCGGGCGCCGACGACGACCCGCGCGGTGCCGTTGGCGACGGCGCGCCAGGTTTCACGCCGGGTCGCCTGGGTCAAGTCGGAGTGCCATTCGACGGCTGCGGCGCCGAACCGGTTTCGGAAACGGCTTCGCCACTGCTGGCCGAGCGCGATCTCCGGCAGCATGACGAGAACCTGGCGGCCCTGACGCAGTGCCTCGGCGACGGCTTCGAAGTAGACCTCCGTCTTGCCGGACCCGGTGACGCCGTCGAGCACGAAGACCTCGAACGCGGCGCGGCGGACCGCGTCAGCGAGTACCTGGGCGTTTGCCGCCTGATCGGAAGACAGGGTGATGGTCGCCGCGTCGGCGTCGGGGGCCGCCGGGGGCGGCGGGGTCATCTCGACGCGGCGGAGCACGCCGGCGTCGGCAAGGCCGGTGACCACACCCGATGAACATCCGGCGTCCCGCGCAAGATCCGCGGCACTACGCGGCGGTCCGGCGCGGGCCTGTTCGATAACACTGAGACGCGCTGCGGTTTCGCGAAACCCCGGCGGATGATCGTCGAAGCCCGGGGCGAGCTCGTAGCGTGTCATCGTCGGCGGCGGGTAGAGGGCTTCCGGCACGCTCATGACCATGCGCAGGACGGCGCCTGGCGGCGTCATCGTGTAGTTCGCGACCCAATCGACGAAACGTCGCGACACCTCGGGCAGCGGCACGGTCGGCAGCGCCTCGCTGACGGGCTTGAGGCGTTTGTCCTCGACCGCGCCGGAACCGTCGCCCCACAGCACGCCCTCGGTTACGCGATTGCCCAGCGGCACCCGTACAAACGTGCCGGGCAGAATATCCGATTCGCTGTCCAGCCTGTAGTCGTATGGGCCGGCTAGGGGCAGGGGTAGTAGTACGGAAACGCGCGTTCCCCCAATATCTTGCGAATCTGTGCCGGATAAACTGGTTTCGGGCGGGGGCATGCGGTACACTTTACCTGCTCGCGAAGGCGGGTCGAGAACGATTTGACGCCTGAGATCAGGCTGGGGACCGGCGGCGGGGGCCGCGACGCAGAGGAGGGACAAGGCGCATGGCCGGGAACACGGACGACAACGCGGTTCTGGAGGATGTCGACGACGAAATCTCGGCGGCGGAAGCCGGAGAATCGGTGACCGAGACCGAGGTCGTTCACTACCTCATGCGCCACCCGGAGTTCCTGCTCGATCACGTCGAGGTGCTGCGCCAGATCGCGCCGCGCGGCCGCTGGAGCGGCGACGACGTGGTCGATCTGCAATCCGTACTAATCGACCGCAGCCAGGAAACCATCGACGACCTGCGCTCGGCCGCGCAAAGCGTTATCCAGACCAGCCGCTCCAACATGTCGGTGCAGACGCGGACCCACGAGGCGGTGCTGGCGATGCTCGACGCCGCCAGCTTCGACGACGTCCTCAGGGTCGTGACCGAGGACTGGCCGCGGCTGCTCGACGTCGATGTCGTGTGCCTCGGGTTCGAATTCGCCCGTGCGCCGATGCCGGCGCTGATCAATCCGCAGGCGCGTCAATTGCCGCTCGGCCTCGTGCGGCAGATGCTCGGCCCGGACATGAACGTTTGCCTGTTCGCCGACCTCGTCGACGACGGCACCCTGTTCGGCGAGGGTGCGGGTCTTGCCCATTCGGCGGCGCTGGTTCGCGTCGACGCCGGGTTCGAACTGCCCCCCGCGCTGCTGTGCGTGGGCGCGCGCGACAACACCTTCATGCCGGGCCAGGGAACCGAGCTGCTGGCGTTTCTCGGCAACGCCCTGGCGCTGACGGTGCGCCGATGGCTGACCCGTCCCTGAACGGACAATCCGAAACAACGCCGTCCCGCCCACTGCCCGGTATACGCTCGGTCGGCGCCGAGGCATTCATTACGCTCCTATGCGACAACCTGAACGCCGAGCCGGCGGTTCGCACCGGGGTGTCGGATTGGCTCCGGTGGTTGGCGCATGAACGCCGGTTGTCGCCGGCAACCGTCGACGGCTACGGCCGCGATATCGCCCGGCTGATGATCCATGTCGCCGACGATCTCGGCTACCGGCCCGGATTCGGTGATCTTGAGGGCATGGTCGCGCGTGACTTCCGGAGCTACTTCGCCCGGCGTGAGAGCGAAGGGCTGTCGCGGGTTTCCCGGGCGCGGGCGATCTCGGCAATCAAGAGCCTGTTCGGTTACCTTGAGCGCCAGGGCAAGTGCGTCAACGTCGCCGCCGGGGCGCTCAAGGCCGGCCGTTTGCCGAAGAGTGTGCCCAAGGCGCTCGACGAGGCCGATGCCATGGACGTCGTCGGCAGCGTCGCGGACCTCGGCCTCGCGCCCTGGGTCGCCAAGCGTGACAGTGCCGTGCTGTTGCTGCTCTACGGTTGCGGGCTGCGCATCTCCGAGGCCCTGGGGATCGACCGCCGGGATGCGCCCAGGGCCGGCCAGCAGGCGCTGCGCATCCGGGGCAAGGGCCGCAAGGAGAGGATCGTGCCGGTGTTGCCGATCGTCGCCGAAGCGGTCGAGGACTACCTCGCGGCCTGTCCGCTGGAACTCGCCGATGACGGCCCGCTGTTCGTCGGCGAACGCGGCAAGCGCCTCGGCTCGCGATTGATCCAGGACCGGGTCCAGCGTCTCAGAAAGCGGCTGGGTTTACCGGAAACCGCGACGCCGCACGCGCTCCGGCACAGCTTCGCGACCCACCTGCTGGCGGGTGGCGGCGACCTGCGCACGATTCAGGAGCTGCTCGGCCACGCCTCATTGTCCACGACCCAGCGCTACACGGCGGTCGACGCCCGCCGGCTGCAGTCCGTCTACGACGTCGCGCACCCCCGCGCCCGGATGCGGGGCGGCGAATAGCGGCTGTTTGGCCGCCCGGATACCCGCAACACTATCATTAATCGTTAGACGGTTTATCAAGCCGATGGCATGGTTTCAGTGGGAGAACAACCACTGACCAGGGAGGACAACAATGACAATGATCTCCAAATTCGCCCGCACTGCGGCCCTGGCGGCGTTTGCCGTCACCTCGATGGCCGGCACCTCGTCGGCGTTCGAGCCCGAAGCGACCGAGTGCATCGCGCCCGCCAACCCGGGCGGCGGCTGGGACTTTACCTGCCGTCAGGTTGGCAAGACCATGCAGGACCTGGGGGTCATCCCGGGTACCATGCAGGTCACCAACCTCGCCGGCGGCGGCGGCGGTGTCGCCTTCGCCGAAGTGGTCAACAAGCGTAATGACGACACCGGTCTGATCGTCGCCGCGTCGTCGGCGACCGCCACTCGCCTCGCCCAGGGGGCGTATCCGGGCAACAACATGGGCCAGGTCCGCTGGCTCGGCACGGTTGGCGCCGACTACGGTATCATCGCGGTGGCCAAGAACAGCGACATCAAGGATCTTCCCGACCTGATGGGCCGCATCAAGTCGAACCCGAAATCGATCGCCGTTGCCGGTGGATCGGCTGTCGGCGGCTGGGACCACCTCAAGGTCCTGCTGGCGGCGACCAAGGCCGGAATCGACGATGTCAGGACCATCAAGTACGTCGCCTTTGACGGCGGTGGCGAAGCGGTAACGCAACTGCTCGCCGGTTCCGTTCAGGCCTTCACCGGCGACGTCTCGGAAGCCAAGGGTTTCGTCGATTCCGGCGATATCCGGGTGATCGCGGTCCTGAGCCCCGAACGGCTTGAAGGCGAATTCGCCAGCTTCCCGACCGCCGCCGAACAGGGCATCGACGTAATCGGCGCCAACTGGCGCGGTTTCTATGCGCCGGGCGGCATGTCCGACGAGGCCTACGATTACTGGGCCAATGCCATCGGCACGGTTTACGATTCCGCCGAATGGAAAGCCGTGATGGCGCAGAATGGCCTCGCGCCGCTGAACCTGCGCGGCAATGCGTTCCAGGAATTCGTCGCCGAGTCGGTCGCGTCGATCGAGGATCTCTCGCGTAAGATCGGCCTGATCAAGTAGGCGGCGCGGACGGCCGGATCTGCGGATGATCGGGCGGCCGCTCGGCCGTCCGGTCCCGCACCCCGGCATTCCCGGACATCACGAACCGAGGGGGATTCCATGAGTGACCGCATTTTCGGCGGCGTTGGCCTGCTGCTCGCCGCATTCTTCATCTGGGGTGCGACGGAGATAGAACTCAGCTTCATTTCCGATCCGTTCGGCCCACGCGCGTTCCCGATCATGATCGCCATCGTCATGGCGATCTCCAGCCTGGTCGTGCTGGCGCGGCCGGGTGAGTCTCCCGAATGGCCGGCGTTGCCGAAGCTCGCCGAGATCGCGCTCGCGATCGTCGTCATGACGGCCTACGCCATGCTGTTGCCGGACCTCGGGTTCGTTATCGCCACGGCGCTGGCGTCCGGGTTCCTGACCTGGCGTCTGGGAACCCGGCCGGTCTGGTCGGCCGTCACCGGTGTGCTGATCGCCGGCGGCATCTACACGGTGTTCCATCTCATCCTCGGTCTGTCGCTAGCGCGCGGACCGCTGGGTTTCTAGGAGGGCGATCATGGAATCGCTGCTCGCTCTCGCCGACGGTTTCGCCATCGCGCTGACATGGCAGAACCTCTTCCTCGCCCTGATCGGCTGTTTCCTGGGCACCGTCATGGGCGCGCTGCCGGGACTCGGACCGTCGAACGGCGTCGCCATCCTCATCCCGCTGGCCTTCACGCTCGGACTCGATCCGACCCAGGCCATGATCCTGCTGACGTCGGTCTATTACGGCGCGATGTACGGCGGCCGCATTTCGTCGATCCTGCTGAACATCCCGGGCGACGAGCCGGCGCTGATGACGACACTCGACGGGTATCCCATGGCCCAGCAAGGCCGGGGCGGCGAGGCGCTTGCGCTTTCCGGCATGGCGTCGTTCGTCGGCGCCTTCCTTGCGACCTGGGGGCTGGTATTCTTCGCGCCGATGCTGGTCAAGCTGGCGCTGCTGTTCGGTCCGGCCGAGTACTTCGCGCTGTTCGTCCTGGCCTTTGCGACGCTCGGCGGCATCGCTTCGAAAAGCCAGGCCAAGGCGGCATTCGCCGCGGCTCTCGGTCTCGGCATCGCCATGGTCGGCGTCGACGGCCAGACCGGCGTGCCGCGCTTTTCGTTCGGCGAGGTTCATTTGTATGACGGGATCGACTTCCTCGTCGCGATCGTCGGTCTGTTCGCGCTCTCCGAGGTGTTCATCTTTCTCGAGCACCGCGGCGACGGTTCGGGCGAGGGCAAGGACGCCCACGTCGGTACCGGCCGGATCGTTCCGTCGCTCGCCATTCTGAAGCGGTGCACGCCGACCATGCTGCGCTCCTCGGCTCTCGGATTCGTCGCCGGCGTACTGCCGGGCGCCGGAGCGTCGCTCGGATCGTTCATTGCCTACTCGATCGAGAAGCGGGTCGCCGACAAGAAGGGCACCTTCGGGACCGGCGACGAGCGCGGCGTTGCCGCGCCGGAAGCCGGCAACAACGCGGCGGCCGGCGGTGCGCTGGTGCCGATGCTCGCGCTCGGGGTGCCGGGTTCCGGCACCACGGCGGTCCTGCTGGCGATGCTGTTGGCGCTCAACATCACGCCCGGTCCGCTGCTGTTCACCCAGAACCCGGACGTCGTCTGGGGACTGATCGCCGCGCTGTTCATCGGCAACCTGATGCTGTTGCTGATGAACATTCCCATGGTCGGCCTGTTCGTCCGCGTGCTGATGGTGCCGCCGCGCATCCTGATGCCGATCGTCGCCATGGTGTCGTTCGTCGGCATCTACGGGATTTCCGGCTCGACGTTCGACCTGCTGGTCATGATCATCTTCGGCGTCATGGGATGGGTCCTGCGCAAGCTCGACGTGCCCCTGGTGCCGGTCATCATGGGCGTGCTGCTCGGCAACCTGATGGAGGCCAACCTGCGCCGGGCGATGACCATCTCAGACGGCGACTGGACGGCGTTGTTCGCGTCCGGACTGTCGATCGGGCTCTGGGTCGTGGCCGTCGTCGGGTTTGTGCTGCCGATCGTGTTCGGACCGATGATCCGCCGCCGCATGGCGATGCGCCGGGACGAGCCCGGCGGCACGCGGGACTAACGCCGTCCGTGCTCAGACGTGGATGGCGCGCTTGGCGACGCCGAGCGCCGCTTCCTTGACCGCCTCGGGCAGGCCCGGATGGCCGTGGCAGATTCGTCCGATGTCCTCGGCCGAGGCGCCGAGTTCCATGCCGACGACGACTTCCTGGATCAGGTCGCCGCCCGCCGGGCCGATGATGTGAGCGCCAAGAACGGCGTCGGTCTCGGCATCGGCCAGGATCTTGACGAACCCGTCGGTGTCGCCGTTGGCCCGCGCACGGCTGTTGGCGGTGAACGGGAACTTGCCGACGTTGTAGGCGACGCCGTCCTTCTTCAACTGTTCCTCCGTCTTGCCAACCGAAGCGACCTCGGGCCACGTGTAAACGATGCCGGGGATGGAGCCATAGTCGACGTGCCCGGCCTCGCCGGCGAGAATCTGGGCGCAGGCGACGCCTTCTTCCTCCGCCTTGTGGGCCAGCATGGCGCCGCCGACCACGTCGCCGATGGCGAAAATGCCGGGTACGTTGGTCTGGAAATGGCCGTCGATCTTGACGAAGCCGCGTTCGTCCGTCTCGACGCCCGCGTCCTTGAGCCCGAGACCCTCGGTGTTCGGCTTGCGGCCGATGGCGACCAGCACGATGTCGGCCTTGATCTTCTCGGCCTTGCCGCCGGCCGAAGGCTCGGCGGTCAGTTCGACGCCGCTGCCGCTGACCTTGGCGCCGGTCACCTTGGTCGACATCTTGAACGTGAGTCCTTGCTTGGTGAGCGTGCGCTGCATCTGTTTGGATATCTCGCCGTCCATGCCCGGCAGGATGTGATCGAGGAACTCGATCACCGTGACCTCGGAGCCGAGGCGGCGCCAGACCGATCCGAGTTCGAGGCCGATGACTCCGGCGCCGATGACGATCATCTTCTTCGGCACCTTGGCAAGGTCGAGCGCACCGGTTGAACTGACGATCTTCTTCTCGTCGATGGTCACGCCCTTGAGCGGCGTCACGTCCGAGCCGGTGGCGATGATAATGTCCTTGGTCTCGTGCACGGTTTCCTTGGCGCCCTTCTTGTTCGGCTTCACCGCGACCTTGCCGGCCTCGACGATGCGGCCGTGACCTTCGAGGTAGTCGATCTTGTTCTTCTTGAACAGGAAGGCGATGCCGCCGGTCAGGTCGGCGACGACCTTGTTCTTGCGCGCCATCATGGTCTTGAGATCGAGCTTCAGGCCGGTTGCCTGGATGCCATGCTCGGCGAACTCGTGGCCGGCGGCCTCGAAGTGGTGGGAGGACTGCAGCAGCGCTTTCGACGGAATGCAACCGACGTTCAGACAGGTGCCGCCCAGCGCGCCGCGGCTTTCGACGCAGGCGGTCTTGAGGCCAAGCTGCGCGGCGCGTATGGCCGCCACGTAACCACCGGGACCCCCGCCGATGACAATGACATCGTAGGCTTCGCTCATGAGATATCCTCCAACGGCGGTATGATTAGACGTCGATCAGAATGCGCTTGGGATCTTCGACGCAGTCCTTGATGCGGACCAGGAACGAGACCGCCTCGCGGCCGTCGATGATCCGGTGATCGTAGGTCAGCGCCAGGTACATCATCGGGCGGATCTTGACCTCGTCGCCGACGACCATCGGACGTTTCTGGATCTTGTGCATGCCGAGAATAGCGGACTGCGGCGCATTGAGAATCGGCATCGACATCAGCGAGCCGAAGACGCCGCCGTTCGATATGGTGAACGTGCCGCCCATCATTTCGTCGATGCCGAGCTTGCCGTCGCGCGCGCGGCGGCCGAAGTCGGCGATCTTACCCTCGATTTCGGCGAAGTTCATCTCGTCCGCATCCTTGATGACGGGGACGACGAGGCCCTGCGGCGAACCGACAGCGACGCCGATATTGTAGTAGTTCTTGTAGACGATCTCGTCGCCGTAGATCTCGGCGTTGACCGCCGGCCAGTCCTTCAGCGCGACGATCGCGGCACGAACGAAGATCGACATGAAGCCGAGACGGCCGCCGTGCTTCTTCTCGAACGCGTCCTTGTACTCGGAGCGCATCGCCATGGCCTCGGTCATGTCGACCTCGTTCCAGGTCGTCAGCATGGCAGCCGTGTTCTGGGCTTCCTTGAGGCGCTGTGAGACAATCTTGCGGAGTTTCGACATCCGCACCTTTTCCTCGCGGGGGTCCTCGGGGCGCGGCGGCAGCTCGGCTGCCGGTGCGGTCGAGGGGGCTCTCACCGGGGCCGGCGCGGTGCGGCCGGTGATCACGGCATTGACGTCGCCCTTGGTGATGCGGCCGCCGGGCCCTGTACCCTTGATAGAGGCCGGATCGAGGTTGTGCTCGGTAATCAGTTTGCGAACCGCCGGCGACAGGTGGACCTGACTGCCGGGGGCCGACGCCGGCGCCGGCGCGGATTTCGCAGCGGGTGCCGGCGCTTCCTTGGCGGCAGGTGCCGGTTTTGCTTCCGGGGCGGGCGCGGCGGCCGGTTCCGGCGACGGGGCGGGTTCCGGTGCCGGCTCGGCGGCGGGTGCGGTGCCGGCGGCGCCTTCCTCGATCATCGCCAGCAGCGCGCCGACCTCGACGTCCGCGCCTTCGGCCGCGACGATGTCGCCCATGGCGCCGGCGACAGGGGCGTTGACCTCGACGGTGACCTTGTCGGTCTCGAGTTCGCACAGCGGTTCGTCGACCGCGATCGCGTCGCCGGTTTTCTTGTACCACTTGGCGACGGTCGCTTCGGTTACCGATTCACCGAGAACGGGAACCTTCAATTCAACGGACATCATGACCTCCGGTCTTGCATGCAGTCTGGGATGATCCGTGAGTCCGACCCACGAAACCCCTCAATCTGGCCTCTTGGCTCATTTCCTGGCGCGCGCAGGTTTCTTGGCTGCGGGCTTCTTCGCTGCGGGTTTCTTGGCGGCCAACTTGGGAGCGGCCGCTTTCTTGGTGGTCGATTTCTTTGCCGCCGGCTTCCTGGTCGCCGGTTGCGGAACCGCGAGGGCGGTGTTGACGATGGCCTGCTGCTCGGCGATGTGGCGTTTCGCCGAACCCGTTGCGGGCGACGCGGCGGCTTCGCGGCCGACATACTTGACACGCTTTCCGCCGAGACCGATGTCGTCCAGCAGGCGACCCATGGGTTCAATCAGGTAGGTCCACGAACCCATATTGCGGGGTTCCTCCTGGCACCACACGATGTCTGCATTCGGGAAGCGCGAGAGTTCGACCGTGAGGCCGTCTACCGGGAACGGGTAGAGCTGTTCGAGACGGATGATCTGAACGTTCTTCAAGCCGCGGTTGTCGCGTTCCTCGGCGAGGTCGTAATAGATCTTGCCGCTGCAAAGGACGACCCGGTCGATCTCGCTGTCCGGCGCCAGCGTGCCGGCGATTTGCGCGTCGTCCCACAGCACGCGGTGGAATGTCGTGTCGTCGCCCATCTCCCGGATCTTCGAGACGCAGCGCTTGTGGCGCAACAGCGATTTCGGCGTCATCAGGATCAAAGGCTTACGGAAATCGCGCATCAACTGGCGGCGCAGAACGTGGAAGTAGTTGGCCGGCGTGGTGCAGTTGCAAACCTGCAAGTTGTCTTCGGCGCAGAGCTGCAGATAACGCTCTAGGCGGGCCGAGCTGTGTTCCGGTCCCTGGCCTTCATAGCCGTGCGGCAACAACATGACGAGACCGCACATCCGCAGCCACTTCGATTCGGCCGATGAGACGAATTGGTCGATGATGACCTGGGCGCCGTTGGCGAAATCGCCGAACTGGGCTTCCCACATGATCAGCATCTGCGGTTCGGCCAACGCGTAACCGTATTCGAACCCGAGAACACCGGCTTCCGACAGTGGGCTGTCGATGACCTCATAAGGGGCCTGGCCGAAGCGGATATTATTGAGGGGGATATAGCGTTCTTCGTTCTCCTGATCGACGAGGACCGAGTGACGCTGCGAGAACGTGCCGCGCCCCGAATCCTGGCCCGATAAGCGGACCGGATGACCGTCCAGCATCAGCGTGCCGAAGGCCAGTGCCTCAGCCGTCGACCAGTCGATGCCTTCGCCGCTCTCGATCATCTTGCGCTTGGTCTCGAGCTGGCGCGCGATCTTGGCATTGAGATTGAAGTTGTCTGGCACCCGGGTCAGCGCCGCGCCGACCTCGCGAAGGCGGTCGACGGTGACACCGGTGTGGCCGCGCCGGGCGTCGCCGTAGGCCACGGTCATTCCCGACCACGAGCCTTCAAGCCAGTCGGCCTTGTTCGGCTTGTAGCTCATCGATGCCTCGAAATCGGCGTCCAGCGTCGCCTGCACGTCGGTGTCATACTTCTCGGCTTCGCCCTGGCTGAGCACACCTTCGTGGATCAGCTTCTTGGCGTAGATTTCCTTGGTCGTCGGGTGGCTGGCGATCTTCTTGTACATCCGGGGCTGGGTGAACATCGGTTCGTCGCCCTCGTTGTGACCGTGCCGGCGATAGCAGATCATGTCGACGACCACGTCCTTCTTGAACCGTTGGCGGTATTCGATCGCCACGCGCGCGCAGTGCACGACCGCTTCCGGATCGTCCGCGTTGCAGTGGAAGATCGGCGCAGCGACGATCTTGGCGACGTCGGAACAATACGGCGACGAGCGCGAGAACTTCGGCGACGTGGTGAAGCCGATCTGGTTGTTGATGACGAAATGAATCGTGCCGCCGGTCTGATAGCCGCGCAGATGGGACAGATCGAAGGTCTCAGGCACCAGTCCCTGGCCGGCGAACGCCGCGTCGCCGTGCAGCAGCAGACCCATGACCTTCTCGCGTTCCTGGTCGTTCTTCTGGCGCTGCTTGGCGCGCACCTTGCCGAGCACCACGGTGTTGACGCATTCGAGGTGCGACGGATTGGCAGTCAGGCTGAGGTGGACCGAGCGCCCGTCGAACACGCGATCCGACGAGGTGCCGAGGTGATACTTCACATCACCCGAACCCTGGACGTCGTCGGGCGTCGCCGCGTTGCCCTGGAACTCGGAGAAGATCGCCTGGTAGGGCTTGCCCATCACGTTGGCGAGAACGTTGAGGCGGCCGCGATGCGCCATGCCGAGCACGACCTCCTCGATGCCGAGCTGGCTGCCGCGCTTAAGAATCTGTTCGATCGCGGGAACCAGGCTTTCGCCGCCGTCGAGGCCGAATCGTTTGGTGCCGGTGAACTTCTTGTCGAGGTATCTCTCGAACCCTTCGGTCTCACACAGCCGCTTGTAGATGAATTGTTTGCCCTTCTCGGTGAAGTGCGCCTGGTTCTGCATGCTTTCCATGCGTTCCTGGAGCCACGACTTCTCGGTCGGGTCCTGGATGTGCATGTACTCGATGCCAATGTGACCGCAGTAGGTCTTGCGCAGGATCGAGAGAATCTCGCGAAGCGTCGCGGTCTCGAGACCCAGCACGTAGTTGATGAAGATCTCCTTGTCGTAATCCTTGTCCGTGAATCCGTAGGTCTTCGGATCGAGCTCCGGGTGTTCCTCGCGGATGTCGAGCTCCAGCGGATCGAGCTTGGCCACGAGATGGCCGCGCACCCGGTAGGCGCGGATCAGCATCAGGGCGCGGATCGAATCGAGGGTCGCCTGGCGAATTTGGGCGCTCGACGACGCGGTCGGTTGCGGCGCCGCGTAAGCCGGCGGACGCTGCTTGTCGGTGCGTTCCATCTGTTCGGAGAGCGACTCGAGACTGCCGTTGCCGACGATGCGGGCATCGGACGGCGCCCACGAGGCGCCGGTCCGGTTCGGCGCCTGGTTGGCTGTCTCGTCGGAGAGATCCTCGAAGAACTCCTGCCAGCGGCGATCCACGGAACCCGGATCGTCCAGGTATCGTTCGTAGAGTTCAGCGATGTAAACTTGGTTGCCGGCGTATAGGAAACCCGTCGGGTCGTTCATCGTCATTACATCTCGGGCGACGGTGCGCCCCTCCCTGACTCGCACGCGGGGGTCACATGCGACGTGCCTGGGGATAGTTTGCCCGAGACGATCCGGTTAGCCAACCGTCGCAAAGGTGGAAACGGAGAAAAAATTCACCGTTTCCACCTATTTAGCGACCTTTTGACGGGTAGGCGTTCAGCCGATGGCCTTGATCATGGTGGTGCCGAGCGTCGCTGGCGAGTCGGCGACGTGGATGCCCGCCGATTTCATTGCCTCGATCTTTTCGGGTGCACCGCCCTTGCCGCCGGAAATGATTGCACCGGCATGGCCCATACGACGGCCCGGAGGCGCGGTGACGCCGGCGATGAATCCGACGACCGG
This sequence comes from Rhodospirillales bacterium, assembly GCA_040219295.1. Classification (GTDB taxonomy): domain Bacteria; phylum Pseudomonadota; class Alphaproteobacteria; order Rhodospirillales; family Casp-alpha2; genus JAVJST01. The sequence goes on from JAVJST010000005.1 coordinate 399,745, forward strand.
CTTCTTGGTACCCGACGCCTTGATCACTTCGGCGCCGTCTTCTTCGGCGGAACCGCCGATCTCGCCGATCATGATGATGGCTTCAGTTTCGTCGTCTTCGATGAACATGGTCAGCGAGTCGACGAAGTTGGTGCCGTTGACCGGGTCACCGCCGATGCCGATGCAGGTCGACTGGCCGAGGCCGGCCGCCGTGGTCTGGGCGACGGCTTCGTAGGTCAGGGTGCCCGAACGCGAAACGACGCCGACCTTGCCGCGCTTGTGAATGTGGCCCGGCATGATGCCGATCTTGCATTCGTCGGGTGTGATAACGCCTGGGCAGTTCGGTCCGATGAGCCGCGTCCTGGATCCCTCAAGGGCGCGCTTGACGCGCACCATGTCGAGCACCGGAATGCCCTCGGTAATGCAAACCACGAGTTCAACGCCGGCGTCGATGGCCTCGAGGATGGCGTCGGCCGCAAACGGCGGCGGAACGTAGATAACGGAGGCGTTGGCTTCGGTCTTGGCGACCGCCTCGGCGACGGTGTCGAACACCGGACGATCGAGGTGGGTCGAGCCGCCCTTGCCGGGCGTCACGCCGCCGACCAGGTTGGTGCCGTAGGCAATCGCCTGTTCGGAGTGGAATGTCGCCGTGCCGCCGGTGAACCCCTGGCAGATGAGGCGCGTGTTTTTGTTGACAAGAACAGACATTACTTCGCCTCCTTCACGGCTTTGACGACCTTCTCTGCGGCATCGCCCAGATCGTCGGCCGAGATGATCGGCAGGCCGGAATCGGCCATGATCTTCTTACCCTTATCAACGTTGGTGCCTTCGAGGCGCACCACGAGCGGCACGCTGAGGCTGACCTCCTTGGCCGCCGTGACGACGCCCTCGGCGATCACGTCGCACTTCATGATGCCGCCGAAGATGTTGACCAGGATGCCTTCGACATTCTCATCCGAGAGGATGATCTTGAATGCCTTGGTGACGCGTTCCGTGGTCGCGCCGCCGCCGACATCGAGGAAGTTGGCTGGCTCGCCGCCCTTTAGCTTGATGATGTCCATGGTCGCCATGGCCAGGCCTGCGCCATTGACCATGCAGCCGATGGTGCCGTCGAGCTTGATGTAGTTCAGGTCGTAGTCGGCGGCCTCCTTCTCCATCGGGTCCTCTTCTTCCTCGTCGCGCATCTCCAGCACGTCGGGGTGACGGAACAGTGCGTTCGAATCGAAGTTGACCTTGGCGTCGAGCGCAACCACGTCGCCGTCACCGGTGACGACAAGCGGGTTGATTTCGACGATGGAGCAGTCGAGGTCGGTGAACGCCTTGTACATCGCCATGATGAACTTGACGGCCGACTTGACCTGATTGCCTTCGAGACCGAGACCGAAGGCAAGCTTGCGGGCGTGGAACGGCTGGATACCGGTTGCCGGATCGATGGCAACCTTGAGGATCTTCTCCGGCGTTGCCGCCGCGACTTCCTCGATTTCCATACCGCCCTCGGTCGACGCCATGATGGTCAGTCGAGAGGTTTCACGGTCGAGCAGCATGCCAAGGTAGAGCTCTCGGGCGATGTCGCAGCCGTCCTCGATATAGAGGCGCTTGACCTCTTTGCCCGTTTCGCCGGTCTGCTTGGTGACCAGCACATGGCCGAGCATTTCCTCGGCGCTTGCACGGACTTCGTCGACAGATTTAACGACTCGCACACCTCCCTTGCCGTCGGGATTGTCCTTGAACCGGCCGGCGCCGCGGCCACCGGCATGGATCTGGGATTTGACGACATAGACCGGGCCGCCTAGCGCCTCGGCTTGTTTCACGGCCTCATCGACCGTGTAGGCGACCCCGCCCTTAAGCACGGTCACCCCGTACTTAGAGAGCAGTTCCTTGCCCTGATACTCGTGGATATTCATTTTTGCCTCTCTTCGGGCGCGCTGTTCCTATGCCTTCTTGCGGGCGGTTGTTTTTCGTTTGGCCGGCGCGCGCTTGGCCGGCGTTTTCCTGGTTGCGGTTTTCTTCGCCGCCGGCTTCTTGGCAGCAGCCTTCTTTGCGGCCGGCTTCTTCTTCGCGGCGGCTTTCTTGGCGGGGGCCTTCTTCGCCGCGGTCTTCTTGGCCGGAGCTTTCTTGGCCGCAGCCTTCTTCTTCGCCGGGGCCTTCTTCGCTGCAGTCTTCTTCGCCGGAGCCTTCTTCGCTGCAGCCTTCTTCACGGCAGTTTTCTTCGCGGCGGCCTTCTTTCTTGCCGGGGCCTTCTTCGCGGCGGTCTTCTTGGCCGGAGCTTTCTTCACGGCAGCCTTCTTAGCCGAAGCTTTCTTGGCAGCGGTTTTCTTGGCGGGAGATTTCTTGGCAGCCGTTTTCTTGGCAGCCGCTTTCTTCGCAGGTTTCTTGGCAACGGGTTTTTTCATGGCAGATTTCCTCGTCGTCGATGTGGCCGCGGTCCCCTTCGTGGATTTTTTCGCGGCAGGTTTTCGGGCGGCGGGTTGCGCCGTTGTCGTCTTCGCTGCTGCCTTCTTCGTTCCCGGTTTCGCAATCGGTTTTGACGCGACCTTGGCAGCGGGCTTAGCCGCCAAAGGAGCAGCGGCTTTCTTTTTGCCAGATTTCTTCGCCGCCGTCTTCTTATTGGTGGAAGTTTTCTTTGGTGCGGCTTTCTTCGCTTCCGCCATGAGCTTCTTCGTCGTCGCGATCAGTTCCTTGACCGCGCCCGCCGATTTCATCAACGCCTTCTTCTCGGACGCATTGAGTTGGATGTCGACGACGCGTTCGACGCCGCCGGCGCCGATCACGCAGGGCGCGCCGACGTAGATGTTGCGCAGGCCCATCTGGCCGGTCAGGAAGGCGGCACAGGGCAGCACGCGCTTCTTGTCCTTGAGGTAACTCTCGGCCATGGCGATCGCCGAGGCGGCCGGGGCATAGAACGCTGAACCGGTCTTCAGCAGGCCGACGATCTCGGCGCCGCCGTCGCGGGTGCGCTGAACAATGGCGTCCAGCTTGGCTTTCGTGGTCCAGCCCATCTTCACCAGGTCGGGCAGCGGAATGCCGGCAACCGTCGAGTAGCGGACCAGCGGCACCATGGTGTCGCCGTGGCCGCCGAGCACAAAGGCGGTGACGTCTTCGACCGACACGTTGAATTCTTCTGCGAGGAAGTAACGGAAGCGCGCACTGTCGAGTACGCCGGCCATGCCGACGACCATGTGATGCGGCAGGCCCGACGCTTCACGGAGCGCCCAGACCATGGCGTCAAGCGGGTTGGTGATGCAGATGACGAACGCCTTCGGCGCGTACTTCCTGATGCCCTCGCCAACGCTTTGCATGACTTTCGCATTGGTGCCGATCAGATCGTCGCGGCTCATGCCAGGCTTCCGCGCGATGCCTGCGGTGACGATGATGACGTCCGCGCCGCGAATCGCCGAGTAGTTCTTGGAACCCGAAACCGAGGCGTCGAAACCGTCGACCGGCGACGACTCCGCGATATCGAGGGCCTTGCCCTGGGGAATGCCGTCGACGATATCGAACAGGACGACGTCGCCCAGTTCCTTCAGGCCCGCCAGATGGGCCAGCGTACCGCCGATATTGCCTGCGCCGATAAGCGCGATCTTCTTTCTAGCCATGTCCTCGTCCACTTCCCGGTTGCTGTGCCGGACGTTCCGGCGTTTGGGCGCGACACCACGTCACACCCCTCCAATCGGTCGGTTGACTTCTGTGGTATACATTATACCAACCGACCGCGTCGATGATTTTTTCGGGAGACAACGGCAAACAGCTTTGTCGGCTCCCAACGTTCCCTCTCACGCAGCATCTGCAATTTTATTCTCATGCGGCTGGGCGATGTAGTCTTCCGACTGCATTTCCATGAGTCGCGAAACCGTGCGTTCGAATTCGAACGCCCCGTCGCCGGCCTCGTAGAGTTCTTCCGGCGAGACTTCCGCCGAGCAGATTAGATTTACCTTCGCCTCATAGAGCGCGTCGATCAAGGTTACAAAGCGCTTCGCCTCGTTGCGGTTGTCCGGTCCCATCTTCGGGATGCCGCCCAGGATGACGGTGTGGAAACGCGCGGCGAGCGCGAGGTAGTCGCCGGGTCCAAGAGGTTTCGCGCACAACTCGTTGAACGTGACGAAGGCGACGCCTTCGGCGCTCTTGTCGATGGCGATCTCGCGACCGCCGACGGTGAGCGTGGTCGGCGTGGCCTTGGCCCCGACGGTCAGACGCTCGAAATCGATGGCGAGGCGCCGGTCCGTGTCGTCGCCGAGCGGCGTGAGGTAGGCCTCCATGTCGCGCAGCCGCTCTAGCCGGTAGTCGCGCGGCCCGTCGAGTTCGATCACCGTCATCTTGTCCTCGATCAATTCGATGAACGGCAGGAAGTTCTCGCGCTGCAGGCCGTCCTTGTACAAGTCCTTCGGTTCGCGATTCGACGTGGCGACGACGACCACGCCCTGGCGGAACAGTTCCTCGAACAGCCGGCCGAGGATCATCGCGTCGGCGATGTCGGTGACGTGGAACTCGTCGAAACACAACAGCCATGCCTGATTGGTGATGACACGGGCAAGCGAGGGCAGGGGATCCTTGTCGACCTTCGCCTTGCCCGCCTTCTGCGCCTCGCGGTAGGCGTGCAGGCGGCGATGGACTTCCTGCATGAAGGCGTGGAAGTGGACGCGCTGGCGTTCCTCGACGATGTCGGCGTGTTCGAAGAACAGGTCCATCAGCATCGACTTGCCGCGGCCGACGCCACCCCACATGTAGATGCCTTTGGGCGGATCCTTGCGGCCGCCCCGGAAACTGAGCCGCGCGCGCCATCCGGTCTCGCCCATCTGGCGTCCATAGGACTCCAGCGAATCATGGAGCCCCTGCAACGCGGTCATCGCCGTTTGCTGATGGGGGTCCTGCTCGATGTCGCCCTTCTTGATGAGCGCCCGATAGGCTTCCATCGGTGTCGTCGTGACGAACATCGGATGTCTGTCGCTCTCCCCGGGAGAGGCGGCTAGCGGCCGCCTGATACCGTCAGGTTGGCACCGGTGACGTAAGATGCCGCATCCGAGAGCAGCCAGCAAACAGCTTCGGCGACTTCCGCCGGCGCGCCGCCGCGTTTCATCGGAATGCGATCCGAAAGTTTTTCGACCCGGTCGGGATCGCCGCCGTCGGCATGGATCGTGGTGTCGATCAGGCCCGGGCTGACGGCGTTGACGCGGATGCCCTCGGCGGCCACCTCGCGCGCCAGTCCCAGCGTGAACACGTCGACCGCGCCCTTGGTCGCGGCGTAGTGGACGTACTCCTTCGGACTGCCGAGCTGGGCGGCGATCGACGAAATATTGACGATGGCGCCACCGTGGCCCCCGAGCCGCGTCGACATCCGCCGCACGGCGATCTGCGAGGGAATCATGACGCCGATGACGTTGACGTCGACGACGCGGCGCATGGTGTCCTCGTCGAGATCGGCAAAACGGCCGATACGCCCCGTGAGGCCAGCGTTGTTGACCAGTGCGCTCACCGGTCCGAGATCGCGCTCGGCCTGTTCATACAATGCCAGCATCGCGTCGCCGTCGCTGGCGTCCCCCTTGACCGTGATGGCCCGGGCGCCCGACTTGCGAACGTCCTCGGCGACGGCTTCCGCCGCGTCGGCGTTCGACGCGTAGTTGATGCAGACGTCGTAGCCTCGGGTGCCGAGCTGGCGCGCGATCGCCGCGCCGATGCCGCGTGATCCGCCGGTAACGATGGCGACCTTAGTCATCACAACCCCCGTGGGCATGCCCAGTGTTCGCCCGGACGCCGGCCCTGTCTTCGCGTTCATTTGAGACTACATAATAAGGACCGCATGCTAAAGGTGACGGCACCGTATCAGCCAGTGCAAAAACGGGCAGGCGCAATCGATGTTCGAGAACATGCTGCAAACCACCGACGAAGGCGCGATCAGGCTCGCCGTGTTTCTCGGCGCGCTGGTCTTGTTCGCCCTGCTCGAGACCGCGTTCCCGAGATTGCACAGCGACTACCCGCGCGCCCGGCGCTGGCCGGGCAATCTCGGGATCGTCGTTCTCGACACCCTGCTGGCGCGTGTCCTGTTGCCGGGCATCACGGTCGGCGCCTGTTTGTGGGCCGAGGTGAACGGTATCGGTCTGTTCAACTTGGTGACGGTGCCGGCGGCGGCCGAGATCGCGGCGGTCATCGTGCTGTTCGATCTGGCGATCTACGCGCAGCACGTGGTCTTCCACAAGGTGCCGGTGCTGTGGCGGCTGCACCGCGTGCACCACACGGATCCAGCGTTCGACGTGACCACGGCGCTGCGTTTCCACCCGATCGAGATCCTGTTGTCGCTGTTGATCAAGGCGGGTCTGGCGATCGCGCTTGGCGCGCCGGCGGTCGCCGTGGTCACCTTCGAGATGATTCTCAGCGCCGCGGCGATGTTCAACCACTCGAACCTAAGGCTGCCGGGCTGGCTCGACGCGGGGCTGCGTCTGGTGATTGTCACGCCGGACATGCATCGGGTGCACCATTCGGTGATGCAGCCGGAAACCGACAGCAACTACGGCTTCAACCTCTCGCTTTGGGACCGGGCGTTCGGCACCTACCGCGACCAGCCGCTGCTCGGCCACGACGGCATGACGGTCGGTCAGGACGGTTTCGCCGACGACCGGGTGCTCGGGCTCAACGCACTGCTGATCCAGCCGTTCCAGGACAGGGACGGCACATTGCGAAGAGACGCCTGACGAGGCGTGCGGTAATGGTTATGATAGGCGTGAGCCGCATTCGGTTCGCCCGTTCAACTGGTACGGGACTCATCAGGCATGTCCGACGAATCGTCATGGATAGACTACAACGGCGCCGATATCGGTGAGGCCCTGATCAATCCGAGCGTCTTTCTTCAGTTTGGCGTCATCGCCGTAACCGCGGCGTTCGCGTGGCTGCTCGCAATGGCGGTGCGCCGCCGCATCGGCACGCCCGTTGACGACCCCAAGAAGGGTGCCATTCGAAGCCAGGTCGAGGCGTATTCTTACGCCGTGCGGGATCTGCTGTTTCCGGTGTTCAACGCCGCCCTGCTTGGCGTCGCCGTCGCCATCAGCGAAGGATTCTTCGATCAGAAATGGCTGGTGCAGTTCGTCCAGGGCATCAACTTCCTGGCCGTGAACTACTTGGTCGCGACACGGATCTCGAAGAACGCGACCGTGCGTTATTTCTCGCTTTTCGTGCTGACGCCGATCTTCTTCCTCTACGCGGTGAGCCTGCTCGGCAACGTCATCGAGATTCTGGAAGAGGTGCGATTCGAGATCGGCAACATCGAGCTGACGCTCTACGCGCTGATCCGCACTGTCGTGTTCGGCGCTGTGTTGTTCTGGCTGGGCCGGCTGTCCAACGCGACGGGACAGACCATTATCCGCGAGAAGGTAAAGCTCGAGGATTCGACCCGCGAACTTGTCGCCAAACTCTATCAGATCGTTCTGGTCGTCGTTATCGGCGTGTTGTTGTTCCAGATCGCCGGCATCGACATCAGCGCGCTGCTGGTATTCGGCGGCGCCATCGGCGTCGGCCTCGGCTTCGGACTGCAGCAGATCGCCTCGAACTTCATATCCGGCATGATCATCCTTTTCGACCGTTCCGTTACGGTCGGCGATTACATCCAACTCGAGGACGGGCGGTCCGGAACGATCCGCGAACTGACCATGCGTTCGGCGACACTGGAGACGTTCGACGGCAAGGACATCATGGTGCCGAACGAGACGTTCATCACCACCACGTTTACCAACTGGACCCACAACAACAAGAAGCAGCGCTATCCGCTGACATTTGAGGTCGCCTACGATACCGACCTCGAGGCGTTGTTTCCCATCCTGCGCGAAGTCGTCGCGTCGCATCCCCAGGTCTTGAGCGGCGACAATGTGCCGATCCATGAGCGTCCGGATGCCGAAATCCAGGCGTTCAACGACAGCGGTATCGAGATTCTGGTAGAGTTCTGGATGGAAGATATCGACGACGGCAAGAACCGGGTCGGCGGCGATCTGTTGCTGATGATCTGGTCGACGCTGCGCGAGCACGGTGTCGAGATTCCGTTCCCGCACAGGGTGGTGACCGTCAAGAACGAGGACGGCTCGCTGACACCGGCGCCCCGACCGGCGTCGCAACGGAAATTGCCGCCAAAAGCCAAGCCCCGGCCGCGCAAAAGGGGTTGAGTGCGCGGACCGGTTGACGGCGGCGCGGGTGCCGGGCTTCTAGTTGTCGGGATATGCGATTTTTCCTGATTTACAGAACCGCCGTGGCGGAGACACTAGGACGGATGAGAGATTCAAGGCGAGACCGGTCGATCGGACGCATGCTGGTGTTCGTGTTATTGTTTGCCGCCGTGGCGTTTTTGGGCCGGGCGGCCGCCGCCGAGTCGGTCGTGTTCGCTTGCAACGAGTTTCCACCCTACAAAATGGAGAACAGCGATACCGGCCTGCCGGGCTTCGACGTCGAGTTTCTCGAGGAAGCCTTCAAGCGTTCCGGCATAGCCATTGAAATCGTCTACATGCCCTGGATCCGCGCGTTGAAGGAGGCCAAGGACGCTCATGTGGATGGCGTGTGCAGTTGTTCTCGAACCGAGGAGCGGGACAGCTACCTGCTCTACTCTGAACCGTTGGGCAAGGCTTCCTCGGGCCTCTTCAGTCTCGCCGAGAACGACCCCGCGCAACCGGCGCGCCTTGAGGAGGTGCGTGGCAAAACGATCGGCGTCATCAGGGGATACAATCTGATCGAAAATCTCGAGAAAGCGGGGATCGAAGATTTCATTCTGTTGTCGAGCGAGCAGCAGGCGGCGCGCATGCTGCTGCGCAACCGCCTAGATTACTACTACGGGTACGAGGCACCCACCCGGTTCTATTTGAAACAGCTCGGTGACGCCGAGCGGTTTCGGTACAACGAGATCAGTCACCGCGAGTACTTTTCCTGTTTCAGCAAGAATGTTGCCGGATCGACAACGTTGCTCAAGCGCTTCAACGAGGGGCTGAAACAGATCAAGGACGACGGAACACACCAGGCCATCCTCGAGAAGTACAGATAACGCGACGGGTCCGGGTCACCGGCCGCGAAGACGGCTCGTTGCTCATTGACGGCGGCATTCCGGCACAGGGCCTCGCCGCATCGAATCTGAAACGAAGGGAGAGAACGGCATGAATGAAGAAGTTTTCAACATGCAGGTCCGTAAATTTCTGAAGAATGTCGGGGTGACCTCGCAGCGCGAGATCGAACAGGCCGTGCGCGACGCACTCGAGCAGAACAAACTGAGCGGCAACGAGACTGTTCGCGCGTCGGTGACCCTGACTATCGAGCCGCTGGGCGTGACGAAGGAGATTACCGGCGACATCGCGCTGGAGTGACACCGATTATCCGTGTAAACGCGCGCCACACGCTGGGCGAGGGTGAAACGCGCGATGACCGCTAAAGAAGCTGAGTCCGTCGGTAAGCTGGTGTCGGGCCTGATCCTGTTCGGTTCGGCCGGCTGCTACATTCTGGGGTACGGGCTGTACGCCTTTTTCTTCTGTCTTCTGGTTGGCTTCGGCTCGTTTGGCGGCGCCTATTCGATCTGGCGGACGGACAGGGAGCACAACCTGGTGCGCATCCTGTTCCCGATCACCGGCGCCTCGGTACTCTACGCCGGCATCTTCGCGTTGTTCTACGTCGTCGGATTTCTCGGCGGCAGCTGACCGGGGGGCGCGCCGGTCCGGCGCCTGTCGCTACGACGATCCTGTCGACCGCCGACGGGTAGCGTTCATGGTCGGACCGCACCAACAGTCGTCAGCGAAACGCGCGTCCGCTCAACACGATGGCGAATGTGTCGCCGTGCCTGGCGCTCGGTGCATTAGGCACAAGGCTTCTCGCGATCGCCCATCAGGGGATCCGGCCGGTCGTCAGTCGCTACTTTGGGCGGCCCGCTGCAGCATGCCGTACAAGTCGCGTGGGTCGTCCGGATCGGCCAGAAGATCGAGGTTGAAATAGGTTCCTGTTGCCGGAATCCTGTCCCGAACGTATCGGAGCGCGCTGAAGTCCTCGATGGCGAAGCCGACGCTGTCGAACAGCGTTATCTGCGTGTCGCTCGTTCGTCCGGGTGCCTGACCGTTGATGACGGTCCACATCTCGACGACCGGGTGATCGTCATCGAGTTGTTGAATCTCCCCCTCGATCCGGGTCTGTTCGGGATATTCCACGAAGATGTCGGACCGGTGCAGTATCGCGGGGGCCAGTTCCGTCTTTCCGGGGCAATCACCACCGATCGCGTTGATGTGGACGCCGCTGCCGACCATGTTGTCGGTCAAGATCGTGGCGTTGCGTTTGTCCGCCGTGCAGGTCGTGATGATCTGCGCGCCTTCCATCGACTCTTCGGCGCTGGCACAGGACACGACGTTGAGGCCGCTACCGGCGAGGTTTGCCGCCGCCTTTCTCGTGGCCGCCGGGTCGATATCATAAAGTCGCACGTTCTTCAGGCCGCAGACGGCTTTCATCGCAAGCGACTGGAACTCGGACTGAGCACCGTTTCCGATCATCGCCATTGTCTCGGCGCCCTTCGGCGCAAGATACTTGGCTACCATCGCCGACGTCGCTGCCGTGCGGATGGCTGTCAGAAGCGTCATCTCAGACAACAGAACCGGATAACCGTTGCTCACGTCTGCCAGAAGACCGAACGCGGTTACCGTCTGCAAACCTTCCTTGGTGTTCTTGGGATGCCCGTTGACGTACTTGAAACCGTAAACTTCACCGTCGGAGGTCGGCATCAGTTCGATCACGCCCTCTGCAGAATGCGACGCAACGCGGGGTGTCTTGTCGAACAGTTCCCAACGGCGAAAATCCTGTTCGATGTATTCGGCGAGTTCGACCAGCATTCGTTCAATGCCGATACTGTGAACGAGTTGCATCATGTGATCGACGGATACGAACGGGACCAGCGCCTTGTCGGATGGCGTTAGCGTGGGTGTCTTGCTCATAACGATTGATCCTTGTCGCTCAAAGATTACCAAACGGTGCGAGGGGATGGTACTGCGCCGCGTTACATGTCCCGGTCGATGATGCGTTTGCCGAACAGGCTGCCGACAAGGTCCACCAGCAGGTTCGCCGTCCTTCCCTCAACGTCCAGGAACGGGTTCAGCTCCGCGAGGTCGACAGACGTCACCAGGCCGGATTCACTCAGCATTTCCATGATCAGGTGCGCCTCGCGATAGGTGGCGCCACCGGGAACCCGGGTGCCAACGGCCGGCGCCATATCAGGATCGAGGAAATCGACGTCGAGGCTGACGTGAAGCATGTCGCCTTTGTCGGCAACGGCCTGGAGTGTCGAGGCGACAACCGACGAGAAGCCATGTTCATCGATGACCCGCATGTCATAGACGTTGACGCCTTGTTCGACAATGGCGCGTCGCTCGATATCGTCGACGGAGCGGATGCCGAACTGGTAGATGCTGTGCGGGTCGACGTTGCCTCTAACCATTCCGTCGAAGATGAAGTCCAGTCCGGGCACGCCGCACAGTGCTGCCACCGGCATGCCGTGGACGTTCCCGCTCGGCGACGAATGCGGCGAGTTGAAATCGGCATGAGCGTCCAGCCAAATGACGGAAAGGCCCCGGCCTTGCGTCTCGGCGAACCGGGCGCACGCATTGATCGATCCCATGGCGAGCGAGTGATCGCCGCCCATGAAAATGGGAAGGTCGCCAGCCTGAAGCGCTTCGTATCCGGCACGGTCGATAACCCGTGTCCACGCGGCCATCTCGCCGGCATGACGGGCATTGCCTTCTACCTCGACATCGTTGAATGGATGCGGGTCGAGATCGCCGGCGTCCCGGACATGGTGCCCCTGCCGTTCGAGCGCGCGCGCCAGACGTGCGGTTCGAAGCGCCGCCGGACCCATGACACAGCCACCCCGGCCGGCACCTGACTGAACCGGCACTCCGATCAGAGTTACATTCTTCTTTGCGTCGATCATCGCTCTCTCCGTTCCGGACAATGAACGAGAGGGATTGTGACGATTGGTCGGCTAATCAAATAGTAGGAAAAATGTTATAAATGATATATATGATGAGCATATTGATCATATATATTTGTCATTATGTTAGATGGATGATCTCGACCGTCAGTTGATTTCTCTTCTGAGAACCGACGCCAGGATGCCTGTTTCCAGTCTGGCCCCCCGACTCGGAGTTTCCCGGGCGACCGTGCGGGCACGGATCGACCGGATGCTCGGGGACGGAACGATTCAGGGTTTCACTCTCGCCCTGGGCAAGACTCCCGACACCAACATTCACGCCATCATGATGATTGAGATCGTCGGCCGCGCCGCTGAGAGCGTCCTGAGAAAACTGATGGGGTACTCAGAAATCCACGCGCTGTACTCGACCAACGGCCGTTGGGATATCGTCGCCGAGATCGACGTTGCGGACCTGCCGACTTTCGACAACCTGTTGCGCGAAGTTCGTCAGATCGACGGCATTGCGAACTCGGAAACCAGCATCTTGCTGGGCACGCGCAAGGCCCTGTAGCAAAGCGTCTCCTCGAACCTTCGCTTGGTCTGAGTTCCGCACACGACTGCAGTGGCCATCATCGGGCGGTCAAAGTGCACCCGCCACCGACAGGCTCCGGTATCTTGACAATAGAGGAAAAATATCCTATATACTCATTCGCTCTTTCCCATGGTGAATATGTCGACGGCATCCCTGCGACCGGGGCGCGCAGGCGGGATGATTCGGCCGATTAGAAATGCGAACCACCCGGGGGTGGCTCAGCATTCTCATCATTTATCATCATTTCTCATCGGAATCGGAATCCGGCGGATGAAAACGGCGATGCGGGATCGCGGGGAAATCATCCGTGCATCGGGACCGGGCTCATCGAAAAACGATGACCATTATGACCAAAACTAGCCCTAAATGACCCTGTTTCGGGAAGCGGTATGTCGAAAAATCAAGGACTTAGGTGCGCAGTCCCGGAAAACGTGACCATGATGACCATTTTCACGGTCGGTTCCGTCAGCGCCGCTTGGCCAGCGCTTCCTTGATCTCGCCGATCGCCTTGCCCGGATTGAGGCCCTTCGGGCAGGTGTTGGTGCAGTTCATGATGGTGTGGCAGCGGAAGACCCGAAACGGATCGTCGAGTTCGTCGAGCCGCTCACCGGTCGCCTCGTCGCGGCTATCCTGGATCCAGCGGTTGGCCTGCAGCAGCACGGCCGGTCCCATGTAACGTTCGCCGTTCCACCAGTAGCTCGGGCAGCTGGTCTGGCAGCAGAAACACAGGATGCATTCCCACAGTCCGTCGAGCTTCTCGCGCTCTTCCGGGCTCTGCAGGCGTTCGCGGTTCGGCGGCGCGGTGTCGGCCTGTATCCACGGCTTGATCGCCGTGTACTGGGCGTAGGGCTGGTTGAGATCGCACACCAGGTCCTTGATGACCGGCATGTGGGGCAGGGGGTAGATCTTGATCTCGCCCCTGATCTCGGTGATCGGCTTGGTGCACGCCAGCGTGTTGGTGCCGTCGATGTTGAACGCGCAACTGCCGCACACGCCCTCGCGGCACGAACGCCGGAAAGTCAGTGTCGAATCCATCTCGTTCTTCATCTTGAGCAGCGCGTCGAGAACCATCGGGCCGCAGGTGTCGAGGTCGACCTCAAAGGTGTCGAGCCGCGGATTCTCGCCGGAGTCCGGGTCGTACCGGTAAACCTTGAAGATCCGCACGTCGGTGGCGCCGTCGGGCGCCTTGTGGGTCTTGCCCGGTTTGACCTTGGAATTGGCCGGCAGGGTAAGTTCAACCATGCTTGGGTCTCCGTTCCTTCAATATACCCGGGCTTTGGGTTCGATGTACTCGATCTCGTCGGTCAGCGTGTAGGCGTGCACCGGCCGATAGTCGAGGCGCACCTTGCCGGCCTCGTCGACCCAGGCCAGCGTGTGTTTCATCCACTCGTCGTCGTCGCGGTCGGGATGGTCCTCGTGGGCATGGGCGCCGCGGCTTTCGTGACGCGCCGCCGCCGAATAGAGGGTCGCCTTGGCGTTGATCATCAGGTTCTCGAGCTCGAGGCTCTCGACCAGGTCGGAGTTCCAGATCAGCGAGGTGTCGCTGATCTTCATGTCGTCGAGGCTGTTCCACACGCCGTCGATGGCCTCGCAGCCCTCGGCCAGAACCTCGGTAGTGCGGAACACCGCGGCGTTCGACTGCATGATCCGCTGCATCCGCAGCCGTAGCTCGGCGGTCGGGGTCGAGCCCTTGGCGTGGCGGACCTTGTCGAAACGGTCGAGCGCCTTGTCGATGGCGGCCTTGTTGGCGGGGCGCAAGGATGCGCCGGGGGTGACCAGCTCCTTGGCCTTGATGCCGGCGGCGCGCCCGAACACGACGAGATCGAGGAGCGAGTTGGTGCCGAGCCGGTTGGCGCCGTGCACCGAGGCGCAGGCGCATTCGCCGACCGCCATCAGGCCGCCTGCGACCGCGTCCGGGTCGTCCGCCGTCGGGCGCAGGGCCTCGGTCATGTGGTTGGTCGGAATGCCGCCCATGTTGTAGTGCACCGTCGGGATCACCGGGATCGGTTCCTTTGTCGCGTCAACGCCGGCGAAGATGCGGGCCGACTCGGTGATGCCGGGCAGGCGCTGGTGCAGCACCGCCTCGCCGAGGTGTTCGAGGTGCAGGTGGATGTGGTCCTTTTCCGCGCCGACGCCGCGGCCCTCGCGGATCTCGATAGTCATGGCGCGGCTGACCACGTCCCGGCTCGCCAGGTCCTTGGCGGTCGGGGCGTAACGCTCCATGAAGCGGTCGCCCTCTGAATTGGTCAGGTAGCCGCCTTCGCCGCGGGCGCCCTCGGTGATCAGGCAGCCCGACCCGTAGATGCCGGTCGGGTGGAACTGCACGAATTCGGAGTCCTGCAGCGGCAGGCCGGCGCGCGCCACCATGGCGTTGCCGTCTCCGGTGCAGGTGTGCGCCGAGGTGCAGGAGAAGTAGCTGCGGCCGTAGCCGCCCGACGCCATCACCACCTGGTGCGCGCGGAAAGCATGAATGGTGCCGTCGTCGAGGTTCCACGCCAGCATGCCCTCGCAAGTGCCGTCGTCGCCCATGATCAGGTCGAGGGCGAAATACTCGACGAAGAACTCGGCGTTGTGCTTGAGGCACTGCTGATAAAGCGTGTGCAGCATGGCGTGCCCGGTGCGGTCGGCCGCAGCGCACGCGCGCTGCACGGGGGCCTCGCCGAAATTGCGCATGTGGCCGCCGAACGGGCGCTGGTAAATCTTGCCGTCCTCGGTGCGCGAGAACGGCATGCCGAAGTGCTCGAGCTCGATGACCGCGGGGACCGCCTCGCGGCACATGTATTCAATGGCGTCCTGATCGCCAAGCCAGTCGGCGCCCTTGACGGTGTCGTACATGTGCCACTGCCACTTGTCCTCGGCCATGTTGCCGAGCGCGGCTGAGACGCCGCCCTGGGCGGCCACGGTGTGCGAACGGGTCGGAAAGACCTTGGTGACGCAGGCCGTGCGCAGACCGGCGGCCGCCATGCCGAGGGCGGCGCGCAGCCCGGCGCCGCCGGCGCCGAGGATCACGACATCGTACTGGTGATCGACAATTTCATATGAAGCCATGGGTGGGTCCCGTTAACCGGCGAAGGCAACGCGCAGCGCTGCGAAGATGATGGAAATGGTACACATCGCAGCGACAAACTTGACCGCGACGATCGAGGCGACCTTGAGGGCCTCACCGTGGATGTAGTCCTCGATCACGACCTGCAGACCGAGCTGGGCGTGGTGAAACAGAACCGCCGTGAAGGCGATCAGCAGAACCAGGTTGCCGTGCAGTGAAATCCAATCCTGGAAGGTGCCGTAATCGGCGCCGACGAGGCCGATGGCCGCGATGACGAACCAGATCGACAAGGGCACCAGGGCGACGGCGGTGATCCGTTGGGCCCACCAGTGGACGACGCCGGATTTTGTCGAACCGAGACCGCGGACCTTGCCGAGGGACGAACGCATCTGCATCAGTAACCTCCCCGCATCGAGTAACCGACGGCGAAAGTAACGACCGTCGCGATCGCCGCGACGATGACGACCAGCCATCCGGTCAGCCGCAGCGTCGGCAGCTCAAAGCCCCAGCCGGCGTCCCATGCCAGGTGGCGGATGCCGTTGGCGAGGTGGAAGTAGAGACAGAAGGTGAAACCCAGCAGCACGAGACGGCCGAACCAAGACGCCAAGACCGCCTGCGCGGTTTCGAAAGCTTCCGGGCCGTACCCGGCCGACGATAGCCAGTAGGTCAGAAACAGAGCGCCGACGGCGAGTCCGATGCCGGTAAGCCGGTGGGTGATCGACAGCACCGAGGTGATCTGGGGACGGTAGATCTGAAGATGGGGGGAAAGTGGCCGCTTTCGGGGTTCCTTGGCTGTGGCCATCGACTTTGCTCTCCCTCCCTTGGCAACGGCGACGATATCGGGTCGGCCGGTTTGGTGTGCGGCGCAAAAAACGATGAGGAATTCGTACCGGGTGGCTAGCGGCAAGTCAACGGCGAGGCGCGGAATCGCAAGGGGTTGAGCGGTATCTGGCATGCCACAGAACAAGCAACCCAACCGTTGAGCGAAAGACTGCTGGTTCAGCGACCTGCACGGGTTGTGCGCAACCTCTTGTTGAAAACCTGTGGGCCGATTGTGGAACCTTGCCTGAGTTATACACAGAAAACCGCGTTATCCCGGCTATTCAACGTTGAAGCTTGCAGGGACGGGACGCATGCTTGTCCCGGTACGCAAATGCGTCGTTCTGGCGGTTCCCCGCCGCATCGTCGAAAAGGCCGTCCGGCTTTGAGACGGTGCTGGAACCGCTGCCGGTGACCCCAGCCTCCGGGTTCAGGTGTGCCGGTTCGACGACCCTGCCGGGGGCCTATCTCTGCCCAGGGTGCGCCCGGTAAGGTTCGTTTGCTCTGCGGTGCGGATGTGTACTTGGGGCCTGGCCGGCTCCTAAAGGCGTCAGGAGCATCGGCTCGTCCGGTGCGTGACCTTGGTTTCCCAGGACCCGGGTCCCTGACGCCTTTTCTCTTAGCAAAGCCGCCGGGTTCCTGGCAACTAAATTTTGCCGAATCAATGACTTGTAAACGGTCCCGCAGCAATTCGGTTGGTGCCGGACCAGGCGAATTCGTGAGTCCTTTCAGACTCATGAACTCGAAACCTGAGGCATCGATTCAAGGGGAAAAAAAGTCTCAGGGCCGTCGCGGCATCAACGCCCAGTAGTCGAATTCGAGCACGACGGCCGCGTGATCCTTGCTGTCCTCGGACCGATTCGGGAACTCGGCGGCACTGAGATTCTTCACCGCCCGGGTCCTGATTCGTAGCGCGCCGATGTCGTTCCGGCCCCCGACTGCCACCTTGTCGGCGATCTCACTCCACGCATAGATGGTATCGCCGGCGAAGGTCGGCGCAACATGCCGGCCGCCATTGATCGCCGCGATCCACTGGGCATTGGCCAGGCCGTTAAAGCTGAGGCCCCGGGCCAGGCTGATGATATGGCCACCGTAGATCAGTCTGCGTCCGAACCGGCTTTCGCCTTCGGTGTGCTGGTTGAAATGCACCTTGGCGGTGTTCTGGTAGAGCCGGGTCGCCATCATGTGCTCGGCTTCCTCGATCGTCATGCCGTCGACATGATCGATCCTTTCGCCGACATCGTAGTCGTCCCACAGTTGGTCGCTGCCCGCTTCCACAGTGTCGTAGGCGCTGAGTTCGAGATTGTCCGGGATCTTCAACGCGTCGGCAGGCACGCCGTCCGGAAGGTCCGGCACGACCGCCTCGGGCGCCGGGGAGCCCGGATCTCGTTTGCGCACCATGACCCAGCGGACATAGTCGAGGACCTGGGTGCCATTTTGGTTCTCACCGCGCGATCGGACGTAGACGACGCCTGTTTTTCCGTTTGAGTTCTCTTTCAGGCCGATAATCTCGGATGTCGTCTTCAAGGTGTCACCGGGAAAAACGGGCGCGAGGAACCTGCCGTTGGCGTACCCCAGATTGGCGACCGCATTCAGCGAAATGTCGGGTACCGTCTTGCCGAACACGATGTGAAACACCAGCATGTCGTCGATCGGCGCTTGGGGGTAACCGGCACGGCGGGCAAACTCCGAGGACGAATGAAGCGCAAAACGACCGCCATAAAGCGCTTGATAGAGTGCGCTGTCACCGTCCGAAATCGTCCGCGGCGTCGCGTGGGCAATCGTCTGGCCGGTCCTGAAGTCTTCGAAAAAGTTGCCGGCCTTGGTCTTGTCGCTCATGCCAGGTCAGTCTCCGCTCAAGCCGCCGCCAACGCTTCTTCCATCTTGGCGATGGATTCGGATAGGGCGACCATTCGCTTGGCCTCCTCGACGTGAAGGTTCTCGACCAGTTTACCGTCGACCACAACGACGCCCTCGCCGCGCGCCTGGGCATCCGCGAAGGCGTCGATGATCCGCCGCGCCCAGGCGACGGCGTCCGGTTGCGGGGCGAAGACTTGGTTGGCCTTGTCGATGGTCTTGGGGTGGATCAACGTCTTGCCGTCGAAGCCGAGTTGCTTGCCCTGAACGCACGAGTGCGCGAAGCCCTCGTCGTCCGATAGGTCGAGGTGGACGCCGTCGAGAATGGCGAGACCGAACGCACGGGCCACGAGCAGGCAGTGCCCGAGACTGTAAAGCATGGGAAGCCGGTCGCGGGTGTGGGCGGCGTGAACGTCCTTGGCGAGGTCCGAGGTGCCCATCACGAAACCGCCGATGCGGTTGCTCGCCGTTGCCATGCGTTCGGCATTCAGGACACCGCGCGGGGTTTCGATCATGCACCAGATGTACATGCCGTTGTGGGCGCCATTGTCGGTCATGATCTGCTCGCACATTCGGATCGCGTCGGCACTCTCGACCTTTGGCAGCACGATTCCGTCGGCCTTCGACGTGGCTATTGCCGCGATATCCTCGAAGCCCCACTCGGTCTGCAGGCCGTTGGTCCGCACCAGAACCTCGCGCAGGCCGTAGCCGCCGCCGTTGACGGTCGAGACGATGCGTTCCCGGGCCGTCATTTTCTGATCGGGAGCAACTGCGTCCTCGAGGTCGAGGATCAGGCCATCAGCGGCCAGGGTCTTACCCTTCTCAAGGGCGCGTTCATTGGATCCGGGCATGTAGAGAACGCTGCGGCGGGGCCGGCTGCGGTACGACATTCTCGCTCTCCTGAGGTCGTATGTTGCAGGTGCGAAACACTATAATCGGCGCGCGCCGTGTGGCAAGCTGCCGACATGGCAATACTTTCGTTTCAGTCCCACGTCGCAACGGGCCGGGTCGGCAATGCAATCGTCGCTTTCGCGTTGCAGAGACTGGGGATCGAAGTATGGCCCATCCACACGGTTCTGTTCAGCAATCACCCGGGTCATGGGCCGTTTCGAGGCAAACGGCGAGCGCCCAAGGACTTGACGGAAATCATCCTGGGACTTGAGGATCATGGCGTGTTCTCTCGTTGCAAAGCCGTACTGGGCGGCTACCTCGGATCGGCGGCGAGCGGCGCGGTTCTGCTCGACGCCGTCTCGCGCATTCGGACCAAGTCGCCCGATGTTGACTTCTTTCTCGATCCGGTGATGGGCGACGAAGGCAAGGGGCTCTACGTCCCCGATGAACTGGTGGAGTTTTACCGGCACGCAACCGAGGAGGCCGACGTCATTGCGCCCAATGCGTTCGAACTCGGCGTGCTGACGGACAGGAAGATTGCCTCGCCAGCCGACGGCTTCGAGGCTGCGCGCACCCTGCTGCGCGGCCGGACACGGACGGTCCTCGTGACATCGGTGCCTGGGTTCGAACCGGATGTACTGGTTACCCTCTCGGTCGACGCAAGGGAGGCGCGAGCCGTGGTCACGCCGAAGCTGGCACTCGATCCGAAAGGTGCAGGTGATCTTTTCATGGCGTTGGCGGCCGCCCATACGTTGCGCACGGGGAATCCGGCCGTTGCCGTGCAGATGGCCGTGTCGACGGTGTGGTCGCTGACCGAAGCCGCGATCGAGTCTCCGGACGAAGGTGGCGATCTGCCGATCGTCACGCGGCAGTCGCTGCTCAGGGATCCCATGGTATCGTTCAAGTGTGATGTTTTCGTTGCCGGGGACGACGTTGCTTGAACAAGCCGCGCGGTCCGAGTAGTTGAACCCGGACGGCCCGCGGTCGGGGGCGCTATCAGGAGCCGGTCTGCAATTGAGCGACTACGGTTACGCCGCTGAGGGATTGGCGTCCGGGGGGAACGGTTACCTTCGGGACGTTGAGATTCTGATCGCCGAGGACAACGACTACGCACGCGGGTTGCTGCGCGACATTCTGAAGGTTCTTGGCGCCAATCGCCTGCACTATTGCCACGACGGACAGGACGCGTTGAACACGGCCCGCCACTTCGATATCGACATTGCGTTGGTCGACTGGCACATGCCGATAATGAACGGCGTTCAGTTCACCAAGACGATCCGCATGGCCTCCGACAGTCCCAATCCGTTCCTGCCGATCATCATGATCTCGGCGTTCGCCGGGCTGGAGCACGTCGCAGAAGCGCGCGACGCCGGCATCAACGAGTACCTGATCAAACCCTATTCGGCACGCCAGCTGCTAACCCGGATCACCACGGTCGTCGAGCGGCCGCGGCAGTTCATCCGGAACGACGGCTACTTCGGACCCGACCGGCGGCGTATCCGGGACCGGCTCTACACCGGTATCGAGAAACGCAAAGGCCCCGTCACCAACGGCAGTTCGGCAACTTCCGTCGCATGACCGGGAGGGAGTCCGAGGCCGACCGGTTGTACCGGGATCCCGAACTGACCCAGTTCTACGACCTGTGGGATCCGTGGAACACGGACATGGATTTCTGCAGCGGCCTGTCGCGCGATGCGGGATCGGTTCTCGATCTCGGCTGCGGCACGGGGGTATTCCTCGCCGGACTCGACCCGACGCTGGTGCGGACCGGTGTCGACCCTGCGGAGGCGATGCTGGAGATCGCTCGGGACCGGCCGGGCGGCGAGACGGTCGACTGGATCGAAGGCGATGCCCGGTCGGTCCGCCTTGACCGGCGCTTCGATCTGGTCGTCATGACCGGCCACGCGTTCCAGGTCTTTCTCGATGACGATGACATGCGTGCCGTCGCCGAGACCATCGCCGTCCATCTCGCGCCCGGTGGGCGATTCGTCTTCGACAGCAGAAACCCGGCGCGCGAAGCCTGGAGAACGTGGGTGCCGGACCAGTCGTTCGAGGTTCTCCATCACCCGCGGCTCGGCAAGGTCGAGAGTTGGAACGACGTCCGCCCCGAGAGCCGGCCGGAAGTCTTCGTTTACGAAACCCACTACCGGGCTGTCGAAACCGGCGAGACATGGTCGGCCGAATCGAAGATCCGCTTCGCACCGAAACCGACCATCGAGGCAGCACTTGGCGATGCAGGTCTAACCGTCGACCAATGGCTCGGCGACTGGCACGGCGGCCCGTACGCGGATGATGCGAAGGAGATCATCCCGCTCGGACGGCTCGCCCGGCCGGCGGCGGGATGACTACTCCGCTGCTTCGACCGCGCGGCGGCCGATCAGTTCTTCAGCGATCTGGATGGTATTGAGCGCCGCGCCCTTGCGCAGGTTGTCGGAGACCACCCACAAGCCGATGCCGTTCTCCACGGTGGCGTCTTCGCGGATGCGGCTGACGTAGACCGCGTCCTCGCCGGCGCATTCCTGCGGCGTGACGTAGCCGCCGTTCTCACGATGGTCGATGACCGTGACGCCCGGCGCGTTCTTCAGCACCTCGGTCGCGCTTTCGGCGGTGATGTCGTGTTCGCACTCGAGGTTGACGGCCTCGGCGTGGCCGACGAACACCGGTACGCGGACGCAGGTCGCGTGGACCTTGATCGCCGGATCGAGAATCTTCTTGGTTTCGACGACCATCTTCCATTCTTCCTTGGTGGAGCCGTCGTCCATGAACACGTCGATATGCGGGATGCAGTTGAAGGCGATCTGCTTGGTGAACTTCTCCTGGTGATTGACCGCCGGGTCGTTCACGTAAATGCCGCGCGTCTGGTTGAAC
Source organism: Rhodospirillales bacterium (assembly GCA_040219295.1). Classification (GTDB taxonomy): domain Bacteria; phylum Pseudomonadota; class Alphaproteobacteria; order Rhodospirillales; family Casp-alpha2; genus JAVJST01. The sequence continues at coordinate 421,696 of JAVJST010000005.1, forward strand.
AGTTCGTCCATGCCCGCCTTGCCCGCGCCGGAGACCGACTGGTAGGTGGCGACGACGACGCGCCGGATGGTCGCGAGATCGTGCAGCGGCTTGAGCGCCACGACCATCTGGATGGTCGAGCAGTTCGGGTTGGCGATGATGCCCTTCCTGGTGTGGCCCTCGATGGCCTCCGGGTTGACCTCGGGCACGACCAGCGGCACATCCGGGTCCATGCGGAAGTGCGACGTGTTGTCGATCACCACGGCGCCGGCCTTGGCGGCCTTCGGGCTGTACTCGGCGGAGACCTTCGCACCGGGCGAGCTCAGCACGATGTCGACGCCCTTGAAGTCGTAGGTCGCGAGATCCTGCACCTTGAGGATCTGGTCGTCGCCGAGCGACACTTCGCGCCCGACCGAGCGGCTGGAGGCGAGGGCGACGACGTCGTCGGCGGGAAAGTCCCGTTCGGCGATCATGTTCAGCAGTTCCCGGCCCACGTTGCCCGTGGCACCAACGACAGCGACCTTGTAACCCATTGTTCTTCTCCTTCCGGGGCGCCGGATGGGTGTCCGGAACCCGATGTGCGGCCACGATATGACGAATGCCGCGTTCGATTGCAAGTTCTTACGGCAACTAACGTTTCCACTGGATCAGCAGCATGCCGGCAATCACCAGGCTGGCCCCGAGGACACGGGCCGGGGTGATCGCCTGCTTGCCGTAGCCGACAATGCCCAGCTGATCGATGATCAGCGAGGCCAGCATGGTTCCCACGGTGGCCGTCGACACGAAGCCGGCGGCGCCGAGCTTGGGTGCGAGCATCAGCGACGAGAACACGAACGTCGCGCCCAGGAACCCGCCGGTCCACGCCCACCAGGGCGCGACGCCGGCGGCGGCGATCGAGGGCAGCGGCACGCGGGCCACCAGGCAGACGACGACAAGCGCGATGGTCGCGACGCTGGTATTGACCAGCGCCGCCAGCAGCGGATGCCCGACATGCCCGGCAAGCGTCGCATTGACGCCCGCTTGGATCGGGTAGGCCATCGACACGGCGAGGACGAGGATCGCCGGAACCAGAATGCCTGTCGTCATCGGTCGGTCCCCCTCAGGCCGCGGCGATCATCATGTCGGCGTGCGGATGACGCATGCCGCGCGCCAGCCGCTTGGCCAGCGCGACGCCGCCGGGGATCGGGCAGGCGGGGATGTCCATGCCGTGCGCCGCGCCGTAGGTGTAGGCGTTGCGCGCGTAAAACATCACCGCGCTTTCGTGCGAATAGAGCCAAGCCCGGTCGAAGCCGTGGGTCCGGGCCCAGTTCTCGGCCATCGCGATCATCACCGAGCCGTAGCCGCGGTACTGGCACGCCGGATCGACGCCCACGGCGCGCACCTGGATGACGCCGCCGCCCATGTCCTGCAGTCCCATGGTGCCGACGATGATGCCGTTGCGGATCAGGATCAGCGGCGAGTAGTCGGGCTGGTACTGGTCCGGGTGGGCCGGGTCGTAGTCGCCGACCGTCTTGTCCAATCCCAGGCCGACCCAGAAACTGCGTTCGCGGAGCGAGTGGTAGGCGTTCCACTCGGCGTCGGTACGGGGTGGGCGTAACTCGAACCGCCCGTCGTCTGTTGTCGCTGTCGCATGCATTGTCTCGTCCTCCGATGTTGCTCTGCCTGCCAAAACGAAAAAGCCCGCGGTGCTGATCCGCGGGCCTGAAAACACTGTCGAGAAATGACGTTTGTGTGGTCTAGGCCCGCGCATGCACCTGTTTGGTAATCAAGGTGACGACGGTAAGGACGACGACGGCAAGGCGCGCACGCGCGTCGGCAACCGCGGTCATCGCGGCGGCCATCGGAGCAGTCGGGGTCCAGTTGCGGGTCATAACGAGAGTGGCTTTACCCCGAAACGCGTGAACGGCGCAACGGTTTTATTGTTGCAGGGACATTAAGATGTCGCGGTTCCAGCCCACTCCCCCTCCCGGCCACCCATCCAGGATGCTCGTGGGTGGCCGGGAGGGGAAGTGGGCTGGCGCCGAAAAACTAAGCGACCTTTTCCATCTCGGCGATGACGGCGTTGCCCATGTCCTCGGTCGAGACCTGGGTGCAGCCCGGCGTCATGATGTCGCCGGTGCGCTTGCCCGAGGCCAGCACCGCCTGCACCGCGTTCTCGATCATGTCGGCCTGGGCGCCCTCGTCGAACGAGTAGCGCAGGCACATGGCGTAGCTCAGGATCATGGCCAGCGGGTTGGCCTTGGACTGGCCGGCGATGTCGGGCGCGGTGCCGTGGACCGGCTCGTAGAGCGCCTTCCTGACGCCGTTCTCGTCCTCGGCGCCGAGCGACGCCGACGGCATCATGCCGAGCGATCCGGTCAGCATCGCCGCGCAGTCCGACAGCACGTCGCCGAACAGGTTGTCGGTGACCAGCACGTCGAACTGCTTGGGTTCGCGCACCAGCTGCATGGCGCAGTTGTCGGCGAGGATGTGGTGCAGTTCGACATCCTTGAAGCTTTTCTCGTGCACCTCGGTGACCACTTCGCGCCACAGCACGCCGGTCTCCATGACGTTCATCTTCTCGGCCGAGTGCACCTTGTTGGAGCGCTTGCGGGCCAGTTCGAAGGCGATCACGGCGATGCGCTCGATCTCGGGCGTGGTGTAGACCTGGGTGTCGACGGCGCGCTTGGTGCCGTCCGCCAGCGTGGTGATCTCCTTGGGTTCACCGAAGTAAACGCCGCCGGTGAGCTCGCGCACGATCAGCATGTCGAGGCCCTCGACCAGCTCGCGCTTCAGCGCCGAGGCGTCGACCAGCGCGTCGAAGACGATGGCGGGGCGCAGGTTGGCGTAGAGATCCATTTCCTTGCGCAGCGCCAGCAGTCCGGCTTCCGGGCGGCAGTGGCGCGGCACCTTGCCGTCCCACTTCGGGCCGCCGACCGCGCCGAGCAGCACCGCGTCGGCGCTCATGGCGTCGGCCAGGGTTTCGTCCGACAGCGCCGAACCGTGCGCGTCGTATGCCGCGCCGCCGACCAGGCCCTCGTCGACGTCGAACGCGACCGAGCCCTTCTTCGCCTGCCAGTCGATGATGCGGCGGACCTCGTTCATGACCTCGGGGCCGATCCCGTCGCCGGGCAACATCAGGATTTTTCGGTTGGAAGACATGGGCGCGGTCCCTCTCGCGTGTGGAATACAAAATACCGGAGAGGGTGGTTTAAGGGGCGGGGCGGGAATGGTCAAATGCCGTGTGACCCGGCCCGCCCGAGGGTCACGATAGCCATCGGAATGACCGTTCTGGAGTCCTTGATTCCAAAGGATTTTTCCGGTTCCGGGTCATTTCGGGTCATTTTTCCGGCGAATTTCGCCTAAGTCGCTGATTTTCAACAATTCCCGATTCCCGGCGATGACCTTTCCTGACCCGGGGGTGACCGCCGGATGACCATTCGGTTTCCTGTCGTACTTCGATACGACCTTCGGTCTACTCAGCATGAGGGAAACCGAATGGCCTCACCCTGCGTAGCGCGTCCGCGCGCGTATCGAAGGGCGATGCCCGTTGGATATCGTCGACAGGCATATTCACGATGGAAAAGAACGCAACCAATATAGGAAAAAAAGCATAGATTGTCAAGAGAGATTGGCCGCCGGAGAAAACGGCTCCGCGGCGACCGGCATCTACGATTCTTCGTACTCGTCCGTGACCCAATAGTGGACCAGCACCCGATCGACCTCCTTGCCGTCGTCCGCGAGCGGCATCTCGATGACGGACAGATGGTAGAAACGCCGGTTCTCGTAGCGCAGCGGCCCGGACGAGCGCGCGATCAGCCGTTCCGTTACCAGCTTCTCCGACAACCGGAACTCGACATCGGAAAAGAACTGTTCGGGGGCATCCCGAATTTCGGTGCCGGTCAGGTCCATATCGTAGACTCTTGCGATGTTCGATCCGAACAGGCGAAACCGCGCGTTGTACGGGTTGGCGCAGATCACGTCCTCGACGTTGACCCACCCGTACCAGTCCGTGAAATCGCCGATCGGATCGTAATCGCGCCAGGCCGGCAGGCGGCCGTCGGAAATCCGGCTCTGCCACAGAGCGACGAAATCCGCCTGCGCCCCGAACGTCTCGGGATCGGTGGAGGGCTCGAAAATTTCGTACTGCCAGTCGTCGTCCGCTTGCCAGAACGCCATGTGTGGTTGGTCACTTGTTGAATCGAAGCGAGAGTAAACGCGCGGATGATATCATGCTTTCATCGCGCCGCCGAGTACGCAGGCGGACTGGGACCACGACGGGAGTACGGCGCCGACGTCGCCGTCAACCCCGCTCGCCTTCCTTCACCACCGCGTTCAGGACCAGCATGCGGTCGACATCGACGCCGTTGTCGGCCAGCGGCAACTCGATGACGCACAATTCGTGGAAGCGCCGGTCCTGCCACCGGACCGTTCCCGACGACCGTCCGATCAGTTTCTCCGTGACCAGTTTCTCCGACATTAGATACTCCACCTCGGTGAAGAACCGCCCCGGCACGTCGCGGATGACCTCGCCGGTCAGGTCGCTTCCGTAGATCGTCGTGATGTTGGTGCCGAACAGCCGGAACCGCGCGTTGTAGGGCGCGGCGCAAAGGACATCCTCGACATTCACCCAGCCGTACCAGTTGCGGAAGTCCTCGATCGGGTCAAAATCCCGCCACGCCGGCAACCGGCCCGCCGGAGACTTGCTCCTCCACATCTCGACGAACGAGGCCTGGTTTCCGAAAATCGACGGATCGGTCGAGATCTCGAAAACCTCGTACAGCCAGCCGTTGTTGCGTCGCCAGAGAGTCATTCCGAATCCATCATGCTAGACGCCGGAACGGCGATGGTCTGTCAGGTCGACCCGAGTGCTTGGTTGGTCGCGCACCAACGATTGATCCTCACCCCCGCGAAGGCCTTGAGTCCAGTGGTTCCGACGGTCGGGACTCCCGCCTGCAAGTGCGCGGGAATGACGATCAGCGAACTAGACCCGCTCGCCGGGCAGGGTGATTTCCTCGCCCTGGACCAGGTAGCGGTAGGACCACGACCAGATCGAGGTCATGACGCACAGCGAGACGATGCCGACCGGCACGTTCATCACCACCAGCAGGACCTGGTTCCAGACCGGGATCACCGGCATGTCGGCCCCGGCCGCCCCGATCATGCTGAACACGGTGGCGCCGAGCACCGCGAAGGTGATGACGAAGGTCAGGACCGCGACCGGGATGATGGCCAGCACGTGGGCGCCGATCAGCCGCCAGGTATTGCCCTGGGTATGGCGCCACGAGGCGCGGAAGGTGAAGCGGTCGCCGATGGCGGCGGCCGGGAACACCAGCGACAGCCTGAGCATCAGGCCGACGAAAAAGGCCCACACCAGCAACAGCGCGACGACCAGCGATAGCCCGGCAATGACGTTTTCGCCGGCGATCCGCTCCAGCGTGAACACGGCGGCGAAGGTGCCGACCGTGAGCGCCGCAGCGGCGAGGAAGACGATGATGTAGAACAGGATCAGCTTGCCGAAGTAGAGCCATTCCGTGTTGCCGACCACGTAGCGCAGCCGCGAGCCCCCGTCGCCGTGACCGAGCAGCACGAGACGGTGCCATGCGGTGATCGTCGGGATCACGGCGAGTGCGCCGGCAATGGCCAGCGCCAGCACGACGATGGCGGAGAACGGGTCGGGATCGACCCCGGCGGCGAGTTCCTCGGGCGCCGCGCCGTCGGTCGCATAGAGCGAATAGGCGTTGTGCGCGATGCTGAGGCCGAACGGGATGGCGGCGAGCTTGAGCGCCAGACCGGCATTCCTGATCAGCGCCAGGTAGGACGCCATGACCGTGCGCCACACGGGCAGGCGGCGCTGCTGGTAGTCCGGCGGCTGGTCGCTCATGCGGTGCGCTCCCCGGGCAGGACGATGTCTTCGCCCTCCACAAGATAGCGGTAGGACCAGGACCACATTGAGGTCATGACGAACACACTAGCAATCCAAACGAAAGTACCGAAGACCTGAAATATTGCAGCCGCTATTGGACCAGGTTCGAGTGCTACAGAGAAGAGTAGGAAATATGCGTCGTTGGAGATCGGGTGCAAATTATTCAGAACCCAGAACGGAAAATGCGTGATCACAAGGGCTAGGAACAACCGCCAAGTGTTATTCTCCGACGCTTCCCACGACTTGATGAAGGAGAACTTCGAACTGATCGCGGTTGCCGGAAACACGAGGGCGAGCCGCTGGCAGAAAGCCATAAGAACGGCGCTCGCCGGTACGATCAAGAAAAGCACGAATGGCCCAATAGACGACGCAAGAGATGCGCTGAACCAAAGGAGTGGAATCGTAATCGGCAGGCTCACAAACAAGACGAGAATGACCGCGATCAGAGTCCGTCCCACATAAGCGAGCTCCGCACGGGCGATCCGATACCGCAGGTTCGATTTTGGGTCGTCGCGTCCCAGTAGAACGAGCCTATGCCAAGCCGTAATGGCTGGAACAAGAAGAAGGGCGTTCAATAGAGGGATGACGGGACCTGAATAAGAGAGAAACGCCAAGTCGACAGTGATCGTGACCTCGGTTTCCCTGCCTGACTCGATTGTCTCCGTGAAGGTATAGATCGCTACAATGATACCGAATACCAGCGGGATGAATCCGAGCTTCAACGCCAGTCCTGCGTTCCTGAACAGAACGAGATATGAAGCTTTGACCGTTTGCCAGACCGGCAAGGGCCGGTTCTGAAACACTGTCTCGCTCATACGCGCACCCCCCTTATTCTTCGTTGCCCCAACCCTACACGCGGGACGGGAAATGGCCAATGGGAAGTGCGCGTGGTCAGCAAACCCGACCCCCACCCAGTCCCTCCCCCTTGAAGGGGGGAGGGTTCGGGAGGGGGTGTCGACCCGGCGTCCTTATAGGGAAATGGCGCGTAGGGCCTTGCGGCCGCTCCCGCTTCGACGGGTTCAGCGTGAGGGGTTGTGGTGATCCATGGCCTCGTCCTGAGCTTGACGAAGGGCGAGGGCGGCAACGGCGGGGCCTTGCGGCCGCTCCCGCTTCGACGGGCTCAGCGTGAGGGGGCAAGGCGTCCCGAACAAGTCGCCACCCGCGCGGCGGCGTGCTAGCGTCGGTCTGGAGAGGACGCGGAACGGGGGCGGCATGCTGTTCAAGCAGATCGACGGCTGGACCTACGAGTACTTTCCCTCCGGCGAGAGCTTCTCCTGCCCGGATCACGCGGCCGGCTTCGTCGAGCTCTGGGCGCAGAAACGCGGCGGCCGGATCGGCCCGGCGCTCAAGGATTACGACTGGGACGAACTGAAGCCGTGGTGGGGCCGGATGGTCATCACCGACATTCTGCGCGATCCGTTCGACTACCGTTACCGGCTTTTCGGCACGCACCTGACGGACGTGTTCGAGACCGATCCGACCGGCCGGAAGGCGTCGGAGCTGATGGACGACACGCGCTACGAGATCTCGCACGACATGCAGTTCTACCGCTTCCTGTGCGACAACCCGGCGGTCGTGCACAGCCACGGCGTGCTCTACTGGCAGGACCGCGACCACATCGAGTGCGATTTCGTCGAGGTCCCGCTGTCGCACGACGGCGTCACCGTCACCAACGTGTTCTCGGTGTTCAGCTCGGGAAGCTGGGTGCGCGACGACGGGCTGCCGTGAGGGAGAGGGATCCGCATCATACCCCTCACCCTGTCCCTCTCCCTCAAGGGGAGAGGGAACCATGTTGGATTGTTCGTTCCCTCCCCCTTGAAGGGGGAGGGTTAGGGTGGGGGTGCCCATTCGATACGCCGACGGAGGCCGGAACCGCTGTTACGGCGGCCATTGGTCGAATTTGCCGCGCTTCTTCGATTCCTCCATCTGCCGCAGCCGCTCACCGGCCCGGTCGGCGCGGTACTCGGCCTCGCGGCGTTCCCGTTCGCGCCGCGACCTGACGCCGATCCAGTAGATGAAGAAGCCGCCGGCCTCGATGCCGAGGAGGCCGACGATGACGTACTTGAGGATCGTGGAAATCCAGGGAACGTCGACGAGATAGAAGAACAGGCCGCCAGCGATCCAGACGATCAGCGCCGCCCAGACGGCTTCCTGCCATCCGCTGCGGTCGTCGGCCTGTAGGTCGTAACGAGGCACGGTCCGGTGAGTCCCAAACGTTGCCGCTACACAGAGCGTAGCACGACGCCGGGTCGCGCGTTACTGCTTCGGTGATTTCGGGCGCCGGTCCCGCACGGGAATGACGGACCAGCTACTGGCCTCATCCTGAGGAACGCGTCAGCGCGTCTCGAAGGGTGGGGCCCTGCGGCGCCTCGTGCTTCGATACGGGGCTCCGCCCCTACTCAGCATGAGGGAAGGGGAAGGCTCACAGCCAAGGCGTCTCGTGCGCGCGCTTGCTTTCGAACGAGTCGATGCTGGCGGCTTTCTGCAGGGTCAGGCCGATGTCGTCGAGGCCGTTCATCAGGCAGTGCTTGCGGAAGGCATCGACGTCGAAGGCCACCGAACCGCCGTCGGGACCGGTGATCGTCTGGCTTTCCAGATCGACGGTCATGGTCGCGTTGGCGCCGCGCTCGGCGTCGTCCATCAGCTTGTCGAGGTCTTCCTGCGACACGCGGACCGGCAGGATGCCGTTCTTGAAGCAGTTGTTGTAGAAGATGTCGGCGAAGCTGGTCGAAATGACGCAGCGGATACCGAAATCGAGCAGCGCCCACGGCGCGTGTTCGCGCGACGAGCCGCAGCCGAAGTTGTCGCCCGCGACCAGGATCTGAGCATTGCGGTAGGCCGGCTTGTTGAGGACGAACGTCTCGATCTCGTTGCCGTCGTCGTCGTAGCGCATCTCGAAGAACAGCGACTTGCCGAGACCGGTCCGCTTGATGGTCTTGAGGAACTGCTTCGGGATGATCATGTCGGTGTCGACGTTGCGGATGTTCATCGGCGCGGCGACGCCGGTCAGGGTGGTGAACTTTTCCATGATCTGACTCCCTAGCCCAGCTTGCGGACGTCGGTCAACTTGCCGGTCACGGCCGCCGCGACCGCCATCGCCGGGCTGACCAGGTGGGTGCGTCCGCCGCGGCCCTGGCGGCCTTCGAAGTTGCGGTTCGACGTCGAGGCGCAGCGCTCGCCGGGGCTCAGCTTGTCGGCGTTCATCGCCAGGCACATCGAGCAGCCCGGTTCGCGCCAGTCAAAGCCGGCTTCGGTGAAGATCTTGTCGAGCCCTTCTTCCTCGGCCTGTTCCTTCACCAGACCCGAACCCGGGACGATCATCGCGTGCTTGATGTTGTCGGCGACCTTGCGGCCCTTGGCGAGGGCTGCCGCCGCGCGCAGGTCCTCGATCCGGCCGTTGGTGCACGATCCGATGAAGACCTTGTCGACGACGACCTCTTCGAGCGGCGTGCCGGCGGTCAGCCCCATGTATTCGAGCGCGCGCTCCATCGAGCGGCGCTTGTTCTCATCAGTAATGTCGGCCGGGTTCGGCACGCTGGCCGTGATCGGCAGAACGTCTTCCGGGCTGGTACCCCAGGTGACCTGCGGCACGATGTCGGCGGCCTTGAGCACGACTTCCTTGTCATACGCCGCGCCCTCGTCCGACGGCAGGGTGCGCCAGTACTCGACGGCCTGTTCCCAGGCCGCACCCTTGGGCGCCATCGGGCGGCCCTTGACGTACTCGAACGTCGTTTCGTCGGGCGCGATCAGGCCGGCGCGGGCGCCGCCTTCGATGGTCATGTTGCAGACCGTCATGCGGCCTTCCATGGAAAGCGCCTTGACCGCGTCGCCGGCGTACTCGATGACGTGGCCGGTGCCGCCGGCGGTGCCGATCTTGCCGATCATGGCGAGGATCAGGTCCTTGGCGGTGATGCCCGGGTGCAGGTCGCCTTCGACGAAGATGCGCATGTTCTTGGCCGGCGCCTGAAGCAGCGTCTGGGTGGCGAGCACGTGCTCGACCTCGGATGTGCCGATGCCGAAGGCCAGCGCGCCGAAGGCGCCGTGGGTCGCGGTGTGGCTGTCGCCGCAGACGATGGTCATGCCCGGCTGGGTCAGGCCCTGTTCGGGGCCGACGATGTGGACGATGCCCTGGCGGATGTCGTCCATGGAGTAGTAGGGCACGCCGAAGTCCGCACAGTTCTTCTCCAGCGTCTCGACCTGAATCCGGCTTTCCTCATCCTCGATCCCCCGGGAACGGTCGGTGGTCGGGACGTTGTGGTCGGCGACGGCGAGCGTCGCCTCCGGACGGCGCACCTTGCGGCCGGCCATGCGCAGGCCCTCGAAGGCCTGCGGGCTGGTCACCTCGTGCACCAGGTGGCGGTCGATGTAGATGAGGCAGGTGCCGTCATCCTGGACGTCGACAAGGTGGCTCTGCCAGATCTTGTCGAACAGAGTCTGCGGTTTTGCCATGCCGGTGCTTATTCCTCGGCGGCGGTTTCGACCGGAGCGGCCTCGGCGGGTGTCGCGGCGGCCGCCTTCTCGACCTCGATCGCCTTCTTGCCGCCGTACTTCTTCTCGGTGATGCGCGCGGACTTACCGCGGCGGCCCCGGAGATAGTACAGCTTGGCGCGGCGGACATCGCCGCGGCGGACCACGTCGATGCTGTCGATCGACGGGCTGTAGAGCGGGAATACGCGCTCGACGCCTTCGCCGTAGGAAATCTTGCGAACCGTGAAGGCCGAATTCAGGCCGGCGTTCTTGCGGGCGATGCAGACGCCTTCGAAGGCCTGGACGCGCTCGCGCGTGCCCTCGACGACCTTGACGTTGACCCGCAGGGTGTCGCCCGGGCCGAACTCCGGCAATTTCTTGCCCTCGCTCAGCTTGGCGATCTGTTCGCTCTCAATCTGTTCGATAACGTTCATCGTACCGTTCCTTCCAAAATTCCGCCCCGATGTACCCGGAACGGGTCGCTAAATCCACTCAATTGTTGCCGTCCGGCTGTTGCTTCCGGGCGACGTAGCGGGCCCAGACATCCGGACGCCGCGATTTCGTCAGTTCCTCGGCCCGTTCCCGGCGCCACGCGGCGATTTTCGCGTGGTGGCCGGAGAGCAGAACCTCCGGAACCTCCCGGCCCTGCCACTCGGCGGGCCGGGTGTAATGCGGGTATTCGAGCAACCCGCTTTCGAAACTCTCTTCGTCTGCCGACGCGTCGCTGCCCATGACGCCGGGCAGCAGCCTGACCACGGCATCGAGCAGCGCCATCGCCGCCAGTTCTCCCCCTGAGAGCACGTAATCTCCCAGGCTGACTTCTTCAACGCCTCGGGCCTCGAGCACCCGCTGATCGACGCCTTCGAAGCGTCCGCACAGCAGGGCCGCGCCGGGGCCCCCGGCCAGATCGCGCACCCTTTGCTGGGTGAGCGGCACGCCTCGCGGCGTGAGATAGATCAGCGGCACGTCCCCGCCGCCTTGTTCCCGCGCGGCGCCGATCGCCGCGTCGACCACGTCGGGCCGCATCACCATCCCCGGTCCGCCGCCGAACGGCGTGTCGTCGACGGAGCGGTGCCTGTCCGTTGCGAAATCCCGGATGTCGACCGTCGCCAACGACCAGATGCCGTTCTTCAGCGCCTGACCCGCGAGGCTGACGGCCAGCGGCCCCGGAAACATCTCCGGGAAGATCGTCAGCACGGTTGCCTTCCAGGCTTCGGCGTCGTCGTTCATGCGTCTTCCGGGTCGCGTTCCGGCTCCTCGAACAATCCGTCGGGCGGATCGACAACCACCCGGCCGCCTTCGATATCGACCACCGGGACCGCCGCCCTGGTGAACGGCACCATGACGATGCCGTCGCCCGTGACGATCTCCAGGCTGGCGCCGCCGCCGGCGTCCATCACGCCCCGCACCGGGCCCAGCTCTCCGCCGTCGACGAGTTCCGCGTTCAGGCCGATCAGGTCGGCGTGATAGAACTCGTCGTCCGCCGGGGCGGGCAGGGCGTTGCGGTCCACGTAGAACCGCGTGCCCTTCAGGTCGTCCGCCCGGTTGCGGTCGCCGATGCCCTTGAGGAACACCAGCAGGTGGTCCTTGGCGCGGCCGGAGATGCGTCCCTCGAAAATCTGCGTGCCCGTTTCGTCGCTCACGGGGCCGTAGGCGAACAGGTCGCCCGGGTCATCGGTGAAACTCTTGACCCGGAGTTCGCCCTTGAGGCCCCTGGCGCCGATTACGGCGCCGACACAGACCCGTTCAGGGGATTTGGCTGAAGCATCGGCCGGCATGGCGGCATCGCCTCTGGTCGATTACTCCTTCTTCTCTTCCGCGTCGCTTTGTTCTTCAGGGGCCGGAGTCTCTTCAGCCGGGGCTTCCTCAGCAGCAGCCTCTTCGGACGGCGCTTCTTCAGCCGCAGCTTCTTCGGCCGGAGCCTCGTCAGCGGCAACTTCCTCGGCGACGGCTTCCTCGGCAGGCGCTTCCTCAGCCGGAGCCGCGGCCTCGGCGGCAGCGGCTTCCTCGGCGACCTTCTTGGCTTCCTCGGCGGCGGCCATGCGTTCCTGGGCCTTCGCCTTCGGCGCGCTCTTCTTCGGCTGCTCGGTGATCGGACGGGCGTCCATCAGGCCGGCGGCGGCGAAGAACTTGGCAACCCGGTCGCTCGGCCGGGCGCCGACGCCGAGCCAGTACTGCACGCGCTCCTGGTCGAACTTGACGCGGTTGTCGTCGTCCTTCTCGAGCATCGGGTTGTACGATCCCAGGCGCTCGATGAAGCGGCCGTCGCGGGCCTTGCGGCTGTCGGCGACGACGATCCGGTAATAGGGACGACGCTTGGCGCCGCCGCGGGACAGTCGAATGGTCAATGCCATGTCTTGGTTTCCTTCTTCCGTGTCGTGTCAGTTGTTGAGTGTTGTTCTTGAATACTGCGGGTGGTTCGAAAATCTATCGCGGGATCATTCCTGGCGGCGGCATACCGCCACCCATGCCCGCGAGCATGCCCTTGAGGCCGCCGCGCTTGCCCGCCTTCTTCATCATGTCGGCCATCTGCTTGTGCTGCTTGATCAGCCGGTTGACCTCTTGCACCGAAGTGCCGGAGCCGGCGGCGATGCGCTTGCGGCGCGAGCCGTTGATGACCTTGGGATTGCGCCGTTCCTTCGGCGTCATCGAGAGGATGATCGCTTCCTGGCGGGCGATCATCTTGTCGTCGATGTTGGCCTCGGCGATCTGGCTCTTCATCTTCTGGGCGCCGGGCAGCATGCCGAGCAGACCGCCGACGTCGCCCATCTTGCGCACCTGGGAAAGCTGCTTCTGCATGTCCTCGAAGGTAAACAGGCCCTTCATCATCCGCCTGGCGGCGGCTTCGGCCTCTTCCTCGTCGACCATTTCGCGGGCCTTCTCGACGAGGCCGACGACGTCGCCCATGCCGAGGATCGAACCGGCGATGCGGCCGGCGTCGAAGATGTCGAGCTCGTCGATCTTTTCGCCCGTGCCCATCAACTTGATCGGCTTGCCGGTGACGGCGCGCATCGACAGCGCCGCCCCGCCCCGGGCATCGCCGTCGACGCGAGTCAGCACGATGCCGGAAACGCCGATCTTCTCGTTGAACTCGCGCGCCACGTTGACCGAGTCCTGACCGGTCATGGCGTCGGCCACGAGCAGGGTCTCGATCGGCTGGGTCGCGTCGCGGACCTCGGCGACCTCGTTCATCAACATGGTATCGATCTGCAGGCGGCCTGCGGTGTCGAGCATGACCACGTCGAAGCCTTCGAGGCGGCCGGTCTGCATGGCGCGCTTGGCGATGGCCAACGGCTTCTCGCCCATCACCGGGTTAAGCACGCGTACGCCGGTCTGCTGGCCGAGCACGACGAGTTGCTGCTGCGCCGCCGGGCGATAGACGTCGAGCGACGCCATCAGCACCTTCTTCTTGTCGCGCGTCGTCAGCCGGTTGGCGATCTTCGCCGTCGAGGTCGTCTTACCGGAACCCTGCAGGCCCAGCATCATGACCGCGACCGGCGGGGTGCCTGCCAGGTTGAGCCCGGCGTTGGCACCGGCGAGCACGTCGCCCGCCTCGCCGCCCGAGAGCATGGCGACCAGTTCGTCGTGGACGATCTTGACGACCATCTGGCCCGGGGTGACGGACTTGATGACCGCTTCGCCGACGGCATGGGTGCGGACCCGCTCGATGAAATCCTTGACGACGCTGAGCGCGACATCGGCCTCGAGCAACGCGACGCGAATCTCGCGCAGCGCCTCGTCGACGTCGGATTCCTTCAGCGAGCCCCGTTTCCTGAGCCCGTCGAATACCTTGCCGAGGCGATCTGACAGTCCGTCGAACATGTCCGTTGCCGGGTCCTCAAACCAAAAACCGTTTGCCCAAACGCAATTCGCGCCAGTGCGCGAAACTCGCGGACTGGCGTGCCCCTCGAGGCTTGTCGAGACAGGCAATTGCCTTGAGCGCGGCGGAACCTAAGGGGAGGCGCGTTTCAAGTCAAGCGCCGCGGCACGGTCGCCGGCGCGATCACCGGCAGGTTCGGCCGGCTCCGCACGATGCAATGTTCGGATGTACACAAATCGGAAAACAACCTACTATATACATGAGGTTTGTTATGCAACCTTGCCGAGTTTCTGCGCATTGAGGGGACAGTTTATGACCAGTACGCCAACGTCGTCTGCCGGGCCTTCTGCCGTGACGCGCGATGACATCGATATGGCTGAAGCGCCGATGACGTCGTTGCCGCCGGAAATGATCGGCCGCGCCGACGCGCGGGAATTGCGCGAGTTCGTGCTCGCGCTCCGCTCGATCCGCGATCCGGAGAGCCGGCGCCGCATTCTCGCGGAACTGCAGAACGCGACGACTTGACGGGGCGGGGTACGGCGGCCGAAATAGCCGCATGATCGCCTTCCTCACTTATGATTCCGTGGTTTCCGCGCTCGCCGTTGCCGGATTGGCATCGCGCGGCGGGTTTCACCCGCGCCGCAGCGACGACTTCGGCGATCACGCGGACTTCCGCGTGCGCACCGTCGTGCTTGCCGGCAACGTCGCGGGCAGCCTGTGGCCGTGGTTCGTCCGCGACCGCGAGGACGAGCCGGATCCGCTCGACGCCTGGTCGAAGCGCGTCCTCGGCGGCGTCGCCGGAGAATTGCCGGGCCGTGTTGCCGCCGTGTTCCCGTCGGACAAGCCCTACCTGCCGTTCCAGGACTGGGCGATGCGCGCTGACAATGTCTACCCGTCACCGATCGGCCCGCTGATCCACCCGGTGTTCGGTATGTGGCACGCCTATCGCGGTGCGCTGCTGCTCGAGGAGCGGCTCGATCTGCCGCCGGTCGAGCCGCTGCCGTCGCCGTGCGTGACCTGCGAGGACAAGCCGTGCCTCTCGACCTGTCCGGTCGGGGCGCTGACCGCGTCGCGGGGCCTCGACGTCGCCGCTTGCGTCGATCATTTGCAAACCGACGACGGCGACGCGTGTTTCGAGGCGGCCTGCCTGGCGCGGGCGGCATGCCCGGTCGGCGCCGGTTTCAACTACGCGCCGGACCAGGCGCGCTTCCATATGGAAGCGTTCCTCAAGGCAAGGCTGGCGGCACAGGCCACGGACTAGCCGAGTTTTGTGTGCCACGTCGTATCCTCCGATGCCCCGGCGCGGCCCGGTGTCGATGCTGTTGACGGTCACGTGCAATCATATTACATATCCAGATATATATAAGGATATGTAATATGACGAATGACGTTCTCAGCACCCTCGGTCACCTCGCATTGGGTAGTCGCCTTAAGCGGGCCGGAACCATCCTGCAGGGCGCCACGCAAACATGGCTGCGCGACCACGGCTGCGACGTCCCGGCAGGCCACATGCCGCTGATCGTGATGCTCTGCAACGAGGGCCGAGTATCCATCGGCGCTCTGGTTGAGCAGCTCGGTATCGCTCAGCCGGGTGTATCCCGGATGGTGGCCAACCTCGAAGCGGCAGGGCTGGTGTCCTCGGTGGCCGACGCGGGTGACAAGCGGGTTCGGCTGCTGGAGCTGACGCCCTCGGGGCGCACGCTTGTCGACGCCGCCAAGGAGTATTGGTGGCCGGTCGTGAACGACGCTGTCGCCGCGCTCTGCGCGGACCTCGCGGGGCCGTTCTCCGATCAGCTTGCCATCTTCGAGGCAAAGCTGGCGGCGGGTGATTACGAACGCATGCTCGATTCCGAACGGGCGCGGCGCGGACCGGACGGCGATGATTCTTGATCGGCCTGTCTGGACCAGCCTGACGACGGTCCACCGCGACCTCGGTACGGGCAATGAGCTTGCTCGCCGTTACGCCCTCGACGTCAATCTCTGGGCCGCTGCCCGCGACGACAGCCCGGCCGCCCTGGAAAGCCTCTCGAGGCTTGCTGGGCCGGGCGGGTCAATTTATCTGGCCGAGGCGGAACCGATTACTGTCCCGCCCGGCATGCTCGTGCGGAAGAAAGCACTCGGCGTCCAACTCGTCGACACCGGCACGGTTTCGGCCGACGCTGAGACCGGGGACATCGTGCCGCTCGGCGATGCGGATGCGTCCGAGATGCTGGCGCTGGCAACCCTGACCGAGCCGGGACCGTACTTGGCGCGCACCCACGTGATGGGGAGTTACGGCGGCATCCGAATCGACGGACGTCTCGTCGCCATGGCCGGCGAGCGCCTGCACCTGCCGGGCTATACCGAGATCAGCGCCGTCTGCACCCATCCGAACTTTCGCAATCGCGGCTTCGGACGGCGTTTGTTGCTGCACGCCATGGCGACAATCCGCGCACGCGGCGAAACGCCGTTCCTGCACGCGTGGAAGACCAACGCACCGGCTATCCGACTCTACGAAAATCTCGGTTTTAGGTACCGCTGTGACATCAATGTCGCCGTATTGGATCGCCCGGGCGTCTGAACGAGGCGATCAGCTTGTCGTCTCCGCCCCCGCCGGCAGGGTCACCACAAATCGCGTGCCGTCGGTCCAGTCGTCGTCGATCCGGATGTCCCCGTCGATCTTTCGCAGCAGGTCGCGGCATAACGGAAGTCCGAGGCCCGAACCCTTCTCGCCGCCTGTTCCCTTTGTCGAGGTCTTGTTGCCGACATAGAAGATGTCGGCCCGCATGGCGGGATCGATTCGCGCCCCCGTGTTTTGCACCGCAATTATCACGCTGTCTCCCTCCAACCGCGACATCACCGCGATCTCCTGTCCTTGCCCGGAGAATTTGATGGCATTGTCGATGAGGTTGCGCAGCACGGTTGCCAGCATATCGGAATCGGCCAACACCGTTTCATCGCCGACCCGGACGTCGATCTTCAGGCGTTTCGTACTCGCCGCCGCCTGCATGGGTTCCAGTGCCCTCGCCACGACCTCGGCCACGCCGAGACTTCTGATAACCACCGCCCCCGCGTTGAGTTGTCCCCGCGACCACTCAAGCAGGTTCTCGACAAGGCCGAGGGCTGCGCTCGCCGACCTGTTGATGTCTTCGGCATACTTGATGAGTTCTTCCCGGCTCTTCGTTTCAGTTAGTCGGCGAAACTGGCTGGTGTATCCGTTGAGAACCGTGAAGGGGCTTCTCAGATCATGGGCAACGATCGAAAAAAATCGGTTCTTGACGTCGATCTCGTGTACCAGCCGGCGATTGAGGCTGACCGTCACCATGACGGCGTAACCGACCGACAGACTGATCGACAGGGCGACGATGACGATCAGTGAAATGGCGTGCAGCGTACCGGCGGACATGAAGTCCGCGATCGCTTGTTCGTAGATTGCGTAGGCGCCGCGCGCCGCCATGAATGTGCTGTATAGAATGAAAATACCTGCAATGAACATTTCGGGCAGCGAAAAGCCGCGCCGCATGTCTTTGACCAGTGCCAGGGCGGTGAGAAACGCGAGCAGGGCCACGGCCCACGAAATAATGACGATGCGCATGGCCACGTCGGGTTCGGCGTAGGTGAAGTAGACAAACCCGGTGCCGACGACGGCGAACAGCCCGACATCGAACAAAAGGTTCGTCGGTTTTCGCAAGAACAGATAAACGCCGCGGCACTGCAGGAAGAACCCGGCAAGGATCAGGAGATTGGCGACAACGATCGAGACCGCCGGCGGAATCTGGTGGCGTAGGCCGATCAGCAGGAACCCGACGCCCATCGCCAGGGCGCCGATCATCCACCGGGATGTTGCCTTCTCGTTGCGGTTGACCCACCACAGCGTGAAAAGTGCCACAGCCATGAGGAAATTGGACAGCGTCGCCATGAACGACAAGGTCCGGATGTCGAGTTCCATTCGGCGCCCTCCGAACCCGATCCCCCCAAAACCGCTACTCGGCCGGATTATCTTTTGCCCTCGACGTGAGGTCAATCGATTGCCCGATGCCTCGGGGGTCAACACCGCATTTGCGATTTCTCGGCGATTCTTTAGTTTTCGGTGTCTGGCATTCTCCATTATCCGACGATTGGCGGCGCGACCTTGACGACCTCACCCCAACCCGCACGCAGACGATCGCTCCTGCCGTTTGCGGCGACACTGCAGACCCTGGTGCGGGGCCGCCTGTGGCTGCAGGTGCTGATCGGCATGACGCTCGGCGTCGGGACGGGCACGCTCATCGGCCCGACCACAGGCTGGGTTCCGGCTGGTACCGCGTCCGTCATCGGCAACTGGCTGGCGTTCCCCGGCCAGCTGTTTCTGGCGTTGATTCAGATGATCGTCATCCCGTTGGTGTTCGCCTCGATCATCCGTGGCCTGTGTTCGTCTGAGGATCTCGAGCAACTTCGCCGCATCGGGTTTCGCGCCATCCTGTTTTTCGTGCTGACGACGGCGGTTGCCGTCACCCTCGGTATCCTGCTCGCCCTCGTCATCCGGCCCGGCGACTACGTCGACTCCTCGATGCTGGGGGTCGAGCGCGATATCGCAACGCAGGCCGAAAGCGCCGCCAGGGGTGCCGGGCCCATCCTTTCCGACCTGCCGTCGCACATGCTGACGCTGCTGCCGTCTAATCCGTTGTCGTCGATGGTCGAGAGCAACATGCTTCAGGTCGTGATCTTCGCGACCGTCGTCGGCGTCGCGCTGGTCATGATGCAGCGCGACAAGGCCCGGCCGATCCTCGATTTGCTGGCCAGCCTGCAGGAGGTCTGCCTGACCGTGGTCAGCTGGGCCATGTGGCTGGCGCCGTGGGCGGTGTTCGGACTGATGGCGCGACTCACGGCGGAGACCGGTCCGCAGGCCCTGTTGGGGGTGCTCGTCTACGTCCTTACCGTGCTGCTGGGGCTCGGCGCCATGCTCGCCATCCTGCTGGCGATCGGCCGCGTGATCGGCGGCGTGACGCCGGGCCGCTTTCTCGCCGCGGCGAAGGACGTGATGCTCCTGGCGTTCTCAACCTCGAGTTCGGCCGCCGTCATGCCGCTGTCGATCAAGACGGCGGAGCAGGGGCTGGGCGTCAGGCCCCGCGTCAGCCAATTCGTGATTCCGCTCGGCGCGACGGTCAACATGAACGGCACGGCGCTCTACCAAGGCGTTGCCGCGATCTTCCTGGCTCAGGTCTTCGGCGTCGAGATCGGCGCGGCCGGCATGACGCTGATCATCCTGACGTCCGTCGGCGCGTCCATCGGCTCGCCGGCGACACCGGGCGTGGGCATCGTCATCCTGTCGACCATCCTGATCTCCGTCGGCGTGCCGCCCTCGGGCATCGCACTGATCATGGGCGTCGACCGGCTGCTCGACATGAGCCGCACGGTGATCAACGTGTGCGGCGATCTCGTCGCCTGCGCGTGTCTCAACCGGCTGGACGAGGGCGAGGCCGAAGCCGATGAAACCCGGCCGACGGGCTGACGCGTGCACGAACTGGATTTTGCAGGCGCACGGGCGTATGTTCCGCGCCCTGAACGAGTGAGTGGACCATGGACGCGCTGGCATTCATCAAGATGCACGGTCTCGGCAACGACTTCGTCGTCATCGACGGCCGTGCGCACGACCCGCAACTGACGGCCGGGCAGGTGGCGCGGATCGCCGACCGCCACACCGGCATCGGCTGCGACCAACTGATCGTGCTCGAAACGCCGCCGTCGGCATCGAACGGCGTCGCCGCCGACGTGTTCATGCGCATCTACAATCAGGACGGCAGTTCGTCGGACGCCTGCGGCAACGCGACGCGCTGCATTTCGTCGTTGATCATGACCGAGACCGGCAGCGCTGCGGTCAACATCCAGACCGGCGCCGGGGTGCTGGCGACCGGGGCCGCCGACGGCGGCCGCGTCAGCGTCGACATGGGCCCGGTCAACACGGACTGGCAGTCGATCCCGCTGGCCGAGGAGGCGAATACCGCCGAGCTGCCGATCGACATCGCCGGGCTCGCGCGGCCGATCGCCGTCAATGTCGGCAATCCGCACATGATCTTCTTCGTCGACGACGCCGAGGCCGCGCCGATCGACGCCCACGGCCAGGCGCTGGAGCATCATCCGCTGTTCCCCGAGCGCACCAACGTGCAAATGGCCGAGGTCCTGGCCGACGGTTCGATCCGGCTCAAGACCTGGGAGCGCGGCGTCGGCCGCACCTCGGCGTCCGGCTCCAGCGCTTGCGCGGTGCTCGCTGCCGCGCACCTGCGCGGGCTTACCGGTCG
Source organism: Rhodospirillales bacterium (assembly GCA_040219295.1). GTDB lineage: Bacteria > Pseudomonadota > Alphaproteobacteria > Rhodospirillales > Casp-alpha2 > JAVJST01. The sequence continues at coordinate 442,124 of JAVJST010000005.1, forward strand.
CGAGGCCGACGTGGTGATGGATGGCGGCGTGCTGCACATCGAGTGGCGCGCCGACAATCACGTGGTGCAGACGGGGCCGGTGGCGACCAGCTTCCGCGGCATCATTGACCCGACGTTGCTGGGCTGAGGTGGTCATGACTTCGCCACATGTCGTCACGCTGGGCTGCCGGCTCAACGCCTTCGAGAGCGAGATGATGCGCGGCCATGCCGAGGCCGCCGGGCTCACGAACGCGGTCATCGTCAACACCTGTGCCGTGACCGCCGAGGCCGAACGCCAGTCGCGCCAGGCGGTGCGCCGTGCGCGCAAGGATCATCCGGATGCCGAACTGATCGTCACCGGTTGCGCGGCGCAGCTGGATGCCGAGGGCTTCGCCGCCATCGACGGCGTTGACCGCGTGCTTGGCAACGACGAGAAGCTGAAGCCCGAAAGCTTCATCGGCGCCGATCACCCGCCGGTCGAGGTCGCCGACATCATGGCCGTTCGCGAGACCGCGGCGCACCTGATCGACGGCTTCGACGGCCGCGCCCGCGCCTTCGTTCAGATTCAGCAGGGCTGCGATCACCGCTGCACGTTCTGCATCATTCCGTTCGCGCGCGGACCGAACCGCAGCGTACCTGCCGGCGCCATCGCCGAACAAATTCGCGTCCTCGTCGGCCGGGGTTTTTCCGAGGTCGTGCTGACCGGCGTCGATATCGCCTCGTGGGGCTGCGACTTGCCGGGCAAACCGAGCCTCGGGGATCTCGTCCGCCGCCTGCTGCGTGCCGTGCCCGAGTTGCCGCGACTGCGGCTGAGTTCCATCGATCCGGCGGTCATGGACGACGCCCTGTTCTCCGCGCTGGCAGAGGAAGAGCGACTGATGCCGCACCTGCACCTCAGTCTGCAGGCCGCCGATGATCTGGTGCTCAAGCGTATGAAGCGCCGCCACCTGGTCGCCGACGCCGAGGCCTACATGGCGCGCGCCCGCGCCGCGCGTCCGGACATCGCCTTCGGCGCCGACCTGATTGCCGGGTTTCCGACCGAAACCGATGCCCAGTTCGCGGAAACGCTTCGAAACGTCGAGCGGCTCGGCATCACTTATCTGCACGTTTTCCCGTATTCGGAGCGAGAGGGCACACCGGCAGCGAAGATGCCCGCGGTGCCGAAGACAGTCCGAAAGGAACGTGCCCAGCGGCTCCGAGACCTCGGTGCGCGCCAGGTCGCCGAATACCTCAAGTCGTTCGCCGGCCGAACAGTTTGGGTTCTGGTCGAGCGTGACGGCACCGGGTTCTCTGAACACTACGCGCAGGTCCGCATTGCCGGCGACGTCGCGGAAGGCGCGCTCGTCGAAGCGGCCGTTACCGGCAGCGACGGCGAAGCGCTTGCCGCCCGCCTGTTCGATCAGGCAGCCTGAGCGGTCGCGTCATGGGTTGGTTCGATCGCCTGAAGGCCGGGCTCGGCCGCACGTCCGAAAAGCTGACCGGCGGCATCGGCGACCTGTTTAGCGGGCGCCGGGTCGACGCCGAGACGCTCTCGGAACTCGAGGACCTGCTGATTACCGCCGATCTCGGCGTCGCCGTGGCGTCGCGGCTCAGCGACAGCCTGCGCAAGACCCGCTTCGACAAGGACGCCGACCCGGCCGACATCAGCCGCGCGCTGGCCGACGAGATCGCCACGATCCTCGAGCCCGTCGCCCGGCCGCTCGAGATCGATGCCGGACGGAAGCCTTTCGTCGTTCTGGTCTGCGGCGTCAATGGCTCGGGCAAGACCACGACCATCGGCAAGCTCGCCAGCCAGCTCAAGGCCGAGGGACGCTCGGTCATGCTGGCCGCCGGCGATACCTTCCGCGCCGCCGCCATCGAACAGCTCAAGGTCTGGGGCGAGCGCGCCGGCGTGCCGGTGATCGCACGCGAGCAGGGCTCCGATGCGGCGAGCCTCGCCTTCGAAGCGGTCGAAACGGCGACCCGCGACGGTATCGACGTACTGCTGATCGATACCGCTGGGCGGTTGCAGAACAAGGCAGGCCTGATGGACGAGCTCAAGAAGGTCGTCCGCGTCATCGGCAAGAAGGACCCGAGTGCGCCGCATGCGACATTGCTGGTCATGGACTCCACGGTCGGCCAGAACGCCTTCAGCCAGGTCGAGACGTTCAAGGACATGGTCAACGTCACCGGCCTGGTGATGACCAAGCTCGACGGTACCGCCAAGGGGGGCGTCGTTGTCGGTCTTGCCGAGAAGTTCGCGCTGCCGGTGCACGCCGTCGGCGTCGGCGAGGGCATGGACGACCTCAGACCGTTCGAGGCGGATGAGTTCGCCAATGGGCTAATGGGGCTGAGCGCTCCGGCGCCGGAGTGACCCGGCCGTGACCATCGAGCCCTGGGCGGTTGGCGTCCTGTTGCTTGCGGCGCTGACGCATGCGTTATGGAATGCCGTGGTCAAGTCGAGTGGCGACCGGCTGTTCGCGCTGACCACGATCATGGCCGCCGGCGGTGCGATATGTGCACCCCTGCTGTTCGTGACCGAGCCGCCCGCGCCCGAGTCCTGGCCGTTTCTTGCCGCCTCCGTCGTCGTTCACCTGGTCTATTACCTCGGACTTTCGTGGGCCTATGCTCACGGCGATCTGTCGACCGCGTATCCGGTCGCACGCGGTGCCGCGCCGTTGATGGTCGCGATTGGTGCCGCCGTCTTTGCCGGTCAGATTCTATCGCCGGTCGCGTCGACGGGAATTGTGGTGACCAGCGTTGGAATCTCGATGTTCGCGTTCGAGAACGGCCTGCCGAGACGGGCGACCTACAAGCCGTTCCTGTCGGCATTCTTCGTCTCGACGATGATTGCGACCTACACGGTGATCGACGGCATGGGTCTGCGGCGTACTCCCGATCCGCTCGCCTATATCGCCTGGCTATTCGTGATCGACGCGATTCCGCTGTTCGTCTGGGCGCTCGTCGTCCGCCACCGTGCCTACGTTGAGCACCTGCGTACCAACTGGCGACGCGAGGTCGTCGGCGGTGCCCTCTCGGTCATTGCCTATGGCATGGTCCTCTATATCCTGTCGTTCAGCGGCATGGCGATGGTCTCGGCGCTGCGCGAGACCTCGGTTCTGTTTGCAGTGGCGATCGGTGCGATCCGTCTGAAGGAGACGTTCGGAGCATACCGGTGGATCGCGGCGTTCGTGGTGACGGCGGGAATCATCGTCATGAACGTGGGAGGATGAGGCAACCCCGATGACGTTTTCCATACTCGGACGTTGCGAAGCGACGGGCATGATCGGCGTGGCGGTTACGTCGTCGTGGATCGCGGCCGGATCGAATTGCCCCCGCGTTCGTCCCGGCGTTGGCGCGGCAATTGCCCAACACTACACCGATCCACGGGTCACCAGCGCCGCGCTCGACGCCCTGGAACGCGGAGATGATCCCGCCACGGCGCTGGGCGATGCCGTCGACGGCCTGCAGGGCCGCGACATGAAACAGGCCGCCGTCATCGACTTGCAGGGCCGGACGGCGGTCTTTCACGGCGATGCGGTCACAGGCGCGTTCGGCGATGCGGCGGTCGATCAGGCCGTCGCGCTCGGCAATTCACTCGTCGGCCAGGCGGTCGTGCGTGCCGTCGCGGATGCGTTCGCCGCCAGCGAAGGTCACCTTGCCGACCGATTGCTCGCTGCCCTCGGCGCCGGGGCGGACGCGGGCGGCGAAGGCAGGCCATTGCACTCGGCGGGCCTTCTCATTGGCGCCGGCGAGACGTGGCCGCGCATCGACCTGCGCATCGACTGGTCGGATGGCTCACCGGTCGAGGATCTGGCCGCCTTGTGGGAACGATATCGCGTCCATGAGGAAGATCAGGTGAGATGGGCGGTCAACCCGAGCTTTGACGACCTAAAGGGTTCAGCGACATGAACCGCCAGGATATCGATGTCGTAATCGATTTCTGGTTCGGCGAGCCGGGTTCGGACCTTCGCGGCAAGGGCCGGAAGGTCTGGTGGGTCGTCGATGAGGCGTTTGACACAGCAGTCCAGGACACCCTCGGTTCGCTGTACGAAAAGGCTGCCGCCGGGGTGTTCGACGGCTGGGCCGAGGATCCCAAGGGCTGCGTCGCGCTCGTTCTCCTGCTCGATCAGGCGCCGCGCAATCTGTTTCGCGGCCATGCCCGGGCGTTCGCCACCGACGAAAAGGCCCGCGGCGTGACGCGCGAGGCCTTGGCCCACCGCCTCGATCTTGAGGTGCCGGAGTTCATGCGGGTGTTTCTCTATATGCCGCTTGAACACAGTGAGGATCTCACCGATCAGGAACTCTGCGTCGAGCTGATGCGTGCGCTCGGCAACCAGACCTATGTCGACTTTGCGGTTCGCCACCGCGACATCATTGCCCGGTTCGGCCGTTTTCCGCACCGCAACGACGTCCTCGGCCGTAGGTCGACGGAGGAAGAGATCGAGTTCCTGAAGCAGCCGGGTTCGTCGTTCTAGACGACGATATCCAGATAGTATCCGCGCGGCACGTCGGCCCGCGGCGCTTCCTCGGACGCAAGCGAACGCTGCAGCTTGGTCAGTGCGAGGGACTGTTCGACGGTGTCACGCGAACCAATTGTGCTGATCCGCTGCGCCGGGCCGTCGTGTTCGATGACCGGGCCCTTGGCTTCAACCGATGTGGCCCGCTGTGTGCCGGATGACGGGCGGATGCCGCCGGCCGCGGCCTGGCGGTCGGCGAGGATACGATTGGCGAGGGCGGTGATGTCGCTCATGGCGCCACCCTATTCGGGGCTTGGTTAACGAGGCGTAAACGGCACCTCGGTGACGCCGTGGATGACACCCGCGGCCAGCAACTCGGCTGTATCCGGATACCAGATCGTCACGTGATCGGCGGAGAACATTCGCTCGAGAAACGCCTCGCTGACGCCGTGTTCGCGGAAGAAGGCGTGATCGCGGCGATACTCTTCCTCGTAGTCGATGGCCGGGTGCGCCGTGCGGCCGGCGTAGAAGTAGCGATGAAACCCGAGCCGCGCATCCGGTGTCAGCCACCGTTTCTTTCCGGCGGCAAAGGCTATGGTGCAGGCCGACAGGCAATCGCCCGCGACGAATGTTTCCAGTCCGTACTCCTCAACGACCCGGGCCACCGCCCGGCCCTGGTTGACGAAACCGCCCCCGCTTGAAAGTACGAGCCCACGTGCCTGCGGTGCGGCGGCGATGGCTTCACGCAGCGTTCGGGTCAGGCCGAGCTCAAACTCGCCGGAAATCGCCAGCCAGCGACCGGTTTCGTCGACCGACACTTCATACTTGTCGGCGCGGTCGCGTTGCCAGGTGATGTAGAGCGGTTCGTCCGGACGTTCGGCCGTCAGCGGCTGGAAGATCGCGTAGACGCTGATAAGCGTGGTCAGCAGGCCCAACACGATACCGATCTGCGCGCCGATCACGCTGGCGCCGGCACCCGGTTCGCCGGCCAGCCGGTCGCACGCGCGAATCACGCCGACGACCTGCCATGGAAAAATGACGAATGTGCTGATTACCGAAAACGTAATGGCTGCGACCAGATGATCGCCGACATAGGATATGAACGGAGGGCGAAACAGGCCATCGGCATAGAATAGCGCCGCGCGAATCAGGGCAAGATTGATCCAGAACGCCTGGCCGAGCGAGAGTTCCCCGCGCCAGTGGCGCATAATATAGTTCGATGAAGAATGAGCGTTCTGCCGGCCGGGACGGTCGAGGGGGAGTTCTTCCGGCAAGTCGCTCAGACGAGAATGTCGACGGTCTGGCCGCGTCCGCCGTCGGGCGCCGGCGCGCTGATTTCAAGCGCCGTCTTGGGCGAAGGCGGGCTCGACGCCGCCTGAATCAGTGCTGCGACGTTGCGTTCCTGGTCGATTGCCTGCTTCACCGCCTGAACGGCGACCTGCACGCTACCGGAGTTCGAAACTGCGTCCATCGGAGATTCTCGTGTTTATTCGGCCCGATATGGGCTAAATATCGCTATTGCTGGTCGAAAATGCAAATCACGAAGGGGTGCGCGGCCAGGCCAGCGACCTAACCACGGATTAATGCAACAATATAAAGACACATGACCGACCTATCGCTTGACCAGCCGCCCAGGCAACCGACGGCTGACCGACTCGATGAACGCCTGATCGAGATGCGGTCGCAGCGGTATGCAGAGAAGACGACGCTCGGCGGTTCGAAGGTCGGTAACCGCCTGTCCCTGTTCTTGTTCGTTGGCATCGCTGCCGCCATCGCGTTGGGCGTGCTGTTTTACGAGACAGACCGACGGCTGAGCGCCGCTGTCGCCTCCTGGGAGCGGGCCCAGCAGGTCGGCGGCGCACTGAGCGTGATCGAGCGTTCGGTCAACGATATCCGGCTGATCGACCGCCGGTTCAACGCGGAACCGACACCCGCCAACGCCCAGGCGATGCAGCGCGCGTTGAACGCCGTCGCCCAAGGCGTCGAAAATCTCGGTGGCATCGACGCCGGCGCCGACATCAGCGACGCCGTGGTGACCGTTCGTGATGGTCTTGCCCAGTTCGCCGGACAGTTTACGTCGCGTAACCGGGTGCTGCAGGAAGTCGGCTATACAGAGGACACCGGCCTGCGGGCCGATCGCAAGGCCGCGGCACAAGATGTGCGCGCCAAACTCAAGGTCATCGGACTGGAACTCAGCGTACCCGACTTCGACCGGATTCATGCGCAGGGACCTGGCGGCGTCAGCGCAAGTGCGTACGACGATCTCCGCAACCGGATCGAGTCCGTCGCGACGACCGACGCCACGATCACCCAGGCGCGCAGCGATGCCCTGGCCGCGCTTGGCCGTCACCGCGAAGTCTCGGCGAAAATCGCCGAACGGCGCGCCGTCCTGAAAGAGGCGCCGCCTTCGGTCGATGACATCATAGACTACATCGGGCCGAGCCTGCGGGTGCTGGCGGATTACAGCGCCGAACTCGGCGAGACCGCGCCGGCTGCCTTCCAGGCGGAACGGCAACTCGCGCGCAAGGCGATCGCCGGTGGCAGCGCCGCGATTCTCACCCTGCTCGTGATCGCCGGCCTGCTGCTGATGCGGACAATCACCCGCCCGCTCGACCGTCTGGCGACAGCCGCGTCCCGGCTTTCCGACGGCGACCGGTCGGTCAGTATCCCGGCGCGCGGCAACGCCGACCAGATCGGAATCGTTGCCCGGTCGCTCGATGCCTGGCTAGACAACCTGACGGAGATCGATCACCTGCGGGCGGAACTCGAAGACGTCCGGCTGCGCCTGACGGCGGAGGCGGAACTCCGCGCGGCGGCCGAGACCGCCGCCGCCCTGAAGCCCGAGGGCGACCGCCCCGAGGTCGCCAACGACGTGTTCGAATCCGCGCCGGTCGAGAAGGCGCCGGAACCCGAGCCCGAACCGGCCCCGGCGGCGGAGCGCGAGACCGTTCCACTGGTGACCGAGACGCCGTTGCCGCTCAAGCGAATCCTGCAGGGTGTCGAACGCGAGGACGAGGCGGCGCGCGGCACGTCATCGAGTCCGATAGGCACCGCGTCGCAGGAGCTCACCCGGTTTAGCGAGTTCGTCAATGCCGCGACCCGCGACGTTGAGCGGACCGAGAACCTGATGCGGCGGCTGTCCGATACCGCCGGTCAGATCGCCGACCTCGAACACTGTGTCGAGACGATTCGCGACGAGGCGCATCTGCTGGTGTTCCGTTCGCCGGGCGGCGGTTCGTCATCGGGTGCAGACGACGACACGCTGGTCTATATATCCGGCGAACCGAAACGCGGCGAGGGCGACGGCGGCAAGCGGTTCGATACCATCCGCGAATCCGTCGACCGTGCAGAGCGCCTTGTCGTCGGTGTCCGCCGTTCGCTCGAACAGGTCACCGCCCTGGCCCAGGAAATCGCCTCGGATGCCTCGGCCGAAGCGCTCGAGGCCACCAACAAGCTGCTCAGCCAGTCCGAGTACCTGCAGAACATGCTCGATGACCTCGTCCACAAAATGAGCCCGGTAAGCGGGCGGGACGGAGACGAGGGCGGCCGGTCGACCAAACAGTCGCGCCGCGACCGCGACTAAGTACTCAGCGCGGCGACGCCCGGCAGAGTCCTGCCTTCGAGCCATTCCAGGAACGCGCCGCCGGCCGTCGAAACGTAGGAGAAGTCTTCCTCGACGCCCGCGTTGGCCAGCGCCGCGACCGTATCCCCGCCTCCCGCGACGCTGAGCAGTTCGCCCGCCTTGGTCAGGCGCGCGGCTTCCCGCGCGACGGCATTGGTTCCGGCATCGAACGGCTCAATCTCGAAGGCGCCCATCGGGCCGTTCCACACCAGGGTCTTGCAGCCCGAAAGCTTGGCGGTTACCGCCGCGACCGAGTCCGGGCCGACGTCGAGCATCATGCCGTCGGCCGGGATCGCATTGACGGGGACGACTTCGCTGGCGGCGCCGGCGGCGAACTCCATCGCCACCACCGCATCGACCGGCAGTACGACTTCACAGCCGTTCTCCGCGGCGCGGGCGAGGATGGCGCGCGCGTCGTCGGCCATGTCGTTCTCGCATAGCGAGGCGCCGACATCGATGCCCTGGGCGAACAGGAAGGTGTTCGCCATGCCGCCGCCGATGACGATCATGTCGACCTTGGGGATCAGGTTGCCGAGCACCGCCATCTTGGTTGAGACCTTGGCGCCGCCGACCAGGGCGGCGACCGGGTGCGCCGGCTTCTCGAGCGCGCCGGCGAGTGCCTCGAGTTCCTGCTGCATCAGCCGGCCGGCGGCCGCCGGAAGCAGACGGGCAATGGCTTCCGTCGATGCGTGTGCGCGATGCGCCGCCGAGAACGCGTCGTTGACGTAGATGTCGCCGAGTGCTGCTAGTTGTTGGGCGAAGCCGGCGTCGTTGGCTTCCTCGCGCGCATCGAAACGCAGGTTCTCGAGCACAATGATGGCGCCGGGTTCGGCCCCACCGATGGCGGCGGCCGCCGCGTCGCCGACGGTGTCCTCGGCGAATCCGACCGGCCGGTTGAGCACGTCGGCAAGCGCCGCGGCGACGGGCCTGAGGCTCATGTCCGGAACGACCTTGCCCTTGGGCCTGCCGAAGTGGGACAGGATGACGACGATGCCGCCCGCATCGGCGATCTCGGTGATGGTCGGCGCGGTGCGCTCGAGCCGGGTCAGGTCGGTGACCGTGCCGTCCGTCATCGGCACGTTCAGGTCGGTGCGCACCAGCACGCGTTTGCCGTTGAGGTCGAGGTCGTCGAGAGTCTTGAACGAGGTCGTCATCCGGGGCTCCGGCGGTTGTCGGGTGAAAATCGGGATGGCCGGTTTATAGGCGAGGGCCGGGGCCCTGCCAAGGCGGAGACGATCAGCCGATGCCGTCGGTGCCGGCGCCGCAGACCACGGCGGCGAGGGTCACGTCCTCGGGGTAACTGACTGCACCGGTCTTGAGCGCGGCGAGTGCGGCGGCGCCCGACATCTCGGCGGCGATGCCCATCTCGAACCACAACCAGCGCGCGGCGTCGCGCATGGCCTCGTCCGAGACTGTGACGATGTCATCAACGAGATCCTCGATGATCTCGAAGTTCAGCTCGGCGCTGCGCTTGGGCGCCAGGGTGTTGGCTTGCGTGTCGATCTTCTCCAGCGTCACGAGTTCGCCCGCGTCCCGTGATGCGCGCAGCGTCGGTGCGCCCTCGGCCTCCACGCCGATGACCAGGGCGTCGGGCTTGGCCGCCTTGACCGACGTGGCGATGCCGGAGATCAGCCCGCCGCCGCCAATGGCAACCAGCACCACGTCGATGTCCGGCGACTGCTTCATCATTTCGCGCCCGACGGTGCCCTGACCGGCAATGACGGCGGGATCGTTGAACGGGTGGATGAAGGTCATGCCGTCGCGCTCGGCACGGGTCAGACAGGCGGCATAAGCATCGTCGAAGTCGAGACCCTCGATCACTACGTCGGCGCCCCAGGCCTTCAGCTTTTCGGCCTTCGACGCCGGGGCCCGTTCCGGCAGGTAAACGACGGCGCGCCTGCCCGACGCGTGAGCCGCATACGCGACGGCGAGTCCGTGGTTGCCGCCCGACGCGGTGATCACGCCGCGTTCCAGCGCCCCATCGTCGAGCTGCAGGATGGCGTTGTTGGCGCCGCGCGGCTTGAACGATCCGGTGACCTGCAGACACTCGAGCTTGAGCATCAGCGGGCCGCCGTGCAGGGGCTCGCGGATGAAACGCGTCCTCAGGCACGGCGTGCGTCGCACCCTTTCCTTGATGCGCTCTGCGGCGTCGTCGATATCGTCGATTGTCGGGCGCTCTGTCATCGTCGGCCTGTCCTGGTCGGAAGCTGTCGACGATAGTGCAGGTTGTCCGCCAAGGTTCAAGCGTACCGGTTCAGAAACGGACGGCGGCCCGGGATTCTCCCGGACCGCCGTCTTGTCCCCCTCAGACTTGCTCGCGTGTTTGCGGTGGCTGTTTCGCTACTCGGCCGCCGAGCGTGACAGCAACAGACCGTCGCGGACCGTCGACAAGTGATCGTACATGGCGCGGGACGCGGCGTCCTGATCGCGTTCGGCGATTGCCGAGACGATGCGGTCATGCTCCGCGAAGCTGTGGTGGTTGGGCGGCGGGGTATCGGACTTTTCGCGCAGCCGACCCCAGACAACGGCGCGGCGAACCGCGTTCAACTGATCGAACAAGGCAATCAGCACGGTGTTGCAGGTCGCCTCGGCAATGGTCCGGTGCAGCCGGTTGTCGGCGTTCTCGTACTGGCGCCAGGTCATGGCCTCGCGCTGCGCGGTGATGCAGCGATACATTTCCTCGATGTGGGCGCCGGTCGCGTTGACCGCCGCTTCGCGCGTCAGCATCGGCTCGACCAGAAGCCGGGCCTTCATCACCTCGACCGGATTTGATCGCTGCGCGACGGTCGCGATGGATGAGAGTTCCTCGACCGGCTTGGCGCCGATGAAGGTGCCCTTGCCGACCCGGCGCCACAGCTCGCCGTTGCGCTCCAGCATGGCCAATGCCTTGCGCAGGTCTCCCCGCGACACGCCGAGGATGTCGCACAATTCGCGCTCCGGCGGAAGTCGGCCGTCAGGCGGCAACTCGCGCTGCGCCAGCCAAGCCTTGAGTTGGGTCAGGGCGCCGTCGGCGGCGTCCATGGCAAATCCCCTTATTACAATCGGTTGGCAATCCTTTTGCCACGTCTACCCAATGACGGTCAATAGCTTGACCAATACGGCCCATTGTGTAATCAATTTTGAATTGGTCAGAAATCGATCGCCATGTCGGAACGCGGAACCAGCAAGAAACCGCGGTATGCGACGAGGTTTCCGTTTCGAATGCGGCCAAGAGAATCGTTTGGGAGGAATTAAAATGATTACCCTGAGAAAAATGCTCGGTGCCGTCACGGCATCGTTGTTCGTTGTTGTTCTCGCGTTCACGAGCGCTGCCCAGGCGGCGACCATCCGAATCGCTTTGGCCGAACCCCCGTCTGACGAGCTGGCTGCCTTCTTCGTCGCGCTCGACCGCGCCAAGGCCAACGGCCTCGATTACGAGTGGACGGCGTTCTCCGATGAGGAACTTGCGATTCAGGCGGTGCTCAGCGGCCAGATGGATATCGGTTTCGGTACGCCGTACTCGGCGATGCAGCGTTCAAAGGCGCCGATCCGAATCATCTTCCAGCTGTCCAAGTTGAAGTTCTTCCCGGTCACGTCCCAGAAGTACTCGAAGCTCGAGGACCTCGACGGTGAGCCGATCACGCTTCACTCGCGCGGCGGCGGTACCGACTCCATCGCCAATGTTATCGAAGACAGGCTTGGCATCAAATTCGGCGAGCGTTCGTACGTGCCCGGTTCGGCGAACCGCGTTGCGGCGCTGGTCGCCGGCCAGACCGACGCGACGATCATCGACCTCGGCAACAAGAACAAACTGATGCGCCTCCAAGGCGACAAGTTCAACGTGCTGCCGATGTTCGAGGTCGACGCCAGCGACGAAGCGCTGTTCGCCAACCTCGACTGGATCAAGGCCAACGCCAGTGAGGTCGATATCTTCGTCAAGGCCTTGCTTAGCGTGTACAAGGACATGCACGAGGATCCGACAATCATCCGCCGTGAGACCGACCCGGACGGCCCGATCGGTCAGCTGCCGAAAGAGGTTCTCGACCAGCTAGACGGTTTCTACACCGACGCGGTTGAAGGCGGTCTGTACGACCCCAACGGCGGCGGCGAAAAAGCGGCGAAGGCCGACCTCGAGTGGTATCACAAGGCCGGTCAGCTGACCGGCGATTTTGCCGACCTGAAGATCGAAGACTTCTGGTACCTCGAGCCGCTGAAGAGCGCCCAATAGTAAGGTCCCCTGGCTACCGGCAGGGCAGGCGACTGTCCTGCCGGTTCTTCTGATGCGGAAACGATCAAACCCATGCCAATCCCATACCGACCGCTGATCCTCAAGATCTGTTCTGCCGTGCTCGTCATCGGCGCGTGGGAGATCGCCGGGCGAATCCCGGTCAGCTTTGCGTTCCCGACTTTCTTCGAATCGCTCGCCGCTTTCTGGCAGTTGACTCTCGACGGCACCATGTTCGTGGCCTACGGCGAGACCCTGAAACCGCTGGTCGTCGGCGTCTCGATCTCCGCGTTCCTCGGCATCGGCATCGGGCTGTGGATCGGGCTCAGCCGCACGTTCGACTGGCTGGTCTCGCCGATCTTCGTCGTCATGCAAACGGCGCCCCTGGCCGCGTTGATCCCGCTCCTCGTCATGGTCTACGGGATCGGGCTGACCTCCAAGGTCTTCGTGGTCTGCATTATGGCCATGCCCGTGATCGTGCTGAACACGGCCGGCGCCGTGCGCAATACGCCGGCGTCGCTGATCGAGATGGGGCACGCGTTCCTCGGTTCGAGGCGCGAAGTGATCCTGAAGATCATTTTGCCGTCGGCGTCGCCTATCATCTTTGCCGGGCTGCGCCTTGGCGTTTCGGCCGGCTTCATCGGTGCCATTCTCTCGGAACTGAAGATCACCCCGACCGGCGTCGGTGACATCATCACGTATAGCCGGTCGATCGCCGACTATCCCAGCATGTACGCCGCGATCGCCTCGATCATCCTGCTCGCGGTGATCTTTCTGAACTTACTCGAGCGTATCGAGAACCACCTCTTCAAGGGCACCCGTCAGACCATCGTCCAGGACTGAGTGCGAGAGAACATGAGAGCACAAGAAGACATGAACATGATGACAGCCACCGACAACGCCGTCGCCGTCCGCAACGTCTACAAGAACTACGGCGACGTCGAGGCGCTTCGCGATCTTTCGCTCGATTTTCCGCGTGGTCAACTGACCTCGCTGCTCGGGCCGTCGGGTTGCGGCAAGACGACGCTGCTGAAAATCATCGCCGGGCTGCTCGACGCGACCAGCGGCGAGGTTCTCGTCAACGGCAAGCCGGTCGATGGTCCGGGTCCGGACCGCGCGTTCGTGTTTCAGGACTTCGCGCTGATGCCGTGGGCGAGCGTAATGCGCAACGTCGCCTTCGGTCTCGAACTTCGCGGCGTCGCCAAGTCGGAACGCGAGGACATCGCGCAGAAGTACATCAACGAGGTCGGCCTGACCGGGTTTGAGCGCAGCTATCCGCACGAGCTATCCGGTGGCATGCGCCAGCGTGTCGGCCTGGCCCGCGCGCTTGCGGTCGATGCCCAGGTGCTGCTGATGGACGAGCCGTTCTCGGCCGTCGACGAGCAGACCCGCCGCAAGTTCCAGGAGGACCTGCTCGGCCTGGTCAAGAACGAGAACAAAACGTTCATTTTCGTTACTCACTCGATCGAAGAAGCGGTCTACGTTTCCGACCAGGTCGCCATCCTGCTGCCGCGGCCGAGCCGGGTCTCGGAGATCATTCGGCCGAGCGGTTTTCGCGACAAGGACGTCAACTCGATCCGCCGCGACACCGAGTACCTCGACATCGTCGACCGTATCTGGGCGTCGCTCCGGACCTACGTGGAGTAGACCGGTCATGATAGTCTTCGGTTACCGGTTGCCCGGCATGTCCTCGCTGATCCTATGGGGACTGCTGTGGGAGATCGTCGGCCAGCTCGACCTCACGTTCTTCGTGCCGCCGCTCAGCGCGATCTTCATCACGCTGACGGAAATCTGGGGCACCAAGGTGTTTCTTAAGGCGCTCGCGGATACCGGCTACGCGTTCTCGATTGGCACCGTCTCCGCCATAGCCATCGGCATTCCGGTTGGCATCCTGATGGGCAAGAGCCGGCTTATCGATGAATTGCTTCTGCCGTGGGTCAACATGTTTCTCAGCGCACCGCTCACGGCTCTCGTGCCGGTCCTGATGGTGCTGTTCGGCTTTGGCATGAAGGCGATCATCATCACCACCGCGCTGTTCGCCATCTGGATCATCGTTCTGAACGCCCGTGCCGGCGTGCAGCAAATCAACCGCTCTCTGGTCGAGATGGCGCGGTCGTTCGGTGCCTCGCCGTGGGAGGCGTTCTCGAAGATCTACTTCTGGGCGGCCCTGCCCGAAATTCTCGGCGGAGTCCGGATTGGTTTCATCCGCGCCGTCAAGGGCGTGATTATCGGCCAACTGCTGATCTCGATCGTCGGTTTCGGTTCGTTGTTCGAGCTCTATTCGTCGAACTTCCTGATGAAGCACTTCTGGGCGGTACTTATCGTGCTGTTCGCCCTTGCGTTCGTGATTGCTGAGCTTCTGGCGCATCTCGAGCGGCGGGTGGAATACTACGCGGCGCGCCGCTGACGCGTCGGCCCTTTCAACCGTGACAGCCAAGACTGGCTTAAGAGGAGACCAAGAATGACCAGTTACGTCATCGAACAACCGGCGCAGACAACGATCCCGGTCAAGGGCACCGACGCCATGTTCCCGGTCCGCCGGATTTACTGCATCGGCCGCAACTACGCCGCCCACACCATCGAGATGGGCGGTGATCCGGATCGCGAGGAGCCGTTTTTCTTCCAGAAGAACGCCCAGAACGCGGACGCTAGCGGCAAGTTTCCGTATCCACCGGAATCGAGCGACGTGCACCACGAGATGGAGCTGGTGGTCGCGCTCAAGAGCGGCGGCGCCAACATCGCGGTCGAGGACGCGCTGAGCCACGTGTACGGCTACGCGCCGGGGATCGACATGACGCGCCGCGATCTGCAGGCGGTGGCTAAGGAAACCCGTCGCCCGTGGGAACCGGGCAAGGCGTTCGAGCGCTCGATGCCGGTCGGTGAACTGGTTCCCGCGACCGAGTGCGGCCATCCGGACCAGGGGCGGATTTCGCTCTACGTGAATGGTGAGCTGCGCCAGGACGGCGACATGAACCAGATGATCTGGAAGGTGCCGGAAATGATCGCGTACCTGTCGCGTTTCTACGATATCGCCGCAGGCGACCTGATCATGTCGGGGACACCGTCGGGCGTCGGCCAGGTGCAGAAGGGCGACGAGCTCGAGGGATTCATCGAGGGTGTCGGTTCGTTGAAGACCACTGTCGTGTGACGACGTCCTGCGTAGTCGACGCAGGGGCGATTGTGCGGGCCTGCCCGGCGGGCCCGCTTCAGACCGGTCTCTCCAGAACCGAGATGATATTGGTTACGCTCTCGCTGTCGTCCGATAAGGGAAGTTCGATGAACCTGAATGTTCTGTGAGAACGATCCTGCCAGAAAACGCTTCCGGACGTGAACGACAGTGTCGGTTTAGTCGCTTGGAGCCGATAGAATTCGAACTCGTCGTCAACATTGTACTTTTCCGACGCTCTGAGGTCGGAAGCGCACCGGCCGGTCGCGTCATAATCGAAGAGACTCGTTAACGCGGTGCCCCAGAGCCTGTAGCAGTAGTCGAACGGATCGTGTCGGATGTCCATGATCGACATCCTCCCCCACCACTCTTCGAGTTCTCCGAACTCGAACTCGCGCCACGGCGGCGCGTTTCTGTCGCCGCGCTTCGTTCGCCACAATTCGCGAAACCGTTGAAATGTGTCGGCCATTCGGACGGTGGCGTCGATGTCGAAGTACTCGAACCGCCAACCGTGGACTTCGTTCCATATCGCCATGACGGCTTGCCTAGGTTTCGGTCGGTTGGGGCCGAGGACCAGTATATAGCGGGATATCGTAACGCGCCTTAATCAATTGCTTTCGACTTTTCCTGGCGGGGCAATCGTGCGGTGCCGCTCGGCGGGCCGTTCCGCCGCGTCCTGACCGATGCCAGACAACAACCATTCCAGATCGCCGTCCTGTCGACGGTCGCCACGGACCCGTTGCGGTTCGACGGCGACCGTGTCGCCGCCGTCCAGCCGCGCGATCCGGAAGCGGAACGCATAGTTGGGTGTCAGTCCCATCCGAAGGTCGGAATAGATCACGTCATCGCCGTCGGTGCCGAGCGAGAAGTATCCCTTGGCAAACGCCGATAGGCTGTCGAAAGTCGGGTCGCCATTGAGCGCCGGTATCAAGTCGCCCCGACGCGGATGCCCGTAGGCTGTGGTTTCACCGCCGAACAGCGGAGAATAGAGATTGACGTACCGGTCATCCTCGACGGCCACCGTTTTCCAGTAGAGCACCGAGAAAGGTGCCGGAATGGTTAGCAGATTCGCTGATCTGACCTCGACGCCATAGGTCGTGAGTTGGTCGGCGGCGCGCATCTTCATCACGGTCTGCAACGGCATAGTGAGGATCAGGTAGGCCGTCGAGGCGACAAGACCGCGGCGCAGCCAGGTTTCGAACCGTGGCGTGAAGTCGTGCCGGAACAGCCCCCACAACGTGAGAATGAGCAACGGTAGGGTGTAGATCGGATCAATGATGAAGATCGAGCCGACGCCGAACGGGTCCTTGACCAGCGGCCAAAGCAGCTGCGTGCCGTAGATCGTCATCGCGTCGAGTAGTGCGTGGGTGGCGAATACCAGGTAGACGCCGAGGTAGGTTTGTAGCCGGTGATCGCGCAGTGGTTCGATAAAACGCGCGAGAGGTTCGGCAAACAGCGGCGTCAGGGCCGCTTGGACGATCAGCGAGTGACTCCAGCCCCGGTGGGTTACAAACGCCTCGACCGAGTCGCTCGACGGCAGGAAGTTGTCGAAATCCGGCAGTGAGCCGAGGATGCCGCCGAGCAGGACCGCGCGCCGCGCGCCGATCTTGGGTCCGAATGCGGCTGCGCCGACGGCTGATCCGAGCGCGAATTGGGTGACCGAGTCCACGAATCCTGTTCCTCGAGTCGGTTGAAGGACGCCTCCTATTTAGGGGGCCGGCGAGAAATTGCCACCGTTCAGGTTGATGTCAGGTAGCCGGGATAATTTTATGGTTAACCGGATTCGTTGGGGGGACAACTAACGGAGATAAGAATGGCTCTTGAGGACCTTCTCGTGTTTTTCGTCGCAGGCGTTGTGTTGATCGGCTCAGTCGTCCTGCACTTCAAGCTGAAGAAGTAACCTCTCGATTTTTCTCCCTCAAAGATCACCCGGAACGCCGTAGCTCGGCGCGGCGGCCGGGTTGAGGGCGCGCTGGATGTAGGCCTCCAGTTGAGGTTTGTAGATGTCCCATGCTGCAGCGACAGCCTCGATGGGGCAGTCGTCTGTCCAGTCGCAGCGCAGATCGGCCACCGGCCAGCTAACTTCGTCGACGATCATCATGCCTGCGGAATGTACCGGCCCGGCCTCGCCGCCGGCGGCCAGGCCGGCGCGCATTGCGGCAATCAGCCGATCGCCAAGGTGGCCGGATGCGGCCCGAAATCCGTCGACGATGGCCTGCGGGACGCCATCGTTCGCGAGCAGGTTCCCCCCGGAGGCCACGTTCTCCGCTTCGGCCTGCGTCCAGATGCCCAGCGAGTTGGGACCGGAATGGATCGCGGTGCGGCCGGCCGCATCGACGGCGAGAACCTGGCGGTACTCGATGAACTTGGCCTTAGCCTTGACTTCGGCGACCGCATCGGGCGCCGACAGGCCGCTGGCCATGAGATCCAGAGTGAGTGGCCCCAACGTTGGGTCGGTAACATTCTGCGAAGCTACGGCGCCGACCCCGGCGCGGGCATAGGAACACCGGGCGGCGACGGCGGGTGAGGACGACGAGATCGCGACACCGAACATGCCAGTGCCGGCGCAGCGGGCAACGAGTGAGAATGTCATTGGCGGCGCTCCTCTCCGGACTGCTGGGCAAAGAAGGATGTCTTCGGGAACTCCGGGACGGCGATGTCATACGCTTCGGCCCGTACCCGCCTCGGGTCGGAGCCGCGGACAAACAGGCCCATGTGTTTGCTTGGCAGGGGATTCGGCGAACACGGCATCGCATCCCCAGCGGAGTAGACGCAGATGAAGAGGGTTCGCGGCGACATCGACAGGTTGGGCTCCGACCCATGGGCCAACCGGGTATGCATGAAGCAGACCGTTCCGGCCCGGCCGGTGCAGAGTCTGGCCTTAGCCTTGAACGCGTTTTCGGTCGTGTCGTCCACAGCACCGGTGAAGGTGCCGTCGTGCCACAGGCTGTGCAGCGGGCCAAGATGGCTGCCCGGGGCGACGGCGAGCGGGCCGTTCTCCTCGGTCACGTCGTCGATCATCAGCAGCGCCGTCACGAGATCGCAGTTGGAATGCGGCGTGAACGGGAAATCCTGATGCCACTTCACCTGGGTCGCTGAACCGGGCTGTTTCGAATTGATCTTGCTGTGATGGAACTTGACGTTCGGCCCGATCAGGCCGGCAACCATGTCCGTCATCGTGCTGTCCGCCATCGCTTCGAAGTAGGCTTCCGAGATTTCGGTCGGCGATTGCACCCGACGCAGCGCCGCAGGGCGACCGTCTGTCGCGGGCTGCAGATCGAAGCGTGGCCGCGCGTCGTAGGTGGTGCCGTATGGTTCCTCATGTGCGGCGCTTTCGGCGGCCCAAGCGTCGAAATCCGCACGCAGTCGCGCCAGCAGGTCCGGCGAAACGGCGTTCTCGCAGACGACCACACCGTCCCGGCGGTAATCCTCGATCTGTCGCGTGCTCAGTCCGGCCATGGCGGGTTCCTCAGGCCGGAATGACGGCGGTCCCGTCGATCTCGACGAGCCATTCGGGCCGGGCCAGGGCACTGACCACGAGGCCGGTCGACACCGGATGGACGCCCTTAATGTATTCGCCCATGGTCCGGTATACGGCCTCGCGATGGCGCACATCCGTGATGTAAACGACGACCTTCACGAGATGCTCCATGCCGCCGCCGGCTTCCTCGATCAGTTGTTTGATGTTCTGCATGACCTTGTGGGTCTGTTCCACCGGATCGTGACTGTCGATGCTCTTGGCGTCATCGAGGTTCTGCGGGCACTGGCCACGCAGCCAAACGGTCTTTCCACCCTGGGTCACGACCGCCTGGCACAAGTCGTTGTCCAGGTTCTGTTCCGGATAGGTGTCCTTGGTGTTGAACTTGCGAATGCGGGTATGGGCCATGGTGGTCTCCGTCCGATCGAGGAGGATGAATGGGTTCAGCCGCCGGGCGTCAGCCTGAGGATTTCACACCCGGGCGGTATTCTGAAAGTACGAACTTGTTCAGCATTGCTTAGGTTGAGCCGAAGATATGTCTCGGGTTACGATTTATCAAAGCAACAGATAATTATATTTTATTTTTCCGAATATGCCGCTTCTCGTACGGTGACGACCAGCTCACTGAAACGTCCCCGGAACCAGATGAAGGACCCGAACATGACCGTCGAGAAGATCGATACGCTCGTTGTCGGCGGCGGCCAGGCCGGCATCGCGATGAGCGAGCACCTGAGCGGCCAAGATATTCCGCATCTCGTTCTCGAACGATACCGAATCGCCGAACGCTGGCGGACGGAACGCTGGGACTCGCTGGTCGCCAACGGTCCGGCATGGCATGACCGATTCCCCGGCATGGAGTTCGCAGGATACGGGCCCGACGATTTCCCCGGGAAGGACAGCGTCGCGGGTTACTTCGAAACTTACGCGGCGAAGATCGGCGCGCCGGTACGCTGTGGCGTGGAAGTCACCGAGGTTCGCAAGAACAAAGGCCGCCCCGGTTTCCGTGTCGAGACCTCGGACGGGACCATCGAGGCCAACCACGTCGTCGCCGCGACGGGCCCGTTCCAGCGTCCCGTGGTTCCGCCGATCGTCCCCGACGGTGCCGGTATCCTGCAGATGCACTCGACCGGGTATCGCAACCCCGGCGCATTGCCGGAAGGCGCCGTACTGGTTGTTGGGTCGGGCTCCTCGGGCGTGCAGATCGCCGACGAGCTGATGCAGTCGGGCCGTGATGTTTATCTCTCGGTCTGCCCGCACGACCGTCCGCCGCGTAGCTACCGCGGCCGCGATTTCGTCTGGTGGCTCGGCGTTCTCGGCAAGTGGGACATCCAGACACCACCGGCTGGTGCCGAACATGTCACCATTGCCGTCAGCGGCGCGGAAGGCGGCAAGACTGTCGATTTCCGACGCCTCGCCGAACAAGGCATGATCCTCGTCGGCCGGACGGATTCGTTCGCCGACGGTGTGCTTACCTTTGCCCCCGACCTTGCCGACAACATCGCGAAGGGGGACGCCAACTATCTGTCCGTGCTCGACGAGGCCGACGCCTATGTCGATCGCAACGGACTTAACCTTCCCGAAGAACCCGAAGCCCGCGTCATCGCGCCCGATCCGGCATGCGTGACTGATCCCGTACGTTCCCTGAACCTCGCGGAGGCGGGCGTCTCCGCGATCATCTGGGCGACCGGATTCAAGGTCGATTACAGCTGGCTCAAGGTCGATGCGTTCGACGCCGACGGGAAACCGCGGCACCAGCGAGGCGTTTCAAGCGAACCGGGCATCTACTTTCTCGGCCTGCCGTGGCTGTCACGACGCGGATCGTCGTTCATCTGGGGCGTGTGGCACGACGCCAAGTTCCTCGCCGACCAGATCGCCATTCAGCGCGGCTACCGTGCGTATGACCCTTCACGGCAGGATAGGGCCCGGGCATCCTGATCCGGGGACAACAACCGCCAAAGGAAACCGATGGCATCCAGGTTTACGCTCCGCCAGCTTGACTACTTCGTTGCCGTCGGTGATGCGGGCAGCATTGCCGCCGCGGCGGAGCGCATCAACGTCTCGTCGCCGTCGCTGTCGACGGCCATCTCCCATCTCGAGCACGAGTTCGGCATCGAACTCTTCGTCCGCCAGCACGCGCAAGGGCTGTCGCTGACACCGGGCGGACGACGTTTCTACGCAGCGGCCAAGTCGCTGCTCGAGAACGCCGAGGCGCTGCGCGATGTCGCCAACGACATTTCTGAGCGTGTGCGCGGGCCGATCACCGTTGGCTGTCTCGTGACCCTGGCGCCGTTCGTTCTACCGGAACTGCGCCGAGCGTTCGCGACCGAACACAAGGAGGCAGAGGTCCGCCAGGTCGAAGCCCACCAGGCCGACCTGATTCGCATGCTGCGCCGCGCCGAGATCGACGTCGCCATCAGCTACGATCTGGCGATCCCGCAGGACGTCGATTTCGAGCCCTTGCTGTCGCTGCCGCCGCATGCGCTGGTCTGTCCGACGCACCACCTCGCAACGCGGCAGTCCGTGACCCTCGCGGATCTTGTCGACGAACCGCTGATCTTGCTCGATCTGCCGTTTAGCGGCGATTACTTCCTGTCGCTGTTCGAGGCCGCCGGGCTCAGGCCGCGCATCGCCGAGCGGACGGCGCACCTGCCGATGGTCCGATCCATGGTGGCGAACGGTTTCGGCTACGGTCTGCTGAACGTTCCCAGCATGAACGTCCACGCACCGGACGGTAAGCCGTTGCACTATCTGCCGATAGACGGTGCTCACCGGCCCATGCAGCTTGGTCTCATCACCGTGCGCTCCGAGCGCAAGCCGCGGATCCTACGGGCCTTCGAGGAGCAGTGCCGCCAGCGCATCACGACAGCCGCCGCGCCGGGCATGATCCTGCTGACGAACGGAGCGGAGTCGAACTAACATGGCTGATTGCTTCGGATTTTCCGAACCAAAAGCGCATATCTTTATAGTTTATCCGAATGTCGGCGATTTCGATAATCGGCCGATGGAGATCGTCGAACCCGAGGACCGACCATGACGCGCGACCCCCGCTACGACATCCTGTTCGAACCCGTGAAAATCGGGCCGGTCACGGCAAAGAACCGCTTCTACCAGGTGCCGCACTGCAATGGCGGCGGCTATCGGGACGTCTCCGCGGCGGCGGAAATGCGCCGCGTCAAATCGGAGGGTGGCTGGGGCGTCGTCTTCACCGAACAGTGCGAAATGCATCACACGTCGGAAATCACGCCGTTCATCGAACTCAGGCTGTGGGAGGATCAGGACATGCCGGGGCTGGCGCGCATGGCCGACGCCATGCATGAGCACGGAGCGCTCGCCGGGATCCAACTCGCCTACTCCGGCATCAACGGGCCCAATCTCTACACCCGCGAAGTGCCGATGGCGCCGACGTCACTGCCGATCCGCACCTTCACCAATGACCCGGTGCACGCGCGCGCCATGGACAAGCAGGACATCCGCGACCTGCGCCGCTGGCACCGCAACGCCTTCATCCGCGCCAAGAAGTGCGGCTTCGACCTGATTTGCCTTTACGGTGCGCACGGTTTTGGTGTGATCCAGCATTTCCTGTCGACGGCGACTAACCAGCGGACCGACGAGTACGGCGGCAGCCTCGAGAACCGCTCGCGACTGATGCGCGAACTGGTCGAGGAGGCGAAGGACGCCATCGGCGATACCTGCGGCATTTCGCTCCGGCTGTCGCTCGACGAGATGATCGGCGATCTCGGCTTCGCCAACTCGGAAGTCCGCGACTTGATCGAGATGCATGCCGACCTGCCCGACATCTGGGATCTGGCGCACGGCGCCTGGGAGGACTGCTCGGGCCCGTCGCGGTTCAAGGACGAGGCCGCCCAGCAGGATCTGGTGCAGGGCATCAAGAGCCTGACGTCGCGGCCGGTGGTCGGGGTCGGGCGATTCACCTCGCCAGACGTCATGGTCAAGCAGATCAAGTCGGGCGTGCTCGACCTCATTGGCTGCGCGCGTCCCTCGATCGCCGACCCGTTCCTGCCGAAAAAGGTCGAGGAAGGCCGCATCGAGGACATCCGCGAATGCATTGGCTGCAACATGTGCATTACCGGCGACATGACCATGTCGATCTCGCGCTGCACCCAGAACCCGACGTTCATGGAGGAATGGCGCAAGGGCTGGCACCCGGAACGGATGCAGGGCAAGGGCGCGAGCGAGAGCGTGCTCGTCGTCGGCGCCGGTCCCGCGGGTATGGAAGCGGCCCGCGCGTTGGGCATGCGCGGCTATCAGGTGGCGCTCGCGGAAGCGACAACCACAATCGGCGGCCGCGTCACTGCGGAACGCCAGTTGCCGGGACTATCGGCCTGGGGCCGGGTGGCGGATTACCGGGAGTATCAGATCAGCCAGATGCCCAACGTGGACATCTATCTCGAGAGCCCGCTCTCGGCTGAAGAAATCCTTGAGTTCGGCTTCGAGAACGTCGCGCTCGCCACCGGCTCGACCTGGCGGCGCGACGGCGTGGCGCGCCAGCACGTGGTGCCGATGCCGATCGATGCGGCCATGCCGGTCTACACGCCGGACGACCTGATGGCCGGCAAGGTGCCGGCGGGACGCGTCGTCGTGTTCGACGACGATCACTACTACATGGGCGGCGTGCTGGCCGAGCTGCTGGCGACGAGCGGCGCTGACGTTACATTGGTGACACCGGCTGCCTATGTTTCCGAGTGGACCAACAACACCCTCGAGCAGGCGGCGATCCACAGAAAACTCGCCGAACTTGGCGTCGATATCCGGCTCAATCTCGGTGTCGCCGCAGTCAACTCGGGTTGCGTCGTGGCCGCGTGCACGTTCTCCGGGCGCACGTCGGAAATCGGCTGTGACGCCGTCGTCCTGGTGACCAGCCGGGTGCAGAACGATGCGTTGTGGCAGGACCTCAGGGCCCGGTCCGACGACTTGACCGCCGCCGGAATCAAGTCCATCAAGGTGATCGGCGATGCTGAGGCGCCAGGACCAATCGCGTGGGCGACCTACGCCGGCCATCGGTTCGCGCGGGAACTCGACGAACCGGATATTGGCGATGCGTTGCCGTTCCGGCGCGAAGTTACGGGACTAGCCGCCGAGTGAACCAGCCATGACCAGCCAATCGCCCTCAACTCCCCGGACCGCGGTCGACATCCGCGACGTCGAGAAGATCTACGGCCCCCGAGACGCCGGCGTGAGGGCGCTGGCGGGCGTCAGCCTCAGCATCTTGGATAACGAGTTCTTCACGCTTCTCGGCCCGTCGGGCTGCGGCAAGACGACGTTGCTGCGCATCATTGCCGGTTTTGAGACAGTGTCGTCGGGCAGCGTCTTCCTGTTCGGCGACGAGATCGAGGACCTGCCGCCCAACAGGCGGCCGGTCAACACGGTGTTCCAGCAGTACGCCCTGTTTCCGCATATGACGGTAGAGGAGAACGTCGCCTTCGGTCTGCTGCGCCTCAAGCACCCGAAGGCGGAGGTCGCCGAACGGGTTCGTGAAACGCTCGACCTCGTGCGCCTCGGCGAGTTCGCCCAGCGTCGCCCAGCACAACTCTCGGGCGGCCAGCAGCAGCGCGTTGCGCTGGCCCGCGCACTGGCGCCGCGTCCCAAGGTCCTGCTGCTCGACGAACCGCTATCGGCGCTCGATCTCAAGCTGCGCCAGGCCATGCGGGTCGAGCTCAAGAGCCTGCAGGAAGAAACCGGCATCACCTTCATCTTCGTCACCCACGACCAGGAAGAGGCGCTGACCATGTCCGACCGCATCGCGGTGATGTCGCGGGGCGAGGTGCAGCAGATCGGCGCCGCGCGCGACATCTACGACCGGCCGCGCAACCGCTTCGTCGCCGACTTCATCGGCGAGACCAACCTGTTCGACGTCACCGTCGAGCAGGTCAACGGCGACACCGTCGTCTGTCGCCTGCCGGGCGGCCGGCCGGTTGAGGCCGCCGCGTCGGGCGTGGCCGCGGCCGGCAAGCAGGGGCATGTCTCGATCCGCCCGGAACAGCTCGCGCTCGTCAAACCGGGCGGGGACGCGGCCCTGGAAGGGGTGATCGACCGGACCATCTATCTCGGCACCGACAACCAGCACCTCATTCACCTCGACGACGGCGTCGAAGTTCGCGTGCGCTCGCAGAGCGTTGAGCAGGACGCCGAGCCGTTCGCGCCAGGCGACAGGGTCGGTATCCGTATCAACCGGGGCGCTGCGCGCCTGCTGGTGGACTGATGGCGGGCGGCGCGGCCACCGGCGGTCATTCCGTTTCCGGCGCCTACGCGGCTGTGCGCAACTGGCTGTTGGCGCCGTCGTGGATCACCATCGCCATCTTCATGCTCGGCCCGGTGCTGCTGATGGCGGTCTACTCCTTCCTGACCAAGGAGTTCCGGGGCGGCGTCATCTGGGATTTCTCGCTGGCGTCCTACGACCAGTTCTTCTTCGACCGCGGCCTGTTCGGCGACGAGCCACCGACGCTCCGCTGGACCTACATGGCGATCTATCTGCGATCGATCATACAGGCCGGCGTCGCGACCCTGCTGTGCCTCGTCATCGGGTTTCCGACGGCCTACTTCATCGCCACCCGCCCGGTGCACACGCGGACTATCTGGCTGTTCCTGGTGACCATTCCCTACTGGGTCAACCTGCTGATCCGCACCGTCTCGATGAAGTTCCTGATCCGCGATACCGGCCCGATCAACGAATGGCTGATCGCCTTCGGCGTGCTCGATACGCCGATCAAGATGATCAACACCGACTTCGCCGTTCAGCTCGGCCTGTTCTACTCGTACCTGCCGTTCATGGTACTGCCGATCTATGCTGCGGTGGAGCGCTACGACTTTTCGCTGACCGAGGCCTCGGCGGACCTCTACGCCGACCGCTGGACGACGCTGCGTCTCGTCCTGCTGCCCGCTGTCAAACCAGGCATCATCGCCGGGTGCATCCTCGTGTTCGTGCCCAGCCTCGGTGCGTTCCTGGCACCTGATCTTCTCGGCGGCGCCAAGAATTTCATGATCGGCTCGCTGATCGAGGAGCAGTTCAAGGGTGCCGCCGGCAACTGGCCGTTTGGCGCGGCGTGCGCCATGGTGCTGCTGACCATGGTGCTGATCGCCGTCTTCTTCTATGCGCGCCAACAGGCCCGCAGCGCGGAGGCCGGGCAATGATGTGGCGGCGGTCCGGCGGCGGGGTCGACCTGCGGCGCTATCCCGGGTTCGCGCAGCTCGCGGTGTTCTGCCTGCTGATCCTCTACGCGCCGCTGCTGATCGTCGCCGTCTATTCGTTCAACGAGTCGACCTCGATCACGCTGTGGGGCGGTTTTTCGCTGCGCTGGTACGACGAGGTGTTCTTCGGCCTCGAGTCCGACAAGTTCAAGGACGCGGCGTGGAACTCGTTCACCATCGCCATCACCGCCGGAATCGTCTCGACGTGTTTTGCGACGTCGGCGGCGCTCGGCATGCTGCGCGCCGGCGAGTTCCGCGGCCGCTCGGCCAGCTTCGCGCTGATCAACCTGCCGCTCATGGTGCCCGAGATCGTCACCGCGGTGGCGACACTGATCTTCTTCAACTGGATCAACTTCGAACGCGGCATCGGAACCATCCTGGTCGCCCACATCGTGTTCTGCATTCCGTTCGCCTACCTGCCGATCGCCGCGCGGCTGGAGGGCATCTCGGGGATCTTTGAACAGGCGGCGATGGATCTCTACGCGACCCGCTGGGAAGCCTTTCGGCTGGTCCTGTTTCCGCTGATGGCGCCCGGCATCCTGTCGGGCTTCCTGCTCGCGTTCATCATCTCGCTCGACGATTTCATCATCACCAATTTCGTCAAGGGCGCGGGCATCGAGACCCTGCCGACGGCAATCTTCGGCGCCGTCAAGCAGGGCATCAAACCGAACATCATGGCGATCTCGACGCTGTTGCTGGTGCTGTCGTTCGCACTGGTGACGCTGTCGTGGCTGATCGGCCGGATGGGAACCGAGGGGCGCAAGGCACACGACTGACGCCCCTCCAATGATCACAAGAAACCGTTAGAACCCAACAGAGGAGTGAAGCGAATGAAGAAGATAATGATGTCGATGACGGCGGCCGCCGTCGTGGCGTTCGCCGGTGCCCCGGCCCACGCCGAGGGCAGTCTGTCGATCTATCACTGGTTCGAGTACATCCCGCAGGAACTGCTCGACAAGTTCTCCAAGGAATACGACGTCGAGGTGACGATGGACACCTACGACTCCAACGAGGCACTGCTCGCGTCTCTCAAGGCGGGTGCTATCGGCCAGTACGACGTCGCCGTGCCCGGCGATTACATGGTCAAGATCCTGACCGACGAGGGCATGCTCGACACGGTCGCGGACGGCGAACTGAAGAACAAGGGCAACATCCAGCAGCAGTGGCTCGACGTCGACTTCGACCCGGGCCGCAAGCACTCGATCCCGTATCAGTGGGGTTCGACCAGCTTTTCCGTCAACCGCGATGTCTACAAGGGCGACATCGACACCACGGCGATCATCTTTGAGCCGCCGGCGGAACTGCAGGGCAAGATCAACGTGCTCGACACCGCGGGCGAGACCCTGACGCTGGCGTCGATCCATCTCGGCATCCCGCAGTGCACCCAGGACCGTGAACAGCTCAAGGCACTCGATGCATTGGTTCAGTCGGCCAAGCCGCACTGGGCGTCGTTCAACTCCGACGGCGCCAAGGACGTGCTGGTCTCGGGCGACGCTGCGGTCGGGATGATCTGGAACGGCTTCGGCGCCAAGGCGCGGGAAGAGGGGGCGCCGATCGAGTACGCCTTCCCGAAGGAAGGCTACATCGTCTGGATGGATAACGTCGTGTTGTTGAAGGACGCCCCGAACCGCGAGAACGCGATCAAGTTCATGGACTTCCTGCTACAGCCCGAGAACGCGGCGGCGGTCACCAACTACGCGCGCTACACCGCAGGCGTGAAGGGGGTCGAGGCGCACCTCGATCCGGCGCTCGCCAGTTCGCCGGAGCAGAACCCGCCGGCCGACCAGAAGGGCTTCTTCGTCGAGGCGTGCGACGCTGCGACGCAACCGCTTTATGACAAGATCTGGACCCGCCTGAAGCAGTAATCGGGCGGGAAGTCCCTCGACCGAGAGAGCGCCGGCGGGAACCATCCCGCCGGCGTTTTCCGTTGGCGGTGCGTGCGGCATTGAACCGGCGGGCGTTCCGATGTCAGGGTGCTACTCTGATGCTGTCCCTGAATTTCACGGATTGTTGTCCGGATGATTGAGTTGAGCGACCTGATCGACCGGCTGGGCCTCATCCCCCATGACGAGGGCGGTTACTTCCGCGAAACCTTCCGCTCGCCGGCGATGGCGGATGCGGCTGGCGCGGAAGGCGACGGCCGCAACTGCATGACGGTCATCTACTATCTGCTGACCCGCGCAAGCCCGATCGGGCATCTGCACCGCAACCGCTCGGACATCATGCACTTCTTCCACGCCGGCGCGCCGACCCGCTATCACCTGATCGATGGAGACGGCGGGCATCGCGCCGTCACTCTTGGGCCGGACCTGATGCAGGGCCAAGATTTGCAGCTGCTGGTGCCGGGCGGCGTGTGGAAGGCATCCGAGATGCTCGGCGGAGGCGATGGCGATCCGGACTGGTCGCTGATCTCGGAAGCGGTGGCGCCGGGTTTCGACTACCGCGACCGCACGCTGATCGACGCCGACGAGTTGATCCGCATCCATCCGGCCCTGGCGGATGAGCTGGGGTATCTGGTGCATCGGGCGACGTAGTTGTTGCGCCGCCAATGACGAAACCCCGGTCGCTAGGCCAGGGTTTCGACGGTGGGCGCGCCACGCGCTATAAGCGCGGGTTCTGACTTGATGTCGCGCCACCAATGACAAAGCCCTGGCCGTTAGGCCGGGGCTTTGATGGTGGGCGCGAATGGGATCGAACCAGTGACCCCTGAGATGTTAGCGCAGGGTTCTCCCAGTGAAATCCGCCCAAAAAGATTCGGCGCATTCCGTCAGCCCGTTCATTGGGCGGTGACGCCGGCGAGCCAGGCATCGAGCTCTCGTGAGAACAGCCCCGGTGAGTCGAGCATCGCGAAATGGCCGGAATCCGGCAGCAGGCAGAGCCGGGAGTTCGGAATCAGGTTGTTGAGGCGGGCGCCTTCCGAGACATCGACCCAGCGATCTTGTTCTCCCCATATGATGAACGTCGGGGCGTCGATCGACGGATACAGCGTCTCTAACTCTTCAGTATAGCTGTAGTCGTACTGTCCTACCTGCCGGTAGTAGGCACGTTGTCCCACTTCGCCTAGCCAGGGGTGGATCAGCGCTTTTATCAAGTCCGGCTCCGGCGTCTTTGCCATGGCTGTCCTCAAGTGGGCTCCCAGGACGGCCTCGTGCACGTACTCTGGAACCGCTGCGAAGATTTCTTCATGTTGCTTCACGTGCCGTGAGAATGGAGTTCCCCACGGCGACAACACGACGCCGTCGGTAATGCAAAGCCCCGAGACAGGTACGCCGTGTTTCAGATGAGCGCCAAGGACGGTCGCCGCGCCAAAATCATGGCCCACGAGAACCGGGTTCGCGAGTTGCTTTCGATCGATGAATTCGGCGAGCACCCTTGCGAACGAACGGAGCCGAACCTCCTGACCTTCGAACTTGGCCGACTTGCCGTATCCGGGAAGGTCAAGAAAGTGAAACCGGTAACGGCGCCGCAGGCGTTCGACAACGCTGTCCCAGACGATTGCGCTTGTCGGTGTGCCGTGGACCAGCACAACGTCGGGCCCGTCGCCCGAGGTGCCATGCATGATCACGCCGCACGACGATTCAAGCTCTTCAGTTAAATTAATTGTTGTCATGTCGATAAACGCCCCGAACTCGTTCTCCATATAATTCGATTGAAAAATAAACGCCGTGATTGAAATATCGAGAGATGTTTCGACACATTGACATGATGGAATTTCATGTATCCTTCCATTCAAACCATGCGCGCGATGGTACACGTTGCCCGCTCCGGACAGTTCGGCGTCGCGGCAAGCCGCCTGAACCTGAGCCCATCTGCGGTTAGCCACCAGATCGCGCGGCTGGAACGCCAATTGGCTACCCGGCTGTTCGTCCGGACCCGGAATGGGGTGACGTTGACGGGCGACGGCGAGCGATTTCTCCAGCACGTTGATGCCGCGCTCAAGGAGATCGAAGCCGGAGTCGAGGCCGTGAGCCCCCAATCCCGGCACAAGGTGGCGATCACCTCACCGCGAACGCTGTCCGCACTTTGGCTCGCGCCAAGGCTGCCGGACCTGCATGCATGGTACCCGGAGATTGAGCTTCAGATGATCTCGACTGATCGCGTGTGCGATCTGAAACGGGAACATCTCGATTTTGCCATCCGCCGGGTTGCGGACGTGCCGGCGGCGCACGAGCACCTCTTCTTCTGCTCAGAGGAAATTACCCCGGTCGCCAATCCAGACATCGCAAGCCGGATCAAGAATACCGATTGGAGTACCGTTTCGGGCTCCGTCCCTTTCTTGGTCAACGCAACTCACCCGGAGGAATGGGCGCTTTGGTCTGCGGCGACGGGCATTCATCCGCCGCCATCGACTCGCTTCAAGACACTCGAAACGTACGATCTGGTGCAAGCCGCCGCGACGGCAGGGCTGGGCATTGCGATGGGGAGGATGCCGCTGTGCATGGATGCTTTATCGGACGGGCGGATTGAGCGGCTTTTTCATTCTGCCGCCACCACGGAAAAGATCTATTCGCTCCTCTGGCGGTCTGACCGGTCTTTGGGCAAGGCGCAGAGGAAGTTTCTCGAATGGGTGATGAATGTCCGCCCGGAACCTGCATCGTAACGCGTTGTCGCGCCACCAACGACAAAGGCCCAGCGTCTCCGCTGGGCCTTTGATGGTGGGCGCGACTGGGATTGAACCAGTGACCCCTACGATGTCAACGTAGTGCTCTCCCGCTGAGCTACGCGCCCTTGTTCCCGGCTTTCGGCCGGGGTCCGTGCGGGCCGTTCGGTGAACGTCCACAGCGACGGGAAAACGGGTTTTAATGCCTCGGTCCGAGCTTTGCAAGACGTGTTGCGGCCGTCAACCGATGCCTCGTCAGGGCCCGTACCGTGGCCGGCAATGGGGCGCGGAGCGATTGCCGGGATGCGTGCGCCATGTAACACTCGGCACGTCATGAACCTAGTCGACCCCGAAGCCGCGCCGGACGCCGCCGAAACACCGGACGCGGCGGATTTCCGAGCCTCCGAGGCGTTCGAGATCATCGCGCCCGCGCGGCAGACGGTGCCGCTGGTGTTCGCCAGTCCGCACAGCGGCCGTGCGTATCCGGAATCGTTCCTGAACGCGTCCAGGCTCGATCCCGTGGCGCTGCGCCTGTCGGAGGACGCTTTCGTCGACGAACTGTTCGCCGACGTCGTCGGCCTTGGCGCGCCGTTGATCCGCGCGCTGTTTCCGCGTGCCTTCATCGACGTCAACCGCGAGGCCCTGGAGCTCGATCCCGCGATGTTCGAAGACGCGCTGCCGGACGAAGTCAACACCGCGTCGCCCCGGGTCAACGCCGGGCTCGGCACGATCGCGCGGGTCGTCGCTAACGGCCAGGAGATCTACGATCATCAGCTGACCTTCGATGAGGCCCGTCGCCGTATCGACAGTTGTTACCGGCCATATCACCGGGCGCTGAGCGCACTGATCGGCAAGACGGCCGAGCGCTTCGGCGGTTGCGTGCTGGTTGACTGCCATTCCATGCCGTCGAGCACGCCGGACCAGTGCAAGGGCATTTTCAACGTGGTGCGCGGCCGCACTGATGGTCTCGGCGAGCCGCCGGTCGACATGGTGATCGGCGACTGCTGGGGTAGCGCGTGCGCCAGCAAGGTATCGGATGCGCTCGATGCGGCGGCGCGCGGCGCGGGTTTCCTGACGCGGCGCAACGTACCTTATGCCGGCGGTCACACGACACGGTTCTACGGCCGGCCCGCGAATGGCGTGCACGCGGTGCAGATCGAGATCCGCCGCGACCTTTACATGGACGAGAAGACGATCACCCCGCACCACGGGTTTGATGAAGTCCGCGGCCGCATTGCCAATCTGGCCCGCACGTTCGCCGACGCCGTCAGCGAGATCCCGGGAGCCGGATGATGGACGCCGAAGTCGGTCTGGTGATCCGCGATGCGTCGGAGGCCGATCTCGAGACGATCACCGGGATCTACCGCCATCACGTGCTCACTGGCCTCGCCAGCTTCGAGCTGGAGCCGCCGAGCGTCGACCAGATGCGCGAGCGGTTCCGCGCCTTGATGGAAGGCGGTTATCCCTATCTTGTCGCCGAACAGGACGACCTGGTCGTCGGTTATGCCTACGCCGGGCCCTATCGGCCGCGTCCCGCCTATCGGGGCACGGTCGAGAACTCGGTCTACGTGGCACCGGATTTCGCGCGCCGGGGTATCGGCCGCCGCTTGCTCGAACGGCTGATCGATGCTGCTGCCGAAGCCGGTTTCCGCCAGATGGTGGCGATCATCGGCGACAGCGGCAATCTGGCGTCGGTGGTGCTTCACCGGCGTTGCGGGTTTGCCGATACGGGCGTGCTCAAGAGCGTCGGCTTCAAGTTCGACCGCTGGGTCGACACGGTGATCATGCAGCGACCGTTGGGCGACGGCTCGGCGACGCCGCCGGGGGGCGGGCTCAGGAGGAATCTCGAAGGGTTGCCCGGCGGCTGACACGAAACCACTTGTTAACCCTGCCATCGGATGATGCGATGGCGGTTCTGCAACGAGAGGCGAACGAACATGGCTTGGGGTTTCCGGCCGAACAGGATGGTGTCGGCGGCTGTCGCCGCAGGCGTTCTGCTCGTGCATACCCCGGTTTCGGCCGATACCGGCGGCGCAGCAGGGGCCGCTTTCGACCGCGCGTGGTCGCTGTGCGCCGAGGCGACGGGCCAGGTCGAGCGCGAGCGCGGCATTCCGCGTCATCTCCTGACCGCCATCTCGCTCGCCGAGTCCGGCCGCTGGGACGGGGTCAACGGCGCGACCCACGCGTGGCCGTGGACCGTCACATCGGGCGAGCAGACCTGGAAGCTGGACAGCAAGGCGGAAGCTATCGCCCGTGTCGACGCGTTGCGCGGCGCCGGGACGACCAACATCGACGTCGGCTGCATGCAGATCAACATGCGTTATCACCCGGACGCGTTCACCAGCCTGGATGCGGCGTTCGATCCGTTGACCAACGCGCGCTACGCCGGCCAGTTCCTCAGCGATCTCTACGAAACGTCGCGCAACTGGCTGACGGCGGCCGGGAACTACCATTCCAATACGGAGGAGTTCCACAACCGCTACAAGCTCAAGGTCGCGCGGTTCTGGAACGACAGCCGCAATGACGATGCCGCGATTGCCTCCGGTGCGGGCCGGATTGCCGCGACCCCGTCGACGGCGGCGATCGACTACCAACGCACGGCGCAGCTCAATCATGCGTTTCAGGCGCGGCGCGCGGCGCAGGCCCAAGCCGGCGCGTCGACGGCTGCCGCCGGTGCGATCACGCCGCTGGTCGGCGACCGCTACGCGCTCAACGCGCAGATCCAGCGGGTCCGCAAGCAGGCGGAACGCAAACGCGAGGTCCGCAACCTGGTCCAGTCGGAACGCGTCCCGCAGGCCGCGCCGGAGGTCAATCCGGACCTCCAGCTATGGCGCAACCTCTACCGCTCGGGGCCGACCAGCGGCGGAATCCTGAGCGGCCTCAACTAGATCTATCTGAAAATCTGCCAGAGCGCCGGAATCAGCAAGGCGGTCGCCAGCGCGTTCAGGCCCATGGCGAGACCGGAGAACGCGCCCGCCACCTCGTTGATCTGAAGCGCGCGCGCGGTGCCGATGCCGTGGCTTGCGGTGCCAATGGCCAGTCCGCGCGCCTTCCAGTCGCGAATACGCAGTACGTCGAGCACCAACGGACCGACCGCCGCGCCGAGAATGCCGGTCAGGATGACCAGCACGGCGGTCAGCGACGGCAGGCCGCCGAGCTGTTCGGAGATCCCCATGGCGACCGGCGCGGTCACCGACTTCGGCGCGATCGAGGCGAGGGCGTCGTGGGACGCGCCCATCACGTAGGCGATGCCGACGGCGGATAGCGCCGCCGTCATGGAACCGCACAGGATCGCCGCCAGGATTGCCAGCGCCGACCGTCTGACGGTCGCGATCTGCCGATAGAGCGGGATGGCCAGGGCGACCGTCGCCGGGCCCAGCAGGAAGTGAACAAACTGCGCGCCCTCGAAGTAGACGGCGTAATCGGTTTCAGTCGCCAGCAGCACGCCGACCAGAAGCACCACGGCAATCAGCACCGGGTTGAGCAGCGGGTTGAGCCCGGCCTTGCGGTAGATCGCCATACCTGTCTGATAGGCGAGCAGGGTCAGCGTCAGATGCAGTAGCGGCGAGGTCGACAGATAGACCCAGATATCGCGGAGTTCAGCCGTCCCGGTCATGATGACGACTTCCGGTCGTCAGGTGGTTTGCTGCGGCCGAGCCGCGCCATCATGAGACCGGTCACAGCGATGGTCAGGACCGTGCTGGCGATCAGCGCGACGGAGATCGGCAGCCAGTCGTCGGTCAGCAGGCCGAGGTGCAGCATGACGCCGACGCCGGCCGGCACGAACAGCAGCGACAGGTTGGCGAGCAGCGTGTCGCCGACGGTGGCAAGCTTCTCGGGGACCCTGCCGTGGATCACCAGGCCGGCGAACAGAAGGACCATGCCGACGACCGGCCCCGGGACCGGGATCGCGAAGAACGTGACGAAGGCCTCGCCGGCCAGCTGGCAGCAGAGAATGACGGTCAGGTAGCCGACGGCGGTCATGACGCGGTCATCGGCACGAAGCCGTCGAGATCGGTCATGCGCCTAAGCCACCTTGCGACCGGCGGATGTTCGCCGACGTCGATATCCGCCTGGTGGGCGACGTGGGTGTAGGCATAGAGCGCGACGTCGGCAATCGTCGGCGTGTCCCCTGTCAGCCACGGTGTTTTCGCCAGTTGCGTTGCCATGACCCGAAGCGCGTCGTGGC
Source organism: Rhodospirillales bacterium (assembly GCA_040219295.1). Taxonomy (GTDB): domain Bacteria; phylum Pseudomonadota; class Alphaproteobacteria; order Rhodospirillales; family Casp-alpha2; genus JAVJST01. Next base: position 477,007 of record JAVJST010000005.1, read on the forward strand.
CCTTGGCGCGAAGCGCGGTCAACTCGGCGCGCCTCGGGTGATCGTCGGCCGTGTGGCGGACGATGAAGCGGGCGACCGCGATCGACGGTTCATGGTTGTACTGTTCGAAGAACATCCACTGCAGCACCCGGGTGCGGTGCAGCTTGTCGCCGGGCCACCAAGGCGTTCCGTCGGCAAGGTAGAAGAGGATCGCGTCCGACTCCGAGAGGCAGGTGCCGTCGTCGAGCTCCAGCAGGGGAATCCGTCCGTTCGGGTTCTTGGCGAGGAAATCGGGCGTCCGCGTCTCACCGGTGATGATATCCTTTTCAACGTACTCGTAACCAAGACCGAGAAACGCACACAGCAGCCGAACCTTGTAGCCGTTGCCGGAGTCGTGGAAGTCGTAGAGTTTCATGGCGGTTCCCTCATGATCCTTCATCGCCGTTCACGTCACCGATCACGCCCTTGTCGCGCAAGGTTACGAGGTCCGCGTCCGAGAGGCCACAGAGTGTGCCTAGGACCTCGCGCGTCGCGTCGCCGAGGGCCGGACCAAGGTGGCGAATGCGCCCGGCGGTCCGCGACAGTTTCGGCACCACGCCGGGTACGGTGATGTCGCCGAGCTCCGGATGGTTGAGCGTGACCAGGTTGTCGCGCGCCGCGACCTGCGGGTCCTCGAACAGGTCGGCGATGGTATTGACCGGGGCGCAGGGAACCTCGTGCTCGAGGCATACGGCCATGACGTCGTCGCGGATCATCGAGCCGGTCCATGCCGCAACGATCTTGTCGACGGTCTCGCGGGCGGCAAGGCGGGGCCGCAGGTCGCCGTAACGATCCGCGGCGGCGAGTTCCGGTTGACCCATGGCGCGAGCCAGGCGGTGGAACATCTTGTCCGTGGTGCAGGCGATAGCGACCCAGCCACCGTCCTTGGTCGGGAAGTGACCGTGCGGACAGGCGTTTCGCGTCCCGCTGCCCTCGGGGCCGCGTACGATGCCGTTTCGTGCGTAGGCCGGCGCAACCTCGTCGAGGACCCGGAAGACCGGCTCGTAAAGCCCGATGTCGACAACCTGGCCGAGCCCCGACCGGTCGCGCTCACGGAGCGCTGTCAGGACGCCGACCGCGCCATAGAGCCCCGACATGTAGTCTCCCAGCGATGTCGAACCGGGCGTGACCGGCGTTTCGCCCTCGTTTCCGGCGAGCGCGGTGAGCCCGCCGAAGGCATGGGCAATGCGCGCGAATCCAGGCCGGTCGCGGTACGGGCCGGTCTGGCCGTAACCGGAGATCCGCAGCAGCACGAGCCCGGGGTTGATGCCCGACAGCACGTCCCACCCGACGCCCCATTTCTCCAACGTGCCTGGACGGAAGTTCTCGCAGACCACATCCGACTGACGGACCAGCTGCTTGAACAGTTCGACACCCTCTGGCGTTTTCAGGTTGAGGGTCACAGACCGCTTGTTGCGGGCCTCGCTGAGCCACATCAGCGAGCTGTCTTCGCGTTCCGTGGGCGTCCCGAACTTGCGGAACGAATCGCCGCCGGCAGGGGTCTCGATCTTGATCACCTCGGCGCCGAACTCACCGAGGATCGATGCGGCGAAGGGCGCGGCGATGAACGTCGCGACGTCGAGAACCCGGAGGCCGGCGAGGGGTGCGTTCTCCGTCATGGTGACGGTCTTGAGACATGCAATGGCGGCATAACAGCCCTGCCAAAACGGCGCTGGTGCGGAATAACCCGTAGGCGTAGACAGACGTCAACCGAGATCGGCCCGCGGGCCGGTTTATTTGAACCATGAACCAGGAGGACACAGCCATGTCGTTCGTTCGTTTGCTGATGAACTTCGGCTTTACCCGGTCGCTGTCCGATGTCTCCAAGCTGGATCCGCGGCTTCTCGCCGACATCGGTCTGAGCGGTTATGCCCAGCCGGCGCAGATGCATGCTCCGGTCGAGGTCGGCAACGACCGCGTCTGACCGACGCCGAAACCCTCTCAAATGAAAGGCCGGTGCCTCCACCGAAAGAACGGGGCGCCGGCCTTTTTCTTTGACCGCCGGGTCGTCATGCATTGCGAATCAGCCTCGCGAGAATTTCGATGCCACCCTCGATGCGCTCCAGCGGGATCGACGAGAACCCCAGCCGGAACACGTTGGTCGGCCGCGGCGTGCGCAGGAAACAGGCCTGGCCGGGTTCAATAACGACGCCTTCCTCGAGCGCGGCCTCGTATACGGCCTGCGCGTTCAGTTTCTTCGGTCCCTCGACCCAATAGCTGGTGCCGCCGAACGGTGGCGCCTTGGACATGTTCGGCATGTACTTGTCGAGCGCCGCGCCGAGGCAGGCCCAGCGGTCCTTGTAGGCGCGGTTGAGTTTATGCACGAGGGCGTCGTGATAGCCGAGCGACAGGAACAGGGCGGCGGTGCGCTGGTTGTTGTTGGGCGGGTGCCGGTACATCAACTGCCGCAAGCGGCGCAGCGAGGCAATAAGCGGTGCCGGCGCGATCATGAAACCGAGCCGCAGCCCAGGGAACAGGGTCTTCGACAGGCTGCCGATGTAGATCACCCGGCCGTCGGTATCGAGCGACTTCAGCGCGGGGATCGGCGTCGACATGTAGTTGGTCTCGAATTCGTAGTCATCCTCGAGGATGATGAAATTGTCCTTCACGGCGCGTTCCAGCAGCGCCTTGCGCCGCTCCATCGGCAACGTCACCGTCGTCGGATAGTGGTGGCTCGGCGTCGTATAGACGTAATCACAGCCTGCTAGTGGTCCGGTCGGATCGAGTCCTTTCTCGTCGACGTCGAGCGGCCTCAGGTTCCGGGTCTTGAGGCTCATGATGTTGTGGGCGTCCTGGTATCCAGGTTCTTCGATCCCGACTGTCGTGTCCTCGCGAACCAGAAGGCTGGCCACCAGGTAGAGCGCGTTCTGTGCGCCGAGGGTGACCAGAACCTCGTCCTCGCCGGCGAGTATGCCACGCCGGGGCAACAGGCGGCTGCGGATCTGTTCGATCAGCATCGGGTCGTCGAGTGCATAGGTGTCGCTGGTCCAGACGTCCATTCCCTTGCGGCCGAGGGCCTGACGCGAGCACTCCCGCCAGGCAGCCAAGGGAAACAATCCCTGGTCGACCTGGCCGTAGATGAAAGGGTACGGGTACTTCTGCCAGTTGGCGGGGCGTACGAACTGGACATGATCCGAAAAGTCGAGCTGCTGACGTTCGGTCCAGTCGACCGGCTCGCCGGTGGGTGCGCGCGGCGCAGTGCGTTTTGGTTGTGGCCCGAGGTGGACGATATCGAGGTCTGAGTTGACAAAGAAACCACTGCGCTCTCGAGAGATCAGGTACCCGTCGTCGACCAGGCTCTGGTAGACGAGACTGACCGAGTTCCGCGATACTCCGAGCGACTCCGCCATGCGTCTGCTCGACGGAATAGATTCACCGGGTGGCAGCTGCCCGTTCAGGATCGCCGTCACCATCAGTTCGCGAATCTGCGACTGCAGGCTGGACGGGCCGCCTCGTTCAATGTGGAAAATCGCGTCACGCATGTATGGTCGTGTCCCGCCGATTTGGACTTGGGAAACTGGAAATCTGGCTCTAGGTCCAGATCGGGGGTCAGCCTAGGGTTTTCATCGAAGTGCGGCAAGAGAGAGCAAGCTCTGGCCGTGCGACCCTGTTAAAATCAGTAGCCGGGAATCGGCCCGGGCCAGCGAGACGCAGCCCCGTTTCCCAATCAAGCGACGGCCGCGGCGGCCGTTCTGGAGAGCCACGATGCAATACACAGCCAATTCACTTGAGAGTCACTGGATGCCCTTCACCTCGAACCGCGAGTTCAAGGAGAACCCGCGGCTCATCGTTAAGGGCGAGGGCGTCTACTTTACCGACCACAAGGGCGGTACGGTCATCGACGGCTCGTCGGGCCTGTTCTGCTGTCCACTCGGGCACGGCCGCAAGGAGATTGCCGAGGCGGTCTATCAGCAGTTGCTGGAGAACGATTACGCCTCGCCGTTCATGACCTCGACCCCGGGGGGGTTCGAGCTGGCGGAGAAGGTCTCCCGCATTCTACCGGAGCCGTTCAACCACGTGTTTTTCGTCAACTCGGGTTCCGAGGCCATCGATACGTCATTGAAGGTCGTCATGGCTTACCACCGGGCCCGTGGCGAAGGACACCGCACGCGTTTCGTCTCGCGCGAGCGCGCCTACCACGGCGTCAACATGGGGGGCGTATCCCTGAGTGGCATGGTCAAGAACCGCGAGACCTTCACCAGCGTCATGCCGAACGTAGTCGCCATGCGTCACACATGGAGCCTGGAGGAAACCTTCGTCCGCGGCCGGCCGACCAAGGGCGTTGAACTCGCCGATGACCTGCACCGGTTCTGCCAGACTTACGGTGGTTCGACGATCGCGGCCTGCTATGTCGAACCGGTCGCCGGTTCCACGGGCTGCCTTATCCCGCCGGAAGGATACCTCGAGCGGCTCCGGGAAATCTGCGACGAGCACGGCATCCTGCTCGTGTTCGACGAAGTGATCACCGGTTTCGGTCGACTGGGCGCCCCGTTTGCCAGCCAGCTGTTCGGCGTGACGCCCGATGTCATCACGATGGCGAAGGCGATCACCAACGGTGCCCAGCCGATGGGAGCCGTCGGCGTGAAGGACGATATCTACAACACCATCGTCGACGCCGCGCCCGAGAACGCCATCGAGTTTTTCCACGGATACACCTACTCGGGTCACCCGGCGGCCTGTGCAGCGGGTAACGCCGTGCAGGACATCTATGCCAACGAAGCGATCTTTGAGAGGGCTGCCAAGCTGGCACCCTATTTCGAGAAGAAGATTTTCGAGCTCGAGGGCATGGACAAGATCCTCGATATCCGCTGCATCGGCCTGATGGCTGGCGTCGAACTCAAGCCCAAGGGCAACCCCGGTGCGCTAGGCACACGCTGCCAGAAGGAGCTGTTCTGGAACGGCATGCACGTCAAGTTTACCGGTGATACCGGCATCGTCGCGCCGCCGTTCGTTTCCTCCGAAGAGCATATCGACGAGATGGTCGACAAGCTCCGTGCCACGATTGAAGCGCTCTAACGGACTTTCCGTTCGCTAGATCGGGAAATGGCCGGTTTCGGGGGGAGCCGGCCTTTTCCATGCCTGGTTTTTCGGGTCCTAGACGCGGATTTGCGTCAGGAACTTGCCGACCTCGGATTTCAGGGTCGCCGCCTGGATACTTAGATCGCCCGACGCATGCAGCATTTCCTTGGCGATCCGCCCAGACTCACCGGCCGAATTGTTGACCAGAATGATGTTGCGGGATACGCCGTCGGTGCCGGCCGCTGCTTCCTCAATGTTGCGGGCAATCTCCTGCGTTGCGGCCCCCTGTTCTTCGACTGCGGCCGCGATCGTGGCGGTCACATCGTCCAGGTGGCGGATAACGTTTCCGATCGATTCAATGGCCGTGACAGACTCACCGGTGGCGCGTTGGATGCCCTCGATCTGCGCGGATATCTGCTCAGTCGCCTTGGCCGTCTGATTGGCGAGCGACTTCACCTCTGAAGCGACTACCGCGAAGCCCTTGCCGGCTTCCCCTGCGCGGGCCGATTCGATAGTCGCGTTCAGCGCCAGCAGATTGGTCCTGTCGGCGATGTCGGTGATCATGGCGATGACCTCACCGATCAAATTGGCGGACTCCGCCAGTCCCTGAACTTTCTCGGTGGCCTTGCGAACCTCTTCGACGGCCGCATTCGACTCCGCCGTCGAACGCGCGACCTGTTGGGATATCTCCTTGATGGAAGTCGCCAGTTCCTCACTTGACGAAGCAACGGATTGAACGTTCGCAGACGCCTCCTCCGACGCCGTAGCGACGGTTGCGGCCTTTTCCGCCGTTTGTTCTGCCGCGTCGGCGACGCTCTCTGATGAGGATTGCAGTTCCGTTGCCGCCGAAGCCACAGTCTCGACGACTTCGCCGACGCTGCGGTCGAACTGGTCGGCGAGGTCGTTCATCATCCGGCGTTTCTCCTCGGCCGCGCGCTTCTCCTGTTCGGCCTGTTCGGCACGCAGCCGTTCGGTCTCCATGCCGTTGTCCTTGAACGTCTGGACGGCCCGGGCCATGTCGCCGATCTCGTCGGCCCGCTCCTTCGCCGGAACCTCGACGCTCCAGTCGCTGTCGGCCAGTTTGCGCATGGCGTCGTTCATGACGGTAATCGGGCGTGAAATGCCGTTACCGATCGTCGCGCCCAGAATGGCACCGACGATCAGGCCGCCGATGGTCAACCCGACAACGAGGTATTCCGACTGGGTGATGATGTCTCGGGTCTCGGCCTCGGCGTGGTGTTCTTCCTTGGCGGCCTCGGCCTCGAGCCATTCGGTATCGGCGATGATCAGTCTGGTCTGCTCATTCATCTTGATGTCCAAGAGCTGATGCAGTTCTTCCTGTTCAAGCGAGGCCTTCTTGAAATCGGCCTCGAAGGCATCGAGCGCGATTCGCGCATCGGCGAGCAGTTCGCGTTCGTGCGCCGTATGCATCAGGGGTTCGGCTTCGGTCAGAAGGGCGCGGGCCTCGGCAATTGCTTCCTCTGTTCGCGGCCCATAAGAGGCATCCCGAATGCCGAAAGCCCGTGAGCTATTGAGTTGGGCGAGGCGCACAGCGTCGTGTGCGGCGAGGATCAGGTTCATGGCGCCGAAGTCCTGCCCGATGGATTCCATCTCCGCTTCCATGTCGTGGATGATCTGTTCGAGGTCGTGGACCATGCGGTCGCCGAGACCGCCGTCACCGAGCATCTCATGCACGATCCGGCGCTGGTCCTCCATCAGGGCCTTGGTTTGCCAGAACTCGTGATCGAATGCTTCAAACGCGTGGTCGATCTCGATCAGCCGTTTCTTGTGTTCCGGCGCGACGATGATTGCGTCAGCGTCCGCAATCAGTTGCCGCAGCGTCGGGCCGAGTTCTTCGATCTTCGCGGCCTCTTCGGATGAAGCGGTTCGTGCGTATTCGCGGGCATGCCCGTTGTACTTGAGGAATGTGGCTTCAATCTTGGCCGCGATGGTGGCCTCTTCGACAGCGTGCGAGTAGAGATCGACGTCGTGGCTGACGCGGAAGAAGTTGACCGTGCTGATGCCCGACGCGACGAAAAAGATCGTTAGGACGGCACCGACAGCGCAGAGAATCTTGTATCGGATGGATAGGCGCGCCCAGGGGCCATGTTTCGTGTCCGTCGATAGCAGAGGTTCGGTTGGCTTGTTGGCTGATTTCACCCGGGGCGTGGCTGGTTCGGGTGCGTTCGATTCGGTGTGATTGGTCGCGTAGATCAACGTGTCCATGGAAGCCGTATCCTTTCGTCACGGACCTCTCCCAGGAAACGTCAACTCGATGCCCGATCGGACCGGATCAGACCTGTCGTTCCAGGAGAGGAACGGTGGTTTGACGATCGCCCCTACAACTTCGAACCAAAGGGGCAAGCTCAGCCGGCAATAAAACGCGTAAAAATACTTATATGACAAAAGTCACGCTCTTGTCTAGGTATAACAACCATTAGGAGATATCTACTCAGTGGGAGCGGCCGCGCGGAACTACTTCGTAGCCTGGTTCTTCGGGTTCGTCGTCGATGAGTTCCGCCGGAAAACCGTCGGCATGGACTGAAACGTCGGAGTCCTCCTCGATGCGCTTAACGACCGCCGTCGACAATTCGCGCGGGCCGTATCGACGCGCGTGATCCTCGAATATCTCGATCAGCAACGGCGATAATTCGAGCTTGACCCGGTTGTCGTCGGCGATCTTCTGGAACAGGCCGATATCCTTGAGAACCAGATCCGTTGTGAAGTCGACGTTGCGGCTGCCGTTGAGGATGACCTGGCTCTCGGTTTCGTGGACGAAAGAGTTTCCCGACGAGATGCGGATGGCTTCGTACGTGACGCCAAGATCGATGCCGGCCTTGGCCATGGTTGCCAGCGCCTCCGACAGAGAAACGAGATTGGCCGTGGCGAGGTAGTTGGTCATGACCTTGAGGACCGAGGCGGAGCCGATCGGGCCGGTGTGCAATACGCGCCTGCCCAGCACCGTCAACAATGGCAACATGCGTTCGAACGTGGTTCGATCACAGCCGGCGAAGATCGAGATGTTCCCGGTCGCCGCCCGATGGCAGCCGCCGGATACCGGGCACTCGATGGGCTCGCCGCCTGCTGCCGCGACCTTCGCGGCGAGGCGCTTGATCTCGCTTTCGTCGGTGGTGCTCATCTCGGCCCAGATCAGACCCGGACGGATGCCCTCAAGGATGCCGTTCGGCCCCTCGACCACGGCGGCGCAGGCGGCCGGGCTCGGCAGACAGGTTATGACGACGTCGACCGTGGCGGCCATGTCCTTCGGCGAATCCGCCCAGTCGGCGCCTTTGTCCAGGAACGCCCGTGCAGCATCTCTGTTCAGGTCGTGGACTGTCAGGTCGAAGCCATTCCGCAACACGCTCCCCGCGAGCTTCGCGCCGACGTTGCCGAGTCCGATGAATCCGATTTTCATGATGGCAATTCTCCCCGAGAGCCGTGGGCCATAAACGCCGCATTTGGACGCAACACATGCGTGTCCGCAACACATAAAACGCCGCCCGGCAGGAACCGGGCGGCGTCGTGACGATATTGACTGGCAGGGGGAGAATCAGTCGTCGTCCTCATCGTCGCTGTCGTGATGATAACCGTGGCCGTGTCGCTTGCCGCGCAACTCGTTGAGTTCGATGGAATCATCACCATTGCGATCCATCCACAGCATCACCCTATCGAGTTTGGCGTCGACCTCGGCGGTCGTGATCTGGCCGTCGCCGTCGTCGTCGAGCATCTGGAACCGGTCGACGACCATTGGTCGCATTTGCTCGAGCAGCAGACCTTCGAACTCGTCGAGGCTGATGGTTTGGTTGTTGTCGGCGTCGTGCCGTTTCAGCAGGCTGCTGCGATAGCTGTCGATCTCGCCGCGCGACACTGCGCCGTCGCCGTTGGCATCGAGCTTGTCGAACATGTCCATCATGTGGCCGTGGCGTGCGCCGTGGTGGCCGTCGCCCCAGCCGCTGGCCATGACCTGGGTCGAGGCAATAGCGATCAGACCGCCGACGACGGCGAGTGCGAGTGCACCGCCCAGGACGATCTTGGTATGGCGTTTCATCTTGTGGGTTCTCATGGGGTACTCCGTTTGTCGTTGGGGGTTCGTCGTGTTGACCCGGTCGTATTAGCGCGTCGCTGTCGCCAGAGTTTCCCGCGATTGGGCCGAAGTGCATCCGGATGTCCCGATCCGCCGCAGTGCGACAATCTGTTACATTTTTGTCGGGCACGGAGGTCCGGTCGCCGGGCATACTGCGCCCGGCCGCCACGGAGACCGCATGACCGATACACCGCATATCCTGATCGTCGACGATCACCGCGACATTCGAGAACCGCTCGCGCGGTATCTCGAAAAGAACGGCTGCCGGGTCACCGAGGCAGCCGACGCGGCCGCCGCGCGCAGGATACTGAAGGCCGGGGCACCGGACCTGGTCGTCCTCGACATCATGATGCCGGGCGAGGACGGCCTCAGCCTGACCAGGGATCTTCGGGCGCAGAGTTCGCCGCAACGATCGCTGCCGATCATCCTGCTGACCGCCGTCGCCGAGGATACTGACCGCATCGTCGGTCTCGAAATGGGCGCCGACGACTATGTCACCAAACCGTTCAACCCGCGCGAACTGCTGGCTCGGATCAAGACCGTCCTGCGGCGGTCGCGCGATCTGCCGCCTGAACGCGACGCCGTCGAGAACACCCAGTATCGGTTTGCCGGCTGGGCGTTCGATGCGGCGAAACGCGAACTGACCGACGAGAACGGCGTTATCGTGCCGCTCAGCACCGGCGAGTTCATGCTGCTGCATGCCCTGGTCAAGCGGCCGGGTATCGTGCTCAGCCGTGATCAACTGCTTGATCTGACGCGCGGCCGCGACGCCGTCGTGTTCGACCGCAGCATCGACAACCAGGTGAGCCGGCTGCGCAAGAAGATCGAAGCCGATCCGTCCGATCCCAGGATCATCAAGACCCACTGGGGCGGCGGGTACAGTTTCGTTGCCGAGGTCACCACACCATGAGTGGCCGGGTCGTCAATCCGCCAAAGCGGGGATGGCGGCGGTTGCTGCCGCGCAGCCTGATGGGGCAACTCGTCCTCGTTCTGGCCGTCGCCTTCCTTTTGGTGCAGGCGATCACCCTGGCGATTTCCGCGGGTGAGCGGCGCTTTGCACTGCACGCACTGCACCAGGACGAGATGATTTCGCGGACCGTGTCGACGTATCGGGTCCTGACGGAAACCCCGGCCGGGCTGCAGGATCGGATCCTGGAGGCCGCAACCTCAGGCCCGGTGCGATTCTGGGTCGCCGACACCGGGGCGGTATCGCGCGACGACGGAAGAGTCGTCGACAACAGGCTCGCGCGCCGGCTGCACCGCACGCTGAATCTGCCGGATGACCGGGCGGTCCGAGTTGATATCCGCGAGGTCGAGTACGGCTGGTTCCGGAACGCGAAGAGACACGACGACGATGAAGATGATGACGATGACGACGACGATCACCGGTGGAGCCGCCATCATGGGCCGTCGAGCCTGCTGATCTCGGTCGAACTGGCCGACGGCCGCTGGCTGAATGCCGAGAACGTCTTCCGCGGACCGACCAGCGGTCGCAAGTGGGGCGCGTTCATTGTCATGACGCTTCTTGTGCTCGGCGTTTCCCTTGCCTCGATGGTTCTGGTGCGCCGGATCATCAGGCCGATGAAAGACCTGGCGGCGGCGGCCGACCGGATGGGCCGGGGCGAAACCGTGGCACCGCTCGACGAAACCGGGCCACGCGAGGCGCGTGACACGATCCGCGCCTTCAACGAGATGAGCGCGCGTCTCAAGCGGTTCATCGACGACCGGACCCACATGCTCGCGGCGACAGGGCACGACCTCCGTACCCCCTTGACCTCGCTCCGGCTGCGCGCCGAACTGGTCGACGACGAGGACCTGAAGGCGAAGATGCTGGCGACCATCGACGAGATGACCCGGATGGTTGAGGCCATGCTGGCGTTCGCCCGCGAGGACGCCGTCAGCGAGGAGGCCCGCGATGTCGACGTGACGGCGATGGTCGGCAGTATCGTCGCTGACCTGCAGGACCTGGGGCTGCGGGCGGAACTGGCCGACGGTTCGCGCGTCGTGCATCGATGCCGGCCGGTTTCGCTGACCCGAGCGCTGCGTAACCTAATCGAGAACGCGGCACGACACGGCCGCGGTGCGCGGATTTCGCTGAAGGATAACGCGGACGCCCTGCGTGTGGTCATCGCTGACGACGGGCCCGGCATTCCCGACGACAAGATTGAGCACGTGTTCGAACCGTTCGCGCGCCTCGATGACGCGCGCAACCGGGAGACCGGCTCCATGGGGCTCGGCCTGGCGATCGCGCGCAGCATCGTTCGTTCTCACGGTGGTGACATTTCGCTCTCGAATCGGCCCGAGGGCGGGCTCCGCGCCGAGGTGATGTTGCCCCGCGGGTAGATTCTCGGGTTGCTGTTCGCACTTGATCGACCCGCCGGGATTGTCTGTAAGATGGCGGCAGCGATTTGCGGGAGGCAGCGTATGGCAGACGTGGTCGACAACCAGACGGTGAAGACATTCGGCGAGGACGGCGTCGTCGTCGTCCGGCAGGCGTTTTCCGGCGACTGGCTCGACGTTCTGCGCCGCGGCCTCGAGAAGAACATGGCCGAGCCTGGACGATACCGGCGCGAGTACACGCCCGAGGGCGGCGCCGGGCACTTTTTCGGCGACTACTGCAACTGGTCGCGCATTCCAGAGTACGAGGACTTTGCCCGAAACTCGCCGGCCGCCGACATCGCCCGCGCGCTGATGCGGTCGGACAAGGTGAACCTGTTTCACGAACACGTCGTCGTGAAGGAGCCGGGCACGCCAGACCGCACGCCTTGGCACCACGATCAGCCGTATTACTGCGTCGACGGCGACGACAACGTGAGCCTCTGGGTGCCGCTCGACCCGGTGCCAAGGGAACGCGGCGTCGAGTTTGTCCGCGGATCCCACAGGTGGAACCGGTGGTTCGTGCCGACGAAGTTCACCGGCATCGACTACGAGCGCGACGACGACGGTTTCGAGGCCATCCCGGATATAGAAGCTGAGCGCGGAAAGTACGATATCGCGGCATTCGATCTTGAGCCGGGCGACTGCGTTGCGTTCCATTTCCGCACCGTGCACGGGGCGCCCGGTAACGCGTCGACCGACACCTGGCGCCGTGCGGTCTCGTTCCGTTGGACCGGCGACGATGCACGGTTCGTCGTCCGCAAGGGCGAGATGTCGCCGCCGTTTGTCGAGTTCGACGATTGCACGCTGCAGCCCGGCGACCCGCTCGACAGTGCCTTGTTCCCGGTCGTCAGGGGGCCCAACGCGCAGCGTTGATCGTCAATCAACGGCACTGGACTCCGTTCCGCCGCTGGATCACCATTTTTGCCATCTGGCTCACTCCCGCCGGTTCGCGGGCGCGATACATATCGCCATAGTTTTTCTTGCAGGAGGCTTATCCATGTCTACTCAGCTGCCGGATCGCGCTGAAGTCGTCATCATCGGGGGCGGCGTCGCCGGTGCCTCGATCGCCTATCACCTGTCGCAAATCGGGATCAGCGATGTCGTCCTGCTTGAGCGCAAACAGCTGACGTGCGGGACCACATGGCACGCTGCCGGTCTGGTCGGTCAGTTGCGCGCAACCCAGAACATGACGAAGCTGGCACAGTACACCTCCGAACTCTTTGCCGGGCTCGAGGCCGAGACCGGTCAGGCCACCGGATTCAAGCAGAACGGGTCGATCAGCGTCGCGACAGACGCGGAACGCCTCGAAGAACTCAAGCGCGGCGCCTCGATGGCCCGGGTGTTCGGCCTCGCTGTCGAGGTCGTCGATCCCGCCTGGATCGGCGAGCGCTACCCCAGCATGAACATCGAGGATCTCGTCGGTGGCGTATTCCTGCCGAAGGACGGTCAGGTCAACCCGATCGACGTGACCCAGGCCCTCGCCAAGGGTGCGCGCGCCGGCGGGGCACGCATCTTCGAGAACACCCGGGCGCTCGATGTTCGCACCGAGAACGGAAAGGTCGCCGCGGTCGTGACGGCCGACGGCGAGATCGCTTGCGACAAGGTAGTCCTCTCCGGTGGCATGTGGTCGCACGAGTTCGGCCGCAAGATCGGCGTCAACCTCCCGCTGCATGCCGCCGAGCACTTCTACATCGTGACCGAGCCCATCGAGGGCCTGAGCGCCGGTCTGCCGGTGCTGCGCGAACCGTCGGCCTGCATCTACGTCAAGGAAGACGCCGGCAAGCTGCTGATCGGTGCGTTCGAGCCGGTCTCCAAGCCGTGGGGCATGGACGGCATCCCCGAGGACTTCGCGTTCGACGAATTGCCGGAAGACATCGACCACTTCGCGCCGATGTTGGAGAACGCGATCCATCGCCTGCCGGTGTTGGAAACCGCCGGCATCCAGACTTTCTTCAACGGACCCGAGAGCTTTACGCCCGACGATCGCTACTATCTCGGCGAGGCACCGGAAGTCTCCGGGCTCTATGTCGCCTGCGGTTTTAACTCGATCGGCATCCAGTCGTCGGGCGGTGTCGGCAAGGTGCTGTCGAGCTGGATCAAGGACGGGCATCCGCCGATTGACGTGTGGGATGTCGACGTCCGCCGGGTGCACGACTTCCAGGCCAACCGAAAGTACCTGCACGACCGCACGACCGAGACTCTCGGCCTGCTCTACGCCATGCACTGGCCATTCTATCAGGTTCGCACATCGCGCGGCGTGCGACGCACCCCGTTTTACGACAGGCTCAAGGCGGCCAAAGCCTGCTTCGGTGAGGCCGGCGGCTGGGAACGCCCCAACTGGTTTGCGCCCGAGGGCGTCGAGCCGGTCTACGAGTACACCTACAAGCGACAGAACTGGTTCGAGTATTCGGCGGCCGAGCATCGCGCCGTGCGCGAGAACGTCGGTCTGCTCGACATTTCGACGTTCTCGAAGTTCCTGCTGCAGGGCCGAGACGCCGAGCGGGTGCTCAATCAGGTCTGTGCCAACGATGTCGCCGTCAGGCCCGGCCGCATGGTCTATACCCAGTGGCTCAACGAGCGTGGCGGCATCGAGAGCGACCTCACCGTCACCCGCCTGAGCGAGGACAGCTATCTCGTGGTCACCGCCTACGCGCAGCACGCACGGGATTTCCACTGGTTGAAGAGGCACATTCCCGACGATGCCCATTGTTTCCTGACCGATGTCACCGCGGCCTTTGCCGGGCTAAACGTGCAGGGGCCGAAAGCGCGCGATCTGCTGAGCCGGATCACGCCAGACGATCTCTCGAACGAGGCGTTCCCGTTTGGTACCAGCCGCGAAATCGAGATCGGCTACGCGACCGTTCGCGCGTCGCGGATATCCTATGTCGGCGAGCTCGGCTGGGAACTCTCGATCCCGACGGACATGGCGCTGCACGTCTTCGAGACGATCACAGAGGCGGGCAAGGATTTTGACCTCAAGCATGTCGGCATGCATGCCATGAACTCGCTTCGCATCGAGAAGGCTTATCGCCACTGGGGCGACGATATTGCCGATGAGGATACGCCGCTCGAAGCCGGCCTCGGGTTCGCGGTCAAGTTCGATAAGCCCGGCGGCTTCATCGGCCGCGATGCACTGCTTCGCCAGAAGGATGCAGGTCTCAAGCGGCGGCTTGTCCAGTTCCGCCTGACGGACCCGGAACCGCTGCTCTATCACAACGAACCCGTGATCCGCGACGGCGAGATCTGCGGCTACGTCACCTCGGCGATGTACGGTCACACCCTGGGCGGCGCCGTCGGTTTGGGTTATGTCAGCCACGCCGACGGTGTTGATGCCGATTACGTCAACAGCGGATCCTATGAGATCGAGGTCGCCGGCGAACGATTCGCCGCAGAGGCGTCTCTGCGCCCCATGTATGATCCCAAGAGTGAGCGCATGAAGGCGTGACGAGACCTGCCTCACGCTGTATGTAGCCCGCCTGAGTTGTAGGGAGATTCTGTCATGGCGCTTCGTACCCCTTATCTGATGTTCATCGGCGATGCCGCCGATCATCTCGCGGCCAAGACGGCGCGCGGCGTCGTCCACTGGCGGCCCGAGTGGTGCCTGGGCCAGTTACGGCTCGACGGCTGCAACGCCGATCTCGGCATTCCCGACATGACCTTGGAAGAGGCCGCTGCGGCCGGCGTGAAGACGCTGATCGTCGGCGTCGCCAACCGGGGTGGCGTAATCTCCGAAGCCTGGTCCGAGACACTGGTTCGCGCCATCGAACTCGGCATGGATATCGCGTCGGGCCTGCACAGCAAGCTGGGCGATGTGCCGGCGATTGCCGCCGCCGCCGAGCAGCACAGCCGGGCGCTCTACGATGTGCGTCACCCGACCCGCGAGTTCTCGGTCGGCAGCGGCGTTCGTCGCGGCGGCAAGCGCATGCTCGCGGTCGGCACCGACTGTTCGCTCGGCAAGATGTACACGGCGCTGGCCTGCTGGCGCGAAATGGAAGGCCGCGGGGTCAACTGTGACTTCCGCGCGACAGGTCAGACCGGCATTTTTATCGCCGGCGAGGGCGTCTCCGTCGATGCGGTGGTCGCCGACTTCATCGCCGGTTCGGTCGAATGGCTGGCGCCCGAGAACAGCGACGATCACTGGGACCTCGTCGAGGGCCAGGGATCGCTGTTCCATCCGTCCTACGCCGGCGTGTCACTGGGGTTGCTGCATGGCGCTCAGGCCGATGCACTGGTGATGTGTCACGAACCCGGCCGTTCGCACATGCGCGGTATCCCGCACCTGTCGCTGCCGAGCCTCGAGGAATGCATCCGTGTCAACGAGGAACACGCCCGCCTGACCAACCCGGACGCAAAGGTCGTCGGGCTGGCGTTCAACACCTCGAGCATGAGCGATGCCGATGCCGAAGCATGCCTCAAGGAACATTCCGACAGGTTCGGCATGCCGGCCGTCGATCCGGTCCGTACCGGCGTCGCGTCCCTGGTCGACGCGATCCTCGCTTAGGCCATGGCGAGCTTCGAAGCCCGCCACGAATCCTGGCCGCTTGCAAAACCGTTCGCCATTTCGCGTGGCACAAAGACGGCGGCGGAAGTCGTCGTCTGCGAAATCATCATGGACGAGGGCGTATTGGGCCGCGGGGAGTGCGTGCCGTATGCGCGTTACGGAGAGACGGTCGAAGGCGTTATCGCCGAGATCGAGAGTCGCGCGCTGGAGATTGCGCGTCATCCCGACCGCATTGGCCTGTTGTCGTCGATGCCCGCCGGCGCGGCGCGAAATGCCATCGATTGCGCGCTCTGGGACCTACAGGCCAAGCTCAACAGGAAGCGCGCCTGGGAGATCGCCGGCATTCATGAGCCAGCCCCGGCAGTGACGGCGGAAACCATCAGCATTGGCACGCCGGAGGAGATGGCGGCAGAAACCGCCGCAAAACCCTATGCCAAACTGATCAAGATCAAGCTCGACGGTGAGAACGTGGTGACCCGGGTCGCCGCGGTGCGCGAGGCGGCGCCCGAGGCGCGACTCATCGTCGATCCGAACGAAGGCTGGGATATCGACCTCCTGCGCGAAGTCGCGCCGCCGCTTGCCGATCTGGGCGTCGAAATGCTCGAACAGCCGCTGCCGGCCGATGACGACGATGGTCTCAAGGACTATGACAGCCCGATCCCGATCTGCGCCGACGAGTCCTGCCACACGGCGGACAAGCTCGGCCGGCTCGGCGGCAAGTACCAGATCGTCAACATCAAGCTCGACAAGACGGGCGGGCTGACCTCCGCCCTGCGGCTTGCCGATGCGGCGCATACCGCCGGCTTCGACATCATGGTCGGCTGCATGGTTGGAACCTCGCTTGCCATGGCGCCGGCGACCCTGCTAACGCCCTATGCTAAGTTCGTCGATCTCGACGGGCCGCTGCTGCTCAAGCAGGACCGGCCGGATGGGCTCGATTTCAGCGACGGGCTGATTCATCCGCCGGCGCCCGAACTCTGGGGTTGAGTTGATCCGCGACTTTTCGGGCCAGGCGCTGTTCGCGGGGCTGCTCGCGGCCATCGTCGGGTTCGCCAGTTCGTTTCCGGTGGTCATCGATGGGCTAAGGGGGGTCGGCGCATCGTCCGCCGAAGCCGCATCCGGCCTGATGGCGGTCTCGATCGCCATGGGTCTGTGCGGTCTCTACCTCAGTCTCCGGACGCGTTTGCCGATCAGCGTCGCTTGGTCGACCCCTGGAGCCGCGGTGCTGGCCACTGCGCCCACCATGCCGGGCGGTTTCTCGGACGCGGTTGGCGCCTTCATTGTCAGCGGTGCGCTGATCGTTATCTCCGGATTGTGGAAACCGCTCGGCCGTTGGGTCGCGGCGATTCCCGCACCCCTCGCCAACGCCATGCTCGCGGGCGTGCTGTTTCCGTTCTGCCTGGCGCCGGTTTTCGCGGTGGCCGAAGTGCCGTTCATGGCGCTGCCTATTCTCGCGGTCTGGATGGCGATGATGCGTTTGCGACGATTGTTCGCCATGCCGGTGACAGTGGTGGCGGCGGTGGTCGTCGTCGTCCTCGTGTCCGGGGAGGGAGCAGGTCTCGATGCCGCCGCCGTCACTACACCGGTGATCATTCTGCCGTCGTTCTCGCTCGCCGCGGTTGTCAGTATCGCGGTGCCGCTGTTCATCGTCACCATGGCGTCGCAGAACATTCCCGGCGTTGCTGTGCTCAATGCTAACGGCTATCAACCCGATCCGGCGCCGCTGTTCCGCGATACGGGCATGTTCAGCATCCTCGCGGCACCGTTTGGCGGTCACAACGTGAACCTGGCGGCAATCACCGCGTCGATGTGCGCCGGCAGCGACGCCCATCCGCAACCCGGGCGACGCTACTGGGCTGCGGCCATGTCCGGCGTGTTCTACGTGTTTTTCGGCGTTCTGGCGGGGCTGGTCGTCGCCGTGGCCGGTCTCGCGCCGCCGGTCATCGTCACCGCGGTCGCCGGACTGGCGCTGCTCGGCGCGTTCGGCATTTCGATCCGCAATGCGGTCGAAGATCCGAAAGACCGGGAGGCCGCTCTGGTGACTTTCCTGGCCGCGGCGTCGGGTGTTTCTTTCTTGGGTGTCGGCGGGACGTTCTGGGGTCTCGTCGCCGGTTGGGTGGTGTATGTGCTGATGCGGTTCCGGCGGTCCGCCTGACGCCGTCTTTGTCATCAGCTTTTTATTTAGTTGTGTATTGCGAATGCAAATCATTCGCAATACAGTGCACATGACATCGTAAGGAGACCAACATGAACGCACTGAGGCCGCAGCGCCCGCGCACGCCGACAACCGAACCGAGCGACGAGGCCGAGTGGCCGACCAGCGTTACCGACCTCAGCGAACCAGAGCTTCTGGTTCTTGGCGCGTACCGTCATTGGCTCACGGGGATCGAGAACAACCGGCCGCTGCACTTCGAGATCGTATCCCGCGAATTCCGGCTGGCACTTTCGGGCGAGGACGGATCATCCGCGTTCACGGCGTTCGCCGGCATGATCCGCATCCTTGGTCATGGCGCCCGGCGAACGCTGAGGTTTCACTATCCCTGTTGTCGGGCGATCGCGCTGGACGAGGGGCAGATCGTGGCGTTGACTGCCGCCTGTCAGCAAAACCGACTGCTGCTGGCGCGCAGCATTGCCGAATGGATCGTCGACGAGGCCCAGGTCGGTGATCTTATGGGGCGGACATCGATGCTGGCGTCCTTGATGGACCGGCATGGTCTTCGGCTGCCGGACCGCATCGCGGCGCATCAGCAGTTGATCATGTCCGAAGCGACATACATCGATCGCGTTCACTGACCGTCGCCGGAGACCGGGCGGTTACCTGAAGTGGTCGGTCGCGCTGATGAGCTCGTGGATGATGCCGGGTTCCGACGAGGCATGGCCGGCGTCGTGAACGAGACGGAAATCCGCTTCCGGCCACGCCTTGTGGAGATCCCATGCGGTGCGCACCGGTGTACACATGTCGTAGCGACCCTGGACGATGACCGCCGGGATGTGGCGGCACTTGTCGATCTCGGCCAGCAACTGGCCGTCGTACTCGAAGAACCCGCCGTTGACGAAGTAGTGGCATTCGATTCTGGCGAACGCGAGCGAGTAGTCGTCTTCGCCGAAGTGGGCCTCTCTGGCCGGATCCGGCCACAATGATAGCGTCGAGCCTTCCCAGACGCTCCACGCGCGGGCGGCATTCTGGCGCACGACGGCGTCGTCCGATGTCAGGCGCCGGTAGTATGCATCGATCATGTCGCCTCTTTCCGCCGGCGGGATCGGCGCGACGTAATGCTCCCAGGCGTCCGGAAACACGTTGCTCGCACCCTCCTGGTAGAACCAGAGCAGCTCTGAGCGTCGCAGGGTGAAGATGCCCCGCAGCACCAGTTCGGTCACGCGGTCCGGGTGTTTCTGGGCGTAGGCCAGCGCGAGCGTGCTGCCCCAGGACCCGCCGAACACCTGCCATTGAGAGATGCCGAGATGATCGCGCAGCTTCTCGATGTCGCCGATCAGGTCCCAGGTGGTGTTGTTCTCCAGGCTGGCGTGCGGCGTCGACTGACCACAGCCGCGCTGATCGAACAGGATGATCCGGTATGAGGCCGGATCGAAATACCGACGAAACGCCGCATTCACACCGCCGCCCGGTCCGCCATGGAGGTAGACCACCGGCTTGCCGCCCGGGTTGCCGCATTGTTCGAAGAAGATCTCATGGCCGTCGCCGACGTCGAGCCGGTCCGTGTAGAATGGCTCGATGGCCGGATAGAGGCCCCGGCGTTTCATCGTTCGCTCGTCTTTCATGCTTCCCCCGCGGGCTTGGTAAACAGGTTGACGCGCACCGGCTGGTCGAACCTGATGCCTTTTTCCTCCGCGACGCCGAGTTCGTCAAACAGCGAGCGGAGCGCGCTCTCCTGCGCGTCGAACGACGCCGTTCGGTCAGGATCGATGCGGCAGGTTTCCTCGCGGAAATCGTCGAAGTTGCCGTAATGGTAGGATGTTTCGTAAACCGTTTCCTCGACGGCCGCGAGCGCCGTCCCCGGCACCGAATGAAGTGCCTCGAGCGCCGCGCCCCGGACGACTGTTTCGTCGTCAACGGGCTTGTGAAGTTCAAACCCGCTGCCGGCGCATAGCGGTTCGGCGACGTAGAGCGTGCCGCCCGGCCGTAGCACGCGGGCTGCCTCCAGGAGGGCGGCGCTCATGGCGTTCTGCGGGACGTGATGCAGCGAGAACATGAACACCACCAGGTCGAAGGACGCGTCGTCGAATGGCATGTCCTCCCCAACACCCTCCCGAAGATCGATGTCGGGTCGTTCGGCTTTCGCTGCGGCGATCTGCAGCGGGTTGCATTCGAGGCCGACGGCCTTGGCACCCTTTTTGGACATGTAGCTGACGAGTTCGCCCTTGCCGCACCCCACATCGAGCGCGTTGCGCCCGTCGAGGCCGACGATGGTGGAGAGTGCCTTGCCGTTGCTGCGATAGTGAGGTGTCATGTTTGGCTCCGTCCGGGTTCGGAACATGGTGCACCCCGAGGCGGAAATTGTCACACTCGACGGTCAGTGAGATAGTGCCTGGGCTGGCCCGGGGAATCCCTTCAATCTGGCTCTACATCCGGGACCAGC
Source organism: Rhodospirillales bacterium (assembly GCA_040219295.1). Lineage (GTDB taxonomy): Bacteria > Pseudomonadota > Alphaproteobacteria > Rhodospirillales > Casp-alpha2 > JAVJST01. The sequence continues at coordinate 497,606 of JAVJST010000005.1, forward strand.
GCAGCAGTATCCACTCGTCGGACTAACCTTGGGGAGAATGTGACATGCTTATTGGCGTGCCAAAGGAAATCAAGAACCATGAGTACCGCGTCGGTTTGGTGCCAGGAAGCGTTCGCGAACTGGTCCACCACGGTCACGGAGTGATCGTCGAGACCAAGGCGGGCGAGGGGATCGGCGTGACCGACGCGGAATATCGCGCCGCCGGGGCCAAGATTCTCAAATCGGCGAAGGACGTGTTCGCCAAGGCGGACATGATCGTCAAGGTCAAGGAACCGCAGGCCGGCGAACGCAAGATGCTGCGCGAAGGACAGGTACTGTTCACCTACCTTCATCTGGCGCCCGACGAGGCGCAGACAAAGGACCTGGTCAAGAGCGGTGCGAGCTGCATCGCCTACGAGACGGTAACTTCGCCAATGGGTGGCCTGCCATTGCTGGCGCCGATGTCGCAGGTCGCCGGTCGTATGTCGATCCAGGCGGCGGCGCACTGTCTCGAAAAGGCCCAGGGCGGGCGTGGCCTTCTGTTGGGTGGCGTGCCCGGCGTGGAACCGGCCAAGGTCATCGTCATTGGTGGCGGCGTCGTCGGTTCGAACGCGACGATGATGGCTCTCGGCATGGGTGCCGATGTGACCGTCGTCGATCGCAACCCGATGGTGCTCGAGCACCTGGTTGCCCGATTTGGCGGTTCGCTGAAGACCGCCTTTTCGACCCAGGATAACCTTGAACGGCTTGTTGCCGAGGCCGACGTGGTCATTGGCGGAGTCCTGATTCCGGGCGCCGAGGCGCCGAAGCTGGTGACTCGCAAGATGATCAAGGGCATGAAGCAGGGCGCGGTCGTCGTCGACGTGGCGATCGATCAGGGCGGCTGTTTCGCGACCTCGAAGCCAACCACCCATGCCGACCCGACCTACGTCGTCGACGGCGTTGTCCACTACTGCGTCGCCAACATGCCGGGTGCGGTGGCGCGGACATCGACGTTTGCGCTCAACAACGTGACTCTGCCGTTCACGCTCAGGATGGCCGATCTGGGCTGGCGCGAAGCGCTGGCGACCGACCATCACTTGCGGGCGGGACTGAACGTTCACGCCGGCAAGGTCACCAACGAGCCGGTCGCGCGCGATCGCGGTTACATCTACACGACGCCGGAGGAGGCCATCGGCCTCTAGGCCGGGCTCGCCGCAGACTAGATCGGAGACGGATCCATGACCAAGATGACCACCGAAGAAGCCTTCGTCAAAGTCCTCCAGATGCACGGCATCGAGCACGCGTTCGGCATCATCGGGTCAGCGTTCATGCCGATTTCCGATCTGTTCCCGAGGGCCGGGATCACGTTCTGGGATGTCGCCCATGAAACCAACGGCGGGCTGATCTGCGACGGCTATACCCGGTCGACCGGCAAGATGGGCATGGCGATCGCCCAGAATGGCCCGGGCGTGACCGGGTTCGTCACCGCGGTCAAGACCGCATACTGGAACCACACACCGATGCTGCTGGTCACACCGCAGGCGGCCAACAAGACCATCGGCCAGGGCGGTTTCCAGGAGGTCGAACAAATGGCCCTATTCCGCGACATGGTCTGCTACCAGGAAGAGGTTCGCGATCCGTCGCGCATCGCCGAGGTGCTGAACCGGGTGATTACCAAGGCGCACCGTCTGTCGGCGCCGGCGCAGATCAACGTGCCGCGCGACATGTGGACCCACGTCGTCGACATCGAGCTGCCGCAAATCGTCAACCTAGAGCGCCCGGCGGGTGGTGCGAATGCCATCGCCGAGGCGGCAAAGCTGCTGTCGGATGCAAGGTTCCCTGTCATCCTGTCGGGCGCCGGCGTGGTTCTCGGCGGCGCGATTCCGGCGTGCGCGACGCTGGCCGAACGGCTCGATGCACCAGTGTGTTCCAATTACCAACACAACGACAGTTTCCCCGGCTCACACCCGCTGGCCTGCGGGCCGCTCGGTTACAACGGTTCCAAGGCCGCCATGGAGCTGATCGCCAAGGCCGACGTCGTGCTGGCGCTGGGGACACGCCTGAATCCGTTCTCGACATTGCCGGGTTACGGCATCGACTACTGGCCGAAGGACGCCAAGTTGATCCAGGTCGACATCAACGCCGACCGCATCGGCCTGACCAAGAAGGTCGCCGTCGGCATCTGTGGCGATGCCAGGCAGGTCGCCGAGGGCATTCTCGCGCAACTCTCCGATAGTGCCGGCGATGTCGGTCGTGAGGAACGCAAGGCGCTGATCCATCAAACCAAGTCGGCCTGGCTGCAGACGCTGGCCAGCATGGACCACGAGGACGACGATCCGGGCACTTCATGGAATGCCGACAGCCGCTCGCGGGAGCCGGACCACATGTCGCCGCGTCAGGCCTGGCGCGCGATCCAGGACGGCCTGCCGGCGGATGCCATCATCTCCAGCGACATCGGCAACAACTGCGCCATCGGCAACGCCTATCCGACCTTCGAAGAAGGCCGCAAGTACCTGGCGCCGGGCCTGTTCGGCCCCTGCGGTTACGGTTTCCCGTCGATCATCGGCGCGAAGATCGGCAACCCCGATATCCCCGTTGTCGGTTTTGCCGGCGACGGCGCGTTTGGCATCTCGATGAACGAGATGAGCTCGATCGGCCGCGACGACTGGCCGGCGATCACCATGGTCGTGTTCCGCAACTTTCAGTGGGGTGCCGAGAAACGCAACACGACGCTTTGGTATGACAACAACTTCGTCGGCACGGAGCTCAATCCTTATCTCAGCTACGCCAAGGTCGCCGAGGGCTGCGGCCTCAAGGGCGTGACCGTGAAGACCCAGGCGGAACTGACGGCGGCACTCAAGACGGCGTGCGCCGAACAGGCCAAAGGCGTCACCACATTCATCGAGGTCATCCTCAACCAGGAGCTGGGCGAACCGTTCCGTCGGGATGCCATGAAGGCGCCGGTCGTCGTCGCCGGTATCGACCCGGCAGACATGCGTCCGCAGAAGGGTGCCTGATAACTGCCAGATCCTCGTCCTGAACGCGGGCTCGTCGAGCCTCAAGTTCGCGTTGTACGCTCCGGACGGCGGGATTGTCAGCCGCGATCAGATCGAGGGGATCGGGCGCGGTGGAAACGTCGCTGACCATGCCGCCGCTCTCGATCGGGTTTTCTCGAAACTCGCCGATGCCGGTGACATCGCGGCGGTCGGACATCGCGTCGTGCACGGCGGCGGCGTGTTTGCCGCACCCGAGGTCGTGACGCCGGCGTTACTGGCGACCCTCGAGACCTTCGAGCCGCTGGCGCCGCATCACCAGCCGCACAATCTGACGGCTATCCGCACGGTCGATGCGGCGCGCCCCGGTATTCTTCAGGTCGCTTGTTTCGATACCGCGTTCCATGCCGACATGCCGGCGGAGGCACGGGAAACAGGCCTGCCCCGCGCCTACGGCAACGCTGGTATCCGGCGCTACGGTTTCCATGGGTTGAGCTACGAGTACATCGTCGGCGCCTTGCCGCGGATTTCCGGCGAACCGCTGCCGGAGCGCCTGATCGTCGCGCATCTCGGTAACGGGGCCAGCATGGCGGCGGTCAAAGGCGGCCGCGGTGTCGCCACGACAATGGGGTTTTCGACCGCCGACGGCATTCCCATGGCGACCCGGTCGGGTGCGGTCGATCCTGGCGCGCTGATCGAGGTGATGCGCCGCGATGGGCTGGATGCCGCGGGTATCGAGGACGTGTTGTACAACCGGGCCGGTTTGCTCGGACTGTCCGGCGTGTCGGCCGACATGCGAACACTGCTAGCGAGCGAGGACCCGGCGGCGGCCGCAGCGGTGTCGTTCTTCTGCTATCGGATCGCGCGTGAGATCGGTTCGTTGGCGGCGGCCACGGGCGGGTTGGACGCACTGGTTTTCACCGGCGGTGTCGGGGCCAATGCCGCGCCCGTGCGTGCCGATGTTTGCCGTCGGTCGGCCTGGCTCGGCGTGGAGATGTCGCCCGATCGAAACCATTCAGGCGGACCGGTGATCTCGACGGACGCCAGCGGCGTTGCCGTATATGCGATGGCGACCGACGAGGAGTCCGTGATCGCCGACCACACCCGGGCGCTGGCGGACGGGTCACCCGGCTGATGGTGCCAGGCGCCTTATCTGAATCATCAGGTCCGCGGCGGACGTGGTGCCATCAGGCGTCACGGCGAATCCGGCGTATTCGAGGGCGCGGGCCGTCCAGGTATTGCAGGTGTTGCCGAGATGAAAGCGCCCCGTCGCCGGGTAGAAGGCACTGTCCGGATAGAGCCCCGGTCCGACGCTGGTCGCGCGCACAGCGTCGCCGCGTTCGAAGCTGCTGCCGATGAAGTCGACGAGTCTGGCCAGACCGGCCTCATCGGGCAATAGGGCGATGATCTCCGCTTCGGGATAGCGGTAGTTTGGCAACTGCGCCACTCCGACGAGATGGACCACGGCTGGCGACGGAACGAGCGCCGCGCGCAGCGTCATGCTTACGGTCGTGCGTTCTGCCGGGTAATAATCGGCGTCTCCCCAGCCGAACTCAAGGAAGCGGGCGGCCGGAAAATCGGCGGCCTCCGGGATACGGCCCGGGAGAAGGTCCGAACGCCGGAGCACGATGTTGGTGTGCCAGCCGTTGGAGACGACGTAGATGGCGCCGGCGGTGTCGGTCAGGGTGGGTGGGCGGGACGCGGTCGAGCGTTCCGAAGTGCACGCGGCGAGCAGCAGGCCGATCACCAGCCCGAGTGTGACTGGGAGTGGGTGCCGCCGGGACCGTTCCGGTCGGCCGTCCGGTCCGTCGTTCTGATGATCACTGGTGGAAGGGATCATTCGAGCATTGTCGTCGGTTTTTGCAGGAGTGCAATCGGGAGGCGTGGTGGCCGCATCTCGCGAAAACTCGATGCGAAGTCGAGAAGTAATTGGGATTGTAGTTCGCATTCAATGGAATGAATATGAAGCGCACATTGAGAAGGCATGGGAATTGATCATGAAACGCTCACTCGTTACCCGGCTCGTCGGCGTCGTCTTGCTGGTGTTCGCCGTTGTGGCCGCGCCGCACGTGGTCCGGTCACAGGCGTCGCCCGCCGGGTTCGAAGCCCTGATGGACCGGGCCTATGGTGCGTTCCGCTCAGCCTACTGGTACACGCGAACGGGCAATCTCGGGGTGGCGGCGATCGAGATGATGACGTTCGATCAAACGTGGCGATCTCTGCGCAATTCTTACGAGGCGGCGCCGCCTGAAATTTACGCGAACGATGCCGCCTGGGCCGCGACGCTGGCCGAGATCGAGGCAATCAACTCGGCGGCGCTCGATCAGGCGAGCGAGGGCGATCGGGACGGCGCACACCAGACGATCTCGGTCCTCCAGCGCGTGTTTGCAGAACTTCGCGCGCGCAACGGCGTTGTCTCGTTCTCCGATCACGTCAACGACTACGACGCGGTCATTCGCAAGCTCAGCACGTTCCGCGGCTGGGACAAGGTCCTGAGTGAGGACGACTGGCTGCAGATGGCAACGCTCGCCGACGATACCGACACAGCAATCACTTCGTTGGAGGTCAACGCGCCCGTGATCTTGTCGTCCAATCCCGATTTCCAGCGCACGATCGAGAACAACCGGCAGGCGCTGTTTCGCTTCCGCGAACACCTGTCGACCCGAAATGAACGCGGTGCCAAGGGGTCGATCCGCGACCTGCGCTCGGCCTACGGATTGCTGTTCCTCAAGTATGGCTGAGGGCGAATTTCGTAACTCTTAGTTATCCGAGGGCAGGATAATGGTTACCGTTGTCCCTTCGCCGACCTTACTGTGGATTTCGAGCTTTCCGAGATGTTGCTCGACCAGCGCCTGCACAATGGACAGACCGAGACCGGTGCCTTCGTTCGCAATGTGGGCGTCGGACTGAGCCCGCCAGAACGGTTTGGTCATAAGTTCGATCTCGTATTCGGGGATCCCGATTCCGTGATCGACAAAAGCTATTTCGATCTTCCCGTTTCCCGGTCTCGCCACCACGACGACCGTACTGCCCTCGTGGGAAAACTTGATGGCGTTGACAAGCAAGTTGCTGAAGATCTGGATCAACGCGGTCTTATCCGCAATTACCGGCAGTGGCTCGTTGGTCGTCTCCACCACGATCTCGATTCCTTTCGCCTGCGCCAAGATCGCGAGATTCTTGGCACAGGTCGTCAGAATCGGACCGATGTCGAGGCGGGTCCGGTTCAGGGATCTGGTTCCGGCCTCGATAGCTGATACATCGAGCAAATCGTCTACCAGAGCCAGCAAGTGCTGGCCGCTCTGACGGATCGCATCGATGTATTCTGATGCAGGCAAAGAATACCCCGTCTTTGATTCCAGCCCCTTTATCAGTTCGCTGAATCCCAAGATGGCATTGAGAGGCGTGCGGAACTCGTGACTCATCATCGCGAGAAAATGTGCCTTGATGGCATTTGCCTTTCGCGCCTCAACTTCCAACCGTTTTATGTCGCTGATGTTGATATGCGAGATCAAGCAACGAGCAGACGGATCAAAACCGATCCGCAGCGGCAACGCACGCAACGTGAACCACCGCTCCTCCGTCGGGCTATTGCACGGGTACTGAAGCGAGAAACTGGACAGGTTTCTATTGATGACCCCGGTGATGCCCGTCATGGCCCGTTCCGCGATATCGGCATCGATCGCGTCGCTGCGGGCACTGGCTGCACAGACATCCAGATAGTTCGCGCCTTGACCGACCGAGTCCGGATTGACTCCGTTCGCGCTGGCGAAAGCCGACCACGCAGCGTTCACAGCAAGGATGTCGCCGCCGTCGCCGACAATGCAAACGTTGTCGGGCACGGCGTCGAGGCAGGACTGAAACGACGGATCGAAATTCTGTAAAATATCGAGCCTCCTGCAGTCTGTCGCTAGAGACATCCCCCATCGAAATTAAGTGAATCATGAACTGAACGCGATACGTAACTGACCCTAATTGTCAACGGCATGCCAAGCCTTTCGAACGCTTGTGAGGCATGCCTCAGAGTCCGCTCTACCTTGGGTCCGCAGGCGAAGCGTGTTTGACCACGAATCACCCTGGTTGAACGTCGGCCCGAGACTGCGCCATGATCAGCCCAAATCACAGATTGGGGGTACCGCTTTCTCATGACGACGCGCAGGACTTTGATCACCGGCGGACGGGTGTTTACCGCCGACCCCGACAATCCCTGGGCGGAGGCAGTCGTCGTCGACGGGGACCGCATCTCGTTCGTCGGCCCAGTGGAGGCGGCCGATGCGGCTGCCGGCTCGGATGCCGAGATTCTCGACGCTGCGGGCGGCCTGATTGTCCCCGGCTTCGTCGACGGACACGTTCACGTCACGATGACCGGGGCTTCGATGCTGAAAGCGCAACTGCGTGGCGCCGGCAGCCTCGACGAGATCCGCCGCCGGGTGCGCATGTGGGCAGACTCAAACCCCGATGCGCCGCGTGTTCTCGGAACGTGCTGGGTGCACGGCGACGTGCCCGGCGGCAAGCCGAACAAGGAGATGCTCGACGACATCGTTCCCGACCGGCCGGTTTACCTGGATGCCTTCGACTTTCATTCGACCTGGGTGAACTCCACCGCCCTTGAGGAGCTCGGCATCGACCGCTCGACCCCCGACCCTGTCGGCGGCGAGATCGTGCGCGACCCTGAGACCGGCGAGGCCACGGGCTGGCTGCAGGAGACGGCGACGACGAATCTCGTGTGGCCGCTGTTGAGCAACGTCACCGACGCCGAACGCGACGCCCAGGTTGCCGCCGCGCTCGGCGCCTTCGCGCGGGCCGGGATCACGTCGGTCGTCGAGATGGCACTCGAGGAACGCGCGCTCGAATCGATGGCGCGGCTGCAGGTCGCCGGAAAGCTTAGCGCCCGCGTCGTCGCCCACGTCATCATGTGGCGCTCGGGCGACCCGGAGAAGGAACTCGCACAAGTCGCGCGCGCAGCAGAGCTTGCCCAGCAGTATCAGGGAGACAAGCTGCGCGTGACCGGGATCAAGTTCATCGGCGACGGCACCATCGACGGCTGCACCGCAGCGCTCAGCGAACCCTACACCGACGGCACGAACTGCGATCCGATCTGGCCCGCCGACGCGATCACACCGATGGTCCTCGCCGCCGACGCCGCCGATCTGCAGGTTGCCATTCACGCCATCGGCGACGCCACGGTCGACATCGCCATCGACGCCATCGAGAACGCCCGCAAGGTCAACGGCACGTCCGGTCGACGCCACCGAATAGAACACCTGGAGTACGCGCGCCAGGACCAGATCACGCGCCTCGGCGAACTTGGCATCACCGCGTCCATGCAGCCCGTGCACGTCGATCCGGCCTATCTCGAAAACTGGCTGGAGATGATCGGGCCGGAGCGCGGGGCCAACGGCTTCGCCTGGCCGCTCTACTTGACGGCGGGCGCGCCGCTGGCGTTCGGCACGGATACGCCGACGGCGCCCTACGAGGCGTTGCCCAACATGTACATCGCCTCGACGCGCAAGTCGCCGTCCGACGACAACATCGCGCCGCACCGCCCGGACTGGGCGTTGCCGATGCAGGATGCGATCTGCCACGGCACGCGGGAGCCGGCGTGGTCGGCCAAGCTCGAACACGTCGTCGGCATGCTCAAGGCAGGTCTCGCCGCCGACCTCGTCGTGCTCGACCGGGATTTCTTCGAGGAAGGCCCGAAGTCACTGCTAAACACGGACGTCAGGCTAACGATGATGGACGGCGAGATCGTCTACGCGGCCTGAGTTGGTGGGGAACGGTCGTTACGGTTCGCCGTTGTCCTCTTGATCCTGTTTCGGCGACTTTTCCTTCGCGGACGCCGCCGCCGGTGTTGCCCGCCGTGGCCGGCCGAGGACGCGTCGTGCCAGCGGCATCGGCATGACCCGGCTCTTTGTCGCGCGCCAGACGGCCATCATGCCGCCTTCGCGGAGCAGTTTGATCGCGTCATCGAGCGACGACGTGCCGACCAGGGCGATCCGCAGGAAGCGGCGGGCTGCGACGAGCCACACCGGACTGATGATCAGTGAGAACGCAGTGACGGTTACGATCAAATTGAACTCGTTGGCGTCGATCAGTCCGCTGGCATTCCCGACCGCGCCCAAAAGAAACGAGAACTCACCGATCTGGGCCAGCATGACACCGGAGATGAAGGCATGCAGCCAGGGCTCGCGGAGCAATGTCATGATGCCGACGTTCAGGGCCGTCTTCACCACGGTGACGATGAACAGGATGGCGACGACCTGGCCGAGATGACTCCAGACGAAGGCGAGATCGATCAACAGCCCGACGGACAGAAAGAACACCATCATCAGGATCGACTGAACCGGGTGGACGCTCTGCATGACCGTTCGGCGCGCCGTACTGTTGCCGACCAGCAGACCGGCGAGGAACGCGCCGTAGGCCGCCGTGAGGCCGAGCAGTGCCGTGATCAGCGCGGCCCCGAAACACAGAACGAGACCGTACAGCGGCCGCAGTTCCGGGTTCTTGGCGAGCTGGCCGGAAAGTGGCAATGCGACCTTCTCGCGGCGACTCAGATACCATACGACAACGCTCAGCAGCGCGATGCAGACGGCCAGTTTGACCGCGTCAACCGATTGCACGCCCTCGCCGGTGAGGATGCCCATGATCAGCAGCATGGGTACGATGGCGAGGTCCTGCGCAATCAGGACTGAAACCGTCAGCTGACCGACCTGGGTTTGCAGGATGTTGAGATTGCGCAGCATGTTCACAGCGACGGCGGTGCTCGACAGCGCGACGACGAAACCCAGCAGTACAGTCGTGCCGGCGGACCATCCGGTGAACGTGGAGACGACGAACATGATCCCGGTGGCGGCGCCAATCTGCAGGAGCGCGATCATCGTTGCCACTTTCCAGACGGCTCGAAAGCCGCGCAGGCTCAGTTCCATACCAACGAAGAACAGCAACAAAAGCACACCGAGTTCGGCGAGAAAGGCGATGCTTTCCCGGCTTTCGATCAGGGCGGCGCCGGACGGACCGAGCACCAGTCCGGTCAGGATGTATCCGACCAGCGCGGGCTGGCCGATGCGGGTGAACGCCATGCCGGCGAGCAGCGCCACCAGAGCGACGACGACCACGGAAATCAGTTCCGGACTTACGTGCACCGTGATCCTCCCAAACGATCCTGCTCCCGGACGCGTTCGTCGGGAGCGACAGTCGAGACTATACCGCGACGAGACGATGCGTCATATCTGCGGCTCAAGTCTCTGGCGGGTTCCCGTCTATCCGATACGGATGGCGTCCGCCGCCCACGGCGCGATGGGGCGGATCTTCCGCTCGACCAGTTCGCGGGCTATCGCGACGCTGGCGTCGCCGAGGCGCTTGCTCAGGCCCGGCAGTTCGCCCTTGTGGCCGACGAGGTAGAGCGAGCGGTCGAACCCGGCGCCCGGCAGCGGCCGCGCGACCAGACCGGCCGTGTAGCTGTGGGAGTGGATCAGGCACAGCGGTGTCGTGACGGCCCAGCCAAGCCCGGCGGCGACCATGGCGAAGACCGCTTCCGATCCGTCGAACTCGAGCCGTTCCGGCGCATCGATTCCGTGGTCCTGCAGGTAACGTTCGATCCTCGCACCGATCAGCGAGCGCACCGAGTAGCGCACCAGCGGGTGGTTGCGCGCGAGGTCGGCAAGATCCGGCCGGGACATGCTGTCGGCCATGGCGTTCGGCATCACCAGCATGAACGGCTCGCGCATGATCGGGCGATGCTCGAGATCCTTGAACCCTGTCATCGGGTCGGTCGCGACCATGAAGTCGAGGCGGCGGCGGATCAGGTCCTGGCGCAGGTTGGGCGAAATCCCCGACCATACGGTGACGCTGCGGGCGTGGCCGCGAAGCTCGCGGATCAGGGCCGGGCCGGCAGTGACCGTAAACGAATCGACAAGGCCTAGTCGAACGCTGGCGAGCGACGTCTCGCCCAAGTCGCGGACGCTCGATTGCAGGTGCTCCGCCTGGACCAGCAGTTCGCGCGCGCGGACCACTAGCTCCTGGCCCGCCGGGGTGGTGCGAAACGGTCTCGCACGACGGTCAATGAGTTCGGTGCCGAGTTCGTCCTCGAGCCTGGATACGGTCCGAGTCACGCCCGACTGGGTCAAGCCCAGCCGTTCGGCGGCGAGCGTCATGGAACCGCTATCGGCGACTTCGAGGAACGCCGATAGAGATTTCAGATCGAAGGCCAATCTGCTTGTCGGGCCGCCGGGCGATTGCACCATGTCGAACCGGTATCATAAATCATAATAATTATGAATAAAAATCATGAGATGCTTGGTGCCGGATTCTGCCGTATCCTCGCCCGATCCAATCGACGGGGGTTCGACCGTGACGCACTATTCGATCTTCACGCTGGCGCGCAATGCGCTGGACTACCATGAAAATTGGCCTGAGGCCTGGCGCAGCCCGGACCCGCAACCGGAGTACGACGTGGTCATCGTCGGCGGCGGCGGCCACGGGCTGGCGACGGCGTTCTACCTCGCCAAGGAACACGGTATCACCAATGTCGCGGTGATCGAGAAGGGTTGGCTCGGCGGCGGCAATACCGGCCGCAACACCACCATCGTGCGGTCCAACTATCTGCTCGAGGGTAACGCGCACTTCTACGAGAAGGCGATGGAGTTGTGGCGCGGTATGACCGCCGAGCTCAACTACAACGTCATGTTCTCGGCGCGCGGCGTCCTCAACCTGGCGCACAACGACGCCCAGGTCGACGCATTCCAGCGACGCGGCAATGCCATGCGCCTCAACGGTATCGACGCCGAGTGGAAGACCGTTGGCGAAATCCGCAGGATGGCCCCGCTGCTGAACTTCTCGCGTGAGGCCCGTTTCCCGATCTACGGTGGCCTGCTTCAGCCGCTGGCCGGAACCGCGCGGCACGACGCAGTTGCGTGGGGCTATGCGCGCGGCGCCGACAGCCGCGGCGTCGACATCATCCAGAATTGCGAAGTTACCGGCATGAAGACCGAGCAGGGCCGGATCGTCGGCGTCGAAACCACGAAGGGTTTCATCAAGGCCAGGAAGGTCGGTGTCGCGGTCGCCGGGCACACGACGCAGCTTTTCGACATGGTCGGGCTTCGCCTGCCGATCGAGTCGCATTTGCTCCAGGCCATGGTCTCCGAGCCGGTCAAGCCGGCGCTCGACACGGTCATCACATCGGGTGCGGCGCACTGCTACATCTCACAGTCCGATAAGGGCGAGATGGTGTTCGGCGGCGATCTCGATTTCTACAATTCCTACGCCCAACGGGGAAACTTCCCGATCATCGAGGATGTCGTGTCTTCGGCCTGCGAACTGTTCCCCGCCTTCACCCGCCTGCGCCTGATGCGCACCTGGGGCGGCATCATGGATATGTCCATGGACGGCAGCCCGATCATCGGCAAGACGCCGATCGAGGGGCTCTACATCAACGGCGGCTGGTGCTACGGCGGCTTCAAGGCGACGCCAGGCTCGGGCTGGGTGTTCGCCCATACCATCGCCCAGGACCGCCCGCACAAATTGAACGAATGCTTTTCGCTGGAACGCTTCGAGACCGGCTACGTGCTCGACGAAAAGGGCGCCGGCCCGTTCCCGAAGGCGCATTGAGGGGGAGGACGAGACGATGCGGATTACATGCCCCTGGTGCGGCGAACGCTACCTGAGCGACTTCACCTATCAAGGCGACGCGACGGTCGAGCGGCCGTCTGATCCCGACAAGGTCAGCGACGCCGAGTGGCACGATTACGTCTACCTGAGGGACAATCCGAAAGGCTGGCACGACGAGGTCTGGCACCACACCAACGGCTGCCGGAAGCACTTCAAGGCACGACGCAATGTGGTGACCCACGAGATTGCCTCGACCGCGCCAATGTCGGGCGAGCTGACCGGAGGCGACAAGTGAGCCAGACCTTCCGCATGCCCGAAGGCGGCCTGATTGACCGCGCCAAACCCGTTACCTTCAAGTTCAACGGGGTCCGGTACAACGGCTTCGAGGGCGACACACTGGCCTCGGCGCTGCTCGCCAACGGCGTTCATTTCGTCGGGCGCAGTTTCAAGTACCACCGGCCGCGCGGCATTCTCGGCGCCGGTGCGGAGGAGGCCAACGCCATGGTCCAACTCCGCGAGGGCGCCCGGACCGAGCCCAACGTGCGGGCGGGGCAGATCGACCTGTTCGACGGCCTCACGGCCGCCAGCCAGAACTGCTGGCCAAGCCTCAATTTCGATCTGCAGTCGGTGAACAACTTGTTCAAGCGGCTGTTGCCTGCCGGTTTCTACTACAAGACCTTCAAATGGCCGCTGTCGATGTGGCTGACCTACGAGCACGTTATCCGCAATGCGGCCGGCATGGGAAAATCGGCGGTCAAGAAGGACCCCGACCGCTACGAACGCATGAACGCGTTCTGCGATGTTCTGGTCGCGGGCGGCGGTCCGGCAGGCCTGATGGCGGCGTTGACCGCGGCGCGGGCCGGCGCGCGCGTGATCCTCGCCGAGGAAACTGCGGCATTCGGGGGACATCTCAAGGGACGGCGCTACCGGATCGTTGGCAGATCGGCAATGGACTGGGTTCGTGAAACCATCGCGGAACTCGACGGGATGGCGAACGTGACTTTGCTACCGCGCACCACGGTCGCCAGCTATTACGACCACAACATGCTGGTGCTCAATCAGCATACCGGCGATCACCTGCCGACAGCTGCTGGCGATACACCACGCCAGAAGGTCTGGAAGGTGTGGGCGACCGAGGTCGTTCTGGCGACGGGCTCGATTGAACGCCCGATGGTGTTCGGCAACAACGACCGTCCGGGTATCATGTTGGCGTCAGCTGCGCAGGCCTACGTCAATCAGTTTGCGGTCAAACCGGGTTGCTGCACGGTCGTTTTCACCAACAACGATTCGGGGTACGAAGCCGCGGTCGATCTATTCAATGCGGGCATAGAGGTTGCCGCCATCGTCGACAACCGTCACGAACGCTCCGCCGCGGCGGACGCCGCAGAAGGCGTCGGCATCGAGATTCTGAACGGGCACGTGGTGTACAACGCAACCGGTTCGAAGCGGGTCACCGGGGCGGAGGTCATGGCCCTTGACTATGAGGGTGAGACCCTGACCGGCGAGCACCGGACCATTGCCTGCGATTTCCTGTGTATGGCCGGTGGCTGGACGCCGAGCGTCCATCTGTTCAGCCAGTCGCGCGGCAAGACCTTATGGGACGAAGGTCTGGCAGCTTTCTTGCCGGGCGAGTCCTTCCAGCGCGAACGCTCCGCCGGTGCCTGCCGTGGTTCGATGGGACTGGCGTCATGCCTGCGCGACGGCGCCGCGGCCGGTCTCGATGCGGTCAAGGCCGCCGGGTTCGGGTCGGCTTCGTCCGTCGAAGCGCCTGTGGCCGACGATCACGGGCCGGGCGCGCTTCGTGCCATGTGGAAGGTGCCGTTGCCGCCACACACACATCTCAAGCAGTTCGTCGATTTCCAGAACGACGTCGCCGCGACTGATATCGAACTGGCGGCGCGCGAGGGTTACCGGTCGGTCGAGCACACCAAGCGGTATACCACGCTCGGCATGGGCACCGACCAGGGCAAGACGTCGAACATCAACGGTCTGGCGATCCTCGCCGGCGCGCTCGGCAAGCCGATCCCCGACGTTGGTCATACCACCTTCCGGCCGCCCTACACGGCGATCACGTTCGGCGCCATCGCTGGACAGGAACGCGGTCATCACTTCGCGCCGACACGCCGCACGCCGCTGCATGACTGGCATGCCGAGAACGGCGCGCCGTTCGTGCCCGCCGGATACTGGCTTCGTGCCCAGTATTACCTGCGCGACGGCGAGGGCATGTGGGATGCGATCTACCGCGAGACCGTCAACGTGCGGACCAACGTCGGGCTGTGCGACGTTTCGCCGCTCGGCAAGATCGATATCCAGGGCAAGGATGCGGCCGAGTTCCTCAATCGCATCTACATCAACGGTTTTGCCAAACTGGCCGTCGGCAAGGCGCGCTACGGCGTGATGCTGCGCGAGGATGGCGTTGTGTTCGACGACGGCACGACCAGCCGTCTCGGCGAGAACCACTTCATGATGACGACGACGACCGCCAAGGCCGCCGCCGTGCTGCAGCACATGGAGTACCTGCTCGATGTCGTGTGGCCGGAGCTCGACGTGCACATCGTTTCGGTGACCGAGGAATGGTGCGGAATAGCCGTCGCCGGTCCCAAGAGCCGCGAGTTGCTGTCGCGGATCACCGACATCGACATGTCGAACGATGCGTTCGAGTTCATGGGCGTGCGCGAGGGTCAGATCGCGGACGTGCCCGGCCGCATCTATCGCATCAGTTTTTCCGGCGAGCTCGCCTACGAGGTCGGGGTGCCAGCCGACTGGGGCCGCCATGTCTGGGAAACGCTGATGGCGAAGGGTGAAGACCTCGGCGTGCAGCCCTACGGCATGGAGGCCATGGGCATCCTGCGCATCGAAAAGGGTCACGTGACGGGCGGCGAGCTCAACGGCCGGACATCGGCGGGCGATCTCGGCTTCGGCGGCATGCTGTCGTCGAAGAAACCGTTCATCGGTCAGCGTTCGCTCTCCAAGCCGGCCATGACCGATCCGGAACGCAAGATGCTGGTCGGGCTTAAATCGGTCGACGGCAAGTCGCGCATCCCGCGCGGAGGGCAGCTGGTCGAGAGCCCGGGCGCGCAGCTGCCGATGGAAATGCACGGCGAGGTCACGGCAAACTGCTACAGCCCAAACCTAAAGGAGTTCATTGGGCTGGGCATTGTCAAGCGCGGACCGGAACGCCACGGCGAACGCTTGTGGGCGGTTTCGCCGATCACCAACCAGTGCGTCGAGGTCGAGATCTGCTCGCCGCACATGTTCGATCCAGAAGGGGAGAGGCTCCGTGGCTAACTCTGCGACTGCCATCGAAAGAAGGTCCGGTCTTGCGGCTGTGTACGAGGTCGGCGCGACCGGCGGGTCGGCCGAGAAACCGGGCGTTACCCTGGCCGAGCGGCGGCCGCTGAGTATCGTCCATGTCGCCGGCGATCCCGACACTGCCGCATTTGCCGACGGAGTGCGGAGCGCAACCGGTTGCGCTCTGCCGACAAACGCCAACACGATGAACCGCTCCGGCAACGATGCGGTGATATGGCTGGCACCGACGCGCTGGCTTTGCGTTTCTCCGGATCAGGGACCGGGTGTTCTCGAAGGCGCACTTCGCGTCGCCTGTGGCGACGCCGGCGCTGTCATCGACGTCAGCCACGGCCGCACGGTGACACGGCTTTCGGGTCCGAATGCGCGGGACGTGCTGATGAAGGGGCCGCCGGTCGACCTGCATGCCTCGGTCTTTGCGCCCGGGTCCGCTGTGCAGTCGAACATGGCGCATTGCGGCGTCCTCATCACCTGCATCGACGAAGACACGTTCGATCTCTACTGCTTCCGCGCCTTCGGCCAGCACATGTGGGAATGGCTGTGCGAGGCGTCGTTGGAGTACGGCTACGAGGTCGGCGAGACTGTCGGCATCTGAGCGGCGGTATACATCACGTCACGGCGAGCGCGACCGTTAACAGTAGTAGCGCGGCGAACAGGATGTTGATGGCCCGGCTGGCGCGCGGATCGCGGAAAAGTCGTGTCAGTGCCGCGCCGGCAAAAAGCCATGCGACATTCACGAGGAGGATCGTGGCGGTCAGCATGGCGAGCTTGACGCCGGCGTCCGCCACCGGTTGCCCGGCGATCAGGACGAATCCCGAAAACAGTGCGGCCATCGCGGCGTACGCCTTTGGATTGGCGAGCGACATGGCGATCCCGGCGGCGAAATTGGGCGCCGGGCGCTCGCCCTCGGATCCGTCGAGCGGCGGTGCCGTGGCGATCCGCCACGCGAGATAAACGAAGTACGCGACGGCCGCCGCGGTGATGCCTCCGGCGAGCGCCGGTATCGCCATTACGGCGCCGGTCACGCCGGTCGCCGTGACGCTCATGACGATGACCATGCCGACGAGTAATCCGAACATATAGCGGACGCTGCGGCGCGCGCCGAATGCGGCGCCGGATGCGGCGAGGCTGAGGGTGTTCGGCCCCGGGCTGCCGGTCAGCGCAAAGGCCGCGATGATGAATCCGGAGAGCTGCTCCATGACCTCAAATCAGGCCGCTCTGCGCAATGCCGTCGAAGACGAACTGCACGGCAAGCGCGGCGAGCAGGATGCCCATCACGCGCGAGATCACGTTGAGACCGGTGACGCCGAGCATCCGTTGAACCTGTGCCGCGGCAAGCACTGAAAACAGGGTGATCACGAGTACCACGAGCATGCCGCCGATCACTGCGCTTTGTGCCGCGACGTTTCCCGTGACGTCAGCGAACAGCAGGATCGCGGCGCCGATCGCGCCGGGACCGGCAATCAGCGGGGTCGCCAGCGGAAACACCGATATGTCGGTCTTTTTCTCGGCCTCGCGGTTCTCATCGTCCGTGGTCGTCGTGCCCCCGCTGTTGCGGCTGAACACGAGATCGATGGCAATCAGGAACAAGAGAACACCGCCAGCGGTCCTCAGCGCCGGCAGCGAGATGCCCATGTACTTCAACAGGCTACCCCCGAAGAACGCGAAGATCAGCAGCACCACCGTCGCGATCAGGAACCCCCGAACCGCCTGAACGCGTCGCTCGGTGGGGGAACTCGTCGCGGTGAGGGCGGCGAATGAGACGGCGACGTGAACCGGACTGACGGTCGCGAAGAACGTCGTCATCGAGATCAGCGCGGTGTTCGCCCACGTCAGGTCGCCTACCGATTCCATGGCACAATCGTACCCGCTTACGCGACCGAGTCCACGATAACAACAACGGCTGTCACGGCGGTGCTCGGTCGTCTAGCATCGCTCCGTCATGGATCAGATCTCTACCGTCGCCCTGGCGTCGGCCGTCGTGCTGCTCGGCGGTTTCGTCAAAGGCACCATCGGATTCGGCCTGCCGTTGATCACGGTCGGGCTGCTTTCGGTCTTCCTTCCGGTCAAGGATGTGATCGGCCTGCTTGCCGTGCCGATCCTTGTTTCCAATGTTTGGCAGGCTTATCGCAGCGGCGGCATGCTCGATCCGGTGAAGCGTTTCTGGCCACTGCTGACGGCCGCGTTCGGCGGACTCATCATCGGCGTTTACCTGCTGGTTTCGGTTGAGCCCCGCTACCTCTACGCGATTATCGGCGGCACGGTCGTCGTGTTCTCGGCGCTGATGCTGGCCAACTGGGCGCCAAAGATCGCGCCGGCACAGGAGAAACCATTCGGTTTCATGTTCGGGGGGCTGGCGGGTGTGATCGGCGGCCTGTCGACCATTTGGGCGCCGCCGATCACGCTGTACTTGCTGATGCTCGATGTGAAGAAGGAGCAGTTCATACAGACCTCCGGCACCATGTTCTTCATCGGTGGGGTGCCCGTTGTGATTCTCTACATCGTCAACGACATCGTTCACTGGGGCAACGTCGGCTGGTCTGCCGCGCTGTTGGTGCCGGTGTTTCTCGGCATGATGCTCGGCCAGAAGGTGCGGGATGTAATTCCGCAGGAAACCTTTCGGAAGATCGTCCTGGTGACGCTGATCGTCGTCGGCGGGGCATTGCTGCGGAGATCGTTTACATGACGCCGAAACAGAACACCGCGTTCCGGCGCGGCCTTCGCGAGGCGTTCGGCATGCCGGCGCTGGTTCTCAGTTCGTCGATGATCGGATTCGGCTCGCTGGCCCGTGAAAGCGGCATGGACCTGATCATGACGGTCCTCACGACGATCGGGATTTACGGCCTGCCGGGCCAAATCGTCATGGTCGAGATGGTCGCCGCCGGTGCTCCGGTGTTCGCCATCGCCATCGGCGTCGGCGTTGCCAACGCGCGCTTCCTGCCGATGACGCTGGCGTTGAGTCCGTACATCAATCAGTGGCCCGCGAGCATCTGGCGCAAACTGGCGTTCTCGCACCTTGTGACTCTGACGCCGTGGGCTGCAGCACTCCGTTACTTCCCCGAAATGGAGAACGAGGAGCGCATTCCTTACTACATGGGTTATTCGCTGTTGTGCATCCTAGGCGCGACCGCGGGCACGGCCATCGGACATTTCCTCGCCGCCGAGCTGCCTGGGCCGATCGCCATTTCGCTGGTGTTCCTGAGCCCGGCATTCTTTTCGATGGTGTTTGCCGACGTGCGCCATCGGCTGGGCATGATCGCGGTAACCCTGGGGGCGGGGGTCGGGCCGGTCCTGCACGACCTGACGCCCGACTGGGGCCTGCCTGCGACCGGCCTCATTGCCGGCACCGCCGCATTCTTGATCGACAGGCTGCTGAAGAAGCGCGAGCAGTCGGGAGGCGCCGCATGACCGAACCGTTCGGCTGGGCCGCCCTCGGCGCCGCCGTTGCGGCAACCTACGTCTGGCGCATGGCAGGCATTCTCGTCGCCAGCCGGATCAAGCCCGACAGCAATCTCGCCCGTTGGATCACGGCAGTAGCCTATGCCGTTCTTGCCGGTCTGATCGCGCGTATGATGATCCTGCCGGAGGGGGCGCTCGCCTCGGCTCCGGTCGCCGACAAGCTCGCCGGGCTGGCGCTCGGTTTCACCGCGTACTTCGTGTCGGGACGCAGCGTGCCGGTCGGCACGGCGACGGCTTTCGTCATCTTCACGATCATCACCGTCGCGCGGTCGATGGTTGGCAGCTAAAGGTTCGCCGCCATGAGCAGGATACTGCCCTCGTGCATCAACGCAGGATGCGGGACGACCGGACGGCGCTTGAGCTCTTCGAACCCGAGCGACCGGTAGAGACCGACGGCGGCGCTGTTGGCCTCGAAGGCCAGCAGGCTGATCTTATCGAACCCGGCCTCGCGACCCTCGCCCATGACGTGCTCGAGCAGGCGCCGGCCAACCCCTTGGCCGCGGAATGCGGATTCGACGGAGATAACGTTCAGGTAGTAGCTGCCGGGCAACGTCAGACCCTCGAGCGGCGCAAAATAATAGAGCCGGTCCCGCGGGATGAAATGGTCCGGCGGGTCGTCGCTCTCGTCGTCGACCGGATACGCGTGGGCCCCGCCGGCGAGTTCACCGCCAACCTCGGCCATGCGCCCATGAGCGAAATGGAAGGTCGTGCCGTCCTGTTCGAATCGCATCTCCAGGATCTGGCGCGGGCTCAGACCGGGAACCGCGTCGTCGTACATGACCTCGGCATAGCCGCCGTAGGAAGCCATCTGGTAGCGGGTCAGATCGCCGATGTCGGCGGGGGTCGCGGGGCGAATCGAAACTTCCATGGATGCAGCATTTCATACGCTTGACGGTCTGTGAATGGCGGGCATAGGTTCGTAATTCCATCAGGCGGGAGGGGCCGGGTCATGAAAACCAATGTCCGTGTAGCGGTTATCGGCGGCGGTGTCGTCGGGTGCAGCGTTCTGTATCACCTGACCAAACTCGGCTGGAGCGATGTCGTCCTGATCGAACGGTCCGAGCTGACGTCCGGGTCGACATGGCACGCGGCCGGCGGGTTTCACACCCTCAACGCCGACACCAACATGGCGGCCCTGCAGGGCTACACCATCCAGCTCTACAAGGAGCTCGAGGAAATCAGCGGCCAGTCATGCGGCCTGCACCATGTCGGCGGCGTGACGCTGGCGACGGACCGGGACCGGATGGACTATCTCAAGGCGGAGCGTGCAAAGCACCAGTACATGGGTCTCGACACCGAGATCGTCGGACCTGAAAGAATCAAGGAGCTCTGCCCGGTGGTCAGCGTCGAGGGCGTGGTCGGCGGACTTTACGATCCGCTCGACGGTCATCTAGACCCGTCGGGCACGACCCATGCCTACGCCAAGGCCGCGAAGCAGAAGGGTGCCGAGATCTATCTCCGCACCAAGGTCGAGGAACTGAATCCTCGCAGCGACGGCTCCTGGGACGTCGTGACGGAGAGGGGCACAATTCGTGCCCAGCACGTGGTCAACGCGGCCGGGCTGTGGGCGCGCGAAGTCGGCGCGATGGTCGGCATCAATCTGCCTCTCCACCCGATGGAGCATCAGTACCTGGTGACCGATGACATCCCCGAGGTCTATGAACGCGATACCGAGCTGCCGCACATCATGGATCCCGCGAGCGAGACCTATTTCCGCCAGGAAGGCCGAGGGCTGGTGCTCGGCACCTATGAGCAGAAATGCGAGCCATGGGCGGTCGACGGCACACCGTGGGATTTCGGCCATGAGCTGCTGCCCAACAAACTCGATCGCATCGAGGACGCGCTGGAAATCGCCTTTCAGCGCTATCCGTGCCTGGCGACCGCAGGCGTCAAGCAGGTCATCAATGGTCCGTTCACGTTTGCGCCCGACGGTAATCCGCTGGTCGGCCCGGTTCCGGGCCTTCCGGGGTACTGGACGGCCTGTGCGGTTATGGCGGGCTTCAGCCAGGGCGGCGGCGTCGGTCTGACGCTCGCCGAGTGGATGATCGAGGGTGAGCCGAGCCGTGACGTTTTCGCCATGGACGTGGCGCGGTTCGGCACGTACTGCACCAAGCCGTACACGCGGACCACCGTGATCCAGAACTATCAGCGGCGATTTTCCATCAGTTATCCGAACGAGGAACTGCCCGCGGGACGGCCGCTCAAGACCACACCGGCTTATGGCATCTGGAAGTCGCAGAATGCGGTGTTCGGGCACGCATTCGGCATGGAGGCGGTCAACTACTTCGCGCCTGCCGGCGAGGAACCTTACGAGACACCGACCTTCCATCGCTCCAACGCGTTTCCGATTGTCGCCGAAGAATGCCGCGCGGTGCGCGAGGCCGTCGGCATCAACGAGGTTCACAATTTCTCCAAGTTCGAGGTGACGGGCCCAGGGGCGGAGACCTGGCTTAACCGGATCATGACCAACCGGGTACCGGGTGAGGGCCGGATGGCGCTGTCCGCGATGCTGAGTCCGAAAGGCCGATTGATCGGCGATTTCACCATGACTCGACTCGGCCCGGAGACCATTCAGATGAATGCGTCTTACGGATCGCAGGATTTCCACATGCGCTGGTTCCTGCACAATCTACCCGACAAGGGCGTCGCGATCCGCAATATCTCCGACGAGCGCATCGGATTTCAGATCGCGGGGCCGCAGTCGCGCGACGTCCTGGCCGCAGCCAGCGGCGCCGATGTCTCCAACGAGGCGTTCCCGTTTCTTCGTGTGCGCCGCATCGACATCGGGATGGCGCCTTGCATCGTCTGCCGGGTGACGTACACGGGCGATCTCGGCTACGAGATCTACTGCGACCGGATTCATCAGGTCGCGTTGTATGACGCCCTGGCGACAGCCGGCGCGCCGCTCGGGATGCGGCCGTTCGGCATGCGGGCAATGATGTCGCTGCGTATCGAGAAGTCGTTTGGTTCTTGGCTGCGCGAGTTTCGACCGGATTTCACGCCGATGGAAACCGGGCTCGACCGTTTCGTTCGCTATGACAAGGGTGATTTTATCGGCCGCGACGCCGCGCTCGCCGAACGCGACAAGGCGCCCGTGAAGAAACTCGCGACCTTCGTCGTCGACGCCGAAGACGCCGACTGCGTTGCCGATGAGCCGATCTGGCACGATGGCAAGCTGGTCGGTTTCGTAACCTCGGGCAACTATGCGCATTATGTCGGTTGTTCCGTCGCCATCGGCATGGTGCCACCGGATCTCATTGTCGACGAGGCGGCGTTCGAGATCGAGGTCCTGGGCGAGAAGCGCAGCGCCCGTCTGACGGTCGACCCGCTGTTCGATCCGAAGGCAGAACGCATGCGGGGCTGATGGCGGCACACGCGCCCGTCTGAAACCCCTGCGCCACGCAAAGGTCTCGTTAACCTTTCGTTTCCTATAATTCTCGCTAGTGCGGGTTGGGACCGCCGGAACGCCCACTCAGGTTGAATCTGGCGCCGGCCCCGGCCCAAGAATGGACGAGGAGCTGCCACGGGGCGTGGGTGGTTCGAGTGCATAGGAGCGTAACGTGAAACGACGTTTCATGACCGTCATGGGCGCTCTGGCATTTCTGATCGGCGCCCATGCCGAACCCGCCGCAGCGCAACAGGGAATGGTTCCCTGCGGTGCTCGAGAAGACATGGCAGAACGGCTGAAGACCGGATACGACGAGCATCCGTCTGCGCTCGGCCTGTCGAGCAACGGCCGTCTGCTTGAGGTCTACACATCGATCAATGGCACCTGGAGCATCATCCTGACCCGTCCCGACGGTATCAGCTGTCTCGTCGCCGTCGGCGAAAACTGGCAGACGATGACGCGGGAGGTTCTGGAGCTGGAGAGCTAGGCGTCGGGCCTACGCGCCGGCACCGGGCGGATCGATGAGGCGGCAACCGGCGATCCGCCAGCGGCCAGTCTCATCCTTCTCCATGCGGTACAAGGCGATCACCGTGTCGCCCGACTGGGTCGTGATCGCGACAGGTTGGAAGATGCCACCGGATTCGACGGCGAGATCGAGAAACTGGTAGGCCGCGGGGCGATAAACCGGACGATAATGGGTCCGAACCATCGACATGAACTCGGCCGGCGAGCCGAAACGGAGTTGAATGGCGGTCGAGGCATGGCCGTACGCGGTGTTGGCGTCGTCGATCTGGAACGCGGCGAGTTGGCTCTGGATAACGGCCCTTATCGCGGACTGGTCGCCGGCGGATAACGTTCTGTCTGCAAGCGCGGGCGTCGCCGAGAAGATCAGGCCGAGAACGAAAAAGGCAGGTATCAGCTGCATTCGGATGGACATCATGGATTGAGTCTCCTGAGTTTCCCCCGCTACGGAGACTTGGTTATCCCCGCATCAGGAATCAACAGGTACGGCGATCCGTGCAAAAGGCGGGCGGCCCCCGTGGTTGGGGACCGCCCTGATCGGCCTAGAGATGCGAGGTCGTTGGGGGGTTAGCGGCTCTAACGGACCTCGGCCGGCCGACGTTTCGTCTCAGCAACGATTATACACTCATACGGCGATGCGCAATCCGTCGTGAACCTTAGTCGTCGCATTCACCCACCCATTCTGCACCTATTTCCGAGTGGGCACTGCTTTGTCTAACCGGTATGCTTCATCGACGATCACTAGAAGGGCCTCATCAGGATGAAGTTTCTTGTTTTTCAGCACCATGATGCTGAGCATCCCGGAATTTTTCGAGATTTCATGGCGACTCAGGGAGTTTCATGGGTGCCGGTAAATCTTCACCGTGGAGAGCCGATTCCGAATCTTGGAGATTTTGACGTTTTGATGGTGATGGGCGGTCCCATGGACGTCTGGGACATTGAAGACAACCAATGGCTGATCCCAGAAAAGGCGGCCATTCGGCGGTGGGTGATGAACGACCGGAAACCGTATCTCGGGGTTTGCCTGGGTCATCAGCTTCTTGCCGATGCCTGTGGCGGCACCTGCGGCAAACTGACACCGGCAGAGGTTGGAATTTGCGATGTGTCCCTCAAGCCCGAAGGAATCTCCGACTCGCTTATGAAGGGGATACCTGCCGACTTTCGGGCGCTGCAGTGGCACGGCGTTCAGGTCGAGACTCTGCCGGCCGGAGGCGTCTCTCTCGCCCATTCGCCGGTTTCCGACAACCAGGCGATCCGTGTCGGCGACACCGCCTGGGGCATCCAGTATCACGTAGAACTGACCGACACGACGGTCGCGGAGTGGGGCGAAATACCGGAGTACAAGGCCGCACTCGACAATGCGTTGGGCCCTGATGCGCTACCCGGATTTGTCGCCGAAGCCGACGCCAACATGGCGGGTTTCCAGCGTAACGCGGAACGCCTATTCAACAATTTCATGTCGGCCGTCGTGGCCTGAGCGTCAACTTGGACGTTTTTGGCAAAACACCCAAGTTCGAACCCTGGTGGTGGGAGGCGGTGCCGCGTCGATGGCGGGCCGAGCCGCCGGCGTTACCGAGTCGCGCCGACGCGATCGTCGTCGGAGGCGGTTACACGGGTTTGTCGGCGGCGCTTGCGCTGGCCCGTGCCGGTCGGGATGTTGTCGTTATCGAGGCGGAGACGCCCGGCTTCGGCGGCAGCGCACGGAACGCCGGCATGATCGGCAGCGGTCACCGCGTTTCGTTCGGCAACCTCGAGAAGCGCTACGGCGCGGGAATCGCCGAGGAACTGATGCGCGAAGGCGTGCGGGCGCTCTCATTCTCCAGCGGATTGATCGAACAGGAAGGCATCGACTGCGATTTCAGACGTGTCGGACGGCTGCGGTGCGCCTGGCGTCCCCAGGATTACGAGACATTGGCGCGCGATGCCGAGATCCTTCGGAACAAGGTCGGCATCGAGGCCGAGATGGTGCCGCGGGCTGAACAACACCGCGAGATCGCGTCGGATCGGTATCACGGCGGTTGCCTTTTCCCGACGCACGGGGGGTTGCATCCGGCCAAGTTCCATCAGGGACTGTGGGCGCTGACCGAGACCGCCGGCGCCCGCGTCGTGGCACCGGTTCGTGTTTCGGCGATTGAAGGCGATAGCGGCGAGTATACCGTTACGACGGCACATGGCGCCGTCCGCGCACGTGACGTAGTGGTTGCGACAAACGCCTACACGGGCCCGGAGTCGCCGGGGCTTCGCCGCTCGCTGATGCCGATCGCGAGTTACATGTTCGCGACCGAGCCGCTGGGTGCGAACAGGTTACGCGATCTGATTCCGAACGACCGCATGATCGTCGAGACGCG
Source organism: Rhodospirillales bacterium (assembly GCA_040219295.1). Taxonomy (GTDB): domain Bacteria; phylum Pseudomonadota; class Alphaproteobacteria; order Rhodospirillales; family Casp-alpha2; genus JAVJST01. Next base: position 523,189 of record JAVJST010000005.1, read on the forward strand.
CTCGCGGACGTGTTACTACAGGCCGCTCCCTGACGATGACCGACTGCTGTTCGGCGGTCGTGCGGCGCTTCGGCATGTCGATCCGAGGAAGAGCGGACCTATCCTGCACCAACTGATGCTGAGTGTTCTTCCCCAACTCGGTGACGTGAAGATCACCCATTCATGGTTCGGGACGCTGGGGTTCACGATGGATCATCTGCCCAGGGTCGGCCGTGACCGAAACGGAGTTCATTATGCCGTTGGATACTCTGGATCGGGGGTCGCCATGGCCCCATATCTGGGCTGGCGGGCAGCGCAGAAGATTCTCGGGACGTCTGAGGCGTCCTGCGCTTTCGACAAGCTCTCGGTCGATCCCGTACCGTTCCGAATGGGCTTGCCCATTGCGCTGCCATTCGTTGAGATGTGGTATCGATTGAAGGACTGGAAGGAAGGAACCTGACATGGCCGACACCTTCAAGGCAGCCTGTGTACAGAACTGCGCCAGCGACGATATGGACGCGACTCTCAAGCGCGCCCGGGAACTGGTGATTCGGGCACGCGGAGAAGGGGCCGACCTGATTGCGGTACCGGAATTCTTCGCTTGTCTCGACGTTGGGGTCGACGGTCTTGAAACTGGCGCGCAGCCCGAGGACGGGCATCCGGCGGTCGGATGCTTCTCGGATCTCGCCCGCGAGACCGGGGCCTGGATATTGGTTGGGTCTATCGCGGTGAACGAGGGGCGCGAGCGTTCGCGGAACCGGTCGCTGATGCTCGACCCGCACGGCAAGATCCAGGCCCGCTACGACAAGATCCACATGTTTGATGTCGATTTGGGCAAGGGCGAGTCGTATCGCGAGTCCGACCGTTTCGAGCCGGGCACCCACGCTGTTCTCAGCCCGACGCCGTGGGGTCCGCTCGGCATGTCGGTCTGCTATGACCTGCGGTTCGCGTATCTCTACCGGGCTCTGGCAAAGGCTGGCGCGCTTTTCTTGAGCTGCCCCGCCGCGTTCATGAAGACCACCGGGGAAGCGCACTGGCATACGCTGCTTCGGGCCCGCGCGATCGAGACGGGATGTTACATGATTGCGCCATGCCAGAACGGCAAGCACGGCCGCGCGAACACCTACGGGCACTCGTTGATCGTCGATCCGTGGGGTGCTGTGATCGCCGAGGGCGACGGCGACAATGAGGACGTCATCATCGCAGAGATCGACCCCGCAAAGGTCCACGAGGCGCGAAGCAAGGTTCCGGCGCTGCAACACGACCGGTTGTTCGACATGCCGGATGCCTCGACCCTGAAGCTGGCAGGCGAGTGATCGTGACAGCGGGCGAAACCCTGGTGAACCTGGAAGGGGCGCAGACCGTCATCCGCGACCACTTCCTGGGCTGGCAGTGCCGGCTTCGGCAGTTCTCCGTTCGGGAACTAGAGGGGCGCCCGTCACGCGGCATGCAACCCGACATCGCGCTTCCCGGCGGCACCGGATTCGAGGCGGTGACGCTGCTGGTCGTGCGTGACGACCCGACCATCTTCACGCAGGAGTTCCGCCACATGGTCCGACGGACCCGCGATCCGAAACAGCGCTATGAGTCCGCCATCAAGTATCTGTCATCCACCTACTATCAGCATCCCAGGGAGTTCTCCGACCGGATGACCGCCCTGTTCGCAGAGGATTCCCGAGCCGCTGCGTCGCTTCGTGAGGCGCATCAGGCCACACTGTTGTTTTCAGAGAAGAACCAGTCCTACCGGATTCCGGCGGAAGTACGGCACCTGGTCGAGTCCGACCCGGCTTTCCAGGCAACCTACTGGCACAATCACCTGTTCAATCCGAATATGCCCGGTGACGTCGCGGTTCTGCAGTTCGTGCCCGATTGGGCGCATGCCACGGCGGATCCACCGGTTTACTGAACACGCGACCTTCTCGGGGGGCGCGGCAAGCAACACCCCACAGGTGCGGAATGACGGTTTGGAAGACGGATAGAACGTGGACCTACGAGCATTTTCCGCCAAGCGAAGCCGCGGAGAACTTCCCCGGTGTCGAGAGGCTCGTCAAGTTGTGGCAATCGAAAAGGACAGTCGGCAATCCCGCTTGGTCGGACTTCAGTCTCATGGATTTTGACGGGTTTTGGGGATGGCTGGTCGTTCACGACAGTGTCCCCGGCTCGCCTTTGTGCTTCGATGTCCGCCTGTTCGGTACCAGGATCGCCGAGATATGCAACTACGATCTGAGCGGTCAGAGAATTTGCGCCGACGACCGGCCCACGAGTCCCGATTATGTCACCATCACGGCGACCGACCTGGAGTACTACCGCTTCCTTCTTGACGAGGACCGGATCGGCTGTGGCTTCGGGCCGTTCAAGCGGGAACTCGGGGATTTGCACACGTACTCGGCCATCCAGCTTCCGTTGTCGCGCTCGGGCCTGATAAACGATCAGATTCTCGTAATCGCGCAAATCGTCGACTGACCCTCGAGCACCTCGACCAGCCATTGGCCGAGCAGAAACCGTTACCTATATGGCGTTGATGACTGTCAGTTTCATACCCTCCCGAGTCGCGCTTCTCGTCGGCGTATTGACCGTGTCCGCCTGTACGCAGGTCGATCTGATTTATTCCTTCGCCGATGATGTTCTCGCGAGCCGAGCCAAATCGTTCCTCGACATGTCGGATGACAGGGACGAGTCGCATCTGAGAGCGACCATCGACGACTTGTTCTCTGCCGAGACGTCAACCCTCGCACCCGCCTACAGTTCGTTTCTCCGGGGACAGGCGGGACTTCTCGAACGATCCGCTGGCGGACCGACGCGTGACGAAGCCGACGCTTTGGTCGCCGAGTTTCGGGATCTGCTGGTCGCCTCGTCCGAAACGGCAGCGCCGTACTTCGCGCGTGTTCTCGTCCGACACACGACACCGGGTCGTCTCGACCACTTCGAAGCCGCGCTGGCCGAGTGGCGCGAGGAGCGACGTGAAGAAGACGAGGACATGACCCCGGCGGAGGCGTTGGCTGAGCGTATCGAGCGAACCACGGAGCAGGTCGAACGCTTCGTTCCCGACCTTACAGATACCCAGCTGGAAACGATCGCCGCGTTCGTCGAACGCGATATGGCGCGTCGCGAACCGGGGCGCTGGCTCCTCTATACCGAGCGGCGCCATGCCGCCCTGATTGCCTTCCTTCGCACCCGACCCGACGAGGCAGCGATTGCGGCATACATGGTGCCGTGGTTGTCCCGGCCTTACGAGCTCGTTGACCCGGCGTTCGAAGCGCATGCCGAAGCGTGGTGGGCTGGCAAGGCGGAACTCGTCTGGCTCGTCGCCCGGGACCTGAGCGCGGAACAGAGGATTGCACTGATCGAGAAGCTGCGGGGCTATGCGACGGATATTGCGGCGCTGATATGAAACGCCGTTGAAAAAAAGCCCCGGTCCGAAGACCGGGGCAGATACCAGGCTTGGTTGTTTGTCAGAGAGCCTGTGTTAATCAGAACTTGCAGTATGCCTTGCGCAGTTCGACCAGCGGATGGCGCGGCGACATCTGGAACTTGAGCAGCATCTCGCGCGCGATCATATCGCGGTCCTGCTGGTTGTCCGGCAGTTCGACTGATTCCGGAATCTGCACCCAGCCGTTGATGTTGCGGTCGAACACGGCGGGCTTGCCTTCCTCGTAACCCATGTGCACGTCCTCGAGCCAGTTCAGGTCGTCCCATCCCATGATCTCCATGTACTTGGAGAGAAACGGGGTGATCCGATTGTAGTCGGGAACCAGGTTCACATCGTACCGATAGCCGATGTGCTGTCCGATTTCCTTCTCGCGCGAGGAGTCAAGACCGTCGCCCTTGATAAACTGATCGACGTCCTTGATGTCCGAACCCTTGTAGGATGTTCCAGCCATACTCGAATCCTCCTCAGAGATGGTGATAGTCGGCGACGCCGACCGTGTGTTCGGTTCCCGCGAGTGGAACGCCAGCCATGGCCGACGCCTCCATGGTCAGTGCCGCGAGATCCTCCGGCTCGAGGCTGTGGACATTGGTCTTGCCACAGGCCCGCGCCATCATTTGAGCTTCCATGGTCAGGCAATGCAGGAAGTTGTAGACCCGCTCCGCCGCGGCGTCGGGATCGAGGCGCTTGCGAAGCACCGGGTCCTGCGTTGCCACGCCGACCGGGCAGCGACCCGTATGGCAGTGGTAGCAGTAACCGGGTTCGACGCCCATTTCCTTCTCGTAGTCAGCCTCCGGGATGTCCTTGTTGCAATTGAGCGCCATCATGACGGAATGGCCGATAGCGATCGCGTCCGCACCGAGCGCAAGCGCCTTCGCCACGTCACCGCCGTTGCGGATGCCGCCGGCGTAGACTAGGCTGATCTCGCCCCGCTTGCCGAGATCGTCGATCGCCCGGCGGGCCTGGCGGATAGCCGCCATGCCCGGAACGCCGGTTTCCTCGGTTGCGACGTGCGGACCGGCACCGGTTCCACCTTCCATGCCATCGATGTAGATCGAGTCCGGATCGCACTTCACTGCCATGCGGACGTCGTCGTAGACGCGTGCGGCGCCGAGCTTGAGCTGGATCGGAATCTGCCAGTCAGTGGCTTCGCGGATCTCATTGATCTTGAGCGCGAGGTCATCGGGTCCCAGCCAGTCGGGATGACGCGCCGGCGAGCGCTGGTCGATACCGGCCGGCAGAGAGCGCATCTCGGCGACCTGGTCGGTGACTTTCTGACCCATCAAGTGTCCGCCGAGGCCCACTTTACAGCCCTGGCCGATGAAGAACTCACAGGCGTCGGCGAGACGCAGGTGGTTCGGGTTGAAGCCGTATCGCGACTGGATGCACTGGTAGAACCACTTCGAAGAATAACGGCGTTCGTCGGGAATCATGCCGCCCTCGCCGGAGCACGTCGCCGTTCCGGCCATGGTCGCACCCCGCGCCAGCGCGGTCTTCGCCTCGAAGGACAGTGCGCCGAAGCTCATGCCCGTGACATAAACAGGGATATCGAGCTCCAGCGGGCGCTTGGCACGCGGGCCGATGACGGTCTTTGTCAGGCATTTTTCCCGGTAACCCTCGATGACGAAGCGGGTCAGGGTGCCCGGCAGAAACGTCAGGTCGTCCCAGTGCGGGATCTTCTTGAACAACGAAAATCCGCGCATGCGATAGCGTCCGAGTTCCGCCTTGACGTGGATATCGTCGATCACGTGCGGTGGGAAGACGAAGCTGTCACCGAGCCGGCTTGTGTCACGCTGCAGCGGTTTCTTGCCCGGCTGCACCTTCGGTGCTGTTTCTCCATTGGACATGGTCATTACCTCCTGGTCACCGGCCTAAAGAACGAGCTTCTTCTCGGTCGGCTCGAGATTGTCGTAGTTCCAGAGCTGCTTGCCGGCGACGATCTTCTTGAAGTGATCAACACCTTTCTCCGGCATCAGTTCGTACTGGCTCAGCTTTCGCGTCAGCCATGCTTTGTCGAGCTCGGTCAGTTCGCCCGGCACCGCGTCGACGCCGAGTTCCTTGATTTCGCCGCCGACGTAGATCGTTCCGTCGTACATCGAGTCGCCAAGGTTCTTGCCGGCGTTGCCGCATACGACCATGCGGCCGCGCTGCATCATGAAGCCGGAGAATGCTCCGGTGTCGCCGCCGACGATGATCGTGCCGCCCTTCATGTCGATGCCGGTACGCGATCCCACGCTGCCCTTGCAGACCAGATCGCCGCCGCGTATCGCCGCCCCGAAAGTCGACCCGGCGTTCTTCTCGATGACGACCGTACCGGCCATCATGTTTTCCGCACACGACCAGCCGACGCGGCCCTGGATACGGACGTTGGGTCCATCGATCAGGCCGACGCCGAAGTAACCCAGGCTGCCCTCAAAGATGAGGTTCAGCTTGTTCAGGATGCCGACGCCGAGGGAGTGCTTGGCACCCGGGTTCTTGATCACGATGGTGCCGTGCCCCTCGCTCATCAGTTCGCGGATGCGAATGTTGAGTTCGGTCGTGTCCAGGTTCTGGGCATCGACCTCACCGCGCTTGTTGAAGTCGACGTCGAATGCCCACGGATAGGTGTAGTTCTCGTCCTCTTCGGGACGAAAGAACACCTGCTGAGTACGGCCTGCAAGCTGCTCGGTGTGCAGGCCCATGTCATGCGAGCGTTCGCTCGTGTTGCCGCTTACGCTTGCCATACCCGGACCTCCTCATCGTATGGATCGTAGGTGTCGATTTCTTGTGGGATCATCGCCCGTATGGCGACTTCCTCGGATGCCAGCGCAACCACGTCGTCGCTTTCGAACAGCACCAGCGGCTTCGCAGCCATGGTGTCCTTCGCCATGCCGAGGCAATCCTTGGTCGCGACCACGTAGGTGAACACGCCGTCGATCTCCTCGATCGACTGACGCAGCGAGTCCTCCAGGCTGTAGCCGTTGGTGAGCTTGTCGGCGGTATAGACCGCGAGGAGCTCGGAGTCGCAATGAGACATAAAGCGGTGGCCCTTGCGTTCCATCTGCCGGCGCATGATCCAGTAGTTGGTGATCTGGCCATTATGGACGACCGAAATGTCGTTGTACGGGAACGCCCAGTAAGGGTGTGCCGAGCGGATGTCGACGTCCGACTCCGTCGCCATGCGGGTGTGACCAATGGCATGGGTGCCCTTGAAGCCCTTGAGGCCGTATTGGTCGGACACCACGGTCGCGTCGCCGAGATCCTTGATCAGCTCGAGGCCGTGGCCGAGAGAGAGAATCTCGGTGCCCTTGCTCTCCTCGATGTAGCTGACCAGTTCGCGAAGTTTTTCGGGCGTGCCGTCATACTTGAACCGGTAACGCCAGGCGTACTCCGTCGCCTCGTGCTCGTCCGTGACGTCAACGCCGTACTCGGCGAGACGGTCGTCGACACCTTTCTTGCGGTCGCGGATCAGCTGGTGCACGCCGTGCCCCGTCTGGAAGTCTTCCTTTTCTGCGACCTTGAATCGCATCACGAATTCGTTGTCGGCGCCGGGCTCGCCGTAGATGGCGAAGCCGGTCGAATCCGGTCCCCGGTGCTTCAGCGATTGAAGCATCGAGGTCATTTCAGAACCGATGTCCGAGGATTTCCCCCGGTGGATCAGTCCGGCAATACCGCACATGGCATTACTCCGTTAACGACAGGTTGTTTGGTACCCGGGACCGGCTTCCCTTTGCAGAGCTCCGGTCCCGGGCGGTTCAGCGGCAGGATGCCTTAAGGCAGGCAATCCCAGTAGGTATTCAGATCCCAGTCGGTGACAGTGGCGTTGAACTTCTCCCACTCGTCGCCCTTGTAGTGCTTGTAAACCTTGTACATCTCGTCGGGCATCGCCGACTTGACGACATCGTCCTTGTCGAGATGGGCGAGCGCTTCGCCGAGGGACATCGGCAGCTTCTTGACCTGCTTGCCGGCTTCCATCGCCTCGTAGATGTTGCGCTCTTCCGCATCGCCCGGGTCGAGATTCCGATCGATGCCGTCGTCGAACGCCTTGTAGAGACCGGCGCCCATCAGGTACGGGTTGACCATCGAGTCGACCGAGCGGTACTCGAAGCGGCCCGGTGCCGAGACGCGCAGCGCGCACGTCCGGTTCTGATAACCCCAGTCGGCGAAGACCGGCGCCCAGAAACCTGTGTCCCACAGGCGACGGTACGAGTTCACCGTCGACGAGCCGATCGCGGTCAGCGCATTGAGGTGCGCCATCACGCCGCCAATGCTCTTTAGTCCGACAGGGCCGGGTTTGAAGTCATCGATCTTAGGGTCCGGCATGAAGTGATTCTTGCCGCCACGCCGATAGGCGAACACGCCGTCGACGCCCGGCAGCGATTTCTGGTGCGCGGTGTTGACGGTCTCGTCCTTGCCGCCGGACCAAAGCGAGACGTTGTGGTGACAGCCCGATGCCGAGACGCCCATGAACGGCTTCGACATGAAGCACGCAATCAGATCGAACTCACGGGCGACCTGCGCGCAGATCTGGCGGTAGGTGGTGAGGCGGTCGGCGTTGCGCAGCACGTCGTCGAACATCCAGTTGAGTTCTAGCTGGCCCGGTGCGTCTTCGTGGTCGCCCTGGATCATGTCGAGACCCATGGCCTGGCTGTACTCGATGACGCGCATGAACGCCGGGCGCAGTTTCTCGAACTGGTCGATGTGATAGCAGTTGGGCTTGGAGAAGCCGCCGTCCGGCAGTCCGTCCTCACCCTTGTTCAGCCACATCATCTCCGGTTCGGTGCCGGCGCGCATGTGCATCTTGTGCTTCATCTCGAAGTCCTGCTGGATGCGGCGCAGGTTGCCGCGGCAGTCGGACGTCAGGAAGCTGCCCGCATCGGTCGGTTCCTCGCGATTGCGGAACAGCGTGCAGAACACCCGCGCAACGCGCTTGTCCCAAGGCAACTGGACGAAGGTTTCCGGGTCGGGGATGCCGACAAGTTCGGACGCTTCCGGGCCGTAGCCGATGTAGTCGCCGTGGCGGTCGATGAACAGGTTGGCGGTCGAGCCGTAGACCAGCTGGAAGCCCTTTTCGGCGACGCTTTCCCAGTGATCGGCGGGGATGCCCTTGCCGACAATGCGGCCGGTGACAGACACGAACTGGAAGTAGATGTAGGTAATACCCAGTTCCTTGATCTTCGCGCGCACGTCCTTGACCAGCTTCGCGCGACCCGGCGCGTTGACGTACTTGGTCACCTCCATCGCGGCGACGTTCTTGCGTTTGCGTGCGGGCGCACGCTTCGTTTCAGAGGCTTTCTTCTTCGCGGCTTTAGCCATTTCTCTGGTCTCCCGGGACTTGGGCCTGCAGGCAGGCCGACATGAAACAACCAATATTGAACCAATTATTATGGTTTCTGATGATTGGGGTCGGCCACCAAAAAATAGAAAAAATGCCAGTTGTTCGGCGTCCAACCTAGGCAAGGATACTGCACTCGATATCTGCTTGTTGCAAATTCTTTTTTAGTGGTTTATTAATGGTTCAACTTTGGTTCCTAGTGGTGGAGGTGCGTTATCAACGCCGTTGTCACGATAGGCCGTCGACAGGCGGGTACGGTGAGGCCGGGAACGATCGGCGGCGCCGCCAATATTGCCGTCGAACTGCGCCAAGCAATTCTGCTCGGCGACTTCCTTCACGGTGAAAAGCTGCCCCCTGAACGGGCCTTGGCCGAGACCTTCGGATCGTCGCGCAACACGGTGCGCGAGGCGCTCAGACTGCTAGAGGAAGACGGCATGGTGGCGCGCCGGATCGGCAGCGGAACCTACGTTACCTTCAAGAACGATTCCGACCGCGACGAAGCCGCCGAGGCGACCAGCCCGCTCGAGCTGATCGACGTTCGTGCCGGGGTCGAACCCCAGATGGTTCGTCTCGCAGTCCAGAACGCCGGCAATCGCGACATTAACCGACTTGAGGTGGCTTTGCTCAGGCTTGAGCGGTCGACCGACGACTACCGGCGTTTCTCGCGTGCCGACGAGGCATTTCATCTTTGTCTCGCCGAGTGCACCCGCAACCCCATGATGGTGTGGCTCTATCGCCAGGTGAATGAGGTTCGTGGAAATGCGCTTTGGTACGGGGTTCGCGGCAAGATCCTGACGACCGCGCGCATGGAAGAGTACAATACCGAACATCGCGCCCTGTACGAGGCAGTCCGCACCCGCAATATGGAGCGCGCTTTGTCGATCATCGGTGTCCATCTCGAACAGGCGAAAAGCGACCTGCTGGGCGCCGTCGACTGACGTGTGCATTGCCGGCCGGATACGGCGCGCCTAATCTTGAACGATGGCAACAATCAAAGGCTCCAAGAGCGGCGACGTCTCGTTTCAGGATCCGCATCGGCCCGAACCGGTGGAGAGCCGGATCGAATCGGCAATCGGCCGACAGGTCCGCGAATTCCGCCGCCAGCAGAACATGACGGTCGCAGAATTGGCGAAGAGCGCCGGCCTGTCTACGGGCATGCTCTCCAAGATCGAGAATGGTGCTACATCACCTTCGCTGACGACGCTCCAGAGTCTGTCGGCTGCGCTGCAGGTGCCGGTGACGGCATTGTTCCGGCGCTTCGAGGAGCGCCGCGAGGCGACACATGTCAAATCCGGTCATGGCCTGCGCATCGACCGGCGAGGGACTCGTGCCGGCCATCAGTATGAACTGCTGGGCCACATCGCGGGCAGAGACATCTCAAGCGAACCGTACCTGATCACGCTCACTGAGGAATCGGACGTGTTCCCTGTGTTCCAGCATGAAGGTCTCGAGTTCATCTATCTTCTCGAGGGGCGCGTTCGCTATCGCCATGCCGACAAGACCTACCTGCTTGAACCGGGCGATTCACTATTCTTCGATGCCGATGCGCCGCATGGGCCGGAAGAACTGATCGACCGGCCAATCCGCATGGTCTGCGTGATCTGCTACGCCCATGTCGAAAAAAAGTGATCGCCGGACTTCTTGGGAAGTCGAAAAAACAGCGATTTCAACAAGTTTCCTGGTGTGAAACAATGTTTCCCCTTATTGCATACGTCAGCACGCTGACGTATGCTCGAAAACATGCGGTCGGGCGTCCGGTCCGGCTTGTTTTCACCATGAGGGAATTTTCATGTGCGGCATCGCAGGAATTCTGTTCAAGGGCGATCATCGCAACCTGACGGCGGGTCAAGCGCTGATCAACATGCTCGACGGCTGCCAGCATCGCGGGCCTGACTCGACGGGCTTCGCGCTTTATCGCGAGGTCACAGAGGGCCAGTTGCGGCTGCGGTTCTTCGTCGGCGAAGGCGACGAGGCAAACGAAACCGTCGACAAGATCAAGGCGAAGCTGGCCGAGCACAATGCCGAGATCGTCGAGGAAGAGTCGGTCGGCACAACCCATGTCTTCGTCGTTAAGTTCGACGGCGATGTGCAGCAGTTCTCCTATGACATGGAGCATGTCGCGAAGCTGACGTCGATCGGCGCCAGCCTCGACATCATCAAGGACATCGGCGGCGCACACGACGTCGACCGGGACTACGACGTGCATTCGTTCAACGGCAGTCATGGTATCGGCCATGTCCGTCTCGCGACAGAGTCCGACGTTCAGCCGGAGGCCGCGCATCCGTTCTGGGCCACCGGCTTCGCCGACGTTGCCATCGTTCACAACGGCCAGATCACCAATTACTGGAAGATGCGCCGGCGGCTCGAGCGCCGCGACTACGAGTTCCATACCAACAACGACAGCGAACTGATCGCCGTCTACCTGGCTGACAAGCTCAAGCACGGCTCGACGCTGAATGACGCGCTGAAGGACTCGATCGACGATCTCGACGGCACCTTCTCCTTCCTGGTCTCAACCAAGGACGAGATCGGTTACGCGAAAGACCGCCTGGCCGTGAAGCCGATGGTCAAGTTCGAGGACGACGACATCATCGCCATCGCCTCGGAAGAGGTTTCACTCAACAAGCTGTTCCCGGGGCATGCCCTCGACACCATGGAGCCGCCGCCAGGGACGTATCAGACATGGCACAAGTAGATCTCGCGAACATCACCATCACGGAAGCCAACAAGCGAATCCGAGAACTCGGCGAGGCCGGTGAAGACATCGACGTCATCAATCCCGACGCCCGCCACCATATCGGGGTGGGGCTGGTGTCGCCCGTCAACGTGCACATTCACGGTTCTGCCGGTTACTTCTGCGCCGGTCTGACCGACGGACCGCGATTTATCGTCGACAACAACGTCGGCTGGGGACTCGGCGACAACATGCTGTCGGGCTCGGTCGTGGTGAAGGGTAATGCCGGCGCCATCCCGGCGGTCGCCATTCGCGGTGCCGATATCGTCGTTCACGGCAACATCGGATCACGCGCCGGTCAGGTGATGAAGGAAGGCACGCTTCTGTGCGGCGGCAACGCCAACTTCATGGCGGGCTACATGATGTACGGCGGTCGGATCGTCATTCTTGGTGATTCCGGCGACCGAGTCGGCGAGGACATGACCGGTGGCGAAATCTTCGTTGCGGGCAAGGTGCAGGATCTCGGTTCGGATGCCACCCTGACCGATCTTTCGGCAGAGGAACGCGACGATATTCTGGCGTTTCTCGACAAGTACGAGATCAAGGCCCCCGACGGTCTGAAGTCGCTGCAGAAGATCGTCTGCGAGGGCAAGAAACTGCGTTACGGCAAGTCGGAACCGCAGATGCGGCCGATACCCTTTTTCTCGTTTTCGGGAAACTCCGATTACTGGAATCAGAAGGTTCAGGAAGACATCCACATCAAGTCGCAGATCGGCCGCTATCGTATTCGCGGCTACGGCGGGGCGCGCTCCCTGCCGCACCTGAGTGATCTGGCGTTCCGTAAGGACCTCAGCTCGATTGCGCAAGAAACCGATCCGATCTCGAAAGTCGACATGTACACCGAGATTGGCGGCCTCAATGGCGCGAACCCGCTGAAACTGACCATGCCGGTCATGGTCGCACCAATGAGTTACGGCGCCTTGTCGCGGTCGACGAAACAGGCCATCGGCATCGCCTCGGGACTTTCGGGCATTGCCGAGAACACCGGCGAAGGCGGCATGAGCGACGCTCAACGGGGCGCCGCCAAGCAACTGATCTTCCAGTGCCTCGCCGGACGGCTCGGCTGGAACATTCACGACATGCGCCGCGCCGACGGGCTCGAGATCTATATTTCCCAAGGGGCAAAGCCGGGACTCGGTGGCCAGTTGATGGCCAAGAAGGTCACGCCGGAGCTGGCACGGATCCGTGGAATCCCGGCGGGCATCGATCTGCGTTCACCAAGCCGGCACCCGGACGTGCTCGGCGCGGACGATCTCGTCATCAAGGTCGAGGAGTTCCGTGAGGCGACCGGTCACAAGCTGCCGGTTTCGGTCAAGCTCGGTGCCGGCCGCGTGCGCGATGACATCAAGATCGCGGTCAAGGACGGATTCGATTTCGTTGAACTGGACGGCATGCAGGGTTCGACCGGCGCGGGAAGCGCCGAGGTCATCGAGTTCGTCGGCATTCCGACCCTCGCGGCGATCATCGAGGCCGAGGAGGCGCTCGCCGAGATCGGCCGCCGCCAGGACATCGAGATCATTCTAATGGGCGGTTTGCGCGACGGTATCGATGCGGTCAAGGCGCTCTGTCTTGGTGCCGATGCCGCCGCCTTCGGCACGTCGGCCATCATTGCCGGCGGCTGTATCGCGTGCATGCAGTGTCATGTCGGACAGTGCGTGACCGGCATTGCGACCCAGGATCCGGAACACGAGAAGCGCTACAAGCCGACGGTCGAGGCCCAGAACATCCATCGCTTCTTCGAGAGCGTGCGCTGGCAGATCGCGGCGCTCGCTCATGCGATGGGGTATTCGGACACCAAGTCGTTCAGCCGCGACGATTTGGTTGCCCTGACGCCGGAGGCGGCCGCTATCACGGGCCTGCCGTACGAGCCGGGCTACCGCAACGACGTGCCGGACAACATGAAGATGCAGAAGGTGAGCTGAGATGGCCGAGCACGTGATCGACACCAAGAACGTATACGAGATCGATCGGATCCGCGTCCCCGACGCGCCGCCGGATTACGAGGACCACACGGCCGACGCGCATTACGTACCGGCGCCCTGCCAAGTGGCCTGTCCGATCGGCACCGACGCGCCGAGCTACATCGGGTTCATCTGGGAAGGAAAGTGGGCCGAGGCGTTCGAGGCGATTACCGCTACCAACCCGTTTTCGTCGATCTGCGGTCGCGTTTGCGACGCGCCGTGTGAACCCGCGTGCCGCCGTGCCCAAGGCGACGGTCCGCTGATGATCCGCAACCTCAAGCGTTATGTCATGGATAAGGTCGGCAACCGGCTCGATCCGCCGGCAGTCCCGGTGACCCAGACAAAGTCCGTCGCCATTGTCGGCGGCGGTCCCGCCGGGCTCGCTGCGGCGCACCAGCTGTCGACCGCCGGCTATCCGGTGCACGTCTACGAAATGTCCGACCGGCTTGGCGGCATGATGATCTGGGGTATCCCGGCGTTCAGATTGCCGGCCCACGTCATTCAGGAGGATATCGACCGGCTCATGACCCGGTGCCCGGGTCTTGAAGTGCATCTCAATACCCCGCTGGGCGACGGTGACGGGGCGATCAGCCTCGACGAGTTGAAGCAACGCCACGACGCGGTGCTGTTGACCATCGGTTCGTGGTGGGGCAAGCAGATGGGCATCGACGGCGAAGACGACCCGCGGGTTGTTGACGGCGTCTCGTTCCTTCGCGAGGTGAATGGCGGCGCCCGGCCCGAGATGCCGGAAACCGTCGTCGTCATCGGTGGCGGCGACGTTGCCATGGACGCTTGCCGCGCGGCCCTTCGTCTGCCGGGCTGCAAGAACGTCAAAGTCGTTTACCGTCGAGGCCCGGATGAAATTCCGGCGCGTCGGATCGAGCTCGAAGGCGCGGTCGCCGAGGGTATTGAGTTCATCTACAACACCCAGCAGACGGGTATTGTCGAGAAGGGCAACGGCATCGCGCTTCAATGTGTTCAGACGACGCAAGGCGAGCCCGATGCCGACGGCCGCCGCAGTCCAGTGGTCATTCCGGGCACTGAACACGAGATCGAGTGCGGCATGGTGATCGCGGCAGTCGGCCAGCAATCCGAGAGCGCGCACCTCACCGGTCTCGGGCTGATGGGCAAGGATCGGGTGAACACCGACTGGGTGACGATGCGGACATCCGATCCCCAGGTCTTCGCCGCCGGTGACGGCGCGTTCGGTGGATCGACGATCGTCATGGCCATGAGCCATGGCCAGCGCGCCGCATACTACGTGCGCAAGTTCCTCGAAGGGGTCGAGGAGCCGATGCCGTATCGCACGCCCTACCGCACGAGGCAGGTGCCGGTGGCGCAGGACATCATGTGGGAGAAGTTCCCGCCTCAGGAACCCGAGTTCCACGGGGTCGGCGAGAATCCGGTGGAGTTTCCCGAGATTGAATCGACCTATGATGACGAGATCGCCCGGGCCGAGGCGTCCCGCTGTTACCGTTGCGACGCGGAAACCGGCTCGACCGACTACGCGGTGCATCATCGCGAGGACATCTTCTCGATGGCGCGGACCAACCCGCTCGATACCGCCAAGCATCAGGCGATGATCCAGCGGCGTCTGTCGCCGCGTCACGACCCGTTCCCGGATGGCCACGCAGCCACGTTCGATGATCTGGTCTTTCTGCCTGCCAACCTCTCCCGCCTGGTCATCGATCCCTATCGTGAAGCCTGCCGGGTGTCGGTGGAACTCGGCGACAAGGTGAAGCTGGCCCAGCCGTTCCTGGTCGCCGGATTCGACGATGCGCCGAAGGAGGTTCGGACGGGCGTGGCCAAGGGGTTGACCGACTCCGGTGCGCCGTTTATCGGCCGTGAGAATCCGGGCGAAGGTGTCACGTGGTTCCAACTTCTGGAAGACGGCGACCTGCCGAGCGTCGACGCGGCCGCGTTGATCTATCGTTTGGGTGATACGTTCCGGAGCGTGCCGCTTGATCGGCCGGGCGGTGACGGCCAACTGTTGGGACTGGCGATCTCGTCGAGCAGCATCCTCGAAGAGGCGTTTACTTATGCGCTGGGTTCGGACATGGAGATTTGCCTGCTCGACGGCAGCGCCGGACTCGGTGTGCGGCCCTGGGCCGAGTTGACGAACACGCCGAACTTTGCGTTGGCCCGCGACGCCGTTGCCACCTTGCGGCGAATGAACAAGGAAGAATGGATCGACCTGGTCTGGTTCGGGGGTGCGCGTTCCGGAACCGACGCCGCGAAGATGATTGGCCTCGGGTGCCGTGCGACGGCTTTCGGGGTCCAGGTCGCGTTGGCGACGGGCGGACGCATAACCGAGGATCACGGCATCGAGTTCTCGTCCGATCGGACGGTCGAAGAAATCGCGGACGGTGTCGCCAACATCATGAAGGCATCGGTCGGCGAAGCTTCAATGATGGCGCGTTGCACCGGCAAGACCGTGCTGGACAATCTCGAACCCGAGGATCTGCGCGCCGTGACGCTATCGACGGCCCGGGCAAGCGGTATTCCGCTCGTCGGAACGAACAAGCCGCAGCAGGCGGCCGAATGACCGGTAACCCAATGGCGCAGAAGGGACCCGAACCGGCAACGAACGCCGATGGGCGAGATCGGCCGCGACCTACGGCCGGTTGAAACATCCATTAATAGTCAGTCAATCTGGAACACGGAGTCCATCCATGTGCGGAATTGTGGGTTTGTATATCAAGAATCCGGAACTCACGGCGAACCTCGGCAGGCTGCTCGAGCCGATGCTGATCGAGATGTCGGGCCGCGGCCCTGATAGCGCGGGTGTCGCGTTCTATCGCGACAAGGCACCGGACGGATGGGAAAAGGTAACTCTGTTTCACCGCGACCTGAACTACGACTGGGCAGGGCTGGCGCAGGGAATCCGGAACGATCTGCGCGGCGAGGCGACAGAGTCGGTTCGCTACAATCATTGCACCGTTGTGACCAACGTCGACTCCGAGGCCATTCAGCTTTGGCTCGCAAATCATCATCCCGAGGTTCGGGTCATGAGTGTCGGCAACACCATTGAGATATACAAGGACATGGGGCTGCCGAAGGATGTCGCCGCCCGGTTCCGGATCAGCGAACTGGAAGGCACCCATGCACTGGGGCACACGCGCATGGCGACAGAGAGCGCGGTGACGACCGAGCACTCGCATCCTTTCTCCACCGGAGAGGATCTGTGCCTGGTCCACAACGGTTCAATGTCGAACCACAATCGGATGCGTCAGTGGTTGCGTCGCCACGGTGATATCGAGTTTCAGACCGATAACGACACCGAAGTCGCCGCCGGGTACTTTACTTATCGCCTGCGCCAGGGGGCGACATTGCGTGAGGCGCTCGAGGCGGGCCTCAAGGATCTCGACGGTTTCTACACCTTCGCCATCGGCACACGCGGCGGCTTCGCCGTGATGCGCGACCCGATCGCCGCGAAGCCCGCGGTTCTTGCGGAGACCGACGACTGGGTCGCGATGGCGTCCGAGTACTGCTCGATAGCGCCGCTGCCGGGCGCCGAGAACGCGACCATCTGGGAGCCCGCACCGGCGACCATGTACACGTGGGGAGAAGCCTGATCATGGAAACACTGGAACTCAGGTCGGCGGAGAATTTGCGCGAGGTGAACCAGACGCTGCAGAACGCGCAGTCCGGTGCGTTCAGAGTCGCCCACCCGATGGGCATTCATGCCATCGCCGCCGGACTCATGCATGCCATCGATGTCGAGATCGATGGCCATACCGGCTACTACTGTGCCGGCATGAACAAGAACGCGAACGTGACCGTGAACGGCAATGCCGGTCAAGGCGTCGCGGAAAATATCATGTCGGGTGTCGTGCGCGTGAAGGGAAACGCCTCCGCTGCCGCCGGCGCTACGGGCCACGGCGGTCTACTGATCATCGAGGGCGACGCGAGCTCGCGTTGCGGTATCTCGATGAAGGGCCTCGACATTGTGGTCGGTGGCTCGGTCGGCCACATGAGCGGCTTCATGGCCCAAGCCGGGCACATGGTGGTTTGTGGTGACGCGGGCGGTTACCTCGGCGACTCGATCTACGAGACCGTCATCTATGTCGCCGGCAAAGTCGAGAGCCTGGGCGCCGATTGCATCGAAAAGGATATGACCGACGATCACGCCGCGACGCTCGCCGGGTTGCTCGGGCGCGCCGGGATCGATGCCGATCCGGCCGCGTTCAGACGGTACGGATCGGCTCGCAAGCTCTACAACTTCGATGTCGACAACGCCGACGGATACTGAGGACACCCCATGAACAACGAACGCACACCCAACACCGTTCCCCGGCACTCGGCCACATTCGATCAGTATACGATCTCCGAAATCCGCCGCGCCGCGGCGACCGGCATCTACGACATCCGTGGCGGCGGATCAAAACGCAGGCTGCCACATTTCGACGATCTGTTGTTTCTCGGAGCTTCAATCTCGCGCTATCCCTTGGAGGGCTACCGCGAGAGATGCGACACGTCGGTGATCCTCGGAACCCGGTTCGCAAAGAAGCCGATCGAGCTCAAGATTCCGATTACCATCGCCGGTATGAGTTTTGGTTCGCTCTCGGCGCAGGCCAAGGAAGCGCTCGGACGCGGTGCCTCGATCGCGGGCACGTCGACGACCACCGGCGACGGCGGCATGACGCCCGAAGAACGCGGCGAGTCGAAAACGCTGGTGTATCAGTACCTGCCGTCGCGGTACGGCATGAACCCCGACGATCTCCGCAAGGCAGACGCCATTGAGGTCGTTGTCGGCCAGGGTGCCAAGCCGGGCGGCGGCGGCATGCTTCTGGGCCAGAAAATCTCCGACCGGGTTGCCGAGATGCGTACCTTGCCGAAGGGTGTGGATCAGCGCTCGGCTTGTCGGCATCCGGACTGGACCGGTCCCGATGATCTGGAGATCAAGATCCTCGAGCTTCGCGAGATCACGAACTGGGAAAAGCCCATTTACGTCAAGATCGGTGGCACCCGCCCCTACTTCGATACGATGCTGGCCGTCAAGGCGGGCGCGGACGTCGTCGTGCTGGACGGCATGCAGGGTGGTACCGCGGCGACCCAGGAAGTTTTCATCGAACATGTCGGATTGCCGACGATCGCCTGCATCCGTCCGGCGGTACAGGCTCTGATGGACGCGGACATGCACCGCAAGGTGCAGTTGATCGTATCCGGCGGCATCCGCAACGGCGCCGACGTCGCCAAGGCCATGGCGCTCGGTGCGGACGCGGTATCCATCGGTACCGCGGCGTTGATCGCGCTCGGCGATAACGACCCGGCACTCGAGGACGAGTATCGGAAACTCGGCAGCACGGCGGGCGCATACGACGACTGGCACCTGGGCCGCGACCCTGCCGGCATCTCGACGCAGGATCCAGAACTCGCCAAGAGGCTTGATCCGGTCCGCGCCGGACGGCGGTTGGCCAATTACCTGAAGGTCATGACGCTGGAGGCACAGACGGTAGCGCGCGCTTGCGGCAAGAGTCACATGCACAATCTTGAGCCCGAGGATCTTGTGGCGCTGACGGTCGAGGCTGCTGCCATGGCCGGAGTTCCGATAGCCGGGACCGGCTGGATTCCGGGGACGTGATGGATATAGTTTCGCTACAACGCGCGAAAATCGCGCACATAGACTGACAAGGAGGAGGTTTCGTTATGGCTGTCGATCTCGCAAAGGTCGCCAAGGAAAAGAAGCTCAAGTACTTTCTGATTTCGTTTGTCGATCTGTTCGGCGTGCTGCGTGCCAAGTTGGTGCCGGCGCGTGCGATCGGCGACATGCAGCGCGATGGTGCCGGCTTCGCCGGCTTCGCCTCGTGGCTCGACATGACGCCGGCGCATCCCGACATGTTCGCCGTACCCGACCCGGGCAGCCTGATCGTGCTGCCGTGGCGCAGGGAAGTGGGCTGGCTTGCGGCCGATCTCTACATGGATGGCAAGGTCGTCGAGCAGGCACCGCGCGTCGCGCTGAAACGCCAGATCGAGAAGGCGGCCAAGGCCGGCTACACCTTCAAGACCGGTGTCGAGTGCGAGTTCCACCTGATCAACGCCGACGGCACCGCGCTGGCCGACCCGCGCGATATCCAGGAAAAGCCCTGCTACGACCAGAGCGCCCTGATGCGCCAGTACGACGTGATCTCGGAGATCTGCGACGGCATGATCGACATTGGGCTCGGTTCGTACCAGAACGATCACGAGGACGCGAACGGCCAGTTCGAGATGAACTTCGAGTACGACGACGTGCTCAAGACCAGCGACCGCCACGTGTTCTTCAAGTACATGGTCAAGCAGATCGCCGAGAACCACGGCCTGCGCGCGACGTTCATGCCGAAGCCGTTCATGAACCTGACCGGCAACGGCTGCCACATCAACGCCTCGCTGTGGGACAAGGCTGGCAAGATCAACAAGTTCCAGGATCCGAAAGGCGAACTGGGGCTCTCGAAGATCGCGTACAACTTCCTCGGCGGCGTCATTCAGAACGCCGAGGCGCTGTGCTCGATCTTCAATCCGACGGTCAACAGCTTCAAGCGGATCAACGCACCCCGCACGCTCTCGGGGGCGACGTGGTCGCCAAATACGATTACATACGGCGGCAACAACCGGACTCACATGGTCCGCATCCCGGAAGGCAACCGCATCGAGTTCCGCCTCGCCGACGGTTCGATGAACCCGTACCTCGCGCCGGCGGCGTTGCTGGCTTGCGGGCTCAAGGGCGTCAAGGACAAGGTCGACCCGGGCAAGCGCATCGACCTCGACATGTACGCCGAGGGCCACAAGGTGAAGGGCGCCAAGAAGCTGCCGCTCAACATGCTCGACGCGATCCGCAAGACCGACAAGTCGAAGTTCGTGCGTGAGGCGATGGGCGACGAACTGATCAACGCCTACGTCAAGCTCAAGAACGCCGAGTGGAACAGCTACATGGGCCACCTGACCCGGTGGGAACTCGACCACACCCTGGACTGCTGAGCGGCGTCTACGAGAGTGAAGTAACGGGCCGGAGCGTATTCGCTTCGGCCCGATCGGTTTCTACGGTGCGGTCAGATGACGGTTGCCGAGAGCTGCCCGAGGTCGGTTCAGGATGCAATTCTATTGAAGGTTCGAAACGTGCCGCGCGGTACCGAGAAGGTGACCAGGGTCCCGGAACCCGGCGTGCTTTCAATGTGCAAAGTCCCGTCCATGAGTTCGACGAGCCGCTTCACAATCGACAGACCGAGTCCCCAGCCCTTGTCCTGATTGTCCGACACGGCGGGACCCTTCTCGAAGGGTTCTGTGGCCCGGCGTAGTTCCTCCTTGCTCATGCCTCGTCCGGTGTCGCGCACCGATATGGCGACATTATCCCCGATCGCGACCCCCTTGATTTCGACGATGCCGTCTGCGGCGGTAAACTTGATGGCGTTGGTGGCCAGATTGTGAAGAATTTGTTTGATGGCTGTCTTGTCGGCGACGAACGGAATGGTTTCTTCCCTGACATCGATAACGAGGCGGACGTTCGAGGCTCGGGCAATCGGGTCGAGCAGCCGTCCGCAATCCTTCAGAATTGCTGCCAGATCAAGCTTCTCTCGCAGTATGGTGCGTTTACCGGCCTCGATTGCAGATAGGTCGAGCACTTCCTCAACCAGGGAAAGGAGGAGCTCTCCACTGCTGTGTATGTTCTCAACGTATTCCGTGTATTTGTCGTCGAGTGGACCGAAGTACTGGTGACGGATGACGTCGGAAAAGCCGAGAATGGCATTGAGCGGTGTCCTCAGATCGTGGCTCATGGCCGCCAGGAATTCTGTTTTTGCCCTGTTCGCTTGCTGCGCCTCGTCCTTCGCCAAGATCAGCTGGCGTTCGACGGTACGGTGCACCGTGATGTCGGTGCCGGTACCACGGAATCCGGCAAATTTCCCGTCCTCGAAGAACGGCTTGCCATTGATCGATAGCCAGACGACCGACCCGTCAGGCTTGGTTCGCGGGTGAACGAACTCCTTGAAGGGGCGGCGGGCATACAACGCGTCGAGGTGTGCTCTCCAATCTTCTTCCTTCGCCCCCGGGTTGCCGAGTTCCAGTCTTGTTTTGCCTAACAGGTGGGATTGCGGGACCCCCGTGACCTCCGTGAAACGATCGGAAAAGTATGCAAAGCGAAGGTCCGCGTCCATTTCCCAGAAGAAGTCCGAGGCAGAACCTGCATAGTCTTCGAACCGCGCCTGCTCCTTGAGAACTTCCCTGTAGCGTCGGCGCAGAAAGCCGAAGACGACATATGAAATGGCGACCGCAAGGAACGCGGCGGCGACGATCAGCGGCCACAACTCGTGAACAACGAAATCGATGACGAACTGACTGTTATGGTCAGCTGCGCGGATCGAGAATGATCCTTCCATGGGTTTGGCAACGGCGAGCGGTCCCAGGTGATAGTCGTCCCGCCAGCGTTCTCCCTCTTTGGGATCCGCTATCGTCAACCGCTCATCCGGCGCAAGTGCCATTGCTGTTGCCGCCGATACTCCTTTGAAAAGAACGATTGCTCTGCCATCACGGTCGACGCGGATGACCGCGCGGCGATGCGGGGCGAGCACAGCGCCAATCAGACCGACCACCGTCGAGCTTGCATCATCGATGGGTCGGTCGAGGTTCAGTGCGGTTTCGCCCGTCGTGAACAATTCGTTGCCGCGATCGCGCAGGATGGCCTCGATGCGATTGACCTTACCGAGAAACTCGACGTGAGACAGGTGGCGCGCGTACTCCGCGGCAACTAGCATCGAGAACACGAAACCAATCAGCATCAAGCCCGACACGAGACATAGTGTCAGGCTAAACAGGTATCGGAAACTGTCTGGCGAACTCCGACGTATCGTCCGCAACATGAACCTCCGGCCGATTAAAGGTCGAACTTCTCAGCGATCTGCATCAGGATCGAGCGGCGCCCCTCGACGGACGACAGGACGACCAGTTCACCGTTGAGCTCGCGCAGGTAGTAGTCGACGAGGATTTTGTTTCCATCGGTGTCGATGAAATCGGCGCACAGCGCGTAGACGCCGTCATTCCGCTCGAAAATCACTGGATGCATCGCGAGGAACTCGAGCCGCTTCAGGTTCGTGTCTTCTCCATCGATGAAGTGGTAGACGTCGTCTTCGGTGAATGAGGCGATGTGATCCAGGACAGCAGCTTTCAGCTCGAGTTTAACACTGTCGCTGGGTTCCGCACCCGCAGGAGCGGAAAAGAGCATGAGGGCGCACAACGCTGTCGTCGCGCTACGGAACAGGAAAAGACGGAATTGACGCATCGGAGTCTCCAAAAGCCGGGAAGTGAAAAGTCTGATGCACTATAATACGTATTACCACGTATTCAATAAGTTTCCCTTTCCGTTCTGCGTTCGAGTTCCAGGGGCCTGATCCCCCTGAGGTTCACGCCCGTGTTTCCAACATCGCGGATACTTTCGTTCGGTTCGGGGTATCCTTTTGAGTCTGAGGTAGCGATATCCGGTCAACGACACGCCCAGTGCCGCACTACCCGTACACCGAGGTGGGTTGGTATCGACGTTGCCACGAGCGAGCTAGGCAGATTTGACCCGGTTGCCGGCCAGAACAGGCATTAAGTACCGGTGAAGCCCAGTTCTCGGTCGGTGTGGTCTGGGTGGTGTTTTCATCAAGCGGCTGAATCTCCTTAATCTTTTGTTAACAGCCTCGGACGACCGATTCTGGCGCGTCTCTTGCTGCTCCTGTTGCAGGTACATCAACAGGAGACGCCGACATGGACCACAGTCCTTACCTCGATCAAATCCGCGACCTCGAGACTCTCGAACAGATCGTTCGCGAGTATGAAGCCGAAGAACAGTCGGGCTTTCGGCCTTCGATGGCCGGTATTCGCTTTCGCGGCGGCAACGTTCGGGTGATGGTCTCGCCGGCACTGATGTCTCGCGCTTCCTGAGGGGGCGCGATGGCGTACACTTGACGACGGCGTTGATCCGGATTTCACTGTCGCTATGACGTGCCGTTTTCACCGTTCGGACCTCGGGACGAGGCGAATTATCTGACCGGCCGCTCGTGAGCGGTCGGTTCAGTTCGCTGTTCAGTTTCAGGTTCATGAACGGAGGTGCGTCCGATGACCGCCTTGATGGGGGCTTTCCCCGACTGCAATCAATCCAGTGTTTTCTGCTTCTCTGTGACGGCGGCCCCCGAGCCGTCGGTCATGCCGCGGCTAATGGCCGTGTTCTCTCAACTCGGTCTGGTGCCGGACAAATGGTACTCGACCCTGGAGGGACGCCGCGCCGACGGACTCAGTGTCGACATCCAGTTGCGTGGTCTCGATGCGGCGCAAGCCGTTCATCTTGCCAACACGATGCGCCGAATCATTGAGGTCGAATCCGTCCTGACGTACGAGAAACCGAGCGAGTTGAACCTGTACGACGCCGTGCCGTACGCCCGCTAGCGGCAATCCATATTGGCGAAATGGGTGGCGACCGAGGCGATTTCGTCGTCGGTCAGTCCAGCCGCGATCCGGTTCATGATCGGATGCCGACGCCGGTCGCCGGCGCCCGGTTCATCCCGGCCGGCGAAATGAAGAAGTTGGTTGAGCAGGTAAAGACGGTTCTGGCCCGCAAGATTGGGGACTTGATCGAAGCGCCCGAAGCCGTCCTCGCCGTGGCATTGGGTACATTCCTCGATGACCGTGACAGGGGGCGGCGGGGCTTCGATGGGATCCCCGGACCGGTGGCACGTCTGGCTGGCGTAGTACGCGGCAATATCGGCGATCTCGTCCTGTCGGAGGCGTCGGGCGTTGTATCCCATGCTGCGGTGCGTTCGGTAGCTTTTCGTGCCGTCGCCACCCGAAGGCGGATCCTGCTGGAAGTAGAGGATCTGGATCTTGATGTAATTCGGTTGCTGCCCGGCAAGAATGGGAATATGCGGATTAGCCGACTGTCCCGTCGCGCCATGGCAGCGGTAGCACCAGTACTTCTGTGCCACGGTCTTGCCATGGGCGGGATCGCCTTCGGCGGCACGTACCTCCGCAACGGTGACGAGCAGGAACACGGCGGCGGCCGATATGACGCACGCGGGAGTACCCATGACGGGCCCAGTCTCTCACGTCGCTGCCGGTTCGCAAACGTCGGACCAGACGGCTTTACATACGTACAATTACTGCTAAATCATGAGGCATGAACAAACATGACAAGCCATCTCGGCCGCGGGGCTGCAAGGACTGCATTGACGGAAAACCCCTCGGGTTCGACATCACCATGGCTTTTCAGCCGATCGTCGACCCCAGCGACGGTTCGATTTTCGCCTACGAAGCCCTGGTCCGGGGTGTCGACGGTTCGGGCGCCGGCGCGGTGCTGTCCCGCGTCACCGAGGACAACCGGTACGTGTTTGATCAGACGTGCCGGGTCAAGGCGATCGAGATCGCGACCCGATTGGGGATCGAGAGCAATCTCAGCATCAACTTTCTACCGAACGCCGTTTACCGGCCGGAGACCTGTATTCGGGCGACGATGCAGGCCGCAGACCAGTACGGCATGCCTGTAGACCGGATCATGTTCGAGGTGACCGAGTCGGAGCCGATCACCGATCCCGATCATCTGCTGGGTATCTTCAGGGAGTACAACCAGCGCGGCTTCCTGACGGCTATCGACGATTTCGGCGCCGGTTATGCCGGCTTGAACCTGCTCAGCAAGTTCAAGCCGCACATCTTGAAACTCGACATGGAACTCTGTCGCGGGATTGCCGATCACGACGTCAAACGGACGATTACGAAAGGCGCCGTCACGACGGCCCATGCCCTGGACATTCGTGTCATCGCCGAAGGCATCGAGTATGTCGAGGACCTTGCAGTTCTCCGCAGCTTCGGCGTGGACTACTTCCAGGGCTATCTCATCGGCAAACCCGAGATTGAGAGTTTGCCGACGCCGGATTTTTCAGCTTTTTCATGATCGCCTAAAGGAAAGCTGACGCCGGGAATGTCATTCCTTGACCCCGACCGGCGATGATTTTCGAAGTCCCAGGATCGCCGGGCTGAGCAGCTTCTCGTAGCGCCGCCATCTTCCGACGGAGCTCGTGTTGATCGGCTGTCGGACCTGGATGACGCTCGCGGTCCGGATGTGATCGTCCCGGTCGTGCGGCCGAAGGCACGCGGGGTCGAACTCCAGTCCGAGATAGTCGAGAACCCGCGAGATGCCGGGTTCGGGTTCGGCGACGAGATGCTCATACTGCACCGCAAGCATCCGATCGCCGAAGCAGGTATCCCAGCAATCGGCCAGACGAACATAGTCCCTGAACGCCTCTGACAGTTCCTGCTGATCGTAGGAGTAACCCATTCGCGTTCCGAAGTCGGCGAACAGCAGCGAAAGACAGTTGTCCGCCGGGTCGCGGCGCATGTGGATCACCCGGGCGGTCGGGAAAAGCCGGCAGATCAGGCCGACATGAAGATAGTTGTTCGGCATCTTGTCGATGACGAACGTGTGGCCGTTCGCGGCCTTGGCCAGATGGTCGATGTATTCGTCCGCCAGGCGGGCAAGCTCCGACTGTGGCAGGTCGTCGAGTCCCGCAGGGTAGGACGTGCCCAGCCTGGACCACAGCGCCGATACGCTGTCGCCGAGTTTCCGGTTCTCGCCGACGGTCGTGATGGCGTCGTGGGCACATAGCATCTGTTCCAGCAGCGTCGTGCCCGAGCGGGGCATTCCGACGATGAACACGGGCCGCACCGGCGCGGTCATCGACGTCCCGGTCGCCGCGGGCTTTCCTGTCCCGGAGAAATGCCGAACGAGCCGATCGATCTGGTTTCGCCGGCGGGCCGGATCGAACGGGACTCTGCTGCGCCTTGCCCGGTTGGCGGCCATCAGCGCCGCGAATGCTTCTTCGTACATTCCGGAGCGGTCGAACACGCCGGCACAGGCAAAGTCCAGCGCGATCCGATCGGTTCCGCCCTCTGGTAGGTCATTGCGGACGGCGAGCAGATCGGCGAAGACCGGGTCGTCGGCTTTCAGGCGGGCGACGTCCGCAAGATTGCCATAGGCGAGGGCATAGTCCGGCCGATGCGAAACTGCGGCACGGAACCACGCCTTCGCGGACTGCATGTCGCCATTGTCCCGGGCAATCACGCCGAGCGCATTCTCGGCTTCCGCGTGCGCCGGCGATGTTTCCAGGTGTCGCTCGAGAATACGGACTGCTTCCCCGGGCTGGCCGGCGGCGTTCAAGGCCGACGCGAGATTGAGGCGCGCCTCGTCATAGGTCGGGTCAATTGACAGTGCCTTTCGCAGGGAACGAACGGCTTGCTCGGGCTTGTCATACCGCAGCAGGGCGCTGCCCAGGTTGTTGTGCGGGAGCGGGTTCTTCGGTTCCAATTCGGCCGCACGGCTGAACCGGCGGATCGCTTCGTCATAATCGCCCAGTCGGCTGAGGACGTTGCCGAGATTGATCAGGGCGCCGAAGTGGTCGGGAGACAGTTCCAGCACCGTCCGGTAACGGTCAAGCGCTTCACCGTCGTCCGCGCCTTCCGCCATGACGCCAAGGTTGAAATGAGCCTTGTACAGCGATGGATCGATGTCGACCGCCCTGAGGCTGGCGGCGCGGGCGGCGTCGGCGTCTCCGGAAAGGCTGAGTACCGTGCCGAGATAGTGGTGCCCCAAGGCAAACTCGGGTTCTTCCGTGGTGATCTGCCGGCACCGTTGCGCCGCCGCTTCGAGATCGCCATTACTGACCGCCGCCAGGACGGCGTCCAGTCCGTCATGGCCTGTTCCCCTGCTCATCCGCTCTGGCGGGCCTTCAGCCGCCGATAAACCGTTGCCGGGCTGATCTCCAGATGGGCTGCGGCCCGGGTGACGTTGCCGTCACATACCCTGATGGCGTCGTCGATGGCTTCCATCTCGATTTCGTGCAGAGGGCGGATCGCCGGCCGGCTCGTGCCGGTCGACTTCGGCGTTGCCACCGGCTCCGAGCGCGTCTCGAGTTTCAACGCGGGTTCGATCATGGCGCCGGTCAAGGTCGGGCCGCGACCGAGTACGACGGCGTTGCGGATCACGTTCTCCATCTGGCGAACGTTGCCCGGCCAGGGGTACTCCGTGATCAGCTTTTGCGCGTCCTCGTCGATCGCGCGGAACTTCTTGCCTTCGGCTTCGGCCGCCTGCAGGAGGAACGTCTCGGCAAGTCGCGCAATATCTGCGCCCCGATCGCGCAGCGGCGGCATAGATATCGGGATCACGTGCAACCTGTAGAACAGGTCCTCGCGGAACCGTCCGGCCTCGACCTCGAACAGCGGATCGCGGTTGGTCGCCGCGATGAATCGAACGTCGACCGACTCGGTAACGTTGCCGCCGACTTTCTGGAACTGACCGGTCTGGACAAAACGCAACAGCTTGACCTGAAGATCGGGATCCATTTCGCAGACTTCATCGAGGAACAGTGTGCCGCCATTGGCCCGTCTGGCGGCACCTTCGCGTTCGGCGAGCGCGCCCGTGAACGCCCCCTTTACGTGACCGAAGATCTCGCTTTCCATCAACTCGTGGGGGATTGCGCCGCAATTGATGGCAATGAACGGCCGGTCGCTACGGGTCCCATGCCCGTGCAGGGCTTCGGCGCAGAGCTCCTTGCCCGTACCCGATTCGCCGGTAATGAACACGCTCGCGTTGCTGGGCGCTGCGCTTTCGATGATGCGATAGACCTCTTGCATCGGAAGCGAACCGCCGATGAAGCCCGCGAAACCGTCGCGGTCGAACCTGTCCCGGTAAGTCCTGACCAAATCGGTCAGTTCCTGGCGTTCGAGACAGTTTCGGACAGTGACGATCAGCCGCTCGTCGTCGAAAGGTTTCGTGAGGAAGTCAGCCGCGCCCGCCTGCATCGCTGAAACCGCGACGTCGACCGTGCCATGGGCGGTGACGACGACGATACCGGCACGCCAGTTGTCGCGGCGGGCTTCCTTTAGGACCTCGAAGCCGCTCATGTCCGGCAGCCGCATGTCGAGGACGATGGCATCGGGATCGAGCTCGCGGGCGAGTTCGATTCCTTCGGTTCCGGTCAGGGCGATATCGACGTCGTAGGGTTCGGCGCGCAGGTAGTCCTTGTAGATCTGCGTCAGCGCCAGATCGTCCTCGATGATCAGGATGGACTTTCGGTCGGGCATGATTGCAAGGTGTAGACTAGGAAATGCGAGCACGCCAACTGGATTCGCATTTTGAGAATCGACGCAAGAGTGACGGCATGAGCATCATCGACCGCGATGAACACCCTTTCGCGCCGTTCCTGCGCATCGTCGCGAAAGGCAGGACCCTCGGGCGAGCGCTGGATCGTGCCGAGGCCGCGGATGCCATGAGGTTGATCCTCGAAGACAAGGTCGAGCCGATGCAACTCGGTGCGTTTCTGCTGGTTCTGCGGTACCGCGAGGAAACGCCCGGGGAACTGGCCGGCTTCGTCGACGCCGCCCGCGCCTACGTTGCCGCGGACGCGTCCTTGCCGGTCCCGGATCTTGACTGGCCGTCCTACGCCGACCGGCACCGGCAACAGCCGTGGTTCGTTCTCGCTGCGCTTCTGCTGGCGGCCAATGGCATCAAGGTGCTGATGCATGGGATCGACGGATATCACGACGGACCGGGGGGCGGCATGGCGCCGACCCGTCCCGTCTTGCGCGCGCTCGGGATCGAACCATCGGCGAGCCTTGCCGAAGGTGCCCGGCGGATGGCCGATCACGGCTTCGCCTACGTCGGGACCGAGCAATTCCTGCCCGCGGTCGAGAAGATGTTTCATCTGCGCCCGGTCCTGGGGTTGCGGACCCTGGTCAACACCTACGCCCGTGCCGTCAATCCGCTTGCTGCGCGGGCGCAGATGCAGGGGGTCGTTCATCCCCCTTATCGCGGTCTTCACCGTGAAACCGCTGTGCTTCTCGGCCAATCGGACGCCGCGATCTTCAAGGGTGGTGGTGGCGAGGCGCAGCGGAACCCGCTGAAGCCGTGCGAGATCTTCGCCATTCGCGACGGCGATGCCGTCGACATTACCTTTCCGGCATTCCTCAGGGATGTCAGTCACGATTGGCGCAGCGAGTCCCTGGAACCTGAACGGGTCGCGGCGTTGTGGCGTGGCGAACTCACGGATCCCGCGCCCGAGGCCGCCGTGGTTGCCACTGCTGCGCTCGGGTTGTGGCTGACGGGCCGCGCCGGTTCCGCCGCCGAAGCCGATGAGATGGCGGATACCCTGTGGCGTGACCGGCCGCGCGAAAGGTTCGCCGCGTGACCACCGGCGCGGCGAGTTGGGGTTTCGATGCCGAGGTTCAGGCCTATGTCGAACGGGTCGAGAACTTCTTCGCCGGTGATCTTGCCGGCTTCGAGATCACCGACCAGCGGCGTCAGTACGTGGATTTTTGCCGCGGCTTCGCGGTTAGCCCGCCGCCCGGAATCGACATCCGGGATGCCACGCTCGACGGTCGTGCTGGTCCTGTGCCGATCCGTATCTATCGCCCGTCGTCGCAAGGTCCGCAGCCCTGCCTGCTTTTCATCCATGGCGGCGGATGGGTTTTCGGCGATCTCGACAGCCACCACAGCGAATGCGCCGATCTCGCCGAGGCAACCGGAACGACCGTGATCGCCGTCGCGTATCGTCTGGCACCGGAGCATCCTTATCCGGCGGCGCTCGAGGATGCGTGGGACGTGCTGACCGTTATTGCGACCGAGGCGGCGGCCTTTGGAATTGACGCTGAGCGAATCGGGGTCGGCGGTGACAGCGCGGGCGGCAACATCGCCGCGGGAATGGCGCTTCGCGCCCGTGACCGGGGCGGACCGGATATCGCCGCACAGTTCCTGATCTACCCGGCCTTGGGTGGCAACGACGGGCTGGCGTCCTACACCGAGTTCGCCGATGCGCCCCTTTTGACGACAGCCGGCATGAAGCTGTACGCGATGTTGTACTGCGGCAGTGAGTGGTTCACCGACGATCCGTTATTGGCGCCGCTTCGCGCCGATGATCTGTCCGGATTGCCGCCCGCCTTTCTGCAGCCCGCCGGTGTCGATCCCCTGCGCGACGATTCGGTGGCGTATGAAGAACGGCTCCGCCGTGCCGGGGTCGAGACGGACCTCGTGATCGAGGACGGTTTGCCGCACAGTTTTCTGCGCGCCCGGCACTCAACCGAGAAAGGCCGCGCGGCGTTTGCGCGGCTCTGCGCGGCGATCAGGTCCCGCCTTTCGCACTGACGATATAGACGGCGCCGTCGTCGTCCCTGTGCACCAGTTCGAGTTCGACATACCGTCGCAGGGCGTCAACCGGGTGATGCTCCGTGGTCCGCATGCCGTTGATCCAGACCAGAAGGACGGGTTTTTCCGCAGCACCGATCCGATCGGCGAATGCCGGCCGCTCGTCCAGGGTCACGGGAACGCCGTTGTAGAGGGCGACCCGTGGCGCGGGGCTCAAGCACGGGAATCCAAGTCTGAAGTAGAGAGTTTCGGGCGCGTTGGTGACAATGCATGCGTTTGCGGCGAGATCGCCGCTTTCGAGCCACGCAATCGTCCGGTTGTCGCGCCAGAATGCCGAGTTGTAACCGGCGCCGCGGTCGCGCAGGGTTTCTATGATGCCGACCGACCGGGTGATGTTCATGGCTCCCCAGCCCGCGAACAGGATGGCGGCGATCAACATGCCAACGCGCCGGACCGGAGAACCCTTCACGTGCCAGATGACGACACCCGCTGATCCGGCGACCAGAACGATGGCAAGCGGATAGACCGGCCCGAGATAGCGATCGGCGCAGCACGCCGAAAAGGTATACATCGACAGCGTCACGAACGCGCCGTAGCCGGCCAGGAACAGTCCGACGACAGCAAGCGGTCGCCAACGCTCACGTGTTTGCGCCAAGATGCCTGACCGAACAGCGATCAGCGCCGTTACGAGCAGGATGATGGCAACCACAGCGACGGACACCTGACCGATGAGCGTCTCGGGCAGGAACCATGATGACGCCTGGCGAGAAACGTCGGAGACCGTGGCCGCAAACGGCCGGACAGATGTACCGTGTTCGCCGTAGGCGGTTTCCGAGTTCGCCAGGTTCCGCAGCAACCACAGCATCAATGGTAGTCCCGCACCGGCCGCGACGATCGTGCTGTCGCGGAGGCGACGGTGGAGCGGTGAACTGGCGAACAACAGGATCGAAACAACGGCACCGGCAAGGATCGCCAGGCCGGCATACCGCAGCATCACGGCCATGGCGCACAATAGGGTGAGGCCGACGAGGCGGGTCGCCGTCGGCTGTTCGATGTGAACCAGCGTCACCCATACGGTGACCACGAACAACAGGGTGAACGCGGGTTCAGGCCACACGAAGTACGCGGAAAACACCAGCGGCGGTCCGGTTGCGACGAGCGCCCCGACACTTAGCGTCAAAAGTCTCGAGCCGGTGGAGCGGAGTACGGCGTATGCCGTCAGCACCGCGACCGCGCCGTGCATGATGCCGTTGAGGACCGGAACGACATCGATGGCGTCGGATCCGGTTTGGGCGATGCCCGCGAGCAGCATCGGAAACAGCGGCGGCCATCGTACGAGCTCCTGACCCAGATGATCCTTGAACCCCTCGCCGGCCAGCAGCGAATCGCGGGCGGCGAGATAGTCGACCGATACCGGTGAGACGCCCGCGCCGAACGGCAGGGCCATGAAGTGCGCGAAGACCGCGCCGGCTATAGCGGCCAAGGCGCCCAGGATCAGGAAGACGGCGGTCGTTCGGTTTATCACGGCGGCCCAGTCGCGTTCAGCCTCTGGCGCGTCAGTGCCCCGGGTTTTTCGGGTGCATGTTGTCGTCGAAGTCGTCTAGCGACGGAAACGACAGTACCGGCGCGTTCTCAATATTGCCGAGATAGGCGCAAAAGTCGCCCATGATCGCCGCGCGTTCGTCGGCGCTGATGTAGGGCACATGGTACGCGAAGAACGGTTTCAACACCGTCATGCCGACGTAGTGCAGCGTGCCGCGGAGCAGGGGGCGCAGCATCGTTTCCAGGTCGCCGTGCACGGCGTCGTCGCCGAACATGTGCTCGCGCCCGCCCAGGGTCATGGTGAGCAGCGCGCTTTTGCCCGTGAGTCCGCCGCGGTCGTAGAACCGCCTGCCGCCATAGAATGCACCGGAGACGAAGACCCGGTCGATCCAGCCTTTCATGATCGCCGGTACAGAAAACCAGAACACCGGCGCATTCAGGATCAGCAGGTCGCAGGCCAGAACCTTCTCGATCTCGCCGGCGATATCGAGCGCCAGTTCACCGGCCTCGTGATTCGCGCGCTGTTCCAGCGCGTAGTTCAGGTAATCGGGATCGCGCCGCGTTCCGAAATCGTCGGCATCGGCCACGGCCTTGAAGTTCATGGCATAGAGATCGGAAACGGTGACCTCGTGACCGGCGAGCTCCAGGGTCGCCTTGGCGGCGTCCTTCATTGCCGACGAAAAGGACTTCGGTTCCGGGTGGGCGTGAACGATGAGCACCTTCATGACTACTCCCGTAGCACCGGGATGGTGCCGCCTCAAGCCGCGGGCTGGGCGATCCGCGTGCGACCGCGGTCGGCGCTCGGTGGGTGACCGAAAAATGTCTTGTAGCTGTCGGAGAAATGAGCAGCCGAATTGAATCCGCAGCGTACCGCGATCTCAAGCACGGAGTGGTTGCTGTGTCGTATGAGCTCCCGGCTCCGTTCGAGCCGGAGCCGGCGGTGGTATTTCGCGGGTGTGGTCCTCAGCCATTTCTTGAATGCCCGTTCGAGCGCCCTGACGGATAGTCCGGCCTCCCTGGCGATCTCCGGCGTGCGCAGCGGCTCCTCGACGTTCTCGGCCATCAGACGCAACGCCCTGGCGAGTCCCGGGTTGTGCAGCGCGTAACGGTCGGCGGCGTCGCGGCGTTGCTGGACGCCCGCCTCGCGCACGCTGTGATAGATGAACTGATCGGCGACGCCGGCGGCGATGTCGGCGCCGTGCTGCGTGCGGATCAGGTGGAGCATCATGTCGATCCCGGCGGTGGCGCCGGCGGCCGTGAAACGGTTGCGGTCGATGACGAAGATGTCCTGCACCGCCTCGACGTTGGGGTACTGTTCGGCGAACAGATCCAGCATCATCCAGTGGATGGTTGCCCGGTAACCGTCGAGCAGCCCGGCCGACGCCAACACGTCGCTGCCTGTATCGACGCCGCCGATCACCGCGCCGCGCGCCGCTTGCCGCCGTAGCCATTGCAGCACGTCGCGAGTGCCGCTGAGATGCGGATCGTAGCTCGCCAGCACGACGATCATGGGCAGGGGAGGTGCTGCATCCATGGAGCAACGGACGATGGACTCGAGCCCGTTGCTGGCGAGAACCGGCCCGCCGTCGCGACTGATCAGCGACCATCGATAGATCTCGCGATCGCTGATGGTGTTGGCCATGCGGAGTGGTTCCAGCGCCGACGATAGCGCCATCATGGAGAACCGGTCGAGCAGCAGGAAACCGATGTCCTGTATACCGCTCCGGGGTGAGTCGCCGAACATGGGGTGCCTCCGGAATCAGAGAAAACGACGATATTTCAAATATTATCGCCGGAAAATCGAAAATTGCACTTAGTGGCGGGCCTATACTCGGCGCCATCGACACGTGGAGCGATCCGCGTGACACAGCCAAAACTGTCTTAGGGAGGATCATCATGAACCCAAGCGTCATTCTGACCTGCGCCGTAACCGGTGCCGGCGACACCACTTCCAAGAGCGACAAGGTTCCCGTAACACCGCGGCAGATTGCCGACGCGGCGATCGAGGCCGCAAAGGCCGGTGCGTCCGTGGCCCACATCCACGTGCGCGATCCCGAGACCGGCAAGGGCGCGCGCGACGTCGAGCTCTACAAGGAAGTCGTCGACCGGGTTCGCGAGTCCGAGCACGACATCGTCATCAACCTGACGGCCGGCATGGGCGGCGATCTGGAGTTCGAATCGAGCGAGAACCCGCTCAACTTCGTCGAGGACGGCACCGACTTCGTCGGCCCGATCGCCCGGCTCGCCCACGTCGAGGCGCTGCTGCCCGAAATGTGTACCCTCGACTGCGGCACGCTCAACTTCGGCGACGGCAACACCGTTACGGTCCACACCCCGGACATGCTGCGCAAGGGTGCGCGCAAGATCCAGGAACTCGGCGTCAAGCCGGAGATGGAAGTGTTCGACACCGGCAACCTGTGGTTTGCCCGCCGCCTCGTCGAGGAAGGCCTGATCGACGGCAAGCCGCTGTTCCAGCTCTGTCTCGGTATTCCGTACGGTGCAGAGGCGACGACGACGCACATGAAGGCGATGGCGGACTCGCTGCCCGAGGACGCGATCTGGGCCGGTTTCGGTATCAGCCGCATGCAGATGCCGATGGTCGCGCAGGCGATCCTGCTCGGCGGGCACTGCCGCGTCGGGCTCGAGGATAATCTGTACCTTGAGAAAGGCGTGCTGGCATCGAACGGCGACCTCGTCGAAAAGGCGTGCAAGATCATCGACCTGATGGGTGCGACGGTGAAGACGCCGCAGGAGACGCGCGAGTTCCTCGGCCTCAAGAAGCGCAACTGATCCAACCGGGATATAAAGACATGAGCACCATCAAGACGGTCGGCATCGTCGGCGCCGGGGTGATCGGCGCAGGCTGGGCGGCCCGCGCACTGGCGCGCGGCTACGACGTGGTCGCCTCGGATCCGGGTCCGAACGCCGAGGAGATTCTCAAGGGCAAGATCGCCAACGCCTGGCCGGCGTTGATCAATATCGGATGGGCCAAGACGCTGGAACCGCCGGCCATTCGCTTCACGACGGATCTTGCCGAGCTCGCGGCCGCGTCGGACTTCATCCAGGAAAGCGCGCCCGAGGTCATCGGCATCAAGCAAAAGGTCCATAAGGAACTGACCGCCAACGCGCGACCCGATGTGATCATCGGCTCCAGCTCGTCGGGCCTGTTGCCGACCGAGATCCAGGACGGCTGCACCCACCCGGAACGCATCGTCATCGGTCACCCGTTCAATCCGGTCTACCTGCTGCCGCTGTGCGAGCTGGTCGCCGGCGAGCAGACCTCGGCCGAAACCGTCGACCGGGCCGAGGCGTTCTACAAATCGCTCGGCATGCATACGCTGCGTGTGCGCAAGGAGGTTGACGCCTATCTCGCCGATCGCCTGCAGGAAGCGGTGTGGCGCGAGTGTCTGCACCTGATCGACGAGGGCGTCGCGACAACCGGCGACCTCGACGACGCGATCGTCTACGGTCCCGGCATCCGGTGGGCGTTCATGGGCGTGTTCCGTACCTACACGCTGGCCGGCGGCGATGCCGGCATGCGCCACTTCATGTCGCAGTTCGGCCCTGCCCTGAAGCTGCCGTGGACCAAGCTCGAAGCACCGGAGCTGACTGACGCGCTGATCGATCGCGTCGTCGAGGGCTGTGAGGAGCAGATGGGCGACTACACCATCAAGGAGCTCGAACAGCTGCGAGACAAGGCGCTGATCGCCATCATGCGTACCCTGCGCCCGCTCGGTCTCGGCTCCGGCAACACCATGGCCGAGGACGAGGCGCTGCGCCTGACGGCGAAGCCTGCGGTACGGTGGTCGGCGGGTGCCGAGATCGGCGCGCCGCTTGAGCTCTATGCCTCGCAGGTCGATCCGGCGTGGATCGACTACAACGGCCACATGTCGGAAAGCAGTTATCTCGAGGCGTTCGGCTGGGCGTCGGACGCGCTGTTCCGTTACATCGGCATCGACGAGGCGTACCGCGCCGCGGGCAAATCGTTCTACACGGTCGAGACCCACATCAACTACTACCAGGAGACCTCGGTCGGCGAGCCGCTGGCGTTCGCCACGCAGCTTCTCGGCGTCGACGACAAGCGGCTGCATTTCTTTCACACCATGACCCACGGCCGCACCGGCGAACTGTTGGCGACGACCGAGCAGATGCTGCTGCACGTCGACATGAACGCGTCCAAGGCATCGCCGATCTCGGCTGAGGTCCGCGAGGCGCTCGACGCCATCATGGCCGTCCACCGCACCATGGAAGTTCCCGAGCAGGTTGGCCGCCGCATGGCCGTGCCCGAACGGGTCTGAGGAGGAGAACGATGGATTTCGCCCTGACCGAAGAGCACGAAATGATCGTCAAGAGCGCTCACGCCTTTGTCGAAGAGGAGCTCTATCCGCACGAAGACGTCGTCGAGAAGACCGACCAGGTGCCGCCGGAGATCCGCGAACAGGTCAAGCAGAAGGCCCTCGAAATGGGTTTCTACGCCGCCAACATGCCCGAGGAACTCGGCGGTGGCGGGCTCGACGCGGTATCTTTGGCGCTGCTGGAACGCGAACTCGGTCGCGCC
This sequence comes from Rhodospirillales bacterium, assembly GCA_040219295.1. Classification (GTDB taxonomy): domain Bacteria; phylum Pseudomonadota; class Alphaproteobacteria; order Rhodospirillales; family Casp-alpha2; genus JAVJST01. Next base: position 559,838 of record JAVJST010000005.1, read on the forward strand.
AACATGGCGTTGCAGTATTCGGTGGCCCGGCCGTCGAACATCCTGCAGGCCTGTGTCGGCGAACAGCGCGACAAGTACCTGTTCCCGTGCATCACGGGTGAGAAGGTGGATTGCCTGGCGATGACCGAGCCGGAGGCCGGTTCGGATGTGCGCTCGATGAAGACGTTCGCGAAGCCCGACGGCGACGACTTCGTCATCAATGGGCTGAAACACTTCATCAGCCACGCCGACATTGCCGACTTCGTCATCCTGTTCGTCGCCACCGGCGAGGACGATACGCCGCGCGGCAAGAAGAAACGCATCACGTGCTTCCTAGTCGATCGCGACACGCCGGGCTTCGAGATCAAGCCGGGTTATCACTCGGTATCGCACCGCGGCTATCACAACTGCATTCTCGAGTTCGACAACTGCCGGGTCCACAAATCCCAGGTTCTCGGCGAGGTCGACAAGGGTTTCGAGGTCGCCAACGACTGGCTCGGCGCGACCCGGCTGCAGATCGCGACGACCTGCGTCGGCCGCGCCCAGCGTGCGTTCGAACTGGCGCTCGAATACGCGGCGAACCGTAAGCAGTTCGGCCAGGCGATCGGCAAGTTCCAGGGCGTCTCGTTCAAGCTCGCCGACATGTCGACGCAGATCGAGCTCGCCGAGCTGATCACGCTGAAGACAGCGTGGAAACAAGACCGGGGCATCGCGCGCGACGAGGACTTCGCGATGGCGAAGGTCGTCGCGACCGAGATGCTGGCCTACGTTGCCGACGAGGCGATCCAGATCTTCGGTGGCATGGGGTTGATGAGCGACCTGCCGCTCGAGCGCATTTGGCGCGACGCCCGGGTCGAGCGCATCTACGACGGCACCAGCGAGATCCAGCGCCACATCATTTCGCGCGCGCTGCTCAGGCCGCTGGAACAGCGCTGAGCCGCCGCCGATGGTCGATATCGCGCGGCTCCGCCGTTACCTGAACCCGCGGCACGTGGCCGTGATCGGCGGCCATTGGTCGGACGAGGTCATTCGCCAGCTGGAGAAGATCGGCTACCAGGGAGAAATATGGCCGGTCAATCCGAAGCGCGACGAACTCGCCGGACACAAGTGCTACCCCCGGCTTGAGGATCTGCCGGAGGCGCCCGACGCGGCGTTCATCGGGGTCAACCGGGACGCGACCATCGAGGCGGTGAAGCTGCTCGCGGAGATGGGCGCCGGCGGCGCGCTGTGCTTTGCGTCCGGGTATGCCGAGGTCGGCAACGAGGGCAGGGAACGCCAGCAGCGCCTTGTCGAGGCGGCGGGCGACATGCCCATTCAGGGGCCGAACTGCTACGGCTTGATCAACTATCTCGACGGCGTCACCCTGTGGCCCGACCAGCACGGCGGCAAGCGGGTCGACCGCGGCGTCGCCGTTCTCAGCCAGAGCGGCAATGTCGCCGTCAACGTCACCATGCAACGCCGCGGCCTGCCGCTGGCCTATCTGATCTCGCTCGGCAATCAGGCGCAGACCGGCGTGGCCGAGTTCATCGACGCCATGCTCGACGACGAGCGCATCACGGCGATCGGCATCCTGATCGAGGGCCTGCCCGATATCCCCCGGTTCTCGGCCGCCGCCGCCCGCGCCCTTGAGCGCGGCATTCCCATCGTCGCCATGAAATCGGGCCGCTCCGAGGCCGGCGCCAGGATCACCGTCAGCCACACCTCGACCCTGGCCGGCGCCGACAATCTCTACGACGCGATGTTCGAACGCTACGGGATCGTGCGCGTCGATACCCTGCCGGTGATGATGGAGACCCTGAAGTTCCTGTCGATCGCCGGACCGCTGGACGGCAACCGGATCGTCTCGCTGAGCTGTTCGGGCGGCGAGGCGTCGATGATTGCCGACCTCGCCGAGGGCCGCGACCTGGCATTCGACGATTTCGATTCGGCATCCCGCGAGCGCATCAGGGCGACCACGCACGAACTGGTTCACGTCGCCAACCCGTTCGACTACCACACCTTCGACTGGGGCAAGGGCGAGAACCTGAAACGGACCTTCACCGAGGTCGCCAGGTCTGGGTTCGACGTCAGAATGATCATGCTCGACTGGCCGCCGCGCGACGTTTGCGACCCGCGCGACTGGAACGCCACGCTCGACGCCTTCATCGCAGCCTGTGACGCAGCGCCGGGCGCGTCGGTCGTGGTCAGCTCGCTGCACGAAAGCCTGCCGCCCGAGGCGCGCGACGCCATGATCGCGCGCGGTATCGTGCCGATGTACGGGCTCGGGGAGACATTGACGGCGATGGAGGCCGCGGTGTGGATCGGTCGCCGTCAACGCGCCGCTGCTGCCGGACGCCCGTCGGCGATGACGCCGGTCGCGGCCCTGGATGTCGGGGCCGTCCGGATCGTCGATGAGGCCGAGAGCAAGCGGCGGCTGGCCGCCTACGGCCTGACCGTCCCCGCGGGCCGTGTCACCGATGCCGCCGGCGCGCCGGACGCCGCCGCCGAGATCGGCTATCCGGTGGTGGTCAAGGCGGTCGGCGCGCATCTGATCCACAAGTCCGACGTCGGCGGTGTCGCCCTCGGGCTCGTGGACGGCGCCGCCGTCGCGGCGGCGGCCGAGGGCATGAAAGGCCTCTCCGACCGGTTCCTGATCGAGCGCATGGCGCCGGGGGCGTTGGCCGAGCTCATCATCGGCGTGACCCGCGATCCGCAGTTCGGCCCGGTGCTGGTGATCGGCGCCGGCGGTATTCTCGTCGAACTGATGAAGGATTCTCAGGCGCTGCTGTTCCCGGTCGCCCGGGCCGATGTCGAAGCCGCCATCGCGCGGCTGAAGGTGTCGCGGCTGCTCGACGGTTATCGCGGGAAACCCGCGGCGGACCGGGCCGCGCTGGTCGACGCGATCATGGCCGTCGCCGCCTTCGCCGAGGCCCATGCCGACAGCCTGGTCGAACTCGACGTCAACCCATTGCTGGTTTTCGAGGACGGCGTCATGGCGGTAGACGCTCTGATCCGCAGCCTATAGTGTGCGGCGCACAAAAAAAGGAGCCCAACCATGAGCGAGCACGTCAAAACCGAGATCAACGGCCAGGTCCTGACGATCACCCTCGATCGTCCCAAGGCCAATGCCATCGACGCGGAGACCAGCCGCGATATGGGGATCGTGTTCGCGGAGTATCGTGACAATCCGGATCTCCGGGTCGCCATCCTGACCGGCGGCGGCGAGAAATTCTTCTCCGCCGGCTGGGACCTCGACGCGGCGGCCGAAGGCGAGGACTACATGGCCGACTTCGGCGTCGGCGGATTCGGCGGCATCAGCGAGATGCACGACCTCAACAAGCCGGTCATCGCCGCGGTCAACGGCTACGCCGTCGGCGGCGGCTTCGAACTGGCGCTGGCGTGCGACATGATCGTTTCCACCGAGTATGCCCAGTTCTTCCTACCCGAGCCGCGCGCCGGCACGGTCGCCGATTCCGGCTGCCTGCGCCTGACCCACCGGCTGCCGCGCGCGGTCGCGCTGGAAATGCTGCTGACGTGCCGCCGCATGGACGCCGACGAGGCGCGGAAATGGGGGTTGGTCAACCGGGTGGTGCCACAGGACCGCCTGCTGACCGAGGCCCACCTGCTGGCCGAGGAGATTCTCAAGAGCGCGCCGCTGGCCACCGCCGCGACCAAGGAGATCGTCCGCCACGCCGAGATGGTCTCGATCGAGGAAGGCTACCGGATCCTTCGCTCGGGCACGCTCGACGTGTTCGAGAAGATGCTGAAGTCCGAAGATGCCGCGGAAGGCGCGCTGGCGTTCACCGAAAAGCGCCCGCCGGTGTGGAAGGGCCGCTGAGGCGGCGCAACCTGTCCCCGCCGCCGCACGAATGCTAAGCTGACGAACACGTGAAGATTCGCCGGGCCGCAAGGCCCGGCCGCTCCGGGAGACGCCGCCATGCACGGCACCCGCTCCGGATCCGAGGGCCGCATCACTGCCGTTCTCGGGCCGACCAACACCGGCAAGACCCACCTCGCCATGGAACGCATGCTGGGGTACCGCTCCGGTATGATCGGTTTCCCGCTGCGCCTGCTGGCGCGCGAGAACTACGACCGCGCCGTGGCGGTCAAGGGTGCGGACCAGGTCGCGCTGGTCACCGGCGAAGAAAAGATCCTGCCGCCCAACGCGCGCTACTACTTGTGCACCGTCGAGGCGATGCCAATTGATGAGCCGGTCGAGTTCCTGGCGATCGACGAGATCCAGGTCTGCGCCGATCCGGAACGCGGCCATGTCTTCACCGACCGCCTGCTCAACGCCCGCGGCAAGCACGAAACCCTGTTTCTCGGCGCCGAAGCGATGCGGCCGATCATCCGCAGGCTGGTGCCCGTGGCCGATTTCGAGACCCGGCCCCGGCTGTCGAAGCTGAGTTTCGCCGGCGTCCAGAAACTTCACCGCCTGAAGCCTCGGAGCGCCGTCGTCGCGTTTACCGCCAACGACGTTTATGCCCTGGCCGAGATCCTGCGCCGCCAGCGCGGCGGCGCGGCCATCGTGCTCGGCGCGCTCAGTCCACGCACGCGGAACGCCCAGGTCGCGATGTACCAGGCCGGCGAGGTCGACTACCTGGTCGCCACCGACGCCATCGGCATGGGCCTCAACATGGACGTGCGCAACGTCACTTTCGCGTCGGTGCGCAAGTTCGACGGCAAGAAGTTCCGCCCGCTCGGCGCGCCCGAGCTCGCGCAGATCGCCGGTCGCGCCGGACGCCACGCCAACGACGGCACCTTCGGGCTCACCCCTGAGGCCGGGACCCTCTCGCCCGAGACCGTCGCTCGGATCGAGGAGCACGATTTCGATCCGCTGCGCCATATCTATTGGCGCAACGACGAGCTCGATTTCTCGGGTATCGACTCGCTGCTTTCGAGCCTCAGGGCGCGCTCCGACGTGCGCGAACTGGCCCGCGTGCGCGAGGCCGACGACGAACGCGCGCTCACCGCGCTGGCGCGGGAACGCTACGTCCGGGACCGGGCGCCCAAGGGCGACGACCTGCGGCTAATGTGGGAGGTCTGCCAGATCCCCGATTTCGAGAAACAATGGAGCGCCAGCCACGGCCGCTTCCTCGAACAGGTCTACGAGCACCTGACGTCCCGCGCCGGTCTGCTGCCCGAGGACTGGGTCGCCGAGCACATCGAACGCATCGACCGCACCGACGGCGGCATCGAAACCCTGATGGGCCGCATTTCGCGCATCCGCATCTGGACCTACGTGTCGCACAAGACGCACTGGATGGCGGACGCGGCGGCCTGGCAGGCGCGCAGCCGCGAGATCGAGGACAAGCTGTCCGACGCCCTGCACGACGGCCTGACCCAGCGTTTCGTCGACAAACGAACGGCGGCGCTGCTCGGGGGCTTGCGTGACAAGCGCGATCTGGCCGCCGCCGTGCGGGCGGACGGCGACGTGGTCGTCGAGGGTCAGTTCGTCGGCCGTCTCGAGGGTCTGCGGTTCCATCCAGACGACACCCGGTTCAAGGAAGACCGCCGCGCCATCCTGGGCGCCGTTATGCCGGTCATCGCGCGCCAGGTTCAGACGATGGCGGAACGGATCATGAAGGATGGCGAGGGCCTTGAATGGCCTGAGCCGGGGGCCGTGACGTGGCGCGGTGAACCGGTCGCCGCCGTCCGGCGCGGCCGCGACCTGCTGGCGCCCATCGTCAGCCTGTTGCCCAACGGATCCATCGAGGGGCCGCTGCGGGAACGTTTCGGCCGCTGGGTGCAGGGTTGGGTCGATGAGCGTATCGCGCGTTCCCTGGGGCCCCTGTCGGCGTTCGCGGACAGCAAGAGCGCCGCCGTTCGCGGGCTGCGTTTTCGTCTCCGCGAGCATCTTGGCTCGATCCCGCGCAGGGCCGTGGAGGCCGAGATCAAGGCGCTCGATCTGACTGAGCGCCGCGCGCTGAACGCCGCCGGTTACCGGATCGGCCGCGAGGCCGTGTTCGCGCCCGCGCTGCTCAAGCCTGCGGCGATCGCGGTTCGTGGTCACCTCTGGAACCTGTGGCATGATCGGGAACCGCCGTTCGCGCCACCCGATCCCGGGGCGATCTCCGCGACCGTGCCGAACGACCCGGCGTATCGCGAGTTTCTCGACGCCGTCGGTTACCGCACGTTTGCGGCCGAGGGCGGGGCGCTGGCGCTGCGTGTCGACATGGTCGACCGCCTGGCCGGACAATGCTGGACCCTGGCGAAGAAGGCGCCGTTCGCGCTGACCGGCGAGATCATGTCGCTGACCAACCTCGGCGAGGACGGGACGGCGCGGATCGTGCTGGCACTGGGTTTCCGGCCGACCAAGGTCGACGGCGAAACCCGATACGCGGTTCCGGACATGCGCCGACGCCACAAGGCGCAAGGGAGGAACAAGCCGGCGAAACGGCGAGGCGCCGATCCCGACTCGCCGTTTGCCGTGCTGCAGAACCAGTTCGGCAGCCGATGAGCGACAGCCTCAGGATCGACAAGTGGCTGTGGTACGCCCGCTTCTTCAAGAGCCGGACGCTCGCCGGCGGATTCGTCGCCGGCGGCCGGTTGCGGCTCAACGGCGAGCACGTTTCGAAAACGCACCAGGCGGTCCGCGCCGGCGATATCCTGACGTTCCCGCTCGGCCCCTACATTCGGGTCATCAGGATCGTCGAACTCGGCACCCGGCGCGGCCCGGCAGCCGAGGCGCAGTCGCTCTACGAGGATCTCGACCCGCCGCAGCCCCGCAAGCAGGGCAATGACGGCCATCCGGCCCAGGTAGCGTGGCGCGAGCCGGGTTCTGGCCGGCCGACGAAGGTCGAACGTCGCGCGACGGACCGGCTGCGCGGGCGGCGCTGACCGGGCCGCGGCCTGTCTGTCCCATTCGGGACCGTACCGGGATGGCTCAACAGAGCTATCGCGTCGAAACCGGGCGGTGCTAGCATTCCCTCATGAACGTCCAGAAAACACATTACGGGCTGACCGAAGCCGTCGACGGCCTGCCGGCCGGCTGGTACTACGACCCGGCCCACTATCAACGGGAAATGGCCGCGATCTGGCGCGACAGCTGGGTGTACGTCTGTCATGCCAGCGAGATCGCCGAGCCGCGCTGCTTCCGCACGATTCAGATCGGCGACCAGGACATCGTCGTGCTGCGCGCCGAGGACGGCGGGTTCCGGGCGTTCCACAATGCATGCCGGCATCGGGGCTCGGTGATCTGCACCGAACACAAGGGTAAACTGAACTCCAAGCTGCTCGTCTGTCCCTATCACCAGTGGTCCTACGCGGCCGACGACGGGCGGCTGGTGCGTACCACGTCGGTCGCCGAACCCGCCAACTTCGACAAGGCCGATTTTTCGCTCTATCCGGTCGCGATCCATTCCTGGCGCGGGTGCCTGTTCGTCAATCTCGACCCGAATGCGGTATTTGATCCGGGATTGGTGTTCGATCGTTCGTCCGAAGCCATCGACGACTATCCGCTCGAGGATCTCGTCGTCATCGAGACCTGGCGCAAGACCATGGCGTGCAACTGGAAGACCTTCTGGGAAAACTTCAACGAGTGCCTGCACTGCCCGAACATCCACCCGGAGCTGTCGAAACTCGTGCCCGTCTACGGCCGCCGGATTTCGGACCCGCGTGATCTTGCGGGATGGGAAGCGCGCATCGACGATACCGATCCGGCGTTCAGCGGCGGGCTGCGGCAGGGCGCCGAGACCTGGTCGGCCGACGGCAGCGCGCAGGGGCACCTGATTCCGGGCATTTCCGAGGCCAACCGGGCCCGCGGCCAGCGCTACGTGACCTCGTATCCGGGCATGTTCATCGGCGCCTACGGCGATCATGTGCGGACCGTGCGCATCCTGCCGCTCGGGCCCGAGGAGACCGAGATCGCTGCCGAATGGCTGGTGACGGCGGACACCGCTGCCGACGAGTCCTACGACCGGGCCAACATCATCGATTTCGCGATCCTGGTGATGGGGCAGGACGCGTGGGCCAGCGAGCTCAACCAGCGCGGCCTTCACGCCGCACCCTTCAAGCACGGCGTGCTGATGCCCGAGGAACACTGGGTCAAGAGTTTTCATGACTGGGTCCGGGCGCGGGTGGGGTAACTGAGCGGGAATGCCGCGAACCGGACGTCTTATCGTTCGCGAAGCCAAACAAGGCGAATATTCATCGGCGTAAGAAAGTATGGCGAGAGGTCATCCTCGTTCGCAGTCTTCGACATTGACAAACGGCGCCGCAAAAACTGCCAAGCCCTTGCCCGCGGGTGACCGGGGGCGGTCCAATTGAACAATTGGCAATACGCGCATTTCGCAACCCGGAGCCGGCGGCGGCGCGGTTGAGAGGGATGTACGGAGCAGACCGGTTGCTATTTGCGGCCATGCCGTGATTCAGCCACCAAGCAGAGAATCTCGTACATTATTGTCGCACCGACCAGAGCGGTGTTTCCGGAAGGGTCGAATGGCGGTGCTACCTCGACAACATCCCCGCCGACCATGTCGAGATCACGAAGGCCACGAAGCAGCTTCTGGCTGTCGATCGTCGTCATTCCGCCAATCTCCGGAGTTCCTGTGCCCGGCGCATAAACCGGGTCGAGACCATCAACGTCGAAGGACACATAGAACGGTCCGTCACCAACGACCCGCCGAGCTTCGGCAATTGCGGCGTCGACGCCAATTTCGTCGAACTCCTCCATGAACATCACCCGCATGCCGCTCTCGATCGAGAACCGCCAACCTTCGTCCGAATTTTGCGCACCGCGAATGCCGATCTGAATTGTTCGCGCGGGGTCGAGCACGCCAGCTTCCACGGCTCGGCGGAAAGGCGCGCCATGGGTGAACTTGCAACCCAGGAACTCGTCCCAGGTATCCGTATGAGCATCGATATGCACCATACCGAGCGGCTTCTTGGATGCGATCGCGCGGAATATCGGAAACGTGATCGAGTGATCGCCTCCGGCGGTCACAGGTATAGCGCCCTCACCATGAAGCCGTTCGTAGAAGGCCGAGATGTCATCCATAACGGCTTCGATATCGAACAGTCGATCCAACGTAACGTCGCCGACATCGGCGACCCGACACAACTCGTAAGGGTTGACCTTGGTAACATGGTGGATCGAGCGCATCAGGCTCGACGAATTGCGAATCTCGCGGGGACCATGACGTGCTCCCGGCCGATTGGTGGTGCCGCCGTCGAACGGCACGCCCACCAGCGCGACGTCGACACCATTCAGATCACGCGTGTAAGGCGTCCGCATGAAGGTGGGAATCTCTGCATAACGCGGCGCTGTCATCGGGTTCCGCTGTGGTTCGTCGGATACGGCCATCTCATTCACCGCCAAACTCGGGAATGGTCACGGGGCGGTCGTACTGCGGCAGATCGCATACACGAGGCCGAAACGTCCCTTTCTCGATCACCTGACGAACGTGTGCCGAGATCTCCTCCATACTGGCGATCCAGACATTTCCCTTGTCCAGCATGTACTCGATCAAGCCCTCGACCGCCTTCATTCGAGAGAGCCGTCCGGTTACGAACGGGTGCCAAACACCGATCCAGAGACCGCCGTACTCCCATGCGGCATCGAACTCGTCACGGAAAGCGACAATGGCATCGGACGGGGCCTTGATCGGCATCATGAAGTCTATGTCACTCATGTGCACGTACGGCGGCCAGTCGTCCAGACCCCAGTGGGACGGCAACTCCACCATGTCGCCTTTCTTCGAACGGATCACATAAGGCACGTCATCACCCATCAGCGAGGCGTCGTACTCGAAGCCCTCGTCCAACAGGAGATCGAGCGTGTTGTCGGAGAACTTATAGAGTGGTGCGCGATAACCTCTGGGGCGCTTCCCGGTATGACGTTCGATGATCTCGATGCCGAGTTGCAGCCAGTAACGTTCTTCGTCCAGCGACCGTTCGTTCGGATGTTCGTGCAGATACCCGTGATGGCCGACTTCGTGACCGGCCTTGACGATGGCGTCCACCGTGTCGGGATAGGTTTCGATGCACCAGGCCGGAATATAGAACGACTGCTTCAGTCCGTATCGCTCGTAGAGATCGAGGATGCGCGGAACACCCACCTTCGGACCGTATTGCAGTTCGGAAATCGCAGCGACCCGGCGATGTGCGTCATTCGGATGCGTGAGATGCAGAAAGCTGTCGGCATCCATATCGAACGTAAATGCCACGGCGCAGCGTGCACCGTCGGGCCATGGAACAGGATTATCAATCATTCGAGTTCTCCGCTGCATATCCGCGTCATGGCATCACACTCCCGCCGTTCATACCGATCCCCTGCCCGGTGATGAACGCACCGCCGGCTCCGCACAGGAAGACGGCCATCCGGGCCACCTCCTCGGGCTGTCCAAAGCGATTCAGGGGAATATTCAACTCTCGCGCTCGCCATTCGGGGCTCATGCTTGCCGCGCCGAGCATCTCCGTATCGATCGGGCCGGGACACAGCGCATTCACATTGATCACCGGGGCGAACTCAATCGCCCATGATCGGACGAGTCCCATAACACCGTGTTTGGACGCGACATAGGGCGAGAAGGTCTCGCGGCCGTAGTAGGCCAGATCCGAGGATGTCAGCACGACGCGTCCGCCACCCGCGGCGGTCATGCTACGCAAGGCCTCGCGACCGACCAGAAATGTTCCGCGAAGGTTGACGGCGATCACCTGATCGAACTCGCTGACGGGAGTTTCCAAGAGGGGCCGTTCGTGAATGATGCCCGCACAATGGACCAGCAGGTCCAGCGGACTGTCTGCCGGATAACACTGATCGAATACCGCCAGGACGGACTCTTCATTGGACACGTCACATCGGAGGGCTGAGGCCGTTCCGCCGTCGGCGCGGATCATCTCGGTGGTTTCATCGCAGTCGAGCACGTCGACAGCCGTAACCTCGGCGCCTTCGGCGGCCAAGGCCCTGGCGCAGGCCCGACCGATCCCTCGGCTCGCACCGGTTACAAGGGCACGCTTTCCGATAAGCGTCATGCAAGCACTTCCCCGCGATCCAACATCAAAGCCTGACCGACCATGTCGGATGAGGCATCCGAGGCCAGGAACAAATAGGTTCCCGCCATGTCGTCCGGTTCCATCAATCCGTCCATGATCTGGGCGCCGGTAATTTCGTCGAGCAGTTCCTGCTCGTTGCGTTGGGTGCGGCGCGCCATGTTCCGAAGGGATGTCATGGAGGCTTCAGTCCTCACCCATCCCGGGCAAACGCCATTGACCCGTATCCCTCTTGGCGCCAACTCCTTCGCCATGGAACGCATGAAACCCAGGTTGGCATGCTTGGAACTGCAATAGGCCGAAAACTCCGGGACCGCCGTGCGGCTCCAGATCGAGCAAGTAAAAATCATTGACGAGCCGGGTGGCATCTTACGCGCCGCATAGCGGGTCACGTAGAAGGTTCCCACGACATTGATGTCGACGATCCGTCGGAAGGTTTCTTCAACCGCATCGTCTTCATCGAGGATCGGCGTGATTTTCTCCAGGCCGGCATTGTTCACGGTGACGTCGATTCGTTCCAGCGATGCAATGGATTCGCGCACCGTATTCACGTCGGTAATGTCACATTGCAGGGCTTCGACATGGGCACCAGTTTCCGCGGATAGCGTACTGGCCGCTTCATGTACCTTGTCCGACTGCGACATGATCGTGACATCGGCGCCCGATCTGGCGAAGCCTGCTGCGACACCATAGCCAATTCCCCGGCTGCCGCCGGTCACCAGTACAGTCTTGCCTGAGAAATCATACTGAACGTTGCTCATTCCCGTTCTCTGCTCAATCGTCGATATCGGGCCGTTGCGACCGCATGAGAGACATGATGTGTCGCTCGGCGCTGACATAGCCATCCATCTCCAGAGCCTCTTCCTTGGCACCAACCCGCTGTCCCTTCTTGTAGGCGACAGGGCCGTCCTCCAGGATGGTGCCGGGGTGGCTGGAAAAGAATACGATCCGGTCACCGAGGAACAGGGCTTCCTCGATGTCGTGCGTGACCATCACCACCGTGGTATCGGTGGATTCCAGGATCGAGATCATCAACTCCTGCATGTTCCATCGGGTTTCCGCATCCAGCGCGCCGAACGGCTCGTCCATCAGCAGTACACTGGGCTGATTCGCCAGCGTGCGAGCAATGGCGACACGCTGTTTCATGCCGCCCGACAGCTGGCTGGGGTAAGCATCCTTGAATTTGGTCAGGCGGACCAAGTCGATAAAGTGAGCAGTGCGTTCGCGCCGTTCGCGCGCGGGTACGTCATTGCATTTCATCCCGTATTCGACGTTCTTCTCGACGGTCAGCCAGTCGAAGGACGTATAGCTCTGGAACACCATGCCACGATCGCGATCCGGTCCCTTGATCTCGTCGCCGTCGAGCAGCATCCGCCCGGAGGTGGGAGTCTCCAGACCGGCGATCATGCGAAGCACCGTCGACTTTCCACATCCGGATGGACCAAGCAGTACGCAGTACTCGTTGCGTTGAACGGTAAAACTAACATTGTCGATGGCGTTGATCGATTGCCCGTCGGCAAGCGTGAAGACCTTCCCGACGCCCTCGACGACAAGTTTGGTGAGTTCAGAACTCATAGACCTATCACTCGTTTCCGATGCCATCACCGACCACCTAGATAGAGGTATCGGAAGAGCAACTTGTGCAGCCAGCGAAACAGCAGATCGAACAACAGTCCCAGCAAACCGATCACCAGAATGCCTGCCATGATCTCATCCGTGTGCAGGAAGCGTCGCGCGCGCATCATCATCGCACCGATACCGGTGGTCGACGCGACAATCTCGGCAATCACCAGGTAGGTCCAGCTCACGGCCAACATCTGGCGCATGGCAATCACGACATTGGGCAGAACGGCAGGAACGATGACGGTCCACAACACTCGCTTCTGAGACGCCCCAAGGGTCAGCGACGTCTCGATCAACTCAATCCTGACCTGGCGCGTGTAATCCATGACCAGCGTGATCAGGAAGAAAACAACGCCAATAAACAGCAACGCCAACTTTGGTCCCTCACCGGTGCCGAGCCACATCAGGAGGATCGGGATGAATGCCGGCGCAGGCAGATAACGCCAGGCGGAAACGAAAGGATTGAAGAACGCTTCCGCTGCCGTGAACGTACCCATAAGGATGCCGAGTGGTACGGCGATGAGGCAGGCGCCCGCGAAGCTGCCGAGCACACGCAGAACGCTAACCATGATGTCGCCGGGGAATCGACCTCCGCTCAGGAGTTCGTAAAGCGTCGCCAATACTTTCTCGGGCGGCGGTACCAGCAACGGGTTGACGCCTTCGAAGATGACCGCCAACTCCCACGCCGCGAAGAAGATCACCCAGATCGCAACTCCGAGTGCGATCGTCGTGGTGCGGGAAATGGGTTTTCTGATCATTACCCGTCCGGAGGGTTCTCTTGCTGGTTTCGGCATGTCGTCGGTTCTCTGTTTTTCCCGCAACGGCCCCATTCAGGTCCAATTTCTCCGGGATGCCGTCGTGCCGTTACATCATGTCACGTAATGATCGCGGCATATCCGCACGGTGCCGGCACCCGCTTCGGTGGAAGGCGGCAAGGGTCCCACGCACGAACGAGCGCAGGGACGGGCAAATCCATCCCTGCATCCCTGCTCGGTCTAGTTCGCGGAAATCGATTGACGATAGCCGCTCGCAACAAGGTCGCTGACCAAGGAGCAGTCGACCGCGCTGGTGGTGTCGACCATATTCTCCATCAGGCCAAGCTTGACCCACCATTCGTTGATCAGGGTAACGACCTCAACCATGCTGCCGTTGCCGAGACCAAATGGCGGGTCGCCGTCCAAAGCACCGCAGACTCGCGCAGCCTCGTCAAAATCGTACATGTAAATTCCACCCTCGAAGAACTTGCCGTTTGTGCCGATCACATAACCGATGTCTTCGACAGGCCACTGCAGGAACTCGGCCAGCAGAGCGTTCACCTCTTCCGTGTTGTCGTGCCAGTACTGCACCGCATCCCACCGGGCCTTCAGAACGGCCAGCGCCGTTTCGCGCCGCTCGGCGATGAACTTCTTGTTCATGTAGATGACGTCCATGAAAATGCCGGTCTTCAGCATCTCAGGATCGGCGGTATGAATTGCGCTGTAAGCGCCTTCGCGGTTCGCCAGCACCTTTGAGATCCACGGCTCATACAGATAGGCCGCGGCAAGGTCACCCGACATCATCGGGCCGACCGCTTCGTCGGCGTTCAGGTTGACCCATTCCACTTCGTTCGGCTGGACATTGATGCTTTCCAGCATCAGTCCCATCAGAAGGTGGCCGATGTAGGCTTGCGGTGCGGCTACCTTCTGACCCTTGATGTTGTCCGCGTCGACGCCCGGCGAAAAGATGATGTGATCGACGCCGTATGACGGATTGGTGAAGGCGACGTTTGCCACGTCGGTACCGCGTTCCGCAATCAAGGGCGTGTAGTCACCCGTGCACATGTAAACATCGATCTGGCCGGCCGCCGTCGCCAGATGACCGCCGATGGGGTCTTCGAAAAGTGTGAAATTGTACTCGATATCGGGTGATAGGCCTTTTTCCTCGGCGACCTTCAACATGGCATACCCGGGCCAGGATACGCAGATGCCGACGTTGACCTCCTCGGCCGCAACGGCGTTGGACGCGACGGCCGCGGCGAGGGTGATGCCGCCGACGAACCCTGCCAGACAGTTTCTATAGTTCATCAAACTTCTCCCTGTTGGATTGCGGTTTCTTATGTGGCGTTTTGCACGCCCTATCCCGCCAACATTCATAGCCTAGCGCCCGGGTTGTTGTGGTCAATATAATTTTTTAGTTACTAAAATGATTTTGGTTTGTATCTTTGACAAATCAGGACTGACCCGGGTCACTGCTCACACCAACTCCGGAGTTGAGTGGCGCGGGCACGAAAGGAAGACTTGCGGATCGGAAAATGGTTGGCCTGAGAGAGAAACAAAAAGAAGAACGTCAGCGCCGCATACTGGAAGCCGCGCGACAGCAGTTCCGTTCCGGTAACTACCGTCGGGTGACGATCGAGGCGATTGCCGAGAAGGCCGGCATTTCGGCTATGACCGTCTACAATTATTATGGCTCAAAAGGCGGCCTCCTTCTGGCCCTGGTCGCAGAGAGCGATAGACATCTGCTGGCCAAGATCGAAGCCCTGCTTGCCGCCAAACACCATTCTGCGCTCGATGCAGTCATCGAGTTTTCCCTGATCATTTTCGACCACGCCTTTTCCTATATTGATCGAAGGACCTGGGAATACGTGCTCGCGAGTTCGATTCTTGAGGGCGATTCCACGTTCGGTCGCGGCTACGCCGAATTGGATCGGGAACTGGCGAAAAAACTGCGTCAACTCCTCAAGACTTTGAACGATGAAGATATAATTGTCCGAGAGTGCGATTGGGACACGGCGGCCGACGTTCTCTACAACATACACAATGCGCGGTTCGTCGAGTACGCCTCTGATCCGGAGTACTCGAGGGATAAGATCGACGCTCTCGTGCAAAGGGATCTAAGCTTTGTGGTGAACCAGATGACGGGTGTCGTCTGATCCGGCAGATTTGAGCGACGTCCGTTTCTGTGACCGAACCCGGCAATCGCTTCAACGAGTGGTCGCCCGCTTGCCCTTGCCTGGACCGGAATGCTAGGCAATCCCCATGATCGGAAAAATCAAGTCCCTGCTGTTCGACCAGGCGGCCGCCGAGACGGCGGACGAGGACACCAACGCCGACGGCAGCCTGACGGCGGCACTCCTGATCCAGGCGGCGCTGGCCGACGGAACGTTCTCGGACGAGGAACGCGACGTCATCAGAGGAATCCTGGTCCGAGATCACGGCGCCGACAAGGCCGAGGCGGCGGAGCTGATGAACGATGTCGAGGCCCGGGTCCGCGACTCGGCCCAGATGTTCGGATTCACGAGCGCGGTGAACCGAAACTTCTCCTTCGAGCAGAAAATCGGTCTGATGGAGACCCTGTGGGAGGTCGTGCTCGCCGACGGCATCATCGACAGCCACGAGAGCACCCTGATGCGCCGCCTCGCCGGGCTGCTGCACGTCCCGGACCGCGACAGCGCCGTCGCGCGCCAGCGCGTTCAGGCCCGCCTGACCGGCCAGTAAGGATCGCGTCAGCCGGGACTTGCAACATCGGTCGCAAGCCCGTAATCATGCTCCTCCAAACGCGGTAAGCGGCCGACTTTGGCCGTCGTATCAGTGGAGACCAGCATGACCTATATCGTCACCGAGGCCTGCATCAACTGTAAGCTACAGGATTGCGTTGAGGTTTGCCCGGTGGATTGCTTCTACGAGGGCGAAAACTTCCTCGTGATCCATCCCGACGAATGCATCGACTGTGGCGTCTGCGAGCCGGAATGCCCGGAGGACGCGATCCTTCCGGACACCGAACCGGGCCTCGAGAAGTGGTTGGATATCAACACGAAGTTTGCCAACGAGTGGCCGAACATCACGCGCAAGGGTGAGCCTCCTGCGGATGCCGCCGAGTGGAGCGGCAAGCAGGACAAGGCGCAGTACCTGAGCGAGAAGCCCGGTCAGGGGTCTTAAGCTTCGGAATTCCGGGCCAGATTCCTGAAAACGGCCCCTGGATACCATCCATGGGGCTGTTTTTTCGGCAAATTTGTGGTATGCTCCCCGTAATGGCCGGCTGTTTCGGCCTGAACCCCTGAGAGCAGCCGCCGGTTTCCGGCGGGTAGAAACAGAAACCGGCAGTAAATTCAATCATCTAAATCGTTAATGTGAACCCGACGCCTGCGGGCGCCTGTCGTTCGATGCGAGTAGATTGACTGATTTGCCGGTCAAGAGGAGCGAGAATAATCAATGGCCGAAGACGTGAGTTACAAAGCCGGTGATTTCGTGGTCTACCCGACCCATGGTGTCGGGAAGGTCGAAGGGATCGAAACCCAGGAAATCGCCGGTGAAAAGCTGAGACTGATCGTGATTTCCTTCGACCGCGATCGGATGATCCTGCGGGTTCCGGTGAAGAAGGCCTCGGAATCCGGGTTGCGCAAGCTGAGTTCCAAGAAGCGCATGGAATCCGCGCTGACGACCCTGAAGGGCCGGGCCCGTGTCAAGCGCGCCATGTGGAGCCGCCGCGCCCAGGAATACGAAGCGAAGATCAATTCGGGCGACCCGATCGCCATCGCGGAGGTCGTGCGTGACCTGTTCCGCAATGTCGGTCAGCCGGACCAGTCGTTCAGCGAACGTCAGATCTACGAGGCCGCGCGCGACCGGCTCGCCTGCGAACTCGCGGCGGTCGAGAAGACCGACGTCGAGAAGGCGACGGTCAAGCTGGAACAGGTCCTGTCCGCGGCCTGACGCGCCCGTAGACATGCGATCGAAAGAGCCGGCCGGCCACGGCCGGCTTTTTCTTTGCCCCGGCAGCCCGGTTAGTCCGCGACGATCTTGAATCGTTCGCCGGGGGCGGCGCCGTCCTGTAGCGCTTCCTGGTTGATCAGCCGGAACCAGTCCTCGGGATACTGGTCGACGGCCATGCGGCGTTCGAGATCGGCCACCGTTTCTCCGGAGGACAATGTCCGGGTGCGGATGCGAAGCGGCTTGAGGCCGGCGATCTCAGCCTCCGTCATACGCCGAAAACTGTAGGTGGTGCGCTGCAGGGCCTCTTGCTGGGCGTCGAATGTGTCGGGCGGGACGATGAACGCCAGACGGAAGATGCGGACACCGTCGTCGCGCAGGGCGATCAGGCGAATCTCGCGCTCCCCGTTGCGCGTCCTGCCCTTGGCGCGTCCTGTCCAGGCGTCGAACCCGTTGACGTTGATCCGTTCGACATCCGTCAGGCGGAGGTTCTTGCCCCATTTGTCCGTCAGATAGCTCCTGAGATCGCGATGATCGCCCGAGTCCGCGTCGAAGATGATCTGACTGCCGTTCGGGTGCACGGAAACCACGGCGTCCGGGTGATTGGATATGTAGTAGTCCGGCGGCACGGTGAAGGTGAGCCGCAACTCAGGGTGGGAGAACGTCCGGCCGCGCCTGATGCCCTGGGCCGGACTGTCACCGAAGATCATGCCGTCGATCTCGGCGAGGAAGCGATCACGATTGAGCGCCGGGTTCGGAACGGCGCCGCTGCCCGAGAGGTCGATGGCCTGCTGAATCCGGTCGCTCGTACGCGGATGCGAGGACGCGAAGTTGTAGGCCTCCTCGCCGGTCGGCTGGCCGGTCAGCTTGGCGCGCAACGCGTCGTTGCCGGCCATTTTCTCGAAGAAACTGCGCATCGCGTCGGGATCATAGCCGGCGCGGCGCAGGTACCGGGAACCGAGCAGGTCGGCCTCCAGTTCCTGTTCGCGCGAGTAGCCCTGCAGCACGGCGGTGGCGCCGAGCGACAACAGATCGTTGGTCTGCGAGGGAACGCCGGCGACCTGACCGATGATGCCGATGATGGAGAGGCCGATGTTCGCCGCCATCGCCTGGCTGTAGCGCTGCGCCGTGTGGCGCGCCACGACGTGACCGATCTCATGACCGATGACGCCGGCTAGTTCCGCCTCGTTCTCGGCCAGCGCAATCAGGCCGCGTGAAATGTAGACGTACCCGCCCGGCAGGGCGAAAGCGTTGACCACGTCGGAATCCAGCACCGTGAACGTGTAGGACGCTCCCGGCGACTCGGACGCCCGCAGCATCTTGCCGCCGAGTTCGCCGACGTAAGCCGCGATCCCGCCCTCGTCGTAGACGCCGCCGAACTGCTCGATGATCTTGGGGTGTTCCTCGGCGCCGACCCGGGCTTCGTCCTCGGGTGACATGAACGCCGTGAAATTGCGCTCGCCGGTCGCCGGATTGGTGCTGCACGCCGCGGTCGCCAGCAACGCAATCATGGCGACAGCAACAGCGGCGCGGGAACGGTCGAGCAACGTCATGATCATGCGTGAATTATGGAAAGCCGCCAATTCCGAGGCAAGAGGGACGATTGGACGTTTTGTTGCCATTCTGCAGAGCTGCGTTGCCACCCTGTGGACAATAGGGTGAATATTGCCGTCATGACACGCAGGGAAGTCTTCGACTATGTCATTTGCGGGGCGGGGTCCGCCGGGTGTGTGCTCGCCAACAAGCTGAGCGCCGACCCGGCCTCGCGGGTTCTCGTGCTCGAGGCCGGCCCGATGGACCGCGATCTCCTGATCCACATCCCCGCCGGCGTCTACAAGGTGTTCACCGACCCGAACCTCAACTGGAACTACGAGACCGCCGAGGAAGCCGAACTCGACCGCCGCAACGTCTATATCCCGCGCGGCAAGGTGGTCGGCGGATCGTCGTCCATCAATTCCATGGTCTACATGCGCGGGCATCCCAGGGACTACGACCGCTGGGCAGACGAGTTCGGGCTCGGCAAATGGTCCTATGACCAGTGTTTGCCGTACTTCAAGGCGGGCGAGGCGAGCGACCGGGGCGCCGACGACTGGCGGGGCGCGGACGGACCGTTGGGTGTCACCAAGGGACACCTCGACAATCCGCTCTATGACGCCTTTCTCGACGCCGGCGAGCAGGCCGGCCAGGGCCGCTCGGAAGATCTCAACGGCTACAAGCCGGAGGGCGTCGCCCGGTTCGACAGCACCACGAAGAACGGGCGGCGGTGCAGCGCCGCGGTCGCCCACCTGAGGCCGGCCCTCGGGCGCCGCAACCTGACCCTGGCGACCGACGCCATGGCGCGGCGCATCCTGATCGAAGGCGGGCGCGCCGTCGGCATCGAGTACCAGCGGTACGGCGAAGTCGTCGAGGCGCGCGCCGAACGCGAGGTCATTCTTGCCGGCGGCGCGATCAATTCGCCGCAGCTGATGATGATCTCGGGGATCGGGCCCGCCGATCACCTGCGCTCGGTCGGGATCGAGCCCGTGCTCGACCTGCCCGGGGTCGGGCGCAACATGCAGGATCACCCGACCATCGTCGTGCAGGTCGCCTGCACCCAGCCGGTCACGATTGATCGCGCCGTGCAGCCGCACCGCCAGGTCCTCGCCGGCGTCCAGTGGATGCTGACGCGGACGGGGATCGCGACGAGCAACATCTGGGAGGCCGGCGGGCTGGTTTTCGGCAACCGCGACGTCCCGTATCCGAACCTGCAGTATCACTTCGGACCGCTCGGGTTCGCCTACGATGGGTCGGACATCAAACTCAGTCAGGCGTTCGCCCTCCACATCGACCAGCTCCGCCCGACCAGCCGCGGCCGCATCGACCTCCGCTCGGCCGATCCGTTCGAGAAGCCGGCGCTGCATTTCAACTACCTGCAGACCGAACACGACCGCCGTGAGCTGATCGAGGGCATCCGGCTGGCGCGCGACCTGATCCGCCAGCCGGCGTTCGATGCCTATCGGGGTGCCGAGATGCTGCCGGGCGACGACGCGACGAGCGATACCGACATCCTTGCGTTCATGCGCAGCGCCATCGAGACGGACTATCATCCGTGCTCGACCTGCCGCATGGGAACGGACGACTTGGCCGTCGTCGACGAGGAGCTTCGGGTGCGGGGGATCGGGGGCCTCAGGGTCGTCGATGCCTCGGTCATGCCGCAGATCATCAGCGCCAACCTCAACGCCCCGACGCAGATGATCGCCGCACGCGCGGCGGATTTCATCCTCGGAAAGCCGCAGCGGGCGCCGTTCCGCGCGCGATTCCACTTCGACGCAGCCTGATCGCGCGGAAAACCGGGCGAATAGGGGAACCGGGGCGTTGCACCTCCGGGGCTTTCTGTTATGAAGATCACCCAATTTCCGCCCCTCCAGACCCGCCGGACGCCATGACCGAGCAAGCCTCCCAGAGCCTCCCCAACCACATTGCCGAACACGGCCTGAGCGCCGACGAGTACCAACTGATTCTTGAGATCATGGGGCGTGAGCCGAACCTGACGGAACTCGGCATCTTCTCGGTGATGTGGTCGGAGCACTGCTCCTACAAGTCGTCGAAGAAATGGCTGAAAACGCTGCCGACCAAGGCGCCGTGGGTCATCCAGGGGCCCGGCGAGAACGCCGGCGTGATCGATATCGGCGACGGCCAGGCCGCCGTGTTCAAGATGGAGAGCCATAACCACCCGAGCTACATCGAGCCCTACCAGGGCGCGGCCACCGGGGTCGGCGGGATTCTGCGCGACGTCTTCACCATGGGGGCCCGGCCGGTGGCGAATCTCAATGCGCTCCGGTTCGGCAGTCTGGATCACCCGAAAACCCGCCACCTGGTCGCCGGGGTCGTGGCCGGGATCGGCGGCTACGGCAACTGCGTCGGCATTCCGACGGTCGGCGGCGAATGCAATTTCGACCCGGCCTACAACGGCAACATCCTGGTCAACGCCATGACCGTGGGTCTCGCCGACGCCGACAAGATCTTCTATTCGGCGGCGTCGGGCGTCGGCAATCCGATCGTCTACGTCGGCTCCAAGACCGGGCGCGACGGTATCCACGGCGCCACCATGGCGTCGGCCGAGTTCAACGAGGACTCCGAGGAAAAGCGCCCGACCGTTCAGGTCGGCGATCCGTTTACCGAGAAGCTGCTGCTCGAGGCCTGTCTCGAGCTGATGGCAACCGACATGATCGTCGCCATCCAGGACATGGGCGCGGCGGGCCTGACGTCGTCGTCGTTCGAAATGGCGTCGAAGGGCGGCATGGGCGTCGAGCTTGATCTCGACAACGTGCCGCAACGCGAAGAGAACATGACGGCCTACGAGATGATGCTGTCGGAGAGCCAGGAGCGCATGCTGATCGTCCTTCAGCCCGGGCGCGAGGCCGAGGCGCAGGCGATCTTCGAGAAGTGGGAGCTCGATTTCGCGGTCATCGGCAAGCTGACCGATACCGGCCACATGGTGCTGCGTCACAAGGGCGAGGTCGTCGCCGACCTGCCGATCGATCCGCTCGCCGAGGCCTCGCCGGAATACGACCGGCCGCACGAGCCGACGCCGAAGCGCGAGCCGCTGGCGACCGTGCTCGGCAATCATTCGAAGATGGCGCCGACCGACATTCTCAAGGAACTGCTGGCGACTCCGGACCTGTGCTCGAAGCGCTGGATCTGGGAACAGTACGACCACACGGTGATGGCCGACACGGTGATCCGGCCGGGCGGCGACGCCGCGCTGGTCCGCGTTCACGACACCCGCAAGGCACTGGCCGTGACCAGCGACTGCACGCCACGCTACTGCCTCGCCGATCCGGTGCAGGGCGGCCGCCAGGCGGTCGCCGAGGCGTGGCGCAACATCACCGCGACGGGCGCCAGGCCGCTGGCGGTTACAGACAACATGAACTTCGGCAATCCGGAGCGGCCCCGGATCATGGGCCAGTTCGTCGGCTGCATCGAGGGCATGCGCGAAGCCTGCGAGGCGCTGGATTTCCCGGTCGTCTCCGGCAACGTCTCGCTCTACAACGAGACCGAGGGGCAGGCTATCCTGCCGACCCCGGTGATCGGCGGCGTCGGCGTCATCGAGAACGTCATGCAGGCGGTTTCCATCGCCTTCAAGGAACCGGGCGAGGAGATCGTCGTTGTCGGCGACACCTTCGGCGAGATCGGCGCCAGCCAGTATCTGCGGCTCGCCATGGCCGATGTCGCCGGAAAGTATGCGCCGCCGCCTGTCGACCTCGCCGCCGAGCGGCGCAACGGCGACTTCGTGCGCGACCAGATCCTCAGCGGTCATGTTTCGGCGTGCCACGACGTTTCCGACGGCGGCATTCTTGTGGCGCTCGCCGAGATGGCGATGGCGGGCGATATCGGCTGCAAGGTTGAGCCGGCGATGGTGCACGACTGCCCGCTCAACGACTGGATGTTCGGCGAGGACCAGGCGCGATACATCGTCACCACCCGGGATTCCGAGAGCCTGATCGCCGCCGCGCGCGAAGCCGGCATTCCGGCGCACAGGATCGGAGAAACCGGCGGCGCCGAACTCGTCGTTCACGTCGAGATGCTGGAACGCGGCCGCGTTGCGGTCGCCGAGCTGAGAACGATCCACGAGGGATGGCTGCCCGGCTACATGGCGGGTTCAGCTGCTTAAGGCGGCACGTTCAGGCCTGAAGCCCCACTTGACGGGTCGGGTATGGGAGTCCATATCCTGAGGGCATCCAAGGCGTCGATCCGGACGCCGGAAAGGGAGTGCAGACCATGGCCATGCAGGCATCGGAAATCGAACGGCTGATCAAGGAGTTCCTGCCGGACGCCAAGGTGACGATCGACGACCTGCGCGGTGACGGCGATCATTATGCCGCGCACATCGTTTCGGCTGCCTTCGAGGGCAAGTCCCGGGTGCAACAGCACCAGATGGTCTACGAGGCCCTGCAGGGCCGCATGGGCGGCGAACTGCACGCCCTGGCGCTGCAGACGGCGACGCCCGACCAGTAACACTCCGACGCGCACCAATCGCTACCCAAAAGGATCTACAGACATGAGCGACATTCCCGCCCACGACCGCATCAAGAGCGAGATCAACGAGAACCAGGTGGTTCTGTTCATGAAGGGCTCGCCGATGTTTCCGCAGTGCGGCTTTTCGGCCGCCGTCTCGACGCTGCTCTCCAACCTCCAGGTCAAGTTCAAGGGCGTCGACGTCCTGCAGGACCCGGAAATCCGCGAGGGCATCAAGCAGTTCTCCAACTGGCCGACGATACCCCAGCTCTATGTGAAGGGCGAGTTCGTCGGCGGTTGCGATATCGTCCGCGAGATGTTCGAAACCGGCGAACTGAGCCAGCTTCTCAAGGACAAGGACGTCGATTTCGCCGCCTGAGGACGGCGTTCGCATCGAGAATTCGAAGCCGCGTTCCCGGGAGAAAACGGCGGGAACGCGGCTTTTTTGCACCTACGGGTATCCGTAGGGCGGTTTCGTGGGATATCGACGGTCTTTTGTCGGATTCGAGACACGATCCGTCTGATTTTCCCTAACCGGCGACAGACGACATCGTCACCCTCTCACCAAGTGCGAACGAGAACGCACGGCGACAGCCGAAAAGGCATCTGCGAGCCGCCGTTGCGGGGAGGAGACAACGGCGATCCCTGGGACCAAGTGAGGAGGGACTAGATGGCGGATAAAGCCAATCTCTACGACACAGATTACTCCGTCGGTCAGGACAACCTGCAGCGATGGGGCATGGACGTTCACCACCCGGTGTTCTGGATCGCTTCAGCCCTCGTGCTGATTTTCGTGCTCGGTGTTCTGGTCGCGCCGGAAGCGGCGAAGGGGGCGTTCGACGGTGCCAAGTGGTGGTCGATCGGCGCCTTCGACTGGCTGTTCATGATCGGCGGCAACATCTTCGTGATTTTCTGTCTTGCATTGATCGTGCTGCCGGTCGGCAAGATCAGGCTCGGCGGCGCCGATGCGACGCCCGACTTCTCGACCATGTCCTGGTTCGCGATGCTGTTTGCGGCCGGCATGGGCATCGGCCTGATGTTCTGGAGCGTGGCGGAACCGACGGCGTACTACACCGGCTGGTACGAAACGCCGCTGGGCGTGCCCGCAAACACGCCGGAAGCCGCCGACAAGGCAATGAGCGCGACCATGTTCCACTGGGGGCTGCACCCTTGGGCGATCTATGCGGTCGTCGCGCTGTCGCTCGGGTTCTTCCACTACAACAAGGGCCTGCCGTTGACCATCCGTTCGGCGTTCTATCCGCTGATCGGCGATCATTCCTGGGGGCCGTTCGGCCACCTGATCGATACCGTCGCCGTGCTCGCTACCCTGTTTGGTCTCGCCACCTCGCTCGGCTTTGGCGCCCAGCAGGCGAGCGCCGGTCTGGCCTACCTGTTCGACCTGGAAGGCGGCATCGGGTTGCAGATCGCGATCATCGTCATCGTCACGGCGCTCGCGCTGTTCTCGGTCATTCGCGGCCTTGATGGCGGCGTGAAGGTGCTCTCGAACATCAACATGTCGATCGCCATCATCCTGCTGCTGTTCGTGCTGATCGTCGGCCCGACGGCCGTGATTTTCGCGACCATGGGAACGACGCTCGTCGGCTACCTCGGTGACATCGTCTCCTACAGCAACTGGGTCGGCCGCGAGGACGAAGCCTGGATGCAGGGCTGGACCGTGTTCTACTGGGCGTGGTGGATTTCCTGGTCGCCGTTCGTCGGCATGTTCATCGCGCGCGTCTCCAAGGGCCGCACAGTGCGCGAGTTCATTGTCGCCGTGTTGCTGGTCCCGACGTTGGTGACCGTAGTCTGGATGAGCGTCTTCGGCGGCTCCGCCCTGGATCAGATCCAGAACGGCGTCGGCGCGCTCGCCGGCGGTCTCGACAGGGTCGAGCTGGCGATGTTCCAGATGCTGGAAAACCTGCCGCTGGCGGGCATCACCTCGTTTGTCGGCATCGTGCTGGTGCTGGTGTTCTTCATCACGTCGTCCGACTCCGGTTCGCTGGTGATCGATGCGATCACCGCGGGCGGCAAGGTCGATGCGCCGGTCGTCCAGCGTATCTTCTGGGTCGTGATCGAAGGCGTCGTCGCCGCTGCGTTGCTGTTCGGCGGCGGTGCGGATGCACTCACGGCTTTGCAGGCGGCGGCCATCACGGTCGGCCTGCCGTTCACCGTGGTGCTGATCGCGATGTGCCTGTGCCTCTACATGGGACTCTCGCACGAAAAGACCTACGTGCTAGAGGACCTCGACGCGCCGGCGGCGCCGCCATCCGCCTAGCATAATCCGCAAGACCAAGGGGCCCGGCAAGAATGCCGGGCCCCAATCCCTAATCTCTCCGGCGGCCGGGAACTTCCCCCGGCCGTCCTTTTTTCTGCTCAGTTCATCCAGACCGGGTTGGTCCACGCCTTGCGGTTCTGGGCGTCGCGCACCGTGATCCGGAAATAGCCGTCCCTGAACTTCGCCAGCGGCAGGCGGCATTCGGTCATGTTCTCGCCGGTCTTGTGCGCGGAGCGCGACCCCCGGCCGGTCGCCGACACGACGCTCGCCTCCGAGCATTCGACGATGACCTCGTCGCCGTCGACCGCGACGTTGCGAATTTCCGGGCCCTGGCTCGAGTAGTAGCGGCCGGCCTTGAGCGACTCGACAAGCGAATCCGCATCCAGGCTTTCGGCGTGGACCATGGTCCAGCCGCCAAGCCAGTCGTGGGTCATGAGGTGCGCATCATCGGTGGCAAAACCGGAGAGCCTCCAGCCCTCGTTCAACAGTTGATCGAGGAACGGCCAGTCCTCGCCGCGGTCGACCTCGTAGGCCGAGCCGTGGTTGTAGACCTCGACTGCGTGCGCACTCTTGATGGTCTTGGCGTCGTCGGTCGTCAGACCGTACCAGCCGGGATGCACGATGCCGACGAAGGCGCCGGCATCCGCTGCGCGTTGCGCGATCTCGGGCGCTGTCTCGTCCGGATCGGGCTTCTTGAAGTCGACAGGCAGGCCGATGGCGAGAATGTGCCACAGTTCCTTGACCCTGGTGTGGTCGACATGGAGCTCGGCCGAGACGATGGTCGCGAAGTCGTCGGTCGCGAGGTGGCGGGTGTCCGACACCGGGAAATCGTAATCGTCCATGAAGTGGTCGCTGAGCGCGAGGAAATCGTAGCCCTTGTCGCGATAGAGCTCGATGACCTTCTCCGGCGGATGGACGCCATCCGAGTTGGTCGAGTGGGTGTGCAGGTTGCCCTTGTAGAAACGGCCCGGGCGGCCGAAGGGAAGCGAATCCATGATCATGAACTCCAGAAATAACGTGCGCGGCGCGATGCAGGCGGTGGATGGTGCGCCGCTGTCATCCGATTGCATCAGTATAGCACGGCGCGGTGACGAACCTATGACGGACATCGGCGTGCGGTCAAAGAAAAAGCCGCACCGGATCCCCGGGGCGGCTCTTTCGAAACGGTTTCAACCGGATCAGCGCGAGTAGTACTCGATGACCAGGTTCGGTTCCATGTGAACCGGGTAGGGGACATCGGCGAGCAGCGGCACGCGCACGAAGGTGCCCTTCATCTTCTGGAAGTCGACCTCGACGTACTCCGGCACGTCACGCTCCGGGCTGTCGACGGCCTCGAGCACCATCGGGATCTGGCGCGACTTCTCCTTGACCTCGATGACGTCGCCTTCACGCACCCGGTAGGACGGGATGTTGACGCGCTTGCCGTTGACCTTGACGTGGCCGTGGTTGATGAACTGGCGCGACGAGAACACGGTCGGCACGAACTTCATGCGGTAGACCACGGCGTCGAGACGGGTTTCCAGGATACCGATCAGGTTCTCGGACGTGTCGCCCTTGCGGCGCGTCGCTTCCGTGTAATAACGGCGGAACTGCTTTTCGGTGATGTTGCCGTAATAGCCCCGGAGCTTCTGTTTCGCGGCGAGCTGCAGACCGAAGTCCGACGGCTTCTTGGCGCGGCGCTGGCCGTGCTGGCCCGGGCCGTACTCGCGAATGTTGACCGGGCTCTTGGCGCGGCCCCAGAGGTTCACGCCGAGACGGCGGTTAATCTTGTACTTCGAAGAAATACGCTTGCTCATGGCGTCAAAGTCCTTTTCACACGTTCATACCGGTTGTTATTGGCGGCACCGGTTGATCCGGCGTTCATCTTGTCCCGCTCAGGCTTGTTCCGGACGCTGGTCCGGGCCGGGGATGCGTATTCCAAGAGCACGCACCCCGCTTCCGCGGGAGTAGCGGCGGACTATAGGGATTTCGGGTGCGCTGTCAAACGATTAGGCGACGAAACCGCGGGGTGCCACAGCATCATACTCCGCTTGACAATGGGAGAATAAAATCCTATAATTCCAACCGCTCTTTGCGATGGTGAATAGGCAACAGCGATAACGCGCAAACACGTCATTGCCGCGCGCGCGGTGGTGACGGGACGGCGGCGCCAGGCGGAATGGTCATCGAAAAACACTGACCAAAATGACCGGAAATAGCCCTAAATGACCCTGAAACCGGAACCGGTTTCGAGTGTTTTCAGATGGTTGGCCGTTTCGGCGCGGAAGAAATGACCCAAATGACCATGCCGCGCCATCAGGCCACCCGGCGGAGGTCGCGGCGGGCTTCGCCTTACCAACTTACGGGCGTGTGTCGTTTGAGGCGGGCGGCCTTACTGCGGGAAGACGATCTCGACTCGGCGGTTCTGCGGCTCGCGGACGCCGTCGGCGGTGGGTACCAGCAGCTCTGTCTCGCCCTTCCAGTCGATCACGATGTTGTCGGCCGGTATGCCGAAGTCGACCAGCGTCGCCTTGACTGCCTCGGCGCGGTGTTTCGACAGCGCCATGTTGTAGGCCTGCGTGCCGGCGGCGTCGGCGTGACCGGTGGCATCGATGCGGATGATCTCGCCTTCGATGAATTGGCCTGCGATCTCGCGCAGCGAGGCGCTGGCCGCGCCGGAAAGCGCCGCGCTGTCGAACGCGAACAGCACCCGATACTGGCGCGCGAGATCGGGCATCGCGTCTGGAGCCGGATCGGCGGCGGCGACCTGCGGTTCGGCCGCGGCGGGCTCCTCACTCATGGTTTCCTCGGCCGCTGGTGCCGGTTCCGACTGTGCGCCGGCTGCCGACGTCGCTTCTTCCTCGGCCGCTGTTTCATCCGCCGCCTGCATCACGCCGTCGCCGGAGCCCTGGCCGGTCGCCATGCGGCTGGCGTCGGGATCCCCGCCGAACGAGATCCTGAGACCCAGGAACACCGCGTGACTGCGATACTCGCCGTCGACGTTGGTGCCGGACGCTGTCGTCAGCGACACGTCGTCCGTCGCCAGGTAGCGGTAGTCCGCGGTCAGGGCGAGCGCATCGGTCAGGCTCCAGGACGCGCCGAGAATGCCCTGGTAGGCGTAGACCAGGTCGTCGTCGTCGATGGTCGAGCCGCTGACCGGCGAGTAGCCGTCGGCCTCGACCTGCGCCAGCCCGAGCCCGAGGCCGACGTAAGGGGTCAGCGCGCTGTCGTTTCTGAAGTCGTAGTAGCCGTTGATCATGCCGCTCAGCGCTTTGGCGTCGCCCGTCCCGCTGCTCGAGCCGATGCTGTCGACGCCGTTCTCCCGGTAGCCGACCTCGACCTCGGCGCGCCAGCCGCTGTCGTAGGCGTGCCCGACCGCGGACCGGAACGCGTAGCCGGTTTCGAAATCGACATCGGTGTCGATGCCGCCGCCGTCGAGATCGCTGTCACCGAGCAGCAGGGCGCCGGTGCCGAGGTCGATGTAGAACCCCGCGCCGGCCATGGTGCCGTCGTCGGCGAGAGAAACAGTCGGGGAGAAAGAGAGAAGGAACGCGGAAGTGATTGGGATATAACGAGAAAACGAACCCATGGCTGCCCCGATCCTTGATTCCGGCCCCGCGAATCACGCGAATCGGTACCAAGTGTAGTATCAGGCAGCCAACGCGTCTACCACACCTTGAAACATGATCCGGCCGTCGGCGCCGCCGAGAACCGGGTCGGCGAGCCGTTCCGGATGCGGCATCATGCCCAGCACGTTGAGTTTCGCGTTGTAGATGCCGGCAATATTGCCGACCGAGCCGTTGGGGTTGGATTCCGGCGTCACGGCACCGGTTTCGTCGCAGTAGCGGAAGGCGACGAGGTTCTCGCCCTCGAGGCGTTTCAGCGTCTCCGCGTCGGCGAAGTAGTTGCCGTCGTGATGCGCGATCGGTATGCGGATCGCCGAGTTGCCGGCGTAACCGGCGGTGAACAGGGTGTCGTTCCGCTCGACGCGGAGCCAGACGTCCCGGCAGATGAACTTGAGGTTGGCGTTGCGCATCAGCGCGCCCGGCAGCAGGCCGGTTTCGGTCAGGATCTGGAAGCCGTTGCAGATGCCGAGCACGGCGACGCCGGCGTTGGCCCGCTCGACCACGGTCTGCATGGCCGGCGAATTGGCGGCCATGGCGCCGACCCGGAGATAGTCGCCGTAGGTGAAGCCGCCCGGAATGACGATCAGGTCGACCTTGGGGATCTCGCTGTCGCGATGCCAGATGACGTACGGTTCCTTGCCCGTCGCCTGGCGCAGCGCGACCTGGGCGTCGCGGTCGCAGTTGGAACCCGGAAACTGGATGACGGCGGTCTGCATCGTCCCCGACCTCCCTTCGTCACCCTTGAAGTTCGATGGCGTAGGTCTCGATGACCGTATTGGCGAGCAGCTTCTCGCACATTTTCTCGAGCTCGGCGCGGGCCTTGTCGGGATCGCTCTCGGCGACCTCCATCTCGATCACCTTGCCCTGGCGGACTCCGGAAACGCCGGCGAAGCCGAGCGAGCCCAGCGCGGTTTCGACCGCCTTGCCCTGGGGGTCGAGGACCCCCGACTTCAACATCACCTGGACTCGGGCTTTCACGTGTCGGTCTCCGTCGTTCACTACTGCATGGTATCCGGGCCGCGCATGTCGCGGGGGCCACTCTCGGGCAGGATGCCGAGCCGGCGCGCGACCTCCTGGTAGGCTTCCTCGACATTGCCGAGATCGCGGCGGAACCGGTCCTTGTCGAGTTTCTCGTTGGTTTTC
The DNA here is from genome assembly GCA_040219295.1 of Rhodospirillales bacterium. Lineage (GTDB taxonomy): Bacteria > Pseudomonadota > Alphaproteobacteria > Rhodospirillales > Casp-alpha2 > JAVJST01. The sequence continues at coordinate 590,116 of JAVJST010000005.1, forward strand.
ACGTCCCACAAACGGCAGGAATCGGGGCTGATCTCGTCGGCGAGGACGATGCGCATCTGGTCCTCTTCCCACAGCCGGCCGAACTCCAGCTTGAAGTCGACGAGGCGAAGACCGATGCCGAGGAACAGCCCGGTCAGGAAGTCGTTGATGCGCAGCGACATGGCCATCATTTCGTCCATGTCCTGCGGTGTGGCCCAGCCGAAGGCCGTGATGTGCTCCTCGGCGACCATCGGATCGCCGAGCTCATCGGACTTGTAGCAGAACTCGACGATCGAACGCGGCAGCGGGGTTCCCTCGGCCATGCCGAACCGCTTGGCCAGGGTGCCGGCCACGACGTTCCGCACGACGATCTCGATGGGGATGATCTCGACCTCGCGGACGAGCTGTTCGCGCATGTTCAGGCGGCGCACGAAGTGGGTCGGAATACCAATCTCGCCGAGGCGCGACATCAGATACTCGGAAATCCGGTTGTTGAGGACGCCCTTGCCCGTGATGGTACCGCGTTTCTGGTTGTTGAAGGCGGTGGCGTCGTCCTTGAAATACTGGACCAGGGTGCCGGGCTCCGGACCTTCGAAAAGCACCTTCGCCTTACCCTCGTAAATCTGTCTGCGTCTTGCCATTGTCGGTGTTCCTGTGCCGCACCGGCAGAAAAGCCCACGGCCACCCAGCCTCGGAGAAGACGCCGGGTTTCTTTGCCTCCCTATAACAGGGTCCCCCCATCAGGACAATCGCGAACAGTACGGGCCGGATGCCCGACCCTATAGATCGATCGGCTGATACCGGTTCTGGCTGGGCGGCCCGGGCGCGAACCGCCAGATCGGCTGACGGTGCGGATACTCGAGGCTCGGCAAGGCGCAGAGCGACGAGGAAACGGTCCCGAACCCGTCGTCCCGGGCGATGCACATGGTTTCTTCGGGCGCGCCCTTGCCGTCGGCCAGCAAGGCTTCCCAGCCAAACCAGTCGCCGGCGCCATTGTTCGCGTCGGGGTCCGGTGCCGGGGCGGCGCGGAAACGCGGCAGGTGGCGACGGATCCGGGTCGAGCCGCCGGTATCGTTGAGATCGTGCGCCGTCACCATGGAAACACCGGCACCGAGCTCGTGGCAGCTGACGTGCGCGCCGTCGCTTCGCAGCCAGAACACGCCGCGCGCGTCGGCGATGATCATGTTGAACGGCCGGTAGGCGTCCGGATCGATGGCCACCATGGAATGCGCGGCCTCATGCGCCTCGGCATGGTCGAGCGCTTCCAGCGGCAGTTCGCCCCTGCTTCGTTTCTCTGGGTCGGGGCCCAGGGTGTTCATGCGGTTGAGGACGCATGCCAGCATCCCGTCGTCGTTGATGCCCAGCCAGGTTCCGCCCGCCAGTCGATCGCGGCCGGCGATGACGTGATCGCGGTCGGGCCAATGCCGGCCCGGCGCGTCCCAGGGACGATCCCTCATCTCGTCGCGATTGGCGGCGACGATCACGGGCCACGCGTGATCCGGCCGATAGAGGACAACGACGGTGCACATGGAGCATGCGTAGGTCCAACGGCGGTCTCCGTCAAGGAAACCGAACCAGACGCTTAGGTGACAGTTGCGCCGCTGGGGTTGCAACGATACAACAAAGCGAACCAAGGAAACCCCCGTTAGAATCCGGAGAGGAAAACCCGATGAGCGACGCATTCAAGGACCGCGAAAAAGGCTTCGAAGCCAAGTACAAGCTGGACCAGGATCTTGCGTTCAAGGCCGAGGCCAGGCGCAACCGCCTGCTCGGCGAATGGCTGGCCGAGCGGTTCGGCATGACGTCGACCGAGACCGTCGACTACGCCAAGAGCGTGGTGGCCGCCGATTTCGACGAGCCCGGCGTCGAGGATGTCGTGCGCAAGGTCATGGCCGACATTGCCGAGCGCGGCGTCGATATCTCCGAAGCGGACGTTCGGAGCAAGATCGAGGAATTTAATGCTCTCGCCGCCCAGCAGGTGCGCGCAGAAGCCGACTAACCCCGAATGGTGACGATATACGTCGACGCGGACGCCTGTCCGGTCAAGGAAGAGACCGTCCGCGTTGCCGAACGCCACAATACTCCCGTCCACATGGTCTCGGACGGCGGCATACGCCCGCATCGGTCGCCCTGGGTAACCGTTTCGATTGTCGCGCAGGGGCCGGATGCGGCCGACGACTGGATCGCCGAACGTGCGAAACTCGGCGATATCGTCATTACCAACGACATCCCGCTTGCTGACCGCTGTATCAAGGCCGGCGCGAGGGTCGTGCGTCCGAACGGCGAGACGCTGACGCCCGACAGCATCGGCATGACGCTGGCGACCCGCAACCTGATGACCGGCCTTCGCGAGACGGGTGTCATCACCGGCGGCGGACGGGCGTTCTCGAAAGCGGACAGGTCGCGATTCCTGCAGGCGCTCGATGCCGCGGTCGTTCAATCCTGATTGAGGTTGAGCTCCTTCTGCCTTTTCTTCGTCAGTCCTATCGAGACGATTCTATGCGACTCCGTCAGGTGCTCGCGGAGCGAGTCGGGCGGCAGTCCCGGCTCATCATAGTGTTGAATCCATTTCATCCCACGCGATGCCAGATAGGGTGCCGGCCGCAACCCGGGCTGGTCCTTTAGCACTTCATAGGCAAGAGGAGACACTTTGAAGGTGATCCCGGAGTAGGTGCCGTCGCCGAACCAGCCGATCGCGAAGACCTTGCCGCCGACCTTCCAGACTTGGGCGCCGCCCCACTGAACGACGTGCGTTGCCGCCGGCATTGCGCCGCAGAACGTGTTGAATTCTTCCTCAGTCATCGCGCGATCGTAAGCGTTGCTGACGTCGACTGTCGATTCATCTAAGCCGCAATTTTTCCAACTGGGGTTGCCATGGTCGCCCCGGACACCAAGATCACGGGTACTTCCGCAATCCGATCTCGTGCAAGGAATGCAGAGACCAAAGAGGGATTACGATTATGAATGATGCAAGTTCGTACGAGCCGCCAAAGGTTTGGGTCTGGGACGAGGAAAACGGCGGCGCCTTCGCCGGAACGAACCGCCCGACCGCCGGCGCGACCCACGAGAAGGCACTACCGGTCGGGGAGCACGCGCTGCAGCTTTACTCCCTGGCGACGCCGAACGGTGTGAAGGTTACGGTGCTGCTCGAGGAATTGCTGGAGATGGGGATCGACGGTGCCGAGTATGACGCGTGGCTGATCGAAATCGGCGATGGCGATCAGTTCGGCAGCGGGTTCGTCGGGGTCAACCCGAACTCCAAAATTCCGGCCTTGATGGACCACAGTACGACGCGGCCGACCCGGGTTTTCGAATCGGGCGCGATCCTGCTCTACCTTGCGGAGAAGTTTGGAGCGTTCCTGCCGTCGGACCCGGCGTTACGACCCGAGTGCCTGTCCTGGCTGTTCTGGCAGATGGGGAGTGCGCCATACCTCGGCGGCGGGTTCGGGCATTTTTACAACTATGCCCCGTTCAAGATTAAGTACGCCATCGACCGCTACGCGATGGAAACCAAACGTCAGCTCGACGTTCTCGATCAGCATCTCGCCGGCAACCGCTTCATGTGCGGCGACGAGTACACGATTGCCGATATCGCGATCTGGCCATGGTACGGGGGCGTGGCGCTCGGCCGCGCATACAATGCGGCGGAGTTTCTCAACGCAAAGTCCTACAAGAACCTGCTGCGCTGGGCCAAAGAGATCGACGCGCGGGATGCCGTTAAGCGCGGCCGCATGGTGAATCGGACGTGGGGCGAGCCGGAGGAGCAGGTTCGAGAACGCCATTCGGCCGCGGATTTCGTAGGAAAACGCTGGTCCGCAACGTAGCCGCGGACCAGCGGTCAAGTCCACAGGGGGCAAGGAGTATCGTGCCGTTAGTGGCGGCGGACCATCTCCCAGTAGTACTTCCGGAGATGCTTGTGGTCGGTCTCGAACTGGGCCAGGCCGAGGATCTGCGAGACCGTCCCGCCGCCGTCGGACAATGGCACACGAACACCGCCATAAACGCTGAACACGTGCGGCAGGAAGTTCTGTTCGTCGACCAGCATTGCGAAGAACGTCGGTTCGGGATTGTCGAGGTAGCGCTCGAACTCGCGCTGTACGGCGGCACCGACGGCAGCGGGCTGCAGTTCGTTGACGCAGTGACCCGTGTAGTCCTGACCCTCGAACTCGCACACACGTGTGCCGATGAAACGATAACGAAACTTGAGGGGATTACGCTCGACGTCGACCAGGTAGATCAAGGGGACAAGCCGCGGCGGGAACGCAAGGAGGTCGATATCGCTGCACCGTGGCGCAAACCGATCGCCCCGGGCCATATTCCAGACATTCAGGAAATCGCCGACATCAGGAAAAGCATCAGTTGTCAGGCCGCCTTGCACGTAGACAGGGCGTCCCAGTCCAGTCTCCAGATGTCGGGGTCCATTGAGCCCCAACGAAGTTTCATCCCTCATCATCCCGTCACTTCCCAGGCAAGTGCAGGTAAATACTCGCTAGAAGATAATCGAAAATGACGATTCTCTCAATATTGATCTTGAGTGCGGTTTTGTGACAAACTAAGAACAGGGCAGACGTCCGGGGGGAGGTTTGACCTGGACGGTGGCCTGCGTCTTGTTGACTGTGTACCAAGACGATTATGATGCCAGTGGTCTACACGGGCAGGTGGGACAACAGGCCGTAATACGGAGACTCACCCGATATGAAATCAGAGCACATCAAGAATAGAAATCCACAACAGATCGATGCCCACATCGGCGCTCGGATTCGCGAAGCCCGCCTGTTGATGACAGGCGAGGATGGCTCACCGATGACGCAAACCGAACTTGGCAAAGCGGTCGGCGTCAGTTTTCAGCAGATTCAAAAATATGAGAACGGCACCAACCGGATTATGGGTTCACGCCTGTGGTCGGTTGCTTCGGTTCTGAACCGTCCGATCAGTTACTTCTTCGAAGGACTCGAAGAACCCGAGAGCCATCCGGACATTTCGGACAGTGCTATCGTTACGGCTCGAATGTTCCATGAACTGCCCGATGGCGACGTGAAGCAACAGGTCTACCGCCTGATCAAGTCTTTTCACTCCATGGGAGCGGCAAAGTAACGTTTCTGCCGTTTCGCCAGCAGCAACGGAAACGAGTCAGTGATTCCTGGGTCTGACGATATCAAGCGATTCGAAACTGGGACGTGGTGGATTGATGAAGAGGGCGAGTTCCACGATGCGGAACTCATCGATCCATCTTTCGATACGCTATTCGTGCGTCATCTCGGGCACATAAAGCTCGAGACCGAAGGCACGCACATGTCGCTGACGTGGGATGTCACGGCATCTTCCGAGAGTGCGATCGGCGCGGCGATCGACCAACTGGTCTCGCGGCCGGGACTGACCGAGGTACGGCTCAACTTTTTCCATCTCGGTTGGATGACGGAAGGGTTGACCTCGGCCGGCGCCGCGATCGAGCGGGTATACGCGGTCCAGCAGTTCCGATCGGTTACCGGCATGCCGCTGACGAAGATCGAGGTTGCCGATACCGCAGCGGTCAAGGACGCGCCCGCCGGTATTCGGCGTACCTTCGAACTCTGGCGGCGAACCCAGGGGCGCCTGACTGAGGCGAGTCAGGACGAATGTGCCGTGTTGCTGCCGGAAATCCTGATCTACCGGCCGTCGATCACGACGGGACGGCTGGTGTTCTCCTGGGTTGGCAACCGGTCGTTCTCGACGATGGTGCACGGCCGGGCGTGGGCTCGCCGGGCACTTCGCGCGGAATCGGTCTCCGTGGTCGGCAGCGAAACGGCCGACTACGTTGACCGGATTTCAGCAGCGTACCGGGAGGTTTGGACCACCGGTGAACCGCACTACGCGCGAATTCAGACACTGCTCAACCCACAAGAAGCGGCGGATCCGGTGTGGCTAAAGTACCATCGGTTGCTTCTCCCGTACCGGCTGCACGACGGCAAGGCCGCGTTGATCTGCGTTTCGAAGCCCGAAGCGGGTTCGTTCAGCAAACCATTGGATGCCGTTCCATGAGAATGTCCAGCTCGTCACTGGTCATCCACACAAGATACTCATCGTAGACTTCCCTGGTTTCGGAAAGCGACCAGCGTATGCCGTGGGGATGCAGGTGCAGGTAGCCGTTCCGCACGGAAAGCCCGGTACGAACCACCTTCGGCGGTATCAGGCAGTACAGGTAGTCCGGCTGAAAACGAGCATTTGCAAGCAGCATTGCAAGATTGGCGAGTTTCGAGGCGAGGTGCAGTCCGCGATAGTCGTCACGAATCCAGAGTTCGCCGTGATAGCAGGTGCGTCCCCGGATGGTGCGCGAAGCCGGCGCGGCATCGAACCTCGTGGTGCGGATGTCCACGTCGACACCCGGCGGCGTGAACAGGAAACTATTGTCGATCCAGTGCTGGCACAGCGATCTGTCCTCGAGGTCGTCGTACCGTACCGCCTGCACATGGGCGATCTGGCCGTCGGGACACAGGCCCTCGATCCAGAATGCGTTCTTCCCCGAGACCTCGCAGTACGACGGGTCGAACATCGGCGACAGGGTGTCCCGGTCCGGATTCTCCTCGGTCAGTTCCCGAAGCCGGGAAAAATCCTCCTGAAATCGAATCTGCAGGCCGTTACCGGCCGAGCTTACCTGATGGAGGAGGGAAATGATCTGTTTCGTTTGGTTGGGGGATCGTGCGGGCGAGTGCTCAAGAGCGCGCAAGATAGAACTCATGACGTTCTCCTATTTAATTCTCGCTAGGCGAGTATTATACGGGTAGATACTGCCTGTGAGTGGCGCAGCGGATCAATAAGGGATGTTCCCTATAGGGATTCGCGCAGGTTGGGGTGTGCTTTCCTTCAATTGAGTGTATGATAAATGACAATAATCGCTATGCGTGTATTCGGGGCGAGTTGCAATTCGAAGCATCCGCCACTGGCACGAGCGCCGATGGGGGAGCACGTCTCATGTTGCGCCGGCTGAGCCGTGATGCTGCTGATATGGTGACGTTGGCCGTGCCGATCTCGCTGGGGCGGATCGGCATCGTGCTTATGACCACTGTGGATTTCATCATGGTGGGTCATTTCGATTCCCTCGAGCTATCTTATCAGAGTATCGGCAACGCGCCGGTGATGCCGCTCGTCGTCATTGGTTTGGGATTGCTCAGCGGCACGGCGATCCTTGTCGCCAATGCACGCGGCGCGGGCGACCCCACAACGTGTGGTTTGGCCTGGCGGCGGTCGCTGCCCTATAGCCTCGTCATCGGACTTTTCGGACTGGGTATCTGCCTGTTTGCCGAACCGCTGCTGCTGATGTCGGGGCAGACGCCCGATCTCGCGCGAAACGGCGGCGAGGTGATGCGGATTTCCGGCTACGGTTTGCCCGCGTTTATGCTGTTCCTGACCACCGCTTTCTTTCTTGAGGGTATTGGCCGGCCGGTGCCATGGATGATCGTGGTCTACGCCGGCAATGTAATCAATCTGCTGGGCAACTGGTGGTTGATCGAGGGCGGTTTCGGGGTCGACGCGATGGGTGCTGCCGGCGCGGCCTGGGCGACGGTCGGTGCACGTTGGGCGGTCGCTCTCACGCTGATTGCCTATGTGTTGTTGAATCCCGCGATCCGGCCCTACTCGGTCTGGGGTTCCATTTGGTCGCCGTGGGCGAGCTGGCGCCAACAGCGCGCCATCGGGTTCGCCGCGAGTATCGGCAGCGGCGCGGACTCGATCGCCTTCGCTATTCTCACCGTGTTCGCGGGCTGGCTTGGTCCGTTACCCTTGGCCGCCTTCGCATTGACCTTCAACATCATGACGATGATCTACATGGTTACTCTCGGAATTGGATCCGCTACTGCGGTTCGCGTCGGAGTGGCCCACGGAGAGCGGAACCCGGTCCAGGTGACCAGCAACGGCTGGCTCGGCCTGAGCCTCAACACCCTCGTCATGCTGGTGTTTGGTGTCATCGTGCTCTTTGACGGCGGCATCGTCGCCGGAATTTTCACTGACGACCGCGCGCTGATCAGCATCATCGAGCCGATGCTGGCCCTGCTCAGCGTCATTCTGATTGTCGATGGCGGCCAGGCGATCCTGTCGAATGCCCTGCGGGGTTGTCTTGATGTCTGGCTACCGTGCGCGGTTCAGGTAACCGGCTACTTCGTGCTGATGATTCCGCTCGCATATTATTTCGCGTTCAGCCTGGGATACGGGGAAATGGGATTGATCGGCGGCTTTCTCGTCGCCAGCACGATTTCGTGCTTCCTGCTGATCCTGCGTTTCGCGTACAAGTCGCGAAACCTGTGCCGTGCTGCCGAAGCGCCCGCGACGGCCTAACCGCCGCTTCTGGACTTGTCTATGAAGGTGTCGACGTCGCCGTAGAAGTCTGCCTCCGCCGTCCGGATCCGGTCGACTGGCCAGTCCCACCAGGCAATGTCTTCCAGTGCCGCTATCTGTTCGTCGGAGAACCGGCGTTTGCGGATCTCACCGGGATTGCCGGCAACGATGGCGTACGGCGGAACGTCCTTGGCGACGACCGAACCGGCGCCGATAACGGCACCGTTGCCGACGGAGACGCCGCTCAGGATTATCGCGCGGGCACCAACCCATACGTCGTGACCGATAGAGACGCCGCCCTTCGTGACGGCGTCCCTGTTGCCCTGTGACGGGTCGAGAATTTTGGTCCGCAGCGGATAGGTCGACACCAGATCGGTAGGGTGATCGGCCTTGCAGAAAACCATGACCTCGGGGCCGAAGGAACAGTACTTGCCGATGGTCACGGGCACGTCGGGGGATAGCCCCTGAAACGTGTTGCGGTCGATGCCATAAGTGCCGGTGCCGACCTGGACGTAGTCTGGCAGGATGTCGCGGCTGCTCTTGCCGCAGAACAGGCGTTTGAGTTTGCGTGCGAACTTCGACATGTCGGGAACGGACTCTGACCCGGTCTATCTTATGGATTCCGGCACGTTAGCATCGGAGTTCGGGTGAGTCCCGGCCAAGGTGCGCGAACGAAAAAGCTGGATTCCGCCAGCGTGCACCATAAGTAAAGAACGCTGTCACCTGACTGCCGAGGAACAACCGGGATGTGGCGCCTGGCCTTCGTTCTGATATTCATTCCCGCGTGGCCCGCCGTGGCGACCGGCCTGACCGTAACGTTCCTCGACGGTTCGCCGCAGGATCTGTTTATCGTCGAGAACACGTCCGACTGCGACTTGGGGCAGTTCGAACTTGCCATCGATCTCACGAGCTCTCGCGGCGGATCGTATTTCGACGCCACGCCCGGAGGCATGGGAGCAAGTATGTCGCAACCGTTCGCCGTCGCCGTCGGCCGATCGGCGATCGCCAGGGTTCCGGATGTCGCGGACGGCGACCAGGTGGTGCGCATTCCGTTCTACTACCTACCACGCGATTTTCGTGTCGTGTTCACTGCGGATATCGACGATCAGTTGCCAACCGGTCCGATGGGCGAGACCGTCGTCGACGGGACGGAATTATCGGGCGCCACGGTCTCGATGACGTTCTTCGGGGTAGCGCCGGTGACCTCGACGTTCGGCGACAGTGGCCGTGCCCTGATTGCCGTTACCGGATGTCAGGTGGCTCAGGCTGCAAGTTCCCGGGCGATGGCCTGGAGCGTCGTTTCCACTCGGGCGTAGACGTCGACGCGCAACCGAAACACCGTCGACCGATCAATGCGGTCGGGGGCGTTCGAACCGGACACGGTCGACGGCCATTTCATGGTGCAACGAGAACATGGCTGCAATGGCCTCCCGTCCGACATCCCGCAAGTGGGCGGAGACGTTCCTGACTTCCTGATCGTAGAGTTCCTCGAGCAACGCTTCGGCTCCTCACTGGTCTGACGACGTGCGAATGGCGCCGGAACCTCAATTATACACTACAAATCAATGAGTTGCGGCATGTTCATAGCGATATCGCAACATAATACGAAGGGTTTCATCCGGTGAACCGTCGTGTCACCGCTTGGCCGGCCCAGCGTCCGCTCGCCAGACATCCGGTGAGGAGGTAACCGCCGGTCGGCGCGTCCCAGTCGAGCATCTCGCCGGCGACAAAGATACCGGGAAGCGCCTTCAGTTCCAGGTCGTCCGACAACGCGTCCCAGGCGATGCCGCCGGCGGTAGAAATGGCCTCGGCGATGGGGCGCGGGCGCTCCAGCGTCAGGGGCACGTTCTTGATGCGGGACGCCAGTCGACGAGGATCGTCGCGCTCGTCGTCGCCGATAAACTCGTAGAGCAACGCAGCCTTCGCGCCGCTCAAGCCCGCGGCTTTGCGCAGGTGATTGCTTAGCGATGCCTTGCCGCGCGGTTTCGCCAGCCGCGCCGACAGGGATTCGAGACCGACGTCGGGCAGTAGGTCGATGGAAATGGTCGAGGCTTGGGCCTGCGCCTTGGCGTCGACGATTGCCGAGGACAACGCATAGAGCGGCCCGCCCTCAAGCCCGTCGGCGGTGATCACGAGGTCGCCCCGTGCCGCGGCATCGTGGAAGCGAAGCGTGACGCCCTTGACCGGCGCACCCTGATAGCGTTCGCGGAGATGATCGCTCCAGGTCACGTCGAAGCCGCAGTTGGATGGCTGGAACGGCGTGATTGGTACGCCGCGTGACGCCAGCAGTTCGGACCACGTGCCGTCGGAGCCGAGCCGGGGCCAGCTGGCACCACCAAGCGCAAGCACGATGGCCGTCGAACGCACAACGATACCGCCCCCGGGTGTGTCGAATGCTATCCCGCCGTCTTCGTTCCAGCCTGTCCAGCGGTGGCGGACATGGACCCGTAGACCGCGTGAGCGCAGCTGCTTGAGCCACGCGCGCAGCAGCGGGGCGGCCTTCATTTCGTCGGGAAATACCCGTCCCGACGAACCGGTGAATGTCGAGATACCGAGTTCCTCGGCCCACCCCCGAATCGCGGCAGGAGGATAAGCATTGATTATGTCGCGGAGCCGCGGGTCGTTTGGGGCAAAGCGTTTGACGAAATCGTCGTGCGGCTCGGCATGGGTCAGGTTCAGTCCACTCTTGCCGGCCATTAGGAACTTGCGTCCGAGAGAAGGCATGGCGTCGTACAGGTCGACGGAGAGGCCCGCATCGCACAGCACCTCGGCGGCCATCAGGCCGGCCGGACCGCCGCCGACAATAACGACTGGAGGGCATGTCGCGCTGGCGTCTGAATCAATGTGCATGACGGGTGGCGCTCTCGGACATTCGGCACAGCATTGCGGCCCGAGATCGGTCTGTAAACAACCCCCCGACATCCGGCGCGGCGGGGACCGGGTGCCGTCAGGTGTTGTCCATGATCGCCGCGAACTCGGCGATCACGCGATCGGGATCGGGCGCCTCCCACACGAGTTTCTGTCGCGCCAGCAGATAGGGCGGCTGCGAGCCGACCGGCAGCCGGAGCTGCTCCCAGGCGGCAGCCGACATGTAGGCCTCGTTATCGAGCCCGAAATTGATGAACGGGGCATTGCCATACTGTGCGAGAACCGCCGGACCGTTGTGGTTGAAGAAGTTCATTGCCGATAGTTCATAGAGTGCCAGCCGGGCGTCGAGGTCGACGGCGCCGATGGGGAAGGCCGGGAATGCGTGGTCGGGTGGCCGGAACGCATCCTCGGTGTCGGGAACGAACACCGGCTGGTAGTCGGTGCTTAGCCGGTTCGCGACCTCGAGCCAATCCTCAACGCGGGAGTTTCGAACCTTGCTGCGGAAGCTGTTGCGCAAGGTGATCGCAACGACTGGTTTGTCAAAACTGTTTACGTAGCCCGAGACGAGATCGCGGGCCTTTGCCGTTGCCCGAATGCGCGACAACCGCCCTGCCCGTTCGAAGACGTTCATGACGCCGTCGTGCGTCGGCGGCAGTCCCTGCAGCCAGTCGCCTTTTGGCATCGGTGAGTTCCGGTAATCGAGGATGATCGACTTGGCGCCGTAAAGCGTGCATGCAGGAACGCAGATGTGGCTTAGGCGGAAGATCGCTTCCTTGGCCGAGTACTTCCCCGGTTTTACGTAGACACCGTCGTCTGTTGGCACGAACACCACGGTTAGTGGTCGGTTCTCGGCATCCGCAAGGGTCTTGGCCTGAACCAGCAAAGTGACGACATCGAACTGCGGGCCGTATCGTCCGAGGTCGTAGATCACGTGATATGGCCGGTCCAGATCGTTGGCCTGCCTGAGATCGACGAGCCGGGTCTTGGCCTGCTTGCATGATTCATGCTGCGGCGCCAACTGAACCATCAGCTTCACAAGGGTGTCGAGAACGTCCTTGTCGCGAATATCCAATTTCGCTGGTTGAAACAACGTGCCCCAGACGTCCAGCGCCAGTTCGCGCGCTTTCTCGACATCGCGCTGGTTGAAAGCGGCGATCACGTCGTTGACTGCGGCGCGTCGCTGAACGTCGGCAATGCGGTCTTCGTTCATAGTCGTCTCCGTCCCGTCGGAATAATCAGCGACGGACGAAAATGTGATTGCCAAGGCCCTCGAACTTCCCGCTCGAGCGGATGGCATCCGGGTGAATGGTTGTTGCGAACCCGCGCGACTCCATAAGTTTCACGATCTCGTTGTGAGGTATGAGGTTGGTGTTGATCTCGATCAGCACCGACCTGACCTGAGGCGACCGGAGAATCTGCTCGGCGCCACGCACGACGAGGTGCTCCAGACCATCGACATCGATCTTGATATGGATGTCGTCGAATCGATCGATGCCGCCGGACGATTGCAGGAAACCGTCGAGCGGGACGGCAATACAGCCCTGTTTGAATGACGGCGTCGCGGGGTCAAGCTTGTAGTCGACCTCTTCGGAAAACGAATGACATGAGGTCCCGATCTGGAAGGAACTCAGGTTCAGGACGTCGACGGTGTAGTCCGTGCCGGCCTCGGTCGGACCGCCGATGGCTACGCAGTACGCGCTGATCTTGTCCTGCAGTCCGTTGATGAAGATATTCCGGTTGAGGACGGCGAAATTCTGGCTTTCAGGTTCGAATGCCAGCACGCGGGCGCCTTGCTTGGCTGCGGCCCATATCGAGTACATGCCGACGTTCGCACCGATATCGATGAGCAGGTCCCGGTCGCTGAAGCCGCTGATCCACTCCATGGTGTCGGCTTCCTTGCTGAACAGGGTGTTGACCCGATGCAGGCAGAGTTGGTTGGGCACGAAGAACTGCACACCGTCGATGGTCGCGGTCGGCTGGATCTTCTCGTACTCGGCCAAATCAAAATCGGTCATGTTATCCTGTCGGTCGGCAGCGAAATCAATTTAGCGGCGTGCCGGCAATCTCGTCGGGCGATCTGAACCTGCCTTGGAACGGGATCGTGATAGATGTGCGCAGGACGCCCGCAGGCCCCTTGATGGGCGCGACGGAGTGAAGAGAATTGTTGGTTCGCTTGAACGATACCAGCCTGTTCGGCACGTAGGTCGCCTCGAACAAGGTATCGACGTCCTCCCACAAGATGTCGCCCGGGGTAATCGCCGAGAAATCCGCATCGGGCGCTGACTTGTGCCGGTGACACAGCATGCCGCCGCCCCATGCCTCGTCCCACTCGGCGGTCGGCATGTAGATGACGTAGGTGATCACTTTGCTGGAACCGTCGGGATGGGGAAAGATCGAGCCGCCATCGGCGGGCAGGGCGCTGAGCTCGAAGTTCTTGCGGCCGAAGATTTCGATCTCCGTAAGGAACGGCACACGCATGTCGACTTCGGTCAGAATGCCCGAGGTTCCCGAGAACGCGTAGAAATCGCGCCAGGCGGGGTGAGTTTCAATCAACTGGCGGAAGGCGTCGCTCGTTTCGTCCGTGTCGACGATCCGGTACTTGTTGCCGACGCTCGCGAGCGAGGAGAAGCCGGCCAATGGGAACGACTCGGCTAGTTCCCGATAAATGTCAGGACGGATGAAATCATCGATGCAGAAGTACTCGAAAGTGTCCTTTCGATGCACCGTCAGTCGCATGTTCTCGTTCAGCATGGGCCGGTCCGGACCCCCGGTGATCTCGTGAGGGCGCGTGCGGCCCGAAGGCCATCATGCTGGCGATCCGTTGAATCTTTGTTAACGATGTCGACAGCCGGGCGGCTGCCTTTGCTGGTCGTCGTTTGCCTTCAACAGTGTTGGCTTAGGAGCGTGCTGGCGGTGTAGATGTGATCGCATGAGCACCGGAGAGAACAGCGCCGTCCTTCAGGCATCGCCGGCGATCGCGATCGTGATGATCATGATCAGCGGCGGGGTTCTGGCCGGCATGGACGTCACCGCCAAGTACCTGGCGATCGAACTTCCGGTGCTGCTGGTGATATGGGGCCGCTACTTCTTCCATACCGTGATCACCTTCTTCGTTTACGCAGGCAAGCGCCGGTCCCTCGGGTTCCTGCGCGCGCGCCGACCGGTGTTTCAGTTCTTCCGCGCGGCGGCGTTGTTCGGCGCGACCTCGTTCATGTACGTGGCGATCACGCTGATGCCGCTCGGCGACGCCGCGGCCATCCAGTTCATGGCGCCAGTGATTGTCACGGTGATCTCCGCCCTGTTCCTTGGTGAATCCGTCGGGCCTAGGCGCATCACGGCCGTTGTCGTTGCCTTTGGCGGCGTCCTGCTGGTCGCTCGGCCGGGTTCGGACGTGCTGGGCTGGGCTGCCTTGCTGCCGCTCGCCACGGCGGCGCTGCTTGGCATCTACATGGTGATGACGCGGATGATCAGGGAAAGCGACAACCCCGATGCCACGACGTTCTATTCGACGGCGGTCGGCGCGCTGGTGCTGACGCTGGCCGTGCCGTTCTACTGGCAGACCCTGACACTTTTTGAATGGAGCCTGATGATGACGATGGGATCGGCCGGCGCCGTTGGCCACTTCCTGCTCGTGAAGGCGTTTCATGCCGCCGAGGCCTCGATGCTTGCTCCCTTCACCTATTCTCAGGTAGTCGCCGCGATCGCATGGGGATTTCTGGTGTTCGGCGATGTCCCGAGCTTGTGGACCACCGCCGGGGCGACGTTGATCATCGGCAGTGGCATCTATGTCTGGTACCGCGAGACCTTCCGGCGTCGGCAGGCCGCATAGCCGGTTGGCAGTGAGCGCGAGACGAGGGACGGTTTCTATGCCACAGGGAGGAAACCGGAGTACACTGCAATTCTCGCACGCGCGAATGGACAAGCTCATGTCGTCACCCAACTGGCCCAAGAAGACCCGGGAACTCCACAATCATCATTTCGACTCGACGATCTGGAACGATTTCGTGTTTCGCGACGATGACATCGTCATATCGACCTACGCGAAATCGGGCACAACATGGGTCCAGCAGATCGTTAGCCAGTTGTTGTTCGACGGTGCGGAGAATCTGCCGGTCGCCGAGATGTCTCCGTGGCTGGACCTCCGGGTGCCGCCCAAGGAAATAAAACTGGCCGAAATCGAAAAGCAAACCCACCGGCGGTTTCTGAAGACACACCTTCCTGTCGATGCGCTCGTATTCTCGCCCTCGGCCAAGTACATTTACATCGCGCGTGACGGACGAGACGTGGTCTGGAGCATGTACAACCACCACGCCAGCGCGAACGACTTCTGGTATGAGGCCCTTAACGACACGCCGGGCCGGGTCGGCCCCCCGATCGAACGGCCGCCGGAATCGATCCGTCAGTATTTCCTCGACTGGCTCGAAAGAGACGGCCATCCGTTCTGGCCGTTCTGGGAAAACATCCGCACGTGGTGGGATATCCGGGAACTTCCCAACGTGCTGATGGTACACTTTGCCGATCTGAAGGCGGATATGGCGGGGGAGATTCGCCGTATTGCCGATTTTCTCGATATCGAGATCGACGAGGCGAACTGGGAGACGATCCTCGAGCATTGCAGCTTCGACTACATGAAGGCGAACGCCACGTTGTCGGTTCCGCTGGCCGGAGCCTTCTGGGACGGCGGCGCAGGGACATTCATCAACAAGGGCACCAACGCTCGCTGGCGCGATGTGCTCAGCGAGGCCGACTGCAAGGCCTATGAACGCAGGGCGGAAGCGGAACTCGGACTGGATTGCGCCGCCTGGCTGCGGGGCGGCGGCTAGTCGAACCGAAACGGCCTGACAAACTAACGCGTCAGCAGTTTGTAATTGATGCGGTGCGGTTCGACCGCGTCGTCGCTCAGGCGGCGTTACTCAAAGCACACTAACAGCGGAAGGTGATCCGACGCCCTGCGTGCGAGTGGCGAGTCGATCGTGACAGCCGAGGTCGCCCGCTGCGCAAAGGACGGCGTCGCGAACACGTAATCGATGCGCCGCGAGATCACGCACGAATGATCGGCGACAAGCCCGCTCGGATAGGTCGGCGGCGGCATTTCGCTTAACCGCCGGAAGACGTCGACGTGCGTTTCGGTCATGCGATCGATGACTTCGAAGCGAACGTCGAACTCGGCGTTTCCGGCGAGCCCGGCGTAACGCGCTTCGTCGCTGCGCGCAAGCGCGTTGAAGTCGCCGAGCATCACCCGGTCCGGATGGTCGCCGAGGTGATCCAGGATATGGCCGATCTCGGAAAGCCGCTCGTCTTCCGAGTAGGCGTGCAGGTGCAGGCTGCAGACCTGCAACAGCCCGGAGGGCGTGTCGACGATCGCCGACAGCGCGGCCGACTGAAACGCCCGGCCGGGGAAGGTGTCGGCATCGCGGAGCGGGTAACGCGATAGTATCGCGGTGTGGTAGCGGCCGCCGTCCGTATAAACTGCGCCCTCGGCCATCGCGGTGTGGCCGAGGCCGAGCGACTTTGAGACCTTTTGCCGGATTCCGCCGTTCTCGAAGCCGTTGGCTTCCTGCAGCGCCACGATATCGGGCGCGCTTTCCTGCAGCACGGCGCAAATGTGGTCGAGTCGCGACGGCCCACCGAAGCGGCCGTCGCCGCCGCAGAGAATATTGTAACTCACGAGCTTCATCATCGCCTATTTATGGCCGGTGCCCCGCGTTCCACCGGGCTAACGCGTCAGCGGCTTGTACTTGATGCGGTGGGGCTCGACCGCGTCGTCCCCGAGGCGGCGTTTCTTGTCCTCCTCGTACTCCTCGAAGTTGCCTTCGAACCATTCGACGTGTGAGTCGCCCTCGAAGGCGAGGATGTGGGTCGCAAGACGGTCGAGGAACCAGCGATCGTGGCTGATGACCACGGCGCAGCCGGCGAACTCGGCGAGTGCGTCTTCGAGCGCGCGCAGCGTATCGACGTCGAGGTCGTTGGTCGGTTCGTCGAGCAGCAGCACGTTGGCATGGCTCAGCAGCATCTTCGCGAGATGCACGCGATTGCGCTCACCGCCCGAGAGTTGGCCAACCTTCTTCTGCTGGTCGCCACCCTTGAAGTTGAACCACGACACGTAGGCGCGGCTCTGGACCTCGCGCTTGCCCAGCGTGAGGATGTCGAGCCCTCCGGAGATTTCCTCCCACACGGTCTTCTTGTCGTCGAGCGAGTCGCGGGACTGATCGACGTAGCCGAGTTTCACGGTGTCACCGATCTTGAGGCTGCCGCCATCGGGCTGTTCCTGGCCGGTGATCATGCGGAACAGGGTGGTCTTGCCCGCACCGTTCGGGCCGATGACGCCGACGATGCCGCCCGGCGGCAGCTTGAACTCCAGCCCGTCGATCAGCAGCTTGTCGCCGAACCCCTTGTTGAGGTGGTCGGCCTCGATCACCAGATCGCCGAGGCGCGGACCAGGCGGAATCATGATCTGCGCCGTGCCGACGCGCTTTTCCTCGGCCTTGTGGAGCAGATCGTCGTAGGCCGTGATACGCGCCTTGGATTTCGCATGGCGGGCCTTCGGCGAGGTGCGGATCCACTCGAGCTCGTGCTTGAGGGTGCGCTGGCGCGCGCTCTCCTCGCGCTCCTCCTGCTTGAGGCGCTTCTCCTGCTGTTCGAGCCAGCTTGAGTAGTTGCCCTGGTAGGGAATGCCGCGGCCACGGTCGAGTTCGAGAATCCAGCCAGTGACGTTGTCGAGGAAGTAGCGATCGTGGGTCACGATCATGACCATACCTTCGTACTCGCGCAGGTGCCGTTCGAGCCAGGCGACCGACTCCGCGTCGAGGTGGTTAGTCGGTTCGTCGAGCAGCAGGATTTCTGGCTTCTGCAGCAACAGGCGGCACAGCGCGATGCGGCGGCGTTCACCGCCGGAAAGCTTGTCCACAGGGCTGTCGGCCGGTGGGCAGCGCAATGCATCCATGGCGATCTCGATGGTGCGTTCGAGCTCCCAGCCGTCGACAGCGTCGATCTTCTCCTGCAGCTCGCCTTGTTCGGTGAGCAGTTCGTTCATTTCGTCGTCGTCCATCGGCTCGGCGAACTTCGCCGAAATCTCGTTGAACCGATCGAGCAGCGCCTTGGTGCCGCCCATGCCCTCGGTGACGTTCTCGGCGACGGTCTTTGAGGCATCGAGTTTCGGTTCCTGTTCCAGGTAACCGACGCGCACACCGTCCGCGGCCCAGGCCTCGCCACCGTATTCGGTGTCGATACCAGCCATGATCCGCATCAGGGTCGATTTACCGGCACCGTTGTGACCGAGTACGCCAATCTTGGCGTCCGGAAGGAACGACAGCGTGATGCCTTTGAGGACCTCCTTGCCGCCCGGATAGGACTTGGTCAAGTTCTGCATCACATAGACGTACTGGTAGGAAGCCATAGCTGAGCACCGTTGCCGGAAAAGGTTTAGGGTTGCCGGTTTCTAGCCGAACGCGGCCCCGTCCGCAACGCCCTCCGCATCCAGATTTGCCCGCCCGTCAACGGGGCCGGGCCCGGAAAATCGTTTCGGCCGGGCCGCCGATTGGCTAATGTCGACATTCCGGCGGACCGCTGCCGTCGACCGGTCGATTTCCATCGGCCACCTGGGACAGGGGACGAGCGTCGCATGGCGCGGAAGCTGGCACCGATGAAAGGTTTCCTCCGGACCATCGTGGTTACCGGGCTTGCAACGGGCTTCACGCTGCCGGCGCACGCCGGTTCGTACGCTACGGCGTACGACATGAGCATCTTTCTCAACGAGAGCCACCCGTTCGATACGGCGGCGCAACCAGTACAGCCAGTACAGCCGGCGCAGAACACGTTGCTGGTGGCCGATCCCGCCGCCAACCCGGGTGCGGGCGAGGACCTGTTCGCCGACGACGAGTTCGGCGACCTCGACGGCCTGCTGGCGGAAAGTGACGAAGTCGACGTCAACGATCCGATCGAGCCCGTGAACCGGTTCATTTTCGGCTTCAACCAGATCGTCGAGGACCTCATCCTCAGGCCGATCTCGTATACCTACAATGCAGTAGTGCCCGATGCCGGCCGCGAGGCCGTCACCAATTTCCTCAACAACCTGTCGAGCCCCGTGGTCCTAGCCAACGACCTCTTGCAGGGCGAGGGCGAACGCGCATTACAGACGACGCAGCGCATGCTGATCAACACGACCATCGGTGTCGGCGGTCTATGGGATGCGGCAGAGTACTTCGGCATACCGGAACACCGCGAGGATTTTGGACAGACTATGGCGGTCTGGGGCGTTGGCGAGGGTTTCTATCTGGTGCTGCCCATTCTGGGGCCGAGCAATCCCCGAGATGCGATCGGCAGGTTCGGCGTCGACACGTTCCTCGATCCGGTCGGGCTCTATCTCGTCAACACCGACCAGGAAGAGTGGCAGTACGCGCGTATCGGTGTCACCGGCGTGACCGAGTATGCCGCGATCGTCGAGGAGCTGGATTCGCTTCGTGACACATCAATCGACTATTATGCCGCGATCCGCAGTTTCTACCGCCAGCGGCGCCAAGCCGAGATCGATAACCTTGATGGCGACGCCATCGGCGGTGCGAACACCGCGTGGGACAATTGATCGATGTAACGGGGGCCCGGGGAAAGGGGCCCGGCAGTCGGACGAGGGAGCGATGTCGGACGAACTTCAAAGGCACAAGGAACTTCTGGCGGCGGCGCAGGCTGAGATCGAGGAACTTCGCGGGAAAGTCGGGAAATGCTCGACGACAATTCTTGAGACCGTATTGGCGCAAGAACAGCAGGAGAATGAAGTCACGTTCCTGCGGGCACGGGTTGAGGAACTTGAGGCTATTCTCGCAGAATCCGAGGAGACGCAGCGTGCCGCGGCCGAGGTCATAGACGCCATGCAGGGTGCGATGGGCCGTATGCAAGAAACCATCACCAAGGTCACGGCAAAGGCCAAGGAAACCCTCTCGGTCGCTCAGCTTCAGGCGGAGGTCGAGGAACTGGAGGACGCCGCGGCGAACACCCTCGATCCCGACGAGCTTGCCGAGTACAACGCGCGGATCGCGGATCTCAAGGAACGGGTGCGCAAGAAGACCTAACCAGACGCGGCGGCCTCCCGTCTACACCTGCGCCATGAACGCGGACCTTAATCGCGCGATCAGCTCGTCGCGCTCGACCGCATCGTAAACGAGCGGCGGGTGCTTGCCCCAGACCGGCGCCGGCCAGGCGTCGTCGTCGATCTGCCGGGCGATGACGTGAACATGAAGCTGTTCGACGATGTTGCCGAGCGAAGCGATGTTCAGCTTGTACGGCGCGAACAGCGTTCTGAGAACCTTCGCCGCCATATCGATCTCATCGGAGAGGACATAACGGTCGGACGGCGCCAAATCGATTAGGTCACGCACGCCGCCCCGGCGGGGAACCAGGATCAGCCACGGGTAGCGCTGGTCGTCCATGAGTCGGACCGTCGACAGCGCCCAGTCGATGACGGGGTGGGTGTCGGCGTCGAGTTTGGGATCGAGTTCGAAGGCCATGAATTCTAACTTGCCCGTCGATCGATGTCCGGGCGTGATACGAAACGGCGTGCAAACTGATCGCGGACGTGCTCGGCGAATCGTTCGACCACAGGGCTGCGCGCATCGCTCCGGGTGTAGAGATTGACGTGAAACTGCGGCAACGGCGGTAGCCCTTCATCCGCGCCGAGAATGCGCAGGTGATCGGGCACTGTCGAACGTAGCAGTGCCGACAGGGCGATGCCTGCTTCGACGGTCGCCAGCAGGGCGTCGTGGTCCCCGACAGGCCCTACCGTGCGCCAGTCGCGGCCGACTCGCTCCAAGGCGCCGACTCGAGTGGCGGTGAAGCTGCAGATCGACGAGGTCGTCGCCACGGGGAGCGGATGTTCTTCGTGAATGCGGCCGTCCTGACTGCCGATCCAGACAAGTTCGTCGGTCATCAGACGGAGGGCGTGGGCCGGTGTCGAATGTTCGGTCAACAGCATGACGTCGAGCGAACCCTCGGCCATGCGCTCCCGCAGCAGCCGGGTCATATCGCACACCAGATCGATGTGAACACGGGGCCACGCGTCGTGAAATCCCCTGAGCACCGGCGGGATGAATGGCCGTACGAGGTCGCGCGGCACACCGAAACGGATCTCGCCTTCGAACTCGGGTTCGTTCATCAGGCCCCAAACCTCGTCGTTAAGGGTGATCAGGCGGCGCGCGTGCACCAGCAGTCGCTCACCGTCGACGGTCAGAGTCAGTTCGCGCCGACTGCGGTCGAACAACTGTTTGCCGAGCAGCTCCTCGAGTCGCTTGATCTGTTGGCTGACCGCACCCTGGGTCAGGTTCAGGAGCCGTGCCGCCGACGTCATGCCGCCGGTCTCGACCGTGGCGATGAAGGCTCGGGCGAGCGAGACATCGATGTTCCGGATGATCGTAGAGTCATTAGAATTCATGATGATATACATTAAACATATTCGTTTCCGTAATACAACAAGATCACGCATCATCTGCGTCACCTAACGCGGCCAACTTGGCGGCCGTCCCTAGGATGGAGACGAACCATGACCACGATGAGGTATACTCAACGCATCCCGCAGGTCCGCATGCCCGGCATGTGGGGCCGTATGATCGCCGACTACCGGGTGTGGCAGGAGCGCCAAGCGCTGGCGGCATTGACCGATGATCAACTCAGCGACACCGGGATCACGCGATTGGAGGCCGATGCCGAGATGTACCGAGGGTTCTTCGACACTGACCTGCGCTGACTTCTGGCGGTTCCCGGGTCCGGTCTTGTCATCCCGAGGGGTAGGGCACATATTGCGCTGCAGCAATCCGTGCTGCATCGCGCCAATCGCGATACCCACGACCCCAGGACAATACCAGGAAGGAGCCCCGCATGGCGTACGAAAACATCATCGTCGAAATCCGCGACGGCGGCGTCGGTCTCATCACGCTCAACCGGCCGGACGCGCTCAACGCGTTGAACGGCGAGTTGATGACCGAGATGGCTGTTGCGCTCGACGCCTTCGAGGCCGACGACGCGATCGGCGCCATTGTGCTGACCGGCAGCGACAAGGCGTTTGCCGCCGGCGCCGACATCAAGGCCATGAAGGACCAGTCCTACATGGACATGTACCTCGGCGACTTCCTCGGAGGACCGTGGCAGCGTCCGGCAACCTGCCGCAAGCCGATCATCGCCGCGGTTGCGGGTTTCGCGCTCGGCGGCGGCTGCGAGCTGGCGATGATGTGCGACATCATTCTCGCCGCCGACACCGCCAAGTTCGGCCAGCCGGAAATCAACCTCGGCATCCTGCCGGGCCTTGGCGGCTCGCAGCGCCTGACCCGTAGCGTCGGTAAATCGAAGGCCATGGAGATGTGCCTGACGGGCCGCATGATCGGCGCCGACGAAGCGGTCGCCTGCGGCCTCGCCGCCCGGGCCGTCGCCGCCGACGAACTTCTGGACGACGCCATCAAGACCGCACAGACAATTGCCTCGAAGTCGCGGCCGACGGTGCTGATGTGCAAGGAAGCGGTCAACCGCGCCTACGAGACAACGCTCGCCGAGGGCCTGACCTTCGAGCGACGGCTGTTCCACTCGGCATTCGCCACCGAGGATCAGAAGGAAGGCATGGCGGCGTTCGTCGAGAAGCGCAAGCCGGACTTCAGGAACCGCTGATCAGGCCGTCTTCACAGCGACCACATGGCCGTGCAACAGACCGCGCGCCTCGAGGGCGCGCATGCGCATCTCGGTCGCCTCGCATCGCGCCTTGAAGCGGTCGGGCCCGAGTGCCGCGCGGATGGCGTCGGCGTCCGTGCCGCTCAGGATATCGTGCTCGCGCGCCGCGATGGCGGCCGACGCCGCGGTGTGGTCGCGATGGCGATTGATCGCGAGGCCGCCGGCTGTAAGTGCCTCGCGGTAGGTGTCGAACGGCTGGAAGTGGAAGTTGAGACCGTAAGCAGACATACCGGCGACGTAGGCGTCGAACAGTGACGCCGCGTTTTCGCCAGCTTGTGCACGGTTATCGAAAAAGTCTGCGAGCAGCAGCTTGCCGCCCGGTTTCAGGATGCGCCGAATCTCCGCGAATATAGCGGCCTTGTTCTCAACGTGGCAGACCACGTCCTTGGTCACGGCGATGTCGAACGACGCATCGTCGAACGGCAGTTTACCCGGTTCGATACAGCGCGCTGCGACCCGATTCTGCAGTCCCGCCGCCGCGACGGCGGATCGTGCGCGAGCGATCAGGTCGCTCTCGATGTCGATCGCCGTGACTTGTCCGCAGTCGAACTCGCGCACGAGCATCATCGCCAGGCCGCCGAGACCGCAGCCGATGTCGAGTACGGATTTGCCGGTGATCTCGACGCCGTCGACCAAGTCGGGCACCTCGCTGGCGCCGCCGGGGGAGAGAAATCCCTCGCCGTAGAGCATCTGCATGCCGGCGACCACGCCGTCGGTGTATTGGGTCACGACCATTTCCTCCTGAGAAGAGACTCGATCTCCGCATGGGTCGGCAACGACGTCGCTGCTCCCGGCCGGGTGACGCTGATTGCCGCGGCGGCGTTGGCATAGATCATCGCGGTTTCGACATCGTCGCCGGCGGCGAGCCGCGCCGCGTAGACGCCAGTGAAGCAGTCGCCGGCGCCGGTCGTATCGACGGCATCAACGCGGCGGCCGGGCATCGGAATCACGTCGCCTGCGGCAAAGCCGCGCGCGCCGCCCGGCCCGCGGGTCACGACGACGACCATGCCGGCGGGCGCTTCCAACGCCGAGACGGCGGCGGCAATGAAACCGTCGCTCGACGTTTCCGAGATCGGATGGCCCGAGAGCACCGCGAGTTCGGTCTCGTTCAGTACGAGATGCGTAGTCGATGCAAACAATCCGGGCGGGCAGGGATGCGCGGGGGAGGGATTGAGCACCGTCTGCGCCCCGATGCCGCGGGCACGGCTGAACAGCGCTTCGTTCACCGCGATTGGCACCTCGAACATTGCCACGATCACGTCGTCCGGCGCGATCTCGACGGCGTCGGCGTCCGCCACGGTGAAATCTCCGTTGGCGCCGGCGACCACGACGATGGCGTTCTCGCCGCCGTCGCGCTCGACCTGGATGAAAGCAGCCCCGGTCGGCAGTTCCGAATTACCGATGCCGTCGATCGGCAGGCCTTCGCCGCGATAGAAGTCGATCATTTGCTGGCCAGCGGCATCCATGCCGACCTTGCCGACCAGGCACACATCGGCACCCGCGTTGTGGGCGGCGAGCGCCTGATTGCCCCCCTTACCGCCGGGGAAGGTTTCAAGCCCGAAACCGCCGACGGTCTCGCCGGGCGCGGCGATATGCGGCACCTCGAGAACCGTGTCCAGGTTGATGCTGCCGAAGACGACGACGCGCCCCATCAGGCATGTCCCCCCAAGGTTGCGATCCGCGCGATAAAGCGCTCGAAGAACGCTTCGGTGTCGATGCGCGTTACCCACCTCACGTTAGGCGGATTGCTGGTCTTTCGCCAGAAGTCGACAATGGTCATGCCGAACGTCGGGCCGTCGCGCGTGTCGACTTCCACAGCGACGTCGACGCATTCGAACAGGTCTGGCCACAACAGCCAGGCCACCGTGCAGGGATCGTGCGCCGGAATGACCCCGGTTCCGTAACGCTCCGTATAACTTGCGTTGTCGTGGGTGAAGAGCGCGGCCAGCGCCCTCGCGATCGGTGTACCCTGTTTCTCCAGTGCGCCGATGTGTTCCGGTCGCGCCAGCACCTTGCTGGTGACGTCGAGACTGATGACCGTGACCGGCCGACCGCAGCGAAAGACGATGTCGGCGGCATGCGGGTCGGCGAAGATGTTGAACTCCGCCGTCGGCGTGACGTTGCCGGCCTCGCGCGCACCGCCGCCCATCAGCACGATCTCGCGAACTGCGGAGAGAACCCCGGGCGCGGTTTCGATGACATTCGCGATGTTGGTCAGCGGTCCGGTCGGTACCAGGGTGATCTCGTCGTCGTCGGCGACGCTCAGCATCTCCTTGATAAAATCGTGCGCCGACATCGGCTGCAACGGCAGATCCGGCTCGTAGACCTCGATACCTTGCAGACCGGTGATACCGTGGACCCGCGCTGCGTCGCGGCGCGGCGCCTTCAAAGGTTCGTCTGCCCCTCTGTAGACCCGGGTATCGGGGAAACCCGCAATTTCGGCGATCAGCCGGGCGTTGCGGCTGGTGATGTCGACCGAGACGTTGCCGGCGACGGCGGTGATGCCGAGCAGGTCGATTTCACCAGGCGACGCCAGGGCAAGCGCGATGGCCAGCGCGTCGTCGCGGCCGGGATCGCAATCGAGAATGATTTTGCGCTGCATCATCTTGCATTGCCCTTTCGGCGTTCTTGTTCTTAGTATTTAAGCTAAGGACGTTCGCACGTCACGGGCGTGATTCGTGACGGACCTCGACAGGGGGGAGTTTAAAATGAGCTATTACAAGAGGATGAAGTCATACGTACTGGCGTTGACGTTTGCCGCGTTGGCCGGTTCGACGGCTGCGCAAGCCGACGAGATTCGCGTACTCAATTGGCAGGGATACGGCACCGACGAAGCCTGGGCGCTCGAGATGTTCAAGGAGCGCACCGGAATCAATGTAGTGCACGACTACTTCAACTCCGAACAGGAGATGCTGACCAAGCTTAGGACCAATCCGGGGGCCTATGACGTGGTGCTGATCAACAGCGCCTACACGGGGCAGGCCGCCAAGGAGGGACTGATCCAGGCGATCGATACCGGTAACATGAAGAACGTTGCCGACCTGTCGCCCGGCATGCGCAATGATCCCAAGCTGGTCATCGACGGAAAGACTTATGGCGTCGCATGGGTCTGGGGCGTGACGTCTTTCGCCGTCGACACGACGGATTTCGCTGAGAAGCCCGCGTCGATCGAGGTGCTGTGGGATCCAAAGTACGCTGGCCGCGTTGGCTGGCGGGACGATGCGGTCGAGGCGGTTCAGTTCGCCGCCATCGCGACCGGCCAGGATATCAACAACCCGTCCGACTTTAACGCCATCCGTGAGAAGCTGCGGGCGCTGAAGCCGCAGATTCGCACCTTCTGGTCTTCCGAGGACGAATGGAACCAGTTCATGTCGGCCAACGAGTTCGACCTCGCGACGTACTGGAGCGGATCTGCGTCACGGTCTAAAACGGCCTTCGGTCTGCCCGTCGCCTTCGTGCTTCCCGAGGAAGGCGCGATTGGCTGGCTCGACGGATTGTCGATCGCGGCGGACGCGCCGAACGTCGACGGTGCCAAGGCGTTCATCGATTTCATGATCGATCCCGATTTCTACGTGAAGTGGGATACCGATGTCGGCGCTCCGACGTCAGCCAACGCAAAGGCGGTTTCCATGTTGCCGAACGACGCCTTCAACCGGACGACGTTTGCTGATGCGGACCGGGTCGCCAAGGTCCAGTTCATGGGCCCGATGGAGGACTCGCTGCGCGAGAAGATCGTCGAGCTTTGGCAGGAAACCAAGACCTACCTGCAGGAGTAAGTCTAAGACGGGCCGGCCCGCCGGCGGTATGATGCGGTGACATGAAACAACGCACCGCCATTCTGGCGCTCACCGGGCCGGCCTACGTCTGGCTGACCCTGACGATCCTGTTGCCGCTCTCGGCGATGCTGTACTACAGCTTCCTGAGCGACGTGCCGATCGGCAACCGGGTCGCGCACCTGACGCTTGAGAATTACGCGGCGTTCTTCGAGAAATCGTTCTACGGCGATCTCATGCTGCGCTCATTCCGGCTCGGCGTGGAGGTCACGATTTACTGCCTGGTGTTCGGGTTCCCGTGCGCCCTCGTTCTCGCCAAGACTATCCGGGGCCGGTCGCGCGAAGCGCTGTTCCTGCTGATCATCCTGCCGTTCTGGTCGAATGCCTTGGTCCGCATATTCTCGTGGACCATGGTGCTTCGCGGCAACGGCGTACTCGAGCACGCGGTGGCCTGGTTCATGCCAGACGCTGGGCCACTCAATCTGATGTTCACGTATCCCGCGATCATCGTCGGACTGGTGCATTCCTACATCCCGTACATGATCCTCACCTGTTACATCTCGATCGAGGCGATAGACGACCACCTGATAGAGGCGGCGCGATCGCTCGGTGCCGGGCGGTTGACTGTCCTGTTTCGTCTCATCGTACCACTTGCCATGCCGGGTATCGTGGCGGGGGCCGTGCTGATTTTTATTCCGGTGATCGGGTCGTTCATGGAGCCTCGCATCCTGGGCGGACGCAACGGCACGTTCATCGGCACGATCATCGAGGATCAGTTCACGGCCGTGTTCAACTGGCCGCTGGGCGCCGCGCTGTCGTTCATCATGCTGGGTTTCGTTCTCTTGATCCTCGCGGCGATGACGCCCGTGATCCGGCGGGTAACGTGATGTCTGGCACGAGATCCGGAAGCGGTCTTGCGAGTATCGGACGGGTCTACCTCGTCTTCATGCTGCTGTTTCTCTACGTGCCGATCATCGTCATGGCGGCGATGTCGTTCAACGAATCGCACCTCTACCGGTTGCCGGTCGAATGGAGCACCAAGTGGTACGAACGGCTTGCCGGCAACAACAAGCTGCTGGACGCGACGCTCAATAGTCTGCTCGTTGCATGCGCGACGACGGTGTTGGCGACGGCGCTGGGAACGGCGGCGTCTCTCGCCTTCTTCCGCTTCGAGTTTCGCGCCAAGAACCTCCTGCGCATTCTCGCGTTCCCACCAATCACGATCCCATGGCTGATCATCGGCACGGCGATGCTGGTGTTTTTCTTTTGGGTCGGCATCGGCCGGGGATTGCACGCCATGGTCCTGGGTCACGTCGCGCTGGCGCTGCCTTATGTGATCATTGTTGTTTCCGCACGCCTCAGCAGTTTCGACAGGGCGCTGGAGGAAGCCGCGCGCTCTCTCGGGGCGAGCGCATGGCAGACCACCTTCCAGGTCACGCTGCCGTGGCTGGCACCGGGTATCACCGCAGCGGCCCTGTTCGCGTTCGCGGTGTCCTTCGACCAGTTCGTGATCTCGTACTTTCTCGCCGCGCCCGGGGTTACGACTTTACCGGTCGAAATCTATACTTCCATCCGTAAGGGATTCACGCCGGAGATCAATGCCATCTCGACTATCGTCATCGCGGTCTCCATGACGCTGCTGCTCGGGGTGTCGCGATTTTACCGGTTCGGGGGGCGGAGCTGATGGCGCGGGTCGATGTCGCCAACGTCTCAAAGCGATTCGGGCCGGTCGTCGCACTCGACGACGTGACGTTTTCATTCGCGGACGGACGTTTCTTCGCGCTGCTCGGTCCGTCGGGCAGCGGCAAGACGACCCTGCTGCGCATGATCGCCGGTTTCGAGGAAGCGGACGCCGGCAACGTCAGTATCGCCGGTGAACCAGTCGACGATGTGCCAGTCGAGAAGCGCGACATCGGGATGGTGTTCCAGAACTACGCGCTGTTTCCTAACATGAACGTTCACGCCAACGTCGCATTCGGCCTCGACGTGCGCGGCATCGGTGGGCCGGAGATCAAACGTCGCGTTGGTGAGGCCCTCGAGCTGGTGCGTTTGACCGGCTACGACGCACGACGGCCGGATCAGCTTTCGGGCGGGCAGCGGCAACGCGTCGCGCTGGCCCGCGCGATCGTCACCCAGCCTCGGGTGCTGCTGCTCGACGAGCCGCTGAGCGCGCTCGACCGTTCGCTTCGGGTGGAAATGGAAATCGAGCTGCGCCGCATTCAGCGCGATATCGGAATCACCACGATTTTCGTCACGCACGATCAGGAAGAGGCGCTCACCATGAGCGATCACATCGGCATTCTCAATGAGGGACGACTGGTCCAGCACGGTCCGCCGCTCGAGGTTTACGAGCGGCCGAACAGCGTCTTCAGCGCGCGTTTTCTCGGCGAGGCCAATCTTCTCGCGGGCGAGGCATCGCCGGGCACGATTTCGCTGGATGCCGGCACCACTGTCAAGGCGACCCATGACACGCGGGGACGGGCTATGTGTTCGGTGCGTCCGGAGAAGATCAGCCTGTATCCGTCGGGTTGTGCGCCGGCGGGGCGCAACATTCTGTCCGGCATCGTGCGCGAGCACATTTTTGCCGGCAACAGTCTAACCTACCGGGTCGAATGCGGCGGCGAGATCGTTCGCGTATTCGCCCAGAACCTGACGGGTGACGTCTTTGGCGAAGGCACAATGGTGGACCTGATCTGGGAGCCCAAGGATACGGTGGTGTTGGCCGATGTCTGAGTTGAAGTTCGGTCCGCTGGATGATCGCACATGTCATGTCTGCGTCGACATGCAGCGGATTTTCCTTGAGCCGGGGCCGTGGTACGGCGAGGCGTGCGTCGCGATTGTCGAACCGGTCCGACGGTTGTGTGAACACGGTCCATGGCCAACTCTGTTTACCCGGTTCATTACTGCCGTCACCCCAGCGGCGGCGGAGGGCGCATGGCGGCGATATTACGACCATTGGCATGAGGTCACTCAGATCGAGGCCGGCACCGAGGTTCTCGACCTTCATTCTCGGCTTGCCGAGGTGGCGGCACCGGATTCGATCTGCGACAAGGTGACTCACGATTCCTTTGATGATCCGTCGTTCGCGGCACGGATCGAAGCGATGCGGCCGTCGGCGATCATCCTCAGCGGTATCGAGACGGACGTATGCGTGCTGGCGACTGCGATGTCTGCGGTCGACCTCGGTTATCGTACTGTCATCGCGACCGATGCGGTGGCGAGTTCCGTGCCCGTTTCGCACCAGGCGTGTCTCGATCATGTCTACCCGCGGTTCGATCAGCAGATCGAGCTTGCAAATGTTGACACCATCCTGCTCGGGGGACGGGCGTCATGATCCCTGATCGCCATTGGGCCGAACGCTGGTGGACCTGGACGTCCGACCGACCCGTCGAGCTGTCGCACCGGGCCAGCGGTTTCACGGTCACCCCAGTTCTTTATGCTGCGTCGGCAGATCGCGCGACCCTGCTTAAGCCCGGTCCCGAGATTTCTTTCGGCCGCCGGCCGGCGGGCGACAAGGACGTCGCGTTCGAGACATCAGTTGCCGGCACGGACTTGTCCTGGCGTTACCATCTGAGCGGCGGTGCTGCGGCGCTGGCGTGGAACGCCATTAGGCACGGCGAATGGGGGTTGCGATTTTGGGTCGCGCTTTGCCTGTCGGGTCCAGTCGGTACCCAGTTCGTTTATGATCGCGAGAACGGAATCCTGACCGGATCGGCGGGAGGCCGGCAGATTATGGTGACGTCCGGCAAGAAACCTTTGCTGGTGACTGCCCACGACGATGTCGGCGGTCTCGTCCGCGAGTTTGACGAACGCGGGTACTTCTATCTCGGTTCCCGTTCGGATGAAGGCGAAGTCATGGCGCTGCGGTTCAATCTGGAGGAGGCGCCGTCGATGACCGTGCACGTTCATGTCGACGGCGAGCCGATCCCGGGGGAAATACCGGCGATGCCGCCGGAACCCGAGGAGGGTGTTGCCCGGGCACTGGCGGCAATGCATGACGTGATGGCCTGGAATCACGTATGGGATCCTGTCAACGGGCGGCCCTACACCGCGCTCAGCCGATTCTGGAACACCAAGAAGTTCGGCGGCTTCGGCGTTTGGCTGAACGATGTCCTCTACAATGCCTGGATGTGGGGGTTCTTCGACACCGACCGGGCGCGGGAGAATCTCGACGCCGTATTTGCATGGCAGACGGAGGCCGGAAACTTCCCCTGCCTGGTGACCGGCAACGACGCCTGGCTCGATCGGACACAGCCGCCGGTCGCATCATTTGTCGTGTGGTCACTCTACCAGCGTCTGGGCGATCTCGACGTACTGGAGCGCTACGCCGACGGATTACTGCGGAACGCGAGATGGTGGCAAACGCGCCGAAAGCTGGGCGATACGGGATTGCTGTGTTTCGGCACCAGCCTCGAGGCCGGCGACGGGCTCTACAAGGGCACCAAGCTTGCGGCGAAGGACGAGTCGACCATGGACAATTCGCCGCTGCACGATCCGGTTCCGTTCGACGAGAAAACGGGATTGCTGCTGGCTGCAGACGTCGGTCTCAACAGCCTCGCCGCCCTCGACGCGGAAATCCTGGCGGGAATCCTTCGCGATCTCGGCGACGACGGCAACGCAAAGGAGATGCAGGCGTGGTCGGATTCGCTCAAGATCCGGATCGACGACTGGCTGTGGGACGACGCGCGCGGGGTGTACGCAAACCGGATGCTTGACGGCGCCTTCGTGCCGTCGATCGCGCCGACATCGTTCTATCCCCTAGTTGCGGGAATCGGTACCGACGCGCAAGTAGACCGGATGATCGCCGGTTACCTCGACGATCCGGATAAATTCGGCGGTGAGTACGGATTGCCGTCGGTCACCCGCGACGATCCGGCGTACGGAGACAACGTCTACTGGCGCGGCCGTATCTGGGGGCCGCTCAACTTCTGGGTCCACCGGGGACTCCAGCGCATGGGACGGCAGAGGGAAGCGACGGCACTGGCGGAGAAGAGCTGGAGGGTGTTCGAACAGGGGTGGCGCTACCGCTTGTGTGGCGAGAACTACAATGCTGAAAACGGTGCGATCCACGACCAAGCAGACACCGACGGATTCTATGCTTGGGGTGCCCTACTTGCGGCAATCAACGCGTTGGATGGGACCGACGAGTCCTAGAACTCGCCCCAGAGCCGCTGTCCGAACGCCAGTTCTTTTTGGATCTTCCTGATTCTCCGTAGCTTTTGATGGGGCATGTCTTCAGCCTCCTAGTCACCCGCTCGGTCTGAGTTCGCGATATCCGGAGCGGGCCGGCGATTTCCACCTCCTGATTGGGCGTGCTCGCGGGAGCGACAGCGTCTCGTGGCCTTCCGGGTTTCCACTAGAATCAATTCGTTAACTAATGCCGCTTACAAATTTCCCCCGTCACAACCACATGCATGCCGGGGGTTCATTTTGGGGGCAGACAAAACACGGTACGGGACGCGCGGGCGTCTTGCCGCGGCGCTTGCGGTTGTCATGCTATTCGTCGCCGCGCTGGGCGCGCGTGATGCGGTTGCGTCGCAACGCAATCTGCTGTTCATCAGTTCCTACCATCCGACATTCCATTCTTTCGAAGAGCAGATCGATGGATTGAGGGCCGGCCTCGATGATGCCCTTGGAGACCACCGGGTCGCGCTCACCGTTGAGTTCATGGACACGAAGCGATTCCCGTCCGTCGAAAACGTTGCGTCGTTCCGTAGTCATCTGGTCCAGAAGATGGCGCAGATGCAGAAGCCCGACATCGTGGTCGTCGCCGACGACAATGCTCTCGAGTTCGCTGTCGGCGAGAAGAACCGCCTTTTTGCGTCCACGCCGATCGTGTTCCTTGGCATCAATGACGTGGAGCGCGCCGTTGAGGCCGGTGCCGACCCGATGATAACCGGGGTTGTTGAGACCACATCGATCGGCGAGACCGCGACGTTCGCGAAGGACTTTCTTGCCGAATCCGGCAAGTTGCTGGCGATCGTCGACAATACCACGACGGGCAGACTCAACAGAAAGGCCCTCGAGGCGTCCGATGCGTATGCGCGGTTCGGCGATCGAATCCGTATCCTGTCGCTCGAGGAAATGACCTTCGACGACCTTGCCGAAGAGCTTCGTCAGGTACCCGAGGGATGCGCGGTCCTGTTGATTACGGCATTCCGCGACATGCGCGGCGACGTGATGACCAGCGACCAGGCGGCAAGACTGATCACGGAGAACGCTTCGGTACCGTTCGTTCATCCGTGGCGGTCGACTCTTGGAAAGGGGTCGCTCGGCGGCATCGTCGTATCGCACTTCGAACAGGGTTGGATTGCCGGCGACATGGCGGGCCGCATTCTCGACGGCGCCAACCCGTCGTCGGTGCCCGTCGTCAAGGAAAGCCCCAACCGCTTGGTCGTTGATTTTGCGGTCGCTGAGAGATACGGATTCGACAACTTGGACATCCCCGAGGGTGCTGAGGTTCTGAACCCGCCACCGAACGTATTTCGCGAGCATGGACAGTGGATCTGGGGTGCGATCGCGTTCCTTGCCGTCGAGTCGGCTATCATCGTCGTCTTGATCATTGCGGTGGCGCGCCGCCGACGGGCGGAGCGCGAACTGCGCAGGAGCAACCTGCGATTCAGGGCGTTTGCTGAATCGACATCGGACTGGTTCTGGGAGAGCGACCCCGATGGGCGTTTAACATGGCTTTCGGTTCCCGAAGACGTGGGCTCGGCACGGGTTCTCGGTGACATGGTCGGCCGCACGCGCCCAGAAATCGTCGGCGCCGACAATGATCCGGATATCTGGTGGAGCTACGAGGCCGCGATCGAGGAACGTCGGGACATTGTCGGTTTCGAGTACCCGTTCCGCGACGAAGAGGGCACGCTGCATTACGTCCGGATCGATGGCCGGCCGGTGTTCGACGATGATGGCACCTTCACGGGTTATCTTGGTGCCGGCAAGGACGTGACCAGGCAAAAACGGGTTCTTTCCGAACTACAGGACTCCATCCTTGAAGCGACTCGCGCGAGCGATGCCAAATCGAGGTTCCTGGCGACCGTCAGCCACGAATTCAGGACACCGCTGAACGCCATCATCGGTTTCAGCGAACTGATGCGTGCCGAGGTGTTCGGTCCGGTCGGTCAGCCTGTCTACAAGGAGTATGTCGAGGACATCGCATCGAGCGGCAACCACATGATGGAGCTGGTGAACGACGTACTCGACGTGACGACGATCGAATCCGGCAAGCGGGACATTGTGATCGAACAGGTCGATCTTCGTGACATCGTCGAACTCTGTAAGCGCAAGGTTGCGTCTGCATTTCCGGACTCAGGCGTGACCGTGAAGATCAACGTCGGCGACGAGGTCGCGAGTATTCAGTCGGATCAGCGCGCCGTCATGCAGATCATCCTTAATTTGATGTCGAATGCGGTCAAGTTCAGCGACAAGACGGGCGAGGTTCGTGTCGACGTCCGGCGCCAGGACCATTTGGTGTTGATCGACGTCGAGGACCAGGGCATCGGCATTCCCGAAGACCTGATTGCCGGCGTCATCGAACCGTTCTCGCAGTCACACGGAAATCCGCACCTCGCGGCCAAGGGAACCGGTCTCGGATTGTCGATCGTCAATGGGCTGGTCGAGGAGTTGCACGGGACGCTGGAAATCCACAGCGTTGTCGGCGTCGGCAGCCGCTTTACCGTTAAGCTCCCACTCGCCTACGAGGAGCAGCAGCTCGCCGGTGAATGACGCAGCTCAGTTGCCTCAAGTCGATCAGAATGCCAGGAGATCGCGCGCTTCCGCGGCCTCTTCCTCTGTCCACCGCCGAACCGGTGTCGGCGCTGCGGTGCGGGTCAAAGGCAGGAAAGTGCCTTCTCCGGGCTCATCGAGCGTGACGGAACCGACTGGCGAGGTGATTTCGACCGCGCCGTCCCAGATCTGGAAACCGTAGTGCGGTTCGCCCGGCGGCATGCCGACGGTCAGGACACCAAACACGACCTGGGTGCCACGAATGCCGATGGTCGCGACGGGCGTCGTCAATGAAACCGCTTCGCGATCGGCCTGCGCAATTGAGCCACTAATGAAACCGAATACGCCCTCGAGGAACACCAGAGACTGGTTCGCCGCGCTCTCCGGTCCTTGATAGACCAGATCGTCGATCAGAAACTCGGTGTTCTCGCTGAGCTGTAGCGAGGACGTGTCGAGAAACCGGATGCGCAGACGGGCTGCGTCACCTGTCCGGATCACGTCCTCGGTGTAGACCACGCTGCCGACAGTCAGCGGTTCGGTGCCTCTGGCATGAAGCCGTTCGGCTTCGCCCCTGATCTTCTCGATCCGTCCGACGGGATCCGCGGCGATCGCGGAGGCCGCGGTCAAGATGATGCATACCGTCGTGACGGCTACGGCAATAACTGAGGTGATTCGCATGGAGCTTTCCTGTTGGGTTTGTCCGAAGTTCCGACGCTTCCCTCAGTTGCGCAGAATCTCCGCCATCCACTTCGCGACGTGGCCAGAATCGTTATGATCGAGCACCGTGGCGACGCCGCTGTCGGCGATATCCTCGGGGATAATGGTTCCTCGGCGGGTGGCGATCAAGTCACGGAAGAACGTCGGCGTGAACTCTGGGTGGAACTGGAACGATACCGCCTTGGGGCCGAACTGGAACCCGCCGTACTCGCAGAAGTCCCATCCGGCGATCAGCTCGGCGCCCGGCGGCGCCTCGACGACCTGGTCCTGGTGCAGGGCAAGGACATCCACCTTCGGCATGGAACCCGCCATCCAGGAGCGCGGCTCGATATTGTAAGTGTGCTGGCCGAGGCCCCAGCCTTTCGACGATTTCTCGACGCGCCCGCCGTAGGCTTCGGCCATCAGCTGGTGGCCGAAACATATTCCGACCATGGTACGGTCGGCATCGCGAACATCGAGCACGAACTGTTTCAGTGGTGGAATCCATTCATGATCTTCATATACGCCATATCGCGAACCGGTGATCAGGTATCCGTCGAAGGCCGCCGGATCGGGCAGGGGTTCACCGTTGATGACCGAGATCGCCTCGGTTTCGATCGAGGGGTCCGCGTCCTCGAGCAGACGGTGGAACATGTCCGGATAGGTGCCGTACCTGGCCTGCAGGGTATCGACGACGGGACCGGTTTCGATGACGGCGACTCTTGGCATGCGGCTTCCTGTTGTCGTTGATCCCGATCAGCGGGCATGGAGACCTTGGGATCGCTGACGTATAAACTTCGTTCGACACCATATCGGGAGACCAGAGACCATGTCAGCCTTCATGACTCCGACAGTACTGCTGATCATCACAACAGTGCTTTATGCCGGTTACAATGTCTTTGTTAAGGCATCCGGAAATGCCGTGCCGGACACCGCGCAGACCACCGTTGCGGCCACGATGATGCTTCAGGTGGCGGCCCTGACGACGTCCGCGCTGTTCGCCTTCGTGCTCTGGAACAGGGGCGTTACGGAATTTCACCTCGGCACCACGGCGATCGTCTGGGCCGTCGTGGCGGGCGTGTGCATCGGCGGCGCCGAGATCGCCTACCTCTATCTTTTCGGCGGCGTCAACGGCCATCCGCCGATGTCGGCCGCGCTCGCCGTGCCGGTGATCGTCAGCGGAACCATCGTTATCGCCTTGATAGCGTCAATCGCGGCCTTCCGAGAACCTGTCGCCTGGAACCAGATTGCGGGCGCGTTCTTGATCATCGTCGGCATCGTCGTGATGTTTCATGGTCGTCGAGCAGTTTGAGGGCCGCGTATGTTCGAATTAACGCAACGACAGATCGAGCAATTCAACGAAGACGGGTTTCTGATCGTCGACAAGCTGATCGACGAGGCCACCGCCGACGCCCTGCACGAACGGTATGAACGGATGTTTCGAGGTGAGTTCGAAAGCGGGATCAGACCGGACGAAGTCAACTGGCGGGAAGGCGAGAGCGATCCTTCCCTGACCCGCCAGATCTGCAATGGCTGGAAAGGCGATCGCCTGTTGGCGAGCGTGGTACTGCGAGAGGATCTGGGGCGCGCCGTCGCGACGCTCGGCGGCTGGTCCGGTGCCCGGGTGATGCAGGATAACGTGCTGTGGAAACCACCTGGTACCAGACCACTAGGGTATCATCAGGACAATGCCTATTTGTCGTGGTTCCGACCCGGCGAAATCATGACCTGCTGGATCGCGCTCGATGAGACTCACGCCGACGCCGGCACCATCGAGTTCGCCCGCGGCTCTCACAAGTGGGCGCAACTGCCGCCGGAAGGCGAGTTCCACGGCCCGACGGAGTACCGCAAATACATGGAACAGGCGGCCGCGCGGGAAGGCGTCGAGCCGGACATCGTTTACGTCGAGGTACCGAAAGGTGGCGGCTCGTTCCATCATGGCCGGATGTGGCACGGTTCCGGGAACAATACCGCCAAGGTTCCTAGAAGGTCTCTCGTGCTCCACGCAATGCCGGCGGCCGCCGAGTATAATTCCGACCATCTCGACGCGGGAATCGGTCCGATCTACGGGCGCTACAAGCGGCTTGCCGATGATGTCATGGATGAGAACTACTTCCCCATCCTTTGGCGGGATGACGGGTACCGCTCGCCCGTGCTCGACATGTTCATTTCCGGAAAGTGATGGTCGCAGGGGGAACGGAATTGCTGGATTTTCCGTTCTAATCCTCTAAGACCCGAGTGGGTGCCGTGGTCGTTGGTGAAAGGCAGCAATGGTGGAATTTGACACAACCCTGTGGAGCGTTCTGGTGCTCGGTCTGCTCATCGGAGTCCAGCATGCGCTGGAGCCGGATCATGTTGCGGCGGTCACGTCGCTTGCCAGTGGAACCCGGTCGAGACGGTCCGTTCTCCAACAAGGAGTGGCCTGGGCCGTCGGCCATGCGTTGATGCTGCTCGCCGTCGCCGGCTCTGCCGTGACGTTCGGCTTCATGATGAGCGACGGCCTCGCCGGTTGGCTTGAGTTCGTGGTCGGAATGATGCTCGTGCTGCTTGGCGGCCATGTTCTGCACCGACTGATTCGCGATCGTGTACATTTCCACGTTCACCGTCACGACGATGGCACCGTTCACTTCCATGCGCATAGCCACGCCGACGTCGACACGTCGGAAAAGCCCTTTGGCGCCCAGCATTTCGACGACCCGCACGACCACGTGCACCGGTCGGCGCTGCCGTGGCGTGCGTTGGCGGTCGGCCTCATGCACGGGCTGGCCGGCTCCGCCGCGTTGATCGTCCTGACGGTTGCAAGTGCCGCCGACGCCGTCTCAGGGATCCTGTTTGTCGTCGTCTTTGGCGTGGGGTCGGTCGCCGGCATGGCGGCGCTGTCGTTTGCCATTGCCGTGCCGCTGGGCTGGACGGGTCGCCGACTGACCGGCTTGCACTCGATTGTTCGGGGGCTCGTCGGCGGTGCTACCGTGACGCTCGG
Source organism: Rhodospirillales bacterium (assembly GCA_040219295.1). Lineage (GTDB taxonomy): Bacteria > Pseudomonadota > Alphaproteobacteria > Rhodospirillales > Casp-alpha2 > JAVJST01. Next base: position 628,150 of record JAVJST010000005.1, read on the forward strand.
CGTGGTCGTGATGTACGAGACACAGGGGCATGTCTGGTTCGGCTAAATCCTACGCCGCGCCAAGGGTTCGGGATCAGCTCCGATTAGCCGTTGCTGGCGCCCTGACTCAAAGACCGGCTCCTGCCAACGCTCGGGCGGCCCTGATCGGCTCGCACACGCATTCGACGGAACCGCAGGCTCCAGTGCCGTATTTTGCCCGCGTTTCGTAGGAGCTCGGCGCGGCATACCTCGCAACGGTTTCATGTCGCGCGATATACCTCGCTCCGCGCCCCGGAATTTTATTTGAACAAGCGGTCGAAGAAATTCATCGTGCCGATCCACGAATCTCCGTCGGCCAGCGAATCGTAGCGTAATGGCATGTCGTACTTGGCGGCCTTCTCATCGGCGCCCGGGTTGGTGAAGCTGTGCACTGCCCACGGATAGCTGACGAGTTCGTATTTCACGCCCAACTCGGTCATTTCCGTCTCGAACGCCGCGACCTGATCGGCCGGCACGAACGGATCCGATCCGCCGGTGTAAACTAGAACTTCGGTCTGGATCGGGTTACCGGTCGGCTCGACCATCGGCGACAGGTTGCCGTGATAACTGACAACCCCGTCCAGGTTGGCGCCCGCGCGGGCCATGTTGAGAACGACGGCGCCACCGAAGCAGTAACCGATGGCGGCGGTTTTCTGCGGATCGACCGTTGGATGGGCCCGCAGGATTGCTAAGGCCGTCTCGAAGCGGGCAACGGCCTGTTCGGACTTCTCGATCGCCTCCATCATGAACGCCTTGGCGTCGCTCGGGTGCTCGGCGAGTTTACCGGTGCCGTACATGTCGAGCGCAAACGCCGTATACCCGTTCTTGGCCAAGAGGTCGGCGCGCATACGCGCGTAGTCGTTGTGGCCCCACCATTCATGCACCACGACGACACCGGGCCGGAAGCCTTCGTAGTCGTCGTCCCAGGCCATGTAACCGGTGAACTCCTTGCCGTCGAGATTGTAGGTCACGGTCTCGGACTGAACCTCTGCCCGGGCGGTCGAGATCGCAAACACACTCGCCGTTAGGACGGCGACAGCGGTCATCAGCAGGCGAAACATGGTTTTCTCCCTGTCATTTGAAATGATCCGATTATGATGGGGTGTCACCATTCTCGGTTCAAGGGGGCTAACGCCACGGCCGGCGTGGGTCGCCGCTATCGACTCCCCGTTCGTCGCGTCGTACGAGGCGAATTCCGGACGGCTGGCGGGCCCGTGTCTGTTGTGCGGCCTTCGTCGGCGTCGGCTCGCCGACGAAACCGTCGAAGAGCGGAATGGCGTCATGCTTGAAGAACGGGATCAGGATGACGCCGGCCGCCGCGCCGCCAATGTGCGCCCACCAGGCAATGCCGCCGCCCCCGCCGGTGGCGACGTTGAAGAACTGAAGCGCGATCCAGCCACCCAGCACGATCCATGCCGGCAGCGCGACGACCCACCACGAGATCAGAACGTGGATCTTCGCTTTCGGATGCAACACCAGGTAGGCGCCGATTACCCCTGAAATCGCGCCGGACGCGCCGACCATGGGCATCGTCGAGCCGAAATCAGCGGCCATGTGGCAGAATGCAGCCGCGATGCCGCAAACCAGGTAGAATACGACATACCGCATGTGCCCCATGGCGTCTTCGATGTTGTCGCCGAGCACCCAGAGAAAAACCATGTTGCCGATCAGGTGCATCCAGCCGCCGTGCAGAAACATGCTTGTGATGATCGTCGCGTAGGACGGAATGATCGCGATATCGGGTGGGAGTTGACGTTGGCCCGTGATCACCGCCGGTATCGCGCCCAGAGCGTAGATGGCTTCCTCGGCACTTCTGGGATCGAGGCTGATCTGCCAGAGAAACACGAGAACGCAGGCGGCCACGATCGCCAGTGTGACGTATTGATAGGGGATTCGATGCGTCGGATTGGAATCGTAGAGCGGTATGAACATCGGCGCCTCGGCGGATACGGTTGCCTTGGCGAGCGTATCCGGCGTATACCCCCGAACCAAGATGGATCAATGTCGAGGCTGCGGCAATTCACTTGATCGCGGAATCAGTTCGTGAGACGATTCCGGTGAGGGTAAGATTGAGGAGATCACCAGCGTGAAAAACAGCGCGAAATGGGGACGTATCCGACGGGCCGCTCTCGGCAGTGTGGTCCTGAGCATTATCGCCGGCGCATCGGCCTCAGCGGCGGAGTTGTGCAACGACCAGCGCCAACTGGCGGCATTCAATGTCCGACAGCTGCAGACCGACCTGATGGTCGCGTCACTGAGCTGCGGCGCGGAGACCCAGTACAACGCGTTCGTCGAACGCTTTCAGCCGGTTCTCAAGGTCAATGGCAAGGCGCTGAAGTCGAACTTCCAGAAACGCTTCGGCGGGTCGGCCAAGGCCGAACTCAACGACTATGTAACAATGCTCGCCAACCTCTCGTCGATCGATTCCATTTCGCAGGGCACCAAGTATTGCACCCAGAGCCTGGCCGCGTTCGAGCGGGTCCTGGCGGTCGATCCGGGCGCCTTGGAAGCGTTCGCCGCGGACTGGTGGAACCCGGCGCGCAATATTCCAAACACCGACTGCCGGGCCGAGGTGACCTACGCCGGTCTTGAACAGACCGCCGACACCGACAGCGATACCCAGTAAGTCCTCTAAGTATTACGGGAAAACGATCTCGACGCGCCGGTTCTGCGGCTCGCGGATGCCGTCGTCCGTCGGCACCAAGGGCTGGCGTTCGCCTTTCCAGTCCGTCGAGATGATCGTATCCGAAACGCCAAGCGCGACGAGTTGCGCCTTGACGGCCTCGGCGCGGCGGCGCGACAGTCCGTCGTTATAGGCGTCCGTACCGGAGCGGTCGGCATGGCCCGTCGCGGTGATCACGCTGATCCCGCCGGACTTGGCGTTTGCCGCCGCATCACGAACGATATCAAGGGCAATCGGCGTAAGGTCCGACCGATCCCAATCGAAGAACACCAGATAGGTGCGCGGCACCGCTACCGGCTCGGGCTCGGCAACCGGCTCGGGCTCCGGTTCGGGTTGCACGACGGCAACGGGCTCGACGACCGGTTCCGCAGCCATCGGTTTCTTCGGCGCGCCAAAATCGTAACGCAGGCCGATCATGAAGGCATGCGTCTCGTACTCGCTGGTCAGATCGTTGCCCGATGCGGTCCGCATCCCGATGTAGGGCAGCGTGAGGTAACGGTAATCGGCGGTCAGCGACCACTGCTCGTTGATATGGCGTGAGACGCCGAGGATGCCCTGCAGGCCGAGCGAAACATCGTCGTCGTCAACGGTGGACCCGCCAATCGAGTGGTTGCCGTTGGCATTGACGCGGAAAGCGCCGAGGCCGGCACCGATGTATGGCGTATACTCGGAATCGGACATGAAGTCCCAATAGACGTTTGCCATCAGGCCGGTCAGGTCCATGTCGCCGCCGCCGCTTGCGCCGTTCACCGTGTCGAGCTGTGTCGTATAGTGCGACAGTTCAAGTTCGCTGCGTAGCGGCGAATCATAATCGAGACCGGCTGCCGCGCGGAGTCCGTACCCGCGGTGGTACTCGATGTTCGAGTCCACATTTGCGCCGGTCATGTTGGCCGATGTCGGGAATTGGATACCGGCGCCGAGCGTGATGTAGGGTACCGGTTCGTGTTCGCCGGCGTGAACCGGCGATTGAGCCACAACGGTAAAGGCGAGGGCCGCGATGGCGGCTATGCGAAACGGCGACATTATCAGTTCAACTCCAGTGGCGGTGGCCGGCGGCGATGGCAATTCGGATCACCGAATCCACCGTACAATAGTGTTCTCGCGAGAATTTCGCCATACATATCATCATCGGATGTGTTGAAACTAAGGCAGAATCTCGATCTGTTCGGGGTGGGTGACCTCGATCATCGGCCCGTTGAAGGACTTGAGCCAGCCGCGTACCCGAACCGTGCGGTTTGCATAGGATTCCGGATCGACCCCGGCGGCATCGAATACGGCCATGGATGGGGGGTGGATGACCAAAGTGAAATCGGTGCGCCAGTCGTCGTCGAAGTTGAGATATCCGGTGCCCTTGTGGACGGCGGCGGCGAGAACGGCCCCCTCGATGATTTCGAAACGCCCGATCAGGTCCGCCAGCTCACCAGGTGTCCGAACGGCATAGTTCGGATGACCCCAGATGCCGCGGTGCGACCCACGGCTTTCGCTCTCGAGCGCCAGCATTTCACCGATCAGGGAACGGTTGTCCGGGAAGCTGTAGACCCTGGCCCAGCCGCTGCGCAGCAATTCGCCCTGGACCCACGTCCCGTTCGCCAGCCGGAGATGCGCCAGGTGACGGCCATGCCTGTCCGCGCGTGCGCCGCCTGAATAGAGGGTGACGGTCATTCCATGCACCAGATCGACCAAAGCGCTTCGGGATTCATCTGCCAGTGGCCAGGCCTTGAACCCCTCGCGGCCGAGCGGCAGCTTCGGGGCCTGAATGCCGACGAGACGGACCTCGTTCATGCCATCAAGAGCGGGCTCGATGACGACGGTGTCACCGTCGACAACGGCGGCCACTCGGGCTTCCCCAATCCGATCGAGCCCTTTCCATATGTCCGCTGCCCGAACATGTCCCGCGGTCACCACCGAAACAGAGGCGATGAGAAGCAGCGGGACGACGACGAGTTGAAGCCACTTCATTCGAATCCCAGCTCCCGGCGCAGAGTGTCCGGTGACATGCCCTGTTCCCGGAGATCGTGCAGCGTCGCGGCCCGGTCGCGTTTGGCGAATCGCCTGCCCTCGGTATCGGTCAGCAGGGCATGATGACGCCAGACCGGCACGTCGAGCCCAAGCAATGCTTGCAGCAGCCGGTGAAGATGGCTCGCCGGGAAAAGGTCTTCGCCCCGGGTGACCAGGGTGACGCCCTGCAGGTGATCGTCGACGGTGACCGCGAGGTGATAACTCGTCGGCACGTCCTTGCGGGCGAGAACAACATCGCCGAAGATCTCCGGCGTTGCCGTGAGCTCACCGCGATCCAGATCCCGCCATCGCATGATTCCGGACAGGGCGACGGCCTCGGCCATGTCGAGACGCCGGGCAAAGGCGTCACCACGCGCGATTCGTTCGATCCGCTCGTCGTCCGAAAGATTCCGGCAGATGCCCGGATAGACCGGACCGTCGGGACCACTCGGCGCCTCGTGGGGGGCGTAGCCGGCCGCTTCGATTTCGCGGCGGATGTCGCTTCGCGTGCAGAAGCAGGGATAGAGCAGACCCATGGCGTCAAGCCGGTCGATCGCGGCACGGTAGTCGTCGAGGTGCGCCGACTGTTCGCGCACCGGCTCGGGCCATGTCAGGCCCAGCCAGGCAAGGTCCTCGACGATTGCTGTGGTGAACTCGGGGCGGCAACGGCCGGGATCGACGTCCTCGATCCGCAGCAGAAATGTGCCGTCAGTACCGGCCTCTGCGTTCGCGAACAGCGCGGAGTACGCGTGGCCCCGGTGCAGGTGCCCGGTCGGGCTCGGCGCAAATCGGGTGACGACGGTCATTGCGTCTCGTGGGCGGGCAGGGTCTCGACATCGCCGACCCAGTCGAGCGCCGAACGGTGCCACCATTGCGACGAGGGCCGCAGGTCGCGCCGTTGATCGACCGTGCCCAGACGCAGGCCGAACGCCTTCTCGCCGTCGCCGACCGAGGTTGCGTAGATATGCGTGCCGCAGTCGCCGCAGAAGTTCATGGCGCGCCGGCGCCCGCTTTCCGACGTCTTGACGTAGACCTTCAACGTACCCGATTTAAGGACGAAATCGGACTCCGGGATACGGACGACGGTGCGGTAGGCGGTTCCCGACATGATCTGGCAATCATCGCAGTGGCACAGGAATGCCGTGCCCGGGTCAATCTCCGCTTCATATGTGATCCGTTCGCAATGGCAGCCGCCGGTAATCTTCATGATTCCCTCCGATTGGCATAAAGGCCGCGTTCCATTCCTGGCGACTTTCCGTCACTTGCCGTTTCGAGGCAAGGGGCCGGACGAGACCGTCGCATCCTGCGGGAAGGCGTGGGAATGATGTCATTGAAACTTCATGATGGGGATGTTTGGATTTTTTAAACAATATGTTGTATGTTGCTCTCACTGGGATCAACCCAAGCGGATGAGCCGGGACCGATGAAAACACCGAGAGTGCATCGACGATGACGGTCGCGACGGTGGAAAGCTGTCCGGCCTTGGTGCTGAACGCCGATTTCCGGCCCCTCAGCTACTTTCCGCTGTCACTCTGGTCCTGGCAGGACGCCATCAAGGCGGTGTTCATGTCGCGGGTCAACGTCATCTCCCAGTACGAGCGCACCGTTGCCTCGCCGAGCATTGAAATCCAGTTGCCGAGCGTGATTTCGCTGAAGGAATACGTTCCGATGGCGCGGCGCCCGGCGTTCACTCGCTTCAACGTTTTCCTCCGCGACAGCTTTTCGTGCCAGTACTGCGGCGAGCAACTTCGTGCCGAGCACCTGACATTCGATCACGTAGTGCCACGCGCCAAGGGCGGGCGGACACTATGGACCAACGTGGTGACGGCGTGCGAGCCGTGCAATCTGCGCAAGGGTCACCGAATGCCCAATGCCAGCGGCATGCGGCTGTTCCGCCGGCCCCACCAGCCCAGCAACCATGAACTGCAGATGAACGGTCGGGCGTTTCCGCCGAACTACCTGCATGAAAGCTGGCGCGACTTCCTTTACTGGGATGCCGAACTCGAGAGCTAATCTCCGGTGCTAATCCGAACCGTCGCTGACGGTCTGCAGACGTAGGCTGATCACCGTGCCGTGGCCCGGCTCCGACGCGATGTCGATATCGGCGTTGAGGCGCGCGGCGAGATCACGGACGATCTGCATGCCGCGACCCCAGCCCTTTCCGGCGCCATCCTGCTCAGAGGTCGAAACCCGCTCGCCGCGCATCAGACGCATCAGCAGATGCGACGGGATACCCTTGCCGTCGTCCTGAATGACCAGCATGACGGCGCGTGCCTGGACGTCGAGCTTTCCGCGCATCTCGACGGAACCGCCGCGCCTCGTGAACTTGATCGCGTTGCCGACCAGGTTGCCGATGACCTGGTCGAGCAACAACGGGTCGCTGACCAGGATCGGGAAGTCGGGATCGATGTCAAACTTCAGCGCTACGCCGCGTTCGTTCGCTGCGGGCGTGAACGCCTTGACCATATTCTGCGCGATGTCTCGGAAATCGACCTTCTCGCGACGGATGACCTGTTCGCCGGCGGTTTCCTCTTCCAGGACTCGTTCGCATATCCGGCCGATTCTGATTGCGGAGGCGTGCGCTGCGGCACCGAGCTTCTCGACTTCCTCGAGAGGTGTTTTACGTTTTCGGGCATCAGCGATCATTTTCGTGTAGCCGACAACGACGGCGAGCGGTGAGCGGACTTCGTGTGCGAAATCCTTGATCCGCTGGTCGACCGTTCCCTTGGATTTCGGGCTGCCGCCGATATCCTTCGCCATGATCCCGCCTATTGACGACACGGATGTCGCATTGTCACCTTCGGAGCCTTCAGGCCCAGTATAGCCTGCGATACGAAACGGAACACGCCCGACGAGAGGAGACCAAGAATGTATGACTTGAACGGGCGCCGGGCCCTCATAACGGGCGCCAGCCGGGGGCTGGGGCGGGCGATCGCGGAGCGACTGATCGCCGAGGGTGCGCGCGTCGCAATCTGCAGCCGTAAGCAACCCGATCCTGTCATCAAGGGCATCGAGGACTGGCAGCCGGTCGATGTGCGCGATGGCAAGGCTTTGACGGATTGGATCGCCGATCGGGCCGAGGCCATGGGTGGCGTCGACATTCTGGTCAACAATGCCGGTGTCGAGATCGAGAAAACCGCGGAGCAAACCACGGACGACGATTGGAATCTGTTGACCGACGTCAACATGCGCAACGTGTTTACCGCGAGCCGAGCCGTGGTGCCTATCATGCGGCAGGGTGGCGGTGGCGCGATTGTCAACCTGGCGTCGATCAGTGCAACGTTCTCCGATCCGGGTCTGGCGATTTACAACGCCTCCAAGTCCTGGGTCGTCGGTTTCACCAAGTCGCTGGCGGTCGACCACGGCAAAGACGGGATTCGCGCAAACTGCGTGGCGCCGGGCTGGATCATGACCGACATGCTGATGCAGACGTTCTCAACTGCAAAGAACCTCGACTTGGCAATCGAGTCGGCTGAAAAGCGCCATCCCGTCGGACGGCTCGGGCGGCCGGAGGATATCGCCCGAGCGGTCGCGTGGCTCGTTTCCGATGAAGCAGAGTTCGTTTCCGGCACCATGCTGACGGTCGATGGCGGCCTGACGGCCGGCGCACCGATCGATCCGGCGCAAAACTAGTCTTGTGCCGCGCCCGGCCACGCGGGCTGCCGAGGGATGAATACGCGGATGCTGTCGCCGGCCGAGATCGATCCTTCCTTCTCGACCCATGCCGTCACACCGCGGCGCTGGCGGGCATTCTTGACGAACAGTTTACCTTTGCCGGGGTGTGCCTTCTCGATCTCCTTCGCCGGATAGGCGCAGGGCGCGTTCTCGGTATCGATAACGAGCGAGGCGCCGCCGTCGAACAACAATCGCGTTGCCGGCGGCAGCAGGGTGAAGTGGGGAATGCCGGATACCAGCATATTGGCGCCGAGCCATTCGGGTTCGATGCGCTCGATCTCCATGGCTTCGGCGATCACCGCCATGTCTTCCTCTGAAATGATGGAAATCTGGCGGACGTTCCGGATATTGGTGCCCTTGTCGTACATGTCGCGAACGCGGACACAGGCATTCCGGGTCAGGCCGGAATGAACCTCGCCGGGGAAGCCCTCGAAACCGACGTTGACGGAGGCGCCGGCATCCTTGCTGGCAATTGACGTTTCGGCATCCGTGCCCTCCGGAACGATCAGGATACGGCGAACGAGGCCGGACACGGGGGCTTCTGCGACTGTGGACATGCTGAAACTCCAGGAAATGACGTGATGCGCCGTCATAACACGAAGAGTTTTCGATGGGCGAGCCCTAGATTAGGAGATCGGGCTGTGCTGTCGCGGTAGCCGTTCAGGCGGCGTGGTCGGAATGCGGCTCGCGCCCGGGGGCGTAGACGGCAATGGGCACGACCCGGTCGGGCCCCTTGCAAAGCGGTCGCGCCGCGGGATTGTCGAGCAACGGCTTCAGCTTCTCCGTCATGTAACGGACGATGCCGTGGCGGAACTCGTCCGCGACGAATGCCCAGGTCACGTAGACGCCGCCGCGGTTGTAGTACTCCTCAAGCCGCGGATCGTCGATCAGCGGGTCGATCTGACGGCCGAGATCGCTGGAAAAACCGACATACAGCCACTCGGGTTTGATTCCGCCGTGGAACAGGACGTAGACCCCGCCGCGATCGCGCAGGCCCTCGGAAACGGTGTCGAGACGGATGATATTGTGGAACCGTCCCTTGTTGTTGCGGACCCAGTGAATGTCGACAGGATCGCCCGGCGGTTCGTCAGCCGGATTCTTGCCCCGATTGAACAGCTTCAGCATCGTCTTTCCCCCGTCACGTTCTGTGACCCACTGCCGTTTTAGCTGCCCGCGACGGTCAATCGACCGCAGCGCGCGGGCGGATTCAGCGGCAGTGAACCGTGGCACGGAAAAATTGAAGAGACGTTAATGGACGTCAGAGTGGCAACGTCGCCTCGGCCAGCCAAGCTGCCGTCTCGGCATCCAGCAAGGGCGTGAGTTGCTCGCGAACCGATACATGGTAGGCATTGAGCCAATCCAGTTCCGACCCGTCGAGCATCTCCGAGACAACGAGGCGGCGGTCGATCGGCGCCAATGTCAGTGTCTCGAAGCACAGCAGGTGGCGTTCGGCGCCCACCGGCGGCGGATCCAAGTCGGTCACCAGGACGAGGTTCTCGATACGGATGCCGAACGCGCCCGTCCTGTAGTAACCGGGTTCGTTAGAGACGACCATCCCCGGGACCAGCGCCACGGTGTTCGGCGCCTTGGCAATTCGCTGCGGTCCCTCATGTACGCTGAGATAGCTGCCGACACCGTGTCCGGTACCGTGGTCATAATCGAGACCCGCCTCCCAAAGCGCACGCCTTGCGAACGGGTCGATTTGTGAGCCGCTGGTACCCTTGGGGAAGCGCGCCGTGGCCACGGCGATGTGCCCTTTCAGGACTCGGGTGAAAGCACTGCGCATTTCGCCCGTCGGCTCGCCGATCGCCACGGTTCGCGTAACATCGGTGGTGCCGTCGAGATACTGGGCACCGGAGTCAACCAGGTAGAGATCACCGGGCTCCAGTTTGCGGTCGGTCTCCGGTGTCACGCGGTAATGCACGATCGCACCGTTGGGACCCGATCCGGATATGGTCGGGAAGCTGAGGCCGCGGAAGTGCTCGCCATCCCTTCGGCAGGTCTCCAGGTAGTCCGCAGCACCGATCTCGGTCACGTTGCCACTTGGTGCCTTCTGGTCGAGCCATGCGAGAAAGCGGACGAGGGCGGCACCGTCGCGGATATGCGCGTGACGCATGCCGTCGACTTCCGCCGGGGTCTTAGCTGCTCGCTCGGCGAGGCAGAGGTCAGGGCCGAACGCAACAGATGCACCGGCATCCGTCAGCGTCGTGCGAATCCATTCGGAACAGCTGTCCGGATCGATGCGCACGTTTGCGCCCGCCGCACCCAGACCTCGAAGGGTGTCCTCGAAACGCTCAGGCGGCAGCATCGAGACGTCGGGTCCGAGATGCTGGCCAAGACCGTCATCGGCCTTGGCCGGGTCGACGAACCAGTCGACCGATGCGTCGTCGTTCAAGACGGCAAACGAGAGCGGTTGCGGCAGGTACGCGAGATCACCGCCGCGGACATTCAGCAGCCACGCGATGCAGTCCGGTTCGGCGATGACCATGGCGTTCTGGCTCTGTGCCGTGAGTTTGCCGGCCAGCGTTTCGCACTTGTCGCGGTGCGTTCGCCCGGCAAACGCGATGTCGTGCGGGCGGACCGGCGCCTGCGGCGCGGACGGGCGATCGTTCCAGGCGGTGTCGAGCGGATTGTCCGGGACCGCAACAAGCTCCGCGCCGGCCCGCATCACCGCCTTGCGATAGCGCACGGTTTGATTCGGTGTTGTCAGCCGCGGGTCGAATCCGAGCTTGTCGCCTTTGTTCAGATTGGCGGCAATCCAGTCCGTCGCAGGTTGTTCGAGGAGGTGACAGTGCTCAAACACTGTTGCCGGCGCCTCGTCACGCGCCTGGATGGTGTAACGGCCATCGACAAACAGCGCCGCCTTGTCGCTCGTAACGATGGCGAGGCCTGCCGAACCGGTGAAGCCGCTGATCCATGCGAGCCTCTCCGCACATGGCGGAACGTATTCGCCCTGATGTTCGTCTGCTCGGGGGATCATGAAACCGTCAAGGCCGCGCTTCGCCAGTTCGGCACGCAGGCGTTCAACATGATCGGGGATGGTTCCGGCGGATGCGCCGCCAGCGCGCGGTGAGTCGTCCATGACCCTAAGTTAGGATATCCCGGGCGGCTTGGCGATGCCTTCAACGCGCTGAAATGGCGAAAACCAATGCGGTATGACGGCGCGGACGAGTCATGCGCCGGACGCAATGCTGGACTGCAGGAACGGCGTTTTGCCCACTAAGTAATTTGCACTATACCCGCATCACAGATTGATGACGGGCGTCAGGCGCCAATGCCAACCCCGCCGACTTCGTTGTAATGGTGCCGATCCTCCGGGATCGGCGATTGATTGAAAAGGATCGGACGATGATCAAGTTCGTCGAGGAAAACCGTCAGCTTTCGATGTTTGCTGATGACATGATAGAGCGCCGCCTGCGCGGTGAAGACCCGGCAGCCAACCTGCCGCCGACCTTCATCGGTCTCGTGGCCGGTACGGTCGGCAAGATCGTCGAGTTCGTGGTTCGCACCTACACCCGCCGTAGCGTGACCTACAAGCTCTCTAACCTGTCCAACCGCATGCTGACGGACATCGGCCTGACCCGCGGCGACATCGCCCGGATCGCCGAGGATGCCGCCCGCTATGCAGGCGCCGCCGAGGGCATCCGGAGCCAGCGTTTCATTCGCCGCAGCGCCGAGGTGATTGCGTTCCCGAAGAAGCAGGTCACTGCCGTGGCGGCCAACGACGACCGCAAGGCCGCCTGACCGGCAAATCAAGGATTTCGCGTCCTGCGACGCGACGAGTAACGGCGGGTCCATGGGAACTGGGACCCGCCGTTTTCGATTCCCGGTTCGCGTCGTGGCCGTCAGTTGGTCGGCTGCGCGACCAGCCGGAGATACGGCTTCACCGTCTTCCAGCCCTGCGGGTACTTTTCCTTTGCTGCTTCGTCGCTGACCGCGGGGACGATGATGACGTCCTCGCCGTGCTTCCAGTTCGCCGGCGTCGCAACCTGGTGCTTGGCCGTCAACTGCAGCGAGTCGAGCACGCGCAGGATCTCGTCGAAGTTACGGCCCGTGGTCATCGGGTAGGTGATCATCAGCTTTATCTTCTTGTCCGGCCCGATGATGTAAACGTTCCGCACCGTTGCGTTGTTCGCCGCCGTACGCTCGCCGGCCGTGCCGGCCTCGTCGGCCGGCAGCATGCCGTAGAGCTTGGCGATCTCGAGATCGGGATCGCCAATCATCGGGTAGGTTACCGCGTGACCCTGGGTTTCCTCGATATCCCTCGACCACGCCTGATGGTCTTCGACCGAATCGACGCTGATGCCGATAATCTTGCAGTCCCGTTTCTCGAACTCAGCCGTGAGCCCGGCAACGTACCCTAGTTCCGTTGTGCAAACCGGCGTGAAGTCCTTCGGATGCGAGAACAGCATGCACCAGCTGTCGCCGATCCAGTCGTGGAAGTTGATTTCTCCCTGAGTGGTCTGCGCCGTGAAATCCGGCGCCATATCGTTGATGGAGAGTCCCATCTTGAAGTACCTCCGTGTGTGCGGTTGAGAGAGAGCCTTCTGTCAGGCTCTCCGCTGCATATCTATGAAACATCACAGGAACAACAACCCTCACGGGGATGTGATCGCCGGCAGCTCAAGTGTTACGATGCTGAAACTCGGGGTTACTCGGCGGAAACATATCCGAGTTGAACCATGCATGTCCGGAACAGGGCGCGGCTGCGTTTGTGCACAGCGGACTGGTCGAGCATGACGTTCACTTCCTCGGCATCGGTCGCGCCGCCTGACGACGAACCGCCGTCCCGGAAGAAATCCCTCTCCGCCTCCCGAAGCGCGTCGTGTCGGCACTGCGCGGCATCCACGGACCAGTGCTCCGGCGGAAACTCAGGGTGTGTCCAACGTTGCTCCTGACCGGCACAACCGGCAATGGAGACCATGCCCGTCAGGGCCAGAATTCTGACAATCGATGACCTCATGACCGGTCCAGCCTTTCGAGCAGTTCTTCGAGTGCCGAAGACGGTCCAGACGGGACATGCGGCACCGCCATCAAGGTAATGGATTCGCTGTCCGATTGCACCTTTTCCACGACCAAACGAACGACCTGGGAATCGTCGATCCACAGAACCCCGGTCAAAGCGTCGAGGCAGGCCTTGGCGACATTGTCGCAGTCGAGCCGCCGGCCATTTTTGGGTTGTTCGATCCAGATCGATACGGCGAAGGGGCTGTGGAGGGCGCGGTAACGGCGATACTCCTTGCGGAAGAAGTCGCCGATTGCGCGTTTCATGCGCCCGGCTTGGGTGGAGATCGCGCCGAACCGGACAATCAATGCGTCATCCAGCCGCGCGACCCGGAATCGCCTGGAGCCTGTCCAGCCGTGATCGTCAGCCATCGGCCGCCAGGCAGCGGCGCAGAAACTCGATCACGGCTGGCTGGTCCCACTCGGCCGCACCCAGAACCGCGGCGACCTCCCGGCCTCGGGCATCAACTAGCAGCGTCGTCGGCAGGGCGCCGATGCCGGCAGCCCGGGCAAACGACATACCGTCGTCCCAGTACCGCTCCAGCGAGGTCAGACCGTGCTCCGCGAAGAACGCTTCGATAGTCTCCCCGGGTTTACGATCCTCGCTGATGGCAACCACGCGGATACCATCTCTGGCAAGCGCCGCGTCGGCCCGGTCGAGGGCGGGCATCTCAGCGACGCACGGTGCGCACCATGTTGCCCAGAAGTTGATCACCACGCCGCGGCCGCGGAAATCGGCGATTGAGACGGGATGGCCGTCGCCGTCCTGAAACTCGGCGTCGGCGATGGCCTTGGGCGGCGATTTCGGTAGATAGTCCCGCAAACCCGCATCAAGGGCATTGGCATGGCTACAGGCCTCTGCCTGCGCCGACTCCTGCTTGGCGATTGCCTTAATTGATTGCGTATCGTCACCCTGGGCGAGCCATCCCGCTACAACGGCGACGGCGACGGTCGCCGCAATGAGATTGCTTGTCGTGTCCGGCATTTTTGCGATCCTCATGCTCCGGGTTGGCTTTTTCGGGCCCACTTGATGTAAAGAAGGCGCGGTCAGTTTAAAAGGGGTCGCCATGAGCGCCAACGACACAAAGACGAGAGGTTCCGCGAGCACCATCTGGGGCGGGCGATTTGCCGACGGTCCCGATGCGATGATGGAGCGGATCAACGCCTCGATCGGTTTCGACAAGAAACTCTATGCCCAGGACATTGAGGGGTCGGTGGCGCACGCGCGCATGCTCGGCGCACAGGGTATCATCAGCGACGCGGACGTCGAGGCGATACTTGACGGGCTTGCTCGAATCAAATCGGAGATTGAGAACGGGACGTTCGAGTTCAAGGCCGAGCTCGAGGACATTCACATGAACATCGAGTCTCGCCTTGGCGAGATCGCCGGGGATGCTGCGCGGCGACTGCATACGGCGCGGTCGCGCAACGACCAGGTCGCAACCGATCTGCGCTTATGGGTGCGCGATGCCATCGACGCGATCGATGACGCGCTCGAACAGTTGCAGGCCGTGCTGATCGGCCAAGCGGAGGCACACGCCGACACGGTTATGCCGGGCTTCACTCACCTGCAGACCGCGCAACCAGTGACGTTTGGTCATCATATGCTGGCCTACGTCGAGATGCTGGGTCGCGATCGGGGACGGTTCGCAGATGCCCGCGCGCGAATGAACGAGAGTCCGCTCGGTGCAGCAGCGCTCGCTGGCACCTCATTTCCAATCGACCGGCATCGGACGGCGACGGAGCTCGGATTCGTCGGACCGATGCGCAACTCGCTCGATGCGGTTTCGGACCGGGACTTCGCGCTGGAGTTTCTTGCCGCGGCGGCCATTTCGGCGATGCATCTTTCCCGCCTGGCCGAGGAAATCGTCATATGGACATCGGCGCCGTTTGGTTTTCTCACGCTGCCCGATGGATTCTCAACCGGCAGCTCGATCATGCCGCAGAAGCGTAACCCAGATGCCGCCGAGCTGATTCGCGCAAAGCCCGGACGTATTGTCGGGGCATTGACCGGTCTGCTGATCGTCATGAAGGGACTTCCCATGGCCTACGGCAAGGACATGCAGGAAGACAAGGAGCCGGTATTCGATGCGGCCGAAACGCTGATGACGGCGATCGCCGCGATGGACGGTATGATGACCGGGGCCGAACCTCGCACCGATGCACTTCGCGCGGCAGCAGCCGGTGGATTCTCGACCGCCACGGACCTGGCGGACTGGCTGGTCCGTGTGCTCGGCATGCCGTTCCGGGATGCGCATCACGTAACCGGCGAGTTGGTCAAGCGGGCGGAAGTCGCCGGCAAGGGGCTCGAGGATCTCACACTCGAGGAAATGCAGGCGGTGCACGCCGGCATTACCGAGGACGTCTACGCGGTGCTCGGGGTCGACAATTCAGTTGCCAGCCGGACCAGTTTCGGCGGCACCGCGCCCGGAAACGTGAAGGCCGCCGTCGCCGATGCCCGCCAGCGTTATCTTGGCGCTGGCTCTGGGAATCGGTAGACTTTCCACCATATGAAAGACAGGAAGGACGACATGCGGCTCAAGTCGACGGACGGCCGGGTCGAGAGTGGCCGAGCGACGCCAGGTCGCTGGAGCTTGATTTTCGTGTTGCTCGTGGCCGTTGCTCTGGGGGTCAGCGGTTGCGGACGAAAGGGGCCGCCGAAGCACCCGGACGGCTCGGATTATCCGAAGTCCTATCCGCAGGAATAGTTCGATGGATCATTTCACATACAAGAACGGCGAACTGCATGCGGAAGATGTGCCGCTTCGCGTCATCGCGGAGGAAATCGGTACGCCGTTCTACTGCTATTCGCGCGCGACCATGACGCGTCATTACAAGGTCTTTGCCGAGGCGCTTTCCGGACTCGACGCCCTGATCTGTTATGCCGTCAAGGCTAACGGCAACCTTGCGGTCATCCGGACGCTAGCCTCGCTGGGTGCCGGTGCAGACGTGGTTTCGGCCGGCGAGCTGGAGCGCGCGCTAGCGGCTGGCGTGCCGGCCGAGAAGATCGTCTTTTCCGGCGTCGGCAAGACCGGACCCGAGATCGCCCAGGCGCTGGATGCCGGGATTATGCAGATCAACGTGGAGTCCGAACCCGAGCTTGAGGCGATCAGTGCGTTGGCCTCGGCGCGAGGCATGGAGATTCCTGTTTCGGTCCGGGTCAATCCGGACGTCGATGCCAAGACCCATGCGAAGATCACTACGGGCAAGCGCGAGAACAAGTTCGGTATCGAGATCGAACGCGCACCCGGTGTCTACAAGCGCGCGGCGACGCTGCCGGGTATCAAGCTCGTTGGCGTGGCGATGCATATCGGCTCGCAGCTCGGCGAGTTGACACCATACCGAACCGCCTACAAGCGGATGGCGGATTTGGTCGAGCGGCTCCGCGTCGACGGGCACGCGATCGACCGCGTCGACCTCGGTGGTGGGCTCGGTATCCCGTACTTCGACGATGCGGCCGACTTCGTGCCGCCGTCGCCGGCAGACTACGGCAACATCGTGCGCGAGACCGTGGGTCACCTCGGCTGCCGATTGCTGTTCGAGCCGGGCCGCGTGATCATGGGCAACGCGGGGGTGCTCGTCGCCAGGACAGTCTACGTCAAGGAAGGTGAAACCCGCCGGTTCCTGATCCTCGATGCGGCAATGAACGATCTGATCCGGCCGGCCCTCTACAGTGCGCATCATGCCATCGAACCGGTGTCGGAACCGGTGTCGGGCGCCGCTCGCGCACCCTATGACGTCGTCGGCCCGATTTGCGAGACTGGCGATACCTTCGCCAAGGAACGCTTGCTGCCGACGATGACGGCCGGCGATCTGGTCGCATTTCGCAGTGCTGGTGCTTATGGCGCGACGATGGCGTCTACCTATAATGCACGGCCGTTGATCGCCGAGGTTATGGTCGATGGTGGGCGGTTCTCGGAAGTCCGCCGCCGGGTACCGACCCGCGAGATGATGGGGTTCGAATCCATTCCCGACTGGCTCGACGGGGCCGCCGACCCGGCTCGGAAGGCGGCCGGATGACACA
Source organism: Rhodospirillales bacterium (assembly GCA_040219295.1). GTDB lineage: Bacteria > Pseudomonadota > Alphaproteobacteria > Rhodospirillales > Casp-alpha2 > JAVJST01. The sequence goes on from JAVJST010000005.1 coordinate 645,552, forward strand.
ATCCCTGCACGACCAGGGATACCAGAAAGGACCGGGCGATTTCGGTCACCTAGAGAACCGTGTTCGCCGCGCCCGGGACATTGCCATGGTCCGGGCTGCGCTCGTGCTGCAATGGGAGCGGATCTGGCCCCGGCTGTGGCCCTTGGCGGCGATTATCGCCGCGACATTGGGGGTTTTTCTGACGGACGTCTTGCCCGCCTTGCCGGTCTGGCTGCACGGAAGCCTTTTGGTTGGCGCCGTGCTGGCCGCCGCATGGGCCGCGCGATACGCCGTGACCGACTACACGCCGCCTGACAAGGACGAAATCCTGCACCGGATCGACCGCGACTCCGGGCTCCGGCACGACCCGCTGAGCGTTCTCGACGATAATGTCGACACGGCGACCAGCACGCCGCAGTCTCAGGTCATCTGGGCGGCGCACCGGACCCGGACTTTGGCTTCGATCAAGAGTTTGCGGGTCGCCTGGCCGGCACCGTGTCTCGCTCGCCACGATCCCATCGGCTTCCGTGCGCTCGCCTTCCTGATCCTAGTCATCGGCCTGGTCGCAGGGGCCGGGGACGCTCAGAACCGGATCGCGCGGGCGCTGACGCCCGGCCTCGGCGGAGATCTCGCCGAGAACGTGAAGATCGACATTTGGGTGACGCCGCCCGACTACACCGGACTGGCCCCGTTCTATTTGACGAACAACACCGAAGGCGTCGCCGGCTCGCCGGCAACCGATCCAACCGGGCCGCAGTCCGACGGTGACCAGCAGTTTCGCGACGTACCGGTCGGTAGCCGGGTGATTGCCCAGGTGGGGATTCCGGATGACACTGCGGAACTGGGACTTGAGCTCTACTTTGGCAGTCAGCGGAATCCGTTCGAGGTTCTAGGTGCTGGTGGCTACCGTGCCGATCTGACTCTTGAGGAAGATTTCGGCGAGGTCGGCATGACGCGGCTTTCCGTGCGACGTGGAGACGCCGAATTGGCTGGATGGACGGTGCGCGCCATCGACGATCGGCCGCCGGAGATCTTCTATGTTCAGCCCCCGGCCAGCGGCAATAACGGCCAGCTTCGCGTGGTGTACGGTGCTGAGGACGACTTCGGGATATCTAAGGCCAGTCTGGTGCTCCGCAATCCGGCGTTCGCACCGGGCGATCCAGGCGGCGAACCCGACCGAATGAACCTTCCGCTGCCGAGGGCACGTGCGATGAGCATCGAGACTGCCATCGTGCGTAACACATCGTCGCACGACTGGGCCGGTCTGCCAGTCGAACTGCAGCTCGAGGCGGTCGACGTCAACGGTGCGATCGGACTCAGTGAGCCTTTTGCCATGATCCTGCCGGAACGCATCTTCAATCACCCGATCGCCCGGGCTCTCGCCGAGTACCGCAAGGCCCTGGTGCAACCGGACGGCGACACTGTCCAGCGGGTGTTGCACGGTCTCGATCAGGTTAGCCGCAGTCCGCAGATGTTTGGTGATGCGATCAGCGTATTCCTCGGGGTGCGGGTTGCCCGGGCGCGGCTCGCCTATGACCACGACGGCACTCAGATTCCGTCGATCCGTGAGATGCTGTGGCGCATGGCCCTGCGTCTCGAGGAGGGTGAGTTCGCGATCGCCGGGCGCGAACTGATGGATGCCCAGAATCGGCTGATGGAGGCGCTGCGCGAGGGGACGTTCGACGAGCAGACCAACAGCCTGCTCGATCAACTGGAGCAGGCCCTTGATCGATATCTGGAGGCGCTCGCCGAGCGATTGCGCGAAGACGGCATGGAGGGGCTTGGCGACATCCCGGGTATGGAGCACTTCGAAGCCAAGGACCTTCAGCAGATGATCGAGGATGCCCGGGAACTGGCGCGGACGGGCGCCATGGATGCCGCCGAACAGACGCTGGAGCAACTCGCCCAGATGCTGCAGGCGATGCAGAACGCCATGAGCATGGGCCAGTCCGGACAGGAACAGCTCAACGCGGCGCGCAGGATGCTCGAGCAGTTGAGCAACATGTCGCGCCAGCAGCAGGATCTCCTTGACCAGACCTATCGCGAGCTTCGCCGGATGCAGGGACTGGAAGGCGGACTTGGGGAGCAGGCGCCGAACGGCGACGTTCCCGGAAAGCCGAACGCGGGCGCCGGCGGTGCTGGACAGTGGGAACAGCCCCATGATGCCGCGCGCCGGCTTGCCGGACCGCAGGACTCGCTGAAGCAGGAACTCTCCGAACTGATGACCGGCCTCAGCGAGTTGCTCGGCGGCTTACCTCCGACCATCGGGGATGCGGAACGCGCCATGGGCCGAGCGACGGATTCCCTTCGCCTCGGCGACCCTAGCCGGGCGGTGCCGTCGCAGAGCGATGCGCTCGACCTGCTGCGCCAGACGACCGAAGGCATGATCCAGATGATGACACAACAGCTTCGCGGTCAGAGCGGTAACCAACTGCAGATGCAGGGCAATCGGGCGCGCGACGGAAGCGATCCGTTCGGCCGTGTCGGTGGCGGCGCCCTCGGCACCCAGATGGACGACGGCGGCGTCACCGTGCCGGATCGCGGCGACATCATGCGGTCACGCCGAATCTTCGACGAACTCAGGCGGCGGGCCGGTGAGCGCTACAGACCGATGTTCGAACTCGATTACATCGAAAGACTGCTGAAACCGTTCTGATCAGGCGATCGACGGCCGAAGGCGATCACTGCATCTCGGCGCCGGGACGCGGGGCGAACGTGACCTCCATACGCCGTGATAGCGGCGACGGTTCGTCGATCCGGATCGTGAACTCAATCCTGGCACCAGGTGCGAGCTCGCTCTGACTCGGTTCCTGAACCACTGACTGCAGTTCAACGCCTTCGCCGTCGAGCAAAATGGCCTGAACCAAGGGCACGGGCGCCGGTTTCGTGTCGACGCTGACGATGGTTCCGCTGACCAGGAGGATGTCGATGCCGGCTTCGGTCGCCCGGGACGACTGAACATCGCGAATCTCCAGACCGTCGCCGAGGACCCCAGTGTCGACGCCGATCATGTCGTAGACCGTCTTCGTCTCCGGTACCAACTCGACAATCATGGAGCGGGCGAGATAACCACCGGCGGCGGTGCCGAGCAGCAGAACCAGGATGACAATCAGCGCGATCAGGCCACCCTTACCTTTCTTCTTCGGCTTGCGGCCGCGTGCGGTGCGGGCAACGGGGATATCGTCCTCATCGTCGTCATCGAGGCCGCCGGTCAGGCTCTCCGGAAGCGGATCCGGCTCGGGAATGTCGTCGAGGTCATCGATCCCGTCATCGCTATCCCCGCCACTGTCGATCATCGACGAGATGCCACCGCTGCTTTCGTCGTCGTCATCGAACAGGCCGTCGATCTCGTCGTCGGAGAGATCGTCGTTCTCGCTGCCGCCGGTTTCGTCCGGAATCGGCGAGGTGTCGATTTCATCGTCCTCTTCGTCATCGTCAGAGAACAGCGCGTCGATGTTTTCCGCGACGTCGTCTTCGAGGTCGTCTTCCTCCTCCGGGTCCGGCAGGTCGAAATCGGGTTCGACCACATCGACCGGATCGTTGCTCGGAGGGGGCGGCGCGGGGGCAGCGGCAGGCGCTGGTTCCGCGGCGGCCGGTGCGGCCTGTGCAGCCGGATATGGCGGATAACCGGGTGGCGGATAAGGCGGGTAACCCGGCGGCGGATACGGCGGATATCCCGAAGGCGGATAGCCGGCGGCCGCGGCCTGGGGTTGCGGCGCGGGAGCGGCTTGGGCGTAAGCCGGCGGCGGTGCGTTCTCGGAGACCACGCCCTGGCGCCAACTATTGCCACAGTTATGACACCGAACCGTGCGGCCGTTCGGCTCAAACCCCCGACGGTCGACCGTGTAATGTGTCTGGCAGTTGGGGCAGACGATGAGCATGTGCGCCGTAACCCGTTAGACTCCCGTCGTTTATAGGCGGAGCCCGATTCGATGGCAAGCGAGCCCGGCCCGTCGGGCCGCACGCCACGGTGGCGGTGGATTGGCGCGCGGTTCGCACAGCCTAGCGAACTGGACGAAAAGGCCGGACACGTGCCATTGTTCGTGGAGATTCGCCAATGCCGGTCAGGACCGGAACACGGACATCGCGGGAACGGGATATCGTCGTCGCTATCCGGAAAACCAGGTTGAAGCGCGCACCATGAGCGAGAATCGCAGTCAGCACGTAGTCCGATTCGAGAACGTCGGCCTGCGCTACGGGCTCGGGCCCGAGGTGTTGCAGGACATGTACCTGACGCTGGCGCACGGCTCGTTTCACTTTCTCGTTGGCCCGTCCGGCGCAGGCAAGTCGTCGCTCCTCAAGCTGATCTACCTGGCGCTGCGACCGACACGCGGGCAGATTTCGCTGTTCGGTCGGGATATCGCAACCACGCCCCGCGAGGATCTGCCGGCGTTGCGTCGCAAAGTCGGTGTCGTGTTTCAGGAGTATCGCCTGCTCGATCATCTCAGCGCCTTCGACAACGTGGCGCTGCCGCTCAGGATCGCCGGCGTGCGCGAGGCGGAGGTCCGCAATCACGTCGAAGAGCTGCTCAGCTGGGTCGGACTGCAAAACCACATGCAGGCGCGGCCGGCAACCCTGTCGGGCGGTCAGCAGCAACGGGTTTCCATCGCCCGCGCGGTTATCGCGCGCCCGCGTTTGCTGCTGGCGGACGAACCCACCGGCAACGTCGACGACCGCATGGCATATCGGCTGATGCACCTGTTCGAGGAACTCAATCGGCTCGGCACCACCGTTGTCATCGCAACCCACAACCAGAATCTGGTCGAGCGGTTGGGTCATCCGCGGATACATCTGAACGGTGGTTTGCTCAGGATGGATGCCGGCGGCGGCGATCCGACCGCCGGACACGTCACCGACGACGCCGCGTCGGGAAAGCCCGACCGGCCTTACGACCCCGAAATTCTGACTTACCTCTGAGCGCCGGCCAACCACATCCATGTCCATTTTTTCGACACGCAGCGACCTGGCCCTGGACCGCGACGATCATGCGCAGTTCCTGCCTTTGCTCGTCGCCTTCATGGTTTTTCTCGCGATCATCGCCATGGTCGGCGTGGCGGTCGTCAATCGGACTGTGGACCGTTGGGATACCGGCGTGCGCGATACGCTCACGGTCCAGATCGCGCCGGCGCCATCAACGGAAGCCAGTAACCGCGCGATCGAGAACGCAATGCGCATCGTGCGCGATACGCCGGGTGTGGTGTCCGCACAGCTGATTTCCGAGGCTCAGGTTCTCGATTTGCTTCGGCCCTGGCTGGGCGCGCTGGCCAATCAGGCGGATCTGCCGTTGCCGAGACTGATCGACGTGACCATTGACACCGACGAATCGATCGACGTGACGTCGCTCGGGCGCCGGCTCGCCCTGGCCGTGCCGGGCGCGACGGTGGACGATCACCGTGTCTGGCTCGATCGCCTGATCCGCCTGCTGTCGACTATCGAACTGATTGGCATCTCGGTCCTCGCGCTGATCACGCTGATCACCATCGGAACGGTGATTTTCACGACGCGCACCGGTCTGGCGGTGCATCGGGACGCGATTGAGGTTCTGCACCTGATCGGAGCGCAGGATTCATACGTCGCGCGTCAGTTTGCGATGCGGGCGCTCTGGCTCGGTCTGCGCGGCGGCCTGATTGGGCTTGCGCTTGCCATCCCCACGCTGCTGGGGTTGGGGCATCTGGCGCAGTCGATGCAGTCCGCGACGATCCCCGACATCAGCATCGGGCTCGGTCAGTGGATCGGGATGGCTGCCATGCCGGTCTTCGCATCCGTGATCGCGATGATGACCGCCCGGATCACGGTTCTCCGAACGCTTTCGAAGATGCTCTGACGATGACCGGGAGGAGACCGATACGGCGTCCCCAGAACCGCGCCTATGTCGTTGTTGGCTGTCTGGTGCTGATCGCGGCGCTTTTCTGGATCCACGGTCTGCGCGAGTTCGCCGGCTCAATTCCGGTCGACACCGCGGACGACGGCGCGCGCACCGACGCGGTTGTTGTGTTGACCGGCGGCAGCGGACGGCTCGATGAGGGCGTCGGCCTGCTGCGTGCGGGGCGTGCCGACATGCTGTTCGTCTCAGGCGTGTACGAAGGCATCGACGTACGCTATCTGCTCGAGACGGTCCTCAGCGGCGATGCCGGGATCGAGGACCGGGTCGAGATCGGGAACGCGACCAACACCATCGGAAACGCCGAGGAAACTGCCGCATGGATCCGCGAAAAGGGATACCGGTCCCTGCGTCTGGTTACCGCCGCCTATCACATGCCGCGCAGCCTGCTCGAGTTCGAGTTCGTGCTCGACGGCGTTGCCATTGTGCCGCATCCGGTTTTCCCGGAGCACGTCAAGTCTAACTGGTGGGAGTGGCCGGGAAGTGCCGTCCTGGTTATGAAGGAATACAACAAGTTCCTGTTGGCCTGGGTGCGCCAAAAGGCGGTCTGGCTTAGGGGCGCCTTCCCGGCGGATGGATGATCTGATGCAGACTGTTCGGTCCCTAATCTATGACGTTCTGCAGACCGTAATCACGATCGGCATGCTGCTGCTGTTGTGGGTGCTGCTGATTGTTCCGTGGCCCGCCATGCTCTGGGTCATCTCGAAGTGGGCGCATCTCCTGCGCTGGCTGAGCCGCTGGGTCGTCGGCCTCGATGTCCGCGTCCGCGGTTTCGACAAGGTGCCGGAGGGGCCCGTGGTGATCGCCTCCAAGCACCAATCGGCATGGGATACCGCTGTTTTCCTGCTGTTCTGGCCGCGCGCCTGCTACGTGATGAAGAAGGAGCTCTGGTCAATTCCGTTTTGGGGCTGGTACGCGCGTCATTGCCAGACGGTGCCGGTCGATCGGTCAGGTGGCGCCTCGGCGCTCAGGAAGATGCTGTCGGTCGTGCAACAACGACTCGCAGAGGGGCGCCAGATCATCGTCTTTCCCGAGGGTACGCGGGTCGCGCCGGGCGATGATCGCAAGTACCACCCGGGAATCGCCGCGATTTATCAGGCGGCCGACGTGCCGGTCGTGCCGGTAGCCTTGAACTCTGGCCTGTTCTGGGGGCGGCGCAGCCTCGGTTTCAAGCATTCCGGCGCGATTACCGTGGAGTTCCGCGATCCCATACCGCCGGGTCTCGACCGCAAGGCGTTCATGGAGCGCCTGAAAACCGAGATCGATGGTGCGACCCACCGGCTTGAGAGTGAGGCGCGAGCCGAATTTCCGTCGCTGCCAGGGCCGGGACCAGATGAGAACACCTGATTTCGTTCACATTGGCCTTGTGGAAAACATTGGGGGTAAGATCGTGATCACTGGTCGACCGTCGACCTGTGAATCGCGGGCACAACCGTCAATAAGCTTGTGATTTAAAAGATTTTTTGAGGCGCCTGCGGGATAACATTGTGGAAACATAACAAGAACATTTTCTTGACCGGATACGCTTGCCGGCTTACTTTAACCTTGCGCACAACGGCGGAATTCCTGACTTCCCGCACGGCCTGACCTTTGCGTTTTGCGTATCCGTATTTTTACCTAGAAATCGACCGACCCGGTCCGGAGATCACGATATGGCGCAAGTTGCCCCCATTTCCCAGCAGATATGGGACATGAAGTACCGGCTCAAGGGAGCCGATGGCCGGCCTGTGGACAAGTCGATTGACGACACGTGGGCGCGTGTCGCCCGCGCGCTGGCCGAACCGGAAGCCGATAAGGCTCTGTGGCAGCAGCGTTTCTACGACATCATGCGCGACTTCCGTTTCTTGCCGGCGGGCCGGATTCTATCGGGTGCCGGGTCTGAGCGGCGGGTCACGCTGTTCAATTGTTTCGTCATGGGCGACATCCCGGACGACATGTCGGGAATATTCGACGGCCTCAAGGAGGCCGCGCTCACCATGCAGCAGGGCGGTGGCATCGGCTACGACTTTTCGACCCTGCGCCCCAAGGGTGCCTATGTCGGCGGTGTCGGCGCGGATGCATCGGGCCCGTTGTCGTTCATGGATGTGTGGGACGCGATGTGCCGCACCATCATGAGTGCAGGTTCTCGCCGCGGCGCGATGATGGCGGTCCTGAGATGCGACCATCCGGACCTTGAGGCCTTCATCGAGGCCAAGCGCGAACCGGGCCGGCTCCGTATGTTCAATCTCTCGGTGCTGGTGACCGATGCCTTCATGCAGGCTGTCAAGGAAGACGGTGATTGGGATCTCCAATTCGACGGTACCGTCTACAGCACGGTCAAGGCGCGGACGTTGTGGGATAAGATCATGCGTTCGACGTACGCCTACGCCGAACCAGGCGTGATCTTCATCGACCGCATCAACCGGGCCAACAACTTGAACTACTGTGAAACGATCCACGGCACCAACCCGTGCGGCGAACAGCCGCTGCCGCCTTACGGCGCCTGTCTGCTCGGATCCGTCAATCTGGCGCGTCTTGTCAACGACCCGTTCGAGGAGGCCGCCGAGCTCGATATCGAGGCGCTCAGTGAAACCGTTGCGACCGCGGTCCGGTTGATGGACAACGTGGTTGACGTATCTCGGTTCCCGCTTGAGGCCCAGCTTCACGAAGCCAAGGCCAAGCGCCGCATTGGCCTCGGGGTCACCGGTCTGGCCGACGCCTTAATTATGTGCGGTGCGCGGTACGGGTCGGCGGAAGCGGTCCGCCTGACCGAGAAATGGCTCGCCGCCATTCAACGCGCGGCGTACCTGTCGTCGATCGACATCGCCCGCGAGAAGGGCGCGTTTCCGCTCTTCGACGCCGAGAAATATCTAGCTGGCGCGCACATCAAGACGCTCGACGACGATGTTCGTGCCGGGATCGCCGAACACGGTATCCGCAACGCGTTGCTGACGTCGGTGGCGCCGACCGGCACGATTTCGCTGTTTGCCGACAACGTGTCGTCGGGTCTCGAGCCGGTGTTCAGCTTTTCCTACAACCGCAATGTCCTGATGCCCGACGGCAGCCGACGGTCGGAAGAGGTCTCGGACTATGCCTATCGGCTGTATCGCCGGCTGAAGGGGGAGGATGCGCCGCTGGGCCAGGCGTTCGTCGATGCCCAGCAGCTGAGCCCGAACGATCATCTGGTGATGCAGGCGGCGGTGCAAAAGTACATCGACAGCTCGATCTCGAAAACCATCAACGTGCCCGAGAGCATCTCGTTCGACGATTTCAAGCAGGTCTACATGGAAGCCTTCGACGTCGGCTGCAAGGGCTGCACGACGTACCGTCCGAACGATGTGACCGGCGCGGTTCTCGAGGTCAAGAAGGACAAGAAGACTGCCGACGGATCCGAGCCCGAACTGCCGCTCGGAGAAGCGACCACGACCATGGTACCGAAGGACGAGGGCGATTCCGGCGCCGTGGTCTACATGACCCAGCCGCTCGACCGGCCGGAGGCGTTGCCGGGCGCGACCTACAAGGTCAACTGGCCGGAAAGCGACCACGCCATCTACATCACGCTCAACGACATCATCCAGGACGGACGCCGCCGCCCGTTCGAGGTATTCATCAATTCGAAGAACATGGAGCACTACGCCTGGACCGTCGGCCTGACCCGGATGATCTCGGCGGTGTTCCGCCGCGGCGGCGACGTCTCGTTCGTCGTCGAGGAGCTCAAGGCCGTGTTCGATCCGCGAGGCGGTCAGTGGATGGGCGGCAAGTATGTACCGTCGCTGCTGGCCGCGATCGGCGGTGTCATTGAGCGGCACATGATCGATATCGGGTTCCTGTCCCGCCCCGGCCAGCTCGCCAACGAGGCCGACAAGCAGTTCAACGTGGTAGGCCTGAACGACCAGCTGCCGTCCGGCGGCGGCAGCGATGCGGCGGCGGACAAGCCGAATGTCGGACGCGCGCCGTTCCGGCAATGTCCGAAGTGCGGCGAGGCGTCGTTGATCAAGCAGGAAGGCTGCGACAACTGCACATCGTGCGGTTATTCGAAGTGCGGCTGAGACGAGAGCAGTCTCAACCCTCGATCGCCTTGCGCAGCGGCTCCAGATGGGTTTCGAAACGCCGCCACAAATCCACCGATGACCGGTACATGGGCTGGCGCACCTGCCCTGCGCTCGCGGTATTGATCGGCCGCTCGTTCTCATGGAACGAGAGGCATGCGTCGCTCCACTCAAGCCCGCAGTAGTCAAGAAGCTTTCCAGTTTGCGATTCCTGGTTGCCGGTGACGTCCTCGTAATCCACTTCGTACATGGTGCCCGCCGGCAACACGGTTCGCCAGTGCGCCATCAGCCGTTCATAGAGTCTGTAGTAGAAGCCGAGTTCCTCGAGATCGTAGGCGTAATGATGGCCGACCGTCGCGAAGTGGTTCTTAAAGATCGACAGGCAAGTGTCCATCGGATTGCGCCGGCAGTGAATGATCTTTGCGTTGGGCAGGATCAGCCGGATCAGCCCAATGTAGCGGTAGTTGACCGGCATCTTGTCGGTGATGCGCGGGCTGTCCGGTGATCGCTTGCGGATCGACGCCAGATAGTGATCAGCGATATTCTCGAAGCTCCGCGGCGCCATGAAGTTGACGTTTGTCGGGTAGCGGTTCTGCTCGTTGACGGTCAGGGCATGGGTGATCTCGTTCAGGGTATTAAGCTCGCCCGCGCCGAACACGTCCGGATGGCTCGACAGGATCTGTTCGATGAGGGTCGTGCCCGAACGCGGCATGCCGAGGATGAAGATCGGCGTTCCATCAGGCCGCCCGGAATCCCGGTTCTTCTCGAAAAGGTCAGGCTGATAGGCTTCGACCAGCTCGTCGATCAACCGGGTCTCGAATGCCGAATCGAATGTCATGCCCAGGCGTTTCATGCGGTTGGCCTCGGCATAGTACTCAAACGCCTTGTCGTATTGCTCGGTGTCCTCGTACGCTTTGCCGAGCCCGAATGCGATTTCGCCGCGCCCGTCCGCCGTCAGTTTGCCGGACTCGAAGATATCGGTCATCGCCTTCAGGTCATCATCATCTTCCGTGAACTTCTTGATCCGCGTCAGCACGCGATAGGGTGGGGTGTACAGCGGGTTGGCCGCGATCGATGCGCGAAAGCATTTCTCGGCGCCTGCGAGATCGCCCTCGGCGAACATGACCGCACCCATGTTGGTGTGCGCCAGGGCCAGGTTCGGGTTAAGCGAAATCGCCTTTTCGTGCGATGCGATGGCGGCGGCGACCTCGCCGCGGTCGGCCTGGATGTTGCCGATGTTGGTGTAAACCTCGGGCAGGGCCGGATCGATTTCCAGCGCCTTGCGATAGTACCCTTCCGCGCGGTCGAGCCAGCGCAGGTCGCACATGACGTTGCCGAGATTGCCGTAGGCCTCCGCGTAATCGGGGCGAAGCTGGATGGCGCGCAACAGACAGGCCTCGGCCGCCTCGTACTGGTTCAACATGCGGCACGTTGCGCCGAGGTTGTTGTGCGCGATGGCCATGTCCGGGTCGATCTCGATGGCGCGCTTGTAGGCGATCGCGGCATCTCGGAAACGGCCGAGCGATTTGAGAACCTCGCCGCGATTGTTGTGATCGGCGGCGGAGTCCGGCGATAGTTCCAGCGCCTGGTCGATCAGGTCGAGGGCTGCCGTCGGATCGCCTTGGCGGTGCCGGACAACGCCGAGATGTGCCAGAGCGAAGGCGTTCCCGGGGTCCTGCGTGATGACTTGCTCGAAAATGGCGGCGGCGTCATCGAACCGTCCGGCCTGCAGGTGTCCGACCGCAAGATGGATGGCGTCCGTGACCGAGAGGGTCGTCGTGTCGCGCCCGGGCCCTTCCGTCTTGCGCTGCTGCTTTGCCAGCCGCCGGCGTTCCGCCCTGTTCATCGCTTGCTGGCCTCTGCCTCGGCGAGTTCGAGCACGCGGCCGAGCCTGTGATCTTTCACGCCAAGCTCGCGCAGGTGATCCAGCGTGCTGCGGACATACTCGATGCAGGCGCCGGCAGGACCGTTTCCCTGTGCCACCAACCGAGCGGTCTCGAGGTCCGAGAGAGCTCCGGCATACTGCACATGGCTCGAATCGGCGACGAAGACCAGCGCGCGGACCCGCCCGATATCGGCAATCCGCGTCGCGCCCATCACCGGCCGGTAGACGTTGGTGATCATCTCGCGGCTGTAAAGATATTCGACGACCGCATCGATATCCTGTGCTGCAACGCGGAGCGCGCGTCCGCGACACGATCCGCCGGTATCGAGCCCGAACACGAGCCCCGGTTGCTCCGGCGTGCCGCGGTAGGCGGTCGAGTAGATGCAGAGCGCGCGGTGATAGCCGTAGAGACAGGCGTCGCGAATCTCGGCGTGGGGGAACTCGGGCTTCCACATCAGGGAGCCGTAACCGAACACCCACATGTCGTCGCCGTCCGCCGACCACGGCAGATGTTCGCGATACTTCATCTCCCGCCACAGGTCGTGCGCATGGCCCGCGTTCACCGGTTACGACCTCCGAGACGCCAACGCGACACCGCTGACGGCCAGTGCCATGCCGGCGATGGCGGCCGGTGACAGGGTCTCATCGAACAGCGCGTAGGCCATCAGCGCCGCCGTCGGCGGCACCAGATAGAACAGGCTCGACACCTTCGATGCCGCGCCACGGCGAATCAGGACATAAAGCAGCGTGAACGTGCCCAGCGACATCACTAGCGTCAGCCAGGCAAGGGCGACGATGAACTCGAGTGACCATTCGATGGTCTGGGTTTCGAATGCGAACGACAACGACAGCACGAAAACCGCCGCGACCGTCAGCTGGATCGACTGCTGCCCCCGGAGTTCACCGGTTTGGCCGGTCTTCTTCTGGTAGAGAGAGCCAGCGGTAATCGCGATCATGCCAATGACGCAGGCGCCGATCCCCCACACGTCGCCGGCGACGGGATCCACGGTATCCCAGACGACCAACGCCACGCCGCAGAACCCGAGACCCAGCCCGACCCAGTACTTTCGGCTGACGGTTTCGCCGAGCAGCGGCCCTGCCGCAATTCCGGTCAGGATGGGCTGCATGCCGACGATGAGGGCGGCGACGCCCGGTGATACGCCCCGGTCAATGGCCCAGAATACTCCGCCGAGGTATACGCCGTGCACCAGAAGGCCGATGACGCCGGCGTGGAACCAGGCCGTCCGGCCCTTCGGCCAGGTCACGCGGGTTGCGAGGCAAATCGCCGTCATCAGCACGGCGGCGGCGGCAAACCGGATGCCGAGGAACGTGAACGGTTCCGAATACGGCGCACCGAGCCTCGAGCCGATGAATCCGGTGGCCCACAGGACGACGAACACCGCGGGTAGCGCGTCGGTCCAGAGACCGGCGTCGGCATCGCTCTGGGGGGCAGTGTTCGTCCGGGTTTCCGTCATCGGGCGAAGCTAGCGGCTCTGTCGGAGCAAGGCAACTGAGCCGCTTGACCTTTTGCGCGGGCAGTGGCGTTCTCGTTTCATGCCGGACCCGATCACAACGCCCAAGCACCCGACAACGTCCAGATCGCGCCGTACGCGGACCTTCGGGCTGGCGGTCGCCAGCGCTGTGGTTCTCGCCGTTGCCGTCTATGCGGCCTGGTGGAAGATCGTCGCCGACGGTCTGCTCGACAACATCGATCGCTGGCGCATTGCCCGCGAGGCGGAAGGGCTGGGCGTCCGTTGGATGGAGACCACGGTCGCCGGATTCCCGAACGACATCGTCGTCACGATCCGGGCGCCCGAGGTGCGTCTCCCCGGGCGTTGGTCCTGGCAGTCCGACGGGATCGAGTTGTCGGTCTCGCCACTAACGCTCGATGCAATTCAATTTCGCGCCGATGGTCTGCATCGGATCGAGGGTCGCCGAGATGGCGGCGTTCGTTACTGGGAAATCCGGGCGGACATGCTTCGGGGGCGTGCGAAGGGTGGCGCGAGCGTCGGCTCGATTAGTCTCGAGGTCGCCGAAGCAACGGTTGCGGAAAACGGCCGCGAGCTCGGCATCGTGCGGCATCTTGATGCCCGTCTCGACCGTCCGGTGCAGCCTGCATCGCCGGATACCGCTGCCTTATCGCCGGCCGTGGCTTACGAACTGGAGGTCGATCTCAGCCACGAGATCACCGATCAAACAGTCGAATGGCCGTTCGAGGATCGGCTGCAGGAGACCGCCGCGCATTTGGCGATCCTCGGAGACGTGGGTCTTCCGCTCCGGCGTCGGTCGCTCGCGGCATGGCGCGATACGGGCGGCGTCGTCGAGATCATCGCCGCATCCACGCGAGTTGGACCGTTGTCGTTATCCGGCGACGGCACGGTTTCACTCGACGAAAACCTGCAGCCACTTGGCGCGATAACCGTGAACGCAAAGGGTTACGGCCTGGTAATCGACATGCTCGCCGAACGCGGGAAACTGTCCGTCAACAACATTGGCACGCTGAAGGCTTTTCTCGACATGTTCGCCAAGGTCGACAGCACGGACGGCCTCCGAGTTCTGACGGCCGCATTCTCGCTGCAGGGCGGCAAGGTTTTTATGGGCCCGTTCGAGCTCGGCGCCGTTCCGTCCGTGCGCTGGCCCGATTAGCCGTCCGACTTTGCCGGCGGCAACGTCTTCTGGTCTTCGAACTGTTCCTGGCGCGCTTCGATGATGCCGCGGCGGATGGCGCGCGTGCGCGTGAAGATGCGCTCCAGTTCATCGCCGTCACCGCGCCGGATCGCGCGCTTGAGCTGAGTGAGATCCTCGTCGAAGCGGCTCAGAACATCGAGCACCGCGTCGCGGTTCTCGACAAGGATGTCGCGCCACATGATCGGATCGGATGCCGCGATCCGGGTGAAATCGCGGAATCCGCTGGCCGAAAACTGAAATATCTCGTCCTTGAGGTCGTCACCGAGCTGGTTCGCCGTATCGACGATGGCGTAGGCGATGACGTGCGGCAGATGTGAGGTGATCGCCAGAATTCGATCGTGGTGGATGGTGTTCATCTCGGTCACGTACATGCCCGCGGCCTCCCACAACGCGCGGACACGGTCGACGGCGTCGCGATCGGTGCCTGGCTCGGGCGTCAGCACGCACCAGCGTCCGTCGAACAGTTCCGCGAAGCCGCTGCGCGGTCCTGAGTGCTCGGTGCCCGCCACCGGATGCCCGGGCACGAGATGCACGCCCGTGGGCAAGTGCGGGCCAACCTCGCGAGCAACGCAGGCCTTGGCGGAGCCGACGTCGCTGACGATGGCGCCGTCCCTGAGGCTGGGGCCGATAGCGGCCGCGACCTTGCCGTACGCACCGAGCGGCGTGCAGATCATTATCAGGTCGGCATCGCGCACGGCGTCTGCCGGATCGTTGGAGACCCGGTCTGCCAGGCCCAATTCCATGATCGTGTCGAGCGTCTCGGTCTTGCGCGCCGCCGCAGTGATCTCGCCGGCGAGACCGTCGCGCCTCAGCACGCGGGCCAGGCTCGATCCGATCAGTCCCATGCCGATGAAGGCGACCCTGTCGAACATCGCACCCATCACAGCCGTCCCACGCTGAATACCGTCATCGCGTTGACGAAGGTTTCCATTTCCTCGCGACTGCCGATCGAGACCCGAAGCCGGTCGGGCAGACCGTAACCGTCCATGCGCCGGACGATGATGCCCCGGGACTTCAGGTGACTGTCGCACGCGGCCGACCCGCTACCGAGGTTCCCGCCGTCGATATCGGGGATCTGGACGAGCACGAAGTTCCCCAGGCTATCGCTGACCTCGAGCCCGAGATCGCGCAGCGCGGCGGTTGTCCAGGTGCGGTTCTCGGCGTTCTCGCGCCGGGCGCGCTCGACGAAGTCAATGTCGGCGACAGCGGCTACGCCGGCGGCGATGGCCGCCGAGCTGACATTGAACGGCCCGCGCACGCGGTTAAGGACATCGGCGATGCCTTCCGGCGCGTAACACCAGCCGAGCCGCAGCCCGCCGAGCCCGTATATCTTCGAGAACGTGCGGGTCATCACCACGTTGTCGTGATCACGCACCAGTTCCGAGCCGTCGGTGTAATCGTCCTGATCCACGAACTCGGCATACGCGGCATCGACGACGAGCAGGACGTTTCTCGGCAGTCCGGCGTGCAACTGGCGGATCTGCTGGGCATTGAGGTGCGTGCCGGTCGGATTGTTCGGATTGGCGATGAAGACGATCCGCGTGGCGTCGTTGACCGCCGCCAGAATGCCGTCGACGTCGGCGACCAGATCTTGTTCCGGAACGGAGACCGGCGTGCCGCCGGCGGCCTTGGTGCTCAGGGCGTACATCAGGAATCCGTGCGCTGAGTGCACCACTTCGCCGCCCGGTCCGGCGTACGCCTGACACAGGAGCGAGATGATCTCGTCTGATCCGGCGCCGCAGACGATCCGCGATGCGTCGAGGCCATGGCGTTCGGCGAGGGCCTCGCGCAGCACGGTGGCGTGTCCGTCGGGGTATCGGTGCAGTTTGTCCGCGCATTGGCGGAAGGCTTCCATTGCCTTCGGGCTGGGGCCGAGCGCACCTTCGTTGGACGACAGTTTAATAACGTCGCGCTCACCGGCCAGCGCGGACTCGCCGCCGACATAGGGTGCGATGTCGAGGATGCCGGGATTGGGTGCAGGGGTATCTTTCGTGTCAGCGATCATGCCGGACTCACGACTTCTTCTGCGCGGCGGACTTCGACTTGCGGCCGGCAACGCCGACGTCTCGGGTTCGCCGGTCCGACGACTCGCGTGGCTTGCGGCGGCGGTCGACCCCGCGGCGCACGGCACTGTCGCTCGCCAGTTCCTCCGCCGTCAGCGGCGTGCCGTAAGCGCCGAGGAAGGCAAACCAGCCGATGGCGTCCTTTAGCGTCTCGTTGACCTGAACCAGCCGTTCGTCGTCGGCCTCGACATATCCCTCGATGTCAGCAAGGTAGATGTCGTCGCTGGCATTCTTGGATCGGTCGATCAGGATCTCCGCCGGCAGGCCGTGATCCTCGAACACGGAACGCAGGCGACCAAGGCTGACCCGGGCCGACAATTCGAAGGCGATCAGGCTACGGTCGCGGCCGCTCTCGCCCGCCGCGTTCTTGCAGATCACCATGGCCTCGAGCTGGCTACCCGGTGTGTTCGCCGGACCGAAGAAAGGCAGGCGGCAGACCACCTTGGGCGAGTCCGGCGTCATCAGGTGTCGCCACCAACCGGCCGCCCCGTCGTGATTGGGAAACGGCAGAATGCCGAGCGAGGCATCCTCGTTGCGGACCGCGTCGATGACGCCCGAGACCGTCGCGTGACGGCTGAGCGGCGTGAACGTGCCGTACTGGTCGCGGGCCAAATCGATGTAACCCGCTTCGTTCTCAGGGCAGTAGACGGCAACGAAGAACGGCCCTTCGAGCGACAGCATGCCCGCCATCAGTTCGCGCCAGATCTTGATGAGGATGGGTTTCGGGAACGCGCCCGTGTGGCGCTCGACGAGCGTGTAGAGAATCCGAGCCTCGCGCGCCGGGCGCACACTGATCTTGGGCTCACCCTTGGCATGGCGAACCTCGTCCGCGACGGCGGCACGCGCGATCATCAGCTGATGCAGTTCGGCATCGATGCGATCGATCTCGGCGCGCAATTCGTCGAGCGTACGTTGTTTCTTGGCCATGCTATCAGACTTCGTCGACTGGTGTTCAAGGGTTCGCAGAAAAGACGGGGCCCAAAAGCATCAGATCCGGGCCCCGAAACGGGGCCTAGTGTTAGCCGCAGGGCACTCGAAAATCAAAGAAAAGGTTCGTTCTCTCCGGGCGCCACGGTCGAGACACGACGGTGCGGTTCGGTATTCACGCCGTCGGCGTGGACGGACGACGGCGCGGCGACGAATGCGGGACGGCGGACCGTTTCCTTGGCGGCCGATCCGGCGTAAATCTGCTTGGTGGCTTCCATGACAACCACGCCGCCAAAACGTGAAAACAAGCGTCGGCCGACGTTTTCGAGCGCTGGCGCCGCCGACTGGAGCAGGGGCGAGCGCAGAGGGGGCATGTAAAGGGCGCTGTCGCTAGACATCGGCGTGAACATCGCGTCGCGAAGCTCGTTGGACAGCTGGCGCCGCGAGAACGGCCGACCATGTCCGAACGGAGTACGTTCGAACCGGGCCCAAAGGCCGCGGCGGTTAGGCGTAATCACGAGAAGACGGCCGTTGCCACTCAATATCCGCCAAATCTCGCGCAACATTGGGCGAAGTTGCTCGGCGTTCTCCATGCCGTGAACCAGCATGACCCGGTCAAAGCTGAGATCGTCGAAGGGCAGCTCCGTTTCGTCGACCAGCGCCGTAAGACCCGGGCCGTCGAGTGGCCAGTGCAGCACGCCCTGACGCGCCGGCATCGCGGCGACGACGCGATCGGCCTCGTCGACGAACGGGCGCAGATAAGGGGTCGCAAACCCCAGGCCCAGAACGCTGAGGCCCTGGGTTGACGGCCAGAATTGGCGCACGCGGCGACGGATCATCCGCCTCGCCACGCGGCCGAGCGAGCTTGAGTAGAAATCCCTGAGGTCAACGACATCTGTCCACATGGGTCAAACCTTAGCATGAGGGCGGGTTTCGGGGGATGAAATCCGGTTATCGAAAACCATAGCTAAAAAACATCTTGCATTATACGGGGAAACACGTAGACTCAGGGTATGTACGTAGAAGGTGTTGTGTTTCGCTCCCTGTTCACAATCATCTTCGGCCTCCCAAGGGCGTAATGACGCCTTTGACCTCAACCTGGACCCTTTCCGGCGCCGCAACAGGCACTCCCCCCCAATACCCCCGGAAAGGGTCCGCCTTTTTTCACCAGCGCCCCGACAGAGCCCATTGACGCGCCACTCGGCGGGCGTAAGCTCTTCGCACGCTGCGTCCACTCGGGGAAATCTGATTCATGAAACTATGGTTCTCGACGGCATCGCCTTTCGTCCGCAAGGTCCGAATGGCGGCGATCGAACTTGGTCTTGATGATCGTGTCGAACTGGTTGAGTTCGGGCGTCCCGGGCCGGCTAGCGCCGTGGCGGCCGACAATCCGCTGGGCAAGGTGCCGACCCTGGTGACCGATGACGGCGAGGCGATCTACGACTCCTCCGTGATTTGCGAATATCTTGACGGCCTGGCCGGTAGCGGCAGGCTGTTGCCGACGGATTTTACGGAGCGAACCCGCGTCAAGGTGCTGGAAGCGCTGGCTGACGGCGTGATGGACGCCGGCGTACTCAGGATCATGGAGAGCCGGCGCCCGGAAAACGAACGTTCACCGGCATGGGTCGAGAAACAGACCCAAGCGTGCCGTCAGGGACTCGACGGCCTCGAGGCGGTCGCCGATCGGCTTGGTGACGGCGTATCCGTTGCGCATATCGCGATCTGTTGTGGGCTGGGATGGTTGGAGTTCCGCTCGATCGAGCCGGACTGGCGCGATTCGCGACCGGCTCTTGCCGATTGGTATGCCGGGTTCTCCGCGCGTCCGTCGGCCCAGACCACTGAGCCGACGGATTAGCCGGATTGGTGTGTCGTGTCGCCGTCAGGCGACAACGGAGAGTGCGATAACCAGAAATGCGGCGACGCTGCCAAGGATCAGGCCTGTGCCGATCCGGATCATCGCTGTCGTGGCTTCGTTCATCAGCATATCCGCCTCCCAAGGTTGCTGGCGAGAGCGGCTCTTCAGAGCACGAGACTACTATCGCGCAATTGCCACCCTTCCGCTGTGACGGCGCGCACATGGTTAACGAAAGATATAAATGCGCGGTTAACGGCGGAGCAGGTCCGTCGAGGCGAGCAATGCACCGCCAACGATGGCCACGCAGGCAACCGCTACCTGCCAGCTCAACACGCCCTGGCCGAAAACGATCAGCAGGATGGTCGAGAGCAGGGGTGCGGCGTAGGCCGAAGCGCCGAGGGCCTGAATGTGTCCATGTTTGACACCGTAGTCCCAGGTGAAGAACGCGGCGCCGACGGGGCCGAGACCGAGGGCCGCGACGGCCAGCATTTCACCGGAGAACAAGCCGTCCGCGGGCCACACGGTCGTCTCGAAAACCAGATGGCAAACGAAGGACAAGGCGGACGTCGCCAGGCAAAATCCGCCGACGGCATCGGTCGGCACGTGACCGAACCGGCGGCTGGTCAGCGAGTAGGTCGTCCACGTCGCCGCGCACAAGATCGCCATGGCGTATCCCAATGCAAAGCGAGGGTCAGGACCCAGGCCATCTGGATTACTGGCGAGAACCAGGACGACGGTGCCGGCCAATCCGGTGACCCCGCCGGCGACATGGAACCAACGCAGTTTCTCGCCGGGCAGCAACGCCGAGCAGACGACGATCAGCAGCGGCCAGAGATAGGCGATCAACCCCGCTTCCACAGGTGGCGCGTTCCTCAGCGCCATGAAATAGAAGAAGTGGTAGCCGAACAGGCCGCCGACGCCGAGAAGCCAGACCGGTGCCGGCTGGCGCAACGCCCGGATACCCGTGCCGCCGTCGAACATCCATTTGACCGCGCACATGGCGAACGCCACGGCGAAGGCCATGGCCGAAAGCTGGAAAGGCGGTATGTCGCCGGTCAGCGTTGTGAAAAGCGCGAGTGTCGCCCACATCAGCACGGCCGTGCCGCCGATCAGCGTCGCGATCAGAGTGGAGCGTCCCCCGGACATGCCGCTAACTATCCCGGGGCGAGGCATCGGGCAATCACAAGGTTTCAGACAACGTTCGCTTCGACGTCGCGCCGGCCGTCAAGAACGCGTTCAACCCCAAGATCCGACAGATCCAGCGTCCGGTAGGCGCCAAATGCAATCAGCTCGGAAAGCGCGCGGCCGACCCCGGGGCTCTGCTGCAAACCGTGTCCGCTGAACCCGTTCGCGAACAACAGGTTGCTAACTGCCGGATGAAGCCCGATCAAGGCGTTCTGATCGATGACGTTGTGGGCGTAGTGTCCTGCCCAGGCGTTGATGACGCGGACCGCCTCGAACGCGGGAACCCGGTTGGCGAGCCCTTCCCAGATATGGTCCTCGAAGAACGCGTGATCGATCTCAAGGTCGCCGCAGTCGGGATCGCAGGTAGCGTTGGGCGCCCGGCCGCATATGAAGTGGCGACCCTCGGGCCGGAAATAGATTCCACAGGGATCGACCGTCAACGGTCCCTTCAGAATTGCCTCGACCGCTTCGTCCCGGCAGTCGAGAACGAACACGAAGCGTTTCCTCGAGCGCACCGGCAAGTCGATGCCGGCCATCGCCGCGATCGTCGCGGCGCGTGGTCCGGCCGCATTGATCACGTGGCCGCAGCCAATCGACGTGCCGTCGGCAAGAGTAACCGAGACGACGCGATGACCTTCGAGCGTCAGTCCGGTGACTTCACCCTGGATCAGTTCGGCGCCGAGCGATTGAGCCTTCTTTCGGAAGGCCTGCATCAGGGCATAGGGGTCGGTCCAGCCCTCGTCCCTCGGCCCGAACCCGCCAGCCGCGAGGCCGTCGGTGTTGAGCCATGGAAATCGGTCGGCGAGCGCCACCGGATCGAGCAGTTCGGTAACGGCGCCCGCGGCATGCTGGGTCGCGATGTTCGCCCGCAATCTGGCGTGGCCGGCGTCGTCGGCGAGCATGAGATAGCCCTGTTCGACGAACGGTACGAACGGTTCGGAGCCGTCTACGGCAAGGACTTTCGGCGCCTCACGAACGAACCCGGCAGCGAACTGCGACAGGCGGACGTTGACGGCGCTCGAGAACTGCTGGCGAATACCGCCGACCGATCGCGCCGTTGATGTGTCGGCGAAACCAGTATCGCGTTCGATGATCGTGACAGTACCGTCGAATGCGGGTAATGCCGACAGAAAGTAGGCGGCGGCGCTTCCGATCACGCCGCCGCCAATGATGACGACATCGTATGTCGCCGATGCGGTCACGCCATGTACTGGCCGCCGTTGGCCGAGAGCGTCGCGCCGGTGATGAACCCGGCGTCATCGGAAGCCAGAAAGACCACGCAGCGCGCGATCTCTGAGGCCTCGCCAAGACGGCCGACGGGGATTTGGGGGATGATCTTGCTGTCGAGGACTTCCTTCGGCACGGCCATGACCATTTCGGTGGCGATGTAGCCCGGCGCGATGGCGTTGACCGTGATTCCCTTGGCCGCCGTCTCCTGGGCCAGCGCCTTGGTGAAGCCGATAAGCCCGGCCTTGGCGGCGGAATAGTTAGTCTGACCGAACTGTCCCTTCTGGCCGTTGATCGAGGAGATGTTGATGATGCGACCGAAACCGCGTTCGCGCATCCCTTCGATCAGCGGGCGGGTTACGTTGTATAGGCTGTCGAGATTGGTGGTCATGACCGCGGACCAGGACTCCTTATCCATCTTGTGGAACGGCTTGTCCCGGGTAATGCCCGCATTGTTGACGACGACGTCGATCGGACCGATGTCGCTCTCGATCTTGGTGATCGCGGCGGCCGTCGTCTCGGTGTCGCCGACGTCGAACTTGTAGACCTCTATTCCGGTTTCCGCCTTGAAGGCGTTCGCCGCCTCGTCATTGCCCGCGTAGGTCGCGGCAACCGAATAACCTGCCGCCTTGAGGCCCTCGGAAATGGCCTGGCCGATCCCCCGGGTGCCCCCGGTTACCAATGCAACGCGTCCCATGCTGTCTCTCCCTGAATACGGTTTTTCCGCCGCCGCTGTCGTCGGTGAATATCACACGTTCATTAAATCACAGGATGTTAGAGAATCCGACCCGGAACCGTGTGGCTCCGGGTCGGTAGTTCTCGGGCGGTGTTAACCGCGTTCGATGCACATGGCGATACCCATGCCGCCACCGATGCAGAGTGTCGCCAGCCCCTTCTTGGCGTCCTGTTTCTGCATCTCGTGCAGCAGGGTCACCAGAACGCGAGCGCCGGATGCGCCGATCGGGTGGCCAAGGGCGATGGCGCCGCCATTCACGTTGACCTTCGCCGGGTCCCAGCCCATGTCCTTGTTGACGGCGCACGCTTGGGCTGCGAACGCCTCGTTGGCCTCAATCAGGTCGAGGTCGTCCTTGGACCAGCCGGCCTTCTCGAGCGCCATTCGGCTCGCCGGAATCGGGCCCGATCCCATGATCGACGGATCGACGCCGGCAGTGGCCCATGACTTGATGCGCGCCAGCACCGGCGCACCGCGCTTCTCTGCCTCGTCGGCCGACATCATCACGACCGCTGCGGCGCCGTCGTTGATGCCCGACGCGTTGCCGGCGGTCACGGTGCCGCCGTCGCGGACGAACGCCGGACGCAGGCTCGAAAGGCTCTCGATTGTGGTGCCGTGCTTGGGGTGCTCGTCGGTGTCGATGACGGTGTCGCCCTTGCGGCCCTTGATTGTGACGGGAACGATTTCGTCAGCGAACTTCCCCGCTTTCTGGGCGGCCTCGGCCTTCTGCTGCGAGTTGGCGGCGAAGGCATCCTGTTCGTCACGGGTGATCTGCCACTTCTCGGCGACGTTCTCGGCGGTATTGCCCATGTGGTAGCCGTTGAAGGCATCCCACAGCCCGTCCTTGATCATGGTGTCGACGAGTTCAGTGTTGCCCATCTTGGTGCCGTTGCGGAGGTGCACCACGTGCGGCGACTGGCTCATGCTTTCCTGACCGCCGGCAACGACGATCTTGGAGTCGCCGAGACGGATCGCCTGGCTGCCGAGCGCGACGGTACGCAGGCCCGATCCGCAGAGCTGGTTAATGCCGTAGGCGGTCCGTTCGACGGGGATGCCGGCGCCGATGGCGGCCTGACGGGCGGGGTTCTGACCGCCGCCGGCGGCAAGAATCTGGCCCATGATCACTTCATCGACGTCATCCGGCGAAACACCGGCGCGCTCAAGCGCGGCCTTGATGGCGACTTCGCCGAGGTAGCTGGCGGAAACGCTGCTGAGGCCACCCGCGAAGGCACCAACAGGTGTGCGGGCTGCGCCCGAAATAACGATGTCGGTCATTGTCACTCTCTCCCTTGTCCGGCGGAAAAAGGTTCCGAGCGCGCCGGATTCGCTTTCATGGAATGTGGTGGCGTTACCGGAATACGGCAAACGTCACCCGACTTGTTGTGTCAGACCCGGTTATAGAGAGCCGGCTGTTTCGATACAAGATGAAAAATGCTGCACTGCAGCATCATTCCTGTTCCGAGGCCAGTCGGTGTCGAGACGCACCGTCCGGATTCGTCAATCGCCGCTCAGGCACGCAGTCTCCATCGTCGCACGCAGCCAGTTGCTGAGTGGCTCGATGAGCAACTCGCTGGCCCGCGAGCCCGTGACCATGCCGATGTGTCCGGCTGAAACAACCCGCGCGTCGCATCCCGGGATCGCGTCGGCCAGCGCCCGAGCCGATGCCGGAGGTACGATGTGATCCTGGCCCGGAATGAAGGCGATCGACGGCATGTCGAGCGAGTTCGGCTGGACCGGCTCACCGGCGATCGTCCATTCACCTCTGGCCGTGGTGTTGCCAACGTACCAGCCTTTCAGGCATTCCCGCGCGGCGCCGCCAGCCAGCGGTACGCCGTCGTTCAGCCAATCCTCCAGCGCCACGAAGAGATGCGCCGCCGGGCTCGTCCGGTCGAGCCTGGCAAAGCGGATGAACTTGGTCGGTGTCAGCCACGGGTCGAGCCCGGTGAACATCGACTGCAACACGTCCACCGGAAGCTCGCCCAAGGCGTCGATGGTGAACTCAAGGGCCGGCAGTGAAGTTTCCAGCAAGTCGATCTGCAACCTGTCGCCGGCGTGGAAATCCCAAGGCGTCGCGAGGAGCGCAAGCCCCGCTGTTTCGGCCGGACGCCGCACCGCGAGCGCCAGCGCCAGATTGCCACCCATGCAGTAACCGGCGACGGCGACTGGGCGGCCGCTGTTCAGCGCGACCGCCTCGGTCAGGATCGGCTCAAGACGTTCGGTGATGTAGTCGGTCAGATCGAACGACAGCTCCGCCGGTCCTGGCGCGTCCCAGTCGACCAGCAGCGGTCTGAACCCGCGGTTCCGGAGCGCCTCGGTGAAACTGCGGCCGCATCCGAGGTCAAGCACGTCGGCGCGGTTGACCAGCGAGGGAACGATGAGGACGGCGGGGCCGTCGGGGCTCGCCGTGCCGTAGTCGCGAAGTACGGTTGTCCCGGCCTGCCAGGCGATTCGATACGCGGGTTCCCGATACGGACGCTCGAACTCGCGGTATCGGCGAACGCCTTCCGCAAACAGATGCTGGCGGAGTCGGCACTCCTGCTCGACGGCGGCGACGAAGTCGCGGTCCTCGGTACCGGCAAGCTTGTCAGCGAGGGCCCGGGCCCGGTCGAGACAAGTGCCGTTCCAGATGCCTGATCCGTTCCTCAAGCTCGGTAACGCGGCGATGGAGCTCATCGAGAACGCCGTCATCATCGCGATGTGCAGCGCCAGTGGTCGCGGTCCCTGATGTGTCCGCGGTGCCGCCGGTTGGTGTTCGGGCCGTGCTGTCGTCACCCGTCGCTCCGTTTCCGCCGCCGGCCGGCTGCGGCATGTTGGCGGCCATCTGTGCTGCACCCGCACTCATGAGCCGAACCGCATCCGACATCGTCTTGGCCAGCGTACCGTCGCGCGCCGTCTCCGCCAACTGCTGTTGCCAGAGATCGAGGTATTCCTTCGCCAGAGTGTTCAAATCCGGCGCGGCGTCTGGTTTGCTTGCTTCCGATCCTTTCGCGCTGCCGCCTTCTTTCTTGCTCGCCATTGCCGACCCCGAGTGTGCTGCGACTTCTTGCTGCACTATAACAGTGTGATGCTGCAAGGAACATATCGTTGCGGCGCAGCATGAAACGCGATACGAATATGGCAGTGCAATATGCATGGACCGAACAGGGCGGCCGTCAAATTGACCCTCGTTTCCGCCGACCTTACAACAGCGTGAGTATGGCTAGGACGATGACGGAAGAAACCAAGACACCACCAGTCACCATCAAGAAGTATGCGAACCGCCGTCTCTACAACACGGCGACGAGCAGTTATGTGACGCTCGATCACCTAGCCGAGATGGTGAAGGAGGGTGTGGATTTCGCGGTGTATGACGCGAAGTCAGGCGAAGACATCACGCGGTCCGTGCTGACGCATATCATCGTCGAACAGGAGGGCAAGGGGCAGAACCTGCTGCCGATAAGCTTTCTCCGCCACCTGATCAGCTTCTACGGCGACAGCTTGCAGGCGGTGGTGCCCAAGTATCTCGAGCACTCGATGCACTCGTTCGCGCAGAATCAGGAAAGCATGCGCGACTACCTGCAGGAGACGTTCGGCAATCTCTCGCCTTTCACGACCTTCGAGGAAATGAGCCGCCAGAACATGGCCTTCTTCGAATCAGCCATGAAAATGTTCTCCCCGGTGGGGCAGGCGCCGGCAAACAGCGACAAGGCGGACGGCAAGCCGGCGGAGGGCGACATGCCCTCAAGCGACGACATCGACGCATTGCGCTCGCAGCTCGCAGAGATGCAGCGGCGACTCGACAAGCTCGGCGCCAAGTAGGTCGTCACGACTATTCACTGCAAAATTTTGCGCTGACAGATTCCTGTAAGGTTCGCGCTCTACCTTGGTCCACGAGGCGGCTCGCGCGGCCGTAACAGACCCAGTAGATCTTTTCGTGGTTGGGGGATCGACCGAGTCTATTGTTCCGGGCGTGCGCAGGAATGCGCAACGCGCAGCCGCCTCAGCTCTCCCGACAATCGAACAGTGCCCGATCATCGAGCTGCGGCTGTGCGGCGGATCGCTTCATGCGGACGACGGCGTTTCGTCATCCCGTGGCGCGTCCGCGGCCGGTCTCGACTCCGGCGCCATGTGCACCACGCGTTGCGGGAACGGAATCTCGATGCCGTGTTCGCGGAACGCCTTGTCGATGGCGAAGCGCATGTCGGACGCCGCCAGCACGATCCAGAGAATGTCACTCAGGTAACACCGCAGTTCGAAATCCAGCGAACTGGCGCCGAAGTCCTTGAACACCACGGAAGGTTCCGGAGTCTTCATGACCTTGGGGTGATTTCTGGCGACCTCGAGCAGAATATCCCTGACCTTCTCGACATCGGAACCGTAGGCCACGCCGACAAGAATCTCGACCCGTCCCTGAACGTTCTTATGCGTCCAGTTCGTCACCGGGCTGGCGATCAGGTCGGCGTTCGGAATGATCACGCTGGCCTTCTGGAAGGTCTCGATCTCGGTCGACCGGACATTGACCGATTTCACGGTGCCTTCGTGACCGCCGACGACAACCCAGTCTCCCTGCTTGATCGGCCGCTCGATCAACAGGATCAGGCCGGACACGAAGTTGTTCACGACATTCTGCAGACCGAAACCGATACCGACGGAGAGTGCACCGACGACCAGCGCGAGGTTGCTCAGGTCGATACCGATGGCGGCAATGCCGACGAGGGCGGCAATGATGAACCCGACATAGCCGACGCCGGTGCGAAGCGCGTTGCGGACGCCGACGTCCCGTGAAATCCGAGGCAACAGATGGGTTTCGAGTTTCCGCTGGAACAGCCGTGTAATCGTCATGATCACGACGAACAGGCCGACCGCGATGAACACGTCGGACAGCGAGAGCGTAAAGGAACCGATCTGAATGCCACGGAAGAGCTTGGCGACCCAGATCAGCGTCTCGTCGCCGCCGAAACCCCAGACCGGCAGCAGCAAGAGCATGACGCCGGCCAGCAACAATGCGTCCAGCGCCAGATTTCCGAGATACACCGATCGCGATGCTTCTGTATCGCTCATCCCGAGACTGCGGCGAACACGGCGCCCCATGGCTGTCTTCGGATCGAAGGCGTGCGAGACGACCTCGTTCTTCAGCCAACGGAGCAGCAGTGCGACACTGGCGATGATGCCCGTCATAACGGTTCCTTCAGCCAGGAACCATGCCAGTTGTGCGTAACCGGCCGCGGCGGTGACCGGGATCGCCAGCAGCGGGAAGATCACCGAGCGGCGGAGATTGGCCGACACAATCGCTGCGACGGTGGGTTCTGTCGCCGGCTCCGGCGCCGCGGGCTTGTTGCCTGTGACGTTCTCGCTTTCTGAGACCGGTATCCAGACGCTGCGCGAACAGAGAGACACCAGTCCGGGATACAGCAGGACAGAATAGATGAAGGTGAAGACGCTCTCCAACTCTGCGGACGGTTCCTGCCAGGAGAACGCCTCGATCGTGCCGCGGAACCCGACGAACAGCAGCATGACCAGCTTCAGCCGCCACGCCATGCGCCAGGCGGAATCCTCGCTCAGGCGTGTGACGTGCCAGTTGCCGCCGTGACGCGGCAGCACGCCGTTGATCAAACCCCAGACGAAGAAGAAGATCAGCAGGTTGGCCGCCGCCGCCTCGAATACGGTTTCAAACACCGGATTGAGTTCGAGCGAGGCCTGCATCGCGGCCAAGGCCATGCCGACGAACGCCATTGGAAACAGGCCGTGCGCGGCCCCTTCGACCAGGCCGGCGAGCACGCGGCGGCGATAACTCGGATCCGCAATGGCGGGATCGCGGCCGAACCGCCGGATCAGCCAGCGGCGCAGTGGCAACGCGATCAGGGACACGGCCAGTGTCAAAGCGACGATCTTGGTCAGAAAGTCGATGAGATCCTCGGCCTTGGCCTGCTCGGCGGCCCACGCAGCAGGCGCACCGACGAATGCCCGGTACGCGAGCGACGAAAACTCCGTTAATGCCGTCCGCCAGACACCGAACTCGAGGGGCGATGCCCGGGCGGTGAACAAGCGTGCTGCAAGTTCGTCTCGGCTCGATTGCGTGACGTCGCGTAACATCAGCTCGGCGCGCGTAATCAACAGGTCGGCCCGTTTGGCACGGGATTCCGAATTGGCAAGCTGGGTCTGCAGGTTGGCGCGTTCGTCGGTGACTTCCTGTGCTTCGGATAAGCCCGATTCCGGCGGCGGGCCGAGCGCATCGAGCAGGGTGCGAAACTTAGCTGCACGACGACGCGCAGCATCGCGGAACGTTACCGACTCCGCGATCAGTTCGTCGATCTGGCGGCGAACGAACCGGATGTCGTCGCGCGTCAGACCGCCGGAGTCGATGCGGCTGTCGACAGCCGTGAGCGATGTTTCGAGGCGGGAAATGGTCGCCTCGGCCTGCGCCGGCGTGACCTCCTGGGCAAGTCCGTCCACTGGCGCGGCGACGAGCACCGCGACCAGCACAGAGATCAGCGTGATTGTTCTCAAGAAGGTCATGAACCCGCTACACCCGTCCTCGGCCGGGAGCCATATTGCGACAATATGCGGGGTGATGAAATGCCGGAAGTACGACCGGTCAGAGATCCCGGGCGACACGGAACCCGAGCCAGTAGCTGTTGACCACCGTCGGATTCTTGGCCCGGTAGGACGACCGGCCGACCTTCTGGAAGTAATAGAAGGACCCGCCCTTCATGACGCGCTGCTTGCAATTGCCATCGGTCCGCGCCGAACCGTCACCGGGGGCGCCGTCGTGGGTCGGGTTCCAGCAATCGGCGGTCCATTCGTAGGCGTTACCGACGGTATCGTGAAGGCCGAAGGCGTTGGGCTCGAACGAACCAACCGGCGCGGTGCCCTTGGCGCTCCATTCGCTATAGCAGTCTTTGCAGTTGGCCCTGTTCTTGCCGGCCTCGTCGCCCCACGGAAAACTCGTCGTGGTGCCGGCCCTGTGGGCGTATTCCCACTCCGCCTCGCTCGGCAGGCGATAGGTCTTGCCCGTCTTGGCGCTGATCCAGGCCAGATAGTTTTCGACATGGTCGATGGTGACGTTGACGACCGGCCGGGTTCCGCGGCCCCAATCGTGATCGTCTGGTTCATGCGCGCATCCGCCGTCGGCGACGCAGGCTTCCCATTCGTCGAAGGTGACTTCGTAGACGCCAATGGCGAACGGTTTGCCGATGTTCACGCGATGCGGCGGGCCCTCTTTGCGGGTCGTGCCGCCGAGGCCCATGATGTAAACCCCCGGAGGCACCACGACCATTTCCGGGCACGTGTCGCAGTCCCTGAATACCTCGCCGGGCGCTGGATCGGCCGCGAAGACATCACGTGGCAGGAGTACCAGCACGAATGCGGCAATTGCGCCGAGGGCGGCGTACGACAGGCGGCGGTCTGATGCGGTCACGCGCGGGTCTCCATATGTTCTAAGCGATTTCCTAACAGTAGGGCGGGCAAATGGGGCGTCAAGATGGCCCGCCGACAAGATCAATCGAGTGCGCGCGTTGAGCGCTGCAGCCGGACAATCGCCCGGCGCGCGGCGTCTCGCACGATCGGTGACGGGTCGTTAGTCAGGTCCGCTGCGACGTCCGTCAGCGACCGGTCGCCGCTGTTGCCAATAGCGATCAGGACGTTGCGGACGAACCGGTCGCGGCCGGTCCGTTTGATCGGCGAACCGCTGAACCGTTGGCGGAAAGCCCGGTCATCGAGCGCCGCCAGTTCGGCGAGGGACGGTTCCCGCATGCCGTCTTTGGGCGCCATTGCCGGCTCCCGTGCGGGTTCGGCGAACTTGTTCCACGGACAGACGCCGAGACAGTCGTCGCAGCCGTAGATGCGGTTGCCCATGCGGTCGGCCAGTTCGTCCGGGATATCGCCCTTGTGCTCGATCGTCAGGTAAGAGATACAGCGCAGAGGATCGATCCGGCGAGGCTCTGGCAGCGCATCGGTCGGGCAGGCTTCTCGGCACGCATCGCAGGAACCGCAAAGATCCGACAACGGCTCGTCAGGCGGAAGGTCGAGCGTCGTGAAGATCTCGCCGAGGAACAGCCAGGAGCCAAAGCGACGCGACACCAGGTTGGTGTGCTTGCCCTGCCAACCGATTCCGGCCCGTTGCGCGGCAGGTTTCTCCATGACCGGTGCGGTGTCGACGAAGACTTTGACCTCGCCGCCGGCTTCCTCGATCAACCAGCGCGCCAGCCGCTTGAGCCGCTTCTTGACCACATCGTGGTAGTCGCGGCCCTGGGCGTAGACGCTGATCGCGCCGACCTCGGACCGTTGCAGCACAGCAAGCGGGTCATGACGGGGACCGTAATTCATGCCGAGCGAGATAACGCTCTTCGCCTCGGGCCACAACGCATCCGGCGATGATCGACGATCGGCCTTATCCTCGAGCCAGGTCATGTCGCCGGTCCGTCCTGCAGCAAGGAATGCGCGGAGATCGACCGCATCGGCGCCATCGGTCGCGGCCCGGCTGACGCCGATCTGATCGAATCCCAGGGCGATTGCCTGTTCATCAAGCCGGCGGCGAATGTCGCGGATGGCGTCGCGTTCGCTGTCCATGGTGGATAATCTTCTAGCAGCGCCGAGCGCAAAATGATATCAGCCCCGCTAAATCCCGGTATTCAGAACGATTTAGCCATGGCCTACCGCTACACAGCTCTCTACATCGCCCTGATCGTCTGCGTGAACTGGCTGTTCACCGTCGTCCCGCTCGTCGATTTGCCGGGCGGCGAAAAGTGGCCGCCGGCATCCCTGTTTGTCGGCCTCGTTTTCGTTGCTCGCGATTTTGCTCAGCGTGAGATCGGTCACCGCGTGATCGTCGCCATGCTGATTGCCGGAGCATTGTCCTACTTCATGGCCTCTCCGTACGTCGCGCTCGCCAGCGTCACCGCCTTTCTGATCAGCGAGTTCGCCGACTGGGCAGTGTACTCGTTCACCAAACGGCCGTTCTCGCAACGGGTCCTGTTGTCGAGCGCCGTCGGCACCCCGCTTGATAGCGCGGTGTTCTTGCTGATGATCGGGCACTTCTCGGTGATCGGTGTCGTCGTCATGACGATCAGCAAGATGGTAGGCGCGATGATCGTCTGGTGGATCGTCCGCCGCCGGGAGACCGCGGCGGTCTGAACCGCCGTTTTCAGCGCATGATTTCCCGCCCCAACACCCAATCGCTCAGCCAGTACGAAACCGCCCAGGCGGTGGTCGACGCCCTGCAGCCGGCGGAACCCGTCTACTGCCTCTATCCCGACAGGCTTCGCGCGATCGCGAAACGGTTCGTCGACGGCTTTCCCGGGCGCACCATGTTCGCGGTCAAGGCCAATCCGTTTCCGGCCGTAATCGACACGCTTTGGGATGCCGGTATTCGCTGCTTCGACACCGCGAGTCTGCCGGAGGTTCAGCTCGTTCACGAACGCCACCCGGATGCCGACCTGTTCTTCATGGCGCCGGTGCGGTTTCGCGGTGCCGCCGAGGCCGCCTACCAGAGCCACGGCGTTCGTCGGTTCGTCGTCGATCATCCGAGCGAACTCGACCGCATTATATCGGCGACGTCGGCCGCGGACACCGTGATTTTCGTGCGGGTTGCGGCGGAGAACCCGGATGCGATCTACGAGTTCGCCTCCAAGTTCGGCGCCACGCCTGACGAAACGGTCGCCATGCTGGAGCAGGTGATCGAGGCCGGGTTTGAACCGGGCCTTGCGTTTAATACCGGTTCCATGGTGATGGACCCCTCGGCCTACGAGAACGGTCTCGCGATTTGCCGCTCCATTCTCGAGCGCGTCAAACGGCCGATCGGTCATCTCGACATCGGTGGCGGGTTCCCATGGGTTTACCCTGACATCCCTGCGCCGGCAGTGGAGGCCTACTTCGAGCGGGTCGCCAGTGTCCGCGCAACGCTCTCGCTGGCCGATGACGCGATCATCTACTGCGAGCCGGGCCGCGCGCTCTGCGCCGACGGCATGTCCCTGATCGTCCAGGTCCTGATGCGCAAGGATGACCGCCTCTACCTCAACGACGGGGTCTACGGTTCGCTTTCGGAGACCAACCTGTCCCACGGCGAAGTGTGGTATCCGACGAGGGTCATGCGCGCTGGCGGCGGCGCCCCCGGAGAAGCCGATAAACCGTTCACGATTTTCGGGCCGACATGCGACTCGCTCGACAAGCTGCCGGTGCAGATTCCGTTGCCCGCGGATATCGCGGAAGGCGACTGGATCGAGATCGGCACCATGGGCGCGTATTCGAACAGCACGCGTACCGCGTTCAACGGGATATTCCCCGACACACTGGTCGAGATTACTGGCGGTGAGCCGCCCAGGCTGGACGACTGATTCCGCTCGATCAGCTTGTCGGCGGCTGATCCGGAAACACCAGGGTTACCGTGGTGCCCACGCCGACGGTGCTGGCGATCTGCAGCTGACCGCCGTGTAGTTCCATCAGCTTCCGTGACAGCGAGAGGCCCAGGCCGGTACCTTCGTGCGACAATGCTACGTTGTCTCGGGACTGGCCGAACGGCTCTAGTACGCGCTCCAGGTCGTGCGCCGGAATGCCGACGCCCTCGTCGATGACCTGGACGATGGTCTGTCCTTGGGAATCCCGGCTCGAAGCGATGGTGATCCGACCGTCGACCGGGGTGTACTTGTCGGCGTTGGACAGCAGATTGATCAGGATCTGGCGGAAGATCCGGGAGTCGGCGAAAACGGTGTCCGCGTCCGGCGAAACCGAGATTTCGATCGCGCTTTCCCGCTTGCTGCCCCTGCGACCGATGAGGCGGGTGCATTCCTGGATCGTCGGCTCGATCAGGAATGACTGTGGTGAAATCGACATCTTGCCAGCTTCGACCTTGGCAAGGTCGAGCACGTCGTTGACGATCGCCAGCAGGTGCTCACCCGAGGTATGAATATGCTCCGCGTACTCCCGGTACTTTTCATTGCCGATTGAACCCAGGACCTCATGAGTCAGCATGTCGGAAAATCCGGTGATGGCGTTGAGCGGCGTACGAAGCTCGTGACTCATCGACGCGAGGAACTCTGACTTTGCGGCGTTGGCCCGTTCCGCTTCGTCGCGTGCCCTGCGCATCATGTCGGTGGCCTCGGCAAGATCCATGTCGTAGCGCATGTAGCCGAGCGAGACGATGCTGCCGGTGACGAACACCAGCGCCAGGAAGCCGGCGATGACCCAGAGCCGGTCGGACGTCGTCGGCCATCCGCTCCTTGGCGCGGCTTCGATTATCCAATGGCCGCTGATCACGTTGACGCGAAGTTTCACCGGATGGTCGACATCGCGATCCACGCTGCGCCAGAAAACCTCTCCGTTCTCGCCAGTCCCGTCACGCCCGCGCAGCACGATGTCAAAACGTTCCGCGTAGTCCGAGATGCTGATGGAATCGAGAAATGCCTCGAAGTCGATCACCGTCGAGATTATGCCCCAGAGCTCGGGCCGGGCAACCTGTCTGTTCTGCAGGTACACCGGGAAGCGCGCGATGATGCCGACACCGCCCTGCACCAGGTCGAGCGGACCGGCGATGACGATTTCATTCTCGTCGATCGCCCTCTTCACCTGCGGCCACTGCGACGGTGTTTCGCGATAGTTGAGGCCGAGCGCCTTCTCGTTGCCCGCGTAGGGGAACACGTGCGAGACAACCAGATCGCGGGCCAGGGCCAGATTGCGGAGCCTGCGGCCCTGACCGCGCACTAGGTCGGCGGCGATCTTGGCGAACGCCGTCTGGTCGATCTCGGGCACCGCACGGATGTAGCTAACCAGACCGCGAACGAGATTGATGTCCGCGTTCAGGCGGTTCTCCATCGCTACACGCAGGCTGTTGAGTTGCTCGACACTCTCGGCACGGTCGGCCACCAAGCTCGACCGCAGGCTCGTGCGTTCCGCCCAGAAACCGGCGATCAGGCAGATCGCGCCAAGCACGCCGATCATCACCGCCGCCCGGACATTCGGTCGGAGAAGGGTGCGGCGGCGTCGGGCTGACGGACTCGGCATTGCGGCGGGACCTAGCTGTTCATCGACCGGAACATTCTACGTAGCGTCGGTATCCCGGTCCACGCCGGTCCGGTCGGCGCCACGGTTATCCGCGGCCACGGTAAGGTGCAACACCCTGGTCCGGGATCCACACGCCTTCGGGCGGTTCGCCGGTTTGATAAAAGACGTCGATCGGAATGCCGCCGCGGGGATACCAGTATCCGCCGATCCTGAGCCATGCCGGGTTCAGAAGTTCGGCCAGCCGCCGACCGATGCCGACCGTGCAGTCCTCGTGGAATGCCGCGTGGTTTCGGAAACTTCCCAGGTAGAGCTTCAGCGACTTGCTCTCGACGATCAGGCCGTCGGGAACGTAATCGATGACGAGGTGCGCGAAATCCGGCTGGCCGGTGACCGGACACAGCGAGGTGAACTCCGGACACGTGAACCGCACGACGTAGAGCGAGCCTTGGTGCGGACTGGGCACCGCCTCAAGGTTCGCCTCGTCGGGTGAGGCCGGCAGGTCGCCGCTGGCGCCCAACTGTGTCAGGTTTTCATAGATGCTGTCGTTCATGGCAATGTTGTACGACGCCCGTGTGCGGGCGTCCACCGGAACGCCGCCCGGCGAGCAGAGCAACGCCGAAGGATTCCGGCGCACCCGGCAGCGATCTGCGCTATAGTTTCCGCGTGCCATGATTGATTGGGACGCTGGCCATGCCTTACCGGACGCTGCGCGAGATCGTTGACGATCAGGAACTCCTCCACGCGACATCGGATACCGATGTCCACGCTGCCGCAGTTCGCATGTCGGAGCGCAACGTCGCCGCGATCCTCGTCATCGACGGTGGCGTGCTGAGCGGCATCTTCACCGAACGCGACCTGTTGCGGCGTGTCGTCGCTGCCGGCCGCGATCCGCAGAAGACCAGGCTGGGCGACGTCATGACAACGGAGGTCGCCTGCGTCGACGCGGGCCAGCCGGGATTCGAAGCCGCGCGCGTGATGCATGACCGCGGCATCCGCCATGTGGTGATCACGGGCGCTGGCAACCCGGTCGGATACGGCGTGGTATCGGTGCGCGACTTCATCGCCCGGGAGATGGCCATCTACGAACGCGAGCTTGAGTTCGAAGATCGGCTCTGGGAAGAGATCTGACCCAACCGGTGGTGGTTCTGCTGCCGGATACGGCGTTGGCGCCGCAGCCCGACGACGATAGCATTCGCAGCGATGGTTGACTGGAACCGCCGATACCGCGAGAGCGGCCAACGTCTGTTCGGCAGTCTGCCGAACGAGTACCTGCGCGAGGTTCTTGCCCGCTCCGACGTCGATCCCCGCCGGGTCCTGTGTCTTGGCGACGGTGACGGCCGCAACGGAACCTGGCTGGCGGGCGAGGGCTGCCGCGTCACGGCGGTCGACGTCTCGGCGGTGGCGACGGAACAGGCTGTGGCACTGGATCGCGCGGCGGGCGTTACCGTCGAGCGCGTGACCGCGGATCTCGCCGACTGGCGGCCCGGGGGCGGGGACACCTGGGACGCCGTGGCGATGATCTACCTGCAGTGTGAAGAAACCGTGCGGTCACGGGCGATCGCCGAAAGTGCCGCCGCGCTCGATGACGGGGGCTGGTTCATCGCCGAGGGGTTCTCGCGCGCCGGGGTGGACGCGGACTCGCCGGGACCGAAGTCGCCGGATCTGCTGTACTATCTGCACGACATTGCCGCGGCGCTGCCCGGGTTCCGCATCGTCGAGGCCTTTGACGGCGCAGTGTGGCTCGAGGAAGGCGCCCGCCACCGCGGCCACGCCTTCGTCGTCAGAGTTCTGGCGCGGAAGCTGCCGGCAGCGTGAAGCGGAACGTGGTGCCTTCTCCGGGCACCGATTCGACCCAGATGCGGCCGCCGTTGGCCTCGATCATTTCCTTGCACAACGGCAGGCCCAGGCCGGTGCCGATCTCGCCGTCGGTGCCCAGCGTGGTGGTCTTCTGATCGACCGCGAACAGCTTGTCGACTATGTCGGGCGTGATGCCGGTGCCGGTGTCACGAACGGCGACTTCGACCATGTCCTGCGCCTCCCTCGCCTCGACCGTGATGGTGCCGTCCTGCGGCGTGAACTTGATCGCGTTGGCCACGAGGTTGCGGATGACGAGCAGCACCATGTTCCGGTCGGCCAGCACGACGAGGCCGGAAGGCGAGCTCTCAAGCGTGATCCGCTTTGCCGCCGCCGGGTCCCGGAACACCTCGACATTCTTGGCGATGGCGTCGTCGATCGGGATCTCCTGCTGTTCGATGTTGCCTTTCTCCATCTGGAAGCGGGCCCACTCGAGCAGATTGTCGAGCAGCTCGAAGACCCGCTTGCCCGAGACGTTGATCTTGCCGGCATAGTCGACGAGCTGTTCCTTGGTCAGCTTGTCCGACATCTTTACCATGACGTCCGAGAGCCCGAGCAGCGTGGTGAACGGACTCTTCAGATCGTGTCCGATGATCGAGAAGAACCGGTTCTTGATGGCGATCTCTGTGGCGAGTGCCTCGTTAGCCCGTTCGGTTTCGCGTTGCGCCCGGCCACGCGCCTGTTCGGCGGTGCGGACCGCGAAAAGGGCGCCTCCCGTGGCGGCCGCGAGGGCCAGGATCAGGATCGAGGCCACGGTCCAGCGCTGCTGCGCGAACGTCGGAAACAGTTCGGCTTCCGGCAAGCCGACGACCTCCCATCGCGTGTTCCGCACGGTCCGCCGCGCGAGGATGTCTGCCTGTTCGGGTTCGGTCAGCGTTATCGGCCGCGTATCACCGAAAACATCGCGCGCGCCTTCTGACGAGACCTCGATCAGGTTCTCCCGGTTGCGGTTGAGGAGGTAGAGGCGATGCCCCTGGCTTTCGTACGAGCCCAGCCGCGTCTGGATGATCGTCGGATAGAAGCTGACGAAGAACACGCCGCCGACGGTGCCGTCCTCGCCGCGCCATTTCGCCATCAGGTCGAAGTGGTAATTGAACGCCTGCGGGTGGATTTCCGGCGCGTAGAGGTGCGGTGAGCCGGCGAGCCCGAGATCGCTCTCTTCGATGAAGGACTCGATCGAGCGGAGGCAGACTTCCCCGACGAAACCGTCGATGTCGGCGACCAGGTCGTTGCCCGCCCGGTCGGTCAGGGTGAAGGTGAAATAGGACGGGAACCACTGGCGCAGGCTGGCGTGCAGCTCGTTCAGCAGATCCTCGTCGGTCGGGTCCTTCGACAGCTCGATCAGGCGGGCGCGCTTCTCGACCGCGAAGACATTGACCAGCCGCTGCCGCGTCTCGACGAACTGTTCGATGGCGAGTGCCGCGCTGATGACCTCGTTCTCGAGAACGCGTCGATGGTTGTCGCGGAAGCTCCTGATGTCCGAGTACGTGACCCAAAGCACGCCGAACACGACGACGGCAAAGCCGACTGCCGCGATCAGCAAGTGAAGCCGTGGAATACCCAGGGTTTTCGTCATGCGCCGGATTTGAACCGACACCCCTTTGCGGATCAACCAATTTCATGACGGGCACCCCGCCGTCCGCGGGCCCCAGACCGGCGACGCCCTTGATCGTTGCGGTCCGGCCGTTCCGGCCTTACCAATTCAGTCAGCCATGAACGGATCCCTGTCCAACGCGCTGATCGGATGGATGCTCGTCGCGACGACGGCGCTGGTCGTGCTGTCGGTGTGGACCGGCGTTGCCGGTTTCGATCGTGCCGCCGAGGTCGTCATCGTGCCGCTGACCGCACTGCTGACGATTGCCGTCGGCTGGGGCCGTCGGATCTTCGTCGCCGTTGCGGCGGTGCTCGTCGTCATGGCCGTCGTCACGCGGCCCGACTGGCACGCCATCGTCAACGACGCCCTCGCGCGTACCGCGTTCATTGTCGCGTTCTTCACCGCGCTGGCGTCGCTCCGGAATGCGTCGGCCAGCTCGGCGGCGATCGAGACTTGCGGCCGGTTCCTCGCCGGTCAACCGCCGGGCCGGCGCTATGCCGCGCTGACCGTCGGCGGCCAGCTGTTCGCGCTGCTGCTCAACTACGGCTCGCTCATCCTGTTGGGTTCCATGGCCGAGGCCAACGCCCGGACTGAACCGGATCCGGAGCGCCGCCGCCATCGCATCCGGCGCATGCTGCTAGCGATTCAGCGCGGCTTCCTCTCGACCCTGCCGTGGTCGCCGATGGCGTTCGCCGTCGCCGTGACGCTCTCCATCGTGCCGGGTGCGAAATGGGCGGAGTCCGTCGGCTACTGCATCGTCAGCGGCGCCATTCTCGCCGGTGTCGGCTGGGGCCTCGACACCATCTTCAAACCCAGGATCGCGGGTCCGCCGACGAACTGGAAGGGCGTCGACAACAGCTGGTTCACCCTGTGGCCGCTGGTACTCCTGCTCGCCGTGCTGGGCGTCATCGTCCTCGGTCTGCACCTGGCGACCGGCAT
Source organism: Rhodospirillales bacterium (assembly GCA_040219295.1). GTDB lineage: Bacteria > Pseudomonadota > Alphaproteobacteria > Rhodospirillales > Casp-alpha2 > JAVJST01. The sequence continues at coordinate 684,363 of JAVJST010000005.1, forward strand.
CTCGATCCCCGGCATCGTCATGCTGGTGGTGCCGATGATCGGCCTGGTCTGGATCGCCCTGCAGAACCGAGCGTCCCGGCCGTTGGCAACGGCGCTCGCCCGCGCCAACGGTTTCACCACCCTCGATCTGCCGGGCTACCGCTCCGAGATCGTGCTGCTGATGATGGCGGGGTTCATCGGCACCCTCGGCTCGAGCCTGCTCGGCCCTTATGTCGCGGCGTCCGGGGTCGACTTCGCCGCGCTGCCCGGCTGGGCGATCCTCGTCATCATCGTCTGGTTCATTCCGCTTTGCGGCCAGATCGGCATGAACCCGATCATGACCGTGGCGCTGTTCGCGCCGCTGCTGCCCGACGCGGCCGCGATGGGGCTGGAGACCGTCGACGTGGTCACCGCGATCACCACGGGATGGGCGCTGAGCGGCGCGAGCTCGCCGTTTACCGCAACCACGGTGCTGGTCGGCTCGATCGGGCACGTCAGCGCCAGCCACGTCGGCGTCCGCTGGAACGGGGCCTATTCGCTGGTCTGCGGGATCGCGCTGTCGGTCTGGGTGGCGGTGCTGGCGGTGATTTAGTTGAACGGCACGGAGATGCGAAAGCGGTTCACTCGTTCTCTTCAGACATCATTTTTTCGAGCTGGCGCTTCGCGGTCTTGCTGCCGGCTTCGATGGCACGTTTATAAAGTTCGATTGCCTTCTGCCGGTCTTTTGAAACGAGAAACCCTTCCTCAGAATAGAGCGCAAGCAATTCGAGACTTTCGGTGTCGCCGTCTTCAGCGCGATCTTGGATCCAGCGGAGCGCTTCCTCGTCACTTCGTCGGTACTTATTGATCGGAGCAACGGTTTTGTCGAAGGCCGTACCAGGCAGCAGGAAAGCGTAGAAGCTGTTCGTCAGAACCTGTCCGTATAGCAAATCCAAGGTTTGAATGGCGATGTCTTCACCAAGGTCCGCTGCGCGGCGATACCACACGAATGCTTCATCGTAGTTCTGATCCGCGAACTCTCCCGTTTGGTAAATGTACCCGAGGGCCGCAGCGGCCTTAGGATGTTCACTGTTTGCTGCCGCTTCGATCAGGCGGAGTCCCGCGTCGACGTCTCTTTCAACGACAACTCCGCCGATCAATAGTCTCCCAAGTTCAAATTGGAACCACGGATCATCGAGGGCCTCCGCGCCGAAGCGCATCAGTTCGAGTGTTTTGAGGCGCGCTGATTCATCCGTTTCGCCGGACTCGTTGAAAGCCTTCGAGTACTCACCATAAGCAATGTAGACGGCAATCAGATGCCTGTCGAAAGCGGCCTCTTCATAGAGAGGAAGCGCCGCTGCTGCGTCACCATCTGCATGAATCGCCCGCCCCAACTGATACTTGAAACGCGGCGTATCCGGATACTTCTCCAGTGCTTCAGTGCATGCAGCAATCGCGGCGTCGGTATCGATAGTCTCGAAAGCGACGCCGGGCACGTCCGCGCCTTGTCTGTCCTCCGGGTGGCGCGTCAGCCGGTCGCACTCGTGCACGGGCGGCTCCGCCGCCTTGGCCATGCCGTTTGCAAGCAGGAACACCGCGAATGCGGTGGCTACCGGCAATAGGAGATGAGACAAGAATGCCCGCATCGCGAGCATGGTAGCCGCGAACATCGCGGACCGAAACCGTCTAGTCACGCGAACCCAGGGCGAACCGGGACGGCCTCATCCTGAGCGGCCCGCCGGGCCAAGACGAAGGAGAGGCCTGACGGCCCCTCATGCTTCGACGGGCTCAGCACGAGGGAAGGGGACGTTAGTCCCGCGCCGGGATATCCCCGCCTTCGTATTCTTCCGCGAACGCCGCCCGGAAATCTTCGAACGTGCCGGCCTCGATGGCGGCGCGCATGCCGGCCATGAGCTGCTGGTAGTAGGTCAGGTTGTGGTGGGTCAGCAGCATGATGCCGAGCACCTCCTTGGCCATGACCAGGTGATGCAGGTAGGCCCGCGAATATCCGGTGCACGCCGGGCAGGGGCAGTCCTCGTCGAGCGGGCGCGGATCGTCCTTGTGCCGGGCGTTGCGCATGTTGACCTGACCGCGCCGGGTGAACGCCTGGTCGGTGCGGCCGGATCGCGTCGGCAGTACGCAGTCGAACATGTCGACACCGCGCGCGACGGAGCCGACCAGGTCCTCGGGCTTGCCGACGCCCATCAGGTAGCGTGGCCGCTCGGCGGGCAGGTGCGGGGTCGTGACATCGAGGGTGGCGAACATCAGCTCGCGGCCCTCGCCGACGGCGAGCCCGCCGATGGCATAGCCGTCGAAACGGATTGAGACGAGGCCCTCGGCGGACTGGCGGCGCAGCTCAGCGTCGATGCCGCCCTGGACGATGCCGAACAGGCCGTAACCGGGGCGCTTCTCGAACGCCTGCTTGCAGCGTTCCGCCCAGCGGAGCGAGAGCTGCATGGCGTTCTCGACCTCATCGGCCGGGGCCGGGTGCGGCGGGCATTCGTCGAGCTGCATGGTGATGTTGGAATCCAGAAGATTCTGAATCTCGACAGAGCGTTCGGGCGTGAGCTCGTGATAGGACCCGTCGATGTGCGAACGAAACGTGACGCCCTGCTCGGACATCTTGCGCAGGTCCGACAGCGACATCACCTGAAAGCCGCCCGAGTCGGTCAGGATCGGCCCCGGCCAGTTCATGAACGTGTGCAGGCCGCCCAAGCGCGCGATGCGCTCGGCGCCGGGGCGCAGCATCAGGTGGTAGGTGTTGCCGAGGATGATCTCGGCGCCCGTCGCGGCAACGTCTTCGGGCCGCATGGCCTTCACCGTGGCCGCCGTTCCCACGGGCATGAATGCCGGCGTCTCGATCGCGCCGTGCGCCGTCGTCACGCGCCCGCGCCGCGCGCCGCCGTCCGTGCCGATCAGCTCGAAGCCGATACCGTGGTCATGTTCGTTCATGGTCGAGGGGGATAGCCACTTGTGCGCCGCCGCGCAAGCGCCGAGCGTCAGTCGTCCGCCGGCCGAACCAGCGCGCGGTAGGCGTGCCACGAGGCGTGGCCGATCAGCGGCATGGTGACGATGAGGCCGATCAGCGCCGTGACCATGCCGAACCCGGTGATGACGACAATGATCACCGCCCACAGCGCCATGGCGCGCGGGTTGCGGGTGACGGCGATGGCCGAGGTGATGACGGCGGGCAGGAAATCCGCGCGCTCGCCCAGGATCATCGGCAGCGAGATCGCCGCGAACAAGAAGGCTGCGACGGCGAAGCCGGCGCCGATGACCGTGCCCGCGGCAAGGAACATGAGGCCGTCCAGGGAGAAGAACGTCTGGTTCAGCACGCCCTGGACGGTGAGCATTTCGTAGGGATAGTTGAGCGCGTAGATCAGCGCCGCGGTGCGGATCCACAGAATCAGGAAAAAGCACAGTGCCAGTCCGGTGCCGAAAATGCGGCTCGGGTAGCGACGCCACGCCGTCAGTATGTCCGTGAATCCGACTCTCTCGCCGGCCTCGAGCCGGCGGCTCGCCTCGTAATAACCGACCGCGAACGCCGGCGCGGCGAGAAAGAACCCGGTCAGCGCCGGCCAGATCAAGTGATAGGCTTCGATGTGATAGAGCCCGAACGTCACCGCGTAACCGGCGGCGACGAACAGAAGGCTGTAGGGCACGCTGATCAGGCGCGTGCGTCGCAGGTCGGACCAGCCGGCGGCAAGCCAGCGCCACGGCTCGACGGTCGAGACGCGGTTGATGCGGGCCGCGAACGGGAACAGCTCCGTGCGCCGGGTTGTCTCGATACTCATGGACCGCAGCGTAACGGCTTTGCCGCAGGTGACAATTGATCTGGATCAGTCCAGGTTCGAACGACGCATCGGCGGCTGGACATCCGCGACGCAGGCCCAACCGCGCGATGGACCGATCGCGACTGCTTGGCTAACCTGTACCCGATCGCAAGAATCCGGTTGCAAGGTGTTCCGAATGCCATTCGTCACGGAGGAGTTTATCGAAAGCTGCAGGCTGGCCCTCGACGATGCCCGCCCTCAACCGGCAATGCGCGAAGTCGTGATCCGGGCCGTTGCCGAGCCCGCAGCCGTGATCAAGGCGCTCGGCGAGCCCAAGGAGGCCGGCATTGAAACGCTTCATCATGCGCCCGACCTGACCATTCTCAACGTTGTCTGGGCGCCGGGCATGACGGTGATGCCCCATGACCACCAGATGCTGGCGGTGATCGGCGTTTACGCCGGCGGCGAGGACAACATTTTCTGGCGGCGCGCCGGCGATGCGCTTGAAGCGGCAGGCGCCGAGGCGATCCGGCAGGGCGAAGCAGCTTCCCTGGGGCATGACATCATTCATTCGGTGACCAACCCACTGGACCGGTTCACCGGGGCGGTTCATGTCTACAGCGGTGACTTCTTCACGCAGGAACGCAGCCAGTGGGATCCTGAGACTCTCCTGCGGGAGCCCTACGACACGGATCACACACGACAGTTGTTCGCGAAAGCCAACGACCGCTACTACGGCCGCCACTCGAACGCGGGCTAGTGACGCCCGGCCTGGTCAGATTCCGCCGCCCGCCCAGGGGGCGTTGTGGATGCCGCACTCGGTCTTCTCCGAACCGGCCCAGCGGCCGCTGCGCGCGTCGCTGCCCGGCTGAGCGAAGCTGGTGCACGGAAAGCATCCGACCGACGTGTAACCCGCTTCCTCGAGCGGATGGCGCGGCAGGTCGCAGCGCTCGAACGCTTCGCGGATGCGGTCCGCGTCCCAGTCCGCAAGCGGATTGATCTTGATGTGCCGGCCGTCGTGTTCGATCAGCGGCAGGGCGGTGCGTTGGCCGCCCTGGTAGCGCTTGCGCCCGGTAATCCACGCGTCGAACTCCGAAAGCGCGCGCTGCATCGGCAGCACCTTGCGTAGGTGGCAGCACAAGTCCGGGTCGCGCTGGTGCAGCTTCTTGTCCGGGTCGTACTCGGCGACATGGTCCGGATCGGGGCCGATGACGCGCACGTCGGTCAGGCCGAGATGTTCGCTGAGGTGGCGCTGGTACTGCTCGGTCTGGGCGAACAGCATGCCGGTGTTCAGAAACAGCACGGGCAGGTCAGGCGCGGCCTCTGCGACGAGGCGCAGCAGGACCGCCGATTCGATACCAAACGACGAGGCGACGGCGAGGCGGCCGGGAAAGGCCTCGCCGGCCATGGCGCCGATCAGCTCGGCATCGCGCAGGTGGCCGAAGCGCTGCCACAGGTCGCGGGCGGGACCCGGGTCAGGCTGGATGACGTCGTCGAGGGGCATGGTCGTGATCCGTGGCGGACTATTTCACACAACATAATCGTGCTCACGGATATTAACAACGATAAATTTGTGTTTAATAATTCAATATACACAAAATATTAGTAATATTAAAATCGATCGATCAGGCAGGCGTCCCCGTAGGAGTAGAACCGGTATTGCTGGGCAATGGCGTGGGCGTAGGCCGCCTTCATGTGCTCCAGTCCGGCGAACGCCGACACCAGCATGAACAGCGTCGACTTCGGCAGGTGGAAGTTGGTCATCAGCCGGTCGACGGCGCGGAACCGGTAACCCGGCGTGATGAAGATGTCGGTTTCGCCGGTGAACGGGCGGACCTCGCCGGAATCGCGTGCCGCACTTTCGAGCAGCCGCAGCGAGGTGGTGCCGACGGCGACGATCTTGTTTCCCCGGGCCCGGGTCTCGGCGACCAGCGCCGCGGTATGCTCGGAAATCGTGCCCCATTCGCTGTGCATGCGATGATCGTCGGTATCGTCTGCCTTGACCGGCAGGAAGGTGCCGGCGCCGACGTGCAGGGTGACGAACGAGCGCCGCACGCCGCGCGCGTCGAGCGCCGCCATCAGGTCGTCGGTGAAGTGCAGCCCGGCGGTCGGCGCGGCGACGGCGCCGGGGTATCGGGCGTAGGCGGTCTGGTAGGACGATCGGTCGTCCTCGATGACGGCCGGGTCGGTATCGTCCCTGCGGCGGATGTAGGGCGGCAGGGGCATTTCGCCGTACCGATCGAGCATATGGTCGAGATCCGCGTCGGCGCAGTCGAAGGTGACGAGAACCTCGCCGTCCGCGAGCTTGTCCGTGACCCGGCAGGCGAAATCGTCGGCGAAGCGGATGGTGTCTGCGTCGGTCAGCTTCTTCGCCGGTCGCGCAAAGGCGTGCCAGGTCGCGCCGTCGACCCGCTTGTGCAGGGTCAGTTCGATCTTTGCGCCGGGGTCGTCGGGTTTCCGGCGCCGCACGCCCCGGAGCCGCGCCGGGATCACCCGTGTGTCATTGAACACCATCAGGTCTCCGGGTTCGATCAAACCGGGCAGGTCGGCGACGGTGACGTCGATGAGCGGTCCGTCGGCTGGAATCCGCAGCAGCCGGGCCGCGGTGCGCGGCTCCGCCGGGTGCTGGGCGATGCGTTCCGCCGGCAGCTCGAAATCGAACAGGTCCACCTTCATGGGGCGCGAAACTATCCGGCGGTTTGCAGGTTTTCCAGCGGGATGGATAATGATCCATCGATTCGATGACCCGCAGCGAAAAGGAGTCCCCATGCGCCTGCTGATCAGCCTGCTTCTTCCATGGCTCGGATTCTTCACCATCGGGCGGCCGATAGCCGGCATCATTTGCCTGATCCTGCAGCTGACGCTGATCGGCTGGATCCCGGCCGCGATCTGGTCGGTCTACGCCCTCAGCCAGTACAACACCGACAAGAAGATCCGCGAGGCCGGCATGGGCGGCGGTGACGGAGGCGGTGGCGGCGACTGATCGTCAATGTCGACGCAGGCGGGCCAGGTGATCCTGCGCCGCGCCGTGGAACCGCATCATCACGCCGATCAGCACCTTGACCGTGACCACGTAGACGACGACAGCGGCAATGTAGGGGTCGGTCACGCCGACCTCGTAAGGTTGGTCCATTCCGGGAACGTTCAGCTCGTCGCGGCGGTCGATCGCGGCGAACATCAACGCCGCCACGGTCAGCCCGGCGCCGCGCGCCATCCAGCGGCCGTAGCGCAGCGCCATGCGGATCGGAATGGCGAGCAGATTCACGACCTTGCCCGAACCCGGTAGGCGCAGCGGTTCGCGCCCGCGAGCAGGTGATCGGTGCGTTCGACCGTGACGCCGTCGCCCAGCGCCCGGCGGAAGACCTCGAGTTCCGAGGCGCAGAGCCCGGTGCAGACCTTGGCGGCGGCGCAAATCGGGCAGTGATGCTCGACGAACAGATAGCCGTCCGCGTCGCCCTCAACCTCGGCCATGTAGCCCTCGCGGGTACGTGCCGCCGCCAGCTTCTCCAGCCGCTCGGTGAGCGTCTCGCCGCCGCCAATGGCCTTGCCGTAGGCCTTGACCTGGGCCTCGGTGCGCTGGGCGATCAGCCGGTTGATGCCGTCCTCGCCAAACGCGGCGCGCAGCCCGTGGATCAGGCCGACGGCGAGTTCCTCGTGCCCGTCCGGGAAGAAACTGTCGGCGGCGTCCGTCAGCCGCCAGGCGACGGCCGGGCGTCCGCGTTTGCGTTCGCCGCCGATGCCGGCCGCCACCGTCTCGGCGACCTTCTCCGTGGCGAGATCGCCGAGATGCTGGCGCACCGCGACGGTGGTGATGCCGAGCCTGTCGGCGAGATCGGCGGGCGTCAGCGCGCCTTCGGTCTTCAAAAGGTCTATAATGGCGCGGCGCGTGCTGGCGGGCGGGGACATATCAAAAAAATAAAGTATTTGCTTTTTTAAATCAATTATCCGTTAAATAAGAAAGTAAATACTTTCGTTAATAGGGGAGAGCACGCCATGGATACCAACGTCGATCCGGTTCCGAGCGACTGGCACGAGGCGTTGCCGTTCACCGAGCTCGAGCGCGACGGCGCCCGCGTGGTCAAGCTCGCCGGTCGCCAGATCGCGCTCTTCCACCGCGGCGGTGCCGTCTACGCCTGCAACAACCACTGCCCGCACGAGGGCTATCCGCTGAAGGAAGGCACCTTGTCAGGCGACTGCGTGCTGACCTGCAACTGGCATAACTGGAAATTCGATCTCCGCACCGGCGCCAATCTCAACTACGGCGACAACGTCCGCATCTACCCGGTCGAGGTTCGCGACGGCGGCGTCTGGGTCGACCTCGCCGATCCGCCCGCCGAACAGCAGCGCGCGGCCGCGCTCGCCGCCTTCGAGGACGCCTTCGACGAGGACGAGTTCTACCGTTACGACCGGCTGGCGCGCGAGATTGCGCGCTTCGAGAAGGCCGGGGGCGACCCGCTCGACGCTGTCGCCGCGGCGATCGGCTGGACCCACGCCCGGCTGCCCGATGGCATGACCCACGCGCATGCCGCGGCGCCCGACTGGCTCCGGCTGCGCGACCGGGTCGCCAGAACGCCGGGCGAGAAGCTGATGCCGGTGCTCGAGGTCGCCGGGCACCTGAACTGGGATACGCTCAAGGAGCCAAGGCATCCGTATGCCGAGGCAATCGGCGACTGGGACGCCGACGCCTATGTCGCCGCCGTCGATGGCGAGGACGAGGACGCGGCGGTCGCCATCCTGCGCGGCGGACTCCATGCGGGCCTCGGCTGGGACGACGTGGAACCGGCGTTCGCCCGCGCCGCGCTGGCCCACTACCAGGACTTCGGTCACTCGGCGATCTACGTCCTCAAGACACGCCAGTTGCTGGATTACGTCGGTGCGGACGCGCTCGAGCCCCTGACCCTGGCGCTGACGCGCGCCCTGGTGCAGGCGTGGCGCGAGGACCTGATCCCCGAGTTTCGCGCCTACCATGACATCGTCGGCGAATGGCAGGCGGGCGACGGCGATGCCGTCGATGCGGCAGCATGGACGAACCTCAACGCCGACAAGCTGATGCGGGCGGTCGCCGGTTCGGGCGCCCGGCCCGAGGTCATTTACGACGCCCTCGTCGGGCTCGCGGCGCGTCACCTGCTCGGCCTCGACCTCAAGTGGCAGGACGCGACCAACAACGGTGTGCGCCACAACACCACGTGGCTGACGATCACCCACGAGCTGACCTTCGCCAACGCATGCCGCACGATCTGCGAACGCTATCCCGAACTGTGGCCGCAGGCGCTGCTGCAGATCGCGTGTTTCGTCGGGCGCAACGTCGCCTATATCCTGGACGAACCGCCGCTCGACGAATGGCGCGTCACTGAGAATGACATCCCGGCGTTCTTCGAGCGGGAATCCCGCGCGCTTCTCGATCACGGCCAGTTCGAATACATCGTCACCGCGCACCTGGTGAAGACGCTGACCGCGATCGAGGACGAGGTGACCCACGCGCCGGACGCCGCGTGGCGCGACGTCGCCGTCGCCGGCCTCAACCGTTTCCTGCATTCGCCGCTGAAGCGCCGGCACTCGCTCAGGACCGCCAACCAGGCGATCGAGTTCGTCACCAACGAAGACTGACGCTCGGCCCAGATTGTACGTCACAGTCGACGCGCGCCGAGCCTCGCCAGGCCATTCCCTCGGCGCGCTGTAATCAGGGCATTCGGTTGAAGGCGTCGAGCGCGGCGATCTTGTAGGCCTCGGCGAGGGTCGGGTAGTTGAAGGTGTTCTCGAGGAAGAAATCGAGCGTGCCCTTCAGGTTCATCACCGCCTGGCCGATGTGCACGAGCTCCGTCGCGCCCTCGCCGACGATATGGACGCCGAGCAGCCGCCGCGTCTTGAGCGAGAAGATCAGCTTCAGCAGGCCGTTCTCGAGGCCCATGATCTGGCCGCGCGAGGTTTCGCGGAAGCGCGCGACGCCGACCTCGTAGGCGATGCCGCGTTCGGTGACTTCTTCCTCCGACATGCCGCAGGTCGAGATCTCGGGCACCGCGTAGATGCCGTATGGAAAGAACTCCGGCGGCTTGGTCGGCGTCACGTTGAAGGCGTGACAGGCGGCGATGCGGCCCTGTTCCATCGACGTCGAGGCGAGGCTCGGGAAGCCGATGACGTCGCCGGCGGCATAGATGTTGGGCACGCTGGTCTGGTAGGTCTCCGGGTCGACCTTGATCCGGCCGCGATGGTCGGTTTCCAGACCGCAGGTATCGAGGTTGAGCGCGGCAGTGGCGCCGACCCGGCCGGCGGCGAACAGCACCAGGTCGGCCTTGACCACGCGCCCGCTCGACAGGTGCACGACGCATGGACCGTCACTCGGCACGTCGATCTTCTCGGCGGCCTGGCCGAGGCGCAGCACGAAGCCCCGGTCGGTGAGCTGGTGCAGGAAATCGCCGATCAGTTCCTTGTCGATGAAGTCGAGCATGGTGTCGCGCGGCTCGATCAGCGTCACCGGCACGTCGAGCGCCGAGAAGATCGTCGCGTACTCGACGCCGATGACGCCGGCGCCGATGACCGCGAGGCTGCGCGGCACCCGGTCGACGTTGAGCACCTCGTCGGAATCGATCACCCGGTTGGGCGTGAACGGGATGTTGTCGGGCCGGTAGGGATGCGTGCCGCAGGCGAGCAGGATCTTGTCGGCCTGGACGGTGTGAACCTCGTCGTCGGTGCCGGTGACCTCGACGGTGTTGCAGTCGACGAACCGCGCCATGCCGGGCAGGATCTGGACGTGATTGCGGGCGAACTGATGCTCGAGGATCTCGACCTCGTGGTTCAGCGTCATCATCAACCGCTGGCGCAGGTCGTCCGAGGTGATGTTCTGCTTCACCCGGTAGGACCGGCCGTAGAAGCCGCGCTCGCGCCAGCCCGAGAGGTTGAGCACGGTCTCGCGCAGGGTCTTCGACGGCACCGTGCCGGTGTGCACGGAAACGCCGCCGACCTTCTGGCCCTTTTCGATGACGAGAACGTTCTTGCCGATCTTCGCCGCCTGAATGGCGCCGCGCTTGCCGGACGGGCCGCTGCCGATCACGACCAGATCGTACTTGGAACGCTGCACGCGCGATCTCCCGGAAGAAAGTCGGTAGTCTGTGAAGGGATAGTCCCGCGGACGTTAGCGAACCCCCGGGGCGCATGAAAGCGTCATTGCGACGGCTGGGTGTCCTGAAGCCGACATTCTTGACAATTTCACCGGTTCCGGGACCTCTAGCATCCGTGTTTGTCGCGTCGAACGTCAGCCGTACCGGACTGGAACCCGCCTCGTTCGAGGTGGCGAAGGGCGAGTGCGTCTCGATCCAGGGACCGTCCGGTTCGGGCAAGAGCCTGCTGTTGCGCGCGCTCGCCGATCTCGACCCGCACGAGGGGCACGTGCTGCTCGACGGCAACGCGTGCATGCGCATGACGGGACCCGAATGGCGCCGCAGGGTCGCCTACATTCCGGCGACGTCCGGCTGGTGGGCGGCGCACGTCCGCGACCACTTCCCGGACTGGGACGGCGTCGCGCCGATGGCGCGTCGGCTCGGGCTGCCGACCGACTGCGGCGGCTGGTCCGTCGACCGGCTCTCGACCGGCGAGAAACAGCGACTGGCGCTGGTTCGCGCGCTCGACCTGGCGCCCCGCGTGCTGTTGCTGGACGAGCCGACCTCGGGCCTCGACCCGGAAGCCGTCGCCGCGGTCGAGAACTTCGTCGCCGAACAGCGCCACGAGGGCATCGCCGTCGTCTGGGTGACCCACGACAAGGCGCAGGCCCGCCGGGTCGCCTCACGGCATTTCCGCATGGAGAAGGGCGTGCTGACGGAGGCCGCGCCGTGAACTACATCGCGCTCCATTACACGGACCTGGCGATCGCCGCGGTGCTGCTGCTGATCAACGGCGGGCTCTCGATCGTGCTCAGGCTCGGCATCGCCCGCGACCTCGCGATCTCGGCTGTACGCATGATCGTTCAGTTGCTGCTGGTCGGGCTCGCCCTCAACGTCCTGTTCGCGCACGTTTCGCTGGTCTGGACCGGTCTCGCCGGACTGGCCATGGTGCTGTTCGCCGGCCGCGAGATCATGGCGCGCCAGAACCGGCCGTTGGCGGGCTGGTGGTCCTACGGGCTGGGGACCGGCTGCATGCTGGTCGCCGCCGGGATCGTCACCGTGTTCGGCCTCGTTACCGCGATCCAGGCCGACCCGTGGTTCCATCCGCGCTACATGCTGCCGCTCCTCGGCATGATCCTCGGCAACACCATGACCGGGATCAGCCTCGGCCTCGATACCCTGACGACCTGGGTGGTGCGCGACCGTGCGGCGGTCGAGGCCCGCATCGCGCTCGGCGCGACCCGACGCGAGGCCATGCTGCCGGCGACCCGCGCGGCGCTCCGGAGCGCGCTGATGCCGATCATCAACGCGATGGCGGCGACCGGCCTCGTCTCGCTGCCCGGCATGATGACCGGCCAGATCCTCTCGGGCGTCGAGCCCGTGGAGGCCGTGAAGTACCAGATCCTGGTGATGTTCCTGATCGCCGGCGGCACCGGGCTCGGCGCCGTTGCCGCGGTGCTCGGCGGCGTCTATCGTCTGACCGACGCGCGCCACCGCCTCAGGCTCGACCGGTTGGCGGAAGCGAAGGACAGTTCCTGACGAAGAGACGCAATGCCCCGGATCGACCCGAACACCCTGTTGAAAACGCCCCGCTTCTGGTTGTTCCCGTTCTGGGCCATCCCGGCAAGCTGCCTGGTCAGCGGTTTCCTCGGGGGCATGCACGATATCGCGACCGAGCTGTTCATCGATCGGGAGCAAGGAGGAAGGGAGACGTTCCTGTTCTTCCATGGTCCGATAGTCGCGGGATGGGGGCTGATCGTATACTACTTGCCGGTAACACTAGCTGTGTTGGTTTTTCTACGAATCCGGATTGTACGGGAGCGCATGATTTTGGCTTACGGCCTTGTTCTCGCTGCGAGCCTCTATTTTCTCTTCTTCCCACTTGTCCCTGATTGGAGCGATTGCCGACCGCATGGTTTGATAGTTTGCATCAGCAGGTACTCAACTGAGGTCGTCGTTTTCGCGCTCGCCCCCTCGATCACGTTGGGTGCTCTGTTCTGGGCAACCATGACGGAACCGGGGCTTGCCGCACGGTTCAGAACCGGACTTCAAAGACTATCGCGTTCGGATACATCGGCTTAGGCTGGCCGTCTGAGAGCAAGGAGTTCGCCATGACCCTCGACGACAAGTTCTTCCGGCCTCAGTCGACCGCCGAGGTGCCGCGCTTCGCGGGCGTGCCGACGTTCATGCGGCTGCCCTACATCGGGCGTGAGGACTGGGCCGCCGCCGACATCGGCCTGATCGGCGTGCCGTGGGACGGCGGCACCACCAACCGCGCCGGCGCGCGCCACGGCCCGCGCCAGATGCGCGACCAGTCGACCCTGATGCGCGCCATCCACCCGGTGACCCACGTGAACCCCTACAAGGCGGCGCGCTGCGCCGACTTCGGCGACACGCCCGTCAACCCCATCGACCTCGACGACTCGCTCAAGCGGATCGAGGCGTACTTCGCCGACGTGCACGCGGCGGACGTGGTGCCGCTCAGCGCCGGCGGCGATCACCTGATCACGCTGCCGATCTTCCGCGCCATTGCGAAGGACCGGCCGCTCGGCATGGTCCACGTCGATGCCCATTCCGACACCAACGACCGATATTTCGGCGACAACATCTACACGCACGGCACGCCGTTCCGCCGCGCCATCGAGGAGGGCCTGCTCGACCCGAAACGCACGGTGCAGATCGGCTTGCGCGGCGGGCTCTACACCGCCGACGATCACGGTTGGGGTCTGGACCAGGGCATCCGCATGATCACCATCGAGGAATACGCCGAGCTCGGCGTCGACGCGGTGATCGCCGAGGTGGCGCGGGTCATCGGAGACGGGCCGACCTACATCAGTTTCGATATCGACGGGCTCGATCCGGTTTACGCGCCCGGCACCGGCACGCCGGAGATCGGCGGCCTGACGCCGTTCGATGCGCAGCGTATTCTGCGCAGCCTGCGCGGCCGTAACCTGGTCGGCGGCGACGTGGTCGAGGTCGCGCCGCCGTTCGACACCTCGGGCATGACGGCACTCACCGGCGTCACCATGATGTGGGAAATCCTCTGCCTGCTCGCCGAGCCCTTTGGGCGGGGGTGAACCGGGGCGCGGAACCCGGAGAGAAATTCGTTCCAGTGGTCTGAACCGGGGCGATCGACTAGAGTTGAGTCGGGTACCAGCGGGCGAACCAGGTGGCACTCATTCTGCGACCTCGGCTGACGCCGTTTGCCAATTCGTCAATTGATTAGGGTGGCGACGAAGAATGTCGAAGGTTCTCATCGTTGATGACAGCGCCGAAATGCGGGAGGTCATCAGGATTGTTCTGGAGCAGGACGGTCACGAGGTGATTGAAGCCGAGGACGGTGACGCCGGCATCGGCGTCGCAAGGAGCGCGGAGCCCGATCTGATCATTCTGGACATGAACATGCCCAAGATGACGGGCTGGGAAGTCGCGCCGGTGCTGCGTTCGCATCCCAAGACGAGAAGAACCCCGATCATCGCCGTTACCGGCGACCTCTCGACGCAGGGACGGGAGAGCGCGCACGAAGCGGGGTGCAACTACTTCGTTACGAAGCCCTTTGCCCCGGAAAGGTTGATGCAGGCCGTTGGCGCGGCGCTGGATACCTCAAGGCCCGTGCCTGACGTCAGCGCGAAGGCCGAGCGCGACCGACCCAAGCGGGTGCTGATCGCGGACGATGATTGGATCATGCGGTCTCTGCTCTCGGAACTGGTGACGAGTGCCGGTGCAGAAGTGATCGGCGAGGCGGAAGACGGCAATCAGGCCATCGAGATCTTTCGCCGTCAGCGGCCCGATCTGGCAATTCTGGATGTCAACATGCCGGTCAGGGACGGGGTTTCCGCACTGAAGAGGATCGTTGCCGAGACGCCCGACGCCAAGATCGTCATGTTGTCTGCCAACGACGACGTCACGGTCGCGGAATCTTGTCTCTACTTTGGTGCCCGGAACTACATCAACAAGAGCGCCGCGCCCAATGAACTGCTGACGAGTATCAGGGCCGTTCTCGGACTAGAGCCGCCTGCCGGTGCGTGAGGGTCTTGCCGGGTCCGCCGGGCACAGATAAACCGCCTGAAATTGAGGCAAACAGATCGACTGCCTGATCGCCCGGTGTGGGATTACGAGGCGTCCAATCTGGATTCGTCGCTGCCGTACTCGATCGACAACGGCAGTTGTATCGACACGGTGGTGCCCTCGCCCTTGCGGCTGGTGATGGTCAGCCGGCCATTCAGCATGGCGACGAAGGCAACGACGATCGGCAGGCCGAGCCCGGTCCCTGACATGTCCGAGGTGAACGCATTCTTGACCTGGCCGAAAGGCTTGGTCGCCAGATCGATTTCATCCTCCGTCATTCCCCTGCCCGTATCCTCGACGACGATCTCGATGCCGTCGCTGAGCGGCCAGGCACGAACCGAAACGCGCCCATTCGACGCCGTGTACATGACGGCGTTGGTCAGCAGGTTGATCAGGGTCTGATACAGTTTCCCGCGATCGGTCGAAATTGCTTCGGGCAGATCGTTGTCGTTCAGGATGGAGATGCTGATGTTCTTCTCCGCGGCCTGCGGCCGGAGCGTGCTGACCGCATCCTCGAGAATGGGGCGCAGTTTCACATCGGTGATCTCGACGTTCTCAGCGTTGCTCTCGATCTTCGAGAGATTGAGCAACGCGTCGACGAGGGACAGCAGGTGATTGCCCGATGAGAAAATGTCGTCGGCGTAGTTCCGGTAGGTTTCGCTGAGAGGGCCGAAGGTGCCGGCGCGCATGATGTCGGAAAACCCGAGAATGGCATTCAGGGGGGTCCGCATCTCGTGACTCATGTGGGCAAGGAAGTTCGATTTCAGTTCGTTCGCTTCCCTGATCCGCGTCGCCTCGAGCAGTTCCTTCTCGGCCTTCTTTCGTTGCGAGATGTCCTTGAGGATGCCCGTGTACAGAACCTCATCGTCGACCCGCGTTTCACCGACGGACAATTCAAGCGGTACGGTGGTGCCGTCTTTTCTTTTGCCGACAACCTCGCGCACGTTGCCGACGATCGTCGCGACCCTCGTTTCCTCGTAGCGACGAATGAACCCGTCGTGCATTGCCGGCGTCAATCCGTCGGCAAGGGTGGCCACGTGCATGCCGATCGCCTCGTCGGCGGTATAACCGAAAATCCGCTGGGCGCTCTGACTCCATCGCTGGATGATACCTGAACTGTCGATCACCACGATGCCTTCCGCCGCCGTGTCGAAGATCGCGTCAAGGCGGGCCTGGTCTGCGCGCGCCGCCTTCTCCGCCGCTTGGCGATACTGAACTTCCTCGGCCAGGACGCGGGCGGTTTCCCTAAGGCGGGCGGCGAACGACGCGGCGGTGACCACACCGGCGAGTGCCAGCGTACCGAGTCCGACGAACAAGGCCAGCACGCCCTGGGAGAGTTGGCCCGGTGCGGCCGGCGGTTCGAGCACCGGATAGAAGATCGCCGCCTGCATGGCGATGTAGTGCATGCTGGCAACAGCCGAGCCGAGGATGATCGCACCGATCAACTGCCGGGCACGAAGGTTTGTCGAACGGCGTTGGCCGTACTCGACGACCGCCAGTGCGACGAAGGACAGGACGACTGCGGCGACGACCGACAGGGCCACCAGCGCCGGATCATACAGAAGGATCGCCGGCAGACGCATCGCCGCCATGCCGGCGTAGTGCATGGTGCCAATTCCCGCCCCCATCAGCACGGAGCCGGCGGCCAGCCTGATGTGCAGGTGGATGTCGGTTCTGCTGACGACAAACAGGGCGGTGAGACTGGCAAGAATGCCGGGGACAATTGACACGAATGTCGTCAGGAAGTCATAGGCGATCCCGCAGGGCAGGGAGAAGGCGAGCATGCCAACGAAATGCATGCCCCAAATCGACCCGCCGAAGCCGACACCGCCGGCCACCTTCCACAGCAATCCGGCGCCGGGACGGTGCTCGGCAATCGCTTCCGCCCGATTGAGACAAGCCAGTCCGGCCCACGCCCCGCAAACCGCGACGACAACCGACAAAATGACAAGATCCGGCCTGAACGAACCGACGAGAAGCGACTGGCCCCCCGGAAGGTCGACAAACGACAGAAAGTCGTAGGTCAGATACATGGGCAGATGGCCGTAACCGGCCGGTCGGCACTCCCGCCGACGGCACCGTAGCGGGACACCTGACCGTCCGTTGAACCAGCGTCCGGGTATGAACTCGACGTCATACGATCGTTCCTTTGCCGTGGGGCTCGTCGCGTTCCGGATGAACGATCGCCCTATCTATGGAATCATTAAACAAAACAACGACCTGACGCCAGAGTCCGAGACAAAATTAGTGTGCGACACTTAACGAAACCTGACGGACTGGGCACACTCGGGGCTGTTTGAATTGCTGACAAGTCCGGGAAATTACTCTTGGCATGCTACGGCTGTCCCCCTATATCGGGGATTGATGTGATCCGGGCGAGACCGGGTCGCACTTTTCTTGGGATGACAGAAGAGGGGCACTCCGAAGATGAGCCAGGACCAAGCAATCACCATCAAACAGGGCATCAACATCATGGTTTTCGGCGCGCTGGGCGCACTCGGCCTCGTCGCCGTCGTTTTGATCCTGCTCAACATCTTCATCTGAGCCTGACCTAGTTTTCCGCGTTTTCGATCCGCCGTTGCGCCGTCCGACGGCAGGGCCGCGAACCCGCTATGGTCGGGTTCGGAACAATCCATGGTGGACAAAGTTTCCTTCAAAAAATTGTTAGATTGTACGGGGCGATACGTACGGTTATACTCCAACCCGACAAAGTTCGTTTTGGGGGATGACGTGTCAGTTTCATTCGAAACGACGCGGCGGATTACAACCACACAAGTATTCGTAGTGTTGAATGGGCACGAAACTGCCCAGGTCATTGCGGTACCGGAGGCCGATTGCAGTTCGCGCCCGGGACCGTCATCACCTCCTCGTTTGTCGGGCTCCTGCCTGTCTCCACGGCTCGGCGGCTGAGATGTATCGATCCTTGAACAAGGGCTATCGGGGCTACGATCTCAGCAACCTCAGGGTCCTGCTGGTCGAGGATAACGAGTTTCTTCGCAAGCTGGTGTCGTCCGTGCTCGCCTCGCTCGGTATCCGGCGGGTCCAGAAGGCCAGGGAAGGCGGCGAGGGGTGGTCGCTGTTTCAGGCTTCGTCGCCGGACCTCATTATCGTCGACTGGGTGATGACGCCGATCGATGGCCCGGCATTCGTGCAACGGGTGCGACAAGACGACAAGAGCCGAAACATTTACATCCCGATCATCATGCTGAGTGCCTATGGCGACATGAGCCGCGTGATCGCGGCCCGCGACATGGGCGTGAACGAGTTTCTGGCGAAGCCTGTTTCGGCCGCGCAACTCTATGACCGGATAGAACGGGTTCTCGAGGTCGAGCGTCCGTTCGTGCGGGCCCAGGATTACTTCGGCCCGTGCCGGCGCCGCCGCGACGATCCGAAGTACAGCGGTCCCGAGAGACGGAAGGATGCTAAAGACAGCAAGGATACCGAGGACGAGCAATGAGGCCGCCAGGTTCGGCGTGGCAACAGTTGGCAACGCGCCGGTGTGTTTATGCTTGCATTGTCAGGAACAATATCCTATAATCACTTGAGCTGTTTTGTGATGGTGAATAGGACCGTCGGACTCTCCTCCTGTGCGCACATGATGAAAAGTGCGAGCCGCCCGGGGTGACTAAACGTTTTTCATCCGTTTTCATTATCGCCGGTAAGCCAGCAGGCTGCTGCTCGATCAGAATGGTCATCGGTAATGAATGACCAAAATGACCCGAAGTAGCCCTAAATGACCCTGTTTCGAGGGCCGTTATCGAGCGAATTCAAATGGTTGGGGAGGAGGGCATGGAAACAATGACCCAAGTGACCATTCCGGGGGCGAACGGCCGGCTGGCTTACCAGCGCGGTTTCGACCTGATCAAGGCCATCACCTCGTCCGCCGGCAGCGGCTTCGACATCAGGTAGCCCTGGCCGAACTGACAGCCGAGGTCGCGCAGCGCCGAGATCTGCTCGGTTTTCTCGATGCCCTCGGCGACGATGCTCATGTTGAGGCTGTGGGCGAGCTGGGCGATCGAGCTTACGATCCGCTCGCTGCTCTCCGAGCTTTCCATGTTGTTGACGAACTCGCGGTCGATCTTGAGCGTATCGAGCGGGAACTGGTGCAGGTAGCTGAGGCTCGAGAAGCCGGTGCCGAAATCGTCGATTGCCAACGACACGCCGGACTTCTTGATCTCGCGCAGCGCCTTGGCGGCGTGCTCCGGATCCTGCACCAGCAGCGTTTCCGTCATCTCGAGTTTGATCCGTTCCGGGTCGACGCCGCTCGATTCGATGATGTCGGCGAGGTAGGCAATCTCGGTAAGCTCCGAGAGCTGGTAACCCGACACGTTGATACTCATGAACGGGGCCGGGCTGCCGGCTTCAGCCGCGGCGGTGGCCTCGGCGAAGCGGATCTGGGCGGCGAGGCTCTCTTCCATCGACCAGCGCCCGAGTTCGCCGATGAAGCCGGTTTCTTCGGCGAGCGTGACGAACTCGGCGGGCGAGACGAAGGAGCCGTCGCCCTTCTGCCAGCGCATAAGCGCCTCGAAGCCGGCGATGCCGCCGGTCTCGAGCGAGATGATCGGCTGGTAGTGCATGACGAACTCGCTGGCCTCGAGGCCGCCGCGCATCTCGCGCTCGATGGTGATGCGTTTGAGCGCCAGCTTGCGCACTTCTTCGAGTGAGGTATCGGGCGTGCGGCTGTTGTCGCGGAGCCCCGAGAGCTGACGCTGGGCGTCGCGGAAGCGTGACAGCACGACGCGGAGCAGGAGCTTCATCAGCGGGTTGGCCGCGGCGATGGGCTTCTGGAAGCGGGCGCGCTGGACGACGACGAGCGCGGTATCGGCCACCGCCGTCACGGTCGCCGATCGCGGCGCGTCGTCGATGATCGACATCTCGCCGAAAATCTCGCCGTCGCCGAGTTCGGCGATGACCGACTTGCGGCCGTCCTGGTCGATGGAGACTTCGACCTTGCCGCGTTCGATGATGTAGGCGACGCGGCCTTCCTCGCCCTGGCGGAAGATCACATCGCCTGCCGGCACAGTGATCGAGTAGACGGTTTGCACCATGGTTTCCGGTTCCCGGGTCGTCTGGTTCATGACATTAAACGATTTTTCCTCATTATGTCAGGACTTTATCGGATTCCTGACTAGAGGAACGAGCGCGGGATGGACTCGGCGAAGTCCCTCTCGAAGGCGAGCGAATCATTCTCGTATGCTTCAATACGTCCGCTGACGTGGAAATGCGTTTCGTCACAGGTCATGGCGGAGAATGTCTCCGTCCTGATGCGCCAGTTGTCGCGCGAAATCCGGACCGTGTAATGGTGGGCTGCTTCGGCGCTCAGCGGATCGTCCGGGTGAATGACGTGCGTCGCGGTTTCGCGGATGCCGTATTCGAGGCCGGTATCGGTGTCGAGCTCGAGGCCGCTGTCGACGTCGACACGCTGGGTGACGTGGCCGGTCCGCATGTCGCGCTCGACGATCTGGGTCCGCCCACCTTCCTCGATGGTGCGAAGGCTGCGGGGCGGCGCGGCTTCCGGCTCCTCGAACGGGCGGGGATCGTCGTCGAAGGCCGGCCGCACCGGCAGGATGAAGCCGCTCGCGCCGGCGGTGACCGAGAGCGTGGTCCGCCGGGGTGACGGCCAGATCATCGGCCAGTAGGTGCTGGAGATGGCGACCCGGATGCGGTGGCCGGCCGGGAAGGCGTAGGCGATGTCGTCGAGTTGCACGCGGATGCTGTAGGTGCGGCCCGGCTCGAGCGCTTCGGGAAACTCGTGGCTGTCGCGATGGCTGAGGTTGAGCACGCCGTAGCTGACCCTCGTCGACGATCCGTCGGGCGCCACGTCGCACAGCCGCACGACCACGTTGGCCTGCGGCTGGTCGGCGCTGAGCACCAGCTCGGCGACCGGTGCGCCGAAGATCTCCAGCCGCTCGCCGAGCGTTTCGCTGTCGAAGCTCAGTGACAGGGCGTCTTCCAGGCGCTGGTCGGTCGGGCACTGGGAGTCGACGTCGTGCGGACAGAAGTCGCCACAGTTGGCGCCGAGGTCCTCGGGCGACGAGATGTCGAGCGGCACGGCGTCTCCCGGTTCGGTCTCGAGACCGCCCTTGTTGAGCGCGAAGCGGCGTTGCTCGATGCGTGGCGACGGCCAGGCGTCCTCGGCGATCCAGCGACCGTCGCGGACCGCGTAATAGGGTTGCGGGCGGACGCTCTCCATCAGATAGGCGCGGTAGAGCGGATCGTCGAGGCAACCCCGGTCCTCGCCCTTCAGGAACTGATCCCACCAGCGCAGCGCTTCCTGCAGGAAGCCGATGCGGGGCTCGGGATAGGCGAAGTGCGGATACTTATGGAACCACGGCCCCATGATGCCGCGGACCGGTGACTGGAGACCGGCGAGCAGGCGCGGCACCGGGTTGGAGTAGTCGTCGCCCCAGCCGCATACCGACAGCACCGCCGCCTTGATCGAGGCGAAGTCCTCGCACACCGATCCGTGCTTCCAGAAGGCGTCGCGTTGCTGGTGCTTGAGCCAGTTGAGGACGAGCAGAGGTTCGTTCTGCAGGCGGTAGATCCACATGTCGCGCCAGCGCTCGCCGACCAGTACCGGATCCGGCGGGCGCGAAGAGAATGCGAACATGGTCGCCGACCAGCCGAGATTGCGATAGAGCAGACAGCCGCCCTTGAAGTGAATGTCGTCAGCGTAGCGATCGTCGGTCGAGGCCAGCGAAATCACCGCCTTGAGCGCTTCCGGGCCGCGCGCGGCGACCTGCAAGCCGTTAAAACCGCCCCATGAGATGCCGATCATGCCGACGTTGCCATCGCACCACGGTTGCGCCGTGATCCAATCGATGACCTCGAGTGCGTCGTCCTGTTCCTGGGGCAGGTACTCGTCCTCCATCAGGCCATCGGATTCGCCGTTGCCGCGCATGTCGACCCGGATGCAGGCATAGCCGTGTCCGGCGAAGTAAGGGTGGGTCAGGGCGTCGCGGGTCGCGGTGCCGTCACGCTTGCGATACGGCAGGTACTCAAGGATCGCCGGCACCGGGTTGTCGGCTGCGTCGGCGGGCATCCACATGCGCGCCGCCAGACGGCAGCCGTCGGCGAGTTCGATCCATGTGTTCTCGGTCTCCTCGACCACGTGTGGGAACTGTCCGACGGTCTTCATGGCTGCCTCCTCCGGTTTTTCGGCACTCTAGCGGCCCGGGGAACGTCCATCCACCGTGCACGTGCGAGCATTGCAGGGAACGCATGGCTGACCGGCAAATCCACCACTGGTCGCTGCACGTATTCTCGCGTACATGCACTTCACAGCACGACGGCTGTCACAACCTTGATGCAGGAGACACGACATGTTTTCGCCCCTGAACACCACTCTCGGTGCTTACGTGGTCGCCATCATGGTTCTCGGCGCGATCGGAACCATGATCTGAACCATGACCAACACCGTTAGATGAAAAGCCCCGGCAGCGACGCTCCCGGGGTTTTTTCATGCCCGGTTCGGGACTAGTCTCGGCCGGTAACCGGGAGGGTCTCATGGTCAAGGCCGATCGCGTCTGGCGTAACGCCTCGCTCGCTACCGCCGCCGGCGGCGGCTATGGCATCGTCGAAGACGGCGTTGTCGCATCAGGCAATGGCAGGATCATCTGGGCCGGGTCCGCCGCCGACGCGCCGGATTTCGACGCGCCGGACACCGTCGACTGCGGTGGCCGCTGGATCACGCCCGGCCTGATCGACGCCCATACCCACCTGGTCTATGCCGGCAATCGCGCGAACGAGTTTGAGATGCGACTCGAAGGCAAGTCGTATGCAGACATTGCAAAGGCCGGTGGCGGCATTGTCTCGACGGTTTCAGCCGTCCGCGCGGCGAGCGAGGACGATCTCGTTAACCAGAGCCTGCCACGGCTCGATGCGCTGCTGGCCGACGGGGTGACGACCGTCGAGATCAAGTCAGGCTACGGGCTCGACACTGATAGCGAATGCAAGATGCTGCGCGCGGCCGGCCGCCTGACGTTGAAGCGCGCGGTGCGCGTCAAACGCACGTTTCTGGGTGCGCATGCTCTGCCGCCGGAGTTCGCTGGCGACAAGGACGGCTACATTGAAACCGTCTGCTGCGACCAGCTCCCGGCTGCCGCGGCTGAAGGGCTCGCCGATGCAGTCGACGGTTTCTGTGAAGGTATCGCGTTTTCCGCGAATCAGATCGAGCGCGTGTTCGAGGCGGCCAAAGCCGCCGGCCTGCCGGTCAAGTTGCACGCAGAACAGCTGACCAATGCTGGCGGCACCCGGCTCGCAGCGCGTTTCGGCGCCTTGTCGGTCGATCACCTGGAGTATGCGAATGACGAGGATATCACGGCGATGGCCGAGAGCGGGTCGGTGGCGATGATCCTGCCGGGAGCGTTCTACTACCTCGGCGAGACGACAAAGCCGCCGGTCGACGCCATGCGCCGGGCCGGTGTGCCTATGGCGGTGGCGACCGACTGCAATCCCGGATCGTCGCCCGTGAACTCGCTGCGCCTGGCGATGAACATGGCCGCCGTGCTGTTCGGCATGACCCCGGAGGAAACATTTGCTGGTGCGACGATCCACGCGGCGCGTGCGCTCGGGATCGCCGGCGAATGCGGATCGCTTGAGACGGGCAAGGCCTGCGATCTCGCGATCTGGTCGATCACGCATCCACGCGACCTGACTTACGAGGCCGGCGCGTCTCCGCTTTGGCGGCGTGTCTTCCGCGGGAACGCCGCCTAGAGCCGGAAGGGCTGTTTGGCGGCCAACGAAATGGTCCGCATGTCATCGAGGGTGCCGCGGCGCTCGGCCGCCGTCACCGCGACGGCGTCGGCAATCGCCATCTGCATGATGCTCGATGTGGTCGGCGCGTGGCCCCAGTCGTCCTTCATGGACGGCATCTTGAGAACGACGGTGGCGTACTCGGCGAGACTGTCCTTGTCGTTCTCGCTGATCATGACGATGGGAACACCGTTTCCGCGGGAAAATTCGAATAAGGGCTGGAGTTCCGGTGCGCGTCCCGAACGGCTGAACGCGAACACGACATCACCGTCGCGAACAGCTCCGGCGTTGCCGTGTGCTGCTTCCGTCGGATGCATAAAGAAGGCGGGCGAACCGGTCGACGTCAGGGTCGCGGCGATCTTCTGGGCGATGTGGCCGCTCTTGCCGATTCCGGTGCAGACGATCCGGCCCGAGGCATTGCAGATGATTTCGACGGCCTTTTCGAACGATTCCTCGATGTCGTCCGTTAGCGACAAGAGGGCGTCGACTTCCTGACGAATGACCCGATTGTTCCACTGTTGCGTCATGTTCCGTTCCCTTCTGTCGAGATGCGGCATACTCATCGGTTCACGACGTTACAGAAGTTGGGGTCAGATGGCTTTGACCCGGATCAATTTCTCAGCGGTTCGGGCACGGGCCATGGCGGTGGCGCGAGGTCTAGTCCGAGATCGAACGTTTCATTAGCGACGCCGAGTATGTGACGACCGATTGGTAGCGACGATGTCGCAGCGGGCGACGGAGCATTGCAGACGTGCACGGCCCGCTTCGAGGATTTGATCATGAAATCATGGATCATCACGCCGTTGCGGTCGACGGCCTGTGCACGGATTCCGGTGCGGTGCGGATGCATGTCCTCGAGCGTGAGTTCCGGGCAGTAGCGCTGGCAGAGCGACAGGTAACGTCGCTTGGAGATCGAATTGTAGAACTCCTTGACGCCGTGGGTCGGGTAGGTCGCGGCCAGCTTCCAGAACCCGCCCCAGCTTACCGAGCTCAGAAAATCGCGGATCGACAGCCGATTGGCGTCGTAGGCTTCACGGGCGAGCGAGAACACCGCGTTCGGGCCGAGGGTTACGTTGCCCTCAATCATTCGTGTCAAATGCACGCCGAGGAACGGCAGGCCCGGGTTCGGCACCGGGTAGATCAGGTGCTGCACGATGTCGTTCTTTTCGGGGCCGAGGGAGTAGTACTCGCCACGGAACGGGATAATGCGGAAGTCGTCGGCAAGCCCCATCATGCCGGCCAGGCGATCGGCCTGAAGCCCGGCACAGACGATCAGGTAACGTGTCCTGATCTCGGCGCCGTCGGTGACGATGGTGATGGCGTCCATGTCCTCGACGAGATCCCGGACCTCGGTGTTGAACAGGATCTCGCCCCGGTTGCCCTCGAACTGTTTGGCGTAGCACCGGTTGATGCCGGCGTAGTCGGCAATGCCCGTCGACGGGCTGAGGATTGCGCCGACACCGGTGATGCGGGGCTCGAGTTCGCGAAACGCGGCCTTGTCGAGCATCTCGACCTGAATGCCGTTGGTCTTGGAGTTCTCAAAGATGGCGCCGAGCCGGTTCATCTCATCGTCGTGGGTGGCAACGACAAGCTTGCCGCATTGCTCGAAACGGATGCCGTATTCCTTGCTCAGCCAGATGCTGGCGGCGACGCCCTCGCGACAGAACCGTGCTTTCATGCTGCCCGGCTGATAGTAAAGACCGGCGTGGATGACGCCGCTATTGCGCCCTGTCTGGTGCCGAGCGACGGCGTCTTCCTTGTCGATCAGCAGAATTTCGGACGTCGGCCACGCCTGTCGCAGTTGCCATGCAACGGATGTGCCGACGATGCCGCCGCCGATGATGACAATGTCATAGATGTTCATGCGGGCAGTCCTGCGTGACTCGCTTCGGCGACCAGCCAGTCACGAAACGCGGCGACATGCGGATGTTGCGCCCGGCCGTCCCGGATGGCGAGGTAGTAGGGATAGCGGCTCGCGACCGGGCGGTCGAGTGCAATGACGAGATCGCCGCGTTTGAGTTCATCTTCGATCAGAAATCGCGGTAGCAAAGCGATACCGAGCCCGGCGACGGCCGCCTGGGCGACGGTCGAGAACTGATCGAACGACATGCCTTGTGAGGCGCCGAGTTCGGATTCGGCGTCGGCGAACCAGTCGGGCCAGGCATAGGGACGGGTGGCGATGTGCAACAAGGGGTAATTCAGCAGATCGGCCGGTTGGCGCATCGGTCCGTCTGTCAGTAGCGATGGCGCGCATGCCGGCACTTCGGTCTCCTGCATCAGGAAGATGCACTCGGCACCCGGCCACTCCGGCGGACCGTGATGAATTGCCGCATCGAGGGTCTCGACGCTGAAGTCAAAGGGCCGGAGCCGGGTCGAAAGATTGATCGTGATCCCCGGATGATCGGCGAGGAACGCAGGAATGCGCGGCGCCAGCCAGCGCGTGCCGAACGTCGGCAGGATCGCCAGGTTCAAGGCGCCGCGATCGGGTCCGGAAATCACGTCCAGCGACGCGGCGCTGATCGCGCGAAGGCCGGACCGAACAGCGTCCGCGTACGTGTCGCCGGCCGGCGTGAGGCGCACGGAGTGTCGATCACGTTCGACGAGGAGGACACCGAGCTGGTCTTCAAGCGCCTGGATCTGGCGGCTGATGGCGCCTTGGGTCAGGTCGAGTTCTCGCGCCGCTGCGGTGAAACTGCCGAGTCGGGCAACGGCGTCGAAGGCGACCAGCGCCCGGGTCGATGGCAGCAAGCGGCGTTGGAGTTGCATGGTTATGATAATATCTCATAACAACTTACGTAAAAGTGCTTTGTTCATGCGTTTCCGACCCGTCATTATCTACGCAACCATCATCACCAATCGCATGGAGTGTCCGTCATGGCCGAGCTCAAAGCCAAAGACAAACCGAACCTCGAGGGATTTGACTGGGCGGATCCGTTCCGCCTCGACGACCAGCTGACCGAGGACGAGCGGATGATCCGGGACTCGGCGCACGCTTACGCCCAGGAGAAACTGCAGCCCCGTGTCATCCGGGCGTACTCGGAAGAGCGCTTTGACGGCACGATCATGCAGGAGATGGGCGAAATGGGCCTCCTGGGTCCGACCGTTTCCGAGGAGTACGGCGGCGCCGGCGTCGGTTACGTGGCCTACGGTCTGATCACGCGCGAGATCGAGCGGGTCGACTCTGGTTATCGTTCGATGATGTCCGTGCAGTCCTCGCTGGTGATGTACCCGATCTATGCTTACGGCAGTGAGGAGCAGCGTCAGAAGTATTTGCCCAAGCTGGCGACCGGCGAGTGGATCGGCTGTTTCGGTTTAACCGAGCCCGACGCCGGGTCCGATCCCGGCGGCATGAAAACCCGCGCCCAGAAAGTCGATGGCGGATACAAGCTGACCGGCACGAAAATGTGGATATCGAATGCGCCCGTCGCCGACGTGTTCGTTGTCTGGGCGAAGTCGGACTCGCACGACGGGAAGATCAAGGGGTTTGTGCTCGAGAAGGGCATGGAGGGGCTTAGCGCGCCCGAGATCGAGGGCAAGTTGTCGCTGCGCACCTCGATCACCGGCGAAATCGTCATGGACGGCGTGTTCGTGCCGGAAGAAAATCTGCTGCCCAACGCGTCGGGTCTCACCGGGCCGTTCGGCTGTCTCAACCGGGCGCGCTACGGCATCTCGTGGGGCGTGATGGGCGCGGCGGAGTTTTGTTGGCACGCGGCGCGACAGTACACGCTCGACCGCAAGCAGTTTGGCCGTCCCTTGGCGCAGACTCAGCTCGTGCAGAAGAAACTCGCCGACATGCAGACCGAAATCACGCTTGGCCTGCAGGGATGCCTTCGCGTCGGTCGACTGCTGGACGAGGCTAACGCGGCACCGGAGATGATCTCGATGATGAAGCGCAACAACTGCGGCAAAGCACTTGAGATCGCCCGGATGTCGCGCGACATGCACGGCGGCAACGGCATCTCTGAGGAGTTTCAGGTGATTCGTCACATGATGAATCTGGAGACGGTCAATACCTACGAAGGCACCCACGACGTGCACGCGCTGATCCTCGGCCGCGCTCAAACCGGTTTGCAGGCGTTCTTCTGATGTCTGGCTCCGGGGAAACCCCCTTGCGGGGCATCAAGGTCATCGAGCTTGCGCGGATTCTCGCGGGACCGTGGATCGGTCAGACCCTCGCGGATCTCGGCGCCGAAGTGATCAAGGTCGAAAGTCCCGATGGCGACGACACCCGGGGATGGGGCCCGCCGTTTGTCGAGGCGGCGGACGGCGGCGATCTCGGCGCGGCGTACTTTCATTCGTGCAACCGGGGCAAGCGATCGATCACCGTTGATTTCCGGATCGAGGAGGGCCAGGCCGCCGTTAGACGCCTCATCGCCGACGCCGACGTTGTGATCGAGAACTTCAAGGTCGGCGGTCTTGCCAAGTACGGTCTCGATTACGAGAGCTTGCGGGCGATCAACCAGCGCCTGATCTACTGCTCGGTGACCGGCTTCGGGCAGGACGGGCCGTACGCCCACCGAGCCGGCTACGACTTCATGATTCAGGGTATGGGCGGAATCATGGATCTGACCGGCGAGCCCGATCGCGAGCCGCAGAAAATCGGTGTTGCCTTCGCCGACATCTTTACCGGACTCTATGGTGTGATCGGGATTCAGGCCGCGCTGATCGAGCGCGCGCGCTCAGGCAAGGGCCAACACATCGACATGTCGCTGATGGATTGCATGACGGCCGTTCTTGCGAACCAGGCACAGAACTACCTGGTGTCGGGCAAGGCGCCAAAACGGCTCGGCAACGCGCATCCAAACATCGTGCCCTATCAGGTGTTCCCGGCGTCCGACGGACACCTGATCATCGCGGTCGGCAATCGCGGCCAGTTCGAGAAACTCTGCCACGTTCTGGAATTGGACGACCTGCTCGCCGACCAGCGGTTTACGACGAATGCCGACCGGGTCGATCATCGTGATGAACTCGGCCCGATCATCGCGGCGAAGACCGCTACGTTCGCCCGCGACGAACTGCTTTCGAAGCTCGAAGACCAAGGCGTTCCCGCGGGGCCAATCAATACTGTCGAGGACGTGTTCAACGATCCGCAGGTAATACATCGCGGCATGCGTCTCGATCTTGCTTGCCCTGCCGCCAGGGGCGGTTCGGTACCGACTGTGCCGACACCGATCAAGTTCTCCGACTCGGTTCTGAGTCTGACCCGACCCGCACCGGCGCTCGGTCAGCACAACGACGAGATACTGGGCTCCCCCGAATGATCAGGACCATCTGGTTCAACGGTGCCTTCGTCGATGAGAGAGACGCAAAAGTCTCGATCTTTGACCGCGGTCTCCTGTTCGCCGATGCGGTTTACGAAGGGCTGGGCGTTCTCGACGGCCAGATCGTCGATTTCGAGCGTCACATGGCGCGGCTTCGGCGTTCTCTGGGTGAACTCTCGATTGCCGAGCCGATGACCGAGAATCAGTTCTTCGAGGTCCTCACGGAACTGATCCGACGAAACGGTGTCGGTGAAGGCTTCATCTATCTGCAGATCACGCGCGGTGTTGCCGAACGGGATTACCTGTTTCCCGATGGATTGAAGCCGAACATGTTTGCCTTTACCCAGCCCAGTCACGGCGGCGGTGCGGACGATCCGCCCGAAATGCTAAGCATGGCGTCGACGCCCGATCTTCGTTGGGTGCGGCGCGATATCAAGACAACCAACTTGTTGGGTCAGGTCCTGGCCAAGCGTGCCG
Source organism: Rhodospirillales bacterium (assembly GCA_040219295.1). Classification (GTDB taxonomy): domain Bacteria; phylum Pseudomonadota; class Alphaproteobacteria; order Rhodospirillales; family Casp-alpha2; genus JAVJST01. The sequence continues at coordinate 713,748 of JAVJST010000005.1, forward strand.
CCGACGCGGCCGGGGCGGATGAGGCGTTGATGATCGATCCTGATGGGTTCGTCACCGAGGGCGGCGCGGTGTCGTTCTTCATCGTCGATCGAGACGGGCGGCTCCATGTCCGGCCGCTGAACGGCGATTTGCTGCCGGGCGTGACCCGATCGACGATGCTCGACGTCGCTCGCGAACTCGGGATCGAAACCGTCGAGGACAAGATCAGGATCGAGGACGCGTACGCGGCGAGGGAAGCCTTTGTCACCGGGGCGTCGAGCTATGTCCAGCCGGTCGGCGAGATCGATGGCCGCCGGATCGGCGACGGGACGGCAGGCGCGTTCACGTTGAAACTGCGGCAAGCCTATCTGGCTAGCGTTCGGGCATCGTTCGTCCGGCCTGCTTAATCGCCTGCGGTCGGTGCCCAGCTCATCCCTTCGGCGCCGAGCCCGCTGATCCAGCCGGCGTCGAGCCATTCGCGCAGAAAGCCCGCGGCCATCACGTGGGCGTTTTCCGGATCATCTTCCGCCAGGAATTCGCACAAGGCTGCGAATGTTGCCCCCGCGCGAACGGCAGTCAGTGCGATGGCCTCTGACGTTGCGAGATCGCGGTATCGCACGATGAGCGTTTCCGGATTGCGCCACACCGCCCAGGAACGGGGCGTCTCCAGCGCGGTTGGCAGTTCGTCAGGTTTGCTGTCACCAGCGACAGCCTGCTGGAACGTCGTCACGTCGTAACCCAACGTGACAACGTGCATCGCCGGGTGCATCTGGAACGTCAGTGCCGGCCAAACGTCGGGCGGCACGGTTGCCAACGCATCCATGTTCAGGATCTCGTCGTCCGGTGCATCGAAGGCGAGGCCGAGCGCCCACTCGAAGGCCGCCATGTCCGCGAGCATCGGCTGGTCGGACCAAGCTGCATTCTTGGCAATCCAGCCGGCGAAGTGGTCGCCGATCCAGCGGGCCGATCGAACCGAAGGCGGATGCGCGAGAACGTACGCGGCTGTCGCCTGGGCGAACCGTTCGTCGCCCAACAGTGTATGAACGGCCGGAAACTGTTCCGCCAGGATCTCCTGTTGGCGGGCAACGTAGGCGTACTCGTAGACCTTCATGAAAGGTCCGCCGTCCGCAAGGTGCTGGTGAATGCCCTCGGTACCACTCAGGAGCCGATCCTGGAACTTGGTCTGCAGAATGGGGAGCTCGATTGTCATGCTGCCGTGTCCGCGACTGCCCGTGCGGCGGTACGGCGTGCAGTGTCGAGTTCGGCGACCAAGTCCGCGAACGGTGGAATGTTACCGTCGCGTTCGATCATGGTCGGTACCGACCCATACCGCTTGATCGCCTCAGCGTAGAGCGACCAGACGCCATCAACCACGGGCGCGTCATGGGTGTCGACGATGTGATCGCCATTGTTCTCGTGGCCGGCGAGATGAATCTGGCAAATGCGCGATGCCGGGATGCCGTCGAGATAGGCGTGGGCGTCAAAACCGTGGTTGAACGCCGAGACATAGACGTTGTTGACGTCGAGCAACAACAGGCAGTCCGCCTTCTTGAGCAAGCCGGCGATGAATGCCCACTCGGTCATCGCGTCGTCCTTGAACGTGACATACGTCGAGGTATTCTCCAGCGCGATGCGCCGGCCGAGGCGATCCTGGACGCGCATCACCCGGTCGGCGACATGGTTCAGCGTTTCCTCCGTCAGCGGTAACGGCAAGAGATCGTGAAGGTTTTTGCCATGTGCACCAGTCCAGCATAGATGATCGGAGACGACCGCCGGTTCGACCCTGTTGACGAGAATCTTGAGCTTGGCCAGGTAGTCATCGTCCAGGGCGTCGGGCGAACCGATCGACAGCGAAACGCCATGCATCGCCATTGGATAGAGCTCTCGCACGTTCATGAGATTGCGCATCGGCATGCCGCCGACGTGCATGAAGTTTTCCGAGATGATTTCGAACCAGTCGACGGGGCGTTCCGGCGCAGTACGGATCGCGTCGGGGAAATGCTGCGGTCGCAGACCGAGACCGAAGCCCTGGAGAACGCCTTCGTTCATGATTGCCTGTATCACGCATGGTTGCGAGGGGCCGGCGATACCGAGCCCCTCGCGGACCAAGATGGAGTCATGCCTTGCGGCTTACGACTCGACGACCGTCCCGCCCTTTTCGGTGCATTCGTCAGCCGTTGCTGTTGGCAGCCAGCCCTGACCTTTGCAGGAGTTCAATCCCTTGCAGGAACTGGAGGCGGTGGCGCATTCGCTGTGGCCCTTGCACGAGTTGATGCCGGCACACTTGACGTCCGCGGCCTTTGCCGGGGTCGTTGCGGTCGGAATGGCGACACCCGCGATAAACAGAACTGCGGCAGCCGTCGCCAGCGTCGCACCAACCGTTCTCTTTTGAATTTTCATCGTAAAGCACTCCTTGGTAACAGATCACACGGCGCGGCTTGTCCGGCCGAACGACGCAGAGTCTAGTCGGATCAACCCATGAGGGGGGTCACGTTGCCGTCGCACTGCTTCACAAACGGGTGAAAGTGAATTGATGGGTGGATTGACTCGAACAGCGTCTGCTGTCTTGCTCGTTCCATGACCAAGCGACGTCCCGTTCACATCGATTGCCTTCAGTACTGTAATTGGTCGGGGGACGTGTTCCGCGAACTGCGGGACGGCGGCATCGACGCCGTGCACGTCACCATAGCCTATCACGAAATGTTCCGGGAAACCGTCGCCAACATCGAAACCTGGAACGTTCTGTTTCAGCAGCACGCGGATATGATCATGCCCGGACGCTGGGCGTCCGACATCGAAGCGGCGCGTGAGAGTGATCGAACGGCGATCTTTTTTGGGTTTCAGAACTGCAGCCCCATCGAGGACGATATCGGCTTGGTCGAGATCGTTCACACGCTCGGCGCCCGTTTCATGCAACTCAGCTACAACAACCAATCGCTTCTGGCGACTGGTTGTTATGAAGCCGAAGATCCGGGCCTGACCCGAATGGGCAAGGGCGTGGTCAGGGAGATGAATCGTGTCGGCCTCGTCGTTGACATGTCGCACTCGGCGGAGCGATCGACGCTCGACGCGATCGAGACGTCAACCCGACCAATCGCGATCACGCATGCCAATCCCACATTCTGGCATGCGGCGCTCCGCAACAAGACCGACACCGTGCTCAAGGCCCTCGGCCAGTCCGGCGGCATGATCGGCCTGTCTCTGTATCCGCACCATCTCAAGGACGGTTCGCATTGCACGCTTGAAAGTTTTTGCGAAATGGCGGCGAAGCTTGCCGACCTGATCGGACCCGAACATATCGGGATCGGGTCCGATCTTTGCCGGGGGCAACCGGACAGCGTCGTCGAGTGGATGCGAACCGGCCGTTGGTCGAAGGAGGTCGATTACGGCGAAGGGTCCAGGAGCAACGCAGGTTTCCCTGAGCAACCGCAGTTCTTCCGCACGAGCGCGGATTTTCCCATGCTCGCCGGCGGGCTGATAAAGGCAGGATTTGCGGCCGAGGAAGCGGACGGTATCGTCGGAGGGAACTGGCTTCGGTTCTTTGAAACCTCCTTCGGACCGGCCTGAGCCATGGTCGCTCTCCGTTCGCCGGCGCAAGTCATGCGGCTGCAGCGAATGGGCTCGTTTCATGCGACGCGGTTGTCCTTTATGCCGACGTTGCTGCGTCGTCTCGATCGCGAACAGTGGCGATTCTCTGTCGGGGACTGGTCGATCGGCGACGACGGTGTTGGTCATGCCGTCTATACGGTTCATGGCCCCGAACGTTCGTACTCTCTGGTCTGCTTTGCCCACGATTTGCCTGACGAGCAACGCTCGGACCGGGTGATCGCAACCGCTTGGGATGCAACGTTTGCGCTGTTCGACGGAGTGCCAGACGCGCGGGACATGATGCGCCTCACAATGAACGTCCCAAAGCAAGAGGCCGGCCGGATCTCCGACCGGGAGTTGACTCTTTCCCGAGCCAACCGCTCCGTCCGTCTGTTCGAGCACGTTGTGGCGTCTCTCGCCGAAGGACGTCAACCGGACCGCGATCTCGTCGATGACGTGGGGTATCTCATGCGTACGACCGCGGTCTATGGATCCGGCAAATTCGGCGCGGCTGATCGGGTCGCCGTGGCCGACCGTCCCGAGATGCGCGGGCCCTTTCAGGCTGAGATGCTGACGGTATGGCTGATCCGCGCGTTCGTTCTCGACCTTGTCGAGCATCTTGCCCGTATCCGTGGCGGTGATGCCGCGGTTGCCATTGAGCCCGGCTTGCGTCGCCGGTTTGGAATCGGTAACTCGACAGGTCTCGGAATGGCACCCTTTCTCATGAACCATCCCGTGCTGCTGAACAACTGGATCGTGGCGCGCGAAACCGCGCTCCAGCGGGTCCGAGAGCGAGGCGCGGCATCGCCAAAACAAGTCAAAGCGTTCCGAGATTCCCTCGACTTGTCGATCGACAACGTTCGCAACTGGCGATCGGACCATCCGCTGCAGCAGGTTAAACTTGTCGACCTAAACGCCGATCTGAACTCTCTCCTTCATCACGTGGAGAACGACAACCCGTTCGCGGCGCTAATGCCGTGGGACGCATTGTGGCAGTGGGGGGAGAGCAACCTGTCGGTCGAGGGGCAGGAGGCGCTCGTCAGTCTGCTGTTGGAGCCGCACGCGGATATCGTCGACTCGCTGAGCGACACCATGGATGCGGACGAGGATGCGGCCTTTCACATTGACGGGTCGATGACGCTGGGCGTGCTCCGGAATCTGATTGTCAAAGGATATGGCTGGGCGCTGGATGCGGACTTCCAGTCCCGTGAGAATTCAGCGCGGTTCTGGTATGTATCGGAAGAAAAACTCGAACCGCGGCTGGGCGAGCGCTACGAGGAACCCGGAGCGGACCTTGAGCAGCCGCTGGCAACCGGGCGTGACGTGGCACTGCTCGCCGCCGATATCGATGCTTGGCGTAGTACCGACCGGACGGTCGCGGCATTCCTGCTTACCCACCCCGAGCATCGACACGCGGTTCGCCGCGTTCAAACCTCGGACAAGTATCCGTTCGCCGAGATCCGCGACAATCTGATCGCCGCCGACATGCTTCCGATCGACCTGTTGCGGTGCAAGTTGTCATTCTTCGGCGCGACGCGTTTCGATCCGCGATCGGATCGATGGGTCCGAATATGCATGTATCTGGACGCATTCTTCCCCCACGAACTGCTGGAGCCCGCATGACAGACCCGACGATCCAGGCGCCGGCTGGCCCGCCGCCGGATGCGACGGGTGACATCGTCGTGTCGTTCTCCGAAGTCGATGCCATGGTCAGGAAGGCGGCGCGCGGTGCCGGGTATGCATGGGGCATGGCCGAGGAAGCTGGCCGAGCGGCGCGTTGGCTGGTGGCACACGGCACAGAGGGTCCCACGTTGTTCAACGACCTTTTGACGTTGGTCGATGGTCGGACCGAGGAGTTCACACCCGACGTCTCGCGTTCACCGTGGATGTCCGCCTCCGGAGTTATTTGTCCCGTTTCCGCCGGCGCGGCGTTGAGCGATCGGGCAGCCAATTTCGCGGCAGGATCGACATTGGCGCTCGGCGAAACGGCATTTCCGGTTGTCCTGGCGCCGTTCCTCACCTGGATCGCTAGCACGCGAAACCTGACAATCGTAATCAAGGCCGGCGGCGCGTCAGCGAAGTTGCATGCGGCAGGGCAGTCGCAGGAGGGGCTCGAAGACTTGGCACGCGTTGACCGGGGTGCGGTCAATTTAACGTTGTTTGCCGTTTCGTCTGGAAGCATGCTGGAGAAATCGAGTAGGGGAGTGCCCGTAGAAGTTGGCCGGTGGCGCCGGCTCAGCGATTTTGCCGCGCGCACCTACGTCCCGACGAACGAGCAGTCGCGCCGGTCGGGCGCGGGTGCAGGCACGTCCGACAATGATTAAGGCCCTGAAGTTGCAGAACCTTCATAGCAATTCGCTTGACGGCGGAGTAGCGGCGGTCTACCCCTATCGCGCGTTACCAAATCGTCTTGTGTGATCTCCCGGTCGGAATCCGGCCCCAAGTTCTTCCCTGACTTTTTTGGACGTTGAGGTGCGGACCGCGGTGGTCCGGCCCGAACCATGTAGTCAAAGGAACAGATCATGGCGAACGGTACAGTCAAATGGTTTAACCCGACCAAGGGTTTTGGTTTCATCGAACCGGAAGACGGTTCAAAGGACGTTTTCGTTCACATTTCCGCGGTTGAGCGCGCCGGTCTCGGTACGCTTCGCGAAGGCCAGAAGGTCGGCTTCGAACTCGTTGCCGGTCGTGACGGCCGCTCTGCGGCGGACAACCTCACCGACCTCGGCTGAGTCGTCCCGAAGGACATTTCGAGACGGGCCCGGCCTCGCCGGGCCCGTTTTCTTTTTGGCGCCGGGGTGGGCGGTGATAAACAGATACCGCCATGGATGACGAACTTCGCACTCGCCAGTCGATCATCGACGCCTGCCTGAAGATGAATGCCGACGGCATTAATCAGGGGACGTCGGGAAACATCTCGGCGCGTTGGGAAGATGGTCTGCTGATAACGCCGACGGGCGTGGTCTACGATGACCTCACACCCGAAAGGGTCGTCTTTCTCGATGGCGACGGGGTTCCAGACGGTGTCGGCAAACCGTCTTCCGAATGGCGTTTCCATCTCGCCATCTACAATCGGAGACCCGACGTCAATGCCGTCGTCCACACGCATTCCGTTCATGCGACGGCAATTTCTATGACCGGAGAGGATATCCCCGCGGTTCACTACATGATCGCGGCGGCGGGTGGGCCGACCATTCGCTGCGCGCCGTATGCGACCTTTGGAACGGAAGAGCTATCGGCCCACGCCGTGACGGCGCTTGAGGGCCGGAATGCCTGTTTACTTGCCAATCATGGGTTGATCGCCTGCGGGCCCAGCATTGGTCGCGCACTTTGGATTGCCGGGGAGATTGAGGCATTGTCGCACCAGTACATACTGGCGCGCCTGTTCGGGGAGCCGGTCGTCCTGACAGACGATGAAATTGCCATCAATGTCGAGAAGTTCCGAAGTTACGGAGCGGCGCAAGACAACTAGGGCTCGCCAGCGCCGATCTCCTCCTTGCGCATGGCCATGTAGGCGTCGAGTTCCTCACGTATTGCCGGATCCATTGCCGGGAGTTCGTACTCCGTGAGCGCTTTCTGCCAGATCTCGGTGGCACGCTGGGTTGCATCCTTGGCGCCGTCGATCTTCCAGTTCTCGTAATTTCGCCAGTCCGACACTAGCGGTTGGTAGAACGCGTGCTCGTAGCGTTCCATGGTGTGTTGATGGCCGAAAAAGTGACCCCCGGTCGGGACGTCGCGCATCGCCTCGAAACCGAGTTCCGCCTCGTTGATCTCTACGGGCTTCAGGAACTCGGCCATGTGCTGCAGCATCTCAACATCGAGAATGAATTTCTCGAACGATGCCGTCAGGCCGCCCTCAAGCCAGCCCGCGGCGTGATACACCAGATTACCGCCGCCGAGCACCGCCCCCCACAACGCCATCTCGGTTTCGTACACGGCCTGGGCGTCGGCCAGGTTCGAGGCGTTCGAATTGCTTGTTCGGTACGGCAGGTTGTAACGCCTGGCCATTTGTCCGCCGATGACGTTTGCCTTGGTGTTCTCCGGCGTTCCGAAAGCCGGCGCGCCCGAACGCATGTCGACGTTCGATGTGTAAGCACCGTACAGAACCGGGGCGCCGGGCCTGACGAGTTGCGTCAGCATGACACCGAATAATGCTTCGGCGTTCTGCTGGGCAATGGCGGCCGCCAGGGTCACCGGCGTCATCGCACCCATCAGCGTAAACGGTGTTACGGCGCAGGCCTGACCGTGTTCGGCCATGGTCATGAGGCCCTCGGCCATCTCTCCGTCGAAACGCCGGGGGCTGTTGACGGAGATGATTGTCGTCAAGCCTGGATCGCCGGCCATTTCCTCGACGCTCATCCCGCGTGAGATCGCCATCATCCGAATGCCGTCAAGGGCGCGGCCCCGACCAATGGCTGTACAGTGAAAGCTCTTGTCCGTGTAACTCAGGTTGGCGTTGTAGGTGTCGAGATGTCGGTTGTTCGCCGGCATTTCGACGGGGGCGCAAACCTGATTACCAATCATGTGAATGATGTTGAAGTGCTGCGCCAGTTTGGCGAACCGAACGAAGTCCTCGTAGTTGCCGGCACGCCGTCCGTTGATGCAGTCGTGCACGTTGGGTGGCCCAGCAACCAGTCCAAAATTGATGTGACTGCCGCCGAAGATCACACGGTTTCTAGGGTTTCGGGGTGTCAGTGTGAACAGAGATGGCGCGCTTCGGATAGTTTCCTCAACCAGCGCGCGGTCGACCTTTACCATCCGACTGCTGCGATCAACCTCGGCGCCTGCCGCTGCAAACGCATCGAGGGCCCGGTCGCTCATCAGTTCGATACCGAGTTCTTCCAGAATGCGAAGCGACGCCTCGTGAATAATCTCGACCTGATCGTCAGAGATGACCTTCATCATGGCGTACGGATTTTCGACGGAACGGTGTTCGAGTTGCGGGATCCGGTCTTCGGACGCGCCGCGATCCCGTCTGGTTGAGCGCCGCCGGCGGCGGTGTTCGGTCATGTCTCGCTCCAGTCAGTGCGGCTCGTCGGCCGCGTGGATCGAGCATGCGCCGATTACAGGAATGGAGTTGTATTGGTGCGACGTGGATTTCGTTGAGTGCGCAGCAAACGCGTTGCCTATTCACCCAGCCAACGATTGACAAGGTCCTCGCGGTCTTTAACCCAGCGCCGGGCGAACATTTCCGGATCGACGCCGTCCACTTCCAGGGCGTATGTCCATGCGCTGACCAAACGGCTATTGAGTTGCATACTCTCCAGCAACTCGGTGATCTCGGGCCGGTTTACAGCCAACGCCGCGGTATAGGCCATGTGAACCTCGGTGGGTGGCCAGGCAACATCGATGGATGCCTTGTTCAGCCAGTTCGGATCCTGATCGGGTGTGATCATGACCCAGCGGTGCGGATCATGAACCGGCTCCTCCAGCAGCACCAGGTCATGGAGCTGAAACATGTGGTGGGGCCCGTAACAGAAGAATGCAAATGGCCTATTCTGCTCGATGGCCGTATCGAGATTGGCGAGCGCGTCAACTTCGTCGGACACGATCAATTCCAGCGTTTCGGCATATCCGTAACTCTTCGCCCGGACCCGTTCGATATCCGTCGAAAGCCACCCCTCGGCGCCGATCCAGATTTCGCCTAGGCCGTCTCCATCGGAGTCGAAAGCAGCAGCCAATGTCGGGTCTGCGAGATGATGAATTGCGCTGATGCCGTGTTCGTCGAACGCCACCCTGTTGACGCAGATACCCTGAATGGCGTCGTAGGAGCTCTCGGTCACAATGATCGTGCCGTCGCCGCCACCGAAACGTTCTACATAGGATTGGTGGTTCGGTAGCCATGCTTCCGGATGCACGTCGGGTCCGGTGCCGTTGTTCATGCCGTTGTAGATGGCGTCGTTATCAGCATGAACGATAACAACCTCGGTTTCGAGACGCTGCTCCACAATGGCCTTGATAATCTGCGCCGTCATCTCGACGGAGGCCCAGTTGGGCGCGCCGATACGAACTGGGTCTGCCGCCTTCGCCGGAAGCGCCAGCATCGACAACGCCAGGATTACCTGCGGAAGAATATTGAACCGAACGATCATCACGACTGTTCCACCAGGGGTGCGCATGTCCGATCGGTTCTATACCGAACCGACGCAGAACGTAAGACTCGTCCTGGTGGCGCTCAGCTGGCCTTGTGCATGCCCGACGATTTATAGCTCGCCATCAGGTCGTTGAACTTTGCGCCCTGAACGCTGACGTGCGCGTGAATTGCCAGGGCCGTGCGTTCCTCGTCCGCCGCCTCTATGGCGGCGACAACAGCCCTGTGTTCGGCCATCGATTGCTCCATCCGTCCGCGAGCACGAAGCTGAATACGCCTGAATGCCTGAAGCCGCTTGTGCAGCCGTGCGGCTTCCTTGGCCAGAAAACCGTTGCCGCTGTGTCGATAAAGCAGCATGTGGAAGGTCTCATTCTCACGGTAATAGGCATCGGGGTCGTTGTTGAGCAGCGCCTCTTCGCAAGCCTCCGCGGCATCGGAGATCTCCTTGACGTCCTCCGATGACGCTCGGCGCACGACCAGGCGGCCGCAAAGCGCTTCGAGTTCAGCCATGACCTCGAACATCTCGATCATCTCGATTACGCTAGGCTGACGGACAAAGGTGCCGCGGCGAGGAATCATCTCGACCAGGCCGGAGGCGGTCAGCAGGTGGAGCGCTTCGCGGAGCGGCGTGCGAGACACTTCGAAGCGGGCTGCAAGCCTGGTTTCGTCGAGGCGTTCGCCGTCAGCGAACTCGCCGGTGACGATATCGTGCTCCAGTTGCTCGCGTACGTATTCAGCGCTGCGAATCGTTAGTTGACCCATGGCGGCCCCACTATATCCCACTCTATGGGATACAGGAATAGAGTAATTGTATACAAAATTATTGATTCTGCATTTTTGATGTGAGATAGCTGAGAGAGAGCGGGGCGGATAAGCCCGCCAGAGAGCATGACTGACAAACCGTTTGGGAGAGAATCATGAAATGGACTTTAGGGGTCGCCGCGGCGGCCATGGTTGCCGTTGCCGCAGTTGCGCCGGCTTCGGCCAAGGAACTCCGTCTGTCGCACCAGTGGTCGACTTCGGATGTTCGTCACAAGGTTGCTCAGATCGTCGCCGATGAAGTGGCGGCGGCCAATGTCGGCCTCGAGATCAAGATTTTCCCGTCGAAATCGCTGTTCAAGCCTCGCGAGCAGTATCGTCCCCTGTCGCGTGGCCAACTCGACATGACTGTTTTTCCGCTGTCCTATGCCGGCGGTGAGCGTCCAGAGTTCAACCTGACACTGATGCCTGGTCTGGTGAAGAATCACGACCACGCTGCGCGTCTGAACTATTCGCCGTTCATGGACGAAATCCAGAAGCTGATGGCCGAGGACGATGTTCGCGTCGTCGTGCATGGCTACCTGGCAGGTGGTTTCGTTGGCAAGGACCGGTGCATCACCAAGCCCGATGACGTTGCCGGATTGCAGACCCGCGCCGCAGGCAAGGCGTTCGAGCAGATGCTGGCCGAAGCCGGCGCTTCGATCGCGTCGATGGCGTCGTCGGAAATCTACAATGCCATGCAGACCGGTGTCCTTCAGGCCGCCAACACCTCGTCGTCATCGTTCGTGTCCTACCGAATCTACGAGCAGGTCAAGTGCTACACACCGGCCAGCGACGTGGCCCTCTGGTTCATGTATCAGCCACTGCTGATGAACAAGACCGCCTACGAAGGTCTGACCGACGCCCAGCGCGCGGCGATCGACGCCGGCGCGAAAAAGGCCGAAGCCTTTTACCTAGAAGAGGCCAAGAAGCAGGACGCCGCATCCGTGAAGGTATTCAAGGACGCCGGCGTGGAAATCGCCAACATGACCCAGGACGAGTTCAACGCCTGGCGCGAAATCGCCAAGAAGTCGTCCTACAAGAACTTTGTCGAGAACGTGCCGGACGGCCAGAAGCTTCTCGATCTCGCGCTTGCCGTAGAGTAAGCGACTCCGGGTACCTCGGGTCGCCGGTTGTAATGACCGGCGGCCCGTATACCATATCCCCCAGAACAGTGGACCGAGAGCGGCGCAAGATATGACGTCACCGTCCAATCCGGCTGCGGGCCGCAGCATGTTCGTCAAGGTGATTTACGCCCTGTCGCTTGTGTGCGGCTGGATCGCCGCGGCGATGATCGTGGCCTCCGTTCTGATCACCTGCCAGATGATCTTCGTTCGGGCGGTCCTGAACGAATCGACCATCTGGCAGACCGAGGCCGTGGTCTATCTCATGATCACGGCGACACTGCTCGGCCTGCCATACGTCCAGCGGCTCCGCGGTCACGTATCCGTCGATCTGCTGCCGATGATGCTGCCGCATCAGGCCCGCCGGGTGCTGATCACGGTGACGCTGCTGGCGAGCGCCGCGGTCATTGTGGTGATGCTCTTCTACGGCATCGAACAGTGGCACATGGCCTGGGAGCGAGGCTGGCGATCGGACACGGTCTGGGGTGTGAGGCTCTGGATTCCCTATCTGGCGCTGCCCGTCGGTTTCGGTGTCTATCTGCTGCAGCTGCTGGTCGATCTCGGCGGCGCGGCGACCGATGCCGACCCGACGCTTGAGCCGGGAGGGCACGAATAATGGATCCCATCCTGCTCGGCGCCATTGTCGCCATCACCACCGTGCTGGTTCTCTTCTCCGGCGTATCCGTCGCCAACGGCCTGCTGATCATCGCCGCCGGATTTCTCCTGGTCTTCGACGGCCTGCGGTCGCTGGAACTGCTGCCCGAGATCTTCTTCGGCAAACTGAATAACTTCGCGCTGCTGTCGATCCCGATGTTCATCATCATGGGGGCGTCAATCGCTTCGACCCGGGCCGGCGCCGATCTTTACGAAGCGCTCGACCGCTGGCTGACGCGGGTGCCCGGGGGGCTGGTGATATCGAACCTCGGCGCCTGTGCGCTGTTTGCCGCCATGTCCGGATCGTCGCCGGCAACCTGTGCCGCGATCGGCAAGATGGGCATCCCCGAGATGCGCAAGCGGGGCTATCCCGACGGCGTCGCCGCCGGATCGATCGCCGCTGGCGGCACGCTCGGCATCCTGATTCCGCCGTCGGTCACCATGATCGTCTACGGCATCGCCACGGAAACCTCGATCGGCCGGTTGTTCCTCGCCGGCGTCGTCCCCGGCGCGCTGCTGGTCGGCCTGTTCATGGTGTGGTCGCTGTACAGCACGTGGCGCGAGGGATCGACGTCGACCCTGGTCCGCGCCGGCGCCTACACGCTGCGCCAGAAGCTGGAGATCATGCCGCGGGTCCTGCCGTTCCTGCTGATCATCCTCGGCGTCCTGGTCGCCATGTACGGCGGATACGCCACCCCGTCCGAAACGGCGGCGGTCGGCGCGCTGCTGTGTCTCGCTGTCGCCATCGTCATCTACCGGCTGTGGAACCTGCAGGCGCTGTGGGTCGTGTTGCGCGATTCGACCCGCGAGAGCGTCATGATCCTGTTCATCATCGCCGCAGCCGGGGTGTTCTCGTACATGCTGTCGAGCCTGTTCATCACCCAGTCGATCGCCGAGTGGATCGGTACCCTCGACGTCAACCGCTGGGTGCTGATGTTCTGCATCAACATCTTCCTGCTGATCGCCGGCTTCTTCCTGCCGCCCGTCGCCGTCATCCTGATGGCGGCGCCGATCCTGCTGCCGATCGTGATCTCCGCGGGCTTCGATCCCTACTGGTTCGCCGTGGTGCTGACGATCAACATGGAGATCGGCCTGATCTCCCCGCCGGTGGGCCTCAATCTCTATGTCATCAACGGCATCGCGCCGGACATCAAGCTCAAGACCATCCTTCTTGGTTCGCTGCCGTACGTCTTTTGCATGGTGCTGGCCATCGTGATCCTGTGTCTGTTCCCGGGAATGGCCACGGGCCTGCCCGAACTGGTGTTGGGGCCGGTGGTATGAGCCCGGTGGAATGAGGGCCGTTGCATGAGGGCGGCGAGTTTCCTGCACGATATCCTCTCGACGCTGTTCGACCGCCGCACCTATGCCGGGGTCTTCGTCAAGGACGCCCCGATCGAGGATCAGTGCCGTGACCTGTTGTCGAGCAAGGGCGAGGTGTCGAGCAACCGGCTGGCGGCATCGCTGATCGCCCACTATCAGGCCCTCGATCCCGACGCCAGGCGACGGTTCTTCGAGTTCCTCAACGACGAGCTCGACGTCGATGCGGCCACCGTCGTCGACGCCGCTTCGGCCTACGCCCAGGACCGCAGCGCGAAGTCGCTCGAGCGGCTGCAGAAGGTCGCCGAGCCCAGCCGCCAGGAGCTGCTGCGGCGCTTGAACCACGTGCCCGGCGCGACCGCCGACATCGTCGCCATGCGCACGGACCTGCTCAAGCTGCTGCCCGACCATCCGTCGCTCAAGCGCACCGACAACGACTTCCGCCACCTATTCGTCTCGTGGTTCAACCGGGGCTTCCTCGTGCTGCGCCGGATCGGCTGGGAAACGCCCGCCAACATCCTGGAGAAAATCATCCAGTACGAGGCGGTTCACGCGATCAACGATTGGGACGACCTGCGCCGCCGCCTCGAACCGCCGGACCGGCGCTGCTTCGCATTCTTTCATCCGGCGATCCCGTCCGAGCCGCTGGTGTTCGTCGAGGTCGCCCTGGTCAAGGGCATCCCGGACTCCATCCAGGACGTGCTGAGCGACAAACGCGAACCGTTGCAGCCCAAGGACGCGGATACCGCTGTTTTCTACTCGATCTCCAACTGCCAGACCGGGCTGCGCGGCATTTCGTTCGGCAACTCGCTGATCAAGCAGGTGGTCGAGGACCTGTCGCGCGACTTCCCGCACCTCAAGACCTTCGTCACCCTGTCGCCGGTGCCGGGCTTCAATGCCTGGATGACGTCGGCGTCGGAGGACGAGGATCCGGCCATCCGGGCGTTGTCCGGGGCGGCGGCCGACAGCGTCGCCGCCGGCAAGCCAACCGCCGATCTCGAGAGCATGAGCGACACCGCCCGCGCGCTCTGTGCCCGCTACCTGACCCAAGAGCGCCGGCCGGACGGCAACCCCCTCGATCCGGTGGCGCGGTTCCATCTCGGCAACGGCGCGGAGCTGCACGCCATTCATGCGCTGGCCGACGTCTCGGTGAACGGGCTCCGGCAATCGAGCGGCGTCATGGTGAACTACCTCTATGCCCTCGATGAGGTCGAGGCCAATCACGAGGCGTTTGCCGCTGAACACAGGATCGCGACCAGCGATGCCGTGCGCTCGCTCGCCAAGCGGAATGCCAAGCGCGCGGCACGGTCGGCCGAGGCCGGCGGGAGCGAAGGCGCCAAGTCATGACGAACGTCCTGTACGACGGCCTGTTCGCCGGAAAGCGCGACAGCGACGCGCCGTTGCTGATCCTCGCCGACGGGAAACGGCTGAGCTATCGGCAATTCCTCGACCTCGCCGCCCGCTTCGCCAACACGATCACGGAACAGGGCCTGCAACCCGGCGACCGGCTGGCCATGCAGGTGCCCAAATCCGCCGAGGCCCTGGCGGTCTACGTCGCCTGCATCCAGGCAGGCGTCATCCTGCTGCCGCTCAACACCGCCTACACGCCCGACGAGCTCGATTACTTCGCCGGCAATGCCGAGCCGGGGCTCGTGCTCTGTGACCCGAAGAGCGCCAATGCCCTCGCGCCGGTCGCCGAGAAGAACGGCGCCAGGCTGCTGACCCTTGACGGGACCGGCGACGGCACGTTCATTGAGGCCGCGAAGGGCCGGCCCGAGACGTTCGATCCGGTTGCCCGGGGCGCCGACGATCTCGCCGCCTTGCTCTATACCTCGGGCACGACCGGTCGCTCGAAGGGCGCCATGCTGAGCCACGGCAATTTGCTGTCGAATGCCGAGGCGCTGACCGACATTTGGCGGTTTACGGCCGACGACGTTCTGCTGCATGCCTTGCCGATCTTCCATACGCACGGCCTGTTCGTCGCCACCAACATCACGTTTCTGGCCGGCGGCTCGATGATCTTCCTCCCCGCCTTCAAGACCGACGAGGTCATTGCCCGCCTGCCCGGGGTGACCAGCATGATGGGCGTGCCGACGTTCTATACCCGGCTGCTGGATGACGACCGCCTGACGGTTGACCTGGTCGGCCACATCCGGCTGTTTACCTGCGGCAGCGCGCCGCTGCTGGCCGAGACCCACGACGCCTTCGCGGCCCGCACCGGCCACCGGATTCTCGAACGCTACGGCATGACCGAAACCAACATGATCACGTCCAATCCCTATGACGGCGCCAGGCGCGCGGGATACGTCGGGTTCCCGCTGCCCGGCGTCGAGGTTCGGGTCGCCGACCCGGAGACGGGCAAGCTGGTCGCCAACGGCGACGTCGGCATGATCGAGGTCCGGGGACCCAACGTCTTCCAGGGCTACTGGAAGATGCCCGAGAAAACGGACGAGGAGTTCCGCGACGACGGTTTCTTCGTCACCGGGGACATGGGCCGGATCGACGAGGAGGGATACGTTCAGATCATCGGCCGGTCCAAGGACCTGATCATTTCCGGCGGCTACAACATCTACCCGAAGGAAATCGAGCTGCTGATCGACGAGCAGGAAGGCGTTCGGGAGTCGGCCGTGATCGGCGTGCCGCACCCGGATTTCGGCGAGGGTGTCGTCGGCGTCGTGGTGGCGGAGAACGGCGCTGACATCGATGTCGAGAACCTGATGGAAACCATCCGGCCCAAGATTGCGCGCTTCAAGCAGCCGAAGGCGATCTTCGTCGTCGACGAACTGCCGCGCAACACCATGGGCAAGGTGCAGAAGGCCGAGCTCCGGTCGCGCTACAACGATCTGTTCGCCGACCGCCGGTAACGCAACGGGCGGCGAAACGGCCGAGCCGGTCATTCGGGTCATTTTGTTTTGGCCCGATCCCTTAACCTGTTGATATTGTTCGGAACATGGTCCGGATTCAGGGCTATTTCGGGTCATTTTAGGTCATTTCGGCGGCGTGATCCGGAACCGTCGTCCCGCGCCCGTCGGATGAAAAATGATGAAGACTGTTTAAGAATGTTCATGACCCCCCGGTGATTCTCACGTTTCATCATTGGCGGGATCACGGTTGCCGGTTCGCGCCGGGCCGGTCGGATCATGCAGTACTTGCCGGATGAAAACTCCATGCGGCAGTATAGGAGAAAAATCCTCTAATGTCAAGAAAACCCTGTTCAGAAGTCGGGCATGATGGATCGGTCATCACAGCCAGGCGGTCGGGTTGCGGGGCGCGAGCGGACGTGACCGGCACCTCAACTCGGCGGCAGTTTTTGACCCGGAGCGGACTTAGTCTCACTTACCGAGCGCACCACTCCAAAAACTCATCAACCGACAAACACTGGCCCCCAAACTTCATTGTAATGGCCGCTAAATCAGTGTCGTCGGTCACGAGAACATATCCGCCCTTAATAGAGGTTTCTCCAATCAATGCGTCCTGGGTGTTGTTTTTTTCTTGTTCAAATTGTCGAGTTCCGCCTTGAGTCTTGAATGGAGATCATCGCTGCTGGACCACTTTGCTTCGTCCCAATTGGACAAATCCCACACAGCGGACTCCGTAGGCACCAAGCGTTCGCCGCCGAGGCGAGCCTCCCCGATGCGAGAGGTCCCAATTACAAATGAGTCCGTTGGGCGCTGTTCCGATACGAGATCAGTGAATACTCTTGATAACGCGGTTCGCCGCTCGACATCTCTCGTACTGTTGATTTCGTCCCGTTGAATATGGGTAGCGAAAACACAGACCTGCGCTGGGAGTCGAAAATTGAGCTCTCCATCAAGAATTCGGTTGAACGCGTTTGTATCAAACATGCAAAGGAGTTCCCCCATTTCTAGCTCCATTCTTTGCTATGATCGTGGTCTTCTCTCACCTTAACACTAGCGAAAGGCCCGCTCCCGCCCACGAGCGACCCTTGCCCGTAACCGGACGTGTCGTCGGCTTCCGCCCGAGAAGCGGTCGCCGCCGCGCTACCGCGCTGCGCCGGCTTTGAACAGGCGGCCGCAATCTACCTCCGCCGGCTCGATGCCGAGCGCCAGCACGGCCTGGTACATCATTGCCTGGTTCGACGTGACGACGGGCTTGCCGAGCGCCGCTTCCAGCCTCTCGACGACCTCGACACTGCGCATGTCCGTGCACGACAGCACGACGGCCCCGGCATCGGGATGATCGGCGCCGAGCGCCAGATCGAAGACCGCGTCCGGCGTCAACTCGCCCTGGCCATAGTTGCCGAGCTCGCGGCCGATGTCGTGGCGGGCAACCGTCCTGATCCCGTGCAAGGCAAGGAACGCGACCGCCTGGTCGTTGATCGCGCCGACGTAGGGCGACGAAAAACCGACCTGCGCGACGCCGAGGGTCTTGAGGGCGGCGACCAGCGCGCCGGCGGCGGTGATGCTGGGCACGCCGATCGTTTCGTTGATGCGCCTGGCGAGATCACGGTCAAAGTCCGGCCCGTGGGTCAACGTCGCCGATGTACACCCGTAAAGCACCACGTCGGGACGCACCCCGGCGATCAGACGCAGCGGTTCCGCCAGATCGCTGGCGCCGAGACCGGCCATCTGCGTTTCGTCGGGAATCTCGTCGACGTCGTAACCGCCGAGCCTGGCGAAGTGGACCGAAACGCCCTGCGGGCGAAGCTCGATCAGGTCGGATTCGAGATTCTGGTTGGTGTAGGGGACGAGCACGCCGATCCGGGCGCGGCCTCGGTTGGTGGTCGACATGTCTATTGCTCCTTCGCCATGAATGCGCCGAGCACCTCGGCGGTCCGTTTCATCTCTTCGGTGTTGCCGACGGTCGCGCGCAGGCAGTCGCCGAGACCGTAAAAGCCCATCGGCCGCATCACGATGCCGTTCTCCCGAAGCGCCCGGTCGGCCCGCACTGCCCGGTCTGCACTGCCGAACCCGACGAGAACGAAGTTGGTGAAGCTCGCCGTCGTATCCAGCCCGATCGCGCGGCACGAAGCGGAAAACGCCTCGCGTGCCGCCGTGGTCGACCGGCAGAGGTCACGCATGTAGGCCTGATCGCGCATCGCCGCCGCGGCCGCGGACTGCGATACCGCGCTCACGTTGTTCGGGTTCAACAGCTTGCGGGTCTGCACCGCGAGATCGCCGCCGAAAGCACCCCAGCCGACCCGCATGCCGGCCAGCGCGTAGGCCTTGGAGAATGTCCGCAGCACGATCGTATCGCCGCGACGGGCGAGATCGAACATCGGTTCGCCGAGATCGTCAGCGAATTCTCCATAGGCTTCGTCGAGGATCAGCAGGGCGTTTGCCGGCATTCGTTCGCGCAGGCGGACGATGTCCGGGCGGCCGATCCGCGTGCCGGTCGGGTTGCCGGGGTTGGCGACGCAAACGATCCGTGTGGCGTCGGTGACGCAATCGAGAATCGCCTCGACAGAGACCGTTTTCCCGGGTTCCGGCGCGGCGACGTAGCGCGCCTGCGCCCGCTCCGCGGCGGTGCGGAAGAACGCATACCCGTGCTCGCTCGACAGCACCTCGTCGCCGGGGCCGGCATAGGCGGCCACCGCCGCGCCGATCAACTCCATCGAGCCGGCGCCGACGAGGATGCTCTCCGGGTCGAGTTGGTGAACCTCCGCGATCGCCGCGCGCAACTCGCGCCAGTCCGGATCGGAATAGCGATGGGCCCGCTCGGCCGCCCGCGCGGCCGCTTCGATCGCCAGCGGACTCGGTGGCAGGGGGCTCTCGTTCTGATTCAGGAGTATGGGCGCGACGCCATCGGGCACGTCGGCCCTGGAGAGCGCATACGGTTGCATCTTGTCGACCGCCGGGCGCGGCTGAAGCGGGGCGGTCATGCCGACGGCTCCCGCTCGCCGAGACCGTAGACCCTTGCCGCCGCGTCCCCCGAGATCAGTCCGGCATCCCGGTCCGCTTTGACCAGATCGCGGTCGCGCAGGCGGGGATCGCCAATTCCGCCGCCCCCCGGCGTGTCGAACAACAAACGCTGGCCGGGCTCGATCCTGAGCATGCCCTTGCTCGGCAGGTCTTCGCCCCCGGAGATGCGGATCCGGCCGCTGGCACCCGCCATGCCGCCGTCGCGCCCGGCGGCGGGGAACTTGACCCGCTCGACGGAAAGAAAGACCAGGAAGCCATCCCGGCCGCGCGGTTCGAGCTCGATCTGCTGGCCGAGGCCGCCCCTGTGGCGGCCCGCGCCGCCACTGTCGGTCCTGAGTTCGCGCCGGCGGAAGCGGACCGGCGCGGCGCTTTCCGCCATCTCGACCTGTGAACCCCAGACGCCGCTCGGGAAGGCGGTCGCCGACAAGCCGTCCTTCATTGGCCGGGCGCCGGTACCGCCGTTATGCACCAGTTCGACGGCGAAAATGTCGCCGCCGCGCTGCGCGGCTTCGGGCGTGTTGCGGATGGGAATGTCATAGAGGCACGACGCCCCCTCGGTCGGTACCCGGTCGGGTACCGCCTGGTACAGGCAGCCGAGCACCAGGTCCGGGGTCATCTGGCCGATGGTGTGGCGCTGCGCGACCGGCGCCGGATGCGGCGCGTTGAGGATACAGCCGCTCGGTCCGCTGACGGTAAACGGCTCGAGCGAACCGGCATTGTTGGGAATGTCCGGCCCGATGATGCAGCGGAGCGCGAACACGGAGTAGGCCGTCGCGTAGTTCAGCGGCACGTTGATGCCCTTCGCGGAGCATGACGACGTACCCGTGTAGTCGAGGTGGATGCCATCGGCCTTCACCGTCAGCGTGGCCGCCAGCGTGATTTCCTTCTCGTAGCCGTCGATACGGATCTCGTTGCGATAGACGCCGGACGGGATTTCGGCAATCGCCGCCAGCGTGCCGCGACGCGAGGTGTCGATGATGTACATCGCCAGCGCATCGAGGTCGTCGATGTCGAACTCGGTCATCATGGCGACCAGGCTCCGGCCGCCCGCCTCGCAACACGCGATCAGGGCGTAGATGTCGCCTTCGTTGGCCGTCGCATCGCGCGAGTTGGCACGGATGATGTCCATCAGCAGAGTATTGATCGCGCCGCCGTCCGTCAGCCGGCATGGCGGTACCATCAGTCCCTCGTCGTAGATGTCGGCGCCCTCCGGTCCCATGCCGAGACCGCCGAGATCGGCGAGGTGGGAGGTGCACGACGTGAAGCCGATGATCCGGTCCTTGTGAAAGACCGGCATCATCAGGAGAAAATCGTTGAGGTGGCCCGATGCGATCCAGGGGTCGTTGGTGACGAAGATGTCACCGGGCTTCATCTCCTGCAGCGGGAACATGTCGCGCAGCGTCTTCACCGCCTCCGCCATGGTGTTGATGTGGCCCGGCGTGCCGGTCACCGCCTGAACGAGCATGCGCCCCTTGAGGTCGAAAATGCCCGCCGATATGTCGCCGCATTCGCGCACGATGGGGCTGAAGGCGGCGCGGATCAGTGTCTGGCCCTGTTCCTCGACGATGGCGAGTAGCCGGTTCCACATGACCTGCAGGCGGGTGGGATCGGGTTGGCTCATGGCGCGGCCTCCGGGAGCGGGATGCTGGCAAGAAGGATGTTTCGGGCGGCGTCGACGGTCGCGACGAAATCGCGACTGACAAGGGTTGTGGTCTGCGGTTCGACGATCAGTGCCGGACCGGCGATCCGGCTCCCGGGCTCGAGGGCTTCGCGCACGTAGATCGACGCGTCGATCGCTTCGCCCGTCAGGTCGCAGACGATCCGCCGGCGGGACGCGGGCACAGCGTCCCGGCCTTCCGGTGCCGGCGCCATCGGCGGCGGCGGGACCCGCGCGGTGGAGACGCGCACCGCCCAGTTCAGAATCTCGACGACCATGCCCGGGACGGCGCGGCTGAACTGCCGGCTGTACTCGCGTTCGAAGGCGTCGCGCAGGACGGCGATATCGTCGGCGGCGAGCGCCCGGTCGGGCATCTCGATCTCGATCTCGTGACCCTGGCCGCGATAGCGCATGAAGGCGCTGCGTCGGCAGGAAAGCGGCTCGCTCGGCGCCCCGGCCCGGACGACGGCTACCGCCTCGCCGATCAGCAGATCGAACAGGGCGTTGACCCTGCCGAGATCGGCATCGTCGAGGGTCGTGTACTGGCTGCGGACGATCTCGTAGGAAACCGGCGCATAGAGGAAGCCGACCGCCGAGCCGACGCCGGGGGCCTCAGGGATGAGGATCTGCCTTATGCCGGCCTTGCGCGCGACGCGCGTCGCGTGCAGCGGGCCGTTGCCGCCGAACGCGACCATGGTGCGCTGGCCGAGATCCTTGCCCGACTCGACCGCGTGCATGCGTCCGGCGGCCGCCATGTTCTCGTCGACGATCTGGCTGACGCCGTTGGCGGCGGGCCCTACGGCGAGGCCCAGCGGGGTGCCGACGTGGCCGGCGACGACGGCTTCGGCCCGCCCGGAATCGACGCGCAGCCGCCCTTCGGCGAAGGTCGCCGGGTCGATCAGTCCCATGACGACATCGGCGTCGGTGACCGTCGGGCGTTCGCCGCCCCGGCCGAACGCCGCCGGCCCGGGTTCGCTGCCGGCACTTTCCGGTCCCACATTCAATCGGCCGAGCCGGTCGACGTGGGCGATGGAACCGCCGCCGGCGCCGATCTCGATCATCTCGACAACGGGGATGCGGACCGGCATGCCGCTGCCCTTGATGAAGCGTTGCGCGCGGGCGATCTCAAAGCGGCGCGACGTTTGCGGCTGGTAGCCGTCGATCAGGCAGAGTTTCGCCGTGGTGCCGCCCATGTCGAAGGACAGCACGTCCGCGAGACCGCACTGCTCGGCGGCGTTGGCGGCCAGCACGGCGCCGCCGGCGGGCCCCGACTCGACAAGGCGGATGGGATAGAGCGCGGCGGTTTCCAGCGTCGTCATGCCGCCGCCCGCGGTCATCATCAGGATCGGACAAGTCAGTCCTTCCGTGGCGAAGGTCTTGGCGAACGAACGGAGATAACGCGCCATCAGCGGCTGGATATAGGCGTTGGCAATGGTCGTGCAGAGCCGCTCGAACTCTCGCGCCTCGGGGCTGACGCCGCTCGAAAGCGTGATCGAGACGCCGGGCAGCCGCTCCTGAAGCAGGACCGCCAAGCGCTTCTCGTGCGTCGGGTTTGCGTAGGCGTGCAGCAGGCAGACGGCGACGGCTTCCGTGCCCGCATCGCTTAGCGCCTGGGCGAGGTCGTCGACGGCACTTTCGTTCAGCGCCTCGACGACGCTCCCGTCGACATCGACGCGTTCGGGGATCGTGAAGCTCCGGGTGCGGGGCACGATCAGGTCCGGCTTGTCGATGTTGATATCGTACTGGTCGTAGCGCCGCTCATAGCCGATCTCGAGAATGTCGCGGAAACCGCCGGTCGTGACGGTCGAGACGACGGCGCCGCGACGTTCGATCAGTGCGTTCGTCGCCAGTGTCGTCCCGTGAATGAAGCCTCCGACTTGGGATAGCCGAACGCCCGCCTCGGCGATCGCCAGGCGCACGCCGTCGAACGCACCCTCGGCCGGGTCGGTATGCGTGGTCAGGGTCTTCGACGCGGCGAGGACGCGCCGGTCGGCACCCATCAGGACGGTATCGGTAAAGGTGCCGCCAATATCGACGGCGATGCGGAGGTCTTCTGGATGTCGGGGCATGGATGCGTCGCTTGTGCAGGAGTGACCGAAGAACGTCGGAAACGGCGGCCGGTTCGGGCCGTCCGGTCAGCGCAAGCGGTCAGGCGACGAGATCGCACCTCGTCGCACGACGGCAATTCTGGGCAGGATTGAAAGGCAGATCCGTCATGGGAGACGTCCACACAAAATCGAACGCCGAGACACTGCGCGCAAATCCTGTACCTGTCAATTGGGTACGAGGGCACTCAGTCATCTCTTGTTGCCGTACGCGGGCGACGGCGATCACTCGCCGCATCAGAGCGACTCCAGGAAGCGGATCAGGTCGGCACGCTCCGTGGGTTCCATGGCGACCACCACGTCCCGTGCGGCCTGCGCCTCGCCGCCGTGCCAGAGAACGGCCTCGAGCAGGTTTCGCGCGCGGCCGTCATGCAGGAAACTGGTGTGGCCGTTGACGGCCCCGGCCAGGCCAATGCCCCAGAGCGGTGCCGTGCGCCATTCCCGTCCCGTGGCGTCGCCCGCCGGTCGGCCGTCGGCGAGGCCCTCGCCCATGTCGTGCAGCAGCAGGTCGGTAAAGGGCCAGATCAGCTGAAAACGGTGTCCTTCCTGTTCGGCGTCGCGGCTGGTGACGTAGGCCGGCGTGTGGCAGGCCGCGCAGCCGCTTTCGTGGAACGCGCGTTTACCGCGCAGGACGTCCGGTTCGCCCGCCTCGCGTCGCGCCGGGACCGCCAGGTTCTTGGCGTAGAAGACAACCAGATCGAGGATGTCGTCGCTGGCCTCGTGCGGCCCGGCGGCGTCTTGCACGCCATCGGGCATGGCGAGGCACGCGGTCTGGCGTTCGGTGCACTCCCCGGCCGGGTTCTGTGCCAACCGGTTCGAGATGCCGATATCGCCGGCGAACGCATTGGCGGATTGTACCAACACGCTCGGGTTGGACGCCTTGTGACCAAACCGCCCAAGAACGATGTCGCCGCTGACCGGGTCGCGCACCATGCTGGGCTTGCCGCTGATGCCGTCGCCGTCCTCGTCGTCCGGGTCGGCCTGTGCCAGGATATCACCCGGGTGGATCGCCTCGAGCAAACCCATGCCGATCATCGGCGGTGCGACTCGCGGCGACAGCATCACGTCCGGGTCCATCGGACCGTACCCGAGGTCGCGCACGCCGTAGGCCGGTGATCGCAGGCTCATGGTTTCGCCACCGCTCAGGCTCACGAGTTTCTCGGCGTAGGCAATCGTCATGCGGCCCTCGACGGGCAGACCCGCCACGGCCTTGTCCTGAAGCTGGGTGCCGTAGGTCGGTTCCGGGACGACGAGAATATCCCTCGACGCGAGCGCTTTGCGCTCGGCGTCGGTGCGCGGCGGCACGGACAGCCGCAGAAACATCGAGGTCGCGAGATCGTCGGGACCGTCGGGCGGGTGACCGCGGCCGTCCTCGAGGTGGCAGCGCTGGCACGAGCGGGCGTTGAACAGCGGTCCCAGCCCGTCGGACGACTGCGCCGACGAGGGCGACGAGACCCAGAGTCTCCGGAACAGCCCGTTGCCGAGCTTGAAATCGCGTTCACCCTCGAACGACAGGTTGGCGGCGAAGTGGGAGAACGCATCGCGGGTGACCTTGGCTATCGACGTCGTCGCCCCGCCGGCCATGGTCTCGTACTTCTGAGGTGCGGAGAAGTCCTGGGGGGACGCCAGAATGGCTGCGATGCGCGCTCGATCCTTCGGCGACAGGTCGTCGCGATGGGCCAGCGGTCCGTCCGCGGCGGCCGGCGAGCCGAGGAGGGCGGCAATGGCGAAAAGCAGCGGCATACCGATCCGCATGATTTTCGATCTCCGTACAGTCGCAATGGGTGACGCGCACCGTATTGTCCGAAACGACAGACTACGGGCCGAACATCTAATTGAACACGGCGTTCAGTCGTCCTCGTCGTCCAGAATCCTCTCGGCGGCGCCGTCGAGATCGTCGAACTGTCCCGACTTCAACGACCAGACGAAGGCGACCAGCCCGGCGAGGCCAAGGGCGAGGGCTGCGGGTATCAGGAATACCAGGGCGTTCACGAGCGTTTACCCCACTTGAGAAGCCCCAGCCGCAGGCTGTTGGCAACGACGACGATGGAACTGCCCGACATCGCGATGGCGGCGAACAGCGGCGTCACCACGCCTGCCATGGCCAGCGGCACGGCGAACAGGTTGTAGGTGAAGGCGAGGCCGAAGTTCTGGATAACCGTGCGATTGGTTGCGCGGGCAAGGTTGATGGTATCGGCGACCGCCATCAGTGATTCGCCCTGGAAGATCACGTCCGCCGCGGTCTGGCTGACGTTGGCGGCCGTGGCCGGCGACATCGAGGCATAACCTTCGGCGAGCGCCGGCGCGTCGTTGAGCCCGTCGCCAACCATCAGGACCTTGTGGCCAGCATCGGTCAGTGCCCGGACCTGTTCGGCCTTGGCTGCCGGTAGGCTCTCGGCTTCACAGTCCGCCGGGTCGATGCCGATCTGGGCGGCGAAGGAATCGACGATGTTGCGACGGTCACCGGACAGGATCCTGACGGCGATGCCCATGCCGCGCAGTTGCTCGACGGTTGCACGCGCGTCGGGCCGTAACGTGTCGCGGAACCGGAACACGACGCTTGGTCGGCCGTCGCGTACCATCCAGACCTCGCTGCAACCGTCGTCCTCAACGGAATGTGGCGGGTGTTGACCGCGGTCGACGCCGAGCCATGCGGCACTGCCGAGGTTGATCGTCTCGCCGTCGACGACGCCTTCGATGCCGCGACCGGAGAGTTCGCTGATGTCCGTCACCGTACGGCCGGTCTGGACGCCGGCGGCGTTGGCCAGGGCCTGGCACAGCGGATGCCGGGAACGTCGTGCCAGCGCCGCCGAGATCGCCAGGTCCTCCGCATCGATGGCGTCGCGGTTGACCAGTTCCGGGCGTCCGAGCGTCAACGTGCCGGTCTTGTCGAAAACGCAGACGTCGGTCGCCGCCAGGCGTTCGAGACCATCGCCGGACTTGAGCAGCACTCCGTGACGCATCAGCAGGCCCGATGCCACGGTCTGCGCCGTCGGCACCGCGAGCCCGAGGGCGCACGGGCAGGTGATGATCAGAACGGCGACGGCGGTCATCAGCGCCGTCATCCAATCGGCCCCGGCGATCAGCCAACCGACGAAGGCGATGGCGGCCAGCACGTGGACGGCAGGCGCATATATTCTGGCGACGCGGTCGGCGATGCGCACATACCTGGCGCGGCCCTGTTCCGCGGCTTCGACGAGGCGAACGATCTCGGCCAGCAGCGAGTCGTCGCCGGCCGCTTCGATGCGGACCTCGATCGGTGCCGTAAGATTGATTGTCCCCGCATAGACGCGGTCTTCCGGCCCGATGTCGACCGGCATGCTCTCGCCGGTCATCAGGCTGTTGTCGACCGCAGAACGGCCCTTGGTGACGAGGCCGTCGGCGGCGAGGCGTTCGCCCGCGGCAACAACCATGGTCATGCCCGGCGAGAGATCGTTGACGGCGACGCTGCGGACGGTGCCGTCCTGCATCAGAATGTTGGCCCCCGTCGCGGTCAGGCGGATCAGGTGCTGTGCCGCGGAGCGGGCCTTGGTGCGGGCGCGCTGGTCGAGATAGCGCCCGATCAGCAGGAAGAACAGCAGGCCGACAGCGGCGTCGAAATAGGCGTGCTGGCCACTGACAGCGGTCTGGTAGAGGCTCATCCCCGCGGCAAGCACGACGGCGAGGGAAATCGGCACGTCCATGTTGAGCTGGCGGCGCGACAGAGCGGCCCACGCGGAGCGAAAGAAGGGTTGGCCCGCGTAGACAATCGCGGGCAGCGCGATCAGGGCGGAAATCCAGTGGAAGAGATCGCGGGTCGCCACGCCCATGCTGCCGTCGTGTCCCGACCAGACGGAAACCGAGAGCAGCATGACGTTGGCTGCGGCAAAGCCTGCCACGGCCATAGACAGCAGCAGACGGCGTTCCGCGGTCTCGTCCTTGGTGCCGAAGGCGTCGGGATCGAAGGGTGCGGCCGGAAATCCGAGTTCGGTAACGATATCGATGAGATCGCGGGCGCGAATCGCCGACGGCGTCCAGTCGACCACGAGCCGACGGGTGCTCAGGTTGACACGCGCGCGGGCCACGCCCGGCGTATCGTGCAATGCCTTCTCGATCTTACGGATGCATCCTGCGCAATGGATGTTGTCGACCATGAGGTGAAGGCGAGAGAGACCGTCCGGCAGTTCACGGACGAACGGCGTCTTGTGCGCCGGTGACGCCGGTACGGCGTCGACGTTGACCGCCTGATCGTGCCGGATCGTCAGGTTCATGGTTCGACCTCGATCTCGTAGCGCAGCAGATAGGCGTCACCGGCCGTGAGTTCGATGTCCCATCGGCCCGCGGCCAACTCCGCCAGTAGGCTGTGATAGATGCCGCTGCCGGCTTCGCTGAAGTCGACAATGAGCGGTTCGTCGCCGCCGACCGGCCGCTGGATGACGGCCTGCACGTCGAGACCACCGAGCGGCACGCCGTCCGGACCTTCGAACGTCGCTACCAGCAACGCGCCGTTACCGTCGTCCACGTAACTCAGGGACGAGTGCCAGCCGAGGTCCCGCTGGGCCTCCGCCGCCTCGAGCTGGCGGTTGTAGTCCAGCCCCTTGTTGTAGGAGTCCTCGTCCGCCAGACCGGGCCAGGTGTCCAGCGCGAAGTACACAAAGACGCTGTTGACCGCGATGATGATGCCGAAGAAGGCGATCATGCCCAAAAGGACCGTTCTTCCGGTAATCAGCGTGCGGTTTTCATTGATCGTGTCGGCACTCATTTGTCGGGTCCTCGGAAAATGCTGTCGTAGGAGGCGACCTGACCGGTCGAAAGATCCGTCAGTTCGAACAGAATGTCGGTGACGTCGTCGTCGATGGCGTCGGCGGGAACGTTGACCAGCAGCCGGAAGCTCTGCAGCGAGTCCGGGTGGGCGCTGATCACCGGATTGCCCGACAGGTCATCGAACGCGCCGCCGACCAGATTGAGGCGAATTCCGTCGATGCCGCTGGCCGCGATCTGGAACAGTCGTTCCTCGCGCGCCTTGTTCAGGACCTTGAAGGCGAAGCCGTTCTGAATTCGGCCGTCCGAGAGTACCGTAAACAACGGATTGCGGTCGTGCAGCACGTTGATGTCGATGTCGGATCGCGTCAGCAGGGTGTAGAGCATGATCAGCCCGGCCAGCGTCCAGACCGCGAAGTAGACCATCGTGCGCGGGCGAATGAAGCGAATGCTGGCGTGGTCACCGCGTGCCCGCCGCGCCGCATTGGCGAGAGAATCGTAGTCGATCAGGCCGCGTGGGCGGCCGATGCGGGTCATGACGTCGTCACACGCGTCGATGCATAACGAGCAGGTGATGCATTCGAGCTGCTGGCCGTCGCGGATGTCGATGCCCATGGGGCAGGATACGACACATGCCTTGCAGTCGATACAGTCGCCTCGGTTCTCGAAACTCTCGCCCTTGCGGTAGGGCGCCCGCGGCTCGCCGCGCTCCTCGCGATAGGTGACCGTAAGCGACTCCTCGTCCATCATCGCGCCCTGGATACGCGGCCAGGGGCACATGTAGGTGCAGACCTGCTCGCGCATGAATCCGCCGAGGGTGAATGTCGTGAACGTCAGAATCGCGACCGTGATGTACGCCACGGGTTGCGCCTGCAGTGTGAACAGGTCGACAAACAGGGTCGGGGCGTCGGCGAAGTAGAAGACCCATGCGCCGCCGGTCGCCAGCGAAATCAGCAGCCAGGCAACATACTTGCTCAACCGCTTCGCCGCCTTGCCCGCGGACATCGACGCCTTGTCCAACCGGATCCGGGCGGCCCGGTCGCCCTCGATGGCGCGTTCGACGACGAGGAACAGGTCGGTCCACACGGTCTGCGGGCAGGTATAGCCGCACCAGGCGCGGCCGACGAGGCTGGTGACCAGGAACAGCCCGACGCCGGCCATGATCAGAAGCCCGGCGACGTAGTAGATCTCCTGCGGCCAGATCTCGATGAAGAAGAAGTAGAACCGGCGGGCCGGGAAGTCGATCAGGACGGCCTGGTCGGGGGCGCCCTCGCCGCGGTCCCAACGCAGCCAGGGCGTGATGTAGTAGATGCCCAGCGTCACCAGCATCACCCACCACTTGAAGGCCCGGAAACGGCCTTTTACCCGCTTCGGATGGATCTTGACGCGCTTCGCGTAGAGTTCACGGTTTGCCTTGGCGTTGACCGCCTCGACATCATGCTCCTCGACATCGGCCGATTGCGGCTTCTTCAGCGATGCATCTGGATCGACGTTGAGCAGGTTCAAGGCCGTTCTCCGGTGTCCTTCGGCTGCCGTTACTGACCGCCGCCGAGCGAGTGCACATAGACCGCCAGTTGCTTGATCGTGGCGTCGTCAAGGATTCGGCCCCACGGGGGCATGACACCGTAACGGCTCTTGGTGATGGTCTCGACGACGGCGTCCTGATCGCCGCCGTAGAGCCAGATCGCATTGTTCAGTGCCGGCGCGCCGAGCGTCACGTCGCCACCGCCGTTCTCGCCGTGGCAGGCGGCGCATTGCTCAGCATAAACCTCGCTTCCACCGGCAGCGAGGTCGACTTCGACGTCCTGCCCGGAAACCAGCCGGACGTACGCCGCGACGGATGCGATCTCCTCACGGGTCAGAATCTCGTCGGTGCCGAAACGCGGCATTTCTGAGTAATGAGCCTCTTCGTCGACGGTGTTCCGAATGCCGTGCCGGATGGTGAAGGCGATGGCCTCCAGGTCGCCGCCCCACAGCCATTCGTCGTCGTTCAGGTTGGGATATCCGGCAGAGCCCTGCGCACCGGAGCCGTGACACTGGGAACAGTTGACGGCGAATGCCGAGCGACCGCCGGCCAGCGCGAAGTTCAACAGATCCTCGTCAGACCGGATTTCCTCGAGCGACGCCTGTTCGATGCGCGCCAGGTAACCGGACTTCGCGGCCTCGGCCTCGGACAGCCGGGCCGCGACCTCGGCCCGCGAACTGTATCCGATCACACCCTGGGTGTAGCCGGAGAGCGTCGGCCACGCCGGATAGACGATCCAGTAGCCGATCGACCACACCACGGTGGCGTAGAAGATCCAGCGCCACCAGTTGGGCAGCGGATTGTTGAGTTCCTTGATCCCGTCCCACTCGTGGCCGGTGGTTTCGACACCGGAGATCGCGTCGATATCCTTCTGTTCCGACATGACTTAGTCCTCCTTGAACGGGATCTGGGCCGCATCATCGAACTTTTGCCGCGCGCCGGGGCGCAGGGCGTAGATCATGGCGACCGCAAACATCACGACCAGGAACACGAGGCCCCAGGTTTGCGCGAAGACGGATACTGTTTCGAACGTCATTTGATCCTCCTCAACGCTCGTTGGCTTCGGCGTCGTAGACCGAGAAATCGACCATCGTGCCGAGTACCTGCAGATAGGCGATCAGCGCGTCCATCTCGGTCGGCGCACCGGGCTGACCGTCGAAGTTCCGTAACGCCGCACCGGGATAGCGCTCGACGAGTTCGTCGACCCCGTCCGCGTCCGGATCCGCCTGCGCCAGCATGTCCTGGGTGGCGGCCGCGACCATCTCGTCCGAGTAGGGAACGCCGACACGTCGATTGGCCACCAGATGATCCGCGATGTCGGATGACTGGACCTTGGCATCCATCAGGAACGGGTAGCCGGGCATCACCGACTCGGGAACCAGCTGCCGCGGATCGATCATGTGTTCGCGGTGCCAGTCGTCGGAATACTTCTCGCCGACACGGGCCAGATCGGGGCCGGTGCGCTTGGAGCCCCACTGGAACGGATGGTCGTACATGCTCTCCGCCGCCAGGCTGTAGTGTCCGTAGCGCTCGACCTCGTCGCGCAGCGGCCGAACCATCTGGCTGTGGCAGTTGTAGCAACCTTCGCGGATGTAGACGTTGCGGCCCGCAAGTTCGAGCGGCGTATAGGGACGAACCCCTTTGACCTTCTCGATGGTGCTCTCCAGGTAGAATAGCGGTGCGATTTCGACGAGGCCGCCGATGGAAACCGCGATCAGGATACCGATGACCAGCAGGATCGAGTTCTTCTCGAGTACG
Source organism: Rhodospirillales bacterium (assembly GCA_040219295.1). GTDB lineage: Bacteria > Pseudomonadota > Alphaproteobacteria > Rhodospirillales > Casp-alpha2 > JAVJST01. The sequence goes on from JAVJST010000005.1 coordinate 744,966, forward strand.
GCGTGTTTCTCCAACATCTCTCAATCCTCCTCAGGCGTTGGCCGGCTGTGCCGAGGTGTACGACACCTCGGTGCGCAGATCGCCGCGCGCCGTGCGGTAGACGTTGTAGGCCATGACCACGGCGCCGAGGACGAACAGACCGCCGCCGATGGCGCGAATGATGTAGAACGGATGCATGGCTTCGACGGTTTCCGCGAACGAGTATTCAAGGAAGCCGAGGCTGTCGTAAGCCCGCCACATCAGGCCCTGTAGGATGCCCGACACCCACATCGCCGCTGCGTAGAGCACGATGCCGCCGGTCGAGAGCCAGAAATGCAGGGAGACCAGCTTGAGCGAGTACAGGCGCTCCCGGTTGAACATCCGGGGTGCGAGGAAGTAGATCGCCCCGAAGCTGACCATGCCAACCCAGCCGAGCGCGCCGGAGTGCACGTGGCCGATCGTCCAGTCGGTGTAGTGGCTGAGGCTGTTGACCGCCTTGATCGACATGAGCGGGCCTTCGAAGGTGCTCATGCCGTAGAACGCGACCGAGATCGTCATCATCCGCAGCACCGGATCGGTGCGCAACTTGTCCCATGCGCCGGAAAGCGTCATCAGGCCGTTGATCATGCCGCCCCACGACGGCATCCACAGCATGATCGAGAACGTCATGCCCAGGGTCTGCGCCCAGTCGGGCAGCGCCGTGTAGTGCAGGTGGTGCGGTCCCGCCCAGATGTAGAGGAAGATCAGGCTCCAGAAGTGGACGATCGACAGACGGTAGGAGTAGACCGGGCGCCCTGCCTGTTTCGGCATGAAGTAGTACATGATGCCGAGGAAGCCCGCGGTCAGGAAAAAGCCGACCGCGTTGTGGCCGTACCACCACTGGGTCAGGGCGTCCTGGACGCCGGCGAACAGGGTGTAACTCTTGCCGCCGAACGGCGTGACCGGCAGCGCCAGGTTATTGACGACGTGCAGCAGCGCGATCGTGACGATGAACGCCAGATAGAACCAGTTGGCGACGTAGATGTGCGGTTCCTTGCGCTTCCACAGTGTAGCGAGGAAGACCAGCAGGTAGACGACCCAGACAATCGTCAGCCACAGGTCCACGTACCATTCGGGTTCGGCGTACTCCTTCGACTGGGTGACGCCGAGCACGTAGCCCGTCGCCGCCAGCACGATGAACATCTGGTAGCCCCAGAGCACGAACCACGGCGCCCAGTTGCCGGCGAGCCGCGCCCGGCAGGTCCGCTGCACGCAGTAGAACGAAGTGCAGATCAGCACGTTGCCGCCGAACGCGAAAATCACCGCTGACGTGTGCAGCGGACGGAGGCGACCGAAGCTGGTCCACGGCAAATCGAAATTGAGAACCGGGAAGGCAAGTTGCAAAGCGATGACCAGGCCGACCAGAAATCCCGCCAGCCCCCAGAATATCGAGAGAACCATGCCCCAGCGGATGATTTCGTCGTTGTAAGGCACGGTGCTGTGCGGGTCGGCGGGCTGTCCGGTATCCCCTTCGCGGCTGATCAGCCAGAAGGCGAAGACGACACAGAAGATCACGAACAGGATGCCGTGGAACGAGGTTCCCGGTTCCGGGGCGAAGGCCGCGAAGCAAAGCCCGACGACGCCGCCCAAGCCGAGTACCAGGTACAGAAGAATGGTCATCGCTTGATTTCCCTTGCCAGAGGTCTGCAACCGGGCTGCCGCAGGACAGCCCGGTTGCACTGCACAATGTCACACTTTCGAGCGGGACGCGGTTTGATCTAAGTCAAGAATCGTCCGGAATTTCGAGGGACAAGGCCTGCTGCGCATCCTAAAATGCCGCCAGGATCACGCTCTCGAGGGGGCGCGCAGGGGGCGGCATTGGTTTGAAGGGTGGCTTGGGCGTCCCATGGACGATTCGAGAAAAGACATTCATACGGCCGGCGTGCCGCGAATCTGTCAGGCGTGCGAAGCCCGCCACAAGGGTATTTGCGGCGGCATGGAACCGGAACAGTTGCTGGAACTGAGCCGTTCCACGAAGATCCGGACCGTGCCGGTCGGCACCGAGCTGCTGATCGAGGGCGAGACATCCGGGACCTTCTCCAACATCCTCAGCGGCGTGGTGAAGCTCTCGAAGCTGATGGCCGACGGGCGTCACCAGATCGTCGGGCTTCAGTTCGCCCCGGACTTTGTCGGGCGCCCCTTCTCGGACGAAAGCCTGGTGGCTGCCGAGGCGGCGACCGACGTAACGATCTGCACGTTCCCGCGCGATGCGCTCGAGGACATGACGTCGCGGTCGCCGGGGCTCGGAAAAATGCTGCTTAGCCAGTCGTTGGCTGAACTCGACGAGGCGCGCGACTGGATGCTGACGCTCGGGCAACGGACCGCTGAGGAGAGGGTGGCGCACTTCCTTCACACGATCGCGGCACACATCGACCCGTACCGGAAGGACGATGACGAATCGACCGTGGATATCGAACTGCCGTTGTCCCGGGCCGATATCGCGGATTTCCTCGGCCTGACCATCGAGACCGTCAGCCGTCAGTTCACGCGTCTGCGCAACCAGGGCGTGATCGAGAAGCTCGACGGCCGCAACATCCGGATTCCGAGCCTCGACGCGTTGCGGGAGATCGCAGAGAGGTAACCACGCCCTAGTGCCCTAAAACGACTGCGCCCAAGTTCCGTTGTCACGACGGCACGCCAATCCGTGAACGGTCCGCTGACGATCCTTGACCGTCAGTCTCTGCGCATAGTTCCGGCAGTAGCCGCCATTTTCGGAAATGAAGGTCTTGGTGATGGTGGTCTCGCTTCGAACATGGCCGTCATTACTTTCCCATTCAGCCGTTCGATCGGTCGGGGAAGTTTCGAGCGTTTGCTGAAAATGCCGAGCAAGTGCGGAACGGACCGCATCATCCACGCCATGCAACGCAATGCTGTGGGAGACGAGTTCCATGATTCCGGCCCCGCTGGCGCTTCTCGTACTGACCTTCTTCACGAAGTGTCCGACCAAAGGCGAATAATAGAAAATGATCGCGCCGGCGTATGATCGTCGGTTCAAATACCGTTCGCATCGAATCTTGAACGTATCGAACCGTCCGGCCTTTACCGAGATGCTGACTGTATCGAGAACCTCGCAATCCCGCTCTTCCAAGTATGTCAGTGCCTTGTGCGGTCTATCGATATCGTTCTTGTCCTTGAAGAACGACAATTCCCGGTGGATTCGCGCTTGGTTGCCCACCTCCAGTGGCCACATGGCGTTCGAATCGCTGCTGGTTCGTGAAACGGACGTCGCATCTTCGGATTCCCAGGAAATCCACGGGAAAACGAAATTTCGGTTCGTGACGAACTCAAACCGGTTTCCCAGCCGCCAAACGATCTCGTCACCTGCCACGTGCGAGGCAATGTAGTCGGCCCCGCCTTGAAAATAGAACGCGTCACCCGGTTCGTACGCCGGCAATTCGGCGGGGGGCATGTTCGATACCCTCCGCTCCTCGACCTCAGTGACATTGGCACAAGAGGTCATCAGGGTCGCGAAGGTTAGGGCGGTCAGAACACGTCGGGCGTGAATGATCTGAGGGCTGCAATCGCTGAACATCATCGGTTACACGTTGACTTTCCTGGGGCAGCGACCGTCATCCCGCGGCCCGGGCCAGATGGGGCTGCTATTGTGGCAAATCACCGGCCTGCGACCGTTGGTTATTACGGAAGTGACACGGAGGGTGCGCCTGAAACTGCGTCGTCGACTGCCGATTCGGCGTCAGATACCGCTTGTTCGGCCGCGGCCTGGGCTTCCGAGGCTGCCTGCTCGGCCGCCGACTGGGCTTCCGAGGCCGCCTGTTCGGCTGCGGACTCCGCGTCAGTTGCTGCTTGCTCGGCGGCGGACTGGGCCTCCGAAGCCGCCTGTTCGGCTGCGGACTCCGCGTCGGATGCGGCCTGTTCGGCCGCCGACTGAGCATCGCTCGCTGCCTGGTTGGCTGCGGACTCCGCGTCGGATGCCGCTTGTTCAGCGGCAGACACGGCACTGGATAACGCCTGTGCGGCTGAAGACTGGATGTCGACGGCGGTGGCGTTCGTCGTCGACATGGCTTCCGACACGGTCTGGTCTACGGCCGATGCTGCTTGCTCCGCGGCCGCCTCAGCCGCCATGGTTGCCTGATCGACGGCATTCGCGACGGCAACGTCGATAGTCGGATCGTTGGTCGGCGCGATATCGTTTGATACGTTTCCCAGTTCTCCTCTTGCGTCGACGGACACGCTGCTGCCGGGGCCGACGGTTGCCGTGGCACCGGTGGTTGTCGACGTAACGCTGACCTCGCCATGGGCAACGCTGACGGTTGTTTTTCCGCTCTCCGAAACGGCGACGGAGAAAGCCGTCCCCCGAATTCCGATTATCGCCGTCGGTGTCTCGATTCTGACCCCTTCTTTGGGCAGCGATCCGGAATCGAAGAAGAACATGCCCCTCTGAAGTTGATATGCGGCGACGCCCCAGAACGTCAGTTCGTCGTATACGAACTCGTCGAGCACGATCAGCGAGTTACTCCCCATTAACAGCGACGTGCCGTCGACGAACTCGACGGCTACGTCCCCATTGGCGAGCGTTTCCAATTGTTCATCCTGAACAACGGCTTTTTCTCTCGTGATCAGTGTTCTGGCGCCCTGTGGAGGCGTGCCGAAAGCGTCCGGAGTGACATCGGTAACCGCCCCGATGGTCGCGGCATCGGCGGTCGCGGTCATGATCCATAACATCAGCCCGCCGGCGACGACATGCCTGGCGGGCCAGCGAACTGTACGCTTCAAGAACCCGGACGTAATGGATGCCGCGATGTCGGTCAGCGCTCGAATGAGGATGTTCTGTGACTGATGTCGTTGATTTGCAGGGCTGAGCAGTACTCTGGACAAGTTATCTCGCGTCATTCTGCCGATGTTATCCGTATTGTTGCGTATGGTTCGGCCAAAATGTCACAAACGGCCTGAGATGGCCAACAATAAGGGATAGCACCTACTTCAGTCAAAAGGCCCTTGGTTCGGTCAGAAGGAATGTGAGGTGTGCGACGGCTCCGAGGACGGTGCATGACGATGCCGGACGCTCAAATAAGGTCATGGGCGTCCCGTTCGGTTATCGGGCATCGTCGGGTTTCTCACCCGCGGCCGCCTGCGGTGTGATCAGGGGCTTGCCGGCGGCAATGAGGCGACGGAACCACATCCCCGAGATCAGCGAGGTCACCAGCGCCGCCATCACGAGGGTGACGTAGAACGTCTCGTTGATGATCCCGGCGCCGAGCGCGACGCTCGCCAGAACGATGCCGGGCCCGCCGCGCGTGTTCATCGCCAGGCCAAAGTTGAAACTCGTCGGTACGTTCCAGCGGAACAGCATCAGCCCGAGCATCACGCAGGCGATCTCGATGGCGGACGAAATGGCGATGAACCCAAGGGTGAAGCCGATATCGAGATCGGCCGGCAGGTCGATCATCAGGCCGACCATGGCGAAATACAATGGGATGAACAGGCCGGTCGAGATGTCGCTGATGCGTTCCTTGACCGCCGTGAACTCCTTGTCCGGCACGGCGCCGACCACCATGCCGGCGACCAGCGCGCCGAACACGAGGTTCACCGACAGCACGTTGGCCACGGCGACCAGCAGGAAACAGACGACGAACAGGTACCCGGTGAGCGACGCCTTGCGCACCAGGTTGAAACGCGCCCGAGACACCCAGGCGAGGAAGCGCGGGCCGAACATCAGTGCGATGGCGATGAAGGCCACCGTCTTGGCGAACTGGGCGGTGATGGCGCCTGGCTCGGAGGCCGTGCCGGCGGCCAGACCCGTGGCGATCGAAAGCCCGATCCAGAGCACCAGGTCCTGGATCGTGGCCGCGCCGAGAACGATCCGGGCGAACCGGGTATCCATGATTTTCAGATCCAGGAAGATCTTCGAGATCACCGGAATGGAGGTGACCGAAAAGGCGATGGCGATAATCAGGGTCAACGCCAAGGTGCCGCCGTTCGGCCCGGCGAAGGGCGAGAAATCGAAGAATCGCGGCGCCAGCCAGCCGGCGAGGAACGGCAGGCCCGTCGCGGCGACGACAATGATGCCGATCAGGCTCGCGTCGTCGCGGCTCAGGCGGTGCTGGATCCGGAAACCCGATACGAACATCAGCGCGGTCAGGCCGATCCAGTGGAATGCCGACAACACGCGTTGTTCGCTCGGGAAGGCGTCGAAAACCCAGACGTAGACGTCCGGCAGAAACAGCCCGAGCACCGTGGGGCCGAGGACCACGCCGCCGCCGATCTCGCCGATGACGCGTGGCATGCGGAACCGCTCGCAGGCGTAGCCGCAGGCGTGCGCCATGCCCAGCAGGCAAAGCAGGGCGACGAAGATGCGTGAAAGTTCAAACTCGGTCATGGCATACCCGTTGGGATGCGAATCCGGGACCGAACCTGCCGGATACGGGCGAAACCTGCCAGCCTAAAGGTGATTTATGGCGGAGAGGGAGTCTAACCACCCCCTATCCGCGCCTGTCTGCCGATGTCCGCAGACGTCCGATTCGTTCAATAAAAACAATGAACTCGTGTTCGCGTTTGTGTGGACTTGTCCGACGAGATTTGCCATGATCCGTGTCGCGTTTGTGGGTTGATTTGGGGGTCACATGGGTAGGCGGATGAACAGGTTGTCGGCGCGCACGGTCCAGGCGACCAACCGACCGGGACGCTACGCCGACGGTGGCGGACTCTATCTCCAGGTCGGCCCCACCGGCGGCAAGTCGTGGCTGTTTCGCTACATGATCGACGGCAAGGCCCGTGAGATGGGCCTGGGGGCCGTCCACACCCTGTCCCTCGCCGAGGCCAGGGTCCGCGCCGAGGCCTGCCGCAAGCAGAAGCTCGACGGCGAGGATCCGATCGATGCCAGGCGCAAAGAGAAGCGCCGCCGCGTCGTCGAGGACCGGGTCACGCCGACGTTCTCTGTGTGCGCCCAGGACTACGTCGATACCCACCGTCACGGCTGGAAGAGCGCCAAACATGCCGCGCAATGGGGCAGCACGCTCGAGGCCTATGCCTACCCGGTAATCGGCGAGCTCGGCGTCGACCAGGTCGACACCACGGCGGTGCTCGAAGTGCTCGAGCCGATCTGGGTGACGAAGACGGAAACCGCCAGCCGGGTCCGCGGCCGCATCGAGAACATCCTCGACTGGGCGGCGGTGCGCGGCTACCGGAGCGGCGAGAACCCCGCCCGCTGGAAAGGGCACCTCGACAAGATCCTGCCCGCCAGGACCAAGGTGCAGTCGGTCAAGCACCATGCCGCACTGCCCTACAAGGCGATGCCGGCATTCATGGCCGACCTCGCGCAGCGGGAAGGGTTTGCCGCACTGGGGTTGAAGCTCCTCGTGCTGACGGCAACCCGAACCAACGAGGTCCTCAAGGCCCGGTGGGACGAATTCCAACTCGAGGACGCCCTCTGGATCATCCCCAAGGAGCGCATGAAGATGGGGCGGGAGCACCGCGTGCCGCTTTCCCAGGCGGCGCTCGAGCTCGTTGGCGGGCTCGCCGCGGTCCGGTCGGGCGAGTACGTGCTGCCGGGCGCGAGCGCCGGACGGCCGCTCTCCAACATGGCGTTCCTCAAGCTCCTCGAGCGCATGGGGCGGGGCGACCTGACGGCGCACGGCTTCCGCTCGACGTTCAGGGACTGGGCGGCGGAGACGACCAACCACCCGAGGGACGTCGCCGAGATGGCGCTCGCGCATACCCTCGGCAACAAGGTCGAGGAGGCCTACCGTCGGGGCGACCTGTTCGAAAAGCGCCGGCTCCTGATGGAGGACTGGGGGCGGTTCTGCCTGTCCGACGTGGCGCCCGCCGCCGGCAACGTGGTGTCGCTACGGCCGCGTGGCGAGTGATCCGGGAGGCGATCGAAAGGGTTTCATCTTTCGAAGATGAATTCCTTGTAAGACCACCGAATTTTTCGCTTCACATCTCGTCGTTTCTTGTTCATATGAATTGGCGGTTCCAAACAACGACGGACGTCGAGGAGTCGCCATGGACAAGCACAATCTGACGGTTTCCGAGTTCTGCCGCTGGGCGAACATCAGCCGTTCCACACTCTACAAACTGTTCGCAGAACAAGACGGTCCCACGGTCATTCGCATCGGTAGGCGGGTGTTGATACCTGTCGGCGCAGCCGAGAACTGGATGCGGCAGCGAGAAAGCGTCTTTCAACCGGGCTAGCCGGCAAGAGTCGTCGATCGAGTACCTTATGGCGGTGTCATGAGCACCGCCATGTCTGCGGATTTCCTGCATCCGCAAGACCACGGCAGACAGCAAGTTGTTTTGTACAGCCTGTATGCCTTGTCATCCCAAGACAGATGATCTTGTTGCAGTACGCGCAACGTTGATCCGGTTCAGGATCAACGATCAGCATTGCCGTGTCTGAATCGGTCTCGACCCTGAATGGGTGACTGCCGTTGTGAGGACAGCGAGGACAGATGAGGACAGATAAAAAAAGTATCTGTCCTCACCCTAACCCATTGGGGTTGCTCATGATTCCGGTGTTTGAGGACAGATGGACGGCAAAATCGCCAACTAATACTCGCTCCAGAAATCACATCCTCTTTTATCACTCTCTTTTTTTTCTATAATAATTAGTAAAGTATCTGTCCATCTGTCCTCATCACTTCATAAGTGATTGAGTTTATTACATAAAAGTGATGTGGACGGTTATTCTGTCCTCTGTCCACTACAATATTCCTATTTTGCCAAATCACCCTGCGCTTTCAATGACTTAGCTTGAGGACAGATGAGGACAGATAACCCCCTCACCCCGCCCCCGCTTTTCATCGGCTGGGCCGACACGTCCAGAGGTGAGCGTGCTCAGGGGATGGAGTTCCGCAGAGCAACGGCGGCCGCGGGGTAACCGAGTGGAGCCAACGTCAGAAAACGGGTGAGCGTCCGTTCGTCTTGGGCATAGAAACTCTGCATATCAATCCAAAAATACAGTAAAACTGTGTGATTCATAGGCACGCCCAGGGATTTCATGACCACGGCAGGCACCAAGTCAGCAAGAGGGTAGATTTTTGGTGTTCCACTGGGCTTCTAACAAGTTGGATGTTTGACGGGAGGTTAACGTGTCAACGAGCAAGGACGGTATCGAGACCAATACAGAGCTCAAATCAGTGACCCCATCCCCCCAAGCCTCATCTGAGGATGGTTCAGCGGTCGTCGTGAATGGCGTGACCTTCAAGCATCTCTCGCTGAAGGAAGCGCAGGAGCGCGGAATCGTGGAGACGGAAGTGGTTCACTTCATTCCTGCCGGAAGTGCGAAAAGACCAAAGCAAGGAAACTGAACCGCCGGTCTTGGTGTCTGCCGAGGTCGGCCTCATGTCTACTGATACTTTGACTGAGATGACCGTCACCTGGGCCCTCGCCGAGGAGAGGTTTCGGTCTCCGCTCGTCACATCAAGGTGACTGCGTTCGTACCTCGGGAAGGCAGTTTTTCGTTTGAGATTGTCCACCAGTTTGGCATCAGTTGACCGTGGTCGTGGCGTCGACATATCTTTTTCTTGGTCTCGGCTCTGCCGGTGGTTTCGACGCCGCTAGACGAAGCCGGTAGCGTTCCCCCGGTGGCGGTATTGACCTTCTGGGTGTCCCCCGAGACCGACTCCAACTCCAAGCGACCATGTCGTCCTCGTTCACAGCGGCAGAATGCCTAGGTTGAGCGAGTTGATCGGTCAAATCGATGCGATCTCCTCGATCATGTTGTCATCTTAAATGGTCGAAATCGACAGAAGCTGTTGCGTTGCAACAATGGTTACGGGAATACATTAGCTAAGAATAGAAACGCCATTGGGTAGAGCTCTGCAGAGTATCGGACGAATCTTGGCCGAGCGAAGGCTTAGGGACGACACCATGCCTATGTCCGGTGTAGATTGGATAGAGATCATTGTCGGCAGTCACGACGCGAACGACTGACCTCGAAAGCGTACAGTCGAACTACGTTTGGTCGCTGCTGAATACCTCCTCAACCAATGCACAATGACCGGCTCGTATGGCAGCCGAGTCGAGGTGTAGTTCTTTCGAATACCGGTCGTTCATTCGGTTAATCACGTTCGTGATCTGGCCAGATACCAGCTCTTCCTTTGATGGCAACGTGAGGAAAAATATATTCCTGGCGAGGGACATAAGAAATTTACCGACCCGCTCGCGCTGGGGCTTCGAGATCGGAGCTAGAAGGCAGGCCTGGAGACACCAGTAGCAGGTGCCCCAGCATTCGTTGAAATCACCCGGTATCTGGTCGTGCTCGTTTCTGAGATGAAGCTGCTGGATTGCCGGGTTGCTACCGCCGAACATCGCAAACAGCAGTCGGCCCATCAGAATTGGCCAACTGTTCTGATCGCCTTCCACAGGCAGAACCCGGAGTGACGATTCATCTCCCTCATGCCCAATCTCGCTCATTGGCAATGGTGATGCTGTTGTGCTCAAGATCATCAACAACGCGCGCAGACGTATAAGATCGTAATTGGTCAACCTGCTGTTAGCGGCCAGGCGAGTCTTCAGGCCGTCTCGAAACCGTTCGACGGCTTTGACTAATTCAGCTTGTGTCGCCCGGCGTTGCTGACCCTGGCGATGCCGGTCTTGCTGATCCGACTCTTCCTCGGAGACCGCAGCCCGCGTTCCAAAATCCTGGCCGTTCACTAGGGCGCCTTCGGCATCGTCAGTCTCATCGCCGAGATCGAACGCATTCCCGTACGGCTCATTCTCGTTATCATTGTCTTCCGCATCATTTCCAAGGCCGATGATACGGTTAAGAATGCTGCGGACGATAGCCACGTCGCTTCCCGCAAGGCTGTTATAGGCTGCAGTGCTGCCGGTCGTTCGCGGCCGACGGCCCGCGATGAACTGTTCGTAAGTCAGGATGCGATAATGCGAAGGATCGCGATCGTCCCCGTTTTCGTTTCTACCCTGTGGGCGGGAAAGCGGTTCCTTAGGTGTCGACGGATCGTGTTCGAGGCCTTCGAGTTCATCTAGCAATTCGAGAAGTGCAAGACTCGCGTCGGGGTCCACCTCAAGTTCTTCGATCTTCCGCTGGGGCCCGGAACGTTGAGTCTCCCGGATCTCCATTCTGAGGCGGTCGACCCGGGTCACGATCGCGGGCGGCGACTCCCGGCCGTCCGAGAAGGTGATTCGGGCGAAGGCCGGATGTCGCTCAGTTTCGCTTAACTCATAACGCCGAGTCATGCCGCTGTGAGTGGTCAATTTCTTAAAGGTGCAAGCCAGCCCGCGAGCGCTCTCATCAAGCAACTCGATGGTGCAAGCGTCCGGATCGTTAACTGGTGGTGGATACCAATGTAACGTGTCGCCCTGGAGTTCGAATTGCCCCGCACCCGCCCGCTGCAAATCCTCGAGTGGAAGGTCGTCTGCATATTCTGGTGGATCGAGAGCAGACGCCTGAATCGAGTTCTCTTCGGTTAAGATGTCCATCAGTTCGAGGGCTTCCAGCACACTACCCGCTGGCAAGCGCCGGTAAAGGCAGGCTTCAGCATTACTCCCAGCAAAGCCGGCGCCACCGAGCGCAGCGCGAGTACAGTTTGCGCTACCGATTAGCAGGTGATCAGCAGCGTCACCCTGCGCAAGAACCGCTTTCGCATGAATGAAACGTCCCGCACGGAAGTTTCCGCGATCGTAAAGCGTCAGACCCGATATGGCGTTGACCGCATCTTTTGGGAACTCCCGCGTTTCCGGATCGACAACTACCGCCGTTTCCGGCGCACCCAGACGCGTCGACAAATAGGCCAGGGCGCTTAGGTTTGGGTCCCAATAAGGGCTGATGACGACGAGCCGGCGAACCGCTTCGTCGATAATTCCCGCAAAGCGCTCCGCAATACCGTCACCTTGTCCGCTCGTCAGCAGTGCCGCCAAAGTCCCGTCCGCGAGAGAAACCAAGCCGGCGGTTCCCCCTGCGGCGTTGAGCCAGGGAGTGCGGGCCTCCATCCAAGAGCATTGGTTTGCGAGGCTTCGCTGATCGCCGTCGATAAAGGCGGAGACGAAAGCCCACGCCTGGGCAATCAGTGTCTGCGCGCCACCCCCCGTGTCGTCGCAGGTGATCGTATCCACCAGTTCCAGATTTCCTGCGAGACCCGAAGGCGTGAGGTTCGCCGAGCCGACGATCAGGCGGCCGCCGCGCCGGCCAAATTGAAGAAACAGTTTGGGGTGAAAGACGCCGTTCATGGTGACGCCGCTGACGGTATAGTGGGTCCCGGCCCGTTGGGGCAATTCCGAGGCGCCACCAAGCGCATGGGTCAACATCCGGCCATCGGTTATCAGCAAGTTGTTGCGGCAACCGGCACCCCGCAAACGTGCAAGCGCGATGCTTTCATAAGCATCGAAATCGATGCCGAACGTCGTTGCGACGCATGTGTGATACCCTTTGTCCCCGAAGCGCTCGTAAAGTCTCATGGGTTCCGCAGGGCCTCTGCGCCATAATCGGTGAGCCCCTGACCGCTGATGAGATGGATATCCTTCAGAAAAGTTATCGCAGGTCCGAGACGCGGATTGGTCAAAGCGGGACCGTCCTTTTCGCGGAGCCTGATGCGGCCTTCATCGCTCTCGATTAGGAACGTGTAGTCGCCATGCTGGAATTTTCGTGCAGCCACCCAAAGATGGCGCCTCAAAACGCGGTGTTCGATCAACTTAGCCAACACGTGCTTGAAAGGAGACTCGCTATTTGCGTCGAGAAAGTAGGTCTCGGTCAGCAGTGTCTGAAAGGCTTCGGAAGTGAACCGCTCGAGTTCATCCTCAACCGGATGATCTTCGTCGCGAACCCGGCGATGGAGAGTCGCTAGCAACAGAACCGCACACCAGACCGTCTCCGGCGGACACTCCGTTTCGTCACCGCGGCCCGCATTCTTCATAATTGCGGTGGACAGGGCCCATTCGGCCAGTTCGTCTTCGTCCGTATACGCGTTCGCAGCTAGTTGTACCTGATCCAGGAGATCGGACCAGGTCGCGGGAATCGAATCGACATCCTCCAGCATTCGATCGACGCACAATGGTATCAGCCTGTTGAGAGCGAGGCCGCTCGGATAGGCAGCCAAGGTATCGAGTGTGAACTTCAGCAGTGTTTCGAGAGCGATATGACACAGATCGTTCGCATGATAGACCCACCAGCGCTGTCGCTGTCGTTCCAGTTCCGGGTCTGATAGCACGAGCGGATGATCTTGCTGGTCCTGCCCCGCATAGAGAATCCATCGTACTTCTTCCACATCGGGCTCGCGGCCTAGCAGGCCGGCAATGTTCAACACCAGAAGGAGACTCTGTCGTCGCGACACGGCGCCCAGGTCGCCGGGGTCTAAGGGAGTCAGCAGTATCTCTTGATATAGCGCACGCTCGTCTCCAGTTAGCCCGATTTCAGACGGGACAATCGGCGTTAGCCTATCGAGTTCGTCCCGCATTACCACGCCACGCCCGATAACGTCCACGAACAGCTCAGCCACATCCCCCAGTTCCTCGGAGAAAGCTTGCGCGAGCCGGTCACCTACTGTGTTGCTCGGCACCGGGATCACATGCTCTGGACTTTCCCAGAAAATGCCAATAGCGAAGAGCTGGCTGCCATAGGCTGCACCATACGCGCCCCAAGCCTGCTTTAGATATGCGGTCTCGCTCCCGGGATCGGCCGCCGCCGCGATATCGATTGTTCGGCCGGTCGCTTCTTCATAGGCGTTGCCTGCCCACAGTATGCCTGCAACTCCATTCTGGTTGCCGGTGTGATGGGCAATCAAGGCATAGAGGGCCTCTGCACGCCGGACAAACCGTTTCCAATCTTCGGGATTGTCGCTGGGCTCACTGAGTGCGTAGGTGCGGCACAGCCAGGCATAGAGCCCGTAGTACCGCATGCGCAGTGTCACGTTACTGATGCCTGGCAGATATCTCTGATAGAGATTGACGCTGCTATTCTGCATGCCAAGCGGATCGAGTCCGTTCTTCTTCCGATAGTCGGTCCAGGAAGGGTATTTGATCTCGGAGTGAATTGCTTCGTTACCCATCATTTTCTCAACGCTCGCGCATATCCTTAGGCGTTGTGCGAAATAGCACCGGTCAGCCCGCAGAACTCCATAACCCATCCTCAAATGGTGTTACGCGGCCCCTCAACCGGTTTGACCGTCTTGACCATTGGCTTTGCAGGCTGAAGAACTAAAACTCGAACGGTAGCTCCGGACCATGGGCCCATGAGGAAAAGTGCTGGAGACTTGCTAGGTAGCGATATGGGCCCTCGAAAAAAACTAGTGGTACATGGTGCTGGGTCTTTTTGGCCGCGGGTCTTTCCAGTGACCCCGACTTTATGGTTCATTCATACTAGACTAATGCGAGTATCTTTGTGACTAAAACTACCTTTGCCAACATCAGACGGATGAACAGCAATTGATCTGCGAACCAGGAGAGATTGTCGAGCTGCGCGCGCGCCGTTGGCTTGTGGAAGGCGTTGATGAATCTGACAGTAATTTCCCGGTTGTTACGCTTGCTTGCATCGACGACGACGCTCAGGGCGAACTGGTCAGTGTCCTATGGAATGCGGAAATCGGAGCGCGACGGCTCGACGAGAATCCCTGGGGCGAAATTGCTCGCGATGGCACGGATGATGCGGCCGTTTTCGCGGCTTTCCTGCGGACACTGAAGTGGCGGACCGCGACGGCCGCGCAAAAGCGGCTGTTTCAGGCGCCCTTTCGAGCGGGAATCCGGCTGGACGCTTATCAGCTGGCGCCTTTGGACAAGGCGCTCGCGCTGCCACGGGTCAACCTTTTGATCGGCGACGACGTTGGGCTCGGCAAAACAGTTGAAGCCGGGCTGGTTGTGCGCGAGATGCTGCTTCGCCGGCGGATCGACTTCATCGTTGTTGCCGTCCCTCCCTCGATGACTCTGCAATGGAAGGACGAACTCGAAAGCAAATTTGGTCTGACATTCGATATCATCGATCGAGAGCGATTGGCCGAGCTACGGAGGTTGCGCGGTTTCTCGGTTAATCCGTGGGCGACCGGTTCTCGTTTCATTATCTCGCACCGGCTGCTTACGGATGAAACCTACGTCGCCGGCCTTCGCGACATACTCGGTGTGTTTCGACCACGCGCCCTCTTGATTCTCGACGAGGCCCATCATGCCGCGCCTGCGAGCGGCGCCAAGTATGCCGTCGACAGCCAGTTCACCCGAGCGGTTCGGCATCTAGCTGAACGGTTTGAACACCGGCTGTTCTTAACAGCGACCCCGCACAATGGGCATTCCAACAGTTTTTCGTCGTTGCTCGAAATGCTGGACCCCCAACGCTTCACCCGGGGTGTACCCGTTCGGCCAAAGGACCTAACGCCGGTGATGGTCCGCCGGTTGAAATCCGATCTGCGTGAGCTGGGCGAGAGCTTTCCGAAACGCATCGTCGAGCCGATCCCATTAGACAAGCTTCCTGAAGACGCTGCGGAACTGGTGCTCTCCAACATGCTGTCCGAGTACGGGTCGTTGCGGGAGAAAAGACTGTCCAACCTGTCGAAAGGTGATGCCGCGAAGAGCCGGCTGATTTTTTCCGGGTTGCAGCAACGACTCCTCTCGTCCTCCGCAGCGTTCGCCAAGACGCTGGGGGTGCACCTCAAGACATTGGAAAGGCATCTGGCGGCGGCGGAAGAGGATAGAGCTGCCGTGGTCCAAGCAGCGGAAGCCTTTG
This sequence comes from Rhodospirillales bacterium, assembly GCA_040219295.1. Classification (GTDB taxonomy): domain Bacteria; phylum Pseudomonadota; class Alphaproteobacteria; order Rhodospirillales; family Casp-alpha2; genus JAVJST01. Next base: position 760,606 of record JAVJST010000005.1, read on the forward strand.
CTGCGGGGCCTGCGGAGCTGGGGGACGTCTCGGAAGAACTCGAGGAAGAAGAGCTCGAGGATCTGTTTTCGAGAGAAGAGGACGCGGCCGCTGAGAGTGCGTCGCTGCTCGGCACGAAGGGTGCGACGGCAAACGCCCTCCGCGCAGAGATCGAACACGCCAGGGCAATGCTGAAGGTTGCGGAGGCGGCGGCACAAAGGCCCGACTATCGCGTTCGCTGGCTGTGCGATTGGATCGAAAGCAACATGCTGGAGGGCTCGTCCTGGAACGAGCGCCGGCTCATCGTCTTTACTGAGTATGAGGACACTCGTCGCTGGCTTGAACGCCGACTGCGGGAAGCGCTTGCAGAAACCGAGCGGTCCGAAGAGAGAATCTCAGTCTTTTCTGGCCTTACTTCGTCCGATCGACGGGAGGAGATCAAACGTGCCTTCAATACCGATCCGAAGGTTGAGCCGGTTCGCATTCTTCTCTGCACCGACGCTGCTCGCGAGGGAATCAACCTCCAAACACGGTGCCATGACTTGCTGCATTTCGATCTACCGTGGAACCCAGCGCGACTAGAACAGCGTAACGGGCGGATCGATCGCAAGCTGCAGCCTGCGAAAGAAGTTTTCTGTCGGTACTTCAAATATATGCAACGCGAAGAAGACGTCGTCCTGGACGCTTTAGTGCGCAAGACCGAGACGATTCACGATCAGCTCGGCTCGGCCGGTCAGGTGATTGCCGAACGGATATTTCGGCACCTTGCCGATGAAGGTATTGCACGTGACAAAGCGCGGAGTGTGGCCGATTCGATTACCAATGAGTCTAATGACGAGCGCACCGCCGTTGCCCGGCAAGAGCTTGGTGACGACGATAAGCGTCTTCAGAACGTGAAAGAGGAAGTCGACGGTCTCCGCAAGCGACTCGAAGAGGCCCGAAAATCAGTCGGCGTCGAACCAGGTGAATTGAGGCAGGTCGTCGGCACGGCCCTCGCGCGTGCGAGCTACTCGCTCGACGAGGCGGAGGGCAAGCCAGTTGGAGACGTTGAGACGTTTACCCTCGATCCACACCATGCAAGTTTCTCCCATGACGGTGCCTGGCAGGCTGCGTTTGACGACCTTCGCACCCGGCCGCGCCATCGTCGCGAACGAGTGAATGAGTGGCGCCAGATGGCGCCGCCCCGCGCGATTGCCTTTGAGCCACCGATTACCGAGGATGGACGTGATGCCGACAACGTCGTGCAGGTCCATCTTGAGCACCGTTTGGTTCGCCGGCTTCTTGGCCGCTTCTTGAGCCAGGGCTTTCAGAGCGGCCTCAACCGCGCCTGTGTCATCCTGGGACATGGTGCCCAACCGCGTGTGGTTCTGTTGGGTCGGATTGCTCTCTTCGGTCCAGGTGCCGCGCGCCTGCACGAAGAGATCATCCCCATCACCGCGCTTTGGACCGAGAAGGATCGCGGCGTGAAGCCCCTTCGACCATACGGTCGAAGTGGGGAGGAGACGACGCTTGACCAGCTTGAGTCTGCTTTGACCGATGCCCGACGGCCGAGTGAAGACATCGTTGGCCGTGCTATCTCGTTTGCCGCACATGACATCGAGGATCTACTTCCGACACTTCGTGAGCGCGCGGATTCGGCCATCGAGGAAGCCGCACGATTGTTGACCCAACGCGGCGACGAGGAAGCGTCGTCTCTGGCTGACCTGTTGCAGGACCAACGAAAGCGAATTCTCAAGGCTGAGAGCGAGTTTGACGACCGTCAGCTTGAGCTGCCCGGCATCGCCGAGAGCGAACGTCGACAGTTACGCGCCGATCGACGCCACTGGCAGGAACGCTTGATCCGCCTTGAAGAAGAACTGGAGACGGAACCGGCGCGAGTGCGAGCCTCCTATGAAGTGAGGGCCCGTCGGTTGGAGCCGGTCGGGCTGGTCTACATATGGCCGCGGTCGGGGTAGGCATGTCGGGCATTGAGGAAATCACGCGCGACCCGGATCTAGAATGGCTGGACCATGTCCGACCGACCGGGCTGGTGCTGTCGACGACGGTCATCAAGGAACGCGGCCTAGTTCCCGAGCGCCAGACGCAGGTCGATACGGCGGAAGTCGCGACATTCCTAAACCCCGAGCCGGACGAGCCTGCCCTCCCAGATCCCTGGGCATTCTTCGCGTCCGTTCTTGGTTGGTCGGCCGAGTTCGTTGTCGGGTTACCCGACGGCTCGCCGTTGCCGGACGACCTCACGGTCTCCATCCCAGAACATGAGACGGCTCTGGCACCGGATTGGGCCGTTCAGGGCTTCGACGAAGATGCGCCTTGGCAGCTTTTGGTGCAGCTTCTGCCGGCCGGCATGGATCCCGACAGGCGCGGCGAGAAGGAAGGGTGGGAAGCAACACCGCACCAGCGCTTCGAGAGGCTTCTGCGCGAGACGGGCATCAATGTCGGCGTGATCGTGTCGGACGATCAGCTGCGCCTCGTCTTCGCCCCGAAAGGAGAGACGTCGGGCTGGCTGTCGTTCCCATTGCGGGCGTTCGCGGGCGTCGCCGGCCGGCCAATGCTAGGTGGGCTAAAGCTGCTGCTAGATGCCTCTCGGCTATTCCGTGCACGCAGCGAGGTCCGGCTTCGCGCCTTGCTGCTGGAAAGCCGTGAGGCTCAGGCGGCCGTCTCCGGCACGCTGTCGGAACAGGTGCTGGGTGCGCTTCACGAGCTGTTGCGTGGCATGAATAGCGCGGAGCCGAAGATGATCGGGCGGCTCGCCCGAGAGGACCCACGGCATTTGTACGAAGGGCTGCTGACCACGCTAATGCGCTTGGTTTTTGTGCTCTATGCCGAAGACCGGGACCTGATCCCGTCGCGCACGGATGGGCAGGCGCGCACCCTCTACGAGGACGGCTATTCCGTTCGTGGGCTGTTCGGCCGTCTCTATGAGGACGCCGCGCTCAACCCCGACACAATGGAGGAGCGATACGGCGGCTGGGGCCGACTGCTCGCCCTGTTCCGTTTGGTGCATCGCGGACACGCCAGCGGCTTCGTGAACGCCCGTGGCGGCAAGCTGTTCGATCCCGATGCCTTCCCCTTCCTCGAAGGTCGCGAGACGATGGCAGATCCGCTACGCGTACCGAAACTGTCGGACGGCAGCCTGCTGCGTATCCTTGAAGGTCTGATGACGGTACGTGATCAGAAAACCAAGGTTCGGCAACGCCTTTCCTATCGGACGCTCGACGTCGAACAGATCGGCTCAGTCTACGAGACGGTGATGGGTTTCACGGTGGAAGTTGCCGAGGGCCGAGTGCTCGCTATCCGCGCCGGCAAGAACAACCGCACGCCCGTCTATGCTGATCTCGACCAGTTGGTCGCCCACAAGCCAAAGGAGCGCCCGAAGTACCTCAGCGAGGAAAGCAAGCGGGCTGGCACCCTTGGCAAGACGGTCGACAAGCCACTGAGGGAGGCGGACACGCCCGACGCCATCGCCGCAGCCCTCGACCCCATCGTTGACGAGCGTGCGTCGCCGGCGAAGCAGCCGATGGCCGCTGGGACACCGATCCTCCAGCCGACTGAGGAACGACGCCGGACCGGCAGCCATTACACGCCGCGATCGCTAACTGAACCGATCGTGCGTCATGCGCTTGAACCGACATTCGAGCGATTGGGCAAAGCCGCGACGCCAGAGAAAATCTTGGCGATCAAGGTTTGCGACCCAGCGATGGGGTCGGGCGCCTTCCTGGTCGAAGCCTGCCGCCAGCTGGCCCAGCGCCTTGTCGACGCCTGGGCGTCTCACCCCCGCACTCGTCCGGTCATCCCGCCGGACGAGGATGAGGAGCTACACGCCCGGCGCTTGGTGGCGCAGCGGTGCATCTATGGCGTCGACCGCAATCCGATGGCGGTCGACCTCGCTCGTCTTTCGTTGTGGCTGGTGACCCTCGCCCGCGATCACGAGTTTACCTTCCTCGACCACGCCCTGAAGGCAGGCGACAGCCTCGTTGGCCTGAGCCGTAAGCAGATTGCCGCCATGCATTGGGACACGACGAAACCGCAGATGTCCCTGTTGGCCAGCAGCGTAAATCAACGGGTCAATGAGGCCCTCGACGGCCGCGCGAGCATCCAGGACGCACCCGACGACGTTACCCGCGCGATCCAGGAAGCGCGCCATCGCACGGTGGAACAGCGCCTCGATCAGCTACGTCTCTACGGCAATGCCGTGATCGCGGCCTTCTTCTCGGAAACAAAGGCCAAGGCGCGCGAAAAAGTGCGCCAGTCGGCGGAGGATTGGGCCCTCCAGCGTGACGGTGTGCCGAAACTGGCCGCGCTCGCAAACAGCCTGCAGCAAGGCGACTTTCCGGTGACACCATTCCATTGGGAGATCGAATTCCCTGAAGTCTTCGCTCGGGACAACGGTGGCTTCGACGCCGTTGTCGGCAACCCACCGTTTCTCGGTGGAGCGCGGGTCTCTTCTGAGTACGGTACGCGCTACTTTGGTTGGCTAGTAGGTCGCTACGAAGGATGTAGGCATCAATGCGACCTTGTTGCCTATTTCTTTAGACGATCGTTCGAGCTTTTGAGGCAGAACGCGACACTGGGGTTGATCGCAACAAAGTCTATTGCCGAAGGTGACACTCGGACCGGTTCACTAGAGTTCATTTGCAAAAACGGCGGTACAATCACGCGTGCTCAACGGCGAACTACTTGGCCTGGCGATGCCGCTGTAATTGTATCCACACTCCATATCGGCAAGGGTATCGATGCAACTACAGCTTGCCTAGATGGAAAAAAAGTTGATCGCGTCAGCGCATATCTCGTCTCCGGGAATTTTGACTCTGCTCCCAAGAGACTCGCATCGAACCCCTACTACTCGAAGGGCGTTCAGGTTTATGGCCAAGGCTTCCTATTTGACGATGAAGACGCCAAAGCTAACCCGATTAGTACAATGGAGGAAATTTTAAAACACGCTCCAGAAGAAGCTAAGTTTATACATAAATATATTGGAGGGAGTGAGCTTAACTCTTATTCAGTCATTGAGCCTAAGAGATTTGCGATCAATCTCAGTCAGTTTAATAATGAGGAAGACATACCTGCCATAAATCTCCTCGAATTGGTTCGGCGCGCGGTAAAGCCTGATCGCGACAAGCTGCCTGACAACGCAAATAATCGTCCACTCAAGCGTCGATGGTGGGCGTACCAAGCCCATCGTCCAGTTCTCGCAGAGCGTCTTAGAAACAGGATACGTATTCTAGTGCATTCCCAAATAAGCTCGCATCACAATTTTCAGTTCTGCGACGCAAGTTTTCTATTTAGCCAGAAGGTAAATATATTCGATATAGATGGTGGAGAATATTTTGCGGTTCTCCAGTCAAGACTGCACGAAGTATGGGCGCTTTTTTTTGGCGCAACACTCGGAAACCAGTTTTGTTATACGACCACCGACTGCTACGTGAACTTCACTCTTCCAGAAGGAATCGAATTATCTGAGGAGCTTCGCCACATTGGAGACGCTTATCACGACGACAGGGCAGGCTTAATGCTGACGCGAAACGAGGGTATCACAAAGATTTATAACTGTTTTCACGACGAAAGTAACAATGCCCCAGACATTGCCCGCCTGCGCAAACACCATGCCGAAATGGATGCCGCCGTCCTGCGCGCCTATGGCTGGGAAGACCTTGCCGACCAGGCGCATCCAGAGTTCATCGAGCAACCGACGGATGAGGGAAAGAAACCAAAAACACGCCTGGACTGGCCCTCCGAGTTTAAGGACGAGGTGCTGGCGCGGCTCCTTGCGTTGAATGCCGAGCGTCACCGAGAAGAGGTCGAAGCGGGACTAGTTGCTGAGGACGGAACAATCATCCGAGCCGACAGCGCCCTCGACGAAGACGAGGATGATATCGACGAAGAGATGGAGGAGGCATGAGCGACGACCGGGAGGATCTCTTGGTCCCCGGTGCGCGATTGCCGGGGCGCCCCGTTCCGACGACGAGCCTCGAAGCGCGCACGGCAATTGTCGAGATGCTGCGGCGCGACCTGATCGGACCGCTGCCGGAGGACGTCGCCCCCGGCGACGCCGATCTGCAGCACGAACGGCTGGGGCCGGCACCGTCCTCCTGGTATCTCACGGGTTTCATTAGCCCGGTCGAGCAGCAATACGTCGAGGATGATCCCGACAATCAGGAAGAGGCCGAAACCACGCTCGACGGGCTCTCGGGGGATACGCCGGAAGCGGAGGCCGCGGCGCCGGACGACGAGCCGCCAGAGCCGCCGACGGTACGGCGGCGCCTGACACCATCGTCCATCGGTTTGGCGGTACTGGTGCCGGCCGAGACGCAGAGCGTCGAGGTGCGCGTAAGCTGGGGTGACTACCGCACGGAACCGCCGCTGCCCGAGAGCATTCTCACCGCAGAAGAATCCGATGGCGGCGCCGCACCGAAAGTGGAATGGCAACGCGTACCGCGCGATGCGACCGTCACGCTCAGCGTTCCCACGAACGGAAAAAATGCGCCGATTCCCGTGCCGGACAGTGCGGCCGAGCAGCGACCAGGCGGTGCGCTCGAACTTGCTTGTCATGCCCGGCCCTTCACGATCGACGATCCAGACGCGGGTCCGATCCAGGTCAAGGCCCTGAGCATCTTCCTGGTCAACCGGCGAGCCGGTGTGCAGCGACGTTACGCGGACGTGACCGGGGCGTTCCAGGTGCGGCTCGCCGTTACTTGCGCCGAGGGCCTGCTGCCGCGGCACGATCTCTCTGGCTACCGGTCCGAGGACGACGATCATCGGATCGCCGATCTACACTATCGGAACGAAGCGGAGTACGCCGTCGGCCGCAACATCTCGGCCGGCTGGGTAGCTCCCGACGAAAACAGCCTCGTTCGCTCCGCCTGGACCGAGCCGCTACCAACAGCGGAAGTAGAACAGGTCGCGCCGAACCTCGACATCCGTGACGTCGAATTCGACATGGAAGCGCTGGCCGAGCTGGCCGTGGAAAGCGGCGACGCCCTCGTCTCCAAGCTTGCGGCCCTTCCTGACGCCTACGGCGAGTGGATCAGGGGCCAGACTGATAAATTGGGCGGTTTGCCTGGTCGTCGCCGCGAAATCGGCGAGCGGCTGATCGGCGATGCTGAAACTGCGCGGCAGCGGATCGGCGCTGGCATTGAACTGTTGCGGCAAGACGACCACTGCCGCAGAGCTTTCCGCATCATGAACCTCGCCATCTCGCGCGCGATCCGCCGTCGAGCGGCCGGAGCCGCGGGTGATCCGGGTGCGCAGTCAGCACCGCGTTGGCGGCCTTTCCAGCTTGCCTACATCCTGCTCAATCTTCCTGGGTTGACGGAAAGGACAAGCCCGGACCGGGAAATCGTCGACCTGCTGTTCTTTCCGACGGGCGGTGGCAAGACGGAAGCCTATTTGGGGCTCGCCGCCTATACGATTGCCCGGCGACGGCTGAGCGCCGGCGGCGTGTTGGGCGCCGGCGTGGCCGTCATCATGCGCTATACGCTGCGGCTGCTGACGCTCGACCAGCTTTCGCGCGCGGCCGGGGTTGTCTGCGCTTTGGAGTTGTTACGTACCGATCCCGAGTTCACGGACGAGGCCGGCAAACCGATCCTGGGCGAATGGCCGATCGAGATCGGGCTTTGGGTCGGCTCCGACGCCTCGCCCAATATCCTCGGGGGAATCAAGAATACAGGCGACCACACGGCCGTGACACGAGTTCGCCGTTACAGGAAGGACGGCAGACACGCCCCTGCACCGATTAAGTCCTGCCCCTGGTGCGGCACCACCTTCGATAAGAACTCGTTCGACTGCGTGCCAAATTTCAGTGCGCCAAAAAACATGACGGTCACCTGCGCCAATCCGCACTGCGATTTTACCCGCGATCGACCGCTGCCGCTGCTGACCGTCGACGAGAGCATCTATCGGCGTCTGCCGGCCTTCGTAATCGCGACTGTCGATAAGTTCGCGGGCCTGCCCTGGCTTGGCCAGTCTGGTGCCTTTTTCGGGCATGTCACCCGGCACGATGAACATGGATTCTACGGCGCCGCTGAGCCGGCTGAGGGACGGCCACTCTATAACGATAACAGCCTCGACCCGCCAGAACTCATCATTCAGGACGAATTGCACCTGATCTCTGGACCGTTGGGAACTGTCGCAGGATTGTACGAAACCGCGATCGACCGATTGGCATCCCGGCACTACGAAGGCCACCGGATCCGCCCGAAGATCGTTGCCTCGACCGCCACGGTGCGTCGTGCCCGCCAACAGATCCGCGCGCTGTTCGATCGAGAGCACACACAGGTCTTCCCGCCGCCTGGCATCGAGCGCACCGACAGTTTTTTCGCGCACACGCTGACCAGCAGCGACGAGCATCCCGCTCGGCTCTATCTCGGTCTCGCGGCACAGGGCCGGGGTCCGAAGCTCGTCTTCCTTCGGGGGCTGACCACCCTAATGGCGTCGGCCGGCACGATTTTCCACGATGCCGGAGGCGCGGAGACAGAGAACAATCCGGCCGATCCGTACATGACCGCCCTGGGTTACTTCAATGCTCTCCGCGAACTGGGCGGTGCGCGACGCATTGTCGAGGACGAAGTTCGAGATCGCCTCAGCCGATACTCCAGTCACCTGCGACTCGATCCGCCAGATCAAGCCTTTGAGGATAGGACAGTCGGTGACCCAATGGAGCTGACGAGCCGAGTGTCGACAGACGACGTAGCGGAAGCAAAGTCGAGGCTGGAAAGCTCCTTCAGTGACCCGGATGCCAATAAGGTCGATGTCGCACTCGCAACCAACATGATTTCCGTCGGTCTCGACATTTCCCGGCTTGGATTGATGGTCGTCCAAGGGCAGCCGAAAGCGGCCGCGGAATACATTCAGGCGACAAGCCGCGTCGGACGCCAGTCGGATAAGCCGGGGCTCGTCGTCACGGTCCTCAACCTTCACAAGCCGCGTGACCGCACGCACTACGAAAGTTTCCATCTGTTTCACCGCACCTTCTACCGCGCGGTGGAGGCAACCAGCGTGACGCCCTGGGCGGCGCGGGCCCTCGACCGATCGCTAGCAGCCGTTCTCGTTTCAATTGCGCGGCACCTCCGCCCGGAGATGACGCCTGAGCGTGCTGTGCAGGAGATAAGAGAAATCCCCGGTTATAGAGAGGCGGTCATCAATGCGTTCCTCGAGCGCGCACCGGACGACGCAATCGTTGGCGGCAGCGAGGCCTTGCGTGCTTATCTTGAAGGGCTTCTCGACGATTGGGAAACAGTCATCGACGCGCTGGCGCCACGTCTGGTTTACAGTGATCGCAAACAGGCTGGCCAGACACTGCTGCATCAGCCGCTTGACCCCGCGATCGCAAATCTGAACCCACCCGAACATCGTCGTTTCTTGGCTGCGCGGTCGATGCGGGACGTCGAGGCCAACGTCGTGCTTCGCGTGCGTGATCCATACGGCAACCCCTTCACTGCGGACGACGTCTGATGGTACGGCGCACGGTCCAGCGACAGAGCCAGCTCATCACGACCTTTGGCCCCGGTGCCATGGTCGACCTTCCAACGCGTTCCGTACTTATCGGCGGTCTGGATCGTTGGCGAATGTTTGGCGCCTACAGGCAGATCGACGAGCCGACACTGGTCCAGGCCTTGGAGCGGGGCTTGCGCAAGCAAGGACGATGGGAAGAAGGGCGAAACCTGCGGCTTATCGCGCCGCCGGTATCTGAAGGCGACGATCATCGCGATCCACCCGGCGTCGACGTGACAGTGTTTCCGACATGGTTCTTGTGCGAGCGGGTCGAGAAGCCGGTTATCAACAGCATCGAAAGGCGCGGGCGCCGAATGGTCCGCTGGGCAGACCTCGAACCGACCGGCGGGAAGAAGCGCTTTCAGCATGACGATGGGAAAAAGGACGAAGTTACGCCGATCCGATTTGTCGGCGCCTGCGAGAACGGTCATCTGCAGGATATCGATTGGCGGAGATTGGTTCATGGCGGCGAGCCGTGCCACGAGCCGATGTATCTCACCGAAGAAGGCACCAGCGCAAACCTCGCCGATCTCGAAATCGTCTGCTCGTGCGGGCAATCGCTCTCCATGCGTGATGCAACACTGCCGGGTCGACTCGGCCTGTGTGATGGGCAGCAGCCCTGGCTGTCATCCGAGGCCCGCGAAGAATGCACGCGGGACAACGGGCGGCGTACGCAGCTTCGGTTGCTGACTCGCTCCGCGACAAACGCCTACTTCCCGCAATCCATCAGCGTTATTTCCTTGCCGATCGATGAGGATCGGCTGGTCGCGATTGTGGAGCGGCATTGGGCAGCACTATCGGATATTGAAACGGCCGAGCAAGTGGCATTGGCTCGGCAGTTTAATCCCCAGTTCCGGGACGACGTTCGGGAATACTCGGACGAGGATATCCTGGACCGGATCAATCGTATCCGGGAAAGGGCGGCGTCCGAAAACGTGCCAAATCCGCGATTGGCCGAGTTCGACATTCTGGCGAGTGGTCGCAGGCAGATCGGTTCGAACGATCCCGATGCACGGCTCTATGCAATGACCCTTGATCGGGCTTCATGGGCGACGGAGACGCGGCATGACCTCAGTGCCGTTGGCGACGTCGTTGCCGTTCATCGGCTCCGAGAAGTCGTGTGCCTCTATGGATTCACCCGTTTCGAGCCGGCGCCAACGTCGGCAGACGATGAATTGGAAGACGTACAGCTTGCCGTAACAGGTGCTCCGATTGCCGAGCACGCCGATTGGCTGCCAGCCATCGAGCAGTTCGGTGAAGGGATATTCGTTCGCTTCGACAATGAGAGGATCGACGACTGGATCCAGGAAAAGAGCGTTCGGGAGAGATTCGATGAATTGTACGCTGGTTTCGAGGCGTATCGCCGGAAACACCCCGGTGGAGCCGAGCAGCGGTTTCCTGGCCTCGCCTATGTCGCACTTCACAGTCTAGCCCATGCCGTGATGACAGAGATTTCGCTCGATTGTGGATACCCGGCCAGCTCCCTAAAGGAACGGATTTACGCATTTCCCCCACACGACGGCAGTGCCGGACGTTACGGGATTCTGATCTATACTGCGTCAACAGGGGCGCAGGGGACGCTAGGCGGGCTGGTCGCCAACTCGCCACGGATCGCAGCGATCATGGATGCGGCGCTCGAGCGAATATCGCTGTGCTCGAATGATCCTGTTTGTGCGGATCATGATCCCTCGAACAACGCCGGCGAGCTCTCGTTGCTTGGCGCCGCCTGTCACGGTTGCCTGCTAATCGCGGAAACGAGCTGCGAACGTCGGAATCAATTTCTCGACCGGAGCCTTCTCGTAACAACGTTGTCTGAGAACGATGCCGGTCTCTTCTCTACTGGTTAGCCCAGCGTGCCTTGAGCGCCGCTCAGTCCCTGCCAAGAGGTCATCGATCTTTTCGCGTTGGACCGTTTTGCCGACTCCGCAACGTACTTAGTTGCGACCTAGCTAGGTCGCCTGAGGCTCAATCATGGGACCCAACCGGGTTTGATGGGACCCATCGGGGGGGAGGGCAAATCATTCCCCCGGTGGGGGTGTCGACGTGGAACGTCAAAATTGGGATTAGGGCGCATCGGCTTGGACGAACTATCCGAATCATCGTCACGCCCAGAATTGAGTGAGATCAGACACCCGAAGAGCCCGACCGGCAAAAATAAGGGAAGTTTCATTTGTTGGTTGTTTTGTGGGTCAAATACAATACAACCATACAATTTGTTGTTTTTATTGAATAAATGGCGGAGAGGGAGGGATTCGAACCCTCGGTACCCGTAAGAGTACAACGGTTTTCGAGACCGCCCCGTTCGACCACTCCGGCACCTCTCCTGACAAGGCAACGCGGGCGCCGAAACGCGCCCGGTGGCGAAGGCGCTTTCTTAATGCTTCGCGTGCGCCTTGCCAAGTCCCTGACGGCGGATTTTTCGCGCCCCGCCGGGCATTGACCGGAGGCCGGAAATCCCTTGGAAACCGCCTACCGATTGGCATTGACAACCAAGGCGCGCTGGCTATAGTGCCGCCCTTCGACGGCAGCAGTGCCGCCGCCTGTGCGGTGTTGTCCGTTGTCTCCGAATTGACCGTATTGGACGTTGTAGCAGAGGCGATCATGTTCGCAGTCATCAAGACCGGCGGTAAACAGTACCGCGTAGCCAAGGACGACCGCATCACCGTCGAGCGCATTGCCGGTGAAGCCGGTGATATCGTCGCGCTCGACAACGTGCTGATGATCGGTGAAGAGGGCAAGGCCCCGACCGTGGGTTCCCCGTTGGTCGAGAAGGCCGCCGTTTTCGCCGAAGTCGTCGAACAGGGCCGTGGCGAGAAGGTTGTTGTTTTCAAGAAGCAGCGCCGCCAGAACCACCGCCGCAAGAACGGCCACCGTCAGGACCTGACGATGCTCCGTATCGTCGAAGTCAGCCCGACCGGCACCAAGCCGAAAGGCGCCGCCGCCAAGCCGGCCGCCGAGAAAAAGGCTGAGCCGGCCGCCGACAAGAAGGCCGACGACACGCCCGCCGCCAAGAAGGCCGCGCCGAAGAAGGCTGCCGCCAAGAAGGCGCCGGCCAAGAAGGCTGCGGCCAAGAAGATCGAAACCAAGAAGGCTGCCGCCAAGAAGCCGGCCGCCAAGAAGGCTGCGGCCAAGAAAACCGCGGCCAAGAAGAAGACCGAGGAGTAACACCCCATGGCACACAAAAAGGCAGGCGGTAGCTCTCGCAACGGCCGCGACTCAGCCGGACGCCGTCTCGGCGTCAAGAAGGCGGGCGGCCAGGCGGTCACCGCGGGTAACATCATCGTTCGCCAGCGCGGCACCAAGTACCACCCGGGCCAGAATGTCGGCCTCGGCAAGGATCACACGATCTTCGCGACCACCGACGGCGCGGTTAAGTTCGACCGCAAAGCTGAAGGCCGCGTGTTCGTTTCCGTGGTGGAGCCGTCGAGCTAAGGTCTCGTCCGGTCATTCGCCCAATCTGCGAAACGGGTTGCGAAAGGGGGATGGCTGGGCCATCTCCCTTTTTTCGTGAGTCCAATCCGGTATCTGAGCGCCATGAAGTTCCTCGACGAGGCCAAGGTCTACATCAAGAGCGGTGACGGCGGCGACGGCTGCGTCTCGTTTCGCCGCGAAAAATATGTCGAGTTCGGCGGGCCCGACGGCGGCGACGGCGGCCGCGGCGGCGATGTCGTCGTCGAGTGCGTCGATGGCCTCAACACCCTGATCGACTATCGCTACCAGCAGCACTTCAAGGCCAAGCGCGGCCATCACGGCATGGGCAAGAACCGGTCCGGGCCAGCCGGCGCGGACGCGGTGCTGAAAGTCCCGGTCGGCACGCAGATCCTCGACGAGGATCGCGAGACCCTGGTCGCCGACATGACCAAGGTCGGCCAGCGCGTTGTCCTGCTGAGGGGCGGAGACGGCGGCCGCGGTAACGCCCAGTTCAAGACGTCGACCAACCAGGCGCCGCGCCGCTTCGATTCCGGCTGGCCCGGGGCCGAGCGCTGGATCTGGCTGCGCCTGAAATTGATCGCCGATGCCGGACTGGTCGGCCTGCCCAATGCCGGGAAATCGACGCTGTTGTCGGTCGTCAGCCGCGCCAAGCCGAAGATCGCCGACTACCCTTTCACGACCCTGCATCCCAACCTCGGCGTGCTGACCCGCGGCGACGACACGCTGGTGCTGGCCGATATCCCGGGCCTCATCGAGGGTGCCAGCGAAGGCGTCGGACTCGGTACGCGGTTTCTTGGCCACGTCGAGCGCTGCGCCGTTCTCGTTCACCTGATCGACGTGACCGGCGACGACCCGGCCGAAGCCTACCGTACCATTCGCCATGAGTTGGAAACCTATGGCGGGCATCTGGCGGAAAAGCCCGAGATCCTGGTGCTCAACAAGTGCGACGCCGCAGACGCCGATACCATCGAGATCGCGCGCGACGTGCTCGCCGACGTGGCTGGTTGCCGGCCTGCCAATATCGCGACCATGTCCGGCGCCACCGGGCAGGGAGTCGACACCGTCATCGGCCGCCTGTTCGAGACCGTACAGACTGTTCGCCGCGAGGAAGCCGAACGCACGCGGACGCTCGAGGAAGCCTTCCAGCCATGACCGAGATCCCCGATTCCCGGTCGATCCTGGGGGGCTGCAACCGGATCGTCGTCAAGATCGGCTCGGCCCTGCTGGTCGATGAACAAAAGGGTCGCGTGCGGCGCAACTGGCTGGCGGCGCTCGCCGACGACCTGATGGCGCTGCGCGCCGAAGGCAAGGACGTCGTCATCGTGTCGTCCGGCGCGATCGCGGTCGGGCGCGGTCAGCTGAACTTCGCCGCGCCTCTGCGTCTCGACGAACTCCAGGCGGCGGCTGCCGCCGGGATGATCCGGCTGATCCATGCCTACGAGGACGTGCTGACGCCGCACAACGTGACGCTTGCCCAGGTTCTGCTGACGCTCGACGACTCGGAGAGCCGGCGGCGGTATCTCAATGCCCGCAACACTCTCAACACGCTGCTTGCCGCAGGCGCCGTGCCGCTGATCAACGAGAACGATACCGTGGCCACCGACGAGATCAGATTCGGTGACAACGACCGGCTGGCGGCCCGGGTCGCGGCAATGATCTCGGCCGACGCGCTGATCCTGCTTTCGGATATCGACGGCCTCTACTCGGCGGATCCGGGCAAGGACGAAACGGCAGAGTGGATTCCCGCGGTCCACGAACTGACCGACGAGATCGACGCCATGGCCGGCGGCAGTGCATCGGCGTACGGCTCGGGCGGCATGATCACCAAGCTTGCGGCCGCCAGGATCGCCATGGGCGCGGGTTGCCGCATGGTTATCACCCGGGGCCACGAGGCCAATCCGATCAGGCTGCTCGCGGACGGTGCGCGGTGCACGTGGTTCCTGCCGAAGGCGACCCCGCGGACGGCGCGCAAGGAATGGATCGCGGGCGGCCTCAAGCCGCGTGGTGCCCTGGTCATCGACGACGGTGCCGCCCAGGCGTTGAGCCGCGGCAAGAGCCTGTTGCCTGCGGGGGTGACGGTGGTCGAGGGAACCTTCCAGCGCGGCGACCTGCTGATCGTGCGCAACGGGTCGGGCAAGGAGCTGGCGCGTGGGCTGTCGGCTTACGCATCGTCGGACGTCCATCTGATCATGGGACGCAAAACCCGTGAAATCGAGGGCCTGCTCGGCTACCGTGGCCGTGACGAGGTCATTCACCGCGACGATCTTGTATTGACGTAGAGGAACCATGGATACGCCTTCGACCGACCATCAGGATGTCGCCCAACTCGTTCGGGGGATCGGCGAGCGCGCGAAAGAAGCCGCGCGCGCCCTGGCGCACGCGTCATCGGAGTCCAAGACCCGCGCGTTGACCGCGGCGGCCGCGTCGATCCGCGCCAACGCCGACAAGATCAAGGCCGCGAACGCGATCGACATGAAGGCGGCGGAGGAACGCGGTACCAAGGGATCGTTCCTCGACCGCCTGCTACTCAACGACGAGCGGATCGAGAGCATGGCGAAGGGGCTTGAGGATATTGCCGCCCTGGACGATCCGATCGGTGCCGAGATGGCGGCGTGGGATCGTCCCAACGGGTTGCATATCTCGCGCGTGCGCACGCCCATCGGCGTCATCGGCGTGATCTACGAGAGCCGGCCCAACGTGACCGCCGACGCTGGCGGACTATGCCTTAAGGCCGGCAACGCGGTGATCCTGCGCGGCGGCTCGGAAAGCTTCAACTCGTCGGGCGCGATCATGGATTGCCTGACGGACGGCCTGCGCGAAGCCAACCTGCCGGCCGATGCGATCCAGCGCATTCCGACCACCGATCGCGCCGCGGTCGGCGAGATGCTGCGTGCCGCCGACTACATCGACGTTATCGTGCCGCGCGGCGGCAAGTCGCTGATCGAGCGCGTCAGCGCCGAGAGCAAGGTGCCGCTGTTCAAGCACCTGGAGGGCATCTGCCACACCTTCATCGATGCCGACGCCGATCCGGAGAAGGCCCGCGCCATCGTGTTCAACGCCAAGATGCGGCGGACCGGTATCTGCGGCTCTATGGAAACACTGCTGGTCGACCAACGTGTGAAAGACCTGTTGCCCGCGATGATCGATGATCTGACGGACGCGGGCTGCGAGGTGCGTGGCGATGCGACGGCCCGCGAAGTCGATCAGCGGGTTCTCGAGGCGAGCGACGAGGACTGGGACACCGAGTATCTGGACTCCATCCTCGCGGTACGGGTCGTCGATGGCGTCGACCAGGCGATCGACCATATCGCGCGGCACGGCTCGCAGCACACCGACGCCATCGTTACCGAGAACGAGGCGACGGCGGCGACGTTCCTGAACCAGGTCGATTCCGCCATCGTCATGGTCAACGCGTCGACCCAGTTCGCCGACGGCGGCGAGTTCGGCATGGGCGCGGAGATCGGCATTGCCACGGGCAAGCTGCACGCGCGCGGTCCCGTCGGCGTTGAGCAGCTCACCAGTTTCAAGTATGTGGTCCGCGGTGACGGCCAGACCCGCCCCTGACAGTTCGCCCATGACGCGATCCGCTGCGCTTCGGTTACCGCCGACACCGCCCGCCGGAGCGCGCATCGGAATTCTCGGCGGCTCGTTCAATCCGGCGCATGATGGTCACCGTCACATTACAGATTGTGCGTTCGACCTCTTGGGCTTGGATCAGGTCTGGTGGCTGGTGTCGCCGCAGAATCCGCTCAAGTCCCCGGAGGGAATGGCGACGGTGGACGACCGTCTGGGATCGTGTATCGCCTTGGTCGGTGACCGCACGGATATCGTACCGACCGATATCGAGATGGAACTCGGTACCCGCAAGACGGCCGAGACGCTGGTTCGTATCGTCGAACGCTTCCCGGAGCAGCACTTCGTCTGGCTGATGGGGGCGGACAACCTGATTCAGGTCGCTCGCTGGACCGACTGGCAGCAGATCTTTCATACCGTGCCCATTGCGGTTTTCGCCCGCCCGACCTATTCTTCTAAGGCGTTGAGTTCAAAGGCGGCGCGCGATTTCACCGGGTCTCGGATCGAGACCGCGCAGGCCACCGAACTGGTGGCGATGGAGCCGCCGGCCTGGGTCTACCTCGATATAGACCCGCATCCTGGATCGGCGACGAAGATCAGAGCCGGGCAGGTTTAGGGCTCTGTTAAGTGCAGGAGGGTATACTGCCCTCGTTTTGTTACGCAGGTTGTTTCTCGACCGAGATAAAGAAAGGAGCGAACCATACTGACGACAAAACAGGCACCGGAAGCACGCAACGTGCTCGCCGAGGTGCAAAAAACGCTCGATGACGACAAGGCGCAAGATATTGTGGTCATCGATCTCGACGGCAAGACCAGTATGGGCGATTACATGGTCATTGCCACAGGCACATCGCAGCGCCAGGTTGGCGCGATGGCCGACCACCTCCAGGAAAACCTGAAAGCATCCGGCGTCTCCGGCGTTACCGCCGAAGGGACGGCGAATTGCGACTGGGTGTTGATCGATGCCGGTGACATCATCGTGCACCTGTTCAGGCCCGAGGTGCGGTCGTTCTACAACCTGGAAAAGATCTGGAACGTTCCGTCCCAGGTTTCCGGCCATCTGGCCGGATCGGGATCCGAACGATCCTCGGCAGAGGTTGCCGGCGCTAGCGCCTGAACCTCGCCGCTGATTGCGAGTCCTGAGGAGCCGCCCCGGCCTCTGAAGGCACGTGGCGCGGCCCGGAGAGCCGTATGCGTCTCCAGATTAGAGCCGTCGGCCGGATGAAGCCCGGCCCGGAACAAGAGCTTCTCGACCTCTATCGGAAGCGCCTTTCGTGGCAACTCGACATCCTCGAAATCGACGACCGTAAATCCGCCGGCAGCACGCCCGAGCGGATCGCGCGGGAAGGCGCGCAACTGCAGGCGGATTTGCCCCCCGGCGCCGTCGTGGTGGCGCTTGACGAGCGCGGCCGTGAACTGGACAGCCGAGAGTTCTCCCGAACCCTAACAGCGTGGCGCGATAACGCGCGATTGCCGATCGTCTTCATGATCGGTGGCGCCGACGGCCTCGAACGTGAACTCGTGAACAAGGCCGATCTGACGCTTTGTTTCGGCCGGATGACGTGGCCGCACATGATGGTCCGGGCCATGCTCGTGGAGCAGATATTCAGGGCCCAGAGCATTCAGCAGGGACACCCTTACCACCGCGCCTGAACGCCGGGCGAAAGTTTGCCCCGCGGCCTCGCATCGCCGTGGCTGATGCCTTATATTCGGGGCAGAATCGAACTATCCCTATCGAGCCAAGCAAGACACCATGACCGCACCGAAGAAGCCATCGCCCGTCGTCCTCTGCATCCTGGACGGTTGGGGCGACAGAAGCGACGGCGACGACAATGCGATTGCCCTGGCGAATACGCCCAACTGGGACCGTCTGGGCGGCTCGTGTCCGCGCTCGCGACTCAATGCGTCGGCGGGCGAGGTCGGCTTGCCGGAAGGCCAGATGGGCAATTCGGAGGTCGGTCACATGAACCTCGGCGCCGGGCGCGTGGTAATGCAGGACCTGCCTCGCATCGATTCGGCGTTTCGCGACGGCGTCGTCAGCGACGAGCCGCCCTTCGCCGCCTTCGCCGAGGCCCTGAAGAAGAGTGGCGGCACGTGTCACCTGATGGGTCTGTTGTCGCCGGGCGGCGTACACGCGCATCAGGGCCAGATGGCAAGTCTCGCGCACCTGCTGGCGGAACGCGGCATTCCCGTCGCTGTACATGCCTTTCTTGACGGCCGCGACATGCCGCCGAAGAGCGCGGCGTCGTGCCTCGAGCGCTTCGAGGCGCGGATCGCGGGTTGCGACAACGTCGGCATCGCCACCATCGTCGGTCGCTACTACGCCATGGATAGGGACAACCGCTGGGACCGGGTTCAAAAGGCCTACGACCTGATTGTCGACGGGCAGGGCGAAGCGTTTCCATTCGCCAGCGAAGCGATCGAGGCGGCCTATGTCAACGGGCAGTCGGACGAGTTCGTGCTGCCCGCCGCGATCGGCGGCTATGGCGGAGCGAAGGACGGTGACGGAATTCTGATGGCCAACTTCCGCGCCGACCGGGCGCGGGAGATTCTCGCCGCACTGACGAGCCCCGGCTTCGACGGGTTCGAGCGCGCGCGGGTCGTCGATTTTGCCGCCCGCCTCGGCATGGTCGAGTACTCCAAGTCCCTCAACGAACAGTTCGAGGTGATGTTCCCGCCGGAAACGCTGAACAATGTCATCGGCGAAGTCATCGCCGATCTCGGTCTCCGGCAGCTCAGGATCGCGGAGACGGAAAAGTACGCCCATGTCACGTTCTTCATGAACGGCGGCCGGGAAGAACCCTTTGACGGCGAGGATCGCATCCTCGTGCCCTCGCCCAACGTCGCAACGTACGATCTGCAGCCGGCGATGTCCGCCCCGGAATTAACCGACAAGCTGTGCGCGGCGATCACCGGCGGCCCGTACGACCTGATTATCGCCAACTACGCCAATGGCGACATGGTTGGCCATACCGGCGTGCTCAGCGCGGCGATTGAGGCGGTCGAGGTTCTCGACGAGAGCCTCGGACGTCTGGAGAAGGCCGTCGTCGATGCCGGCGGCACCATGCTGGTCACGGCCGACCACGGCAACTGCGAGCAGATGAGCGACGAGGCGGGCGGCGCGCATACCGCGCACACGTTGAACGTGGTCCCCGCCATCCTCGTGAATCCGCCCGAATGGGTGTCCGGCCTGCACGCCGGCCGGTTGTCGGATGTCGCGCCGACGTTGCTTCGGCTGATGGATATTCCACAGCCACGGGAGATGACCGGGCAGTCGCTGATCGAAGAGAGCGGTGCTCGCGCCGCGGCACAATAAGATGTCGAACTGCCCCGGCATCCGACGTCAATCCCGTCTCGCCCTGTTCACGATTGTCGTCGGCGTCGCAGTTGCCGGTTTCTCGCCGATCCCGTCCTGGAGCGCGTCTTCGGATGCCGAGCAGGCGCCGGAGGAGCTGCTGGGCGATGTCGAGCGTTCGGTCATCGAGGAACAGACGGAACGCGATCAGCTCGACGCGCGGGCGGCAAAGCTCAACGACGATTTGCTGGCGATCCGCCAGCGGCTGGTCGAAGCGGCATCCTTGGTCCGTCAACACGAAACTGCCATGGCCGATCTCGAGGAGCGGGTCGCAGACCTCGAGGTGCTGGAGCGCGAGAAGAGCGAGATTCTTGTGCGCGAACGCGCCGACTTCGGAAAGGTTCTCTATGCCCTCGAAAGACTGGCCCGGTATCCACCCGAGGCCATGATCGCGCAGCCTTCCAATCCGTCGGATACGGTCCGTACAGCGATCCTGCTGCGGGCACTTATCCCCGAAATCGAGCGTCGCGCCGCGCGCGTCCGCTATGAGGTCGAATCCCTGGCGCGGGCCCGCGAACAGGCTGCTGAACGACGCGCCGAACTCGAGGCTGAGCGCAAGGCGTTGGCGCGCGAGAGCATCGCGCTGGATCAGTTAATGAGCGAGAAACGCAGGCTGAAATCGCAGACCGAAGCTCAGCGGCAGGCGGCAGAGGAGCGTCTCGCCATGCTGCGTCGCGAGGCACGCAACATTCGCGAACTGGTCGCGCAGCTGGAGAAGGAGAGAAAGGCCTCGGAGGCGGAGCAGAAGGCCGAGGTCGAATCGAATGCATCACGAACCCGCACGGCCAACGTGGCCCTGACCGGTGAGTTGATCACCAGTCGCCAGGGCCGTTTGCCGATGCCCGTAACCGGGGTCCTCGCAAGCCGGTACGGCGACGTGAACGAAAACGGCGTGACTTTGCGCGGGATCCGCATTGCGGCGCGCGAGAACGCCCAGGTCATCGCACCGCACGAGGGCGTTGCCGTTTATTCGGGCGAGTTCCGCGGCTATGGCCAACTCTTGATCATCGAACATGGCGGGGGATACCATACTCTCCTCGCCGGCATGGCGCGCATCGACACCGACATGGGGCAAAATGTCCTGTCGGGCGAGCCCGTCGGCGTGATGGGTGCCGGTGACGAGGGGCGGCCGGTGCTTTATGTCGAACTACGCAGGAGTGGTCGGCCGATCAACCCGCTGCCGTGGATTGCGGCGCGGGGAACCAGTCCTCAAGGATAAATGGATCCATCATGAACAACAAACTTTTGGCGATCGTGTCAGCCGCCGTATTGGTTGCCGGCATGGCCATGCCTGTCGGTTCCGTTGCACGGGCAGCCGGGGATGACCCCGTTGACACCTATGAACTGCTCGACCTGTTCGGGAACGTTTTTGAGCGGGTTCGAGCGGATTATGTCGACGACACGACTGATCAGGATCTCATCGAGGCGGCGATCTCCGGCATGCTGGCGTCGCTGGATCCGCATTCGGCGTATATGAATGCCAATCGTTTTCAGGACATGCAGGTCGAAACTCAGGGCGAGTTCGGCGGTCTTGGCATCGAGGTGACGATGGAAAATGGCGTCGTCCGGGTGGTTTCCCCGATCGACGACACCCCGGCCTATCGTGCCGGTCTGCAGCCCGGCGACTACATCACGCACCTTGACGGCGAGCCGGTTCTCGGACTGGAACTCGGCGAAGCGGTCGACCGGATGCGCGGCAAGGTCGGCACCGACCTCACGGTGACCGTCGTGCGTGGCGACCAGGAGCCTTTCGAGGTCACGCTGACCCGTGCGGTTATTACGATCGAATCCGTTCGTTCCCGGCTCGATGGCGATGTCGGCTACCTCAGGATCACGTCGTTCAGCGGCCAGACGTCCAGCGGCGTCGAACGGGCGCTTGCCGGCTTCAAGGAAGAGAAGGGCGACAAACTTCAAGGAATCGTACTGGACCTGCGCAATAATCCAGGCGGCCTGCTCAATCAGGCTGTCGAGGTCTCCGATGCCTTTCTCGATAAGGGCGAGATCGTCTCGACCCGGTCGAAGCTGGCGGAAGAGACCGAGCGGCACAACGCGCGTAGTGGTGATCTGGCGGACGGAGTACCGGTGGTAGTCCTGATCAACGGCGGGTCGGCCTCTGCGTCCGAAATCGTTGCCGGCGCACTGCAGGATCACGGTCGCGCCATCATCATGGGCACGCAGTCCTTCGGCAAGGGGTCGGTGCAGACGATCATCCCACTTGGCAAGCACGGCGCCATGCGGCTGACGACGGCGCGGTACTACACGCCCTCCGGCACCTCGATTCAGGCCAAGGGTATCGAACCCGACATCGTGGTCGAGCAGGCGCGCCTGGAGACACTGGAATCTGGATTCAACCAACGCGAGGCGGACCTTCGCGGTGCCCTGCAGAACGAGGAAGATGACGGCTCGGGCGTGGCAGTCGAGCCCGAAGCCGGCGCGGGCGACGATACGCCGGCTGCAAACGCGTCGGCCCAGGACTATCAGTTGAGTCGGGCCATCGATCTGCTGCGCGGCATCGCGCTTTACAAGGGGACGGTTCTGACGCCGGAGGGTTGATGAACCACGTCGGGAGCAATGGTCCCATGCCGATGCGCTTGTCAGAGATGCTGTCTTTCTTGAGGAGACGGTCGTGAAGCTGTTCGGTAAGAAGCTGTTCGGGAAAAAGGACGAAGACGATGACGAGGACTTCGACGAGGACGATTTCGCCCTCGACGATGAAGATCTCGACTCGGATATCGCCGAAGCCGACGAACTGAACGAAGCGCTCGCGGCCCAGAACTCCCGGAACGAGGAACTTGAGGAAGGCAAGAGCCCACTGGATGAGGGGCCAGGCCCGGCGACCGACGAAGGAAGCCCGGCTCCGACCGACGATCTCGATCTGGATGCTGTGGATTTCGATGTCGACGCGGATGCTTCGGCAGAGCCAGGTGCCAGTGATGCGGACGACGACCTCGACGACGACTTCGACGGCGATTATGACGACGACGACGATTTCGACGACGAGGCTGAAGAAGGCGGGCGTCTCGGCGGGATTCTTGCCAATCCAACCATTCGTTACAGCGTGCTCGGATTCGTTATTGTCCTGCTCCTCGGCGGGCTGGGCGCCGGTGGTTGGTGGTTCCTGTTCTCGGGCGACGGCGAGGAGATTGTTGCGGAGGAGTCCCAACGCGGCATTCCGATCGCGCCCGCAGGTGACAGTTCCGGTAGTGGCCAGGTATCGTTGAACGACTTCGCCAGTGGCGGAGGACTGCAACCCCCGTCGGACAGTCAGGTGGCGGGTTCTTCGCCCGATCAGAGTGTCCAGGCTATGTCGTCGGGCGACGATGTGACCCAGTTTCAGACACAGGAGAGCGGCGGACTCAACGTGTTTGCCGGTGGCGGCCTGAATGCGATGGCGCCCGGCGCCGCCGGCTCTGGCGTCGTCGTGCCGATGGCGACAGCCGCGTCGTTCAGCCGATACCCCGATCTGCCTAGCACGCAGCCGTTGTCCAACGCACCGGACGCCGATCTGATGGAGATCCGTGGCGACGGTGTACGGCCATTGCCGAAGAAGGGGCAGGACGGCCGTACGCCGTTCAATGTCTACGCCCGTCCCGTAACCCTGGCGGAGGGGCAGAGCCACGTTGCACTGGTGGTGACCGACCTGGGGCTGAACCGGGCTGGAACCATTGCCGCCATCCGCAAGTTGCCGCCTGAGGTCACGTTGTCGTTCAGCCCGTATGCCGAGGAGCTCGACCAGTGGATGGTCCGGGCGCGCCGCGCCGGCCACGAAGTCATGGTTGGATTGCCCATGGAGTCGGATCGGTTTCCGATTGAGGACCCCGGTCCGCTCGGTCTCATGACGGTTCTGCCGCCGGACCGAAATCTCTCGCGGTTCTTCGAGGTCATCTCTCAGTTTCAGGGATTCATCGGCGTCGAGGTGGTGATGGGAAACCAGTACACCATGGACCCGGAACGGGTCCGCCCGATCCTCCAGGTTCTTGCCGATCGTGGTTTGATGATTCTGGACGGCGCTTGGAACGAGCGTTCGGCGGTGCCGAGGATCGCGAACGAACTCGGCGTGCCGGTCGCCGTCAGCGATCTTAGGCTGGATACGGTGATGGCGCGGTCGGCCATCGACACCAAACTCGAACAGCTTGAGGATACCGCCCGAACCCGTCGCGTGGCCATCGGTACGACGACCGTGAATCCGGCGATCATCGATCGCCTCTCGGCGTGGTTCGTCGCCCTGCAGATCAACAATGTCAGGCTCGTGCCTGTAAGTGCCCTGGTCAATCAGCAGGACCTCTCGTGACGCGGACCGATCTGCCCTACAGGGCCTGTGTCGGTATCGCCGTCTTCAACCAGGACGGGCTAGTGTTCATTGGCCGGCGCGCAGGTTTGCCGCAGGACGCGCCGCACGCCTGGCAGATGCCACAGGGTGGCATCGACGAGGACGAGGAGCCCGCCGTCGCTGCCTACCGAGAACTATTCGAGGAAACCGGGATGTCGTCGGTGTCGATGCTGGGAGAAGCGCCGGACTGGTTCAACTACGACCTGCCGCCAGGAAGCAAGAAACGGTGGATGGACAGGTTCAGGGGGCAGACTCAGAAATGGTTCGCGTTCCGTTTTACCGGTGACGAGGGCGAGATCCGTCTCGACATGCATCAGAAGCCCGAGTTCGACGCCTGGCGATGGGCGCCGATCTCGGAGACGCCGTCACTTATCGTGCCGTTCAAGCGCCGGGTCTACGAACAGGTTGCCGACGCGTTCGCCGAGTACGCGGCGGACTGACCTGCATCGGGAAGTGCGCTTGCAGGGGCGGGGATCGCGTGTCACACCTGCTGTCCGGAAGGGAACAGATACATCATGATCTTCTGGGCTCAGGTCGTCGGCGGCTTTTTGCTGTTGCTGTTTGCTGCGGACTACATGGTTCGCGGCGCGGTGGCCATTTCACATCGATTGACGGTGCCGCCGATTGTCATTGGCATGACCGTGGTCGCATTTGGCACGTCGGCGCCCGAACTCGTCGTCGGCCTGGAGGCTGGACTGAGCGGCGCTGCCGGGCTCGCGCTTGGTAACGTTATCGGATCGAACGTTGCCAATGTTCTGCTGGTTCTTGGATGTGCCGCACTGGTCGCGCCGATCGTCCCGAAGCAAGGAGCCCTGATTCACGATTCGGTCGTCCTGATGGGCGGCAGTATCGTCTTCGCATTCTTCTGCGTACAAGGTGAGGTCGGTCGCATCGGCGGCTTCCTTCTCGTCGCCGGGCTCCTGGCGTTCGTGATCAGCGCGTACAAACGCGAGTACGGGGCGAAGACTCCGGACGGGGATTTGCTTGTCGAGGAGGTTGAGGAAGTCGGTTCGTTGCCGGATAGTCTCGCGATCGAGATACTGGCGCTTGTCGCGGGCCTAGCGGGAATTCTGTTCGGCGCGGATCTGCTGGTCGAAGGGGCCATCGGAATTGCCCGCGAGTTCGGCGTCGCGGAAGAAGTCATTGGCCTGACGGTCATTGCCATCGGCACCTCCTTGCCGGAGCTGGCCGCTTCCCTTGCGGCCGCGTACCGAGGGCATGCGGATGTCGCCGTCGGCAATGTCGTCGGTTCGAACCTGTTCAACATCCTCGGCATCGCCGGGATCGTTGCGATTGTGACGCCGCTTCCCGTCGCCGGTCAGCTGATCTCCTTCGATATCTGGATCATGCTGCTGACGTCCGCACTGGTGCTGCCTCTCCTGCTTTGGAGATGGCGGCTGATGCGTTCGACCGGGTTGGTGTTCCTCATTTCTTACGCCGGTTATATCGCGGCGCAGGCGTTCGGCGTCGAACGTCTTTTGGGCCTCTTCGGATGACGGATACCCGTTCCCCGGCATCGAGAACCGGTTCCATCGTCGTGACGGGCGCGGCGAAGCGGATCGGGCGCGCGATCGCGCTGGACCTTGTGGCCAACGGCTGGCCGGTTGTTGTGCATTGCCATCAGTCCTTCGACGCCGCCAGTGAACTGGTCGACACCATCCGAAGCGACGGGGGACGGGCTGCCCTGGTGCAGGCGGATCTTGCGAACGAAGATGAAACCGCGAGGCTGATCGAACGGGCGGCAGGAGCCTTGGGGCCCGTTGTTGGCCTGATCAACAATGCTTCCGTCTTCGAACACGATACACCGATGACGGCAACCCGCGAGACCTGGGACCGGCACATGGAGATCAACCTGCGTGCGCCGTTCATCCTCATACAGGCATTCGTGCGCCAGTTGCCAAATAAAACCGAGGGCAACGTGATCAACATCATTGATCAGCGGGTTTGGAACCCGACGCCCGAGTTCACCTCGTACACGCTGAGCAAGGCCGGTCTATGGTCGTTGACAAAGACCCTTGCCCAGGGACTGGCACCGAACGTCAGGGTCAATGCCATCGGGCCAGGCCCAACACTGAGGAACGTTCATCAGACTGAATCGGCATTCGAAAACGAATGGTCGTCGGTGCTGCTCGGTCGCAAGGTTGAGATCGGGGAGATTTGCGACGCCGTCCGGTTTATCCTCGGCGCGCACTCGATGACGGGTCAGATGCTGGCGCTCGACAGTGGACAACACCTTCGCTGGTCGGTTATGACACCCGATCCCGGCACGCCGCCGGAAGATTCCACAAGCGGGAGCGGTTCATCGTTATGACCCAGCCACCCATCCCGTCAGGCCTTCGATCCGGGCAGATTGCCGACCGCGAGAATGCCATCTACCACGTCTTCGTTCGGGACCTGGTACTGACGTGTTCGATCGGCATTCACTCGCACGAAAAGACTACGCCGCAGCGCGTCAGGCTCAACATCGATCTCGGTGTCGCCGAACCTTCCGACCCGTTCAACGATCGCTATGAAACGATCGTCGACTACGAAACCGTCACGAATTCCGTTAAGGCATTGCTCGATCGCGGACACGTCAATCTGGTCGAGACCCTGGCCGAGGATATCGCAGCAGTGTGCCTGCAGAACTATCGGGTGCGCGTTGCCCGCATCCGGGTCGAAAAGATCGAAATTATGCCCGAAGCTGGCAGCGTCGGTGTCGAGATCGAGCGTCACCAACGCTCGGGCGTGGCCTGACCCGACGAGTCTGAAGCCTGCCGACACACTGCGGTATTGCAAGCCAACTCATTGTGATAAATCGGTTTTCCGACTTCGGCTCGGCGGAAAGTTGTGCACAGGTTGATCCCCCGTTTGGGGATTCAATCCGATCCATGAGGAAAGTTATCGGATGACAGGATGGAGACAGTCCCGAGGCAACGATTCATGGAAAAGTATATGAAAAACAACATGTTAATATTAAATGCCGTGATTTGCGTGGAAAATGGCGGTTGAACGGCGTCGATTCGAAATCGTTACGTTTGCCGATACTCAACAGACTTATCCACACGAATCGTGGATATCCCTGCTGTCAAGATAGAGCGGCGGTCAGTTGCCGAGTAAGTAGCATCTTGACTTTCCTCGGTCGTCGTTGACGCCATACACGGAGAGCCTATTTTCGAACCATGGGCGAAACACTTTCCGATCGTCCCGTCGGTGATGCCGGATCGGGAACAGATGACGACGGCGAAGGTCGGTTGTCCGGTGTCGACTGCATCAAGTCTTACCTGACGAGATTGCCGATGGGCGCCGGCGTCTACCGGATGATCAACAGGCGCGGCGACGTGCTTTATGTCGGCAAGGCGAAGAGCCTGCGAAAGCGCGTCGCGAGTTACACGAACCTGACGCGGCAGTCGAACCGAATTCGGCGGATGATAAACGAGACCGTCGCCATGGAGTTCGTCTCGACCCACACCGAGGCCGAGGCGCTGCTGCTGGAATCCGATCTCATCAAGCGATACGCGCCGCGGTACAACATCCTCCTGCGCGACGACAAGTCGTTTCCGGCGATCCTCGTGACCGGCGACCACGACTATCCCCAGGTTCTCAAGCACAGGGGTGCCAGAAAGCGGAAAGGCCAGTATTTCGGGCCATTCGCCTCGGTCTGGGCGGTCAATGAGACGCTGACGTTTCTGCAACGCGTGTTCCTGCTCAGGACATGTACCGACAGTGTTTTCGACAGCCGCACCCGCCCGTGCCTGCTCTTTCAGATCAAGCGATGCTCGGCACCCTGTGTCGGGCGGATCGACAAAGAGGCATATGGCGTGCTTGTCGCCCAGGCGCGGGATTTTCTCTCGGGCCGAAGCCACGATATCCAGCAGGAATTGGCCGACAAGATGCAGAAGGCCAGCGACGAGCTCGATTTCGAGATTGCCGCCCAGTATCGAGATAGAATCCGGGCGTTGACGCGGATTCAGTCCCATCGCGGTATGGTCCTGTCCGATACCCGCCCGACCGACGTGATCGCAGTTCATCAATCGGGCGGACAAAGTTGCGTGCAGGTGTTCTTTTTCCGGGGCGGCAACAACTACGGAAATCGGGCATACTACCCCACGCATGCCCGCGAGGCTGGCGCCGGCGAAGTCCTCGAGGCCTTCATTGGCCAGTTCTATGCCAAGGTTCAACCGCCCCGACGGGTCATCATCAGTATCGATGTGCCAAATCACGACTTGCTCGAGAAGGCGCTGTGCCTTCGGGCCGATCACAAGGTCAGGATCACCGTGCCCGTGCGCGGCGAGAAGCGGGACCTTGTCGATGCCGCAGTGGTCAACGCCCGTGAGGCGCTCGGGCGGCGGATGTCGGAAAGCGCGTCGCAACGCAAGTTGCTGGAGGGACTGGCCGAGAAACTGGCCCTCGACGGCGCACCCGAGCGGATCGAGGTCTATGACAACAGCCACGTTGCCGGCCGGGACGCCGTCGGGGCAATGATCGTCGCCGGCCCCGAAGGTTTCATGAAACAGGCCTACCGCAAGTTCACGATCAAGAACGCCAAGAATGTTGCCGGAAAGGGGGAGGTCAGGGAACTCGCTGACGGTGCTCAGCGGCCTTACAGTGCCGGAGACGACTACGGCATGATGCGCGAGGTGCTCAACAGGCGATTCTCCCGGGCCCTGCGCGAGGATCCTGACCGGACCAGCGGTCAGTGGCCCGACCTGCTGTTAATTGACGGGGGCAAGGGCCAGTTGCAGATCGCCCGCGATGTCCTGGCCGAACTCGGCATCGAGGACGTGGCGTTGGCGGCAGTCGCCAAGGGGCCGGACCGAAACGCCGGACGGGAAACCATCTACATGCCCGACCGGTCGCCGGTAAACCTGATGAGCCGCGATCCGGTGCTGTACTTCATTCAGCGCCTGCGCGACGAGGCCCATCGATTTGCCATCGGCACCCACCGGGGGAAACGGGGCAAATCGACGCACCGTTCGGCCCTCGACGAGATTCCCGGAATCGGTGCGGCCCGGAAAAAGGCCCTGCTTCATCATTTTGGCGCGGTTTCGGCGATCCAGCAGGCGGGCAGGCGCGATCTTGAGGCCGTTGACGGGATTAGCGCGGCGATCGCCGAACGAATCTACGGCTGGTTCCATCCCGAGGACTGACTGTCGGGACTTCTCGACGAAGCGGCCGTGGCCGGGTATGTAGTCACGCATGTATCTCGCGTTGCCGAATATCCTGACGTACACGCGCATCCTCGCGATTCCGATCGTGGTGGGAGTTTTTTTTGTGCCTGATCCGTACGGCAGCTGGACGGCGCTTGGCGTATACACATACGCCTGCATCACGGATTTCTTCGACGGCTATCTGGCGCGCGCCTGGCACCAGCAATCGGCTCTGGGACGGTTCCTCGACCCGATCGCCGACAAACTGCTTGTCGCCGGCGTCTTGTTCTCATTGGTCGGTGCCGATCGTATCAGCGGGCTCGAGATCATTCCGGCGGCCATCATCCTCGGCCGCGAGATTCTGGTTTCGGGACTTCGCGAGTTTCTGGCCGAGATTCGGGTCGGCGTGCCTGTCAGCCAACTGGCGAAGTGGAAGACAACGATTCAGATGCTGTGTCTCGGTTTTCTTCTGGTCGGGCCGAACGGACCCGATTTTGGACCCGTGTCGACGCTTGAGATCGGTGTGTACGGCTTGTGGGCCGCGGCTCTCCTGACGCTGATCACCGGCTACGACTATCTCAACCATGGACTCCGGCACATCCGGGAAACAGACATGGCGGCGGAAAAGGCCGCGGCCGAAGCTCTGGAATCCCAGTCCGACAATGAATAAGTTCCCTTCATGAGACAGAGAAGCTTTGGACTGGTCGGGTGGAGCGGCAGCGGCAAGACGACGCTGCTGACCCAGTTGCTGCCGAAGCTGATCGAGTACGGCCTGACCGTCTCGACTATGAAGCACACGCACCATGCTTTTGACATCGACAAGCCCGGCAAGGATTCCCACAATCACCGCATGGCCGGGGCAATGGAAGTCATGGTGACATCGTCGAACCGGTGGGCGTTGATGCATGAACTGCGTGGCGAGCCGGAACCCGACGTCGAGACAATGCTTGCAAAGATGTCGCCGGTCGACCTTGTCCTTATCGAGGGTTTCAAATCCCATCGCCATGCCAAGATGGAGGTCTATCGGCCCTCGCTCGGAAAACCGTTGTTGGCTGCGACCGACGACACCGTGGTCGCGGTCGCCACCAACGAGCCGCTCGAGGCGATGCACGTGCCTATCCTGGATCTCGACAATGTCGATGAAGTCGCGCGGTTCATCCTCGACTTCGTCGGGTTCGAGAACGCAAAGCGACATGGCGCAGCTTAAAGACGATTGCTTCGCGTTCGGCGATGCGCTGACTCCCTTGGACGAAGCTCTTGACCTGCTGCGCGACAAAGTTCGTGCCGGTGCCGAACCGCGCCCCGTGATCGACGTCGCGGTTGATGACGCACTCTGTCGCATCCTGGCGAAAGACATTGTCGCGACGCGGGCAGTTCCGCCGCACGACAATAGCGCCGTTGACGGCTATGCCGTGTATTTCGACGACCTAAGTCCTGACGGTGACACACGCTTGCCGGTCAACGGACGGGTCGCCGCCGGACATCCCCTCGACAAGCCCGCTGTCCGTGGCGAGGCGGTAAGGATCTTCACCGGTGCGCCGATGCCGGTGGGGTCGGATGGAACGCAGGCGAGCGGACCCGACACCGTGTTCATGGACGAGGACGCGACAGTCGAGGGCGACACAGTTGTCCTGCCGGCTGGGCTTAAGCGCGGGTCGAACCGACGCGACGCCGGGGAGGACATCAAGGCGGGCGAGACCATCTTGGCGCGCGGCACGCATCTGCGACCGCAGGAGCTTGGCCTCGCGGCGTCCGTTGGACTCTCACGTTTACCCGTCTACGCGCCGCTCCGGGCGGCGGTGTTCTCTACCGGCGACGAAGTCCGTGACCCGGCCGACGATGCGCCCGAGGGCTGCGTGTTCGACGCTAACCGTTACACCGTCAAGGGATTGCTCAGGGGGCTGGGTATCGAGACAACCGATCTCGGAATCCTGCCGGACAAGGCCGACGTGATCGCGCGTGCCCTCGCCGAGTCCGCGGTCGAGAATGACCTGTTGATCACGTCGGGTGGTGTATCGACAGGTGAGGAAGATCACGTGCGCAGCGCCGTTGAGGCAGGCGGGTCGCTGCATCTCTGGCGGCTGGCGATCAAACCGGGACGCCCGATCGCGCTTGGGCAGGTTGGGCAGGCGGCCTTCATCGGTCTACCCGGCAATCCGGTCGCCGCCATGGTGACGTTCATGATGGTGGCGCGTCCCCTGATTCTCTGGTTGTCGGGCGCCGGCGAGGTCGAGGTGCCGCGTTACACCGTCCGCACGGCGTTCAGGCACAAGAAGAAGGTCGGCCGGCGCGAGTGGGTCCGGGTCCGGCTCAATGGCGGTGGGCCAGACATGCCGGTCGTGCACAAGGATCATTCCGGTGGTGCCGGCATTCTCGCGTCGATGGCGGGCGCCGACGGCCTCGTCGAGCTCCCCGAGGATGTAGAATCGGTGGGCGTGGGTGATATCGTCATGTATCTGCCGTTCAACGAGGTCTGGCGATGAAAGTGCTCTACTTTGCGTGGATGCGCGAGAAGGTCGGTCATGGGAAGGATACGTTCGACTCGGTACCGGATGGCGTGTCGACAGTGGGCGACCTGATTGCCTATCTGGCGGGCCTGCAGGGCGGCTATGCCGCCGCATTCGCCGACCAGTCGGTGGTTCGGGCTGCCGTCAACCAAACGTACGTCGAACTGTCCCATCCGGTGGCGGATGGCGACGAGGTGGCGTTTTTCCCGCCGGTTACCGGCGGCTGATTAACGGGGCTTCATGATGAGAACCGTCAGGGTCCAGATGGAGGACTTCGATCCCGGAGACGAGATCGAGGCGCTGAGTGCCGAGGACACTTCCATCGGCGGCATCGCGAGTTTCGTTGGAACCGTCCGGGGTACGGATGATGGTGAGACCGTCGCCGCCATGACGCTGGAACACTACCCGGGGATGACCGAGAAGGCCCTCGAGCACATCGTCACCGAGGCCGAGGGCCGTTGGCCGCTCAAGGGCGTGACCGTGATCCATCGTTACGGCCGGCTCGAGCCCGGCGAGCGGATCGTACTGGTGGTGACGGCATCGGCGCACCGACAGGCGGCGTTCGACGCCTGCGCGTTCTTAATGGATTGGCTGAAGACCAAAGCGCCGTTCTGGAAGCTCGAGGAGAAACCGTCCGGCGCTGAGTGGGTCGACGCGCGTGATAGCGATGACGCCGCCGCCGCCCGATGGGCCGGCAAGGACGGAGAAAACGGGACAACGTGATCGGGTCGGTCAGGCGATCCGGAAACCCATCCGGAAACCGCCCCAGTGCTTTCCGCGGACGACGATCGGCGCCGACAGGTCCTTCATCATGACGAACTTGCCGCCGCCCATGTCGCGGCGGTAGGTCTGCATGAGAAACGGCTTGGTGTTCTGGCCCGCGCGCAATCCGGTGCGGTCGTTGAAAATGCGTCGGTTTCGGCAGTTTGCGTTGTTCCAGTCGGGATCGTCGCCCTGCGGCTGCGAGAACTTCCTGTTGTGCGTCGGCAGGTATCCGTTCCGGTCAACTGCGGCGCAAAACACGATCCGTTCATCCCTGGTCAGAATGTCTTCCTGGATCGGCGGCAGAACCTCGTCGGTCAAGGACACGAATGCCGTCATGACCTGCTCGGGATTGGAGCCCTTGATCGGCGCGTAGTTCTCGTCGAACAGGTCCACCTGGGAAATCCGTCCCGAATCGATCGCGTCTTCGAACAGCCCGGCAATTTGAGTGGCGGCGTCGGTGACCGCCTGAATCAGGTTGCTGTCGTGGGTCTTCCATCCGCTGGCGACGATAAAACCGATCAGTTCTTCGCTGTTGTCGAGGCACGTCGAAAGCCGCGCGTCGGCGCTCGACAAGTCGTCCGTGGTCCGGGAAATACCCTCGTTCAGTCCGCCGATCCGGTCGACGACCTGATCGCATTTCGAGCGGCAGTCGGCGACCGCGCCTGAAATCTCACCGATGTTGCTGCCAACGTTCCGGACGACCCCGTCGAACCCCTCGACGGCGCCGGTGATCGATCCGATGCCTTCATTCACGTTGTCGGCGACTGATACCGTTTCGGCGCAAGTGTCCTTGAGGCGCGAGACGCTGTTGGTCAGACCGACGACTGCTTCGTCGATGTCATTGGTCGAACGCGCAGTCTGCGTTGCCAGTCCCTTGACCTCACCGGCGACGACGGCAAATCCCTTGCCGGCCTCGCCCGCCCGGGCAGCTTCGATCGTCGCGTTCAGGGCCAGGAGGTTGGTCTTCTTGGCGATGCTTTCGATATCCTGCGACATCCTGTTGACGCCGGCGAGGGACTCCTCCAGCGATCCGAGACGCTCCTCGATCTCACGCACCGATGTCGTCAGGCGTTCGATCTCACCGGTCGAACGATTGACGGTCGAACGCGACTCCGACATTTCGGATGCCGCCCGGTCGATACTGTCGCGCGTGTTCCCGCCGGCTTCGTCGATCTGGCGAATGGTCTCGTTCATATCGTTGACCGTGGCGACGACGTCCGCGAACAACTGGGACAGGGTTTCGACGAACTGGCGCGTTGCCTCGACACTGCCGGATATATCGGCGAACTCCAACGCCAAGGATTCGACCCGCGTCAGTACGGAGTCCGCGAATTCGTCGGCGTCTGCGGCGGGTCTCGACGACGTGGCTATATCGTTCATGAGAGTCTCGCATATTCTAATCAGTAGAATTACGGCTCCGACGACTCCTGTCGGAGGTCATCTAGTTTAGGGGTCCGGTGGGGATTCGCAACGGAGTCAGAATTGGATCCCGACGGTGTTTCCCCGTCGAAGCCCGTATTGCAGTTCAACCTTGCCGTCCATCTGGTCGAGGCGCCCAACGCGGTGCACGAGCGGTTCGACTGCGTCTGTTCGACGAGAGCAAAGGGGGAGTATGAGTGGCATGCGACGATCAGAATCGACAGCGCGACAAGTAAGGGATCTTACGCCGACGGATGTGGTCGGGGAGGGTCCAAGCCGAAACCGCAGAATGCGAGAACCTGATCGATAAAGCCGGGACAATCGGCCGCCCGTGACCTAAAGGCCGCGAGAAAACAGCGTCAATGATTCGGTGCAGACACGTACGACCGTGCAGTCCGGATGCGTAGACCAGTCGTGGAGAGCCAATTCGGTGCGCGATCAGGCGGCCGATGTTTTTGAATTCTCCGTTACCTTGCCAACGGCGCGTTCGTAGTCGTGCATCAACTGTTTGGTGATTTCACCCACGGTGAAGGTCATGTCATCGATTTTACCGATCGGAGTCACTTCAGCGGCTGTCCCGGTTGCGAAGACCTGCTCCGCGTTCTTGAGCTCGTCCGGCATGATGGCACGTTCCACGACTTCGATGCCGCGCGCCTTCGCCAAATCGATCACCGTGCGACGGGTGATGCCGTCAAGGAAGCAGTCTGGCTTCGGCGTGTGGAGAATGTTGTCGCCGAACGTCATGAACAGGTTTGCGCCCGTCAGTTCGGCGACCTGACCGCGATAATCCAGCATCAGCGCGTCGTTGTAGCCCTCCCGCTCGGCGGTATGCTTGGACAGCGTGCAGATCATGTACAGACCGGCGGCCTTGGCGAAGACCGGCGCGCATTCCGGCGCCGGCCGGCGCCATGTCGAAGTCTTTACCGAGATGCCTTTCATGCGGGCCTCCGGTGAGAAGTAAGACGGCCAAGGCCAGGCCGCGATCGCCAGGTTGATCTTGTTGTTCTGAGCGCTGACGCCCATCATTTCGCTGCCGCGCCAAGCGACCGGCCGAATATAGCCGTCGACGATTTCGTTCGCTTCGAGGACCGCTTCGCAGGCGGCATCTACCTCGGCAACACTGTACGGAATCTTGAAACCCATGACGTCGGCGGAATAGTGCAGCCGTTCGTTATGCTCGGTCAGTTTGAATATCTTACCGCCGTAGGCGCGTTCGCCCTCGAATACGCTCGACGCATAGTGCAGTCCGTGGGTCAGGACGTGGACCTTGGCGTCGCGCCACGGCACCATTTCGCCATTGAACCATATGAATCCGTCACGATCGGCATAATTCTCGGCACTCATCGCAATAATCTTCCAAGTCAGCGGTTTAGAGTTTAACAGTGTTGCATTCGGTACCAGTTCCGGGCATATATGTCAATAATGCTGACGTAAATCGATTGCACCTTTTCATATGCCTCTTGCCAAAGCCAATCCCCTGTTCCTGCGTGACGCCGATTTGCGGGAGGCGCTGGAACTGCTTTTCTTCGGTTACAGGGATTTCACGTCGGAGGCAGACGCCATCCTCGCCAACTACGGGTTCGGCCGCGCCCATCACCGGGTGATCTATTTCGTTGGTGCCAACCCGGGCCTCTCGGTGAGCGAACTGCTTGGCACTCTTCAGGTAACCAAGCAAAGTCTCTCACGGGTGCTGGGCCAGTTGGTTGATGAGCGGTTCGTCGAACAGCGGACCGATGCCGATGACCGGCGCAGGCGGTTGCTGTTTTTGACAGAGAAAGGCCAGGGCCTTGAGAACGAGCTGACCGAAAGACAGTGCGCCTTGATCGCCAGGGCCTATCGGCAGGCGGGGGCTTCGTCGGTTGCCGGGTTTCGGACGGTGATGATGGGGATCATCAATGAGAAAGACCGCCAACGGTTCGACAGCAAGGATTGACGAAACGGCATGTCGCGCATCTCAATGCCATGCGTGACGTGTTAACCTCGCGGGTAGCAAGGAGAGCAACCGGCAGCCATGATGTCCGCGTCGACTTCGGAACCACCGCATATTCTCGTCGTCGATGACGATGACCGCTTGCGCAGTTTGCTGCGCCAGTACCTAAGCGACAACAAGTTCATTGTATCGGTTGCGGCGGATGCCGCTGAAGCGCGGCGCTGCTTGGAGTCGATTACCTTCGACCTCATCGTGCTCGACCGCATGATGCCAGGAGAAACCGGCCTCGATCTTGCGGCCAGTCTCCGTCGCGCCAGCGAGGTGCCTATTCTCATGCTCACGGCCATGGCCGAGGCCGACGATCGGATCGACGGGCTCGAGGCGGGTGTCGACGACTATCTGACGAAGCCGTTCGAACCGCGTGAGTTGCTCTTGCGCATTCAGGGTATCCTGCGCCGTGTGCCGAAGGATGCGGGTGTCAAGGTTGTGACAATGGGCGATCATGAGTTTGACGCTGCCCGTGGCGAGTTGACCCGCGACGGAAGCCTCGTTCGCCTGACCGAGGCCGAAGCCGCTTTGTTGACGGCTTTGGCAGAGCGGGCGGGAGAAGTGCTCGAACGGGAACGGCTGATTGAACTGACCGGCGCCATCGGCACAGTCCGCGCGGTCGACGTTCAGGTCACGCGGCTGCGGCGAAAGATCGAGCGTGATCCGCGCGCTCCACGGTATCTACAGACCGTTCGCGGTCGCGGCTACGTCCTTCGTCCGGACTGAGGAGCACCGCGTGGCCGTCTCCTCCACAATCAAACGTTATCTTCCCCGGAGCCTGCTCGGACGGTCTCTTCTGATCATTGTGTCGCCGCTGATTCTGCTGCAGGTCGTTTCGGCGCTGATCTTCTACGAAAGCCACTGGGACAAGATCACTCGACGGCTGGCGGTCAGCGTCGCGGGAGACATCAGCGCGTTGATGATCCTCTGGCAGGAAGACCGTTCACCCGATAGACGCCGGGAGATCATCGACCTCGCTGCCGCGACGATGGGCTTGTCGCTGACGTTCAGGCCCGACGACGTGTTGAATTCTGTCGACACGCGTTCGACTGTTAGCGGCGACCTCGACACGACGTTGTACCGCGTCATCTCGTCGTACGTGAATCGGCCTATTCAGCTCGATTCGGACAGTCTGGAAGATCACGTGGTGATCGAGGTTCAACTTTCCGAAGGTGTCATGGAAGTCGTCGTGCCTCGCAAGCGGCTGTCCAGTTCAACGACCTACGTTTTCATCATCTGGATGGTGGGTTCTTCGTTGATCCTTTTTTCGGTGGCGATGATCTTCATGCGCAACCAGATCCGGCCGATCGGCAGGCTCGCGGTTGCCGCCGACAACTTCGGCAAGGGTCGGAACGTCGAGAGCTTCAAGCCTGAGGGCGCGACCGAGGTCCGCCAGGCGGCACAGGCATTCCTCGCGATGCGCGAGCGCATCCAGCGCCAGATATCGCAGCGCACGGACATGCTGGCCGGCGTGTCGCATGATCTCAGAACGCCGATCACCCGGATCCGACTTCAACTTGCTTTGCTTGAAGGCAAGGAAGGGGTCGAGTCCCTGAAGGCGGATATCGATGACATGGAGTACATGCTCGAGGAGTATCTTGCCTTCGCCCGTGGCGAAGGGACCGAGAGACCTGAGGAGACCAAGCTCAGCCTGCTTATCGAAGACGCCATCGAACGATGCCGGACGGAAGACGCGCACATCGATCTCCATATCGAGGAGGACATCAGTCTGGTTGTCCGTCCCAATGCGTTGAAGCGCGCCATCACCAATCTGGTGGAAAACGCTACCCGATACGGCGATCACGTGCAGGTCCGGGCCGGGCGTCGCGGCGACCACGTCGAAATCGCCATCGACGACGACGGACCGGGCGTGCCGGCGGACAAGCGCGAGGATGTTTTCAAGCCATTCTTCCGGATCGAGAAGTCTCGAAATCCCGGTACCGGCGGCGTGGGTCTGGGGCTAGCGATCGCCCGCGACGTGGTGCGTGGCCATGGCGGCGACATTCTGCTTGATGACTCGCCGCTCGGCGGGCTGCGGGCCAGTTTCCGGCTGCCAGTATAAGTGGGAAATTGGTGGCCATGGAGATCGTGCAAAGCCTGACCGGACTGCTGGCATTGAGTGGTCTTGCCTGGCTGTTTGGTGAGCGACGACGAATCAATGCGTGGAAAACGGTGGCTGTCGGACTTGCTGCGCAGTTGATCGTGGCGGCGATCCTGCTCGACATCCAGTTCGCCCGCCAGGTTTTCTCGTGGCTGAACGCCGCCGTTCTGGCCCTGCAGGACGCGACGAGGGCAGGCACGTCGTTCGTCTTCGGCTACCTTGGAGGCGGTGCGCTGCCGTTTACCGAGAGTTATCCGGGCGCGGCATTCGTCCTGGCGTTTCAGGCGCTGCCGCTGATCCTCGTGACCAGCGCTTTGACCGCGCTTCTCTACCACCTGCGAATCCTGCCGCTGGTCGTCAGGGCGTTCGCGTGGGCCTTGCAGCGAACCCTCGGCGTGAGCGGGACCGTCGGCGTCAGTGCTGCTGCCAACATCTTTGTCGGCATGGTTGAGGCACCTTTGTTCGTTCGGCCGTACCTGTCAGGGCTCAGTCGCAGCGAACTGTTCATGGTGATGACATGCGGCATGGCGACGATCGCGGGCACCGTTTTCGCGCTCTACGCGACGTTTCTGGCAGGAGTCATCGACAACGCGGCGGGTCATCTCTTGACGGCCTCGCTGATCAGCGTGCCGGCAGCGATTATGGTGGCGCGGCTCATGGTGCCGGGCGAGTGCGCGGACTCCGCGATTTCCAATGTCGATCTGCCGCCGTCGTCGGACAGATCGACGATGGACGCGATCACGCGGGGGACGATCGAAGGCGTCGGCCTGCTGCTCAACGTGACAGCGATGCTGATCGTTCTGGTCGCGCTTGTTTCGTTGTTCGACATGGTCATCGGCCTGCTTCCAGAGGTGGCGGGGATGCCGTTGTCACTGGAGAGGATTCTCGGGTGGGTCATGGCCCCGGTCGTCTGGTTGATGGGCGTGCCGTGGGATGAGGCACCTACGGCCGGATCGCTCATGGGCACCAAGGTTGTCCTTAACGAGTTGCTGGCCTACCTGAAGATGGCCGCGCTGCCGGACGGCGCCCTTTCGCCGCGTTCCCGGCTCATCATGACTTACGCGATCTGCGGGTTTGCCAACTTCGGTAGTCTGGGGATCATGCTGGGTGGTCTGTGCGCGATGATGCCCGAGCGCCGCGAGGAGATCGTTGGCCTGGGCATGAAGTCGATCGTGTCTGGAACTCTGGCGACTTGTTTGACTGGTGCCGTGGTCGGCATTCTCGGCTGAGACGCCTTCACCGACATGTGATCAGGCTTTAGTTCTCTTCGCTACGGCGACTCTGGCATGAATTCCACTAGCGCGTCTTATGGACACGCGGCTTTTGGGATCATGCAAGGGAGAACGAAGAATGAAACGCCAAGTCAAAACCGCAGCCGTTGTAGCCGGCGCCATCGCTCTATCGACGGCCAGTCTTGTGACCGGCACCGCACACGCCGCCGAACAGGAGAAATGCTACGGCGTCGCGCTTGCCGGTGAGAACGACTGTGCGGCGGGTGCCGGTACAACCTGTGCCGGAACGTCGACAGTCGATTACCAGGGGAATGCGTGGACACTGGTGCCGAAGGGCACATGCGAATCCGTCGAGCTTCCGGGCGACCGCATGGGCAGTCTCGAGCCGCTGGACCGTGATATCCCGAGCTAAGTCCCTTCGCCAACGATCGCGCTGATCGGAGGACCCGAGATGCTTGCTTCAGGCGATTTCTCGCGCAGGCCGGGCGTCGGCCTCAAGCCGCAGCACGTCGAGGAAATCCTGGCTGACGGAAAGGGGGTTGGCTGGTTCGAGGTGCATGCCGAGAACTATATGGGTGCCGGTGGACCGCCGCATGCCTGGCTCGAAAAAGTCAGGTCCTGCTACCCGCTGTCGGTGCATGGCGTCGGGTTGTCAATTGGCGGTTCCGGTGAGATCGACCGTGCGCATCTTGCCCGTCTAAAAACGGTTGTCGATCGGTACGAGCCGGGACTGGTTTCGGAACACCTGGCATGGTCGACTCATCAGGGCCGCTACTTCAATGATCTCTTGGCAGTGCCATACACGAGAGAGACGTTGCAGTTGGTCTGTGAGCATGTCGACGAGGTACAAACGGCTCTGGGACGCCGCATCCTGCTGGAAAACCCTGCGACCTATGTTTGGCATGAGGAAAGCGTGTTCGACGAACCGGCGTTCATTGCCGAAGTTCTTCAGCGCGCCGGATGCGGTCTGTTGCTTGACGTGAACAATGTTCACGTCGCCTGCACCAATCACGGATGGGACTCGGCAGAGTACATCCGTCAACTCCCGACCGCTGTCGGCGAAGTACATCTTGCGGGCCATGCGGAAGATGTGGGCGATGATGATCGCGTCGTGCTGATCGATGCACACGACAGACGGGTGTCGGCGGAGGTGTGGGCTTTGTTCGAACTTGCCATCGAGCATACGGGCCGCGTACCGGTGCTGATCGAATGGGACAACGACATCCCCGAGTGGCCGGTTCTGGCCGGGGAGGCTGACCTCGCTGCTGCAGTCATGGACCGGAGCAATACTGACCGCGGAGCGCGTCATGTGGCATGATCGTCAGCAAGGATGGAGTGACGGCCTGCTGAATCCACAGGTCGTTCCGGTGGGTATCGCGAGCGACCGGTTCGCAATACACCGAAACAATTTCGCATTGAGCTTGATAGAGTTGCTTCGCGGAACTTTTCCCGTCGTCAGCGCTTTGCTCGGCGAGGATTGTTTCAACACAATGGCTCGGCAATTTATCCGCCGCGATCCCCCGCGTTCCCCGGTTCTGATCGAATACGGTCGTACATTCGGCCGATTCCTCGAGGCGCACGAGCTTTCTGACGAAGTACCTTATATCGCAGATGTGGCTCGTCTGGAGTGGGCGCGTCACGAAGCCTTTCATGCCGCCGACACGGAGCCCGCCGGGATTGCTGCTCTGGCAGGCATCCCGGCAGACGATCTCGATGAACTGCACCTTCGGGTGCATCCGTCGGTGCGTTTGGTTTACTCTCGCTGGCCGGCAGTGTCGATCTGGCATGCACACCAAGAAAAGGGGACGCCTGAAGCGCTCGCCAACCTGCCGGCAATCGCGGAAACCGCCCTGGTGGTGCGGCCGGCGCTGGACGTTGAGGTCAGGATTATCGCCGACCAGGCGGCGGCTTTCCTGGCAGCCGTGATGAAGGGCAACCCGTTGGGTAGGGCGATCGGGGCCGCCATGGCCGAAGGTCCGGGCGACATCGCCGCCTGCCTGGACGGAGCATTCTCATCAGGTGCTATTGCCGGCATCGATTTTCAGTCGCACGAACCGGGAGGACGATAGTGATCATCCGACTTGTCATCCGGACTCATGATCTGGTCTTCAACACCTTGACCCGGTTCGCTGGCGACTGGTTCCTCGGTTTGGCTGCCCGTTTGGTTTTGTCCAGCGTGCTCTTGGTGTTCTTCCTCAGATCCGCCGCAACCAAGGTCGGTGACGGTTTTCCCGGTATCCTGGTGCCCGAAATCGGCGCCTACGCACAGATTGTGCCGTCGGTCGCGGAGTCCGTATCGTATGACGTCAGCCAGATCGCCTTCATCCCCTGGGGACTGATAGTACATCTCGGCACTTACGCTGAGGTCCTCTTGCCGTTGATGATACTGTTCGGGTTGTTCACACGAGCCGCCAGCATGGCGATGATTGCATTCATCGCTGTCATGACCTTCGTTGATATCCAGTTTCATGGTGTCAGCGCCGAGGCCGTCGGCGCTTTCTTCGACCGAACCCACGATTCACCGATCACCGACCAGCGGCTGCTTTGGGCTTTTCCTCTCGCCTATCTCATGATCCGCGGCGGCGGGCGTCTCTCACTGGACGCCGTGCTACGTCAGTACATGCGTCCGCCAAGCGGTACATCCTGATCGGGGCGCAGCAGGACGACTTCGCCGTCCTCGTCGGGGACGCCGAGGACCAGACATTCGCTCATGAACTTGCCGATCTGCTTGGGTGGAAAGTTGACCACACCAACGACCCGCCGCCCGGGAAGTGTCTCCGGGTCGTAGTGTCTCGTGATCTGAGCAGACGTCTTGCGCTCACCAATCTCCGGACCGAAGTCGACCCACATCTTGATCGCCGGTTTGCGGGCTTCGGGGTACGGCTCGGCGCGCACGATCCGGCCGACGCGGATATCGACCTTCAGGAAGTCCTCGAAAGAAAGATCCATGGTGATGCCCCCTTGTCGTCTCACAGGGGGACACTAGTGCCGACGAGCGCGCGAGAACAAGGCCGTGTAGGCAATAAAATGCGCGCCGCCCGGGAGACCGGAGCGGCGCGCAAGGGGAGGATCCGAGATTTGGTCTGCGATTACTTCGCGAGCTGCTCGGAGATCGCCTTCACTTCGTCGAAGCTCTCCTGGATTCGGGTGTTGATCGGCTCAGAAGCGGCAACGTTGGTCTTGTTGACGAGGTCACGCAGCCCGGCGAGGTCGGCAACGGCCTTGTCATAGGCCTTGCGGGCAATCTCGGTCTGTTTGGTGACCGCATCCTTCGGGCTCTTGGCCTTGCCGATGGCGTCGAAAGCGGCCTGCGTGTCGGCAACGGCGTCGCGAACGATCTGGGCCTGGCGGGTCGACAGGGTACGAACACCCTCGAGCGCGGCCTGGTTGGCGGCGTTAACGGCTTCGAGCGTCTTGCGCTGGCTGGCCATCATGGCTTCGATGTCGGCAGTCGGCATCTCAAAGCCCTGGAACATCTTGGCGAACTGTTCGGTGGCTTTGGCCGGATCGAAGTCGGCAAAGGTTTTGAACATGTCAAAATCGGCGAAAGTCGGGGTCTTGCGGGTCATTTCAAATCTCCAATGAGTGTGGCTCGATTAAGGTCGAGTGAAACTGTTTTGTGCAGTGCACAATGGGGAGAATATGAAACTTGGTAACGGAAGTCAATGGTTTTTTGTGCAGTGCACAAAAAATTATCTCGCTACTGCGATATGATCTTCAGGCTGTCTTTCCGGTCGTGTCGTCCGAGCGTCGCCGGGCGAGGGGATCGAGTGACAGCGCCACGCTTTCGGCGCGCGCCAGCCCCTTGTCGAGGGCCACCATCGTTTTGGCCAGATCGTCACTATCGTCATCCAGC
Source organism: Rhodospirillales bacterium (assembly GCA_040219295.1). Lineage (GTDB taxonomy): Bacteria > Pseudomonadota > Alphaproteobacteria > Rhodospirillales > Casp-alpha2 > JAVJST01. The sequence goes on from JAVJST010000005.1 coordinate 803,751, forward strand.
CAGACCCGCAACGCGTTGGCGTTGACCAGGGCGAGGCCCTTTGCGCGAGCCAAGCCGATCGGGCCGCTGGCGCTCAGCCCGGCGGCCTCAAGCATGCGGCTCATGGAGCACAGTCCCTGGACGGCAATCGTCGCATGAAGGCCCGGGTCACAGATACCTCCGCACAGGATAGCCCGGACTCCGTCGCGATGGGGGAGGATGGCGTCAAATCGGGCCATCAGCAGCGCAAACAGCCGGTCACGAACGGTATCGTCATCCGTGAAACCGTCCATCTCCCCGAGCGCCTTGCGGTCGGCCTGTTGAATGGCCTTGCCGAGCAGCGCGTAACGAGTCGGCGAGACAGCTAGGGCGTCCTTCAAGGAACAACCAGCTTCGTCGGCGATGCCTGACATTGTGAGCTTGCGCCAACCGTGCCGTTCGGCCGCCGCGAACAGAGCCGCAATCAGTCGTTCGGCTTGATCGGTTTCGGTGCGTCTCGTGGACGATGTCTTGCGTTTGGTCGACTTCGCCATCCCTATGGTTTCCCAACGTTTCGGGGTTTCACCATACTATGGGAGCATATGGGGCGCATCGCCGTTGCATCAAGTCGGCGGATGGACTTCCCCGTGCGATCAGGCGAGTTCGCGCGACCTGTTTGCCGCGGCTTCGACCGCGCGGCTGATGATGTCCTGCCAACCGGAGTTTTGGTCCATGAGGACCGCAAGCGCTGCCGCCGTCGTGCCACCTGGGCTGGTCACGTTCTGGCGCAGGATCTCCGGTTCGTCGCTGGCCTGATGCATCAGCTCGCCGGCCCCGCACACGGTGGCCCGGGCGAGTTGTCGGGCCAGGTCGGCCGGCAGGCCGGCTTCCTCACCGGCTTTGGCCAGCGATTCGGTCAGCAGAAACACATAGGCGGGGCCACTGCCGGAAATCGCCGTGACCGCGTCGATCATTGCCTCGTCCTCGACCCAAGCGACCTCTCCGACTGCCTCGAGCAGTGACGATGCTGTGGTTCGTTGTCCGTCATCTACATGGCTGTTGGCAACGCAGACGGTCATTCCCCGGCCAACGGCGGCCGGCGTATTCGGCATGGCACGGATAATCGCGGCCTCGTTACCGAGGCTGCGTTCGAACGAGGCGATCGACTTTCCGGCTGCAATGGACAGAAACGCGCAGCCCGTCACGGCGAAACGTTGGTAATCGGGCGTGACCGACTCCATGACCTGGGGTTTGACGGCGAGAATGACGAAGTCGGGGGAAAAGGCTGCTGACAGGTGATCCGCGGACGGAACGGTATCGACACCGAAGTCCGATGCAAGCTGATCGCGAAGTGTGTTGGCGGGTTCAACGATGCGGACGTTGCCGGCGGGGAGCCCCCGGTCAAGCCAACCTCTCAACATCGCCCCGCCCATTTTGCCGCCACCGACAAGCAGCAGGGTCGGATGCTGGGTCATGCTTCGCCGATCGTCTCGATCAATGCCGCGTCGAGCGCTTCCGGCGCGGTCTTGCCGCCCCAGACGACATACTGAAACGCCGGGTAGAATCGTTCGCACTCGACGAGCGCGGTTTCAATGAGATCCTCGATCTGTTCGAGTGTCGGCCGCGGCGCACCGCGCAACGGCAACGCGTGCCGGTACATCGGCAGGCCCTCATCGGACCAGATCGAGAAATGCCCCAGCCACAGACGTTCGTTGACCGATGCCAAAAGCTCGTGGATCGCGGCTTTCTTCTCGTCGGGGATTCGCATGTCGAACGCACAGGTGAAGTGCATGGCGTCGACCGCGTCGTTCCAGGCGAAATGCAGGCTGTAATCGCACCAGCGGCCCGGCGCCTGCACGGCGAGTTCTTCGTCGTTGCGCCGGTCGAAGGCCCATTCGTTATATTCGACAAGTTGTTCGATGATATCGAGAGGGTGTTGGTTGGCTGATTCACCAGCCGTATTCAAGGTTGGCATTCCGGTTCCCCTTCGCCATTGCCCCTCTGCCGCACGCATGCCGCGGCAGCTTGATGGGCCAACTGTCGATATCCACAAAATGTAGTTGCTAACGCAACGGATTGTGAACTCTGCCCAGTCGACTACCAGATATAGCCTGCCACTAGACTGGAATCGGCGCAAGTGCCGACTACGTGGCGGTTCGATGAAATTTGTGGAAAAGCCGCGGATAAACGGGGAAAGAACGCTTTCGTTCCGACGCGGCGTGCCTCAGGCGTTGCCGCCCTTGGGCTTGGTGGTCGACTTAGCGGCGCGCTTCGCCGCCCGGTGTTTGGCAGCGGTTTTCTTCGCGGCCGTGGACTTGCCGGCGGTTTTCGCCGTCGCCTTGGGTGCGGCCTTGCCAAGCTTGGCTTCGAGCGCGGCGAGCCGCTTCTCGAGCAACTCATTCTGTCGGCGCGCTTCGGCGGCCATGGCCTTGACCGCTTCGAACTCGTCGCGCGGCACGAGGTCGGCGTCACACATGATTCGCTCAACCCGATGTCGGATCATCGCCTCGATCTCGCTCTTCATTCCGCTGAGGGTCGAAACCGCGCCGTTCGCCACCTTTGCGAGATCTTCAAACAGTCGATTGCTGGTCTGCATGGTCGGCTCCCGTGACGAAAAGCTCTTCTGACAATCAATATGGTCTTCCCGTCGGCGCGCCGCAACCGCTTGCGTTGGCGACAGGGACCAACCTATAAGCAGGCATGAACGCGAGTAACGACAGCTACAAGGGACTTGTCCTGATCACGGGAGGAGCCGGGTTCATCGGGTCGGTTGCGGCGGCAACCCTCGAGGGTGCCGGTTACGACATCGCCATTTGCGACCGACTGCGGTCGGGCGACAAGTGGCGCAATATCGCTAAACGAGATCTTGTGGACATCATTTCGCCGGACAATCTTTTCGACGTTCTCGAGAGCAATCCTGGCGCGTTCGACGCCGTCGTCCATATGGGGGCGATATCGTCGACGACGGAGACCGACGCGGATCTCATCGTTGATACCAATTTCAAGCTGTCGATGGCGCTCTGGCAGTGGTGTGCCGAGACGGAGACGCCGTTGATCTATGCGTCGTCAGCGGCGACGTATGGCGATGGCGCCAACGGATTCGATGACGATATCGACCGAGCCGCTTTGGCGAAATTGCGGCCGATGAACCCCTATGGCTGGAGCAAACTGCTGTTCGACCGGCGCGTTGCTGCCATGGTCGAGGCCGGGGAGCCGTCGCCGCCGCAGTGGGCGGGGCTGCGTTTCTTCAATGTTTACGGTCCGAACGAATATCACAAAGGATCCATGCAAAGCGTTGTTTCGCACATCTTCCCCTCGGCGCGCGAGGGAGCCACTGCGCGATTGTTCGAGTCGCACCACCCCGACTACGAGGACGGCGGCCAGCTGCGCGACTTCGTCTGGGTCGGCGACTGCGCGAAGATGATCCACTGGCTGGTCTCGAATCCGTCCGTCAGCGGTCTTTTCAACTGCGGGACCGGAAAGGCGCGGTCGTTCCGGGAACTTGCCGAGGCGGTTTACCGCGCGCTGGATTGCGAACCGGAGATCCAGTATGTGCCGACGCCGGAAGCGATCCGCAATCGTTACCAGTATTTTACCGAAGCCGACATGGCGCGGGCCCGCGCCGCAGGATTCGATCATAAGCCGACTTCGCTTGAGGACGGCATCACGATGTACGTTCGTGACTATCTCGCAACCGAAGACCCTTACCTCTGATCGGGCGGGCTGCGGCCGATGTTCTTCGCCCTGAGTTTTCCGACCATCGATCCGGTACTGATTGAGATCGGACCCATCGTCGTCCGCTGGTATGCACTTGCCTACCTCGCGGGGCTCCTGATCGGATGGCGCATGATGTTGCGCCTGGCCGATGGCTCGGGCGGCGCGCTGACGCGAACGCACGTTGACGACTTTCTCGTCTGGGCGACGTTCGGCGTAATCCTCGGCGGCCGGATCGGCTACGCTCTGTTCTACCGGCCCGGGTTCTATCTGGACAATCCGCTTGAGCTACTCGCGGTATGGCAGGGCGGCATGTCGTTTCATGGCGGCATCGCCGGGGTCGTCGTGGCGGCGCTCTGGTTCGCCCGGCGCCATGATCTGGCCGTGCTGCAGTTCGGAGACATGATCGCCAGGGTCGCGCCCGTCGGTTTGTTCTTCGGCCGAATCGCCAACTTCGTGAACGCCGAACTCTTCGGTCGTGTCACTGACGCGCCCTGGGGCATGGTTTTTCCGACGGGTGGGCCGCAGCCGCGTCACCCGAGCCAGCTCTATGAGGCGGCGCTTGAGGGGCTGGCCCTGTTCATTATCATTAACCTGCTTGCCAGGAACGCCCGGGTCCAGGCGAGGCCCGGTACCCTGGTCGGCGTCTTCCTGATCGGCTACGGCGTGTTTCGTACGGCGGTCGAGTTCGTTCGCGAGCCGGATGCGCATCTCGGGCTGATTGCCGGTCCGTTCACCATGGGTCAGGTGCTCTCGCTGCCGATGATCCTCGCCGGGCTGGCGTTCGTCGTCTACGCCAGGCGCCACGTGCGGTCATGAATCCGCTCGAGGGACATCTCCGTGCCAGGATTGCCAGACAGGGCCCGTTGTCGGTCGAACAGTTCATGGAAGACGCTCTGGGACACCCGGAGTTCGGATACTACATGACCCGGGATCCGTTCGGCGGACACGGGGACTTCACCACGGCTCCGGAAGTTTCGCAGATCTTCGGTGAACTGATCGGCGCCTGGTTGGCCAGCGTCTGGCAGGCGATGGGCGGGCCAAGCCCGATTCAATTGATTGAACTCGGACCCGGTCGCGGGACCCTGATGGCTGATGCGCTGCGCGCGGTTTGCGGTGTACGGGGTTTGCCCGACGCCATCCGCGTCGCGCTGGTTGAAACCAGTCCGGTGTTGCGCCGACGCCAGGAACAGACACTTCGCGAATCGGGCATTGGTTCGATCGACTGGTACAACGACGTATCGCAGGTGCCGGCAGGAACGAGCCTGATCGTTGCTAACGAGTTCTTCGATGCCTTGCCTGTACGCCAATACGTCGCGCACCGTGGAAACTGGGTCGAGCGGCGCATCGACACCGACCCGAATGGCGGCGGTCTTGCCTTTGTTCTCGATCACAAACCAGCTAAGCCGCACCTGCCGCCGCCGGGAGTCTCGCCGACAAGAGACGGCGACATTCTTGAATCGTCGCCTGCGGGCCTGCGTTGCATGCACACGATCGCGGCTCGTCTCGCGGAGTTCGGCGGGGCGGGGCTCGTTATCGATTACGGTCATGCAACGACGGCGGTCGGGGACACTTTGCAGGCGGTTCGCGGGCATCGCTACGCTCGCGTACTCGATGCGCCCGGTGAACAGGATCTCACGGTTCATGTCGATTTTGCGCAGCTTGCCCGGGTTGCCATGGAAGCCGGTGCAACGGTTCACGGTCCGGTCAGCCAGGCAGCCTTCCTGTCCCGGCTCGGAATTGATATTCGCCTTCAACGGTTGCTGGCGAACGCTCGGGACGATGACGCCGCGGCCGGCCTCGTGGCCGGCGCGCGCCGATTGATCGATGCCAAACAGATGGGTGAACTGTTCAAAGTCATGGCCGTGGCAGGTCCCGGCGTGGGTGAACCGGCGGGGTTCGCCGGGTAATCCGGGGCTGTCCGTGCGGCACGGGAAAACGCGCTCTTTCAAGGCGTGAGTGGCCAAGCTAAAAACGGGCCATGCGTATCCTTTCGGAGATTCTTACGCTCGACGGCATCGATCACGGGTTCTTCACCCGTGAGGGCGGCGTCAGCGTCGGTTTGTATAAGGGCCTCAACTGCGGTGTCGGATCGGACGACGACCCGGCAGCCGTCTCCCGCAACAGAGCGACCGTTGAAGAAGAACTGGCGCTTTCGCCGGGCGGTCTCCTGAGCCTCTATCAGATGCATTCCCCGGCGGTGGTGATGGTTGAGGAGCCCTGGACCCAGGCGGACAAGCCGGAAGCCGATGCGATGGTCACCGACCGGCCGGGCATCGGGCTCGGTATCCTTGTTGCCGATTGCGCGCCGGTGCTGTTAGCGGACGCCGATGCCGGCGTGATCGGTGCGGCTCATGCGGGATGGAAAGGCGCCGTCGGCGGTGTGGTCGAGGCGACGGTCGCAGCCATGGAACAACTCGGTGCGGAGACCGGGCGCATTAGGGCCTCGGTGGGACCCTGTATTCATCAGCCCTCATACGAGGTCGACGACGGTTTCCGGCAACGGTTCGTCGAACTTGATCCGGGCAACGAGAGATTCTTCGTGACCGGCGGACGTGAGGGCCACCACCAATTCGACCTGCCATCCTTTGTTGCCGAGCGTCTCGTCGTGGCCGGCATCGCGGCGCCGGAGATTGTCGATGCCGACACTTATACCGACGAGGACAGGTTTTTCAGTTATCGTCGGGCGACACACCGAGAGGAACCCGATTACGGTCGCAACATTGCCGCGATCCGGCTGTGCGACTAACGAGGGGGAGAGTAATGGCACTGCATTTCAGCGAACAGGAACTAGCCGAACGTCGCGCGCGAGTCTGCGCCAAGATGCAGGCGGACGGACTCGACGGTCTGCTGATCTTCCGTCAGGAGACCATGTACTACCTGACCGGTTACGACACGTTCGGCTACGTTTTTTTCCAGTGCCTCTATCTGGGTGCTGACGGTGTCATGACCCTCCTGACACGGTCGGCCGACCTGCGCCAGGCGCAGCACACCTCGATGATCGGCGATATCCGAATCTGGCCCGATGGTCCCGATGCCAATCCGTCTCTCGATTTACGGTCTATTCTCGACGAGCATGGGTGCAAGGGACGAAACCTCGGCGTTGAGTGGGAAGCATACGGACTCACGGCGCGGAATGGTCAGCGTCTGGCCGCGGCTCTCGATGGGTTCTGTAGGTTGGTCGATGCGTCGGAACTCGTCAGCCGGATCCGTGTGATCAAGTCGCCGGCCGAGATCGCCTACGTCCGCCGCGCTGGCGAACTGGCCGATGCCGCCTGGCAGGCCGCCCTTGAGAGCGCGAAACCCGGTACCGATGAAGGCAAGATACTGGCGGCGATGCAGGGCGCAATTTTCGCGGGCGGCGGTGACTATCCCGGCAACGAGTTCGTCATCGGGTCCGACCGCGATGCGCTCCTGTGCCGATACAAGTCGGGTCGGCGGGTGATCGGCGAGCAGGATCAACTGACTCTCGAATGGGCCGGGGCCTACCGCCACTATCATGTCGCAATGATGCGGACGCTGTGTTTCGGTGATCCGCCGGCGCGGCAGGTCGAACTCTACGAGGCGGCAGCCGAGGCCCTCGAGGCGGTGCGCGGAGCGCTCGTCCCGGGTCGGACCTTCGGCGACGGATTCCAAGCCCACGCCGACGCGCTCGATGCCCGCGGACTGGCGTCGCATCGGCTCAATGCCTGCGGTTACAGCCTAGGCACCACCTTTGCGCCGAACTGGATGGACTGGCCGATGCTTTATGCCGACAATCCCGTCGTCATCGAGCCGGGCATGGTGATTTTCATGCACATGATCATTGCCGACAGTGACGCCGAGTTGGCCATGACACTTGGGGAGACGGTCTTGGTCAAGGAAGGCGGGAATGAGCGTCTTTCCTCGGCCAGCCTGGACCTCATAGCCAGATAGTCGACGGAGCGGGTGGGCCGCGATGCCCTACTTCTACCTGATCATTGCATTTTCTCTTCTGGCTCTTCTCGGCATGTGCGCCATGACATGATGGGCTTGCCTTCACCTTTCCGCTTCCTCGTTTGCATGTGTGTCGCTGCGGTGCTGGCCGGTTGCGCCGCGCCGCCGCCGGCCAAACCCGTCACGCAGACCACGACGATCCGTTCGGATAGTGACGGGCAGGCAGTGATCATCGCCCGGGGCGAGCCGAAGCTTTGGGTCGACGAAGTTTCAGGCGCCCCCGGCGACGGCAACAAGGCCCTGACCCGCGAGCTGATCCAATTGATCGACCAGGCGGGACTGACGTTCGCGCGCTCTCCGGGGCTGGCGGACTATTTCGTCACGGCGATCGTCGACGTTTCCGTCATCGACAACCAGCGGGAAGTGGTCGAGATCGTGTGGCGCATGACGGACAGCGCCGGAACGGAGATCGGGCAGATCAGCCAACGCAACGAGGTTTCGCGAGGTCTCCTGCACCAGGACTGGGGCGATACCGCGTTCTATGTCGCCCGCGGTGGGCTGGAGGGGGTATTCGCGATTCTCGACAGTCTCGGGCATCCACAACCCTGACCGGGCGGCGGCACGCCGGCGATTGCGGCGGATTTCCCGGGATTACGACCGCTAGGTGATGCCGCTTGCCGTGCTATCCGGCGCTTCGCTACCATCGAAAGGATGCGAACCTGCTCCCTTTTGCTCGTCGTCGGCGTCGTCCTGATGACAATGACCGGATGTGTGTCGACGCCGCTGTTCGTCGACGATATCCGTTCAAGCGATCCGGCGGGCGGCTCGGCCCTAGTCGTGCTGCCCGTTTCAGGCGTCGACGCCGACACCGGGCGCCGACTGGGTGAGAATATGGCATGGGGACTTCGCGAGGCCGGCTACCCGGCTCTTTACGCGGATCAGCCGAACAAGCGGCAGCCGATCCTGCGCGGGGCGATCGATGAGACCGACTTCGGCGAGGAAGTCGTCTGGCTGTCGCTGCGATGGACCGTACACGCGCCTGCTGCCGAGACAGACGGCGGTCAGCTGGGGGAAATCGTCGGTGTGCACCGACATCAGGTCGCGACGACGATCGAACAGTGGGCGGTGTTATCGCGTCAGGCCGTCAACCTGATCGTTGCCGAGGCGGTACCGGCCGTTCACGAGATCTCGTCGTCGCTGATCTTCCCCGACGGCATGCCGGTCAGCACGGCGGGTGAGCTGCTGCCCGATCGGCAACTCGCTTCGCTGGGGGAGGTCAGCGAGGGCGACACAATCATCGTCTCGGGGGACGGCATGGTGGTTATGCCGGCTGAGACCGATTTGGCGAAATCCGGAACCGCGGTTACGCAGACTGCGCAGTTTGAGCCGGTGTTCGAGCCCGCAGCATCGGAAGCGCCACTCGAGCCGGCTTCGGGGCCGGTCTTCCCGTCGGAGCCCGCGCCCGTGAAGGCCGCAACGGCCTTTGAACGTACTGTTCCGGAAGCGCCACCGCCCAAGCCTGACGCAACGCGGATTAAGCAGGCCGAGATCATGCCGAAGCCGACGGGTCAGCTTCTGAACACGAGGGACGACATCGACGAACTGCCATCCGTTCCGCGGGACCCGGTTGCCAGCGAGGTCGTTTCGACAAGCGCCGGCGGGGCCAAGGACGGCGTTTCACCGTTCACCGCAATCGATGACGATCTTTCGGCCTTCAGTGACGCCGAGGTCTTGACGCCGACGTCAGCGGCCCTGGTGACCACTGATCCATGGCTGACCATCAACGAGCCCGTGCGCCCGTCGGAAACAACGGTCCCCTCGGAAGCTGCGACGGCCGATGATCAGTCGGGAAATCAGGTTTCCGAACCCGAATCCCCGGATTCTTCGGATGAAGTCCAAGTGATCGTCTCAAACGCCGAACCGCCACCACTGCCGCCGGCCGCACCGGATATGACGAATGGCGCCCAGGAAGCCGGTGCGTTTGGCCAGCCGGTCAGCGAAACGGTGGTTGCCGAGACGCCGGCGGAGGAGGTGCCCGCATCGCCAGACGTCGAGGAGGGCGCCCGGTCGACCGAGTTGGCGTCGGGAGAGATTTCCGCCGGTGCGCTCGATGCCCGGGCCGCCCCCAATGCGGGACGGCCGGTCTTCATCGTTCGGAACGTTACCGGTGCGCCCGGCGACGGCAATGCCGCCCTGACCCGTGCCATCAGGGGGGCGCTGCGCCAGATATCCGCCGCCGTCACGGACGATCCAACTCAGGCGACGCATGTTCTTCAGGGTAGCGTGCGGGTCGATTCGCCCTTTGCCGGCCGCCAGAAAGTTCGCATCGTCTGGCAGGTAACCGAGATAGACGGTACAGAGACCGGCAAGGCAATGCAGGAAAACCAGGTCCCCCAAGGCAGCCTTGACGGAGCCTGGGGCGGGACGGCCGACAAGGTCGCTGAAGCGGCTGTCGTTGGTGTCGCCGGGCTGTTTTCCGACTCTATCTCGGCGACGAAAACACAAGGCCTGTCACAACCCGATCTGCCACATGTCGGCAACGACTAAAAAACGCCGGAAAGCCGCGCCTATCGGGTCTCCGCGGTTTACTTGATATGACCGCGCTGTTACATTCCGGCCCGTCCCGCACGGGGGTAAAGGGAATTGGTGCGGAGTATCCTGGAGGGTTTGCCGGGGCTTGTTTCAGGGGCCGCCGCAATCAGTTGATGACATGAAAATTCTTGCTTGTAACAGCAATCGACCGCTGGCCGAGGCGATTGGCGCGTATCTCAATCTGCCGCTGACGAAGGCCAGCGTCCGACGTTTCTCGGACATGGAAGTCTTCGTCGAGATCCAAGAGAATATTCGTGGCGAGGATGTCTTCGTCATTCAGTCGACGTCCTATCCGGCCAACGACAATCTGATGGAGTTGCTGGTATCACTGGACGCGCTCAAGCGCAGTTCGGCGCGACGGATTACCGCGGTGATCCCCTACTTCGGATACGCTCGTCAGGATCGAAAGTCCGGGCCGCGAACGCCGATCTCGGCAAAGCTGGTGGCAAACCTGATCACCGAGGCGGGCGCCGATCGAGTCCTGACGGTCGATCTGCATGCTGGCCAGATTCAAGGATTCTTCGATATTCCGACCGACAATCTCTACGCAGCACCTGTCCTCAGCAAGGACATCTCGGACCGCTACAACGGCGACGACCTGGTGATGGTGTCGCCCGACGTTGGTGGTGTGATCCGTGCGCGTGGCATGGCCAAGCGGATCAACGCCGATCTGGCAATCATTGACAAGCGCCGCGAACGGGCCGGGGTTTCAGAAGTCATGAACATCATCGGCGATGTCGACGGGCGCCGCTGCATCCTGATTGACGACATAGTCGATTCCGCGGGTACGCTCTGCAACGCCGCCGTTGCGCTCAAGGAGGCCGGCGCGACCGACGTTTCCGCCTATGTCACCCACGGCGTTTTATCGGGCGGTGCTGTCGCGCGCGTCGCCGCTTCGCCGATCGAACGCCTCGTGATCACCGATAGTATCCAGGCGACCGAGGCCGTCCGCGTGACGCAGAATATCGAACAATTGACAATTGCCCCCTTGATGGCGGAGGCGATTCACCGTATCAACCACGAATCTTCGGTCTCGAGCCTTTTCGATTAAGCGAGTTTCGGACCGAATTTCCTGCCGGCACCCCTGGAGGCCGGCATTTTGTGTTAGTTATTGGAGTGAGTTAAATGGTTGATTTCATTCCCATTGCAGCAGAGCTGCGGGAACGGGCAGGTAAGGGGGCAGCCCGGTCAACGCGACGCGAAGGTCGTGTTCCGGCTGTCATTTACGGAAACAAGCAGGAACCGGTTCTGATTTCTCTGGACCCTGTGGAACTGAAGAAGCAGTTCCGCGGCGGAACGTTCTTTTCGCACGTCTACGAGATCGAAGTCGGCGACGAAAAGGCCCAGGTGCTGGCGCGTGATCTGCAGCTGCATCCGGTTACGGACGAACCGATCCACGTCGACTTCATGCGCTTCAGCCCGCGCACTAAACTGTCGTTCGACATCCCGGTTCACTTCGAGAACGAGGAAGCCAGCCCGGGCCTGCGTTCCGGCGGCGTTCTCAACGTCGTCAGGCACACGGTCGAACTACTGTGCTCGCCGCTGAACATCCCCGAGTTCCTGACTGCCGATCTCTCCGGTCTGGACGTCGGCGACGGTATCCACATCAGCAATATCACCCTTCCCGAAGGCGTGACGCCGACGATCACGGATCGCGACTTCACCATTGCGACGATCGCCGCGCCGACTGTCTACGTCGAGGAAGAGCCCGAAGATGAAGATGCCGAGGGCGTCGAGGGTGAAGACGGCGAGGAAGCCGAAGGCGAAGACTCTGGTGAAGGCGGCGACGCCGAAGAGGGCGACGGCGGCGACGACGATTAAGCCGCCCCGGGGAGACGAGTCATGCGACTGCTGGTCGGACTCGGCAATCCCGGTCCAGAATATGCTCGCAACAGGCACAATGTCGGTTTCATGGCGGCGGACGAGATTGTCCGCCGCCATGACTTTTCCGCGTTTCGCGGCGGCAAGTTCCAGGGAGAACTTGCCGAAGGTGTGCTCGGCGGGCGCAAAATACTGATCCTCAAGCCGATGACATACATGAACGAGTCGGGACGCAGCGTTCATTCCTGCGCGACGTTCTACAGGATCGCCCCTGAGGACATCGTCGTCATGCACGACGAACTGGATCTCGCCGGCGGCAAGGTCAGAATGAAACGCGGTGGCGGTCATGCCGGGCACAATGGACTGCGCAGTATCCACGCCCACCTCGGCGAGGCATACGGCCGGGTGCGGATCGGCATCGGCCATCCGGGCGACAAGGCCCGGGTCAAGGGCTACGTCCTCAAAGACTTCTCAAGAGCCGAGATGGCGTGGGTTGAACCCATGATCGACAGTATTGCCGACAACGCAACGTATCTTGCCGAGAATGATGATGCGCGCTTCCAGAGCCGCGTCGCCGAAGACATCCGGCCAGTGCTCGAGGAAATCGCGGCGCGCGAAGCAAGGCAGAAGGAGAACGGCTGATGGGTTTCAACTGCGGCATCGTCGGCCTTCCGAATGTCGGAAAATCCACTCTTTTTAACGCATTGACGGCGACCGCCGCGGCCGAGGCGGCGAACTTCCCGTTCTGCACGATCGAGCCGAATGTCGGTCGTGTTGCCGTGCCTGATGAGCGCCTGGACAAGATTGCGGCGATCGCCAAGTCGGCCAAGGTCGTCCCGACCCAACTCGAGTTTGTCGACATCGCCGGCCTTGTTCGAGGCGCTTCGAAAGGCGAGGGGTTGGGCAATCAGTTTCTCGGCAACATTCGCGAGGTCGCGGCGATCGTTCACGTGCTGCGCTGTTTCGAGGATGGAAACGTAACCCACGTCGACAACACCGTGGATCCGGTTCGCGATGCCGAGACCGTCGAAACCGAACTCATGCTGGCCGATCTTGAAAGCCTCGAGAAACGTATCACGCCGCTTGAGAAGCGGATTCGCGGTGGCGACAAGGACGCTAGGGTTCAGATGGCGCTTGTCGAGCGATCGCTCGACGTGTTGCGCGACGGTAAACCGGCCCGGCTCGTCGCGGTCGCCGAGGACGAGCGCAAGCAGTTCCGCATGCTCCAGCTGCTGACGGCGAAGCCGGTCCTTTATGTCTGCAACGTTGAGGAAGAGAATGCGGCAACGGGCAATGCCTATGCCGAACAGGTCGCCGGAATGGCAGCCTGTCAAGGCGCTGAGAGCGTCGTGATCTCGGCCAAGATCGAGGAAGAGATTTCTCAGCTGACCGATCCGGTGGAGCGTGCGGAGTTCCTTGAGACGCTCGGTCTTGAGGAAACCGGTCTGGCCCGGGTCGTCCGTGCCGGTTATGCGCTTCTTGATTTGATCACGTTCTTTACTGCCGGACCGAAGGAGTCACGGGCCTGGACCGTCCGTCGCGGGGCTAAGGCGCCGGAAGCCGCCGGCGAGATTCACACCGACTTTGAACGCGGGTTCATCCGTGCTGAGACGATCTCCTACGTCGACTACATTTCACTGAACGGCGAGCAGGGCGCCAAGGACGCCGGCAAGATGCGTCAGGAGGGTCGGGACTATCCGGTCAAGGACGGCGATATCATGCTGTTCCGTTTCAACGTCTGAGTTGCCCGCCATAATCTTCCATCACGCGTTTTTTACTCCGCGATTCGATGAAACGGGCTCATAGTTTCGGGATGAACCCGGTTGAAAGGGCCGCATTCCACTCCGTCGGAAAGGCGAGCGGTTTCGCCTTGCTGGGGATCTTCTGCATATCCTTTGGGTTCATGTTCCGACCCCCGCTTGCCGCTTTTTCCGGCGGTGTATTGTGCCTTGCGCTCTCTCTCGTTCTTCGCGGCTTCGCGCACTGGTGCTGGCGCCGGCCTTACCGTAAGACCGAGACGTGGCTTCTGATCCTGCAGGATGACCGTCCTCCTGCTGGCATCGCCCAGCGGGTCGTCGGCGTCGCTCTGCAGTCCGCCTATCTCTGGTTTGCCCGCCAGTCGGCTGTTTACGGTGCGGTCCTGCTGGCGGCCTCGATTGCGCTCAGCTTCATGGGTGTCGAATATCTCGAGGCCGGCGGCCTAAACGACGATCCCGGCAACCGGGCAGCACCTTTCCTCGCGTCGTTGAAATCGTCGACCCCCAGGGGTATCGCGCTAACGCCCTAGACGGTTTGGTGGTGGTTTCTCTGCCCGACGGTATCAGCTAATCTCCCCTCACCAGACGAGGAGCGGGCCATCCATGAGCGAGACCAGAACACCGCCGGTCATCGGCATTATCGGCGGCAGCGGTTTATACGAGATTGACGGCCTCGAGGAGGCACGTTGGGAAACCATCGAGAGCACGTTCGGTTCGCCATCGGACCAGGTGCTGCGTGGCCGTCTCGACGGCGTCGAGATGGTCTTCCTGCCGCGCCACGGGCGCGGGCATAGGCATTCGCCGAGCACGATCAACTACAGGGCCAACATCGATGCCCTAAAGCGCGCTGGGGTTACCGAGGTACTCTCGGTCAGCGCCTGCGGTTCCCTGAAGGAAGACCTGACGCCAGGGACCTTCGTGATTGTCGACCAGTTTATCGACCGCACATTCGCCCGGGAGAAGAGTTTCTTCGGCGAGGGCATGGTTGCGCATGTTAGTATGGCCCACCCTGTCTGCGGCCGGCTCGGCCGGCTTCTGTTCGAAACGGCGAACGAGATCGGCATTCGCGCCGTGCACGGCGGCACATATCTGACCATGGAAGGCCCGCAGTTTTCGACCTTGGCGGAATCGGAACTCTACCATTCATGGGGCTGTCACGTAATCGGGATGACCAACATGCCGGAGGCCAAATTGGCACGCGAGGCGGAAATCTGTTACGCGACGGTTGCCATGGTGACCGATTACGATTGCTGGCACCCGGACCACGATGCCGTCACCGTCGATGCGATCATCAAGGTTCTGCTAGAGAATGCCGACAACGGCCGCTCACTGGTCAAGGCCGTTGTGCCCAAGCTGAAGGGGCGAACACACATCTGCGATCAGGGTTGTCATACCGCGCTTGAGAACGCCTTGATTACGGCGCCCGAGGCGCGCGACCCCGCGTTGCTTGCCAGACTCGACGCTGTCGCCGGACGATTTCTGAACGGATAACGTGATCATGCTTGTCGACGGGAGACCCTATCGCACCATATGGCTCGCCGATGACGGCGAGACCGTCGAGATCATCGACCAGACGAAGTTGCCACATGTGTTTGAGATTGCTCGCCTGACACAGCTGTCGGACGCGGTAGCAGCCATTCGCCAGATGCTAGTCCGCGGCGCGCCCTTGATCGGCGCGACTGCTGCCTACGGCATGGCGCTGGCTATGCGTGAGAACCCTTCGGATGATGCATTCGCGGCTGCTTATGAGAATTTACTGGCGGCGCGCCCGACGGCGGTCAACCTGCGCTGGGCGCTCGACCGAATGAAGCATCGGCTATCGCCGCTTGCTCCGGGCAACCGAGCGGCGACGGCCTATGCGACCGCTGCCGAGATCTGTGACGAGGACGTCGAGATCTGTTCCGCTATCGGCGAACACGGTTACGATATCATCGCCGAGATCGCAGCGCGAAAACCGGTCGGCGAGCCGGTCAATATCTTGACCCACTGCAACGCCGGCTGGCTCGCCACCGTGGATTGGGGCACGGCGACGTCACCGATTTACAAGGCCCATGACTCAGGCATACCCGTTCACGTCTGGGTTGACGAAACCCGGCCACGCAACCAGGGCGCCAGCCTGACGGCATGGGAACTCAAGGGGCACGCCGTGCCGCATACCCTGATCGTCGACAATGCCGGCGGTCATCTGATGCAGCACGGCCAGGTCGACCTCTGCATCACCGGTACCGATCGCACGACCCGGACGGGCGACGTCTGCAACAAGATAGGCACCTACCTGAAGGCGCTGGCGGCGCACGACAACGGCGTACCGTTCTACGTCGCGCTCCCGGGACCGACCATTGACTGGACGCTGAGCGACGGCGTCGTTGGCGTGCCGATCGAGGAACGCGACGGTGCTGAGGTGACGCGCATGACGGGTCGGACGGACTCCGGCGTGATCGAGACGATTACCATCACGGCCGACGGGGTCAAAGCCGGCAATCCGGCGTTCGACGTCACGCCGGCGCGACTGGTAACCGGCCTGATCACCGAAAGGGGTATTGCCGAGGCCTCTGAGCCGGGCCTTCGCGCACTCTATCCGGATGCGGCATAGGCGGTAGGATTCTCATGCGTATCGCCGTTGTCGAACATCACGATCACCCGTCCGTCGCCGTTGTCGGCGAAACGCTGGCGGCCGCGGGCGCCGATCTCGACATGATCTGGGGCGCGCAGGGCGATCCGATGCCGACGCAGGGTTCGCATGACGCGCTCGTGGTGCTCGGTGGCGCGATGAATGCCGCCGACGACGAAACCTGTCCGTACTTTCCAACACTGGTCGACTCGATCAGAGGGTTTGCAGCGGCAGACAAGCCGGTCTTGGGAATCTGTCTCGGTGCGCAACTGATCGCCCGCGCGTTCGGAGCCGAGTTGCAGATCGGCGGACCGTTTGAATTCGGGTTCCAGGAAATCGTGCCGTTGCCGGCGGCGGCCGACGATCCGGTGATGAACATCCTCGAACGGCCGCTTCCCTTGTTCCAGTGGCATTACGATCACTATGACTTGCCGGAAGGCGCCGTCAGACTGGCCACCAACGAGGCCTATCCGAACCAGTCCTTCCGGATCGGCCGCGCGACCTACGGAACGCAATTTCACTTCGAGGTCGATAAGCCGACGGTCGACCAGTGGGTCGTGAGCAATCCGAATCTCGCCGAGAACGCGCCCGGTTTCGAGACATGGCTGCCGGTCCAGTTCGAGAACCACGAGGCGGGATCTCGGGCGTTCTGCCGTGAGGTCACAACGCGCTGGGCCGCGCTGGCTGGTTAGTCCGCTCGCTAGTGGAAATGGTCAGACGACGACGAGCAGACAAGCCGAAAGAATCTTTCGGGAATCGTCGAAAATCGCCGGCTTCTCACCGCGCCAGCGGGTGTAGTGCGTGCTGCCCGGCGCTTCGCCAGCGGCGAGCGCATCGAGGGTGCGACCTGTCTCGGCGATGAAGTTGGACAATCGTTTCAGATGGTTGGCGCGGTACGTCTCGGCGTGCAGGGCTTCCATGCGCATATGAAACAGAGAGCTTCGCGCTCTCGGCGCGAGGACCAGTTCTTGGCCCGGTAAAGCCAACGCAGCCCACGCCGCCGCGGCAGCCCGATAGCGCCGTTTCGCCATGTGTTCAAGGCCGAGAGTACGGAATATCCACGCTGCGTTGGCCGATGCGGCGAGCGCGCGGTGATCGTCGCGAGGAAACGAAGTTGCTGCGAGCAGCCAGGCCAACCCTAAAGCGATAAGGGCTGCGCCGGTATCTCCCGCCAACTGTGCGCGATTGCCCCGTTCAGACAGGCGTTCCCACCAGAGATCGACGCGCCGCCATCCGGCTGTGCGCGCGGTGCGCATTTCCCGATCGCGAATGTTAAACACCCAGGTACGCGGCGCGAACATGGTCGTTGTCATGCAACTCCTCCGACTTACCTTCGAGCGTGACGTTGCCGGTCTCCAGCACGTAGGCGTAGCTCGCCAGTTCGAGGGCCAGTTCGGCGTTCTGTTCGACGAGCACAACGGGAACGCCCTCTCGGCTGATGTCGGTGATGATTCTGGCGATCTCCTCGACGATAACCGGCGCCAGGCCCATCGAGGGTTCGTCCATAAGCAGCATCCGGGGTTTTGACATCAGCGCCCGGCCGATGGCCAGCATCTGCTGTTCGCCGCCCGACATGGTCTTGGCGAGTTGTACCCGACGTTCGCGAAGTCGGGGAAAACGGTCGTAGATTCCGTCAAGATCACGGGCGATGCCGTCCACGTCGCGGCGCAGAAACGCTCCGGTTCGCAAGTTTTCCTCTACCGTCAGGTCGGGGAAAATCCGACGACCCTCGGGGACGTGGGCAATGCCGCGGGCGACGATCTTGTCCGGCGGCAGTCCGTGGATAGTTTGCCCATCGAATCGAATGGTACCTGACGCCAGGGGCGCCAGTCCGGAAATCGCCCGGAGCGTCGTCGTCTTGCCTGCGCCGTTACCGCCAATGATGGTCACGACACCGCCGTCGGGAACGTCGACCGAAATGCCACGCACCGCGAGTACCTTGCCGTAGGAAACGTGCATGTCGCGGACCTCAAGCAGCATGGTGTCCGCCTCCAAGGTAGGCCTCGATGACCGCCGGGTGTTCCCTGATCTCCCTCGGACCGCCCTCCGCCAGCAGCTTGCCGAAGCTCATGCACGTGATACGGTCGCACAGGCCCATGATCGCCTTCATGTCGTGTTCGACGATCAGGATCGTGACCTTCTCGTCTCGAAGCTTGCGCATCAGCTCCATCATGCGGCCTGTCTCTTCCGGGTTCATGCCGGTGAACGGCTCGTCGAGCAGCATGATGTCCGGATGCGCCGCATAGGCGACAGCGAGCCCGAGGGCGCGCTGATGTCCGTGCGACAGGTCGCCGGCCCGTTCGTCGGCGAGCGACGCGAGACCGAAAAACTCGAGGGACTCGCGGGCGCGAGCCTCGGCGCCCCGACGGTCCTCGTGGTCCCAGCCGAACAGCGCGGCGAAGATGTTCGGGCGGAACGGCAAGTGGGTGCCGACGAGGGCGTTCTCGAGCACGGTCATCTGAGCAAACAGCGTGGAATGCTGAAACGTTCGGATGACGCCGCGCCGCGCCACCTCGTGCATGCGGAGGTTCGATATGGTCTCGCCGCGTAGACGCACCCGGCCGGCTGTCGGTTTGTAGAAGCCGGATATGGCGTTGAACGTGGTCGTCTTGCCGGCACCGTTCGGTCCGATCAGCCCGTGAATGGCGCCGTGTTCAACGACGAAACTGAGTCCGTCGACGGCGGTCAGGCCGCCGAATTGCATCACGAGACCGTCGATTTCGAGGAACGCGGTCATGACGCGCGCGCCTTCCAGGCTTTCTCGGCGCGCTGGACAAGGCTTTCGAGTCCGTTTGGCAGGAACAGGATCGAGAGGATCAGCACCAGGCCGTAGATCAGGGGGCGGACTTGGTCGGCACCGAGCTCGCGAAGCACGATCTCGTTGAGGATCGTCAGCGCGACGCAGCCGAGTATCGGCCCGTAGAAGGTCGCCGTGCCGCCGACGATGGCCCAGGTCAGCACGAACACCATGACCTCGACATCGAAGCTGTTCGGGTTGATGGTGCCGATATAGTGGGCCAGCAACGTGCCGGCGAGCCCGGCGAAACCGGAGGCGATCACGAAGGCGAGGGTGCGATAGGCGCGAACGTTGACACCGGCCGCCTGCGCCAACTTGTCCTGCCAGTGCACGGCATGGAAGGTGAGCCCGATCGGCGAACGCTCGATCCGCCACATAGTCCACAGGCAAAGCAGCAGGACGAAGAGCGAGAAGTAATAGTAGCTCACCGGTTCGAAGAAATCGAAATCGTAGATTCCGATCGAGAAATCGGGCATCGGGTCGATGCCCTTCAGCCCCTTCGGCCCGCCGAACGGGTCGCGGAAGCGTTTCCACAGCAGGCGAATGATCTCGCCGGCGGCGAACGACCCGATCAGGAAGTAGAAGCCCTTCATGCGAAACAAGGGATAACTCAGTAGCATGGCGACGATCGCCGCGGTCGCCGCACCGAGCAGCATCGATACGGGCACGTATATTCCCAGTTCCTTAGTGAACAGCGCCGAGGCGTAGGCGCCCACACCCATGATCACGACGTGACCCAGTGACCATTCGCCGGTCAGGGTCAGCAGTCGGTAGGACGACACCAGCAGCACGTTGATCGTGGTGAAGACGAGAATCTCCTGCTGGGAAAAGCTGAGCCCGTGGGGCAGTGCGATCAGCGCCGCCAGCACGACAGTCAGTGTGACGGCCTTACGCACGGTCGGCGGTCCCGAACAGACCTGTCGGACGGACGATGAGCACGACCAGCATCAGCGAGAGCCCGACGATGTCGGCGATGACGCCGTCATAGAAGGTTGTCACCACGGTGTGGACAAACGCGTAAACCACCGAGGCGATCACCGCACCTTCGAGCGAACCGACACCGCCGACGATGATGACGATAAAGGCGGTGACGATGACGGAGTGCCCCATGTGGGGATTGACGGAAACCAGCGGTGCAGTCAGCGCGCCGGCGATCCCGGCGAGTGCAGCGCCGATGAACATGGCGATACGGGCCGTCTGGTTGATCGAGATTCCCTGCAAGGCGGCGGCCTCGGAGTCCTGGGCGCTTGCTCTGAGCGCCCAGCCGAACTTGGTACGTTTCAGGAAGAACCAGAGCGCCGAGAGTAGCACGACGGCGGCGAGGATGACGTACAGGCGCGAGACCGGAAGGCGAATCTTGTCCGAGAACGCGATCACTTCCTGGGTCACCGGCGGAATGTGTTCCATGCGAACGCCGAAACCGAGCACGGCGACTGCCTGAAGAACGATGAGAAAGCCAATCGAAGCGACCAGGCCGCCGAGCGGGTTGTCCCGCAAAGGTCTGAACATTGCCCTTTCCATGGCGAGTCCCAGACAACCCACGAAAATCGTGCCGATGGCGACAGCGACGATGAACGGCATCGAAAGGTCGGCGTAAAGAGCAACGATCACGTAGGCGCCGGCCATGAACAGTTCGCCGTGCGCGAAGTTAATGATACCCATGACGCCGAATATCAGCACGAGACCGACGGCGACCAGAGAGATGTAGCTTGCGGCGTAGAGCGCATTCAGGCCGGTCTGAGCCAGCAGGTCGAACATGCTTCAGGCTTTCATTGACGAGCGAGTCCGCCGCGGCATGATGATGCCGCGGCGGGTTGCGTATTCAGGCGACCGTCAGCCCCGCTGATCCCACATCTGGCCGTAGGCGGCCATGTGCTTCTTCAGCAGATCGCCGTGCTTGGCGTACCAGTCCGGGATGGACTTGAACGCCTTGATGCGTGCCTTGCCGTCCTCGATGGCGACGACCGGCCAGTTGCCGACCAGCGCGTTGTCGATGCCGAACAGATCCTTGCCCCACCAATTCGCTTCGCCGAAGGCATGAAGCCCGGTGCCGCCTTCCTTCATGGCCGCAAGGACGGCGTCAGGCTCAGCCGAACCGGCCTTCTCGGCGGCAGCTGTCCAGAGATCCATGATCGACGCGTACTCCCAGCTCACCGCGCCCCATTCGCCGGGATGCCGCTCAACATACTCGGCGAAGAACTTGTTCGGGTTCTGGAAGTTGATTTCGGTGCTTTCGAGCGCAGGGTCGTCGAAGTCCGGGAACTGGAAGATGAACCCTTCCATGAAGTCCTTCGACGTCTTCTCGATCATCTGGTCGTAGAAGTCCGCGGTGCAGGAGATGATCTGGCCATTGTATCCCTGCTGGAACAGTTGCTCGGCAATGGGGTGCACGTAGTCCGAATAGCAGGTGTCGAGACAGACGATATCCGGGTTGCCGGCGATCAGTTTGGTCACGACGGGGGCAAAGTCGGTCGTCGCGGGATCGAACAGCAACGGTTCCTCGAGCATGTCGATTCCGGCCGCCTCGAACGCGGCCAGGTAGGTTGCAACGGACGGCAGGCCGAGTGCATCGTCCTGGGCGCACATCACGGCGGTCTTGAGGTCCGGTTTGTTCTCGGCGAGCCACTCGACGCCGGTCACGTTGTAGACCGGGTGCACCTCGGCGGGCGCTAGAAGCGTCGGCGTGTCGGGAGATAGATCCGACGGCAACAGTGTGGAGAACAACATGCCGGTCTTGTCAGCGACCGGCTGGACGCCGGGCCACGTGTCGCCGCCCAACATCATGATAAATTTGACGCCATCCTCGCGGATCAGCTTGGTCGCGCCGGTACGTGCCTTGGCGGGATCGTACTCGTTATCGTAGCCGACGAACTCGACGTTGTAATTGCCGTCGGCGAGCTTGATGCCGCCTGCGGCGTTGATCCAGTCGGCCCAGATCTGGCACCCGTCGAGACCTGGCTTACCCCACGCCGCGACCGGGCCGGTCAACGGGGCGAGAAACCCGATCTTGATGGTTCCGTTCGCCGCAAAGACGCGACCCGGCAAGCTGCTCGAGACGGCAGCGCCGCCCAATGCGGCGGCGGCCCAACTCAGGAACCGTCGACGCGCTAAACTGGAAAGTATTCGATACTGGGACATGTCCACCTCCATGGAAGAATCCAACCTAAATCGGTCTTGTCGTTCTTATCGTTTTGTTTTGCCGATATTGTAGGGGTGTCCAGATTTTCATCCGAAATGAAAAAGTGGACCAATATTGGTTAACACCAATATTTCCAGCCATTAGATGGGTGTTCGCACGAAAATACCCGTCTTTCGATGGATAATTCAGGCCTTCGACAGGGTCGGATACTTCGCGCGCTTCCAGGCGAACATGCCGCCTTTCATGGCTGCGGCGCTGTCATAACCGGCCTTGGCCAGTCGCGCCGCGTGCCGCGTTGCCGAAAGATCGCTCTGACACACGAGGACGATGGGGCGATCGTCGCCGACACTGCCTTGCAGGAAGTCATCGAGCCGATCCGGGGTCACATTGATGGCGCCGTCGATATGTGCTTGCGAATAGGCTTTTCGATCGCGGAGGTCGAGGAGCAGCATGGATTCGTTGGAATCTTGCATCCTCTTGACGATGTGGACGGGAACGTAGGTGACAGGCCCCCAGATCTTTCTGGAAATCACCGGCAGCGCCATGAGCAGTAGCACGAGCGCCAGCGGCAGCAGCAGTATCGGGTCCAGATCGAGCATGGTGTCGCCATTGGTTCGAGAATTGGAAGAAGTCGGGCGCGGTATCCTATGACACCGCGCCCGTCAGGTTAACTCGGAGAGTACTCCGCTAAGTCCTCGATTAGAAGTCCGAGGCGTGGCCCTTGAGCGATTCGTTCAAGGAGTCCGCGTTGGATATCTCCATGGCTTTCGCCAATCGGGCCTTGTCGGAGAATTTGGCTCTTTCTTCTTCGAGCTGGGCATTCTCTGACTTGATCTGGATGAGATGCCAGATCACCCAAGAGGCGATGGCGGCCCATGCGAGGATCATCTCGGAGCCCACAAACGGATAGAGCTCCGTCACTTCGTTCAGGTTCTGTGTCCAGGTTTCCAAACCGGTAGACATATCGATCTCCCTTCGATCAGTTGATCAGGCCGCGCTCGCGCGCTTCCTGTATCTCTGCCTCGACAACCTGGGCTTCGTCCAGGTAACGGCCGTGATAGTCGGCCAGATCGAGACCGGCGAGTTCCACCTCGGGCGGAATGCGCAACAGGTTCATCTTCTTAAGGATGCCTGCCACGATCCACGCCGGCAGGAAGCCGAGCAGACCGAACATGATCCATGCGCCGACGAACTGACCCCATGGGGAGATCGTCGACTCGAGATACATGGATGACGGATAACCCCAGAGCATGAAACCTGCGATGACCACGCCGAACCAGCCGGCATAACCATGTACGGCCACCGCACCGACGGCGTCGTCGATCTTGAACTTCCGTTCGACCCAGAAGTGCAGCTTGTACATGAAGATTACGCCGAGGGCCGCAATGAACATCGCCTGGATCGGGTGATACAGGTCGTTGCCCGACGAAGCCGCGATGATGCCCGCGAGCCCGGACGAATATGTCCAGAAAGCATCGCCCTTGGAGATGATGTAACCCATCATCAGACCGCCGGACAGCGACATCAGGAAGTTGAACGTGATCGCCGATGTCGTCGTCGGTGTCAGGTAGATGTTCGTCGTCGAGAAGAACGACTCGGTCATACCTGCCATTTCGCCGACATCGAGGATGGGAATATTGCACGCCACGTAGAATCCCCAGAAGCCGGTGTAGATGAGGAACAGGCCAATCGTCACCAGCCAGGGGTTGTGCGGCACAATGTTTCGGGGTGTTCCGTCAGCACGGAACTTGCCGATCCGTGGTCCGAGATGACATAGCACGCCAAGCGCGAAGCCGCCGGCGATCGCGTGAATGACGCCCGATGCGTAGGCGTCATGATAGCCGAGTTCACGGACCATCCATCCATCCGGATGCCAACCCCAGGCGGCGTCAATGATCCAGGTGAACGAACCGATTACGACTGCGAGGATCCAGAAAGCCCCCGAGCGGATACGTTCGATGACCGCTCCCGAGACGATTGAGGCGGCGGTCCACGAGAACAGCAGGAACGCTGCCCAGAACACACCGTTGATGTGCGACCAGTATCCGTCTCCCTCGCTGTTGAGTGTTGCCCCCATGAACGGACTCCACGGCGCCGCCCAATTGATATCGGTCAGGCCATATGGTGCCGGATCGGCCCCGATGATTCCCGGGATGCCGTTGTGCCATGAAAAGTAGATGTACCAGCCGAAATAGAAGAACGTCACGGTGACAAGCGGTATCACCATCGTGTTCTTCATCAGCGTGTGCATCATGTTCTTTCTTCGTGATGCGCCGACTTCGTACATGCAGAAGCCGACGTGGATCAGAAACATGAAGACGACCGTGATCCAGTAATAGACCTCCGTGAAAATCGTCGTCAGTGCCGCAAGTTGGTCTCCCATTCACCCCTCCATTTGTTGTTTCTGGCAGCCGGCGGCTGGTGAAGGCCATCGACCACCACTACGGCAAGAGGGGCACCAGCGACAACGTCGCCACGAAACACGACGGTCCGTGTTCCGGTGCCCCAACTACCGAGATCGAATCAGTTCGCGGACGGCAAAACGAGAAGAGAGTTACCTTGACGAAACGGACATGGAGGCCTTGCCGCCGATATCCTCATGATCGATCTACGCTTGGGATCGTTCAGGGCGGCGTCAGCGCAGCCGGTTACGTCGGCTACGAGACGGGTATCCACCGAACCCTCCCACCAAAAATCTTGGCGCGATTCTGCAACGCTCCTCAATTCGGCATCGGGACTAGGCCGAAAGGATGACAAGACGGAATTGTTGGTGACGCCGCCCGGTCGAGGCGGCAAACTTGGCCGAATTGGCAAGAACACTTGGATAAATTTTCGGTCGATGGCGCTCAACCCAAAAAAGATTCCGGACGAGGATGCCAACCGGGAGCAACATTTTCTGCTGCACGACGGCGGCACGCACGACACGATGTTCCGTGCGATTGCCAATTTCACTTACGACTGGGAAACCTGGATGGGGGTGGATGACACGCCTAACTGGATTAACCCGGCGGTCGAACGCATTACCGGCTATTCCTGTGCGGAATGCTACGCGATGGAGGACTATCCGCTTCCGATCGTGCATCCGGATGACCGGTCGACGATATCTTGGTGTCTCGAGCAGGCGAGAGCGGATCATCCCGGCAACGATGTTGAGTTCAAGATCCTTCACAAAGACGGATCCGAAAGATGGGGCGCCGTGTCCTGGCAAACCATCATCAATGACCGCGGCAAGCCGGTCGGCTACCGGACTAGTGTGCGCGACATCACGCTACGAAAACACACCGAGCAGGCCCTACGCCGCGCCCAGCAATCCGCTGAGAAGGCTAGTGCGGACAAGTCCAGGTTCCTGGCTTCCGCCAGTCATGATCTTCGCCAGCCAATTCAAGCCGCGAACATGTTCGTTGCCGCGCTGACAAGAGAGCGCGACGCGGCGAAGCGTGACCATATTGTCAATTCGCTTCGTGAATCGCTCGACGCCACGAGCGAGTTGCTGGATGCCCTGCTGGATGTGTCGAGACTGGATTCCGGCGTGGCCGACCCCCATATCGAGACGGTTCATCTGATAGACATTCTCGAACAGATTGAAACCGAGTTTCGCCCGCAGGCAGAGGAGAAGGGCTTGCGACTGACGGTCGTGCCGTCAAGCCGGTCGATCGCCTCCGATCCCGTGATGCTGCTTCGCATCGTGCGGAACCTGGTTTCAAACGCCATGCGATACACAGAATCAGGACGGGTGCTGATCGGTGTGAGATTGTACGGAGACAATGTCGGTATCGATGTTTGCGACACCGGCATTGGCATCGCAGAAGGCGACTTGGAACGAGTATTCGAGGATTTTCAGCAGATCGCCAACCCGGAGCGCGACCGTCGCAAGGGCTTGGGCCTGGGCCTTGCCATCGTTCGACGCAAGGCCGCCATATTGGGGCTGAGTATCGCGGTCCAATCGGTGGTCGGACGGGGCTCGGTCTTTTCGGTCAGGGGGCCGGCGGCGCACGATCTTACACCCGAAGCGCGCCCGCGCACGGTCAGTTATGACGACATCGACCTCAACGGACATTCGATCCTGTATGTCGACGACGACGAGACGCAGCTCGAGGCGACGAAAACCCTGCTTGGTCAGTGGGGGCTCGAAGTCGTTTGCGCCACGTCAATCGACCAGGCGGTTGCAGCCGTGAGCGAAGAGCGGTTCATCCCCGACGCGATTATCGCGGATTTCCGATTACGCGAAGGGCAGACCGGCGCGACAGCGATCCGTGAAGTGATACGCGCTGCGGGAACCCCAATACCGGCGCTCATTCTGACGGGAGATACCGAACCGGATCGGATCGTCGAGGCTACGGCGAGCGGGCATGCCCTACTCCATAAACCGGTGTCGCCATCCATCCTGAAACAGACGCTACACGATCTCGTTGTGTGATGTCGTAGCTAGACCGAGGGCCGGCTAGACCGAGGTTCCTTCGGACTCGGACCATTCCCGTGCAATCATCGCGGCGTGCGTCCGGTTGTCGGCGTTGAGCTTCTGCAGGATGACCTGGATGTGCGTTTTGACTGTGCTTTCATAAACGCCGAGAGTGCGTCCGATTTCTTTGTTGGACTGTCCCTGCATGATGAGCGTCAAGACCTCCAGTTGACGCGCGGTGAGACTCTGGAGAGGGCCCGGCGCAGTCGCGGCGCCGGTGATGCCGCGGGTAGGTCGTGTCGGCGCATGTATTGCTTCCGGGAACCTGTCGGCGGCTTGATAGGGTGCCGGCGGCACATATACCTCACCCGACAGGATCAATTCGAGTACATGGCGAAGGCTCTCATCTGAGAAAGATTTCAGTATGTAGCCGGAGGCGCCGGCATTCATCGCCATGTGGATGCCCGCCTGGTCGTTGAAAGCGGAGAGGATAACGACCGGTGTCGGTCCGGCCGTTTCGCATGCTAATGCCAGATTTCCCTCCGTTTCCATTCCGGGCATGGAAAGGTCGAGCATCACCAGATCGAGCGGCGTGTCACCGCTGACGACCTCGAGCGCCCCTTCAAGGTCTGCCGCTTCAACGATGCGCACGCCTGGCACCATTCCTTCGAGCACGAGACGCAGGCCCTGGCGGAACAGGTTGTGGTCGTCTGCAATCAAGATCGATTTCAGGTTGCTCAGGCCGCTCATGTTTACGTCAGTCCATGCGATGAGTCGCCGATCACTCCGCTGAAAGTATTGTGCGTTATCCTGCGTCGTTCGAACAGGATAATCCGGGACTAGTCCTTTCGTAGGATATTCGATACGCAAGGATTGAACCGGCAATTTGGCGCGGCGCAGGCGCCGCTATCGTCAACTCGATGACGAAGGGGTATCTTGGGGCGGACGATCACGAGTTCGCCGAGACCATGCGGAGGAAGGTTTGCCGACAGGATCCAACAGCTACGTCGCCGCGGCGCAGGCACTGGCCCCCGGCTTCGCCGAACGTGCACCGCGTTGGGACAAAACGCGGGCATATTGTTGGGATAGTGTTCGCGAACTCACCGATGCCGGATTGCTGGGCATGACCATTCCTGAAGCCTACGGCGGTGGCGGCGCCAATTTTCATGACGTGGTGCTGGTGGTCGAGGAGATCGCCCGAGCCTGTACGTTGTCGGCTCGGATCGTCGTCGAAGCCAACATGGGCGGGATCAGCGCGATCATGGCCTACGGGACCGAGGAGCAGAAACGCCTGTGCGCACCAATCGTCCTGGCGGGCGACAAGCCGGCAATCTGCATCACCGAACCTGATGCGGGTAGTGCAGCGACGGAGATGTCGACCACCGCCCGGCGGTCCGGCGACACATACATCGTCAACGGGACCAAGCACTGGATTACCGGCGGTGGCGTTTCGCGGCTTCACCTGGTTTTCGCCCGTGTTCTCGACGAACGGGGTGAGGATCTCGGCATAGGCGGTTTCATCGTCGTCTGCGATCCCGTCAACGGCGACCTGCCGAAGGGGTTCGAGATTGTCGGCCGGGAGCACACCATGGGTTTGTGCGGCATGCCCGAGGCCGAGCTTCGTTTCTCCGACCTGGAGATCGATGCGGCCATGGCCCTCGTACCACCGTCCGGGTTTGGGCGTGGGTTCGCCGATCTGATGAACGCATACAATTCCCAGCGCGTCGGCGCGGGCGCGATCGCCATGGGGGTCGCTGCGGGTGCGTTGGAGCATGCCAAGCGGTATCTCAAGGATCGGCGCCAGTTTGGCAGGCCGATCGCCGAGTTCCAGGGGTTGCAATGGATGCTCGCCGACCATGATGCCGCAGTGCACGCGTCGCGCCTGATGCTGCGCGAGGCAGCGTTATCGACCGGCCCCGACGGCAGCCGCTTCCCCGATCCGATGATGGCGGCGAGGGCGAAGATGTTTGCTTCGGAGACAGCTGTCCGGGCGGTCGATGCCGCGTTGCAGATGTTCGGCGCGCGGGGCTATGGTGATAAGGAGCCCCTGGAACGGATGTACCGGGACGTCAGGATGTTCACAATCGGTGGCGGCACCGCGCAGATATTGAAGACCCAAGTGGCAGCCAGGCTGCTCGGCATCAAAACACCGCAGACGCGCGACGGGTACGCTAAGCTGGCGAGGGCGGACTAGTCGGCCAAAACGAAACAGCCCCGCCGAAGCGGGGCTGTCTCAAGTCGTCTGCGATCCTGCGCCTCAATGGACGTCAGACCAGATCTTGCGCTTTAACGCATACGCAAATCCGGTGAACACGATAAGAAAAATGATCACCTTGATGCCGAGACGCTTGCGCTCCTCAAGTTCTGGCTCGGCCGCCCACGCGAGGAACGTTGTGACGTCGGACGCAATCTGTTCCACCGTCGCCGGCGTGCCGTCGGCGTACTCCACACCGTCTTCATAGATCGGTGCCGCCATCGCAATCTGATGACCTGGGAAGTAAGCGTTGTAACTCATCCCCTCGAGCAGGTCGAAGCCGGCGGGCGGTTCCTCATAACCGGTCAGCAGGGCATGAAGATAGTCGGCGCCACCGGCACGCGCCTTGGTCATCAGCGATAGGTCCGGCGGCAGGGCGCCGGCATTCGCGGCCCGCGCCGCGTTGTCGTTCGCGAACGGGCTGGCAAAGTGGTCAGACGGCCGCGCCGGACGGGTGTACATATCACCTTCCTCGTCCGGGCCGTCGGTGACCTCGAACTGGGCGGCGAAGGTCTTGATTTCGGCCTCGGAGAAACCGATGCTGCCGAGGTTGCGATAGGCGACGAGCTCCAGGCTGTGGCATGCGCTGCAGACCTCAGCATACACCTGCAGGCCGCGCCGCAGGGCTGGCCGTTCGAACGTGCCGAACGGCCCTTCCCACGACCACTGGCGGTCGGGAATATCGATCGCCGGTCCGGCGGCGTGACTGTCGCTGCCCGTGATCACCACGCCCCCAAGGGCGACAGCTGCCAGGAGAACGAGCGAAGAAACGGTATTTCTCATCATATCTCTCCCTCGTCCGATCAATGGGCCGACTTGGTGACGGCCGCTGAGATGCTCTCGGGCACGGGCCGTGGCCGTTCGAGAATGCCGAGCAGCGGAATGATGACGATCAGGTGCAGGAAGTACCAGGTCGTCGCGAGCTGACCGATGAGCACGTAAGCGCCCTCGGCCGGCTTGCCGCCGATGTAGCCAAGCAGCACGCAGTCCGCCAGGAAAATCCAGAAGAACTGCTTGTAAACCGGACGGAACTTCGAGCTGCGGACCTTGGAACGGTCGAGCCATGGCAGCAGCATTAGCAGGATAATCGACGCAAACATCGCCAGCACGCCGGCGAGTTTCGCCGTCATCAACCAGCCACCGAGCGAAATGATCTGATAAACGAAGAAGTCGTCCGTAAACGCCCGCAGGATCGCGTAGAACGGGAGGAAGTACCATTCCGGCACGATGTGCGGCGGCGTCACCAGGGGATTCGCCTCGATATAGTTGTCCGGGTGGCCGAGGTAGTTCGGCGCGTAGAACACGAACAGCATGAAGAAGATCAGGAACACGCCAAGGCCGAACAGGTCCTTGACCGTGTAGTAGGGATGGAACGGTATCTGGTCCTGCGGTCCCTTGACGTCGACACCGATCGGGTTGTTGGAGCCGAAACGGTGCAAGGCCCAGATATGTACAAACACCAGCCCGAAGATCACGAACGGCATCAAGTAATGCAGTGCGAAAAACTTGTTCAGGGTCGGATTGTCGACCGAGAAGCCGCCCCACAACCAAGTCACCAGTTGGTCGCCGACCAGCGGGATCGCCGAGAACAGGTTGGTGATCACGGTGGCGCCCCAAAAACTCATCTGGCCCCAGGGCAACACATAACCCATGAATGCCGTCGCCATCATGGCAAGCAGGATGAGAACGCCAATAATCCAGAGAATCTCGCGCGGCGCCTTGTATGAGCCGTAATACAGCCCCCGGAACATGTGGATGTAGACGACGATAAAGAACATCGACGCACCGTTCATGTGAATGTAACGGATCAGCCAGCCGTAATTAACGTCGCGCATGATCCGTTCAACCGACGCGAAAGCGTAATCGACATGCGCGGTGTACTGCATCGCCAGCACGATGCCGGTCACGATCATGATAACCAGCACGATGCCGGCCAGCGAACCGAAGTTCCACATGTAGTTAAGATTCTTGGGCGTGGGATACCCGGAACCCAGGGAATGATCGACGAAGCTGAAGATCGGCAGGCGATATTCGATCCACTTGACGACCGGATTTTCGTAAATGCCACCAGAGGCCATGATCTATCTCCTCAACCGATGCGAACCGACGTTTCGTCGAGAAACGTGTATTCGGGTATGGGCAGGTTCAACGGCGCCGGGCCCTTGCGGATGCGACCTGAGGTGTCGTAGTGCGAGCCGTGGCAGGGGCAGAACCAACCGCCGAACTCGCCTTTCGGTTCGCCGGTCTTCTGGCCGAGGGGGATGCAACCGAGGTGAGTGCAGACACCGACCATGACGAGCCATTGAGGCTCCTGAACGCGCTCCGCGTCGGCCTGTGGATCGGGGAGGTCGGCAAGCGCGACGCTCTCGGCGTCGGCGATCTCGTTGGCAGTCCGGTGACGGATGAATACCGGTTTGCCGCGCCACATCACCGTGATGCTTTGGCCTTCCTCGATAGGCGACAGATCAACCTCGGTCGATGACAGCGCCAAGGTATCGGCGGCAGGGTTCATGCTGTCGATAAACGGCCAGGCAGCCAGCGCTGCGCCGACGGCGCCCATGGTGGCCGTCGTGACGATCAGGAAATCGCGACGGTTCGTGTCGTCGCCTTCACCTGGCCCCTCGGGTGAATGGGTCGCTGGATTCGCGGTTTCTGACATCTATAGCCCCCTTGGCTAGAAGCGAACCAATTGTTGACTGTGAGTCCCCTGGTTCATTTCCCGGTAGGTTATCATGCGGGCCCGTGAGAGCCAGCGGGTATGTAAAAAATAACGGAAACCGCCGTACGTGACAGCTTCCGCGTGGAAATGCGTATAATGCATCTGCCGGGCCTTTAAAAGGCCCAAAATGGCTGTTTCTTAGGCTTTCACACGGAGCTTCAAGCGATGTTCAGTCACGTCACCATCGGCACCAACGACCTGACCCGAGCGACGGCCTTTTACGACGCGGTTTTCGCCGCTCTTGGTCATGGGAGCTTCGCCATCGGAGGCAACTACAAGGGCTACGGCGCGGCCGACGGCGATCAGGTCTGGATTACCCTGCCAGTGAACGGTGAACCCGCGACGGCGGGCAACGGCTCGATGGTGGCGTTTCTCGCCGATACGCGTAGCAGCGTTGACGATGCTCACGGCGCTGCCATGGCCAACGGCGGCGCGGATGAGGGCGCACCCGGATTAAGGCCCCACTATCATGAGAATTACTATGGTGGCTACTTCCGCGATCCGGACGGCAACAAGATATGTGTCGTTTGCCACAGACCCGAATGATGCCAGTTTCGCATGCCCGTTCGATGCGCCCTTTATCAGCCTGATATCCCGCAGAACGCCGGCACGGTGATCCGCACGGCGATGTGCCTCGGCGTCGGCCTCGATATCATTGAACCGATGGGATTCTTGTGGAACGAGAAGCGATTGCGCCGAGCCGGCATGGACTACCTCGACCGCGCCGACGTTGTGCGTCACCGGTCCTGGTTGGATTACCGCAAGGCCGTCGAGGGAACCGGTCGGTTGGTATTGATGACCACTCGGGGTGCGACGCGGCTCGACGGTTTCCAGTTCGAGGATGGCGACCACCTGATCCTTGGACGGGAAAGTGCAGGTGTGCCCGATGACGTGCACGACGCTGCCGACGCGCGGGTCGTCATTCCTCTCGTGCCGGGCATGCGATCATTGAACGTCGCGGCCGCAGCCGCTATCTCGATAGCCGAGGCTCTACGCCAGTTGAACCGTCTACCCGCCGACACGTCCAGAGGATAAGCCAAAGATGCCCGATACCGAAGAACTCGATGCCCGAAAGATGGCCGCGGCTGACTGGTTCGCCGGCGTCCGGGATCGCCTGTGCGACGCCTTGGAGGCATGCGAGGACGATTGCGCCGGGCCGAGCGGTAGCGACTCGCTGCCACCCGGCCGGTTCGAACGGACTAAATGGAACCGCGGTGCACAAGCCTCCCAGGCGCGATCGGGAAACGACGAAGCACGTGGCGGGGAAGACGGCGGCGGCGGCACGATGTCGGTGCTGCGCGAGGGGCGGGTCTTTGAGAAAGCCGGGGTCAATGTGTCGACGGTGTGGGGCGAGTTCTCCGAGGAGTTTCGTAGCCGAATGCCGGGCGCCGACACGGACCCTAGATTTTGGGCGTCCGGCATCTCGGTTGTCGTTCATCCGCGCAACCCACTTGTACCGGCGGCGCACATGAACACCCGGATGATCGTGACCAGCCAGACCTGGTTCGGTGGCGGGGGTGACCTGACGCCGGTGTTTCCCGATACGGACGAAACCGCGGCTTTCCATGCGTGTTACCAGCGCGCGTGCGATGCCCACGATCCGGCGTACTACCCGAAGTTCAAGAAGTGGTGCGACGAGTACTTTTTCCTGCCGCACCGAAACGAACCTCGCGGGGTCGGCGGCATCTTTTATGACAATCTGGATACCGGCGACTGGGAAGCGGACTTCGCCTTTACCCGTGACGTCGGAGATGCCTTCATCGAAGCCTATCCGACGGCCGTTCGCGCCAAGTTCGATTTGCCGTGGACCGACGATCAACGCCAGGCGCAGCGCGTTAAACGGGGACGCTACGTGGAGTTTAATCTGCTCTACGACCGGGGAACCATCTTCGGTCTCAAGACCGGGGGGAACACGGATGCCATCCTCATGTCCCTGCCGCCGGACGTTGCTTGGCCATGATCCGCGACTCGCGAGCGGTAAAGCAATGCCTTGTCCGGACGATGGCCGCATTCCTGGCCGTACTCGCGTCAGCCGGCGGGCTGGGCGCCGAGACGTTCGTCAGTCGTGGGGTGGAGTTCTCGGACGAGCTTGGCGGTTTTAGGTTGCTCGGCGTCACAGGCCAAGGGACCAAGTACGATCCGTTCATCGTCGCCGAGGAAATGCTGGGGCCGGGAACCGCAGTACTCGTCATTCGCGGCCTGGGCGGCCTCACTCATCAGGGATTCACGACCCCGGCGCAAGGATTCCGGATCCGCAAGGTCGTGCTTAACGGCACGGGCAGGGCGTGGCGGCAATTCGATCTCGAACTGCGCGAGATACTCGATGAGCCAAGTTCGTATGCGGACGGATTGTCCTTTGATCAGGTTCAGATTGTCGAGCGGCCGTTTACGTCCGACCGTTTCATTTTTTCCAATGAGTTGCGCGAACCCTATGATGGCGTTCAGTTCAGCGGCGGCGTTGTGCCCGCCGGAGACGTCGTCTCGTTCAATTTCGCGATCACCGATCCGACGCCGATACCGGAGTTCTATCTCATGCAGACGGCATCCGGGCCAGTCGCTGCCATTCCGGGCGTTCCAGATCTACAGGTAGCCCGGGTCAGGCAGCATACCGACGTCGAAGTTCCTCCAGGCAGTCGTCCCGGGACGCGTTAAAGCCGCCGGCGGCCCACCAGTCCTCGACGGCGCGGAGCGCCTCGCCGATCGCCGGGCCTCGCTCGATCCCGAGGCGCATGACATCGTGTCCCGTTAGCGGAAAAACCGGCGAGGTCCAGTCGCTGGCGAGTTCGAGAGTTTCGATCCATGCGGCAGTCCGTGTTGCCGGTACACGCGGTTCGTTGGCGACTTCTCCTGCCCACATCAGCAACACTCGATCGCGAAAAGCCTCGACACCGGAATCGTGGAGAGCTGCGCGCCGTTCGTCTAACGGCGAATCCGGATCAATCCCGAGCGGTATCGCCATCGTGGCGAGACGTGATGTTTCGCGGTTGGAAAGACGCCAACGGTGAGCAATCGCGGCCGATGAGGTTTCGGCAGAACTCGGTTCGAGCGTCGCCGCAAGCCGCCGCATCCGGTCGGGGCCAACGCCGACCACCTTGATTGCCTTGGTCTCCAGCCACTCCACGGCGCGCAGCCTGCCGAGATCCGCAGCTTCGGGCAGAACCTCCTGAAGAACCTTCTCGCCGCGCATCATCAACAGAATCTCTGCGGAATTGGGGGCGGTGAGAATCTTCAGCATCTCGTCGCGGACGCGTTCCCCAGACAGGGATTTGAGATGATCCGCGGCCAGGCGACAGGCGACAAGTGCATCCGGGTTTGTCGGTTCGCGTCCGTGGGTGGCCCGAAACCGGAAAAACCGGAGAACTCGCAGGTAGTCCTCGGCGATTCGGTCGGATGGCCGGCCGATGAAGCGGACGTATCCATGAGCGAGATCCGGTATCCCCTCGAAAGGATCGTAAACCTCGCCGTTACGCGTCGCTGACAGAGCGTTGAATGTGAAGTCTCGCCGCCTCGCGTCGGCAATCCAGTCATCGGTGAACGCTACGGTCGCATGTCGGCCGTCGGTCTCCACATCCTTTCGCAGTGTCGTAATCTGAAAGGCATGCCTACCGGACACAGCTGTGACAGTGCCGTGTCGGATGCCTGTGGGCACCACCTTGATGCCCCGGCTGTCTAGGAATTCCATCACCTGTTCAGGACGTTCCGGTGTAGCGATGTCGATGTCGCTGACCGGCCGGTGCGCGATAGCGTCTCGGACACACCCGCCGACAAAGCGGGCCGGGTGTCCACCGGCTTCAATCGCGTCGAGTACGGCGATTGTATCCGGGTCGGATAGCCACGGTTCCGGTCCCAGTTGTCCCGTGGGCGCCAACCCGTGAACCTCAAGCGTGTAGAGGTCAGTCTCGTTCATGCCGCAATTCTAGGGAGCGTGGCACCGCACCGCTAGGGGGCATCACAATCCTAGCGATCCCGGTAGCCTTTGGCGGCATCGGACGGCGGTGTGTCCTCGAAATGTGGCTCGATGATACGTCCGTCTTCGAAACGCGGCGAGACGTAGGTCCGGTCGCCCGGCGACTCGCCGCCGGATAGGGCAAGGACGACGAGGGACAGGATGGCGAGCAACGCACCGATCAAAATCGAAATGAAAGCAGTTCCCTTCGTGAACGCGGGCGGTTCGTTTCCGTGGCGCTCGGCTCTCTTTTGGGCCCACCAGAGCCACGCCACGTAGACGGCAAAAGGCGCGAACAGCGGCAAGGCGACCTGGATCAGGAAGCGGGTCATGACTTTTCGTCTCCCGTCGCAGATCCGTACGGTGACAGCAGAATCTCGTAAAAGTTCCGGATCATTCCCGCAGTCACGCCCCAGATACGGTAGTTCGCGTACGGCATGGCGTAGGCAAACCACTGCAGGTCGCCGAACCAGCGCTCCTCACGAAGATGATTGGCGGGATCAAGGAGAAAGCGAAGCGGGACCTCGAAGACTTCTGCCACCTCGAAGGGGTCCGGAACCATCTGAAACGGGGTTTGGACACGCCCGACGACCGGAGTGACGGAGAAGCCCGTTGCCGTCAGGTAAGTATCGAGCCGACCAAGCACTTCTATCCTCTCCGGCGCGATGCCAATCTCTTCTTCCGTCTCGCGGAGCGCGGTGCTGATTGGGCCTTCATCGCCGGGGTCGACCCGTCCCCCGGGGAAACTGATCTGTCCGGGATGGTCCTTCAGCTTATCGGTCCGTTTCGTCAGGATCACTGTCGTTCCCTCGTCACGTTCGACGAGCGGCACCAGGACCGCCGCAGGAGTCAACGGCTCCTTGGCACGGAAGTGAGGATTGAGCACATGACAGCCCTTATCTGAATCCGCGTCCACACGCTTCGCGAGATGACGGCGGACGCCGCTGGCGTCCGTTTCGATCGCTACCAACCTGTTCACGGCCTGGCTCCGGCGGCGTCACCAATGCTGCCCAATGGAAAGAATACGCCGCTGCTCCAAACACCCATCACAGGGACACCGTCTATCTCGATTTCTTCGCTTTCCTCCACCAGCTGGTAAAAGACCGACCTCGCGATGAGTGCCTCAAGTCGGCCACGCACCACGATGTACGGGCGAGGTTCGCCCGTTTCAGGATTCACTTCGACCCTGATCGGGTGCTCGTCGTCGAGCGGCACGATGTCGTCGACGTTGGTTCTGATCCTGATGATCGGTTCATCGTCGGACGTCTTGTCGCCGAGATCGATCAGTTCCAGTCCGACGAAAGGCGCGTCTTCGACAATGATTCGTGCGACTTCGGCGGGCGTGACCATCCAGTATCCGCCGTCGTCGTCACGGTAGAGAACTTTTGAGAACAGATTGACCAGCCCCTTCCGGTTGATCTTGCCGCCTTCATGGAACCACTGTCCTTTTGCATCGATGCGAATATCGATGTCGCCGCATAGCACGCGACCGGGCTTTTCAAGCAGTTGCCGGACGTCGGCGGCGAGATCGGACTGATCAGGCGGCGGTCCTTTGGCGCGGCCAAAATCGATCGGCAGGGGTTTCACCTTCGTGTGATCCTCGCGAATTGTCATACTGCAACCAATTGAAGTGTGGCCAAAGAGTCACCACAATACGTGTAATAGATATGGAGTTCCCTGCATTTGGCAACTGTACCCGATCCTGCCGCTGGCGCGTCGGCGAGTTCCGAAACCTCGGCCGAGGCGGTCAAGCGAATTGAAGGGCTGAGCGAACAGCTCGGCAGCGTGCGTAGCGCTGTAAGCCGCGTCATCATTGGTCTCGACGAGGTCGTGGACGAGACGTTGATCACGCTGCTCGCGGGCGGCCATGTTTTGCTCATTGGGGTGCCCGGTTTGGGAAAGACGAAACTGGTTGAAACCCTCAGCGTGGTGTTTGGTCTCGACGAACGGCGTATCCAATGCACGCCCGATCTGATGCCGGCAGACATCCTTGGTTCAGAAGTGCTCGACGATACGGATGGCAAGGGCCGGTCATTTCGTTTCCTGCCGGGCCCCGTGTTTTCGCAGTTGCTAATGGCGGACGAAATCAACCGGGCCAGCCCGCGTACCCAGTCTGCACTTCTGCAGGCCATGCAAGAGCGGCGCGTGTCAGTCGCCGGCCAATATCACGACCTGCCGAGGCCGTTTCACGTGCTGGCAACCCAAAATCCTCTCGAGCAGGAGGGCACCTATCCGCTTCCCGAGGCCCAGCTCGACCGTTTCCTGATGCAGGTCAACGTCAGCTATCCGGACATGGCATCGGAGCGCCAGATTCTTTTGGACACGACGGGCGCCCACGAAGTCGAGCCGAAGGCGGCTATGACGGCGGCCCAGTTGCTTGAGGCGCAGAGGCTAATCCGCCATGTGCCCGTGGCGGATGGCGTGGTCGATTCAATCTTGCGATTGGTCCGGAGCGGTCGTCCGGAATCGTCGGAGATCGAAGAAGTCCGCGAGCACGTCGCCTGGGGTCCGGGTCCTCGCGCCAGTCAGGCCCTAATGCTGGCCGTTCGAGCGCGTGCTGTCCTCGACGGCCGTCTCGCCCCGAGCAGCGAAGACGTCGCCGCCCTTGCCGCACCCGTACTGCGACACAGGATGGCGCTCAATTTCGCGGCGCGTGCGGAGGGTGTGACGCTGAGGGCGATCATCTCACGCATGCTGGTCGAGGCGGCTTGACGTCCGCCCGGCATCATAAGACTTCCCACGATCCGGAACTGGAATCTTCCGGCAACCTGTACGGTCGGGCCGAGGCGATCGGCGCGGACCTGCCGGCACTGCTTGTCGAGGCGCACCGCATCGCCCACACGGTCGCGCCCGGGGTTCACGGCCGGCGCCGCCGGGGTTCCGGCGAAACATTCTGGCAGTTCAGGCGTTATCAGTTCGGTGATTCCGTCCAGCGCATCGATTGGCGTCAGACCGCCAAGTCGGATCGCGTCTATATCCGTGAGACAGAATGGGAGGTTGCCCAGTCCGTCTGGATATGGAGAGACGCTTCGCCTTCGATGGAGTTCACGTCCGACCCGAATCTGATCAGCAAGGTTGACCGTGCGAGCCTGCTGGCAATGGCGCTGGGTGTTCTGCTCGTTCGTGGCGGCGAGCGGATCGCACTCGCCGAAACCGGCCGACCGCCGTCAAGCGGTTCTGGTGCTTTGATGGCCATGGCGGACGAATTGTCGCACTGGCGCGATGCCCCGCCCTCGGCGAGCGCCGCCTTGTTTGCTCGCGCCCGCCAGCTTCCCAGACATGCCCGCGTGGTTCTGATCGGCGATTTCCTGGAACCGGTCGAGGAAACGCACCGGCTTCTCAAGGCGCTGGCGGCGCAACGAATCCGGGGACATTTGCTGCGGATCGTCGACCCCGCAGAGGAAACGTTGCCGTACGACGGGCGCGTGTTGTTCGATGACCCCGAGGATGGTCACTCGACGCTGGTCGATTGGGTGGCCTCAAGCAGACCGGCGTACCTGTCGGCCTGGCGCCGGCATGGCGAGAGCCTGCGTGACGCCGCGCGATCGTCCGGCTGGAGCATTGATACGCACCACACCGACCGGCCGCCGGAAGAGGCGCTTCTTGCGTTATACTTGGCCGTCGCCGGGATAACCTTGGAGTAGGCGTCATGTGGAGCCTCGGGCCGATTGGGTTTTTCGCTCCCTGGGCTTTGCTCGGGCTGGCGGCACTGCCGCTCGTCTGGTGGCTGGTCCGGTTCCTGCCGCCGTCACCGCGCCACGTGCGGTTCCCCGCGTCCCGGTTCCTGTTCAATGCCGATCGCGATCAACCGCAACAACGGTCATCGATCTGGTGGATCCTGCTGATGCGGCTTGTTGCCGTGGCAGCGGTGATTGTGGCGGCGGCGGAACCGGTCGCTCAACCAGAAGCCGCGCTCGAGTCGTCAGGCCCGGTCGTTATTGTGATCGACGATGGGTGGTCTGCCGCACCCGGCTGGTCGACGCGGCGCGACATCGCGCGGAGCCTGATTGCGCGTGCGGAGCGCGAAGACCGGCCTGTTATGCTGTTGTCGACGACGCCGGGCGAGGCTGGACGGTTTGATCCTCCGGCGTTCACCAGCATCGCCGATGCCCGGCGGAAAGTTGACGCGATGCGACCGAAACCCTGGCCCAGCGAGCCGGCCAAGGCCCTGGCGCCGCTATTCGATTCCGATTCTTCGGTGTCGAAAGCAGGACGGATATTTTGGCTGAGCGACGGAATTGACCCGGACGGTGCAAACGGGCATGCAGGAGCGCTTGTCGAACGACTAATGCGGATCGGCCCGGTTACCTACTATCGGCCAGGCAAAGGTAACGGGGCCATATTGTTACGCGCCGAAGAAGGCTCTAGCCTGGCGCTGTCTGCGCGATTGACCCGCTCGTCGGAGGCGGAGGCGTTCGTACACTCGGTGATCGCA
Source organism: Rhodospirillales bacterium (assembly GCA_040219295.1). Classification (GTDB taxonomy): domain Bacteria; phylum Pseudomonadota; class Alphaproteobacteria; order Rhodospirillales; family Casp-alpha2; genus JAVJST01. The sequence continues at coordinate 843,808 of JAVJST010000005.1, forward strand.
TACGACGAGAACGGGATTGCCTTGGGGCGGGCGCCCGCCGAATTCGCGCCCGGGCAGGTCAGTACCATCGCAACTTTTGACCTGCCACTGGAGATCCGAAACCGCGTTACCTGGCTCGCTGTCGAAGGTCATGTCGCCGTCGGCGCTGTTGCCTTGCTGGACGACCGGTGGCGCCGCCGGACTGTCGGACTGGTCGGTGCGGGCGGGACTGGCGACGACCAGCCGTTGCTGAGCGGGCAGCATTACGTCGCCAAGGCCCTGGCATTGGGCCACGAAGTCGTCGACGGCAGCCTCGACGAATTGATCGACTCCGGCGCGCCAGTGATTGCTGTGGTCGATCCGGGAACCGTGACGCCCGACATTGCGGACAGGCTCCGGGGGTGGATTGAGGATGGCGGTGTTCTGCTCGTGTTTGCCGGACCGCGTTTTGCCGATGCGGCGGTGGCGACCGGCGCCGGTGATGCTGCCGGATGGTCCTCGCTCTTGCCGGTGAAACTACGCCAGGGCGATCGGGCGATTGGCGGCGCGATGTCCTGGCTTCAACCCGCGACGGTCGCCGGCTTCGGGTCGGATAGCCCGTTTCTCGGGTTGCAGGTGCCCGGCGACATACGGGTCAACCGCCAAGTGCTCGCCGAGCCCGAGATCGGTATCGAACAGCGCACGTGGGCAAGACTTTCGGACGGAACGCCATTGGTCACCGGGCGGGCGATCGGCAAGGGCTGGACGTCGCTGGTACACGTCACGGCCAATGCGGAATGGTCGAACCTACCGTTCTCCGGCCTGTTTGTCGAAATGATGAGCAGGATAACCGCGTTATCGCACAAGACATCGGCCGGTTCCCGGGAGCGGGTCCTGTCGCCGATCTCGATACTCGACGGTTTCGGATCGTTGCAGCCTGCCCCGGGCTCGGTAGCGTCGATCACGTCCGCGGAGTTGCCGCATACAGCGCCTTCACCGCGCCATCCGCCTGGCTATTACGGGGATCAACAGGAACGCCGGGCACTGAACGTTTCGGACAACGTTGCCGACCCGGTTCCCGTCATCGGCCTGCCGCCGGCAGTCGAGCAACGATCTTACATTGCGGACCGCGAACAGCCTATCGCGCCGTGGCTGCTCGGCCTGGTATTTGTCCTCATGGTCGGCGACCTCTTGGCGTCGTTGTGGCTCCGCGGTTACTTGGGTTGGCGGGCGGCCCCCTCCGGCGCGAGAGTGTCTGCGGGCGTGCTGCTCGCGGCAGTTCTGCTTCCGTCGCCGGTTCTTGCGGATGGGCATGAACCGCTGTCGGACTTGATCGAGGCTGCGTCGCATACCCGCATCGCATACATCGAGACCGGTGACAGGGAGATTGATCAGGTAACCTACATTGGCTTGTCGAGCCTCGGTCAGGTGCTGTGGCAGCGAACCGCGGTCGAACTGGCGGAGCCCGTGGCGATCGATCCAGCGGTGGATGAACTGGCCTTCTATCCGTTAATCTACTGGCCGGTGGCGGCGACCTCGGAGGTGCCGACCAATTCTACGGCGCGGCGCATAAACGCCTACCTTGAAACCGGTGGCATGATCCTGTTCGACGCCAAGTCGACGGACAGCGAGGTTGCCGATCTGGTAACCCGAATTGCAGACATTCTTGATGTGCCCCGGCTTGCGCCCGTCCCGAACGATCATGTCCTTTCGCGATCATTCTACCTACTTGGCGAGTTCCCGGGACGCTGGGCCGGTCGTCCGGTCTGGATCGCGCCCGCGGCCAACCGCGTCAACGATGGCGTCGCGCCGATCATCGCCGGCAGTCACGATTGGGCGGCCGCTTGGGCGACCGATGAGTTTCAGGAGCCGTTGTTTGCCGTTGTGCCGGGGGGAGAACGTCAACGCGAACTGGCGTTCCGGTTTGGCGTCAACCTTATGATGTATGCGCTGACCGGCAACTACAAAGAGGATCAGGTGCATATTCCCTCGATCATGCAAAGGCTCGGTCAATGAGTGGCGGCGTCTGGCAAATCACCTTTGCGCCGGTCGTGCCCTGGATGGTGTTGATCGCGCTCGGCGTCGTCGCCCTCGGCATCGTCGGGTACAGTCTGTTCCGTGATGCTGGCGGGGTATCTGCCCGCACCATCGGTTTTGCGGTTCTCCTACTGGCGCTGGCGAACCCGCGACACGTCGAGGAGAGGCGGGAAGCCGAAACCGACATCGCGCTGCTGGTCGTTGACCGGACCGCCAGTCAGGCCGTGGGTGAGCGACAGGCACAGACCGATGCCGCGGCCCAGTTGATCCGGGACCGGTTGGCCGAGGATCCGGGCATCGAACTGCGTGAGATCGAGGTTTCTCGATCAAGCGCGGGATTTGGTCGGGACGCTGGCGGGACAGCGCTATTGGGGCCGTTGGCTCGCGCGGCTGCCGGTATCCCGGCATCCCGATATGCGGGAGCTGTCGTCATTACGGATGGGCAGGTGCACGACGTCCCGGCGGCAGCGGAAAGCACGGTTGGCACGACCCGTCGGGAATCCTACGGCGAGACATTACCGGACGGGCCGTTGCACGTGCTGATTGCTGGCGAGAAAGACAGTTTCGACCGCCGGATCCTGATCGAGACCGTCCCGGCGTATGCGATCGTCGGGAAACCGTTCGAGATCACCTACCGCGTCGTCGACAGCGGCGTGACCGAAGCCGCGGCCGGGGATACGCCGCTGCACGCCGAACTCCGGGTCGATGGGGTCTTGCAGGGCCGCGAAACCATCCTGAATGGCGCGAGCGGATCGTTCGAGGTGTCGGTCGATCACGCCGGCGTCTCCGTGATCGAGGTCACGACACCGGCCGCTGAGGGTGAACTGTCGACGATCAACAATTCGGCCGTGGCGACCGTCAACGGCGTCCGAGACCGCCTCCGGGTACTGCTGGTATCGGGCCAGCCGCACGCAGGCGAGCGGACCTGGCGTAACCTTCTGAAGTCGGACCCGGCAGTGGACCTTATTCACTTCACGATTCTACGCCCGCCGGACAAAAGCGACTTCACGCCGATCCGTGAGCTGGCGCTCATAACCTTCCCGACGTTCGAATTGTTCGAGCTGAAACTCAAGGAATTCGATCTCGTCGTATTCGATCGCTACGTCGTGCGCTTCGTACTGTCGCCACTCTATTTCCGCAACATCCGCGATTTCGTGACCGAAGGGGGGGCGGTGATGCTGGCGGTCGGTCCCGAGTACGCGGGGCACCGGAGTCTGTACGATACTCCGCTCGGCGAGATCGCGCCTGCCAGACCGGTGGGCGGCGTCATCGAACAACCCTTCAGGCCGAGCCTGACAGAGGCCGGCAATCGGCACCCGGTGACCGCCGGGCTTGGCGGCCGCGACGCGAACTGGGGACGGTGGTTGCGCCAGATACCGGTCGTCGAGGAATCGGGCGACGTTCTCATGCGCGGGGCCGAGGACCTTCCGCTGCTCGTTCTGTCCAGGGTCGGAGAAGGCCGCATCGGTTTTCTGGCCAGTGACCAGGTGTGGCTGTGGGCCCGGGATTTTGATGGCGGTGGCCCGCATGCGGAGTTGATCCGGCGCACAGCGCACTGGTTGATGCGCGAGCCCGCGCTCGAAGAGGAGAGTCTCTCCGCGGAGCTCGATGGAGATCAGATTCGCGTGACCCGCCGTACGTTGTCGGAGGCCGCCGACTCGGTGGTCATGCGACGTCCGGATGGCGTTGAGGAGATCCTTACGCTCGAGCAGAGTGACGAGGGGCGGTTCAGCGCCTCGACGGCCACCGACGGCCCCGGCGTCTACCGCTTCGACGATGGCGAGTACCAGGCCCATCTGGCGGTTGGCGACGTAGACCCGGTTGAGTACAGGGATCTGCGTGCAACCGAGGAGATTCTGACACCGCTCAGTGTGTCATCCGGTGGCGCCAGTATGTGGCTGAACGACGGCGTTCCCGATTTGCGTCGGCCAAAGCAGGGGCGTGATATGGCCGGTCGCGACTGGATCGGACTACGTACGAACGAGTCCTACATCGTCACGGGCCTGTCCGAACGGCCGTTGTTGCCGGGGTGGCTGGTTGCATTACTCGTGGTCGGCACGTTGATGGCTGCATGGTGGTGGGAAAGCCGGACCGGGAAACACCCGTAATCGGCGATCACATGTCGACTCGCCACGGTGAGCTTTCTCCGAACCGATCTGCGAGGAAATCGACAAACAAGCGGATTTTCGCGGACAAGTGACGATTGTGCGGATACACCGCGTAGATCGCGGCGCCCGTGCTTCCATATTCATCGAGTACGGACTCGAGCTGCCCGTTACGCAGTGCACCGGCAACGATAAAGAGGGGCGTGTTGAGTACGCCGTGACCGGCGATTGCAGCTGCACGCAGCGCTTCGCCATTGTTGGCGGACAGATTGCCGTTGACGTGAACCGCGTGATGTTGGTCGCCGTTGTCGAAGGTCCACTCATTCTGCGTCGACAGGTACGAGTACTGCAGGCAGTTGTGGTGAATAAGGTCATCCGGTGATTGCGGGCGGCCGTGTCGTCTCCAGTACGAGGGACTCGCGCAGATAACCCGGTCGAATGGTGCCAGCTTGCGGGCGATCATCGTCGAGTCGGGTAGACGGGTGATGCGCACGGCCAGGTCGTAGCCCTCCTCGACTACATCGACGAGACGGTCGCTAAGATCGAGATCGATCGACAGTTCAGGATGATCCGACATGAATGCGGCAACTGCTTCGGCCAGATACATCACGCCGAACGACATCGGAGCGTTCACCCGCAGCAGCCCGCGCGGTTCTGCCTGCAAATCGCGGACCGCGCGTTCGGCGTCGCCGAGATCGGCGATGATCCGGCTACAGCGATCATAGAATGCCCGGCCGACCTCGGTCGTGCTGATCTTTCGTGTGGTTCTGTTTAGCAACCGCGCGCCGAGTCGGTCCTCCAGTCTGGCAACCTGTTTGCTTATTGCCGACTTGCCGACGCCCAGATGGCGCGCCGCCTGAGTGAAGCCGCCGCGCTCCACCACGGCGGTAAATGCCTCGATTTCATCCAAAGAACGCATGTCGTTTTATAGTGTCCATATTGGAAACAGTAAAGTTCCAGATGAGTATATTGTCTCTGATTATGGGTAAATGTAGCGTCTGCGCATCAACGTTTCGATCAAGGAAGGAACCTGATCATGACCCGCATACTTGTTGTCAACGCGAGCCCCAACACGGAAACCAGCAAGAGCCGATTGCTGACGGCCCGCTATGTTGAGAAAGTCACGTCCGGCGAGTCGACCGCCGACGTCGTCTATCGCGACGTCGGCGTGACGCCGCCGCCGCACCTCGACAGTGCCACCATCGGCGCTTTCTTTACGCCGGCCGAAAACCGAACCGACGAACAAAAGGCGCTAATCGCCTTGTCAGATCAACTCGTTGGCGAGGTCAGAGATGCCGATATCATCGTCATCGGTTCGCCGATGCAGAACTTCGGCATGAGCTCCGGGCTCAAGACCTGGTTTGATCATATCGCCAGGGCCGGTGTCACCTTCCGCTATACCGAAAACGGGCCCGAGGGTCTGCTCGGCGGCCGCAAAGTCATTATCGTCACGGCGACCGGCGGCGATTATTCGGAGGGCTCTCAGGCGGCACATCTGAACCACCAGCTCCCGCACCTGAAGACCCTTTTCGGTTTTCTCGGCATCGACGACGTTTCGGTCGCCGAAGCATCGAAGACGGCCGTGGACGACGAGGGTGTCGCTGCTGCGGCCAGTCGCATCGATTTGATTGCCGCAGAGGATATCGCAACACGGATGGCGGCCTGAACGGGCCAGCTCGAACCATTCAACTCTGGAGTAACGTCGTCATGACTAGTGAAGATCGCATTGGATACGCAGGATTGCTGCTTCGCCTGACGCTCGGCGTCATGTTCATCGCTCACGGACTTCTCAAGGTGTTCGTGTTTACGCTGCCCGGCACGGTCGCCTTCTTCGAGAACCTCGGACTCCCGGGATTTCTCGCCTATTTCACGGTCATCGCTGAGATTGGCGGCGGAGCACTGCTGATCCTCGGCATCTACGTTCCGCTCGTATCGGTCGGGCTGCTGCCGATCCTGCTGGGCGCCACCTGGGCCCATGCCGGTAATGGCTGGGTTTTCAGTGCCGAAGGCGGTGGTTGGGAATACCCGCTCTTCCTAACGCTGTCGACCGCCGTTCTCGCACTCGTCGGTGCCGGGAAGTATGCCGTCACTCTTCCGGTTCCGGGCCGCTTGGCGAACGCCTTGAACCCGTGACCCCTACGCGCCGGCCCTGCCGCCCCCAATGGGATACCTCCCGGGCAGGGCCGGTCGCTTCGGGCGGGATTATCGGATAGCCACCACACCATGATGACAGGCACCCAGAGTCCGTGTCACGGTTAGCCTCCCTAGTGAGGTCCAGATGCCCCCGAAAACACATCCTGGCGTGTCGAAGCTGGTTCGCCATTGCGCCTACATGAAGAGCGTTCGGGACCTCTACGGTGCGCCGCCGCCCCGCTTGCTGGAGCCGGGCTTTCCGGCGTTACTGCGGATCATCGTGGACCAGCAAGTTTCGACCCATGCAGGCGCCGCGATCTGGCGCAAGCTCGAGAGCAACCTCAAGGGCAAGATCGAGCCAAAGTCGATCATCCGTGCCGGTGAGGATCTGCTGCGGGGCTCTGGTTTCAGCCGCGGCAAGACGCGGTATGCCTTAGGCCTCTCCGAAGCGATCGTCCAAGGCGATCTTGATCTCGACGGGCTTGTCAAACTCGACGACGCGGCGGCGCAGTCCGAACTCGTTAAGATCAAAGGCATTGGCCGATGGACCGCAGAGATCTACCTTATGTTCTCGCTTGGGCGTCCGGATATCATGCCGTCGGGTGACCTCGCACTTCAGGTCGCCGCCGGAACTCTTCTGGGCATGGATGAACGTCCATCAATTAAGGATCTGGATGCGATCGCTGAAAGGTGGCGGCCGTACCGGTCGACGGCCGCGGTGATGCTGTGGCATTACTATCGGCACACCAAGGCGGGTGGTGGCGGAGAACCGGCGCGGCAATATTCCCGCCAGCGACAGAGCTAAGGCAGGCAATACGACCATCCCGTTTGTGACGGTGATCGTAAATTCTGCGTCGTGTCTGACGAAGGACATTGCCGCCGAAACCGGCAGTGTTCTACATCGTCGGGCTCAGAGCAGCCGGTTTTCTTGCAAAGAATGGGGGATCGCCATGTCGGTTCGTATCGAGGATCTGATGGCCCGGCGTCAGCCCGGATTTTCACTGGAACAGTCGTTTTATGTGGACGAGGGCGTGTTCCGGACGGACATGGAACGGGTCGTTCGCCCTCAATGGCTCATGGTGGATCACGTCAGCCGAATTCCGAATGCCGGCGATTACTTCCTCTACAAGATCGGTCGCGACGAGATCATTGTCGTTCGCGGACAAGATCTCGAAGTTCGTGCGTTCTACAACGTTTGCCGCCACCGCGGATCGCGGATCTGCCGGGCTGAAGAAGGCAATATACGTCTGCTGAGCTGCCCCTATCATGCCTGGAGCTACGATCTCAAAGGTGCCTTGCGTTCGGCGCGGCTCATGCCGGAGGACTTCGATCCGTCGTCGTATGGCCTGCATCGCTGCAATCTTCAGGTCGCCGAAGGGATGATTTTCATCAACCTCAGCGACAATCCGCCGGACTTCGAGGCCTTCATCGGTCCACTCCGGCCCTACATGAAATTGCACGGCATTGCGGAAGCGAAGATCGCTCACCGAGGCGCCTATCCGACCGATGCAAACTGGAAGCTCGTACTCGAAAACTTTTTCGAATGCTACCACTGCCAGCCGGCGCACAAGGAGTATTGCCAGGTCCATTCGCCGGGTTACGTGCTGGCGTACGGGGGTGGTCGCGGGTCGGGTCCGGAGGAGGCGGAGAAGGCCTATCAGCCGGAGATGGACAAGTTCTTCGAGCGGGCGAAAGCCCTGGGCCACCCGACAGGAAGCTGGTCGGAGATTGGCGAGCAGGGCATGTTCCGCGGCTGTGACCGGATGCCGATCAAGGAAGGCTGGCTGTCGGAAACCGAGGATGGGACGCCCGCGGGCCCGCTGATGGGACAGTTCAATGACTGGGATGGCGGATACACGTCCGTGTTCTTTGGGCCGTTTTCGACGATGTTGATGACCAACGACTTCGCCACGGTGTTCAGGTTCACGCCCGTTTCGCCTCTTTACACCGAGGTCGATCTGTTCTGGCTTGTCAGCCCCGACGCCACGCCCGGCGAAAACCTCGACGTCAATAAGATGATCTGGATGTGGGACGTGACGACCATCGCCGACAAACGGATCATTGAGGACAACCAGGCGGGGGTCCTGTCCAGCCGTTATCAGCCGGGACCGTACTCGCGCCATGAAAAGGGCGTCGAAATGCTGGTGAACTGGTACTTCGACCAACTCCGCACCGCCGCCTGAGCGCCCTTTGCCGGGCCGATCGAACCGGTTAGACTCGGTCCGACCGAGCTGTCTGGAGAGTTGCAGTGCCATTCATCATCCGTGACGAAAGCGGCGCCATTGCTGGCGTGTTCAATCAACCTGTCGAGGGCGGCGAGGAAGTCGCCGACGATAATGCCGAGTTCGTCGAGTTTGTTCGCACCACGGCGCCCGCTGCCGAGTTCGACGAACAATGGGTCAACTCCGACCTTGGCCTCGCGCGTGTCATGGAGGATCTGATCGACATCCTGATCGAAAGGAACGTCATCAATTTCACTGACTTCCCGGATGGCGCGCAGAAGAAACTCCTGGAACGGCGCGGCTTCCGCAAGGAGTTCGCCTATGTCGCGACACTGTTCGGCACGCCCGACGACGAGGAAGAGTCGAGCAGCGGTCAAAGCGAGTATCTCTGAAGAATGTGCCGCGTTGCGGCCTTCGTGATCTACATGATCGCAAGCGCGGCTGCCGGGAAGGCAACCGCCGCCGCCGACGGTACGATCGATCAGCTGCGGTCGACCGTTGTTGCCGTCTGCGAACATGGCCTGTCGGACGCGGGTGACCTGGCCTCACCGATCGGGCCCCATACCGGTATCGAGGATCGCGGCGCCGTCGACACGGCATTCTATCGCACGGTCACGTTCGGCGATGGCTATTGGTCGGCATCGGTTCAGTTGACGGCGTTTGCCGGGACGTTGCGCCGCGTACGGGGCGAGCTGTCCAGGAAGTTCAACTCCGGAGCGATGCTTCCCGTTCTGTTGATCGACGCCGCCGGCGACTGCGCCGTCATGCACGGGCGACGGCTTGAATACGGTAACGACGACACGGTCGATCGGCTGGTTCATCTCGGACCCGATCTTACCGAGACAGGCGGGGTCGACGTCCTCGATCCGCCGCTGCCGGACGGACGCGACCCCGGCGGCATTGCCGTGGCGCACATCGACAGCGGCGTGAACTATGAACTTGCCCATATCGCCGAACGGCTGGCGCGCGATGCCGAGGGCAGGATTCTCGGTTTCGATTTCTGGGACATGGACGGCCGACCGTTCGATTTCGATACGTCGCGCTCACCGTTCTTTCCAATCCGACACGGCACAGCCGTTGCCAGCATTCTACTGCGTGAGGCCCCCGGCAGCAGGCTGATCCCGTTCCGCTATCCGCGGCCCGACATGAGCCGCATGGCCGACATTGTCGAGGCTGTCGCGGCAGCCGGCGCGCGGATCGTCATGATGCCGCTGGGTAGCAGATCGGCAGACGAATGGTCGGCATTCGCGAATGCCGCGCGGCGCCATCCGGGCATGTTGTTCGTGGTGTCGGCCGGAAACGAAGGACGGAACATCGATGAACAGCCGCTCTACCCGGCATCATTCGAGCTTGAGAACCTCGTCGTCGTCACTTCGTCGGACGGTTTCGGAAGGTTGGCGCCGGGATCGAACTGGGGAACCGGCGCCGTCGATCTGATGGTTCCCGGTGAGAAGGTTCCGACGACGGATCACCGCGGCGCCACGGTTAATGCGTCCGGGTCGAGCTTCGCCGTTCCGCGAATCGCGGCCCTGAGCGCGCGGCTACTGGCGCGTCACCCCGACTGGCAGGCGCCGGAGCTTATCGAAGCCTTGAAGGCGCGCAGCGGGACGCCGATGGAACGCGGCGGATCGCCGGTGCGCTGGGGATGGATTCCGAACCCGGCGGACGACGGCTAGCGGGGCTCGGGCCGGGGTGGCGGCGCCTCGATGAACCTTTCCGCCATCGACACCAGATTGGGGTTGGTCCGTCGCAGGGTTTCGAGCGCCGCTCGCGCCATTTCGGTATCGCCCGCCCAGGTGCCGGCCTGAATGGCGAGGCGCACGACCTGCGGGTCCTCGGGGATATGTTCCAGCAGGAACCGCAAGTGTGGCAGTTCGTCCTCATAGCGTGCCGCGATGTGGTAGGTCGTGGCCAGCCCGAGCCGGCCGTTGAGTGTATGTGGATCTTGCTCCAGCGAAGCCTCGAAGAGTGCGATCGATTCGTCGAACAGGCCGCGCGTTCCCAGGGCCTGCGCGGCATTGTCGAAGTACTGACGGTTGCCCGTTCGGCGGCACGCCGTGGCAACGGCTTTGGCGTCTTGCGGCGTCATCGCGGCGGCGGGATCGCGAAACGCGTCGAGCGTCAGGGTGCAGATGCGGATTGCGGCATCGATCTCCGCATCCTGGTCGACAAAATCTTGACCGCTCATCTCCCGAAGGGTGGCAATGGTTGTCGCCGGGATGGCTTCGTCGCGGCCCTCGCCGCCGGAGGCGATGATCGCCATCAAACGCCCCGCATCGTCGACCAGCGCGCCGCCGCTGTTGCCCGGCTGGCTGTAGGCGGAATGGTGCAGGCGGGCAAGCGGCTTTCCCGGCGCCGGCAACAGGGTCACGGTTCCCGGATCGTAGGCCCGGACCGTACCGAACGAGACGTCGACACCGATCGTGAAGAGTGTTGCGTCGGGATCAATCTCGGAGACCTCCAGGACTGGTCCGGGCGGCAGGTCATAAGCGTGCAGCAAGACGATATCGCCCGGGTAGGCGCTCGGTACCGGGATCGCCCTGGTCCGGGTTCCGTTCGGCAGGAACACGACGACCTCGTCGCTGTCGGCAATCACGTGCCGGGCACTGACCAGCATTTCTTCACCGATCCGGACGGCGCTGCCCACCGGATCAAACGCTGATATGGGGAAGACTGCCGCTCGGGCGTCGCAGACGGGCGCCGGTGCGGTGCACGTCGGCTGTTGCGCCCGGGCGGGCAACAGAACCAGCAGACATACAGCGAAAGACAGGAACAGTCTCATGATCACCATCCTGACGCCGGCGACGCGGAGCGCAAGGCCGGTTTACGCCTGTGTGGGCGTGGACTAGCCTCTCCGGGTGCCGACGTCTGAACGGAGGTGTTTCGCTTGATCCCACTGACGGCCATTGCGCGATGGGCGGCCTTTGCCTTTTCGGTCGCGGTCCTCATGACAGGCCAGGCGGAGGCTGAACATGCCGAGACTGCGTGGGCCAAGGCCTCACCGTCGGTCGTGTCGGTGTTGCCGACATGGCCAGGATACGACAAGCCCGGTTTCGGCGCACCCATCGGTACCGCACCGGAGGGGTCAGGCGTCGCGGTGCTTGAGCCCGGCTTGATCCTCACGGCGGCGCACGTCGTGGTGAAGGCGACATCTGTCCAGGTGCGCGACAGCAAAGGATCGATCTACGACGCTGAAATCCTGGCAATTGACGGTGCCGCCGACCTCGCCCTTCTGCGGACACCCGTGCCAGTTCCGCCCATTGTTTTGGCGGTGGACCGGCCCTCGCCGGGGGTGCATGCCTGCATCATCGCCAATGCCTTTGGGCTCGGGCTGTCGATCACCTGCGGGGTGGTATCCGCCGAGCGCCAAAGCGGCATCGGGTTCAATCCGCTCGAGGATTTCATCCAGACCGATGCGGCGGCCAACCCGGGATCCTCCGGTGGCGCGCTGGTCAACGACGAGGGCGAACTGACCGGTCTGCTCAGCGCCATCTTCACCAAGGAATCGGATGCCAACGCCGGCGTCAATTTCGCGGCGTCTGCGGATCTCCTGCGCGAACGTTTGCCGCGCCTGATGAAACGTGCCGGGCTGACGGACTGAGCGATCAGCCGGCGAGGGCGTCGGCCCGAGTCTTCATGATACGTTCAATCGCGGCGGCGAGATGCTCCGTGTGTTCCGGCATGTAGCCGATCGGATCGTCCAGCATGGCGTCCTCGTTCAAGACCCCTTCTAGGGTCGTGTGCAGGCAGTACGCGGCATAGCTGATTGCGTAACCGCCTTCCTGGACCAGCACGAGTTTGCCGCCCGCAAGCTCGTCCGCGAGACCGCGGGCGCGGCGGCCAAGCTCGCGGAACCCGGCCATAGTCACCGTCTGGCGACCGTTGGGGTCGAACTGGCTGGCGTCCTGGCCGGCGGCGATGAACACGATCTCGGGTGCAAACAAGCGGACCGCCGGAGCGACGATCTCGTCGAAGGCCCGCGTATAGGCGGTATCGCCGCTTCCGTAGGGCAATGGCACATTGAGGTTGGCGCCTTTACCTGCGCCGCTGCCGATCTCATCAGCACCCCCTGTTTGGGTGTGCGTCGGACCCCAGGCGCCGTGGTCCATGTGCACCGAGACGGTCAGCACGTCAGGATCGGTATAGAAACCCTCCTGCGTGCCGTTACCGTGATGCACGTCCCAATCGATAACGCAGGCCCGCTTCATCCCTTTTCGGCGCAGGACCTCGATGGCGACGCCGATATTGTTGACGAAACAATAGCCGTCGGTCATCGCCGGTTGCGCGTGGTGACCCGGGGGGCGGGCCATCGCATAGGCGATATCGCCAGTTCCGCTCCAGACATGATCGGCGGCTGCGACGGCGAGCCCGGCCGCGGTCTTGATGACGGGCCAGCTGCCGGGTCCGAACACCGTGGTGCCGGTTGAGCGGTTGCCCTGATCGGCCGGGATCGCTGCGAGTTTGGCGATATAATCGGCGTCGTGGAATAGGGTCAACTGGTCGTCGCCCGCCGGCGGTGCGCAGTGCCAGTCAAGCCGGCCCGCGATTGGCCCGCGGCGCAGGACGGATTCCATGTTGCGTATCCGTTCGCCATTTTCCGGATGGCGTTCGGCAACGTCCAGATAGGGTGATGGCGGGCCTTCGAACAACCCGGTACCGGTGTCGTGGTCGAATACCCTGGCGTCGAAAAATACGGCTATACGGTCGGTCATCGCGGGCTCCCTGCGGCATGGTTCGGATTGTCACATTTCGGATCGTTGCTTCACGAATACGCGCCACCTAACCTCGCAGCAATATCAAGAATCTGACAGCTTGGAGGCCACCTGTGGGACACAACCGAGACTTAGCCCTCGAGACCTGCCATCCGGAGATGGAGCTTGCCTTCCCGGTTGCGGAGTACGAGGCGCGCCTGCGACGCATTCGCGAACGCATGGATCGCGACGGCATCGATCTCCTGTGGCTGATGGCGCCCGAGAGCTTGCACTACGTCAGCGGCTACAAGTGCGAATGGTACCAGGCGCAGGGGCCCAAGCAGTGGCCGGCGACCAGCGGTATTGCGGTTCACCGCGACCATGACCGGTTCATTCTGTTCGATACCCCGAGCGAGAAGATCATGTGCCGGTTCGTCACGTGTTCGAAGGACACGCGAATCTTCCCGATGGGCACGCGCCGCGACGGCATCGCCTTCATTATCGACGAACTGAAGGCCGAGGGTTGGCTTGCCGGAACCGTTGGTATGGAGTTCTTCAGCTACCGCCCGAATCCGGCGATCTCCAAACGGTTTCAGGCGGCGTTCGAGGGGGCGGGGATGAACGTCGCGGATGGCAGCGACGTATTGCGGGAGCTGCGCTGGATCAAATCCGATGCTGAGATCGCGCTCATGGAGAAGGCGGCCGGGATCACCGATATCGGCCTCGAGGCGGCGCGCAAGGCGATCAGGCCCGGCGTGACGGAACTCGACGTCTACGGCGAGATCATTCACGCCATGGCCAAGGCCGGCGGCGAGAACCCGGCGATCACGCTGCCAGTGCTGTCGGGGCCCAAGGCCAACACCGGCCATTCCCTCGCCAGCCGACGTATCATCCGGTCGGGTGAACAGGTCAATGTCGACGTCAGCGGCGTGGTTGAGCGTTACCACTGCAACGCAGCACGCGCCTTTCACGTCGGCGAACCGGCGAAGGACGTTCTCGATTTCCACCGCAAAGCGGCCGGCGTGTTCGATGTCATCGCCGGGATGCTGCGTCCGGGACTACCGGTTGCCGAACTGGTGACGGCGGCCAGGACCTATTACGAGGATGCCGGGATCTGGACGGACGCCTGCTGGGTTGGCGGTTACGAGTTGGGTATCGGGTTCCCGCCCGACTGGGTTGGCAACTACGTTTACGAGATGTCCGATACCGACACCGATAAGGTGTTCGAGCCGGGCACGGTGGTGAACTTCGAGAGTCAGTTCTTCTCGCCGCGCATGACCGGCATCACCTACTACATCGATACGCTGATGTTCAAGAAGGACACCGCGTATCAGCCGGTCAAGGCGCCACTCGATCTCGTCATCGTTGGCGAATGATCCGCAGCACTATCCGCGGCGGACCTGGTCGAGGAACTTGTCGACTTCCTGCCTGAGGGACGCGGATTGATCCGACAATTTGCTGGCCGCGGCCAGAAGCGAACTCGCCTGGTTTCCGACCTCGCCGATGGATGACGATACGCTGGTGATGTTGCCTGAGACACCCTTTGTTGCGGATGACGCGTTCTCGGCACTGTTGGCGATCTCGGAAACTGCGGCGCCCTGTTCCTCCATAGCGGCCGCAAGAGCAGAGCTGATCTCATCGATTTCGCCGATCGTGGTGCCGATACTCTCGATGGCGTTGACCGCGTTCTCAGTCGCTTTCTGAATGCCGCCGACCTGATTGGATATGTCCTCCGTCGCCTTTGCAGTCTGGTTGGCCAGACTCTTGACTTCGGAAGCGACAACGGCAAAACCCTTGCCCGCCTCACCGGCGCGTGCTGCCTCGATTGTCGCATTCAGCGCCAGCAGGTTGGTTTGCTCCGCGATGTCTGTGATCAGGGCCACGACTTCACCGATCTTGTTGGCGGCTGTGGCGAGATCCTTGACCTCGGCGTTGGTGCTTTCCGCCTGGCGAACTGCGTTGGTCGCGATCTGGGAGGCCCGGTCTACCTGCTGCGTTATCTCTGAGATCGAGCTCGTCAGTTCCTCGGCGGCGGTGGCGACGGTCGATACGCTCTCACTTGCAGTTTCGGAGTCCGAGTTCACCGTACTGGCTTTGCCGCCCGCGTCTTTGGCGACGTCGACCATGGATTGTGCCGACGACTTCATATCGTCCGACGCCGTTGTCAGGGAAGAAACGAAGCCGCCGACGCTGGCCTCGAACGTATCGGCCAGCTTGTCCATCTGGGCGCGTTTTTCCTGTTCGGAGCGTTGCGCGGCATTCGCCTGTTCCTTCTCGAGCCTGATCCGTTCGATAGCTCCGTCCTTGAAGACTTGCACGGCTTGGGCGATCTGGCCGATTTCGTCGGTCTGATCTCTGGCAGGCACTTCAATCGTCGTGTCGCCATCCGCGAGTTTCGCCATGACAGCGGTGATTCGATTCAACGGGTTGATGATACTGCGGCCAATAACGAACAGGGCGCCGGAAACAACGATCAAGGAAACGATCAAGGCGATAAGCGTGACGTTCGCTCCGGTCGCCAATGCACCACGCAGATTCTCGACGGCTACGGCGCTGCTCCGATTGGCTTCCTCTTCGTACTGCTCAAGGAGTTCATCCATCGTCTCGCCATACTCATCGATGACATCGTCGATCTTGGTGAACTCATCCTGAGCCGCATTCGACTCGATAAGTTGAGCCAGGTCGATCTTGATCCCTTGCTCCAGCGGACCAATCTGGTCAGCAATCTGTTGCGCGGTTGTCTTCTTGTCCGGGGTATCAGCGCGTTCGATCAATCGCGCCGCCATGTCCGTCAAGATCGCAAACCCATCGTTGATCGCCTCGATGCGTTCGGGCTGGATAACGCCTTCGTCCTTATCGATGATCGAGTCCATCGCCGCGAGCGTCACGCTGAGGTTCGCGCGGCGCATGTCGTTGACAATGGCGATCTCCTCCTGCTGATGGAGGTTCGACTCCGTCGCGGAATCGATTTTACCGGACATCAGGAATGTGATCGCTGAAACGCTGGCGATCGCCAGCAGCGAAATAACACCGACACCGATGATTTTGGACTTGATCGTAAGATTCATCGAGAGCTTCCCCCAGCGATAGATTAACGAGGCTAATGTTCAAGGCATTCGCCGACGTTTTTTTACGTCCATTGACGAATGAGCTAGGGCTATCCCTAACATAGTTAATACGTAGTGGTAAATACGTATGTATATGTTTTTTGATACAGTGCTCGTCGGGCAGGGCCGGTCGATTTGCTTGCGCCCCGGTGATCGACTTAGCGGACGTTCAGAATTGGCGTCAGCGGCGTGTCGACCGGTACGCCGGGTTCTTGACCGAGGCTCATCAGGTGAGCCGAAATTTCCCTCGTCCAAGCGCCGCGCGGTTCGAACACGGTGTCCGGTAAACCAAAGCGCAGCGAAAGCCGGCGCCTGAGCGACGACGCCGGGCGACCGTGGTTCGGTCCCCGGTGCAGCATGCGAAGATCGAAGATCAGGCAATCGCCCGGCTGTGTCGAGAATGACACCAGCTCGGCCTCGGCGTCGACGTCCGGAATGTCCGCGAGACCCGAGTCTGCCTGACCATCGAACGGCGTCTTGAGCTTGAAGTCGGTCGCCTTGAATACTTTGCCCCAGCGATGCGAGCCGACCGCGAAGCGCAGGGCCTCGTCCTCGGTACCGGGGTCGAGCGAGATGAGCACGTTCAGCATCTTGCCCGAATAGTCGAAATAGGGCTCGTCCTGGTGCCACGGCGCGGCATTGGTGGCCCCCGCTTCGTTCATGAACCAGTTGTCCATCAACAGCGTGACCTTGTCCGCGCCCAGCAGTTCACCCGCCAGCGTCTTGGCGGGCGATTGATGCACGAACCGTGTCAGCGCCGGAATGCCGGTCCACGACCAGTAATCGAAGACATAGCGGGCGGGATCGCCAGGGCGCGTCTGGTCGCGAAAGAATGGTCCCGGCGTCGCGCGATTCTGCTCGATGCCTTCGATCGCGAGATCGAGCCATTCACCGGCAAAGGCGCCCTCGACCTTGATGACGCCGTCCCGTTCGAATGAGCTCTTCTGCCCGGCGTTCAGCAACCGTCCGGCCCCGCTACTCGGCCGCGTGCTCGTATGATTCGATCGGCGGGCAAGTGCAGATCAGGTTGCGGTCGCCCTGCACGTTGTCGACGCGCCCGACGGGCGGCCAGTACTTGTCCTCGCGCAGTCCCGGTAGCGGGAAGTATGCGTCTTCCTTCGTGTAAGGTTTGTTCCAGGGCGTTTCGAGCAGCAGGTGGTGCGTGTGCGGTGCGTTCTTCAATAGATTGTCATTCGCGTCCACCTCGCCCTTCTCGATGGCTTCGATTTCCTTGCGGATATGGATCATGGCGTCGCAAAACCGGTCGATCTCCCGCATCGCTTCGGATTCGGTCGGCTCGATCATCAACGTATCGGCCACCGGGAACGACATGGTCGGCGCATGAAAGCCGTAATCGACGAGCCGCTTGGCGACGTCCTCGTTGGTGATCCCGCAGCTCTCCTTGATAGGGTGAAGGTCAACGATGCACTCATGGGCGACAAATCCGTTCCGCCCGCGGTAGAGAACCGGGTAGTAGGGGTCGAGCCGATTGGCAATGTAGTTCGCGCTGAGGATCGCGATCTCTGTCGAGCGTTTGAGTCCCTTTGCTCCCAGCATCGAGACATAGGCCCACGAGATCGGCAGGATGCTTGCCGAACCCCAGGGCGCGGCGGAAATGGTGCCGACGGTGCCGTCATCGCCCTCCGCCGGATTGACGCCTTCGACGACAGGATGATCCGGAACATACGGTGCGAGGTGTGCGAGAACGCCGATCGGCCCCATGCCGGGACCGCCACCGCCATGCGGAATGGCGAAGGTCTTGTGCAGGTTGAGGTGCATCACGTCCGCACCGAACTTGCCGGGCCGGGCAATACCGACAAGCGCGTTCATGTTGGCGCCGTCGAGGTAAACCTGACCGCCATGATCGTGAATGATCTGGCAGATGTCGACAATGCCTTCCTCGAACACCCCGTGGGTAGAGGGATAGGTGATCATCAACGCCGCCAGATTGTCGGCATGTTCGCCGGCCCTGGCGGCCAGGTCGTCCATATCGACGTTGCCGTGATCGTCGCTCTTTACGACGACGACCCGCAGACCGGCCATCTGCGCGCTGGCAGGATTGGTGCCGTGCGCCGATGACGGAATCAGGCAGACGTCCCGATGCCCGTTGCCGTTTGCCTCGTGGTACTTGCGGATGACCGACAGGCCAGTGTACTCGCCCTGGCTTCCCGCGTTGGGCTGCATCGAGATCGCGTCGAACCCGGTTATCTCGCAGAGCATCTCCTCGAGTTCCTCGATCAGCTGCTGATAGCCTTGGGCCTGATCGAGTGGCGCGAAGGGATGCATCGCAGAGAAATTCCGCCAGGTCACCGGAATCATTTCCGTCGTCGCATTGAGCTTCATGGTGCAGGACCCGAGCGGGATCATCGCCCGGTCGAGAGCAATGTCCTTCGACTGCAGCCATCGAATGTAGCGAAGCATCTCCGTTTCCGCGTGATACAGCTGGAACACGGGATGTTCCATGAAGGCGCTGGTGCGATCGAGCCCCTCCGGGATCGCCGGCCCGACCTTGGAATCAATGTCATCGATGGAGAGCAGTTGGTCCGCCTTGGCGGAAAAAACGCTCCACAATGCGCGGATGTTGCGCCGGCGCGTCGTCTCGTCGAGCGTGATGCCGAGGTGATCGGGGTCGATGACCCGGAGATTGATTCGTGACTCGCGTGCCTTGGCGGCGATGCGCCCGGCTTGTCCGCGTGCCCGGACCTTCAGCGTGTCGAAGAAGTGGTCATGGACGACTTCGAACCCGAGAGTCTTCAGCCCGTCGGCGACGATACGCGTCATTCGGTGGGTCTTCTCGGCGATCCGGCGGATGCCGTCTGGTCCGTGATAAACGCCGTAGAAACCGGCGATGACCGCCAGCAGGACCTGTGCCGTGCAGATGTTGCTGGTAGCCTTTTCGCGCCGGATATGCTGCTCGCGGGTCTGAAGGGCCATGCGCAGGGCGCGGTTGCCCTCCGAGTCGACCGAAACGCCGATGATGCGACCAGGCGTCTGGCGCTTGTATTCGTCGCGCGTCGCGAAGTATGCGGCGTGCGGCCCGCCGTAACCCATCGGAACGCCGAAGCGCTGCGACGTTCCGAGAACGATGTCGGCACCCATCTCGCCGGGCGGTTTCAGCAGGGCGAGAGACAGCAGGTCGGCGGCGATGCAGGCGATCACCCCGCCTTCGTGCGCCTCGGCGATAACTGATTCAGGGTTGCGGACCTCGCCAGTCGAAGCGGGATACTGGATCAGGACGCCGAACACGGCATCGGGATCGAGACCGGACCAGGGATCGCCGACGACGATCTCAAAGCCGGCAAGCCGCGCACGGGTCTGGATGACGGCGATCGTCTGCGGATGGCACTCGCGGTCGACGAAGAAGGTCTCGCAATCCTTCTTCTTGCTGATACGGTGTGCCATGGCCATCGCTTCTGCCGCGGCCGTCGCTTCGTCGAGCAGGGACGCATTGGCCAGTTCCATGCCCGTGAGATCCATGATCATCTGCTGGTAGTTGAGCAGCGCCTCAAGCCTGCCCTGGCTGACTTCCGGCTGGTAGGGCGTGTAAGCCGTGTACCAGCCAGGATTCTCCATGACATTGCGGAGGATTACGTTGGGCACCACGGTGCCGTGGTAGCCCATGCCGATCATGGAAACGAACACCTTGTTCCGGTCAGCCATCTGGCGCAGAACGCTCAGGGTGTAGCGCTCGCTTTTGTTGGGCGGCAGATCAAGCGGGTTTTCTGATCGAATGGCCTTGGGCACCGTCTTGTCGATCAGATCGTCGATCGAGGCCACGCCAATGACGTCGAGCATCTTCGGAATCTGCGTTTCGCCGGGGCCGATGTGGCGACGGATAAAATCATCCCGGCTTTCGAGTTCGTTGAGGGTTGCGCGCGGCATCAGTCGAGCCCTTTCACGAATTCCTTGTAGGCCGCCTCGTCCATCAATGCGTCGAGTTCTCCAGCGTCGGAGAGGGTCATCTTGTAAAGCCAGCCGCCCTTTTCGGGGTCCGAGTTGACCAGAGTCGGATCGTCGGCAAGGGCGCCGTTGGCCTCGGTGACTTCGCCCGTTGCCGGTGCGTAAATCTCGCTCGCGGCCTTCACAGACTCAATGACGCCAGTCTCGCCCCCCTTGGACACGGAGGCGCCGACATCCGGCGTTTCGACGAAGACCACGTCGCCGAGTTGCTGTTGAGCATAGTCGGTGATGCCGACCGTGGCCGTGTCGCCGTCGACGCGGATCCACTCGTGATCCTCCGTAAACTTGATTGTCATGTGTCCTCCTTGCTTTTCCCTGCGTGAATGTTCGTTTGAGGTCTTCTCGTTCAGACCGTGTGATACCGATGGGGCACCAAAGTTGGAGACGAAACCGTCGCCGCCAGGGGTTTTCCGCGGACGATGACATCGACCTTGGTGTCGGGCGCCGACGCTCCGGCCGTCACGTAACCCATGGCGACAGGACCATCGACCGACGGTCCGAAGCCGCCGCTGGTGACGGATCCGATGATGTTGCCGTCCTTGTCGGCGATCTCGGCGCCTGCGCGGGCGGGCACGCGGCCTTCGATCCGCAGTCCAACTCGTTTGCGTGGTGGGCCCTCCGCGAGTTGGCGGGCGATGACGTCGTGGCCTGGATACCCGCCCTCCTCACGCCGGCGTTTCGAGATGGTCCACGCCAGCCCGGCCTCGATCGGCGTGGTGGTTTCGTCGATGTCGTTGCCGTAGAGGCACAGACCGGCTTCCAGCCTGAGCGAATCCCGGGCGCCGAGCCCCACGGGCTTCACCTCCGGCTCGTTGAGCAGCAGTCGGGCGAACTCGTCGGCGAATTCGACGGGTACGGACATTTCGAACCCGTCTTCACCGGTGTAGCCCGAGCGCGTCACGGAAATCGCCTCGTCGCTGACGTGAAGATGTGCATGGTGCATAAACATCATATGGCGCGCCGCTGCCGCATAACGTGACATGACAGCTACGGCCTTGGGTCCCTGAAGGGCCAGCAGCGCCCGGTCCTCGACGACTTCGATGTCGCATTGATCGCCGATGCGGGCGGTCATGTGCGCGATGTCCTCGGCCTTGCGCGACGCATTGATGACAAGAAGCAGCGAACTTTCGTCGCGTGCGACCATCAGGTCGTCGAGGATGCCGCCGGCATCATTGGTGAACATGGTGTAACGGACCCGGCCTGGGTTCAGGCCGATGATGTCGCCCGGCACGATGGTTTCCAGCGCCTTGTCCGCATTCGCGCCGTGCAGCCGGACTTGACCCATGTGGGAAACGTCGAAAAGACCGGCATCGGAACGTGTCGCCTGATGCTCGGTGATGATTCCGGTCGGGTACTGGATCGGCATGGAGTAGCCGGCGAACGCCACCATTTTAGCCCCGAGCGAGCGGTGCAGCTCGTCGAGGGGCAAAGAAACGGTTGGTGTCGAATCGGACATTGATGGCTCCTTTGACTGGGCCGTTCGGCGTTCTACGACGCGGCCGGGGGTATCCGTTCCTGAAGAACGCGCTCGCCCCCTCTGTCTCGGAACCTGAAAGATTTGCCGCGCCGAACGGGTCGGCGGCTTTCCTCGTCGGTGGGCGGTCCCGGCTGCTCGTCGGCCGGTAACGCCACTTTCCAGAGTCTCATCACGCTAGCGGTCCCTGGGGCCTGAGAGTTTCCGGGGTGGTTTCTCCTTCGGCGCCACTCCCTGCGCCGCAGCGGCCTCCCTTTCGGGAGCGACACGACGGCGATGTGGAGCGGACTCTCCCGCAGCGGTCATCTGAGGTGAAAATCGCCGTATCGGCGATCGGATATCCTCCCCCTTGATGCTTTGTCATTCAATGGCGACGGCTTGGTTCCGGCACGCCGCGGACGAGTGTATCAGGCTCGGATTGGGGGTCAACTGCCGAGCAGGGCTGGTCCAACGCGGGTGTTGTACTCGATGTCGCCCTCGGTCAACTGCAGCCCGAGGTAGACGATATAGGAAGCTCCTGTCACCGGCGGTTTGATCGGAATGTTCAGCGACACCGGCCTGTCGAACGATCTCACGCGGAACGCATTGCGCTCGAACACGACAGTCACGTTAAAGACCTGCTTGTTCAGGATGTTCCGTTCGGTATCCGTAATCGAGACGAAATAGGGAAACGTCGCGGTACCGTCGCGGTTCGCCGGACCGCGCGCGGCCTCGATACCCGGGCTGATCTCGACGGTGACCATGCCGATACCGGTTTCCGGATCGACGTCCTGAATGCAGTTTGCATCGAACTCCGCGAGCCGCGCCTCGGCGACGATATCGGTCAGGTCCTGACCGCCATCCCCGGCGAACTGCGTCATCGTCGTGGCGGCCGCGAGAATACGGACGTCGGGGCAAGACGGCGGCGCCGTACCTTCGCCGAATATGCCCTCGAACGGGGTATTGTCCGTTGAGCACGCGGCCAGCACGATGGCCATGCTGATGGCGGCAACCCGGCGCAGGACATGGCGTGCGAATGTCGAGTGGTGCCGGATGGCGGCTTCGGTCTTGCCGGTTGGCGCTGCGGAAATCTGGCGTTCGTTCATGACCGCGTGACAGTAGCGGAGGACCGCACGTTCCAGCAAGCAACGGCTGACCGGATCGGACTCACGGTTCGGGAAGCCTCTCCAGCGTGACAGCCAGCCTGGCGAGAAGGCGGGCCCGAGCCCAGGGAGTCTTGATGGCTTCCGCCAACGCCAACGCCCGTTCGAACAGATTCCGCGCCTTGACAGGTCCGGTTTCGTTGTCAGTCCGGGCATTCATCCGGTCCGCCAGCTCCGAGAACAACCACGCCAGATTGAAACCGCCCTGGACGTCGCCGCTGGCGGCCTCGGCGTCAGCTTCGACTGGCAGACCCTGTTCCAGATACAGGCGCCAGAATGTCTCGGCCCGCAATGTGGCGTCGCCGATCGAGGCGGCGGTCTTCCTGCCCAGCACCGGGCCGCCGCCGGCAACTTGTGCGATGGCCAGCCTGCTGAGTGCAAAGTCACGGGCGAAAGGAAGTTCGATCGTATCAATGACCGACGATGCGGTTGCCAGGATCTCTTGCGCGGCATTGACGTCGAACTCGGCGATGCGCTCCGCGACATCAATGAAGGCGAGCGCCCGATATCTTGGACCGGCGACCGACCCGGCGAGTTCAAGTGCCTGTGCTGGCCGTTGCGCCGCGGCCAGTTGCGCTGCGGCAGCGATCAGGATCGTGTTGCGATCGCTCTCCGTGGCAATTTCGTCGAGCATTGCAATGGCGACATCGGGTTCGCCGATAGAGAGGTAAGCCGTTGCGATCCGGCGGTAGGAAACACCGCGTTCGGCCGGATCATCAATGGCGCGGGCCTCCAGAACCAGATCGACGAGAAGCCGGTCAGCTTCATCCCGTCGATCGCCGTTCGCCAGCACCGGAACCAGGCTGGTGCGAAAATCGGTTTCGTCCGTGAGGGATTCCGCCGAAATACCGTTCCGCAAACCGGCGAGTAGCGGTTCGGCGGTATCCAGGGCCGCCGCATGATCGCCCTGATCGGACAGCAATCGTGCCACCGTGGTCCGGGCGGCCGTCTGTTCAACGTCATCGGGGATCAGGGAGATGGCGTCCAACGCGGCGTCGACCCGTCCGGCCTCGGCTTCTGCTTCGGCGATCCGGCGCAAAGCGACAATAATCAATCGGGGATCGGCGATTCGCCTGGTCGTCGACAAGGCGTCGTCCTGCAGCCCCGACAGTATTTGGGCAACGAGGATCTCCCCGAAAGCCCAGTCCCGGCGTCCGTCGGTAGCCACCGCCTTGGCGCTCTCGGTCGCCTCGTCGAGTAGGCATTTCGGATCGGGCTTGCGGAAACACGCGGTCGTATCGCGACCGATGTCGGCAATTTCCTCATCGGGCGCGCTCTCGAGAAGTTGCCGCGTCTCCGGGTTCGAAAGCAACTGGTCGCGCGCTGCCTGCGTCTTACGTTTCCTGATATCCGCCAGTCTGTCGAGAAGGGTTTCGATGTCGACCGAGGATTCGAGACGGGCGACGAGATCCTCGTCGATCTTGGTCGATTCGACCCTTCCGCGACGTTGCAGAAACTGCGTGATCGCCTCGATCAGGAGCGGGTCGACGACACCGCTCACGGGGCCATCGTACAACCCAAGGGCCGTCAGTGCGCGTTGTGCCCGTTCGATCAAATCGCGGATATAGCCGCTTTCGGGGTACGGCCTGATATCCGTCCGAACCTGGCGGCCCGTCTCCGTTGTCGGTTGTGTCGCGGCGTGCATGGACGGCGCGGCGACAAGACTCCACAGAGCCAGCGAGGCGATCGCGCCGACGAAGGTTGATGTCCTGTTCATCGGCGGAGATTATAGCCGCGATTCCGTGGTCGCACATGCTGCGCAACACGGCCGGACAACCTAAGTAACGGGGGAGCAGGCAGCCGAGTATGACGGAGGATCGCAAGCGCGCCGTTCAGATGTTCACGGACGGATCCTGTCTGGGCAATCCCGGACCGGGTGGATGGGGTGTGATCCTGCGTTTCGGGGATGCCGAGAAGGAATTGTCGGGCGGCGAACCTGAAACCACCAACAACCGAATGGAACTGCGCGCCGCGATTGAAGGGCTCGCGAGTCTGACCCGGACGCTGCCGGTCGAGATTCATACCGACAGCACGTACGTCCGGAATGGCATCACCCAGTGGATTCATGGCTGGAAACGGAACGGCTGGAAGACCGCTGACAAGAAGCCCGTGAAGAACGCCGACCTGTGGCGGGAGCTCGACGAACTGGCGTCACGCTATCCTGTCGAGTGGCACTGGGTGAAGGGGCACGATGGCCATCCCGAGAACGAGCGGGCGGACGAATTAGCGCGGGCAGCCGCAGCCGAAACTGCAGCATCCTGAGTATCCGCGGCGTATCTGCTCAGAGATTGGCGAGCATGTGCTGGGCGCTGGTGACTTCGTAGCCACCGTCTTCCTCAAGATCGATGCTCTCGACGGTGCCGTCGTTAACAACCATCGCAAACCGTTTGCAACGCACGCCGAAGCCGCGGCCGCTCAGATCGAACTCGAGGCCCATTGCCTTGGTTAGATCGGCGGACCCGTCTGCCGCCATGATGACCACGTCACCTGCGCCCTGATCCTTGCCCCAGGCGTTCATCACGAAGGCATCGTTAACCGACATGCAGATGATGCGATCGATACCCTTGTCGGCGAGCGCCGGCGCGTGCTCGACGAAGCCGGGCACGTGCTTGGCCGAGCATGTCGGGGTGAACGCCCCCGGCAGGCCGAACAACGCGACCTTCTTGCCGCTGAACAGATCGCTGGTGCTCTTGGCCTCGGGGCCCGACTCGCCCATCACGTAGAGTGTCGCTTCGGGAATCTTGTCGCCGACGGCAATAGTCATGTCAGTCTCCTTTGGTACGGGCATTCGGGTGCCGGGTTATCGGATTGTCACATAGTTTGCCTGAAGCGGATGTCCAGTCAAATCCGCGCTGCATGCCCGGGCTTCTATCCGCCACGCGCGCGATTAATCGCGTCTAGTACATCGCCCGCGCGAAGCAGTTCGGGCAGCACGATCCCTTCGGGGGCCGCCGGTCCATAGACGGCATTGAAGGGAATGCCGAAGCGTTCGTACGACGCGAGATAGGTGGTAATCGCTGGGTCCGGCAGGGTCCAGTCGGCGACCATCGCCGTTACATCGTCGCTGCCGAGTTGTTCAGCCACGGCTGGGTCGCCGAAAGCCACCGTCTTGTTGACCTTGCACGTCAGACACCAATCTGCCGTCACGTCGACCACAACCGTCTGCCCCTGACCGACCAGCCGTTCGATCGACACCTGATCGAAACGCTGCCAACGGTCGTCGTCTTTGGCGCCCGGGGGGCGACCGGTGTGGGGGCTGAGCGCCGGCAGCAGGATGGAGACCGCGAGCACCATGGCCGTGGCCGCCTTGATCGAGGGTGCGCGCACGTCGCTGCGCCGGCGAAGGATCCATAGTCCGAAACAGGCGGCGGCGAGGGCGAAGCCCGATGCCACGGAAACCGGCCAGCCGGTCGTCGCCGCAATAACGTTGAGCAGCCAGACCGCGGTTCCGGCGAGCGCCAGCGCCAGAACCCGCTTGAGGACGATCATCCATGGCCCCGGTTTCGGCAGCGCGCGTGCCAGGTCGGGCATCGCCGCGACCAGCATGTAGGGGGTGGCAAGACCGATGCCGACGACGGCGAAGATCACGAATATCTCGACCGGCCCGCGAGCCAACGCAAAACCGATCGCGGTTCCCAGGAACGGGGCGGAGCAGGGCGTCGCCAACAGGGTCGCCAGCATGCCGGTCAGGAAGTGGCCGCCCAGCGGGGTCTCATGGGCTGGCCGGACCGGACCGCCCAGTGTTCCGACCACCGCGGGCGCATGGATCTCGAACAGTCCCCAGAGGTTGCAGGCGAACAGGGTGACGACCGCCGCCATGACCGCCAGGAACGCGGGCTGCTGGAACTGAATGCCCCAGCCGATGGCGAGGCCGCCGAGCTTGAGGGCGACGAGCGCCGCGGCGAGCATCAGGAAGGAGACGACGATCCCGGCGGACGTCGCCAGGAATCCGCGCCGCACCGCGCCGCGGGCGGCGCCCGCCTTGCCGAGCACGCCGGCCAGTTTGATCGCGAGTACCGGCAGGACACACGGCATCAGGTTGAGGATCAGGCCACCAAGAAAGGCGAGTCCGAGGATGGTAAGAGAGAACCCGCTAGCAGACGGGGTTCCCGCGACATTGGCGGCAGATACCGGTCGGGCGGCTTCGGCACTGCGATTCCCGTCGACCAGGGTCAGTGTGACGGTCTCGTCTGCGAGCGCGATGTCCGAAGGCTTGGTCGCGTAAACCGGGATTCGGAAATGGGCAATCGTGGCGCCGTCCATGAGAGTCACATCGGGTTTACCGAAACTGAGATGCGATGGGCCTTCGACGTAGATGTCCGGTTGGTGGAAGGCCATGCCAGACGTCGATGCCGCGTCGACCATTAAGGTGGGAGTGCCTTCGCTGGAGAAGGATGGCACCTCAATCCGCAGACCATGGGCGGCCCCGTCACCCGGTACCAGGGCTCTGAATCGGTCGATCAGGTGCGCTTGACGGGTGATGGCGCCGCCGCCCGCTGGGAGTTCAAGGGAGAGACTGGCGCTTTCCGGTACGCAGATGTCCGAGCACGTCAGGTAATCGACGCTGGCGGCGAGTCTGACGGCCTCCCCTGCGGCTGACGGTACGACCCGGAGAGGCAGGACCACACCGTTCTCGTAGCCGAGGGTTTCAAGTCCGAGAACGGAAAACCGGGTCGGCGCAGGCCAACCGATGTCGACGGAAGCGACATTCTCAGAGTTATCCCAGTCAGGTTGCGGCGGATAACCCGCATCGCCCGGCGAGCGCCAATAAATCTTCCAGTGTTCCGGCATGCGGAACTCGAGGCCAAATCGCAGCGCGTCCAGTCGACTGCCGTCGCCTGTTCCGTCCTGCGCCGCGATCAGCCGGACCGAGGTGTAGGCATTGTCCTGCCAATCGGAGGCGGCGTCGGGCGTCGCCGCCGCCAAGGCAGGCGCGAAGCAGCTCAACGCGGCGGTTATCGCGAGGAAGCCGTGCACGATGCGTGAGAACCGAGGCGTCATGGCGGAAAATATAGGCAATTCGCGCCGAATTGACAGAACCACGAACAGCCTCGGCGGCATGTTCACGCAGGATTGAGACCGGTTGATCCGGGGGTCAGGATATATGAGACGAATTCACCTGCGAGTACCTCGTGATTTTGCCACAAATCATGCATATGTCATAATGAGCATCAGTCAGGAGACCGGCATTGCCCATCGATCACGTCCAGAATCGCCTCGACGAAACCCCGCAGGATCCGTACCTCACGGGCCAGCTGTTGATCGCCATGCCCGGCATCGGCGATCCGCGATTCGACAAGACGGTGATCTATTTGTGCGCCCACAGCGAAGACGGTGCGATGGGGCTGGTGATCAATCGCGAGTTCGACGACCTGACCTTTCCTGACCTGCTGGAACAGCTGAATATTGAGCCCGCGGCGCACCTCAGCCCGATCCTGGTGCAATTCGGCGGGCCCGTGGAGTCGGGGCGCGGTTTCGTGCTGCACAGTCAGGATTACATGCACGACGGTAGCCTAGCGGTAGACGACAACGTGGCGTTGACGGCGACGGTGGACATCCTGCGGGCGATCGCCGATGGCGGGGGGCCCTCACAACGCATGCTGGCGCTCGGTTATGCCGGATGGGGGCCGGGGCAGCTGGATGCGGAGATTCGAGCGAACGGCTGGCTACATGTCGAGGCCGACAGCAATCTGTTGTTTGATGCCGACCTCGAGGAAAAGTGGACCCTGGCTATGGGTAAGATCGGCATTGATCCTCGCATGCTCTCCGATTCCGCCGGTCATGCCTGAGCGCGGACCGGCGTAGGATCATGGCGCGGTCCAGGGACAGCAAGTCCACGAAGAAGGGCTCCGGCAGCGTTTCCGATCCGGAAGAGTTCCTGCGCGATATGATCGGTCGCATGGAGGCCTGCCCCGACGCGGAGAGCCTCAACGACAACGTGATCCTGCCGTTTGCCCTGGCGCTCGAAAAGGTCGCCGGAGCGCGTGGATATTTGCTCAATATCTACGGCGAGGCGTCGAACATCGCCGTGACCTCGGAGGACGACGCCGAGACGATTTACCATCTGATTGAAGAGTATCTCGACCAGCGCGACGACTGACCGGGCGGGACGCTACTGGTCGGGCATCAGGTTGCCATCGTCCATGGTCGCGACGTAGCGATCGCCCCGTTCCCCGACCCATACGGCCTTACCGTCCTCTGTACGATACATGTCGTAGCAGCTGACGCCAGTCGACGGCGGCCATGCCGAGCAGTACCTGTTGCCCGTCGCCTGCCACGAACCCATGGTCATTCTTTTGCCGTCCCAGTAGGGCGTGCGGCCGTTCTCGCTGAAGTATTGGCGGATGACGCCGCCATCGTAGACTGCGGTTCTCCCCGTCAGCATCTCGCGAATCTCGTCGTTGTCGAGGCGCATCTCATCCGCCGCCACCGGCAGGACGGCTAAAACACTGACAATGAAAACGAGGGACAACGTTCGCACCGAGAGCCTCCAAATCGATCTTCGCATGCGCCCGTTATGACGGGCTTTCGCAGGACGAGCGAGTCAACTGTAGGTGATCGGCCCTGCGACTGCTCAGGCGCGGTTCGAGGGCAGCGTGTTGGGCTTTGGCGGGCGTTTCCACTGGGTCACCCGAATGCCGAGCAGGATCAGGGCAATGGCGATGAACGCCGTGGTCTCGGGGACTTCGTCCAGTACAAGCCATGCCCAGGCAACGCCGAACACCGGCACCAGGTAGCCGACCTGGGACATGAATGTCGCGCCGGCATCGCGGATCAGCTGGAATCGCAGGGCGAAAGCCAGTGCGGTCGGGCCAAGGCCGAGGGCCAGCAACGCGGCATAGGGCTCCCAGTCGCTGGTGAACTCGTCCGGCCACCAGTACAGCGCCATCAAGGGCACCATGTAGACAACCGTCGTCGCCATGTATGACGCCGTGCCGAGGATTGGCGGCAGGTACGAGAGCTTGCGCGTCAGGATATTGCTGACCGAGTAGCAGACGGCGGCCGCCATGATCGAGAGCTGACCGATGACGGATTGACCGGACTCGCTCAGGGCGTCGAACCCGACAACCAGGATGACCCCCGAGATGCCGAGGGTCAGTCCGAAGAGCTTCAGCGTGCTGATCCGGTCGTCGTCGGAGAAGAAGTGGCTGAGCATCAGCGTGACGAACGGTGTCGTCGCCATCAGGATCGCCGCGCGATTGGCGGCGACCTCCTGCTGTCCCCAAGTGATCAGGCTGAACGGCATCGCCGTGTTGAACAAACCGACGAGGGAAAGCCAGCACCAGATGCGCCAGCCACTCGGCCATTTCTCGCCCATGGCCATGCCGATGATGGCAAGCGCCAGCGCGCCGATGGTAACGCGGATCGTCGACACGGCGAACGGATGAAATGCCGTCAGGCCGATCGCCATCAGCATGAAGGCGCTGCCCCAGATGGCACCGAGCGAGAACATCTTGGTGTAGTCGGCGGTCGTCGCCGGTCGCAGCGCTTGCGGCTTGTTGGTCGTGTCGCTCATGTCGTGTTCCGAAGGCGCCGCGACTTAAGCCCCGGCAGAGATATCCTTCAGGCGCTTTAGCAGTTCGTCGTCGATTTCGATACCGTCAGATTTGGCACGGGTGCGGATCCTTGCCTTCGACAGGCCCGGGATGTGGACGCCATAATCATCCGCCAGGCGGCGCAACTGGGAACCCAATCGTTTCGCGAAGCCGTGGGCCGCAGGCTCGGGATCGATTGCCATGACGAACAGGCCGGTGCCCGGGCAACGGTCACCGCGGACAAACGAGCCTGCATCGAGCGACCAATTGCCGCCGGAAAGCCCCGCCGACAGGATTTCAGCCATCAACGCGATATTGCCGCCACGCTGGCCGCCGAAAGGCAACAGGGCGCCCTTGATCGCGTCGTCGGGATTCGTCGTCGGGTTTCCGTCGGCATCGAGTGCCCAGCCCTTGGGGATCGCTTCACCGCGCCCGGCAGCAGCCTTGATGTTGACGAATGCAGTGGCGCTTGACGACTGGTCGATGAGCAACGGCGGGCCGTCAGCCTGCGGTGCGGCGAACGACGTCGGCGTGGTGCCGAACACCGGCTTCGTGCCGCCCGACCCGGCGACCAGCGGCGACCCGTTGGTGGCGGCGAAGCCGACGAGACCCCGCTCGGCGAGCCGGAGGGTAAAGGTGCCGAGCGAGCCGCAAAGGGTGGCGTTCCTGTGCAGGAACATCGCCATGCCCAGTTTGCGTGCCTTGGCGACAATGTCCTCGAACACCTTGTCGAAACCCGCTTGCGGCAGGCCCTCGTTGCCGTCGACATGGATGATGGCCGGCGCCGGCGTGGTGATCGTGGGCTCCGCCATGCCGTTAATGCGGCCGTCTCGGACGCCGTCGACATAGTAGAACATGTGCAGGACGCCGACGATCGGCTGGCCGAGCTCCTCGGTTAGGACGGTTTGACGCGCGAGAGCCTGGGCGTTGTCGTCGGAAAACCCGGCGGCGGTCAATGCATCGGTACACAGGTTGTGCAGTTCGTCCGATGAGATCTTTGTCATGGCTTGCCTTCTCTGGCCGCTCACTCGGCCACGATATCAAAACGGACCAACGCGGCACGCGCCTGTTCGGTGCCGTAGACTTGCTGCGCATGCAGCCCTACATCGCGCGCCGCCTCGACGTTCAACGGATTGTCGTCGAGGAACAAGATCGATTCCGCCGGCAGATCGAGCCGCTCGACGGCGTGCTGGTAGATCTCCGCGTCGGGCTTCATCAGTCCGATCTCGAACGACAGGATCTGGTGATCGAAGATGTCGTCGGGTTCGAGCTCGGGCGAGAATGCCGGCCAGTGCAGGCTGTTGGTGTTCGACAGGCAGCCGACGACGGCGTTCGCGCGGGTCTCGCGGATCAGATCCTTGATGCCCGGGAACAGCCCCTTGGGCCACCGGGCAAAGGCATCGAGGAAACCGGCCGGCGACATGTCGAGCTCAAGGTCGCGTATGACGCCGTCGGCAAACGAGTCGGTGTCGCAACCGCCACTTTCGTAGAGGCGAACGGTCGGGCAGTGCAGCCAGCGGGCGTGGAAGTCGGCCGGATCGCCAATCCCGTGATCCTTGAGATATCCCACCATGTCGTTGAGTTCGACGACGACCCCGCCGATATCGAACAGGACGGCGCGAACCGGTGCGTTCACGCGAGACGCGCCTGAATGTTGTCGAAGGACTCGATCCGTGACGTCGGGCCGATTGCCGCGAAGGTGAGCGGCGATGCGGCAAGCCGCCGCGCGACGGACATGACCTGCTCTCGTCCGACGAGGTCGATCTTCTCAACCGTCTCCTCGATCGGCACGGCACGGCCGAAGACGTGCAGTTGCCGGGCGGCTTGTTCGCAGCGCGAAGACGTGCTCTCGAGCCCCATCAGCAGGCTCGATTTGAGCTGTGAACTGGCCCGCGAGACCTCTTCCTCGGTGATATCGTCGGCGGATTTCAGCAGTTCGTCGCAGATCAGCGCCGGCAGGTCGGCGGCTTCCTTCTCGCCGGTGCCGGCATAAATGCCGAACAGCCCGCCGTCGGCATAGGACGAGCCGAACGCATAGACCGAGTACGCGAGGCCACGGGTTTCACGGATCTCCTGGAACAGGCGAGACGACATGCCGCCGCCGAACAGCGTCGCGTACACCGATACGGCGTGAAAATCCGGATCGTCGTAACTCATGCCTTCCAGACCCATGAGGATATGCACCTGGTCGAGGTCCCGGTTCTTGCGGAAGTCGCCGCCGACATAGCGCACCGGCTCGTAGGCCTCGGCACTCGAGGCGGGCAGCGAGTCGAAAGCGTTCGCGACCAATTCGACAAGTTGGTCGTGATCCAGGTTGCCGGCCGCCGCGATGACGATGCCCTCGGGCGCATAGTGGGTGCGCATGTAGCCGAACAGGGTGTCGCGCTCGAACCCGGAAACGTTCTGCGGCGAGCCGAGAACCGGGCGGCCCATGGCCTGGTCGGGAAATGCGGTCTCCTGGAAATGGTCGAACACGATGTCGTCCGGGGTGTCGTTGGCCTGGCTGATTTCCTGCAGGATGACGGTGCGCTCGCGCTCAAGCTCAACCGCATCCATGGTCG
This sequence comes from Rhodospirillales bacterium, assembly GCA_040219295.1. Lineage (GTDB taxonomy): Bacteria > Pseudomonadota > Alphaproteobacteria > Rhodospirillales > Casp-alpha2 > JAVJST01. The sequence goes on from JAVJST010000005.1 coordinate 876,733, forward strand.
AGTGCTGCAGGATGTCGGCGATGATGTCGATGGCGAGGCCGATGTCCTCCTTGAGCAGCTTGGCGTAATAGGCCGTCTGTTCGCGCGAGGTGTAGGCGTTGACATAGCCGCCGACGTCCTCGATCTCGGTCGCGATGTCGCGGGCCGAGCGCCGCTTGGTGCCCTTGAATGCCATGTGTTCCAGCATGTGCGAGATGCCGTTGATCTCGGGCGCCTCGTTGCGCGCGCCGGCGTTGACCCAGGCGCCTACCGAGACGGTCTCCACGGTTTTCATGGTGTCGGTGATGATCCTGAGACCGTTGTCGAGAGTGGTGATGCGGATATCTGTGCTCATGGTGGCCGAGTCTAACCGAGACGCTCGTCAATGAAAGACTCGATCGCGCCGAGTTCGTTGTCGAGCACGGTGAAGCGCTCGTCGCGGGTCAGCAGATCGGCGAGCCGTTCCGGCAGTTTCGGGGTTTCGCCGGTCGCGGCCTCGACCGCATCGGCGAACTTCGCCGGGTGCGCGGTGGCGGCGACGACCATCGGCACCGACGGATCGCGGCGCTTCTCGTGCACGGCCTTGAGGCCGACGGCGGTGTGCGGGTCGATCAGCATGCCGTGCTCGTCGTGCGCCAGCTTGATCATGCGGGATGTCTCTTCGTCATCGCAGCGCGCACCGTCGAACTGTTGCAGAGCGCGTTTGAGGACCGGTTCAGCGACGTCGTAGCGGCCGGTCTCGGCGAACCGGCGCATGGTCTCGGCCGTCGCGGCACCGTCCCGATCGAGCAGTTCGAACAGCAGGCGCTCGAAGTTCGACGATACCTGGATGTCCATGCTCGGGCTGAGGGTGGTGAAGACTTCGCCGGTGGTCATCGATCCGGTCTCGAAGAACCGGGTCAGAATGTCGTTACGGTTGGAGGCGACGATGAGCTGGCTGATCGGCACGCCGATGCGACGCGCGACGTAGGCCGCGAACACATTGCCGAAGTTCCCCGTGGGCACGCAGAACGCGACGTCCCGATCCGGTGCGCCGAGCTTCGCCGCCGAGGTGACGTAGTAGACGACCTGGGCCATGACACGGGCCCAGTTGATGGAGTTGACAGCCGACAGGTTGTGGCGCTTGCGGAATGGCGCGTCGTTGAACATCGCCTTCACCAGCGCCTGGCAATCGTCGAAGGTGCCGCGCACGGCGACGTTGTGAACGTTCGGCGACAGCACGGTCGTCATCTGGCGGCGCTGGACCTCGGACGTGCGGTTTTCCGGGTGCAGCATGACGATGTCGATGTTCGACTTGTCGCGCATCGCCTCGATCGCCGCCGACCCGGTATCGCCCGATGTCGCGCCGACGATGACGACTTTCTCGTCGCGCTCGGCGAGCACGTGATCGAAGGCGCGGCCGAGGAACTGCATGGCGACGTCCTTGAACGCCAAGGTCGGCCCGTGGAACAGCTCAAGCAGATGAACGCCGCCGGAAAGCTCGACCAGCGGGGCGACGTCCGGCGTTTCGAAGCTGGCGTAGGCCGTCTCGATGATGTCGAGCAGGTCCTCGTCGGCGATGGCGCCGACGACGAACGGACGCATGACCTTGAAGGCGGCTTCCTCGTACTTCATGCCGGCGAACGGCTTCAGCCAGCCCCCGGAAATCCCGTCGGGCATCGTCGGCCAGGCATCGGGCACGTAGAGCCCGCCGTCGGTCGCAAGCCCGGCCAGCAGAACGTCGTCGAAGCTGAGTTCCGGGGCGTCGCCCCGGGTGGAAACGTACTTCATGCGGTCATCCCCGTCGCAGGCGCGGACGGTAGTGCCCGCCCGCCGCAGCGGCAAGTGACAATATTTCTCAGCTCAGGTAACGCGCCTCAAGGTGGCGTTTGAAGACTTCGGCGTTGAGCGGCTCGCCGGTGGCATCGGTGAGCAGCTGCTTGGCATCGACCGAGCGGCCACGGCCGTGCACGTTGGTGCGCAGCCATGACATCAGCGGCTGGAAGTCGCCGTTGCGGATCGAGTCCAGCAGGTCCGGGACCTGGTCCCTGGCGGCGGCGAACAACTGGGCGGCGGTCATCGCGCCCATGGTGTAGGTCGGGAAGTAGCCCCACGCGCCGTCGTACCAGTGGATGTCCTGCAGGCAGCCGAGGGCGTCGTCGGGCGGCGTGATGCCAAGCAGTTCCCGCATGCCGTCGTTCCATGCACCCGGCAGGTCGGCGAGCGGCAGGTCGCCTGCCAGCATGGCGCGCTCCAGCCGGTAGCGCAGGATCACGTGCGCCGGATAGGTGACCTCGTCGGCGTCGACGCGGATGAAGCCGGGCTCCACCTTGCGATAGAGCCGGACCAGGTTCTCCGTCTCCCATGCCGGTCCGGAGCCCCCGAAGGTGTCGCGCATGATCGGCGCGGCATACTCGAGGAACTCGGGCGAGCGGCAGACCTGCATCTCGATCAGCAACGACTGGCTCTCGTGGATGCTCATGCCGAGCGCTTCGCCGACCGGCTGGCTGCGGCGGTCGGCCGGCAGGCCGCGCTCGTAGAGCGCATGGCCGGTTTCGTGCAGCACGCCCATCAGGCTTGACGTGAAATCGGACTCGTCGTAGCGCGTGGTAATGCGCACGTCGTCGGGCACGCCGCCGCAGAACGGGTGCAGGCTGACGTCGAGCCGGCCGTTGTCGAAGTCGAAGCCGACGGTTTCCATGAGTTTCACGCCAAGCCCGCGCTGCTTGTCGACGGGGAAGGGACCCTCGGGCATCAGGGCGTCGGGCTCGGCCGCCTGTTTCTCAAGCACCCGGCCGAGGAAGTCGGGCAGGAACCCGGCGAGATCGTCGAACAGCACGTCGATGTCTGCGGCGCGTCCGCCGGGTTCGTAATCGTCGAGCAGCGCGTCGTAGAGCGGCAAGCCGAGCTTGGCCGCCTTCGCCGATCCCGTCTCGATGACCAGGTCCAGAAGCTTCGTGAGTTCGGGGAGAACGGCACCGTAATCCTTGTCCTCGCGGGCGCGTCGCCACTTGGCCTCGCATGTCGCCGCGGCGCGGGTCAGCGCGGCGACCTGGTCGCCGGTCAGCGCCGTCGCCTTGATCCAGCGGCTGCGGATTTCATGCAGGTTGGCCTGTTGCCACGGGTCGAGCGATACGTCGGCCTCGGCCGCCCCGATGAGGTCCTCCATGTCGGGTGAGACCATCATGCCGTGGGCGATCTCGCCCAGCACCGCCAGCTGCTCGGCGCGCGCCGCGTGGCCGCCGGTCGGCATCATCGCCGACATGTCCCAGAACAGCACTTCGCGCGCCTGGTTGACCGCGCCGAGGCGCGACATGCGGTCTTCGAGTTTCTGGTAGGGTGTCGAGGACGTCATGCCCGCAATATGGGCGTCAGATCAGCGTCTGCAAAGCCTTGTCTGCAAGGAGCAGGACGAAGATCGCGAACAGGTACATGATCGAGAAGAAGAACAGCGGCCGGGCGCTCGCCGTACCGTCCTCGCGCCACAGCTTCCAGACGCGGCGCATGAACTCCATCCCAAGTCCTGCAACGCCGATGCCGTAAAGCCAGCCCGACATGCCGACGCCGACCGGCGCGAACGTGGCGGCGATCATGACCACGGTATAAAGCAGAATCTGCCGCTTGGTTTCCTTTTCGCCGGCAACCACCGGCATCATGGGCACGCCGGCGTTCTCGTAGTCGCCGCGCCGGAACAGCGCCAGCGCCCACGAATGCGGTGGCGTCCACAGGAAGATGATGGCGAACAGCGCGATGGCGCCGGCGCCGATATCGCCGGTCACCGCGGCCCAGCCGATCATCGGCGGCAGCGCCCCCGAGGCGCCGCCGATGACGATGTTCTGCGGCGTGCGGCGCTTGAGCCAGACCGTGTAGATGAAGACGTAATAGAGGATCGTGATCGCCAGCAGCATGGCGGCGGCATTGTTGACCCAGTAGGCCATCGTGACGACCGACCCGACGCTGAGCAAAATGCCGAAGGCGAGGGCTTCCCAGGCGCGCATGCGCCCGGCGGGGATCGGCCGGTTGGCGGTCCGCGCCATGTGCACGTCGATGTCGCGGTCGTAGTACATGTTGATGGCGCCCGATGCGCCGGCGCCCACGGCGATGCACAGCACGGCGACGATGGCGTTCTCGAGGCCGATGGAGCCGGGGGCGAGCATCAGGCCGACCCAGGCCGTGAAAACGACGAGCGACATCACCCGGGGTTTCAGGATGATGGCGTAGTCGGCGAGCCGGAACCTCGGCTCCGGGCGTCCCTTGCCCGCCGCGCTGTCGTCCCGCGACGGCGCGTTCGTGACGTTCCCCTTGGCGGTGTCGGTGGTCATCGGCGCTTTAAACAGCAGCGGGGCCAATTTTTCAACAGAAATGCGGGGTGGATGTCGACAAACGGCCTACCACACCTGATACGGCGTCCAATCAATGTCGTGAAAATACCATGACCGTAGTAGCCCAAGACAAGACGCCAAGAAGAAGAACAGAAAGAACCAACCCCGAGCTCGCCACGAGAACGGAATAAAGATTGGACGTCGTACTGGCCCCCATTGCCAATAAGCCAGGAAAGCGCTCATCAGCCCGAGGAAGATTAACATCCCATACGTCTTGTCGCCGAGGTCGCGGAGAAAATCGTTCCGCCGGTAGATGATCTGGATGTTGATGAAGGCTTCGTAACCCGCCACGCAAAGGACCAGACCGAACTGCCACGCGGCGGACCAGTAACGTTTCAAATACAGCTGGCCGAGGCCAGGGCAACCAAACGAGAGAAACGGAGCGATAAACCGCTCATCGTCGAAGAAGTCCTTGAGCTTCGTCGGCGTTTCGACGTCGGGCGTCGGCGACGAGTGAGCCTCCTCGTTCTTTTGGTCGTTGTTGTTGCTCGGCGAATCAATCATCGGTGGCGATGTTAACCGGGTTATTCGCCAGGATCACGTTTCGCCGGATGTGCTTCTAGACAACGCCCGTGCCGCCAGCCAGATAAACGTGACGCCGCCGATCACCGCGACCAGCGCGCCGACGCCCATGGCGTAGAGTCCGAGCTGGGCGCCGAGGGCCTCGATGCCCTGTTCGGCGCCGGCGGTCTTGCGCGGCGCACCGTAGCCGCCGGCGACGAACAGCCCGAGCGAGTGGATCAGCTGGCCCATGCCGTAACCCCAGAGCGACACGCTCGCGGCCTTGCCCGCAATCGCCGGGCGACCGGTCGCGGGCACGATCCAGGCGTAGACGACGCCGATCAGCGCCAGGTTCACGCCGGCGATCACCGCGTGATAGTGCGCCGGCGTTCGCGTGTCGGCGCCGTCGACGAACAGGCCGAGAATCCCGCCGACGAGAAACACTGCGAGCGATAGCCGCAGCGCGAGACGCTCGACGGGATCGGCGCTGGCGACCCCGCCGCGCCACAGGCCGACCAGTGCGGCCATCGTCGGCAGCGCCAACAGATACTGCATGTCGGTGAACGTGGTGATCAGTGCGCCGGAGTCCGCCGGGTAAAGCACGTACAAGAGCGGCATCGCCGCGACCGGTGCGACGCACAGGCCCGCGGCCCAGCGGTAGGGTCTGTCGCCGCCCGCACCCGGGCGCGCCAGAAGCCACCAGCCGGCGATCATCAGCAGGGTGTTGAGGAACTGCAGCGCATGGCCGCCGCCCCAGAAGACATCCTCGTTGAAGCGCACCGAGGGCGGCTGGCTCATGTTGAGGATCCAGGCGAGCACGAAACACGTCAGCGCCAGCAGGTAGACCGCAGTTCCGGCTGCGATGGCGCGGTAGAGCGGCTCGGCGAGACGGGGTTTGTCGAAGCGGGTCCAGAAGCGGATCGAGACCGCCGCCACACCGCCGGCCAGCGCCACGAGCCCGGCGTAATACAGCGGGTCGATGATGACCGGCACGTAGTTGTTGAGCGACGGCGCGCCACGATCCAGCACCGCCGGGACGCCGAGCAGGAAGAGCGCGGCCAGCCCACAGAACAATGCCGGCGTGCCGAGCATGCGCCCGCTGCCGTCGCCCTTCACCGGGGTCGCGGCGCAGATCAGGGCCGCGAACACACAGAGGAACCAGACCACGAACGAGAATACGACGTGGATCACGAGGCCCTTCTCGAAGAAGGCGACGGGCCACGGGAAATGCGTCTCGGCGCCGGGAACGCGGCTGATCGCCAGCATCAGGGCGAAGACACCGGCCAGCGCCAGCGCGGCCAAGCCGATCCCGGTCCAGGCCCTGATCTCGGAGGCGCGTGGTGACGGTGGCATCGGACCGCCGTCAGGCCGCCGTGTAGGGGTAGAGATGCACGGCCATGACGTAGACCACGACACCGGAAATGCCGACGAACATCCAGACGGGCCAGGTGAAGCGCGCGATCCGCCGGTGCTGGTCGAACCGGGCCTTGAGCGCGCGGAACACGGTGACGGGGACCATGAAGGTGATGGCGATGGCGCCGATGACGTGGACGATCAGAATGGTGAAGTAGACCGGGCGGATAAGGCCTTCGCCACCGAACTTGGCGAATCCGGAGTTCGCCTTGTAGATCAGGTAGACGACGAGAAACGCCGCCGACGCCGCCAGCGCGCCGATCATGGCGAGGCGGTGGCGGTCGCGCTGGCCCGATTTGATGAAATAGTAGCCAAACGCGAGAAAAGCGACGGAAAGCGCGTTGAGCGCGGCGATCAGATGCGGCAGATCCTGGACTTGCAACGGCTCTGCTCCGTCACGACATCTTGGCAATGATGCCGAAGTACATGCCGAGCGCCGCGGCGCCGAGAATGACGGCGAGAACCCACTTGTTGACCATCACTTGCAAATTCCTGAATATGTTTTCGATGTCTTGCGCTCACTTAGCGTTCGTCATCTGCGAATGCAACCGGTCTTCGGGTGCCCATTCATGAAGAGGGTGGCGGAATACCCGACTAATCCCCACAGGAATAGGGTAAAATTGCCTTTGCAAAGGATTAGGGCCATGCTAGGGAAATCCGCGCGCGCTAAGGCTTTTGCGAGGGTTTTGCCGCGACCGGGTGCCATTTCGCGCGGCGACCCAACCAAGTAGAGAAATCAGAGGGTTATGAGCATGATTAAAAGGTTCGCTCTGTTCGCCATCACGGCAATGACAGGACTGGCTGTGGCCGCCGGCGAGGCGCTGGCGCAGCAATACCGGTCCGAACCGTGGCAGATGTGGTTCCAGACGCCGCGTTCGCCGAGTGCCGAGCGAATCAACGAGTTCCACAACCTGGTGTTCTTCGTCGAAGCGGCGATCGTCATTTTCGTTCTCGCGTTGATGGCCTACATCACGATCCGCTTCACCAAGAAGAGGAACCCGGTGCCCTCCAAGACCACGCACAACACGCTGCTCGAGGTCATCTGGACCGGCGTTCCGATCCTGATCCTCGTGGTTATCGCGGTTCCCTCGCTGAAACTTCTCTACTATGTCGATGCCCATCCCGATCCGGACATGACGATCAAGGTCATCGGCAACCAGTGGTACTGGTCGTACGAGTATCCGGATCACGGCGAGATCGCTTTCGACAGCATCCTGATTCCGGAGGAAGACCTGCAGCCCGGTCAGCCCCGTCTGCTGACCGTCGACAATCCGCTGGTCGTGCCGGCCAACACCAATATCCGGGTGTTGCAGACGTCAAACGACGTGATCCATAACTGGGCAGTGCCGGCGCTCATGCTGAAGCTCGACAACACGCCGGGCCGCGTCAACGAGACCTGGTTCAACATCAAGGACGAGGGCACCTACTACGGCATGTGTTCCGAGCTGTGCGGCGTCAACCACGGGTTCATGCCGATCCAGGTCGAGGCCGTCTCGCAGGCCGAGTTCGAGGCCTGGGTGACGCGGGCCCAGGAACAGTTCGCGGAGAACGGCGACATCCCCGACATCTACGCGGTGCTCGAGGAGATCGAGAACAACGACAACCGGCTGGCACAGCTGGCCGAGTAACGGTTAGAGAGACGAGGAAATCGCTATGGCGTACGGAGCTGCTGAACACCACGACGACCATCACAACCCGACGGGTTGGCGTCGCTGGATGATGTCCACCAACCACAAGGACATCGGCACGATGTATCTGATCATCGCGATGATCGCGTCGCTGATCGGCGGCGCGATGTCGTGGTACATCCGTCTCGAACTGGCGGAGCCGGGCATCCAGTACATCGACGACTTCCAGTTCTACAACGTGCTGGTTACCGCGCACGGTTTCCTGATGGTGTTTTTCGTCGTCATGCCGGCGATGATCGGCGGCTTCGGCAACTGGTTCGTGCCGCTGATGATCGGCGCGCCGGACATGGCGTTCCCGCGTCTCAACAACATCTCGCTGTGGCTGACCGCGGCCGCGCTGATCATGCTGGTCCTGGCCGGCCTGACGGGAGGCGGTCCGGGAACGGGCTGGACGGTCTATCCGCCTCTGTCGTCGATCGACTTCCACCCGGATGCGGCGGTCGACTTCGCGATCCTCAGCCTGCACCTCGCGGGCGCCGCGTCGATCCTCGGCGCGATCAACTTCATCGTCACGATCTTCAACATGCGCGCGCCGGGCATGACGATCCATCGCATGCCGTTGTTCGTTTGGGCAATCCTCGTGACTGCGTTCCTGCTGCTGCTGGCGCTGCCGGTGCTCGCCGGCGCACTGACCATGCTGCTGACCGACCGCAACTTCGGCACCAATTTCTTCAACGTGGCCGGCGGCGGCGATCCGCTGCTGTGGCAACACCTGTTCTGGTTCTTCGGCCACCCTGAAGTCTACATCATCATCATTCCGGCGTTCGGCATCGTCAGTCAGATCGTCTCGACGTTCTCCAACAAGCCGGTGTTCGGCTATCTCGGCATGGCCTACGCCATGTCGGCGATCGGCGTCGTCGGTTTCGTCGTTTGGGCGCACCACATGTTCATGACCGGCCTCGGCGCCGACGCGCGCGCCTACTTCACCGCGGCCACCATGGTCATCGCGGTGCCGACCGGCGTGAAGATCTTCAGCTGGCTGGCGACCATGTGGGGCGGCTCGATCGACTTCAAGGCGCCGATGCTCTGGGCCTTTGGCTTTATCTTCCTGTTCGTCGTCGGCGGCGTCACCGGCGTGGCGCTGGCCAACGCGGGCCTCGATTACGTGTTCCACGACACCTACTTCGTGGTCGCCCACTTCCACTACGTCATGGCGATCGCGGCAATCTTCGCGATGTTCGGCGGGTTCCTCTACTGGTTGCCGAAGATGTCGGGCAAGATGTACCATGAGGGTTTTGCTCAGCTGCAGTTCTGGGTCTTCTTCATCGGTGTGAATGTCCTGTTCTTCCCGCAGCACTTCTCGGGCATGGCGGGCATGCCGCGCCGTATTCCGGACTACCCGGATGCCTACTACGGCTGGAACTTCGTCAGCTCGATCGGTGCGGCGATCACCGTCGTCGGTACGTTCATGTTCTTCGTCCTGGTCTGGCAGGCGCTGCGTTCCGGCGCGAAGGCCGAGGCCAATCCATGGGGCGAAGGTGCGACGACCCTCGAGTGGCAGGTGCCGAGCCCGGCGCCGTTCCACACCTTCGAGGATCAGCCGGACATGACCGGCAAGGCACCCGCCGAGTAATCGGACGGCCGGGGAGGCACCGGATATGGCGAATAGCAGGCGGAATGTCGGTTCGCGCAACAGGCGGCTCGGTCTCGTGCTGACCGCCGGCGTTGCCGGCATGCTTGGCCTCGCCTTCGCCTCGGTGCCACTCTACCAGTTGTTCTGTCAGGTAACCGGGTACGGGGGAACGCCGCGGACCGAGGTCGCCCGTTCGGAACTGACAGGTGCGCGCGGCGACGGCCAGATGATCCGCGTGATGTTCGACGCCAACGTGAACAAGCGGCTCGAGTGGCAGTTCGACGCGCCTTCCGGTGAACGGGCGGTGGAGCCCGGCGTCGAGAGCCTTGCCGTGTACACCGCGAAGAATATTGGTGACCGGCCAATCGTCGGTACCGCGACGTTCAACGTGACGCCGGTCAAGGCGGCGCAGTATGTCGCCAAGATGGAGTGCTTCTGTTTCACCGAACAGAAACTGGAAGCTGGCCAGGAAATGCCGATGCCGGTTTCGTTCTTCATCGATCCGGCAATCCTGGACGATCCCAACACGCAGGACGTCCATGACATCGTGCTGTCGTACACCTTCCACCCGTCGGTGGAAGCTACGGCGGCGTTGGATGCCGAACGGGAAACCGGCGGCAGTTGAGATTAACAATCCCCGCCCCGGCGGGGACGCGAGGGGATCGGCTGATACAAGCACCGGTCGAACGGCCAAGAGCCTGAAGGAGAAGTGTCAATGAGTGGCGGTAAAACCCATCCCTATCATCTGGTAGACCCGAGCCCGTGGCCGCTCGTCGGCGCATTTGGCGCCCTGCTGATGGCGATCGGCGGTATCCAGTACATGCACGGGGCGTCGTTGTGGTTCGTGCTGCCCGGTTTCGCGATCGTCATCTACGTGTTCTACGTGTGGTGCCGCGACGTTGTCCGCGAATCGAATGCCGGTCTGTTCCATACCGATCCGGTGGCGCACGGCCTGCGGTTCGGGATGGTCCTGTTCATCACCTCGGAGGTGATGTTCTTCTTCGCCTTCTTCTGGGCCTGGTTCGACGCGACTGTGCCGGCGATCAGCCGTACGGCGCACGAGGTGTGGCCGCCGGAAGGCATCATGCCGTTCGACCCGTGGGGACTGCCGTTCCTCAACACGCTGATCCTTCTGACGTCGGGCGCGACGGTTACCTGGGCCCACCACGCGCTTCGCGTCGGAGACCGCAAGGGTCTGGTCAACGGCCTGATTCTCACGGTTCTGCTGGGCGTCATGTTCACCGCCCTTCAGGCGTACGAGTATTCGCACGCCGGTTTCAGCTTCTCCGACGGTATCTATGCCTCGGGCTTCTTCCTGGCGACCGGCTTTCATGGGTTCCACGTGATCGTCGGTACCATCTTCCTGTTCGTCTGCCTGATGCGGGCGATCAAGGGCGATTTCTCGCCGGACAAGCACATCGGTTTCGAGGCCGCCGCCTGGTACTGGCACTTCGTCGACGTGGTCTGGCTGTTCCTGTTCTGCGCCGTCTACTGGTGGGGAGCCGGCACCTACGATTTCGGCTGAGTTCAAAGCCGTTTCGACGAAAGGGAGGCGCTCGCGCCTCCCTTTTTCGTTGTCTGCTGGGTGGGTGGCGCCCCTTGTCTTGATTTGGTCATGACCTATCTCCCCGGATATACTCGCGCACCCCGGGTGCATCAGGAACGGGATTCGGCCGCCATGGCGATTGCAGAACTTCACGATCTCGTCGGACGGGCCGCCAGGCCGGCGACGGGCAGCGACACGGCCGATGTCCAACGCGTCCTCCGATTCAAGCCGTCGGCGATGCGCATCCGTGCGGAGGTTGACGGCGTCGTCGTCGGCGACAGCCGGCGGGCGATCAAGCTCATCGAGCGTGGGCACGATGACGTCTATTACTTCCCGAAAGATGACGTGCGCATGGACCTGCTCGTGCCGACCGATCACACGACCCACTGCCCGTTCAAGGGCAATGCACGCTACTGGAGCATCCAGCTCGAGGATCGGCTGATCGAGAATGCCGTCTGGGGTTACGATGAACCGTACGAAGAAGCTGCCGAGATCGCTGGCTACGTCGCGTTCTACGGCGACAAGATCGACACCTGGTGGGAAGACGATCACCGGCTGGTCGGTGTCGGCAGCACGGATGCGGGCGCTGTGTCCAGCCCGCTGGCGACCTGGATTCTGCGTGACGCCTGGGAAGCGGACAACAGCCGGGTGCTGACCGAGGCGCTGGCCAACGCGCTCAACGAATGCGGTTTCGAGATCTACCGCCTACGCGTCATTATTCGGACCATGCACCCGCTGGTAGCGGCGACCGCCTACCGGTGGGAAGAAGGCGAGGACGGGATCGAGAAGTTCGAGGTGCCGCTGTCCCTGCACCGGGACGAGAAGTTCACCCGCAGCCCGATTGCGAGTATCTACGAAGGCCGGGGTGGGGTCCGGCGGCGGATTTCGGACAATCCTGCCGATGATGATTTTCCGATCCTGGCGGACCTCAGGGCGGAGGGCGCGACGGACTACGCGGCCATGCCGATGCGGTTCTCGGACGGCCAGCTCAATGCGATCACGATCGCGACCCGGGCCAAGGACGGCTTCTCGACGGAGAGGCTCGGCTGGCTCCACGAGATCATTCCAGCGCTGGCACGCTACTACGAGGTCCACGCCCGTCAGCGTGCGGCGATGTCCCTGATGCAGACTTTTCTCGGCGCGCACACCGGGAAACAGGTTCTCGAAGGCCGGATTCACCGTGGCGACGGCGAAGACATCCATGCCGTGATCTGGTTTTCCGATCTCAGAAACTCGACCCCGATCGCCGAGCAGTTGGGCCGCGACGGATTCCTGCGTCACCTGAACAGTTTCTTTGACTGCATGGCCGGTGCCGTGCTTGAAAACGGCGGCGAGGTGCTGCGCTTCGTGGGCGATGCGGTTCTCGCGATCTTTCCGATCGATCAGAACGAATGCGAGCGAAAGGCCGCTTCACGGGAGCCGAGCGATGCCGCCCGCAGGGCCGCCGCGGCCGCTCGAGAGGTCGCGCGCCGCATCGCCGAGGCCAACAAGGTCTGTGTCGACGAAGGTCGCCCGCCGTTCGAGTACGGGATCGGCCTGCATGTCGGCGACGTGACCTACGGCAACATCGGAACGGAATCGCGGCTCGAGTTCACCGTCATCGGGAGCGCGGCAAACGAGGCGTCGCGAATCGAGGGCATGACTAAGGAGCTCAATCTGCCGGTGGTGGTATCGGAGACATTTGCGGCGCTCAACGGCTGCGACGTGGTGCCGATCGGCAAGCACAAGCTACGCGGCGTCGGCGAACCGGTCGATCTGTTCACCCTCCCCGAGAACCAGCAAAATTGCGCCTGACAGGCCCGATCCCTGCCAACCCCGGCGTCCCGATTTGCCCGGTTTTCACGGCTCGGGCATAGTGCGGCGATGAGCCAGAACAAGACTCGAACCGAATCCGACTCGCTTGGTGAGATCGACGTGCCTGCAGATCGCCTGTGGGGCGCGCAAACCCAGCGCAGTCTCCAGAACTTTCCGATCGGCGACGAAACCATGCCGTTGCCGATCATTCATGCATTCGGCTTTCTGAAGCAGGCTGCGGCGCGCGCCAACCACGAGCTCGGCGTATTGCCGGAGAACAAGGCGCAGGCAATCGAAGCCGTTGCCGCAGATGTCGCCGCGGGCAAGCTCGATGATCACTTCCCGCTGTCGGTTTGGCAGACAGGGTCCGGCACCCAGACGAACATGAACGTCAATGAAGTCGTTGCCCGGCGCGGCAACGAGCTGCTCGCCGGCACGGACACGCTGCATCCGAACGACGACGTCAACGCCAGCCAGTCGTCGAACGACAGTTTCCCGACGGCAATGCATGTCGCCACCGTTCGTCAAACCGTTTCGCTGCTGCTGCCGGGGCTCGACAGGCTGCAGGAAGCGCTCGATGCCAAGGCGGCCGCGTTCGCCGGCATCATCAAGATCGGCCGGACCCATCTGCAGGATGCGACGCCGTTGACCCTCGGTCAGGAGTTCTCGGCCTTCGCCGAGCAGATCCGGCTTGGTCGCCGGCGGATCGAGACCGCGCTCGACGACGTCATGACCGTTGCCCAGGGCGGCACCGCGGTCGGGACGGGCCTGAATGCGCCGGCTGGGTTCACCGATGCCTTCGTGCGTCATCTCGAAGATCTGACCGGCCTGCCATTCCGTGCCGCGGTCAATCGTTTCGAGGCGATGGCCGCACACGACGCGCTTGTCGCATATTCGGGTGCGCTCAATGCCCTTGCCACTGCGCTCATGAAGATTGGCAACGACATCCGGTTGCTGGCCTCGGGACCACGCGCCGGGATCGGCGAGATCGGGCTGCCCAAGAACGAGCCCGGTTCTTCGATCATGCCCGGCAAGGTCAATCCGACCCAATGCGAGGCGCTGACCATGGTCGCTGCCCAGGTTATGGGCAACCATGTGACGGTCACGGTTGCGGGATCTTCAGGTCATCTGCAGCTGAACGCCTTCAAACCGGTCATCATATACAACGTGCTGCAGTCCGTGCGGTTGCTAGGCGACGCCTGCGCCAGTTTTTCGGAACGTTGCGTGGAGGGCATCGAGGCCAACCCGGCACGGATCGCCGGACACCTTGAATCGTCGCTGATGCTGGCAACGGCCCTGGCGCCGGTGATCGGCTACGATGAAACCGCGAAACTCGCACTGCACGCCCACGAGACCGGCCAGACGTTACGCGAGGCGGCGCTCGAGCTTGGTGTTGTCGATGAGGCCGAATTCGACCGTCAGGTTGACCCGGCGAGAATGATCCCGGGGTTCGATTCGAAACGCGGCTCCGGCGAGGAATGAAGGTAAACGGGGCGCGTTGCCCGCTTTCGCACCCTCGGGCATAGTGCGTACATGAACACGCCGGAAACCGCTTTGCCCGCAGACGCCGACGACGGCGGACGAACCCAAGAGACCCTGCAGCTGCTGGCCGACATGGGCCGTGAATTTGTCTCGACCGGTGACTTGAATGCCGCGCTTTACCACGCCGTCGAGCACATCACCCGTTACATCGATGCCGAGGGCGGGGCGCTCTTCATGCTCGACGAATCCGGTGCCACGCTGACCTGCCTGGCGTGTTCCGGCGAGACCGAGATTACCGGCCTGACACTGGGTTCCGATCAGGGGATCGTCGGACGTTGCGTTCAGCAGGATACCGGTACCATCGTGCGCGACGTCTCCAAGGACACGTCGTTCTTCAAAGGCGTCGACGAGGAAACTGGGCATGTGACCCGGTCAATCCTGTGTGCGCCGCTGAGCGTCAAGGGTGAGCGGCTCGGTGCCATTGAGCTCATCAACAAGCGCGGCGGCGACGGGCTATTCGTCGACGGCGACCTGACGCTGCTCACTGCTATGGCGGACTCGGCAGCCATGGCCATTGTCAACGCGCGGATGGCGGGCCAACTGGTCGAGCAGGAACGTCTTGCCCGGGAGCTCGAACTTGCTGCCGAGATTCAGCGCTCCCTGCTGCCGGAGGCGGACGAAGCGCTGCCGGTTGCCGGCGTCAACGTCCCAGCCCGTACGGTTTCGGGCGATTTCTACGATTTCTTCCAACTCGACGACGGCCGTATCCTGTTCAATCTGGGTGACGTGTCCGGCAAGGGGATGAACGCGGCGCTGCTGATGGCGAAGACCGCGAGCCTGTTCCGTTGTCTCGGCAAGGCAATCGATCACCCGGGCAAGCTCATGGCACGGATCAACGAGGAGATATGCGAGACCGCAACGCGAGGGATGTTCGTGACCATGGTCGGCGGAATTTACGATCCGGCGACTGGACGGCTCAGGCTGGCCAACGCGGGACATGAACCGCCACTGCTGGTCGGTGCCGACGGCACGTTCCGTGAACTGCCCGCCGATGCGCCGCCGCTCGGAATTTCCGTGATGCTGGTTCCGGACAACGGCTATCCGGTCGAGGATATCGGCCTGGAGGGTGGCGCCTTCTACATCTTTACCGACGGATTGACCGAGGGTTACACGGGGCAGGGCCAGGAACTCGGCAGCCACGGCGTGCGTGCCCTGATCGAAACGGAGAAGCAGGCAGCGCTCGGCGAACGGCTGGAACGCATCATCGCCGCCGTTCGGGATTCCGGCGAAGCGCTTCGGGACGACCTCACCATGCTCGGGGTCGACGACTCTGCGCCGGCCCGCAAGCGGTCTGCAGACAATCGGACCGTACCGAAAATCGCGCAACACCTGGCGGCCATCGAAGTGCCGTCCAATCCAGACCGGTTGAGGATGGTGCGGGAGATGATCTCGGACTGCTGCGAAATCGCTGGCTGTGATACGGATGCGCGGCGCGACATCGTTTTGGCCGTCGACGAGGCCTGCCAGAACGTTATTCGCCATGCCTACGGTGGCGATGCCAACGGCCGCATGGGCGTTTCGGTCTGGCTCGATAGCGGTCAGGAAGGCAGCCGTTTGCGGATCGAGATCAGCGATGACGCGGACCCGGTTGATCCGGCGACGGTCAGACCGCGTGACCTGGACGACGTGAAACCGGGTGGACTGGGGACCCATCTCATCCGCGAGATCATGGATACGGTTGATTTCGTGGCGCCCCCGGTGGAAGCTGGTAACATCTTGCGACTGACAAAAACGCTGTAACAATGGCGGCAGGACGCAACGGAGAGGGGACATGGATCACGAAACCCGTGAACACGGCGAGCACCTGATCATCGCCTTCTCCGGTGATATCGATCTTCAGAGTTCCTCGCAGGCCCGCACCGTTCTGCTCGACGCCGTATCACGCGGACAACCGCTACTGGTTGACCTGTCGGGCGTCGAGTACATCGACTCGTCAGGTGTCGCATCCCTCGTCGAAAGCTTTCAGAAAGCCCGCAAGTCGGGATTGGACTACGTACTTGTCTCGGTCTCCGACGGGGCGCGACGGGTTCTCGAACTGGCGCGGCTCGACAAGGTCTTCACGATCGTATCGACGATCGACGAAGCGACAGCAGGCGGTTCGTAGCAAGAGCAGCCACGCCGACAGGAACGTGGCCGTACAGCAACACGGGGCAGCATGGCGAGCGAGACGCAGCTCACGGGAATAGCCAGAACCGCCGAGCGAGTCGGCCGGATGACCGTGACCGCCGTCGAGGAAATCGGCAATGGCGCCGTTCTGGTCCTGCAGAGCGTGTTCTGGCTCTTCATGGGGCGCCGCTACGGCCAGCCTGTTCGCCTTGGCGCGGTCGTCGAGCAGATGAAGGAAATCGGTATCAAGGCGATACCGATTCTGGTGCTGCTCAATGGCACCATCGGCATCATGCTGGCGATCCAGAGCATCTACACACTCAGCATATTTGGTGCCGAGAACCAGGTCACGAAGGCCGTCGGGATCGTCGTCGTGCGCGAGTTCGCGCCGCTGATCACGGGTATTCTGATCGCTGGGCGTTCCGGCTCGGCATTGGCCGCGCGCCTTGGCACCATGCGGATCAATCAGGAGATCGACGCGCTCCACGTCATGGGTATCAACCCGGTGCGATTCCTCGTGGTGCCGTCGCTGCTCGCCATGCTGATCATGGTGCCGCTCCTGACCTTCATGTGCGATGTCGTCGGGGTATTTGCCGCCGCCGTCTACGTCGACCTGACGCTGGGTATCTCCATCACGGCCTTTTTCGACCAGACGATCGAAACGGTCGCCGTCGCCGACCTGTTCCACGGGCTGGGCAAGAGCGCGCTGTTCGCCGTGCTGATCGCCGTCATCGGCGTCGTCAACGGTGCATCGGTAACCGGCGGCGCCGAGGGGCTGGGCCGCGTCACGACGCGTTCGGTCGTGCAGGCGATTTCCGCGATCGTGCTGACCGACATGATCTTCGCCTACATCGCGACGCTGGGATGAGGAGGCAATGGTGAGCAACGTCATCGAAGTCGAAGATCTCGTTACCCACTACGGCGACCGCATGATCCTCAAGGGCATCAGCATGGAAGTCCGGGAGGGAGAAATCATGGTGATCATGGGCGGATCGGGCTCGGGCAAGTCGACGCTGCTGCGTCACCTCATGGCGCTCGAGCAGAAGACGTCCGGCACGATGAGCATCCTCGGTCACGATATCGACACGTTGTCGATGACCGAGATGTTCGATCTCCGCAAGAAACTCGGCGTTGCCTTCCAGTCGGGCGCCTTGTTCAGCTCGATGACGGTCGGCGAGAACGTCATGCTGCCGCTGTTCGAGCACACCCGGCTTGACCGCGCGACCATGGATATCATGGTCAACATGAAGCTCGAGGTCGTCGAGCTCGGCGGTTACGGCAGCCTGATGCCGGCCGAACTGTCCGGCGGCATGATCAAGCGCGCGGCGTTCGCCCGAGCCGTCGTCATGGATCCAAAGATCCTGTTCTGCGACGAACCGTCGGCGGGCCTTGACCCCGCGGTCGCTTCGGCGCTCGACGATCTGATCCTGAGGCTGCGCGATGCCCTCGGCATGAGCATTGTCGTGGTGACGCACGAACTCGACAGCGCGTTCAAGATCGCCGACCGGATGACGGTCCTGGATCGCGGCGATATCCTGTTCATCGGCACGCCGGACGAAATCAGGGCGTCGAGCAACGACCGAATACAGAAGATACTCAATCGCCAGGCGGACAGTGAAGAAATCGAGATCGACGAGTATCTGGCCCGACTGACCGGGAGCGACATGTACGGAGGCGCGGAACTTTGAGAAGCAACAAGGTCAACTACCTGGTCGTCGGCAGCTTCGTGATCCTGACCATGATCGGTCTGGTCGTCACGGTCGCCTGGCTGAGTGGCCGTACCGGACCGACCGATTCGTACCATGCCGTCTACAACAACGTGACCGGCGTCAAGTTCGGCACGCAGGTTCTCTACGAAGGCTATCCGATCGGACAGGTGACGGAGGTGACGCCAGTGTTCGAGGATAGCCGAATGCGGTTCCGGGTCGATTTCGACGTTCAACAGGGCTGGCAGTTGCCGCGCGACTCGGTTGCGCAGATCGGCGCATCGAGCCTGCTTGCTGCCGTCAGTCTCAACATCAAGGCGGGCAAGAGCGCGATGCCGCTACCGGTGGGCGAGAGAATACTGGCCAAGGAGAGTGCAAACCTGATGGATGTGCTCGCCGGTGTCGCTACCGAGATCGCGGTGATCGCCGAGGAAGACCTCAAACCCCTGATCGGCGAACTGACTCGGGGCGGATCGATTATCGGCGACATTCTCGAACGGGACGGCGCGGAAATTATCGCCAAGGTCAAGGTGCTGATCGACGATCTGTCGGGCCGCGCGCCGACGATCGTCGATCAGGTGGCATCGTTCGCCAGTGATCTCGAACGTCTCGGCGTCAATCTGAACCGCTCGGCCGACGAAATGAACGCCATTCTCACCCCGGAGACCCGTGAAACCGTGCTCGGCGTTGTCGATCATCTCGATCGGGCTGCGGCACAGATCGACAACCTGATGATGGAATCCAACGTCATGATTGGTTCGGCGAGCGATATTCTGGAAGGCAACAAGGAAGACGTTGAACGCATGACCGACGATCTTCGCCATTCCGCGGAGACGTTGGCGCGCCACATCGACTCGATCAACCATCATCTCGACGGCGCCTCGCGCAACATGTACGAGTTCAGCCGTCAGATCCGCCAGAATCCGGGCCTTCTGCTCGGCGGCACACCGGCGGCCGACAACGCGGATAGCCAGTAGGAGGGCGGGGTTATGGCATGGATGTCTTTTCGCTGGGTGGCCCTGGGCATGGTGGCGTTGGTTGCGGCTTGTGCCCAGCCCCCGGTGCCGCAGGACCGCTACTACCGGATCGACGTTTCCGCCGCCGCGTCCGGCGCGCCGATTCTCATCGGCGTTCTCGAGGTCGAACGGCTGGCCGCGGAAGGGCTCGCCTCCGGCCGCGCGGTGGTCTACTCGGAAGCGGACAATCCGCAGCTGGCGCAAGAGTACTTCTATGACTTCTGGATTGAGCCGCCGAGCGACATGCTGCGTGACGAGCTGGTCGACTTTCTGCGCGCCTCCGGGGCGGCGACCGCCATCGTTACCCCGGAGACACGTGCCGACGCGGATTACGTCCTGACCGGACGGATCAACCGCCTGGAACACGTGCGAGGTCCGAAGGCCAAGGGCGTCATCGATCTGGAACTCGCCGTGACACATGCACGAACCGGCAAACTCGTCATGGTCAACAGTTATGCCGTCGGTGTCGGCGCCAGCGATGGTTCGGTCGCATCCGGTATCGCGGCGCTCAACCAGGGTGTGGCGGCGATCTTCGAGCGATTTCTGGCCGATCTCAAGGCCAGCGGCTGAAACGACGGCGCGATCGGGAGGTTGCCATCATGTCGGATATCGTCGATGTCGAGGTGCTGGAGAACGGTTGTGCCATCCGGGTCGTCTGGCAGGACGGGCGCGCCGCGCGGTTCCATGCTGTGTGGCTGCGCGACAACGCGCTTGATCCGGAAACCCGGGCGGAGAACGGCCAGCGGCTGATCACCGTTAACGCGATCCCCGCCGACATCGCCGTCGACGGAGCCGCGGTTCGGGGCGACGTCGTTGAGATATCGTTCCGACCCGAGGCCAAGACCGTCTGCTTCCCCGCGACATGGCTGGCGGCGAACGCCTACGACCACGGCGCGGACACCTTTGCCGGTCGTCTGCCCGAGGGTGCGGTTCCCTGGGACGGCTCGTTCGAGCCTGAACGAGTGACGCAACCATTCGACGCGGTCATGACGGATGACGGCGCGTTGGCAGACTGGCTCGGCTGCGTCCGGTCTTATGGCTTCGCCCGTTTGACCGGTGGGCCGACGGAGAGCGAGGCATTGCTGCGGGTCGTGGAACGCTTCGGTTATGTCCGTGAGACGAACTACGGCAAGTGGTTCGAGGTTCGCACGGAAGTCAATCCGACCAACCTCGCGTTTACCGGGCTTGGGCTCCAGGCCCACACCGACAACCCCTATCGCGACCCGCAGCCGACATTGCAGATTCTTTACTGCATCGAGAACTCGGCCGAGGGTGGCGAGTCGCTCGTCGTCGATGGGTTTGCCGCCGCTGCCCGGCTGCGTGATGAGAACCCGCAAGGATTTGCTCTCTTGAGCTGTCACTGCGCCAGGTTCGAGTTCCGCGGTCAGGATGGAGTACGCCTGCGGTCGAGACGGCCGATGATCGAGCTCGGGCCGGACGGAGAACTCGTGGCGATCCGCTTCAACAACCGCTCGACGGCGCCGATAATCGACGTGCCCTACGATCAGATGGCCGGTTACTATGCCGCGTACCGGCACTTTGCCGAGATCATCGACGACCCGGCGATGGCGCCTGCATTCAAGCTCGAGGCCGGGGAATCCTTCATCGTCGACAACACCCGGGTGCTCCATTCGCGGCGCGCCTATGCCGGCGAGGGGACCCGCTGGCTGCAGGGCTGCTACGCGGACCGGGA
Organism: Rhodospirillales bacterium; assembly: GCA_040219295.1. Taxonomy (GTDB): domain Bacteria; phylum Pseudomonadota; class Alphaproteobacteria; order Rhodospirillales; family Casp-alpha2; genus JAVJST01. The sequence goes on from JAVJST010000005.1 coordinate 897,651, forward strand.
CGGACTATATTCGACACTGGCCGCGCTTGAGGAACAGGAAAGGACCGCCGCGCAATGACCCGTCATCTCACTCCCGACAACGTGGTTTCATGGATCGCCGAGCTCTTCGAAGTCGGTGGCGGGCGGGAATACCTTGGCGAGCCGGTGACACAGGCCGAGCACATGCTGCAGGGCGCGGCCCTGGCGGAGAGCAGCGGGCAGTCCGACGAGATCGTTGCCGCAGCCTTGCTGCACGACGTCGGCCATCTAGTCGATCCGGATGATCGGTTTTCCATGGACGACACTGAGGATCGGCACCACGAGAACCTCGGTGCCGAAGCCCTGGCGCCCTTCTTTCCGCCGGTGGTCGTCGAATGCGTCCGGCATCATGTTGCTGCCAAGCGGTACCTGTGCGCGACGAACCCGCGGTACTTCGACCGCCTTTCGGAAGCCTCCGTGCATTCGCTCAAACTTCAGGGTGGGCCAATGAGCGACGACGAGGTCGAATTGTTTCAGCGCAATCCGTATGTGCGGGAAATCGTTCAGATCCGGCATCTCGACGATGCCGGAAAACAGGTCGGCGCCGATACGCCGGGTTTTGCCCACTATGCGCCGCTGCTGCAGCGGCTCGTCGACGCCCATTGTGGCAAGGCGGCATAGACGCCGGCGTCAGACCGCCTGCCGTGCCGGTTGGGCGGTCGAGACCTCAATCAGGTGAACGTAGCGCCGAACGGTCTCGGCCATACCCCATTTCAGGGCGTCGGCCGTGATCGCGTGACCGATCGAAACCTCGGCGACCCAGGGAATGGCAGACAGAAAGCCGCCCAGATTCTCGAGATTGAGATCGTGGCCGGCGTTGACGCCGAGTCCCGCGTCACTCGCGGCCCGGGCTGTGGCGACGAAGCGCCCGATGGCCTCGGCGGCACGGCCTTCCATGAACGCGTGATGATAGGGACCGGTGTAGAGTTCGATCCGATCGGCGCCGACGGACGCCGCGGCGGCGGGCAGGGACGGATCGTCGTCAAGGAACAGCGACACCCTTGCTCCGGTCTGTTTGATCCGCGGTATGCAGTGCAGGAGTTGGTCGTGAGCGGCAGGTACGTTCCAGCCGTGGTCCGAGGTGTTCTGTTCGGGCGCGTCCGGGACCAGCGTCACCTGATCGGGCCGTGTTTCTTCCACCAGCCCGATGAAATCGTCGCTCGGATAACCTTCGATATTGAACTCGATCGAGCCGGCGTACTCGGCCTTGAGCATCGCGGCAAGTTCGCGCACGTCGGCGCGCCGGATGTGGCGTTCGTCGGGGCGCGGATGCACCGTGATGCCGTCGGCGCCCACACTGATGGCGATCCTCGCCATCTCGGGTACGTTCGGGTAGGTCAGGTCACGCTGATTGCGCAACAGGGCGACCTTGTTCAGGTTGACACTCAGGACGGTCATGCCGGTATCCCAGAATTCTCGATGGTTCTGAGATACCGCTCAAACCGGCCTTGTGCAATGGCCGGTAAATGAAAAAACTATGGGTCCGGTATTGTCGGCCGGCCCCAGTTCAACCCATGTCGAGGGCGCGCAGGTAGACGGCCAGCAGCTCTTCCTGTTCGCGGCGGTCGGCCTGGTCCATTTTCCGGAGCCGCACAATCTGGCGCATGACCTTGTTGTCGAAGCCTGCCGCCTTGGCTTCCGCGTAGACCTCCTTGAGGTCTTCGGACAGCGCTTTCTTCTCCTCTTCGAGGTGCTCAATCCGTTCGATAAAGCTCTTGAGGCGGTCTGAGGCGATGCCGGCGGTGTCGGGCATATGACGGGCTCCCTAGGGTTGCTGTGCGTGGCGGACATTACCGTCGGGGCTGCCGCCGGGCAAGCCCGTGACGAGGTCCGGTCTCAGGCTTTTAACGTCAGTTCGAGCAGGCGGTCGACGACGGCATTCAAGGCGTCGTCGTGGCTCGCGCCGCCCTCGACCGCGAGGTCGTAGACCTGGCGTTGAATATGCGCGCTGGTGCCGCGTTCGAGGATGGTTCGCAGGTGCGCGATCTCGCGCGAGCAACCGAGCGCCTCGGCGTCTTCGCCCGTTAGATCGATCAGCTCCTCGACCAGGTCGGGAACCGGCACCAGGGTTCCCTTGCCGAAATCGATCAGAGACTCGTCGATGCCGTAGCGCTGGGCTCGCCAGCGGTTCTCGGCGACCAGCATGTTGTTGTAAGTGCGCCATCGCTGGTTGTTCTGCTTCAGCCGGGTCAGCATGCGCAGGATGCTGACGAAGAGCGCGGCGACGGCTGCGGCGTCGTCGACATCAGTGCAGACGTCGCAAATTCGCATCTCAAGGGTAGGGAACCGATCGCTTGGCCGGATATCCCACCAGATCTTGGTGGCGTCCTGAAGCACCCCCGCCCGGACCAGGACGTCGATGTGGCGCTTGTAGTCGACATAGGTGTCGAACCGGTCGGGCAACCCGGTACGCGGCAATTCGGTGAACACGCTGAGCCGGTAGCTCATCATGCCGGTATCGCGACCCTGCCAGAACGGTGACGACGTAGTCAGCGCCAGGATGTGCGGCAGAAAGTAGGCCGCCTGGTTGAGCAGGTCGATACGCAGCTCGTCGTCGTCGCCGAGTCCGACATGCACGTGCATGCCGGAGATTACCAGCCGGCGGACGACGTCCTGTAGATCCTTGGCGATCTCCTGATAGCGCTCGCCTTCCGACGTCTCGGTGTCGGCCCATCGGGAGAACGGGTGGGTCGCCGCGGCAAGCGGCTGGATGCCGTGGGCGCGGCCGGCGTCGGCGATGGCCTTGCGCATGCGGACCAGATGGTCGCGGCCCTCCGCGATGGATGCGCAGACGGGCGTGCCAATCTCGATCTGCGAGGCCTTGAACTCATGTGAAACGTTATCGCCCAGCGCGTCGCTGCAGGCGTCGAACAGTTCGCGCGGCGGACTGACAGCGATGCCCCGGGATTCCAGGTCGACGAGGTGGTACTCCTCCTCGATGCCGATCGTGAACGGCGGCGATATCGGCATGGCGTCCTCCCCCAAAAGGACCGGCCGAGGCCCGTCAGAAGCGTTGAACCCTGTGCACGTCTTCGCGGTCGAGGATCTCGCGTAACGCGCCGCCCAGCATATCGACCCAGCGGCGCTGTCCGTCCTCGTCGCCGACCTGATCCTGGTTTACCTCGATGACCATGTGAGCGATGCCAGGCGCGGCGCCGTGGACATCAATGGTAAACGCGGCCTCGAGCCCGGAGTACGGCTGATTGTCGCCGATGTTGAGCCCCTGGGTGCGAAGGTACTCCATCATCGGTTTCGCCATACGCGGGTCGCGATTGTAGAGCACGCCCGCATCCCAGGGCCGGATAGTGCCGCCGTATCGCGGCGTGAAGCTGTGGACCGAGAACAGGATGGGTGGGCGTCCGGCATGACGCCACCGGCTGCCGATCAGGCTCGAAATCGTCTGGTGATACGGCCAGAACAGGGCGTTCTCGCGAAGCGCCGCCTGCGCCGTGGTGCACCGTTCGTTGGCCGGCACCGGCTGATCGTCACTGACGGCGATGATGGACTCCGGGTGACCGAGCGGTCGGTTGCAGTCGATCACCAGTCTCGAATAGTTGTGCATCACGGCGACGGCGTCGAGGTCTGCCGACAGCATCTCCGTCATGCGCCGGGCGCCGATGTCGTGGCTGATGTGCCGCGCCCAAGCGCTGTCTGGCAGGCCCAGGTCGCCCAACGCTTTTGGTACCGACAGGCCGGCGTGGTCGCAGATCAGGACCAGCGGCGAGCTGCCGTGCGGGTTGATGAGGTCGAAAGGGGGCGGGTCGCCGGGCCCGAGAAGTCCCGCTTCGCCGGGGCCCGCGTGAACTATGGGTGTCGGTTCTGCATTCATGGGGTCACTATACCCGGCCAGCCCGGGAAATCGAGACGTTGTATGCGATCGCGGTCAGGGAATCCGAGCCTCGATATCGACCTGCTGGATCTTGCCGTCCGCCGCACGGGTCAACTCGATCTCGGCGCGGTAGATGCCCGCGGGCCAGGCGCCCCGCGCCCGTCGTTTGCCCGTGTAGACAAAACGCCGCGACTGATCCTTGTCGACCACGATATCCTGTTCATGGAACGACGATCCGTCGGGCATGTACATGCGGATGCGAAGCCGATCGCCCTCATCCGGGCGGAACATGTCGAACCAGACCAGGAGCGCCGGCGAGTCGGGATGGAATGACGGATCGTCGAGGCGTCCGGCGCGGGCCTCGGCGGCGTCGGGTACGTCGCCCGCGATCCCCCACAGATAGATTGCCGCGCCGCCGTCGACGAGGGATGCCGCGACGTCCGGTTGCCACATTGGCATACCCGTCGCGGTGCAAGGATGGAGGCCCATCTCAAGACCGGTGTCCGGGTCAAAGAAGGTTCCGCCCCGGCTGACCTGCAGGTGCAGGTGCGGAAACTGCGCCAATCCCGACATGCCGACTTGACCGAGAACCTCGCCGGTCGCGACCCGGTCGCCCTTACCGCGACGGACCGAGCCACGCCGCAGATGGCAGTACTGCACGCGCCAGCCGTCCTCGCTCTCGGTCAGCAGGCCGTTGCCGCATTCGCGCCCGGCGACCGATGCGCGGCCGGCGACGCTGACGTCGACGTCGGCCATGCCGTCGCGGATGCCAAGCACGACACCCGGAACGGCGGCAAGAACATCGACGCCACGTTGCATGGCGTTCCCGCCGGCGACGGCAATATCGATGCCCTTGTGGGTGTCATACGTGTGATCGCCGCAGTTGTGGTCGACGGCTCCGGGGCCCGGATCGATGTCGACGCGGTTGACGACCCAGCAGGTTTCGCCGACCACGCAGTCGACAGGCATTCCCAGGAGTGGCGATTCGGCGCGGGCTGACCATGCCCAGAAAACGCCCGCCTGCAACGCAACGAACAGGATGGATACGAAAGGGTATTTCATCGCACTCTCATAGCAGGTCCCGAAATCGGCGGAAACCGGCGGTTTGCGGATGTTGCACTTGCAGCATCGAGAAAACGCCGTGAAACTGGCTTGTTCGCCAAATCCAGACCGCGTATTGTGTGCGCTGCAATATAATTTTGGTGCGGCTGCGAAGATGGCCGCCACAGGAGATAGATCATGGACGCACGGGTCGACGGCATTCAGGGGGCCTTCTTCGAGGACATCAAGGAAGGTCAGAAAGCCGAGTTCACGAAGATTGTCACCGAGCAGGATGTCGAGGATTTCGCCAGAATCTCGGGCGACACGAACCCGGTTCACCTGAACGAGGAATACGCCCAGTCCACCATGTTCAAGGGCCGTATCGCCCACGGCGTGTTGACGGCGGGCCTGATTTCGACCGTTTTTGGCACAATCCTGCCGGGACCCGGCGCGATCTTCGTCGCCAAGAGCATGAAGTTCAAGGCGCCGGTCCGACTCGGCGACGAGGTCACGGCGGTCGTGACGGTGACGAAGAAGCATGCCGAGCGAAAGTTCGTCGAGTTCGAGACTGCCTGTCTCGTCGACGGCAAGCCGGTTCTCGTCGGCGACGCAACGTTGATGGTGCCGTCGCGCGACGCCTGAGGGCGATCGTTCGACAATTTACTTGATCCTAACCGGGCGCTGACATACGTGACGGGAATGGCATCTTCTCCGCCGTGAGGTTCCCGTGAACGAAATCGTCTCTCCATGCATCTCCGTCTGCAAGCTCGATCCAGAATCGGGTTTCTGCGAGGGTTGCTGGCGGACACGTGACGAGATCGCGGGCTGGCGGCGCATGGACAGTGCCGGGCGGCTGGAAGTCCTTGAACGCCTGCACGAACGCCGGGCTGAAGCGGGGCTTGTGACGCGGCGCCGACGCCGCCGGAGGAGCGCATGAGTACACGGCTGCACGACTTGCTTGCCGAACGCGATTACCTGATCGCCGACGGCGCGACGGGTACCAACCTGTTCGCCATGGGTCTGCAGAGCGGCGACGCTCCGGAACTGTGGAACGTCGACTACCCCGACCGGGTTCGGGCGCTCTATCAGGGCTGGGTCGACGCCGGGTCCGACATCTTCCTGACCAACACGTTCGGCGCCAACAGATACCGGCTCAAATTGCATGCGGCCGAGGATCGGGTTCGCGAGCTCAACATGGCCGCTGTCCGCATCGGCCGCGAGGTCGCCGACGCGACCGACCGTCCCGTGGTGGTCGCCGGATCGATGGGACCGACGGGCGAGATTTTCGAACCGGTCGGGTCGCTCAGCCTCAAGGATGGCGAGGAAGCTTTCGCCGAGCAGGCCGCGGCCCAAGCCGAAGCTGGCGTCGACGTGCACTGGATCGAGACTATTTCCGGTCGCGAGGAACTTGAGGCCGCGATCAGCGGCGCGTCGCGAACCGGCCTGCCCGTCGTCGCGACGATGACGTTCGATACGGCAGGGCGCACCATGATGGGACTTACGCCGGAGCAAGCCGCCGGGCTCGGCGCCAGCCTCAGCGAGGACCTCAAGGGCGGCGGCCATATTGGCCTGATGGCATTCGGCGCCAACTGCGGCGTGGGGCCGGGAACTCTGATCGACTCCGTCCAGGGCATCGGCCGAGCACTCCACAACGGCCCGATCGTCGTCGCCAAGGGCAACTGCGGCATCCCGCGCTATGAGGATGGCGAAATCGTCTATTCCGGCACGCCCGAGATCATGGCCGACTATGCCCGGTTGGCCCGCGATGCGGGTGCGCGGATCATTGGCGGCTGCTGCGGCACCACGCCGGTGCACATCGAGGCGATGATCGAGGCCTTGAAGAACCACACCCCGGGCGGCAGCCCGAGCCGCGAGGCCATCGAGGCCGCCCTCGGTCCGATCGACATGCCGAAACCGACAGCCGACGGCGGTGCCGGCGAAGCCCGCGCGGCGCGGCGCAAGCGCCGCCGCGGCTAGGCGCTTGTTACCACTCTCCGGTGTTCTCCATCGACGTCCAGGGTTCTTCCAGCGGCAGGGCATCGCCCTTCTGTAGGAGTTCGATCGAGATGTTGTCAGGCGAACGCACGAACGCCATTCGGCCGTCGCGCGGTGGGCGGTTGATGGTCACGCCCGAGTCCATCAGCGACTGGCAGGTCTCGTAGATGTTGTCGACCTCGAAGGCGAGGTGGCCGAAGTTGCGCCCGCCGGTGTACTCCTCAGGGTCCCAGTTATAGGTCAGCTCAATCACCGGGGATCGCGTTCCCTCGCCATGATCGTCCTCGTCGGCGGCCAGGAATACCAGCGTGAAACGCCCCCCTTCGTTGTCCCAGCGACGGGTCTGCTTCATGCCCATCTTGTTGCAGTAGAAATCGAGGCTTTCATCGAGGTCGGTCACGCGGACCATGGTATGAAGGTACTTCATGGGAACTCCGTGGGTTTTTCGTTTGTTCGCGATGACACCGATGTATGACGTCACTCGGTGCGGATCAAGTTGGGACGCGTCAGACCACATCCGGGTCTACGATACCTCGACCGGGTTCGAGGGCCCGTTGCCACGCGAGGAGCGTATCCGACGGACCTTCTTCGAACGACATCTGGCGCAACGCGACACGGGCAGCAATCCGTTCGAACCGGGTATCGAATCGTTCCGTGTCAGGCGGCATACCCCGGCGAACCGCGTCCCTGATCCGTGCCTTGGCGTGGACCATCCCGGGCACGCCGAAGGCATCGATCAAACGCTGAAAGCGCCGGTGGTCTTCTCGATCGAATGACCGCGGCTCGCCGAACGTGTCGCGGGCGGGGTTCGGCGGGTAGGCGTTGAGGACCGGCAGCCAACCGACAGGGATTGGCGTGTTCGCGGCGAAAGCCCGGTCGTGACGAAGCAAATCCGGCAGAAGGTGCGTATGCGGGCCGGGCGGCGTAGCGCCGCCGGGCTGTGGAATGGGACCATAGACTTCGATGCGGGCAGCGGCGGAGCGGAACACCCGGTGCGGGCTGGCTTCGTACAGGCGCTCCGCCGCCGCGTGGCCCTCGGTGAACAGCGATTTGCCGAGCCAAGGCTCGATGTCGCGCAGCAACTGTTCGTCGGCGATGCGCACGCACGCCTCGATATGCGGCGCACCGACGCCGAGATCGACGAGAACACCGGGTCGGTCATCGGGACGGATCGCGCCCTGATCCTCGCCGATCACCGTCAGAGCCGACCGGCCGGAAAGTGACGCGGCGGAATCCGGCATGCAGAGTGAAATGCCCTGCGACCAATAGGCCGGCAACTTCGAGAGGCCTTCGTAGGCGAACAGCCGGGATTCCGCCGGAACCGTTAATCGCAAGGCGCCCAGATCGCTTGTGATCGAGCGGGTGCCGCCTGCCGACGACCGTTCGACAGGGTCGTCCGGGCCATAGGCGAACTCGGCAAGCGCACCGAATGTCCCGACACTCCAGCTAGTGGCGGCGCTGTTCAGCGCGTCGGCGAGCCACTCTTCTATCTCGGGAACCGGGTCCGTCATGGCGAAACCCTACGCCGGCAAACCCTTTTGCGAAACCCGGTGATGGGGTTGGATATGGCCCAACAGGGCCATCGCCGCCAATAGGGGGGCGTGGCAGGATCGTCCGATTGCATTTCCGGGAGAGACCGTCATGCGCAGCGTCAACCTGCCGTCCGGCGAAGCCGTTCCCGTTCTCGGGCTGGGAACATGGCGCATGGGCGAGAGCGCTGCGGCTTTCAAGAAGGAAGCCGTTGCGGTCAGGCACGCGTATGATCGCGGTATCCGGCTGTTCGACACGGCGGAAATGTATGGAGAGGGCGGCGCGGAGAAGGTGCTCGCGGCTGGGCTGGAAGGCGTTCGCGACGACTGTTTCATCGTCTCCAAGGTTTATCCACACAATGCCAGTTATGACGACGCCGTTGCTGCGTGTGAACGCAGCCTGCGCCGGCTCGGCACGGACCGGATCGATCTCTATCTGCTGCACTGGCCGGGCCGCGTGCCCTACCCGGAGACCATCCGCGCATTTGAGGCATTGCAGTCCGCCGGCAAGATTCGCCACTACGGGGTTTCGAACCTGGATATCGACGACCTCGAGGAGTGGTTCGCTGCCGGCGGCACGGCATGCGCCACCGACCAGGTGATCTACAACCCGACCCGCCGCGGTGTCGAGTTCGACCTGCTTCCATGGTGCCGCAGCCGGAGCATGCCGGTGATGGCGTATTCGCCGCTCGAACAGGGCCGTCTCGGCGGCGACGACGTTCTGCGCCGTATCGGCGAACGTCACGGCGTGTCCGCGCTGCAGGTTTCACTCGCCTGGGTGCTGCGCGATCCGAACATTATCGCGATCCCGAAGTCCGCCGACCCGGGACGGATCGACGCCAACATCGCCGCGCTGGATATCCGGCTCGGCGACGAGGACATCGCCAAGATCGATGCCGCGTTCCCGCCGCCCGTCCGAAAACAGTCCCTGGAAATGCTCTGACATGAGTGCCGTTCTCGATCCGATGGTTCTGGCGCCCGACAAACGCACCCGAGCACTGGTGGCGATCCTGCTGACGGCGTTCCTTGCCGGCATCGCCATGGGGTCAGCCATGCCCATGGTGTCCATGGCGATGGAGATCCGCGGCCAGAGTTCCGTCGCCATCGGCTGGGTCGTCGCAGCGGCGCCGATTGCGCTGCTGTCGACCAGCCCTTTCATCGGACCGATCGTCAACCGGTTCGGGTTGCTCGGCTCGATGGTTGGCGGCGCGGTGATTACGATGACCGCGTTCTTCATCATGCCGGCGATGTTCGGACCCGTGCCCTGGTTCATTCTCCGTTGCATCAGCGGTATCGGCATTGCTGTGCTGTGGATCCTGGGTGAGACCTGGATCAACACCGTGGCAACGACTGCGAACCGCGGCAAAGTCATCATGGCCTATACCATGCTGTTGACCCTTGGCTTTCTCGTCGGCCCGGCCCTGGCGCAGGTCTTCGGTGTCGAGAGTTGGCTGACGTTCTACGTCGCGGGTGCGCTGATCGGCTTGTCGGTCCTGCCGTTGTGGATCGCACGCGATGCCGCACCGCCCTTGCCGGAGAGCCCCAGTAACGCCTTCACCTCGTCGTTCCGTGCCGCACCCCTGATTATGTCGGTCGCGCTGATCGCGGGATTCACGGATGCCGCACAGATTTCGTTCCTGCCGGTCTATGCCGTGCGCATGGGGCTCGACCCCAACGCCGCGCTGACCATGCTGATGGTGCTGGTCGGCGGCAGCTGCGGGGTCCTGCTGGTCACCGGCTGGCTTGCCGACCGCATCGACCGGCGGTCGCTGCTCCTGATCTGCCTGATCATCGCGTGCGCGATGGGCGGCCTGCTGCCGTTCGTGCTGAACGACCCGGTGCTGGTCTGGCCGGTGCTGGCGATCTGGGGCGGGACGACGTTCTCGCTCTACTCGGTCGCGCTGGTCATTCTCGGCGACCGCTTTTCGCCCGCGTTGCTGGCCGGCGCCAACGCCGCGTTCGTCGCCATGTTCGAGGTGGGCAGCGTCGGCGGCCCCGTGGTGATCGGATATGCCATCGACCTGTTCGGACCGAACGGAATGCCCGCCGTTCTCGTCGCTGTCTGCATACCCTTGTTCGTCCTCGCCTATATCCGGCGAGGAAAACACAGTGAAGATGACGTGCCTGCCAAGAAGGAGACCGCACCATGACCCGTGACCCCCGATATGATGTCCTTTTCGAGCCGGTGAAGATTGGCCCCGTGACGGCGCGCAACCGGTTCTACCAGGTGCCGCACTGCAACGGCATGGGTCGCAACTATCCGGCGTCGCTGGCGGAAATGCGGGGCGTCAAGGCGGAAGGGGGCTGGGCAGTAGTGTGCACCGAGGAGGTCGAACTGCACTACTCGTCGGACATCACGCCCTACAACGAGGGACGGCTGTGGGACGACGGCGACATGCCGGCGCTCGCGCTGATGGCCGAAAAGGTTCACGAACATGGCTCGCTGGCGGGCATTGAACTGGTTTATCAGGGACCGCACGCACGCGGCTATCTGTCGAAGGAACCGCCGATGGGGCCGTCGTGCCGACCGAACGAGGCGCATGTGCCCGGGCACGCGCGGGCGATGGACAAGCAGGACATCAGGGACCTGCGCCGTTGGCACAAGAACGCCGTGAAGCGCTCGCTCGAATGCGGTTTCGATCTGATCTACACCTACTGCGCCCACGATCTGACCATCCAGATGCACTTTCTCTCGCTGCGCTACAACGACCGCACCGACGAGTACGGCGGCAGCCTGGAGAACCGCGTGCGTCTGTTCCGCGAAACACTGGAGGACACGCTTGAGCTTTGCGAGGGCAAGGCCGCGGTGCCGGTGCGCTTCGCCGTCGACGAGATGATGGGCGAGGGCGGCATGACCTGCGAGAACGAGGGCCGTGATGTCATCGAGATGCTCGCGGAGCTGCCGGATCTGTGGGACGTCAATGTCTCGAACTGGGACAACGACTCGCAGACGTCGCGGTTCTCGGAGGAAGGCTTTCAGGAGCCGTTTATCAAGTTCGTCAAGAACGTCACCACAAAGCCGGTGGTGGGCGTCGGCCGTTACACGTCGGCGGACCGGATGGTGTCATTGATCAACAAGGGCGTGCTCGACATGATCGGCGCCGCGCGTCCGTCGATCGCCGACCCGTTCTTGCCGAAGAAAATCGAGGAAGGCCGAATCGAGGACATCCGCGAGTGTATCGGTTGCAACGTCTGCGTAACCGGCGATCACCTGCTGACGCCGATGACCTGCACGCAGAACGCGACCATGAGCGAGGAGTGGCGGCGCGGCTGGCACCCGGAAAAATTCGCGCCACGGTCATCCGACGACAAGGTCTTGGTGATCGGTGCCGGACCGGCGGGAATGGAAGCCGCCCGGGTTCTCGGCGAACGCGGCTACGAGACGGTCCTCGCCGAGGCCACCGAAGAGCTCGGCGGCCGTGTCGCCAAGGAACGCAAGCTGCCCGGTCTGTCGGCCTGGGGTCGCGTCGCGGATTATCGCGAAGGCCAGATCCAGAAGATGACGAATGTCGATGTCTACCGGGCGAGCGATCTTTCGGTCGACGACGTCCTCGAGTTCGGTTTCGCCCATGTCGCGGTGGCGACCGGTGCCAAGTGGCGCCGTGACGGGGTCGGCCTGACCTGCCGCTTCCCGGTTGCCGGTCTCGACGGTATCGACGTTTTGACGCCCGACGATGTGATGGATGGTGCCGGGGTTTCCGGACCCGTGGTCGTCTGGGACGACGACAACTACTACATGGGTGGTGTGATTGCCGAGAAACTTCGTGCCGACGGCGCCGAGGTAACGATCCTGACGCCAAACGGCGACATATCGGGTTTCACTCATAACTCCCTCGAACAGCATCGCATCCAGAAACAGATCATGGAAATGGGTATCGGCATCGTGCCGCTGCACGGCCTCGACCGGATCGAGGGTGGAGAAGTGGTCGCCGTGTGCAACTACACGGCCCGCGAGAAGCACCTGCCGGCGAAGACCATCGTGATGGTGACGGCGATGCTACCGAATGACGGCCTCTACCGTGACCTCATGACGCGCGAGAGCGACTGGGCGGATGCCGGAATCAAGAGTGTCGAGCGGATCGGCGATGCACTGGCGCCGTCAATCATCGCGCACGCTGTCTGGCACGGCCACCGCTACGGGCGCGAGGTTGGCGAGGTGTTCCAGAACGACGTGCCGCGCTTCAAGCGCGAGATCAACACCGTCGGCGGCCGCTAGGGGTTACTCGTAGACCGCGACTGGTTCGCCCAGCGACGCGAAATCGGGTTCGATGCCGAGCCCGGGAGCATCCGAGGCATAGAGCTTGCCGTCGCGGGTTTCGGGCAACGGATGGCCGGTGCGTGCGGCGGAGTAGTTGTGCAGGTCCGTCGTGTTGTAGAGGAACCTCGCCGGTGTCGACGCCGCGAAGTGCGAAATCAGCGCCGAGGTGATGTCGCCGCCCCAGGTGTCCTCGGGCGTCACGCTGAACCCGTTGTCGACTAGGAAATCGCGAACCCGCCGGGCCTTGGTCAGACCGCCGAGATTGGAGAGCTTGAGGCAGACGACCTCTGCCGAACGGTCGTTCGCGATACGCTGCGCCATGTGAAGGCCGTTGACGCACTCGTCCAGCTTCATCGGCAGCTCGCACTTGGCGCGCACCTGCAGGCATTCTTCGTAGGTTTCGCACGGCATCTCGATCATCAGGTCGAGATCGCGCACCGCATGGACGACACGGATTGCCTCACCGACGGTCCAGCCCCGGTTGGCATCGGCATAGGCATTCTCGCCGGGTTTGATAAGGGCCATGGCTTCGCGGATGCGTTCGATATCCGTCCGGGCGTCGTTGCCGACCTTGATCTGGAAGTGCCGGTAACCCACGGCGCGGTACTGCTCGAGCTCAGCCCGGGTCTCGTCTATGGGTTTCTGTGGACAGACCCGGTACATTGGCGCGCCGTCCGTCAGTTTGCCGCCGAGCAGGGTGGTCACCGACTGGCCGGTTGCCTTGCCGAGAATGTCCCAGCACGCCGTATCGACGGGCATTTTGGCGTAGCCGTGGCCGCGGAGCGTCTTGTCCATCAATCGCTCGATGGCATGGAGCTCCAGCGGGTTGGCGCCCAGCAACGCAGGCGCCAGCATGCGTAAGACCGTCTCGGTACCTTCTTCGTTGACGTCGATGTAGTTATTGCCGCCCGGCACGATCTCGCCGCAGCCGGAGATGCCCTCGTCGGTATCCACGACGGCTACCGTTGACTTGCCGGTGGTAAATACGTTCCCGTCACCCCACGCGTACTCGCCCCCGACATACGGCAGGTCCCTCCGATAGACGCTGATCCGGATAATCTTCATCGCGGTTATTCCTCGGGCGGGACGATGACGATATTGCCGACATGGCGCTTGGCGAGGAACGCCTCCTGTGCGGTGTGAATCTCGGCGAGCGGGAACGTTTCGGCGACCACCGGCGCGATTTCGCCGCGCTCGATGTAACCGATCAGGGTGCCGAACAGGCCGGGCGGAATCACCGTGGCGCCGGTGAACGTCAGGTTCTTTAAATAGAAAGTGCGGAGATCGAGTTCCACCATCGGCCCGGCGATGGCACCGGCGCAGGTGTAGCGCCCGCCGCGCGCCAGCACCTCGATGAACTGCGGGAACATGGGTCCGCCGACCACGTCGGCGACGACATCGACCGTATCGCGCCCGATGGCATCCATGAGCGTCTGACCGAGATCGGGCGGCTCGCGGTCGATAACCGCTTCGGCGCCGAGCGCCGCGACCTGGTCCGCCTTCGCGGCCGCCGCCATGGCGACCGGCACGGCGCCGCGTCGCCGAACGAGTTGGATCAACGCGGATCCGACGCCGCCCGAGGCACCCGAGATGAGGACCACGTCGCCTTCGCCCACGTCGGCGCGGACGAGCAGATTCTCCGCCGTGATCGACGAGGTTGCGAACGTCGCCAGTTCGACGTCCGACAGCTCACTTTCGACGGTGTGCACGTTGGTGATCGGTGCGACGGTGTATTCGGCATAACCGCCGTTGCATTCGGAACCGAAGTAGCCGCATTTCTCCATGTTCAGCGGGTCGTCCCAGTCCCGCAGCCAGGTATCGATCAAGACGCGTTCACCAATGACTTCGGGCGCCACGTCCTCGCCGACGGCAACGATCCGGCCGCAGACGTCGGCGCCCTGGATCAGCGGGAAACTGATCCCCGCGCGGCCCCAGCTACCGTCCCGACCCTCGGCGGTGGCAAAGCCGGATGTACCGCCTTCGGCCGAGGTGCCGTCCGTCACGGTGCGCGAGTACCAGCCGGTTCGCGTGTTGATGTCCGTATTGTTGGCGCCGCAGGCGAGAACGCGGATCAGCACCTCTCCGGGGCCGGGCACGGGCACCGGGACGCCGTCGCGAACCTCGATCATGTCGAGGCCGCCGTGACCGAGAGTCAGCGCGGCGGTCATGGTTTCAGGTATGTTCGTCAAGTTGCTCCTCCCACGGGCCGGAACAGGTCAGGCGCCGTCGCGCTCGGCAAAAACCTTCTTGGCGATCCGGTGGCATTCGACGCCGACCGGGACACCGCAGTAAATGGCGATCTGGTTGATGATCGCCTTGAGTTCGTCGTCCGAGACTCCGTTCTTGATCGCGCCCTTGAAGTGGAGCTCCCACTCGTGCATGCGGTTGAGCGCCGCAATCATGGCAACGTTGATGATCGATCGGGTTTTCTTATCGAGGGTTTCGTCACCCCACGCCGCACCCCAGCAGTACTCGGTCAGCAGTTCCTGGAAGTCGCGCGCAAACGGGCTGGCCGATGCGAGCGACTGCTCGACGTACTCGGCGCCCAGCACCTCCTTGCGTTTGGCGAGTCCTTTTTCGAAACGTTCCTTGTCCATATGCCGTCTCCCCTGGATTCCTGATTGCTGCGCACTCGCTGCCGAATGTTCATGCGCCACCGTAACCGAACGCGTCGCAATTCTCGACCGTGAAACGCCAGATGCCGGGGCGTGGTGGCCCCGGCATCTGCGCGAGTGGAAGGGATACGAAAATCGATGAAGTTGGGAACTGATCAGGCGGCTCGCCCCATTGCGGCTTTCTCCGACCATGACAGCATCGCGCGGCCCTGCATGAGGTCGATCCTGGCCCCGAACTGGCGCAGCAGCGTGATCATGAAGGTGTCCTCGTGACAAAGATCGATGGCCACACCGTCGGCGCCACGCATGGCCGCGCACCCCATGATCCGGCTCAGCAACTGGGTTGCGACAAGAAGCGCCCGCGGTCCGGGCGCGACCGATACGGTGACCTCCGGCAACTCGCCGCCCGATGCCGGATGAAACTCCGCAATTCCGATCATTAGCGCGTTGATCCGGTCGGCGGCGCCGACGACGGCGACCGGACCGACCTTCAGTCCGTTGATGTAGCGAAGGATCGCAGTGTCGTCGAGCGGGGTGTGAAAACGCCATACCCGGCGGATTTCGTCGAGCGACAGGTAGAAGGCAGCGGCACCGGCAAGATCGCGTTCCGCCAGCTCGCGGATCTCGAATGTCCCGTACATTTCACTGACGGTTGCTTCGGGACAAAAGCGCGCTCCGTGGTTCGGATCGAATGACATGGTGATCTCCCTCGAATGGTCATGACGGATGCGATGCGCAACCGCCAACGATACCATTGTAAGACGGCTGCATTTCAGTCCGATGACCGGGAATCAGGGTATTCGTTTCAATTCTGTATCGCGGCAGACGAAGGCCGTGCCGGGTGATCCGGAAGCAGGAAAATTGCGTAGAAATTCCAGAAAACCGCGTGGGAATCCGGAATGCACTGGATCAAGACCAAGTCTGTAACCGCTTTGATCCTCGCTGCCGTCGCGTCGACGGCGGCACTGACGCGACATTCATCGGCGGCGTTGGAATCCCCCGGCCCAACGGCCGAGATCGTTTTCGACGTCGAACGGAAGGGCGACGTGATCGGCACGCACGAGGTCAGCTTCCACGACACCGGAGAGGCGGACGATCGCAGGCTCGTCGTCGATGCGCGGTTCAACATAGCCATCCCGTTCCTGATCTTCGAGGGATACACGTACACCTACCAGTCTGCGGAGGAATGGACGTCGGAAGGGCTCGACTACCTGCAGGCCGAAGTCGACGACAATGGCGACCGGTGGCAGGTGTCGGCGGTCCGACAGGGGGACATGATCGTCGTTCACGGCCCCGCCGGCGTCACGTTGACACCGGCACCGGTGTATCCGACCAATCACTGGAACCCGAACGTGCTCGACGAGGTCCGCGTGCTCAACACCATTACCGGGACGATCGATCAGGTCACCATATCGCCTGTCGGCGAGGAGCAGGTCGCGACGGAATTGGGCACGATAACGGCGACCCGATACCGCTATGCGGGCGATCTCGAGACCGAGGTTCTTTATGACCGTCACGGCCGCTGGGTCGGCATGTCTTTCGCGGGCAAGGACGGCGCCCGGATCAACTATCTGTGCCGTCGCTGCCAGGGCGAACCCCGTTCATGGACGCGCCCGTGACCACCCCGCAATTCTCCGAAGCAAATGGACGGGTCGCCTGGATCACCGGCGCCGGCAAGGGTATCGGCCGCGCCGTGGCGCGCCAATTGGCGGCACAGGGATGGACCGTGGCCGTCAGCGCGCGGACCGTCGCCGATCTTGAGTCGCTGGCTGCCGCGTGCGCGTCCGGCCGCATCCGGCCATACAGGCTCGACGTGACCGACCCGTCGGCGACAATCACCGTGCTGGATGCGATCGAGGCCGAAGTCGGCCGCCTCGACCTGGCGATTCTGAACGCCGGCACGCATCAGCCCGAGAGCGCCGCCAAGTTCTCGGTGGAGACCACCCGCAAGCTTGTCGAGGTCAATCTCATGGGAACGGTCAATGGACTGGCACCCTTGGTCGAGCGATTCGCGTCGCGTCGCAAAGGCCACATCGCGGTCGTCGCGTCGCTCGCCGGGTACCGCGGGCTGCCGTCGGCAGCCGCCTACGGCGCAACCAAGGCGGCATTGATCAATATGTGCGAGGCGCTGAAGCCGGAGCTCGAGGAAATGGGTGTTAACCTGAGCCTGATCAACCCGGGTTTCGTCGAAACGCCGCTGACCGACAAGAACGAGTTTCCGATGCCCTTCCTTATATCCGCCGACAGGGCGGCATCCGCGATTATCAGCGGGCTCGCTGCGAAACGATTCGAGATCGCGGTGCCCTGGCGGTTTGCCGTGCTCATGAAGTTACTTCGCACCCTGCCCGACGCCGTCCACTTTGCACTGACCAGAAGAATGGTAAACCAATGACCCAGTACCTGGATCGATACGTTCGCTATCTTGAGACACTCTCGCCTGAAACCCTCGACGACCTGCCAGCCTACGTGCATCCGTCCGTTCGTTTCGCCGACCCGTTCAACGACGTCCGCGGTGTCGAGGCGATGCGCCGGGTATTCGACGACATGTTCGAGGCCGTCGGCCCTGTCAGCCTTGAGGTTGGCCACCGAGCCGTAAATGCTGGCGCGGCGTACATCGCATGGACTTTCCATGCGCGGCTGGGCGGCAAGCCATGGGATTTCGAGGGTGTCAGTCAGATTCGCTTCGACGATGACGGACTGGTGACATCCCATGTCGATCATTGGGACACAGGCCGAGAGTTCTTCGCCCGTCTTCCCGTTGTCGGCTGGGCGGTTCGGGGAATTCGCCGCCGGTTGCGCGTCGCCTGATCATGCGGCGCGTCGGCGCGTTGCCAAGCGGCGACGGATGACCGCGTGGCGCGCCGGCGTGATCGGGAAATTCCAGACGAGCGAGACTGCCGCCAACTTGATCATCACAGGCACCACGGCATAGAGCGTGACGAGCGCAATCGACCCGCCTGAACCAACGGCAGACGGGTCGAAGCCGAGCGCCTCGAGTGCCGGAAGAGCGGTGCCGACAGCGAGTGCGAGCGCGAGCTTGGTCGCCATGCCCCAGAGCGCGAACTGGAGTCCGACCCGGCTGCGGCGATGGCGCAGTTGGTCGTAGTCGGCCACGTCGGCCTGGATCGCGGGCGGTAGGGCGAGATCGGCACCGAGACCTGCCCCGGTGATCGCGCATATGATCAGGAAGCCGGCGACGGCGCTGTCGTGCGGCAGGGCCGCGAGCAACGCGACGCACAGAAAACCAGCGGAGGTTACCAGCATCGCCAGACACCAGGTCCGGTGTTTACCGACGTCGAGACTGATGCGGTACCAGAGCGGGATCGCGACGACGGCAGCGAGAAAGTAGACGAGCACAAAGATTGGGCGATCCGCCGCACCGACTCCAAGACCATGATCGAGATAGAGGAAGAAAAGCGCGGCAGGGATGCCGTTGGCGATGCCGTTTACGAACCAGGCGAACAGAAGGCGTGTGAACGGGCCATTGCGAAACAGGGTGACGGCGGCGGCGAACACCGGGCCGACACCGCGAGCTGGCGCGTCGGCTATGCGCGGCAAGCCTGCGTCCGGAACCATCGCGAGCAGTGCCGGAATGAACAAGAGACCCAGGGCAATCGTCGTCGTCGCGACCACCGATGGGCCCTCGAATCCGTCCGGCTCGCTGCCGGCGACGGCGGCACCGAGGACAGCCGCCGTGATGATCCCGGTCAGGGAGGCGGTTTCCCGCCACGAGGTTATCCGCGCACGCTCGCCGTAGTCGCTGCTCAATTCCGCGCCCCAGGCCATGTAGGGAACGGCAATCAGCGTCCATCCGGCATAAAGGACGACGGACCAGATCGTCAGATAGGCGGCGTCTACGGATCCCTCCGGCACCAGTAGTTGATGCAAGGCCGGGCCGGCAATGACAGCCCCGAGGACGATCCACGGTTTGCGCCGGTGGCGCCAGATCGGAACCCTGTCGCTGAGCCAGCCGATCAGGGGATCGGTCACCGTGTCGAAGAGGCGGGCGACAAGCAATGCCACCCCTGTTGCCGCCAGCCCAACGCCGAGGGTATCGCCGTAAAGCGCCGGAAGATGGATGAACACAGGGATCGTCGGCAAGGCGATCGCCGCGGCGGGCAGGGCGTAGGCGACGATCACCCGGCGGGGCAGCGGCCTGGCATTCCCATCCGTCATGCGGTCAGGCTTGTTCGATCAGGAAGTGCGCGACGTCGATCCGGCCGGTCTCGAATCCGATCTCGCAATAACGCAGATAATAGTGCCACATCCGGAAGAAGCGGTCGTCGAACCCCAGCGTCCGGATGGTCGGCCACGCCTCGCGGAACGCGGTGTCCCAGCGCCGCAACGTTTCAGCGTAGCACGGACCGAAAAAGAACGTGTCGGCCACTCTCAGTTCCGCGGCATCGACCGCATGGGCAAACCGCTTCGGCGGTGGCAGCATGCCGCCCGGGAAGATGTAGCGCTGGATGAAATCCGGTGTGCGTTTATATCCCTCGAAGGCGTCCTCATCGATAGTTATGATTTGCAGCGCGGCGCGGCCGCCCGCCGCCAACCGTGCCTTGAGCGTTTCGAGGTAAGTGGGCCAGTACCGCTCGCCGACGGCCTCGAACATCTCGATGGAGACGATACTGTCAAATTGGCCATCTACATCGCGGTAGTCCTGGATGCGAATGTCGACACGATCGGACAGGCCGAGCGCGCGCATTCGCGCTCGCGCGTAGGCGGCCTGTTCGACGGATAGCGTCAGGCCGACGACGTGGCAGCCGTAGTCGCGGGCGGCGATTTCGGCGAATCCGCCCCAACCGCATCCGATCTCCAGGACCCGGTCGCCCGATTTCAGACCGAGGCTGTCGGCGAGACGGCGATACTTTCGTATCTGGGCGGTCTCCAGGGGCTCATCCGGTGTTTCGAATATCGCGGCCGAATAGGTCATGCTGCTGTCCAGCCAGAGCCGGTAGAACTCATTGCCCAAGTCATAGTGGGCGGCGATATTGCGGCGGCTGCCGCCGCGGCTGTTGACGTTCAAGCCGTGCAGGACGCGGCACAGGAAACGCACCGGCACCGATGGCCGGATTGCGGCTTCGAGAGCGTGTTCGTTGGCCATGCCGAAGCGCAGCAGGTCGGAGAGGTCCTCGGTATCGAACTCACCGGCCATGTATCCCTCGGCCAGCCCCAGGTCGCCCGAACCCATCAGGCGGAACAGCAGCATCGGGGAGCGAAGGACCACGTCGCATTGCGGCCCCGGATGATCGCCGTCCACCCTGATCCGGGCACCGGATGGCAGTGTGAGACGCATGGATCCAAAACGGACGTTTCGAAGCCTGGCGATCAGCCGGCGTTCGAGCCACGACGGATGTCCGGTCACGGCGGTGACGGTGGCGGTGAATGGCCGATCCCTGGTCGACTGGTCCGGGATCGGCCGGGAGTGACTGGCGGTCGCACTCTCCATTGTCGTTAGCTCCCTATTGCCGGCCGTTCCGCGCCGGTCTCCCGCTCGAGTGCCAGCGATCCGAAAGAGGTTTCCACCGGTGAAGCGGCCGGCGTGTGGCGAATGACGGGGATACCCTTCAGCCAGAGCTTCAGCGCTTCCCAGTGGATGGCGGCGATGATCTTGAGGGTCATCAGAGGAAAACCGAGCAACAGGCCGACGGCGGAGCGGGGCGTCAGCGAGGATCGCGTGCCGTTGAAGCTCGCGGCCAGCAGAAGTCCGTCGCCGTCTTCCTGGCGAATGACCACCTTCACATCCTCGCCCGGCGGGGCGATGCGGAACTTGTAGAGGCAGCTCATCGGGATGAAGGGCGAAACGTACAAGGCCTTGCGACAGGTCTGGCGAACCACGGACGTCTGCTCGTCGACCGGCAGCACATATGTGTGTCGTTCGCCAAAGGTATTGCAGACCTCGTAGAGAACGGCAGCCAGGTCGCCGTCACCGTCGTAGCAGAAGAACACACTGAGCGGATTGAAAACGTACCCGAATATCCGCGGATAGCAGAGCAGACGGATCGGGCCGCCGTCGATATCGATGCCGGCCTCCGACAACCGGTCCTCCACCCATGGTCGCAATGGGTTGCCGTCTAGCGGGCCATGGTCGCTGTCGTAGAATGACATTGGTGCGAATCTGTTGTGCCCGAACACCGGAATCCGGCGGTCGAGCTCCGCCAGCTCGTCGATATCGACCAGGAGCGAGAACACGTCGTAGCGCAACCGGTGCCGCTTCGGCTTTACGCGTTCATGCACCACGGCGCCGCGGTAGACGACGGACTGCAACGTCATGCCGCAGCCTTGCCGGTCGGCGTCAGCCCCACGTGATGCGGAGCCAAAGGATCGACGTGAATGCGGCCGTTCTCGGCTTCAACGCGCCATGGCCGACGCATCCCCCCAAGTTGCTCGGCGACCGCAAGGCCCGATTGCAGGGCGTCCTCGTGAAAGCCGTAACCGAAGTAGCTGCCGCAGAACCAAGTGCGGCGCCGGCCCTGCATCTCCCAGAGACGGGACTGCGTCTCAAGTGCCGCCTGGTCGAAGTATGGATGGCTGTAATCAATCGTCTTCACGACATACTGCGGCTCCGGTTCCCGCACCGGGTTCAGCGTGACGAACAGGTTCCGTCTCGTCGGCAGCGGTTGCAGTCTATTCATCCAGTAGGTAACGCACAGAGGTCGGTCAACGCTCGTTTCGTCGCCGTCGCCCTCGATGAAGTTCCAACTCGCCCAGACCCGGGGGTTCTTCGGCATCAGTGCCGGGTCGGTATGCAGCACAGCCCGGTTCCGGGTGTAACGCCAATTTCCCAGGAGTCCTGTCTCCAGCGGATCGCGATCGGCCAGCATGTCGTAGGCTTCGTCGGCATGTGCGGCAATGACGACATGATCGAAGAGCATGGTTGCGCCGCTCGCCGTCTCGACCGAGACCTGAGCGTCTTCGCGCCGAATGGCGGACACGCCGTCGAGGATGATCCGATCGGAGAATGACCGGGTCAGGGCGCCAACGTATGCCCGGCTGCCGCCGCGCACGGTGCGCCAGGCCGGCCTGTCCGTCAGGTTGAGCAGACCGTGGCTGACGAAGAAGCGGACGAACGCGCGCACCGGGTAGGCCCGCATGTCTGCGGCGGTCGTCGACCAGATGGCGGCGCCCATTGGCAAGAGATGATCGGTGACGAACGCGTCCGAGTAACCATGCGAGTCGAGATAGTCGCCGAGGCTCATCTCGTGGGTGTCCGGGTCGCCGAGCACGCTCGGTGCCGAGCGATAGAAACGCAGCAGGTCGCGCAGCATGAGCCAGAACCGGGGCCGCAGGATATTGCGGCGCTGGCCGAACAAGCCGTTGATATCGGTACCCGCGTATTCGACCTGACCGCCGCCGAGGGATGCAGCGAACGACATGTCGCTGGCATCCGTGTCAACGCCGAGATGGTCGAACAAGGCCGTCAGATTGGGGTAGTTGATCCGGTTGTAGACGATAAAGCCGGTATCGACCGGCACGGCCGGGCAGTCATCCGTGCGCACGGTGACCGTGTTGCTGTGTCCCCCGACCCTGTTGTTCCGTTCAAAAACGGTCACGTCATGGTTCTTGTCGAGAAGCCACGCGGCGGACATGCCGGCGATGCCGGTGCCGACGACGGCAATCTTCAGCGGACGATGGTTCGGTGTCGGAAGGATGGTCATGGCGGCGCGGGCGACCTGTGTCGTTGACAGAAGTGAAACTTCGAAACTCGCATGTTGTTACGCCGCGCGCGCACGATTGGATCACCGACCGCGTTCAGCGAGCCAGTGATCCACATCGACTGTTTGTGCGTAACCCTGATATGACCGTCACCCATGCTACTGTCCCGGCGTTCAGGGCCAAGCCGAGAATCCCGATCTCAGGCTTGCGCGTGCCTCTTGATTACGTTGAAGTTCCCAGCCGAGGGATCCTCTCCCTCGATGGGAACGGCAGGGCTGACAGGGGTCGACTATTGGAACTGGACAAGGGAGACCTGTCGACACTGCTGGTAGCGGTCGGGGCGACGCGGGACAAGGAAGCATTCCGCCGGCTGTTCGCCCATTTCGCGCCCCGTCTGAAGTCGTTCATGTTGCGCCGAGGTGCTAACGGGGGCCTGGCTGAGGACGTGGTCCAGGAGGCCATGATCAACGTCTGGCGCAAGGCCCACATGTTCGACCCCGCAAAGGCATCGGCTGCGACTTGGGTGTTCACCATCGGCCGGAACGTTCACATCGATCACGTGCGACGGTCGTCACGGCCCGAACTGGACCCGGACGACCCGGACCTCTTGCCGGATGCGCCGCCCGACGCTTCGGTCGGGATCGCCCGGGAACAGGACGCGGTCCGCCTGCGCAAAGTGTTGGCAATGCTGCCTGAGGAACAACGTGAGATTTTGAAATTGGCATTTTTCGAAGAGAAACCGCACCGCGAGATCGCTGCAGAACTCGATCTGCCGCTCGGGACGGTCAAGTCGCGCATCCGGCTTGCTCTCGGCAAGCTGCGCGCAGAGTTGGGAGATCCGGCATGACGGCAGCGTCCATGTCCAATTGTCCGAACCATCACCCTAGTGAAGCGCTCCTGATGGACTATGCCAGCGGCTCGCTCGGCGAAGCTTGGAACCTCGGCATTGCGACGCATTTGGCGTTGTGTCCGCTGTGTCGCGAAAGCGTCCGTGCGATCGAGGCCATCGGCGGCGGCTTCCTGGACGACTCGGCACCGGTATCCGTGTCAGACGGACTTCTCGATGCCGTCATGGCGAGACTCGAGACCTCCGAGCCGTTGACCACCACTGCCATACCCGCGACGCGCGACGACGGTGTGCTGCCCGGTATGCTGCGCCGCTATCTCGGCGGCGATATCGATACGCTTCCGTGGAAGCGGCTTGGGTTGGGCGCCTATCATTGCGTCGTTCCGACGAAGGATGACGGCACGACGGCGCGGCTCCTGTGGATCCCGGCCGGCCGGCCGGTGCCGGAGCACACCCATCGCGGCCTGGAGATGACGATCGTGCTGCGCGGTGCGTTCAGCGATCAGTCCGGCGCCTATGCGCGAGGCGACTTCGAGGAAGCGGACGAACAGACATGCCACCAGCCGCACGCTCTCCCTGGCGAGGACTGCATCTGTCTCGCGGTGACCGACGCGCCGTTACGTTTCACCAGCTTCGCGGCACGCATGGTTCAGCCGCTTCTCGGAATCTGACTATTTTTTCCGAGATAGTGATCCGCTCCGAATCGGGTTGCGTAAGAAGTATGACGTCGAGCATGAAATCCCCCCGTTTCTGCTCCGTCATTACCTCAACAGCCCCGGCCCCCCAGCCGGGGTTGTTTTTTGTCCGCCATCAGGGCAGGTCGTGGGCCTGCTCGCGCAGCTGGAACTTCTGGATCTTGCCCGTCGATGTCTTGGGCAGTTCGCAGAATACGACCCTTTTCGGGCACTTGAAGCCGGCGAGGTGCTGTCGGCAGAAGGCGATGATGTCAGCCTCGCTCGGCTGCTCGCCGGCGCGGACCTCGATGAAGGCGCAGGGTGTCTCGCCCCACTTGTCATCCGGTTTGGCAACGACGGCGGCAAGCGAAACCGCCGGGTGCTTGTAGAGCACGCTCTCGACCTCGACCGACGAGATGTTCTCGCCACCGGAGATGATGACGTCCTTGAGCCGGTCCTTGATCTGCAGATAGCCGTTGGGGTGCACGACGGCGATGTCGCCGGAGTGGTACCAGCCGCCCCGGAAGGCGTCCGACGTCGCTTCCGGATTGCGGTAGTATCCCTTCATCACGGTATTCCCGCGAATGACGATCTCACCCATGGTCTCACCGTCGGCGGGCACCCGTTCGCCAGTTTCGAGGCTGTGAACCTCGACGTCCTCGGTCATCGGAAACCGCACGCCCTGACGTGCCTTGATCTCGGCTTGTTCGGCAAACGGCAGGTCGTCCCACTGTTCCTGCCACGCGCAGTGGACGACGTGGCCGTAGGTCTCGGTCAGACCGTAGACCTGCATGACGTCGAAACCCAGCGCGGTGACCTTTTCGAGCACGGCGGCCGGCGGCGGTGCGCCCGCCGTCATCGCCTTGATTGGCCAGTCGAAGGGCTTGCGTTCCTCCGCCTTGGCCTCGACCAGGAAGCCGAGCACGACCGGCGCACCGCCGAAGTGCGTGATGCGGTGTTCGGCGATGGCGTCGTAAATGTTCTTCGCCGTGATGTAACGGCAGCAGACGACGGTGCCGGTCACCGCGGCCATGGTCCAGGCATGCCCCCATCCGTTGCAGTGGAACATGGGTACCGTATAGAGGTACGTCGGATGGTTGGGCAGGCCCCAGCCGATCACCGTACCCATGGTCATCAGGTACGATCCCCGGTGATGATAAATTACGCCCTTGGGACGGCCGCTGGTGCCCGAGGTGTAGTTGAGCGCCAGCGCCTGCCATTCGTCGTCGGGCAGCGACCAGGCAAAATCCACGTCGCCCTCGGCGATCAGGTCCTCGTAGGTCGCCGCGCCGAGCCGTTCGCCTTCGCCGTCCTTCAGCAGTGCCTGGTCGTCGACGATGTCGATGACCAGGACGTCCTTGTTGGCCGTCCGGGCGAGGGCGTCGCGGACGGTCGGCGAGAACTGGGTGTCGGTGATGAAGACCCGGGCCTCGCCGTGCTCGAGGATGTAGGCGATGGTGTCGGCGTCGAGCCGTGTGTTGATGGTGTTGACGACGGCGCCCGACATCGGCACGCCGAACAGCGCTTCGAAAAGCTCCGGCGTGTTGGCGGCGAGCACCGCGACCGTGTCGCCCCTGCCGATACCGCGTTTGTTGAGCGCGCTCGCCAATCGTACCGTGCGTTCGTAGGTCTCCGCCCAGGTGTACGACCGGTGGCCGTAGATCAACGCCGGACGGTCGGGGAAGATGTCGGCGGAACGCCGGATGAACGACAGTGGCGAAAGCGGCACGTGGTTCGCCGGGTTCTGCGGCAGGTTCTCTTCGTAACCCTCGATGGTCATGATGCGCCTCCCTCGCCACCTGAACGGTCTAGGTCGTGAACGGCAACGGTCCGACGGTCGCGTCACGCTCGCCGTCCGGGGTCTCGACCTGGACCGTTTCACCAGCGTCCCAGGCGGCCTGGTCGATCATCGCGAACGCGATGTTGGTTGCGTAATCCGGCGAGTAAACCGCCGATGTCACGCGGCCGACGTGGAATCCGTCTCGGGTGACGCGCCACGGCGTGACGCAGCCCGGCAGCGGATCGCCGGAAATCTTCAGGCCCCGCATCTGACGGGTGACGCCTTCCCCGGCAATGCGCAACAATGCGTCCCGGGCGATGAACTCGATATCGCGGTCCTGGTGGCAATACTTGTCGAGACCGCACTCGAGCGGATTCTCGAGCCGCGTCATGTCATTGCCGTAGGACAACAGACCGCCCTCGATGCGCTCGATCAGGTTGGGGCAGCCGGGCCCGACGTCGAGGGTGCGGCCCGCATTCCACAGCGTATCCCAGAGGTCGAGTGCCAGTTCAGGGTCGTTGAGGTAGATCTCGAAGCCACCCTGCTTGGACCATCCGGAGCGCGCGACGACCATCGGCTGGCCCTTGAACGGCAGCATCTCGAAACGAAAGAAGCGGATGTCGCGGACCACGTCGCCAAAGACCTGCGCCATCAGGTCGTCGGACTTCGGCCCCTGGACCGCGAGCGGCCAGACGTCCGGTTCGGAAATCTCGACATCGAGACCCATGCCGTAAGCGAGGCCGCGGGCCCACAGCAGCACGTCGGAATCGGCGATCGACATCCAGAACTGATCCTCGGCGAGCTTGAGGACGATCGGGTCGTTGACCATACCGCCGTCGGAATCGCAGAGCGGCGCGTAGAGGCACTGTCCGACCTGCGCTTTCGACAAGTCACGCACGCTCATCAGCTGCGCCAATCGGGCTGCGTCCGGGCCGACGAGCTGAACCTGGCGCTCACAGCCGACGTCCCAGATCTGAACGTGCCGCTTGAGATGCGCGTAGTCCTCCTCGACACCGCGAAAAGAGGTCGCGAGCAGGGTGTGATTGTAGACCGTGTAGCCGATCACGCCGAGCGATTCGACGCGGGGCGTGAAGGGTGTGCGCCGGGTGCGGCGCGAGACGGCGAGAATGGGCGCTGAGACGATCATCGGAGTCTTTCGTGCGTCATGCGGTTGGCGGGGGTGGTCGGTGCCGCGATCACGGACCGGCCCAGGCGATCTGGCAGATCTCTGCGCTGCGGCCGTTGAAGTCCCACACCCGGCCGTAGGCGCGAACCCGTGACTCGTCTGCCTGGGCGACGGTGATGTCCGGACCCATCCAGTACTCGGTGTTGTTGATGACGATCTCCTTGTCGGGGTCCTTGCCGCCGACAGGCGTGATCGCCCCCTTGATGCGCTTGCCGACCTCAAGCCGCCGGGTGTTGCCCTCGGTGATGTAGCTGATCGGCTGGCGCTCGGCGCCGAGGAACGACGAGACCAGGATCGAGAACAGGCCCGTGGTGCCGCGCGCCTTGCCGGAGAAGATCTCGACCAGCTTGTCGAAGGCCGCGTCCGACGCGTTCTCGTCGACGTAGAGCGCGGCGGTCCAGTTGCCGCGGCCCATGTTGCCCGGAATGTCGAGCAGCACTGCAACGTTGATGCCGGAGAGATCGACGTCGCCGGCCTTGCCGTCGTCGATGCGCACGCCGGCCCATCCCTGGCAGTAACCCTCGGTCGGCGGATGCTTGCCGAGCGACACCACGCACGGACAGAACACCGTGCAGCTGCAGTTGAGGATCAGTTCCCCGTTAATGGTCCACGGTTCGATCATGCTTCTCTCTCCCTAGATTGATTGCAGCGCGACGCCGGCGGCGGCGATCAGCAGGCCGACACCGAGGGGCCGGGTCACAAGCCGACCGACATCGGGCAGTTTTTCGGTAATCATCAGGACCGTGGCGAGGCCCATCCAGATGAGGTTCATGGTGCCGGCGCCAAACCCCAGCAACATCAGAGCCCAGCAGCAGCCGAGGCATGCCGCGCCGTTGCGCAACCCGATGGCGAACGCGGCTCCGGCGCCCGGGCGCCAGTGTGCCGTCAGGTATGCCATCGGCGAGCGGCAGCGCGAGACGCACGCGTCCTTGAGCCGGGAAAACTGGTAGGAACCCGCGACGACCAGCAACGCGGCAACCGCCCACGGACTGGCGAGCCGGTCGGATGCCGACATCCAGCCGGCGTCGGCGATGGTCCGTTGGGCGAGGGCCGCGGCGCCGGCGAACGCCAGCCAGACCGCGAGGTAGCCGCCAAGCACCAGCCAGAACCCGCCGGTGGTGGTCCGGTCGGGCCGCGCGCGTTCGATATCGCGCCACGCCGACAGCAGTGGCACGGCGGTCGGCGCCATCATGCCGAGCGCCATCAGCGCCCACATGAAGAACAGCGCGGACCAGCCTGCCGTCAACGGGTCGGCCCCGGCGCGGCAGATTTCCAGCAGCAGGGTCGGCAGCGAACCGCTAGTGCCGAACGGCAGTGCGGCGGCCGAGGTCATGGCGAACAGGCCCGTCCAGGCGGCGAGGATGATGCCGTAGAACGACACCCAGCTCAGGCTGATCGGGTCGGCTGCAAACCATCGGTGCTCGAGGCGTTCGGCCATCTCGTGTTTCCCTGGTGTGGCTGGGGCATTGTCACCCGGCTTGAACGCCGGGGCAAATCAGGGTTTTTGCAGACATGACCACGATTAATTTATAGCTTGTTTGGCCATGAAGCGACAGTTGCCCTCCCTGACTTGGATTCGCTCGTTCGAGGCCGCCGCGCGGCACCTCAGTTTCACCGCCGCGGGCAACGAGCTTGGCCTGACCCAGGCCGCCGTCAGTCAGCATATCAAGGCGCTGGAACAGACCGTGGGCCGGCCGCTGTTCGTCCGCCTGACCCGATCGCTGAAACTCACCGACGCGGGCAACGCCTATTTCTCGATGCTGCAGCCGCTGCTCGACCGGATCGCCGACGGCACCGAGTCGTTGTTTGGCGGGGTGTCGGCCAATCGGCTGGTGATCCGCGCCAACGCGGCATTCTCGGTCTTGTGGCTGGCGCCGCGGTTGACGGTCTTTCTCGACGCCAATCCAGGCCTCGACGTCCGCATCGTCAATCCGGTCTGGCCGACGGAGAGCATCAACGAGGGCGCCGACTTCGAAATCCGCTACGGCGACGGCGACTGGCCCGGGTTCGTCGCCGAACGCCTGACCCGCGACACGCTGACGCCGGTCGCGCGGCCGGATACCGGCGTCGACGACCTCGCGGCATGCCGGCTGATCCATGTGCTGGGCTACCGCAACGGCTGGTCCGACTGGCTGGAGGCTGCCGGTGTCGAGGGCGTCAACCACCGACGCGGCCTGCAGTGCGACAACTCGATGATGGCGCTGGAGGCGGCGGCCGACGGCGCCGGGGTGGCGCTCGCCCGCAGCTCGCTGGTCGAGGGGCATTTCAAGTCCGGCCGTCTCGTCGCGCCGTTCGAGACGCGGATCGAGGCCGCCGAGGACTATTACCTGCTCGGCCCGGCCGGCAAGCTCGGCGGCGCGGCCGCGGCGTTCCGCGACTGGTTGATCGAAATCACCCGAACCTGAGGAAGAACAGGCCGATGGCTGAACGCAGGTCCCGGATCGCCTGTTTCGCGGCGCGCTCATGCCGATCAGACAGAGCGGCCTGCAGTTGATCGAGTGCGCCATGGTTGTCGTCAAGCGCACGGCGGAAATCGATGCGTGGCGCGAGCGATTGTGGCGCGGCGTCCGCCAGAACGCGGAAACGTTCTCTGATCCTTGCTGCGTGTTCGGACATGACGCGCCAGTCCGTCTCGCTCAACGGCTGGTCCCAGTTGCGGTATGGGCTCAGCAGGTCGATCGCATCGATACAGGCGTTGACGTGGTCGGAGTACCCAAAGACGCCATTGCGCGCGCGGAGCCGCGAGAAGACGGCGCGTAGCCGGGCGATGCTCTGGAACGCGTCCGTCGCATTGCCGGCTTCGGCCAGAGTCCGGGACTCGGCATTGATGTCGGCGATCCGGCGCAGCGTTTCCTGCCAGGCCTGGTCGCCGGCATAGACGGGCGGCGGGGCGTCGCCGTAGGTCGCGCGCAGCGTTTGCCAGAGGTCTGCGAAGGTCGCCATGTCCGCGGCCGCGGAGCCGGCGTCGCCGGTCCGTGCGTTCCAGTGCGCCGAGCGAAACGCCGCGTAGGCCTCACCCATGATTTCATCGAACGCGGCCTGGACGTCGTCCGTCTGCGCTCCGGCGGCGCCCGGCGGAACCGCGACGATCAGGACCAAGAGCAATCCGGCAAGGAGGGATCGCGGACGCATGTGTCGTTTCCCCACATCTCGGCGAACGCCGAGGCTGAATGCATCATGCCGAGGGGCCGGCCAGCATTCAACAGCCGCAACGGCGTCAGGTACGTGTCGGTTCGGAAAACTGGAAGAATGGTGCCGCCGGGGTGAATTGAACACCCGACCCCGCCATTACCAATGGCGTGCTCTACCCCTGAGCTACGGCGGCTTCCTGAAAAGGCGCGCGGAAGATGCGACAAGGCCCATTCAGTGTCAAGCCATCGATGTTCTTGAATTGGCGCGGACTTCATGGATCATCCGGGTCATGACCTCGACCGATGAAAACGGCGCGGCAAAACCGCCGCAGCCCAAATCCAGCCCCGGCCGCAGCCCGGCCGGCGACAGGGCCCGTGCCGAACGCGAGCAACGCTCCGCTGAGGCCCTGCGGCGGAACCTGGCGCGCCGCAAGGCGCAGCTCCGCGGCCGCAAGGAGACGGGCGAGGGCGATTCGTCCGACTGAACCCGGCGTTGGTTTCCGTGCTCCATCGACGCCGCATTTTCCCGTTTGTTCTCAGGCCTCTGGCGGCCCCGCGCAGGCGGCTGCTTGAGGCCCGGCGCGGCTTGGCCTAGAAGCAAGGTGCGCCCGCTGCTTGGCCGGCAGATGGCGCGCCGTCACATGAGCTTTCCCTGGGCGAACGATTGAGAAGGAGACCGCGGTTCAATGCCCGTGATGCCCGATACCTGGATTCGTGAACTGGCCTCCACCCACGGCATGATCGACCCGTTCGTCGACGGCCTGCGCCGCGAGGGGACGATCTCTTACGGCGTGTCGTCCTACGGCTACGACGCGCGGGTTTCCAACGAGTTCCGCATCTTCACCAACGTCGACTCCGCGGTCGTCGACCCCAAGTCGTTCGATACCACCAGCTTCGTCGAACGCGAGACCGACGTCTGCATCATCCCGCCCAACAGCTTCGCGCTGGCCCGCACGGTCGAGTACTTCCGCATTCCGCGCGACGTGCTGGTCATCTGCCTCGGCAAGTCGACCTACGCGCGCTGCGGCATCATCGTCAACGTGACGCCGCTCGAGCCCGAGTGGGAAGGCCACGTCACGCTCGAGTTCTCCAACACCACGCCGCTGCCCGCCAAGGTCTACGCCAACGAAGGCGCGTGCCAGTTCATCTTCCTGCGCGCCGACGAGGTCTGCGAGGTCAGCTATGCCGACCGGGCCGGCAAGTACATGGGACAGCAAGGCGTGACGCTGCCGCGGATGTAGCTCTGCCTTGTCCTTGCCTCATTGCGGCCTCAATCCGGCATTAGCCATGCGGCCCTCGCAACAACGAACGACCGAGAAGTAAGACGACATGGACCAACTCCGGGTCAAGGGCGGCACGCCACTCAACGGTACCATCCAGATCAGCGGCGCCAAGAACGCGGCCTTGCCGCTGATGGCGGCGTCGCTGCTGACCGGTGACGAGCTCAAGCTCACCAACCTGCCCGATCTCGCCGATATCTCCAGCATGGCCGGCGTGCTCGACGGGCTCGGCGTCGATATCCACCGCAACGGCGGGAAGGGGCCAAAGAGCGAGTGCGCGATGCAGGTCCGCGATACCGCCGAGACCACCGCGCCCTACGACATGGTGCGCAAGATGCGCGCCTCCGTGCTGGTGCTGGGGCCGCTGGTCGCCAGGCGCGGGCATGCCCGGGTGTCCCTGCCGGGCGGCTGCGCCATCGGCACGCGACCCGTGGATCTGCACCTGAAGGCGCTCGAGTCGCTGGGCGCCGGTATCGAGCTCAAGGACGGCTACATCGACGCCCGCGCGCCGTCGGGCGGCCTCAGGGGCGGGCATATCGTGTTTCCGTTCGTTACCGTGGGCGGCACCGAGAACGCGTTGATGGCGGCGGCGCTGGCGGATGGTGAGACCGAGATCAACAACGCGGCGCGGGAGCCGGAGATCGCCGATCTGGCGCGCTGCCTGACCATGATGGGCGCGAAGATCGAGGGCATCGGCACAGACACGCTGCGCATTACCGGCGTGCCCGCGCTTTCGGGCGGCGAATACCGCGTCATTGCCGACCGCATCGAGACCGGATCCTACGCGGTCGCCGCGGCGATCACCGGCGGCGATCTGACGCTGACCGGCACCGATGCCGACCTGGTCGATAGCGTGATTGGCATTCTGGAGCGCGCCGGGGCCCGGGTCGACGTGCTCGACGACGGCATTCGGGTTGCCGCGCCCGAGGGTCGTCTCAAGGGCGTCGACATCATGACCGAGCCCTATCCCGGCGTGCCGACCGACATGCAGGCCCAACTGATGGCCATGATGACCCGTGCCCAAGGCGCCTCGATGATCACAGAGCAGATCTTCGAAAACCGCTTCATGCACGTCCCGGAGCTCTGCCGCATGGGGGCCGACATCAACGTGCATGGCGCGTCGGCCATCGTGCGCGGCGTCGACAGCCTGTCGGCCGCGCCGGTCATGGCGACCGACCTTCGCGCCTCGGTCTCGCTGGTGCTGGCGGCGCTATCGGCGCCCGGCGACAGCGTCATCAGCCGGGTCTATCATCTCGACCGCGGATACGAGCGGCTGCCGGAGAAACTGGCGGCCTGCGGTGCCGATATCGAGCGTATCGCCGGTTAGTCGCAGCCCGCGGCGAAGCGAACTGGTCAATTACTGCAAAACACGTTAAGACGTGCGCGCCCGGCGAGGGTTCACCGGGATTTGACGCGGAATTGATGTAAGTGGCGGAAATGCCGGGCAAAAACACAGACCAACTGACCAACGAACCGTTGGTCCTCGCGTTGCCGAAAGGGCGCATCCTGAAAGAAGTGATGCCGCTGGTCCGGCGCGCCGGAATCGAACCCGAGGCCGCTTTCGATCTCGACGACGACCGGCGGTTGCGGTTCTCCACCAACGTGCCGGGGCTCGACATCATCCGCGTGCGCAGTTTCGATGTCGCGACCTTCGTCGCCTTCGGCGCGGCGCATCTGGGCGTCGCCGGAAACGACGTGCTGATGGAGTTCGATTATTCCGAGATCTATGCGCCGATCGATCTCGGCATCGGCAAGTGCCGCCTGTCGGTTGCCGAACCGGCCGCGATGGTGGCCAATGACGATCCTCGGCGCTGGTCGAGCGTGCGCGTGGCAACGAAGTATCCCGCCATCACGCGCCGCCACTTCGCCCGCCGCGGTGTGCAGGCCGAATGCATCAAGCTGAACGGGGCAATGGAACTCGCGCCGACGCTGGGGCTGTGCCGCCGCATCGTCGACTTGGTCTCGACCGGTGCGACGCTCAAGGCCAACGGCCTCAGGGAGATCGAGGTCATCGCCGAAGTGACCTCCAGGCTGGCGGTCAACCGGGCGGCGTGGAAGACGCGCCCGGCGCAGGTCACCGCCTGGATCGAGCGCTTCCGCACGGCGGTCGCCGAGGCCGCGTAGATGGCGATCCGGCTGAACGCATCCGACAGCGGCTTCGAGACGGCGTTCCGCGCACTGCTGAACGCCAAGCGGGAGCAGGCGCCGGAAGTCAACGACGCGGTCGCCGAGATCATCGCCGACGTGCGGGCGCGCGGTGACGCGGCGCTGATCGAACTGACGGCGAAATTCGACCGCTTCGACGTTACGAGCAGCGGTCTGGCGATCACCGCGGATGAGGTCGACGCCGCCTGTGAACAGGTCGAACCGGCAACGCTCGCGGCGCTTCAGCATGCCGCCGACCGTATCCGCGCGTTCCACGCGCGACAGTTGCCGGACGACCTGGATTACGCCGACGAAGCCGGCGTGCGCCTCGGCTACCGTTGGACGGCAGTGTCCGGTGCCGGGCTCTACGTGCCGGGCGGTACCGCGGCCTATCCGTCGTCTGTGCTGATGAACGCCCTGCCGGCCAAGGTCGCGGGTGTCGATCGCACGGTCATGGTGGTGCCGACGCCGGACGGCTTGATCAATCCGCTGGTGCTGGCGGCGGCCCGTGCCGGCGGCGTCGACGAGATCTACCGGGTCGGCGGCGCGCAGGCGGTGGCGGCATTGGCGTTCGGTACCGAGACGATCCGTCCGGTCGACAAGATCGTCGGACCGGGCAACGCCTATGTCGCGGCGGCCAAGCGCCAGGTTTTCGGCACGGTCGGCATCGACATGATCGCCGGACCGTCGGAGATCCTCGTCGTCGCCGACGCCGAGAACGATCCCGCATGGATCGCCGCCGATCTGCTAAGTCAGGCCGAACATGATGCCGTCGCCCAGTCGATCCTGATTACAAACGATGCAGCCTTTGCCGATGACGTCGAACGCGCCGTCGGGTCCCATCTCGCAACGCTCAAACGGGCCGAGATCGCGGCCGCGAGCTGGCGTGATTTCGGCGCGGTGATCGTGGTCGACGATCTCGCGGACTCCGTTGCCCTGGTCGACCGCATTGCGCCGGAACACCTTGAACTCGCGGTCAACGACCCCGACGCGCTGGCCGCGAGCATCCGCAACGCCGGCGCCATGTTCCTCGGGCGCTACACGCCGGAAGCGATCGGCGACTACATCGCCGGACCCAATCACGTATTGCCGACGGCGCGGAGCGCGCGCTTTTCGTCCGGTCTCGGCGTCCTGGATTTCATGAAACGCACGTCGATGATTGCCTGCGACGCCGGTTCGCTGGGTGCCATCGGACCCGATGCCGCCAAACTCGCGGAGGCCGAAGGGCTCGGCGCGCACGCGTTGTCGATCGATATCCGGCTCAACCGGCCGGGCGGCTGAACCGGGGCGGGACACGAAAATGCCCGAACGCCAGAGGATTTGCGACATCAAGCTCGACCAGCAGTCGGTCGTTCGCCGCAGCCCGCAGGTCGAGCACGAACACCGCGTCGCGGTGTTCGACCTCCTTGAGGAGAACTACTTCGCGCCGATCGGCGACTTTCACGGACCCTACAAGGTTGCGCTGCGGATCGAGGAAGACCGGGTCATCCTCGAGATCCGGGACGAGGATGACGTCCGCCTGACCGAGATAGCCATCTCGACCAAGTCGCTGCGCCGCGTGATCAAGGACTACTTCATGATCTGCGAGAGTTATTTCGAGGCGATCAAGACCAAGGCGCCGTCGCAGATCGAGGCCATCGACATGGGGCGCAGGGGGCTTCACAACGAAGGCGCGGAAATCCTTCGCGAGAGACTGGCGGACAAGGTTGAGATCGATTCGCCGACGGCG
Organism: Rhodospirillales bacterium; assembly: GCA_040219295.1. GTDB lineage: Bacteria > Pseudomonadota > Alphaproteobacteria > Rhodospirillales > Casp-alpha2 > JAVJST01. The sequence continues at coordinate 933,364 of JAVJST010000005.1, forward strand.
CGCCGGTTGTTCACCCTGATCTGCGTGCTGCACGTTCGGGGGTAGGCGGCATGACCGAGCTTCCCGGCGCGGTGTTGTTCGCCTGCACCATGAACTCCATTCGCTCGCCGATGGCGGAAGCGATCCTCAAGCATTTGCACGGCCATCGTATCTATGTCGATTCGTGCGGCGTGCGCGACGGCGAGATCAACGGCTTCGCCATATCGGTGATGGACGAAATCGGCATCGATCTCTCTCGCCACAAGCCGAAAACCTTCGACGACCTCGAGGACAACTCCTACGACCTGATCATCTCGCTGTCGCCGGAAGCCCAGCACAAGGCCGTCGACCTGACCCACTACCTGGATTGCGATGTCGAGTTCTGGAACACCTTCGATCCCAGCATGGTCCAGTCGGAGGACCGCGAGACCCAGTTGCAGACCTATCGCGCGGTGCGCGATCAGCTGATGCAGCGGATCAAGGACCGGTTCCCGACCGCGGGCGTCGTCGATACGTGAACCATGCGGGAGAGCCCGCCCATCCGTTACGGGGTTCCCCATAAAAGCTTGATTTTCCCGGCCGATACGTTCACCTTCCCGGCCAATCGACGAAATGAAACTACCGGGTGAAACGGAGCACCATGCCCAAAGAAGACGTCCTCGAGTTTACCGGCACCGTGACCGAGTTGCTGCCGAACGCCATGTTCCGCGTCAAACTCGACAACGATCACGAAATCCTTGCCCATACCGCGGGCAAGATGCGCAAGCACCGTATCCGTGTGCTGGCCGGTGACCGGGTCAATGTCGAAATGACGCCGTACGACCTGACGAAGGGTCGCATCACCTTCCGCTTCAAGTAGACCGACGGCGCGCACATGGCCGCCGCTTCCCGATCGGACTCCCGTCTCGTTCTGGCCTCGGCATCGCCGCGGCGTCTCGATCTGCTCGCGCAGATCGGCGTGACGCCGGACGCGGTCGCCGCCGCAGATGTCGACGAAAGGCCGGTGAAGCGCGAACTGCCCGGGCCGATGGCCCGCCGTCTTGCGGTCGTCAAGGCGCAGGCCATCGCGGTCACTGAGCCCGACTCCTTCGTGCTGGCCGCCGACACCGTGGTCGCCTGCGGCCGGCGGGCACTCGGCAAGCCGGCCGACGAGGCCGAAGCCCGGTCGTTCCTTGGTCTGCTCTCGGGCCGGCGGCACCGTGTTTACGGCGGGGTCGCGCTGATCGCCCCCGGCGGCAAGATCCAGACCCGGCTGGTGATGACGGCCGTTCGGTTCAAGCGTCTCAGCGCGCCCGAGACCGACGCCTACATCGCGACCGGCGAATGGCAGGGCAAGGCCGGCGCCTACGCCATCCAGGGGCACGCGGCGGCGTTCGTCGCGCAGATCAACGGTTCCTACCCCAATGTCGTCGGCCTGCCCCTGTTCGAGGTCGCCGGACTGTTGCGCGGCCACGGCCTGATTGGCGGCTGAAGTGACGCGCCGGCTGACCGTGCTGATCGACGGTCTGACGGCGGAGTTGCGCACCGCCATCCTCGACGGCGACGAACCGGTCAGATTCTCCGTGCATCCGCCAAAGACTTTACCGCGCGTCGGCGACGTTTTCACGGGCCGGTTGCGCGCGCTTGACCACGGCGGCGCCTTCGTCGACCTGGGCGGCGGGCTCGACGGGTTCCTGCCGGCGGCCGAGGGTCTCGGCGAGGGCGACCTGATCGCCGTCGAGGTGCGCCGCGAAGGCGGACAGGGCAAGGGTTGCCGGCTGGCGCGCTGCCGGATGGACGGCGGCAAGACGCCGGGCCTCATCGAGAAGGGGCCCTCGCCGGCGGTGACGTCGATCGCGGCGCTCGGACCCGACGACATCGACCGCATCGTCGTCGAGGGCATCGAGACATTCCGGGATCTTTGCGATGGGTTTGCCGCGCTGGCGGACAGGATCAAACTTCATGCCGCCGGGGCGCCGCTGTTCGACGCGTTCGGGATCGAGACCGAACTCCATGCCGTGACGGATCCGGCGGTGCCGCTGGGACGCGGTGGCCGGCTGATGATCGAGGAAACCGCGGCGTGTGTCGCGATCGACGTGGACTCGGGCGGCGAGACCCCGGGCCAGGCAAACCGCGCCGCGGCGCCGGTCCTCGCCCGCGAGATTCTCAAGCGGGGCCTGAGCGGCGTCGTGCTCGTCGACCCGGCGGGCTCCAATGACCGGCGGCACGGTTTCCGGATGGCCGAGACCCTGGGCGAACGGCTCGCAGAGACCGGAATCGACGGCGAGGTCAAGGGCGTCACCCGCGCGGGGCTCGTCGAGATCGTCATCCGCCGCGAACGCGAGAGCGTGGCCGCAACGCTGCGGCGGCTCCGGTCGTGCGCCTATGCGGCGGTGCGTGCCGCGCACAAGACGGCGATGGAGCAGCCCGGCAAGCCCATCGCCATTCGAGCCAATGTCGACCTGACGGAACTGCTGGCGCGCGACACGTTCCGGCCCGAACGCGATGCGTTCGAGGCCCGTCATGGCGTCGGGTTGCACCTGGTGACGGATGACGCTATGGCTCGTGGCGTGTTCGGGACGGAGGAGTACCGCTGATGAGCGTGTCGTCATGAGCGAGAAGGGCGACAACATCGTTCCCATGCCGTCGGCGATGATCCGCGGCGCGTGCCCGCTGTGCGGCAAGCCGACGAAGGCCGAAACCCGGCCGTTCTGTTCCCGGCGCTGCGCCGACCGCGACCTCGGCAACTGGTTCAACGAGAGCTATTACGTGCCGGGTGACGAGGTCGTCGATCCGGAAAACGCACCGGAAATCGAGCGCGACGACGAGGCTTGAAAAACCTGAACATTCGACGTTCCCGGGCGCTGGACACCCCGGAGATTATTGCCTATACAGCCGTTTCTCACTGTCCGTTCGCGACAGGCCCAGGTAGCTCAGTTGGTAGAGCAGCGGATTGAAAATCCGCGTGTCGGCAGTTCGATTCTGTCCCTGGGCACCACCTTCCCATTGCCCGCCGCCGACGACCGGGATACAGGATGCCGTCACCATGAACCTGGGTGTCGCAGAAGGGCGTTCGCGGCACAAGCATGCGGCACGGGGCGCGCGTGGCGAACGGGTGAACCGTTTTTCGTCCGGTTCGGTCGCCGACCGCTTGCCATTCATACGGGTTAGTCCGTATACTGGCCGGGCGATATCGATGGGGGGCCGGTCAGGACTAGTGGTTTACATCACAGCCGGTTTAGTGAAGATTTCATAGGGTTACGGAAGTTCTCGTAAGGTTTCAGCAATGGCGAATGGGATGTCCACAAGTGAGAGCGCGGCGGACGACGATCTGATCGTCTGCGTGATCGACGACAACGAGGGAAATCGGATGTTGATGTCCGGTATTCTCGATGCTGCCGATTTGCCGAACAGGTCTTACGGTAGCGCGGAGGAGTTCCTCGATGCGTTCCAGCCGGACAAGACCGGCTGTTTGCTGGTCGATCTCAGAATGCCGGGCATGAACGGGATTGAACTCATCGAGAGTTTGCCGGGCGGAGCCGCGTCGGTTCCGTCGATCATGGTGACGGCGCACGGCGACGTCGATATGGCGATCAAGGCCATGAAGACCGGCGCGTTCGATTTTCAGGAGAAACCGCTGGTTGCGGAGAAGCTGCTCCAGTCGGTGAGCGAAGCGCTGGAAAAGCGTCGCGCGGGTATTGCCTGGGCCGAGAGCGTGGCTGCGGCGCAGCGACTTTTCGATACCCTCAGCGCCCGCGAGCGCGAAGTATACGGCCACATCGTCGACGGGGCCATGAACAAGCAGATCGCGCAGACCCTGAACATCAGCCCGCGCACCGTCGAGGTTCACCGCGCCAAGGTGATGTCCAAGATGCATGCAGAGAGTCTCGCGGAACTGATACGGGTCCACATGATGCTGTTCCCCGTCACGGCGGCGGGCGACGCGGTTCAGGAAACGGCGTCGTAATCAACGCTGACGGACCGGTTTCGCGAACGAACCCGGCCGTTTCCTACTGCAATGCTTAAGAGGATCGACGAGGGAACCGGGCAACCGGGAGACAGTCCCGAGATCGGCGAGGCGCCCGACGCCGACGATTGGCTCGTCTGCGTCCGGTGCGGGCACGCCATCACGCGGGAGCAATGGGCCATCGCGGTCAACGGCGACCATCACCACACCGTTTTCAATCCCGCCGGTCATCTTTTTCGCGTCAGGTGCTTCGCCGACGCACCGGGTGCCGTCACGGCCGGCGAGCCGACCGACCACTTCACCTGGTTCAGGGGATATCTATGGTGCTTCGCGCTTTGCGGTGGCTGCGGAGAGCATCTCGGATGGTCGTACGATGGTACGGCGCTTGACCGTTTCTTCGGCCTGATCGCGACCAAGCTGAGGGCGGGCGCGAATCGGCCGGATGATCCGGGCGTTCCTTCCTAGGCCTTGGAACGGAGCAGCGGCAGCAGCGGTTTCAGTTCCGCGAACAGGGCCTCCTGCTGGCCCTTCAGTTGCTGCGCAAAGATCGCTTTCATTGCGAGAATGTGAATGCGAACGATCTCGAGGTCGCGGGCTTCCAGGTGGGAGCGCGGTTCGAGGAACTTGCAGAGCGAATCCGCGATCAGCGATATCAGGGGGAACTTGAAGGTACCGCCCTGGCCCCGGATCTCATGCGCAGTGTTGAACAGCGCGCGGACATCGGCCGGGGTGCGCTTTCCGTCACCGAACGCCTGCCAGAGCTTCTGCAGATCGTCGACAGCCCATCCCTGATACGAATCGATCAGATCATCGGCGAGCCGCAGCGCTTTCGCGATTGCTTCCGCCGGTGACGGTCCGCCGGAGCGCGGCACCTTGTCGCCGATGAAGGACGGTGGCTGGAAGAATTGCGGTTTGCCTTTGCGGGTCATGAATCACCCCGGTTGTCGTCGAATGGCGGGCATACTTGCAGCCGTGCCTCGAAACTGTCCAGCACGACGGCGATCAGGTTTCGCGACGGTCTTCGCCCTGGAACTCCTTGGAGGCGCGGACGCGCCGGTCCGGTCCGAAATACTCGCCCTGTTTGACGAAGGCGCGTCGATCGTCGATCAGCTTGCAGAGCCGCTTGTACAGCTGCTCGGCACTCAACGGTTTCGCGAGATACCCCGATATTCCGGCGTCTCGCGCCTCCTCGACGCGCTGGCGTTCGGTGAACCCCGTCAACATGATGATCGGAACGAACGGGTTCGGGGACTTCTCGCTCCACCGGATGAGGTACACGAGATCGAGACCGCTGGTCTGTCCCATCTGCCAGTCCGTGATCACCAGATCCGGCTGATTCTCGATGAACGACTTGAAACCCTCTTCGGCGTCGTCGGCATCGAAAATCATCGTGACGCCGAATCCGGTCAGGAAATTCTTGACCAGGGAACGGATGTAAAAGCTGTCGTCGCAGACAAGCACGGATATGTGCGTGAAATCGTAGCCGGACATGCAGCCGGTGTCCTCTTGAGCCGCCGTTCCCCCCGACCGCACCCGGGATAATACTGATTTGAGCCCTTGAGGCCATCATTTTGATTCACGGCAAGAATTGACTACCCGAACGGACAGAGCCCGGCACCGGGACCATCACGGCCGGCTTCCTGGGGCGCCGGGACAACGTAAATCCTTTCTTAATATCAGCGCCTTAAACCGGAAAGAGCCCAAAGCCAGGGTTCTGGCACGCGGGTTGCAACGTAGCGATGCGAAGGTTGTCTTTACCTGGAGGAGAGACCGATGCACGTCAATTTCCATAGCCTGCACGACTATCGCGACTTCCTGTACAGCGAATACGAAACCGCGACCGGCGTTGGCGATCCCGTCGACGAGAGGTTCGCGCGCGGCATCCGGACGTTTTCGAACCTGGGTGACGATCTGAGCCTCGACGATTCGGTCGTCGATCTCGACGACCTCGCCTGAGGTCGACCCGGGCTGCCGCCGGGCCGGCGGCAGCCAGCGGCATGTGTCGAGCCCCGCATCACGCGGGCGGAACGGCATGCCGCACGACGCCGGCGACGGTCGGCGGCGGATTATCCACTCTTTCTCTCTTCCGAAATCAGATGAACGATTGCTGCGCCGTCGAATGAGACTGCGCCTCGACCACGGCCACGCCGGTCATGTTGACGAGACCCCGCGCCGTTACCGACGGCGTAAGGATATGCGCCGGTTTGGCGACACCGATCAGGATCGGGCCGAGCGGCAGGCCGTCGGCCAGCATCTTGGCGGTGCCGAACGCGATATGCGCGGCGTCGATATTCGGCATGATGAACAGATTTGGCGCGCCCTCCAGCCGGCTGTTTGGAAACACCCGTTCGCGCAGCGCTACATCGAGCGCGGTATCGGCATGCATTTCCCCTTCGACCATCAGGTCCGGATAGTTCTCCCGGAGTAACGTCGCCGCCCGGCGCATGCGCAACGCCGAGTCGTCCGAATGCGTTCCGAAATCCGAGTGCGACAGCAGGGCGATCTTCGGCTCGAAGCCGAAGCGGCGGACTTCCGCCGCAGCCATCACGGTCATCTCGACAAGTTCCTCAGGTGACGGATCCGTCGTCACGTGTGTGTCGCAGAAGAAGAACGGCCCCTTCGAGGTCACCAGGCCGCTGAGCGCCGACACGTCATGCGCGCCCTCGGCCTTGCCGATGATGTCGAGCACGTACTTGCGGTGCCAATTGAACCGGCCCTGAACGCCGCACAGCATGCCGTCTGCCTCGCCCTGCGCGACCATGCACGCCGCGATCGCGGTGTTGTTGGTCCGGATGATGGTCCGGGCCGCCGCCGGGGTGATCCCCTCGCGCTCCACGAGGCCGTGGAAGAACTGCCAGTAACGGTCGTAGCGCGGATCGCTGTGCGGATTGCAGACCTCGTAGTCCTTGTCCTGTTCCAGGTGGAGGCCGAAACGCTCGATCCGGTGTTCGATGACTTCGGGACGGCCGATCAGGATGGGCCGCGCCAGTCCGTCGTCGACGACGACCCGAATGGCACGAAGCACCCGTTCGTCCTCGCCCTCGGCGTACACGATGCGTTTCGGGTCGGTCCGCGCCCGATCGAACACGGGCTTCATCAGCATGCTCGAACGGAACACGAAACGCTGCAGCGACTCCCTGTAGGCATCCATGTCCTCGATCGGACGGGTCGCGACGCCGGTTTCCTCGGCGGCCTTGGCGACAGCGGGCGCGACTTCGATGATGAGCCTCAGATCGAACGGCTTCGGAATCAGGTAGTCGGGACCGAACACCAGCTCCTCGCCCGCGTAGACCTTGGCCACGGCCTCCGAGCTCTCCTGCATGGCAAGGTCGGCGATGGCGTGCACGGCGGCGAGTTTCATCTCCTCGTTGATGGTCGTCGCTCCGGCGTCGATGGCGCCCCTGAAGATGAAGGGAAAGCACAGCACGTTGTTGACCTGGTTCGGATAGTCGGAACGGCCGGTTGCGATGACCACGTCGTCACGCGCCGCCTTGGCGTCCGTCGGCAGGATTTCCGGTTCCGGATTGGCGAGCGCCATGATCAGCGGGCGATTCGCCATGCGTTTGACCATGTCCTGGGTCAGGATGCCGCCGGCCGACAGGCCGAGGAACAGATCGGCGCCGTCGATCACCTCGTCGAGCTTGCGAGCCTTGGTCTTCTGCGCGTAAACCGCCTTGTGCGGGTTCATCTCGTCGGTGCGACCTTCGTAGACGACGCCGAGGTGGTCGACGAGGGTCACGTTCTCGCGCTTCAGGCCCATGGTGCACATCAGGTTGAGGCACGCGATTCCCGCTGCGCCGCCGCCGGTCGACACCACCTTGATCTTGGAGATGTCCTTTTCGACGACGCGGAGACCGTTGAGGACGGCGGCGCCGACGACGATCGCCGTGCCGTGTTGGTCGTCGTGGAACACCGGGATGTTCATCTTTTCGCGGCAGAGCTGCTCGACGACGAAGCAATCCGGAGCCTTGATGTCCTCGAGGTTCACCGCGCCGAAGGTCGGCTCCAGCGCGGCGACGATTTCGGCGAGTTTCTCGGGATCCTGTTCTTTGACCTCGATGTCGAAGACGTCGAGGCCGGCGAACTTCTTGAACAGGACGGCCTTGCCCTCCATCACCGGCTTGGCGGCGAGCGGACCGATCGAGCCGAGACCGAGCACGGCGGTGCCGTTGCTGATCACGGCGACGAGGTTTCCCTTGGCGGTCAGTTCCCGGGCGCGCGCGGGATCGTCCTTGATGGCAAGACAGGCGTAGGCGACGCCGGGTGAGTAGGCGAGCGCGAGATCGCGCTGGTTTCCGAGCGGCTTGGTCGGCGTGATCTCCAGTTTCCCCGGTTTTGGATGGGCGTGATAGTGGATCGCCATCTCTTTCAGGGTTTTTTCTTCGGCCATTCGGAATTCTCCTCCCCGAACCTTTGTTCTCGATCAATTTGTGGGTTTATGTTTCCGCCCGGATCGAACAATGTTTGCGCCAAGGTTAGGCCCCAGCTTCCGGCTGACAAAGCACTTTCCTGACTTTCGAACCCGAATTGGTGCCCGCGGATTGGCGACCAAGGTTGAAGCGACATGAAGAAGCCCCAAGGCATCCCTTTCGTCATCGGTCATCGCGGTGCGTGCGGCCACGCCCCCGAGAATACGCTGCCGTCGTTTCGCAAGGCCGCCGAGCTCGGCGTTCGCTGGGTCGAGCTCGACGTCCAGCTATCGGCCGACGGCGTGCCGTTTCTGCTGCACGACGATCGCCTCGAGCGCACCACGGATGGCGAAGGAGAGGCCCGCGAGACGATCTGGTCCGAGCTCGCTGCGCTGGATGCCGGGCGCTGGTTCGACGAGGCCTTCACCGGAACCCGGCTGCTCAGGCTGGACGACGCCATCGGACATCTGGATACGCTCGGGCTCGGCATGAACATCGAGCTCAAGTCGACACCCGGACGCGAGCGCGACACGGCGAAGGCCGTATGCGCCACGCTGAGCAAGGAATGGCCGGCGTCGCTGCCGAAACCCCTGCTGTCGAGCTTCAGCCTGGAATGCGTCGCGTTCGCTGCTGAATGTCTGCCGGACTGCGCCCGCGCCATGCTGTACGACGAGCTGCCTGAAGACTGGCGCGATCAGTGCGCGGCAGTCGGCGCGGCTGCGGTGCACGTCTGGCACGAATCGATAACGCCGGATCAGATCCGCCCGGTTCTCGATGCCGGTTACCCGGTTCGGGCCTTTACCGTCAATCAGCGAACCCGCGCCGCCGAACTGGGCGATCAGGGCTTCGCCGGCATCTTCTGCGATTTTCCCGAACGGATGAGCGGCGTTGGCGGCTGACGCGGCCGCTCGCCGAATTGTGAATTGCGGCGGCGTACCGTTCGCCTAGATCATGTTCGAACGTCAATGAACGTCGGAGGCTTAGCCATGATACAACCACGTTTTCCCCGATTTGGCGCCGCCTGTGCGGCGGTCGCCGTCATCGTCATGCTCTTCTCGGGTGCGCCGGCGCTTGCCGCCGGTGGCGACGGAGCCGGCGGCGGCGGCGACGCCCAGCCGCGGCCCGGCAGCGCGGAGTTTCAGGAAGCACGCAAGCTGATCAAGAAGGAACGCTATGCGGAGGCGATACCGCTCCTGCAGAAAGCGGTCACCGCACAGCCCGGCAATCCCGATTTCCTGACCGAACTGGCCTACGCCAGCCGAAAGTCCGGCGATACGGCTTCGGCGTTCCGATACTACGACGAGGCCCTGTCGATCGACCCCGAACACGTCGGGGCGATGAACTATCTCGGCATTCTCTATGTTCAGACCGGCGACGTCGAAAAAGCCGAGGTTCTGCTGCAGCGCATCGACGACGAATGTTTCTTCACGTGCGAAGAGTACACCACTCTCAAGGCGGTCATCGAGGGCGGCGACCCGACGGCATACTAACGCCGATTTCGTCTAGGGCAGATCGCAGCACGCCCGTTCGGGCACATCGCGCTTGCGGCGGCGGGGGTCGTAATCTATCACCCGGGGCACCATGTTCCCCCGAAGGAGAGAAGCCATGACCGACACCATCGAAGCGTCCCATATTCTTTGTTCGACCAGCACGGATGCCGAGGGTGCCCTCGAGCAGATCAACGCCATTGCCCGGCAAATCGCCGACGGCGCCGACTTCGCCGACATCGCGCGCGAACACTCCGACTGCCCGTCGGGCCGCAGTGGCGGGGCGCTCGGCAGTTTCGGTCGCGGCGTGATGGTGCCCGAGTTCGAGGAAGCCGCCTTTGCCCTCGATGTTGGCGAAACCTCCGGCGTTGTCGAAACCGATTTCGGCTACCACCTGATCCAGCGGACCGCCTGAGGACGAAGAGACGCCCGTTGGTGCGCCGGTCACGTTCTCGGCAACTCGATCGTCACCGTCGTTCCGACGCCGACCGTGCTCTCCAGTTGAAATGAGCCGCCGAGCGCATGCGTCAGCTTCCTTGAAAGCGGCAGTCCAAGACCGGTTCCCTCGTGGCGTACCTGTACGTCGCTTCGTACCTGACCGAAGGTCTCCAGAGCCTTCGGAATATCGTCTTCTGCGATGCCGATCCCCGTATCCGCGATCACGATTCGTATCCGGTCATCCGCCTCGGACTCTACGTTGACGCGAACCTCGCCTCCATCCGGGGTAAACTTGACGGCGTTCGACAACAGATTGATCACGATCTGGCGGAGAATTTTCCCGTCAGACCGGATCACACCAACGTCGGGTGCGACCTTGCGGTAAAGATTGATACGCTTGCTGCTGGCCGTTCTCTCAACGAACTTGATCGAGTCGGCCACCGTCTTCTCCACCTGAATCGGTTCACGGTTGATGCCCGGTTCACCCGACTCGGCCTTCGCGATGTCGAGGATGTCATTGATGATCTCGAGCAGGTGGTTGGTCGATAACAGGATGTCCGAGGTGTAATCCTGATACTTCGGGTCAATCGGCCCGAAGATGTTGAGATGAATCATCTCGGTGAATCCGATGACGGCGTTCAGCGGCGTGCGCAGCTCGTGGCTCATCAGTGCAAGGAAGTCCGATCGTGACCGGGCCAGTTCCTCGGCACGTACCAGCGCCCCGACCATTGCGGTGTTGTCCAGAACGACCATGAGCCGCACGTCGGCATGACCGCCGTCCGTCACCGTCGCGATGCGCACGCTGCAGTGTTTCGGCTCCCCCTGCCTGGTTCGGAAACTGACGCTCAAAGGAGGCGAGTTCGGCCCGTCGCCGGCGTCGGCCAGACCGTCGCCCGGTTCGCCGAGACTGCCGGGGATCAGGTCGCCGACCTTCATGCCGATCAGGGAGGACACGTCGATCTGGAAGATGCTCGATGTATGGCTGTTGGCGAATACCACAGTATCATTCTGGTCAAGAATCAGGATGCCGATGGGCGCCAGCTCAAGAAACCGGTCGAACATGGGGCGAATTGTCAGGTCGGGTTTGGCCTTGTCGAGCAGGGCCTCGTACTCTTCACGCAGACGGTTGTCGACCGATACTCTTTGCCGATTCTGGGCAATGCGCGCACTTATTGCGTTGACGATCTCATCGGGGCGCCGCCCGTCCACGTACGTGATCTCGCCCACGGGGAATTGCGCCGGCGAAGGATCGGGACCCGCGTCACCGCGGGAGGGTATGACGAAGATCGGTGTTTCCAGTCCGTCGCGTGCAAGATTCACCGCGACCATCGTCGGATCACGGACGGTATCGTCGAGCAAGATCGCTTGCGCTTGTTCGATGTATGCCCCCAAAGCGGGGGCCTGCGCGTCGGTTGTCGACAAGTTGACCCATTCGAACGTATCGCCACCAAACTCCCTCAAGCGGTCCACGAGGCCCTTGTCGCCCACGTCATGAAGGACAAGGTCGGCCATTGTCAGCTTCCCAGGGGCGGTTTGCCTAGAAGCATGCGGCCGACCCACGTTCGCAGGAGCTCCGTGGTCGGGGCCATGACATGGGCAGCTCTGACGTCCCTCAAGAGGCGTTGGACTTGGCTTCCGTCACGGTATGCGAGTCCGCCCATCAACGTCATGACGTTGTTGACCGTCTCTGTTGCGACATCGGCGACTTCGGCCTTAGATGCCAGGACTGAGATAACGGCGTCGGGATCGCCCTGGTCGAACCGAGATGCGGCGTCGAAGACCAACCGGCGCGTAGACTCAAGCTTGCTCCACAATACAGCGTAGCAGTTCTGCAATACCGTCGAGTCGCCGAGGCGGGTGTTGGTATGGGAGTGCTCTCGGTTGAGGAGGTGGTCGCGGGCAAGAGCCAGGGCCGTTGACGCGACGCCGAGATAGACGCCGGACATGGCCATGAGGAAGTAGGGCGCGACGACATTGAACACGTACCAGATCTGGTCGCCTTCGGATCCAAGCAGATTGTCCCGGGAGATTCGTACGGAGTCGAGCTTGAGGCCGCGCGAGTCGTTGCCGCGCATGCCAAAGCCCTGCCATTGCGAGCCCCAGCTCATCCCATCCAGGTTCTTGTCGACGATCACACAGGAAAACTGCGCGAGTTCTCGCTCGTCTTCACGCATCACCGACACGACATAGGAATCCGCGTGGGTTCCGTTGGTCACAAACGTCTTTTCGCCGTCGATGATCAGATCGTCGTCACCGGCCGTACTGAGACGGGTATGAGGGTAATAGAAATGTGCACCTGTACCGGGTTCGCTCAAGGCCAGGGTGGTCAGGTGACGGCCTTCAGATATTGGGCGAAGATAGGTCGCCGTCTGATGAGGAGTGGCCCGAGCCGCGATGACCGACGATCCGACACAGTGCATGCCGAAACAGATGGCGGTCGAGGCGCATTCTTGACCGACCGTCTCGCAGGCCCGTGCCAACGCCAGCAGGCCGTGTCCGAGGCCGCCGTATCTTTGGGGAACGACAAGCCCGGCCAGGCCGGCCGTCAGCAGCTCCTGTATTCCGCGTTCCGGCCAACGTGCTTCCCGGTCGGTCGCCTCAGCGTCCTCCTTCACTGTCGTCGTGGCGACTTCACTGAACCGTTCAAGCACCTTTGCCAGGTCGTCCGTGTGCCCGGTTTTCGGTGATGTCATGCCGTGGTTCACGTGTCCTCCTTCGCTCCGGTCATAGGTCGCTTGCGGAAATCGCGCGGGAACCTCCTTTCATTTTTTCAACCAATCATACACAAAAACGGAAATAAGGAATAGTACTTAAAACTCGTCAACCCTTCGACCGCGATGGGTCTTCCAGCGTAATCCCACGTGAGCTACCCGTGAGAATTACTCCTTGTCGACTTGTAACTCTGCGAGCAAACGACTATCACCGTCCGTGGGGTGGGCTTGGTGCTCGCGGCGGCCACACGCACTTCCGTGCCGTTCGGATCTAACGGCCGCTACCTATAGGTTAATTGGTAATTGTCGCATTTGATAACTACATTTTTTCGGGCCGTCGTCGCGCCGGTCCGGGTCTTCGTGTTGTCAGTTTCAATCATCGGAACCTCGAATTCGTCAGCCGCCCAGAGCCCGATCATGACGGTTATCACGGCGGAGACGGCCGACGTCCGCGCCGGGCCGTCGACGGATCAGCCGGTGGTCGGGCGGGTGCGCCAGTCGGATGTCGTCTTCGTCATGGAGAACCGCGGCGACTGGGTGCGGATCGAGTTCAGTGTCTCCGGCGACGAATGGGCGAGCGGCTGGCTCGCGGGTCAGCACGTTCGTTCGCGCGGACGTGTCAGCGAATCCGAAGCGGCGTTTGGTACAGCCATCGTCGATGTGCGCCAGAACGAGAACGGCGCGAGCTATACGCTCCGGCTCCGCGATGCCACGGTGGGCTGTCGCAAGGACGTCGACGCCGGGTTCAACAACTGCGATGTCGACTTTCAGGTCGCCGCCGAGACGACCTACAACGGCGAGCGCAATCCCCGCATCCGATATTCGTGCGCGGCCAACCTGGTTGCCACGGACATCAACGGTGGCCGCGCGGATACCGCGGTCAGCGGCATTGCGGAGGTCTACGCGCAGGGCGGCGACGACCAACTGTCGGTCAACGTCAATCTGTATCCGACGGCGCGCAACGTCGCGGTGCGACTGACCGACGTGACCTGCGCGATCCGCGACGTGGCCGAGTAGGCCGGCCCCCGCTTCGGCCGGGTCAGCGTTCCGACACCAGCCGCTCGTAGAGATGCCACGATGCATGGCCGAGGATCGGGAAGACCACGATGACGCCGGCGAACGCGGGCGCGACGGCGGCCAGCGTCATGGCGCCGATCACCGCACCCCAGCCCAGCATCACGAACGGGCTTTTGAACACCGCCTGGCCGCTGGCGATGATCGCGGTGATGAAATCGACGTCCTTGTCGAGCAGCAACGGCATCGAGATTACCGTCAGGGTGAAGAGGACGCTGGCGATGGCCGAGCCGACGGCCGCGCCGACCACGAGGAACAGGGCGCCATCGGCCGTGGTGAAGATCACCGCCGCAAGGTCCGGCGGCGAGAGCAGCGCCTGATGCTGCAGGAACAGCGCCAGCAGCAGCCGGACGTTGTAGGCCCACATCCAGAATACGAACAGCACCACGAACGCCATCCAGCCGAGTTCGCGTTTGCGCTGATCGAACACGACAAGAAGGATGTCGGTGGCGGTGAACGGCTCGTGCCGCTTGAGCCGGCGCGACATTTCGTAAAGCCCGGCGGCGAGGAACGGGGCGACAAGCGGAAAGGCCACGCTGGCGGCAATGGCGATCCAGATCTGCCCGAAGAGTACGGGACCGGCGATCAGAGCGACGCCCGACAAGGCGCAGACGAGGCCGAAGAACGCGCTGAGCAGCGGGCGCCTGAGGAAATCGCGCCAACCGTCGGCCAACGCCGCGCGCACGTCGCCGACGGTGGCGGCGGCGACGTCGATGCGGCGTGGCCGGGGAGCGTCGGGTTGCAGGTCGGCGGTCATGGTGCGGGTTGGCTCACTTCCATCATTCTTGGTGCCCCATCGGTCGTATCGGTGCCTTGATCCACATCAAGTCATGGCCGGAGCCCGTATCGCAAGCGGTGCCGCGCTCGTGCGCGAGGGCGGTCGATTGGTGATGGACCGGAAATGTGCTATTTTGCCGCGCATTATGCACCCGAAGATTCCGCAGGCCGATCCGGGCTGGACCTATTTGCGCCATGCGATGACTTGCGTGGTGGTGGTCTGCGCAATTCTCTTTGGGTCACCGGTCCGTGCCGAAAGCTACAGGATTTTCGGTGACGACTCCGAGCCGCCCAAATCGTCGCTGTCGGTGAACGGCCGGCCCGAGGGTCGGATCGTCGAGGTTGTCCGGTTTGTCGCCAAGGAAAGCGGTATCGATTTCAACATCGAGCTGTATCCGTGGGCCCGGGCCTACAAGCTCGCCGCGGATGGCGAAGGACTGGTGATGAGCCTGTCCTGGACCGCCGAACGCGCGGAGATTTTCGACTACACGGACCCGATTTTTTACGACGATGTCGTCGTCGTCACCCACGAAGACAGAATCGCCACCTTCGAAACGATCGACCACCTGCGCGGCAAGACGCTGGCGATGAACATCGGCTCGAGCTACGGCGAGGCGTTCGACCTCGCCATCGAGGAAGGACTTTTCCGGGTTCAGCGCGTCGCCAACCGGGTGAACTGGTATCGGATGCTGATGAACGGGCGCGTGGACGGCGTTGTCGCCGCCCAGGGCGTAACCGGCGTCGATGCCGTGCTGCGCATGGATCCCGAACTGTGGGAGCGCCGCAACGAGTTTCGCGTGTTCGCCAAGCCCCTGAAACGCGACCCGAATTACATCGGCATTCCGAAATCGCTCAGCAGTCCCGAACTCCTGGCCAGACTGAATGGTGCGATTGCCGCGTACTGGGCACAATCGGGAGAGACTCGGGAGCCGTGATCGCCGACGAGCGTGCGTGTGGCCGCCGACAGGGCCATCCGAGCGAACGCCCGCCGGGTCAAGTGCCCGCCGGTCAAACCCCGATCTCGAACGGTTCGTAACGGCCGGCCGGGTCGTCGATCTCCAGCACCCAGAAATCCGGATCGAAAGTCGCCTGTTTCTCCAGGTAGGCATCGACCTTCTCGGGTGGCAGCGGCCCGTCGCCGATGGGGCCGTGCCACATGCGTTCGCCGTCCGCGCCGTAGGTCCGGCTGAGCAATTCGCACCCGGCGTCGCGCCGGTCGATGCGCAGGTAGATCGCGCCACCGTCCGGGTCGCCGCGCCGCGCGACCACGGCGGGGATCAGCTTCACGTCGCACTGGCGGATCTGCGCCTTGACCCAGATTTCGCTTCGGACACGTGGCGTCATCCCTTGGCCTTCTTGCGTTCGATCGCCTGCTCGCGGATCTGGCTCAGGGTCGCAACCGCGGTGATGGCTTCCGGATCGACCTTGAGTTCGATCAAGGCGGGCTTGCCAGATTTCTGCGCGCGGGCGAAGGCGTCGGGGAACTCGTGGGTGTGTTCGACCACTTCGCCGTGCGCACCGTAGGCGCGGGCCAGCGCGGCGAAATCCGGGTTGCGCAGTTCGGTGCCCGACGGCCGGCCCGGAAATTCGCGCTCCTGGTGCATGCGGATGGTGCCGTACATGCCGTTGTTGACGAGGATGACGATGATCGCCGCGCCGTACTGCATGGCGGTCGCCAGTTCCTGGCCGTTCATCAGGAAGTCGCCGTCGCCGGCGATGGCGATCACGGTTCGCTCCGGCTGGAGGATCTTTGCGGCGACCGCTGCCGGGGTGCCGTATCCCATCGAGCCGCTTGTCGGTGCCAGCTGGCTGCGGTAGTGGCCATAGCGATAGAACCGGTGCATCCACATCGAGAAGTTGCCGGCGCCGTTGCAGATCACGGTGTCGCGCGGCAACTGGTCGCGCAGCCAGCCGACCACCTCGGCCATCGAGACGTCGCCGGGCACCGTCGGCAGGTTGCCGTTCCACGCCTCGTAGTCGTCGCGCGCCGAAGCCGTCCATTCGCCCCAGCCACCGGGCCGGGCATTGCGCCCGTTGACCGCGCGCAGGAACGGTCCCATCGAGGAATGGATGCCGAGCGCCGGATGGTAGACCCGGCCGATCTCGCTGGCGTCGGGGAAGATGTGCACCAGCGTCTGTTTGGGGTGCGGCGGTTCGATCAGCGTGTAGCCCGACGTGGTCATTTCGCCCATGCGCGAACCGAGCGCGATCAGCAGGTCGGTGTCGCGGACCCGCTGCGCCAGCTTCGGATTGGGGCCGATGCCGACGTCGCCGGTGTAGTTCGGGTGGTTGTTGTCGAGCCGGTCCTGCGAGCGGAAACCCGAACTGACCGGCAGGTTCCAGGCCTCGGCGAAGCGCACGAGCTCGGCGCAGACGTTGCCGTCCCAGCCGCCGCCGCCGACCAGCACGAACGGCCGCTCGGCCTCGGCCAGCATGTCGGTGAAGCGGTCGATGTCCTCCGCCGGCGGCGCCGCCTCGACGGCGCGGAAGGGCGGCGTGTCGACGGCCTCAACCTCGTCGGTCAGCATGTCCTCGGGCAGCGCGAGGACGACCGGGCCGGGGCGGCCCGACGTCGCGGTGTGAAAGGCGCGGCTGATGTACTCGGGGATGCGCGCCGCGTCGTCGATCTCGGCGACCCACTTGGCCATGTCGGCGAAGTGACGCTTGTAATCAACCTCCTGGAACGCGCCGCGGTCGCGCTGGTCGCGCGCGACCTGGCCAATGAACAGGATCATCGGGGTCGAGTCGTGCTGGGCGATATGGATTCCCGGGCTGGCATTGGTCGCGCCCGGGCCGCGCGTCACGAAACAGATGCCGGGCCGGCCCGTCAGCTTGCCGACGGCGTCGGCCATCATCGCGGCGCCGCCTTCCTGACGGCAGATGATGAAACGGAAATCGTCGCGGCCGTGCATGGCGTCGAGCGCCGCGAGATAGCTCTCGCCGGGCACGCCGAAGGCGATGCTCGCGCCGTGGGTCACCAGGCTGTCGATGAGGATCTGTCCGCCGTTTCTCAAGTTCATGTCGGTTTGCTTCCTGCGTCAGACGGCCGGGCGTTCGCCGGCCCAGGGTAGGGCTTGTTCGATGGCGCGGCCGATGCGCAGCGCCAGCGGGTCGTCCCACTTGCGCGCCACGATCTGCGCCGCGGTTGGCAACCCGTCGGAAAATCCGCTGGGCACCGAGAGCGCCGGGCACTGCGCGACGTAGTTGAACACGCTGGTCATGTCGAGGCCTCTCAGTTTGCCGTCGGCGTCGAGTTGTTCGAACTCGGCGTCGTTGCTGTCGTTGGGCGGGGCGACCCGGGCCATGGTCGGGCACAGCAGCGCGTGGTGGTCCTCGAGGACCGCCGCCAGCTTGTGCCAGTAACGCGTCCGTTCGAACTCCCAGCTGCGTGCGCTGACCGCGTCGTGACCGAAACCGCGTTCCATGATCGCCGCGACGTCCGGGTCCAGCTCGCCGCGGAGTTCCTCGAACCGGTCGCCGAAATGCGCCCGGAAGGCGGCCGCGAGGTAGACCTCCCACGTCTTCATCCAGAGGTCCGGCATGCGGGCATCCCAGCCGAGATCGACCTCCTCGACGATGGCGCCGGCCTCGCGCAGCGCCTGCGCCGCCGCGCGCAGGTTGGCCTCGACCCCGGGCTCGACCGCGTAGAAGCCGAGATCGACGCTAAGCCCGATCCTCAGGCCCCGCACGTCGCCCGGCGTCGGGATCGGCAGGTCGCAGGCGGGCAGGCTCTGGATGTCGGCGGGCGTGATGCCCTGGCAGACATCGGTGAACAGCGCGGCGTCGTCGATAGTCCGCGCCAGCGGCCCGAAGTGCGAGATGTTGTCGAACACGGTGCCGACGATATCCATCGGCAGGCGGCCGAGCGACGGCTTGAGCCCGACGATGCCGCAGAGCGCCGCCGGAATGCGCACGCTGCCGCCCATGTCGGTGCCTTCGGCCAGCGGCACGCAGCCCGACGCCACCGCCGCGCCCGACCCGCCCGATGAGCCGCCGGCGCAGCGGTCCGGCGCCCACGGGTTGCCGGTCGCGCCCCACAGCGGCGATCGGGTGAAGCTCGAGAACGCGAACTCCGGCGTCGTCGTCTTGCCGACCATGATGGCGTCCGCCGCCATCAGGCGCTCGACCAGAACGGAATCGTAATCGGGCACCCAGTCCTTGAGCAGCTTCGAGCCCCGGGTCGTGACCTTACCCTTGGTCGGCGTGAAATCCTTGATGGCGATGGGTACGCCGGCGAGCGGGCCGACGTCCTTGCCCGCCGCAATGTCGGCATCGACGGCGCGGGCTCGGTCGAGCGCTTCTTCCGGGTAGGTAAAGCAGAAACAGTTGAGGGTCGGGTTGACCGCCTCGATACGCGCGAGGCTGTTCGTCACTGCGTCGACGGACGACAGCTCGCCGGCGCGGATATTCGCCGCCAAGTCGGTCGCCGGCATGTAACAGAGATCGAGATCGGTCATGATCTTCGCTGTGCCTCCCCGCGACGCGACGTTAGCGCCACTCCGCGGGGAAGACCATGCCCAAGGGCGACGTGAAATGATGGATTCAGGCAATCGGTGGACTATAGGGCCGTTGTCGGTTTAAGCATCCGGTTCAAACTTCTCTCAAATGCGAAAGTATCGGATGTCGGGAGCAGACCAACGCACGCAAAGGCGCGCCATCAGAAGGGAACTTCGTGGCATCGGCATATGGTTCATGGTGTTCGCGGTCGGCATCGGCGCAAGCGCGTATGGTCAAGGCGAACCTTGGACTTTTGAACAGTGGTCTAAAATCTCTATCCTCATGGCCTTTCCTCTTTGTTTGGTAATCTCGCCGCGGCATTCGGTCGCTTGTGGCGCGTTGGTCTTGATCGCCGTCGTGTTGTTCGATTTTTTGTATACGTCGATCTATCTATCGCCGTTCATTGCTCTGCCGACTGACGTACCCTCCATTCTAGGTTCGTTTTTTGGTTTCGTATTTTTCGTTTGTTTGCAGGCTTTTTTCCTGTGGCACCTCGTTCTTTCCGAGAAGGTGTGGGAAGCATTCATGTCGCCGTCGCGAGGAAACGGAGAAGCAACACAGTCCGAGAACTTCGTTGAGTACTGGATTTACAAATCAAGACAGAGTCGGCTCTTCGTTCTGCTGGTCGTTCTTTCCGTGTTTGCGATTTGCGCGGTTTTCGCTGCATTGTTTGCTCTCGATACCGAATTGGCGACCGCGGACCGAGTTGTACATGGTATTGTCGCGTTGTTGCTCGTGTTGTCTGGTCTTGCATTGTTCAGCACACGCCAACGACCACGTGACGTGATGATTGTACTTTGGGGTATGATCGCTGTTGCCTACTTCGCGTCACGATTGGCCAATTTCGGCTACTCATTGCCGGACTATGTTGCCTATGAGTTCAATGCGGCGTGGCTCGCAATCGCAAGTTTCTACTCCGTAGGAAAATTGTTGCAGGTTTGGCGGTGGACGTCGGAGTAACGCGAGCCGCGGAACTCGATGCCTCTTTACTCTATCACCCGCATAGGGAGTGGGCTCGTCAGGCGCGGCCGTCCCTCGCCGGGCCATTCCCACGGCCGCGCATCAGTGCCCGTTTCCGGATCAAGCAAGTGAGTTTCAACACTCCACCACGTTGACGGCGAGGCCGCCCTGTGAGGTTTCCTTGTACTTGGCCTGCATGTCCGCACCGGTCTGGCGCATGGTCTCGATCACCTGGTCCAGCGAGACGTAGTGCTGGCCGTCGCCGTGCAGCGCCAGCGAGGCCGCGTTGATCGCCTTCACCGCGCCCATGGCGTTGCGTTCGATGCAGGGGATCTGCACCAGCCCGCCGACCGGATCGCAGGTCATGCCGAGGTGATGCTCGAGGCCGATTTCGGCGGCGTTCTCGACCTGCTCGTTGGTGCCGCCGAGCGCCGCGGCGAGCCCGCCCGCGGCCATCGCGCAGGCCGAGCCGACCTCGCCCTGGCAGCCGGCCTCGGCGCCCGAGATCGAGGCGTTCATCTTGATCAGGCCGCCGACCTGGGCGGCGACCAGCAGCAGGGTGTGGATGCCGTCGCGGTCGGCGTCCGGGCAGAACTCGATGTAATAGCGGATCACCGCCGGAATGACGCCGGCCGCCCCGTTGGTCGGCGCGGTGACGATGCGCCCGCCGGCGGCGTTCTCCTCGTTGACCGCGAGCGCGTAGAGGCTGATCCAGTCGAGGCACGTGTGCGGCATGCGGAAGTTGCGCCGCTCCTCCTTCTGCAGGTCCTCGTGGAGCTGGCGCGCGCGGCGGCGGACATGCAAGCCGCCCGGTAACTCGCCCGGCGTCGCCATGCCGCGGTCCATGCAGCCTTTCATTGTCTCCCAGATGCGGTCGAGTCCCTTGATGACGTCGGCCTCCGTGCGCCACGCCTGTTCGTTGGCCATGGCGATGTCGCGGAAGCTGAGCCCGGTGTCGCGGCCGATCGCCAGCAGCGCGTCGGCCGACCTGTAGTCGTAGGGCACCTCGACGGCGGCGCTCGGCGCAGCCTGCGAGACGTCCATCTCGGCATCGGTGGCGACGAAACCGCCGCCGATGGAATAGTAAATCTGCTTGTGCAGCTGTTGGCCCGCACCGTCGTAGGCGTAAACGCACATGCCGTTGGAGTGCGCCGGCAGCATGACCTCGTAGTCGAACACCAGGTCGTCGTCGATCGAGAACGCGATGTCGCGCTCGCCGCCGAGGTTCATGCGCCCGGTCTCGGCGATCCGGGCGACAATGCCGTCGACCGCTTCCGGATCGATGGTCTCCGGCCGCTCGCCCGAGAGGCCCAGCAGCGTCGCCTTGTCCGACGCGTGCCCCTTGCCGGTCCACGCCAGCGAGCCGTGCAGCCGCGCGGTCACCCGCTCGGTGGCATCGAACAGGCCGCGCGCGCGCAGGTCGTCGACGAAGCGCCGGCCGGCGACCATCGGGCCACAGGTGTGGCTGCTCGACGGGCCGATGCCGATCTTGAACAGGTCAAAAACGCTGAACGCCATGAATAGCTCCCGGTCAAATCCTCAAGCGCATACCATAGGATGAAACGGCGGGGCGGCTGTCCACAATGCGGAATGCGCTATTCCGATGCCGTCACGACGTCGGCACCGGCCGGGTATCCGCGTCGCGGCAGGTGATGTCGACGACCACGCGGCGATTGCGGCTGTTGTCGACACCGTCGAAGGTGTGCATGTCGAGCCGCCGCTCGCCCCAGCCGTCGACCGAGGCAACCCGGATGCCCGCAGCGCGGACCTTGGCCGAAACGTAATCGGCGCGCTCGCGCGACAGCTTCAGATTGACGTCGTCGTTGCCGACCGTGTCGGAGTAGCCGTGTACCTGAGCGAAGCAGGTCGGCCGCCCGGCGTAGGCCGAGAGCTTGCCGAGCACCGCGACGATCTGTTCGTCGACTTCCGGTGCGGCGACTTTGCCCATGGGAAAGAACACGGTCTCGCTCTGCGTCGCGTCGGCCGCGTCGCGTTCGGCGCGCTCCTCGTTCATGGCCATGGTGTCGGCGTCGCGAGCCTCGGCCAACTGCTGCTTCAGGGCGTCGGCCATGGCGACCTGCTGCGAGGCGACCGAATCGATCGCCGAACGCAGGTTCTCGAGCGACGCCTTGATCTCCTGGCTGCCGGCGCCCGTGCCGCTGCCGATGTCGATGTCTTCGATCTTGCCGGCGATTTCGGTGTTGAGCTCGACGATGACGCTGCGGGTTGCCGTCTCGGCCGACCGGAGTTCCTTGCGAAGCTCCATGAAGCCGACGAAACCGGCGCCGCCGAGCGCCGCGACGATGATGACCGCCGCGACGAAGGTCGCCGCGCCTGTACTGGATTTCTTCTCGCTCATGATCACTGCCCATTCTGGTGACTGATGATGCCGTGAGCCTATCAGAAGTCCGCGCCACCGGGTAGGGCCATGGACTTGGCAGGCCGCACCGCATCGCGCATAAGGGAACCGGGCCCGGCGGGGCCCATGCGGCGACCGGAGCGAGCGATGGACAAGGCCGGAGCATCACGGACGACGGGCGCGCCCGGCGCGCATCCGGCGGGCTTGAGCACCGCCGCCATCGTGCTGATCGGCGTCGTCAAGATCGCGCTGATCCTGCCCGCCGCGCTGGCCGACCCGATGTTCGGCGTGACGCCCGATGCCGGCGTCTACATGCGCATCGCCGCGAGCATCTCTGCCGGCGATCCGGGCTGGTACAACAAGGAAATGCTGATCGCGGCGCCGGGATACCCGCTGTTCCTGGCCGCCCTGACAACGCTCGGGATCGACGGCAACGCCGGGTTCGTCGCCGTCAACGCGGTCCTGGTGGTGCTGACCACGCTGGTCTATTTCGACATCGCGCGGCGTTTCGTCAGCCTGCGCTTCGCGCTCGTTGCCGCGCTGATCATGTCGGCCGATCCGAATCTCACCTATTACCAGACCACGGTGCTGACCGAGCCGCTGTTCGCCCTCCTGGTCTCGCTCATCCTGTGGCTGCTGGTGCAACTCGTGCAGGACAGCGGGCTCTCGCTGCGGGCCTTTGTGCTGCTGGCATTGGCTACCGGGGTGCTTTGCGCGGCGGCCCTCGTGGTGCGCCACATCATGCTGCTGTTCCCGGGCTTCCTGATCGTGCTCGGCATCGTGCAGTACGCGCTCAGGCGTTGGACCCTGCGCAGGGCCATGCTGCTCGTCGTCGTCGCCGGCCTGCCGGTCATGGGTGCCGCCGAAGTCTGGAGCCAGAAGAACCAGGAGGTCTTCGGCATCGACGGCGTTCGCGCGTTCGGCCAGCATCTTTATATCTGGCGTGCGCCCGCGATCATCAGCCGCGCGACGGGCCGCGACCGGGTCGAGATCAGGGACGAGCTCTATGCCGCGATCCCGCCCGGGATCGAGGGCGATTTCGCCGCCGTCAACGCGTTCCAGGTCGAGGCGTTCTCCGATATTGCGTGGCAGTACCCGATGGCCGTTCTCGCCGACATCGCCGAGGGCATGGTCAAGGTGATGATCGCGCCGGCGCAGGCGCCGCTGCAGACGTACTTCGCCGATGCCTTCGGCGAACGTTTGTTCATGGTCGACTTCATCGGCTTCGGCGAGCGCCACGCGGCCGCCTGGTCAGAGTTCGCCGCCAAGGCGCCGGGTTACCTCGTTCTGCTCGCATACTCGACCGTCTTCGTGCTGGCGGTCGCGGCGGGGACGGGTCTCGCCGTCGTCAGCTTGCCGCAGCGCTCGGCCGACAAGCTGGCGGTCGGCATTACGCTGATCCTGCTGGCGGCCTATTTCATCGTGCTGTCGTCGAGCTCGTCGCTCGATGCCCGTTTCCGTACGCCGTTCGCCGGCATCCTCGCGATCCTCGCGACGCTGGGTCTGCGCACGTTCTGGTACGCGTACCGCGACTGGTACGCCCAGAGCGGCCTGCGCAAGTACGCCACCATCGCTTTCACCATCGTGCGCAGCGGCGAACCGGTCGCCTATCTCGCGGCGGCGCTCAAGGCCGCGCGCGTCCTCTTTCTGCCGCTCGACTTCCTGCTGTCGCTGGTCTCGGTCCGCTATGACGACGACGCGGCGCGGCGCATGCCCGCGGTCATCGTCATCGGCAACCACCGCAGCGGTACCACGCTGGTCGCGCAAACCCTCTGTCAGCGCCTGTTCGTCACGCCGCTGGCCAATCTCTCGGTGCTGTTTCCCAACGCGCCGGTGATCTACGCGCTGGCCCGCCACTGGCTGCGCAAGCCCTATGCGCTCAGACGGGCGCGCAATTTTTACGGTTTTTCCGCCGGCCTGCTCGGCGTCAGCGACGTTTACGAGGTCTGGAACCGCTGGTTCGGCGGCGACCGCAGTCATCCCGCGATCGAAGACCGCGACGAGGTGATCGCCGACCTGCGGCGCTACTTCTACACGCTCTATCGTGCCGGCGGCATGCCGGTGCTCGCCAAGAACAACCGGGCGACCCTCCACGCCGGGCTGCTCGCCGAGGCGCTGCCCGGCGCCGTGTTCGTCTGCGTCGGGCGCGACGGCGCCGATGTCGTGCGTTCGCTGCTCAGCGCCAACGTCGCGTTCTACGGCGACGCCCGCTACGTCTGGGGTCTGCGGCCGACCCCCGATTTTCCCCGGTATGCGCCAACCGCGACCGGCGATCCGCGAGACGATGCCGTGGCCTGCGCGGCGCGCCAGCAGGCCGGCCTCGAGGCGACCATCGAACGGGAACTGTCGGCCTTGCCGGCCGGCCGTCTGGTCCGCGTCGCCTACGAGGACGTGACCGGCCCGGATGCCGCCGCCGCCGTCGAAGTCCTGGTCGCCGATGTCGCCCGGCGAATCGGCGGGGACGGCATCAGGCGCGATGACTACCCGCAACTCGCCGTCGCGCCCCGGACACGCGAGCGCACCGGTGACGACGCGGTGACCCGGGCACTGGCGGCCGCGCGTTCGGCAGCAACTTAAAACTACGAACGGCGCCCGAGTAGCGCGCCGGGCGGGCCTCAGTGCAGCGTTCGCCGGGCGCGGGCACCGCCGCGTCTTTCCGGGACCGGCAGGGGCAGGGCGGCCTGGCGCAGCAGTTCGTGGAAGACCATCAATGCCGGGGTCGACAGGTCGCACCGGGCGATGCGGATGCGCGCGATGGCCGCCTCGGCGCCGATGTCGCAGCCGGCCGGTAGCGAACTGATCCATTCGAGCAGGCCGAGCCGGCAGACCGGTCCCGCCTCGTGCCGGTCAAGCGTCGACTGTTGCAGGTATTGCAGTATTCGCTCGAGAACCATGGCGCCCTCCGCGCTGGTGGCGGGTCGGGCGGGAGACTGGTCCGTTGTCGCGGCGAAGCCGGGAAACCATCGCAATGCTCCGTTCCGGGACACCCCGCCCGGTTTGAGTTGACGTCGGATGGCAGGTCTACTGGCTTGCGGGTCGCTGCTTTTCCCCGGCCTTCCCGGGCGGGTCGCCCAGTGGCTCAACGTGAGGATTGCTCGCCGCCTACAGTTGCGGGGGCAGTCACGGCCTTGGCGTCGCATTGCGGGACGCCGCACCGTGTTCCCTTTTCATCCGCCGCGCCTTGCGGTCTGGCGGAACCATCATCGAGACTCGTAGGCAAGCCGGGCCCGATTGTAAATGGGAATTCAGTGGGCAATGGCGATGTCTGCGGTGGGCGAGGGGCTCCGCGAGAGCGTTTTTTGACGGACCCCCTTGATCGGGACCTCGTGCACTGCCAAATTTGGTTGTGGGGAGCGCGAAACGAATTCCGCAGACTGTATGTCGAGCGACATGACGCAAGCGCAAGAGCCGAATACCGGCAACGATCAAGTCGTCCCGCTAGACCGGGACAGTTTCATGCAGACGATGCTGCGCGAGCTCGCCGGGGTCCTGCAGGACACCATCGGTTTGCGCGACGCGAGAGGATTCGTCTCCATCGTCGGCGCCCGCATGGGTGACGCGATCAATGACACGTACCGACGGACGCTCGGCAGCGACACGCTGAATGCCGATCAGGTTGCACACGTATTCGTCGATCTGAAGAAACGCATCGACGGGGACTTCCACGTCATTTCGCAGAACGCCGACGAGATCGTGCTTGGCAACAACAGATGTCCGTTCGGCCCCAAGGTCCGGGGCAAGCCGGCAATGTGCATGATGACGTCGAACGTGTTCGGACGCATCGCGGCCGAGAACCTCGGCTATGCGCGAGTTCGCGTGGACGAGTCATTCGCCGATGGTCATGACCGGTGCCTGGTTCGTGTCGCTTTGACACGCGGCAAGGATCAGCGGAAGGATGAGAGAGAACGCGAGTATTATCGTGTCGGCCGGGCTCAAGACCATGCCGCAATCGAAGATTAACACGGCGGCATCCGAGGCGATCCTCGTCTCGTTCCCGGACGCTCTGGCCATCGTCGATTCGGCAGGCCTGATCCAGGACGCCAATGAACGCGGCGCGGCGACCCTGGGTTATGACAGGGATGCTCTGCCCGTTGCCCTATCCGATGTTTTCTCGATCTCGGAGGAAGACGCGAACAACGCGATCCGCGACTGGCTCGGGTCCGGCGATCCGCTGCCGAGGACTTTCCAGAAACTTGTTACGGATGGTGAAGCGTCGACCTTTCGCGTGGAGGGCTGGCGGTTCGACTGCGGCGGCCATGCCGCAATAGCCCTGCGGTTCTTCGATCACGGCCCAAGCGTGGAAAAGTTCGTCCAGCTGACCGAGCTGATTGATGACCTGAACCGAGAATGCAGTAATCGCGCGAGGATCGAGAGTGATTTGCGCAAACTGCTGGGGCAGTTGAACGCGACGAAGAACATGCGTGATCTGGTCATCGCCCAAATGAGCCACGACCTCCGCACGCCGCTCAACGCCATCGTCGGTTTCAGCGAGTTCATTCTGACGCAACCGTACGGACCGGTCGGTGATCGGTACGCGCAGTACATCGGCGACATCAAGTTCAGCGGCGAGAGCCTGCTGGACATGGTGAACTCGATCATGGCGATGACGGACGAAGCCAGCATCGGAAGCCAAACCGTCAGCCTGCTTGTCGATTTGTCAGAGTGCATCGAATCCTGCCGGCGACTCGTCGCGCCGGTCGCCGGAATGCGCGGTGTCGAGATCGTTGTACCGGCCGATATGCGGCTGCCGCGTATTCGCGCTGAGCGGACGCTGATCAAGCAGATCTTGATGAATCTGATCGGCAACGCCGTGAAGCACATCGGCGGCGGTGAGCGTGTCGAGGTTCAGGTGGATTGGCAGGAGGGTTCGGATCTCACTGTCAAGGTTACGGACGACGGCCCGGGAATCGAGCCGAAGAGATTGCGGAGGATCTTGCGATCGGGAGCGCGGACCGCGTACTCGACCGAGGATGCCACGTCGGGGCTGGGGTTGTTCCTGACCAAACGATCCGCCGAATTGATCGGCGGGGAACTGAGGATAGACAGCGAACCGGGCCGGGGAACTGTTGCCAGGTTCTCGGTTCCGGCATCGATCGTCGTCGGCGCATCGGCCTGACTCCGGGGCTTTGGGGTATTGCCGCCTACAGACAATCTTGACCGCGGCCGCAATGTTCGCCCGCCTTGTGTATCGTCCAACGGGTTCAACCGCAGGCTTGACAATAAAGGAAAAATATCCTAAGATTATTCTCCTGTAACTTTATCCGACAGGAGGTTCCATGCCCGACCGCGCATCCGCAAGATCACGCGAGAAGAAACACGATCCCTGGAAACTGACCCGCCTCGAGACCATCGCCATGAGCGCCACGGCGAAGGCCGATCCGAGCTTCGACGACACCGTCCCGGTCGAGGCGCCGAAGGACCCGGCCGAGCGGGTGAAATGGATCGAGGCCATCGGCGGGCATCCGCTTGCCGCCGCCGACCGCTTTCGGGCCGAACGCCTCGGCGAGGCGGGGAACTATGACGGCGACCACTGGTGGCGCGACGCCGACGGGCCGACGCTCGACCTGGTGCGCGACGGCGATCCCGGCCCCGAAGCCGAATTCGATCCCGCCGACGAGGCCGGCGATCTAGAGATCCGCCTCGACGACGACGTGCTGCCGCCGTTGCCTGACGATCTGGCCCGCGACGCGTTGCGGCCCAAGTGGGAGGCTTTCGCCAGGCTCTATGCATACGGCCACAGCGCGGCCGACGCGGCGCGCTATGCGGGCTATGCCTGGCACCGCGCGGCGCAGTCGGGCTGGCGGCTGTTGCAGGACGAGCGCATTCGGGCCCGGGTCGACCAACTGACCCGGCACCTTTACGGCTCGGAAGCCTGGGACGCGGCGGCGTTCGTCACCCGGCTCGAGGCGGTCTACCGCGAGGCCATGCACCGGGGCCAGTACGCGGCGGCGGTGCGTGCCGTCGAAGCCGCCGCGCGAATCGAGTCGCGGGAAAAAGGGCCGAAAAAGCGGCGCCGAAAATGACCATAAATGACCCGAAATGACCCTAGTTCGGCTTGGGGTTTTGTTTGGGATCAGGGACTTGGCAAAACTCTTCGTGGCAAAATGACCATTCTGACCATTTCACGCGTCACCGTCATTCCCGCGAAGGCGGGAATCCAGCCGCCGGTATCCTTGGACCCCCGCCTCCGCGGGGGTGACGGTATCAGGGCACGGCGCGCGGAGGACGTGACGCCGGAGCATTTCGGTCTTAGTGTCCGACCATTCACACCTTGCTTGGGGGCACCATGAACCAACCGCAAACCGGAACGCTGACACTGACGCCGGGCGCCATCAGTCTCGCCGAGATCCGCGCCGTCGAGCGCACCGACATTTCCATTGCCCTTGCCGAGGGCTGGCGCGACGACGTCGAAAAGGCCGCCGCCGCGGTCGATGCCGTGGTCGCCGAGAACCGCGTGGTCTACGGCGTCAACACGGGTTTCGGCCTGCTGGCGCGCGAGAGCATTCCCGCCGATCAGGTGCGCGAGCTGCAGGTCCGCCTCGTGCGCAGCCATGCCGCCGGCACCGGGTTCGATCTGTCGCCGGCGACGGTGCGTCTCATCATGACGCTGAAGGCGGCTTCGCTGGCGCGCGGCTATTCCGGCGTGCGGGTGAAAACCATCGAGCTACTGATCGACATGATCAACCGGGGCGTGATGCCGGTCATCCCGGCCAAGGGTTCGGTCGGCGCCTCGGGCGATTTGGCGCCGCTGGCGCACATGTCGCTGGTGCTGATCGGCGAGGGCGAGGCGCTGTTCGAGGGCGATCGCATGCGCGGCGACAAGGCGTTGGCGCGCGCCGGGCTCGAGCCGATCACGCTGGAGGCCAAGGAAGGGCTCGGTCTCTTAAACGGCACGCAGGTTTCAACGGCGCTGGCGCTGCAGGGCCTGCTCGCCGCCGAGGACGTGTTCAAGGCGGCGCTGGTCTCCGGCGCGCTGTCGATCGACGCCATGAAGGGCTCCGACGCGCCGTTCGATCCGCGTATCCAGATGGTCGGCGGCCAGCCGGGCCAGGCGGTCGTCGCCGAGGCGCTGATGCTGCTGATGGCCGGCAGCTCGATCCGCGAAAGCCACGTCGATTGCGACCGGGTGCAGGATCCGTATTCCCTGCGTTGCCAGCCGCGCGTCATGGGCGCGTGCCTCGACCAGCTGTGCATGGCGGCGGGCGTGCTGGTGCGCGAGGCCAACGGCGTCTCGGACAACCCGCTGGTGTTCTCCGATACCGGCGACGTGCTCTCGGGCGGCAACTTCCATGCCGAGCCGGTCGCCTTCGCCGCCGACATGATCGCCAACGCCATCGCCGAGATCGGCGCGCTCTCGGAACGCCGCACGGCGCTGCTGGTCAACCCGGCGATGTCCGGCCTGCCCGCGTTCCTGACGCCGAAGCCGGGCATCAACTCGGGCTACATGATGGCGCAGGTTACGGCGGCCGCGCTGGTCAGCGAAAATCGTCAGCGCGCGACGCCCGCCAGCGTCGACAGCCTGCCGACCTCGGCCGACCAGGAAGACCACGTCTCGATGGCGACCTATGCGGCCCGCAGGCTTCTCGACATGGCGGAGAACGCCTTCGGCATCGTCGCCGTCGAGCTTATGGCGGCGACCCAGGGCATCTCGTTCCACCGGCCGCTGAAGTCGTCGCACGCGCTCGAGATGGCAATGGCGCGGATCACCGAGCTGGCGCCGCTCAGGACCGACGACCGCGTGTTCTCCGACGAGATCGACGCGGTCAAGGGCGGCATCCGCGACGGCCGCTTTATCGACGAGGACACGGCGGCGATCTCGCTGGAGTAGGGGCGGCGGTTGATCTCTTGTTTCGGAGTATAGAGCATTCGACGCGACACCACTTTCCGTCACCCCCGCGGAGGCGGGGGTCCAGCGTTGCTGGTGGTTGGATTCCCGCCTGCGCGGGAATGACGGCTATTGTTGACGCTCCGATCGCGACACTTCGAGGAACCGCTCAGCCTTTCAACGCCGCACGCTGCTCGTCCTTGAAGCCGACGATGACGGTGTCGCCGGTCTCGAAGATGGGCCGCTTGAGGATCGCCGGGTACTCGAGCACCAGGGGCGCGAGTTCCTCGTCGGAGCTGACGAACTTCTCGGCGTCGGAAAGATTGCGCCACGTGGTGCCCTTGCGGTTGATCAGGGTCACCGGGCCAACGGCGGCGAGCCAGCGCAGCACCTCGTGGCCGGTCAGTCCGTCCTGGCGCAGGTCGTGAAACGCGTGTTCGATGCCCTCGGCCTTGAGCCACTTGAGCGCGCTTCGACAGGTGTCGCAGTTCTTCAATCCGTAGACGGTGATCATGCATGCTCCTGAAGTCTCTTGAGTGCCGCCTGGAAGCCCGCCTCGGCGATCTCCTCCTGGGCGTGGACGCCGCCGGTGACCACCGGCACGCCGCCGACGATGACGTCGGAGACCGGGTTGTGGTCGGCCGCGAACAGCCAGGCGTCGAGCAGCGCGTCGCCTTGCCTGCCGGACAGCGGGCTGGTGCCTGTGTCGAGGACGACGACGTCGGCGCGCATGCCCTCGGCGATGGCGCCGACCGGCCGGGCCGAGGCCTGCGCCCCGCCCATCAGCGCCGAGAGATAGAGCGCCGCGCCGGTCGAGCCGCCGGGCCCGTCGGCCAGCACGTTGCGCCGCCGCGTCGTCAGACGCTGGCCGTACTCGAACCAGCGCAGCTCCTCCTTGGGCGACACCGAGATGTGGCTGTCCGAACCGATGCCCCAATGGCCGCCGGCCGCAGTGAACGTCTCGGCCGGGAACAGGCCGTCGCCGAGGTTGGCCTCGGTCGTCGGGCACAGGCCCGCGACCGCGCCGGAGCGGGCAAGGGCCTGCGTTTCCGCGTCGGTCATGTGGGTGGCGTGGACCAGGCACCAGCGCGGGCCGACGGCGACATGGTCGAGCAGCCATTCGACCGGGCGCGAGCCCGACCACTTCAGGCAGTCGTCGACCTCCTTCGTCTGCTCGGCGATGTGGACGTGCACCGGCGCGCCGTCGGCGAGACCGTCGAGCGCGTCGGCCAGCAGTTCGGGCGTGACAGCGCGCAGGCTGTGCGGGGCGAGGCCGACGGCGACATTCGGGTTGGTGCCGTGGCGGCTGCGGACCGCTGCGATGATCTCGAGAATGCCGTCGGCGTCGTTGATGAAACGGCGCTGGCCGTCGCTCGGCGCCTCGCCACCGAAGCCGCCATGGGCATAGAGCACCGGCAGCATGGTGATCCCGATGCCCGCCTCGTGCGCCGCGTCGATCAGCCGCATCGAGGTCTCGGCGCGTTCGGCGTAAGCGCCGCCGTCGGGACCATGGTGCAGGTAGTGGAACTCGCACACCCCGGTGTATCCGGCCTTGAGCATGTCGACGTAAAGCTTGAGTGCGACCGCCTTGATGTCATCGGGCGTCATGCGCCGCACGAAGCCGTACATCACCTGGCGCCAGGTCCAGAAGCTGTCCGGCGTGCCGTCGTCGCGGGCCGGGCCGGCGACCTCGCCGAGGCCTGCCATGGCGCGCTGGAAGGCATGGCTGTGCAGGTTCGGCATGCCGGGCACCGCGGCGCCCCTGACGACGGGGCCGGCGGGCGCGGCGCCGGGCGTCACCCGGGCGATAAAGCCGGCGCGATCGACCTCGACCTCGACGTTGTCGGCCCAGCCGGCCGGCAGCAGCGCGGTTTCGAAATGGAACGTGGTCATGGCCGGTTCGGTTCCCTAGGATCGGGGCCGTGGATCAGGGTCTCACCAAACCGGTTACGCCCGATCCGATCAACCGTAAATATCGCGCCGGAGCGGTCATGAGCGAGCCGATTTTCGATTTCACGCCGGGTAGCGGCCCCATCCTCATCAGCTGTCCGCACGTCGGCACCATCGTGCCCGACGACATCGCCGCCTGTTTCACCGACGCGGGCCGGGCGATCGCCGATACCGACTGGAACGTCCACCGGCTCTACGAGGCCGCGGCGCGGGTGCTCGACCTGCCGATGATCACCGCGACCCATGCGCGCTACGTGATCGATCTCAACCGCGACCCCTCGGGCCGCTCGCTCTACAAGGGCGCCGACAATACCGAACTGTGCCCGACGACGACGTTCGACCGCGAGCCTATCTATCGCGAAGGATGCGAGCCCGACATCCTCGAGGTCGACACCCGGCGCCGCCGGTATCACAAGCCCTATCACGACAAGCTGGCCGAGGTGCTCGACGATATCCGTGCGCGGCACGGGGTCGCCATCCTGTTCGAGGGCCACTCGATTCGCTCGGAGGTGCCGCGATTCTTCGAGGGCCGGTTGCCCGACTTCAACCTCGGCACGGTCGCCGGCGAAAGCGCCGACGGCGAACTGGCAGCGCGGGTGTTCGAGGCGCTGGACGGTGCGGACGGATTCACCGCCGTGCACAACGGGCGTTTCCGGGGCGGCTACATCACCCGCCACTTCGGGCGGCCGACGGAGGGCTGTCACGCGCTGCAGCTCGAAAAGGCGCAGGCGATCTACATGGACGAGACGCCGCCCTACGGGTACCGGGTGGATCTCGCCGCCCGCGTCGAGCCGGTCATCCGGCGCATGCTGGAGACCGCGCTCGACTGGGTCGGCAAACGATGAGCCTTAGTGATCGATGCCGAGGATTTCCATGGCCTCGTGCAGCGCCTCGAGGGACTCGGCGTGCTTGCCGGTCTTGTGCATCGACTCGCCCTTGGCGCGCAGGCCCTTGACCTTGGCGAGGTCCGAGGCCGAGAGATCGGTGCTGGCCAGCGCTTCGTCGACCTTCTTGATATCGACGGGGCAATGGCCGGCGAGCGCCGGCGAGGTGGCCAGCATGAGAGCGGCCGTGGCGGGAATCAGAATGCGGAACATGAACGTGTCCTCCGGGTTGTGGGTTCGGGTCTTCCCCCAACTAGTCAATCTAGGTCGTCGGCGGTTTTCGGCAAGGGCCGCGGCTTGCCGGCGAACGGATCGTTGACGCTCTCGGCGAGACTGACGACGCGGCAGTCGGCGCACATGCGCAGCCGGTTGAGCGCGTCGTCGTCGGCGAACATGGAGTGGCCGGTCATCTTGGTGACGACCGCCTCGATCGTCGACCTGGTGCCGAACGGTTTGCCACAGGAGACGCAGTTGAACGGTTCCTCTTCCTTGATGGTTCGCTCGTTGCGCGCTTCGTCGGTGAAGCTGAGCCGGGTGCGGATCGAGATGGCGTCCTCGGGACAGGTCTTTTCGCAGATGCCGCACTGGACGCAGGCGCTCTCGACGAACGACAGCCGCGGGTATTCGGGATTGTCGCGGAGCGCATTGGCCGGACAGGCGCCGACGCACGACAGGCACAGGGTGCACTTATCAAGGTCCACGTCGACGGTGCCGAACGGTGCACCCTGCGGCAGCGCGATCTCGTCCGTCGGTGTCGGTGCTGCTCCGTGCAGCGACACCAGCGCGAGATTCATCAGTCCACGCTTGCGGCCGACAGGTTCGAACGGTTCCGGTTTCGCGGCCTTGCCCTTCGGCTTTTTCGTGGCGGCGTCGCGCAGCGCGCCGGCAACCTTTTCCGGATCGGTGTCATCGAGGATCTCGGCACGGCCATCACCGTAACCGAGTTCACCGAGGATGTGATTGCTGAGGCCGATGACATCCCGCAAAACGTCGAGTTCGCCGGCGTCCCTCGGTGCGGTGAGTATATGGCAGTGTTCGGCGCCGAACGCCCGGGCGCCGAGCAGGGTCTCGAGGCTGATCTGGGTTGCCGCGTTGACCGCGACGGGAACGACGTTGGCCGGCAGGCCGTCGAAGTGGCGGCCGATGGCGTCGATCATCTGTTCGCCGTGATCGCTGTCGTGGAACAGGAAGCGCAGGTGTTCGCCGCCCGCCGACGTGTAGGTCTTTGCCAGGGTCCGCAACCGCCGCAACAGGTCTTCGGGTTGCGGCAGAACGTAGCGCACCGCGCCGGTCGGACATGCCGACGCGCAGTTGCCGCAACCGGCGCAGATGTAAGGGTCGATCTCGACTTTATCGCCGGCCGACTGGATCGCGCCGGTCGGGCAGTTGTCGATGCAGCGCGAACATCCGGTAATGCCGCTTCGCGCATGGGCGCAAATCGACGAGTCGTACTCGACGTACTGGGGTTTCTCAAAGGTGCCGACCATGTCGGACATCTCGAAGATCGCACCCATGACCGACGCAGGATCGCCGGAATCGACACGGAAGTATCCGTCGCGTTTATCGTGTGCGTTGAACAGCGGCGTTTCGCCCCGAAGGTCGAGGATCAGGTCACACTGGGAAACGCTCTCGGCGGCGCCTGCGCCGGCTGGCCCGATTACGTCGCGGCTGCTCGGATCGATCGGCGCTGCGTTCTCACTCAGTACCTCGAAGGCGCCGAGATGGCCGCGTGCGGCAACCTTGTCGGCGACGAAGATCGGGATTTCCGAAATGCGCGGCGGCATCAGGCCGTCCCACCCCGTGAGCAGGAGCGTGACGTCGAGGCGCTGGGCCAGCTTGGTCGCCGCATCGAGGGCCGCTTCGTCCTTGCCGAGGACGAGCGCGACGCCGTCGCACTCGAGATCGATCGCCTGGGCGGGATCAAGTGCCAGGAGAGACTCGGCGAGCAGGGCAGCGATCTTCGGGCCGGCCTTCTTTGCGTCCTTCGACCAGCCGGCCTTCTCCCGGATGTTGACGAATCGGATGTCGTCCTCCACGCCGGTCGTCTCGGCGGCGTCCTGCGCGGCGTCGAGGAACAGGGGCGCTTCCTGGGTACAACCAACGACGAGGGTGCCGGGCTTGCCGAGCTCTTTCTCGAAGCGGTCGAGCTGATAACGGCACAGCATCGTCGCCTCGTCGGGCATGACGTCCTCGCTGAGCCCCAGGACCTTACGGAGCTTCGCCGCATTCAGCGGATTGGTGCCGGCGCAATCGCAGATCAGTACGCGCGGTTCGTTTTTTGCCATTGCGGCGGGCTCCCCCAGGAGTACGTCTGTCGATGTCGAAAACCACTTGGTCCCGACTTCAATACATTTCAACTGGACGAGAAGACAAGCTGCACCATTTATTAGAGGAGGGAGGACTTGGGTGCATGACGAAGCCGATACAATCGAATCCGAACGCCAACCGTGATCCTGCGATGGAAGAACGGCCGCTGGGCGTGGTGATCGAACGGCGCAATATCGACAATCCGTGGATCGACTACGAATGGCGGCCGGTCGCCGTTGTCGATGACGGCCCCGGCGCGCCGGGATGGCGGGACCTTGAGGAGGGTGACGGCTGGAAGCGATATCTGGTCACCGGATTCAAGGTATCGCTCTATTCAGGTGAAACGGAAGGTTACAAGGTGAACCTGTCGCAGCCGCAGCCGTTCGTCTATGTGGTGTTGCGGCCGGGCGAAGAGCGCGAGGATCATGACGTGGAGCCGTTCGCGCTGACCGTCTGCCCTTACGAGGCCATGCGTTATGCGGAGAGCGGTGACGAGATCGTCGAGGGCGTCGCCATGCCGAGCGGAGTCGAAGCCTGGGTTGCCTCTTTCACCGACAAGTATCACGTCGAGCAGCCGTTCAAGAAGCGCAAGCGCGACAGGGGGTATGGCGACGACATCATCGGTACCCGGCCCAGAGGACGTTTTTCGTCGTGAGTACGAATGACAACGACGGCGTGCTTTCGCGCTGGTCGCGTCGCAAGGCCACGTCACGTCGCGGCCGGGCCGCGCCGGTGGCCGTCGAGGAGACGGCCGCCATTCCCGATGTCGAGACCTTACCGTCCGGCAAAGCGCCGGACGGCGCACTGGCGACCGCGGAGTTGCCGATCGAAACCGACGAGCAGGCGGAGAGCGCCCCGGAAGAAGAGATCGACGTCGCCGATCTGCCCGATGTCGAAACGCTGGACAAGGATTCCGACTTCACGCCGTTCCTGAGAAAGGGTGTTCCGGAAGCCATCAGCCGAGCGGCCCTTCGGAAGCTCTGGCTCAGCGACGCGGTGTTCGCCAATCTCGATGGCCTGAACGATTACGATCAGAACTTCCGTGTTATCGACAAGCTGATTTCGCTGGCCGACACCAATTACAAGGTCGGCAAGGGGTTCCTGACGGACGACTCCGACGGCGAGACTGAGACTGAGCCCGAGACTGAGACCGAGACTGAGACCGAGACCGAGGTGGCGGCGAGCGAGGCTGACGGCGACGGCTCAATTTCGCGTGAGATTTCTCAAACGGATAACGATGAGGATTTGGAAGCGGCTGAAACAAAGGAGAAAAGGGACAAGGAGAACCCCGAACTGGGGTAACGGCGGGCCGTCGAATTTTGCTGTGGTATACCAAAACAGCTTCACATGGATCACGAATCGTTCTAGACTTTTTTCAAATGCCAAAACAGGGAAGCGGGCCTCGCCGGGCGGAAATGCGGCAGGCCGGCAAGGGAAATGCAAAGCGAATCTCCGTCTGAGACCGACCATAACGGCGGTCCGGGTCACGATCCGGCGCCACTTAACGAAGCCGATCGGGCACGCGCCGGCTTTTATGTCTTGTTGTCTCGGCTACTGGCCGAACCGCCATCCGAAGAGTTGCTCGTTCAGGTTCGCGCCCTTGAAGGCGACGAGAGCCTTGTCGGTACCGCCTTGGCGCGTCTCGCCAAGCTCGCGAAAATGACCGACGAGCAGTCCGCGTACGACGAGTTCTCGCTGCTGTTTTACGGTAAGGGCGAAGGCGGCGAAGTGCTGCCTTACGCGTCCTACTACCTGACCGGCATGCTAAACGACAAACCGCTCGCCGACCTGCGGGGCGACATGGCTGAACTCGGGATCGCGCGAGGCGACCTGAACAAGGAACCGGAAGACCATATCGCCTTCGTGTTCGAGATGATGCACGGACTGATCGTCGGTTCTTTCGGCGCCGGACCGGTAGACGTCAACCGGCAGACGGAGTTTTTCAATAAGCACATTGCCCCCTGGGCGATGGGATTTTTCGAGGATTTGGAGGATGCCAAGTCAGCGACGTTCTTCGCTGGGGTAGCCGGCCTTGGCCGTGTGTTCCTGGAAATCGAACAGGACGCATTCCGAATAGCGGCGTAATGCCGCAAGACCGCGGTGGCGCGATGCTCGCGGTTTGAACGACTGAGTGAGGAGAGGCTCAAATGAAAGGCGACACTGATACGCCGAACATGGCCCGAAGAGACCTTCTGAAGAAGGCAGGGGTGGCGGTCGGCGCGGCCGGCGTGGCGGCAATTGCCACCACCGGCGATGCCAAGGCCGCGGAATCCGGCGAAGCTAAGGCTTCGGCTGGTTATCGGGAGAGCGAACACGTTCAGACTTACTACGAGCTAGCCAAGTTCTGATCGGTTCCATTGCCCGGACCGGCAGACGGTGCCGGCGGGCGTCTAGCATAATGGGAGATCCAAATGCTAACCAAGAAAAATGACGGGGTGGCGCGACGCCCCCGTCTGAAGAGTGCCTTGACCAGCGTGGTCGGCGGCACCATGGATCGCCGGGGATTCCTGGCGCGTTCCGGCATGGTTGCCGGCGGTGCGGCGCTGGCGTCGTTCGCTCCGGCGGGTGCCGTGAAGAAGGCCGAAGCCGCAACGGCGGGTGCCGCGGGCGAGATGACCAAGGTCAAGTCCGTCTGCACGCACTGTTCCGTCGGCTGCACAGTGATCGCCGAAGTCAATAACGGCGTTTGGGTCGGCCAGGAGCCGGGCTTCGAGAGCCCGATCAACCTGGGCGCACACTGTGCCAAGGGCGCGTCCGTTCGTCACCATGCGCACGGTGATCGCCGGCTGAAGTATCCGATGAAGCTCGAGGGCGGCAAGTGGAAGAAGGTTTCTTGGGAAACCGCCGTCAACGAAATCGGCGATAAAATGCTGTCGATCCGCGAGCAGTCCGGACCTGACTCGGTGTACTGGCTCGGCTCGGCGAAGTTCAATAACGAGCAATCCTACCTGTTCCGTAAGTTCTATGCCTTCTGGGGCTCGAACAACGGTGATCACCAGGCCCGCATCTGCCACTCGACGACGGTGGCCGGT
Source organism: Rhodospirillales bacterium (assembly GCA_040219295.1). Lineage (GTDB taxonomy): Bacteria > Pseudomonadota > Alphaproteobacteria > Rhodospirillales > Casp-alpha2 > JAVJST01. The sequence continues at coordinate 971,999 of JAVJST010000005.1, forward strand.
GTCGCGAACACCTGGGGTTACGGTGCGATGACCAACTCGTACAACGACATGCACAACAGTCGTGCCATGTTCCTGATCGGCTCGAACCCGGCCGAAGCTCATCCGGTTGCGGTTCAGCACATTCTCAAGGCCAAGGAACAGAACAATTCGGCGCTGATTGTTTGCGATCCACGGTTCACACGTACGGCGGCTCATGCCGACGAGTACGTGCGTTTCCGTCCGGGTACCGACGTCGGACTGATTTGGGGCATTCTCTGGCATATCTTCGAGAACGGTTGGGAAGACAAGGAGTTCATCCGCCAGCGCGTCTGGGGTCTCGATCAGATCAAGGCCGAGGTCAAGAAATGGACGCCTGAGGAGACCGAACGCGTTACCGGCGTGCCCGGCTCGCAGCTCCGCCGCGTCGCCCACACCATGGCCAACAACCGGCCTGGCACCATCGTCTGGTGCATGGGCGGGACCCAGCACACCAACGGCAACAACAACACCCGGGCCTACTGCGTCCTGCAGCTGGCGCTCGGCAACATGGGTGTTTCCGGTGGTGGCGCCAACATCTTCCGTGGCCACGACAACGTGCAGGGCGCCACAGACATGTGCGTGCTGTCGCACTCCCTGCCGGGTTACTACGGTCTTTCGACCGGCGCCTGGAAGCACTGGTCCCGGGTCTGGGATGTCGATTACGAATACCTGCTGAGTCGCTTCGCCTCCAAGGATCTGATGGAGTCGAGCGGTATCCCGGTTAGTCGTTGGATCGACGGCGTGTTGGAAGACAAGGCCAACATCGACCAGCCGGACAATCTTCGGGCGATGGTCCTCTGGGGCCATGCGGTCAACTCGCAGACCCGTCTGCCGGAAATGAAGAAGGCGATGGAGAAACTGGACTTGATGGTCGTCATCGATCCGGTTCCGACGTTCGCTGCGGTCATTCCGGACCGTAACGACGGCGTCTACGTCCTGCCGGCGGCGACCCAGTTCGAGACCTACGGCTCGGTCACCGCGTCCAACCGGTCACTGCAGTGGCGTGATAAAGTGGTCGATCCGATCTTCGAGGCGAAGACCGATCACGAGATCATGTACCTGTTGGCCAGTAAGCTCGGGTTTGCGGACGAGATGTTCAAGAAGATCAAGGTCGAGAACAACGAGCCCTTGATCGAGGACATCACCCGCGAATTCAACGGCGGTATGTGGACCATCGGCTACACCGGCCAGTCGCCGGAGCGCCTGCGCCTTCACATGGCCAACCAGTCGACCTTCGACAAGACCACGCTGCAAGCCAACGGCGGACCCGCCGATGGCGAGTACTATGGTCTGCCGTGGCCGTGCTGGGGTACTGCCGAAATGGGCCACCCGGGAACGCCGCTGCTCTACGATACCCACAAGCCGGTATCGAAGGGTGGTCTGACCTTCCGCGCACGCTTTGGCGTCGAGAAGGACGGCCAGAACCTGCTTGCCGAAGGATCGTATTCGGTCGATTCGGAGATCAAGGACGGCTATCCCGAGTTCACGATGGCGATGCTCCAGAAACTGGGGTGGGATTCGGATCTCACTGCGGAAGAACGGGCAACAATCGACAAGATCGCGGGCGAGAAGACCAACTGGAAGACCGACCTTTCGGGCGGTATCCAGCGCGTCGCGATCAAGCACGAGTGTGCGCCGTTCGGCAACGCCAAGGCGCGGACCGTGGTCTGGACGTTCCCGGATCCCGTGCCGCTCCATCGTGAACCGCTCTACACCCCGCGCCGCGATCTTCTGGACGACTACGCGACGTACGAGGACAAGCAGGCCTATCGCTTGCCGACCCTCTATGCGTCCATTCAGAAGAACGATTACTCCAAGGAGTTTCCGACGATCCTTACGTCGGGACGTCTCGTGGAGTATGAGGGTGGTGGTGACGAGTCCCGCGCCAATCCGTGGCTCGCCGAGTTGCAGCAGGAGATGTTCTGCGAAATCAACACGCGCGATGCCAACAATCTCGGCATCACCGAGGGCGCCAGCGTTTGGGTACACAGCCCGGAAGGCGGCAAGGTCCTTGTGAAGGCCCTGATCACGGAACGCGTGGCACCGGGTGTCGCCTTCATGCCATTCCACTTCGGTGGTCACTGGCAGGGCACCAGTCTTCGCGACAAGTATCCGGAGGGTACCGACCCCTATGTGTTGGGCGAGGCGTCCAACATGTGCGGTACCTACGGGTACGACTCTGTAACCCAGATGCAGGAATCCAAGACTACCCTGTGTCGCATTGAAGCAGCTTAAGGCTAGGGAGGCTTTGAAATGGCTAGAATGAGGTTTCTCTGCGACGCCGAGCGCTGCATCGAATGCAACGCCTGCGTCACCGCATGCAAGAACGAGCATGAGGTTCCTTGGGGCATCAACCGTCGGCGTGTCGTCACCATCAATGACGGCAAGCCCGGCGAACGTTCGATCTCGGTCGCGTGCATGCACTGCTCCGACGCACCCTGCATCGCAGTGTGCCCGGTGGATTGCATCTATCAGACCGAGGAGGGCGTGGTGCTCCACTCCAAGGATCTCTGCATCGGTTGCGGCTACTGTTTCTTCGCGTGCCCGTTCGGCGCGCCGCAGTATCCGCAGGCCGGCAACTACGGCAGCCGCGGCAAGATGGACAAGTGCACCTTCTGCGCCGGCGGTCCCGAAGACGATATGTCGAACGCCGAATTCCAGAAGTACGGCCGGAACCGTATCGCCGAGGGCAAACTGCCGATTTGTGCGGAGATGTGCTCCACCAAGGCGCTCCTCGCCGGTGACGGCGACATGGTCTCGAACATCTATCGGGAACGTGTCGTTGCACGCGGTTTTGGGTCCGGCGCCTGGGGTTGGGGTACGGCCTACGATCTCAAGTCGGGAACCTGAGTACCGCGAAATACGCTTCGGAGGGATCGGCACGAAAGTGCCGGTCCCGCCGTCGTGTCTCAACGCTGCACAGAATACACAGGGAGAAGACATGGGTCGCCTATCGACAGGTAAGTTCCTCACCGTCGTCCTGCTGACGGCTTCCTCGCTGATGCTCGGCGCCTGCCGGGAATCCGAGCAGGATCGGTTCGTCCGTTACGAGCCCGGCGTTTACAAGGGCAAGATGGACGACCAACTCAGCGACGCGCAGTCGACGGCCGTGCGTAACCGCGCGGTTCAACAAATCGGTGCCGGCATCGGTACCGGTGCCGTCGGCATGATTTCAGGCGACGTTCGTCCGCCGGAGTGACCGGTTGACCAGTTTGGGGAGAGCAGACATGCGGACTATTCGATCACTGACGACCGGGGGATGCCGTTTGCTGGCGCTCGCGGTTCTGGTTGTTGCGCTCTCCCAGGCGGTGGCCTGGGACGCGACGGCCCAAAGCGACGTGCGGCCGCCCGAGGGTGCCGTCGGCGGCGCCGTTCCGGGCAACGCGCAGGGCAGCACGAGTGATTCCGAGATGTGGCGCGCCGTCCGCCAAGGTGTCCAGGGGCAGGTCTCGATCCCGGACAAGCAGGCCGGCATACTCGTGCAGTCGGACGGCGATGCGTTACGGGCCTTCCGCAACGGACCGATGTCCGAGGTCGGCGGCTGGGCGCTGCTGGCGGTGTTCGTTCTACTGGGCATCTTCTACGCGTTGCGCGGCCGCATCCGGATCGATTCCGGGATGTCCGGCCGAACGGTGCTGCGGTTCAATTTCCTCGAACGTTTCGCCCACTGGCTCACGGCCGGATCGTTCATCATCCTCGGTCTAACGGGGCTCAACATTCTCTATGGCCGCTACGTGATCAAGCCGGTCATTGGCGCGGACGCGTTCGCGAGCGTGACCCTTGCCGGCAAGTACGCGCACAACTTCCTGGGCTTCGCTTTCGGTCTCGGGGTGTTGCTGATGCTCGTGCTCTGGATCAAGGACAACATCCCGAACAAGCACGATCTCAAGTGGATCGCCCTCGGCGGCGGGTTGTTCTCGAAAGGCGTTCATCCGCCGGCAAAGAAGTTCAACGCAGGTCAGAAGCTCATCTTCTGGTCGGTTATCATTCTCGGCGGGTCGCTGACGACGACGGGATTGGCGCTGCTGTTCCCATTCGAGATCGCCCTGTTCGCCGGCACGTTTAAGTTCATGAACATCTTCGGTTTCGAGCTGCCGACGACACTCACCATGATGCAGGAAACCCAGCTCGCACTGGCCTGGCATGGCGTTGTCGCCCTCGTGATGATGGTCGTTATCGTCGCACACATTTACATCGGTTCTGTCGGCATGGAAGGTGCCTTCGATGCGATGGGCACCGGCGAGGTCGACGAGAACTGGGCGCACGAACACCATGCGCTCTGGCTGGAGGAAGAACAACGACGGACCCAGGCGGCGGAGTAGTTCGCCATACCGATCAAGGAAAAAGGCCGATCCCTGGATCGGCCTTTTTTCGTTGAATATTCTGAGTAGCTCAGAGCCTCGTCGACTCTGTACTGTATCTTTCGGCGGCGGTGTCGCCGGTGCTGTTGACGACCACCCCGCTAACAACCGCGATCACGATGGCCGCGGCAAATCCTAACCACATGGCTCGCATGTAAACTCTCCTTCAGAACCCAATGACGTAGACTACCATCCGCGTCGACCGATTTGAAGCCGAATGCATGATTGTCGGCGTTGGTTACCCGCCTGGAACGATCGTCCTCATGTACTCGACCAGCGACTCAAGTGCGTCGTCGCTGGGGATTTGCTGAACCGGCATCTTGGTGCCGGGCAGGAATCGATCGGGCCCGATGCGGAACAACTCCGCAACGGTTTCCGGGGACCAGACGACGTTCGTGTTCAACAGGGCGGTCGAGTAGCGATAGCCTTCGACACTGCCAGCGGGCCGGCCGAACAGTCCTTCGAAATGCGGCCCGGCGCGCTGGCGTTCGCTCGCGGTCAACGCATGGCAGTTGGCGCACTTGCGGTACAGGATCGCACCCGGGTGGTCGGTTTCCAGCCACGGGCGGGGGATACTCGGATCCTCCGTTCCGGCAACTTGGATATGATCGCCGCTGGCGAGGTGCCAGACCTTACCGCTTTCATCCATTCCGGCGGTCAGTGCGAAATTTCCGTCGGCACTTATCTCGACGGCGAACACCGGGCGCTCGTCGACCTTGAACCCGTTGAGGATCTTTGCCGTCGGAACCTCGATGTGGATCAGAAGGCCGTCGATATAGGTGATCGCGGCCGCCTTGCCGTCGTTGGCGACGGATACCGCCACCGGTTTGACGGCGGGATCGGCCTTGAATTCCTTGATCAGGCGCATGTCCCGCGTCCGCCAGATACGCGCAGTGTTGTCGAGTCCGATGCTCACGAGAAGCTCGCCGTCCGGTGTCGGTGCGATGGCCGTCAGGCCGATATCATGGGCGGGTACGCCGGCCACGCGAACGCCGTCGTCGATCCTGTGTGCCAGCAATCGACCGTCCCGGCCGCCGCCGATGACGACGTCCTCATCGGCATTGAATGCGACAGCGACGATTGGTACCCCGGCCTCGATGACAATGGGATCGCCGGACGCGTCGGCGCGCCTGACAACCATCCGGCCATCCCAGCCGCCGCTAACGACCAGGTTTCCCGATGTCGAGACACCAAGTGCCATCGCTCGGCCCTGGTGGTCTTCGTACGACGCTTCGGGTTCCTCGTCCGCCAACGACCAGAACACGGTTCTGCCGTCAGCTCCGACCGAGACTGCGCGAGTTCCGCCGGACAGAAACCGCACGGCGTTCACCGGGCCATCGTGGAAGCTGTAGGTGCTGATTTCACGCTGCTCGTCGAACAACCACAGCTTGGTCGAGAAGTCGAAACCGCCCGTCAGTACCTTGCCGGTTTCCGGAGAAATGTCGATTGAACGGATCATGCCGCCATGTCCGACGAAGTCTGCGAATGCCGTTGCGGTCAAAGCCGACATGACAATCGCCGCACCAGCGGCGATGGATTTCCAGCCATGTGCCAAGCTCTTGAATAAGCCCATGAGCGCTCCGACGTGATCCGTAAAATACTACTCGCTGATGTGGGGCATGTCAGGCAAAACGTCAATAATATCGGGCGCTTCCGCCTCGCGGTGTTGCGTCTGTTCCTTGTCGACGCGATGACTATAATCGGCGGGGCGAGGGAGGGACAATCATGGCCGATCTGTGGCTGACGTCGGGGTACGAACTGCTTGATCGCAACGCGGACGGCTATCTCGTGGCGACCGACGATTTCGTCCGGGCCTATCTTGCGCGCCCTGAACTGGCGCCGGTGGATGGTGAATCCTGCGAAGCCGAGAGGGCGCTGCACGCGCGGTTGCTGGAGAACCCCTGGGAAGACGTGCCGGATAGCGAGATCGATGGCCTTGCCGACACTGACGTGCGTGAGAACTATCGCGTGATGATGACCTTTCGCGATCGATTGAGCGCGGCACCGACAGTCGAACAGTGTTACCTGGATCTGTTCGCCAAGGGGGGGGCGGTTAAGATGCCGATCCTGTTCATCGATCATCTGGCACACGTCGTTGCGCGCAATATCTTCACGGCGGACGATGACCCATTCGAGTTGCGCGCAGCCGAGTTGTTGTTTCGCGAACAGACCGTGACAAACGTCCAGGGAGCGATCCTTCTCGCCGACGCGGATACAGTCGAGTTGAGGCAAAGCCGGCAAGATAGCGGTTCCTTCAGTCTGATCGAGTTGGCAACCGACCAGTCTGCGGCCCAGGCCGTGGTCGAGCTCGATGTCCTGTCGGAGGACAACACAGGGGATTACCTGCGACGTTCGGATCAGTTCGACATGGCACTTGACGTCACGTTCCCGCGCCGCGGTCTGGACGCTGTCTGCCGGGTCCTGGAACGCTGGATCCGGCATTTTCTCAAGCGCGACGTCAGGATCAGTCCGCGCCAGGAGATCGCCGACGAACACTGGACCTGGCATGTCGGTCTGGATGTCACGTCGACCTCCATCCTCAACGATCTTTACCAGGGCCGCGAGGTCACGGCGGAAAGGTTGGAAGCCTTGATTTCGTTGTTTGCCCTCGAGTTTCGAGACGGCGATCGGTCGTCCGGCGCCGCGCAATCGCCGGTGTACCTGGCGATCAGCCGGGGCGACGACAAGAAGCTCCGGATGAAGCCGCAGAACCTGCTGGTCAATCTGCCGCCAATGGCCGCAGCGTGAAGGTGACACGATGATCGATGTCTTTCCATTTGCCGGGTTTACCGTTGCCGTCCTTGGGTTGGGGCCGGAGGGCCGCAAGACGGCCCGCGCGCTGAGCCTCAGCGAGGTCGAGGTCTGGGCCTGGGACGACGATCCGGACAACCGTGCGGCGGCCGAGGCCGACGACGTGCCGCTGACGAACCTTGGCGAAATCGACTGGCGCGAACCGGTCAGCCTGATCATCGAAGCGCAGATACCTCACGGACAGTCCGAAGCGCATCCACTGGTCACGGCGGCGCGGGCGGCCGGTTGCGAAGTGATCTCTGATCTCGAACTGGTTAGCCGATCCCAGCGCGACGCAAGCTACATTGCCGTGGTGAGCCGCAAGCTTGGCGACGAAACATTGGCCATGCTGAAGCAGGTGTTTCTCGTCGCCGGCAGGGATGTCGAGGCAGGGGGGAACGCCGCCAATCCGATACTCAACTGCCATCCGCTTGAGGCAGGCGGCACTTACATCGCACTGGTGCCACCGGGCCGCGCCGATATCACCGTTACGGTAACCTTCGATCAGGTCCTGTTCCTGGATTTCGGATCGGAGCCGTGGCCGCCCTTTACAGACAACGACGCGAGTCTGGAGGCGATTCGCTGGGTTTTCCACCGCCAGACGGCCCCTCGCGGTGCGGTCATCAACATCGACGACCCGGCGGGCAGAGCATTGTTCGAGGCGCTGGCCGAGGGAGCGGAGCAGGTTCTGATACCGATGTCGCTGGCCAACCCGGTGGTGGGCGGCGTTTATGTAGTCGGGGGGTGGTTGATCGACGACCGCAAGGGCGATGCCGTTCGGGTCGTTCAGCTTCCCGTCGCGGGCGATCCGGCGAAAATGCGGATGGCGGTTGGCGCCTATGCCTTGTGCGTGCTGGCCGGTGTTCCCGAGCACGCCGCGATGGCCAGCATGATGGGCTACTTCAACGACTGAGGTGCGGCAGGCGAGCGTCCCGCGTTCAACGTGATACGGAGGTGTGAGATTACTGTCCGTGAAGATGGCTGCCGTGGTCTGTCCTCTGCCGGATGGCTGTGTATCGCGCTGCTGGCTGCAGCGATCTACGCGGGGCCGGCCAGTGGCGCGGAGTACCGTCTGCCCGACTACCGGGCACTAACTGACCCTGTTGTCGTGCGGTATCGGGCGCCGGTCCCAACGTCGCTGTTCTCTGTCGCTGCCATCGTCACCCTAAGATCGGAGGATGCCTCCAACGCCGGCAAACTGGATGTCAGCGGGTACGTATCCGCTGAGCCCAAGGGCGACCGAATTCTCTGGAACGTACTCGTCAAGGACGTCGACATCCGCTTTTTCTGGATACCCGATCAGGTGGCGGAGACGATCGCCAGGTTCCTGCCGCTGACCCTGCGGTTTTCGTCCGCGGCGACGGGCGGGCGTATCGAGATCGATCATCGCGATATCCTGCCGATCCTCAACATGTTCGACGTCGAAGACATCGACGGGGCACTGGAGAAACTGACCAACGGATTGTCCGCCGTCGAATCGAGCTTCCCCGACGATCCGGTTTCTTCTGGTGCGTCGTTCGTCTTACGCACCCCGTTGTTGGCCGATGAGAACGCCGACGCCGTTCTCAAGAACACCGGCGTGTTGCTCGGCGGACTCACGCATCGGGGCCGTGAGGCGATTCTGATCGAAACGTCGATCACGAATGACGCGGCGGACCCGCAGATAGAGGTGACCGGGGGCGGATACGCCGTTCGCGACCTCCACTATGGTGTCGTTCTGCATTCGCTGAACGACCTGACCGCCCGGTTCACGGAGACTGAGAAGGATTCCCGGATCGAGATCCGTTACCAAGTGGACATCTTGATGGACGGGCGAGCGGACGATGTCGCCTCGGATGAGACTCGATCGGAACCTGCCGGATCGAGTCTCGAGACAAGGTTGCGGCAGATCAAGGAGCTTGAAGAAGCCGGTGAGATAACCGGCGCCGAGGCAGGGCGCAGGCGGATGGAGATCCTTGACGGGCTGTGATGCCGGGCCCGGCAATCGCGATTGCCGTGTTGAGTTCGCGCGCGAAGACTTTTCATTCTGCAATCAATGATAGTAGAGTTCGAGTCAGGTAAATCACGCGCGCTAGGGGGAACGCCATAATGTACCGATCCGTTTGCATTGCTGTCATCGCACTTTTTTGCCTTGCGGCCATCGGGCCTGCATACGGCGGTACGGTCCGGCCCGCGCCGCCGGCGGATGCCAACGAGACCCAACAGGCCGAGTACTGGCTCGGTGCGGTCGGCACGATCCTGATGGTCCATTGCGGCTATCATTCGTTGGGCAAGAAGCTGAGGAATGTTGCGAAGCTCTCGCCATACGGGCAGATCGGTGTCAAGGAATGGGCGGGATTCGACGCCTACGGCGGCAATTGCTCGAGAATGAAGGAGCACGGCGACAGCTTTCTGGAGAACCTCGACAGCTACGAAGCCTACTTTCGGACCCAATATACCTGCTCCGGTGGGACCTGCGTCGAGAAGGGCGTCGCTTCGACGGGCAGCAGCACGTCCAGAACGGTCGAGATCCGCGGCCGTGACGAGTTCACGGAAATGACCGATGCGCGTCTCTGTCGTTGGGCTGTCGTAAATATCAGTAACGCCGAGTCGGCGACCTGGGAAGACGATCCCAAGTATAAGAACGCAGTCGCCGTCGCGAAGGAACGCGGCTTGACCCCATCCGAGTGCTCATCGGTGCAGGCGTCCGCAAACTAATGGGTACGATATCCGGACCGATTGTCCGGCCCCGCCGAAGACGTCTCGCGGAGCGGGCTGGTATCGTCGTACTGTTGGTAATGCTTCTTGGGTCGGGCGGCGCTTACGCGGCGCCGTACGACGGCGACTACTTTGGCAAGAAGACATTGACTTCCCAAGCCTGCGCCGAGTCCGAGTTCGAATATCAGCAGGCCCGCATTCGCAACGGTGAGTTCATCTTTACCTATGACGACGAGGCCAACGAGCCAGTAACCTTCCGCCAGGCGATCCGCGGCAATACAATCACCGAAAAGTGGTTCCTGTGGAACTCGTGGGACAAACACACGAGCGTATACGGCTCGACGCGGGCCAGCCTCTCCGGACAGGTCAACGACAACGGCATACATCTGATTTTCAGGGCGTACCGCGTCGGCGACATCATCGGCTGCAAGATCGATATATACATGGTTGCATCTCCTGTCGGAAAAGAGATGGAGATAGACGAACTGGAAGGCGTCTGGGAAGGCAGGCTGGCCATTAATCCGCTGTATGAACCGGTCGAACCGGTTTCTCGGGTTCAGGATGTCGGCAACACGAAACCCGATCATGGAGACATCGAGAGCCGCCTGCGCAAGCTCGACGAGCTGCTCGACGAGGGCCTCATCTCAGAGGACGAGGCGAAGCAGAGGCGGCGAGAGATTCTGGACGAGATATAGACGCTCGCTATTGCTGGCTTGCCGGAACTGCGGGAAAGTCATCCCCTGCGCCTTGGCTTGGGAGGGATGATGTTCGAGCGGGTCGCCAACGAGCTCGCGCGCCGGCCGTCCATCGTTCTCGTGCTGGTGCTGCTGGCATTCGTGCTCGTCGTGCCAAACACTGCCAAGTACGGTTTCGAACCGGACAGCCTGGTCTATCTCACTGCGGCAGACAATCTGCTTACCCATGGCGTGATGAACCATCAATTGGAGAGCGCCTACGACGGCAATCCGGTCCCGCCAGGGCCGCAATTCGTGCCAGGGTATCCAGCTTTGATCGCTGTAATTGCCGCGGTCGATGCGCCGCTGCGTGAAACCGTTCGCTGTGTGGCGGTGAGGGGGTCGGGGTGCGGCATCGAGGTACTGGCGCCGTTGATACTGGCGCAAAAGATCCTCTGGTGTGCCGCCTTGATTGCCGCCTTTCTCGCTGCCCGTGCCACCCTGAGCCATGATTGGGCGGCGGTTGCCGTCGTCGTTCTGATCATCCTCAGCGGAGTACCCGCCGACGCGGCGCGCCGCGTGATCACGGAGTCGTTGTGCTTTACCGCCTTTTTCGGCTTCCTGGCCGCAGCGATCCTGGCATGCCAGCGACGTCGTCTGCTGTTATGGGTTATCGCGGGCATCCTGCTGGGGGCGACGATCCTTGTGCGCCCCGGCTATCAGGCGATCGTCTTTCCGTGTGCCGCGCTGGTCCTCGTCTGGTGCGTGCTGGCTCGGGACAATATCGGAAGATCAAGCGTCATGACGGCTGCCTTCCTTGTCGGTTGCGCGGCCGTTGTTTTACCTTGGGTCGCTCGAAATGCGTACTACTTCGACAGCATCGCGGTCACGTCCGGATACGGCGCCGTGATCCTTCAGGAAAGGCTCGCCTACAACGCCATGACCTGGCCCGAGTGGGGCGCGGCGTTCGTGTACTGGCTGCCGATCGTCGGTGACGAGGCCGCAGCTCACTTGTTCGGTGCGGACGTAATCGAGCGGCTGCGTTTCGACTCACCGACCGGTTTCTATGTCGACAAGACCCTGGCATTTACCGGACTGCCGTCTCGACCGGAGGAGCATTCCCTGGCGCGGTATCTCCTGATCGAGGGGCTGCTTGGGAACTTATGGAAACACATGGCGGTCACGCTTCCCCTGATCGTCAGGGGAAGCAAGGTGGGCTGGTTGCTGTATCCGCTTGCGTTCGTATGCCTGTGGCCAGCTTTCCGGTACGGATGGTTGCGCGGGCGGGTTAAACCGTTCTTGGTCGTCGCTCTGCCGCCACTGATGATGCTGGTCGTCCACGCCGCCGTGACCGTGAACGTGCCGCGGTACAATCTTTCGCTGGTCCTGCTTTACGCGATCATCGTCGCAGCCGCGCTGCCGTGGGCCGCGGGACCGATCTTGCGCCGATTTCGGTGATTGGCGCCCCCAACCGGACTCGAACCGGTGTTTCTGCCGTGAGAGGGCAGCGTCCTAGGCCGCTAGACGATGGGGGCCCGTCAGGAAGATCGTGGGTGTACTGCCAAATGGTCCGGTGATCAAGGGGTGTCGTTAATCCAACGGAAGATCGAAGGTGTTCTCAGAACCGGGAAGCGCTTCGAGCGGGTGAAAGGCGGTGCCGTCGTCCGTTAGCCGGAATGCTTTGAGAGCGGTCACCCGGCCGTTCCGCAGGCCGGCGATAAGCCAGGCGAGTTCTGGTTCGAACGCCCAAGCGAGGTCCGTGGCCGAGGGATCGGGCGGGTGATCGGGATGGGAGTGATAGTGGCCGACGATATCGAGTGGGGTTCCCTCAAGCCGTCGCATGGTCCGGAAACGGATTTCCGGGTCGACCTCGAAACGATCGGGACGGTCGGCCGCGGCTATATTGGTGCTGGTCACGACCTCGGTCACGACGATCCCGGTCGCCGGGTTGCCGGTGCCGACCAGCAGGCCGCAGCATTCACGGGGTGTCGCGGCTTCGGCCGCGGCGGTGATCTGCCGGATGTGTGCCGGTTCAAGTCGGATACTGCTCAAGGTCGCGCCGGCGCCAAACGGATCTGGGTGGCGACGGCGCCTGTAACGAGGTCAATGACGACCACACGCCGGCAATCGCTTGTTCCGTCCAGGGTCACCGTCAGGCGGCGTCCTTCTGTACTGGCATCATCAATGCGGCAGTTCTCGGCGTTTGGTATGACGATATCTCCGAGTTCCGTCAGGCCGTCGTCGGGAACCATGACCGGCGCCGTGGCGGCGGTGTCGGCTTTGTCCTCGCCGGCCTTGCCGATCAGTCCATAGGCGAGCAGGCCCATGGCGCAGACGATCAGGATTCCCATACCGATGACGAGAGCTTTGAGAAATGCCATGGTGGTGTTCGAACCCGCTTCCTCTGGCTACCATATCGGGCCGTTTGCCGGCCCGTTCTTTACGATTTTCGACGAGGCGCTACAGCCATGCCGACCGCGTCACGAGTCTTAAGCGTTCGAGTCCCTGACGACAAGGACGGTGAGCGATTGGACCGGTTTCTGGCCGCATCGATCGACGATTTGTCCCGCACCCGCCTGCAGGGGTTGATCGAGGGCGGCGAGGTTACGGGCCCGGCCGGGACGGTAACCGGTCCGAGGCACAAGGTTGCTGCCGGCGAGACCTATCGCGTCTCCGTCCCCGGCGAACGCACCGGCGTGCCGGAGCCGCAGGCGATGGCCCTGGATATTCTCTACGAAGACAACGACATCATCGTGATCGACAAGCCGTCGGGACTTGTGGTTCACCCGGCGGCGGGGCACCCGGACGGGACGCTGGTTAATGCACTGCTGGCGCACTGTGGCCCGGGATTCTCCGCGGTCGGCGGCGCGGCGCGGCCGGGGATCGTGCATCGGCTCGATATCGGGACCAGCGGCGTCATGATCGCGGCCAAGTCCGAGGTCGCGTATCTGGCGCTGACGCGGGATTTTGCCGCGCACGACATCGAACGATCCTATGAGGCGGTTGTATGGGGCGTGCCGTCGCCGCCGCGCGGCACCATTGATGCCAACATCGGCCGGAGTCCCCGCAATCGAAAGAAGATGGCGGTACTTTCACGCGGCGGCAAACCGGCGATTACCCACTACGAGACGCTGCGTCCCGGCGGGGGGCAGCTGGCCCTAGTCCGCTGTACGCTGGAGACAGGCAGGACCCATCAGATCCGCGTTCATCTGAGCCATATCGGTCACCCCATCGTGGGTGATCCGGCATACGGACGGGGCCGTACAAAGACACGATTGGAGAAGATGATCGGCGATATGGCTGAACAGGTCGACAGACCGTTGCTCCACGCGGTGACGTTGGGCGTCAATCATCCGCGCACCGGCGAGAAGCTCAGCTTTTCATCGCCTAAACCCATAATTTTCAAGGGGATATTCGAGAATTTCGAATAGTCAAAATTTCACTATACCCGAGTGTGTTTGTCGGGTAATGTTGTGGTATACCATAGAGGCAGGGCGTTGTGGGGGCACGCCCGTGAAGCAAGCAGCTTCCCTTCTGGAAACGACGGCCGGTAACGGCCGCGCCAACTCTGGAGGTTGAGATGGGATCAGCAAGCCCCTTACGGCATTCGTCGGCCGCGGCGACGATTGGCGGTGATTTGAACGGTTACCTGGCCAGAATTCGCGATTATCCGATGCTCGAGGCCGTGGAAGAGCAACAACTCTCCCGCGCCTGGCGCGACAACGGCGATGAAGCCGCCATGCACAAGCTTGTCAACAGCCATCTGCGGCTCGTTGCCAAGATTGCGATGAAGTTCAGAGGTTACGGACTGCCTGTCGGCGAGCTCATTTCCGAGGGCAACGTGGGCATGATGCAGGCGGTCAACCGGTTCGATCCTGACAGGGGATTCCGTTTGTCGACGTATGCCATGTGGTGGATCAGGGCCTCTATTCAGGAGTACATCCTGCATTCATGGTCGCTTGTGAAGATGGGCACGACCGCGTCGCAAAAGAAGCTGTTCTTTAATCTGCGCAAGCTGAAGGCGAGGCTCGCGGCGTTCGAGGACGGCGACCTTGCCCCGGAGCATGTGAAGGAGATCGCGCGCACGCTCGGCGTTGCCGAGGCCGATGTCGTTTCGATGAACGGCCGCCTCGCCAGCCATGACCAGTCGCTGAACGCGCCGTTGCGCGAAGAAGGTGACGGCGAATGGCAGGATTGGCTCGTCGACGAACGTCCCGACCAGGAGTATGAGACCGCTAGGCGGCAGGAGTACATGGATCGCCGTGACATGCTGGCGGACGCCATGCTCGGCCTCAGCGACCGTGAGCGTCAGATCCTTGTCGAGCGACGTATCAACGAGGACCCGAAGACTCTCCAGGACCTCAGCGAGGATTTCGGCATTTCCCGCGAGCGTGTGCGTCAGATCGAAGCGCGAGCGCTCGAGAAGGTCGAGAAGTCGATTAAGGGCGCGATTGCTGATCGCCGCCTGACGTCACCCATGGGAAACGAGCGGTGCTGCTGACCTAGGTGTCAGGCCGCATCGTCGTCTGGTTCGGGCACGGCGGGCTTCTCCGATCCGATATCCCTCATCTCGACCCGCCCGGGATCATTCGCCGGCCGCCCGGTCGCAGAGCGGGTCTGCGGGTTGCTTGGCGGCCTCGCGACGGACTCGCCCCATTCCTCGATCAGTTTTCGCTGCTGCGTGCGCAATGCCGAGACTTTCTTCTGGGCCATGACCCCAAGGACCGAGGTGATGACCGGAGGCACCGTGATGAACATCAACCAGCCGAACGCCGCGGCGCTGTACATGACGATCAGCGAGAACGGGTCAGTCATGATATTGACTGCCTGGTTGATCGAATGGCTTCCGGTCCAGAGATCGAGCAAGTAGGGGAAGACGCCGCAGGCGTTGATGCCCGCGACACAGAACGTGGCGTACTTTTCGCGCGTTCGGTCGACGATGAAGGCGACAAACGTCGGCGCCATACCGAAGAACCCAACGAAAACCGTCGGAAGGGCGAGGATCAACAGTCCCACCACACCGATGGAAACCCAGATCACGATGAAGCTTCTTGCTTTGGAGGAACGTGCCATGGCGTTTCCTAGAAGACCTCGGAGATCAGCATGACGGTAATGACGATCATGGATACCAGGATCGCACCCATCGACGTGATCTTCTGACCCGAACGCAGCAGTTTGGATTGATGCAGCCCGTCGTCGCTCTCGATTTCCTGTATCTCGGACTCGGCGGCGCCAAACTCTTCCTGCGCCTTTGAGAACCCGTCGTCGTCGGTACGCCGCTTTTCGGCATTGTCGATGAGGTTGAACAACTCGGGCAGGCTGCCCTGACGAACCAGCTGCGGAATCGCCTTTTCAATCTCCTTGCGCGTGGTCCGGCTGTGATAGCTATTGATCGCCGGCTGCAACAGGCCTCCGACCCAACTTGTCAGGCCGAGCAGGGTCGAGACATTGGTTTTCCACTGAATGAATGCAAGCAGGCTGAGCATGCCGATCGTGCGCCGCTGTTCGTCAGACGAACTCAGGGCGCGCAGGTGCGGCTGGATATCCTCGTCGAAACGCGCAGCGATGAACGCCATGATGTGCCGGTCTAGCGGGCGGACCTCGCTGTCGACCTGATTGGCCGTGACGTCCAGCGCCGGGAGGAGTTCTCGCAGCGTCGTTACGTACTGGTTCTTCAGGACCGGGCTGAGGCAGGCCAGACCTTGGTTCATTTCGTAAAGGCACCGCTCGATGCCGTAACCGGGTTCGCGGATACCCAGATAGCGTTTGCACTGTACAAAGTTGCGATGCCAGATCAGATGGTCAGGGGGATTTCGCTCCTGAACCTTGAACCAGGATTCGTAGACCTCGTTGGCGATCAGGTCCGATATCAGTTGTTTGTTGTCGCGCATCACGACTTCGGTGGGCAGGGCGAATGACAGCGAATCCGGCATCATCGCATAGCGCTGGAACCGGATCGGTCCTCTCGGATCCAGCATGCTGCAAATCCGTGCGGAAACGACCGAAGGATCGGCTCCCGGCGTGCCGCTCGTCAGTTTCGCCTGCTCCATCACGAACTTGATACGGTCGGCGAGGTCGTCGTCGCCGAGCGAACGTCTGATCCAAGAATCGAAGTTCTCGTCGGATTTGAGCGTTCGGATCATTTCCTCCGGGTCACGGGAGAACGCGTAGGCAAGCGCGCGCGGACTGGTATGGGGCCGACTTGCGAAGATGTAAGGGGTTTCAGCCTTGGGCTGGCCCTTGCGCTGCTGCGGTGTCCGCTTGCGCCCGTCGATCCACGCGCGCACTTCCTCGGTCGTCCATCGGCTTGGTTCGTCGTCGTTGAGCATGCCGCGCAACGGTTCGACCAGAGAGATCGGGATTCTGGCATTGCCGCAGATCGCTGCGTAACTGCCGCGATCCAGCTTGATCGCCAGCATTTCGCCGAGCGACTTGTCGCGTCCGGGATTGTAACCGAGCATCGTGATGATAACCGTCACGCCAAGAGCGTAGATATCATCCATCGAGGTGCCCATGCCGCGGCCCGAGGGTGACGCGGTACAGCGTTCAATCGTCTCGAAAATGGCCGGCTGCGAGTAGGCGGGCGGGCCGCTGCAGCAGTCGCCGAGGACGATCGTCGTGCGGGCGGCGTCAAGAAAATGCAGGTTGCCGGGTCGGATGCTGCGATGCGGCTGCGCAATGGTTTCGAGCGAGGAAATGGCCGCGATCAGCGGTTCGATCAACTTGTTGACGACGTCGTACTCGCTGATGCGTGCTTTTCCTTGGGCGATGCTGTCGATGACACGACCGCCGAGCGGGCGCTCGTAGATGATGCACATGGTCTTCCCGCCCGCCGGCGGCCAGTCGATGGCGTCCCATTCGATGACTTGCAGCATCCCGCGCGTCGATTGGTTCTTCAGCTGCTTGAGCAGATCTCCCCTGATAGGTGCGCCGCGCGAACAGACAAGCGCTACCAGTTGTTCGCTTTGATCCTGACGGTCGACGGCTGTGTAGGCCTTCGACGTCTTGGTATCCATTTCCGGAATGGGACGACCGCCGTCGATGATGTAACGGTCATTCATGATAGCCGTGACGGCAGGGTGGGCTTCGCCGACAGGTTCTGCCTCGGGCATCGCCTCGTCTGCTATCGAATTGTCGGGTGTTGGTTCCGTGGGGAGTTCGTTGTCGAACTCAGGCGGCGTATTCTCGGTGACGGATGCGTCACTGGCGCCGCCCGTCGGCGGCGCGCTATGCCCGTCCGGGGCAGACGTCTGATCGTCCGCCGGGAGCGAATTTTCGGCCACTTCTGCCATCACGCCAAACCTGGCTCATGCGCCCCTTCTGAAGCGCGGTTGCATCGGCGTGCACGGAAAACATTCTGTGCCGGCAATCCAATATGGATCCCGGCTTCCGCGTCACGGTCGAAATTCTTAACGAAAGGTAACCGATTCCGGCCAAAAAGTCTCTATTTTTAGAGAAACGCGGCCGATCGGGTGCCTAGTCCTCGAAAGGATCGTGCATGAGCACCGTATCGTCGCGTTCCGGGCTCGTGGAGAGCAGGGCGACGGGTGTTTCAATCAGTTCTTCGATACGGCGGATGTACTTGATCGCGGTTGCCGGCAAATCTCCCCACGAACGGGCACCGAACGTGCTCTCCGACCACCCCTCCAGCGTTTCGTAAATCGGTTCGACGCGGTTCTGGCGGACCGTCGACGCTGGCAGGTGACGGATCGTTTCACCGTCGATCTTGTAGCCGACGCAGACTTTGATCTCCTCAAAGCCATCGAGCACATCGAGCTTGGTTAGGGCTATGCCGTTGATTCCATTAACGCGGGCGGCCTGTCGGACGAGAACGGCGTCGAACCAGCCGCACCGGCGCGGGCGGCCGGTATTGGTGCCGAACTCTCGTCCCCGTTCGCCGAGCAGGCGGCCCGTATCGTCCTCAAGTTCCGTCGGGAACGGCCCGCTACCGACGCGTGTCGTGTACGCCTTGGTGATTCCCAGCACATAGTCGATCGCGCCGGGTCCCTGGCCGCTGCCGACGGCGGCCTGGGCAGCAACGACGTTCGACGAGGTAACGAACGGATAAGTGCCGTGATCGACGTCCAGCATGGTGCCTTGGGCGCCTTCGAACAGGATACGCTTGCCCTCGCGACGGGCGTGGTCGAGCGCGCGCCACGTGGTGTCGACGAAAGGCAGCAGTTTGGGCGTGATCTCGAGCAGCGCGCCTAGCAACTCGTCGCGGTTGACCTCCGGCATCTCCAGGCCCCTGAGGAGCGCATTGTGGTGAAACAGCAAGGCGTCCACCTTGTCGCCGAGCACGTCCGGATCCGCCAGGTCGCCGGCGCGGATGGCGCGACGCGCGATCTTGTCCTCGTACGCCGGGCCGATGCCGCGACCCGTGGTACCGATCTTGTGCCGGCCGGCTGCCTTCTCCCTGGCGAGATCGAGATTTCGGTGCAAGGGCAGGATGAGCGGCGCGTTCTCTGCGATCTTCAGGTTTTCCGGCGAGACCTCGACGCCGAGCTTCTTGACCCGCTCGATCTCCTCCATCAGCGCCCACGGATCGACGACGACGCCGTTGCCGATGATGGACAGCTTACCGGGACGCACGATGCCGGATGGCAGGAGTGCAAGCTTGTAGGTGACGTTGCCAACAACGAGAGTGTGTCCGGCATTGTGGCCACCCTGAAATCTTACGACGACGTCGGCGCGTTCCGACAGCCAGTCGACGATCTTGCCCTTGCCCTCATCGCCCCACTGGGAGCCGACCACCACAACGTTTGCCATGAACTCGTCCTTCCGATTGCCCCCGCAGGGCTGAATTACTGGTCTGAAACCGGCTTTGCGTCACCGCCAGCGTACACGTGACTGCAGCCCAGCCGGGCGGCTTCGGCGGCGGGATCGTTGTTCGTATCCAGGCCACGTACGGTGACCCATCCCTCATCCCTGTATCGCGCAGCGGCGGAGGCGTCGCTGCCGAGCGGAAGATAGATTCGCGGTGCCGCCTCACCCGGCGTTACTGCCTGCACCAGCGTATCGGTAAACAGCGTCAGCCCGGTTGCCGGCTCCCTGTGTCGGTCGACGGCGCCATCGCCGGTCAAGTAGCGGCCGCCGGCGCCAAGTTCGCCACGCGTGCCCTTGGCGAAAAACGTGAAGGACACGCCGCAATGATATTCCCAGCCTCGGCGTTCAATCGGATCGATCGTGACTTCGAGTGCCGGTGCGGATTCCATGATCGTGCTGGCAACCGTGGTCAGATCATCGCGTTCCTGGGTGGCCGCCGAGCCGAGCGATAATGCCGCCAGCCGCTCCAGCATGACGGACGCCTTGCCAGTGGCCCCGAGCAGCGCAATGAACAGGTCGGTCGCTTCGCCGCCCAGATCGCCACGCAGTTTCTCAATGGCGGCGGCATCCTTGCGATCGAGCGCGGGATTCAAGCGGTTCGCGATGTCCGCGCCGAATCCGAAGTCGCGACAAGCTGCCGGTACAAGTGTCGAGATGCAAAGGTCGACGCTGAGCCCCTGAATTCCCAAGGCCATCAGGGTATCGGACGCCATCACCACGACTTCCGCGTCGGCGGCGCGGGAATCCGTACCGATGATCTCGGCGCCGACTTGGCCGAACTGTCGCGCGCCGCGAAGCTGGCTTCCCCGGATTCGAAGTATCTGGCCAGCGTAACTCAACCGCAATGGCCGTGGCGCATTTGCCAACCGGCTCATGGCGATACGCGCGATCTGCGGCGTCATGTCGGCACGCAGCGCCATCATGCGCTGGGATTCCGGATCCATCAGGCGAAATGCGTCGTTGGCGGTGGCCGCACCTGGCCCCCTGAAGAGCGTGTCTTCGAACTCAAGCAACGGCGGTTTGACTCGATCGTACCCCTGCGCCGCAAACATCTGCATCAAGCGCTCGACGACATGGGCTTCGAAAGCCGCGTCAGGCGGCAGAGTGTCGCTCATGCCGGTCGGCAGCAGTGTGGCGTCTGCATTGTCGTTGTCGGCGTTCATGGTGTCTCCCAAGGGGAAGGGACTGGAATCCGGGGCTTCTCGTAACGGCTAATCACCGCAATCTCAAGTGATGGTCGAGACGCTTTACCGGATGGTGATCGGCTCTTCGCTGACAGTCGTGCCGATCGCATCGGCCAGATGCGGAACCATCGACCCGAGGAGCCGGCTTCCGTCACCCTGGAGGAGCGGCGCCGAGGCCCATCCTTCCCAAAGTTGTCGTCCGTTCGAGCGGTCCTCGACCCGGACCAGCAGGACGTATTGGCTAGGCTGCACGCCGCCACCTGGTTGGTCGCCCTCGTTGAGAATGCCACCTTTCTGGGAATCGAAGATGTTGAAGCGGAGTTCGGTGCTGTCTTCATGCCCGGTGCTGCTCTCGCCTGTAAAAGACATGATGTGCCGTTGCGAAGAAGTGCCGCTGCCGACGACGTCTCTCGGTTCCAATGTCAGGATCAGACGCGACCCGTCCTTGACACCCCGTCCCCTGAGGCGCAACGCCTGCTGCATCTGGCTTACGAGCTCCAGATTCTGGGCGGAGTTGTCCAGCGCACGAACCTCGAACGCCTCGCCCTGCTCGATCGGCATGTAGGAAACCGCCGAGAGTTTGCCGGTTTCCTGGGCCGATGCCGGCGAAGAGGACGCAGGAACAAACAGACCGATCATGACGGCCAGAACGGCCAGTTTTGCGTGTTTGCCAGTCTGCATCGGGAGTCCTGATCTTGGGGGGCGGAAGACGGTGAAAGGCAATCATAGCGTCAGGATTGAGTCAACCGAGCAGCCGTGAACCCTGGATGCTGGCCCCGCTGCAGTTGACAGCCGGCTAGGCGCGACCTACCGATGCCGCGCAGCTAGACTGTATCCCGGATGGATTTTACATCGATGGATTCGCATTCGTGACCAAAATTGCCAAAGAAAGCGCGGCCTCTGAGCCGACTGGCGGTGCCGTCGCGGCGGGTCACGAGGAGACCGTCGGCGCGGCCAGAACCATCCTTGAGGTGGGCGGTAATGCTTTCGACGCCGCAATTGCAGCGTCGCTGATGGCCTGTGTCGCGGAACCGGTCCTCGCGTCGCTCGGTGGCGGCGGGTTCCTGTTGGCCCGGCCCGAGTCCGGCGAGTCCGCGGTTTTCGATTTCTTCGCCCAGACACCACGCAGACGCAGCGCACCGACTGACTCCTCGTTCTTTGAGATCAATGCCGATTTCGGGCGGACCACGCAGGCATTCCACATTGGCGTCGGCGCGTCCGCGACACCAGGGTTCATTCCCGGGATGTTCGAAGTCTGGCGCCGTCACGGATCGTTGCCCATGACGGTCATCGCCGAACCCGCGATTTCGGCAGCGCGGCGTGGTGTGCGGGTCACAGCGTATCAGGGATATCTGTTCGGCGTTGTCAGCCCGATCTACAGTCACGATCCCGCGAGTCTCGCATGTTTTGGCGGCTCGTCGGCAGATGGGCTGGTCGCCGAGGGCGACGTGCTTGCCAACCCGGAACTTGCTGCAGCGATCGAGCTGCTGGCACGGGACGGCGAGCGCTCCGCCCGCGACGGCGACCTGGCGCGGGCGATGGTCCAGACTTGCCTGTTGCACGGCGGGCACCTGCGGGCCGACGATCTCGAGACGTACAGCGTCGAAATCCGGGAACCCCTTTGCTTCGATTTCCGCGGTCACCGGATTGCCACCAATCCGCCGCCGTCGAGCGGCGGCATCCTGATCGCGTTCGGGTTGGGTTTACTCGAGCAGGCAGGCGTCGCGGCGGCCGGACCGGTCGGATGGGACGACTGGATCAGGATCATGTCGCTGACCTTCGAAGCCCGCCAGACCGTTCACGACGGGGAGCACGGCGCCACCGGGCACGATCTTCTGCGTCCGGCGGTACTCGAAGCATATGCCCGGAAACTCGCCGCACACCCGCCGTCTTACCGCGGGACGACGCACATCAGCGTGGTTGATGGAAGAGGAAACGCGGCGACGGTTACCTTGTCCAACGGCGAGGGGTCCGGGATCATGGTGCCGGGCTGCGGTTTCATGCTCAACAATATGCTGGGCGAGGAGGACATCAACCCGCGCGGGCTCGGGATCTGGCCGGAAGATACCCGGATGAGTTCCATGATGGCGCCGACACTGATTGACGGACCGGCGGGCGAGGTCACGGCGCTCGGTTCGGGCGGTTCCAACCGGATCCGCACCGCCATGATGCAGGTAATTGAACGTGTGACCCGCCCGGAGTGCGATCTGGCATCCGCGATTCTGGCTCCCCGGCTGCATGTTGAGGGCCGGAACCTCTTCTTCGAGGAAAGTGCAGCCGGCGACGGTCCGGCCGCCGGGAACCGGATTGCAGGGATTGCCGGGGTCGAGATCGACAACGTCAGTTGTTTCGATGAGCGGAACATGTTCTTCGGTGGCGTGCACGCCGTACGCGTCGCTGCCGACGGACGGCATTTCGACGCTTTCGGCGACGAGCGGCGGGCCGGATGCGCGGCCGTCTTGTCGGCTGGCTAAAGCCTTGGGAACGCTGGCCCAGTTGTCGGAACGCCGATACTATGAAAATATCCATGACCCGCTCTAGAACCAAGCGGTACCAGCCAGGCATTATCGACGGGGGATGCGAGCGTTGAGTAATGAAAAGGAAGCCTCATTGGCTGGTATCAGGCTGCTCGAACACGTGCCGCCGGCAACGATCAAGGAACTCGAAAAGGCGTGTGCCTGGCGTCACTACGCCGCCAACGAACAGATCATCGACCGGCAATCCGACACCCGGGAAGTGTTCTTCGTAATCGAGGGGCGGGTCCGGATCGCCATCTACTCCATCCAGGGCCGCGAGATCACGCTGGACGACCTGACGCCGGGCGATCACTTCGGGGAACTGGCGGCGATCGACGCGGAGCCGCGTTCGGCCAGCGTGACCGCGATTACTTCGTGCCACCTGGCGTCGTTGTCGGCCGACCGGTTTATGGCACTGTGCGCCAGTGAACCCGATGTATCGTTCCGACTGATGCGGTCGTTGTCGCATATCGTGCGGATGGCGACTGACAGGATCATGGATCTCAGCACACTTGCGGCGAACAACCGGGTCCATGCGGAGATTCTGCGTCAGGCAAAATTGAACATGAGCGACGACAACCGCGCCGAGATTTCCCCGATCCCGGTGCACAGCGACATTGCCAGCCGGGTCAGCACGACCCGAGAAACCGTCGCTCGCGTGATGAACGATTTGGCTCGTGAAGGCCTGGTGGAACGGCAGAAAAAGGTTCTTGTCGTGCAGGACGTTGAGCGCCTTGAGGATATGGTTGAGGACGTTCGCGGCTGAGCGTTCGGAGCCTCGAAACGGGCCTCTTTTAGATCGCTGGCTTGCACCGGACTAAGTGGTTAAACTGAGCCGGCGTCCGCGGGGGAGACGGCGGGCAGATGCTCGGGAAATCACACGGCGTAGATTCGTCATGTTTTTGGGGATGAGTTCATGAGCAAGACTATTTTGATCGTTGAAGACAACGAATTGAATATGAAGCTGTTCAACGATCTGTTGCAGGCCAACGGCTTTCAGACCGTCCAGACCATGGATGGGCGCGACGCCATGTCCTTGGCTCGCCAACACAGGCCGGACCTGATCCTGATGGATATTCAGCTCCCCGAGATTTCCGGGCTCGAGGTCACCAAGATGATGAAGGCGGACGACGATCTGCGCGACATCCCGGTGGTTGCGGTCACCGCGTTTGCCATGAAGGGCGACGAGGAGAAGATTCGCCAGGGCGGCTGCGAGGGATACATCGCCAAGCCGATTTCGGTGCCGACGTTCCTCGAGACGATCAACAAGTTCCTGAGCTGATCGGCCAAAGAAATCATCCTTAACGAAAAACGCCGCCAGCTCTGGGGAGCGGCGGCGTTGGCGTATGCTCAGTGGCCCGATGTGCGGCGCGTCACTTGATCTTCGCTTCCTTGAACATGACGTGCTTTCGTGCCACCGGATCGTACTTACGGAACTGAAGCTTTTCCGTCAGGTTGCGCGGATTCTTCTTGGTCACGTAGTAAAACCCGGTGTCAGCGGTGCTAACCAGCTTAACGAGAATGGTCGTCGGCTTCGCCATCGGACTCTTCCATTACATCAGTTGTTTCAGTAGGCCCCGAAGTCCCTTCGAGCGCCGCTCAGGCCGCGCAAGATACCTGCCGCCGCATTCATGTCAACTCCGTTTCGCGCGCGAGGGTCAATCGGCGGTTTCGGGAACCGCGGCCGCGGCTGCATTCCTGTCGGCCAAGGTCGCGATCTGCAGGGCGCGATCATAGAGCGACGCATCATTGATCAGTGCCGCCGCGATCTCCAGGTCTGCATCCTTGGCGCGCCGCGCTGGCGGACACTGCGAGCGGAGCTCGCGCCTTGCCTCGAGGCTGTTCGCGTCGGTCGAACGCCACAGGCTGAGGGTCTTCGTGGTCTCCGGCTGTCGGTCGAGGGCCGCCAGGATGTTGTCCCGGTCTGAGCCTGCAATATCGGTCATGCAGACTACCGGATAGACCCCCAGTCCATGGAGCGCATAGCCGGACGGAGCGATAAACCGCGACCAGGTCAGCGTGATCTCGCCGTTGTTCGGCAACCGGACAACGGTCTGGACCGTACCCTTTCCGTAGGACGCCGTGCCGATAATCACGGCGCGGTGCGTGTCCTGCAGCGCCGCCGCAACGATTTCCGCCGCGGACGCGGATCGGCCGTCGATCAGGACGACCATCGGCAGTCCGCCGGCAAAGTCCCGGCCCGCCGCTTCGTAGTGCTGAATGCTGTCAGGATGACGACCGAATGTGTCGAGGATGTCCCCCTCGGACAGGAAGGCATCGGCGACTTCAATGGACTGGCGCAGCAGGCCGCCAGGGTTCCCGCGCAAGTCAAGAACGACTCCGGCGACCGCGGCGTTGTTGACCTGTTCGGCAAGTGTGTTGGCGAGCGTCTGAGCCGTTCCCTGGTTGAAGCTCTTGACCCGGATGTGAACGACACCGTCGTGGTTCGTTGCGCTGACCGTCGGCGGGACAATGTGGGTGCGTTCGAGGTTGAAGGTGACGAACTCGTCGGCGGTCCGCCGGACGGCGACCTGCACCTTGCTCCTGACGGCGCCGCGCAGTTTGGCGACGATCTCGTCGACGCTCAATCCGACGACCGGGTGACCGCCGATCGAGACGATTTCGTCGCCGACGGCGATACCGGATTCGTCGGCCGGACTTCCGGCGACCAGATCTGTGACGACCGGATGACCGTCAATGATCCGGAAACGGACTCCGACACCGCCGAAACCGTCCCGGTTCGCGCGGTTGCGGTCGGCCTCCTCGGCGCCGGCATAGCGCGAATAGACGTCGAGTTCAGCCAGGGCACCGTCAAACAACGCCTGATAGACGGCCTCGCTGTTGGCGTGCCGCAAATCAGGAGAGTAATCCGACGCCTCCCGGGTCAACTGCGCCGCGAGCGCGGCCCATTCAGCCGTGTCGTCGCTTGCCGGCAGAGCGTCGGCGGCGATCTCGCGATTGTGGCGCCTGATGATGATCTCATCGTTGCTCTGTTCGATGGTTAGCGCCGGATCGATGGCCGCGAGACCGCGAAGGCTCTCGACGGTGACGGTCCGGAGCGGCACCTGGTCGATGTACTTGTCGATGATGCTGGTGTAGCCGGCCGAGAGAACGGCCTGCGCCGTCGACATGTCGTTGGTGAAGGTTGCCGGTGACTCGTCGGCGGGCAGACTCGCGCAAGCCGATAGCACCAGCAGAACACTACCGGAGAACACGGCGCGGAAGCGCGGGTTCATCAAACTGCCCATATCCCGGACCCGTTGCCAGTTGGCGGGATCAAGAAGGCGATGATAGGGGGTGCGGCTGTCGACAACAAGCGGCTACCCGCCGCCAGCGGTACTCAGCGCTTGCGCGGCCGCTTAACGATTTCACACTTGCGGCGGCTCTTTTTCACCGGTTTCCGGCGGCGTTCGCCCTTGGGCGGCGGCTTGCCGCCCGCAACAAGGCGCAGCGCCATACCGCCCGTGATTGGGTCGACGTCGGCGATGCTGACGTCGACGATCTGGCCGAGGCCGAAACGCATGCCGCGATCGTCGCCAACAAGGGCGTGGCCACTTTCGTCCAGCCTGTAGTAGTCGGCGGGCAGGGTACTGATGGGGATCAGGCCATCGGCCCCGGTTTCATCGAGTGCAACGAACAGCCCGAATCGGGTTACACCGGTGACACGGCCGGTCATGGTCGCGCCCACGCGGTCAACCATGTACGTCGCCATGTAGCGATCGACCGTATCGCGTTCGGCGGCCGCCGCGCGTCGCTCGGTCACCGAGAGGTGTTCGCCGGCGTCGCCTAGATCACGTGTCATCTCGTCGATCCCGCCGGGACCGAGACCAAGCGTCGAGATCAGCGCACGATGAACGACCAGATCGGCGTAACGCCGGATCGGTGACGTGAAGTGACAATATCGACGCAAGCTGAGCCCGAAGTGCCCGATGTTGTCAGGCGCATACTGGGCCTGCGCCTGGGCCCGCAGCACAGCGTCATTGACCATGTCGCGGTGTTCGGTGTCGGCGACCTTGGCGAGGATTGAGTTGAACTGCTGTGCGCGCAACACCTGTCCCTTGGGCAATGACAGGTTAAGCGTCTCGAGAAACGTCCGGAGCGCCTCGATCTTCTCGACGCCCGGCTGATCGTGAATGCGATAAAGCAGGGTGCTGCGCTTGCGTTCGAGGGTTTCGGCCGCCGCGACATTGGCAGCGATCATGAACTCCTCGATCAACTTGTGGGAATCAAATCGCTGACGAACGGAAATGCCGGTGGCGTTGCCCTGGTCGTCCAGTTCGACCCGGCGTTCCGGCATGTCCAGCTCAAGAACGCCCCGCTGCTTGCGTGCTTTGGAGAATGCCCGGTACGCACCCAGCAACGGACCAAGCACGGCATCGCCAAGCGTTTCGGTAGCGCGGTCGCGACGACCGTCAAACGCGGCCTGGGCCTGCTCGTAGGTGAGCCGAGCGTGGCTCCGCATCATCGCTCTCTCGAACCGGTGGCGGCGCAACTCGCCGGTCGATGAAATCCAGAGATGCGCAGCGAGGCAAGGCCGGTCTTCATGAGGAACCAGCGAACACCAGCCGTTCGACAGCGCTTCAGGCAGCATCGGAACGACCCGGTCTGGAAAGTAGACCGAGTTGCCGCGCTCGTAGGCGGCATGGTCGAGCGGAGAGCCGGGTCGGACGTACCAGGCGACGTCGGCGATCGCGACGATCAGGTGGAACCCGCCGGGGTTGCCGTTGTCCTCGTCGGGTTCGGCAAAGACCGCGTCGTCGAAATCTCGGGCGTCCGCGCCGTCGATGGTGACGAGCGGGATCGCGCGCAGGTCGGTCCGGCCGTCCAACGGCGCCGCCGTTGCCGCCTCGGCCTGATCGATCGCCTCGGGCTTGAATTCGGTCGGGATGCCATGCTGGTGAATGGCGATGACACTGGCCGCACGGCCGCCCGTCAGCGAACCGAGGCGTTCGATGACCCGGGCGCGCTTGAGGCCCAGGCCACGACCGCGCAAGACCTCGCAGCGCACCACGTCGCCGGGCCCGGCATCGCCGACATCCCCCATCTCGACGACGTAGTTCTGCTTGGCTCGCTTGTCCGTCGGTTTGAGATGGAAGTGCCCGCCGGTCTTCTCCAGAACGCCGAGAACAGTCAGGGGCGTCGACGTCAGCCGCCGGATCGTCTCTCCCTTGTACTCGCGAACCGTTTCGCCGTCGTCGGCGAGGATCGGCGTCAGGCGAGCGAGCGCCTTGTCGCCGGGCCCTAGCGCGGGCCGTCCCTTCTTCTCAGGTCGCATGATGATCGGCGGCGGCGCGTCTTCGCCTTCCCAGACACCCGGCTTGGCGAGAACATCGCCGTCACGTCCGAACCCGGTAACCTCGACGACGGCGACCGGCGGCAGGCGGGCCGGGTCGGCGAGTCGCTTGCCGCGCGTGCGCATCACACTGCCGTCGAGCTCGAGCTCGCGGAGCAGTTTCTTGAGATCCATCTTCTGGCGAGCATCCAACCCGAAGGCACGCGCGATCTCACGCTTGCCGGCGCGTCCGTCGCTCTCCCGTACGAATCGGATGATCTCCTCACGGCTCGGGAAGGGCGATTTTCCGCTCTTTCCAGACGTCTTCGCCTTCTTCGCCATTGTCGCGGCCTCAATCAGACGCCGAGGCGGCAGCCTTCTTGCGGCTCGGGGATTTCCTCTTCGCTGTCTTCTTCTTGGCGACCTTCTTGGCGGCTTTCTGGGGTGATTTCTCGGCCTTGGCGGCAAGCCATTCGAGAGCCTGCTCAAGGGTCACGCTCTCCTTGTCGGTCCCCTTGGGCAAGGTCGCCTTGAGCCTGCCATGCTGTACGAATGGCCCCCAGCGGCCAGATTTCCGGACCACGGGTTTGCCGTCGTCGGGGTGCGGACCGAGCTCGATGACCGGGTCCTTCTTTGGCGAGTCGGCGATGATTGCTACTGCCCTGTTGAGGCCGACCTCGAGGACATCGTCCTCCTTCAGCGAGTAATAATTCCCCTGATACAGAAGATAGGGCCCGAACCGTCCGAGGCCGGCACGAATTTCCTCGCCGGTTTCCGGGTGGTCGCCGATGCGCCGCGGCAACGACAGCAGCTTGAGCGCCCGGTCAAGGTCGATCGTTACCGGATCGATATCCTTGGGGATCGAGGCGCGCTTCGGTTTCGGCCCCTTGCTCTTTCCTTTTCCCTTGGCCGGCGTCTCCGGCGTCTCGCCGAGCTGGACGTAGTGTCCGTAGGGGCCCTTGCGTACAGAGACGGGCTCGCCCGTCTCGGGATCGACTCCGAGTTCGCGCGGCCCGTTGCTGCCGCTCGCTGCCTCGCGAAGCGCGTCCTCGGTCAGAACCGTCAAAGGATAGGTGAACTTGCAGTCCGGGTAGTTCGAGCAGCCAATGAAAAAGCCGCTCTGGCGGCTCGGTTTCAGGCCCAGACGGCCGGCCTCGCAGGCCGGGCAGCGACGCGCACTGGTGCCGTCCGCATGTTCCGGGAAGAAATGCGGGCCGAGCAGTTCATCGATCGCGTCGATGACGTCGCGGTTCGGCTGATCCTTGACTTCTTCCGTCCTCTCGAAGAACGGTGACCAGAACTCGCGGAGCACGGCGCGCCAATCGATCGTGCCGGCCGAAATGTCGTCGAGTTCGTTCTCAAGTTCCGCTGTGAAGTCGTACTCGACGTAACGCGGGAAATAGCGTTCCAGGAACGCGGTAACGATCCGGCCCCGATTCTCCGGCTCGAAGCGGCGTTTCTCCAGCTTCACATACCCGCGGTCCTGCAAGACCGAAATAATCGAAGCGTATGTCGACGGTCGGCCGATGCCGAGCTCTTCGAGTTTCTTGACCAGGCTTGCCTCCGAGTAACGGGGCGGCGGCTGGGTGAAGTGTTGGTTCGGCGTCACGTTCTCGACCGCGGCCCGCTGGCCTTCCTCGAGAGGCGGCAGGATGCGGTCGCGGTCGTCGTCGCCCTGACAGCCACTCCGCGCGCCATCCTTGCCATTGAAGTCGTCGGTTCCTTCACGATAGACGCGGAAGAAGCCTTCGAAGGCGACGACGGAGCCGTTGGCGCGCAGCCCGACGTTCGGCGTCTGCGACCGGAGATCGACGGCAACCTGATCGAGCGCCGCTGATTCCATCTGGCAGGCCACCGTGCGACGCCAGATCAGGGTATAGAGTTTGAGCTGATCGTCGTCGAGCGCGTGCGCAATGTCCTTGGGCCGTCGGAAAACGTCGGTGGGGCGGATTGCTTCGTGCGCTTCCTGCGCGTTCTTCGCCTTGTTGCGGTAGGCGCGCGGCGAGTTCGGAAGGTAGGTGCCGCCGTAATCCTTCTCGATTAGCCGGCGCGCCGCGGCGATCGCCTCACCCGCCATGTCGATTCCATCCGTCCGCATGTAGGTGATCAGGCCGACCGTCTCGCCGCGGATCGACACACCCTCGTAAAGACGCTGCGCGACCTGCATGGTTTTCTTGGCAGAGAAATAGAGCTTTCGCGCTGCTTCCTGCTGCAGGGTAGACGTCGTGAACGGCGGCGCCGGGTTGCGCTTCACCGTCTTTTTTTCGACGGATACGACGCTGAGGGTGGAAGCTTCGACCGCCTCAACGGCGCGCTTTGCGGCGTGCTCGTTCTTGATCGCCATCTTGTCGAGCTTCTCGCCGTCAAGATGGGTCAGTGCCGCGACAAATGGCTTGCCGTCCGGTGTCGTTAGATTGGCCTCGATCGACCAGTACTCTTCCGCCCGGAACGCCTCAATCTCGGTTTCGCGTTCGCAGATCAGCCGCAGCGCGACCGACTGCACGCGTCCGGCCGAACGGCTGCCTGGCAGTTTGCGCCACAGAACCGGCGAGAGCGTGAACCCGACAAGGTAGTCGAGGGCGCGCCGCGCCAGATACGCGTCGACCAGTTCCCGGTTCAATTCGCGGGGGTGCTCGAACGCCGTCTGCACAGCCGACTTGGTGATCTCATTGAAGACGACGCGTTTGACTTCCTTGCCTGCAAGCAGCTTGTCCTGCTCGAGAACCTCGCGGACGTGCCACGAGATCGCCTCGCCCTCGCGGTCGGGGTCGGTCGCGAGATACAGCCGGTCGGCCGACTTCACGGCTTGCTTGATCGCCTGGATGTGTTTCTTGGAACGATCGTCGACGACCCAGTCCATGGCGAAGTCTTCCGCCGGGCGGACGGAACCGTCCTTCGCCGGCAGGTCGCGGATGTGGCCATAGCTCGCCAGTACCTCGAAATCGCTGCCGAGATACTTGTTGATGGTTTTGGCCTTGGCAGGGCTCTCGACAACGACAACGCTGGTCATGATGGCGGAAGAAATCCCGGTTGCTCAGTCCTTGGTCAGCAGCTGAACCCGGTTTCCGGGAAGCCGCTCCAATCGTCCGGCGAGCTCAAGATCGAGCAGGACAGCCGAGACGTTCGGGAGGGACAATTGGCAGCTACGGAGGATTTCGTCAACCGTGACCGGAGAGGGGCCGAGCAACCCGATGATTTCTTCGTACGCATTTTCAGGTGTCGAATCGTTTGTCGGAGTATCTTTTATATTATTGAAATCATGTGTTTTTTTCGTTCTCTGGGCCGACAGTCTCCAAGGTCCCGGAAGCTGCTCGACGACGTCGCCGGCTTTTTCCGTCAGCCAGGCGCCGTCGCGGATCAGGCTATTGGCGCCGGCAGTGCGTGGATCACCGGGTGCCCCCGGGACGGCGAAGACCTCGCGACCCTGATCGAGTGCTTGCCGGGCGGTGATCAGCGAACCCGATTTTGGTGATGCCTCGACCACTACGACGCCGAGCGAAATGCCGGAGATGAGGCGGTTCCTGAGCGGAAACAGTCGGCCGCGGGGTTCGGTTCCAACGGGTTGCTCGGCGACGATGACACCGTCTTCGCCGATGCGCGCCATCAAGTCGGCATTCTCGGGCGGATAGACCTGATCGATGCCGCCAGCGACGACGGCCACGGTGCCCGTTGCGAGGGCACCTTTGTGCGCCGCGGTGTCGATCCCGCGGGCTAGGCCGGAAACGATAACCGGTTGCGCGCCGTTGATCCGGGCGGCGGCGAGATCGCCGGCGAGGGCGCGTGCGAAGGCGCGGCCATTGGCCGACGCGTTGCGCGCGCCGACGATGGCGATGCCCGGTCGCGCGAACAGGTCGGTGTCACCCTTGACGGAGATCAACGGCGGTGCGTCCGGGATTGCGGTCAATAAAGGCGGATAGGCGGGTTCGACACTGGCGACAAGTCGCGCGCCCGCACGTACCAGTCGACCGAGTTCCCGTTCGGCATCCGACAGGGAACAGACGCGGTAGGATTGTCCGCCGGCCCGCGCCGCGAGCGAGGGCAGAGCCTCGATCGCCGCCGATGCCGAGCCGAAACGCTCCATGAGCCGCCGGAACGTAATCGGTCCGATGTTCTGAGACCGAATGAGCCGCAGCCAGTCCAGTCGCTCGTCATCCGTGAGAACTCTTGCCGATGAATCTCCCATGGCGGGAAATCGTGGGCGACCCTCAGTGATCCGTCAAGTCGTCGGCGGCTAGCTCAGGCTTTTCCTGAACCAGGCAACCGTCCGATCCCACGCCGCTTTGGCTTGTGCCTCATTGAACTGCGCCGTCGACGTCTTACCCGGTGACGCGGGAGCGTATCGACGCGTCATCGACGATCACGCAACGATTAACTGATACGCGATACACAGTTGAGCTAGCCATCCACCTGCGAAGGTCAGCGTTCGGCCAAACGGTACACCGAAGACGTAAAGCGGGTAGTGCGCCGCCCGGAGCCAGAAGTAGGCGACTGCGGCCGACTGCGTCGCTTCGTTGGAGACGCCGGCGAGATGGGCGGCGACCACGAGAGCCGCGAAAGGCGCAAGGTTCTCGATGGCGTTGTAGTGGGCTTTTTTGGCCCGGGCAGCCCAGGCGGGAAGCGGCGTTGAATCGGCCTTGTACGTCAAAGCCGGCATGATGCCGACATTGGCGATGTGGGCCAGAATGTAAGGTATCCAGAACAGCAACGTGATGATTGCCGTCCACGCAAGCATCTCTAGTTCGACGGTCATCGGATGTCTCCCGAAATTGTCCAGGCGAATGGTCTACGACTTTCGGCCGATCT
The DNA here is from genome assembly GCA_040219295.1 of Rhodospirillales bacterium. Classification (GTDB taxonomy): domain Bacteria; phylum Pseudomonadota; class Alphaproteobacteria; order Rhodospirillales; family Casp-alpha2; genus JAVJST01. The sequence continues at coordinate 1,005,140 of JAVJST010000005.1, forward strand.
TCGGTTCCTCGCCCTTCATCAGGCGCCGGATATTGGTGTGGTGACGCACGGTAGCGAGGACTCCGAGAATCGCCGCCCCGACCGTCATTATGATAGCGGTCGGCTGATCCAGGATAAACCAGGCGTACACCGGGGCGAGGTTCAGGGCGGCAAGCGAGGCCACTGACGAATAGCGCAGCGCTGCCGCAATCGCGAGCCACGTTGCGCAGGCCGCGAGTCCGACAGGCCACGCCATGACGAGCAGGGTTCCGAGCGTCGTGGCGACACCCTTGCCACCCTTGAACTTGAGCCACACCGGGAAATTGTGACCGAAGACCGCGGCGACGCCGGCGGTAACGGCGAGCGTATAGGGGTCGGCGGCCGTGCCGGCAAGCCACACCGCGGCACCGCCTTTGCCGCTATCAAGAATCAGGGTGGCGAGCGCCAGCGGCTTGTTGCCGGTCCTCAGCACGTTGGTCGCGCCGATGTTGCCCGATCCGATCTTGCGGATGTCGCCGTAGCCGGCGAGCCGAGCAAGCACCAGGCCGAAGGGAATCGAGCCGAGCAGATAGCCTAGTCCGATGACAGCGGCCCACAGACCGGGGGACGGCTCGGCCATCACGCGAAACCGTCGCGCAGGAACACCGTGCGCCCGTCGACGACGGTGCGGACGGCGATTCCCTGAACCGGCCGCTCGTCGAACGGCGTGTTCTTGGACTTCGACAGGATGGTTGAAGCATCGATCTTCCAGGCATGGTCGGGGTCGAACACGACCATGTCGGCGGCGCCACCCTCGGCGAGACGGCCAGCCGGCAGTTCCATGAGGTCGGCGGGTCGGTGGCTGATCAGACCGATGGCGTCGAGCAGGCTCAGGTGGCCGTTGTGATAGAGCTCGAGGGTCATTGGCAACAGGGTATCGAGACCGATGCCGCCGGTCGCGGCCTGGGCAAACGGCAGGCGCTTGGTATCTTCGTCCTGCGGGCTATGGTCAGACGCGATGACGTCGATGGTCCCGTCGGCCAGCGCGGCGACGATGGCCTGACGGTCTTCTTCGGATCGCAACGGCGGTGACAGCTTGGCAAACGTCCTGTAATCGCCCACCGCCTGTTCGTTGAGCGCGAAGTAGGGCGGTGCTGTGTCGCAGGTGACGTCAAGACCGCGTGACCGGGCCCTACGGATGGCGTCGACGCTCTCGGCGGTCGAGACGTGGGCGATGTGCAGCCGGCCGCCGGTCAGTTCCGCCAGGCGGATATCCCGTTCGATCATGATGACCTCGGCCGCCGGCGGTATGCCCGTCAGGCCGAGCCGGGTCGCGTTCTCGCCCAGGTTCATTGACCCGTTGGCCGCGAGAGCCGGATCTTCCGGATGCTGGACGATCGTCAGTCCGAAAGTCGCGGCGTAGCTCAGCGCCTGGCGCATGACCTGGCTGTCGGCAATCGCGTGGGTCCCGTCGGTGAACGCCACCGCGCCGGCTTCCGCAAGCATGCCCATCTCGGCCAGTTCCTTGCCTTGGCAACCCTTGGTCGCGGCACCGTAGGCGTACACCTTCGTCAGCCCGAGGATACGCGCGCGCCGTGCCACGAACTCGACGACGCTCATGTCGTCGATCACCGGTTCGGTATTCGGCAAGCACACCAGCGACGTGATGCCCCCGCCGGTAGCCGCCCGGCCGGCGCTTTCAAGGGTGCCCTTGTGTTCCTGGCCGGGCTCGCCCAGCTGGGCGCGGATGTCGACGAGACCGGGCGCCAGACAGAGCCCCCGGCAGTCGATGACCTCGGCACCCTTCGGCACGGTCAGGTCGGTGCCGACACCGACGATCTTTTCTCCGTCGGTGAGCACCGTGCCCGTCGCGTCGAGACCCGTTGCGGGATCAAGTAGACGCGTGTTGACGTAGGCCGCCTTGCCGGGGGTTTGGTCCCTGCGATCAACCATCGCTACGGGTTCCTCCCCTCTAGAAGCGCCTCTCGCTCGGCGTTTCCGAGAATGTCGAGGCAGGCCATGCGCACGGCAACGCCCATCTCGACCTGCTCGTGAATGACGCTGCGGCCGTAGTCGTCGGCAACCAGCGAGTCGATCTCGACACCCCGGTTCATCGGGCCGGGGTGCATGATCAGGGCGTCCGGCTTGGTCACGCTCAGCTTGTCGTAATCGAGCCCGAAGAAATGGAAGTACTCGCGCACGCTCGGGAAAAAGTTGGTTTCCATGCGTTCCGTCTGGAGCCGGAGCATCATCACGATGTCGCAGTCCTCGAGGCCCTTCTTCATATTGTGAAAGACCTCGACGCCGAGCCGTCCCGCTTCTGCGGGCACGAGGGTGCGTGGCGCGATGAGCCGAACACGGGCGCCCATCGTCGTCAGCAGGTGAATGTTCGAGCGCGCGACGCGCGAGTGCACGATGTCGCCGCAGATCGCAACTGCGAGCCCCGACAGGTCGCCCTTGCGGCGGCGGATCGTCAACGCGTCGAGCAGTGCCTGCGTCGGGTGTTCGTGCCGCCCGTCCCCGCCTGAGACGACGGCGCAATGGACCTTCTCGGCGAGCAGCTTGACGGCGCCCGAGTCCGGGTGACGCACGACCAGAACGTCCGGGTGCATGGCGTTCAGCGTGACCGCCGTGTCGATCAGCGTCTCGCCTTTCTTGATGGAGCTCGTTGCCACCGACATGTTGATGACGTCGGCGCCGAGGCGCTTGCCGGCGAGTTCGAACGACGTCCGGGTCCGCGTCGAGTTCTCGAAGAACAGGTTGATGATGGTTCGACCGCGCAGCGTCGACTTCTTCTTGTCGGCCTGACGGTTCTGTTCGACGAACCCCTCGGAGCGGTCGAGCAGGTAGTTGATCTCGATGGGAGAAAGGCCTTCGATACCGAGCAGATGCCGGTGCGGATACTGCTGAATATCAGTTTCGGCCTGTGACATTGGCGCGCACTATAAGTCCGGTCGGTTCGAAATGGCAAGCGATGACGAGGCCAGCTTGAGCGGATCAGTGGGCGATCGGAAATTAATTCAGTTGCGCCGGGATGCCGGTCGGCGGATACGCTTGTCGGATAACGATTTCCAGCCGGAGACATCGGCCATGGTGAGAGACGGTTCGGCGCGTGCGAGGCGGCAGCAGCGTCAGCTCGGTGCGGGCAGCGCGCCCGCCGGCCCGGCGTACATTACCCGGAAGATTCCCTTCTACGAGTTTCTCGACGAGGAAGGGCTTGTCACGCTCGAGGATCAGGCCGATTGGATTATTCAGGAGATCGGCCTCGAGTTTCGCGACGATCCCGAAGCGCTGAAGATCTGGAAGGATGCGGGCGCGGATGTGAAGGGCACACGCGTGCGTCTCGACAAGGGTCAGGCGCGGGCGCTCTGCAAGACCGCGCCCTCCAAATTTGTTCAGCATGCCCGCAACCCGGCGAGGAACGTCGAGATCGGCGAGACCAGCGTGGTTTTCGCGCCGGTCTACGGGCCGCCGTTCGTTCGCGATCTCGAGGGCGACCGCCGTTATGGCTCGCTCGAGGACTTCGAGAAACTGGTGAAGCTCGTCTACATGCTGCCGAGCCTGCATCACGGTGGCCTGGTGATCTGTGAACCATGTGACGTGCCGGTCAACAAGCGTCATCTCGACATGGTCTACGCACACATGCGCTACTCCGATAAACCCCATCTAGGGGCCATCACCGAGATGTCGCGGGCGGAGGACTCGGTAAAGATGGCCCGGATTCTCCATGGCAGCGATTTTGTCGATCAGCATTGCGTCATCATGGGCAATGTGAACACCAACTCGCCGTTGCTCGTCGACAAGGTTGTCACCCAGGCCATCCGCGTGTACTGCGGCCAGGGTCAGGGCATCGTCGTTGTGCCGTTCATTCTCGGCGGGGCCATGGGGCCGGTGACGACGGCAGCGGCGGTTTCCCAGGCCCTTGCCGAGGCCATGATGTGCGGGGCGTTTAGTCAGCTCGTGCGGCCGGGTGCCCCGTTCGTGCTCGGCAACTTTCTCTCGTCGATGAACCTCAGAAGCGGTGCGCCGACGTTCGGCATGCCGGAACCGACCGCCTCGAACTACGTCATCGGCCAGCTTGCCCGCCGCCTTGGGCTTCCGTTGCGGTGCGGCGGGTCGCTAACGGCCTCCAAGTTGCCGGATGCGCAGGCCGCCGCCGAGAGCGCCGACAGCATGCACTCCACCGTGATGGGCGGCGCCAACTACATCCTGCACGCGGCGGGCTGGCTCGAAGGCGGGCTGGTGACCGGTTACGAGAAGCTGATCATCGACGCCGACCGGTTGGGCGGATACGCCAAGCTTCTTGGCGGCATCGACGTCTCGGAAAACGGCCTGGCCAAGGATGCCTACCGCGAGGTCGAGCCGGCCGGGCATTTCCTCGGTTGCGGTCACACTATGGCGAACTACGAAACCGCATTCTACGAATCGAAGACGTCCGACTCCGACAGTTTCGAACAGTGGAGCGAGCGCGGATCCAAGGATACCGCACGCATAGCCTTCGACCGATGGAACCAGTTGCTCCGGGACTACGAAGCGCCGCCGATCGATCCGGCCGTCGACGAGGAGCTTCGCGCCTTCGTCGACCGCGAGAAGGCCGCGCGTCCCGACGCGTGGTACTAAGCGGGAGACGCCAACGGCTTCCAAACATATCGTGCGTGGCCGGCGGAACGGACAATCGGTTATTGTCCTCGCAGCAACATGACGAGCAATCCGGAACAGTCCTTGAAGCTGCCGAGCGCCCGGGTCTATCTGGCCTGTCTGGTTTCGGCGATCGCGTTCGTTGCGTTCAACTGGATGTGGGCCGATCACTACGGCTTCGAGTTCGGTCGCACCGCGTACGTCGTCTATGACCTCTGTGCGGCATTCGCGTTCTACTTCGTTTTCCTGAGCCAGCAGCGGGTCCTCTGGAAGGCCGTCGTGCTGAGCAACTTTCTGCTGCTCTCGGTTCATGCGACCGGCCTGGCGAAGTTCGAGATTCTGGCCGAGATGCCGCGGTTCACCGATCTGTGGGCGTTCGGTGCCTTGGCCAGTGCCATCGCGTGGCCGGTTCTGCTCGTCGTGGTCGTCGTCTACAGTGCGGCACTGGTCGCTGTTGCCCGCAACTGGCGGTTCAGTCCCGCCGGCCTCGGGGTTCTGGCCGCCATGGTCATTGGAATCGGGATATCGGCCTTCAATCAGACGCGGCCGGTCGCGTTGGCGGAGAGTATCGAGCACTCTGCGCCGCGCCCCGCGGCCCTGCACTACGGCCATATCCTGGCGTTTGTGCGCGACGGGATCGGCTATGCGGGTCGGTTATCACGCATGCGGGCGGTTGCCGGGGACGCGCCGGCGGTATCCGAATTGCCGCCGGTGTTCCCTGATCGGCCAATTGGCGATCTCGGACTGCGCGACGTTCACGTGGTCGTCGTCGAGAGCCTGGCGTTTCCCGACGACATCGAGGGTTTCGCGTTCTCGCGTTCACCACTGTCGGCCCGCATGGCGGCATTGATCGGCGATCCGGAGCGGCGTGCGTTCAGTCCGGTGACCGGCGGCCGGTCGCCCGACGCCGAGTTCGAAGTGCTGTGCGGATTGGCGGCGTTGCTCGACTGGCGCGAGGTCGTGTTCAACGCCCTGACGGCGAGGCAGGCCGATTGTCTGCCACGCAAGCTGGCCGGGCGCGGCTGGCATACGCTCGCGACCAACCCGGTGCCCGGTCACTTCTTCAATTCGGAAGGGGTTTACCGGCGGATCGGTTTCATCGACACGGCATTCGCCGGGGAACTCGATACGAGCGACACAGACGGCGCCTATCTGTCCGCCGCGTCGACCCTGGATCAGCACTTGGAGCGCATCATGCGCGCCAGGGCGACGGGTGTGCCGGTGTTCAGCTATGTCTTTCCGTCGTCGACCCACGTGCCTTATTGGCGCAACGAGGAGGTGCGCCCCTCGGTGACGGCCGTCGAGCCGGCCAATGTCCTGGTCGCGGGATATGCCAATGCGTTGTTCTACATGATGCAGGCGGTCGAGACATTCATCGACCGGATCCACGCGGCGGACCCGTCGGCGCTCATTGTGATCGTCGGCGATCATCCGCCTTATCTCGGACCCGGATTGGCGGACCGCGAGGCGGCGACGTTGAGCGCCCTAGCGGTTCCTTTCTTCGTCCTGGACGGCGCGTCCCGGGCCCTGTCGACAGGCAGGATCGCGCACTTCGAAATTCCGGCACTGATCGCGAACCTGTTATCCGCCGGTGCGCCGTGTGCAGGCGCATCGTGTCTGGGCGATCCCGAAACAGGGGAGCGGCCGCTTCCCGTCGGCGGGTACGTGTTCTCGCGGGCGGCCGGGGCGGCGCAGTACTGCCGCGACGGGGCTTCCCAAGATCGCGATTGTGCCCGACTGATGACGCTCAAGCGCGCGCACGTTCGCAAGCTGATAGAGTATGTGAAGTGACATGGTCGACGTCGGCATGCAACAGCGGGAGACGACGGTGAAACCGGGTCTGGCGGTCCGGCGCTGGCTGGCGCTCGCGGTCGTGATCGTGCTGTTGGGCGCCGGGCTGTGGCTGCTGCCGGTTGGCCTGCCGGTTTCCGCGCTGTTCGGGTCCGGCGGCGCGCAGGTCTGGTCGCACCGGGCGCTGGCTGATCACGTGCACGAGGAGAACTCGCAGGCGGCGGTCGACGCGGCGTCGGCCCAGGGCTTTCCCGGAATCGAACTCGACGTCCACTACCTGGCGGATGTCGGCCGCCTATACGTTGGACACGACTGGCCGGACGACGGCGCCGCCGTGCGGTATCTGGACGAGTACGCATTGCCGGAAGCGGCGCGGATTTGGCTCGACGTCAAGAACCTGGGCGACCTGAGCGAGGCGCAGATCGCCGACATCGCCCTGCAGCTGCATGCGATGGGCCTCGGCGATCGGACTTATGTCGAGAGCAAATCCCTCGCCGCGCTCAAGACCGCCGAGCGTCACGGCCTCAGAACGATCTTCTGGGTGACCCCAGCGACCGCGTCGCGGCTGCCGTTCCTCAAGTATGTCATGATGTGGCACGGCATCGATGCGGTGAGTTGCGATTACCGGAACGTGGCGATGGTCGCGCCACACTTCCGCAACCGCTCGGTCTTCGTGTTCACCGTCAACGAGCCGGCTGCCATCGCCGCATTTCGCAAGGATCCCGACGTTGGTGTCGTGCTGACCGACCGTCACTACCTGTTCACCGGCGACTGAGACGCCCGCGCCTCAGCCGCCGTCGAGGAAACCCTGCAGGATCCAGCCCGCCGCCATCTTGTCGATGACTTCGCCGCGCCGTTTGCGGCTGGCATCGGCGCCCTCGATGAGGACGCGCTCGACGGCCGCCGTCGACAGCCGCTCGTCCCAGAAGGCCACCGGCAGGTCCAGGACCTTCATGATTTCCGCGGTGATGTCGCGGGTTGCCTGGCAGCGCGGGCCTTCGGAGCCGTCCATGCTGACCGGCAGGCCGACGACCAGGCCGCCAACCGAATCGGCCGCGACGATTTCCTGCAGACGGACGACGTCCTTCGAGAGTTTGGTGCGACGGATGGTTTCACGGGGACTGGCGATCATGTGGCTGACGTCGGAAACCGCGATGCCGATGGTCTTCGTGCCGACATCGAGCGCCATGTAGGATTCCCCCATGGGCACGAGGCTGCGCAGTTCGGCGGGTTCGACAACGGGCATGGCTGTTTATAGCGCTGGCGGCTGACGCCGTCGAACATCGCCGCCAACCGCAGATGACTTGGAGAGACGCGACTTCGCGGGCTATTCTGGATTCGGAATAATGAGGGAGTCTCACCGATGCCGACAGGCGGGGGGCCGACGGTTCGCGCTGCGCTGGGCGTCCTGATCGCCGCCGGCGCCCTGATGCTGACAATGTCCGGCGCCGGGCATGCGCAGGAATCCGGCAAGACGACCTTCCTGGGTCATGAAATCGACGAGAACCGGGTGACCTACGTGGTGACCCGTGACGTCAACGTCCGCGAGAAACCGGAGACCGGCGCGAAGCGGGTCGGCGGCCTCAAGGTGGGGGAAGAGGTGGTGTCGCCGGGCCGCTACCAGGGCTGGATTGCCGTCGAACGCGACGGAAAGCCGCTCGGATTCGCCTACTTCAAGTACCTGCAGCCGTTCATCGACGGCGCGCTGGCCGAGACGGTGACGGGCGAAACGACCGTCGGAAAGCGGACGTGTTCCTACCGCATCAACTTCAGCGGCAAGACCCAGCCCGAGGGCGAGGCCTTCAGCTTCGCCGACTACGAGGTATCGGTGAGCTGCAAGCTCGGCGACGAGACCCTCAGTTTCAGCCTGTTCGCCTTCATGACAGAAGGACCGTATGCCCGCGGCAAGGACACGGTGCACCAGATCGGTGTCGACCTGCTGGCCATCGCCGAGGACTTCGACCACGTGCTGTCGTCGATCGTGCTCTATGACCATGCCAAGCAGGAGGTCTGGTTCGACCAGATAACGCTGGACGAGTATGTCCGCAAATCCGAGCCGAAGACGGTTGCCGCGAAGAACGTCGCCGAGGCGGTCGAGGCGGCGGTGCGTATCACGCTCGCGGCCTGGAACGACAAGGTCTGGGAAGAACTGGCGAAGGTGCAGGGTTAGACGGCGACTCGCACGGTTGATTTCCCAACGATCAGCGACCTGTAAATCACGCCGATTGCCGTGGTAATGATGATCGCCTGCAAGAGAACAAGCCCCGTCCCGAAGATTGCCGAAAGTTCGAATATGTCCGTGATAATGGCGCCCAGAAACTCTGGCTCCGCATCAACGTACGAATACGCAATAACCAAATCGCTGAGTCGCCAAAGATTGATGCCGACCGCAATCGGCGACGTCACAAGAAACAAAACCGTAAAGGTTTTTGACCTAACCCCGCTCGATAGCGCCCAGCTTTGGGGTAGTGTCAAAGGATGTTCAGACGCTGCGGTAGCGACAATCAAGCATGCCCCAGAAACTAGAAAAAGTCCGGCAGCATGAGCTAGAACCAGCGCCATAACATGCCATGCCACAAGGCCCGTTACAGTCGCGTCGGCGGCGACAGCGTTAAAATGGATTGGCTGTACGACAAAGTAGAGGAACATAGATCCAAGAAGGATCATAGCGAACGCAATGAGGTAGATCAGGTAAAGGATTGCTGCCCGAGTGCCGTAGTGAAGGTCGTTTCGGTTCAGTCTTGGAATCAAAGCCTGACTATGGTCCGGGTGTATGATGGATCTGGTCCATTGCACCGCAAACGGCAAGAGACAAAGGGGCAACGCATACGCCAATGTCTCGACGCCCAACACGGTGATGAGAAACAGGTCAAACCGTTCGTCAAAGGTCGCCGAATCGACGCTCCAAACAGCGAATCTAAGTTCGTACATGCCCCAATTCGCCAAAGCGAATAGGGCGAACGGAACGATGGATACGCGAACAAGCGCCGGGAACCGGGCGAACGGAAGTCGGACGATCTCCCACAAGGTTGGCCAGAACCTGAAAGTCGTGCCGTCCTTGGTGCCAGTATCAGTGTAAGTTCCACTCATGGTAGTGACTATGCAGCACTGGATGGAGAGTGACCACCCAACCGCGTCAGTCGCGGCTTTCCCGTTGTTGCCAGCCCCTTGGCCGGGTGCTAGTTTCCGCCCGCTTTTCATCCGAAAACGCTCTCAGAACCGGACACTGGAACCATGGCTCTCGACGCCGATACGGTACGCAAGATCGCTTTCCTCGCCCGCATCCGGGTCGACGACGACCGGCTCGAGCCGCTGGCGAAGGAGCTCGACGGTATCCTCGGCTGGATCGAGCAGTTGGGCGAGGTCGACACCGATGGCGTCGAGCCGATGACCAGCGTCGCCGACCTGACCTTGCCGCGCCGCGCCGACGCGGTGACCGACGGCAACGATCCCGAAAAAGTCCTGGCCAACGCGCCGGACCCGGTCGAGGCGTTCTATACCGTCCCCAAGGTCGTGGAGTAGACGATGGCCGACGACCTGACCAAGTTGACCATCGCCGAGGCGCGTTCCGGCCTGCAGAGCGGCGCGTTCTCATCGGTTGAGTTGACCGACGCGCACATCGCCGCCGGCGAGGCCAATCGCGCGCTCAACGTCTACGTCACGGAAACCCCCGAGATCGCGCGAAACGCCGCCAAAACGGCGGACGACCGGCGCACGGACGGCCGCGTCGCCGGTGCTATGGATGGCATCCCCATCGCCATGAAGGACCTGTTCTGCACCGAGGGCGTGCAGACCACGGCGTCGTCGCACATCCTCGAGGGCTTCAAGCCGACCTACGAATCGACGGTCGGCGGCAACCTCAAGGCGGCCGGCGCGGTCATGCTCGGCAAGTCCAACATGGACGAGTTCGCCATGGGTTCGGCGACCATCACCAGCTACTTCGGCGATACCATCAATCCGTGGCAGGCCGCGTCCGGCCCGGACGCCGGCAAGGATCTGGTGCCCGGCGGCTCGTCGGGCGGTTCCGCGGCGGCGGTCGCCGCGCGCATCGCGCTGGGCGCCACCGGAACCGACACCGGCGGTTCGATCCGCCAGCCCGCGTCGTTCACCGGCATCGTCGGCATGAAACCGACTTACGGCCGCTGCTCGCGCTGGGGCATCGTCGCTTTCGCCTCGAGCCTCGACCAGGCCGGTCCGATGACGCGGACGGTGCGCGATTCCGCGATCATGCTCGGCGCCATGGCGGGCCACGACCCGAAGGACTCCACGTCCGCACCGGTCGAGACGCCGGACTTCGAGAGCGCCGTCGGCGAGAGCATCAAGGGCCTGCGGGTCGGCATCCCCGAGGAATACACCGCCGAGGGCATGCCCGATGAGATTACCCGGCTCTGGGAGCAGGGTGCTGCGTGGCTCAAGGACCAGGGTGCCGAGATCGTCGACGTGACGTTGCCGCACACCAAGTACGCGTTGCCGACCTACTACATCGTCGCGCCGGCCGAGGCGTCGGCCAACCTGGCGCGCTACGACGGCGTGCGCTACGGCTTCCGCGCCCACGGCGAGACCCTCGACGAGATGTACATGAACACCCGCGGCGAAGGCTTCGGCACCGAGGTGCAGCGCCGCGTGCTGATCGGCGCCTACGTGCTGTCGGCGGGCTACTACGACGCCTACTACGTCAAGGCGCAGAAGGTCCGCAGCCGCATCGCCGAGGACTTCCGCAAGGCGTTCGAGGATGTCGACGTGCTGCTGACGCCGACCGCGCCGTCGCCGGCATTCGCCATCGGCGCCGAAATGTCGCCGGTTGAGATGTACCTCAACGACGTGTTCACGGTGCCGGCGTCGCTCGCCGGCCTGCCGGGCATATCGGTGCCCGCGGGCTTAAGCGCCAGCGGTCTGCCGCTTGGCCTGCAGATGATCGCCAAGCCGTTCGACGAGCTGACCCTGTTCCGCGCCGCCGCCGCGCTGGAAGAGGCCGCCGGTTTCGAGCTTCCCGCGTTCGATCCGAGAGGGGCCTGAGCCATGGCGATGACCATACGCGAAGCCTCGATCGTCGATTTCGACGCGGTGCTGCCGCTCTTTCAGGCATTCTACCGCGAGGAAGGCTTCGACCACGCGGTCAGCCGGGTGCCGGCCAACCTGCGCGAGATCCTGCAGCGTGACGACACCCGCGTGCTTGTCGCCGAGATCGACGGCGACGCGGTCGGCGCGGCTTCGCTGTCGAGCGCCTTCGGGCTCGAGGTCGGACTTTATGCCGAACTCGAGGACCTCTACGTGCATCCGGACCACCGCGGCAAGGGGATCGCCGGCGCGCTGATCGAGGCATCCTGCGAATGGGCGCGGTCGATCGGCTGCCATGACATCGAGATCGTGATGACCCGCCACGGCCGCGAGCAGGCCGGACTGGTGCCGTTCTACGTCCGTCACGGTTTCGAGGATGCCGACCGCATGATCATGGAGCGCGTCCTATGAGCAGCACCGGGAGCAGCTATCTCATCCAGGGCGAAACCGGCGACTGGGAGGTCGTCATCGGCCTCGAGGTTCATGCCCAGATTTCGTCCAAGTCGAAGCTGTTCTCCGGCGCCTCCGCTGAGTACGGCGGCGGTCCGAACGAGCACGTCTCGATCGTCGATGCGGCGATGCCCGGCATGCTGCCGGTGATCAACGACTACTGCGTCGAACAGGCGGTACGCACCGGTCTCGGTCTCAAGGCGCACATCAATCACTACTCGGTGTTCGAGCGGAAGAACTACTTCTACGCCGACTTGCCGCAGGGCTACCAGATCAGCCAGTACGCCCACCCGGTAGTCGGCGAGGGCACGGTGATCCTCGACATGCCCGACGGCACCACGCGGCCGATCGGCATCGAGCGCCTGCACATGGAGCAGGACGCCGGCAAGTCGATGCACGACCAGGACCCGAAGCGCTCGTTCATCGATCTCAACCGGGCCGGTGTGGCGCTGATGGAGATCGTCTCCAAGCCCGACATGCGTTCGCCCGAGGAAGCCGGCATCTACGTGCGCAAGCTGCGCTCGATCCTGCGCTACCTCGGCACCTGCGACGGCAACATGGAGCAGGGCTCGATGCGGGCCGACGTCAACGTCTCGGTGCGCAAGGCCGGCGAGGACTTGCGCACGCGCTGCGAGATCAAGAACGTCAATTCGGTGCGGTTCGTCATGCAGGCGATCGAGACCGAGGCGCGCCGCCAGGTCGAGGTCTGGGAATCGGGCGGCGAGGTCCAGCAGGAAACGCGGCTGTTCGATCCGAACAAGGGCGAGACCCGCTCGATGCGCTCCAAGGAGTTCGCCCACGACTACCGCTACTTCCCGGATCCGGACCTGCTGCCGCTGGTCCTCAGCCACGAATACGTCGACGCCATCGCCGCCGACCTGCCCGAACTGCCGGACGAGAAGAAAGAACGCTTCATGACCGAGTACGGCCTGAGCGCGTACGACGCCGGCGTGCTGGTCGTCGATCGCGATACGGCTGACTACTACGAGCGCGTGGCGCGCGGAGGAGATCCAAAAAAGGGACGTGATGCCAAGCAGGCCGCCAACTGGGTGATCTCGAACCTGTTCGGCGCACTGAACGCCGCCGGCAAGTCGATCAACGACAGCCCGGTGTCGGCCGATCAACTCGGCCAGTTGCTCGACCTCATCGCCGACGACACGATCTCGGGGCGCATCGCCAAGGACGTGTTCGAGGAAATGGTCGCGACGTCGAAGGACCCGGGCGATATCGTCGAGGAAAAGGGCCTCAAGCAGATCACCGATACCGGCGCCATCGAGGCCGCGGTCGATCAGGTGATCGCCGATAACCCGGACCAGGTCGCCGACGTCAAGGGCGGCAACGAAAAGGCCATCGGCTGGTTCGTCGGTCAGGTGATGAAGGCGACCCAGGGCAAGGCCAACCCGGGCGTGGTCAACAAGCTGCTACGCGATAAGCTCGTGGGCTGACTCGGTCCGGGAATCCAAAGGCTGTCGTTCTGTTGGCAAGTCGAAGTAAAACACCGAGCCGCCCGCCGGCGGGCAGAAGAAACCTATCGAACCGCCATGCTCTTCGACAATGCTGCGGCAGATGTTAAGGCCGAGGCCGGTGCCGCCCTTGGCCCTTGAATCTGACGAATCGGCCTGCGCGAAGCGGCCGAATATGCGTGAATGGAAAGTCTCGTCGATACCTGGACCGGAGTCCGCGACCGCGATGCGGACCTTGCCATTGAGTTGCTCGGCGGAAAGACGGACTTCGGAACCGTCGGGTGAGAACTTGGCGGCATTCGAGATCAGATTTGTCAGCACCTGGATAAACCGCCGTTCGTCCGCGCAGACCGACAGATGCTCTTGCGCCGGCGCATAGATTAGATCGACCCCGTGCTGTTCCGCATAGGATCTGTTCTCTTCAATCGCAGTTCGTATCAGTGCGTCGACCCCAAGTGTCTCAAAGTTCAGGTTCAGATTGCCAGTCAGAGCCTTCTGGATATCCAAGAGGTCATTGACTAGTGCCAGCAATCGTTCCGCGTTACGTTTCGCGATTGCGACAACGCCTGCAGGTTCCTCGGGTAACTCGCCTAAGGCTCCGCTCTCAAGCAGGGTCAGAGATCCGTTAAGCGAGGTCAGTGGCGTGCGAAGCTCGTGATTGATCGTCGACACGAACTCGTCCTTGCTGGCCTGCAGTCTTTTTCTCTCGGAAATATCGGTTTCTATAGCGATAAAACCCTCGATCTCTCCAACGCCGTTGGTCACCGGATTGCCGATGATCTCGACCCAGTATGACGCACCTGATTTGTGGTAGTTCAGAATCTCCACCTTGAACGCACGTTGATCGCGCACTGCATCGCGGATCGTCGAAACCGTTTCCGTGGACGTATCCGGGCCCTGCAGCAAGTCGCCAGGTTTGTAGCCGACCAATTCTGCCGAATCATACCCCGTGATTCGTTCGAAAGCTTCGTTCACCCATTCGGTCAATCCGTTCACGTCGGTTATGATGACGCCGGTTGTCGTCTGGCTCGCGACCATCGACATGCGGCGAAGTTCCCGCGTTCTGTCCTCGACCTGGTCCTCGAGACCTGCCCGCATCTGGTCGAGTTGATTGAACGCCTCTCGCAGTTTCTCTGTTGTAACTCTCAGACCATTGGAGAGTTCATCGAACTCTGCAATCTGACTTTGGGGAAAACTCGATGGTAACGGCTCATCACTCTTGACCTTGTCCACGATCGCAGAGCTGAGATCGCCGAGGATGCGGACCGGCCTCACCAAAAAGCGACTAGCGAAGTATGCCGCCACAACAGCAGCTATCATCAGGATTGCCGTGATTCCCAGCAAACGACCGCCATGCGAATCGAGCTTCTGGACGACCGGGGCGGCGTCATACTCGATGACCAACTTCAACTCATCGCCGTTGATTGTGATCGGGTAGTTCTTGAAGTACCGGCTTCGGCGATACCTGAGCATGGTCGCCGATTCTTCGTCTGGTTGCCAAAGATTCAGATCGCCGCTAACTGGCACGACAATGCCATCCAATGACGTGCTGCGCAGATCGAAGGACTGGGCGACGGCCCTGTTCTTCATATCAAACAGGCCAAACTTGGTGCCCTTCAAGCCCGACTCGATCAGATCAAAGTATTCCTCGGCGATGATAAGTTCTCGGTCGCCAAGAGCATTTTCTGACTTCGAGTGATACGCAATCTCCGCTTTTATCCAACGGGCGTTGGTATCGAGCAGTCGCTCGACGAATGCCTCCTCTTGTTCTCGCAGTGAGTTACTGTCGAGGATGATCGGCAATGTGCCGGTCAGGATCGTAAGCAACAGAACGAGATTGAAGACAATCCCGGCAAGTCTTGTACGGCTCCTGTCCGCAAGAGGGATGAGGTTTGGCAGCTTGAGGCTCACGATGGTTAACAGGATCGCCGCAACAACCGAATTGAAGATACCGTTCACTGGTTGTTTGACAGCGATCAAGGTGGCGGCAGCCGGTGCCATGCCGAGTTGTCCCCAATAGAGCACAAAGGCCATTGGCGCGCCGATTACGCACCAAAACGCCAAATCGGCGATCGGCATGTGGTGCCCGCGTCTTATCAGCAAACCGACGACAAGCGCCTCAAGCGTGAATATAAGGCAAGCGTAGGGGTGGCCCCAAAGGATGATCGTATAAGAGCTGCCGATCGCAGCGATCAGCACACCGGGCCAGATGCCAAGGAGACGCAAAGCGATCAAGGCGAAGATCGAGCCAAATATGAAGCTGACGGAGAAGAACAAGGGCAAGTGGATCGCGTTGCCGGCTACGGCGGCGGTCGCGAGCACGCCGAGCAACAGTATCCTTCTGAAACCGTTTACAGTTTTTTCGTGATCCAAAACTCACGCTCCTTCGGGAAATCTTCTGCCAGGCTTTCGCCCGTTTTCGACGGCCGGCCGATACTTTATCGCCAACCTTAAGGCAAAATGACCGGGAAAATCTTCGACGTTCTTTCCGATCAAGAGTTCCGGCCGTCAGCGTCGTCCGTAGCGCTCTTCGTCGCCCTCGAGGCGTTCCGTGGCGTCCGCAAGTTTGCGAACCAGATCATCGACGACAAGCTTCATCATCGGATCGAGGTCGACCAAACGCCGAAGAAACTCGGTTCCAGGAATCTTGACCAGAAGGGTCGGTTCCGTGGTCACTGCCGTCGCCCGATGGACCCGGCCCTCGATCAGGGCGAGCTCGCCGATGACCTCGCCCTTGCGAAGTGTCGTACGGGTGTGTGGCGTCGCCGTGTTCATGTTAACCCGGATAGCGACGGCGCCCTCGCGGATGACGTAGACGGCATCGGCGCGGTCGCCTTCCTCGAAGATCGTCTTGTTGGCGTCGAGCCGAATGCGTTCGAAAACGGTTTCCCCAGACATGGCGTCCTGACCCGCGGGTTTACGTTGCCTCGCATATTAACTGCATGGCGAGTCAACGGGAAAGCAGGGTATTGATGGTAACAGCCAGTCCGGGTCTGGAATCAGAGTGGGTAGTCGCCGCGCTTCCTGAGGGCCAGTTTCGGCAGATCGCGCAGGGCGAATTCCTCGACGTCCGCGAGCGACGGGTCGCCTTCCAAGCAGTACCAGCCGATGTAGTACGACCGAGTCGCGTGGACATTGCGGAAACTCGCCGTCTCGTAGTTGCCTCCGAAGATCATGCAGCCCGCCGTGCCGTAACGGAACAGGCCGTATGGCCCCTTTCGCGACGAGTTGCGGAGGAGGTGGGCGCGCTGGAACTCGATGCCGTTGAGGATCAAGGCGGTCATGTCGTCCCAGTCTTCGATGTCACGCACCACATCGCGCTCGTCGACGCGGTCGAAGCCGCCGCCCAACGAGCGGACTTAGACAATGTCTAGCAGCAACACGGTTACCGCGAGCTTGAGATTGTGCGTGCTCAGCGGGAGCAGGGTGACCTGAACCCGGCGCAAGACGGCTAGCTGGTGTTCTAGGACCGACGCGAACGAGGACTATCAACTAGCCATTGAGCAGCCAAACCTTGGCTTGCTCGATGTCGTCAAACCCGCGAACGCGACCGTCTGTGATCATCTCGAGCGCGGATGAAGCGGAGCCGAAAACGTCGAACTCGGGCGGAGCGCCCTGGTACTGTGGCAGTACCACCGCCTCCCGCTGCATCCCGGCGGCGACAACTCTCGGGAAGACATGGTTCGCCAGCCAGTCGTCGGAATGAAAGAACCCGCTGTTGAGGTGGCGGAGGTCGGCGAGCCACAATCGGTAACCGCCGGTCTCGAAGCGCTCAATGATGAACTCGATGACGGCACGGAATTCCTGATCGGTATCGAAACCGCCCAGCCAGGTGTCGCTGATCAGTTCGTACTCCGGACTGTGCCCGACGATCGCGTAGGGGATTCCGATGTTCGACCGGAAGACCCTCAGGTCCTCGACGGCGAAGGCAGCCTTGATATCGTCTTTCGTCTGCACCATCAACACATCCGCCACCGAATTGGTCGTCAGATTCGCCGTCCCCGTTTCCGATGCGAAAATGGCAAGTGCTGCCGTTAGAAACTGCCGTTGTCCCCGAGCCGGTCAAACCATTCCGCGACGGTAAGTCTATTATTGCGTAGAAAGGTTGATCAGACGCTCTGTTTTTGATTACGTATTATTCCGTACTATAGAGCGGCCCCGTCGCGACCCCATCGGGACAGCGAACAACCACAGCCTGCGGGAGACGGCATGCACGACGATACCGAGGATCATCCACTACGGCGCGAGCCCGTCGACGAGACGCCGACGCATGCCGACGAGATCGCAACGCACATATCCCGGATAGTCGGGTCGGCGGAAACCGCGTGCGAGCTACAGGGATACATCCTGTCGGAAATCAGCACGCGCGCGCGTCGCCTGCAGGATGGCCTCGACCGGACCGACGAGATGGTCTCCAGCAGCGCCGCGACCGCTGAACGTGTCAAGGATCAGGCACGCCAGCAGATCGAAGGCGTGATGAAGGACGTTCGGGCGTCACTTGATCAGATGTCGGAGAGCCTGTCGCGCAAGGCCGAGGACACGAGCAAGGTCCTGAAGACGATCGCCGACCTCGGCAAGGGGACGAAACTGCTAGCGCTGAACGCGACGATCGAAGCCAGCCGCGCCGGGGAACGGGGGGCCGGGTTCGCCGTCGTTGCGAAGGAAGTTCAATCGCTGTCGGCAACGACCATGAGCAGCGTTGGTGAGGCCGAGAGGATGATCGATCTCACGGAGGCGACGGCGGACCTGCATAGGATCACGACATCTGCCGGGGAAGGGCTTGCCGAGATCGAGGAAACAATCCGCGAGGCGCTCGAGAACTTGCAACGGTTGTTCGAAGACATCGCGCAGCAGCAGCAGTCCGTTGCCGAGAACACCCAGTTGATTTTCGAGATGCTGGAGAACAGCGACCAGATCAGGGCCCGTGTTTCGTCCAAGATCGGCTGGGCGCGCAGCGATCTCATCAACGTCGCGGACATCTTCAGAGCGGATTCGCCGCAACGGCAGCGGCAGCTTGCCGATTACGTGAACACGACGGCAATCTGGCACGACCGGGCCGAGGACATGCTCGACCGCATCATGCGCCAGGGCCGGATTCGCGTCGGCGTGGAGCCGAGTTTCGTCGGGCTGTCGTTTCGCGAGGGCGGTAGAGGCGAGCTGAAGGGGCTCGACGTCGACTACATCCGCGCCTTCGGCAACTGGCTCGGCGTCAAGGTCGAGCTCGTCGAGTATCCCTGGGACACGCTGACCGAACTGCTGTACGCCGGACCCGAACGCGGACAGCCGCCGGTCGATCTGGTCTGGAGCGCCTTGCCGCCGGACAGCGTCTACGCGGGCGTCGCCTTCTCGGAGACTTACACGTATCTGCACTTCGTGCTTTGCCGTCGCGCCGGCGACGCGGAGATTACCTCTATCAGGTCACTCGAGAACAGGGTTCTCGGCATCATCAACGACCCCGGTGCGTTTACCGTGCTCGAGCAGGCCGGGCTCCGGTGGTCCGACGATCAGCCGGCGGCGGGTGACACGATTCGACTCGCCAACCTGGTGCCCTACAGCGACCAGTCGAGGATACACGATTGCCTTGCCGACGGCGCCGTCGACGCTTTTGCTGTCGACCTGCCGATCTACTACTGGGCCTGCAACGACCCCAGGAGCCCGTGGCACGGCAAGATCGAGATCCTGCCGGGCAATCTTGCGGATGATCCCTACTACTACGCGGTCGCCATCAAGGCGCAGCCCGACGCCTACCGGCTGCTGGCCAAGGTCAACGAGTTCATCGCCTGGTTCCTGCAGACGCCTGAACGCCAGAAGATCGAGCAGGCCTGGCAGGGTGCGCCGGTTGAGGGTTCGATCAGCTTCCGCGACGAACCGGGCGACATCCCCGGCGAGGACGAACTCAGGCGGTTATGGGAAAGCGCCGCCGGCGTCTGAGCGCTAACTGCAGGTCATCAGCGCGCCCTTGCATTCCTTGCGGCAGGCATTGTTGTCGCCGCACGCCTTCTTGCAGTCCTTGAAGACGGCCATGCAGTCCTGCTGCTGGCCGCCTTCCATCGGTACGTTGGCACAGCGCAGCTTGCAGGTGTCGTACTCGTCCTCGCCTTCCTGTTTGATGCACTGGGTCATGCATTGCAGCAGACCCTGCTGGGCAATCTGCACGTTCCCGGCGGACGCGGGCGTGCTGGGCGCCCGGGCGGCAACCAGCCCGAGGCCGACGATCACGACGAGCGCGAGTTTCCTCATGACGGTATCATAACGCCCGCGACCGACGGTGCGAGTCATCAATTGTTAACCATGCGGAGTCACGCTGTCGGCCGGCTTTCAGGAACCGGGCCCATGCAACGTCATTCGAAGTATCTCACCGCCGCCTTCGCGGCCGCCATTGCGTTGCCGATACCGGCGGCGGGGCAGGAGACGACGTTCACGGTCGCGCCGCCGAAACCCCCGATCGTGGGCAATGGGCCGACCGTAGAGGTGTCGCGGCGCGACTGCCGGCGCATCGTCAGCCACCAGCCCGCCGCCGACGTCGCCTACGTGCCGGGTTCGAGCGTAAGGGGTGAAACGGTGACGCCGGCCGACGGCGGCGATCTGTCCGGTACCGGCGCGGCATCGGCCTTCAAGGTCCCGGAGGTCTTCGAGTTCAGCATCACCCGCGATCTCAACGCGCTTGACCAGGCGCGCGACGATGCGGCGGCGGCGCAGGCGGCGGCCAATGCCGCGGCGATGGCGCAGGAAGCGTCCGACTCGGCGGCGACGTCGGCAAGCGACGCTGCCGACCTGGCCGAGCAGACCGCGGCCTTCGTCGCCATTCAGGATGCCGCGCAGGCGGTCGAGGACCTGACCACCGAGCGAAACGCCCTGCAGGCGTTGATCGACGCCGAGCCTGACGGCTCGATCCCGAGCGTCGCGGCCGATCTCGCCGACCTCAACACCGCGCTCACTTCGGCGCAGTCCTCATTGACCGCCGCACAGACGGCCTACGGCGCGGCGAATTACACGACGGCGGTGGAGAACTCGACGTCGGCCGTTACCACGGTGACCGATGCCGGTATCACGACGTTGGCCGACAGCGTCTCGAACACCGCATCGAGTTCGGCGACCAGCGCGGCCGCGAGCAGCACGTCTTCGGCCGATGCCGCCGATGCGTCGGCGTCGAGCGCGACAAAGGCGAGTTCATCCACGAGCGCCGCCTCCAGCGCGGATGCATCGGCCGCCAACGTCGCCGTGGTCACGGCCCAGGAAGCGGTAAAAGGGGCCGAAGAAATCTACGACAACGCGGTCACGGCACTGCTTGCCGACCCGACCAACGCGACGCTGAAGACCGCGGCCGAGAATGCGGAGAATGCGCTCAACAATGCCGAGACATTCCTCGGCACGGCGCAGAGCGCGGCGGCGAGCGGCGATGCGGCGGCGGCGATTTCCGCGGCTGAGGACGCGGTGGAGGCGGCGACCGACGTGGGTTATGCCGAAGATGCCGACGCCACGGCGCTCAGGACATCGGCATCCAGCCTCGATACCGCGACCGACACCACGGCGGAACTGGCCACGGAGTCGGCGGCGGCCAATACGGAGACCGAGGAGGTCTTCGAGGATGCGGCCAAGAGCCCGAACATGAGCGTGTCGCTCGGTACCGTTCGTTTCAACATCAAGACCGGCGAACTGCTGCTAGACGGTAAGCCGATGACGCCGGGCCAGTCTGCCGAAATCGCCGAGCGCTGCCGCGAGATCATGGGGCAGTACTACTAGCCCGCAGCCGCTCCGCCGTGGCGTCCGGGCGTACTCAGAAAAATTTTCCGGAAGATTGCATCACCGCTTGCAACGCGGGCGAGCCTTCCTTAAGTTGCGTTTGCTAATGATAATCATTCTCAACTAAAACCACCACTGACTTCCTAGGGGACAGAGATTTCCATGAAAAAGACAATCATGCTGGGCGCGGCCGCGCTCTCCGTCGTGCTGAGTTCCGGTGCCGCGATCGCTGATGACAACGTCTACGCCGGCTTTCCGGTGACCGTGAAAGGCTACAGCGGTGACAAGAAGACGTCGGTCTCGTACACCGGCCAGATCGCGCGACACACGCTGCACGACTCCCTGAAGAAGCTGGCCGGATCCGGTGACGGCACGAACACCGAGGCGCTGAAGGCGCAAATGATGGCCTACTTCGCGGGTGAGGACGCGGGGCGCGAGATCCTGGCGCCGAAGACCAAGGGGGCGTTCGTCATCGCCCAGTCCGCCGTCGACGACATCAGCAAGAAGAAGAACCTCGCGGGCAAGACCTTCAAGGGCACCGTCACGGGCATGCCGAACAATCTGACCGGGGCGGAGCTTGTCTCGTTCTGGATCGACAAGGCGGCGGCGGCCAAGAAGGGCGTCGACACGGCAAACGGGTACGATTACGCGCAGCTGATCTCCAAGTTCGTCATGGGCGCGGTGTTCTACAACCAGGTCGTCGACGGTTACCTCGACGAGAACCTCGGCGCCGACAAGAAGCCCAACGACGAACCGTATTCCGACGGCGCGGCCTACACCGGCAAGGAGCACTCCTGGGACGAAGCCTTCGGCTACTTCGGGGCGCCGGCCCATACACTGACCCTGACGCCGAAGCAGGTCTACGACATCGCCAAGCAGTCGGAGGACGCTTTTGCGCTGGCCGACTACAACAAGGACGGCAAGGTCGACCTCAAGACCGAAATGACTTTCGGCCCCGCCTACTACGCGGCCGGTTTCGATGCCTCGGTCCACGACCAGGGCAACAGCACGGCCTACCTGCACACCATCACCAAGGCGTTCCTCGATGGTCGTAGGTTGCTGGCTGCCGCCAACGGCGAGAAGCTCAGCGATGCGCAGCGCGCCGAGCTTCGCGGCTACGCCGCGGTGATCGCCGAGAACTGGGAGCGCGTGCTCGCCGAAGCCGTGTTCAAGTACGCGGGTTCCGTCTACAAGGACATGGCCAAGCTTCAGGCCGTCATGGACGCGGGCGGCGACACCGCCGAGGTCAACGGCAACTACATCAAGCACTGGGGTGAACTGAAGGGTTTCAGCCTCGCGCTGCAGACCGGCAAGAACAACCTCGGCGAGACCGCGACGCGGCTCAATCGCCTGATCGGCTTTGGTCCGCTGCTCGACAACCTGAGCCAGGTCGTCGATGTCGACAGCGACGGCAACTACATCCGCGACCAGGGCGTCGACTGGGGCGAGTACATGCTGCACATGGCCAAGGTTCAGAAGCTCATGATCGACAGCTTCGGCGTCAAGGCGCGCAACAACGACATCACCAGCGACCTCGCGGCGTTGACCGAACAACTCGGCGGCGGCGCCAGCGCCGAGAACGACTGATTGGGATCCGGTTGCGGCCCGGACGGTCCGGGCCGCTTCCATCCCCTCGACCGGTGAAGCCATGGACGGATTGATCGCAGGATACATCGACAACGTGATCGGCCCGCTGACCGATCCGACGAAGCGGATCTTTCTCGGCTATCTCACCTCGGCGTTGCTGATCGCGCTCGGGGTGCAGTTCTTCGTCCGCCGCCAGGGCTTTGCCGAGGCGTGGCGCGGTCTGTTTTCCCGGCAGACCTGGTGGTCCCGTTCGGCACGGGCCGACTACACCATCCTGCTCATCAACCAGGTCCTGATGATGGGGATCGTGCCGCGGCTGATTTCGACGCTGGCGCTTGCGACCATCCTGTTCGAGGGGCTTCACCGCGTCTTCGACGGTCGCGTCCTGCTGTGGCCGGAGGCGTCACCGTTCGTGGTATCGGCGCTGTTCACGGTGACCCTGTTCCTGCTCGACGACTTCTCGCGCTACGCCGTGCACCGCGCGCTGCATCGCTGGCCCGTTCTCTGGAGTTTCCACAAGGTTCACCATTCCGCCGAGTCCCTGACCCCGTTCACGGTGTTCCGGACCCATCCGGTCGAGGGCGTGATCTTTGCCTTGCGCTCGACCGCGGTGCAGGCGCTCGCCGTTGCCGTCTTCATGTACTTCTTCGGCAACCGGTTCGAATTGCTGACCGCGCTCGGCGCCAACGTGTTCCTGTTCGCCTTCAACCTTGCCGGATCGAACCTGCGGCATTCGCCGGTGTGGATTTCCTACGGCGCGCGGATCGAGACGTGGCTGATGTCGCCGGCCCAGCACCAGATCCACCATTCCGTCGAGCCGAGACACTTCGACCGCAACTTCGGGGTGGTGCTTTCCGTATGGGACCGGCTCGGGGGTACCCTGTGTCTCGCCGGCCGTGACGAGACCGGTGTAACCTTCGGCATCGGCCGCAACATGGTGTTTGCCCACGACCTTGCGTCGATTTACGTTACGCCGTTCCGCGAGGCGGCGACCCTTCTCATCCAGCCCGTGACAGATCGAATGAGCAGATTGCGCATGTCTTTCTCCAACAACGTGCGGCGTTGGTCCGCGCTCGGCGTCCTCGCCCTGGCCCTTGGCTTATTCCTGACGCCGTCGGCCGGTGCGTCGCAGACGCTGAACATCTACTCGCACCGCCAGCCGTTCCTGATCCAGCCGTTCATCGACGCATACACCGCCGAGACGGGGACCCAGATCAACATCGTCTACGCATCGAAGGGCCTGGCCCAGCGCCTGCAGATGGAAGGCGAGCGCAGCCCGGCGGATCTGATCCTGACCGTCGATATCGCGCGTTTGCATGTCTACGCCGACAAGGACTTGCTGGCGCCCGTCGACTCCGACGTGCTGCAAGCCAACGTTCCGGCGCATCTGCGCGATCCCGGCAACCGATGGTTCGCGTTCTCGAAACGCGCACGGTTGATCGTCGTCGCGAAGTCGGCAGCCGACGCACACGAAATCAAGCGTTACGAGGACCTCGCCGATCCGAAATGGCGCGGGCGGGTCTGCTCGCGGCCCGGCAGCCATGTCTACAACCGCGCCCTCATTGCGTCGATGATCAATGCCTACGGACCCGAGAAGGCCGAGGCATGGGCGCAGGGCGTCGTCGACAACCTGGCGCGCCGCCCGCAAGGCAACGACCGGGCACAGGTCAAGGCGATCTACGAAGGCGTCTGCGACATCGCCGTCATCAACAACTACTACTACGGCAAGCTGAAGCACGGTGAGAGCCAGGAGCATCGCGACTGGGCCGCGGCGGTAGACCTGATCTTTCCGAATCAGGCCGATCGCGGCACCCACATCAACATCTCGGGCGGCGGCGTTGCCAAGTACTCCCAGAACAAGGAGGAGGCGGTCCGTTTTCTCGAGTTCCTGACCGAGAAGACCGCGCAGCACCTCTACGGCGATGTCAATTTCGAGTATCCGGTCAATCCGGCGGTGCCGATGCCTGAGGAACTGGCGTCCTGGGGAACCTTCGCCGAGGACAAAATGCCGATTTCCAGGATCGCCGATCTCGCGCCCGAGGCGCAGAAGATCATCGATCGGGTCGGATGGTAGCCGCCGCGTATCCCGCGAGACATACCGGCACGGGCCTGTGGTTCAATCCGTGGACCGTCGCCGCTGTCGCCCTGACGGCCGTTTTCCTGGCGCCGATCATTGCCGTCTTCGTGGCGGCCGCCGGTGACAGTGACGGCCTATGGCCGCACCTGCTCGATACCGTCATCCCGCGTTACGTCGCGAACACCGTGATCCTGATGACCGGCGTCGGCGGTGTGAGCCTGCTGTTCGGCGTGACGGCGGCGTGGCTTGTGACGCGCTTCGAGTTCCCGTTCTGCCGCACGTTCGAGTGGTTGCTGCTGTTGCCGGCGACCGTGCCGGCCTACCTGATCGCCTACACCTACACGGACTTTCTCGAGTACGCCGGCCCTGTGCAGGGCCTGCTGCGCGACCTGTTCGGCTGGAAGAGCGCGCGCGATTACTGGTTCCCGGAGATCCGCTCGATGCAGGGTGCCATGCTGGTCATGGGCGCGGTACTCTACCCCTACGTCTACATGATGGCGCGGACGGCCTTCCTGCTGACGCCGAAGTCGCTGTTCGAAACCGGCCGGCTGGCCGGGCGCAGCATCTTCTGGGGCGTCGGCCTGCCGCTCGCCCGGCCGGCCATCGCCGCCGGCCTGGCGCTGGTCCTGATGGAGACGATCTCGGATTTCGGCACCGTCGAGTACTTCGCCATTGAGACCCTGACCCTCGGTATCTTCAATGTCTGGCTCGGGATGAACAACCTGACGGCCGCGGCGCAGATCGCGTCCTTCGCGTTTCTGTTCATCATCGCGCTGCTGGTGTTCGAGCTGACGGCACGGTCGAGCCGGCGATACGCCGATACCAGCCGCAAGGCCGTGTCGCTCGAAGCCGGCAAGCTCAGGGGCTGGCGCGCCGCGGCATGCGTCGCGGCGTGTGCGACCCCGGTCGTCCTCGGCTTTGTCGTCCCCGTCGGTGTTCTGCTCAACTTCATACTACGGGGGTATTCGCTGGACCTGGACGAGTCGGTCGTCGCCGCGGCGCTCAATTCGGTCGTGCTGGCATCGGTCGTCGCGGCTCTGGTCATGGGCGCGGCCGCCTTCATGGTTCTGGCGTCGATCCATCACGGCAACGTCGTGTTGCGCCGGCTGACGGCGCTGGCCTCCGTCGGTTACGCGTTCCCGGGAACGATCCTCGCGATCGGCGTTGTCACCGCCGGCGGTTTCATTGACGACCGGATCGCCGCGGTCATGGGCACGCTCTTCGGCCTCAGTCACGTCGGCCTGATGACGGGCGGGATCGGGCTCGTGGTGTTCGCCTGCGTCGTGCGTTTCCAGGCCGTCGGATACGGCGCGATCACATCCGGTTATGAACGCCTCTCGCCCAACATGATGAGCGCCAGCCGGACGCTTGGCTGCGGTTTCGGCGACAGCCTGCGCCGCGTCGTGCTGCCGTTGATGCGGCTGTCGATCGTCGCCGGCGGGCTGCTGGTGTTCGTCGACGTGATGAAGGAATTGCCGATGACGCTGCTGCTGCGGCCGTTCAACTACGAGACCCTGGCGACCTACGTCTACCAGTTCGCCAAGGACGAGTTGCTGGAGGAGGCCGCCTTGCCGGCGCTGGTCATCGTGCTGACAGGTATCATCCCGGTGGTCTTCATGAACGCCGCGCTGCGCCGCCTGATCCGTCGCTAGACCGTCCGGAAACCCTCACGTAATGTTGCTCCTGAAAAGGGGGCTAGAATGATCGACTTCTACACGTGGGGTACGCCCAACGGCCGCAAGGTCTCCATCATGCTGGAAGAGATCGGGCTCGATTACACCGTGCATACGGTGGACATCACCGCCGACGAGCAGTTCGATCCCGCGTTCCTTGCAATCAGTCCGAACAACAAGATCCCGGCGATCGTCGATCACGACGGTATCGGCGGGCGGAAAATGACACTTTTCGAATCCGGTGCGATCCTCATTTACCTCGCCAACAAGACGAAGACGGGCTTGTTCCCGAGCGACACTGCCGAACGCTACGAAACCCTGCAGTGGCTCATGTTCCAGATGGGCGGCGTCGGACCCATGTTCGGCCAGGCCAATCACTTCCTGCACTTTCTGAAGGAAGACGTGCCGTATGCGCAGAACCGATACCGCACGGAGACACACCGTCTCTACGGCGTGATGGACAGGCGCCTGGCCGACAACGCCTATCTCGCGGGCGGGGCGTACACGATCGCAGACATCGCAACCTATCCTTGGGTCATGCGCTGGAATTGGCACGAGATCGATCTGCCGAAACAGTGCCCGAACGTGTGGCGCTGGGTTGAAACCATCGGTGCGCGCCCCGCCGTGGAACGCGGCATGGCCGTGCCGGCGTAGCACGTGCGAGGTGACGGAGAACGGATGACGGAACTTGAGACCAAGGGCGGCAACCTCGAGAACGAGCCCGTGCGGCGCGTGCGCCAGGCGCTGGCCGCCGGCGGCTATGGCGACCGGGTGATCGAACTTGCCGATACGGCACGAAGCGCCAGAGAGGCCGCCGACACACTGGGGGTCGAGCTCGGCGCCATCGTCAAGTCGCTGGTGTTCACGGTCGGCAAGACCCCGGTGATGGCGCTGGTTGCCGGTGACCACAGGTGTCTCGAGGAGAACCTGCCACGCGCGCTCAACCTCGAAGGCGAGGTCGGGCGCCTCGATGCCGATACCGTCAAGCTGGTCACCGGCTTCTCGATCGGCGGCGTTGCGCCCGTCGGCATGACGAGACTGCTGCCGACCGTCATCGACCGCAGTTTCAAACGGTTCGACACGGTCTATGCGGCAGCGGGCCATCCGCACTGCGTGTTTCCCGCCAGCGTCACCGATCTCAAGCGGCTGACGCGCGGGATCGTCTCCTACAACATCGCCGCGCCGGCCGAACATTGAGTGGTCGGCCCCGGCGTCGCTCATTGGGATCGTGAGTGTCCTGATGACAACGAACCGGATAAGATGCAGAATTCGCCGGACGGCGGTGACAACACATCACCGCCGAGTATTTTGGGAGGACTGAACGATGTTTCACTTAAAGCCCTGCTTGATTGCCGCTGCCTTTCTCCTCACAAGCGCTGTCGTGGTGGTTTCGGATTCCGCCAGTGCGGCCAACATCATGAATGACGCCGAATGCCGTAAGGCCCTGGCCGAAACCCAGGGCGCGTACGAGGAGTATAAGGGGCTTGGACCCAAGGCTCAGCTAGCTTTCGCCGAGATCATGAAACTGGCCGAGATGCGCTGCGGCGAGGGCGAGTACGAGAAGGCGGACCAGCTTCTTACGATCGCCCGCAGCATGGTCGCGACCGACTGATCAGCCCCGTTTTAATTCCGGCCGATGTCTCTGGTATCGTCCCGTGAGCGTCGGCCGGGCGTTTTCACGGCGCTCGCTTCCGCATCGGATTGACGCGGGTTCGCCCCTTGGTTAGAACACGGGCGTCCGCCGGTTCCGGCGGCCTCAGCCAAGACGGACGGGTGGGTGAGTGGCTGAAACCAGCGGTTTGCTAAACCGTCGTACTCTTAACAGGGTACCGGGGGTTCGAATCCCCCCCCGTCCGCCATTCTTTCAGAGGAACTTGTTCTTGCGGACCGCTTAGAAGCGGAACAGTACCGGCGCGTCGGGGACGAAGTTGTCGTCCGCGTGCCGCAGCTCATAGACGCTCAGGTAGTGTGTCAGTACACCGTCGGTCTCGAGCGGCAGGTCGATGCCGCGGATGTTGAGGAACTGACGATCCTGTGGCTCCAGTGAGCCGGTGACGAACCCGATCAGGCGATGTTCGAGCTGGCACTCGAAGTATGGCCGTTCGAAGTGTTGCCAGACGTCCATCAAATGCGGCTGTTCGCTGATACGCTGACCAGTATAGTCGGCGCCCCACCAATGGGTCAGCTTGGTGCCCCACAGCGCCCATCGTAGATCGAGAGGGTCGCGATGCATCTCGGCCAGCGAGAGCTGTCCCCACCAGCCGCGGAACTCGAGGATGTCGAAATTCCGCCACGCCGGAAAGCGATCGGGCGCCGGCCATTTCGAGCGCCACAGCTCGACAATCGGCGCCAGGTCGCCGAACTTCTCGGGCGGGGTATCGGACGCGAAAGAGAGATAGGACCACGGACTGACGATGTCCTGAACCGGTTCTCGACGCGGAAACAACGAGATCATCCGATCATCATCCACATTTCGGCGGGTGGGCCAAGCTGTGGATGTTCCCGTGCAAATGCCGCTACAGGCCGGGTACCACGTCCTTGACCGTGCCGTTTCAACGACGATTTCACAGGCCGCATAGCCGAACCCGACCGAGCAGCAACGCTGACGGTGTCGCCGATGACCGTCAGGCGGCGCAGGGCCGCTTGAGTTTGCCCGGGGGCTCGGATAATCGATGGTTGCTCGCCCTCATCGACCCCCTCTATCTGTGGGCAGGTTCGTTTCCGGGAAAGGTGGTACGTCAATGTCAAAGGGCACGCGCGGCAAACTCGTCGCCTTCTGGCTGATCATGCTGCTGATTCCGGGTCTGGCTGTCCCGGTGGTCCTGGTCGAGCTCTGGTATCTCTATGGCTACATATCCCTGCGCGGGGATTACTGCGGACCGTTCGGTTTGATCGATGGCGAGATCGGCTGGACCCTCAAGCCCAATTCGAGGAGTTGCATCATGGGCAAGGATGCGGCCTTCGGCGACATCGCCTTTCGCGGCGAGGTCACAATCGATGCGGAAGGGGCGCGCATACCGGCGCCGCCGGCGGGCAGCGCCCTGCCGCCGCCCGGTCGCGCAGACGTGCTGGTCATCGGCGACTCCTTCCCCTTCGGTTACGGCATTGACGGTGCCGACACCTTCGCCGCCCGCCTCGAGACCGTTCATGGTCACGAGACCGCGCTGTTCGCCAGTCCGGCGTACTCGAACGCCCAGGCCATGATGCTGGGCGCGAGGGCTGCCGAGCTGCACGACCCGTCGGTCATCGTCTACCTGGTCAGCGGGTGGCACCGGGCCGTCTGTACCGGGGCGACACGACCGACGTGGATCCTGAAGCCGTGCTACTGGACCAATCCGTCAGGCGTCGCGGAACTGGTGGTGCCGCCGGCCGGGTTCGTCGAGCGCGCGGCGGCATGGGGCATGCGGCCGGGCGGCATGGTCGGCGCCGGCGAGAAGACTCTCGGATACTTCCTGATCAGCCGCCCGGTATCCCGACTATCGGGATACCTCGTGCGGCTCGGCCTGATGAGCGGTTTCGCCGACGATTTCTTCGGTATCGCAAGCGATGCGGAGCATGACGCCATCCGCCTCGCCAGCGTTCGGCATGCGCTCAGCCTGCCGGCGCGCTCCGGTGCGCACCTCATCGTGCTCGATCCGGAACGCATCTATGCCGTCCACGCCGAGGCCTTCGAGGCGCGGAACGACGTCACCTATGTCGGTCCGGCGCCGTGGCAGGAGGCCGTCGGCGAACCGATGCGCGCCCTGCCGCCGGACGAGGCGCGGGTGCCCCATGACGGGCACTTCGGGCCCGGAACGCACGCGCTGATCGCCGCCTTCGTGGATCGTCTCATACGCGAGATACGCTGAACGCTCATCGAATCGGCGAATTTCATCATTCTGCCGCCTTTTTGCAGACCAATGGTGACTCGGAAAACCATTGAGATGGCGGCGTGCGTCCAGTTTACTTGAGCCGGATGGCCGAAACGGCCTGCCTGAGAACAAGAATTCGCGAACAGGGACAAGGAATTACTCCATGGATACCAAGAAACATGTGGACGGACTCATCCGTAAACTGACGGCGAAGGAAATCGATCGCCGCCAGTTCATGATGAGTGCCGTCGCCACCGGCATGAGCGTTAGCGCGGCCACAGCACTCGCCTCGAAAGCCGAGGCCGCAACGCCGAAGAGGGGTGGCCATATCACCATGGGCAAGGGGCATGGATCGACGACCGACACCCTCGATCCGGGCCTCTACGAGAATGGTTTTACCCTCGGCATGACGTTCGGATTCAACGGTTACCTGACCGAAGTCGGCGCCGACGGCGCCGTGCACCCGTCGGTCGCCGAGTCGTGGGAAGCCTCCTCCGATGCCGCGACCTGGACCTTCAAGCTGCGCAAGGGCGTCGAATTCCACAACGGTAAGTCGGTTACCGCCGAGGACGTCGTCGCATCGATCAATCACCATCGCGGCGAGGACTCGACCTCGGCGGCCAAACCGCTTGTCGATGCCGTGACCGACGTCAAGGCGGACGGCGACAACGTCGTTATCTCGCTGTCTGCGGGTAACGCCGACTTCCCGTACATCGTCACTGACTATCACATCCCGGTTCAGCCGGCGAAGGACGGCAAGATGAACTGGGAGCCCGGCGTCGGCTGCGGCCCTTACGAAATGACGCATTTCGATCCCGGCGTGTCGGCCGAGTTCAAGCGCCATGGAAACCACTGGAACAGCGATGTCGCCCACTTCGACAGCGCCCAGATCCTGACCTTGACCGACCCGAACGCGCGGACCGCCGCCCTGGTTTCGGGCGACTGCGACGCCATCGACCGCGTCGACCTGAAGACGGCGGGGCTGTTGGGCCGCAAGCCCGGCGTCAACATCCATTCGGTTGCCGGCACCAAACACTACACGTTCCCGATGCGCTGCGACGTGGCGCCTTTCGACAACGTCAACGTGCGACGCGCGCTCAAGCATGCCGTCAGGCGTGACGAACTCGTCGAGAAGATCCTGTTCGGTTACGGCGAGGTCGGCAACGACGTGCCGATCGGTTCTGGCCAGCGTTTCTTCAACAGCGAGATGCCGCAAACGTCGTACGATCCGGACAAGGCCAAGTACTTCCTGAAGCAGGCCGGCATGAGCTCGCTTTCGGTTGAACTCTCGGCCTCGGATGCGGCGTTCCCGGGTGCGGTGGACGCGGCGGTCCTGATCCAGAATTCGGCCAAGGACTGCGGTATCGACGTCAATGTCGTGCGTGAGCCGAACGACGGCTACTGGTCCGATGTCTGGATGAACAAGGGCTGGAGCGCCTGTTACTGGGGTGGCCGTCCGGTCGAGGACATGATGTTCTCGACGGCCTATCAGTCGGGAGTCGCCTGGAACGACACGTTCTGGTCCAACGCACGGTTCGACGAACTGTTGGTCGCCGCGCGTGCCGAGCTCGACGAGAACAAGCGTCGAGAGATGTACTATGAGATGCAAGTCATCCTCAACGAGGACGGCGGTGCTCTCATCCCGTTCTTCGCGTCCTATGTGTTCGCGATCAACGATGGTGTCGGCCACTCCGATACGTTCGCCTCGAACTGGGATCTCGATGGCGAGCGCTGGATGGAGCGCTGGTGGAAGGCGTAAGCGCCGACCATCCGTGCGATTTGACGTGCCGGGCCGGGAGCAATGCTCCCGGCCCGATGCTTTTGTGAGTGCGAATGCCCAAGCTCATCTAGGTACAACATCACGAAAATATAATGAGGTCGTTGTGCGAAAGCCGTTGAGCCCGGTCATAGGGTCTTGTTTACTTGATAGGTCGGCGGCGAAACCCGCCGCCCAAGCAACAATTTCGCAAGAATCAACAGGGACAAGGACACGTTCGATGAAAAAGCAGGACTACATCGACGATCTCGGCCGCAAGCTGACGGCCGGCACGATCGATCGCCGCGGTTTCATGAAGGGCGCGCTGGCGACCGGCATGGCCGTCTCCGCCGCTACCGCACTCGCCGATCAGGCCCAGGCCGCCACCCCGAAGAAGGGCGGCACCATGGTCATGGGTATCGGGCACGGCTCGACAACCGACAGCAAGGATCCGGGCCTGTTCGAAAACGACTTCACCATCAGTCTGACCCACAGCTACAACGGTTACCTCACGCAGATCGCGGCGGACGGCTCGCTTGAGCCCTCGGTCGCCGAGTCTTGGGAAAGCTCGCCGGACGCCAAGGTCTGGACGTTCAAGCTTCGGGACGGCGTCGAGTTCCACAACGGCAAGAGTGTGACGGCCGACGACGTCGTGGCCTCGATCAATCACCATCGGGGTGAGGATTCGACCTCGGCTGCCGCGCCGCTGGTCTCGGCGGTGACCGACATCAAGGCCGACGGCAAGAACACGGTCGTTGTCACGCTGGGCGCCGGCAACGCCGACTTCCCGTTCATCGTGCACGACTATCACATCCCGGTCATGCAGGCGACGTCGGACGGCAAGATGGACTATGCGTCCGAGATCGGCTGCGGCGCCTACAAGATCGACCACTACGATACCGGCGTCTCGGCGGAGCTCTCCAAGCACGCCAATCACTGGGACTCGTCGGTCGGCCACCTCGATGGCGCCCAGATGCTGGTCCTGCATGATCCGAACGCGCGGACGGCGGCGCTGGTTTCCGGTGACTGTGACTCGATCGACCGTGTCGACCTCAAGACCGCCGGTCTTCTCGGCCGTAAACCGGGCGTCAACCTGCACAAGGTCGACGGCACCCAGCACTACACCTTCCCGATGCGGGGCGACCAGGCACCCTGGAACGACAACAACATCCGCATGGCGCTGAAGTACGCCTGTGACCGCCAGGAGATGGTCGACAAGATTCTTTTCGGCTACGGCGCCGTCGGCAACGATCATCCGATCGGTTCCGGCCAGCGGTTCTTCAACACCGAACTCGAACAGAAGACATTCGATCCCGACAAGTCGAAGTACTACCTGAAGCAGGCTGGCCTCGACAGCCTGTCGGTCGACCTGTCGGTGGCCGATGCGGCCTTTGCCGGAGCCATCGATGCCGGGGTCCTCTATCAGAACTCGGCCAAGAAATGCGGCATTTCGATCAACGTGATCCGCGAGCCGAGCGACGGCTACTGGTCCGACGTCTGGATGAACAAGGGCTGGTGCGCATCCTACTGGGGCGGCCGTCCGGTCGAGGACCTGATGTTCTCGACGGCCTACGAGTCCGGCGTGGCGTGGAACGAGGCCTTCTGGTCGAACGCCCGTTTCGACGAGCTGCTCATTGCCGCCCGCGCCGAGCTCGACCAGGACAAGCGCCGCGAGATGTACTGGGAGATGCAGGATATTTGCGCCAACGACTGCAGCACGGTCATCCCGATGTTCGCGTCCTATGTCTTTGCGACCAACGACTCGGTCGGCCATCCCGACACGTTCGCGACCAACTGGGACAAGGACGGCCATCGCTGGATGGAGCGTTGGTGGAAGAAATCCTAATCACCTGGCGTTTCGAGACGAAAGATGCCGGGGGCCCTTGGGCCCCCGGTTTTCGTTTGCGGGGGACGCAGGATGTCGACGGTTCAGGAGACGTTGCCTGGTATCTCGCGTTCGCGCCGGGCGATGTAGTCGCGCAATTCCTCGTCCTTGGCAAGGTCAAGCCCGGGCCGTTCATACTGGGCGAGTTGTGCCTTGGCGAACTCGAGCGCGCGTTGCGTGATTTCCCTGGAGCCGTCCGCCTGCCACTGCTCGAACGAGTTGTTGTCGAACAGCTTGGGCAAGAAGAACGCACGCTGGAAGTTTTCCTGGGTGTGCTGGTGGCCGAGATAATGGCCGCCCGGACCGATGTCCTGGACGGCGGCGATTGCCTCGTCGAAGTCGTCCCACCGGGGACCCTCGACCATGCGGTACGCCATGGCGCACTGCTCCGCGTCGACCACGAACTTCGCCATCGAGCAATGCAGACCGGCTTCGTTCCAGCCCGCCGAATGCCATATGTAATTGGCGCCGGCGAGACTGACCGCCATCAGCGTCGTGGCCGACTCGTAGCCGGCCTGGGCATCGAACGTCTTGGCGCCGCCCAGCGTGTTTGAGGTCCGCCACGGCACGCCGTAGTGCCGCGCCATCTGGCCGATCATGAAGTTCATCAGGCTGATCTCGGGCGTTCCTGCCATGGGCGCGCCCGACGCCATCGATACCGTCGACAGATAGTGGCCGTAGATCGCCGGGGCACCCTTGCGGACAAGCTGGGTGTAGGCCAGCGCCGACAGCGCCTCGGCATTGAGCTGCGCAACGGCGGGTGCCGTCGAGGCGGGCGTGTTGGCGCCGCCGAGCACGAAAGGCGAGCACAGCACCGGCTGGTTGTGCCGGGTGAACGCGCGCAGCGCGCCGAGCATTGTCTCGTCCCAGACCAGCGGCGAGTTGCCGTTGATGTTGGCTGTCACGACCGGATGGCTGTCGACGAAATCCTCGCCGAACAGAATCTTGACCATGTCCATGACGTCTTCGCCGTTCTGGCCGCTCGTCGACATGCCCATGAACGTCTTGTCCGAGTGAACCATCGAGGAATAGGTAATCCACAGGTGGCGGTGCCCGACAGGTATGTCCATGGGTTCGCAGATGACGTGCGCCGTCGAATGCATCGCCGGCGACATGTGCGCGAGCTTGTGGAAGGTGCCCAAATCCTCGAGCGTGCCGTAGCGGCGCTCGTCGTCGAGGTCGCGGATGAACGGCGCGCCGGTCATCGGCACGAAGATCGATCGCCCGTCGCCGAGGCCAACGTTTTTCTCGGGGTTGCGGGCGTGCAACGTGATCTGTGACGGGATCGACCGGATAAGCTCCATTACCAGGTGCCGGTCGAGGTAGACGCGCTCGCCATCGACCTTGGCGCCGGCCGCCTTCCACTGGCCCGGTGCGATCGGGTCGCGGAAGTCGACGCCGACGTTCTCCAGGATCCACATCGAGGCCTCGTGGATGCGTTCGACCTGTTCGCGGACCATCGGTTCGGTGTACGGCAGTCCGTGCCTCAACGCGGGCAGCATCGGTTCGATCCGGTTGGTCCGGATCACCCGACGGGAGTCCCGGCCGCCGCGTCGGGTGTTGCGCGACGTCGGCGTCTCGATCGCGGTCATCGCAGTCATGGCAATCCTCCTGCCGTCCACAATGCGTTTGGATGCGAGATTCCAGAAACGAAAAAGATTCAGAAGCGGGGCGCGATAAATGCACGCTGGACAAACGTGGTGCAGGCTGGCGTATGCTATTGAACCTGCTAGGAAAATCGCATGGTTCGCCGCTACTACAACCTGCCGTCCCTGACCATGCTGGCCGCGTTCGAGTCGTGTGCGCGCCATATGAGCATCAAGCTTGCGTCGAGCGAACTGAACGTGACGCCGGGCGCCGTCAGCCGTCAGATCCGCGGCCTCGAGGACGAGGCCGGCACGCCGCTGTTCCATCGCGACAAGGAAGGCATGCACCTGACCCCGGAGGGTGAAGAACTATACGCCGTCCTTGCGCGCGGGTTCAGCCAGGCTTCCGAAGCCTTCGACCGGATCCGCACCGGACGCGCCCAATCGAGCGTGACGCTGGCGTGCTCGACGGCGTTCGGCTCGCTCTGGCTGATGCCCCGGATCGGTGCCTTCTGGCGCGCCCATCCCGAGATCGCGATCAATCACATGATATCGGACGTGGCCAACGATTACCGGCGCGCCGAGATCGATCTCAGGATCCGTTATGGCGCCGGGGCCTGGCCCGATGAGATGGCGACCCGGCTGTTTGGCGACCGCATTTTCCCCGTCTGCGGGCCGGGATACTTCAAGGCGCACAGTAGGACGCCGGGAGAGCGGATCGCCGAGCTCGACCTGCTTCATGTCGCCGGCGTCGATCCGGAATGGACGAACTGGGAGGAGTTCCTGCGCCGCGCCGGCATCACACATGGTCCCATCGTCGGCCGGCGATTCAACAACTTCTCGGTCCTGATGCAGGCCGCGATGGACGACCAGGGCGTCGCGCTCGGTTGGGAGCATCTGGTCGCGCCGATGCTGCTGGACCGGCGGTTGAAGAAACTGACGAAACTGGGGATCGACGCGCCGGGGGCATATTACCTGACGTGGAACCAGAACCGGGCCCTGTCGCCCGCGGCGGAGACGCTGAAGGACTGGCTGATCGAAACGGCCGCTGCGGCGGCCTGAATCCCGATACTAAGTAGTTTCCACTACTTTCGATCCGATGTATGATCTCGGCGCGTTCATACCAGAAGCACCGAAGGTGGCACATGATCTTGTTGGTCCGGCACATTCTTGTTCGGCTCGCCGGCGCGACGATTGCGGTCGTATTCGGTTTGTCGCTGATCTGTCCGACTGCGGCGACGGCGGGACTCGCTACGCCGGCGGGGCCGGTGATCCTCGTGGTCAAGGGCAAGATCGGCGAAACCAACGTCGGCGACGAAGCCCATTTCGACCGGGAAATGCTGATGGCCCTCGGGATGCGTTCACTAACCACGCACAACCCCTTCGAAACCGGGTTGCAGGAATACGAGGGCGTGCTGTTTTCCGATGTTCTCAAGGCCGTCGACGCGGACGGCGAGGTACTGGTCGGGACGGCGCTCGACGGCTACTCGATCGAGATCCCGGTCGAGGACATCATGACGTTTCCAGTGATGCTGGCGATGACGTGGAACGGCGAGGTCATGCGTCCCCGCAACAAGGGACCATTGTGGGTCGTGTACCCGATCGATCAATACCCGGAACTACAGGACGAGACATACAGTGTTCGCACAATCTGGCAGCTGGCTGACATCGACGTTCGCTAGGCCGCGATCCAACACCATCTTTTCAGGTTCGATTTTCTTGAAGTTCAGCAGAAGCGACAATTTCTCCGTATTCGTCAGCATCCTGACGGCCGTGTTCCTCGCGCTCAGTGTCGTCTCGATGATCAATGCGCTGGCGACCATCCGCCAGTTGCAGGCCGTCAACTACGACAATAGCGGCCTGGCGACGGTGCAGTTGCGCATGCACTTCAACCTCATGATGGCTGAACTGAGGGCCATCGAAATGGCGCCGGACCGGATGTCCGCTGACGAGGCGCGGCTGCGCTACGACATCGTTTACGAACGGCTTCGCAGCCTTCCCCAACGACCACCTTATGACGAGATACTGACGTCGCGCGATTTGAACGATCTCAGCCTGATGTTCGATCGCATCAAGGGCGAGGTCGATCTGTTCGATGCGGCGCCGGATGAAGGTGTCGAGGTCCTGGTCGGCGTATACAGCCGCCTGTGGGACCTGCAGGACATCATGAACCAGTTTTCGGGCCGGGTCGTGCAGCAGGCCAGCGACCACCGGGACGAGAAGCGCGAACGAATCGTCCAGTCGACGCGTTTCCTGGTCGCGTCGACCATCGGCGTGGTGGTAACAGGGGCCCTGTTCGCCTTCCTGCTGTGGCGCAGTTACCGCGATCTGCGCCGGCGAAACCGGGATCTCGAGCTGGCGAAACGCGATCTCGAACAAGCCAGCCGCGCGAAGTCGCAGTTCCTGGCGCACATGAGCCACGAACTGCGGACGCCGCTCAACGCCATATCCGGGTTCTCGGACATGATCCGGCGAAAGGCGGTCGGTGGGGATATTTCTGATCAGTACGTCGATTATGCCCAGCACATCTACACCTCGGGCGACCACCTGTTGGCGATCATCAACGACGTTCTCGATCTCTCCAAGGTGGAGGCCGGGCATTTCGAAATCGATCCGCAGGTGCTCGCGTTGCGCGACGAGATCGTCGCATGCCTGTACGTGATCGATGCGCCGAAACAGAACAACTGCAGGGCGATCAACGTGACCGTTGCTGACGATTGCGAGTCCATCACAACCGACCGGCGGATGCTGAAGCAGATCCTGATCAACCTCTTGAGCAACGCCGCCAAGTACAGCCCCGAGGGCTGCACGATATCGGTTGACGCGCGCCGGCTAGAAAATGGCGACATCTGTGTTTCGGTTACTGACGACGGCATTGGTATCGCGCCCGAGGATATTCCGCGCGTCTTGGAACCGTTCGGCCAGAGCCGCACCAACGTCCAGGTCTCACATCAGGGAACGGGGCTGGGCTTGTCGATATCCAGGACGATGATGGAGCAACTCGGCGGTAGCCTGACGATCGAGAGCCAGCTCGGCCAAGGCACGACGGTCCGGCTAAGGTTTCCGCCGGACCGCTAGAATGATCAGAAATCACGGCCCGCGCGACGCCTGTACCACCATAGGCTGGCCTTGACGCCGAGGCTCATGAACGGTTCCGGATAGAGCCGACGCGGCGGTTCGTCCGCCAACAGTTCGGCGATCACCGGGTCGTTCGAGCCGAGCGCAAGATCGGCGGCGAGCCGGCCGTGGAGAGTGCCCGCGACCGTGCCAAGCCCGTTCTGGCAGCAGGCCGAGATGATTCCGCGCTCGATCTCGCCGAACACCGGAACCGAGTTCAACGACAGGCAGAGGTGCCCCGCCCAACGGTATGCCATCTCGACGTTACCGAGCATCGGGAAACGGGCGCGGAACGAGGCATCGTTGGCGCCTCCGGCGCGCGCGATGTCGTCCTCGCCCACGGACATCGCCGGATTGTAGGTCGCGGAGTTGCGCACCACGATACGGCCCTCCCTCAGGCGCCGCACGGTGGTGCCCATCGGGTCGGCCGGGATCAGTGCCCACTCGTCCCGGCCGCCAAGCGTGCGCTGTTCGGCCGATGTCAGCTCGCGCGTCATGCTGGCATAGAGAAAGACGTGCACCAGCCGCTTGGCGGCATAACCGAACGACTCGAGGTGCCCGTTGACCGTCAGGATCAGTTTCCCGGCGGTGACGCTGCCGCGTCGCGTGCGCACCACCGGCGCGTCGCCGGGCGTGATCTCGATCGCCGGCGAGTTCTCGTAGATATGGACCCTGTTGGCGAGGCCGTCGGTGATACCCCTCA
The DNA here is from genome assembly GCA_040219295.1 of Rhodospirillales bacterium. Lineage (GTDB taxonomy): Bacteria > Pseudomonadota > Alphaproteobacteria > Rhodospirillales > Casp-alpha2 > JAVJST01. The sequence continues at coordinate 1,044,476 of JAVJST010000005.1, forward strand.
CCAGGGCGGCCGGCTGGATGATCACGGCCCCCGGTGCGTGCATGCCGCCGGCGTAGTAGTCCGAGCCCGTGATGTGCTTCATGTCGGCGGCGCTCAGGTGGGTATAGGGCTCGTCCAGCGCGTCGAGGTGGTTCTCGAACTCGCCGAGCGCCCGGAGGCCGTTGCCGTCGGTCGCGCCGTGCAGCTTGCCGCAGGGATTGAAGTGCTCGTGCAGCCCGTAGGCATCGACTGCCTCTTTCATGGCCGCGATCCCGGCCCGGTTGCGCGCGATCTTGCGGCGATCCTCGTCGGCACCGCTCGTGTAGTTGTCCGAGTTGAGCTCGTGCGGCAGGTCGATCATGAAGCCCGAGTTGCGCCCCGCCGCGCCCCAGCCGACACGCTGCGCATCGAGCAGCACGATGCGCTCGCCCGGGCACCGGTTGGCGAGGCGGTGCGCCGCGGCAAGGCCAGCGAAGCCGGCGCCGACGATCACCCAGTCGGCGGTGATGTCGTCTGCCAGTTCGCGCGCCGGACCGGGTTCCGGCAGGATCGAGTACCAGCCGGAGACCGAGCGGTCGGAAGGCGTGCGGACGGCGGTCCGGGTGCTCAACGCGGCGTCCGGGTTCAGCCGATCGCGTCGTCGACGTCGCTGTCGGAGACGTCGAGCCAGATGGTCTTGAGTTCGGTGTACTGGTCGTGGGCGTGGATGCCGTTGTCGCGGCCGCCGAAGCCCGATTGCTTGTAGCCGCCGAACGGCGTCGTGATGTCGCCCTCGCCGAAGCAGTTGACCGTCACCGTGCCGGCGCGGATGGCGCGCGCGGCGCGGTGCGCACGCTTGAGGTTGGCGGTGAACACCGAGGCGGCGAGGCCATAGTCGGTATCGTTGGCTGCGGCGATGGCCTCGTCGAAGCCGCTCACCGTGATGATCGACAGGACCGGACCGAAGATCTCATCACGGGCGATCGACATGGCCGGTGTCACGCCGTCGAAGATGGTCGGCTCGATGAAGTAGCCGGTATCGCCGATGGCGCTGCCGCCGGTGACCAGCCGAGCGCCCTCGGCCTTGCCGGCCTCGATGAATCCCATGATGCGGTCGAACTGCGCTTTCGAGACGATGGCGCCGAGCTTGTTGGCGGGATCGAGCGGGTCGCCGGTGCGCCAGTCGCGGATGCGGTGCAGGATGCGGTCGACCAGCGCGTCCTTGACCTTGGCATCGACGATCAACCGCGAGTTCGACGAGCAGTTCTCGCCCATGTTCCAGAACACGGCCTGGACCGCGTGCTGCGCGACCAGGTCGAGGTTCTCGGCGTCGTCGAGCACGACGCACGGGTTCTTGCCGCCGCATTCAAGGACGATGCGCTTGAGGTTCGACTGCGCCGCGTACTCGAGGAAGCGCCGGCCGATCTCCGTCGAGCCGGTGAACGACACCATGTCGATGTCCGGGTGCAGGCCGATGGCCTTGCCGGTGACCACGCCCTCGCCGGTGACGATATTAAGCACGCCGCGCGGCAGGCCGGCCTCGTGCGCCAGTTCGGCGATGCGCAGCGCCGTCATCGAGGTTTCCTCAGCCGGCTTGGCGACGACCGAGTTGCCGCTGGCCAACGCCGGACCGATCTTCCACGTCAGCATCAGCATCGGGAAATTCCACGGCAGCACGCAGCCGACCACGCCGATCGGCTCGCGCACGATCATGGCGACCGCATCGTCGCCCGCAGGCGCGACCTGATCGTAGATCTTGTCGGCGGTCTCGGCATGCCACTCGAGGCAATGCAGGGTTTCCGGGATGTCGACGGTCTCGATCTCCTGGATCGGCTTACCGCTCTCGAGGCTTTCGAGCACCGCAAGCTCGTGGGCATTGCGGCGGATCAGCTTGCAGAGCCGGATCAGCGTCTTCTTGCGCTCGGCCGGATGCAGCTTCGACCAGCGGCCGTCCTCGAAGGCCTCGCGCGCCTTGGTCACGGCGAGATCGACGTCCTCGACGCCGCACGAGGCGATCTGGGCCAGCACCGCCCCGTTCGCAGGATTGATGGTGTCGAAGGTCGCGCCCGACGAGACGGCGCATGCCTTGCCGTCGATGAATGCGCCGGTCGGCAGTGTCAGCGTCCCGGCGATGGCTTCGTATTCCTCACGCGTTAAGAGCGACGACATTCACGTGTTCCTTCTCGGTTTCGCCGGCCTCGATGCGGGCGACGGTGGTCTTCAGGGTGCGGACGACCTGTTCGATCTCGCGTTTCTGGTCCTTGGTCAGACCGCGCAGCGGTTTGCGCACGGGTCCGGCGGGCAGACCCGCGAGCTCGCAGGCGAATTTGATCGACTGCACGAACTTGCCGCCCTGTTCGAGGACGCGCATGAACGGCAGCAGCGCCGACATGATGCGGCGGCCCTTGTCGAAGTCCTTCTCGATGACGCAGGCGCGGTAGAGGGCGATGTGCTCGGCGGCGAGGCAGTTGCCGCCGCCGCAGACCCAGCCCTTGGCGCCCCACGCGAAGAACTCCAGCGCCTGGTCGTCCATGCCGCACATCAGATCGATGTGCGGGTAGTCGCGGGCCAGCATGTGCAGCTGGTTGATGTCGCCGCTGCTCTCCTTGATCGCGCGGAAGTTCTTGCTTCTGCCCACCCGGTCGAAGAACTCGGCCTCCATCATGGTGCCGGTACGGCCCGGGTAATTGTAGAGCAGGATCGGGAGGTTCGCGGCGCGGTCGATCTCGAGCGCGTGATTGGCGAGCTCGAGCTGCGTCGGACAGGCGTAATAGGGGGCGTTGACCAGGATCGCGTCGGCGCCGAGGTCGCGCGCGGCGACGCCGTAGTCGATGCAGTCCTCGGTGCGGATCGCGCCGACTCCGACGATGATCGGCAGCCGTCCGGCGACGTGGCCGACCGCGAGCCTGACCAGTTCGAGGCGTTCGTCGCGGGACTGCGCGTAGTATTCGCCCGTGGTGCCGCCGACGATGATGCCGTCGACCCCGGCGGCAATCAGGTGTTCGAGCATCGCCAGGTAGCCGTCGCGGTCGATCGAGCCGTCATCCAGGTGCGGCGTGATCACCGGCGGAAAGATGCCGTTAAACTGCATGGGACAGGTCCTCCAGTTCGAAGGGAAGCGGATCGGGGGTGACGAACTGCTCGATCCGGTGGCGGGAAAGGTTCCAGTGTTCGACGGTCAGCGCGACCGCCGCCGCGGCGTCGTGCGCCGCAAACGCCGTGATCATCGCGTCGTGCTGGTCGACGGCGGTCCTGATGCTGTCGGTTTCGGCGGCGTCGGCGGGCTTGTAAAAGCGCTGGCTGAGGCGGGTGTGATCGATCAGCAGGCGGCCGAGGCTCGGCAGCAGATAGGGCGATTGCGCCATCTCGCCGACGAAGGCGTGAAACGCATGATTGTGAATGGCGGCAGCCGGCGAGTCGCCGCGTTCGACCGCGTCCCGGATCCTCGCCTGGATGGCGCGAAGCTCATCGAGTTGCGCCGGCGTCGCGTTTTCCGCGGCGAGCCGTGCGGCGGCCGAATAGATCATCGGCGCGGCCTGGAAGAAGTGACGCATGGTGGCGAGGTCCATGGGCGCGACCTTGGCACCGCGGTTGGCCTCGATCTCGAGGTAGCCCTCGCCGGCGAGGCGCTGGATGACCTCGCGCATCGGCGTGCGCGAAATGCCGAACGCGTTGGCCAGCGCAACCTCGTCGAGAAGCTGGGATGGCTTCAGCTCCATCGCGAGAATGCGGCGCCGCAGCGTCTCCGCGACCTCGGTCTTGCTCATGGGTTTCGGTGCCGTGCTCATGATGCCGGCACCATAATACAATTTGTATAACGATCAAGATGAATCTAAGCCGGTGGCGTCAGTACCCGGTTGCGATGGAGCCGAGAACCTCGACGCGGCCGCCGTCCATCTGGACGACGACAATCTCGCCGGAGGACGTACCGCGGCCCGTCAGCGCACTGATGTTGACCTGATGCGTGACCAGCACGAGCGGCCGGTCGAACGGCTGCGACGCTAGCCATTCGCGCAGGTCCGCGGTCTGCGGTTCGGCGTTCGAGCGGTTGGCGAAGAATGAGTTGAGCGCCGGCAGTTCCTCGACATCGCCGAGGCCGAGCAACTCGGCGGTCTCGCGGCATCGGCACCACTCGCTCGAGACGACATAGGCGGCGTCAATGCCGTTGGCGCGAAAGCGTTCGCCGATCGCCCGGGCCTGGTCGCGGCCCTGATCGTTGAGGTTGCGCTGCGTCGAACAGTCGCCGAGCGCGAAATTGTCCGGATCGCCGAACCCGGGGGCGTAGGCATGACGCATGATGGCGAACGCCTCGCCGGCACGAACCGCCTGCCACAGGCCGGCTTCACTGGCCCGCGCCGGACCGGAAAGTGTTAAGATGATTGCAGCGAGAACGGAGAATGCGAGCACGCGCATGGACCGGTGGACTCCTCGATATCGGTATCTGGGGCTGGCTGGTACCATGATTTCGATCTAGGTTGGCCGTCTCACGATTCAAGACATCTACTCCCTTGGGATTACAGGACGAATGGCATGACACAGGATCTCCATCACTTCATTTCGGGCCGGCACGTCGCGGGCAAGAGCGGCCGTTTCGGCGACGTCTTCAACCCGGCGACCGGCGAAAAGGAGAGCCGCGTGCCGCTGGCCGGTGCCGATGAGGTCCGCCGCGCGGTCGAAAGCGCACGCGACGCCCTCGAAAGCTGGTCGCACACGCCGCCGGCCAAGCGCGCCCAGGTGATGTTCAATTTCCGTGACCTGCTGAACCATCACATGGACGAGCTCGCCGAGCTGATCTCGCGCGAACACGGCAAGACGATCCCGGACGCGAAGGGCGAAATCGGCCGCGGCCTCGAGGTCGTCGAGTTCGCCTGCGGCATTCCGCATCTGCTCAAGGGCGAGTTCACCGAGAGCGCCGCCAACGGCGTCGACGTCCATTCGGTGCGCCAGCCGGTCGGCGTCTGCGCCGGTATCACGCCGTTCAATTTCCCCGCCATGGTGCCGATGTGGATGTTCCCGATGGCCATCGCCTGCGGCAACACGTTCGTGCTGAAGCCCTCGGAACGCGATCCGTCGACGCCGCTCCGGGTCGCCGAACTGCTGATCGAGGCGGGACTGCCGGCCGGCGTGCTGAACGTGGTCAACGGCGACAAGGAGGCGGTCGACGCGCTGCTGCACGACCCGGACGTGGCCGCCGTCAGCTTCGTCGGCTCGACACCGATCGGCAAGTACATCTACGGCACCGGCTGCGCCAACGGCAAAAGGGTTCAGGCCCTGTGCGGCGCCAAGAACCACATGATCATCCTGCCCGACGCCGACATGAACCAGGCGGTCGACGCCGCCATGGGCGCGGCCTACGGGTCCGCCGGCGAACGCTGCATGGCGATCTCGGTCGCCGTGCCGGTCGGCGAGGACACTGCCAACCGCTTCGTCGAGGCGCTCAGCCCCCGCGTGCGCGATCTCAAGGTCGGCCCCTACAGCGACCCGGCGACGGAAATGGGCCCGGTCATCACCAAGCAGTCGCAGGAGCGCATCTTCGGCCTGATCGACAAGGGCGTCGAGCAGGGCGCCGAGCTCGTCGTCGACGGCCGCGACGTCAAGCTGCAGGGGTACGAGAACGGCTTCTACGTCGGCGGCTGCCTGTTCGACAAGGTCACGCCGGACATGGACATCTACAAGCAGGAGATCTTCGGCCCGGTGCTCAGCGTGGTGCGCGCCAAGGACTATTCGGAAGCCACCGACCTGATCAACAACTGTCCGTTCGCCAACGGTACGGCGATCTTTACCCGCGACGGCGACGCCGCGCGTGATTTCGCCAAGAACATTCCGGTCGGCATGGTCGGCGTCAACGTGCCGATCCCGGTACCGGTGGCATATCACAGCTTCGGCGGCTGGAAGGACTCGCTGTTCGGCGACCACTCGATCCACGGCATGGAAGGTGTCAGGTTCTATACCCGGCTCAAGACCATCACGTCGCGCTGGCCGTCGGGCATCAAGGACGGCGCCGAGTTCCACTTCGTCAAGGGTTCGGACCACGGCGCGAAGGAGTAGCTTGTCGGATCAGTCGTCCGGCGTCATCCCCGGGGAGAGCGGCCGCGCATGAAGAAAGCCAGGCTGGACGCGACCGACGTACGTATCCTGGGCGCCCTGCAGAAGCACGGGCCGCTCAGCAAGTCGAAGCTCGCGGAACTGGTCAACCTGTCGCCGACGCCGTGTTGGGCGCGGCTCGACAAGCTGAAGAAGGCGGGCCTGATCCGCGGCTACCGTGCCGAGATCGCACTCGATGCCATCGCCGACGTCAGCAAGGTCATCGTGACCGTCTCGCTCAAGAACCACCGCAAGTCCGACTTCGAGCGCTTTGAGCAGCGGGTCGCCGGATTGCGTGAAGTGACGGAATGCGTCGCCACGGGCGGCGGCATGGACTACGTCATGACCGTCGTCGCCCCCAATCTGCGGGCTTTCCAGTCGCTGATGGACTCCTTGCTGTCCGAGGAGCTGGGCATCGACCGCTACATGACCTACATCGCCACCAGGGTCATCAAGTCCGCGCCCCCGGATCTGGAGCGGCTGATACAGACCTGAGCCCGCGTGCGGGCGGTCCCGTCACGATGGAACCGGCATCGGCCGGTTTGAAAAACAGTCCGTTCGGACTGCCGAATGCCGATCTTTGGTCCGTCTGAATCTCATGTCGGTGTTATCCATCGCGCCCACAGAAAAGGCGCGAGCCCGGTGGTCGGGCCGTCGCGGGACAAGGATGATGCCAGTGAACAACGTCGGGTTATTCAGGTTCGGAACGCAGATCAGGAAGTCGCCCTTCTTCGACGCCACGGTTCGGTGGGGCGCCCAGGAGTTCTCGGTGTACAACCACATGTACATTCCCCGGAACTTCAGCAATCCCGAGCAGAACTACTGGAACCTCGTCAACGACGCGATCCTGTGCGACGTCGGCGTCGAACGCCAGGTCGAGATTACCGGGCCGGACGCCGCGAAGTTCGTCCAGATGCTGACGCCCCGGGATCTCTCGAAGCTCGCGGTCGGCCAGTGCAAGTACGTCCTGATCGTGAATGCCGACGGCGGCATCCTCAACGATCCGATCCTGCTGCGGCTCGCCGAGAACCATTTCTGGATATCGCTGGCCGACAGCGACATCCTGCTCTGGGCCCAGGGCGTCGCCGTGAACAGCGGCATGGACGTCTCCATCTGCGAACCGGACGTGTCGCCGCTGCAGCTGCAGGGCCCGAAGTCGGGCGACATCATGGTCAAGCTGTTCGGCGAGTCGATCAAGGACCTGCGCTATTACTGGCTGATCGAAACCGAGCTCGAGGGCATTCCGCTCGTCATCTCGCGCACCGGCTGGTCGAGCGAACTGGGCTATGAGCTCTATCTGCGCGACGGCTCGCGCGGCGATGAGCTCTGGGAACTGATCATGGCGGCCGGTCAGCCCCTCGGGCTGCATCCCGGTCACACCTCGACCATTCGCCGGATCGAGGGCGCCATGCTGTCCTATCACGCCGACGCCGATATCAACACAAACCCGTTCGAACTGGGCCTCGACCGACTGGTGAATCTGGACATGGAGGCCGAGTTCATCGGCAAGGAAGCCCTTCGGCGGATCCGCGACAAGGGCGTCAGCCGCAAGCAGGTCGGTCTCGTGATCGATGTGCAGGCGCTGGCCGGACCGAATACCTCGTTCTGGCCGCTCAGCAAGGACGGCGAGGTCGTCGGCAAGGTCACCTCCGCGATCTACTCGCCGCGTCTCGAGAAGAACATCGCGCTGGCCATGGTTTCGGTAGAGCACACGGCCATCGGCACCGTCCTCGATGCCGAGACCGAACTGCGGACCGTACCGGCCACCGTCGTCGAGACGCCGTTCTTCGATCCCAAGAAATCGATCGCCAAGAGCAGCTAGGCGGGAGCGGGGATCAAATGCCGGATCTGTCGATCGATCTGAACTGGGAGCGAACGAGTCCCGAACTGCGCGCAGGCGAGTACTCGAACGCCCATACGGTGCGCTTCAACGACGCGTTCGAGCTCGTCGCCGACGCCGCGCCCGACTGGGGCGGCGACGCCGCGAACACGAACCCCGAACAGGCCCTCGCGGCGGCGATGTCGAGTTGCCACATGATGACCTTTCTCGCCCTCGCGGCGAAGGCGGGCTGGCCGGTGGCGAGTTATCAGGACCACGCCGTCGCGCACCTCGGGAAGAACCCCAAGGGCCAGACGTCCGTGACGCGGGTCGAGCTGCATCCCGTGGTCCGTTTTGACAAGGGTTTCGACGTCGAATCCGGTAAACTCGAGGAAATGCAGCACCGCGCCCACCGGTATTGCTTTATCGCCAATTCCCTGGCGGATACCGTCGAGGTCACCATCACCTAGATCATTTCAGGTTGTCCCATGTCCGATAAGTCAGATTCCCCGCTCTATCTCCGAGCCGACGTCGACGGCGTTGCCACGCTGACCCTCAATCGCGGGCCGCAGAGGAACGCGCTGTCGCGTGACCTGATGATCGGCCTCAAGGCCGAGCTCGACGCCATCCACGCCGACGAGAGCGTTCGCGTCGTCGTCATCGCCGCCGACGGTCCGGCGTTCTGCGCCGGGCACGACCTCAAGGAGATCCGCGCCAACGCGGACGAGCATTTCTATGCCGACCTGTTCCGGCTGTGCTCGGACATGATGATGCGGATCGTCACCCTGCGTCAGCCGGTCATCGCGCGGGTCCACGGCATCGCCACGGCGGCGGGTTGTCAGCTCGTCGCCACCTGCGATCTCGCGGTCGCCGAGGACGGCACGCGGTTCGCCACGCCGGGCGTCAACATTGGGCTGTTCTGCTCGACGCCGATGGTCGCGCTATCGCGCAACGTCGGGCGCAAGAAGACCATGGAGATGCTGCTGACCGGCGACATGATCGGCGCCGAGGAGGCCGTCGCCATCGGCCTGATCAACAAGGCGGTGCCGGCCGACCGGCTCGACGCCGAGGTCGCCGAACTGGCCCGGAAGATCGTCGCCAAGTCGCCGCTGACGCTGGCCATCGGCAAGGAGGCGTTCTACCGCCAGCTCGACATGGGGCTCGTCGATGCCTACGCCTACGCCGCCGAGGTGATGACGCGAAACATGATGACCGGCGACGCCCAGGAAGGCGTCGACGCCTTCATCGAGAAACGCCATCCGGTGTGGAAGGGCGTCTGACCCGGTCACGTTCCCGGCTGCGGTTTCGCGCCGAACACGGAATGCCGCTCGTCGCCGGCCGCGCCTGGCGCAATGACGACGGTGACCGTTAGGTACCTGTCGACCGTCGTTCCGTCATCGGCCAACGGCAGGGTGATATCGATGTAGCTGCGTCCGTGCAGCCGGTGAAAATGCTCCAGCCAGTCCATCGTGCCGGTCGCGCGGGCGATGAAATGGGTCCTGGACAGCCAAAGCCAGAACCTCACCTCGTCGGGCGAATAGACCTTGCAGACCGCGTCGCTGAAGCGCGTGTTCGTCAGCTCGATATCGAACGAATCGACGAGACGATTGCCCCACAGCCTGAACAGGGATTCGTAGCCTTCCGCCGGCAGCAGTTCCTCGAGCGCCAGCCAGCCGTACCACGGGCCGAACTCCTCGATCTGAAAGTCTTTCCAGGCGGGCAGGGCGGTGCCTGCACGCTTGGAGTTCCACAGCTCGACGAACGACGCAGCCGGTCCGAACTCGGATGGCGCTGTGTCCGGCGTGAAGACTTCGTAGGCCCAGCCGTCGCCAAGGAACTCGGTCTCGATAAGGGGCATCCCGTAATTATGTCGGAAATCACTTAGCAAGCAAGATCAACTGCCCGGCTGACTCCGGGCCGGCCTCTCGAACATGAAGGCATAGCGCGACATCAGCCACTGCCGCTGCGACGGATCGCGGATGCGCCAGATGATCGAGTCGTACCAGAAGTGGATGCAGCCGAGGCCGAGGTCGAGGCCCATCAGGATCAGCAGCGCCCGGTCGCCGGGCACCGAAAACAGGCCGCTGGCGGCGCCCAGGCCCGAAATCAGGCCGGCGGTCTCGCCCTTGGTGACGTAGAACAGCCCGCCCATGATGAAGATCGCCAGCAGCAGGCACGGCCAGATGACGTGCCGCCGCACGCCAACCGGCATTTCGGCGGCAGAGTCACCATTGTCCGGGGGCCGGGCGTGCATCCGCGCCATGGCGTGATAGGCGAGGAAGATCATGTATTGCAGGCCGTGACCGGCCGGGAAACTGGCGTGCAGGCCGTCCGGGTAGAAATGCAGCGGCGCGAAGAACGCGACCGAACAGAAGTACGTCAGCGCCGTGCGCCGGGTGTAGGTCCGGCGGTAGCGCGCCATGTAGATCAGCGCACCGGCGATCAGCGCGACCTGCAGCGCCCATCCGGCCGCGGCGCCGAGATCGATCAGCGGCAGCGCGACCGAAGACGTGCCCGCCGAGGCGTAGGTGTCCGTGAGCTGCGGGCCGAGCATGCCGACGATGCCGAGCGCCGCGCCAAGCGACGCGCCGTTGATGGTCAGTCGCTCGAAACTCGAGACCCGGCGTCCCTCGGGCGCCATGGTGGAAAACGCCAGCACGCCGATGTTCTGGCGTCCGAAGTGCCAGTGCTGCCACGCGAGGTAGCCCAGCACGGTGAGAAGAACGAGATCCGACGTATCGTTCTCGCCCCGCGGCGAATGGACGAACAGGATGTAGGGCAGCACGGTGATGAACGCGGCCGGGATCAGGATCAGCTGCCACGCCGGCGTCGTCAGTCCGCGCGTCAGGTCGCGGTCGAGCATCAGGTAGAACGTCGCCGGGACGTGGGCGAGGCTGACGAACAGCACGATCGCCAGGTAGTGCTCGGCGACCATGCCGCCGCGCGGCAGGACGCCCGCCGCCATGGAGACTTCGACCAGAAGGGGCAGGGCCGTCGCCAGCAACAGCGCGTTCTGAAAGACCTGCGGCCGGAGCGTCTTCTGCGGCATGGGCGTGACCTGCTCTCTGTTCGCCGATCGATTATTCGGCGAACGGTGCCGGGGTGCAACCGGGGTGCCCGCGTGTCAGGTCGCTAGGACCAGCTTCGATCCTGTCGGTCTCTCGCATACCGGTATGGAGAGAGGCCATACCGAGATAGCAGGGGACGCGGGTTGTGAATGCCGCGCATCTGACGTGTTCTCAAAGTTCAATGAGCCGGTTGGGGAGCTGGTTCGGATTGTCCGGCTCGGGCGGACAGTTCCTGGCCAGGATCTCGCCGCAATCGGCGATCACCCGCTCGAACCCCTCGGCGAGGCGGCCGACCTTGACGGCTTGGACGAAATCGCTGACGGCCGCTTCCCACTCTTCATGCCCGACCCGGTCATTGATTCCCTTGTCGGCGATGATCTCGACGTAGTGTTCGGCGAGGGAGACGAAAATCAGTACGCCCGTGTGGTTGCGGGTCAGGTGTAAGTTCTGCGCCAGAAACTGCGCGCGGGCCAGGAGCGCCGCCCGCGCACGTCGAATATAGCGCGGGACCAACAGAACCCGCACCGGCATCCAGAGTGTCAGGAGCCCGCCGGCGACCAGGATCGCCGCCTGGACCGCCAACATGGATGTCATTGAGTTGACGAGGCCGATCAGATAGGCGGCCGGACCGGCGAGCAACGCGACAGCGGCCGGCCACAAGAGCGGAATGTAGCGATAGTCGTCGCTTGATCTCGCGACAACGACGACCAGCTCGCCGCTGGTCGTTTTCTCCGTTGCCGCGATTGCCTTCGCGACCTTCTCGCGATCTGCGTCTGTGAATGCTGTCATGTCTACCATCCTCCCGAGGCACCGCCCCCGCCAAATCCGCCCCCGCCGCCGCTGAAGCCTCCGCCGAAGCCACCGCCACCAAAACCGCCGCCGCCGATACCAACGTCGCCGTGTCCCCGCCCCAGCGAGTAGTCGCCTCGGAGAAAAATGACAAAATTGATGACGAAGAATGCCAGGAATATGGCCGCGACGAACAATTCCAGTACTACCGGCGTGGATCTATCTGCGGCAACGGTCTTGCGTTTTCCCCCATCGTCCGGCTTGCCGCCGAGTTGCTCGACGATCGCGCGTGCACCGGACACGATGCCCCCCTCCATATCGCCGGACCTGAACCTGGGCAGGATGACCTGTTGGATAATGGTGCCGGCTATGGCGTCGGTCATGCGGCCTTCGAGGCCGTAGCCGACCTCGATGCGCACCTTGCGTTCGTTCGGCGCGACGATCAGCAACAGACCGTTGTCCTTGCCTTTCTGTCCGATCCCCCAGTGGCGGCCAAGCCGATAGCCGAAATCCTCGATCGTAAAGCCCTGTAGCGAGAGAAGGGTAACGGCGACGATCTGTTCGGACGTCGCCGACTCGTGCCCGGCGAACCATCGTTCCAACCGGGTTTCCGTGGACGCGGACAGGATGTTGGCCTGATCGACGACGCGCCCCGTGAGAACCGGAAAGGTTGGTTCCGCGGCCGATGGCGGCGATACCGGCAGCAGGCAAACCACAATAACCGCAATCGCGGCCGAGATCGTTCTCCGAACCGCCACTACCATCCCCCCGATGCCCCGCCGCCGCCAAATCCGCCGCCGCCGCCGCTGAAGCCGCCTGCCGATCCACCGAAGTAGCCGCCGCCACCGCCCCAAATATGGTCTCTGTGCCGTTCGATGTCGAACTCACGCGACAACTTATCGTAATCCGTCCAGCCTCGACTCCAAATTGAGATTACCACGCTCATGACGGCTCCGAAGATGAGCATGAGGTACGCCCAGAACTCGTCGTCACTGCGCGCTCTCTTGGAATCGCGCGTTTCTCTATCAGCTTCGACGGTGGCGTTGCCCAAGGCGTCCAGAATCGACAGGGCGCCCGCCATGATCCCGCCTGGGAGATCGTTCTCACGGAAAGCTGGCAGGATATCTTTCTCGATAATCGACCTAGCCAAGGCATCAGTCATGCGGCCTTCGAGGCCGTAACCGACCTCGATGCGCACCTTGCGCTCTTTCGGCGCGACGATCAGCAGCACGCCGTTGTCCTTGCCTTTCTGTCCGATCCCCCAGTGACGTCCGAGTTGATAGCCGAAGTCTTCAATCGTGACGCCTTGAAGGGACGTCACGGTCACAACGACAATCTGGTCGGTTGACCCCGCTTCGTGAGCGGCAAACCAATCGTTCAGCACCGTCTCCGACGAGGCTGGCAGGATGTTCGCCTGATCCACGACCCTGCCGCTCAGGGCAGGGAACTCAAGGTTCGCGGCGTCAATCGGACCCGTGGTCAGAAACACGACCAGTAACGCGAGACCGAAAACTCGAACCCTCGACGGCCACCCCTGCATCGCGAGATTCAGAACTTCACTTCCGGGGGATTCTCAATTGCCGCTTCGTTCTCGACCGAGAAGTTCTGCTTGGGCGTCGCGTCGCTGTAGAGGATCCACGCCCAGACCCGGCCGGGAAACGTCCTGATTTCAGTGTTGTAGTCCTGCACGGCAAGAATGTAATCGCGCCGGGCGACGGAAATTCGGTTCTCCGTCCCTTCGATCTGGGACTGCAGCGAGAGGAAGTTCTGGTTCGACTTGAGATCCGGATAACGCTCAACGACCAGCATCAGCCGCGACAGCGCGGAACTCAAGGCGCCCTGGCTTTGCTCGAAGGCCTGGAAGGCCTGCGGGTTCGTCAGTATGTCCGGGGAAATCGTGGTCTGCGTCGCGCTGGCACGGGCCTGCGTGACCGCGGTCAGGGTTTCCCTCTCGTGTGCGGCATACTCCTTGACCACGGTGACCAGGTTCGGGATCAGGTCGGCGCGCCGCTTGTACTGGTTGACGACCTGGCTCCAGGCGGCGGTCACGGCCTCGTCCTTGGTCGGGATGGCGTTGACGCCGCAAGCGCTCAACGACAGGGCGAACGCCGTGACGAGAAGGGCGCGGACAATTCCGCTCGGGCGACGGCGGGCGATACTGTGTGACATTGGTCTACCTCTTGGAAACGATACTCGTCGGGACAACCAAACGGCCACGCATGGTCCGCCCAGAGATTGTGAGACTAGTCGCACAACTTTTGATAGGCAATCTCCCGAAACATCGTGAGTTGTTTGCCGGCGCGCGTCGCCGGGTCGTTCTGGTGGGTTCACCGATTTCGGGTCAGGCGCAGGTCAAGGGCCTCAGTCGAGGTTCTTGACAAAATAGGAAAAATATCATATGTTTAGAAATCTCCCCTGCGCTGCGAACGGGAGGAATCCGTTGCCCGCCCGCTGCCGTTCAAGAATGTGATGCGTCCGGGGGTGGTTGAACGATTTTCATCATTGTTCATCATTTCCGGTCGGGGTGCGGTTCCCGGGGTATCCGAAGGACGACGATATTATGACCGAAAATGACCCTAAATGACCCTCGTTCGCGGAGTAGTATTGAGGAAAATCAGTGACTTAAGGGAAACGGCCAGGAAATCATGACCATGATGACCATCCCGGCGGACGGACACGCGGCTGCCGGGCCCTGGCAGAGGCCGGTTACGATCCCGGGCTATTCTTCAGGCCGCGGCCTGGATCTCGGCGACAGCGGCGATGACCGCGTCGACCTTGGCGCGGTCGATGTCGAGATGCACGACCCAGCGCAGCGTGTCGCCGCCGAGAATGACGATGCCGCGTTCGGCCAGCTTGCGCTGCAGGTCGGCGTGGTCGCCGCCTTTCGTGCGCCGCAGGAAGACCATATTGGTTTCGACGGGGCCGGCGATTTCAATGCCGGGAACGTTGCCGAGACCCTCGGCGAGATGGCGGGCGTTGTCGTGATCTTCGGCCATGCGCTCGATATTGTGGTCGAGCGCATAAAGCCCGGCGGCCGCGACGACGCCGACCTGGCGCATGCCGCCGCCGACCATCTTGCGGATGCGTCGGGCCCGCTTGATGAAATCCTTCGGCCCGCTGAGGACCGTGCCGAGCGGGGTGCCGAGGCCCTTCGACAGGCACAGCGAGACGGTGTCGACGTTCTCGACGATCTTGCCGGCCGGCAGGCCGAGGGCCACGGCGGCGTTCATGAGCCGCGCGCCGTCGAGGTGAACCGCGAGGCCGTGACGGCGGGCGACGGCGACGAGGGCGTCCTGACGGTCGAGCGGCTGCGGCCGGCCGTGCACGGTGTTCTCGATCGACAGCAGCCGGGTGACCGGGCAGTGCACGTCGTCGGGTTTCACCGCGGCGTCGACCGCGGCCGGGTCGAGCGAGCCGTTCTCCAGCGTCGGCAGCGGGCACGCCACGGCGCTGCCCAGCACGCCGGCGCCGCCGGCCTCGTCGGAATAGACGTGGTAGCGGTCGCCGCAGATGAACTCCTCGCCGCGCGCGCAATGTGCCATCAGGGCCAGGAGGTTGCTCTGGGTGCCGCTGGTGGTGAACAGCGCTGCTTCCTTGCCGAGCAGCTCGGCGACCCGCTCCTCGAGCGCGTTGGTCGTCGGGTCGTCGCCGAACACGTCGTCGCCGGTCGCCGCCTCGGCCATGGCGCGGATCATGCCCGGCGACGGCCGGGTTACCGTGTCGCTTCGCAGGTCGATGGTGCGGTTGGCGCCGTCGGCAACGCCGGCTTTGTCGGCGGCGAGGGCGGTATGGTAGCTCGGCATGTCAGCGGTTCCCGGCGAGTGAAGGGATCAGAAATTATCCTTCCGGCGGCGGGTTTCGGCAAACACCTCGACGAGGTCGCCGCCCGCAATCCCGATGGTCCGCTGCAGGTCCGCGCTGTCGGGCCGGAGAAACGGATTGGTTGCCTTCTCGAGGCCGATGGTCGAAGGCACCGTCGGTTCGCCGCGCGCGCGCATGGCGTCGACCTCGGCCATGCGGTTCACCAGGTCGCCGTTGTCCGGTTCGACCGAGAGCGCGAAGCGGCCGTTGGCCTGGGTGTACTCGTGGGCGCAATAGACCCGGGTCTCGTCGGGCAGCCTGAGGAACTTCGAGAGCGACGACCACATCTGCCCAGGGGTGCCCTCGAACAGGCGGCCGCAGCCCATGGCGAACAGGGTATCGCCGCAGAACAGCGCGTCCGAATCGGCGAACCAGTAGGCGATGTGACCCCGGGTGTGGCCCGGCACGTCGTAGACCTTGGCCTCGGCGCCGCCCAGCATGTAGCTGTCGCCATCGCCGACCTCGATGTCGATGCCGGGGATGCGGGCCTTGTCGGCGCGCGGCCCGACGATCGTGCAGCCCGTCTTTTCCTTGATCTCCAGGTTGCCGCCGACGTGGTCGTTGTGGTGGTGGGTGTTGAGGATGTGCGTGATGGTCCAGCCGAGCCGGTCGGCCGCTTCCAGCACCGGATCGACGACCGCCGGGTCGACCACGGCGGTGACGCCGGCCTCGGCTTCGTGGGCGAGATAGACGTAGTTGTCGGAAAGCACGGGGACCTGGTGGATGTCGAGAGTCGCCAAGGTTGCTCCTCCTTCGATGTCGGTTGCGTCGCTCACACAATACTCATGGATGCCGATATGCCAAGGTATGGCAGTAAGATGCCAAGTGCTTGCAATGTAGTTGGTGGCGGTGAACCTTTCTTCAATGGATAGAATCCCTCGATCACTGTTGCTCGGAACGATTCTCGTGCTGCTCGTTACGGTCGGCGTGCTGGTCGTCGACAAGCCCGACGGCCAGGTCGACGACCCGGTCGGCGTTGTCGGGGCACCAGAGCAGACATCGGAGGCGCCGCCGGTTGGGACGGTGGACCCCGGCAACATTTACGCCGGTCTTGTTCCGCACCGGGCGTTCTACTCGTTGGAACTGCTGCCGGGCGTGGGCGCCGGCACCGTCGGCGGCCTGATCGGTGCCGAAGGCGTCATGACCATGTCGCTGGAGCAGACCTGCGACGGCTGGATTTTCACTCAGGACATGAACGCGCTGTTCGACGTCGCCGAGGGGCCGACGATCCGCCAGACGGCGCTGTTCACCAGCTGGGAATCGAACGACGGCGCCGACTACCGGTTCGCCTCCAAGGTCAGCACCGACGGTCTCGACGAGGTGTTGCGCGGCGACGCGGTGATGGCGGAGGCCGGCGGCACGGCGTACTACCGCCAGCCGGAGACGGTCGACGTATCGCTGCCCGGCGGCACCATGTTCCCGGTCTCGCACACGGCGTGGCTGATCGCCGAGGCCCGCGCCGGCAAGCGCCAGGCCTCGAAGGTGGTGTTTACCGGCTCGGAGGACCTGCAGCCGGAGCTGGTCAACGCGTTCATCGCCGATTCCGGTTCCATCGCCGACCTGCCCGACGGCGTCCGGGTGCTCGATGTCGAACTGACCCGGCGTCCCGGTTGGAACCTGCGCATGGCCTTCTATCCGATGGCGAGCCCGTCGGGGTTGCCGACGCTGGAAATGCGGGCGCTGCAACTCGATAACGGCGTCGCGCCCTGGCTGATCATGGATTTCGGCGACTTCGCCACGCTGATGACCGCCGAGCGGGTCGAGGCGCTGCCACCGCCGTCGTGTACCTGACCGGCGGCGGCATCCGATGTTGTGCCAAGAATCATAAGCACTTATTCTGCCCGGGCACCTTTCGGGGAGACTGATCATGCTGGGCCGGGTCGTTCATTCGGCTTTTCGACGAGGACTTGCCGTACTGGCCATGACGGTGCTGGCCGGTACCGCCGCCCATGCCGATCCCGGATTCGTCGGCATGCAGATACAGGGCATGCCGCCCGAGGCCGGCGCCGCTATCGGGCTCGACCATGGTATCCTGGTCAAGGACGTGGGCCTTGGCACGCCGGCCGCGAAGGCCGGCATTCTGCGCGGCGATATCCTCACCGGCATCAACGGCGAGGCCCTGACCTCGTTCGAACAACTCGTCGCTGTGATCAGGGAGTCGAGCCCGGGCGACGAGGTCGCCTTCGACATCCTGCGTCACAACGAACCGGCCAGTGCGCTGATGGTGCTCGGCGAGTGGCCCGAACACTGGAAGCCCGGCAAGGCGGGCTTCGCCAACATCCCCGGCGCCGGGATCACCATGGCGACCCTGACCGAAGAGGTCCGCAAGCAGCTCGGTGTCCGCTGGGGCGCCAAGGGCGTGGTCGTGACCGTGACCGATATCGCCATGGAGGGCGAGATCGATCTACGCCGCGGCGACGTGATCCTGCAGGTCAACCAGACCACGGTTTGGCAGCCCGACCAGGTGCTGAAGCTTTACCAGGACGCCAAGACGGCCGGCAAGAAACACGTCCTGATGTTCGTCGAAGGCTATATCGGCTACCGCTTCTCGCTGGTGCCGGTCAAGTAGGCCGGACGCCGCTTCAGCTGCCCCGATAGTCTTTGATGTGCTGGCGGAAGGTCGCCAGCTCGATGGCGCCCGGCACCAGCGTATCGCCGATGATGAACGCCGGTGTGCCGGAAATGCCGAGCTCCTGCGCCAACTCGTAATTGGCTTCGATGGCGGCATCGACCTCCGGCTTCTTCGTCGCCGCTTCGAGGTCGGCGAGATCGATGCCGAGTTCAAGCGCGGTGCCCATCACGGTTGTCGCGTCGAGTTGGCCGCGGCTTGCCATCAGCATGTCGTGAAACCGCTCGTAGCGATCCGGCCAGTTGAGCCAGACCGCGACCGCGGCGCGCGACGCGAATGTCGAGGCGTCTCCGAGGATCGGGAACTCGGCGTAGACCAGACGAATGTCACCGTCCTCCGCCATCAGTTCCTTTATTGCCGGGAACACCTGCTTGCAGTAGCCGCAGCGGTAGTCGAAAAACTCGACGACAGTCACGCTGGCATCCGCGCTGCCGACGACCGGCAGCGCCGGGTTGTCGTCGATCGAACCGACGAACCGGGTGATGCTTTGGGATATCTGCTCCTGGCGCGCGGTTTCCTCGCGCTTGCGGTACTCGGTCAAGGCGGCGACGAGAACGTCGGGATTGTCCATCAGGTACTCGTGGACGATGGCCTCGATGTCTTCGCGTGCATCGGTAGTGGACCCGGTCGGTGCCGGGGTCTTGACGAACGCCAGCACGGCAACGAGAGCAGCCGCGGCGGCGATTGAGATGGCGATGTGCTGTGATTTCATGGACGGGAGTGTGGCGGATCGGTCCCGGCTGGGCAAGCGCCCTTGGCGCCGAACAGCTGTTTCATTTGTGAAGCGACAATTCTCCCAGGAGCGCCCTCGCATTGCGGTCACCGGCAGGAACGATCACGGCGACGAATCGGACGTGAAGGCCGTAGACATCGGCGTCCGGCCAGAGCTGTCGGACTACGGACTCGAGATCGACGCCGTCGCGGTACCAAGCGGTGGACCCGGAGAACCCGCGCCGGGTCTGGAGAATGCCGACGTGCGGTTCATTCGCCATCAGCGAAACACCGGGCGCCGCCGTCAAGTCGCGAGTCCAGACGGCGGCGACAAGGTAGTCGACGGATGGGAGTTCGATCCCGAATGCGGCGTAGGCCAGATCCTCTCGCCTGTCGTCCGAGGCAGGATCCGCGAGACCTGCGGCGATGATGATTGGAAGCCCGGCCTCGGCCGGCGTAAGCGCCGCCCATGTCCATTCGACATAGGGTGTGGTAACCAGCAAGCTGTCGACGGATCGCCCGATAGCATACCCGCGCGCAGCGGGCCGCATGGATATTGCATCCTCGCCGAGGTGCCGGGTGATCGTCAGTGCGCCACTAGCCGGTAGCCCGGCGACGAGGATTTCCCGATTGCCGACCGCCCGTTCCAGGTCGTTGGACGGTGCGAGGATCGGCAATACACCGCTTGGCCCCATGACGGTTGTCCGAGGCGCCGGTGTGCAGCCGACGACGAAAAGGAGAACGAGAAACGTTATGGTTAGGCGTGCGGGTTGGCGAGGTTCAGTCACCGGGATCGCTTTTGCTGGGCCGCAGCATCTATGTCCTGCGCCTGTATCCATTCCTTGCTGCCTTCAGGAAACATGCCCAGGGCCTTCTTGGCATGAAACTGGGCGTCTTCGTAGCGGCCCCTGATCAAAGCTTCCTCGCCAAGTGCCAGGGCGCTTTGCCCAAGCTTGTCCTGGCGGCCGTAGGCGATGGCCAGCTGGCGCCAGGCAAAACCTGAACGCGGTTCGGCGAGCAGGCTGACCTCAAGGAGTTCCTCCGCCTCAGGCAGGACCGTGGGGTCCTCTAGGGCTATCAGGGCCTGTGCCAGGATGACCCGGAGCAGGGCCGTGTCGGGCGCGTACTCGAGCGCCTTGCGATAGCTTGCAACGGCTTCCGCCGCCTTGCCGTGCTCGAAATAAATCTGGCCCTTGAGCTCATGAAAGTAAGGGTCTTCAGGGTAATCCGCGATCAGGGCATCAATCGATGCCTGAGCCTTGTCGAAATTCGGTTTCCGGTAGTACGCGAATGCCCGGGCGTATCGCGCCTCCAGGCTCTGATCGGTTTCCGGGTACTCGTTCAATACCGTCCGCAACGGATAGGTGTAGGCAAAGACCTTTGCCCGAACGCGGCGGTGGCGCTGTTCAAGGGCGGGGTCGGGCGGAGCGTCCGAGAACTTCGAGCGCGTCAGGTGAGCCTCGATGGTATCGATGCGTTCCCGGCTGAGCGGGTGAGTACGGACATAGGGATCCTGGTGTCTCTCGGATACCAGCTCCTGGTCCTGCAGAACGCTGAGAAACTCGGCGAGGCCCCGGGCGGAGGTGCCCGTTGCATCGAGCAAACGAAGGGCGGCCTGGTCGGCGGCAGACTCCTGGGCGCGGCTGAAGCTGAGAAAGTCGCGAGTCGCGACATGGGCGCCGCCGCTTGCAGCGGCGGCGGCCAGTTCGCCGCTGCCGGTGAGAATACCCGCGCCAACACCGACGATCGTTGTCAGTAGGCCGAGCGTTTGTGCATCGCTCATGGCGTCGCGGGTCCGCGCAAGATGCCCGCCGACGATGTGCCCGGTTTCGTGAGCGAGAACGCCGACGACGTCGGTATAACTGTTGGCGTTCAGCAGCAGCCCGGTATGAATGAAGATATTCTGTCCGCCTGCAACGAAGGCGTTTAGCGACTTGTCGTCAACGAGGTAGATATTGACCGCTTTCGGCACCAGACCGGCGGCTTCAAATATTGGCGTCGTGTACTCGCGGATGATACTTTCCGTTTCGGCGTCGCGAACGGTCGAAAATGCGTTGGCGTCGATCGTTGTCGAGGCCAGGAAAAATATCGCCGCCAGTACAAGGCGGACCAAAGGCGGGCGCTGAGGGATCAAGACGGTTATGTCCATGTTTCGTTGCATCAAAAGTAGTAATCGATCATGGCCCCGTCAAATGGGGCTGCTCGCCGTTTCGCTGATCTTCCTGGGTGCCTGCGCCACGGAAGAGGAAACCGTCGGCGAGTTGGGTGACCCGGGCTATGTCGCCGGCTTCCTTGGCGGTGTATCGGCTGATGACCCGAGGGCTGCGTTGGTCGGCCGAGATGTGCTTGCAGCCGGCGGATCCGCGGCGGACGCCGCTGTGGCGATGTACTTTACGCTTGCTGTCACGAAGCCCTCCGCGGCGAGCCTCGCCGGTGGCGGTGTCTGCGTCGTTCACGATCGTGAGACCAAAACAACGGAAGCGCTGTCGTTTCTCGCGGAGGCACCCGGGAACGTGCCGCAAAATGCGACGCGTCCGAGTGCCGTGCCTGGAAACCCGCGAGGTTTCTTCGCTCTACACGCCAAGTATGGCGTGATCCGATGGGAGCGGCTGTTGACGCCGGCCGCCAATCTGGCGCGCTTCGGTCTGCCGGTCACGCGGGCGATGGCGAGTGACCTCAAAGCGGCCGAGGCGGAATTGTCCAGTGATCCCGAGTTCGTTCGGGTGTTCGGTCGCTCGGGCGGTGGCCTGGTGACTGAAGGTGACAACCTCGCGCAGCAGGATTTGTCGATCCTGCTCAGCCGAATTCAGACACGAGGCCCGGGTGAGTTCTATACCGGGCCGAATGCCGCAGCATTCGTTGACGCCGTCGCAGAAGCGGGCGGATCGTTGTCGCTCGAAGATCTTCGCCGGTTCAGGCCAGTCTGGGGGGCGACCGTCGCCGTGCCGATTGGGTTCAACAATGCACACGTGGCACCGCCCCCTGCAGCCGCCGGCACTGTCGCTGCGGTCATGCTCTCGCATCTGGCACAGGATGACCGGTTTTTGGATGCATCTGCGGGCGAACGTCCGCACTTGATCGCGGAAGCGGCACTCCGCGCCTACGGCGATCGCAGTCGCTGGTTGCTCGCGGACGGTTCGTCATCGTTGGTACCTGAGGAACTGGGAGATCGACAACGGTTTTCGAACGACATGGCGGACTACCAGCCGGATAAGCATAGCAGTGTGGACGCAATCGCCTCGAAGCCAGTCGCGCGGCCAGAAAATCCCGCTGGTACGAGTTTCGTCGCAGTGGACAGGCGGGGCGACGCCGTCGCGTGCGGTCTGACGATGAACAATTTCTTCGGTACCGGGCGAGTTGCTCCTGGCACAGGAGTCGTGCTCGCGACCATTCCCGGCGACGGCGGGCGCGGGCCGCTCTCGCTAACGCCGATGATCGTATCCAACCCCAACAACGGTGCCTTGTTCTGGGTCGGCAGCGCAACGGGCGGTGTCGCCGCGCCAACGGCACTGGTTAATGTCGCGGCTTACTCCCTGCTTGCGAAGCAACCGATTTCCGAGGCCCTTACCACGCCACGAGTTCACCACGGCGGATTGCCCGATGTGACATACCTCGAGGATGTCGCCGGTTCGTCGATCAAGACCGGTCTGACGGACCGTGGTCACCAGGTGCGCGACGCCCGACAAATCGGTCGTGTGAACGTGTTTAGCTGTCCTGAGGGCCTCGATGACGAACGTAAGGATTGCCAGATTTTCACGGATCCGCGGGGTTTCGGGCTCGCGGTCGCGTCTGACGGGTAGTCCCGCATGGTCCTGAAGGCTTCCCGCCGGGGCAATGTCCCGCCGTTCATCGTCATGGATGTCATGCGGGCCGCCGCCGCCAGGGAGGCCGAGGGGGAGAACGTTCTTCACCTCGAGGTGGGCCAGCCGGCGACCGGCGCGCCCGCGGGCGTCGTCGCCGCAGCGCGAGAGGTGCTCGGTTCCCATCCGCTTGGCTATACGGTCGCGAACGGTATACCGTCGCTGCGAGACGCGATCGCTAGGCACTATCGTAAAGCCTACGGGCAGGATGTTGATCCGAATCGCGTCTTCGTCACCGCCGGATCATCGGCCGGATTCCTGCTCGGATTCCTGGCCGCCTTCGACCCTGGTGATCGGGTCGCCCTGGCAAGCCCGGGTTATCCGGCCTATCGGAATATTCTGTCTGCGTTGGGTCTCGAAGTCGTCGATCTGCAGGTTGGCGACGAGACCAACTTTCAGCCGACGCCGGAGATGATTGAGGCGATTGACGGCGGCATCGATGGATTGATCGTGGCGAGCCCCTCGAACCCGACGGGTACAATGTTGAGTGCGGACGATCTTCGCCGACTGTGTGAGACCTGCGATCAGGCGGGAATTCGACTGATCTCGGATGAGATCTATCATGGGATTACCTACCGGGAGCCGGCGGAAACCGCGCTTCGTTTCACCGGGAACGCGATCATCATCAACAGTTTCTCGAAGTATTTTTCGATGACGGGGTGGCGGCTCGGCTGGATGATACTGCCGGACGATCTGCGGCGGTCCGTCGAGTGTCTCGCGCAGAACCTGTTCATTTCACCGCCAGGCATATCCCAGTATGCCGCCGTCACCGCGTTTGACTGTGAAGCCGAACTCGACGCCAACGTCGCGCGTTACGCGGCGAACAGGGAAGTGCTCCTGTCCCGCTTGCCTGCGGCGGGTCTGGACCGTCTGGCATCTGCCGACGGCGCCTTTTACGTCTACGCGGACGTCAGCCATCTTACGGACGACAGCGAGGCGTTTTGCCGCGCAATGCTCAACGAAGCTGGCGTCGCGGCAACGCCAGGAACCGATTTCGATCCCGGGCGCGGACATCACTTCGTCAGGTTCTCCTTCGCAGGATCGACCGAGGATATGGTCGCCGCTACGGATTGTCTCGAAAACTGGCTCGCCAAGGGCTGACCCGGTTCCAGGTTTCCGCCAATCAGGAGTTCCGGCGCCACCAGCCGCGACGCGCGTTCTCCTGTTTCTCCTCGCCTTCGCCGACGACGATTACGGTCGTTCTGGCAGCCTCCGAACTTGATGCCTTGTCGGTTTCGACGACCGCAAGCGGGGCAGGTTCGGGGATTGGCGTCGAGGCCGGGCTCGGATCGGGTTCTTTTGCGGGTTCGGACGACGCCTCGGAACCGGTCTTCTCCGACTCACCGGAAGACAATTCGGTCGAACTCGCGTCTTCCGCCTTCGCGTCCTTGTCGCTGACCTTCGCCTTCGCAGATTTCCGGGGGCGGCGGGCGCGTTTCTTGCCGCTGTCGGCGGGTTCGGCCGCCTCCTCGGCAGGTTTGTCTTCGGCGTTCTCCGGCGCTGTCTGAAGGTCATCGTCGCCCTCGTCCTCGGTCACCTCGGCCTTCGTCTCGGTGTCCTCGGCGGCGTCACGCTTGCGCGAACGGCGTCGACCGCCACGCCGGCCACGACGACGCTTGGGCTTGTCGTCGCCGGAGTCGTCGTCCCCGCCTTTCGCAGACTCCGGCGGTTGGTCATCACTGCCGTCGGCGTCAACAGCTTCGACGAGGTTTGTATCGTCATCCGAACCGGCGTCGTTTTCGCCACCCCGCCGACCGCGACGGGGTCGACGACGGCGGCGCTTCCGGGATCCGTCTCCGTCGTCCTCGCGCCTGGATTCGTCACTGGCCCGGGCCTTGGTGCGCGCGGCCGCGTCGTGTACTTCCTCGACGACCTCGCCATCCGACTTGACGCGTTCCATCCTGTGGTCGGGCGGGATCAACGTATCGTCGGCTTCCAGCGTGACACCGATTTCGTATCGCTGTTCTATATCGGCCAGCACGGCACGTTTGTGATTGAGGATGTAGAGGGCGACGTCACCGGCGACGTAAACCGTCAATGCCGATGAACGCCTCTTGAGGGCCTCTTCCTCGATCGCACGGACGACGCTGAGCGCGGCGGAACCGACCGACCGGCGATGACCCGTTCCGCCACAAGCGGCACACGGTTCGCTGCTGGTCTCCATCAAGCTGGGGCGCAGGCGCTGGCGCGATAGCTCGAGCAATCCGAACGGACTGATACGACCGATCTGGATTCTTGCCCGATCGGTTTTCATCGCTTCCTTGAGTTGGCGTTCAACCCGCGAATTGTTGCGGTTCACTTCCATGTCGATGAAGTCGATCACCACCAGGCCGGCGAGGTCGCGAAGACGAAGCTGCCTTGCGATTTCGTCCGCAGCTTCCATGTTGGTGTTGAGCGCCGTTTCTTCGATGTTCCGCTCGCGGGTCGCCTTGCCTGAGTTGACATCGACGGCAACCAGAGCTTCGGTCTGGTTCAGCACCAGGTAGCCGCCGGAACGCAGGGGCACGACGTGGTCGTGCATGGCGTCCAACTGGCTTTCGACCTGATACCGGTGGAACAGGGGAACATCGTCCTCCTTGTAAGGCTGAACCCGCTTTGCGTGCGAAGGGATCAACAGCTTCATGAAGTCCTTGGCCATGCGGTAGGCCTCGGTTCCCTCGATAATGATCTCGTCGATGTCCTTGGTGTAGAGGTCACGAATCGCGCGTTTGATCAGATTTCCTTCTTCATAGATCAGGCACGGCGCGATCGACTCCATCGTGGTATCGCGAATCTGGGTCCATAGCCGCAGCAGATACTCGTAGTCCCGTTTGATCTCGGCCTTTGTCCGTTTTGCCCCGGCGGTACGAACGATGACCGCCATTCCTGTGGGAATATCGAGGTCATTCATGAAGGTCTTGAGCTTCCGACGGTCGGCGCCGTTGGCGATCTTTCGCGAGACGCCGCCACCACGGGCGGTGTTCGGCATCAGCACGCAGTAGCGGCCGGGCAGAGAGACATAGGTCGTCAATGCGGCGCCCTTGTTTCCGCGTTCTTCCTTGACGACCTGAACCAGCAAAATCTGGCGTCGTTTGATCACTTCCTGGATCTTGTAGTTCCGTCGGACCGGGGTGGTCGATCGACGAACCTCGACCTCATCGTCGACTTCGTTGCCGCCGACGGTCTCGACCGAACCATGATTGTCGCCGTCGTCTTCGGCCTGTTCGGCGGCTTCCGCCTCGGCCTCGGCCGCGCGCTGTTCTTCAAGCAACGCTGCTCGGTCAGCGACGGGAATCTGATAATAGTCGGGATGGATCTCGCTGAATGCGAGGAAACCGTGTCGATTGCCGCCGAAGTCGACAAACGCCGCCTGCAGCGAGGGTTCGACCCTCGTTACCTTGGCGAGATAAATATTACCTTTGAGCTGGCGCCGTGATTCAACCTCTACGTCAAAGTCTTCGAGCCGGTTTCCGCTGACGATCACGACACGCGTCTCTTCCGCGTGCGCGCCGTCGATCAACATTTTCTTGGTAGACATTAAAAAGGGAACTCCATTGACCCCGGTGTCGACGCAAGACGAACGCTCGCGGGCTCGATGCCATGACCCGGGGTGCACAATTTAGTAAACCGGAGGCGTGACGCGACCGACGCGGCGGTACCGAATTCGGTTCAACCGACGGACAGCTTTCAATGTGCGTGATCGCCTCAGGCATACGACAAAAAAACCTCTATGTGACCGATGCAGGCTTGGTGCCAAACACCCGATCGATGTGGAATGACCACAGTGAATACGTGGCGGGAAAAGCTGACATTCTCGGGTCGCTGCCCGCCCGGCGATCCGGTCATGCCGGATCGCGGTGAACCTTCGATCGAATCCATCGGATCGATCGATTCGTTAACATAACCTCAGGATTTCCTTTCCACAATCGCAATCA
This sequence comes from Rhodospirillales bacterium, assembly GCA_040219295.1. Taxonomy (GTDB): domain Bacteria; phylum Pseudomonadota; class Alphaproteobacteria; order Rhodospirillales; family Casp-alpha2; genus JAVJST01. The sequence goes on from JAVJST010000005.1 coordinate 1,071,169, forward strand.
ACACGATGCCCGACCGATCGACGCCCAAACGAGGGACACAATCGTGCGGGTGCCGCATGCTGTCTGCGATTGCCGGGGACATGAAGGGCAGGCTATAGGTATGATTCAACGACGGTCGCGTCGTTTCGTGGGGATCGGATGACGAGAGTTTCGACCAAGCTACGTTCAGTTCGGGGCGCTTTGGCGCTACTACCCCTGATTGCCGCCATGGCGGCACTCTTAACCGTCACCATTTCGTTTGCTCCCTTGGCGTTCGCTGCGGAGACGATCGCAACGGATGTCCGGGTCGGTTTGCACGACGACAGGACGCGTGTTGTCCTTGAACTGTCTCGCCCGGTCGACGCAGGGATGTTTCTGCTCGAGAACCCCTATCGGGTCGTTCTCGACCTGCCCGAAACGGGCTGGCAGTTGCCGGCTCAGCCGCTGCCGGCGCCAGCCGGAATATTCAAGACGCTACGTTATGGGCTGTACCAGCCCGGCCAAAGCCGGATGGTGCTCGAGACGACCCATCCGCCCAAGATTCTCAAGGTCTTCTACTTGACCAGTGCGGAAGGCAAGTACCGGCTGGTACTGGACATGGCGGAGAGCGATCCGGCTTCGTTCGCGCGGTCGCTAAACAAGACGACGATGATTGCGGCGGTCCAGCCGGCCGATTCCGAGAAGCCGCTCATGGATTCACTGTCTTCTGCGGCGAGCGGCGGCGAGCCGGGCGTGGCAGCGGCCGTTGACGAGGAACTGATCCCGGCAGCGCCGCAGAAGCCTGATGTGCCGGCAGCGCCGCGCAAGCGGATCATTGCCATCGATGCCGGGCACGGCGGCGCCGATCCGGGCGCCATCGGCCGATCCGGAATCTACGAGAAGCACATCACACTGGCCTTCGCCAAGGAGATGAAGCAAGTCCTCGAGGCGAGCGGGCGTTACACCGTCCACCTCACCCGTGACCGGGATATCTTCATCCCGCTTCGTGAGCGTGTGGCCAAGGCCCGGCGCAACGATCCGGATCTCTTCCTTTCCCTCCATGCGGACAGCATCAAGAACAAGCGGACGCAGGGCCTTTCGGTCTACACGCTCTCCGAGAACGCGTCCGACAAGGAAGCCGCGTTGCTGGCTGAAAAGGAGAACAAGGCCGATATCGTCGCGGGCATGGATTTCAACAACGAGCCACCAGAAATCGCCAATATTCTGATCGATCTGGCGCAGCGCGATACATTGAACGAATCGGCGCGTTTCGCGAACTTGCTTATTGGCGATGCAAAGAACATTACGAACGTACTGCGAAAGACGCACCGATTCGCCGGGTTTGCTGTCCTCAAGGCGCCCGACGTTCCGTCCGTTCTGGTCGAACTCGGTTTCCTGTCCAACTCGACAGACGAGAAAAACCTGCAATCCCGCGCTTTTCGGCGGAAATTCGCGGAAGCCGCCTTGCGGGCGCTCGACTCATACTTCGCCAATGTACAGCAAGCCCACACGTACTGACGTCGTCGGCACCTGACTTCCGCCGCCTATTCGCCTTGAAATCGCCAGATTTCCGGGGCATTCCCTTGACCCGGCGCCGCGCCTCCTGAACACTTCGCGGGTCGGAGTGGTCATATCCGCCATGATGAGATTCTTTGTCGTTGTTCTGTGTCTCATGGTCCTCGGTGCAGCCGGTGTGGCCGGCGGCGGGCTGTGGGTTTTCTACGAGTACGGAAAGGGCCTGCCGGACCACCGTCAGCTCAAGGATTACGAGCCTCCGGTGATGACGCGCGTGCACGCCGGTGACGGCCGGCTGCTTGCCGAGTACGCGATCGAAAAGCGGGTGTTCGTTCCGATTTCCGCCATGCCCAGCCGAGTGGTCCAGGCGTTCATTGCCGCCGAGGATCAGAACTTCTTCCAGCATCGCGGTGTCGATCCCATTGGCGTCGCCAGGGCGATCATCGTCAACCTCAAGAATATTGGGACCGACCGACGGCTGGTCGGTGCTTCGACGATTACCCAGCAGGTGGCGAAGAACTTCCTGCTTACCAGTGAGGTGTCGATCGATCGAAAGATCAAGGAAGCCATCCTCGCTTTCCGGCTGGAGCGCGCGTTCAGCAAGGAACGAATTCTTGAGCTCTACCTCAACGAGATCTATCTCGGTTACCAGTCCTACGGCGTTGCCGCCGCGGCGCTGAACTACTTCGACAAGTCTCTCAATGAACTTTCGATCGCCGAAGCCGCGTATCTCGCGGCACTTCCCAAGGCGCCCAACAACTACCATCCCATCAAGGAGCACCGCGCCGCAGTTGCGCGACGCAATTGGGCGGTCGGGCGGATGCTCGAGGAGGGTTACATCAGCAAGGCGCAGGCGGACGAAGCAATCGCGACTCCTCTTGAGGTCCGGGCACGGCGCGAGACCGAGCTCGTTGAAGCGAGTTACTTCGCCGAAGAAGTACGACGAGAACTCCTCTCCCTGTATGGTGAGGACCGGCTCTACGAAGGCGGACTTGCCGTTCACACCACGGTTGATCCTCGGCTTCAGGAAATTGCCGATAGGGTGCTTCGCAAGGGCCTAGAGCGGTACGATTTTCGTCACGGTTGGCGCGGACCGCTGGCAACCGTGCCGCAGGGCACTGACTGGCGGACGGCCATCGAGACGTTTGAGCCGCCCTCCGGCATGTTTGACCGTGTCGCCGGTATCGTTGTGCGCATGGACGCGAAGGGCGTTGATCTTCTGATCCAGGGCGGTAAGCGCGGATACATGCCGCTCGAACAGATGGTCTGGGCTCGCCCCTGGGTTGAAGGGCAGACGGTTGGGCCGCCTGTGTCGAAGCCGAGCGATGTTGTCGAGATTGGCGACATCGTCTCCTTGCGACCAGAGACACACGCCCCGCAGCGAGGTGACGAAGCGCCCAAACCTTACCCGCCGGATACCTATGGTCTCAGCCAGATTCCGTTGATCGAGGGCGGCATTGTCGCCTTGGATCCTCATACCGGTCGCGTGCTTGCCATGAGCGGCGGATACGATCCCGAGCGAAGCGAGTTCAATCGCGTGACCCAGGCTTGGCGGCAGCCGGGTTCGGCGTTCAAGCCGTTTGTCTATCTGGCCGCCATGGAGAACGGTTACACGCCGTCCACTCGTATTCTCGATGCACCGTTCGTCATCGATCAGGGTCCAGGACAACCGAAGTGGAGGCCGGCAAACTATTCGCAGGAGTTTTACGGGCCGAGTACGATGCGCTTGGGAATCGAAAAGTCGCGCAACCTGATGACGGTCCGCCTGGCGCAGGCCGTCGGCATGGACGTGATTGCCGAGACGGTCGAGAAGTTCGGGATCGTTGACGACCTAGAGCCGGTCCTGTCCATGTCGCTTGGCGCCGGTGAAACGACGTTGCTCCGCTTGACCTCCGCGTACGCCATGCTGGTGAACGGCGGCAAGCGCGTGTCGCCGACCCTGATCGATCGTATTCAGAATCGGCATGGCCATACCGTTTTCCGCCACGACACGCGCGACTGCCCGGATTGCCGCCAGTCGTTCTGGACCGGACAGGCAGTCCCGGTTTTGCCAGACGACCGGGAGCGTCTCGCCGATGCGGGAAGCGCTTACCAGATTGTTTCGATGCTTGAGGGTGTCGTCGAGCGAGGTACCGGGCGCCGGATCAGCGAGGTGGGCAAGCCGTTGGCAGGAAAGACCGGAACGACCAACAATCAGGTCGATACCTGGTTCGTCGGGTTTTCCCCGGATTTGGCGGTCGGCGTGTTCGTCGGTTTCGATCAGCCAAGGGGATTGGGGCGCAAGGAGACCGGCTCCTCGGTCGCGGCACCCATTTTCCGCGATTTCATGATGGATGCACTTGAGGGGCATCCCGGGATCCCGTTCCGAATTCCGCCGGGTATCCGCCTGGTCCGAATCGATCCGTCGACGGGCGCGCTCGCCGACCCGAGCAGCAGCAACGTGATCCTTGAGGCCTTCAAACCCGGGACCGTCCCGACGGGCGATTCCGAGCTGCTGGCCGGCGAAGGGTATACGCCCGGGTATGATGAGGGCGGCAACGTCGCCGGTACACCTTCCATCGGCACGGGCGGGCTCTACTGACCTACGTGATGAGGTGCTTGCCCACCGCCGCGCGGTTCGATAGATAGCTCACATCATGCGAGCAGAAATCGACGCCATATCCCAGCAGATCAAGCAGTCAATCGAACTGCTGAGGAGGCATCTTTGACTACGATCAAGCGTTACGTCGCCTCGACGAACTGAACACGCTCGCCGAAGACGGTAATCTTTGGAACGATCCCGACAAAGCGCAGGCCATCATGCGCGAGCGTGATTCGCTCGATAAGGCAATCGCCGAAATCGACGCGTTCGAATCCGACCTAAATGACAACGTCGAAATGATCGAACTTGCCGAAGTGGAAGGTGAGCAGGCGCTGATTGAGGAGGCCGAGTCGGCGATTTCGGCGCTACGCGACAAAACAGCCCAGGCCGAACTGAAGACGCTTCTGTCCGGTGAAGCAGATAACAACGACTGTTATCTTGAGGTTCACGCCGGTGCAGGTGGTACGGAGGCCCAGGACTGGGCCGAGATGCTGCTGCGGATGTATGGCCGCTGGGCCGAGCAACACGGCTACAAGGTCGAATGGCTTGAGGAGAGTCCCGGGGAAGAGGCTGGCATCAAGTCGGCGACGTTGAAGATCGTCGGTGAGAACGCCTATGGCTGGTTGAAGACCGAGAGCGGAGTTCATCGGTTGGTGCGAATCTCACCCTACGATTCAAGCGCCCGCCGGCACACCAGTTTCGCCTCCGCGTGGATCTATCCCGTCGTTGACGAGAACATCGACATTACGATCGAGGACAAGGATCTGCGGATCGACACATACCGCGCGTCCGGCGCCGGGGGACAGCATGTAAACCGGACGGACAGTGCGGTCCGCATCACGCATGAGCCGACCGGGATTGTCGTCCAGTGCCAGAACGACCGTTCGCAGCACAAGAATCGGGCGACCGCGATGGGCATGTTGAAGGCGCGTCTTTACGAGATGGAACTCCAGCGCCGCGAGGCGGAGTCCCAAGCGGAACATGATGCCAAGAGTGACATCGGCTGGGGGCACCAGATCCGCTCATACGTGCTGCAGCCCTATCAGATGGTCAAGGACCTGCGCACCGAGACAGAGACCTCGGACACCCAGGGCGTGCTGAACGGTGACATCGACCGATTCCTCGAAGCTTCGCTCGCCCACAGGATCCAGGGTGACGGCAGTCGTGACGAAGTGAACTGACCCGGTTACTGAAGGACCATCTGCCTGAACAGAACGTTGTGGACCTGAGCCGGGTCGAGGGTCTGGTTCATGATGATCACGATATCCGCCCGCAGCCGCTCCGACCCCTCGGCACCAGTCAGATCCAGGCGCGTCTGATTGCGCAGCAAACGCTGTACGCGGTCGATGATCTTCGGCTCGCGTTCGATCAGGACCGGTAGGTCCATTTCCGCGATCTGGACTGTCAACTGCAGTTTAAGGAACGGCGGCCGGGAATCATTGGTGACCCGCAGATCGGCGACGAACTCCGGCAAGTCATGATAGACGGGTCTGGCCAGTGCCAGTTCCTGCTTCGGCACTTCCTTGACGATATCCACGTCCGTAATGCCGAGAACCTGATCGAGGGCGCCGGTGAAGTATGCCGCCGCGCCGCCGCCTCCGAGCAGGATTACGACGGCAACAATGACAACAATGATCTTCTTTAGCTTGCCCCCACCGGATTTTTCGTTCGTCTTTCTCGGTTTCTTGGCCATTTCCAGGTCCGGTCGTTAGGCGTCAACTCTCGGCGGCTCGTCGATTGACCTCGTTCGACGAACCTTCCGCGCCGACGGCGAGGGGCTCATAGTAACCGATGTCCATGCCGGCTGCATCCCGTAGATCGCGGTTGAATGGCGGCTTAATGTTTCCCGCGAAACGCTGACGAACCAACTTGTGGAACGTCGGTATCGGATCGAGATGGCGCCGTTTGCAGATATGCTCGAACCACTGAACGCCGGCAGCGACGTGCGGGACTTCCTCGCGCCCGATTCTCTCGAGAATCGAGGCCGTATCCTCGTCACCGAACTCGGTCAGGTCGCGTACGGCCCGCGGCGTGGTGTCGAGGCCACGTGCCTCCAGTACCATGGGCACCAGGGCAAGTCTGGCAAGCAGATCGTCTGCGGTGCGCTCAGCCGCTTCCCACAATCCGTTGTGGGCCGGTAAGGCGCCGTAATCGGTTCCAAGTGCCCGTAACCTTTGTCTCAGGACTTGAAAATGTAGCGCCTCGTCCAGCGCGACCTGTACCCAATCGTCGTAGAAAGCCGTCGGCAGATCGTCATCCGTGAACCGAGCGACGATGTCCCACGCGAGATCGATCGCGTTCAGTTCGATGTGTGCGATTGCGTGTACAAATGCCTGCCGACCGGCCAGTGTCCCTTTTCGCCGACGCGGCATTTCGCCGGGTGCACAGAGCTCTGGATGTGCCGGACGAGTTGGGTGGTTTGGCGGGCGGCAGCGGCCCACGACCCGTAATCGACGGTTTCGCCAGAGTGACGCGATTTCGACCGTCAAACGGACCTTGTCGTCGGGATCGGCCGTGCCGATCACTTTGACGGCGGCACTTGCGAGATTCGCCCATTCCGGTTCCCGGTCCATCATGCCCCGCGCCGGATCAGATCGATGATGCTGCCGCCAGCACTTCTTCCGCGTGACCGGGTACCTTTACCTTCCGCCACACTTGGCGAATCTTCCCGGTCTCGTCGATGAGAAACGTGGCGCGTTCGATGCCCATGTACTTGCGGCCGTACATGCTCTTCTCAACCCATACGCCAAACTTCTCGCAGATGGTTCCGTCCTCGTCGGATACCAACCTTACCTTCAGACCGTGTTTGGCGACGAACTTGTCGTGCTTCGCCGGCGAGTCCTTCGATATCCCGACGACGACGGTCCCGGCCTTCTTGAATTGGGCAAGGTGCTCGGTGAAGGCCATTGCCTCCTTCGTGCAGCCCGGCGTGTCGTCCTTGGGGTAGAAGTACAGTACGACCTTGCCTCCCCTTAGGTCCTTGAGCGAGAGATTCTCACCCCCATCCGTCGGCGCGGAGAATGGCGGTGCGGCTTTGCCGACTTCGGTCATGTGGCGGTCTCCTTGAGAACGATACGAATGCAAGGACCAATAAATGGACAATGCCTTTCGGTAAACCGGTGACGAGCAGGGGCTCTCATCGCGAATTCTCAATCTTCCCCGCTCGCAGGTTCGCCGACAATGCGCCGGAATGTCTCGAAGACGTCGCCTGAAGTGGCGCGAATGATTTTCTCCACATCGTCGAACGATTCGACGCCGCCTAGCTTGGCCAGATGAACCCGGAGAGCTTCCGGCATTCTAACCTTGGGGCCGGAATCGGGATCCATCGTCAGCGAGAGGTGGAGCTGACTCTGTAGCGATTGCCAGAGATCCAAAGCCTGCTTCAGGCACGCGGCGTCGGAAGGGCTGAGATATCCGGCGTCCTCCAGGTTTCTGATCGCGCGCCATGTGTTGGTCGATAGTATATCCGGGTTCTCGGCGGCGTATCTGAGCTGGAGATACTGGACAATGAACTCCAGATCGACGAGACCGCCCCGTAAATGCTTGATGGACCACAGATGCTCGGTGTGATGCGCGTCGTCGATCCGCTTGCGCATATCGGCGACATCCTTGCGAAGAACTTCGGAATCCGTGGGCATCATGAGGATCTTCCGGATTGCTGCCGCTATGCGCCGTTTCAACGGGGCCGGGCCATTGATCGGCCGGGCCCGCGTAAGGGCCATGCGTTCCCAGGTCCAGGCTTCCTTCTCGTGATAGGTTTCGAAGGCTGACATCGAGCAGGCGATCGGGCCGGCGTTGCCTGACGGGCGCAAACGCATGTCGACCTCGTAAAGAATGCCTTCCGAAGTCGGTACGGAGATTGCGTTGATGTAGCGCTGCCCCAGTCGCGCGAAGTAGTGCGTGCGACTTAGCGGCCGCTTACCGTCCGATTCGGTCTGGTCGCTTTCGCCAGGGTAGATGAAGACGAGGTCGAGGTCCGAGGTGGGGGTCATTTCATGACCGCCGAGCTTGCCGAGCGCGACGGTACAGAACGTTTCCCCGCGAATAGACCCGTGACGCTCGGCGAATTCCCGTTCGACAGCAGGCTTTATCACGGCCAGAGCCGTTTCCGCGACGCCGCTAAGCGCCCAAGCGGCGGTCGGCGGATCGATGATCCCTTTCAGGCTTTGCAGGCCAACGATGAAGCGTCGGTCGTTGGTCCAGCGGCGGGTAGTGTCGAGAACACCCTCGAACGAGGTCTCCCGGGCAACACGGGTTTCGAGGTCTCGCGTCAAACCTAGCATCGCGTCCGGGCGATTGAGAAAATCAGACGACAGAACGGCATCTAGCAATGATGGACGCCGACTCAGAATGTCGGCCAGTCTTGGCGCTTCGCCCATCACTTCCGCGAGAAGGTCGAGCAATCCGGGGTGGGTGTGGATCATGGAGAAAAGCTGAATGCCCGCGGGAAGCCCCTCAAGGAACTCGTCGAACTTCTTAAACGTCGTATCCGGATCGGGGGTTGCGCCGATGCATTGCAGCAGACGCGGCATCATCTCGGTCAGCAGCTCTCGGGCCCGCACAGAACGGGTCGCTCGGTATCGCCCGTGATGCCATCCTCTGATCGCGGCGTCCACGGTCTCCGGTTGCTCGAAACCGAGATCTCCAAGCGTCTTGAGTGTATCTGGATCGCTTTCGGATCCGGTAAACACCAGGTTGCCGCCCATGTCGACACCGAGATCGGGCGAGTCTTCGAACAAATCGGCGTAGTGTCCCTCGACAGTCCTGAGGTGGGATAGCAATTCTTCAGCAAACGCTTCCGGCGCCTCGTAGCCGAGGAACTCGGCGATACGTTTCAAGCCGGGCGGATCCGACGGGAGGGTTTGCGTCTGCTCGTCGTTGATCATCTGGAGTCGATGCTCTACCCGACGGAGGAACGCATATGCCGCAGACAGCTCGTCTCTTACTTTCGGTTCGACCTGGCCTGACAGGACGAGTTGATCAAGGGCCTTCAGTGTTGGTGCCACGCGCAGGTTGGAGAGCCTGCCGCCCCAAATCAATTGCTGTGTCTGGGCGAAGAACTCGATCTCGCGGATGCCGCCGCGTCCGAGTTTGATGTTGTGTCCGGGTACGGCGACCGCGTCGCCGCCGCGATGCGCGTTGATCTGCCGTTTAATGGAGTGAATGTCCTGGATTGCGGCAAAATCGAGGTTCTTCCGCCAGACGAATGGTGTCAGCCAATCGAGAAACTCTGTGCCCGCGTCAATGTCGCCGGCTGCGGGACGTGCCTTGATCATTGCGGCCCGCTCCCAGTTCTGCCCCTGGCTTTCATAGTAAACTTCCGCCGTCGGAAACGATACCGATATGGGCGTGGCGCCCGGGTCGGGCCGCAATCGCAAATCCGTTCGAAACACGTACCCGTCGGCAGTACGCTCGTCCATCAGGCGGACAAGTTCGCGGGTCACGCGAACGAATACCTTCTGCATGTTTTCCCGGTCGCAACCGGACACGCGATCCGGATCAAACAGCGAGATGATATCGATGTCGCTGGAGTAATTCAGCTCGCGACCGCCGAGTTTGCCCATGGCGATGACGACGAAACCGCTGTCCAGTTCGGGATCTTCTGGGTGTCTTAGCTCCAGCCTGCCAGCCGCGGCCATTTGCGCCAAGGCGGACCGGGTGGCGGCCTGTAGCGACGCGTCTGCGAAATCGCTCAGGGCGCCTGTGACCTGATCCAACGAGAGGAGACCAGTGATATCCCCGCAGGCGACAGACAGGGCGACGCGGCGCTTGGCGACGCGCAAAGCGCGGCTGACGCCGTTCTTGTCGGTGATCGGCATCTTCCCCGGCGTCGTGTCATCCGTCACATGTAGAGTGCGGATCTCGTGCAATTGTTCTTCGACGTATCTGGCGGGGCCCTGGGTGAGAAGACGCAGGACACTCTCCGGATCGGTCAGGCACAAAGCGGTCAGATACGGGCTGTAAGAAAACAGGACGCTCAGCAATCGGAGCACGTCCGGGTCATCGGTTAATCGTTCGACGACCCCGGAATCTTGGGTATTATTGAGATTGGCGCAAGCGTCATGCCAACGATCTAAATTGGTCCGCAGACGATCCGAGTCGGCCGACCGGGGAAACGATGCTCGACGAAAATCCGGGAAAAGATCCAGCATCCGGTGAACCTCCAGAGGAGGGAACACTGCGCGAGGGCGTGCCGCCGGTCAAGCAGGGCAACGACCGAAAGTCATTGCTGAACAGGGCAGTGAGCGGCGTCTTCCATGTTGTCGGCGGGGTGATCGCCGGGTTCACCATCGCCTTCCTGTTGATCGTTTGGCGGCTCTCTGAAGGGCCAATATCCATCGCCTTCCTCGCGCCGCATATTTCCTCGGCGATCAGCAACACCTTTCCCAGCGTGAAGGCGTCCTTCGACGACACCTTGCTGGTTTGGGCCGGATGGGAGCGGGCGATCGATGTGCGGATCATCGACCTGCGGATTAGCAGTGCCAACGGCGAAACCGTTGGCTTCGTGCCCGAAACCGCCTTCTCCCTGAGCGCCGGGGCGTTGCTTCGATGGCAGTTCGCAGTTTCGGAGCTCGAGTTGTTCGAGCCTACCCTGTCGATCACTCGGGAGGCGGGCGGGCAGTTCGAGTTCGGATTTGCCGGTGACGGCGTTGAAGCGGACGTTTCGCCGGTCGAGCTATTGTCGTGGCTATCGGATCAGCGCGGCGGCAGTAACCCGGCGGCGTACATAAATAAGCTGACCGTCACAGACGCCGATCTGATCATCGAGGATCACGTCGCCGGCCGTTCCTGGGTAACACCGGACGCTCACGTGACGATCAGGCGGGTCGACGACGGTTTCTCCCTTGGAGCAGATTTCAATGCCAATCTCGATGGGTCGGTGGCCGAGTTTCTGCTTTCCGGGACGATCGACCAGGCAACCGGCCGGTTGGATGCCGGCATTTCGTTCGAGGGCGTCAATCCTTCGGTCTTCGCGGACGTCGCGGAAATTACCAGTTTTCTCTCACACATCGATATCAAGTCGGACGGATTGGTGACGATCACCGGCGGTATCAATGGCAATCTGGAATCCGTCGGGTTCGACCTATCAGGCGGCAACGGCCGGATCGCTCTGCCTGATCCGTTGAACAGATCTCTAGCGACGGAGTCGTTCAAGCTCGACGGAATGTTCGATGCCGTGGTCAATCGATTCGAAATCGGCGAGCTTGCCGTTTCCTTTCAGGACGGCGCAGTGATCGATCTGCCGTTCGGTATCGACCACCACTACCCTATTTCCTCGATTCGCATGGCCGGATCGTACCAGGACGGCGAAAAACGATTGTCAATCGACGCTCTCGATGCGGTCGTCGGCGAATTGAACCTTGCGGTGGAGGGACTGGTGGACGACCCGTTCGGCCAGCCGACGGTCATGCTTGAGGCAAAAGTGCCATCCCTCGCGGTTTCGAGACTCGCCGATTATTGGCCCGCCAAGGTCGGGGAGGATGCCTACGACTGGGTCATCCCGAACATTACGGATGGAAAGGTTTTCGATTTCACCGTGGCCCTGGAGGGCGGGATTGGCACGCCGGGCGGGTCCTTTGAACTCCTCAAGTTAGACGGGGAGTTTCGTTTCGATCACCTTGTGTTGACGTATCTCGACTCGATGCCCGAAGTCACCGAGGGGACCGGGCGCGCGCGTTTCGATCACGATCGCATCGTATTCGATGTCGCGTCCGCGAGTTCCTACGACATGGCTGTCGAAAATGCCACGGTCACGATTTTCGGCATTTCCGACGCGAACGAACAGGCCGAAATCCGCGTCCCATTGGCGGGCACTTTCCGACACGCAATGGAACTGATTGACCGTGAACCGCTGGGCTATGCCAAGACCCTTGGGATCGATCCCGCAACGGTTACCGGAACGACTAAGGTTCAACTCGCATTCGATTTTCCTTTGCTGCTGGATCTGACGTGGGATCATGTCGCTGCTCAGGCCAGCGCCGTTGTCGAGGGGGTCTCAATTCCCGACGGGCTTTTCGATCTGGACGTGAAGGATGCCGCCTTCGAGATCAATGTTACGAACATGGGCATGGATATCATTGGTGACCTCAAGCTCGAGGGGTACGCTACCAACATCAACTGGCACCAGAGTTTCGATCCGACTTCGGTCGTCCGAAACACCTACACGCTGAACGTGTGGGTCGACGAGGTCGGATCACTGGCCGATCTGGGTATCAAGACGAGGCCGTTCTCCGGAGAGATCATTCGCGGCGATATTCCCTTGTGGCTGAACGTGGTCGAGCATCAGGACGGCGAGGCGGTGTTAAGCGCCCGCGCCGACTTGACCGGCGTCGATGTCGACCTGTCCGCGCTTGAGTGGAGCAAGCCTTCCGGAAGCGCCGGCGAGGCGCATGCCGAAGTCAGACTTCGAAACGGCGAGGTCTACGATATCACGTCATTCCGGCTCAAGGCGCCCGAACTTTTCGTTGAGGGGCGCGCGAAGTACGACGAGAAAACGCTCAAGCTTTCTCGTGTCGAACTGCCCAGGGTCAACGTCGGGCGAACCGACCTGAAAGGTCTGCTGATCCCACGTGCCAGCGGGATCTGGGATGCTGACTTCTCGGGAGCGAGTCTCGATCTTGCCGGCGTTTGGGATGAAGTCTTCGAGAGCGACCTGATGGATTCGGGTGATTCCTTGCTTCCGAATTTGACGCTTTCAGCGCAGTTCGACCGCATATGGCTTTCTGAAACCGAGCATGTCGATCAACTGACCAGCGCTTTCGTCCGTGAGAACGAAACCTGGCGGACAATTTTCATCACGGCTACTCTGGAGGACAATCAGCCGCTCGGCATCAAGCTCGCGCCGGGGATCGAGGACGAGCCGTCGCGCGTTCTGACCATGTGGTCAAAGGATGCCGGAGCCGTCCTGAGGCTTCTCAGGATCAATGACAATGTCGTCGGCGGGGACTTCAACCTGCGGGGCAAGTTCGACGATTCTGTTGCCGACAGCCCATTGATCGGAACCATGGAGATCGGACAGTTCCGTGTCCTCAATGCACCGACGCTGACCAAGATCGTCAGTGTTATGTCGTTGACCGGAATCATCGAGGCCCTTGGCGGAGAGGGCCTCTATTTTAGCGAACTGAAGATTCCGTTTCGCTACGACGAGGGCGTTCTGGAGATGTCTTCAGCCCAGGCGAACGGCCCGTCTCTCGGGTTTACGGCAAACGGGCGAATCTACACCCATGCCAATGTCGTCGACATTCAGGGAACGGTGGTGCCAGCCTACATGCTCAACAGCCTGCTCGGGAACATTCCGTTAATCGGCGGCATCTTCTCGGGCGGAGAGGAGGGCGGCGGCGTGTTCGCCGCGCGGTACACCATGACCGGGTCGCGGGATGATCCTGATGTATCGGTCAATCCGCTGAGCGCACTGACCCCTGGGTTCCTGAGAAATCTGTTCGGATTGTTCGAGGGCAGCGGTTCGAGCGAGCCGGCGACGGAGCCCCCGCCCGGTTGATCGGGCTCTCAGACAGCGCGAATCAGGGCATGACGTTTCTTGCCGGCTGAGAGTTTGATCGTGCCGTTATCCTGAAGGTCCGCGGTTGTCAGCGATAAGGTTTCGTTGTCCACGCGTTCGTCGTTGACCCGGGCGCCGCCACCCTTGATCAACCGTCTGGCTTCGCCGTTCGATGCTGCCAGGTTTGCACGTCGCATCAGCTCAAACACTGCGATGCCTTGGGCGAGTTCATCCGTCCGGACCTCGACTGTCGGCAGCCCGTCGGAGGCCGTACCTTCTTCGAACAACTTGCGCGCCGTTTCCGCCGCTTCGCTGGCGGCATCGCTGCCATGGCATAGCGCCGTGACTTCGGTGGCAAGAATTTTCTTGATCTCATTAAGGGCATTGCCGGACTGCCGCTCCATCTCGGCGATACGTTCTTCCGGCAGCTCCGTGAACAGCCGCAGGAAACGGCCGACATCGGCGTCTTCCACATTGCGCCAGTACTGCCAGTAGTCGTAGGGCGAGAGTTGTCCGGCGTTGAGCCAGATGGCGCCTTCAGCCGTCTTGCCCATCTTTGCGCCGGACGAAGTCGTCAGCAGAGGTGTCGTCAGACCGAATAGCTGTTGGCTCTCGACGCGGCGGCCAAGTTCCACGCCGTTGACGATGTTTCCCCACTGATCGGAACCGCCCATCTGAAGTCGGCAGGTGTGCCGGCGGGCAAGTTCGACGAAATCGTAGGCCTGAAAGATCATGTAGTTGAACTCGAGGAACGATAGCGGTTGTTCGCGCTCGAGCCGCAGTTTGACGCTGTCGAACGTCAGCATCCGGTTGACCGAAAAATGACGCCCGTAATCGCGCAGGAACGCGATGTATCCGAGATCATCCAACCAGTCGGCGTTATTGACCATCACGGCGTCGGTCGGACCGTCACCGAACGTCAGGTACTTGTCGAAAATGGTTCGGATTCCTGCGGTGTTGGCGGCAATGTCCTCATCGCTGAGGACCTTGCGGCTTTCGTCCTTTCCGGACGGGTCGCCGATCCGGGTCGTTCCGCCACCAAGCAGCACGATCGGGCGGTGGCCGGTCTTCTGAAGCAGGCGAAGCAGCATGATCGACAACAGGCTGCCGGCGTGCAAGCTCGGGGCCGTGCAATCGAATCCGATGTATGCGGTTACCACCTCGCGGCTCATGAGGTCGTCGAGGGCCTCGAGGTCCGTGCACTGGTGCATGTAACCGCGTTCGACGACCTGTCGCACAAACTCGGATTTGAAAGCCTGAGAATCGTGAGTCATGTTCGGTGGTTCCTTATCGTCGCGACGGTTTAGGCCATCGTGCCGGGTTGCGCAATCCCGCCCACGAGGCGACTGGCGGGGCGGCGCTAGACGTATCGGAGACTCGATGCCATCCAGAAGCGACAATCCATTGCGACGATCAATCGGGCTGATGACCGGAACTTCGATGGACGGTGTCGATGCCGCCATGATCGAAACCGACGGACTTTCCGCAGTACGTCCTGTTGCCTCCTGCTCGATGACGTACGATGCGGCGTTCTCCGCTGCCTTGAGATCGATACAGGGCGCCAACGCCAGAGCTCACCCGGCGTTCGCAGAAATCGAGAGGGGCCTGACGGATCATCACGCCGCGCTCGTTCTCGATCTGATAGCATCGCAGGGTATGAACGCCGGTGATATCGATGTGGTCGGTTTCCACGGACAGACTGTTTTTCACGACCCGGCAAAAGGCATTACGGATCAGATCGGCGATGCGAGTCGACTGGCAAGCCGTTGCGGTATACCCGTGGTTGCCGATTTCCGCAGAAACGATGTTCAGTCAGGGGGGCAAGGGGCGCCTTTCGCGCCGCTCTTTCACGCCGCAATGGCGTCGACGTTGGAACGCCCCCTGGCCGTTCTCAATCTCGGCGGTGTTGGCAACGTCACTTGGCTTGGCGTCGGAGAAGCCGACATTCTCGCTTTCGACACCGGGCCGGCAAACGCGCTGATCGACGACTGGGTCAGGCGGCACACTGGTGCTGACTTCGATGCGGGCGGCGCGTTGGCGTTATCGGGGACGATCGTCGAAGAGATCGTCGAGGGCTGGATGGCAAACCCGTATTTTCCGAAGAGGCCACCCAAGTCACTGGATCGCAACAATTTTGATGTCCGGGAGGTCGACCGTTTGTCGCCGGCGGACGGCGCCGCGAGCCTGATGGCATTCACCGTGCGGTCCGTCGCTATGGCGCTCGACCACCTGCCCGTGAGACCTCTTCGTTGGCTGATTACCGGAGGCGGCCGCCACAACTTGGCCTTGATGGCAGCGCTTGCGGATGCATTGAAGGTGCCGGTCGATCCGGTCGAAACCGTTGGATGGGATGGCGATGCACTCGAGGCGCAGGCGTTCGCCTATCTCGCTGTCCGGTCGCTCGACGGTCTTCCGCTCAGCCTGCCGTCGACCACGGGCGTGCCCTATCCGGCAACCGGTGGTCGACTGCATGCTCCGCGCTGACAGCGTACTACGCGGCTTCCGTCAGGGTCTTTGTCAGGTAGTCAGCGACGTGATCCGTCAGCGTGTCGATGTGCTTGACGAAGAAATGGTCGCAACCTTTCACGACCCGATAGTCGATCGTGATGTTCTTCTGGCTCGACAGCTTCTGAGTCAGCTTGTCGACAGACGCCAGCGGCACGACATCGTCGTCTGCGCCATGGACAATCATGCCGGACGCCGGGCATGGTGCCAGGAAGGAAAAATCGTTGGAGTTGGCCGGCGGCGCAACCGAGACAAACCCTGTTATCTCCGGCCGCCGCATCATGAGTTGCATGGCGATCCAGGCGCCGAAAGAGAACCCGGCGATCCAGCAGGTCCGCGTGTTGGGATTGTGAGTCTGCATCCAGTCGAGCGCTGCAGCTGCATCGCTGAGCTCACCAAGTCCGCTGTCGAACTGGCCCTGCGATCGGCCGACACCCCTGAAATTAAAGCGCAGTACGGAAAAACCGTGCTGCATGAAACACTGATACATGGCGTAGATGACCTTGTTGTTCATCGTGCCGCCGTGTTGCGGATGCGGATGCAGTAACAGGGCGATCGGCGCTGTCGGGTTCTTCGCGTGGTGATACCGGCCCTCGATGCGACCTTCGGGACCATTGAAAATTACCTCGGGCATGGATACTCCGCTGCGATCTCATTCGTCGACGCTCATTGGGCGCCGACATTAACTGACTTATTTGATCGGATAATTCCCCCGGAATCTCTCGAAATCCAGTACTAATACTTGATCAAAAAAGTCGGGTTTCCTATATTTGTCTTAATCCCATCAATGCTGGGCCATGCGGTTGCGACAGGAAGGTCTAAATGGCCGTGTCTCCGCAAGCCCCCGTAAAATAGTGTGATTTTGCTTATGTTCAAGAATTTAAAGGATGATATCGAAGCGTTCATGGAGCGCGACCCTGCGGCCCGATCGGCTTGGGAGATTGCGCTCTGCTATCCGGGATTCCACGCAATCGTTGCCTATCGTGTCGCCCATTGGCTCTGGCTGCGGGATTGGCGGCTTCTGGCGCGGTTCGTGTCGCACATTGGCCGCGTCTTCACGGCCATCGAGATTCACCCGGGAGCTCGGATCGGGCACCGTTTGGTCATCGATCATGGTGCCGGTGTGGTGATCGGTGAGACGTCCGAGATCGGTGATGACGTGACGCTTTACCACGATGTTACCCTCGGTGGTATCTCGCCGTCAGAGGACTCGGCCTCGCAGGTTGGGCAGAAACGTCACCCGACCTTGGGCGATGGCGTGATCATCGGCTCAGGTGCGGCCGTGCTTGGCCCGATCACGATAGGGTCGGAATCGAGGGTCGGTGCCAATTCGGTCGTAACCAAGTCAATCCCTGCAAATGTCACCGCAGTGGGTGTGCCGGCAAAGGTCCTGATGCCGAAAGACCGCGAAGAGCACAAGAAGTTCGTCGCCTACGGCACACCGTCCGACGGTCCCGACCCGGTCGTTCAGACGATCGATGAGTTGCGTCGCGAGGTGTCCCGCCTGACCAAACGGGTGAAGGATCTCGAAGGCAGCGAAGAACAGGAATCCGCCGCCAAGACAAAATCCGGCAGCTCTAGGAAGCGTAAGACGGGCTGAACGACTTTTTCTGCAGTTACGAAAGGACGCAGAAATGAAACTGAGCACGAAAGGCCGATATGCCGTTATGGCGATGGCGGATTTGGCAACCCACTCGAAGGGAAAGCCGGTCGCGCTCGCGGATATTGCCGATCGCCAGGAGATTTCTCTGTCCTATCTTGAGCAACTGTTCGGCAAACTGCGTCGCGGCGGTCTGGTCCGCAGTGTTCGCGGGCCCGGTGGCGGATACCTAGTTGCCCGCGATCTGGCGGACCTAAGGATTTCGGATGTGATTATCGCGGTGGACGAGCCAATCAAGGCGACTCGGTGCGCGCCCGGATCCTCAGACGGTTGTCACGGCGCCAAGGGCCGATGTATCACGCATGATCTATGGCAAGAGTTGGGCAACCAGATTTACATGTTCCTGAGTTCGGTGTCGCTTGAGGACGTTATTGAGCGCCGGGTCTTGGGTGCTGGAGGCGTGCTCTTTACTCCAGACAACGCAGCCGAATAGAGCGAGTAAGATGGCCCCCCAAATCTATCTCGATCACAACGCGACGACATGTCTGCGACCGGAAGCCGCCGCCGCCATTGCCGACGCAGTAAAGATGATCGGCAACGGTTCATCGGTGCATGCCTATGGCCGTAAGGTTCGTTCGGCCATTGAGGAGGCGCGCGATGGCATTGCTGCGTTGACGAACGCCGATCGGGATTCTGTCGTTTTCACGTCCGGTGGAACCGAAGCAAACAATCAGGCGATTCTGGGTTCGGGTGCACGACGGGTTCTCGTGTCGGCCATCGAGCACCCGGCAATCATGAATGTCCGCGACGACGCGGAGGTCGTTCCCGTTGATGAGAACGGCCGGGTTGATCTGGCTGCGCTCAGAGAACTGCTCGGAGAGAATGCCGAGGGAGCCCTCGTCTGCATCATGTTGGCAAACAACGAAACCGGCGTCATTCAGCCTGTTCGAGAAGCGTCCGAGATCGTGCACGGTGCCGGAGCCAGGCTCCATTGCGATGCGGTACAGGCACCCGGGAAGATCAAGATCGATATCTCGGCCCTTGGCGCGGATTCGCTTGCCCTTTCGGCCCACAAGATCGGGGGTGCCGCTGGCGCAGGCGCGCTGATTTCAGCTGACGGTACGCCGGCATCGAGCCCGATCATGAAAGGTGGCGGCCAGGAAGGTTATCGGCGTCCGGGTACGGAGAACCTGCTTGGCATCATGGCATTCGGTGCGGCTGCAAGAGCTGTGGTAGAAGCCGGTGCTGACGAGGCATCTGCCCTGATGGCGCTGCGCGATGATCTCGAATCCAGGTTGCCGAACGATGTCCGGATTGCTGGCTGTAATGCGGAGCGTTTGCCGAACACGTCGAATATCGTTCTTCCAGGGATAGACAGCGAGACTCAGGTCATGGCTCTCGATCTGGCCGGTATCGCCGTGAGCGCGGGTGCGGCCTGTTCTTCGGGCAAGGTTCGGCGTAGCGCTGTGCTGGCTGCCATGGGATATGACGACACAGAGGCATCCAGCGCGATCCGGATCAGCTTCGGGTGGAACTCGACGTCCGATGACGTCGACGCGTTTCTGGCCGCGTGGTCGAAGGTGGCCGAGCGACGGCCGGCTGCTGCGTGACGCGATGAAATTTTATTTAGGAAAGCAAGAAACGGTATGACGGCAGAAGCAGAAACGATCGAACAAGTCCAACAGGTCGCCGAGGGTAAGTACAAGTACGGCTTCGTCTCGGACATCGAGTCGGATACGGCGCCGAAGGGCTTGAACGAGGACATCATACGGTTCATTTCCGCAAAGAAGAATGAACCCGCGTGGCTGCTCGAATGGCGGCTCAAGGCCTATGCCTATTGGCAGACGATGCCCGAGCCAACGTGGCAGAAGCCCCAATTTCCGGCGATCGACTATCAGGATGCCTACTATTACTCGGCGCCCAAGAGCATGAAGGACAAGCCGAAGAGCCTCGATGAAGTCGACCCGGAGCTCTTGGCGACATACGAGAAGCTGGGGATTCCGCTCAAGGAGCAGGAGATGCTTGCCGGCGTCGCTGTCGACGCGGTTTTTGACAGTGTCTCGGTGGCGACAACTTTCAAGGCGAAGCTCGAGGAAGCGGGCGTCATTTTCTGCCCGATCTCGGAGGCGGTCGAACGTTGTCCGGAACTTGTCCAGAAGTACCTTGGATCGGTGGTGCCCTACTCGGACAACAAGCACGCCTGCCTAAACTCCGCGGCGTTTACCGATGGATCTTTCGTCTACGTGCCGAAGGGCGTTCGCTGCCCGATGGAGCTCTCGACGTACTTCCGAATCAACCAGGCCAACACCGGGCAGTTCGAGCGCACCTTGATCATCGCGGACGAAGGTTCGTACGTCAGTTATCTCGAAGGCTGCACAGCACCGCAGCGAGACGAGCATCAACTGCATGCGGCGGTAGTCGAGTTGATCGCCCACGACGATGCGGAGATCAAGTATTCCACGGTTCAGAATTGGTACCCGGGTGACGAAGAGGGCCGAGGCGGCATCTACAACTTCGTGACCAAGCGGGGAGCGTGCCGCGGTCACCGTTCGAAGATTTCGTGGACACAGGTTGAAACCGGGTCGGCGATCACTTGGAAGTACCCTAGCTGCATTCTGCTCGGTGACGACTCGGTCGGCGAGTTCTATTCCATCGCCATCACCAACAATCATCAGCAGGCCGATACCGGCACCAAGATGATTCACATCGGCAAGAACACCCGGTCGCGGATCATTTCAAAGGGCATCTCGGCGGGCAAATCGGATCAGACCTACCGCGGCCTCGTCCGGATGGCGGGCAAGGCGGACGGCGCGCGCAACTACACCCAGTGCGACTCGCTGCTGATCGGCGACAAGTGCGGCGCCCACACGGTGCCCTATATCGAAAGCAAGCATCCGGGCGCGATCGTCGAGCACGAGGCGACGACCTCGACGATCAGCGAGGACCAGTTGTTCTATCTACGACAGCGCGGTATCGACGCCGAGGCGGCGGTCGCCCTGGTCGTCAACGGTTTCTGCCGGGACGTTCTCCAGCAGTTGCCGATGGAGTTCGCCGTCGAAGCACAGAAGCTCGTCGGCATCTCGCTCGAAGGCAGTGTCGGCTGAGCTTGCGATAATCACCGTGAACGAAGGAAGCGACAAGAAAACCATGTTGGAAATCAAGAACCTGCACGTTGCCGTCGAAGGCAAGCCAATCCTCAAGGGGCTCGATCTGACCGTCAATGCCGGTGAGATTCACGCCATCATGGGGCCGAACGGTTCCGGCAAGAGCACATTGTCGCATGTCATTGCCGGTCGGCACGGCTACGAGATCACCGACGGCGAGATCCTCTACGACGGTAAGGACCTGACGGTTCTCGAGCCGGAGGAACGGGCGGCCGAGGGCATCTTCCTGGCGTTTCAGTACCCGGTCGAGATTCCCGGTGTGCCGAACACGACGTTCCTCAAGGAGGCCGTCAACGCGCAGCGTCGTCAACGCGGCGAGAGCGAGCACGATGCCATGCAGTTCGTCCGCCTGCTGCGCGAGAAGATCAAGGAACTCGGTATCTCCGAGGACATGCTGAAACGAAGCGTCAACGCTGGCTTCTCGGGCGGCGAGAAAAAACGCAACGAAATCTTGCAGATGTCGGTGCTCGAACCGCGCCTCGCGGTTCTCGATGAGACCGACAGCGGTCTCGATATCGATGCGCTCAAGATCGTCGCCGATGGCGTCAATCGCCTCCGCTCGCCGGATCGAGCGATGATGGTCATCACCCACTATCAACGGCTGTTGGACTATATCGTGCCGGACGTCGTGCACGTGCTAGCGCATGGCCGGATTCAGAAGACCGGCGGCAAGGAGCTGGCGCTGGAGCTCGAGAAGAACGGGTATGCCGAGTTCACGGGAGAAGCTGCCTGATGGATGCCGAGAATACCCTGCCGTTCAGCGATGGCGCACCGACTTTCCGGGATGCGTCACTGGCGCAGTTGCAGACCCGTGCGATGACCCGATATCGGTCGGCCGGGCTGCCCGACCACAAGGTCGAGGCGTGGAAGTACACCCGGCTGCCGTCGTTCTCGGACAAGCCGTACCGTCAGACCGAAGAGACCGATGCTGTCGGAACGGCTTCGTTCTCGCCGCTGATCTCCGACGACGGTGTTGCCGGTCGGTTGGTGTTCGTGAACGGCCGGCTTGTCACCGAACTCTCGGTGACGTCAGGTTTGCCCGAAGGAGTTCGGCTGGCCCCGCTGACGGAGTTCGATGCCGACTGGCTGGCGCAGCATTTGAATGCAGACGTTACGGGGACTCCGGACGGGCTTCTCTCTCTCAATCTTGCCCGGTGCACCGGCGGCTTCGCGCTGGTTGTCGAGCGCGGCGTGACGCTGACGGCACCGATCGAAGTCATCAACATCGCCGCGAGCGGCGATGGGGCCCTGGTCTGGTTCCCGCGCAACCTGATCGTGCTCGAGGACAATACCGAGGCGACCCTGATTGTGCAGCAGACCGGTGGCGATGCCGGTTCGACGTTCGTCAACGCCGTAAACGAGACCACGCTCGGCGACAATGCCAGGCTCCATGTCTACACGGCGGACGACTCCGGCGTGGGAGCGACGATCGTCAACCGATCCTTCGCCCGGCTCGGGCGCAATGCCGGCCTGTCGACGTTCGGCCTCTATCATGGTGGCGGTCTGGCGCGCTACGAGCAGACGGTCCTGCTGGAAGGCGAGGGCGCCGAAGCGCGTATCGACGGAGGCTACCTTCTGCGCGGGTCGGCGCATTGCGATAACACCACGCGGATCGAGCACCGGGTACCCCACACGACCTGCAACGAGGTCTTCAAGGGCGTCGTCGACGATACCGCCCGCGCGGTTTTCCAGGGCAAGATCGTCGTCGCCCGCGACGCCCAGCACGCCGACGGACAGATGCTCAACAAGACCCTGCTGCTGAGCGACAAGGCCGAGATCGATACCAAGCCGGAGCTCGAAATCTACGCCGACGACGTCAAGTGCGCGCACGGCGCGACGTCCGGCCAGATCGACGAGACGGCGCTGTTCTACCTGCGTTCACGCGGCATTCCCGAGAGGGCCGCCCGCAACCTGCTGGTCCGATCGTTCCTCGGCGACGTGACCGAGCGTATCGCCAACGCGGCTGTCCGCGACGCCATGATCGATCGGATCGAACGTTGGCTGCCCGACACGATCGCCGAGACAGCGGAGCAGGCGGCATGAATGCGAGCGTCCCCCAGATGAAAGCCGGATCCAATTCGACCCTCGCGTTCGACGTCGATCGGATTCGCGACGATTTCCCGATCCTGAAGCAGCAGGTCTACGGCAAGCCGCTGGTCTATCTCGACAATGGCGCCAGCGCCCAGAAGCCACGTCAGGTCATCGATGCGATGAGCGACGTCTACGAAAAGCAGTACGCCAACATTCACCGCGGCGTGCACTACATGAGCCAGCACACGACCGAGGCCTACGAGGAATCGCGGCGCAAGGTGCAGCGCTTCCTCGGTGCGGCCAGCGAGAACGAGATCGTGTTCACGCGAAGCGCGACCGAGGCCATCAACCTCGTCGCCAACAGTTACGGCCGGACGTTCCTCAAGGCCGGCGACGAGATCATCGTCTCGCACATGGAACACCACGCCAATATCGTCCCTTGGCAGCTGCTGCGCGATAGTATCGGCATCGAGCTCAAGGTCGCGCCGATCCTCGACGACGGCAGCCTCGACATGGCGGCCTATGCGAACCTGCTGGGCGAGCGCACGAAGATCGTCGCGATGACCCACATTTCCAACGCATTGGGCACCATCGTGCCGATCGCCGAGGTGATCGGCATGGCGCACGACGCGGGCGCCGTCGTGCTCGTCGACGGGTGCCAGTCGGTGCCGCACACGGCGATCGACGTGCGAGCGCTGGATGCCGATTTCTTCGTCTTCGCGCCCCACAAGGTCTACGGGCCGACCGGCATCGGCGTGCTGTACGGCAAGGAGGACATCCTGAACGCGATGCCGCCGTGGCAGGGCGGCGGCGACATGATCGCCTCCGTCTCGTTCGAGAAGACGACGTTCCAGAAGGCGCCGCTCCGTTTCGAGGCGGGCACGCCCTCGATCACCGAGGCGATCGGCCTGGGCGCCGCGGTGGACTACGTCACCGCCATCGGCATGGACGCGATATCCGCCCACGAGGAGGGCCTGCTGCACTACGCGACCGAGCGTCTGTCGGCGATCGACGGCCTTCGCATCATCGGCACGGCGAACGACAAGGCGGCGATCGTCTCGTTCGTCATGGACTGCGCCCATCCCCACGACATCGGCACGATCATCGACCGTGCCGGGGTTGCGGTCCGCACCGGTCACCACTGCGCCGAGCCGGTGATGAAGCGGTTCGGCCTTGCCGCCACGGCGCGCGCGTCGTTCGGTCTCTACAACACGACGGCGGAAGTCGATGCACTCGCCGAGGCCATCGAAGGCGTGAAGGAGTTGTTCGGCTGATGCTCGACGAACTGCGAGATCTCTACCAGGAAGTGATTCTGGACCACGGCAAGAACCCGCGGAACTTCCGCCGACCGGACTCCTTTACCAAGGAAGCCATCGGCAACAACCCGATGTGCGGCGACGCGCTGGTCATCTACCTGACGCTGGACGGCGCGGGCAAGATCACCGACGTCGCCTTCCAGGGCCAGGGGTGCGCCATCTCGGTCGCGTCGGCGTCGATGATGACCGAGATCCTGACCGGCCGCACGGCCGCCGAAGCGGAAAACCTGTTCCACGTCTTCCACCAGCTGTGCACCGGCGAGGAGCCGACCGCCGACGAGCTCTCGGCCGTCGACGAGGAAGCGCTGGAGCGCCTGCAGATGCTGTCGGGCGTCCGCGAGTTCCCGATGCGGGTCAAGTGCGCGACGCTGGCCTGGCACACCATGGACGCGGCCGTGAAGGGCGAGCACGAGATTTCCACCGAGTGAGATCGGTGGCGAGAATGCAATGACGGAAAGACGCAGATGATGAACTTCCTGAACAAGTTTCTGTCCGGCAAACAGGACGAAGCGGCGACCGCCACCGAACAGGCGGAGCCCGCCCCGGCGCGCGAAACCGCCCCGACACCGAGCGCCACGGCAACGACGGATGCGGCGCCGCCCGACGCGCCCGCTTCCGAACGTCCGGTCGCGCCGAACCCCGGGAAAGCCCCGCACGACGATCCGGCGTTCCGCGAGGCCATGCAGCATTCCTACTCGCCGCCGTTCGTCGATGGCGGATACGCCGACGGCAACATGCTCGAGGAGTTCGAGGCCAACGCCGGCCATCCGCTCGCCGAAGGCGAGGATCCGGCGTCCGAGGCCGAACTCATCGAGGCCATGCGCACGGTCTACGACCCCGAGATTCCGGTCAACATCTACGACCTCGGCCTGATCTACGAGTGCGAGATCGCCGACAACGGCGACGTCGCCATCGAGATGTCGCTGACCGCGCCTGGCTGTCCGGTCGCCGGCGAGATGCCGGGCATGGTCGCCGACGCGGTTTCCGGGGTCGAGGGCGTCGGGCTGGTCAACGTCAAGATCGTGTGGGATCCGATGTGGACGCCCGAGCGGATGTCGGAAGACGCCCGCCTTGCGTTGGGCATGATTTAGGCCTACCTCAGGGGGACCGGAGAAACGACGATGAACGACGTAAAACGCCCGCAACTGATCAACCTGACCGACGCCGCGGCCGACCGGGTGAAGACCCTGATCGCCGGCAGCGACGAGCCCGTTCTCGGGCTTCGTGTCGGCGTTTCGTCGAAGGGCTGCAATGGCATGTCCTATGTCGTCGAGTACGCCAGGGACGAGAGCAAGCTCGAGGAAGTGGTCGAGGACAAGGGCGTGAAGATCTTCGTCGATCCGATGGCCATCATGTACCTGGTCGGCTCGACCATGGATTACGTCGAGGACCGGTTCCATTCCGGTTTCGTGTTCGAGAACCCGAACGAGACCGGTCGCTGCGGCTGCGGCGAGAGTTTCTCGATCTGACGGCCCCGTACCCGTGCCCAAGGTCACGTTTGTCGCGCCCGACGGTTCCGCGCGCACCGTCGAGGTGGCGCCGGGGCGTTCCGTGATGCAGGCGGCGGTGGAGAACGGCATCGACGAGATCGAAGGCACCTGCGGCGGCGTTCTGGCCTGCGCGACCTGCCACGTGATCGTCGACGACGAATGGTTTTCGAGGCTCGACCCCATGGTGGCGAACGAGGAGGCCATGCTGGACTTTGCCGAGGACGTGCACCCGACGTCGCGGCTCGGCTGCCAGATCATCCTGACCGCCGGTCTGGACGGCCTCGTGGTGCGGTTGCCCGACGCCTGACCCTCCCGGATAGCCATGGTCAAGCTATTGAGAATGAAGCGGTTTTCGGGTTCCGGGTCATTTTCGGCTGGATTCCCGGTCACCGAAACAGCCAAGTCATTGAATTCACGCGAAACTGACGCCGGATTGAGGGTCATTCAGGGCTACTTTCGGTCATTTTGGTTATTGCTTTGCGGACGGCTCCTCGCCCTTCGTCAGGCTCAGGGTGAGGAGCGCCCGCACTTTCCCTCATGCTGAGCCCGACGAAGCATGAGCCGAGAGCCTCGTCACCTCATGCCCATTTGCCGCCCATTTGCGGCCATTGCCGGACCATTCCGTGCAATCGCCAAGGCATTGGAATCGTGGGCAAATCCGTTTTCCGGTAGAGTTCGGCAGATGCACCCCCGGCGGACAGCATTTGTTGGCATCCCCACCCGCCGACTTTCCTATTCACCATCGCAAAAGAGCGTCGGCATAATATAGGAAAAAATACATAATGTCAAGATGAAGGGCGATACGCCTGTCTACAACGCCGGCCCGGGGTCCATGCGGCTGCCGTCCGAGAACCGCGAGAAGCGGAACCGCGTCAGGTCGTGCCCGGCCGGTCTGCCCCGAAGCAGGTCGGCAATCACCCGGCCGGCGCCGGGACCGATGCCGAACCCGTGACCGCTGAAGCCCGTGGCGATGAACAGGCCAGCCATCAGCGGCGCCTCGTCGATGACCGGCAGCACGTCCGGGGTAGTGTCGATCATGCCCGACCACGCCTCGGCGCGGCCGATGTCCTTCAGTTCCGGTATCTGCGATTTCAGCCGCTGTTCGATCAGCGCCACCAGCTTCGGTTCCGGTTTCGGGTCGAGAACCCGCACGTACTCGAACGGCGAGACGTCGGCGCCGGTCCACCGCGACGGTGCCGGGGTCGCCATGGGATTGCCGGTGAACGACAGTTCCACGGTGCGGAAGGCCTGCCTGAGCAATGGCCAGAACGGCCGCAGGTAGCGGACGCTGTCACCGCTGACGAAATGTTCGCGGTGTTCGGCCGCGGCCAGCGAATACCCGCCGTCCTCGCGCCGCCGGAAGGCGAGGGTTCCCGTCGCCGCGTTGCCGCTGAAGACCTCCGGGCCCGGCTGCGTCCTGACGACGGTTTCCTTGACGCTGAGCTGTGGCAGATCGATGCCGAGGTTGCGCAGGAACAGCGACGACCAGGCGCCGCCGGCGACGACGACCCGGTCGCACCGGACCGTGCCGTGTTCCGTGACCACGGCGCTGACCGCGCCGCCCGTCGTTTCGACGACGCGCACCGCGCAATTCTCGGCGATGGCGGCGCCGGCGCGCTGCGCCGCGCGGGCGAGGGCGGGGACCGCGACGAACGGTTCCGCGCGGCCGTCGCTCGGGGTATGGAGGGCGCCTTTCCAGGGTCCGCGCAGGCCGGGAATGAGATCGGCGAGTTCGTCCGCGGTCAGCAGCCGGGTATCCAGCTGGTGCTCACGCGCGATCTCGAGCCAGCGCCCGAAGGACTCCATGTCCTCGTCGGTCTCGGCGACGTAGACCACGCCGTTCCGCCGGAAGCCCACGTCCTCGCCGGTCTCGGCGGAAAGTTCGCTCCAGATCCGGATGCTTTCCATCATGATCGGCAGTTCGTCGGGATCGCGGCCCTGCTGGCGCACCCAGCCCCAGTTGCGGCTCGACTGCTCGCCGGCGACCCGGCCTTTCTCGCAGACCAGCACGCGAACGCCCGCCCGCGCGAGATGCCACGCCGTCGCGATGCCGATGATGCCGGCGCCGATGACGACGACGTCGACCGCGCCGGGCAGCGGGTCGGTAAAGGTTGCGGGGCTGGTGATGCTGGGCGGTGGCATGGCGGAGCGCGGCGCCGTCTACTGGCGCTCGTCGCCCCGGATGCCAAGCTGCCACATGAGGCCGATCGTCGCCCCCTTGATGTGGGGGAGCAGCGTCAGGGTCATGACGATGATCGTCGGCAGCCAGATGGCCATGTGCATGGCCACCGTCGGCGCGTAGAGCTTTTCGACGAAGAACGCCAGCGGGACGACGATGTGACCGACGACGACGATCGTCAGGTAGGCGGGCAGATCATCGGCGCGGATCAGCCCGAGCTCCGAATGGCAATGATCGCAGCTGTCGCTGGGTTTCAGGTATCGGCGGAACAGCCGGCCGCCGCCGCAGCTCGGGCAGCGCTGGCGGAGGCCGCGCAAGAGCGAGACGGACAGGGTCGGGCGATCGGGGCTGGCGTCGGGCATGGGCATAAAGGTCGTTCCCAGTGATTGATAGCTACCGTGAAATGCGCGTTATGACGGCCTGAGTCAATCACCGGCGGGAATCGAACCCGGAGCGTCCCGTCTTGGCGAGGAATCGAACGAACGGTCTGACAGCAGACGCTTCTGGCGACGCTGGACATGGTCAGCTTCTAGCCAATAACGGCCATACTGGCGCGCCAGTTCGATCATGTCCCAGACCAGCCTGTCCTCGTCAACACGAGACTTCGGTAGGAAGCGGTGCGTTGAACGATGCTGTTTAGCAAAAATACGCGGTCGACCAATTCAGTGGGGGAGAATTAAGTCAGAGGAAACTACCTGCCGCGCATCGCCAAGGATGGAGGGTGGATGAAACACCGATTGTCGTTTGGTCGGTTCGAGTCAGAGACCTTCCAGGATCTCCGCGCGCTTTTCGGCCGCCTCGTCTTCAGTGATTAGGCCTTCCTCGACTAGTTCACGAAGTTCGGCGAGGCGCTGCTTGATGGTTTTCTCTTCGGTGCTTGGACCAACATCAGGCTCTTCGACAGGTTCCTGAACAGATTCGACCCTCACGTATCCAAGGGCGATCATGTTTCGATCCAAAACATCATCCTCAAAAGTTGCGTGGTCGCTGGCCTCATACCACTCATCCACTGAAAACCCTAGGCTCTCCGCGAAGATGGACTCCCACTCAGCCGAATTTGGTTCACCGCCGGCAGGGGTATATATTTCTGTATGTTTGAGGGTGGCAAATCTTGAAAGAAAGATGTCCTCAGCTTCCTCCGGTTCTGAGATGCCGACAACCTCTATCGTCCGGCGCAAAGTATAGTCCGCTCCGTTGGGTCCGAGGATCTTGTAGTGCAGGGTAAACTCGGTTCTATTTCCGACGGCCAGAGGGAACAATTTCCCCCTTATGTCATCGATGGCGACAAGTTCATCCCGATAGAACTCAGTTGAAGGTTCATCTTGATCGGCGGCTTGGCTGACGCTTCGCATCTGACTTGCAGTATGAATAAACGGATAGCCAGCATATCGATTGGTTGTTAAGTCAGAATACACTGGCCAATCCTCCGTGGGTTCGGCTCGATAGTCTTCCTGAACGGAATAGATCCTTCCGACGCGGTCGATGACTTCTCCGTGCAAGGTGTCTCCTGAATTGATACCTCGAAGCTTGAAGGAACGGACCGCGAATTCCGGCGCACCTTTGAAGGCCGGGTGCGAGAGGAGTATCTCTTCGACCGCAGTGAATGCCCCTTCGATACTCACATCTGAACCGCTGGAGGATTGGTCGCCACTCTCTAGCAGCTCTTGTTGCTCAGCCGACATTGCGCCAGTGAGCGAGAGCATCAACAACTCATCGATTTCTTCGCTCTCACCGAGCCCGTGATCACGTCGGAACGCCAAGATTGCTCGCTTGGTGTTTGCACCCATGATGCCGTCAGGGCTGCCGGCGTCGTATCCTCGCGCGTTCAGAAGTTCCTGGACATATGTCGTCAAAGACTTGGCAATCCCCGGCGCTCCCGCGCCGTAGGCTTCAACCAAAAGCCGAACACCTTTCGCCTTGTTGGGCTTGACCCCTATACCATTCATGAAGAAATGCCCGAGCATTCCTTTTGCTCTAGGGTTCCCCATCTGTGCGGCTTTATGCACCAGAATCGTACCGAGTACGTCGTTTTCTGCGACACCTTCCCCTTCCAAAACCAACCCGGCGAGCAGGTAAACTGCCTCAGAATTACCGGATAGTGCCAGCGGCGTGATTATCCTCACTGCCCTCTCGTAGTCTTCATACAGGTAAGCGTCCCAATAGGTATCGATTACATCCTGAGCGGTCGCAGAAGAAACGCCCTTCGAGAACGACACGACCGCCACGACCAGAGACACGCAAGCAAAGACCACTCGAAAACGATGCGTCCGACTTCGGGAACGGATAGTCAAACTAATCATACCATTCTCGCAACACGCCTCGTTGACGCGAATATTTCTTCACCGCGTCCTGCCAGTTTTCTGTGGCTGGATAGCAAAGGTACGTATTGTCGACCTGGTCCCAACGCCATCCACGCCAGTTCTCTGCCCAGCACGCCGCAAGATAGAAGCGACCCTGCTTGGTCAGGTTGTCGACGGCCACCGTGTGGTTCATTCCCAACACACGGTCCAGAGCCGAGATTTCGAAGTTGGGGTCGCGATTTACGTCACCGACACGAATGTAGTCCATCCGCACAGCCTCTCGGCAGAGATTGGCCGCATATAGCCAATCCGAGCTGGTATCTGCGGACTTTACCAATTCCAAACATTCGGCCGGGTTTTTTACTTTTCTCTCTTCGTAGCAGGCATTGGCCCAGTATTTTGTCTCAAAGCCAATGTTGATAAGGCATTTGTCCGAGTGCTGCTCAACACCCCGAAGATCGTCTGCGCTAAGGATTCCGTCCCCTTCGTACTCACCAAGCCCCTTTCCGTCTGTCACCCAATCATCGATCCGGGCGCTGACTTGTTCCATCGAACCCTCGGCAAGAGGGACGTCAATAGCCAGATTGCTCTCTTGAGACGCCCCGCTGTCGTCGTCACCGACATTCAACCAGTCTTCAAGATCGGCCGTCGTGTCGGCCACGGAACCGCTAGTTTCGGGGGAGCCTTCGTTCTCAATTGACACTGACCCGCTACCACCACTTCCAAACTGTTGGTCATCTGCACGATCCAATAAGGTTGATAGTGCAGACATTCCACCGCACGTACACTGCAAGTATCCGTGCATGAGTTGGTTGCCGCCATGAGACGCGTCACAATAGGCATAGAGCTTGTCGACTTTAGCTTGATAGTTTGATCTGGTCAGGGGGCTGATCTTGTCGTCACCCCAGTTCTGAAGGACGTTCCCGTACCATAAATCGTACAACTCTGGGTCTTGGTCATAGACTTCCCGACAGTTGTTGGTAATCGAGTAATCCTGCGACAAGGCATTGTCAGCTAAGAATGTGGGCGTTATTAACGCGGCAGCAAACAAACCGATCAATTGCGTTCTCATCCCCATTCGCCTTTTTTACAAGGGCGTCGGAAAGCGCCTGGTTCTTCATTACGCCTCGACCCGCCGCATACATTACAGCAAGTATCCGCATTGCCCTTCGATCACCTGATTTTGCTAAACGGGGCCAAGATACGAAGAGCGGGAATATAGTCGCCTTCCTTGACCATACGTTTGCCCTTGAGGAAGGGGTCGCGCGCCTCAGCCGCGTCTTGTTCCTTCTGCTTCTCTTCCTGCTCCCGTCTCGCTTGTTCGGCACGTTCGCGTTCCTTGATCTCCTCGTAGTATGCGTCTTGGTACGATTCATCGTTGCACATTGTGGCCAAAGAGAAGTTACGCGCGATCCACGTGTTCATCTCCGCGTGAGAAACGTCTAGGTCAAAGAGCAAGTCGTACATGGTAACGCATTCTTCTGGGTAGTATGCCTTCGCACTTTGAGACGCAGGAACAAAGGAGAGGGTTGCCGCGGTCAGTGCAACGCCAGCGAGCCGCAGTCCTCTGCTTAAGGCCCGGTCTACCCAATCGGTTAGCCACGAGATCGGCACGAAATGGTTCCCCCCTCACATCGGCCATGCACATTAACCAACAAGTAAACCGCAATCACGGCTGAGTGGTCAACTTGACCATTCAGCGCATGAAGACGCTGAAGTAGAGGGCCGAACACGATAAGGTGGTCTTCGGACGGTAGGAACAGAGATGAAACTGCGTTATCTTAAGGCCATTGCGGTTTGATGTTGGGGCATTCAAGGCAAGCAAGCGATGACCGAGATTACTCGAAAGTTCGCAGTGTTGGTTTGCGTGATGATGTTGGCGGCGTGCGCTGCCCCAGCCTCGCTCCTCGACCAGCGGCGCGAGTTCGAACAACGCAAATCTGAAGAAGTCGAGAGATTGCTGGCGTCAGTCGTTGGCGAGAAAGCGGTGCGTGCACAGGTTTCTGCCGAGACCACGGCCGATGGAATAGTGAAGTCATTGTCGGTCGCCGTCCTCGTTGATTATCTCCGCGAGCGAGGCATGGACGGAGAAGAGGACGTGTCCCCGAGATCGTTCGAGGAACTGGAGTCCCTGACCTTTCTGGTGCAATCGGCGGTTGGCTTCGATGCGGAACGAGGCGACAACGTTGAAGTCATGAACGTTCGGTTCATCGACCAAATTGACGTTCAGTAACGTTGACGGACTCTCGCTGGCAGCACTTTTTGCTCTGGTCCGGCGTTCCAAGTTCTTCGGGGCTTTTCTATTGTCCGCTCCGGGTCACAAACAGTCATGAGTGCGGGGCTTTCCGGTCACCCGCTGAGTGGGCGAAGCGCCCCACCGTGCTATCCCACCGCAAAACCGTATCCAGCGAAATCAACAGTCTGGGGATGGTCAAGGCGCCGGCCGACACGCGGGTCGTCGTCGCCAGGTCGGGCGAGATGCGACCGACGGAACGATCCCTTCGGGTAACTGCGCCAGTCCCCGGGGTCGGTCGAATATTCCATTGCGCGGATATCGGGAAAGGCATAGCGTGTCGGAAGTTTGTTGATCGTCCAACATATGAAGATGCAAGGCATGGATGCGGTGAAGCCGAGGCGGCGTCGACGGCAGTCGGAAATCCGCGAGTTCCGGCGCGAGAGCCTGATGCGCGCGGCGCTCGTCACCGTCGGAGAGCACGATCTCGAGGGCGCCACGGTAGCGAGAATCTGCGCCCGCGCCGGCGCATCGCGCGGCTTGATCTCTCACTACTTCAGCAGCAAGGAGGATTTGCTGGTCGCGGCGCTGCGCGGCCTGTTCGACGACGCACAGGCCTTGAAGGAGAGAATTGCGGCGGACGAATCGCTGACCGCGGTCGAGCGTATTCGCCGTATCGCCCACAGCAGTTTCAAGGCGCCGGTCTACTCGTGGGAAGCGGCGGCGGCCTGGCAGGCATTCACCAATGCCAGCCGGCACAATTCCGCGTTTCGCGGCGCCATCCGGCGGCCGACGCAACAGGCGGTGACGACCGTCACGCCGCTGTTCGAACAACTGGCGGCAAAGAAGGCCCTGCGGGGCAGCCCGAATGAAAGCGCGATGGGCCTGTTCATCCTGATCGACGGCCTGTGGAACAGCCTTGCCACCGGCAAGGACAAACTGCGCCCGACGCAGGCGATGGCCCTATGCGACACTTACCTCGAGGGGTGCCTCGAGTCGGATCAACCCAACTGAGATATCCGCCATGCAAACACCCTTGAACCACCGCGACATCATCAACTACGAGCTTTATCCCATCGACCGGTTGAACGATCCCCGCCGTCAGGCGGCCGTCGACCATGTCCGGTCCGAGCTGGCCGACGACGGGTGCGCCGTGATCCGGAACTTCTTCAGCGACGCCGGCCTCGACGCCCTGACCGGCGAGGCAGAGGCACGGAAAGCGCAGGCGTACTACTCGCCGCGGAAGGACAACAACGTCTACCTCAACGACGGCAACCCGGATCTGCCGCCCGAGCATCCGCTCAACATTCTCATGCCCCGGACCAACGGTTTCGTCACGGCCGATCTGTTCGGCGAGGAAACCGTCGCGCGTCAGCTTTACTACTGGGAGCCGTTGAAGCGTTTTCTGGCCGACTGTCTCGGCAAGGACGAGCTGCATATCTACGAGGATCCGGTCTCCAACATGATCGTCAACGTCGGCAAGCCCGGGCAGCAGTTCAATTGGCACTTCGACACCAATGAGTTCACCATCACGATGCTGCTGCGGCCGGCCCGTTCGGGCGGCATCTTCGAGTACATCCCCGGCCTTCGGACTGCCGCCGACGAGTGCTACGACGATGTTGGCCGCGTCCTCCACGGGGATCGCAGCCGGGTGCGCCAGCTTCAGCTCAATGCGGGCGACCTGCAGTTCTTCCTTGGCCGGTTCGCACTGCACCAGGTTACCGAGAACACC
The DNA here is from genome assembly GCA_040219295.1 of Rhodospirillales bacterium. Taxonomy (GTDB): domain Bacteria; phylum Pseudomonadota; class Alphaproteobacteria; order Rhodospirillales; family Casp-alpha2; genus JAVJST01. Next base: position 1,105,272 of record JAVJST010000005.1, read on the forward strand.
GGCGACAGCGATCGGCTGGTCCTGATCATGTCGTTCGCCGATGCGCCGGGCATGATCGGCAGCAAGGAGCGGGTCATGAATCTCTACGGCAAGGTGACCAGGGAACACGAACAGCGCCGGGTGTTCGCCGACGGCCTGGTCGACTGAACCGGCCGCCTTGCTCTTGCGCCGCCAACGCCTATATTGCGCCGCATGAACGCATTCAGCGAAATCAACAGCCTGGGAATCGCCAAGGCGCCGGCCGACACGCGGGTCGTCGTCGCCATGTCGGGCGGCGTCGACAGCTCGGTGACCGCGGCGCTGCTCAGCGAGGCCGGCTACGACGTGGTCGGCATCACGCTGCAGCTCTACGATCACGGCGAGGCGGTGCAGAGCGCCAAGTCGTGCTGCGCCGGCCGCGATATTCACGATGCCCGGCGGGTCGCCGCGAGCCTCGACATTCCGCACTACGTGCTGGATTACGAGAGCCGCTTCCGCACCGAGGTCATGGAGAACTTCGCCGACAGCTATCTGCGCGGCGAAACGCCGATCCCGTGCGTGGCCTGCAACCAGACCGTCAAGTTCCGCGATCTCCTCGCCACCGCCCACGACCTCGGCGCCGACGCGCTGGCGACCGGCCACTACATCCGGCGCGACGACGGGCCCAGCGGACCGGTGATGCTGACCGGCGCCGATCCGGCCAAGGACCAGAGCTACTTCCTGTTCGCGACGACCCGCGAACAGCTGGCGTATCTGCGGTTCCCCCTCGGCGCCATGAACAAGGCCGAAACCCGGGCCGAGGCCGAGCGGCTCGGTCTCGGCATCGCCGCCAAGCCGGACAGCCAGGACATCTGTTTCGTGCCCGGCGGCGATTACGCGCGGGTTGTCGAACGTCTGCGGCCGGGCGCGTGCGATCCCGGCGATATCGTCCACGTCGACGGCCGTGTCCTCGGCCGCCACGACGGCATCATCCGGTTCACGGTCGGTCAGCGCAAAGGCCTCGGGGTCGCCGAGGGCGAGCCGCTCTACGTCGTCAGGATCGACGCCGCGAGCAAGACCGTGGTGGTCGGCCCGCGCGAGGCGATCATTCGCTCGACGGTCCTGGTCCGTGACGTCAACTGGCTCGGCGACGAGGCATCGATCCCGGCCGACGGCATCGACGTTGCGGTCAAGCTTCGCTCGACCCAGCCGCCTGCCGCCGCGCGGGCCGTGGCGGACGGCGCCGGCGGCGCCGTCGTCGAACTCGCCGAGGCGGAGGCCGGCATCTCCGCCGGGCAGGCCTGCGTGTTCTATGCGGGCGACCGGGTGCTCGGCGGCGGCTGGATCACCGGCACGCGCTGAGCGGTATCAGTCCTCGCCGGCGCGAACCTGCTCGCGGTAGAAAACGTACAGACCGGCGGCGATGATGATCGCCATGCCGAACCAGATCGCCGGTCCCGGAAAATCCCCGAACACGACGTAGCCGAGAAACGTCGCCGAGACGATCTCGAGATACTGGAACGGCGCGATCATGGCGGCGCCGATCCGGCGCACCGCCTGGACGATCAGCAGGTGACCGACCGTCGCCACGGCGGCGAGCGCCATGATCCAAACCCATTGAACCGGCGTCGGCCAAATGAAGGTCAGGGGCGCGATGTCCGCGCTGGTTCCCACCGCCAGCGCCATCGACATGAACAGGGCGCCGAACACGCCCGCGAAGAACTGCATGGTGAACGTCCCGGTATCGCGGGTCAGGCTGCGCGTCAGGATAATGTAGAACGCCATGCCGGTGGCCGCACCGACCGGATAGAGCGCGACCAGGCCGAACTCCCTGAAGCTCGGCTGGATGACCAGCAGCGAACCGGCGAGCCCGACGACCACCGCCGCCATGCGTCGCCAGCCGACGTGCTCCTTCAGCAGCCACGGCGCCAGCAGGGTGAGGATCAGCGGCTCGACGAAGAAGATCGCCATGGTGTCGGCAAGCGGCATTTCGCTGATGGCCATGAAGAAGAGCACCGTGGCGGTTGCGATCAGGCAGCCGCGCCCGGCGTGCTTCCAGATGTTGCGGCCGACCCGGAAGCCGTCGCCGAACAGCACGAAGCCGAACAGAAAGATCGTCTGAAAGAAGAACCGGCCCCAGGACAGCTGACCCGGCGACAGCTCGCCCGACAGCGACTTGGCGATGGCGTCGATGCCTGGGAGCATCAGCATCGCCACGACCATCATCAGAACGCCGCGGCGCATGTCCCGCCGGCGGCCGGTGGCGCGCTGGCGCGCCTCTTCCATGGCGTCGGAGACTTCGGGGCTGACCGCGCCGGCAATCTGGTGATCGTTCTTCATCGGGGTCGACATTGCGGCCACCGGCGGCATTCGGCAAACCGTTTTCGTCGACGCGGCGGGCGACAAGATACGGGGTTCAGTTGCCGGTCGAGTCGAACAGGCCGATCTGGTCGTTGCGGTGACTCGGAATTTCGACGGTCACCGTGGTGCCGATGCCCAGTTCACTCTCGATCTCGAGCTTGCCGTTGTGCGCATTGAGCAGCTCCTTGGTGATCGAGAGACCGAGGCCCGTGCCCTCGATGGAAACCTCGGGATCCTCGTGTGCCCGGATGAACGGCTCCGTGATCGACGGCAGAATGTCAGCGGGGATGCCGGAGCCGGTGTCGCGAATGATAAAGCGATGGGCGCGGTCGGTCGTCGACACGGATAGCTGCACGTGGCCGCCTTTCTGGGTGTACTTGACGGCGTTGTTCAGGAGATTGATGAGAATCTGGGTAACCGAGCGCCGGTCCGCGACGAGCTTCGGGATATCCTGTTCCACGTCGGTCTCGAACTCGATCCCGTTCTGCGCCGCCGCCTGACGGATTACCGCAAGCCCTTCCGCGATCAGTTCGGGAACCGAGATCGGTTCCATCTTCAGATTGAGCTTGCCGGCCTCGATCGCCGAGATGTCGAGAACGTCGTTGATCAGCCGCAGCAGGTGCCGCGCGCTCATGTGCACGTCGTCGAGATACCCGAGATACCGTTCGTTGCCGATCTCGCCAAAGACGCCATGGCGCATCATGTCGGCCATGCCGATGATGGCGTTCAATGGCGTGCGGAGCTCGTGGCTCATGTTGGCCAGGAACCGGGACTTCGCCTGGCTCGCGTTGCGGGCTTCCATCAACGCGTGATTGCGCAGATCCTGGGCGTTCTGGACGTCGGCGAGGTTTCGCGACAGGAGGTCGACGATGCGGCGGGTTCGCGAGAAGAAGATCACCGCGAGGATGCCGAAAATGATGAACGTGACGACAAACACCGGCCCGAGCCACTTCATGGTTTCGGCCAGTGCGGATTCGACCTTCCAGGTCAGGTATCCGTGGGGAATGCCGTTCGGGGACACGATGCTCATCCGGGCCCTGAACGAATCGGCGTCCTTCGCCGAAAATTTCAGGCCGTTCAGCAGGTAGCGTTCCGCGAGGACGTCCAGGAGTTCCTGATCGAACACCTTGAGGAACACCAGCACCCAGCCGGAACCAAGGTTGCCGCCCAATCGTTCGGACGGTTCAAACCGCGTCAGGACGCTCATGGCGGTCAGGTAGAGCGTTCCGTCACTGTCCTTCAGAAATCCCGTGGTCGGCAGGGGCGGCTCCGTCGGCGAGGTCTCCCTCGCGCGCGTCAAGAGCCGGCGAAAATCGTCGCCGAAGGTTTCAACGGGCGTGAAGTCGAGACGCCGCTGACCGTCCCACATGGCGTACGTCGTGGTGTTGTCGGGCGCGATCACGAAGCTCGCAAAGATGTCGAAACGCTCGTGCATGTAGAGCCCGACGTTCCGGTCCGCCCAGCGGTGGTTCTGCACGTAGACAAGGTTGTCGACGGCCTCGTCCCAGTAGCTGTAATCGAGCAACTGATTGCGCAGCTGCCGAGCCTGGTCGAGAACGACCGACTGGACGAGATGCTCCGAGTCCATGACCGCGACCTCGTCCTGGCTCCGGACGCTGAACACCGCGAGGCCGACGATAAGAAGTACGCTGGCCAGCAACAGCAGCGTAAATGCGATCGACAGGGCCTTGAGTTCGGAGATTCTCTGTCCGGGTGGCGGAACACCGTTCTGCATGTGGGAAGCTCACACTCATTGACACGAGCCCTGCGAACAGGATTCGTCGGCTTGGTGTTCCTCTTGCCCCCCGTGTCGCGCGCCCAAACTTATAACCTCACACCGCCGGCATGCCTACCGTCCTGAAGGGGCGCCGCCAACCATGGTCGGTCCGGTGACCGAGGTGCCCGATTCGGTCGTCGAATCGTCGCCCGTCGACGAGCTGGCGCTGCCGGAACTCGAACCGGTGCCCGCTGCGCCGACACCACCGACACCGCCGACGCCACCGGTACCACCTGTGCCGCCACCGGTACCGCCCGCGCCGCCGCCATTGCCGCCGCCATTGCCGCCGCCGTTACCGCCGCCGCCGTTACCGCCGCCGTTGCCGCCGCCGCTACCCTTGGCTGCGGCGGTCGCAACATCGATTCCATCGAAATGGGAGAATGCGACCGGCATCGCCACGAGCGCCGTGGCGAGTCCCAGAACCGTTGCGGATCTCCGGATCAGGTTTTGCATGGTTGCCGCTTTAACTCCGACGACACCGCGACGTACGGATACGTCGGTGCCGCTTTCCCCCTCAATGTTCGCTTGGTTCGTCTCGGGCGCTTTCATAGGTTGCCCCCTGTCGCCTGACAAGTTTACATCCCGCAACGCAAAAATGCGACTGTTTATCCGCGCGACTACGTAATTTTTAGGGTAAACCCTAAATGCCGAACGGGGAAGGTACTGTTTCATGACTACGAGATAACACGTATCCATGAACGTTAACTGTGACGCAGAACACACCTATGATTCTTCAGGTGCAACCGGGGTTTTCCCTGAGAACACTTGCTGTTCCAGGACCCGGGTACTCTCTCCACCGGATTCCGCCGTTTCCGCCAGTTTTTCACGAGCGGCCGCGGCCTGCTGCTGGCGCGACCACATCGCCGCGTAGACCCCATGCGCGGCCAGCAGCGCTTCGTGGGCGCCCCGTTCGACGATCTCTCCGTCGGCGAGAACCAGAATCTCGTCGGCGTCGACGATCGTCGACAGCCGGTGGGCAATCACGATAGTCGTGCGATTGGCCGATATGGCCTTCAACGATGCCTGGATTTCACGTTCCGTCTGGCTGTCGAGCGCCGACGTTGCTTCGTCGAAGATCAGGATTTCCGGGCTTTTCAGGATCGTTCGCGCAATCGCCACCCGCTGCTTCTCGCCGCCCGATAGCTTCAGCCCGCGTTCGCCGACCATGGACTGGTAGCCGTCGGGCAGGGTCATGATGAAATCGTGAATGCGGGCATGCCTGGCGGCGTCCTCGATCTCGCTTGGCGTGGCGTCCGGCCGGGCATATGCGATGTTGTAGAACACCGTGTCGTTGAACAAGACTGTATCCTGGGGAACCATGCCGATCGACCGGCGCAGGCTCTGCTGGGTGACGTCGCGGACATCCTGACCGTCGACCGTGACGACGCCGTCGTCGACGTCGTAGAACCGGAACAGCAGGCGCGAGATCGTCGATTTGCCCGACCCGCTGGGCCCGACGATCGCGACCGTCTTGCCCGGATCGACCCGGAAGGAGACGTTCTTCAGGATCGGCCGCCTGGCATCGTAGCCGAACGACACGTTGTCGAACGCCACCGCGGCGCCGTCGATGGCGAGCGGGCTGGCGTCCGGCCCGTCGTCGATGCCCGGCTGTTCGCGCAGCAGGGCAAACATCTGCTCCATGTCGACCAGCGACTGCTTGATCTCGCGGTAGACAAAGCCGAGGAAGTTGAGCGGCATGTAGAGCTGTATCAGGTACGAGTTGACGAGCACGAAATCGCCGACGGTCATGGTGCCGTCGACGACGCCTTGCCCGGCCATGATCATGACGACGGTGAGCCCGACGGCGATGATCACGCCCTGGCCGACATTGAGCAGCGCCAGCGACGTGGTGCTCTTGGTCGCGGCGTCCTCGTAGCGTCTGAGCGCACTGTCGAAGCGTCGGGCTTCGTGCTCTTCGTTGTTGAAGTACTTGACCGTCTCGAAGTTCAGCAGCGAGTCGATCGCCTTGGTGCTGGCCTCGCTGTCGGTTTCATTCATCGTACGGCGGAACTGGATCCGCCATTCCGTGACCATCAGTGTCCAGACGATGTAGCCGACGATGGTCACGAAGGTGACAAGCGCGAACCAGACGTCATAGAGCGCCCACAGGATGCCGCAGACGAGCCCGATCTCGAGCAGCGTCGGCAGCACGTTGAACAGCGTGAACCGAAGCAGGAACTCGATCCCCTTGGTGCCGCGTTCGACGGCGCGGCTGACGCGGCCGGTCTTGCGGCTGAGGTGGAACGAGAGCGACAGGTGATGCAGGTGGCGGAACGTCTTCAGGCCGGCCTGGCGGATGGCGCGTTGGGCGACGCGGGTAAAGACCGCGTCGCGAAGCTCGCCGAACGCCTGTGCCAGCACGCGCGCGACGCCGTAGGCGAACAAGATGGCGAACGGCACGGCGATCGTCGCCGCGTCCTCGCCGAGCGCGTCGACGGCGGCCTTGTAGAACAGCGGCACAATCACGTTCGCACCCTTGGCGAACGCCAGGAAGACGAGCGCGAGAACGACGCGGACGCGGAGCTCGGGCGCGTCCTTCGGCCACAGGTAGGGCAGCAGCGTGCCGACGGTCTGCAGGTCTCGTTTCATGGAATGCGGGTCGTTGTACTGCTCGCGCCGTCTCATCGCAGACAGTTGGCGCGAAGCGCGACCAGAAACAAGAGCGGCGCCGACTTGCCGAGCAACGCCGGATTGGCGGTCAGCCATCGGTCAAACATGGCCGTCAGTTCGCTCGAGTGCTGGCCCGTCGTGCACTCGACGACCCATGGCGCCGCAATGTCGCCGGAGTCGGCGAGCGCGTTGAGGGTATCGCTGAGGCCCGCGACGTAGAGGGTGCGGGCGGGTTCCGGCGCATTGAGATAGGTCTCGCCGGTGTAGAACGTCCATATCTCGCCGGCGCGCGCTTCGCCATTCGGCTGGAGAACGGACGCGATTGCGGCGATGACCAGTACGGTAAGAACGGCGTGCAAGCGCCGCATCGGCAATCCTCCATTCATGAACGGATGTCGACACACCCGCCCGCCGTGCGGGCCAGTTGGCTCTGGCGTTCCGCCCCCGTCACAGCGCACCCCGCATTCTAGCAACAGAGTGGGTGTCGGGAATAGCCGACGGTATTGAAGTCCCGTGAAATCGAAGGATTCGCCCGCGGGTTTGTCCGACTCTTCCAATTTTGCCGATTGACATGAGAACAAAAGAAGAACATATTGAGTGGTCCCAAGACGCCGGAACCTCAAGAACGGGACAAAAAACAATGACGCCAACAATCGTCGAAGTTCGTTACCATCCGATTCGCAAGAACCTGGGGCTCGGTCCGCTGCGTGTGCTGCACGCCCGGCCGCATCCCGGCGAGTCGGCTTTTCGCGCCGCTTCCCGGGAACTCGACCGCCGTTACAAGGTGCGCGACTACCTGATCCTGGACGCCGAAGTCGTCGGCCCCTGAACTTTCGGGGTCGTCCGGGAGAGCCCGGAAAAGCAATGTGCGCCTTCCCGGTCCGGAAGGCGCACATTGCTATCAGCCGTGCTGATCGGCGGTTAGGGGTCAGTCCCAGTCGCGGTACACGTCGGGCCCGTCCTTGCGTCGTTTCATGCCGAACAGGTTGGTGTCCTTGAACTCGCCATCGTCGTCGTCAGGCAGCGAATTGTCCTCGGCAGAGAGAAACTCTTCCTCGAAATCGTCGCTGCCACCGGCGTCGCGTTGCTGCGCGGCCAGTGCGGCTGCACGTTTGCGTGCCTCGGCTTTCCTTGCGGCGCGTTTCTTCGCACCCATCTTCCAGTTGAACCAGATCCCGAAGGCGATCGCGAACAAGCCGATCACGCCCATGATCACAAAATTCAGGTATTGTTCCATTGCAGGACCCCACGCCGTTAACCGTCCCCCCAAACGCGCAATTGACGGACTATCCAGCGCTTTCGGCCGATAGACAATCCGTAGAAACCGAATCATTTCTTATCGTAAATGATTGAATTGATTCTTCTTTTCTCGGCTGAGTTGTTTCACCGGGAGGGGATCGTCTTAATCGGGAACCGGCCGGGGCGATACCGTGCCGGACGGACCGCCTACTCCCACTCGATGGTGCCCGGCGGCTTCGACGTGATGTCGTAGACCACCCGATTGATACCACGCACCTCGTTGATGATCCGGTTCGCGGTGCGCCCGAGAAAGTCGTGCGAGAAATCGTAGTAGTCGGCGGTCATGCCATCGGTCGACGTGACGGCACGCAGCGCACAGACGTAGTCGTAGGTCCGTGCATCGCCCATGACGCCGACGGTCTGCACCGGCAGCAGCACCGCGAAGGCCTGCCAGATGTCGTCGTAGAGTCCCGCCTTGCGGATCTCGTCGAGGTAGATCGTGTCCGCGCGGCGCAGGATCTCGAGCTTGTCCGCGGTGATTTCGCCGGGCAGCCGGATCGCCAGGCCCGGTCCCGGGAAGGGGTGGCGGCCGACGAAGCGCTCGGGCAGGCCGAGTTCGCGGCCGAGCTCGCGAACCTCATCCTTGAACAGTTCGCGCAGCGGTTCGACCAGCGCCATGTTCATGCGCTCGGGCAGGCCGCCGACGTTGTGGTGCGACTTGATGGTGACGCTGGGGCCGCCCGCGAAGGAGACGGATTCGATGACGTCGGGATACAGCGTGCCCTGGGCCAGGAAGTCGGCGCCGCCGACCGCCTTGGCTTCCTTCTCGAAGACGTCGATGAACGTGGCGCCGATGATCTTGCGCTTCCGTTCCGGATCGCTGACGCCCGCGAGCTTGCCGAGGAACAGGTCGCCGGCGTCGTGGTGGACGAGCGGAATGTTGTAATGGTCGCGGAACAGGCCGACGACCTCGTCCGCTTCACCGGCCCGCATCAGGCCGGTATCGACGAACACGCAGGTGAGCTGATCGCCGATAGCCTCGTGCAGCAGCACGGCGACGACCGACGAATCGACGCCGCCCGACAGGCCGCAGATCACCCGGCCGTCACCGACCTGGGCACGGACGTTCTCGAGCGCCTGTTCGCGGAAGGACGCCATGGTCCAGTCCCCGGAACACCCGGCGATCCGTCGTGCGAAATTGGACAGCAGCTTGCCGCCGCCAAGGGTATGGACGACCTCCGGGTGAAACATCAGGCCGTAGAACCTGCGTTCCTCGTCGGCGATGGCGGCGAACGGCGCGCCCTCCGAACGGCCGATGATCCTGAAACCCTCGGGCATGGCCGAGACCCGGTCGCCGTGGCTCATCCAGACCTGTTCCGCGGCGCCTGAATCCCAGACGCCGTCGAACAGCGGCGAATCGTCGACGATCTCCAGAGACGCGCGTCCGAATTCCTTGTGATCGGAGGTCTCGACCTCGCCGCCGAGCCCCTCGACGAGAGCCATCTGTCCGTAGCAGATGCCGAGGACCGGCAGACCCATGTCGAACAGACCCTCGGGCGGCCGGGGGGTGGTGATTTCGGTCAGTGATGCCGGTCCGCCCGAGAGCACCACTCCGCGCGCGCCGAATGCCCTGATGCTGTCGACCGTGACCGCATTGAACGGATGAATTTCGCAGTAGACCCCGGCTTCGCGGATACGCCGCGCGATCAGCTGCGTGACCTGGGAGCCGAAGTCGATGATCAGGATTCTGTCGCTGTCGGGGGAGAGAGTCATGGCGGACCGGAGCTGCTGGTGGGTTCGGAAAAATAGCCGACCGGTCATCGACCCGCCAGCCCGTTATTGGCTGATTCTGGTTATGAAACCGTGGAGCGTGGATCGGTGATCTCGAGCTCGATGACCGAGGCATCGATGGTCACCTTGCCGCGGTGTTCGAAGTTGCAGGTCACCCGGTTGCCGTCGACCGACTGGATCTGCCCGAGACCCCAGTCCTCCGTGGGATGCAGGACGAACTGTCCGGGGCTGAGATGGGCCGTGCTCATTGCGGTCTCCTATGCGGGCAAAGTCGTTCGGGATCGTCGAGAAGACGCGACAGGGCGGCGTCGGCAACGGCGTCGTCATCGATCAGCGATGCGGAGAGGTTCACCGCGCGAACGGGCACCTCCAGATGGGCCCGAAAACAGTTCAGGGCGGCGCCATCCGAACCCGCAGCGATATCGGCGAGGACGGGCGGGCTGAGCATGCCGACGCTTTCGATCAGCGGGAAGCCCACGATGTTGTGGAGCCCGCCGAGCAGCTTGGGGCCGATGATCTGCGGCGGGACGCGATCACCGCCGCCGTCCGTCGCCAGGCGCTCGACGATCCGCTCGGCGGCGTGCGTGTAGAACGCCAGTACCGGGTTTCCGGGGCGCATCATGATAGCTGCGTTGTGCACGTTCTTGCGGGCACGGAAACCGCCGCCAGACACAGACTCGATCCAGATTTCGCGGCCGAAAGCGTGACTGCCGGCGATCAGCGGGTCGAACTGCGCGCGGTCGAGCACCACGACGTCGGCATCGAGCCAGAAGGCGGTGCCGGCGCCGGTATCGAGGGCGTCGCGCAGCAGGTAGAGACGCCCCAGGTCGGCGGCGATCTGCGGGTAACGACCGGTGGCGGATCGCCAGGCGCTGGGGACGAGGTCGAGCATCTCATCGCCGACGAAACGGTAGTCGTGGCCGTGCTCGGCACACCATTCGCGCACGCTGTCGAGACATCTCCCGATCCAGGGTGGCAGGCCGGTCTCGCGGTGGGACTGCAGAATGACCACGGGACCGGTCATGGTCGGTCAGTCTCCCGTCCGTTCGAGGACGGCGACGAAGAAACCGTCGGTGCCGGTCGACGCCGGTGACAATCTGATTGCCGCGTGATCCGCCGGATGGTCGGCGGCAAACCGGGGCGGGAGATCCCCGCCAATGGCTTCCTGCCATACCGTGGCGACGGGCACTCGGGAGAACGCCGGCACCGCGTCGACGAACCAGTCGACCTGATCCTCGTTCTCCTCGCAAAGCAGGGAGCACGTGGCGTAGATCAGGCGGCCTCCGGGCCGAACGAGACGGCTCGCGCTCGCCAGGATACGCCGCTGGGTCGCCACCGCATCCGTCAGGTCTTCCGGCTTCAGCAGCCACTTGGACTCCGGATGGCGGCGCCATGTCCCCGATCCCGAGCACGGAACGTCCAGCAGCACGCGGTCCGCGGACGCGGCGTTCTCCTCGACCCAGGGGTCCTCCTCGCTCGAGAGGGTGTGTCGTTCGACAGCCTCGGCGCCGGCCCGGTGCAGCCTCGCGCGCATCCGCTGGAGACGCCTCGAGAACACGTCGCAGGCAATCAGCCGGCCCGCGAGGTCGCCGTCGCGCGACATGTCGGCGGCCAGTGCAAGTGTCTTGCCGCCGGCGCCGGCGCAGAAATCGATAACGGTCATGCCGGGGCGGGCGCCGCACATCATCGCGACCAACTGCGAGGCTTCGTCCTGCACCTCGATCCGGCCGTCACGAAAAACCGATGTGCCGCCGAGCCTGACATTGCCTTCGACGCGCAGGGCGAGGGGCGAATAGGCCGTCGGTACCGTGGTTACCTGCTCATGCGCGAGGGCGGCGCGGGCCTGTTCCCAGGTCGTCTTGATCGTGTTGACGCGAAGATCGACCGGAGCCGGCAGATTGAGAGCCGCCGTTTCCTCGTCGAAGCGTACGCCGAACGCGCGATGCAAGGCCGGCCCCAACCAGTCCGGGATTTCGGCGCGGACCGTATCGGGCATGTCCGTCCGGTGGGTGAGCGGACGTCCCGCAAGCGCCGACGCCAGCCGGGTTTCCGTGTCGGTGAGTTCCGCCGGGCAGTGGCGCGCTCCGCTGAACATCGCGCCGATGTCCGCCGCCGGCATCTTGTCGTTGAGGGCCAGGTCGGCGATCACGCGGTCGCGCGCCGGCGCGCTGCCGTGCATGCCGGTACGCGTGATCCACCAGTCGAGACGCGCCCGCCGCCGGAGCATGCCGTAGGTCCGCTCGGCAATCGCGCGCCTGTCGCCGGAGCCGGCATATCGGCGTTTCCGAAAGTAGTCGTCGACGATGTCGTCAGCCGGCAGGTCGCCGGCATCGATGCGTTCGGCAAGTTCGATTGCCGCCTGGATGCGTGCGCCCGGTGTCAGCTGTTCACCCGGTAGTTGGGGGCCTCTCGCGTGATCGTCACGTCATGGACGTGCCCTTCGCGCAGACCGGCGTTCGTGACCCGCCGGAACACGGCCTTGGCCTTCATGTCTTCAATCGTCGCGTTGCCGGTGTAACCCATCGAGGCGCGAAGTCCGCCGACCAGCTGGTGAACCACATGGCCGACGGGACCCTTGTAGGGAACCTGTCCCTCGATGCCCTCGGGTACCAGTTTTAGATTGTCGGAGACCTCGGCCTGAAAATATCGGTCGGCTGAACCGCGCGCCATGGCGCCGAGCGATCCCATGCCGCGGTACGCCTTGTACGACCGGCCCTGGTAGAGGAAGACCTCGCCGGGGGCTTCGTCGGTTCCCGCGAACAGGGATCCGATCATGCAGGTATCCGCGCCGGCGGCGATGGCCTTGGCGATGTCGCCGGATGTCTTGATGCCGCCGTCGGCAATCAGTGGAACGCCGGATTTGCCACAGACCTCGGACGTTTCGAGGATCGCCGAAAGCTGCGGCATGCCGACGCCCGCGATCATGCGGGTGGTACAGATCGTGCCCGGGCCGATGCCGACCTTGACCGCGTCCGCCCCGGCGTCGATCAGCGCCCTGGCGCCGTCCGGCGTCGCCACGTTGCCGGCGATCACCTGGGCATAGTTGCTGAGCTTCTTGATCTGGTCGACCGCCCTGATGACGCCCGCCGAATGGCCGTGCGCGGTATCGACGCAGACAACATCCGCCCCGGCGTCGATCAGGATTTCGGCCCGGCGCAGGCCGTCCTCGCCGACGCCGGTGGCGGCGGCCACCCGCAGCCGACCCCGGTCGTCCTTGCTTGCGTCCGGGTGCTGCTGCGCCTTTTCGATGTCCTTCACCGTGATCAGCCCGATACAGCGGAACGAGTCGTCGACGACCAGCAGTTTCTCGATCCGGTACTGATGAAGCAGGCGCATGGCCTCGTCGCGGTCGACGCCCTCGCGCACGGTGATCAGCGGGCGCGAGTCCGTGTGGCGCGTCATCAACGCACTGACCGGCTGTTCCAAGTTGCTGGCGAAGCGGACGTCGCGGTTGGTCAGGATGCCGACCAGCTTGCCGCTGTTGGATTCAACGACGGGGATGCCCGATATCGTATGTTCCTGCTTGATCTTCAGCGCATCCGCGAGGGTCGCGTCGGGATGGATCGTCACCGGGTTCACGACCATGCCGGATTCGAACTTCTTGACCTTGCGGATCTCCGCCGCCTGTTCCTCCGGCGTCATGTTCTTGTGAATGACGCCGATGCCGCCGGCCTGCGCCATGGCGATGGCCAGGCTGCTCTCCGTGACCGTGTCCATCGCCGCGGAAATCAGCGGGACGTTGATCTGCACGGTGCGGGTCAGTCGGGTCCGGGTGTTGGCCGTGGTGGGGAGGACTTCCGACGCTGCAGGCGTCAGGATGACGTCGTCGAAGGTCAGTGCTTCCGGGAAACTCATGCCAACCTCCTGGGGCCTAGGTTGGCGCGCAATCATACAGACAAAAGCTTCGTTGCCAACACCCAAATCCCGGTCGGTCGGCTGCCCTCATTCAGCCTTGGACGCGGGGCCTTCCTGGCGCTCCGACGCCCCTTTGAAACCAAGCGCAACAACGTACATTTCCGCCGAATCGGCCCGGCTCGCCGGCGGCTTGGCGTGGCGCACCACGTCGAAGTTGCGCTTCATGTCGGCAAGCAGCTGATTCTCCGTACCGCCCTGCAGGACCTTGGCGACGAATGCCCCGCCCGGCGCCAGGACCTCCTCGGCGAACATCAGGGCCGCTTCGCACAGGCCCATGATCCTCAGATGGTCGGTGGACGGGTGTCCCGTCGATGGCGCGGCCATGTCGCTGAGGACCACGTCGGCGGGCCCGTCCAGTATCTCGCGCAGCCGCTCCGGCGCGTCGTCGGCCAGGAAGTCGCCCTGCAGCGTCGATGCGCCGGCGACCGGTTCCATCTCCGAGATGTCGATGCCGACGACCTTTCCTTTATCGCCCTTGAGAACCCGCTCGACCGCGACCTGCGTCCAGCCGCCCGGCGCGGCGCCAAGATCGACGACCCGCTTGCCGGGCGCCAGAAACTTGAACCGGTCGTCGAGCTCAAGCAGCTTGAAGGCTGCGCGGGACCGGTAGCCCCGGGCCTGGGCCTCGGCAACATATGGGTCATTGAGCTGACGCTGCAGCCACCGTGTCGACGACAGCTTTCGTCCCTTCGCGGACTTGACGCGCTGGGTGAGGTTGCGACCGGTCATCTGGGTCTTGCGACCGCCCCCGCGTCTCGCCATGACGGACCTCTCAGTTCGCCGACTGGCGGATGCCGTCGGCACCGGCCGGCGGGACCGAGCCGGGCGCCGCGGGGCTGTCTTCGCGGATCATGCCGTAGAGCAGGCCTTCGCGGATGCCGCGGTCGGCCACGCGCATGCGGCCCACCGGCCAGCGCCGGCAGACCGCCTCGAGGATGGCGCACCCCATGACGACGAGATCGGCGCGGTCGTTGCCGATGCACGGGTTCCGCGATCGGGTCGCGCAGTCCTGTTCCGCGAGCCGCCGGCTGAGCCGCGCGATGCTGTCGAAATCGATGACCATACCGTCGACGCGGGTCCGGTCGTAGCGCTTGAGCCCGAGATGCATGGCGCCGAGCGTGGTCACGGTGCCGGATGTGCCCAGCATCGTGAGGTCCCCGGCCGCCGTTGCCGTATCGGCGTCGGCGACGGCGGAAAACCGGTCGAGATGCGACGCGATGTCGGCGATGATGTCTTCATAGAGTGCGGGACCGATGCAGTCGCCGCCATAACGTTCGGCGAGCGTGACGACGCCCTCGGGGATGGAATGATAGGCGGCGACCCGGGCCTCGCCGTCGCGCTGGTCGATCCACATCAGCTCGGAACTGCCGCCGCCGATATCGAGGACGAGGCCGAAGCTCTTGTCGCCGTCGAGCAACGGCCGGCAGCCGGCGAACGTCAGGGTGACCTCGCCCTCGCAGCTGACGGTCTCGAGTTCGATGCCGGTTTCCTCGCGGACCCTGGCGACGAACTGGGGCGCATTGCCGCCGCGCCGGCAGGCTTCGGTCGCGACCGCCCGGTAGCGCACAACGTGCTGGCGCGCCATGACGCCGGCGCACACCTTGAGCGCCTCGATGGTGCGCCGCATGGCGTCCTCGCAGAGTCCGCCGCTGCCGGCGAGACCTTCGCCGAGACGAACGATGCGCGAGTACGAATCGACAACGCGGAAGGCGTTGTCCTCGGGCACGGCAACAAGCAGACGGCAGTTGTTGGTGCCGAGGTCGATCGCCGCGTACTTAGGCGTGGCAGTGGTGACGCCGCTGTTCCCGTTCCCGTTCCCGTCTGGACCGCACGCGCCGCCGGACGAAGAATTGCCTCCGTTCGCCGATCGTTGCGCTCTCTTTTTCATGCCGGGGCAGGCTCCAGAATTGATGACGGTTCGCTCAGGCGTCTCAGGTTCCGATGGCCCTCATTTTAGTGATCGGCAACCGGGCCGCAAGCGGCCCTGACGGGGCCGCGGATCAGTCGGTCGAATCGGGAAGCAGTCCCTTGATGACATCGGTCAGCCGGGACCGGTCGGCGTCGTCCGCGACCAGCCAGATGACGAACCAGGCAACGGCGGTGGCCAAGGTCACCAGCACGACGGCCTTCTGCAGATCGAACTGGCCGAGCCAGGCGCGGACCCGAGCGCGGACCCTGGCGATCCCGAAGATCACCGCCGCCAGCGCCTTGAGCGGCACGGACAGGTACCATTTGAGCCATTCCATGGGCGTCGTTCGCCTGTTCATCCCGATCCGATTCCTCGATCGTCTGGTTAGATCGCGGCTGAAGCCGGAAAAAGCAAGTCCGCGAGGTCTTTTCAGGCCGAATCCGGTATGCTAGAACCCGCGCCCTGTCCCGGAGATATCTTCTCTGGCGCCGGCGGCGCGGACAGTGTCCCGATGGGGGATAGTTTAGCGGTAGAACTCTCGGCTCTGACCCGAGCAGCCCTGGTTCGAATCCAGGTCCCCCAGCCAGTTTCCCAGCCAACTCCCCGATCCATCCGGCATACCCGCCCGGCCCGGGCGATTGCGGCGCTCCCGCCGGGGCGATAGGCTGTGCCATCATCCCGGTTGATGGAGCGCACGCCAATGTCCTTCGAAGAGTACCAGGCCGAATTGTCGCTGCTGCTGAGCCAGCTCGACAACCAGCCGGACGACGAGCACGAGATCATGATGCGTCTCAAGCAGATGCTCGACACCATGCGGTCGGAGGGTCTGCCGATCCCCGGCGATCTCGCCAAGCTCGAGGCGGACCTCGATGAACTCTTCAGCGGCAAGAGCTGACGACCGCATCGCCGCGGTCATTCCCTGCTTCCGCGAACGCGAGTCGATTCTCGACGTGATCGGCGGAATCGGCGGGGAGGTTCAGCGGATCTACGTGGTCGACGATGCCTGTCCCGATGCGACCGGCGCGCTGGTCGAGGAGCGCTCGGACGACAAACGTGTCACCGTGATTCGCCATTCGGAGAATCGCGGCGTCGGTGCCGCCACGATCAGCGGAATGCGCGCCGCGCTTGCCGACGGCGCCGACGTCATCGTCAAGCTCGACGGCGACGGGCAGATGGATCCGGCATTGATTTCCGAAATCGCCGGGCCGGTGCTGCGCGGAGAGGCGGATTACGCGAAGGGCAACCGGTTCCACGACCCGACGAGCCTCGGCGAGATGCCGCTGGTCCGGCTGTTGGGCAATATCGTGCTGTCGTTCGTGTCCAAGGCATCCAGCGGATACTGGAACGTGTTCGATCCGACGAACGGGTTCGTTGCGGTGCATGCATCGGTCGCCCGGCGCCTGCCGCTCGACGAGATTTCCGGGCGTTACTTCTTCGAATCCGACATGCTGCACCGGCTTTACCTGTTGCGCGCCGTCGTCGCCGACGTGCCGATGACCGCGCGCTATGCCGGTACCGGCGAGAGCAAGCTGTCGATTGGCGGTTCCATGGTCGAGTTTCCGCTGAAGCATTTCCGCAACGGACTGCGGCGGCTGTTGCTGACCTACGTGCTGCGCGATTTCAACATCGCCTCGATCGAGCTTCTGCTGTCGCTGCCGCTGATCCTGTCCGGGACGATCTTCGGGCTCGCAACATGGATTCCCAACGCCGCCGCCGGTGTGGAGACGCCGTCGGGCACCGTCATGCTGGCGGCCCTGCCGATCATCATCGGCGTTCAGATGCTGCTCGCGTTTCTGCAGTTCGACATGTCGAACGTTCCCGCCAAACCGGTCCAGCGGCCGGTGTCCTGACGGGCGTGCGGACGATCACAGGCATTCGCTGCAGAAGTCCGTAATTATCTGTATGATGTCATGACGAACTCTGGGATTCCCGCCGCCGGACGGAAGATGCGGACATGAGCGACGAAGACGACGAATTCACTCCTCGCGATGCGGCCCTGTCGGATGAATCGATGGCCGAGGAAGAGGAACTGCCCGACGAGATACGCGGCTGGAACTGGGGCGCGTTCTTCCTCAACTGGATATGGGGCATCGGCAACCGCACCTACATCGCGCTGGCGATGTTCATCCCCGTCATCAATATCTTCATGCCGTTCGTGCTCGGCTTCAAGGGCAACAAGTGGGCCTGGCGCAACAAGGAATGGGAGGACGTCGATCATTTTCTCCGTGTCCAGCGCCGCTGGTCCGTGGTCGGTGTTTCGCTGTTCCTGATGCTGATTTTCTCCTCGCTCGGCGGCCTCGTCTGGGTGCAGAAGTACCTGGCACGCTCCGAACCGGTTCGGCTCGCCATCGAACAGGTGCTGAGCAGTCAGGCTGTCATCGACCGTCTCGGCGGGCGCATACGGCCCGGCTGGTACGTGCTTGGCAATTTCGAGTTTTCCGGCGGAACCGGCGTCGCCCATCTGAACTTTCCGATCAATGGGCCACGCGGCGAAGCCGACGTCTATTTGAACGCGGTTCAGGAGAACGACCGATGGGGCCTGGTCGGCCTCGAGGTCGCCGTCGGCAACGACATCATTCCGATCGAGGTGCCGCGCCAGACGATCACGCGTTCGCTCGATGAGGGCGTGGCGCTCATCGACGCCGGCGACGGCCGCGGCGCGATCGACGCGCTGATGCCGGCGGCGCGCCTGCAGAACGCGGACGCACAACGTCTCATCGGCGAGATTTACGCGGTCGGCCTGGGCGTCGATGTCGATCTCGACCAATCGAAGAGCTGGCTGGAACGCGCGGTCGCCAATGGCAGCCGGCAGGCGCGAGACCGCCTCGCCGAGGTCGAGGAAATGCGCCCCCCGGATCCAACGCCGGAACAGCTTCGCCAGATGGCCGACGAAGAGAAACTCGAGAGCATCAAGATGCGCCTTGATGCTGCCGAGATCGCCATCGACGATCTTCGCGAATTGGCCGAGAGCGGCAGCCCCGAGGCGCAGGTCTATTTTGCCGACCTGTTGTTCGCAGGCAGCGGTATCGATCGCAATCTCTCGTTGTCGGCGATGTGGTACAAGCGCGCGGCCGAACAGGGGCACGTCGAGGCGCAATTCATGCTCGGCAGCATGTACGTCCGTGGCAATGCCGTACCCCGCAGCATCGAGGATGCGCGGGAATGGCTGACGAAGGCGGCCGAACAAGGGCACGAGGGCGCGAGGAACGAGCTTCGCGTCGTCGGTGATCTCGCTGTCGCCGATTAGACCTCGCTTCAGTAAACGATCCCGAGCCGGTCCAACTCCAAGATTGCAGCCCAGTACTGACGAAGTGTCGTTGCATTGGTGTCGACGGCGCGGCGAAAGTAGTTGGCGGCGTCGCCGTCTTTCCCCGACAGCAACGCGTGCTGGCCGAGGAAATAGAAGGCGGTGCATGCCCGCTTGGCTTCTTCGCGATAATGGCCGGTCTCGGTCAGGGCGACGACCTCGTCCACCGTCGTCCGGTCAAAGAAGAAATCAACGATCGTTCCGGGCCACGTCGTCTGCGCGGGAACGTCGCGAAGGGCCGGCAGAATGTCGGCCACCGGCGTTCCGGACTTTCCGCGTGTGACGATCGTCCATACGGTCGCGAGGTCTCGTTCCTCGGGGCTGCCATAATCCTGGATGGCTATGAAGTCGCGTTCTGCGCCGGTGAAATCGTCCTGATAGAGTTTCAGAATGCCTCGGTTGAATCGCAGCGCGGCCATTTTCGGGGCGATCCTGATTGCCTCGCTGTAGTCGCGGATGGCTTCGCGAATCTGGTCTTGGCGTTCATGCGCCCAGCCGCGTCCGAAATAGGCTTCCGGCATCGCCGGCCTGATGGCAAGCAGGCGTGTGAAGTTGCTGATGGCGTCCGCGTATGATCCGTTGGCGATATGGGCCCATGCCCGCCCGTAATAGGCTTCGACGAAATCCGGCTTTTGCAGGATCGCCTCGGTGTAGGCCTCGATGGCCTGTTCATGCAGGCCTTCGTCCTCGAATGCCAGAGCCCGTTCGTAGAGATCGACTGCCGTGCCCGCCCCGGAGTCGCCGCTTTCCGCGACAGGGCGCACAGGCGGTGCGGGCTTGGCCTCGGGCATCGGGATCGGATCGGGTAACGTTTCAGCGATTTCGACTGGCGAACTGTCGGCGGCCATCGCCGACGGGCTCTGCGCAGCGGGCTCGCTGACTGTTTCCTCGACCGGCACTGGCGGTGCGTCATCTGCCTGAACAAAGTCAGCCGTTTCCGTCAACGCGGTCTCAACAGGCGCGGTCTCAACAGGCGCGGTCGACAAAGGTTCGACCGGCTGCTGAGGTCCATCGGCCGGTTCAAGGGTGGCTGCCGGTACTTCCTCCGTAGTCGTCTGTTCAGCGGTCGCGGTTTCGACATCCGTGACGTCAGGCGCGGGGCCCGGCTCCGGTTGCGCCGCTGAAGACGTTGCGGGCAACGGCTCGACCGCGGGATCGGATACCGGCTCCGAGCCTGTTGTCGGCGCAGTTTCCGGCTCGCGCGTGAGCAGGTCGTCTGAGGGCTCGGCTGCCGACATGACGACGACCTGTTCCGCAGGTACGGATGGAACCCGGGTCGTATCGGCTGACATGGCGATGTCGGCATCCGTTCCGGTTCCGTCCGGCGGTGCATCCGGCGCGGCGGATTCCACGTTTGGCGGCGTTGCAGGGGTGGGAGTGGCGTCAGCCGCCGCTTCCCTTGCCGGTTCCGGCCACAGCCTGTATCCCGCAGCGCCGCCGACGATGATCAGCGCGACGCAAAGTCCGGCGACGATGGGCCATCGCCGTCCCGCCTCCGGCGCGGTTTCCTCGCGGTCGAGTTCGTCCATGCTCGCCGGCCGCCGATCCGTGGCGGGCTCGCGGCCCAGACGTTCGCGTTCCGACTTTCTGAGTGCGTCCAGAATGAGTGACAAGCGGGACTCCCGTTACCGGCCCGGCTCGGGCCGGAACAGCGAGCCGACCAAGGGCCATTCGCGTATCTCGTCGCGCGCCGTCTTGATTGCCGGCGATTCCGAGAGGCCGGGCACCAAGGACCAGCGGAGCGGATCGAGCGTGACGAACGCCCCGACGAGTACCATGGCAGCGCATGCAGCAAGCCAAAGACGTCTGCGCGGCGCCGGCCGGTCCGGCTGCACCGGTTTCCCAAGCACTTCATCCGCCGAGCGCATCGCCAGGTTCGCGTCGATCGTCTTCGTCCCGTTGGCGTAGGCGCCGAGCAGGCAGCGCTCGCAGATCGAATTGATAAGACGGGGAACGCCGCCAGATGCGCGGTAAATCAGGGCGATCGCCTCCTTGTCGAAGATGTCCTCCGATAATCCGGCGACATCAAGGCGGTGAAGAATATAGGCCTCGGCCTCGTCCCGCTCCATCGGTGTGAGGTGGTATCGCGCCGTGATCCGTTGCGACAGTTGGACCAGGTCGGATTCAGCGATACGGTCGCGCAGCTCCGGCTGGCCGACGAGGATGATCTGCAGCAGCTTGCGCTCCGCGGTTTCGAGATTGGTCAGCAGCCGAACCTGTTCGAGTTGCTCGAAACCGAGATTCTGCGCTTCGTCGATCATCAGAACGGCATGGTCGCCGCGGGCGTGAACGTCGAGCAGGTAGGCGTTGATCGAGTCGGTCAGGTCCTTGACCTTGGACCGGTCGCCATGAACCGTGATGCCCATTTCATCGCAGATCGAGTCGAGGAGTTCGACCTCGGAACGTCGCGGATTAATGCATAACGCAAGTTCGACCCCGTCGGGCATGTTCTCGGCGAGGTACCGGCACAACGTCGTCTTTCCCGTGCCGATCTCGCCGGTCAGCAGGACGAACCCGCTTTCGCCGTTTACGCCGTAGACGAGATGCGCCAGCGCTTCCTTGTGGCGAGAACTCATGAACAGGAAGTCGGGGTCCGGCGTATTGGCAAACGGATTTTCGCTGATGCCGAAGTGCTCTTGGAACATGACCTCTGCCTGATAACCATCGCCCCGCGAAACAGCCGATGAGCGGCGTGGCGGATGCCGGTCACCTTAATCGCAACTAGTGCTGCTCCGCCAGCCGTTGAAGTTTGGCATGATCGTTGATCCGGAGCGTCCGGTGACGCCGTTCGACGATGCCGTTGCGCGCGAGCTGACCGATGGTCTCGGCGACGATCTCACGGTCGGTGCCGGTCCACGAGGCGATTTCTCCGTGGCCCGGAAAGTTGGCGATGATCCAGCGGCCTTCGCGCCCGATATCCGGTTCCGACATGCGCAGCAGCTCGACACACACCCGCTGGCGGGGCGTCTGCACGCTCATCGCCGACATACGCGCGGTAACCTTGCGGACGTAGCTTGCCAGCCGTTTCAACAGCACCAGCGAAATTTCCGGGCAATCGAGCAGCAGTCTGCGAAACTCCTTGGCGCTCAGCGACGCCAGCAGGGTCGGGCCGGTTGCCATCACGCGTGCCGAGCGGGCCTTCAGGTCGATGGCCGACAGTTCGCCGAAGCACGCGCCCGCATCGAACTCCGCAATGGCGACCTCGCGGTCCTCCTCGATGTACTCGGTGATACGGACCTGGCCCTCGACGACGAAGTAGACGTCCGTCGATGCGTCATCCTTGTCGATGATGACGTCGCCGTCCTGCCACTCGCTCCATTCGCAGGTCTTCACGAGCTTCTTGAGCAACGCCGGTTTGGCCTCGGTCAGCAGCTCGATCTCCGAGAGCGAGTGCCGCGCATCGTTGCCTGGGGTCGAACCCGAGCTGTCAGTCTTGTCGGCCAAGACGCTCTCCCTTCGCGGTCAATTGCCCTGGAACTGTCCGAAGAACTCGAGATTTCGGGAGACCTGGCTCTCGTCCAAGTCCATCCTCGCAAGTTCGCCTGCCGTCTCCATGTCGCCCTGAATGGCCATGAACATCGCCAGATTCTGGCGAATATGAGCGCTGCGCCGGATCGCCCTCGGGTGCCGTTCGAGAAGCGCAATGGCTCCTTCGATATCACCGGAGAGCGCCTTGGAAAGCGCGTAGTTGTTGAGAACCGCGGGGTCGGCATCCGACAGCTGCACGGCCCGTTCATAGGCCTCATGCGCGGCCCCGTAGTCATTTTGCAGATCGTGGGCGATCCCGAGGGCGGAGAACACCTCCCAGTTATCGGGAGTCTTTTCGGCCGCGAACGACAGGTCCTTGACGGCGGCGTCCTGCTTGCCGCTGGCGATCCGGGTCTTGCCGAGTTCCGTGCGATACGCCACGTTTTCGTCGAGCTGATCCGCGTATCGAAGCAGGAGCTTGAGACCCTCATCAGAGTTGCCGTTGTAACGGAGGTTCCTGGCGGCACCGACGAGGTACTCGACACGGTCCTCGTCCTGTTCGAAGAGACGCATGTACTGCTGAGCCGCCGCCACGTGATTGCCTTCCCGTTCGGCCGTTTCGGCGATCTCGGCAATCGGCGCCGGCATGTCGAGCGGATCGTTGTCGCTGAGACGCGACTGGTCGGTCGTCTGACAGGCGCCGACCAGAGCCAGAACGGCAACAGCAATCGCTGCAACCTTCCGGCCCGAACGCCCATTTGCGCCGATTTCTTGAAGCAACAAGACCTGTCCTCCGTCCAGAGCCGGCAACTCATGGCCGACGCGCGATTCTCAAGCTGATTCTAGTATGAGATTGTGCCGCATTGTAGCTGATTTGCCCACCATCGGCGTCGATAGTGACCCGACCCGGCGCCGGTCGTCCATCGTGCCGCCTCCGCGCAACATCGACTGAGGATTCCGGAATGCGAATGATCGCCGTCACAGCTAGGGTTCACCCTAGTCTATAGTATGCTAGGGTATCTACTTAGAATTGGGCAAGCGTAAATGGCGGCGTGCTTGGCTACTATGCGCAATAGAATCAGGTGGTTATATCCCACGACGTTCGCCGCGCGCGACGACGGCGCGGCGGCGGTCGAGTTCGCGATTCTCGCGCCGGTCATGATTGTCGCGTTCAGTGGCATCGTCGGTTACGGCATGGCGCTGCTCGATGAGATGGATCTCGTGAGTGCGACGCGGTCGGGCGCGCAGCTGGCGCTGATTGACAGCTCCGACACGAGCGCAATTCAGAACGCGGTCGTTGCCGCGACCGGACTGGGCATTACAACCTCGGATGTGACGACGACGGAGTTCTGCGAGTGCGCCGACGGAAGCACCGTGACTTGCGGACTGACCTGCAGCGACGGCAGCGACAACCGATACTTCATGACGATCACGGCGACCTTCGATCACACGATCTTTCTGATCGGCAACACGGTCACGTTGACCGGTTCGACGACGGTGCGGACACGATGACATTTCGACGCAAGGTTATTCCCGTCCGTTTTATCCGATCGCTGCGTGGCGCAACGGCTGTCGAGTTCGCCCTTGTCGCGCCGATCTTCCTGATCATGGTACTGGGCTGCATTGACGTGAGCCGTGCGCTCTGGATCAAGGCGACCATGCAGCATGCCGTCGAGCAAACGGCGCGCTACGCCGTCGTGAATACCGGCGCATCGACGAGCGACCTCGAGACGTTCGCAACCGCCGAGATCGCCGCGGCAGGATTCAGTGACGCAGGGGTGACGTTCACGGCGTCGACGGACACGACAGGCGGTGTCCAGTTCGTCACCGTGTCTGCGTCGTATCCGTTCAGTGTCGGCGTCGGATTGATCCCCTTGTCCGACATGACCCTGTTGGCCATGTCCCGAGTACCGTTGGAGTGACGGACATGCCTCGCCTTCCATCGATCGTTCTCCGCGAAAGGCTGACCCGGTTCGGGCGCGACCGACGCGGCGTGATCATGGTGATGTTCGCGCTGCTGCTGCCGGTCCTGGCCGGCTCGATCGGGATGGGAGTCGAGGTCGCGCTCTGGTACAAGGAAAAACGCAGCATCCAGAGCGCGGCGGACGCGGCCGCCGTTTCCGGCGCGTACGAGGCGCTCGAGAGCGGCGCAACCTCCGCGACGATTACCGCGCAGGCATCGGCGGACGCCGCCCGGAACGGTTTCGACACCGTCGCCAATCCGCCGACCGTCAACAATCCTCCGGCTTCCGGCGCGTACACGGCGGATAATGACGCGGTCGAGGTGATCCTCAGCGAATCCTTCACCATGCTGTTTGCCAGCGTCATCACCGACTCCGCGACGGTCACCGTGTCGGCACGCGCGGTCGCAACGTCGACAACGTTTGGCGAGGCGTGCGTGCTGTCGCTCAATACCAGCGGCACGGGTGTTCAGGTCACCGGTAGCGGCGACGTGACATTCGACGGCTGCATGGTCGCGTCGAATTCCTCGGATTCGTCGGCGCTCGACGTTTCGGGCAGCGGCGACCTCGAGGTGGATTGCTACTCCGTCGTTGGCGGTGTGTCTGCATCACCCGGGTTGACCACGGATGCCGGCTGCAACGGCCAAACGGGTGCGGCGGCCGTCGCCGATCCGTATGCCGATCTTTCGACACCGGCCTACGGAGCGTGTGACGAACCGGGCGGATATACCCTGAACAACAACAATTCCAATACATTCGATCACGACGACGATTTCGAGACCGCTTACGTGATTTGCGGCGATCTGACCGTACGGGGCGATCTGACGCTGGAACCGGGCCTCTACATCGTCGAGGGTGACATCTCGGTCAATGCGACGGGCAGCCTGCAGGGCGATGGCGTCACGATCATTCTCAAGAACGGCGGACAGATCGACAACTTCAACGGATCCGCAGACATCGATCTGAGCGCGCCATCGGATGCCAGTGCCGGCGACTGGCAGGGCATGCTGTTCTACCAGGATCGCGACGACGCAGCGACCTGCACAGGCAACAACTGCAACACACTGAACGGCAGTTCTACATCGACCTTCGAGGGGACAATCTACTTTCCCAATCAGGAGGTCTCGGTGCTTGGCGGCAACACATCGGGATCGCCGGGATGCCTGCAGATGGTTGCCTATCAGGTCACGTTTTCCGGCAACTCGAGCATGGCGGCGGACAATTCCGAGTGCTTTGACGCCGGCGTCGATCCGATCGAGATTCCCGGGCCGATCGCACTTGTCGAATGACCGGACGTGACCGTCTGAGTTGCAATCACGATGGTATGACTTTTCTATCCGACAATTCATCGGCATGATACCTGCTGCGCGAGGGACCTGAGCAACCACTCTGCGGCGTTGGCTGCGGGCAGGACTGAGAGCCGAAAATGTCAAGAAACCTCGAACATCTTGAGAACCTTGCGCGCATGGCCAAGGAGTCGTCGTCCGAAGGGCGGCTCGAACTCCTGCGCGAGGTCACCGACCTGTTCCTCGAAGATCCCGATAGCCTGAGCGAAACTGAGGTCGGCGGCTTCGGCGGCGTCATGAACATTCTCGCGGCCGAGGTCGAGATGAAGGCGCGCAAGCGGCTCGCGGAGCAGCTCGCCGAGGTCGAGGCGGCGCCGCCGGACATCATTTACAGCCTCGCCAACGACGACATCGACGTTGCCCATCCGGTGCTGATCTCGAGCGCGGTGCTGCAGGACGAGCATCTGCTCGACATCATCCGCAAGCACGGCCAGGAACACATGCTCGCGATCACCAAGCGGGAAACGGTCAGCGAAACCGTATCCGACGCCATCGTCGAGAAGGGCAACGACGAGGTCCTCGAATCACTTGCCAGCAACGACGGCGCGCAGCTCTCGACCCAGGCGATGCAGACCATGGTCGAGAGATCGGAAGACAACCAGGCGCTCAACGAGGTCATGCGCGCGCGCCAGGACGTGCCGTCCGATCTCGTCGACCAGCTCGTCGCGCACGTCTCCGCTGCGCTCAAGTCGCAACTGATGGCAAGCGGCGACGGCATGGACGAAGCCCAGATCGACGCCATCATCGCGGAAACCAAGACCTGGCTGACCGAGGAAAACGAAGCGCCGGGACAAAGCGCCGCGGACCGCTTCATCGCGCGAAAGCGCAAGCTCGGCCAGCTCAACAACGACCTGCTGCTCGACCTGCTGCGCAAACGGAAGCTGCCGGAACTGATATGCGGCATGGCGGAACTGGCGATGGTCGATAAGGGCGTCGTGCGGCAATGTCTCGGCGACATGAAGGGCGAAAAGCTCGTCGTCATCTGCCGCGCGCTCGACATGACCGACGCCATGTTCGACGAGCTCGCCGGTACTCTCGGCATCTGTTCCGCCGAAGAGGATCAGCGCCAGCATCTGCGCGGGCTTTACGGACGCATCGCACCGGATTCAGCGCAGCGTTCGCTCCGGTTTCTCAAGACCCGGATGTCGACGCGTAAGAAATTGGCGACCGAGACGTCCTGGACCTGAAGCTTCCGCCTACTTTCTGAGAATGCCCAAGAGACCCTGCATGTCGGTGCGCTTGGGGTCGAGACGGACGAGAAACTGAAGCCCGACCGCGCCTTCTCTCAGCCAGACCACTTCGCAGGTCCGGAAGTCGTTCAGCTTGTTGATCTTCAGGTCGACCTTGTCGCCGATTGCGACTCCGGCGTCGGAACGGACCTTCGCGCCGGTCTCCGAGATATCGACGATCGCGCATTCCCAGGACCCGCCGTCCTGGGTAAAAAGCACGCCACCGAAGATGGTTCGGCGCCTCCCGTGGGTTCGATTGTCGATGCCCTGAACCATGCGATCAACTCCCGCCTGCGTCGGTTGAGACAGTAGCTCCGCCCGGATGCCGCTTCAACTAATAGCACACCCGCTGCGCAAACCGGTGACGTGCATCACTCTGTCCCGCGGGAATTGACACTATGGTGACATACCGGTGGCCGGATTCGGGCATGGAAAACGATCGGCGCGGCGAAAATGACTGCAGCATTGCGGTTTGTTAATTGTTTGTTTTCCATGATAATTTATCACCAAAGGGCTTATGGGCGGAATGGTTGGTATTTGTTGTGATTCTTGGGGCGCTGACCGCCGGGGCGTCGACGCGGGGATGACTGACGCATGCGCGTATTGATCGTTGGAATCATCGTGTTGGCGCTCGCCGTTGCGGCCGTCAGCACGTACCTGATCAAGACGTTCTCGACACCGGAGGCGATCGAGCAGATCGAGGCTGCGGTGGAGCCGGTCCGCCCTCGGGTTCTGGTCGCGACGCAGAAGCTCAACCGCGGCGATGTCATCCGCGAAGAGCACCTGCGCTGGCAGTTCTGGCCGGAGGAGGGCGTCAACAAATTGTATGTGACGGTTGAGAAAGACGATCAGGAGGCCGGCCCCGTCAAGGAATACACGGGCGCGATCATTCGCGACGAGGTCGAGGCCGGCGAGCCGATCCTACCGAGCAAGGTGTTCAAGCGCGGTGAGAGCGGTGTCATGGCCGGGATCCTGAAGCAGGGGATGCGGGCCGTGGCGATACCCGTGCAGCCGGATACCAGCGCCGGCGGCTTCATCCTGCCAGGCGACCGGGTCGATGTTCTGTTGTCTCACAACAAGGCGCAGGAGGCATTGCGCCAGCGCCAGAGCAACAACGATCAGGGCGGCGGGGCCGACGAGCCGTTCATCGTTCTTTCCATGACGACCGAGACGATCCTGCGCAATGTCCTGGTGCTCGCCATCGACGGCGTTGTCGGACAGCCGGAGGGTGCCACCATGCAGGCGCGCACGGCGACGCTCGAACTGACGCCCAAGCAGGCGGAGCTGATGGCGACTGCGCAATCGATGGGCAAGCTGTCGCTGACGCTTCGGAGTATCGGTTCCGAGGAACACGAGGACGAGCCGCGGTCCTTCACCACCGATGTCGAAGTCAGCCCGTTCCTGAGCAACATCGAGGCGGTGATCCAGGGCGAACGCCAGCAGGAGTTGACCGAGCGGATCAAGCAGCTTGAGTCTGAGAAACGGATTCAGGAGCAGATCGCGCGCGAACAGGCGAACGAGATTCAGGTGCTGTCGACCGCGGTCGAGGAGTCGGGACAACCGGTTCCCGAGACCCCGAGGACGGTTGACGTGACACCGCAGGAGTCCGTGGTGAAAATTTACCGGGGCGGCAAGCAGCAGGTCGAGGAAGTGTCGCCGGACGGCTCAAGCGGGGCCGAGGAGCCGGCGGAACAATGAGGGCGCTCACACGACACTTGGTTCCGTTCGTTGCCGCCGTCATTCTGGCGGTTGCGAGCCTGCCGGCAGCGGCGCAGGAGGTGCCCCAGCGCATGGAGTTGACGCCGATTGCCGACGAGCCGTTGCAGCCGCTCGGCGAAACGGGGCAGACGCGAACCTTCCAATTGGCGCTCAACAAGGCCCACGTCGTCGAGTTCACGACGCCGGTGGCCAACATCGTTCTCGGCAACGAGGCGATTGCCGACGTGTACGTCGAGCCCTCGAACCCGAGGCGGGTCTTCCTGATCGCCCGACAGATCGGCTCGACGAACGCCTATTTCATGGACGCGGGCAACCGCATCATGGATCAGGCGGAGATTCAGGTACTCGTCGATTCCGAAGGGCTGCGAGACGCCATCACCCGGTTGATGCCGAGCGAAGATGTAAGCGTCTCGGTGTACGGATCGAACGTGTTTCTTTCCGGCTCGGTGAGCTCGACGACCGCGGCTTCGGATGTCGCGCGTATCGCCGAGCGCTTCGTCGCCGGACCGAACAACGTCACCAATCTCCTGAAGGTCGAAGGCAGCCAGCAGGTTGTGCTCCAGGTCAAGGTGGCGGAGATCGACCGGGCCACCCGGAAGAACCTCTCGGCGTCGAACACCCTGACCTTCGACCGGACGTTTGCGGGTCTTACGGCCGCGACCTCGGCGGTATCGCCAACGGGGGCGTCGAATGTCGTCTCCGGCACGCTCAATCTCGACATCTTCGACAATAACATCGGTGCCACGACGATTGCCGCACTCGAACGCCAGGCGTTGGTGAAGACGCTGGCCGAGCCTACGCTGACGGCGATGTCGGGCGAGACGGCGAGTTTCCTCTCCGGCGGTGAGACGGCGGTGCCGTCCGCGTTCGACGATCAGGGGAATGTCACGGTCGAATACCGCGACTTCGGCATCCTTCTCGAGTTCACCCCGGTGGTGCTCGACAAAGGGCGGATCAGTCTCAGTCTCGTGACGGAAATCAGTTCGCTCGACTCCGCCAACGATTCGACGTTCGGCACGAACGTCACCTACAAGGGGTTCGCGACCAAGCGCACGGAAACGGCGGTCGACCTGCCGAGCGGCGGCAGCATCATGCTGTCCGGACTGCTGGAGGACAACGTCAACGACACCATCAACGGCATGCCGTTTCTCAAGGATCTGCCGATTCTCGGCGCACTCTTCCGCTCGACCGAGTTTCAGCTCGACCGCACGGAACTGGTCGTGACGGTCACCGCGTATCTCGCCGAACCGACCAGTGCGCAGAACCCGCTGGGCCTGCCGACGGACGGCTTCGAGACGGCCAGCGATATCGACATCTATCTGCTCGGCCGAATGCACCGAGAGTACGGCAAGGGCGACAGAAAGTTCTGGGACAACCCGCTTAGCGGACCGTTTGGATACATCATGAGATGATCACGATCAGGAGCCATTTTCTGAAGGTGTGCGCGTTGGCCGTTGCGGCGGTGACGGCGTGCAGTGCGCCGGATCCCGAAACCCTCTTCTACAAGGACGCGCATCCGATTGTCGTCGTCGAGGAGATCGTCAATATCGGGCTCTCGGTGCCCGATGCGAACGGCGGGATCGCCCCACCTGAAAGCCCCGGATGGGCGCGATTCGTCCGCGTCTTTCATCTCCGCGCCAAGACCCCGGTTACGCTCCATGTCGATGAGACGATGAGCGATGGGCTGGATCGTCAGGTAATCGTCGAACGGACCCGGACCGCGTTGAAGATCGCCGGTATAAGCGGCGGACTGGTCAAGGTCATGCCCGGCAGTCTGGGACACGAAGGCGTTGCGCCGGTACTGCTGACGTTCGACGCGCATCAGGTCGATGCCCCCGAATGCGGTGACTGGTCGGATAAGGGGTCCTACAACTGGTCGAATACGCCACCACCCAATTTCGGCTGCTCGTTCCAGCGGAACCTGGCGCTGACAGTCGCCAATCCCGGCGATTTCATCGACAGCCAGCCGATG
The DNA here is from genome assembly GCA_040219295.1 of Rhodospirillales bacterium. Taxonomy (GTDB): domain Bacteria; phylum Pseudomonadota; class Alphaproteobacteria; order Rhodospirillales; family Casp-alpha2; genus JAVJST01. Next base: position 1,135,834 of record JAVJST010000005.1, read on the forward strand.
AGTGCGTTCGGGGCCGTTCGCGGGATCGTCAACGTTCTGACGGTCCAGTCCGGTGCGGCGTCGGGTGGTGGCAGCGAAACGTACTCCGAGTAGCCGAGTAGTCCGATATCCGAGGTGTCCAGGTGATCCTAAGAACTTCAATCGGCGTCTTTACGAAGAACCAGGCGACCATCGATGTGGTCGAGACCCTGCGTGAAGATCGACTGCTGTTCCGCTGTACCATCGATGTGCATCAAACGGACGTCAACGGGGCGCGGGGCATGCTCGCAGAGCGGCGTACGCCGGGATTGCTGATCGTCGAGACGCAGTCCCAGGGCGAGCAGATGTTCGCCGAACTGGAGGCACTCGCGGAGGTCTGCGACCCCAACACGCGTCTCGTGCTGATCGGCAGTCAGAACGATATCGATCTCTACCGCACGCTGATCCAGTACGGTGTCGGCGACTATCTGGTCGCGCCGGTCGACGCCGAAAAACTGAAAACGTCGATTTCCAACGTATTCGGCAACATCGAGACCGAGGTCGATGGCCGGGTCATCGGGTTTTACGGGCTGACGGGCGGCTCGGGAAGCAGCGTGATCGCACACAACACGGCCAAGGCCATTGCCGATTTGTACGAGGAACGCGTCGCCGTCATCGATCTGGATGTTCCCTTCGGCACGGCGGCTCTCAACTTCAACATGCAACCGAGACAGACGGTCGTCGACGCGATCGGTCAGGTATCGTCATCGCCGAACGAGCTTCTGGATGTCTACTTCATGCCGTTCGAGGACAACGTCATCGTCATGCCGTCGCCCGCGTCGCTGACGGCGGGTGTTCAGATCAACGCCGAAACGTTCGATCTCCTGTTCCGCCGCCTTCGCCCGGTCGCGGAGTTCGTCATTCTCGACCTGCCGAGCATCTGGTCGGCGTGGGTCAGCGATGCGGTTGCCGCCGTCGACGAGTTGGTCATCGTGACGAAACCGGACCTTACGGGACTGCGGAATGCAAAGAGTCTCGTCGAGTATCTGGGTTCGAAACGCGGTTCGGACGCGCCGACGCGTCTGGTTCTCAACCAGGTTGGAGGCGCCAAGCGATCGGATCTCTCCGACCGCGAGTTCAAGGATGCACTGGCCCTGACCCCCAGTGTTTCGATACCATATGATCCTGAATCTTTCGGCCGCGCCCTGAACAACGGTGAGATGCTGGCCAAGGCAGCCGGCAAGAGCAAGGCAAACGACGCAATCAGAGAACTGGCGAAGATTGTCGGTGGTCGTGAAGCTACCGGCGCTGGCAGCGCCAAGAAAGGGTTCTCGCTGTTCAAGAAGAAGGGCGGCGACGCACCCAAGAAGAAAGGCAAGGGCAAGTAGGCCATGTTTGGCCGTCGCGGATCATCAGACAGCCCGAAGGCGCCGGCAACGCCCGCGCCTGAACCGGCAGAAAAACCTGCACCGGTCCCCGAAGCAGCGCCCGAACCCGTGCCCGAATCCGCCCCACCGATGCGCGATCCCGTTGACGAGCAGGGACTCGAACCGACCCCGGACAGCGTGATGCGTCCGCCGGATGACGCGCCCGTCGAAGTACCCGAACCGTCCCGGCCGGCCGATGAAATGGGCGAGGCCGACGACGCGGGCGCTCAGCCGCCGGAGAAATCGGACGTCCAGACACCGCCGCCCGATACGAAACCACCGTTAATGCAGCCCGACCTGGGCACGACATCGTCACAGAGTCCGAAGGCGGCAAAACCGACCGACCGGATCTCCGAGATCAAGGTCATGGTCTTCAACGACCTGCTCGATGCGGTCGACCTTGCAGAGATCAGCAAACTCGACGCCGACGAGGTGCGCGAGGAGATCACCGACATGACCGCCGAGATCATCTCGATGCGCGGCCTGATCCTGTCGATGAGCGAACAGAAGCAGGTGGTGAAGGACATCTGCAACGATATCCTCGGGCTCGGGCCGCTCGAGCCACTGATCGAGCGGGACGACATCGCGGACATCATGGTCAACGGGGCCGGTCAGGTCTTCATCGAGACCAAAGGCAAGATCGAGCTTACCGACATCACCTTCCGGGACAATGCGCAGCTCATGAATATCTGCCAGCGCATCGTGACGGCGGTCGGACGCCGGGTCGATGAGTCGAGCCCGATCTGCGACGCCCGTCTGGCGGACGGATCGCGCGTCAACGTCATTGCGCCGCCGCTGGCGATCGACGGCGCCGCGCTGACCATTCGTAAGTTCACGAAAGAGAAGCTGAAGCTCTCCAATCTGGTCGAGTTTCGCAGCGTGACGCCGGAGCTCGCCAAGGTGCTGGAGGTTATCTCGGCGATCCGGGCGAACGTGCTGATTTCGGGTGGTACCGGTTCCGGCAAGACCACGCTGCTCAACATCATGACCGGCCATATCGATCCCGGAGAACGCATCATCACCTGCGAGGACTCCGCCGAGCTGCAGCTTCAACAGCCGCACGTCGTCCGGTTGGAAACACGTCCGCCGAACCTCGAGGGTGCCGGTGAGATCACCATGCGCGATCTCGTGAAAAACTGTCTGCGTATGCGACCGGAACGTATCATCGTCGGTGAGGTCCGCGGCCCCGAGGCATTCGACTTGCTACAGGCCATGAACACCGGCCACGACGGCTCGATGGGGACGATCCACGCCAACAACCCCCGCGAGGCGATCAGCCGTGTCGAAAACATGATCGCGATGGGCGGTTACAATCTTCCGGCGAAAGCGGTTCGTGAGCAGATATCGGCAGCGGTCAATGTAATCATCCAGGCGCAGCGCCTGCGTGACGGGTCGCGCAAGATCACGCACGTCACCGAGGTCATCGGCATGGAAGGCGACATCATCACGTTGCAGGATGTCTGCGTGTTCCGGGTCGACGGCGAGGATGACGATGGCAAGCTGGTCGGGCGTCACGAGTTCACCGGCGTACGGCCCGCATTCTGGGAGAAGGCACGGTACTACGGGCTCGAGGACAAACTGGCTCGCGCGCTCAACATGTACGGAGACTGAAGCGTGTCCCAACAGGACATCATCCTGATCATCATCGGTTCGGTCGTCGCGATGATCGCCCTGGGGGGCGGGATCATCGGCGTTACCTACGTACTTCGGCCCAGATGGCTGCTGCGCCAGCGGATGAATCAGATTGGAGTTATTGGTGACGGCGCGCCGTCAGAGAAGCTGGAGACGCGTCGGCAACGGCGAATTCAGCAGAAGATCAAACAGCTCGAGTCCAAGAGCGAGAAGCGCTCCATCCGGGAAACCATCGACATCGCCATCCTTCAGGCCGGTTACCAGATAACGACGACGACCTTTATCGTCATCTGTATGGCGACCGGCTCGGTGATGGCGTTGGCGTATCTGTTGGCCGGATTGCCGCCGATCGGCGCATTGCCCGTGTTCCTGTGCGGCGTGATCGCGCTACCGATGCTCGGGCTCAAGGTGATCGCTGCGAAGCGCCAGAAGAAGTTCACGGAGGACTTCGCCAACGCCATTGATCTCGTCGTTCGCGGCGTCCGGTCCGGTCTGCCGGTGAACGAGTGTTTCAAGGTCTGCGCCCGTGAGTTTCCACCCCCTGTGGGCGAGGAATTCCGGATGCTTGTTGAGGGGCAGAACCTCGGCATGACGATCGAAGATTTGATGGAGAAGGGGATCGAGCGGATCCCGACGGCCGAGTACAAGTTCTTCGCCATCGTCATTCAGATTCAGCGGCAGACCGGTGGCAACCTGGCCGATACGCTCGCGGGTTTGTCGAACGTGCTGCGCGAACGCAAGAAAATGCGCGACAAGGCGCGAGCGATGGCCAGCGAGGCGACGGCCTCTGCCGCGATCATCGGTTCGCTGCCATTTGCCGTCGCCCTGCTGCTGTCGCTGGTCAAACCGGATTACCTGATGGTCCTCTACTACGAGAAGACGGGAAACTATCTTGTCGGCTTTGGCCTGTTCTGGATGTTTCTCGGCGCGATGGTCATGAAAAAGATGATTAACTTCAAGATGTGACGCGATGGCCTTTCTGTTTCAACTCGATGCGACTGCGGTCATTGTCTGGCTCGCCATCATAGGCGCAGTCGGCGGCGTCGGCGTGTTCGTGTTCAAGGCATTGTTCCAGGGCAAGAAGTCGCAACGCATCAAGACAGTCGTGCACCAGCGCCGCAGCGAGCTGAGCCGCGCGCAGCTCGACGGTATGAACCGGCCCGCCTCGATCCGCCAGCGCAAGGCATCCACCTATGTCGGGCTCGCGCAGAAGCTGCTCGAGACCCTGAAGCTGCAGAACGCACAGGTCTCGGACAATCTGAAGACGACCCTGGCGCAAGCCGGGTTTCGCGGCCGCAACTCGGTAACGGTTTATCTTGCGGCCCGGATCGTCGGCGCGGTCGGTGGGGTCATCGTCACGTTCATCCTGATCGGTCTTCTGAAAAACTTCCCGTACCCAGAGTTCGTGAAGTTCATCTTCGCTGGCGTCGGCGGCGTTGCCGGGTTCTTCCTGCCCAAGCTGATCCTCAAGAACAACATGCAAAAGCGCCAGGAGAAGATGATCGAGGGGTTCCCGGACACCCTCGACCTTCTGCTGATTTGCGTGGAATCGGGTCTCAGCATCGAAATGGCGTTCAACCGGGTCACCGAGGAAATCTCAGAAGGTTGTCCTGTTCTGGCGCAGGAGCTGGGCCTGACCTCGGCCGAACTGGCGTACCTCGGCGATCGCAGGAAGGCATACGAGAACTTCGCCAAGCGCACCGGCTTGCCGGCGGCGAAGGCGCTGGCGACGACACTGATCCAGTCCGAGCAGTACGGCACGCCGGTCGGCAAGGCGCTGGGCGTGCTGGCCCAGGAGAAGCGTGATGAACGGATGTCGGCGGCGGAACGCAAGGCGGCCGCGCTGCCGGCCAAGCTTACCGTACCGATGATCCTTTTCTTCCTGCCGGTGCTGTTCATCGTGGTGATCGGACCGGCAGCTCTGCAGTTCGGCAACTGACGCCGCTTCGACAGGAAAACCGGGGGATCAGGCGAATGTCAGCTGCAGGAGCGCGGGAACGTTTTCTGATTACCGGCGGGGCCGGGTTCATCGGCTCGCATTTCGTCGACTTCCTGCTCGGCGCCCCTGGTACGGCCAGGGTGACCGTCTACGACAACTTCACGTCCGGGCGGCGGTGGCATCTCGAGGCGCATGCGAATGATGCGCGGCTGGAAGTCGTTCATGCGGACATTCACGAGCGGGATCGGCTCGCGGATGCGGCGTCGGGTCACGACGTCGTCATCCATCTGGCTTCCAACCCGGACATCGCCCGCTCTGCGAACGAGCCCGATCTCGATTTCGACGAGGGCACGGTGCTGGTCAGGAACGTACTCGAGGCCATGCGGATCGGCGATTGCCGGACCATTCTCTATGTCTCCGGCAGCGGCGTTTACGGCGATCTTGGCGAGACCGAGGCCGTCGAGAGCACGGTCGACATCCGGCCGGTCTCGACATACGGCGCAGGCAAGCTCGCCGGCGAAGGCCTGATCGCCGCCTATGCCCACATGTTCGGGTTTCGCGGCTACAGCTTCCGGCTGGGGAATGTTGTCGGGGCCCGGCAGACCCACGGCGTCGGGTTCGACTTCATCCGCAAGCTGAAGGCCCGTCCCGGCGTACTGGATATCCTCGGCGACGGGAGCCAGAGCAAGTCCTATGTCCATGTCGGCGACGTTGTCGCCGGCATGATGCACGTACTCGATCATGCCGGGGACAGCTACGACGTCTTTAACCTCGCGAGCGGCAACTACATCACGGTCCGCGAGATCGCCGACATGGCCATTGCCTGCCTCGGGCTTGACGACGAGGAGGTTCAGCGGCGTTACGGCGACGGCCCGCGTGGCTGGAGAGGCGATGTGCCCGTCATTCGGCTGAACACGGACAAGATCAGGAAACTGGGCTGGTCACCGCGCCACGGTTCCGGTGACGCCATGCGCCTGGCCATCGAGGCTATGCTGGCGGAACCGCGATGCTGGCAGGAGTAGACTAAGGCGATGATCATCACCCGAACCCCTCTCAGGATTTCCCTTGGCGGCGGCGGCACCGACCTACCGTCGTACTACGAGAAGCGCGGCGGGTTCGTGTTGTCGGCGGCGATCAACAAGTACATCTACATCACCGCGAACAAGGCGTTTCGGCCCGGCTATCTGCTGAAGTACGCCCAAACGGAGCAGGTGCAGACGATCGAGGAAATCCAGCACGATATCTTCCGCGAGGTTCTCAGGATCATGAACCTGAAGCCCGGCGTCGAACTGGTCAGCATCGCCGACGTTCCGGCGGGCACCGGCATGGGATCGTCGGGAAGCTTCACCGTCGGCCTGCTGCATGCGCTGCATTCGTATCAGCGGCTTCCCGTCTCGGCCCGGGCACTCGCCGAGACCGCCAATCATATCGAGATGACCGTTCTCGGCGAGCCGTGTGGCAAGCAGGACCATTACATCGCGGCGTATGGCGGACTGCTCTGCCAGACCTATGATGTCGGCGGTGACGTCAGCGTGGAGCCGCTTTCGATTTCCGGCTCCGCGCTGCGCGAACTGTCGGAGGGACTGATGCTGTTCTTCACCGGCTATAGCCGAGAAGCCTCCGCATTGCTGGCGGATCAGGCGGAGAGAACCGCCGCCGAGGACACGTCGATGCTCGAAGGCCTCGATCTGATGAAGGATATCGGGCTGCGGGTACGCGACGCACTGGAACAGGGTGACAACCGCAAGTTCGCGGCGTTGATGCACGAACACTGGGAGAGTAAGCGCAAACGCTCCAGGGGCATGAGCAGCGGTGAGATCGACCGCCTGTACGGCGTGGCCCGGGACAACGGGTCGTTGGGCGGTAAGCTCGTCGGCGCGGGCGGCGGCGGTTTCCTGCTGTTCTTCACCGAGAACCGGTCCGCGTTGCGCAAGGCCATGGTCGCCGAGGGTCTCCAGGAGCTCGACTTCTCGTTCGATTTTGACGGCTCCATCACCCAGCTCAGAAACTAGGGGCGTCATGGAGTGCGTCATCCTTGCCGGCGGACTGGGGACCAGGATGAGGCCCGTCACTGAGCGGAGTCCGAAGTGGCTGCTGCCGGTCGCCGGCCGGCCGTTCGCGGTGCATCAGCTTCGATGGCTCGAGCGGGCCGGGGTAGACCGGGTGATCGTCGCTGCCGGACATCTTGCCGATCTGATTGAAGTTTTCGTCGACGATTGGCGTCGCGGCAACGACCTCGAAGTGGTCGTCGAGAGTGACGGCGATGATCTTCTGGGCACGGCGGGCGGCTTGCGCAAGGCGGCGCTGTCGCACGCCACCGGCGACGGTGTCCTGGTGCTCTACGGCGACTCCTATCTTGACCTCGATGTCACCGCGCTCTGGCAGGCCGCCGGTCGCGGGCGGACCGCCATGATGTCGGTCTACAAGAACGCCGGGAACTGGGACAAGAGCAACGCCGTTGTCGAGGGCGGCCGGGTCGCCCTCTACGACAAGGCTGCGGACGGGGAAGCCGCCGCGGCGATGACCTACATCGATTACGGCTTGTCGGTGCTGCCGATGGGCACTTTGCGTGACCGGGTGCCGGCGGCGGGGGCAAGCGATCTTGCCGACCTGTATCGGGAACTCAGCCTGTCCGGAGAGCTCGGCGCCTTCGTCGCAACCAAGCGTTTCTACGAGGTCGGCTCACCCGAGGGATTAGCGGATCTCGAAGCGCATCTTGCCGCAGGCGGTAAGGGGGCGGCATCTTGACCGGGGCGCGAATCCCGACAGCCGGTGCGTTCGCGGTGTTCGCCTTGATCGCCGTCGTCCAGGCCGTCTGGTGGCTCGGCCACGACACCATCGTTTTTGCCGACGGCGACAGTTTCCTGCGCCTGATCCGGGTCGAACGCCTTGTCGAGACGGGCGACTGGTTCGACGTCCTGATTCCCCGCGCTAACGCACCCTACGGGTTCGAGCTGCATTGGACGCGCCCGCTCGATTGCCTGATCATCCTGCTGGCGCTGCCGGCCGTACCCTTCCTCGGATGGCACGGCGCGATCCTGTTTGCCGGCGAATGGATCGGTCCGGCCCTCCACGTCGCAACGGCGGCGGTTATGCTATGGGCGCTGGTCCCGCTCCTCGGCCGCGTCGGTGCGTGTATCGCCGCCGGTCTGACGGCGACCCAGATCGCCTTTCTCAGTTTCGCGGTGGTCGGCCGGGCCGATCATCATTTACTGTTCGCACTGTTGCTCGTTGCGGTCATCGGCTGCCTGATCCGCGCCTACGAGCACAACTGGCCGATGCAGGCATCCCGTGCCGGCCTGGCCCTGGCGGCCGGTGTCTGGGTCGGCCCGGAGTTCCTGCTGTTTGCCGGAATCGTCGTCGCGGTGACGGGTCTGCGGTGGTTGGCCGGACGTCCCGCGGCCGTCGAGCTGAACAGGGGTCTCTCGATCGGCTTCGCTGTCGGGCTCGCGGGCGCTTTGCTGATCGAGCGCGGCGGCGGCGTCCTCGAGATCGAGTATGACCGTCTTTCGCTGTTCCATGTCGCCGTCGGTGCGATGGTGGCCGGATTCTGGGCGGTCGTACAAGGTGCCGGCGCGCATTCCCGGACAGGTTTGGCGGGCCGTCTCGCCGCCGCCGCCGCCGGCGCGGGCGTCATGGCTGCGGTGGTCGTCATCGTATTTCCTGGCGCGCTTGGCTATCCGTTTGTCGAGGTCGACCCGGCGTTCCTGCATGTCCAGCAGTTCATCAAGGACTACGAAGGCGTGAACAGTCTTCGCGACGTCCTGCTGTTCCTCGGTCCGGTCGCATTCGCTTTGCCCTGGGCGGTGTTCCGGACGTTTGGCCGGACGCATCAGTGGACCTGGCTGGTCCTTGCCGTATCTCTGGTGGTGTATACCGTCCTCAGCGTCGTCTGGCTGCGATGGTCGCTGTATCCGACCGTCCTGGCGGTCATTGTCCTCGCCGATGTCCTGTTGAAGACGGACGCGTGGGTCTCGGCACGCATGGCGTTCCCGCAGAGGACGCTCGTCAAGGTGCCGGTGATCCTGTTCATCGTACTCGGGCCCGTGGCGATCGCCATGGCCGCAAAGGAGACGGAACCTGTGGATGAGGTGTCATGCCCCGTGAAGGATCTCTCGGCCTGGCTTGCCGATCTTCCCGCGCCGGCGACGATCGCGGCGCCGGCCAACTTCGGTCCGGAGATTCTTTACCGGACCGGCCACCGTGTTCTGGCCACCCTGTCGCACCGCAACGAGGCGGGGGTGCTGGACGGCTATCGCCTGATGGTCGGCGACGACCTTGCCGCGGCGGCGAAGATCGTCGCTGATCGGCACATCGAGTACATCGTTGCTTGCCCGGATGCCGGCGCCGAGAGCTATATCCGTGCCAGCCTGGTGCCGGGCTCGCTTTACACCCAGCTGCTCGCCGGAAACACGCCAGACGGAATTGAACCCGTCATGCTGCCGGCCGATCTGGCGCGGCATTTTCGGGTCTACAGGGTCGACCCCGACATGATGGGCGGGAGGGCGTCGTGAACTGGTTGCTCAACAGACTCGCGACGGTGGTCGCCGCCGCGGTGATGACCGGATTGATCGGGACTTTTCTCGGTGCGGCTTTCATCGGGATCGATTTCGGCACGCACTACGACGAGTACTACTTCGTCGACGCGATGCTTCGGGCGATCGAGAACCTCGATCTACAGCACGGGTTCTATACCTACAACGGGCTCTACTTCGTGCCGGGGTTCGTTTACCTGATCGCCGACGCCTGGCCGCAGATCGAGGCATTTCGAGCGGCCATCGCGGCGCACCCGGCTCGCCCCGTCGACCTGATGGCGGTGCCCGAGGCGGGTCTGCTGATCGAACACCTGCGTGCGACGGCGACGAGCGGCAGTTTCCTGATTCACGTGCGCATGATCTTTGCTGCCGTCACGGCTCTCTCGATCCTGTGGGTCTATCTGGCGGCGCGAACGCTGTTTCCCGACAGCCGCGCCGCGCCGTTGCTGGGTGCCGCTTTCGTCGCCATGTCGTGGGAGATCGTGTCGCATGCGCGGTTCGTCGCGCCCGATACGCTGCTGATGCAGTTCGCAGCGTTGCAGCTGTTCCTTCTCGCCAGGTTCTCACGCGCCACGTCACCGGGCGCGAGCATCGGATGGGCTCTGATGTCGGCCGTCGCGGGCGGTCTCGGCTTCGGCATCAAGCTGACGGGCGTGTTCCTCATCCTGCCGCCGGTGTTCCTTCTCGCGTTTCCGGTCGGCGGTGCGGCGATGTTCGCCTGGCGGGCGCGTCTCGCGTTGCTTGTCGGCGTCGTTGCCGCGTTCCTTGCGGTGTTCGTCGTCACGACGCCGGGGGCGATTTGGGACCCGTTGCATTTCCTCGGTCACATCGATTACGAGAAGTTCAACTACACGCAAATTCCACCGCACCACCCGCACCGGATCGACGGCTTGCTTCCCAAGCTGGCCCTGTTCGCCGAGTGGTTTGCCCTGGACCTGGCATCGCCGGTTGCCGTCGTATCAATGGCGATGAGCGGCGTAGCCGTGGCCGGTTTGATTGTCTTGGCCCGTGTCTCGCCGGCATTGCTGCTGGCGATGGCCGCGTTCCTGGCGATCGATCTGTGGTTTCTGGCCCAGCATGCCGGCGTCTACATTCGCAACTGTCTGATCGCGACGCCGTTCATCGCATTGGCTTTCGCGGGCGGCTGCCGCTGGATCGGCGAGTTGTCGCTGCAACGCGCCGCGATATGGTGGCTGGCGGTTGCTGGGTTCGCCGTCGCTTTCTCCGTCAATACCTACCGGATCTTCGACACCGCCTGGTCGATACCGCAGTCCAGCCGGGCCATGGTCCTCGACGAATTCCGGGCCTGGACCGAGAGCGATGCCGGTCGGACGGTCTGGCTCAGCCCTGGTTTGGTGAATGCGCTGGGTGGCGACATCGCCGGGCTGCTGAGTTGCGGGGATGCCGGTATAGGTTTCGCGGACCCCGATGATCTAGCCGCCCTGTTCTATGCGGAGAGGGAATGGTGGGAATGGCCGGCCAACCGGCCCGGGTTCATCGACCGCGTATTCTCATCGCACGAGATAAACTACGACTACGTACCTTCTTGGGAAGGGCATCGCGAGAAAGACCGCATCAACGTCTTGCGCTTCGACCGGCTGTCCGTCGTCGGGGCCGACGCCAGTCGATTCCGACCGTGCCAGGTCAGGGAATGACGGTTGTTTCTAGGGCTTTCGGGCGAGAACGACGATCTGCCAACCAAACGGCGTGGCACGCAGATTGAGAGGCATCAGCAGACGGAATCCGGCCATGACCACCCGGGCCAGCATGCCCGGTTCGCCCAGAACGTCGTTCGCCAATCGACGTCCGCGCAGGAGTACGGTGATTCGATAAATGTTGAAGAAGGGGAATCCGGCGGTCCAGGTCCTGACCGGACTCAGCCCGGCCGCCCTGACGGTTTCCTTCGCGAGATTTCGCGTGTAGTGCCGCAGGTGACCGATCTGAAGATCGAACGCGGTTCGTGGGCCCGCCGGCACGGTGACAATCAGCGTGCCGCCGGGCTTCAGGCAACGGGCCACATCCTTCAGCAGTGCGACGGGGTCCTCGACATGCTCGAGAACCTCAGAACAGATCGCGTGGGTTGCCCAGTTTCCAAGTTCCCGGACTTCTTCGGTCATCGGTGAGAGGCCGGATTGAATGATACGTGCCCCGGGGCACAGAACCCGGCTCGCGGCGGCGCCCTCGGCGGAGGGTTCGATACCGCAGAACTCGGCACCCGGAAAGCGGGCCTTCATGACCCGGATCAGGTCACCTGAGCCGCACCCGGCATCAAGAATGCGGCTATCCGTACCCGCGCCCGTCGCGGACAGGAGCGTGCCGATCAGATGCCGTCTGTAATGTTGACCGGGATTGAGGTCGGTTGAGCGCGCGTAGTGCCGCCAGTGCGTTTCCCAATCGGTATCCGGCGCAGCGGGTTCGTTCTCGGCCATCAGTGCGCCTCGGCGATCTCGCTGTTCGTCAGCGTGCGCGCGGCAACGGCGTGCATCAACAGCGTCCCGATAAACGCAGTGAAGGCCAGGATCATCAGCATCAGCCCGAATACCGCGAGATGGTTGGCGCCGACCATGCTGTTGAGAACCGTGTAACCGGCGTCGTGGAACGCCGCGACAAATTTGACGCATAGCGCCCCGCCGACGAAGAACGCGATGCCGGCGGACACCATGGTCGGCGTGTACGGGAAGCGCCGCAACCAACGGCGGGCGCCGGGCCCGGGATCGTAGAGAATCTGAGCCACGGCGCCGAACATGAGGCACTGTAGGCCCGCAACAGCCGCGATCATCGCCAGGAAGAGCGAGTTCAGAGAGAAGGTAATGCCGCCGATCTCCATGGGTCCAAGGCTCAGTCCCGCCGCCACGGCCAGTCCCGCCATCAGCAGGACGATACCCGGTTTGATAACGAAGAAATCGGCGCCGTAGATGAGCATGGCGCGGAGGTTTATCCATCCGGCATACCACGGCGAGAACCAGCCCATCCGGCGGTGATGACTGAGCCGGCCGTCGCGGTCCATGTAAAAGTGGACTGGTACTTCGACGCGCCGCAGGCCGGCACGGACTGACTTGATCACCATCTCGGACGCGTACTCCCAGGAACGCGAATGCAGTCTTATCCGCGTCAGGGCATCGAGCGTGATGCCGCGCATGCCACAGTGGATATCCGAGAACGACGAGCCGTAGATCGTGTTCAGGATGGCGGTGGTCAAAGGCGTGCCGAAATAGCGGTGAAGGGCGGGCATGGCGCCGTCTTCGATCGATCCCTTGAAACGCGAGCCCAGGATGAACTCGTAGCCTTCCCGAAAACGGTTGAGGAACGGTTCGATCTCTCGGAAATCATAGGTGCAGTCCGCATCACCCATGATCACGTACTTGCCTCGAATGACCGGGATGACGTCACGATAGGCCTGACCGAGGCCGCGCTTCGGCGTCTTGAGAACCCTGGCCCCGTTCTCGAGGGCGATCAGCGGCGACCTGTCGTCCGAACTGTCGACGATCAGGATTTCCGCGGCTACGCCCGCCTTAAGTATGCCCTCATGGCACCAGGCGATGAAGGTGGCCATGACGGCCTCTTCGTTCATAGCCGGGATGACGATGGAGAGCTCGGGATCGGCAACGTCGGTCTCGGGAAGATAGAGGACCTTCTCGGCATCATCGTCGAACGTGACGCGTCGTGAGGCGGGCAGGTTACCGAGTGAAGTCTGGACGTCGTTCATGGGCGAGTCCGATCAGTAGCCGGTCATGTCGGCAAGAAACCGGGGCATGAGCGGGGTATGGGGGAACGTCAGAGCCGCGCCGGCGGCGATGGCGGCACAGTAGGGTATCGGGGCATCGCGCCAGCGGCCTTCGGCAAGCCACGGAATACGGCGGCCAAGCGATGGCGAGCGCATCAGCACACGGGCCGCCAGGACGATGCCGGCAAGGATGCCGCCTGCCAGTGCGACGTAGATGATCAGCCGCATGATTTCGTCTGTACCGCACCATAGTGCCGTCGCCGCCAGAAGCTTGCCGTCGGCGCCACCCATGAGGCCGATCGAGAACAGCACGAACCCGGCGATCAACACGGCAAGTCCCGTGCCCGCGTGCCAGACGACGGATTCAAGCGGAAGCCCCGAAATCCAGGCGGCGGGGAAGAACAGGATCATGATGCCCGCAACGACCGGGTTGCCCACTTCAAGACGACGAATGTCGCTGTAGGCGGCATACGCGAGCAGTGCAATATAGAGCGCCACGATACTTGCGGCGAACCAGGGAGTGGCGGGGTCCACGGTTCCTTCCTATCGTTCGGTGATCGCGGTGACGCCGAGGAGCCTCCCGAAACGAGTAACCGGCCGCGCCCGATTGTCGGTGCGCGACCGGTTACAAGTAGAAGCCTTCGGCTCGCTGGACTTAGTTGACGTTGTCCAGGTTGTTGCCGACAGCGTTGAACGTAGCTTCCATATCGTCGCCGACCAGGGTCAGCGCGGCGATAATGGCGACCGCGATCAGGGCAGCAATGAGGCCATACTCGATGGCCGTTGCCCCCGAACGGTCTCGACCGAACCTCGTCAAGAGCTTCGAAGCGAGCGTAAACATGGTCAAAGTCTCCTTTGGCAATGACGTCATGGTGGTACAAGTTACCGCCACAACGGGAAAATTCGCAAACACGGCGACCACGTAGAAGGTTACAAGCCCCTTCTTCAAAGTCAATGATAGTGTACCCGGACGCAGAAATCAGCGAGAACTCCTGTGCCCTTTGCCGGCATCGCCGACGTGGGTAGCACTGCCAGTTTCCCCCTCGAATTGGCGCTTCATGATCACATCGGCGAAAACCAGCGTCTGTGACCCATCGCACAGTTCCATACCGTGGTTAACCATTGGTAAACGCAGGGCGGAACGATACCGGTACCGGGCGCCGTTCCACGGCGGACCTTTTGCCGGCCGCTGTCCGATCGTAGGGTCGGCGGCACCTTGTTTCATGAATGGAGCAGATCATGGCAGAACCGCATCTCTCTGTTGAGATCCTGACGATTACGGGATCCGATTCTGTCGATAAAAGGGACTGGCGACGGCTCTACGACGGCTATGGCGCGTTCTACAAGCGCGAGATGACCGATGCCATCGCCGACACCGTCTGGAACTGGATCCACGATCCCGCACACGAGGTCGAGGGCGCGGTGGCCAAATTGGACGGTCGTGTGGTCGGCCTGGCGCATTACCGCCGGATGCCGAGCCCGCTGCGCGGCCAGAACATCGGTTTTCTGGATGACCTGTTCGTCGATCCCGACGTTCGCGGCCACGGCGTCGCCGAGGCGTTGTTCGGGCACCTTGCCACGGTGGCGGAGGAGCGCGGCTGGGGCGTCGTGCGGTGGATCACGGCCGACGACAATTACCGGGCACGGTCCCTCTATGACCGATTGTCGAAGAAGACCACCTGGAACCTCTACGAGATGTCGGTCTGAGACCGGAGGATCAGCCGTTCGGGTTGAACGGCGTGTATCCGCTCAGTTCCTCGATGCGCGCGATCCAGGCGGAAACATTGCGAAATCCGGCGGGATCGAGATCGGCGTCGCCGGCGACGCAGACGTAGGGATACGCGGCAATGTCGGCAATCGTCGGCGACCCGCCCGCGAGGAAGGGGCGGTCGGCGAGTTGGGCGTCGAGCACGGCAAGCGCCTTGCGGCCGATTTCCTGGTGCTGCCCGAAATCGCCCGGCCTGCCAAAGAGCTTGATTGCCCGGCTGAAAGCCAGCCCAGTCAGGATTTCATGTGCCGTGAACGACAGCCAACGAACCACTTCTGCCGCGGTTAGGGCATCGTCGGGGAACCAAGTGCCATCGGGGTCGTACTTCTTGGCCAGAAACACGAGGATGGCCTGCGAGTCGCACACCGCCGTGCCGTCGTCCTCGACCCAGGCTGGCACCTGTCCGAGCGGGTTGATGGCCAGGAAGTCCGGCTTCTTGTGATCGCCCGATGGCGGATCGAACGATACGGTGTCGTGCTCGATACCGAGCAGCGAGGCCATCAGGCGAATCTTGTAACAGTTTCCGCTGCGTTGGAAATTGTAGAGCGTTGGCATAATGAATGTCTCCTTGAGGTGAGCACGCGTACCCGGCATTTGGCGTTGCCAGCAGCCATGTTTCAAGTCCCCGTTCCGACCGCATCCGGGGCGGCTTGATGCCGGCGGGGCCCGAGCATACGCTTTCGGTCATGAGAACCCGGCTCACGATTAATGACATAATCGACAGTTTCCCCGACTACCGGGTTGCCCTTGTCGTCGCCGACGAACTTCGGATTTCGCCTTATCGGCCTGCCTCACTGGCCGCCGAGATCGGCGCCGCGGAGGCCGATACCGCCGACCGATATTCTGAAACCGGCATGAACGATATTCCGGGAATCGGCGAATGGCGACGCGCCTACCGCGGATTTGGCATCAAGAAGACCAGCTACCGGTGTTCGGTCGAACGTCTCGTAAGGTCGTGCATCAAGGGGCGTGGGCTGCCGGCCATCAACAGTTTCGTCGATGCCTACAATCTGGTGTCGGTGCGCCACGTCATGCCGCTTGGCGCGGACGACCTGGATTGTGTCCAGGGCGCACTCGCGTTCCGGTTCGCCCGTCCGGGCGACAGTTTCATCGCACTCGGCGACCAGAACCGGGCCGAGGACCCGCCAAAGGAAGGTGAGGTCGTGTACGCCGATGAAGTTAAGGTGCTTTGCCGACGGTGGAACTGGTACCAGGATGGCAGGAGCCCGGTGTCGGTGTCGACCACGCGTGCCGTGGTGACGGTCCAGTCGCTGGGGGCCGGCGACCTGGGCGCGGCGATAACCGATTTAGAGAGATTGCTGAAAGAGCATTCCGGTGCCAGAGTTCGATGGAAAATCGCCGACCGATCGGTAACTACCGTCGAGATTGGCTGAGAGGGCCAAAACCATGACATATTGTGTCGGAATGATCGTCGACGAGGGGCTCGTCATGGTGACCGATTCGCGCACCAATGCCGGCGTGGATCACATTTCGATCTATCGCAAAATGCAGGTCTGGGAGAAATCCGGAGATCGCGTTCTTATGCTCGCCAGTGCGGGAAACCTGGCGATTACCCAGGCAACGGTGAACAGGCTCAATGAGGGCCTGGCCGCCGACCGCGAGAACGGGAACTCGATTGAGACCATGATGACCGTGGACAGCATGCGCGGTGCCGCGCAGCTGGTCGGCAGGGCGATTCGCGAGGTTCACGAACTCGACGCCGAAGCCATGAAGGCCCACGGTAACGAGTTCCAGGTATCGTTCATGCTCGGCGGCCAGATCACGGGCGGGAACCTCAGGCTGTTCCTGATTTACTCCGCCGGCAACTTCATCGAGGCGACGCCGGAAACGCCGTTCTTTCAGATCGGCGAGACAAAGTACGGAAAGCCGATCCTGGACCGCCTGGCCCGCCATGACCTGACGCTCGCCGATGCCACCAAGATGGCGCTGATATCGATGAACTCGACGATCCGCTCGAACATATCGGTCGGGCTGCCGCTCGATCTCGTCGTCGCGAAACGTGACGACCTCTCGATCAGCAATTACCTCGTGATCGACGAGGGCGACCCGTACTACACGGATCTTGGGCGCCAGTGGTCTGAAGCCTTGACGAATGCGTTCGACGGACTGCCCCACATTCCTTGGCAGACATAGCCCTCAGGTCACGCCTGCCAATTCGGCATCCTGAACCGGCGTGACGGAAACGTTGACCGTCAGATCGATGAAATCTTCTGCGGCGCCGAAATACGTGCCCGTCACCGGCATCGCCTGTGACGGGTCTCGGGTCACGCCGACCCGAATAAGGTTGCTACCGCCGACGATGCCATTCGTCGGATCGAACTCGATCCAGCCGCATCCCGGCAGGTAGACCTGCATCCAGGCATGTGTCGCGTGCGCGCCGCGCAGCGACTGTTCGTCCGGCCCCACGGTCGGGTCGTACAGATAACCGGTCACGAACCGCGCCGCGATTCCGAGGGTGCGCGCCGCCTCCATCATCAGCAGGGCAAAGTCCCGGCACGTGCCGCTGCCCCTCTGCAGGGTTTCAACCGGTGTGCGCGTTCCCTCGTCGTTGCGCGCTACGTACTCGAATGTCCGCGCGATCTCGGTGGTCATGCCTTTCAGCACGTCGAGCGTGTCGCCGGCACCTTCCGGTCCGAGAAAGCTCCGCGCCCAGGATTCCAGCTCGCCCTCCTGATCCGGATAGTGCCGTACCGTCGAACGGCCGAGATCGTCGAGTTCGTCCGTCGTATACGCTACTGGCAGCGTCCGGCCGCGCGGCGCCACGGGAAAATCCGGGTCCGCCGACGCGAACTGTTCGACCGTGACGTCGCTTTCCAGCACCAGTTCGTCCGCCGCGTCGCTGAAGGTTGCGACCGCGATCGAATTGCCGAAGACATCGTGCTTCCAGCGAATGTCGGGAGTCGGCAAAATCGACATGGTGCTCTTCACGTGGCGCAAATCATGGCTGTCGCGCGGGCGGAACATCAATCGATGCTCGCCGAACGACACAGGTCGCCGATACCGGTACGCGGTCCGGTGCTGGATGCGAATCAGGTTCATGGCCGGAATCTAGCTCTTGTGCCCGAAACAGTCCCGCCGAAGATGGTTGGTGACCACTATCAGTTCCTGCTGCAGTTCATCCAGCGGGCCGTGGACACCACTCTTGATCAGCTGTCCCGGATCGGTACTCACCAGCTTGGCCCTAATATCGTCGACCGCCGCCAGCGCTTCGCGAACCGTACCGATTTGGTGATAATTGAACAGTCGCATCAGATAGTACTGGGTCTCGGAGAGCGCCGCGTAGAGCGACCGAGGAAAGGCGCTGTCGGCGACCAGAAAGCCGAGTACCTCCTCGGGCCGCATGCGGATCGGTTTGGCGCGCCGGAACGCCTGATACCCGGCCGCGGAGCGGAGCAGGGTGGTCCACAATGGATCCAGCGCACGGTCGCCGATCTCGTAGCCGGACAGCATGATCCGGCGGTAACCGATGTCGATCAGCCGCGAAGTCTGGTCAGCGCGCTCGATGGACTTGCCAATTCCGTAGAAGCACCAGCCCTCGTCCTGATACAAGGTGCCCTCCGTGATGCCGGCGTGGGCCTGGCAGGCCTGCTTGACCGCCTGGCAGACACCGGACACGCGACGTGGCGTGATGTCTCGTTTCTTGAGGTCGCTGCATTCCGTGTTGAGGACGTTGAGCTGCGTCCACATCTCGGTTGAGATCAAGTGGCGGATCGTCCGGGCATTTTCGCGGGCGTTGGCGATGTTGCTGGCGATCGACGTCGGGTTCGTCCGGTCGATGATGTAGAACTGCAGCACGGAGCCCAGATCGGGATTGCCATAGGTGTCGCGGAACCGTTTCAGGTCCGTGTTCATCTCGAGGATCGCGGTCCAGTCCTGCACGCCGCTGCGATTGCGGGCGTGGGTTTCCGTGACGTCGATGACGCGCGCCAGGTTTTCGGCTCGCTCCATGTAACGGGCGAGCCAGAAAATGTTGTCGGCAAACCGGGCCAGCCAGTTTTGCGTCACCGTTTCATTCCTCCAGCACCCAGGTATCTTTCGACCCGCCCCCCTGCGACGAGTTGACGATCAACGACCCCTTCTTGAGTGCCACCCGCGACAGACCGCCGGGCAGGACCCACGTACTCCTTCCCGTGACCACGAATGGCCGGAGATCGACGTGGCGCGGCTGAATGCCTTGTGGCGTCAGGGTCGGCACGACCGACAGGTTTATGACCGGCTGCGAGATGTAGTTCGACGGATCGCGCCGAAGCTCGCGCAGGCGCTTGTCGATGTCGGCCTTGGTGGCGCGGGGACCGATCAGCACGCCGTATCCGCCAGCCTCGCCAACCGGTTTGACGACCAGCTTGCGGATGTTGTCGCAGGTGTACTCGAGCCCTTGTTTCTCACGACAGATATGGGTCTCGACGTTGTCGATGATCGGATCCTCGTCGAGATAGTATCGGGTGATCCGCGGCATGTAGGCGTAGACCGCCTTGTCGTCGGCGACGCCTGTGCCGATCGCGTTGGCCAGCGTTACGTTGCCTTTGGCATACGCCCGCATGATCCCTTTGACACCGAGCATGCTCTTCTTGTTGAAGGCTTCCGGGTCGATGAAATCGTCGTTGATACGCCGGTAGACCACGTGGATCCGCTCCAGGCCGGCCGTCGTCTTCATGTAGACCTTGTCGTCTTCGACGACGAGATCGCGACCCTCGACCAACGGGACGCCCATCTCCCGGGCCAGGAAAACGTGCTCGAAGTACGCCGAGTTGTATATGCCCGGTGACATCAACGCGACCTGCGCGGCTTCTTCCTCGATGCCTTTCGGCGCGACTTGGGCCAGCGCCTGGCGGAGACGCAGCCCGTAATCGGAAACGGGCCGGATGCCGATGCCTTCCATCAGGTCAGGGAACGTGCGAAGCATGAGGTGTCTGTTTTCGACGACGTAGGAGACGCCCGACGGGGTTCTGCCGTTGTCCTCGAGGACCTTGAAGGTGCCTGTCTCGTCACGCACGAGATCGACGCCGTATATATGGACGTACGTATTGCCGGGCAGGTCAACGCCCATCATCTCCTTGCGGAAGTTTTCGTTCCCCGTCACCAGAGATCGGGGAATGACCTTGTCCTTCAGAATTTTCTGGTCGTGATAGATGTCGTGCAGGAACTGGTTGATGACCTGAATGCGCTGCTTTGAGCCGCGCTCGATGATGTCCCAGTCGGCGGCGGAGATGACGCGCGGCAAAACGTCGAACGGCAGGATGCGATCAATCGCATCCGCTTCGGTATAGACCGTGAAGGTGATGCCGAGGTTGTAAAGTTCACGTTCGGCCGCGGCCGCACGCCGCCGCAGACCATCCAGACTCATCCGGGACAGGCGCTTTGCAATATGGGCCTGCAAGCCGCCGGTGCCGGCGTCCTTGCGGGTCCCCATTAACTCGCAAAAGAATCTGCCCTGGCTGTAGTCCGACAGAAGGTTTTTCTTTCCAGCCATGCCGCAAGCGTACTTCGCGCGCTCGAAGCAGTACAACCGCCAAATTTAGTCAGATCCGGTTGAGGCTCTTCAGCTTGTCGATCACTTGATCGGCCAGTTGGTCGACGGTGTACTCCGCCGTTTTCAGCACGACCTCGGGATTCTCCGGCGGCTGATAGTCGGAATCGATACCAGTAAAGTTCTTGATCTCGCCGGCCCTGGCTTTCTTGTACAAACCTTTCGGGTCGCGCTGTTCGCAGATCTCTAACGGCGTATCGACGAACACCTCGACGAACTCATCGTCCTCGACGAGGCTGCGCGCCATGTCCCGTTCGCTGCGATACGGTGAAATGAACGAAACCAGCACGATCAGGCCGGCATCAATCATCAGGCGTGCGACTTCGCCGACGCGGCGGATGTTCTCGACCCGGTCGTGTTCGGTGAAGCCGAGGTCCTTGTTGAGACCGTGGCGTACGTTGTCACCGTCGAGGAGGTAGGTATGACGGCCCATCGCCTGCAGCTTCTGCTCGATCTTGTTGGCGGCGGTTGACTTGCCGGATCCCGACAGACCTGTGAACCAGAGGACGCAGGGCTTCTGACGTTTCTGTGAGGCGCGGATCTCCTTGTCGACGTCCATTTCGTGCCACTTGATGTTGCTGGCGCGTCGCAGCGCGAAGTCGATCATGCCGGCGCCGACCGTCGCGTTCGTGAAGCGGTCGATGAGAATGAACCCGCCGGTATCGCGTACCGTTTCGTAGGGATCGAAGGCGATCGCGCGATCCAGTGCAAGATTGCAGTAAGCGATGTCGTTGAGATTGAGCGTGTCGGATGCGATGTGGTCGAGGTTGTTGACGTTGATCGAGTACCGCAGGTTGGTCACCGCCGCCGGAACCAGCGTGGTTCCGATCTGCATCAGGTACTGGCGTTCCGGCAGCAGGGGGGTGTCATGCATCCACAGCAGGTGCACCGCAAACTGGTCGGAATGGTCGACCGGCCGCTCGGTCGACGAGACAACGTCACCGCGACTGACGTCGATCTCGTCGGCAAGCGTAAGCGTGACCGACTGGCCGGCGATCGCATGATCGAGATCGCCATCGAAGGTGACGATCCGTTTGACCGTCGACGCGACGTTCGACGGTCCGATTATCACGGGATCGCCGGTCCGCACGGTACCGCTGGCAATCAGCCCGGAAAATCCCCGGAAATCCTGGTTTGGCCGGTTGACCCACTGAACCGGCATCCGGAACGGACCATCGGCGATATCGCTCGTCACCTCGGTAGACTCCAGAACCTCCATCAGGCACGGGCCGTCGTGCCACGGCATCGCGGCGCTTCGCGTAAAGACGTTCTCGCCCTTCAACGCCGATACAGGGATACAGGAAACGTTTTGGATGCCGATATCGTCGGCGAAGGCCTCGTACTCAGCGACGATCGACCTGAACGTGTCCTCGTCGTAGTCGACCGCGTCCATCTTGTTGACCGCCAGCACGACGTGCCGGATGCCGACAAGCCGCACGATGAAACTGTGCCGCCGGGTCTGCGTAAGCACGCCCTTGCGTGCGTCGACGAGAATAACGGCGAGATCCGCCATCGACGCCCCGGTCGCCATGTTTCGGGTGTACTGTTCGTGGCCCGGCGTATCCGCGACGATGAACTTGCGCTTGTCCGTCGAAAAGAAACGGTAGGCGACGTCGATCGTAATGCCCTGTTCGCGCTCGGCCTGAAGGCCGTCGACGAGCAGCGCAAGATCGACTTCGCCGTTCTGGGTGCCGACTTTCTTGCTGTCGGCCGTCACGGCGGCGAGTTGATCCTCGAAAATCAGCTTGGAGTCGAACAGCAGCCGCCCGATCAGTGTCGATTTACCGTCGTCGACACTGCCGCAGGTGATGAAACGCAGGAGGTCCTTGTCCTCCTGTGCCTTCAGGTAGGCATCGATATCGGTGGCAATGAGGGCGGACGCATGAGCCATTAAAAGTAGCCCTCCTGTTTCTTCTTCTCCATCGATCCGGACTGGTCGTGGTCGATAACCCGCCCCTGACGCTCGCTGGTCTTGGTCAACAGCATCTCCTGAATGATCGCGGTAAGGCTGTCCGCCTTGGACTCGATGGCGCCGGTCAACGGGTAACAACCGAGCGTCCTAAACCGCACCGAACGCTTTGTCGGCTGTTCGCCCGGTTCGAGTGGCATTCGGTCGTCGTCGACCATAATCAGTGTGCCGTCGCGTTCGACGACCGGACGTTCGGCGGCGAAGTAGAGCGGTACAATCGGGATGTTCTCCAGGTGGATGTACTGCCAGATATCGAGCTCGGTCCAGTTTGACAGCGGGAACGCACGGATACTCTCGCCTTTGTTGATGCGGGCGTTGTAGAGCCGCCAAAGTTCGGGACGCTGGTTCTTGGGGTCCCAGCGATGCGCGCTGTTGCGGAAGGAAAAGACTCTTTCCTTGGCGCGCGACTTTTCCTCGTCGCGGCGCGCGCCGCCGAATGCCGCATCGAACTTATACTTGTCGAGCGCCTGCTTGAGCGCCTGTGTCTTCATCACGTCGGTGTGGACGCTGGAGCCGTGGGTGAACGGACCGATGCCCTGCGCAATGCCGTCGGGGTTCGTGTGGACGATGAGGTCCATGCCGGTTTCGGCCGCCACGCGGTCGCGGAATGCGTACATTTCCTTGAACTTCCACGTCGTGTCGACGTGGAGGAGGGGGAACGGCGGGACGGAGGGATAGAATGCCTTGCGTGCAAGGTGCAGCATCACCGCCGAGTCCTTGCCGATGGAATACAGCATGACCGGATTCGAAAATCCGGCGACGACCTCGCGCATGATGTGGATGCTTTCGGCTTCCAGGGCACGAAGGTGGGTCAGGCGTTCAGGTGCGGTCATTCCCAGCTCGACTATCAGTGCGCAGGTTCAGGATGGCGGGAACATACGGGTGCCGGCTTCCCGTATCAATGCGAATCAAGCCGTTATTCAAAAAAATATCAAAAATTCTTGTAGAAAAATAATTTTCACACACAGAAAAAGTGCAATCATCATGCCGGTGCGACCACGTTCACCGGCGCACCCGCGAAGTAGCCTTCCATGTTGGTCAGCAGAATGTCGAGAATGGCGGCATTCGCATCCGGCGTGTCGAAACCCTTGTGCGGTGTCATGACGACGTTCTCGAGCGACCGCAATGGGTGATCCGGCGAAGGCGGCTCGCCTGCGAACACGTCGAGGCCGGCGCCGGCGATGGCGTTTGATTGGAGCATTTCGACGAGCACGGCCTCGTCCAGCAGTTCGCCTCGCGCCGTGTTGACCAGGAATGCGGACTGTTTCATCGATCGAAGGAGGTCGGCACCGATCATTCCCTCGGTGTCGGGTGTCAGACCGAGGTGCAGAGAAACGAAGTCGCTATCGCGGAACAGGTCCTCCAACGCGACGAATGCGACGCCGGCGTCTGCGGCACGAGACGGGTTCATGCTTCGGGTCCAGGCGATGACGGTCATGCCGAAAGCGCGGGCCAGTTGAGCCGTGCGTCGGCCGATTCCGCCGAGCCCGACGATGCCGAGCGTCTTGCCCTTGAGGTCGACACCCTGATCGCCGAAGTACCAGCCGCCGTCGCGCATCAGTCGGTCGCCGCGCGCGATCTGGCGGGCACAGGCGAGCATCAGGCCGATCGTGTGTTCCGCGACCGTATCGTCCGCGTATCCGGGCGAGTTGGTGACCGTCACCCCTTGGTGCTGTGCGAGGTCAAGATTGACGTGATTGGCGACGCCGATCCCGCTGAAGGCAATGAGTTTGAGATCAGGTAAACTCCCGAGAACCGCATCAGGGAGGCCCCAGCCGAGGAACATGGCCTCCGCGTCGCCGATCCGTTCGATCCATTCCTGGCCGGAGGCGGGTTTCCCCTCGAACAACCGGCAGTCGCCGATGGCCTTGAGCCGTTCTTTGAAACGGCCACGCAAGAGCTCAATATGCGCCGCGTCGGCGTCGGGATAGACCAGCCGGGCCATTTCAGACGGCGTAGCCGGGCAACTCCCGATCGACACGGCGAAGCATTGTCGGCCAGTCGTCGTCGGCTTCGCTCTCGTAGAGCGAATACTGCTGGCGCGTATGCCGGCAAACTTCGGCCGACGGAATGACCAGCTTGGCCCCGGTCTGCATCGCCTGGAGCTGCGACGCGCATGACTTCTCGAGGTAGTACATGGCGACGAACGCACTCGCGACCGACTTGCCGACGGTCAACAGCCCGTGATTCCGCAAGATCATGCCCTCGGCCTGACCAAGATCGTCGATCAGCCGCTGGCATTCGTTCTGATCCAGCGCGATACCCTCGTAATCGTGATAGCCGAGGTTGTCGTAGAACATCAGCGCATGCTGCGTGATAGGCAGCAGCCCCGTTTCGATTGCGGAGATTGCCATTCCGTTCACGGTATGCGTATGCAGCGCCGAGACGACGTCAGGCCGACCCGACAGGACGGCGCTATGGATAGTGAAACCGGCAGGGTTGAACGAATACCCGTTCTCCAGAAGCTTGTTGCGCTGGAAATCCATCTTGACCAGGCTCGACGCCGTGATCTCTTCGAACAGAACGTCGAGGGGGTTCAGCAGGAATGCGTCTTCACCCGGCACCCGGGCGGAGATATGCGTTGCCGTGAGATCGGTCCAACCCTCGAGCGCGACGAGACGGTAACAGGCCGCGAGATCGACCCGCGCCTGCCATTCGGCATCGCTGACCTGTTCGCGGACGGAGTTGGCCGGCAATGCGACGGGAGAGGGAGTGGACATGACAAATCTTTCATCGACGATGTGAGGGAGTTGCAGCATACAATTCGGCTCGCCGAAGGTCCAAGATTTGCGTAAGCTGACGCGATCTTCCGTGTTTTTGTTCAGTGGAGTATGCGCATGAGCGATGAACTCAAGAGCCGTCGCTTCAATATTCAGCTCGAGGAAGCCATCCGGGCGGTCAACCTCGAGGTCATCGGGCCGATGCTACCCGAGATCAGCGTCGAATCCGTGCTGCCCATCGCCATCATGGCGGCCAAGATGAGGGGGCGGTACCTGCGTGAGGCCTTCGCGCTTCGCGAATCGGTCGAAGACGACGGATTTCCAAGTGGCGAGGAAATCGCAAGGCTCCGAGATTACCGGCTCGCATACGAAGAAACACAAGCCGTCGTGCGGGCGCTAGAGCACGCCATCGAGCGAGGCTACGTGCCCGTGAAAGGCGCCCAGGGCTGAACCGGTAAATTGGTCCATTACTGGTATAATGTCGGCCACCAAGTTGACGGTCTTCTTGGCTTGCCCTATCGTTCAACGGCCCGGCGGGGGGGTGGTCAAAAATCGAATAAATCGACCGTGTAGGGGTCCGGTTTCGGATGGCTGCGGTGGAGAAAAACGTGGCATTCTTGGCACAATTAATGGGTGCAGTCATGGGAGCCGTGGCCGGCTTCGGTCTCGGCGAGATGCTTATTGTCGGTGTCGCTGATCACGCCATCGACATGCGTTTCATACTTGCGGGTCTCGGTGCCCTGATCGGTTTCGTGATCGGACGTCTCATTGCTTCGCGATACGAACGCGAAGCGCAAAACACGTCCGGGAACAGCGAGAAATAGCGACCTCAGACCTTGATGCCGGCCCGGAAGCCTTCGAGTACGGCTTCCTCTGCCGTGCGCGGCGAAACACAGTCTCCGACCAAGTGATGTTCGATCCCGATTTCGCGGGCGATATCCTCGACCTCGGTGGTTGGAACATGCCCCTGGCACAGGACGAGGGTGTCGACTTTATCGCACATGACGGGCTCTCCGCTCATGATGTGCTGTAGATAGACGGTGTCTTCATCGGCGCCGAACAATCGAACGTAGGGAATTGTCTCCACCCCGAGCCGATGAAGCCGGCCGACACTCGCGTCCCGGACATACATCTGAATCGTTTGGCCGGGCATGTACCCGTTGACGGCAAGCCGGACCCGGCATCCTTCCTCCGCCAGCTTTTCCGCGATACCGATCCCGACCCAATCTGCCCGCCAATCGGCAACGAGGACCGAGCCGCCGACGTTGGCGTCGTTGTTGAGGACCTGCCACGCGTCGACGACGTGCATCTCGTCACGACCCTCGAATTCGGGCCATCGCGGGGTCGCGCCGGTCGCAACGACCAGCGCGTCGGGCGTCTCCCGATCCAGTAACGCGCGGTCGACCGTGGCATTCGTGACCACCTCGACGCCCGCGAGTTCCATCTCCCGCACCAGGTTTGTCACGATCCCGCCGAACTCCGCGCGGTTCGGAAGGAGTTGCGCGAGCAGGGCCTGGCCGCCGAGTTGTGGCCCCTTCTCGTAGAGCGTCACCCGGTGTCCGCGCTGGGCGGCTGTGGCGGCAGCTTTCATCCCGGCCGGGCCGCCACCGACAACCATGAGCCGTTTTGGCGTTGGCGCCGGAGCGATATCACGGTACTGCAATTCGCGACCGCTCATCGGGTGCTGGATGCACGAGATCGGGTAACCGGCGTGAAAGTGTCCGATGCAGGCCTGGTTGCAGCCGATACAGGCGCGGATGTCGTCGCTGCGGCCGGTGCGGGCTTTCTCCGGCATTGAGTCGTCGCAGATCATGGCACGCGTCATGCCGCAGAGATCCGCATGCCCCTTGGCAATGATCTCTTCAGCCGTCTGCGGCTGGTTGATGCGACCCGTCGCGATAACCGGCGTTTCGGTTCGCGCCCTAATCGTCTGGGCAAACGGCGCCGTGTATCCTGACTCCTCGAACATTGGTGGAACGATGTGCACCGATCCGGCGAGTGTTGCAGACGAGCCGGCGACGACGCTGAAGTAATCGAGGTTGCCGTCGTCGGCAATTCGGCAGCAGGCGTCGACCACTTCGTCCGCATCGAGGCCTTCGTGGCTTTTCTCGTCGCCGGAAAGCCTGAGGCCGATGACGAATTCGGAACCCGCTTTCGCTCGGATATCGGCGGCAACGGCGCGGATGAAACGGGTGCGATTGTCGAGTGAGCCGCCGAACTGATCGTTGCGGACGTTCACGCGCGGATTTAGGAACTGTGCCGGCAGGTAACCGTGGGATCCGACGATTTCGACACCGTCGACACCGGCTTCCTTCATGCGCCGCGCAGCGTCGCCGTGATACGCGATGACCTCCTCGACCATCTCCGTCGGCATCGCCCGAGGCAGCACGTGGAACCGCTCGTTCGGGGTCGGTGAGGCGCTATAGGATACCGGCGCCGTGCCGTCCTCCGACGCGACAATCTCGCGTCCGGGATGGAACAATTGGGCGATCAGGCCGCACTCGTAGCCGTGCAGCGTTTCGGCGAGTCGTTTATACCCGGGAATGCAGTCGTCCGTGTCGACGCGGATCGGGTGGGCGACGAATACGGCGCTTGGGTGCACGAGCGCCACCTCGGTCATGATCAATCCGGCGCCGCCGCGGGCGCGTGCTTCGTGGTAGGCGATCATCGCGTCGCCGATCTTGCCGTGGTCGTTCAGGTGGGTTTCATGACCGGTAGAGACGATTCGGTTCTTGAGTTCCAGGTTGCGGACCGAGAACGGCGAAAAGAGGTGAGGGAAGGGCGATTGAGTCATTACGGGCCTATCTGCAGCGCGGACACCCGACACGCATGCCGGAACGGCGATCGTCAGTCCCTGTAATCGGGCTCTTCGTCATCGAGGATCGCGCGGATTTCCTTAAGGTGATTGTCCCACAGGCCTGGATACTCCAGCCATTCCTGGCATGTCTTCTGCGCCACGTCGTCGCTCAGAATGTTGAGTTCTCGACCCGTTGAAAGGGCCGTGATCAGCGTCTCGCAGGATTTCTCGAAGTAATAGAGTTCGTCGAACGCCTGTGCCACCGACGAGCCGGTGACCATGATCCCGTGATTTCCCATCAGCAACACGGACTTGTTACCGAGACAGTTGGCGAGTCGTTCCGCCTCGTCGCCCAGACCCATGCCGCCGAATCCGTCGTCAAAGGCGATGCGGCCATGGAACCTCGCCGTGTTTTGGTCGATCGGTGGCATCGATGGATCTTTGAGGCAGGCAAGCGCCGTTGCGTACTTCGGGTGCAAATGCAAAAGGCAACGCACGTTCGGGTTGGCGCGGTGCATGGCTCCGTGAATGCACCAGGCGGTTGGGTCCGGCGCATCCGGCCGGTTCATCGTGTCGGGATCGTTGGCGTCGAGCAGAAGGAGGTCACTCGCGCGGATGCGCGAGAAATGCCGGTGTTTCGGGTTCATCAGGAAACGGCTGCCGTCGTCGCTCACGGCGAGACTGAAATGGTTTGCCACGCCCTCGTGAATGCCGAGGCGCGCGGTCCAGCGAAACGCGGCCGCGAGGTCAATTCTGGCCTCCCGGATTGCATCCGTTTCGGTGCCGCCCGGATGCCGGTCAAGAGCTGTGACAGCCATCTCCGTCTCCCTTGTGACGTCGGTTTCGGTCGTGCCCCGGATTGTGCGCCAGAACCCGAGCCAATGGCAATCCGGATACAGGAATCGTCATCGAGGACTTGAAGAAATTCGTCGTTCGTTCAGGCCCACACAGTCTCTGTCTTCTGGGCTCTTTCCTGCGCCTTGCTGAACAATTCCCATTCCTTTTGGGGCAGGAAGCGCTGGGCGAGGAAATGGTAGGTCTCCTGCAGAAGCTTCTCGGCGTCAGGTCCGCGGCGCGCCGGGGTCCGGTCCCAGCGGCTGACGATATGGTCCCAGGCCCACAGTCGTCGGTGCATTTCGTCGCGTTTTTCCCGGATGAACTTGACCTGCAGCGCCATGTTGCGAAGCACGGCCATGATCTCGCCCGTTTGGGCGTCGATTTCCTCGATGGAATCGCGAAATCCCTTCATCGCCATGGTCAGCAGTCGATTGACCGGAACGATGGTCTCCATCACGCTTCTTTCTGCCTTGTAGACGGTGCTGAGTTCGGCAATCCGGTCTTCGACGACCGTTACGCGATTGAAGCGGTCGCGCACGGCTTCGATCGCGGCCATCTCCTCGGCGAGACCGCTGACCAGGTTGACGACCTCCTCGCGATCCTCGCGCTTCATGCCGAGCTTCTCCGCGGCCGCGCCGAATGCTTCGTTGATCTTCTCCTTCATCGCCGGGTCGTCGGCGATCTGGGCTAGCTGATCGGCGTCCGTCATCACTTCCTCGTCGCCGGACATCCAGGTCACCAGTTGCATCGACAGTCGCGACTGGGCGATCTTGCGGTGCATTTCAGTGACCTCCCATGACGGCTTGCCGGAATGGAGTTCCGACGGGAACGGATCACCGATCTTCAGTCCCTTGACGAACTTCAATGCGTCGCCGACGTGCTGGAGCATGATCCAGTCGGGGTCGTCCTCCTTGAGATTGAGCTCTCGCTGGACGCTGGCGAACTTGAGATCGACCGCGCCGGTTTCCAGTGGGGTCACCATCACCGGCGTATCCGTCTCGTCGACCATACGGAAGTAAGTCCCCTTGACCGCCGTGAAGAACGGATTCTTGAACTTCACGATCTCCGGAACAGCAGTGCTCGTCTCATTGTTCATGAGAGCAATTCTCTATGAAATTCACTGTTAAGCGGACTGTTAGTAACGATTCTATCAATAAGTAATAATACGTGCAACAGGCGGTCATTGGAAACCGTCACAGATTAGCCAGGCCGGCATAAATAGCTGGTTAACCGGTCCATGAACCGTTCGCCCTCGGTAATCTGGTCGAGGCTGATAAACTCATCCGGTTTGTGCGCCTGGTCGATGAAGCCCGGGCCGCAGATCAGCGACGGAATCGCGGCCCGGTCGGCGTAAATGCCCGCTTCCGAGAAATAGGTGACCTTGACGTCGTCATTGTGGCCGCTCAGCGAGCGGACGAGTTGAACCTCAACCGATTCATCGTCCAGGGCGTATCCCGGCAAACCGGACCATTCGTCGATCTCAATTCGGGCGTCAGGCGAAACGAGGCGCATATCCGGCTCCAGCACGTCATTTGCGAACGACAGAATCGTGCGCCGGATGTCCGCGGCGTCGTGGCCCGGCAGGTTGCGGAACTCGAACTCCAGTCGACAGTGTTCAGGCACGATGTTGAGAGCCGTCCCGCCGCGGCAGGTTCCGACGTGCACGGTCGTGTGGGGCACGTCGTAGCCGGCGACGAAGGGGCCTTCACGGGCGAAGGTGGCGGAAAGATCACTGAGAAAGACCGCGAACCGGCTGGCGTACTCGACGGCGTTGACGCCGTCCGGCGCAAGACTCGAGTGAGCCGCTAATCCTTGAAACTCGGCCGTGAAGCAGTAGCAGCCCTTCTGACCCGTCACGGCACGCATGCCGGACGGTTCGCCGACAATGCAAAGTGCCGGTCGCGTGGGCAGCGCGGCGATTGCGTCTCCAAGCGATACGGCGCCGAGGCAGGTGGTCTCCTCGTCGTAGGAGAACGCCAAGTGCACCGGACGGCAAAGTGGTGCCTCGAGGAACCGCGGCACACCGGCGAGCGCCAGGGCTGCCCAGGATTTCATGTCGGCGGTGCCGCGTCCGAAAAGGCGGCCGTCGCGTTCGGTCAATGTGAAGGGGTCGCTGCCCCAGGTTTGACCGTCGACCGGTACGACGTCGGTGTGGCCCGCGAGCACGATGCCGGGCGCGTCGGTCGGGCCGATCGTCGCCAGAAGGTTGGCCTTGCCGGGGTCGTCGTCGACCACGATGGTGCTCTCGACACCCAGATCCGAGAGATATCCCGCTATCCAGTCGATCATCGGTCTGTTCGGGTTCCGGCTCGTTGTATCGAAGGCGATCAACGACTCCAGTATTTCGACCGTGGATGTGTGCTTGGGCTCAGCCATCCTGGCCACGCGTACTAGGAAAGTTTCTCAACCAGACGGTCCATAAATCGTTCACAGAGTGCGAGTTGCTCGAGCGAGACATACTCGTCCGGTTTGTGCGCCTGGTTGATTGACCCTGGACCACAAATGACGGTCGGGATATCGAGCCGATCCTGGAACAGCCCGGCCTCGGTGGCGAACGCTACCTTGGCGTGGTCGTTGCGTTCCGCCAACGACTTTACGAAGGCAACGACATCCTCGTCCGCGCCAGTGTCGAGGCCGGGAGCGCTGGTAACCTCGGTGATCTCGATCCCTGTTTCCGGGGCCACGGCTCTCATGGCGGGTACGAGGATTTCGTCGGTGTACCGCCGGATTTCGCTGATGATCTCGTCACCGTCGTGACTGCCGATGTTGCGAAACTCGAACTCGATCTCACAGGCTTGGGGCACGATGTTGAGGGCGGTGCCGCCGCCCATGATTCCGGTATGCACCGTCGTATGCGTGACGTCGTACATATCGTCAAACGGCCCATCGGCACTGAAGCGGTCGGCCATTGATCGCAGATAGGTGACAAGCCGGGCGCCGTACTCGACGGCATTGACGGCCTGTGGCGCGAGGCTGGAATGTGCCTCGGTTCCGGTCACCGCGACGCGATAACTACGCTTGCCCTTGTGGCCGGTGACGACCTGCATGTCTGTCGGTTCACCGACGATGCACATCGCCGGTCGGATGGGCATCGATTTCATCTTTTCGATCAGTGTCTGGACACCGACACAGCCGACTTCCTCATCATAGGAGAATGCGAAATGGATCGGCATCGATGTCGCCCGTTCGATGAACTGCGGCGCATACGCAAGACAAATGGCGATAAACCCCTTCATGTCGCACGTCCCGCGCCCGTACAACCTGTCGTCGCGTTCGGTCAGGGTCCAGGGGTCGTTCGACCAGTTCTGGCCGTCGACCGGCACGACGTCGGTATGCCCGGACAGCATCACCCCAGATCGGTCGGCCGGGCCCAGCGTCGCATAGAGGTTGGCCTTCGTGCCCTCCGCGTTGTGCACAAGTAGGGGCTCGACGCCGAGTTTGCGCAGGTAGGTGCAAACCCATTCCATGAGTTCCAGGTTCGAGTTGCGGCTCGTTGTGTCGAACCCGATGAGCTCGCGAAGGATGTCTCTCGAGGATGTCGCGCTCATAGATATCGTGTTTCCTGAAATTTCCGGAATTTGAAGTCAGATCACGAGGAAACACCCCTAGGCAAGTGCCTTCGGCGATCGTGTCTTGTTGTTCTTGTCCCGGCTTGGCCGGAGGACTAGGTTACGCGCAGTCTGCGGGGCCAAGAACGGAAAACTACGCATCGGCGGCAATTGGCGCCGGTTGCCGGGACGAACGCCGAATGGATTACGAGAAACAATTCGCCGACGCGGTACAGAAAATTCGCCACGAAGGCCGCTACCGTGTTTTTGCAGACCTGCAGCGCGAGGCCGGGAACTTTCCGCGTGCGCTGAATCGCCAGGACGGCGACAACGCCCGGCCGGTGACGGTGTGGTGCTCCAACGATTATCTCGGCATGGGCCAGAATGAGGACGTTCTGGCGGCGATGCATTCGGCTCTGGACACCTACGGCGCCGGTTCCGGGGGTACCCGAAACATTGCCGGTACAACCCACGCGCACGTTCAGCTCGAGGCTGAACTGGCGGAGCTGCACGCCAAGGAGAAGGCGTTGCTGTTCACGTCCGGTTACGTTGCCAACGAGGCGACCCTCTCGGTCCTTTCGAGATTGTTGCCCGACGCCGTGATCTTTTCAGATTCCCTGAACCATGCGTCGATGATCGCCGGAATCCGCCACGGCGGCGCCGAGCGGTATATCTTCAGACACAATGACCTCGAACACCTCGAGGAATTGCTCAAGCAGCATCCGCGCGAACGCGCCAAGGTTATCGCGTTCGAGTCCGTTTATTCGATGGACGGCGATGTTGGGTCGATCAGCGAGATCTGCGATCTCGCGGACGAGTACGGCGCGATCACCTACCTCGATGAAGTGCACGCCGTCGGTCTGTATGGCGAACAAGGCGGCGGCATTTCAGAACGCGACGACGTGCGCGACCGGGTGACCATCATCCAGGGAACGCTGGCCAAGGCCTTTGGGTTGATGGGCGGCTACATTACCGGTTCGTCGGCCATGGTCGACGCCGTTCGTAGTTTCGCCAGCGGTTTCATTTTCACGACCTCGCTGCCGCCGGTCGTCGCCGCCGGCGCGCTGGCCAGCGTGCGCTACGTTCGCGCCCACAACGATCTGCGGGTTCGTCATCAGGAACGTGCCCAACGCCTCAAGACGTCCCTCGGCGCGCGCGGATTGCCGGTTATGCCTTCGGTAACGCACATTGTGCCCGTGCTCGTAGGTGATCCGGTGCGATGCAAACAGGTCACGGATGTCCTGTTGAACGATCACGGAATCTATATTCAGCCGATCAACTACCCGACCGTCCCAAAAGGCACCGAACGATTGCGGATTACGCCGAGCCCGGTGCACAGCGACCGCATTATGGACGATCTCGTCGACGCTCTCAGCCTGGTGTGGGACCAGCTCGACCTGCAGCGGGTCGCCTGAAAAGCGTTTTCCCATGGGCAATTAACCGCGTGTGGCGGAATCGTGACAATTTATGCCGAATCTGCTTCACATTGGTGGGGTCGTCACGTTACCGTGTGGCCAATTAATGATCCGGGGCATGGTGCTTCATAACTTTCGCACCCGGATAATAAGAGGCAGGGAGCAGAAGCATCAGTCACCGTAACGCCATTTTGGCGCTCACGATATCCGTGCACACCGTTGCTTTGTTCGCTTCCGGTCATCCTATCGGATTGGAGTAGACGCGGCTCATGAGTGACAGTTCAGCGCAGGATTGCATCGTTCGTTTTGAGAACGTGCAGAAGAGTTACGACGGCGAGATCCTCGTCGTGAAGGATTTCAACATCGACATTGCGCGGGGCGAGTTCCTGACGATGTTGGGGCCGTCCGGATCAGGAAAAACGACCTGCCTGATGATGCTTGCCGGTTTTGAACCGGCAACTCACGGTGAGATCTATCTGAACGGCAAGCCGATCAACAACGTGCCGCCGCACAAGCGCGGTATCGGCATGGTGTTCCAGAACTACGCGTTGTTCCCGCACATGTCGGTTGCCGAGAACCTGGCGTTTCCGCTCAAGGTTCGCGGCATGTCGAAGGCCGACTGCGACGCCAAGGTTAAGCGCGCCCTGGAGATGGTTCGTCTGCCGCAGTTCGGCGGCCGCCGGCCGGCGCAATTGTCGGGCGGCCAGCAGCAGCGCGTCGCGGTGGCGCGGGCGCTGGTGTTCGAACCCGACCTAGTGCTGATGGACGAACCGCTCGGTGCGCTCGACAAGAACTTGCGCGAGGAAATGCAGTACGAGATCAAGCACATTCACGAGAGTCTCGGCGTTTCCGTCGTTTACGTGACCCACGATCAGTCCGAGGCCTTGACGATGTCTAACCGGATCGCGGTGTTCAACGACGGTGTGGTGCAACAACTTGCGGCGCCGGAGGTTCTTTATGAGAAGCCGGACAACGCTTTTGTTGCCCAGTTTATCGGTGAGAACAACAAGATGCTTGGAACCGTGACGGCGGTCGACGGAGACATCGCTGACGTGCAACTCGACGAAGGTGAGAAAGTCCGCGCGCTGGCGGTGAACTGCGGCGGGGTTGGCGAGAAGACCATGCTGTCGATCCGGCCCGAGCGCGTGTTGATCGCGCAGGAGGACATGCCAAACCGGATGACTGGCAAGGTCGTTGAGCTGATCTACCTTGGTGATCACATTCGCTGCCGCATGGAAGTGGCCTCGAGCGACGAGTTCATTGTCAAGGTCCCCAACAGCCATGCGCACGCAGCGTTGCGGGTCGGCGAGGAAACGCCGATCGGATGGGTGACAGAGGATTGCAGGGCGCTGGACGTTATTTGAAACGTCGACGCCACGCATTATCGGAATTGTCGTGCCCGAGACAGTTCCGCGAGTTTGAGTAATCGGGCAATGCATGCAGAGAGCAAACTAGGGAGTCAAAAAATGAAATCCTTCCATATTCTCGCTTCGGCGGCCGCGGCGGTCATGATCGCCGGTGCCGCTCAGGCGCAGGAAATGACGATCGTGTCCTGGGGCGGCGCCTACTCCAAGTCGCAGCAGAACGCGTATCACGATCCGTACATGGCCAAGAACCCGGGCGTTAAGATCATCAACGACGAAAGCTCGGCGGAAGCCGTGGCCAAGCTGCGCGCCATGGCCGAAGCCGGTAACACCACCTGGGACGTTGTCGACGTCGTCGCCGCTGACGCGATCCGTCTGTGCGACGAAGGCCTGGCGATGGAAATTGATCCGGACAAGCATCTCGCCCCAGCGCCCGACGGCACATCGGCGGCCGACGATTTCGGTGACCTGCTGGTCTCCGAGTGCTTCATTCCGCAGATCGTTTACTCGACCACGTTCGGTTACCGCACCGACGTCGCCGAGTGGGGCGGCAAGGAGCCCAAGGATGTTTGCGCGATCTTCGACACCAAGACGTTCCCCGGCAAGCGCAGCCTCGAGAAGCGGCCGATCAACAACGTCGAATGGGCGTTGCTGTGTGACGGCGTCGCACCCGAGGACGTTTACGACGTGCTCGGAACCGACGCGGGCGTAGACCAGGCGCTCGCCAAGCTCGCCACCATCAAGGACGACATCATCTGGTGGTCGGCCGGTGCCGAAACCCCGCAACGTCTGGCCGACGGCGAGGCCGTGATCGGTTCGACCTACAATGGTCGGCTGTTCTCGGTCATCGAGGAACAGAAACAGCCGGTCAAGATGCTGTGGGACTGGCAGGTCTTCGATCTCGACGGCTGGATCATCCCGGCGGGCCTGAGTGATGAGCGCAAGAAGCAGGCGCTCGACTACATTTACTTTGCCACCGACACCCAGCGTCTGGCTGATCAGGCGAAGTACATCTCCTACGGTCCGGCGCGCAAGTCGTCGGCGCCGCTGGTCGGCAAGCACGCTGATCTCGGTATCGACATGGCGCCGCACATGCCGACCGATCCCAACAACGCCAAGACGACTCTGCTCTATAACTACGAGTTCTGGGCGGATAATCGTGACGACATCGACGCCAAATGGCAGGCGTGGTTGGCACAGTAAGACCAGAAGCACCCGGGGGCGGCGGTTCGCCGCTCCCGGTTCTTCCGACTTGTGAATAAAATCGGGGCATCAGAGCGATGAGCGAGACGACGGCTAACACGGGTCCGGTGCTGGCTGCCGATGGGCGGCCGCTCAAGGTGTCCCTGGCACGCGCGTTGCGCCGCCAGAAAATGCGCGCGCTGCTGTTGATCGCGCCGCTGCTGCTGTTCATCGTCGTCACTTTCCTGGCCCCGATCGGCGACATGCTGTTCCGCTCCGTCGAGAACGGCATCGTGCCCGAGACACTGCCGCTTACCGTCGAGGCGCTTGAAGACTGGAATCCCGACGATGGCGAGGCGCCGGGCGAAGAGGTCTTCGCCGCGCTTCACGCCGACCTGTTGGTGGCCGTCGAGGCAAAGTCCCATACCCGACTCGGATCGCGGTTGAACTACGAACAACCGGGCATTTCGAGCCTGTTCCGCAAGATCGGCCGCAGGGTCGAGAAGATGGACGAGGGCAACTACAAGGCGCAGTTCCTTGAGGCTGACGAGGACTGGGCCGATGTTGAGGTCTGGCGGACCGTCAAGCGGTTCTCCAGCGACTACACCGCCGGATATTTCCTGGCATCCGTCGACATGGGTTACGGGCCCGGCGGTGTCCAGATGAAGCCCGAGGACGAACGGATCTACCTGTTCCTGATGGGTCGCACGCTGTTACTCTCCGCCGTCATCACGCTGTCATGCGTTCTGCTTGGCTATCCGGTGGCGTTCCTACTGGCGAACCTGCCGCTCAGGACATCGAACATGCTGATGATCCTCGTGCTGTTGCCGTTCTGGACGTCGCTGCTGGTGCGAACGTCGTCGTGGATCGTTCTGTTGCAGCAACAGGGCGTGATCAACGACACGTTGGTCGCCATCGGCATTCTCGACGATCTTGGCCGACTCGAGCTGATGCACAACCAGATCGGCACGGTCGTCGCGATGACCCACATTCTGCTGCCGTTCATGATCCTGCCGCTCTACTCGGTCATGAAGACGGTCTCGCCGTCGTATGTCCGCGCTGCGAAATCGCTCGGCGCGACCGACTGGACCGCTTTCTGGAAGGTCTATTTTCCGAACACCGTGCCCGGCATCGGCGCCGGTGCGGTGTTGGTCTTCATTCTTTCGATCGGGTACTACATCACGCCTGAACTGGTCGGCGGCACGTCCGGCATCTTCATCTCGAACCGGATCGCGTACCACATCTCGTCGTCCCTCAACTGGGGACTGGCGGCCGCGCTTGGCGTCTTCATGCTGGCCGTGATCCTCGTGTTCTACTGGCTCTACGACAAGATCGTGGGCATCGACAACGTGAAGTTGGGGTAACCGCAATGGCCGCTCTCCCTCCCTATGCATCGCCACTGCAGATCACCTGGCATTACGGGTTCCGTTTCATCTGCGCGCTCATCTTCCTGTTCCTGATCCTGCCGATCCTGGTGATCCTGCCCCTGAGTTTCAACGCGCAGGACTTCTTCACGTTCACCAAGGAGATGCTGGCGCTCGACCCGGACGGCTACTCGCTGAAGCACTACAAGGACTTCTTCACCAATTCCGACTGGCAGACGGCACTTTCAAACTCGGTACGCATAGCGCCAATGGCGACGCTGCTGTCGACCAGCCTGGGAACCCTGGCGGCAATCGGCCTGTCGCAGAGCCACGTACCGTATCGCGGCGCCATCATGGCGATCCTCATTTCGCCGATGATCGTGCCGCTGATCATCTCCGCCGCCGGCATGTACTTCTTCTATTCGCGCATCGGCATGCAGGGGACCTACTGGGGCGTCGTGCTGGCGCATGCCGCGCTTGGCACACCGTTCGTGATCATCACCGTCACCGCGACCCTGGTCGGTTTTGACAAGAGCCTGGTGCGCGCCGCCGCCAACCTCGGCGCCAACCCGGTTACGACGTTCTTCAAGGTGCAGATGCCGTTGATCCTGCCGGGCGTGATCTCGGGCGGCCTGTTCGCCTTCATCACCTCGTTCGACGAAGTCGTCGTCGTGCTGTTCGTGGGTTCGGCCTCACAGAAGACCCTGCCGTGGCAGATGTTCACTGGGCTCCGCGAACAGATTTCGCCGACAATCCTGGCCGTCGCCACCGTCCTGGTGACGATCTCGATCATTCTGTTGACCACGCTGGAGCTGCTGCGTCGTCGCTCGGAGCGGATCCGAGGGCTGTCGCCGGGCTGAGCAGCGCTCGCTCGGCCGAAGCTTTGCGAGAGACGCTGGCTTCGGCACGGCCCCCTACCTCGTTTTCCCCATGAGGGGGACGCCCGGCCCGGCTGGCAGCTCTTTCAGCCCTTCACGAGCAGCGGGCGCGGGAAATTGCAGAACGTCTCGGCGCCGGTTTCCGTTACGCGAAAACACTCGCTGATCTCGATTCCCCAGTCGTCCTTCCACAGACCCGGCATCAGGTGCATGGTCATGTTGGGCCGCATAACGGTCTTGTCACCCGGCCGGATGCTGAGGGTGTGTTCGCCCCAGTCCGGCGGGTAATTGACGCCGACGGAATAACCCATCCGAGATTCCTTTTTGAAGCCGTGCCTGGCGATGGTCTCGCGCCAGACCTGCTCGATCTCCTCGCATGTTACGCCCGGCTTGATGAAATCGAGGGTCTTGGCGACGCCCTCGAGTACCACCTCGCTCGCCTTGGCCAGTTTCTCCGGCGGCTTACCGAGATGCAGCGTGCGCGCCATCGGGCAATGATAGTGACGGTGGGCTCCGGCGAGCTCCAGGATCGTCGCCTCGCCCGTCACGAACGGCTTGTCGTTCCATGTCAGATGCGGTGTCGAGGTGCCAATGCCCGTCGGCAGCATGGGAACGATCGAGGTGTAGTCGCCGCCGAACGTCTTTCCGTCGCCGCGGACCTGTGCATCGTAGATCGCGGCGACCGCATCGCACTGGCGGACGCCCGGCTCGATCACGTCGTATGCCCGTTGCATCATGCGTTCGCAGATCTCTGCTGCGCGCCGCATATAGGCGATCTCCGCCTCGGATTTCACCAGGCGCACCCAGTTGACGAGCGATGTCGCGTCTACGAGCTCAGCATCCGACAGGTTGCGAGCGAGGGCTGCATGGGAAGCGGCGGTGTAGTAGTAGGCGTCCATCTCGACACCGATCCGGCCCTTCGCCATGCCACGCCGCTTGAGCTCGTCGGCCATGAAATCCATGGCGTGGCGTTCGGTCGACTGAACATAGGTGTCTGGATAGCCGACGATGTCATCGTCGTCGAGAAACGCCGTGACCTTGCCGCCGTTGGCATCGATGCCCCGAACGATGCAGACGGGATCCTCGTGTTCCAGCGAAACGGCGACGATCTGCGGCGTGTAGAAGGACCAACCGTCGTAGCCGGTAAGATAGTTCATGTTTGCGGGATCGGCCGCGAGCAGAACATCGAGGCCCCTTTCGGCCATGCTTGCCTTCGTATTCTCGATACGGCGGCGGTACTCCGAAACCTCGAACGGCAAGTCCTTGTGCTGGCTGAAATCGGTCATTGCGGTGTTCCCCCTGGGTTCTGGTCAGCGGTATCGACCCGAAGCGGCGAGGGGGCTCGTTCCTGGCGCGGCGGCCGGTTGAACATCTCGCGATAACTCTTCGAGAAGTGAGACGCCGATACAAACCCGCACGCAACGGACACGTCAAGGATCGACATCGACGTCTGCATCAGCAGGAGCTGGGCGCGCTTGAGGCGCAGCTCGAGATAGTGGCGGGCAGGTGATTTGTGCAGGTACTTTTCGAACAGGCGTTCCATCTGTCGGGTTGACAGTCCGACACTCTGGGCCAGTGATTCGCGGGTCAGCGGCTCCTCGAGATTGGTCTCCATCTGCTCGATAATGGCGATTAGCTTGGGATGACTGATCCGCAGACGCTGGCGCAGCGGCATGCGTTGCGGCTCGTTTTCGCCGTGAATCGAAATGTGCGAGAACTGCTCGGCCACGGTGACGCTGAGATCGTATCCGTGCTGCTTGGCAATGAGATGCAGCATCATGTCCATCGTCGCCTCCGATCCTGCCGCTGTGAAACGGTTGCGGTCGATCTCGAACAGGCTCGGCGTGACCTCGAGCTCGGGAAACTCCTCGGCGAATGCGGCGAGGTACTCCCAGTGGATCGTGCAACGATAGCCATTCAGCAGTCCCGCGCGGGCGAGAACGTAAGCGCCGGCGGAGATGCCGCCGAGATACGTGCCGTGGCGAGCCATCGTCCGCAGCCACGAAAACGTGGCTCGGTCGTTGAACAGCTGTGGGTCCAGTCCGGCGCAGACGGCGACGGTTTCGCAGGATGAAACGTCCTGGATTGAGCGGTTGGGCATCAGCGTGATCCCGCTCGATGATGCGACCGGCTTACCATCGCTGGACAGCAATTCCCATTGATAGAGCTCTTTGCCGCTCATCCTGTTGGCCGAGCGCAACGGTTCGACCGCTGCTGTGAAAGAAAACAGCGCGAACTGTGGGATCAGCAGAAAGGAGACCTTTCGCGGCCGATTGGTTGTGGTCGAATCAAGCATGGCGATGTCGTCATAACAGAAATCGGAGTCGCAAAAAGTCAGTAACTATCGCCAGAAACGACATGGCATGCAATATTTACGTCATAGTTGGTTGACACGGAAGAGATCTGGCGAGAATTAGGGCAATTCGTCAGTGATATGTGATGCTACGGTAATGGATACGATCAGGGGTGCCGACTCACAGACAGCGATTGAGACTATCGAGGTTGCGCCCTCGGTGGCGTCCCGCCGTATCGGCTTCGTGTTGGTGCCCCGGTTCTCGCTGATCGCCTATGCGTCGGCGATCGAAGCGCTCCGGGTCGCGAACTACGTCAGCAACAAGCCCTTGTATCAGATGGTCACGTTGTCGTCCGACGGCGCGCCCGTCGTGAGTAGTGGCGGCGTTTCCGTCGTGGCGGACGAACGTCTCCGCGACGCGACGAAACTAGACATGGTGTTCGTCTGTTCGGGAATTGACGTAGTGCGCCACGCCGATGAGGAAACGGTAAAGAACCTGCGCCGTCTCAGTAGCCACGGTTCCGCCATTGGCGCATTGTGTACGGCAAGTTACATCCTGGCGAGGGCGGGCCTTCTCGATGGTTATCGCTGCACCGTGCATTGGGAGAACCTCAGCGGTCTGACCGAGGATTTTCCCGATGTCGACGTCATACCCGATCTCTACACTATCGATCGCAACCGTTACACCTGCGCGGGCGGCACGGCGTCGATGGATCTTATGCTTCATGTCATCGCCGACCATGCGGGGCCCGCAGTCGCCGCGGCGGCGTCCGACCAGTTGATCCATCATCGCATTCGCGAGGGCGGCGAGGGCCAGCGTATGGCGCTTCGCACCCGTCTCGGCGTGTCGCATCCCAAGTTGTTGTCGGTGATATCCGAGATGGAGGAGAACCTGGAGTTGCCGATCAACTGCGGTGAGCTGGCATCCCGCGTCGGATTGTCGACACGCCAGCTCGAGCGGCTGTTCCGCAAGTACCTCAATCAGGCGCCGACCCGTTACTACCTAGGGCTCCGGCTTGAGCGGGCACGCTACCTTCTCCTGCAGACCAGCATGCCGATTCTCGATGTGGCGTTGGCTTGCGGGTTCGTCTCAGCGTCGCATTTCTCGAAATGCTATCGCGAGTTTTATCACCGAACGCCCAGCGAAGAACGCCGTCACGTCGCCTGAGCGTGCAGGTGCTGGGGGCCCTTATCGATTAGCGCGACAAGCGCCGGGAACCGCCAGGCCAGTGTCACGCCACGCATCGCCATGAAGATCGAGAATGCCAGCCATAAGCCGTGATTGCCGAGCGCGTCGACGGCGAAACCGACGCCCGCGATGTAGATCGCGACCGAGATGATCATTGCATTCCGCATGGTGCGGGCCTGACTGAGCCCGAGGTATACGCCGTCGAGCAGGAAGCACCAGACGGATATGAGCGGCAGCAAAGCCGCCCAGGGGAGGAACTCCCGAGAGAGTTCACGGACCGACGGTGTGACGGAAATGAAATCGATGATGAAGCCGCCAAACAGCCAATAGGCGACGCTGAACGGCAACGCGAACACCCCACCCCAAATTGCCGCGGCCCGTACGGCAGCCGTGAACTGCGCCGGATCACGGCGCCCATAGGCGTGACCCGAAAGGCTCTCGGCGGCATCGGCGAATGCGTCGAGGCCCGCCGCCATGAATGTCTGGAGGAGCAACAGCAATGCGTTGGCAGCAAGGATATCATCTCCGAGGCGTGCACCAATGGCTGCGAGAGAAACGAACACCACCTCCATGGCGAGGGTGCGCAGCATGATGTCGCGGTTGACGCTCAGCATCTTGCGTAGGGCTGACCAGTGCCGGACGAGGTCGATGCGCCAGCGGCCGCCGATACGGTTCGCGTAGCGGTAGACCATGACGATGCCGACGGCCGCACCAACGACCTCGGAGATCAGTGTTGCCGCCGCGACGCCAGGTACGCCCCACTCGAACCCGATGACGAACACCAGGTCGAGCACGATATTGAGCCCGTTCACAAAGACCTGGATCATCAGCGCCGCACGCGCGTTCTGCGTGCCGACAAACCATCCGAGTGTGACGTAGGCGGCGAGCGTCGCCGGGGCACCCCAGATCCGGATCAGGAAGTATTCTCTCGCGAGTTCGCCGACCTGATCGCTCGGCCCGATGATCTGGAGCGCTCCCCAAAGGATCGGCGTCTGCAGGACGATAAGGCCCAGGCCGATCACTGCCGCCAGCGTCAGCCCGCGAAGGTAGAATGCCCGGACCTGGTCGGGATTGTCGGCCCCGAGCGATTGGGCGGTGAAACCCGATGTACCCTGGCGGAGAAAACCGAAACCCCAGTAAACGACCGTGAAGATCTGCGCGGCGACGGCAACGGCGCCGATGTAGTAGGCGCCCGGTAGTTGACCGATGACGGCCGTGTCGACGATGCCGAGCAACGGTGTGGAAACGTTGGCGAGCATGATGGGCGCAGCGATGCGCCAAACCCTGCGGTTCCAGTTCACGGAACTGGGCTGCTCGGGGGCGTCACCCACGCCGGCGTCGGCGCCTGCGGCCTTCACCCGGTCCGTCATGTCCGTCGTCGCCAGACTGCGCCTTCTTCGGCGCAGGCAGTTGCACGGCCTTGGCGAGGTGTTCGTAGTTCGCCGTCTTGTGTGGGAACGCCATCGCCTGGACGAAATGCTCTTGGAAGCGCGGCTCGACGGCCGTTTCGATCTTCTCGATGCGTTTCACTACATCTTCGATCTCGTCGCGCGCCCGTTGATTGAGCAGTGCGATGCGCGCCCCGGTTCCGGCTGCATTGCCAGCCGACGAGACCTTGTCGAGCGGGCAGTCGGGGATCATGCCCAAGACCATCGCGTATTTGGTGTCGATGTGGCTCCCGAAAGCACCCGCCAAGACGATACGATCGACGGATTCGATGTCGAGCTTGTCCATCAACAACCGGGCACCGGCATAGAGCGCCGCCTTGGCGAGCTGGATGGCCCGGATGTCGTTCTGCGTAATACGGATGTCGACCTCACCTGTGTGTATCTGGTACGAGAATGTCCGGCCGTCCGGTTGTACACGGGCGCTCTTCGCGGCCATGGCGCCGTCGATGACGCCGTCCGTCGTGATGATCCCGGCGAGGAACATCTCCGCCAACGCCTCGATGATGCCGGACCCGCAAATGCCGGTGACGCCGATGTTCTCGGTGCCTTCAGCGAAGCCTTCTTCGTTCGACCAGAGGTCGCAGCCAATGACCTTGAAGCGCGGCTCAAGGGTTTCCGGGTCGATGCGCATTCGTTCGATGGCCCCTGGCGCAGCACGTTGTCCGCCGGATATCTGGGCGCCCTCGAACGCCGGTCCAGTCGGCGAAGAGGCCGCGAGAAGCCGTTTTCGGTTGCCGCATACGATCTCCGCATTGGTGCCGACATCCACGACCAGCATGGTCTCCTCGGACAGATGCGGGCTTTCCGATAGAACGACCGCAGCCGTGTCGGCACCGACGTGGCCGGCGATGCAGGGCAGGACGTACGCACGCGCATTCGGATGCATGCGCAGACCG
Organism: Rhodospirillales bacterium; assembly: GCA_040219295.1. GTDB lineage: Bacteria > Pseudomonadota > Alphaproteobacteria > Rhodospirillales > Casp-alpha2 > JAVJST01. The sequence goes on from JAVJST010000005.1 coordinate 1,180,265, forward strand.
AGTTCGCTGCCCCAGATCGTCAGGCCCGAGTTCATCGCCAGTGCGAACGGCGCACCACCGAGTTCGATCGGGTCGATGCCGAGAAGAAGGTGATGCATGACGGGGTTGCCGACGAACGTTGCGTTGAGAATATCGTCGACGTCTACTCCGCCGTTAGTCGCGAGTTCTTCGATCAAGGCGTTGATCGCGTCTCGGACAGCGACCGTCATCTCCCTGTCGCCGCCGGGATTCATCATGACGTAGGACACTCGGCTCATGAGATCCTCGCCAAAGCGGATCTGAGGGTTCATGACGCCCGATGACGCAATGACCTCGCCGGTTGCTAGATCACAGAGGTGTCCGGCAATTGTCGTCGATCCAATGTCGAAGGCGATGCCGCAAGCCTTTTCGTGGAAGCCCGGCCAGATTGCCGTGACTTTCGCTCCGCGGTGCACGGCAACGGTTACGCGCCACTTGCCTTTGCGAAGTGCGGATTGCAGGCCGTGCAGGACGTGGAGATCCGAATCCTCGAGACCAGTGAGCCCCCACTGTTCCCGAAGCGCTTCGAGGAGACGCTCAAGGTCCCCCGACGGCTTGTGCATGTCCGGCTCCTCGACCTCCACATAGTGGAGGCGGATCGCCGGGTCGAGTTCGATGTCCCGTGCCTCAGCGCGCTTGCGGACGATCTGCTTGTGGACCTGGCTGTCGGCGGGAACGTCGATGACCGTGTCGCCGAGCAAAAGGGTGTTGCAACTCAATCGGCGGCCCGGCTTGAGACCGCGTTTATCGTCGTAACGTTTCTCGACATCGTTTGGATCGCTGACGTTCTCGGGCTTCGAATGAATTCCGAACTTGGCGAACTCACCGACGCCCTGAACGACCTGACAGCGACCGCATATGCCGCGACCTCCGCAGACGGAGTCAATGTCTACGCCGAGACTTCTCGCACACTTGAGAATGGGTGTTCCGACGGGGAACCGGCCACGTTTGCCAGAAGGCGTGAAAACGACGAGTGCTTGTTCCGACACGCGCGCGGTTGTCCTTCGTCAGGCCCGGCGCCGCCGCCGGCCCTCCCGGTTACGACGGCCGGCGCCGGCTTCCTCGGCGCCCGGTGCGAGCGGCTCGCGGAATTTCTTGATCCAGTTGCCGCAGTTCGGATCCTTGCCCATGATCACGTCGGCGCCCTTGACGGCGGCCATTTCCGGATCATGTAGCGGGTTCATGATTGCCGACGTCATGCCCGAGCTGATGGCAATCGACAGGAATGCAGCGTTCATGCCGTGGCGGTTGGGAAGACCGAAACTAAAGTTGGACGCGCCGCACGTGGTGTTGACCCTGAGTTCTTCGCGAAGCCGCCGGATCAGCTTCATCACCTGGGCACCCGCGTCGTTGATGGCCCCGACAGGCATGACCAGCGGATCGACGACGACGTCTGCCGGTTTGATTCCGTAATCCTGGGCGCGCTCGACGATCTTCTTGGCGACCGCGTAGCGGACGTCCGGATCCTCGGAAATACCAGTCTCGTCATTAGATATAGCAACGACCGCCGCGCCGTGCTTCGCAACCAACGGCAATACGGTCTCAAGCCGATCCTCTTCACCAGTGACCGAGTTGACCAAGGCCTTGCCCTTATAGACCGAAAGCCCGGATTCCAGCGCAGCGACGATCGACGAGTCGATCGACAGCGGTACGTTGGTGAGGCTTTGAACCAGTTGAATGGCCTCCGCGAGGATTCTCGGCTCATCAGCAAGGGGAATGCCGGCATTCACATCCAGCATCGTTGCACCGGCTTCGACCTGAGCGATCGTATCCGCTTCGACACGGCTGTAGTCGCCAGCGGCCATTTCAGCGGCGAGCAACTTCCGGCCAGTCGGATTGATCCGTTCGCCGATCACGCAGAACGGCCGGTCGAACCCGATCACAATTTCCTTGGTTGCAGAGCTGACTATTGTCTCGGTCATTAAAATGGTCTCCCCGGTGGGAAAGTGATCCGGCTAACGCTGTCCTCGGGTTCTAGAATCTAGACCGGAGTCTCGCAAGTTTATACACGACGCTGTCCGTTCTGATATCGCCTTCTGAGGACTTCCAAAGCCAGGGGAGCACTCTACGACACAGATTCTTTTTTGCCCGGGGCCTTTCTGGCCGCAGATTTCACGGCATTCTGTGGTGTCGTCTTATCGCCGACATGCTGGGCATGCCGAATTGCATCGACCATCGCGTCACCGGGATTCGCCTCGCGGAGCCACGGCCGCCGACCCTTCAGAACCCCCGATTCTTGCACGATCTCGGCGACCAGTTCTTCCTGTCTATATGCCATGATATGGCAACCCGCGACGCCATCGATCTCACGAATCTGCTGCATCATTTCGATGCAGATCTTCTTTCCTTCCAGCTTTTGGTTCTCCGCGCCTTCGAGACGTTCAATGATGGAGTCCGGTATGTGGATGCCGGGAACGTTCGTGCGAATCCACCGGGCCGTCTTTGCGGATGCCAGCGGGCCCACACCGATCAGGATAAAGCACTTCTCGTGCAGCCCCATGTCCCGGACCCGTTTCATGTACTCATCCAGAATCTTCAGATCGAAACAGTACTGGCTTTGTACGAACTGCGCGCCGGCGGCAATTTTCTTGCCGAGCCGATGGGGTCTGAAATCGTAGGGCGGGGCGAAGGGGTTGATGGCACCGCCGATGAAAACGTTGGGTGGCGACGTGATTTTCCGGCCGGACAAGAATTTGTTTTCGTCGCGCATGGTGCGGATCGTCGACAACAGCGACATGCAGTCGAAGTCGAACACCGGTTTCGCGCCCGGCTGATCGCCGGCCTGCACACCGTCACCCGTCAGGCACAAGATGTTGTTGACGCCCATTGCGGCTGCGCCGAGGACGTTGCCCTGGATGGCGATCCGGTTGTGATCCCGACAGGAGATCTGCATCACCGGCGAGTAACCCATCCGGGTCAGGAGCGCGCAGATCGCGACGCTCGACATGTGACAGTTGGCCCCGGAGCCGTCGGTCGCATTGATGGCGTCCGCCCAGCCGTCGAATACTGCCGCGCGTTCGTAGACGTCCTCGGGATTGGCCGAGTCGGGCGGGTTGAGTTCCGCTGTGATGGCGAATTCGCCGCGGCGCAGTACGCGCTCCAGGCGGCCACGTGAGGTGTGTCCCGGCAGGATGGGCAGGTCGTGGCCAGGATCGTTGACGTCTTCGTCTTCTTCTTCGTACATCGTGGCGTTCCTTATGAACCGGCGGTCGTCGACGCTTTATCCGCAGCCGCCCGATCCGCTGCTGCCTGGGAGGTGACGCGAAGCCACGAAGAAGAGCCGCGAAGACTCTGGTCGATGGCCGGTTGAACATCGAGGATAGCGTCTCCCTCGCGCATGTTACGGCTACCCTGCCAGGCCTGCACCCAGACGCACGGCATATCGGGTTCGACCTCGCAGTGGCCGTTTGCCCGGACGCCGCCGCAGGGCCCGTTTCTGAGACTTTTCGGACAGTTCATCGGGCACGACATGCCGGTGCTCGAAAGCGCGCACTGTCCGCACATGCGGCAGTCGAACATCACTGACTTGACGGCCTTCTCGATGGCGACCATTGGCCGCTCCACGCGGCCGTAACCGATCCAGTTCCAGACCGGGTGCAGTTTCAGCAACGCGCCGGCGAATGTCTTGTATACCCACTCAAGCAAACGCGAATGCCGCACCGACCAAAGCCGGATCGAGTAGCGCGAGCGAACGCGGTATACGAGGCTGTTCCCGTCCGGCTGGTAAACCTTGATCTCAGCCATCTTACTGGGCCTCGCGTCCGGCGTTGGCGATCAGTTCCTTGACCCTCGCATCGTTGTATTCGCTCTCGATCCGCTCGGCCGCCGCCTGGGCTTCGGCTTCCAGATCGTCGCCGCAGGGCTGCGGGTCGCCCTTGCGCCATTCGGCGAGATAGTCGTCGGTCTCGTGCGATTTGGACTGCATGGCGGCAATGTCGATCGCCTCCTGAAATCGATCCGCGAGAATGCGCTTGGCGTTCTGACGTCCAGCCTTGACGACGACTTGGGACGGAATATCCCGCCAATAGAGAATGGTAAGTTGCGCCATGGAATCCTGAAACCTTCGTTGGGGGGGGGTTACGACGCAGCCGGAGGCGCATAGCGCGCCATGAACTGCTGATAGGGGTCGAGACCGGTGAACACGCGGCGATACTCCAGGCCTAGCTTCTCGGCCGCTGCCTCGGCACGGGAATCGAGGTCCGCATCCTCGACCTGGGCGAGATAGACGAGCCGCTTATAGTGATTGAAGTACATATCCTTGAGCTCGGGATGCCGGTCGATTCCAAGACCCTCGATGATCAAGCGATCGAAATGCCGCGCCAGGAAATCCGTCAGATAAAACGTGCCGATCTCCTCTTCAGCCAACGCGTTGAAGGCGGCCGATCCGGAATAGAACTCGTAACAGTGCGCCCCCGGTATCCGGTCCACCCCTTCTTCTTCGAGGACGGCGTCCAGCGTTCCGCCGGTACCGCAATCGGCGAACAAGGCGACGACGTTTCCGTATCCCTTTTCGCGGGCATCGCGAATCTTGGCGCGCATGGCGGCCGGGATCCGGTCAGGGTAGTTGTGAAAGTTCGCCGGCAGACAGGTGACGTCCATGAAGTCCCAACCGTTGCGTTCGATAAGCAAGAGGGTCTCGTTCGCGAGCGCACCGCACGCGATCATCAAGGTCTTTTCGCTGGTAGGCCGGTCGCCCGGCATGGTCACTCCTGACGCCGGTTCAGCCCGCCGCAGCGGAGCCCTGGCGTTTGGCCATGAACGATTTCGCGGTCTCGACGGCGACGGCCGCGTCGCGGCAGTACGCGTCGGCGCCGACATTATCGGCAAACGCTTCGTTGAGAGGCGCGCCGCCGACCAGAACCACATAATCGTTGCGAATTCCCTTTTCGATCATCGTGTCGATGACGACCTTCATGTAGGGCATGGTCGTTGTCAGGAGGGCGGACATGCCGAGGATGTCTGGCGCGTGCTCGTCGATCGCCTCGAGATAGTTCTCGACCGGATTGTTGATGCCGATGTCGACGACTTCGAATCCGGCACCTTCCATCATCATGGATACAAGGTTCTTGCCGATGTCGTGGATGTCGCCCTTGACGGTGCCAATGACCATCTTGCCGACCTTCGGCGCGCCGGTTTCGGCGAGCAGCGGTTTGAGGATCCCCATGCCGGCCTTCATCGCGTTTGCCGACATCAACACCTCAGGAACGAACAGGATGCCGTCACGGAAGTCGATACCGACGATGCGCATGCCTTCAACCAGAGCCTCAGTGAGGACCTTGTAGGGTTCCCAGCCGCGCTCCAGGAGAATATTGGTGCCCTCGACAATCTCGTCGGCGAGACCGTCGTACAGATCGTCGTGCATCTGCTGCGTGAGCTCCTCGTCATCGAGCTCGGAAAGGACGATATCCTCTTCGTCGGACATCAGCGTTACTCCCTAGACACGGCCCTAAACCACTCAAGTGGCCGGTAAAACTGCCCCCACGCACAAGCGGCGCCTGCACGCGACAATCATGTGCAATTGGCTAGAAATACCCCAAAACTGCTGTTCAGTGAAAGACATGGTTTGTCAACAAGCCGACATCGGAACCGTCAAAATTTTCACCCTGAACGGAACATTTTCTAATGACGCCCGCCAAATGCTTCTCACGCGGGGAAACTCGCGTACGCTGTGACCATGACGAAAGATCCCGCGACGATCTGTCTGGCTGTCGGAGAAACCCTGATCTGGGCCTCCATTCTCTACCTGTTTCCGGCGCTTATTCTGCGCTGGGAGCAGTCGCTGGGCTGGTCGAAGGCGGAGCTGACGCTGGGCATAACGCTCGGCTTGCTGGTGTTTGCCTTTTGCGCACCGGTTGCCGGACGGCTGATCGATGCCGGTCGTGGCGCCGCGATGATGGGCGGGGCCAGTCTCCTGGGGGCGGCGGGACTCGTCTGGCTATCGACCATCGAGAGCTTGCCGGCATTCTACGGTGCGTGGTCGGTGCTTGGCGTTGCGATGGCCGGCACGCTCTATGAACCTTGCTTCGCCATCGTGACCCGGGCGCGCGGCGAGAATGCGAAACGCAGCATTATCGCGATCACGCTCGTCGCCGGGTTCGCCGGAACCATCAGTTTTCCGGCCGCCCATGCGCTGAGTGACGCCTTCGGATGGCGTGTCGCGGTGCTGTGTTTTGCCGGCACGGCAGCGTTCGTTGCCGGTCCGCTGCTTTATACCGGTGCGCGGCTGCTGGAGGTGGCGCGAAGATCAACCGAACAGGCCGATGCCCCCGATACGCTTGCACAGCGACGCTTCCTGGCGCGGCCGGCCTTCTGGTTGCTGGCGTTCGGCTTCATGTTCGTGGCGGTCATCCAGGGCGCCACGTTGCATCATCTGCTGCTGATATTCGACGATCGCGGCGTGCCACCCGAGTCGGCCATCATCGCCGCATCGTTCATCGGCCCAATGCAGGTCGCCGGCCGGCTGGCGATGATGGCGGGCGGTGATCGCGCGACCAATCATGGATTCGCCGTGGCGGCGTTCTTTCTTATAGCGGGGGCAATGGTTGCATTGTTTTACGCCGGTGCGGCGCTGTTTCTGGCCATCGGCTTCGTCGTGTTGTTCGGTGCCGCCTACGGTACTGTCAGCATCCTGCGCCCGGTGATCGCGCGCGAGGTTCTTGGCGGGAACAACTTCGGTGCCAAGGCGGGCGCTCTCGCGGTTCCCTACCTGGTGGGACAGGCCGCGGCACCCTACCTGGGGTCGCTGCTCTGGGGGCTCGGCGGATACGACCTGATGCTCGCCGTCCTGGTCGTCTGCGCGGGTATCGGGTGCGGGCTTTACGTGTTGTCGCGCCGCGTCGCGCACCGCAGCTGATCCCTGACGGAACGCCTAGAGGATTGTCGTGATCGCGCGGTGTGTCGTCTTTCAAATTGTGATGTCGAATCGAGGATACATCCCGTTTAGATTTGGCACTAGGTTCGGACAAAATGAGCAGCGCTAGGCCCATGAAGTTGGGATGAGGAGTAAACATGGCAGAGTTTCCTGAGAAGGCCCGAGTGGTCATCGTCGGTCTTGGCGGCATCGTCGGCGCGTCCGTCGCTCACCACCTGATCGAGCGCGGTTGGGACGACATCGTCGGCATCGACAAGTCGGCCATCCCGACGGACATCGGATCGACGTCCCACGCTTCCGACTTCTGCTACGCGACCAGCCACGACTTCCTGTCGTGCTGGACGACGCTCTACTCCATCGATTTCTTCGAGAAGATGGGGCGTTACGAGAAGGTCGGCGGTTTCGAGGTTGCCCGTGTCGGTGATGATGGCCGCATGCTCGAGCTCAAACGCAAGGTATCCTCCGGCCGTGCTTTCGGTACCGGCGCCCGGATGGTCAGCCCTGCCGAGGTCAAGGAGAAGTTCCCGCTCATCGAGGAAGACATGATCCAGGGCGCGATGTGGGATCCGGACGCCGGGCTGGTCGCGCCTCGTTCGCAGATCGTCGCCGGCGAGCTTGTCGAGGCTGGAGAGGCGACTGGCAAACTCAAGGCCTTCGCCAACACCGCCGCCGACAGCCTCATCATCGAGGACGGCCGCATCAGGGGCGTGAGAACCCGGCGCGGCACCATCATGGCCGATTACGTCGTCGTTTGCGCCGGCCTCTGGGGCCGGCTGATAGCTGAAATGGCCGGCGAGGACCTGCCGGTGATGCCGGTCGATCATCCACTGACGTTCTTCGGTCCGTTCGAGGAGTTCGCCGGGACCGGAAAGGATATCGGCTACGCGCTGCTGCGCGACCAGGGCAACTCCGCCTACATGCGCGATACCGGCGATCCCAAGACGCCGGAAGGCGGTATGATCGAGTGGGGCTATTACGAAGAGAAGGACCCGCGCCTCTGCCATCCACGCGACCTGCTTGAGAAGTCGGAGGCCCGGATGTCGCCGTCGATGCGCGACCTCGAACTCGACCAGGTCATGGAACCGCTTGAACGCGCCATGGAACTTACGCCGATCCTCGCGGAACTCGGCTTTGACGAGAAGCGCTCGTTCAACGGTCTTCTGCAGGTAACGACGGACGGCGGACCATCCATCGGAGAGAGCCAGAAGGTTCGCGGCCTGTGGTACGCCGTTTCCATCTGGGTCAAGGATGGTCCGGGCATGGCGAAGCTGCTGGCCGACTGGATGACCGACGGCCGCACGGTGATCGACCACCACGCCATCGACTATTCGCGGTTCTATCCGTTCCAGACGGAAGAACAGTACATCCACGACCGCTGCTACGAGTCGGCCTTCAAGATCTACAATCCGGCCGTGCATCCGCGCGAGCCGTATTCCAAGGGTCGCGATACACGGAAAAGCCCGTTCTACGAACGCGAGGTCGAACTCGGCGGCTACTTCATGGAACTCGCCGGCTGGGAACGTGCCCACGGTTACGCCGCCAACGAACACCTGCTGGAGAAGTACGCTGATCAGGTGCCGGTGCGCGAGGACGAATGGGACAACCGCCATTTCTGGCGCGTATCCAACGCCGAGCATCTCGAGATGTCGAACAACGTCGGCATGATCAACCTGACGCACTTCGCGATGTACGACATTACCGGCCCGGACCACGTTGCCTTCATGGAATACCTGTGCGCCGCCAAGGTCGGCGGCGACAACCAGGTCGGCAAGGGCATCTACACTCACTTCCTCGACGAGGAAGGCATGGTTCGCGCCGACTTCACGGTGTTCCGCATGGAAGACCGTTTCCGCTTCGTCGATGGCGCCGACGCGGGCAACCGCGACTTCGTCTACATGAAGCGGATGGCCGAGGACCACGGGTACGACGTCACCATCACCGACGTCACCGAGGACTTCACCACCATCGGGCTCTGGGGACCGAACGCCCGCAAGGTGCTGGGCGACGTGCTCGGCGATGCGGACGCCGTGAGCCACGACAACTTCCCATTTGCCTCCATCAAAACCATCGAGATCGCCGGCAAGAAGGTTGCCGCGTTCCGAATTTCCTACGTCGGCGAGCAGGGTTGGGAACTCCACATGCGCTATGACGACGGCCTTGCCGTGTGGGACGCCATCCGCGCCCAAGACGTCATGGCGTTCGGCGTCGAGACCTATGCCAATTCGCGCCGTCTCGAGAAAAGCCTGCGGCTGCAGAACGCCGACCTGACGACCGAGTACAACCTCTACGAGGCCGACCTCGCACGCCCCAAGGTCAAGGACGCGGATTTCGTTGGCAAGGCGGCGCACCTCAGGTTCCGCGATCTCGATCATCAGGGTGCAATGCTGTGCACCCTGGTCATGACCGACAACAAGGACTCGGGCGGTGTCGCCCGGTATCCGGTCGGCACCATGCCGATCGTCGACCCGGCGACGGGCGAGGTCATCGTCGATTCCAAGGGGCGCCGGTCGTACACGACGTCCGTCGCGTTCGGGCCGACCATCGGCAAGAACATCATGCTCGGCTATCTGCCGCACGAGTACGCGGTGAAAGGCAAGCAGTTGCAGGTCGAGTACTTCAACGAGAGCTATCCGGTCGAGGTCGCGGGCGTCGGCTACGAGCCACTCTACGATCCGGAGAACCTGAAACCCCGGACTTAGAGCCGGGCTTGAACGGGCGGGCGGACGCACCCAAATCACGGGAACCGTCAAGTTTCCCGATATGGAGTCCGCCATGCCAGACGCATCGCCCGTCAGCCGCCGCGACGTTATTCGCAAGATCACCTCCGTCCGGACCTCGGATGGCGCCGGCGTGACGTTGCGCCGGTCGATCGGATCACACGAACTGCCGGAACTCGACCCGTTCCTGCTGCTCGACAACTTCGGCACCGACAAGCCGGAAGAATACATCGCCGGCTTTCCCGATCATCCGCACCGCGGTTTCGAGACCGTGACCTACATGCTCAAGGGCCTGATGCGTCACCGCGACAACACCGGCGCGGAGGGCAAGTTGCGCCCGGGTTCGATCCAGTGGATGACCGCGGGGCGCGGCATCGTGCACTCGGAAATGCCCGAACAGACCGAGGGCGAGATGAGCGGCTTCCAGCTCTGGGTCAACCTGCCGGCCAAGGACAAGATGTGCGCGCCGCGCTACCAGGACATCGATCCCGAACTCGTGCCCGTGGTCGAGACGGAGACAGGCGCGACGGTCCGCGTGCTGGCGGGCGCCGTCGGCGACGTGGCCGGTCCGGTCGCCGGCGTGGCCGCCGAGCCGGTCTACCTCGACGTCTCGCTCGATGCCGGCGGGCATTTCCGGCAACCGGTCCCCGATGGCCACACGGCGTTCGTCTTCGTCTTCGAAGGTGCCGTCGCCGTCGATGGCGCGGGCGGCACCGAAACGGTCGCGACCCAGGAACTGGCGGTTCTCGGCGACGGTGACACGATCGCGGTCACCAGCGAAAAGGGCGGGCGCTGCATCGTCGTCGCCGGCAAGCCGTTCCATGAGCCCGTGGCGCGTTACGGTCCCTTCGTCATGAACACCCGCGAGGAAATCATGCAGGCGATCGACGACTTCCAGGCGGGACGTTTCTAGTCCCGCCTGATCAAGCTTCCGACACGCCCTTGATGTAGAGCGCCGTCATCAGGTCGAGGTGAGCGCCGCCACCGTTCTTGAACATGGTCACCGCGTCGGGCGATGAGCGCCGGTAGGCACCGCTCGCGATGTCGTAGTAGTCGGCACGGACGTGATCGTCGGTGATGACCCCCGATGCGATCGGGATCATCAGTTCGCCGATGTCGTGCGCGGTCTCGCGGGCGTCGACGAACAGCTCCGCTCTGGCAATCAGTTCGTCGTCGGCTTCGCGCATGTCGGGCCGGAAAGCACCAATCAGATCGACGTGGGTGCCGGGACCGATCCATGCCCCCTTGATGACCGGCTCGGTCGACATGGTTGCCGAGGCGACGATGTCGGCGTCGGCGAGCGCCTCTCTGAGGTCATCGGCGACCTCGACGCCCTTGGCCTTGGCGAGTTCCTCGGCCCGCGCCCGTGTCCGGTTCCACACCCGGATCGTTTGCAGTCCCGGAAAGACCTCGCGGTAGGCGTCGATCAGCGAGTCCGCGACCGCGCCGGCGCCGACGATGATCATGGTCTTGCTGTCCGGCCGCGCCAGCAGGCGCGCGCCAAGCACCGAGTCCCCCGCCGTCTTCCACTTGGTGACCAGGATGCCGTCGATCAGGGCCGCGGGCTCGCCCGTCTTGTCGTCGAACAGGGTGAAGACCGCGTGGATCGAGGGCATCGGCGGCGTGCGTTCGACGTTGCCCGGAAAGATGTTGGCGGTCTTCACGCCGATTCCGGCGCCGTCGATCCAGGCGGCCCGGTTGAGCATGGCGTCCCGATCCCGTTCGAACAGGATGTCGCCGATCTGGGCGCGGGGCCGTGTGTGGCCCTCGATGATGGCGTCGCCGAGCGCCGTCCAGTTGAGGCGGTGCTCGATGTCCTCGGGGCGAATGAACGGCAGGGTCATGGCGTCTCTCTCTTGGCAGGCCAGGTGTCGGCGATACGGTAACCGGCGGGGAACGGATCGGACGGGTCGAGCCGGTGACGGGTTTCACCGGTCCGCCAGGCGCGCCCGGTGATCTCGGGAACGATCGCCGGCAAGTCGCCGACGGTCGTTTCGCGCGCGATGCGGCCCTCAAAGCGCGACCCGATAACCGAGCGCATGACGAGGCGGTCGCCGACGGCCATTTCCTTCCGGGCGTGAAGCACAGCCATGCGGGCCGAGACCCCGGTGCCGGTCGGCGAGCGGTCGAGCTTGCCGGGCTGCACCACGACGGTGTTGGTGAGCGCGCGCACGCCGTCTGCCTCGTCCATATCGCCGAGGATCTGGCAGAATGAGAAATGCGTCCAGTCCGGGTTTGCCGGATGCGTGAAGGCGAGCTGCGCATTGGCCGCCGCGGTGATACGCACACCGAGATCGCGTAGCGTTGCGGCATTCTCGGGCTTGATCTCGACGCCCAGATCGCGCGCCCGGACCATCACGAAACTGTCGCCGCCGAAGCCGGTATCGACACGCAGCGTGCCCAGTCCCTCGACGGTAAGTTCCGCGTCGAGCAGACCGGCAAATGACGGGACATTGGTCACCGTGACGCTCTCGGCCTTGCCGTCCCTGCAGCGGGCGCGAACCTCGACGAGGCCGCCCGGGGCCTCGAGGGTCAGGTGCGTCTCGGGTTCCGTCATCGGTACGATCCCGGTTTCCAGCAGGACGGTGGCGACGCAGATCGAGTTCGAGCCCGACATCGGCGGTGTGTCCTCGGGCTCCATGATGATGAAACCCATGGCAGCTGTTCGGTCCCTGGCCGGAACCAGCAAGTTGACGTGACGGAAGACGCCGCCGCGCGGTTCATTGAGCACGAAGTTGCGTAGGGAACCGTCCGTCGCGATGAAACGCGATTGCGCCCACAGCGTCTCGCCCGGCGGCGGTTCGACGCCGGCGACAATGACGTCGCCGACCTCGCCCTCGGCGTGGCAGCCGACGATGACGATCTCACGACCCGTTTCGATCATTGCCTTGTCATCCCAGCGTTGACCGGGTCAAGAATACTGAAAAGGTCAGAATGGTCATTCTTACCGGATTCTCTCGCTTCAAAACACAGAAGTCCTTGAATTTGAACGAAAAACAAGAGAAATCCAGGGTCATAAATGGTCATTTTGGGTCATTTTGTTCTGTGTAATCCGATGACGTTTCCGGTCGGTTGCATCGTCCCGTCGCCGTGCGACGCGACCGCCCGGGCGCTGGCGATCGAAAGGGTAAAGATAATGAATGACGAGACTGTTCATTGCCCCCGGGGTGCGTCGCGTCTTTGAACGCGTTTCCGGCCGACAGCACCGCGATCAGCCAGCGAACGTCAGAGTGCATAGTATAGGAAAAAAATCACTTTGTCAAACGGAAGCCCGCGCTGCGAACAGCAAGGTGACGGTTGTCCCCACGCCCGGTTCACTCTCGAGCAGCAGTTCACCACCCTGCATTTCCATCAGTACCTTCGACAACGACAAGCCGAGGCCGGTGCCTTCGTGTGCGACCGTGACATTGAGGCGAGCCTGGCCGAACGGTTCCAGTACCGTTCCGATATCTTCTGGCGCGATGCCGACCCCCGTATCGATGACCCGGATCCGCGTCCGTCCGTCGGCTGCCCGGTCTGCGATCACGTTGATGTCGCCATCCTCGGGGGTGTACTTGTCGGCATTGGAAAGCAAATTGGTCAGGATCTGGCGCAAGTAGCGCGGATCGGTCAGCACGGTCGCGCTGTCGTCGTCGACCACGATGCGGATGCGCTGGGCGTTCCTGCCGTCGCCGCGAAGCTGAAACGGCTTGGCGATGTCGCGAATTGCCTGCTGAAGCGGGACGTCTTCGGCATTGACCGTCATCTCGCCGGCCTCGACTTTTGAAAGATCGAGTACGTCGTTGATGATGCTGAGCAAGTGCTGACTCGATCCCACGATGTCATCGGCGTACTCACGATACTTCGGATCGCTGTGTTCGCCGAACGACTCGTTGGCCATGATCTGTGAGAAACCGAGAATCGCGTTGAGCGGCGTCCGCAGTTCGTGGCTCATGCTGGCAAGGAAATCCGTCTTGGCACGGTTCGCGACTTCGGATTCCCTGAGCGCATCACGCAGGCGCCGTTCGGCCTCCTTGCGGGCGGTAATATCGACCATGGTGCCTTCGAAATGCAGCGGCGCGCCCGTCTTGTCGCGCACCGTGTATGCGTTCTCGGATACCCAGATTCTCTCTCGTGTCTTGTGGCGGTGAATTTCCGACTCGAAGTTCTCGACGAAGCCATCGCGGTCGAGTGCAGCAAGGAACTCGTCCCGTCGCCCCGGGTCCGGATACCAGTTAGGACCGGATCGTCTGACACTTTCCAGCATTTCGTTCTCGTCCGTGTAACCGTGCATCCTCTGGAATGCCGGGTTTGCGCGGGCCAGGTCGCCGCCTGGCAATGAACGGTAGATGCCGATGTTCAGGTTCTCGAACATGTTCCGGTAATCGCGTTCGGCGCGGTGCCGGCGTTGTTCCTCGGCCGCCAGGCGCGCCAGAGAATAGCGCTGCACGACGATGATCAGGCTGACCGTCAGCGCCATCTGCAGCGCCATGGCGATGATGAAACCGTAGGGCGCGAACCATTCGACCGGCCGTAGCAGCGGGTAGTCGAGCTTGTGCAGGCCCCACAGGATGAACAGTATGCCGCTCAGACGGTAGCCGCGATTGGGGTCGACGTTGCCGGCGCGGTAGAGCACGACACCGACTCCGAAGATCAGCAGGCCGCTAAGGCCGTAAAGCGGGATGGAGCGCAGCAGAAAGCTGGGCTCGATCAGCGTCGTATACCAGGCCCAGCCGATGCACGCGAGGCACGCGATGGTCACCAGTCGCCGGGGCACGTTGTGCCCGAGGAACACCAGCGCGCCAACGGCGAGGAATATGGCGGAAAGCACCTGGCAAGATTCGGCAGCAAACTGCAGCAGCGGCGATCGTGTGGTGATGGCCGCGTACAGCAGCACGTAGCGGGCGCAGCTCAACCCGATCGCCAGCCACCACCAACGAATTCCTCGTGGCGCGCCGGGCGACATGCCGACATGAAGCAGTCCGCCGAACAGAACGAGCGATGCAATCGCGGCACTGATGACCGCCGTGGGGGCCGAGAACTCCAAGAGCGCGAAACCTGTGGTTGTTACGTTACCTTTCTCGAAGGCATGCCAGATACCGTATCATCAAGACAGGGCGCCGCAAGATCGTCGTACCTCCGACGGCATTGCATCGACCGGGAAAAGACGATCGCCGAATGTTCGATGCTCTTGCAGAAAATGAACCGTCAAGCGACGGGGCCGTCTCGCGCCGCCGAGACCCGGGCAAGATCGGCGGCAATGCGCTGGACGGGTGTTCCCCAATCGCCGGTCATTGCCTGCCGGTAGAGCCGCATGCTCGGATACCAGGGGCTGTCGGTACGGTTCTCGAGCCATCGCCACGCGGGCGCCCGCTTCAGCAGCAGCCACGTCGGCCGGCCGAGCGCGCCGGCGACGTGGGCCACCGCGGTGTCGGTGGTAATGACGAGATCGAGCGTTTTCATGATCGCGGCGGTGTCGGCGAAGGTGGCGCAGCGGCTGCCGACGTCTTCGACTTCCGGGAATGCCGCGAGTTGATCGAGGCCGAAATTCTTCTGCAGCGAAAAGAACCGCACGCCGCTTGCCGATAGTACCGGGCGCAGAATGTCGAGTGTGACCGAGCGGCCGCGATCGCCCGCGCCCTCGGGGTTGCCTTGCCAGGCGATCCCGACCCTGAGACCGCCGCCCTGAACAGATTCAATCGGTGGCCCGTGAAGATAGCGTTCGGGCGCGGGCAAGGTGGCGAGGCTGGTCCGCAGTCGGTGCGGCAGGCTGAGGAGCGAAATCTTGAGATCGTGACGGGGCAGCGTCTCGCCGCTGGCGAGAACCGCGTCGGCGCCGGCGACGCCGCCGCAAAGTCCCTTTAGCGGAGTCTGCACGACGAGCACCAGGCGACCGACCCGCGTTCGTGCCTTGGCGAGAAAGCGGACGAACTGGACCGTATCGCCGAGGCCCTGTTCGGCGGCAACCAGCAGGCATTTGTCGCGTGCCGGCTGGCCGTCCCACATCGGCGCGCGCAGCCCGAGCGCCGGCACGTGGCAGTCCGGCACCCGCAGGCGCCATTCGTAGGCCCGGAAACCCTCGCGATAGTGGCCCTGCGTCAGCAGCAAGCCGGCGAGGTTGACGTGCGCGAGGGCGAGATCAGGGGCGAGTGCGACGGCGCGCTCGCATGCCGTCCGGGCCTCTGCGATGCGCCCGAGGTTGCGCAATACGGCCGCGCGTTCGTTGTGCCACGCGGCCTCGTCGGGCGCGCGCGCCACGAGGTCGTCGTAGCGCGCCAGCGCGTCCTCATGATGGCCGGCGGTGTTGAGCGCCGATGCCTCTTGGCGGAGAGAGGTGAGGGGATCAGCGGTCATCGCGGCACCGGGGTTCCACGGGTCGGGGACAATCTCCCGGTCACAATTGCACGCCGACCTCCGCCGCGGCGATGGCGATCCGGGCGCAGGCCCGCGCATCCGACAACGCTTCGTGGTGGTCGAGCGGAATGCCGAGGTGCTCGCAGACGACGTTCAGCTTGTGCGACGGCAGGTCCCAGGCCGCGCGCGCGGCGCGCACAGTGCACGACCACCTATGGCCGGGCTCGGGCATGCCGTAGTGGGTGCAACACGCATTGAAAACGCCGCGGTCGAACGGCGCATTGTGCGCGACGAGAAAATCGCATCCGGCGAGGATGGCGTCCACCGCCGGAAAGATATCCGCAAACGTCGGGCTCGCCTTGACGTCGTCCCAGGTCAGGCCGTGGATGCCGGTAAAGCGAAACTCGTCCGTCGGCGGGCGGATCAGCGTCGAGAAGCTTTCGGCGACCTGGCCGTCCGCGACCTTGACGACCGCCAGCGCGCAGGCGCTGTTGCGCTGATAGGTCGCGGTTTCGAAGTCGAGGGCGGCGAAGGTCGGCATGACGATTCGCTTATACATCGATTCACCATCGTCCGTCTCCTGAACAGGCGATCCTGCCTCGATCAGGCCGACGGATCCTTGTCGTTGTCTGAACAACGACACCCCCCCCCTTGAAACCGTTCGTCGATGAGATAGATAAATCGCCGTCAGGTGCCTTGAAGGGCCTGATCAGAGAGTGTCTTCGAGCCTGCGTGGCCGATACCCTCTCGCGTGATTTCGTGTCATTGCTTCGTTGTATGGAGGATGAAATGCGAATTGAATTGCGCAGTCTTGAATCATGCCTGACCACGGTTCGCGAGACCGTGACTGCGCGCTGCGCAGCGTTGTTCGGCAAGTTCCATGACACGGTGATCGCACCCGTGGCGAAATGGAACCGCTATCGCCGGACAGTTGCCCAACTGCAGGCATTGAACGATAGAACGTTGAGCGACATCGGCGTGGAACGGTGGCAGATCGAAGAGTACGCGCACGCCTGTGTCTTCGGTTCGCGCCGTGATCGCAATGCGGCCATACGGCGTGACGGCTCCCAAGTCGCCAACGACAATGTCTCGCCGACCATCGTTTCCGACACGGGGCCGAAGGAGTTGAAGGCTGCCTGACCGTTCGCCGTCCTCGAGATCGCCCGTTAGGAGGTGGTGATGAACGATCGCTTCGACTTTTGGCTCGCGTCATGTTCGATGGGAATGGCCATTGCCGTGGTGCTGCTCATTGCGCTGGGTGCGCTGACCTAACTGCGACGGAACCGGCGCGCGACGTGCCGCAGGCGATTGTCGCGTGCCGATGCCGAAACGAAAACGCCCCGGCCGATGACCGGGGCGGTTCGTTTCCAACCGGGACTGGATGCAGGGGTTTAGCCCAGTTCCTTGTCCAGTTCCGGGACCGCGTCGAACAGGTCGGCGACGAGGCCGTAGTCGGCGACCTGGAAGATCGGCGCCTCTTCGTCGTTGTTGATGCACGCGATGACCTTGGAGTCCTTCATGCCGGCGAGGTGCTGGATGGCGCCCGAGATGCCGACCGCGATGTAGAGGTCCGGGGCGACGACCTTGCCGGTCTGGCCGACCTGGAAGTCGTTGGTCACGTAGCCCGCGTCGACCGCGGCGCGCGAGGCGCCGACGGCGGCGCCGAGCTTGTCCGCGACCTTCTCGAGCATGGCGAAGTTCTCGCCCGCCTTCATGCCGCGTCCGCCGGAGATGACGACCTTGGCGGTGGTCAGTTCCGGACGCTCGGACTTGGAGACTTCCTGGCTGACGAAGGTCGCGAGACCCGCGTCGCCGGTGCCCTCGACCGTCTCGGTCGCGGCCGAACCGCCTTCGGCGGCAACCGGTTCGAACGCCGTGGTGCGCACGGTGACCAGCTTGATCGCATCGGTCGACTGCACCGTTGCCATGGCGTTGCCGGCGTAGATCGGACGCACGAAGGTGTCGTCGCTTTCGATCTCGGTGATGTCGGAGACCTGCTGCACGTCAAGGAGCGCGGCGGCGCGCGGCATCACGTTCTTGCCGTAGGTCGACGCGGCGGCCAGCACGTGGCTGTAACCCGACGCCAGCTTGACGATCAAGGGCGCGACGTTCTCGGCGATGTCGTGCGCGTACTCCGCGCTGTCGGCGACCAGCACCTTGGCGACGCCCGGGATCTTGGCGGCGGCTTCGGCGGCCGCACCGCAGCCCGAACCCGCGACCAGCACGTCGATGTCGCCCGAGAGATGACCGGCGGCGGCGACCACCGAGTAGGTGGCGGCGGCGATTTCGTTGTTGTCGTGTTCGGCGAGGATCAGCGTGCTCATGAGATCACCTTCGCTTCGTTCCGGAGTTTGTCGACGAGTTCGGCGACGCTGGCGACCTTGACGCCGGCGTCACGTGCCGGCGGTTCGGTGACCTTGACGACCTTAACGCGCGGCGTCATGTCGCAGCCGAGATCGGCGGCCGTCATCGTATCCAGCGGCTTCTTCTTCGCCTTCATGATGTTGGGCAAGGACGCGTAGCGCGGCTCGTTGAGGCGCAGATCGACGGTCAGCACGGCCGGGGTCTTGATGGCCACGGTCGCCAGGCCGGCGTCGACCTCGCGGGTGACGTTGATGGTGTCGCCGGAGCCCTCGATCTTGGAGACGAACGTGCCCTGCGACCATCCCAGGAGCGCTGCCAGCATCTGGCCGGTCTGGTTGTTGTCGCCGTCAATGGCCTGCTTGCCCATGATGACAAGGCCGGGGCTTTCCTTCTCGACGACCGCCTTCAGGACCTTGGCAACCGAGAGCGGCTCGAGCGGGTCGTCTGTTTCGACCAGGATGGCGCGGTCGGCGCCCATGGCGAGGCCGGTGCGCAGCGTCTCCTGGGAGTTCGACGGGCCGACCGAGACGACGACGACTTCGTCGGCGGTGCCGGCTTCCTTCATGCGGACGGCCGCCTCGACGGCGATCTCGCAGAACGGGTTCATGGCCATCTTGACGTTCTGGGTCTCGACACCGCTGTTGTCCGCCTTCACGCGGACCTTGATGTTGGCGTCGATGACCCGCTTGATCGGGACTAGGACTTTCATTTGGCTCGGTTTCCTTTGCCACTCGGACGTCGGGACCTGCACCGCCATCACGTGGCGCAGGGGCGGCGAAAAACGCCGATGTTTTGGGATGACGCAGGCCGTGTGTCAAGGATTAGGCTTGGGACCCGGGGCCATCCCGTTCATGGGGGACCGGAATAAGCCGACCCGTGACCCGGCGACGGTCCGAGGGCGTCATTTTCGTGGCTAAATGCGTCATTCGCCATTCCGGACGCTGTCTCATATGCGACAGATCGCCGGAGAACCGGGCAAACCGTTGCTGACAAACGGTTTCAGTGCGCCATCGGACCATTCATAGGGCGAATACAGAAAACTATGTGGCGAACACGGATCAGTGAGATACTGCGCGAACGGCTATTGCCGTGAACCTAGGATGTTTTTGCAGCGGCCCGCAAAGGGCCGGGCGGGCGCTTGGGTCAGCTTTTCGAGAGGAGACGACGATGGCAGCGGAAGGCGGTAGACGGGGACGGGGTGCCGGGGGCGGCCGCGAAGCGCGGCGGGCATCGCGGCAATCGGGTGCGGTCACGACGGCGCCCTACATCAGTCGCAAGATTCCGTTCACCGAGTTCTGCTCGGAAGAGCAGATCAACATCATCGAGAACAACGCCGATACCATCCTCGCCGAAATCGGCATCGAGTTCCGCGACGACGCGGAGGTCATCGATCTCTGGAAGAAGGCCGGCGCCAAGGTCGAGGGCGAACGCGTGCGCTTCGAGAAGGGCATGCTGCGCGAGATCATCAAGACCGCCCCGTCGAGCTTCACCCAGCACGCCCGCAACCCGGCCAAGAGCGTCGAGATCGGCGGCGGCACCACGGTATTCGCGCCGGTGTACGGTCCGCCCTTCGTGCGCGACCTCGATCAGGGGCGGCGCTACGGCACCATCGAGGACTTCCAGAACTTCGTGAAACTGATCTACTCGTCGACCTACCTGCACCATTCCGGTGGCACGGTCTGCGAACCGGTCGACGTGCCGGTCAACAAGCGCCACCTCGACATGGTGTTCTCGCACATGCGCTATTCCGACAAGCCGTTCATGGGCTCGGTCACCGCGCCCGAACGCGCCCAGGACACGGTCGAGATGTGCCGGATCCTGTTCGGCGAGGAGTTCGTCGACCAGAACTGCGTCGTCATCAACCTGATCAACGCCAACTCGCCGATGGTGTTCGACGAGACCATGGTCGGCGCGCTCAAGGTCTACGCCCGGGCCAACCAGGCCTGCGTCGTCTCGCCGTTCATCATCTCCGGCGCCATGAGCCCGGCCAGCGTCGCCGGCACCCTGACCCAGGCGCTGGCCGAGGGCATGGCCGGCTGCGCGCTGACGCAGCTGATCCGCCCCGGCGCGCCGGTCGTGTTCGGCATGTTCTCGTCGTCGATGTCAATGCAGTCGGGCGCGCCGACGTTCGGCACGCCGGAGCCGGCGCTGATCCTGACCACGGGCGCGCAGCTGGTGCGCCGTCTCGGCCTGCCGTTCCGCTCCGGCGGTTCGCTCTGCGGCTCCAAGGTGCCGGACGCGCAGGCGGCCTATGAGAGCGCCAACACGTTGCTGCCGGCGGTGCTCGCGGGCGTCAACTTCATGCTGCACTCGGCCGGCTGGCTCGAGGGCGGTTTGGTGTCGTCCTATGAGAAGCTGATCATGGATGCCGATCAGCTCGGCATGATGCAGAAGCTCGCCGGCGGCGTCGACGTCTCGGAAGAGGGCCAGGCGATGGACGCGATCCGCGAGGTCGGACCCGGCAAGCACTATCTCGGCTGCGGTCACACCAACCGCAACTTCGAGACGGCGTTCTACTCCTCCAAGGTCGCCGATTACGGCTCGTTCGAGCAGTGGGAGGCCGAGGGCGCGCTGGATACCGTGGCGCGCGCCAACGTGCGCTGGAAGAAGCTGCTGGCCCAGTACGAGGCGCCAGAGATGGACCCCGGCATCGAGGAAGCGCTCGGCGACTTCGTCGCCAGCCGCAAGAGCGAGATGCCCGACGCCAGTTACTGACGGCGCCGGCGTCCAGTCAACCGGACGCTTGGCATCGCGAAAAGCGGCCCTTTCAGAGGGCCGCTATTTCGTTGGATAGTGCGGCGATGAAGAAGAGCGACAAGACACCGTGGATGGACGCGGCCGACTACGGGCGGAGCCTCAAGGGCTTCGGCGTCAACCTGCTCTATGCCGACGTCAAACGTGCGGTGGCGTTCCAGCGCGACGTGCTCGGCGCGGATGTCGTCTACGACGACGTCGATTTCGCGGTGATGCGTCACGACGGTGTCGAATGGATGCTGCACGCCGATCACACCTACCGCGACAACGTGCTCGCCGGCACCGCCGAGGGCGTCGAGGTCCGCGGGCAGGGGGTCGAGCTGCGTCTCCACAACGTCGACCCGGACGCGGTCGAGGCCCGCGCCCGCGATGGCGGATACACGGTCCTCGCGGGGTCCATGGACAAGCCGCACGGCACCCGGGAATGCGTGATCATGGATGACGAGGGCTACGTCTGGGTGGCGGATGCGCCGTTACCGACGGGCTAACGCGACAGCGCAGGGCCCGTGAGGCCACGCGCCGTCAGCGGTAGAACACGTGACGGCCGATCTGGGCGGTTCGGGTTTTCGCGGTTCGCCACGCCGGTTTGACGTAGTCGGCGTGATACCAAAGCGCGCCGCCCGTGGGATCGTGTGCCAGTCCGTCCATGATCTGCCGGGCTGCGTCCTGGGCGTGTTGCCAGGCCACGGAGTCGCGCGGTTCGTCGCGCTTGCCGTCGCACCACCAGGAAAACTGGCAACGGTGACGCCGTCGTTCGCCGCCGTCGCGCACGACGCTGCAGACCTCATCGGGGAACGCCGGATCGGCCACCCGGTTCAGGGTTACCGCGCCGACGGCGAGTTGCCCGTCGCGGGGTTCCGAGCGGGCCTCCCAGTAGATGTTGAGCGCCAGACAGTGGAGCGCTGCGTGATACTCCGCCGCGCCGCCCGACCGCAATCGCGTGCCGTCGAAATGCGGCTTTGACGTCGTGGTCGTTCCGCCGGGATGACTTGTCGGCGTGACCATGAGCGCAAGAAACAGCGGAACCACGAGCAGGATTGCGACCGCGGCGCCTTTCCAGGAAGGGCGTAATCGGGCGAGCGTCATCGCGCCGAGCCTATTTTCCGGTGCCTTCCGGCGCGCCCGGAAGATGGACGGCGCGAACCGCATGCAGGCCGACGGCCGTGACTGCGGTGGTAATTCGACGGCCCAGCGAACGCATGCCGCTGTGCATGTAGTCTGCGCGCATCTGGCGGGCCCTGGCGATCAACTGGTGCGGCGTGTCCATCGAATGCCCGTTGGTATGGTTTGTGTCGTGCGACATCGGGTTATCTCTCTAATCATTTATGCTGCGGTGCAGCATCAGCTGCCGGAAACTAGGCTTGTCGACGGCCACAGGCCACCCCGTTCTGCGCACATGGGACCTGCGCGGGACGCATGGCTCGGCGACGGGGCCCCAGGTCGGGGGTTCGTTCAACAATGCTCAGAGTGACGCCACGTAGTCCCAGATCAGCTTGCAGCCGATGGTGAACGCCATGGCGTAGACCACGTTGTAGAACGCCCGTTCCGGAATCACCCGGTTGAGTCTTACGCCGAGCCAGACGCCGAGCGGCACCAGTGGGCTGAGGATCAGACCGGTAAGCAGATTCGGTCCGTCGATCTGACCGGTGGCAATATAGGGCGGCACCTTGATCAGGTTGACGACCGCGAAGAACAGCACCGCGGTTGAGGCGTACTCGGCCTTCGGCAGCCGCTGCGGCAGCAGATAGACCTGCAGCGGCGGCGAGCCGGCGTGCGCGACATAGCTGGTGTAGCCGGCAACGCCGCCCCAGAACGCGCCCTTGCCGGCATGCGGCCGGGTGCCGTCGGCGTTGCGGCGGAACAGCACCATGTAGAGGGTGAAGGCGACGGCGACGCAGCCGACGATGAGACGCACCGCGTCCTCGCTGGTGTAGGCTGCGGTCAGCCAGCCGATGGCGATGCCCGCCGCGGCGCCGGGCAGCAATGAGCGGAGGTTCCGGAACGACAGTTCGCGGCGGTAGGCCCAGACGCTGAACCCGTCCATCAGGATCAGCAGAGGCAGCATGATGCCGGCAGCTTCGAGCGGCGAGATCACCAGCGACATCAGCGGCACCGCGAGCAAAGCGACACCGCCGAAGCCGCCCTTCGAGATACCGGTCAGGACGACGGCGGGCACGGCGGCGAAGTAGAACAGAAGATCGGTGGGCAAAGGCGTCGGGTCCGGTTCAGAAAGGCGGTATCAGCGAGCCGCCAGACTGACCGGTTTGGCTGTCGCCATCAACGCGATTGACGCGGGTCCGGGGTCAGCTCGCGCGGACGCTGTTGAGGAAGCCGCGCACCGAGCTGCTGAGTTGGCCCGACTGCGAACTCAGGCGCGACAGGGTGCCGACGACCGCGCTCGCCGCATTGTCGGCGTTCGACGCGACAACGCTGAGCTGCTCGATACTGCTCGACACGCTCTCGACACCGGACGCCGCGCGGTCGACGCTCTCGGAAATTTCGCTGGTCGACGCTTCCTGCTCCTCGATCGCCGCCGACACCGTTGTGATGCTTTGCTCGATGGCGTTCATGTCGGCGGTTACCTCGCCGATCGACTTCACTGCGGACGCCGAACGCTGCTCCAGTTCGCTGATATTGGTGATGATCTGCTCGGTCGCCTGGCGGGTCTGGTTGGCCAGCGCCTTGACCTCGTTGGCGACGACGGCAAAGCCCTTACCGGCATCGCCGGCACGCGCCGCTTCGATGGTCGCGTTGAGCGCCAGCAGATTAGTCTGTTCGGCGATTTCCTGGATCAGGGTAACGATGCCGCCGATGGCCTCGACCGACTCGGCGAGCGAACGGACTTCCTGATCGGCGGTATTGGCCTTGTTCGCCGACGACGAGATCGTCGACGAGACCTGCGACGCCTGTTGCGCAATCTCGCGGATCGAGGCGCGGAGCTCTTCCGATGCGCTGGCCACCGTCTGCACGTTGGTGCTCGAGCTCGTCGCCGACCCACGGATGGTATCGACCTCCTGGCGCGTTTCCTCGGAAACCTGGCGCATAGACTGGCCTTCCTGTTCGATCGTCGTGATTTGCTGGGTCAGCTCATCCATGATGGCGAGCGCCTCGGCCTCGAACTTGTCGGCGAAGTCATGCAACGCCGCCTGGCGTTCGACAGCGGCACGCTGTTCGGCCTCCTGCTGCTGTTTGCGAACTTCGTCGGCCTCGGCCTTGGCGCTCTCGGCGGCGGCAACGGCGCTGGCCGAATGCCGGAGTGCCGCGACCAGTCGCAGCGAGATCCAAAGCAGGGCACCGGTTTCGACGACGACGATGACGGCGTGTACGATGACGCGGATC
The DNA here is from genome assembly GCA_040219295.1 of Rhodospirillales bacterium. GTDB lineage: Bacteria > Pseudomonadota > Alphaproteobacteria > Rhodospirillales > Casp-alpha2 > JAVJST01. Next base: position 1,204,661 of record JAVJST010000005.1, read on the forward strand.
AGCGAGGCGCCGTCGGGGAACACGGCGGCCGGCATGATAAAGTTCAGCGACAGATGGTGAACCGCGATGGCGCCCGCGCAGACCAGGATCGCACGCCAGTCGCAGAGCGGCGCCAGAATGGCGAGGATCGCGAAAAAGTACATGTGCATGTCGATCTGCCACGGATGACCCGCCATCAGGAAGACGATGATCGCCGGCATGTATGCGGCGGCAACGGCAACCGCGTAGCGCGTGCCGGCACCGCTGCCCGAGGTGCGCCACGAGACCCACAGGGCGGCAACGATGATGGCGGTCACGGCGGTTGGCGTGATCATAGGTGCGCCGTTCATCCAGGCCACCGCGGTAACGATCGGAATGTGCAGGCTGAGGAACACGATCAAGGAGAATGTTGCCTTTTGCCGGATGGCATCGATTTCCGTCATGGGGGACTCACTATCTCAGAGATTGATGGGCTGTCGGTTTTCATGCGGCGTCTGTGCGACGTTTCTTGAGTCGAGCCAGCATCCGCCGAGCCGGAGAGGATCGACGATCAGCCAGGCACCGGGCAACTCGATCCCGGCCGTGGCGACTTGGCGGCCGAAATCAACGACGGCGATGTTGTCATAGGCGCCGAGCCGGACAAGGCGGGCGCCGGCGGCGCCGGCCGAGGAAACGATCTCGGGCAGCGAGGTGCCGGGCTGATAGATCACGGCGACCTGGCGCACGGGGTTTGGCACGGCGAAGCTGGCCGTGAAGAGAAACACGGTCGACAGGGCGAAAATAAATGCGGCGGGTGTCCAGGTTTTCATCGGCCGGTGCAATTTCTCATGGTCGTGATCTACCGCGCACCGACAAAATCGGTTTTGTTGTTCGGTTATGTACGTAATACACCGAAAGCCGGATTAATACGTAGTGTTACTTATATCACTTCTGTCGTCGCAAACTCCATCCTTTTTTCTGCGGGTTGAAACCGTTATCTGCGTAGAAGAGCCAAGCCGGACAATCGGGAATACGACATGACGCAGTCGACCGGATCGCGCCTCGCGAGGATCCGCCAGGATTTCGCTGAGCTTACGCGTCTCGCGTGGCCGGTGATCCTGTCCCGCTCCGGGGTGATGCTGATGGCGCTCGTCGACACCATCATGGTGGGCCGTTATTCGAGCCTTGAACTCGCGTATCTCTCCATCGGCCTGGCCCCGTTCGGACCGTTGCTGGTCTTTGGCGTCGGCATCGCCATGGGTACCCAGGTGGTAACGGCGACCAATCACGGTGCCGGCCGTTTGCGCGAATGCGGCGCGGCCTGGCGCCGAGGCGCGCCGTTTGCCTTCGCGGTCGGTCTGGCCGGTTGCGGGCTCTGCCTGTTCGGCGAGGCACTGCTGGCGGCGACAGGACAATTGCCGGATATCGCGCGCAACGGCGGCGACATCCTGATGATCCTCGGTCTCGGGCTGCCGTTCGTCCTGCTGTTCATCGCCTCCAACTTCTTCCTCGAAGGCCTACAGCGGCCGTTGCCGGGTCTCTGGTTCATGCTCGCGGCGAACGTCGCCAACGTGTTCCTGAACTGGGCCCTGATCGGCGGCAACGCGGGTTTCCCGGAGCTGGGAGCGGCCGGCTCGGCGTGGTCGACGACGATCATCCGGGTTTGCCTCGGGGTCGCCATTGTCGGCTACATCTGGTGGCTGCGCGATCACGAGGCGCTGGGTGTTCGCCGCGGGGCGACCGGCGGTTGGCGGGCCTGGGCGCATCAGCGGCGGGTCGGTTACGCGTCGAGCATCGCGATCGGCGGCGAGTCGCTCGGCTTCGGCATCATCGGCCTGATGATCGGCCGCCTCGGCGCGCTGGCACTCGGGGCGCATGCGATCCTGTTCAACATCATCGTGTTCACCGCCATGCTGGCCATCGGCGTCAGTTCCGCGACGTCGGTCAGGGTCGGTTACGCGCGCGGCGCGCGACGTTACACTGCCGGGCGCCTCGCAGCCGGCACCGGGCTCCTGTTCGTGTCGCTGGTCATGGGGGGTATCGGCGGCGCGTTCTACCTGTTCCCGGTGGCCATTGCGGGTTTCTACACGAGCGACGCCGATCTCGCCGCCTTCGTCGCGCCGCTGATCGCCTTCCTGGCGGTTGTCGTCATCGTCGATGGCAACCGGATCGTCATGAACAGTTCGCTCAGGGGGCGCGGCGAAACGTGGTCGATGGTCGTGTGCAACGCCACCGCCTATCTGTTGATCATGGTGCCGCTGGCGTGGTGGCTCGCATTTCCGGCGGACCATGGGCTGATCGGCGTCTACTGGGCGGTACTGGTCGGCGGATTGATCGCCTTCGCCGCGCTTGCTGCGCGGTTCCTTTGGCTGGCGCGGCGCGATCCCGACGACGGTGTCGAGATAACCTCGGGCGGAAATTGACAACTTGGGGAAATGTAACCACGATAAAAAATCCAAGAGGGCGCGCAAGAAGCCCCGGAGGCCAAGCACGTAAGGGAGCATCACCCGCCTGCCGGCGGCAGTTCGGGTGAGTGTTGGGGAATTGAAAACAGGGTTTCTCCTCGCTGCGTCGAAACTTCGGACGCCCTTCGCACGGGCCGAGCATTCCGCTGCGACGCGTCGCCAAAGGGCGGCGCGTTTCTCATTTCATCCCGGTGGTGACATCGCCCGCCACACCAATGCAGGAGAGCATGCATGCTGATTTTCCTGGCGAAACGGCTCGGCTTTATGCTGCTGACGATGTTCGTCGTGTCGCTCGTGCTGTTCCTGGTGATGGAGTTCAACATCGAGAATGTCGCGACCAAGGTCCTCGGGCCGTACTCTTTGCCTGAACAGCGCGAGGCCTGGCTGCTGGCGAACGGTTACTACGAGCCGATCTACATCCGTTACTTTGATTGGGTGTCGGGCGCCGTCGTCGGCGACTTTGGCATTTCGACCCGGTTCAAGGCACCGGTGAACGAGTACATCTGGGACCGTCTCTGGAACACCGCGATCCTCGGCTTCTGGGTGTTCGCCCTGATGGTGCCGCTCTCGCTGGTGCTGGGCATCCTCGCCGGCATGAAGGAAGGTTCCAGGCTCGATCGCATTATTTCGGTGTCGTGCATCTTGACGACCTCGGTGCCGGAGTTCGCGAGCGCCGTGTTCTTCTCCGCGATTTTCGTCTTCTGGCTCGACCTCCTGCCGGGCGCCTCAAGCATGATGGGCGGGTTCGACTGGAAACAGATCGTGCTGCCGGTGATGGTGCTGCTGGTCTACGACTTCGGCTACGTCGCGCGCATGACGCGGGCCTCGATGGCCGAGGTCATGACGACCCACTACATCCGCACGGCGGTGCTCAAGGGCCTGCCGTACCGTCAGGTGATCCTCAAGCACGCGTTGCGCAACGCCCTGATCGCGCCGTTCACCGTCATTCTGCTGCAGCTCAACTGGCTGCTCTCGGGCGTCATCGTGGTTGAGTTCTTTTTCGCCTACAAGGGCTTCGGGGCGCTGATCCTGGAGGCGTCGCTGAATCAGGATATCTACATGATCGAGGCCTGTGCCCTGATCGCGGTGTTCGTTGCCGTGGCGACGCAGGTGCTGGCGGACATCGGGTACATGTACCTGAACCCGCGCATCCGGTTCAAATAGGAGGGCGCCATGTCGGAGATGACACAAGAAACCGTCAGGGCCCCGTCGTTCGGCGACAAGGTCGTCAGAGTCCTGAAGGCGATCGCCCTGATGCGCGAAAGCCCCGTCGGCATGGTCGGCGCCGGGCTCGTGCTGTTCTGGGTTATCATGGCCCTGATCGCACCGTTCGCGGCGCCGTACGACCCGAACGCGACGATGATACCGTTCCAGTTGCCGGGCACGGTGGCGCCCGATGGCGGCACGTTCTGGTTCGGCACCGATTTGCTCGGCCGCGACATTCTGTCGCGCGTCATGTGGGGTGCACAGACCGTCCTGTTCTACGCGCCGCTGGCGACGTTCTGCGCCTACACCGTCGGCATCGGCATGGGGTTGCTGGCCGGTTACAAGATGGGCTGGTGGGACACGATCCTGTCGCGTGTCGCCGATATCGTCCTGTCGTTCCCGGTCATGGTTCTCTACGTCATCGTGATCGCCAAGTTCGGCGCGTCGGGCATCAACATCGTCATCGCCATTACCTTCGCCAGCGCGCCCGCGATCATGCGTATCGTGCGCGGCCTGACTCTCGACGTGCGGGCGCGGGACTACATTGGCGCGGCGCAGACCCGGGGCGAGGGCGCCTGGTTCATCATGCTGGCCGAGATCCTGCCCAACGTACGCGGGCCGCTGATCGTCGACGCCTGCCTGCGTTTCGGTTACGTAACCATCACCATCGGCGTACTCGGCTTCCTGGGTCTCGGGCTGCCGCCGCCAGACCCCGACTGGGGTGGCATGATCAACGAGAACCGTTCCATGGCATTGTCGTTCCCGCACATGACGGTGATCCCGTGCATCGCGATTTCGTCGCTTGTCCTCGGTTTCAACCTGCTGGCCGACGGCCTGCGTGAAATCTCGATCAAGGATTAGGGAGAGCAGAGATGTCTGAGACGTACGACGGACCGCTGCTCGAGATCGAGAACCTCAGCATCTCGTACTACACGCGAGCCGGCGAGATCCCGGCGGTGGTCGACTTCTCCCTGACGCTGAACGCGGGCGAGAGCGTTGGTCTCGTTGGCGAGTCCGGCTGCGGCAAGTCGACGGTCGCCATGGCGATCATGCGCTACATGGGCAACAACGGCGGCATCGTCGGCGGTTCGATCAAGTTCAAGGGCCGCGACATGGTGCAACTCGACGACGAGGAACTGCGCAAGCTGCGCGGCTCCGAGATCGCCATGATCTACCAGGAACCGATGGCGGCGCTGAATCCCTCGATGACCGTCGCCCGGCAGTTGATGGAAGTGCCCATCACTCACGATGGCGTCTCCGAGGACGAGGCTTGGAAGCGCGCCGTGCAGATGCTCGCCGACGTGCACCTGCCCGATCCCGAACGCGTGATGAACGCCTATCCGCACCAGATCTCGGGCGGCCAGCAGCAACGCGTCGTGATCGCCATGGCGTTGCTCTCCAACCCGTCGCTGTTGCTGCTCGACGAGCCGACAACGGCGCTCGACGTGACCGTGGAGGCGGGCATCGTCGAACTCATCGGCGAACTCGCACAGAAGTTCGACACGGCGCTGCTTTACATCTCGCACAACCTCGGACTGATGCTCGAGGTCTGCGACCGTATCGGCGTGATGTATTCGGGCGAGATGGTCGAGGAGGGCCGTGTCAATTCCATCTTCACGTGGCCGAAGCACCCGTATACGCATGGCCTGTTCGGCTGCATTCCGCTGCCGCACTCGGACAAGAACGCTCGACCCCTGATGGCGATCCCCGGCCAGTTGCCGCTGCCGCACCAGCGACCGCAGGGCTGCAACTTCGGGCCGCGCTGCCGCTTCTTCGGGGACGGCCGCTGCAATGCGGGCGATATCCGCATGGACGCGGTGACGACGGACGAGGATCCGGATCACCGGGTTCGCTGCATTCGCTGGAACGAGATCGATCACGACGAAGCGATTCCGAAGCCCGATGAGCGCCCGCCGATCGAGATCGGCGAACCAGTGCTGATCGTCGAGGACATGCAGAAGTACTACGAGATCACCGACAATTCTTTGAAGGCGCTGATTTCGGGTGACCGCATCAAGTACGTGAAGGCCAACGAGTCGATCACCTTCAAGGCCGGCCGAAGCGAAACCGTCGCCATCGTCGGCGAGTCGGGCTGCGGCAAGTCGACGTTCGCCAAGGTCCTCATGGGGCTCGAGACGACGACAGGCGGAACCGTGACCCTCAACAACGTCGAGATCGGCGGACTCGAGGTCGGCAATCGCACCCCGGAACAGCTCGGTTCGCTGCAGATGGTTTTCCAGAATCCGAACGACACCCTGAACCCGTCGCACTCGGTCGGGTTCCAGATCGGCCGTGTCATCAAGAAGTTCGGCGTCGAGTCGGATCCGGCCAAGGTCAAACAGCGGGTGTTCGACTTGCTCGATACGGTCAAGCTGCCGCGCGCGTTCATCAACCGCAAACCGCGCCAGCTCTCGGGCGGCCAGAAGCAGCGCATCGGCATCGCCCGCGCGTTCGCCGGGAACCCGTCGACCGTGATCGCCGACGAACCGATTTCGGCGCTCGACGTGTCGGTCGCCGCGGCGGTGACGGAACTGCTGATGGACATTCAGCGCGAACACAAGACGACGTTGCTGTTCATCAGTCACGATCTCAGCGCGGTCCGCTACCTCGCCGATCGCGTTGTCGTCATGTACCTCGGCCAGATCATGGAGCGCGGCACGACGGACGAGGTCTTCGCCCCGCCGTATCATCCCTATACGGAAGCGCTGCTGTCGGCGGTACCGATCGCCGATCCGCAGGTCACAAAGCGTCGTATCGTTCTCGAGGGTAATCTGCCGAGCGTGCTCAATCCGCCGCCGGGCTGCCCGTTCGCGACGCGCTGCCCGCGCAAACTCGGCGACATCTGCGATCGCGAGCGGCCGCCGCTGCGCGAGGTCGAACCGCGGCACGTGATCGCCTGTCACATCGAGGTCGAGGAACTTCGCAAGGTCCCGCCGGTGATCACCGTGTCGGAAGATTACCAGAAAGAGGTCGAGGACCGCCTGGGATCCTGATCGGCAGCAACCAGTCCGTCACAGCACGACGTTCAGGCCCTTCTCGATCGTTCTGGCAATCGGGGCGTAGTCGGCCGCATCGGTGCGCTGAAAGTCGCCGAGCATAAGACGCCGGCGTACGTCGGCCAGGGCTTCGTCGGCAAATGCCGCCTCGACGCCACGACGCAGCATCTCGAGTTCCTCGTCGCTCGCATCGCCGCGCGTGATGTAGGGCAGGCCCGGAACGGCGGGCGTTGTCGCGAGCACGCGCACCGCAGCGTGCTGTTCCGGCCTGACTTTCTCGAACGCGGCAAAACAGACCGCGTCAATTGCCGCGCAGTCCGCGGTTCCTGCGGCGACGGCGCGCAGGCTGAGCTGATGCGCGCCGCTGACGACGACGCCGGAGAAGAACGTCTCGCCCGGTTCGACAACGTCGGCGAGCGCACCACGCAACGCGTGGTAGCCGGAGAACGACTCGCGTCCGTTGACGGCGGCGCGGCGGCCGCGCAGGTCGGCGAGGCTCCGCGCCGGATCGTCACGGCGCACGATCACGGCGCTCTGGTACTTGATGCCGTCGGTGAGCGGCGTGTCGTAGGATGGCGTGCCGACGACGCGGACCATGTCGCCGAGCTCCGTGATCAGGGGCCCGCCGCAGGTTTGCGACAACACGAGCCCGGGGTCGTGCCAGACACTATGGATATCGTCGGGGAACGACAGTTTCTCCGGTGCGTCGCCGATGCCTTGGCGGACCAGATGTTCGCGCAGTCCCCGCCACCACGCGTCGACGTCGTCGGCGACCTCCGGCATCCAGTACATCTGCAGGGAGGCGATCGGTGAGGCGGTCAAGCGGCTTCCTCCGTGTGGGCCAGCAGGCGGGCGAGATAGGTGCTGACGTCCGGGGCCTGGACCACGGCAGCCCGGATCAGCTGATCGAAATGTCGGGCCAGGACCTGGATGTGGTCGCGGGTGTTGAAGACGAAGAAGAGTTGTCCCATGTACACCGCCGCGCGGCGCACGCCAAACACGGTATAGGGCACGGAGTAATGGGTCCGGCTCGAAAATAGGAACAGCCGAAGACCGGGATAGAGTTCGTCGGTCAGCCGGATCATCTGTTCTATCTGTTCGCGGCGGGCCTCCGCCGACAGGCCGCGCCAGTGACCTTCGCCACGGGCAAAGGCCTCGACGGTTTCCGACGGCATGCAGATTTCGACATCCGTTTCGGGAAGGCGGGTGTACTCGAGACGGCCGCGGACTTCGCGCAGCGCGCGATCCGGCGTGCGTGTCTGGAACGCATTGAAAATGTACTGGGTCACCGTCTCGGTGGTCAGCAGGTCCGGCAGCGACGCCGGCACGAGGCGGATTTTCTGACCGGCGGCCTCATCGTACCAGTATTTGACGCTCTCCTCGATTGGCGCGCCGGTCGATGGCGTGAACTCCAGCGTTTCGTGCATGATGTCGGCGGCGAGGTCCTCGCTCTCCGTGAGTCCGAGCAGCCAATCGGCGCTGACATGCAGGCGGGTTGCAAGCTGAACCACCGTATCGGCGCGCGGCAGGCGGACCAGGTCCTGCGACAGCAGCTGCGACAGGGTCGATCGGTCGACGCCGGTTTGCCGGGCCAGCTGGGACTGGTTGATATCGGCTCGTTCCATGGCGTCGAGCAGACGATTGCGGAACAGGCGGGTCAGTTCGCGGCGGTCCATGGATAACGCATCGGTTCCTGTAAACACTTAACGGCCGAATGGTGTATATAATAAACATATGTGGTAAATGACAACAATTATTTGCCAAATGTTACTATTCCCGCGTTGCGGCACTCCCGGGAATCCCTCACGATTGCGTGAATATCAACAATCGGATTGCCGTGCCGGCCATGCCTCCCTTCGAAACCCCGCCTGAACTCGCGATCCCGCACGGAAATGCGGCCGAAATTCGCGGCCGTCGAACGGGCGCAGGGCATGTGCTGCGAATCTGGGAACGCGCCGAGGGCACGACGTGGCTGCTGATCGTCACCATCTACGGCGGCTGGTCCGCCATCCTGGCGGCATCGGCGTGGCTGCCGCTGTGGATCGTCTGCCCGCTGGCCGCCGTGTTCGGTGCCTGGCATGCCCATCTGCAGCATGAACTGCTGCATGGTCATCCGATGCAGCGCCAGTGGCTCAACGACATGTTGGCAATCTTGCCGATCAGCCTGGTGTATCCGTACACGGTCTATAAACGAAGCCACCTGGAGCACCACATTTCGCACCTGACCGACCCGCTCGACGATCCGGAAAGCTATTACGTGACCCCGGCCCGTTGGGCGACGTTCGGGCCGTTGCGCCGCGCGGTGATGGTCGCTAACAACACCCTGCTGGGCCGACTGGTCCTCGGGCCCTGGCTGTCGACGGCATCGCTGTTCAACCAGCAGAGCCGCCGACTGTTTGCCGGAGAGCTGCTGGCCTGGGGTGAATGGACGCTGCACGGTCTGCTGATCGCCGTGATGTTGTGGACGATCGATATCTATACTTCGGTCTCACCGTGGCTCTACGTCTTTGGGATCGCCTATCCGGCGACCGGTCTCGCCATGGTCCGCTCGTTCCTCGAGCACCGGCCAGCCAAGGCCGAGGATCACCGAACGGCGGTCGTAGAGGCGGGCTGGTTCTGGAGCCTTCTGTTCCTGAACAACAACCTCCATGTCCTGCATCACGAGCGCCCTGGCGTACCGTGGTACCAGCTGCACAAGATTTATGCCAAACAACGCGACGCGATCTTGGAACGCAACGGCGGCTACGTCTACAACGGCTACCTCGACGTCGCCCGACGCTATCTGGTGACGCCAAAGGACCTGCCGGTTCACCCCGCCTGAGCTCGCGCAGACGGTCCCACACAAAACTGTTACACGGCCGAAACGCAGAATTGGCGCGTGATGGGTGGACCCTTCAACCGTGGCGCAGTATACGGTGCCGGTCTGATTCCGCGTGTTTCGGCCATTCCTTGAACCAACCCGAGTTCTCCCGATGAACCGTTCCGTCCTCATTGCGATCGTCATTGCCGCTGCTGTCGGCATCTGGATTGCCAGCGGTCAGTTCGGCAGTGGGCCGCAGATGGCCGCGGTCACCGTCGAGAAGGATGCGTCGGAGGAAAGCGGTGACGACAAGGTGCTGCCCAGCGTGCGCTATGTCGACAGCACCGCCCGTATGTCGCCCGAGGTGGTCCGCGTGTTCGGCCGAACCGAAGCGGACCGCTCGGTAACGATCCGCGCCGAAACGGCGGGTCCCGTCGCCGAGATCGTCGCTACCGAGGGTTTCAAGCTCGAAACCGGATCGGTCGTGGTGCGGCTCGACATCGAGGACCGCGAGAGTGTACTCGAGGAAGCCGAAGGCGAACTCCGTTATCGCGACAAGTCCTATCGTGCCTCGGAGCAGCTTTCGAAGAAACAGTTCAGTTCCGAGGTCAAACTTGCCGAGGAAGCGGCCGCACTGGCCCGCGCCAAGGCGGCGGTCGCGGCGGCCAGGCTGGACATCGCACACACGCGGATCAAGACGCCGTTCGAGGGCGTCGTCGACAACATCGATGTCGAAACCGGCGACGTCGTGGCTGTCGGCGATCCCATCGCCTACATCGCCGATCTCGATCCTATCGTCGTCGCCGTCGGGATTTCTGAACGGGACATCACGTCCGTCAGGCCGGGCGATCGGGCATTCGTGCACATCGTCGGACGTGAACGAGCGGTCGGCTACGTTCGTTTCGTGTCGCGCTCGGGCGATGCGGCGACACGTACATTCCGGGTCGAAATCGCCATGGATAACCCGGATTACGAGATCGCCGAGGGTCTGACTGCGGAGGTCGTGCTCGAGACCAAGCGGCGCCTGTCGCACCAGATCTCGCCCGCGGCGCTGACCCTCGATGACGAGGGACGGCTTGGGGTCATGACCGTGGGCGACGATGACCGCGCCGCGTTCGCACCGGTCGAGATCGTCCGCGACGAGGTCGACGGGGTATGGATCACCGGTCTCGGCGAGAATGTACGCATCATCGTCACCGGCCAGTCGTTCGTTACCGACGGTGACCCGGTGATGCCGGTCAAAGTAGCGAACTGAGCGGCGGGTCGGCCATGCCGAGCATTATCGACGCCGCCATCGACCGGTCGCGGACTGTCCTGTCCGCGCTGTTGCTGATCCTGATCAGCGGCACCTACGCCTATCTCGACATTCCGAAGGAATCCGATCCGGACATCAACATCCCGATCATCTACGTCTCGATCACCCACGAGGGGATCTCGCCGGAAGATGCCGAACGGCTGCTGATCCGACCGATGGAGCAGGAACTCCGCACCATCGAGGGGATGAAGGAACTGCGCGCCACCGGCTACGAGGGCGGCGCCAACATCATTCTCGAGTTCGAAGCCGGGTTCGACGCCGACCAGGCGCTGACCGACGTGCGCGAACAGGTCGACATCGCCAAGCCTGAACTTCCCGAGGAAACCGATGAACCCGCCGTGGAGGAGGTCAATTTCTCGCTGTTCCCGGTTATCGTCGTGACCCTTGCTGGTGACATCCCCGAACGTGCGTTGCTGTCCATCGCCCGTGAACTGCGCGACGAGATCGAGGGTATCACCACGGTGCTGGAGGTCGAGATCGCCGGCGACCGCGACGAACTTGTCGAGGTGCTGATCGATCCGATCCGCATCGAGAGCTACGGACTGTCGACGGTCGACACGGTCGATGCGGTCCGCGCCTCCAATCTGCTGGTCGCCGCCGGTCAGCTCGATACCGGTCACGGCCGTTTCGCCGTCAAGGTGCCGGGCCTGTTCGAACGGGTCCAGGACATCACCGGCATGCCGGTGGCGACATCAGGGGACTCGGTCGTTGTGCTCGGCGATATCGGCGAGGTTCGTCGCAATTTCAAGGACCCGGAGAGCTTCGCCCGGGTCAACGGCCGGCCGGCGCTGGCGCTCGAGGTCGTGAAAAGGACCGGCGAGAACATCATCGAGACCATCGAACTTGTCCGCGAGGTCGTCGAACAGGAGCGCCGCCACTGGCCGGAAGCATTGCAGGCGGCGATCGAGATCAACTACCTGCAGGATCGCTCCAGCGACATCCGCAACATGCTGTCGGACCTGCAGAACAACGTCATCAGCGCCGTCCTGCTGGTCATGATCGTGGTCATTGCCGCGCTCGGCATCCGCTCGGCGTTGCTCGTCGGTATTGCCATTCCGGGATCGTTCCTGACCGCAATCCTTGTGCTCTATGCATTCGGCGTCACGGTCAACATCGTCGTCCTGTTCAGCCTGATTCTCGCGGTCGGCATGCTGGTCGACGGCGCCATCGTGGTGACCGAGTATGCCGACCGTAAAATGATCGAAGGGGAACCGAAGGCCCGCGCTTATTCCTTGGCAGCACGCCGCATGGCGTGGCCGATCATCGCCTCGACGGCGACGACGCTGGCGGCATTTCTGCCGCTGGTGTTCTGGCCCGGTGTGGTCGGTGAGTTCATGAAGTATCTGCCGATGACGCTGTTGATAACGCTCACCGCGTCGCTGGCCATGGCGCTGATCTTCGTTCCGACGCTCGGAGCCAAGTTCGGCAAAACCGGGGCGGCGATCAACGCCGATACGGCCAAGGGATTGGCAGGCGGGTCCGGTGGCGAGGAAAGCCTATCATCGGTGGGCGGGGTCACTGGCGGGTACCTTAAGGTATTGCGACCGGCGCTGCGTCACCCGGGGTTGGTGTTGATGATCGCCGTCGTCATGCTCGTCGGCGTTCAGGTCGTCTATGCGCAGTTCGGCAAGGGCATTGAGTTCTTCCCCGAGGTCGAACCCGAGATCGCCCAGCTCCAGGTTCGCGCCCGCGGCAATCTCTCAGTCTGGGAGCAACGCGATCTGATGCAGGAGGTCGAGGAGCGGTTGCTCGATCTTGGCGAGCTCGAATCGATCTACACCCGGACGGGCAAGTCACAGCAGAGCGACGAGGCCGAGGACATCATCGGCATCATCACCCTTGAGTTCGTCGATTGGGAGCGGCGGCGCAAGGCGTCCGAAATTCTCGCCGATATCCGTGAACGCACCGCGGATCTCGCCGGCATTCACATCGATCAGCGCGAGCAGGAGCAGGGACCGCCGGTCGGCAAGGCCCTGCAGGTGCAACTGTCGTCGCGCAACCCGGCACAGATACCGGCTGCGGTCGAGCACGTGCTTGCGGGCCTCGAGGCCGTCGGCGGATTCATCAACATCGAGGACGAGCGGCCGCTGCCGGGGATCGACTGGGTCCTGACCGTAGATCGCTCCCAGGCTGCCAAGTTCGGTGCCAACATCGATCTCGTCGGACGGGCCGTGCAGCTGATCACCACCGGTATCAAGCTCGGCGAGTACCGCCCCGACGATGCCGACGAGGAAATCGACATCCGGGCGCGCTATCCGAAGGCCTACAGAACGCTGGATGAACTCAAGACCCTGCGCGTAGAGACGGAGAACGGCGCCGTGCCGGTGAGCAACTTCGTTACGCGCAAGCCGGTCGACAGCGTCGGCACCATCAAGCGCGCGGATGCCCGTCGCGTCATGAACGTGAAAGCCGACGTCGAGGAGGGACTGCTGGCCGACAACCAGACGAAGGCCGTGCAGGCCTGGCTGGCTGACAATCCGCTGCCCGACGGCATCAGCGCCGTGTTCAAGGGCGAGGACGAGGAGCAACGCAAGGCCGAAGAGTTCCTCGGCAAGGCATTCGCCGTCGCCCTGTTCATCATGGCGATCATCCTCGTCACCCAGTTCAACAGCTTCTATTCGGCCTTTCTGATTCTCTCCGCCGTCGTCATGTCGACCGTCGGGGTGTTCATCGGGCTTCTGGTGACGCAGCAGCCGTTCGGTATCGTCATGGGCGGGATCGGCGTGATCGCGCTCGCCGGTATCGTGGTCAAAAACACCATCGTGCGGTTCGACACCTTCGACCGCCTCCGCAAGGAGGCGCCGGACGTCCGCACGGCGCTTCTGCGGACCGGCGCGCAGCGTCTGCGCCCGGTGCTGCTGACCACGGTGACCACCGTGCTCGGTCTGATGCCGATGGTCATCGGCATGAACATCGATTTCATTTCCCGCGAAGTATCGATCGGCGCGCCGTCGACCCAGTGGTGGCAGCAGTTGTCGACCGCCATCGTGTTCGGGCTGGTGTTCGCGACGGTCCTGACTCTGGTCGTCACGCCGTCGGCACTGATGGTGCGCGAAAACGTTCAGAACTGGTTCCGCCGTCGCGTCCTGCGGCCTGGCGGGGTCGACGAACAAGTCGCCCGCTAGCTACGGATCGTCAGGTCTTGTCGTCCGGGTCGCCGACACTGTCGTCGATCGGCGGTTTCGTTGCGCCCTTTGCCGCAACGCCGTGTTGGGCTTCCCACAGGCGCATCTGGCGACCGTAGCGAAGATACGACATCGGAATCGAGATGATGTAGAGGACGAGGATGATCGACAGCGTCGCCCACGGCGCGCTGAGCAGGCCCGCCGCCAGCAGGACGACGATGACCATGGTCGGCAAGAACCAGTCGTTGTGAATCTTCACCTTCTTGAACGAGAACGTCGGCACCTTGCTGACGAACAGGGCGGCGACGGCGATCATCACGACGGCGATGAAGAAGGGGCTGCGCACGGCTGTATCGCCGAACTGCAGCGACAGCACGATCGGCAACAATGCGAGCCCCGCACCGGCCGGCGCCGGCACGCCGGTGAAGTAGTTGACCTGGAACGGTGGCGCGTCCGGATCGTCGAGCATGGTATTGAAGCGCGCCAGACGCATGCCGCAACAGGCGCTCAGCAGCAGCACAAGGATCCAGCTGAAACGACCGGTATCCTCCAGTCCCCAGAGATAGAGCAGCAAGGCGGGGACGACACCGAAACAGACGAAGTCGGACAGGCTGTCGAGTTCGGCGCCGAACTTGCTGGCGCCCTTGAGCATCCTGGCGACGCGGCCGTCGAGCGCGTCGAGAAGGGCGGCGACCGCGACCGCCAGAACGGCGGCCTCCCAGCGGTCGTTGAGCGCAAAGCGGATCGACGTCAGCCCCGAACACAACGCCAGCAGCGTCAGCATGTTCGGGATCATGACGTTCAGGGACATGCCCTTGAGCCGCCGTTTCCGCCTTGGCCGCGTTTCCTGCTCTGCCATCCGTGTGCCGTTATCTCTGCCCTGTCGTCCCAGACTATCGGATTTGGCCGTTTCTGGCTTGTTCTTTTGCCTGGCAGTCGGCAATCACCGTTTCGCCGGCGATGGCTGTCTGGCCCTCGACGACCAGCGGCTGGACACCCTTCGGCAGATAGACGTCGACACGGCTGCCAAAGCGGATCAGTCCGACGCGCTGTCCGGCAGCCACCGGCTGCCCCTCGCTGACCTGGCAGACGATGCGCCGCGCCACCAGGCCGGCAATCTGGACAAACGCAAGATCCAGCTTGCCGTCGTCGAGCTCGAGCAGGAAGCTGTTGCGTTCGTTGTCGACGCTCGCTTTGTCGAGCGACGCGTTGACAAACTTGCCGGGCCGGTAGGCGATGCGCTTGATGATGCCGTCCGCCGGTGTCCGGTTCACATGAACATTGAAAACGTTCATGAATACGCAGACG
Organism: Rhodospirillales bacterium; assembly: GCA_040219295.1. GTDB lineage: Bacteria > Pseudomonadota > Alphaproteobacteria > Rhodospirillales > Casp-alpha2 > JAVJST01. The sequence goes on from JAVJST010000005.1 coordinate 1,219,834, forward strand.
CGGGCGCGCGGTTCGTCCCCCATATCGAGTTCGGGCGGCGGCGCCGCCGTGTCGACCAGTTGCACGAAGCCGTCGGCGGGCGAGACGATCAGGCCGGGCCGGGTGGGCGTCATGCGGTCCGGGTCGCGGAAGAAGTAAACGCACCACAGAGTCAGGACGAAGCCCACGAGTCCGAGAAAGTCACTGAGCGCCCAGAGAATGAGCGCGCCGACCGCGAACGCCGCGATGAAGGGCCATCCGGCCCGGTTGATGGGCACCAATATTCTGTCGAGCATGCGTTCTTGCCGCCTATGAAGCCTCGTTAGCAGATCAATGAATCATAGTCATCGTCATGGCTCAGGCAAGCCGAGCATGCGGCACGAAATTCGTGCTTCCACGATGCAGCGCGTTGCCGCGCGCTCCGACGTCGTGATACGCTGCGGCATGAGCTCGCAATCCTCCTCGGCTGTCGGTGAACTCCATGACCTCGTGAACAAACGCGGGTTGTTGGTGCACCGCGATGACGCCGATCACATTGATTTCCAGTTCGTCTACAGAAGCCTTCCGTTTGCGGTCCGCGCCTCGGCCGGGCAGGGCGGTTCGGCGATCGAGGTTCGCACCACGCTGGGTTACCTTCCGTACACGGCAGAAGGCGGCGATCGCCGGCAATCGGCCATCGACACCCTTGCCGCCGCGAGCCGGGTGTTCGGCAGCAGGGTCCGGCTGATGTCCGACATGAAGCTGATGCTCGAGGACCGGCGAACCATGGACGGGCCGTTGACGCCGAGCAACCTGATGACCGAAATGGTCGTCATGATCGCCGAGGCGAAACCGTACCTGGACGCGCTGAGTGACTACCTCACGCCGCTCGGGCTGGCCGATCCGTCCGCTGGGGAACCGCCGGTAGAAGTGGCTACTCCGGAAGCGTGAACAACTGGCCGGGATAAATCAGGTCCGGGTCGCGGATCTGACCGGCATTGGCCTCGAAGATCAGCGTGTACTGTTCACCGCGGCCGTACGTCCGACGCGCGATGCGCCACAGCGAGTTCCCTGGCTGGACCACGTAGAAGGTTCCGGGCTCAAGGGCCTTGGTAATGTTCTCGCGCACGAACGGCATGGCGACCCGGTTCATCACGTTGCCGGCGTCATCGACCTGATCGACCCGCAGTTCGTACTGTCCGGGGGCGATGATGGAGTCGGGAACCAGCCGCCAGCGGCCGTTTTCGTTGGCCTGGGCGGTACCGAAGTACGTGTTGTCGATATAGATGTTGAGCAGCGACCCTGGCGTCGCGGTGCCCGACAGGTTGATCTCGCCGCGTTCGTCGTAGTCCATGGCATCGACGCCAAGGACTATCGAAACCTGGCTTCCGGGTTTCTGCAGTACCTGTGTGCCAGCCGAGCCGTCGCTCGGGGCGGCGACGACAAGCGCCTTGTTGTCCTCGCCCTCGGCTTCGGGCACCAGGATCATCACGACCTGATCCGACGGAATCGAATTGCCGTCCTTGTCGCGCGAGCGCAGCGACAGTTGACGGTTCCCTGTGGTCAGCGGCTGCGACGGCACGAAAACCCATTCGCCGCGTTGATCCGCGGTCACGCTGCCGATGTACTTGTCGCCTTCGTAAATCTCGACCTCGGCGCCCGGCGCGGCGCGGCCCGCGATGACGGCGTTGCCGCCCGGGTTGATCCGGACGACGTCGAACGACGGCGCGATCGGTTTCGGACCGTCCGGCGGCAGCGCCGCGGTATTCTGGCTCGCCGCGTCCGCGGTCTCCAGTTGTTGCGTCGTCGGCGCGTTCTCGATGCCGCCGAGAACCTCCTGCTCGGAAGGCGGTGGCGGCAACGTCTCGTCAAGTTCCGCGTCGTCCCAGACCACCAGATTGAGGGCGATCGCAATGCCGACGGCAATGCCACCGATAATCGCGACCATCATAGGATTTCTGAGGAACGGCATAGGCGCCACAAACTGTGAACATCTGCCCGATTTCCGCCGGTTGAAGGTGGCGGACCGGGCACGCACAAGACATAGTACAGAGGCGGAGACGCCGCAACACTGACGCCCCGTGTCGGCGGAAACCGTAGAGACTCCGAAGGAGAGGACAGAATGAGCCTGAAGATGATCTGTGTGTTTTGCGGTGCCCGTCCGGGATGCGATTCGGTCTACGGCGATGCCGCGGATGCGCTTGGCCGCCGTATCGTCGAGGAGGGCTGCGGTCTGGTCTACGGCGGCGGCGAAATCGGCCTGATGGGGATGGTCGCCGACGCGGTCAGCGGAGCCGGCGGCCACGTCAGCGCCATCATCCCGAGATTCCTCGACGAGCACGAGGTCGGGCGGCGTCACTCGGACGAGTTCATCGTCACCGAATCCATGCATGAGCGAAAATTCAAGATGGCGGAGTTGGCCGATGCGTTCGTTTGCCTGCCGGGTGGGCTGGGAACGCTCGACGAAACCTTCGAAATCCTGACGTGGAAGCAGCTGGGCCTGCACGACAAGCCGATTGTTGTCGTCAACATCGCCGGTTACTGGTCGCCTTTGGCGGCGATGGTCGACTCTGTGATCGAGAACGGGTTCGCCAAGGCGGCCGACCGTGACCTGTTCTCGGTCGTCGACGGCGTCGACGATGTGTTCCCGGAGCTGCGCCGGATGCTCGTCAGGTGATGCTGCGGTACTCGTAGGCTTCGAGCATCTTCCACCGCACGATGGGCACATTGGTTACGGCGCTGCCGGGAATTTCGTAGAAGCGGCTGGCCTCGGTCGTGCGGTAGACGAAACTCCCGTTCATGCCGAAAAGCACCTGCTCCTCGCCGAAGAACCCACGTGGGCCGATGACATCAGAAACGTGGCCGTCGCGAACCTGCTCGATGCTGCCGTCCTCGAGAATGAAAATGCAATCGCCGGGCAGATCGTCGATCTCCGTGCCCGCGCCGACTTCGTGAAGCACCATGGTTTCCGCGATCGCATTCTGAACGGCGGGCGACACCGATTCCCCGAACAGCCAGAACTGATCGAGGATCGCGCGCTTGGCCGCCCGGTCGTTGAACATGTCGTGCAGGTTGCTTCGGTTAACGACCTCCAGGTAGGCCGGAAGCGGAATTTGCAGCGCACGGGCGAAGTTGACCGTGCGGTAGGCGGACTCGCAGGGCAAGTCGTTGATGCCCGCGTGTTCGCCGATCAGCCCGCCGCTCGAGATGATGTTGTAGATGTCGTCCTCGGCGCGGATCTTTTCCACCGTGCCGGTGATGACCAGATAGATGTACTGCGGTACCCGTGTTTTGCGGAGGATGATTTCACCCGGCGTAAACTCGACGATCGGATTGTTAAGCAGGGTGCGCAGATCGTGCCGCGCGACCTCCGGGAATGCCGCGCGCAGATATTCGAAGGCGAACCGTCGGAGATTGTCCGAGGTGTCCGGGATCAGCGTGTCGACGACGCCGAACGGCGCGCTGGAGCCGATCTCTTTCTGCTTGTTGGTCAGTGGTTCGGAGCGATGCGCCAGAATGATCTTGTCGGACTCGTCGCTCTCAAAATCCTCGACCTCGCCGTGAATCATGCCGCCGCCGATGTCGACTTTCTTCAGATCGACCGGGGTGAGATAAATCTTGCGGACCTCTTCGACGACGGACCTCGACATTCCCGGCGCCTTGTCGTCATCGGTGATCATCCGGTTCATGACATCGAACGACGCGATATCGGCGAGGTGTGCGTACGTCAGGTAGCGGCTTTCCCAGAACGCGCGGAAGAAGAACACGCTGTTTTCGACCGGGTGTGGCGACAGGACGGGCATGACCTCAAGGCCGTCGATATTGTTCCACTCGTCGAATGTCAGGTCGCGGACATCGAAGTAGCTGGCGACGTCCTCCTCGCTGATCGACAACAGTGCCGAGAGCTTCTTGAACACGGAATCCCGGACCAGCGGCGTGGCGTAGTAGCGGATGCGGCGGTCCGAACGCATCAGGCTCGTCATGCCGGCGAAATGGTCGTCGTGGCAGTGGGTGTGGAAGATTCCATCGATCTCGTTCACACCGATGCCAAGCGCGGTCAGCCCGTAAGCCGTGTTCGGGCCGGCGTCGACCAGGAAGACCCGGCCCTGGTAAATCAGGACGCTCGCCATGCAGGGTCGGTTGTAGTCCCAGCCGTCGCCCTGACCCGAATGGACCACGGAGAAGTAGTCGCGCGGAATGCTCTGGAAACCGAGGGGATAGGGCGATCGGTCGTTGCGGCCACGCTTCACAGTCAGGTCAATCTCGACCTTCTCGTCCTCGTACATCAGCGTGAACACGTTGGTTGTGTCACGCCGGATGCTGACGCCGTTGCGCAGTTCCACGGCCGTGTCCCCGACGATCCGGTGATCGAGCAATTCTTCCGACGGCAGGATTTCGCCGAAGGCGAACCAGAGCTTCATGCGCATGATCAGGTCGGCGCGTTCACCGGTTTCCCCGGCCGCCGCGATCTCCTCCGCCGACGTCAGACCGTAGTTGCCGCGGGAGATGTACTGCATCTGCGACTCGACCTGCGCACGGGAGCCGACCAGCAGGGGCTTGGCGCCCGTGTTGTTGGGATGGCCCGGGATCAGCATGCCCTGACGATAGAGCATCTGGAGGACCGGGAACTCCGCGAGGTTGCAGAGTTTGCCGTTCTGCAGCGATACGTCCGACAAAAGAATGGTGTTGGGCCCGCTTTCGTAAGTGACGCCGTCTCGTTGGCGCCTCTGGATCAGCCGCAGGCGCATCAGGTGCTTGATGGCGTCTTCCGGCGTGCCGCACAAAAGATAGATGTCCGCGTCGGGGATTTCGACCCAGTATACCCCCCTGATGACTTCCGTTTTCTTGATTTTGCCCATCGGGGAAGTCCTAGCCATCGATAAACGACAAGCGTCACCAAGCTGTGACGCTTGCTCAGAATGGTTGGGGGACACGGCAGGCGCCCCGCCCAAGAACGGTCTCGCCTGCAGCGATCTGGATCGCCGAGGTCACATTAACCCGATTAGTCTAATATGAAAATCCTCAGAGCCTACGTTCTATTCCGGAGCGGGAACTCCCTAAACGTCCGGTCTTGTCGAATGCCGAGACCCGCCGTATGGTCCGCCCACCGTCAAAAGAGCCAGAGGAACCGGACATGTCCAAGATTAAGGTCACCAACCCCGTTGTCGAACTCGACGGCGACGAGATGACGCGGATTATTTGGGACTTTATCAAGCAGAAGCTGATCCTTCCCTACCTTGATGTTCAGCTTGAATACTACGACCTCGGAGTTCAGAAACGCGACGAGACCGGTGACCAGATTACGGTCGATGCGGCCAACGCGATCAAGAAGCACGGCGTCGGCGTCAAGTGCGCGACCATCACCCCGACTCCGCAGCGGGTAGAGGAATTCGGCCTCAAGGAAATGTGGCGTTCGCCGAACGGCACCATCCGCAACATCCTTGGCGGAACGGTATTTCGCAAGCCGATCATCTGCAAGAACGTTCCCCGGCTGGTGCCCGGCTGGACCAAGCCCATTGTCATCGGCCGCCACGCCTTCGGCGACCAGTACCGCGCGACCGACTTCAAATTTCCGGGCGCCGGCAAACTGACCATCAAGTTCGTCCCTGACGAAGGCGGCGAAGTCATCGAGAAGGAGGTCTTCCAGGCACCTGATTCCGGTGTCGCCATGGCGATGTACAATCTTGACGACTCGATCAAGGGCTTCGCCCGGGCCTGCATGAACTACGGCCTCGATCTTGGCTGGCCGGTCTACCTGTCGCATAAGGACACCATCCTGAAGCAGTACGACGGCCGCTTCGTCGAACTGTTTCGCGAGATCTACGAGGCCGAGTTCAAGGCGGCCTTTGAGGAGAAGGGCATCGTCTACGAGGACCGCCTGATCGACGATATGGTCGCCAGTGCGCTCAAGTGGGAAGGCGGTTTCGTCTGGGCCTGCAAGAACTACGACGGAGACGTGCAGTCCGACACTGTTGCCCAGGGGTTCGGCTCGCTGGGGCTGATGACCTCGATCCTGATGACGCCTGACGGCAAGACCGTCGAGGCCGAGGCGGCGCACGGCACGGTGACGCGCCATTACCGCCAGCACCAGCAGGGCAAGGAAACCTCGACCAACCCGATCGCCTCGATCTTCGCCTGGACCGGCGGGCTCAAGGCGCGCGGCAAGTTCGATGGCACGCCCGACGTAGTCGCTTTCGCCGATGCGCTCGAGCAGGTCTGCGTCGAAACGGTCGAGGCTGGCCAGATGACCAAGGACCTGGCATTGCTGATCGGTCCGGACCAGCCGTGGATGACCACCAACCAGTTCTTGGACGCGTTGGACAAGAACCTTCAGGCGAAGATGGGCTGAGGCCCTCGCAAGACCGAAGAGTTCCGAACGGCGGCGTTAGCCGCCGTTCTTATTTGCCGCCAGCAATCCGAGGTAGAAGGCGATCATCGAGGCACCGGCCAGTGCCGTCAGTTCGCTTGAGCCGTCGTACATCGGTGCGACCTCAACCAGATCCATACCGCGGAAATCAACTCCTTGCAGCCGGGTGATGATACCGCGAGCCTGCCACGTCTGCAGACCGCCGACGACCGGCGTGCCGGTGCCGGGGGCGAAACTCGGGTCGAGGCCGTCGATATCGAACGTCAGGTAGGTCCTGCCGTCGCCAACGACGTCCTTGATCTTGCTGGCGATGGCCTCAGGAGAGGAATTGTGGACGTCTTCTGCGGTGATGATGGTGACACCCTGATCGAGGGTCCACTGCCAGACTTCGGGCTCGACATCACAACGGATGCCAATCTGCACGTAACGCTTGGGGTCGATGATTCCTTCGTTGATGGCGATGTAGAAGTTCGTGCCGTGGGTCACCGGCGCGCCGAAGTTGTCGGCCCAGGTATCGACATGGGCGTCGAAGTGAACCAAACCCAGGGGGCCGTGCTTCTTCGCAAGTGCGCGGAGCAGGGGTAGGGTCACGAGGTGGTCGCCGCCGAGACTAATGAGATGTTCGTGACCGCCGGCGAACTCCTCGATAAGGCGAAGCGATTCGTCGATGTTGCCCATCAGGATCGGCATGTTGCCGACATCGGCGATATCGAGCTCCCAGGCGTTGCCCGGTGTATCCGGGTAGGTTCCGCCGATCATGCGGCTGGCGCGCCGGAGCGCCGCAGGCCCGTCGCGGGCGCCGGACCGGTTGGTCGTCGCGATATCAAACGGTATGCCGGCAACGCTGATGGCGTGGCCGGGGCCTGTGTGTTCCGTGCCCATGAAGGTCTCGCGCGTGGCGAAGGTGGGTATCGGTATGGCGTTGCGGTCTTCGGTGGATGACATTCCTGAACCCAGTCTCTCGTTCATCTTGATGTTCAGGCAGTCTATGACGGGCCACGGTCCGATGAAATAGCCCCGGATGGACAGACGCAGGCTGCGGCGGACGGGTCCTGTCGCAAAGGCCTGAGTTGGGCCGGAATTCGGGCTGTGAAAGACCTTGACGGGACCCCGGGGGTTCTCTAAAAACCGGGCTTCCGTTTACGACACTGAGGATCGAGCAATGTCAAAGCGTTGCGCCCTGACCGGTAAAGGCGTGCTGAGCGGCAACAATGTCAGCCACGCACACAACAAGACCCGCCGCCGTTTTCTGCCGAACCTGCAGGAGACCTCGCTGATGAGCGATGTCCTCGGCAAGACCGTCCGCGTGCGCCTTAGCGCCAGCGCGATCCGAACGGTTGAGCACAAGGGCGGTCTCGACGCCTACCTGCTCGATGCCAAGGAATCGGTCCTGTCGCCTGAAATGGCCAAGCTGCGCCGCCAGATCAAGAAGGTGCACGCCGCCGCCTGACGCGGTCGGTACGATCGTGAGGTTGAAGGGCCCGCCATCGGCGGGCCTTTTCGTTTGGGCGGCCTAAGAATCGACGACTTCGTCGACGCCGGGGGCCTTGCCCGGCCCCTCGTCTGTCACCCGGCTGTCGGACGGGAAATGATAAGATCCGTAGCGCAGGGCCAGAACTGCCAGCGAAAGGATCAGGATCGCACCTGTCAGGATCAGGATGTCGTAACCGATCTTGTGCTCGGCACCCACAACCTCGACGAGGATGCGTGCCAGGGCGGTAATGGCGATGTAGATCAGGTAGCGCACCGGCATCCGGGTCGTCTTGAAGTAGATTCCGACCATGGCGCCGATCTCGAGATAAATGAACAGCAACAGGATGTCGGCGAGGCCGGCATGCCCCTGGGCCACGAGCCGGAAGAACTCGACGAAGGCCGCCCACACGGTCGTCGCGCCGATCGCGAACAGGGCGAGTATGTGGAAAGCGTCGACACAGAGCGCGCCGATGGCTTCCACGTGCTTCTTGGCCCGCACGTGAAACGCGACGGTCTTCTGGACGATCTCTTCGGCTTCGGTTTCTTTGGTCATGACATGCCTCCCGGGACTGATGATATGTCGCGGTACAGCCGGTTGCCAGCAACGGCTACAGGGGGTCCCGTTGCAGCGGACACGTCGAACAATGGATGCCGCCGCCGTTGAGTTGCATCTTGTCGTAGGGAATCTCGATCAGCGTCAATCCCTGACGATCGAGCTCGTCGCGGGTCCGGTCGGATATGCCCAGCGGCATCAGATAGCGGCCGGGTGCGACGGCCAGCCCGTTGATGATCCAGCTATTGTCTTCCGGCGTGATCTCGATGGTCCGGATGCCTAGTTCCTTGAGTTTCATCAGAAACGTGTAAGGGAGGCCGGTCGGATCGACGATGGCGAGATCGACGTCGACCATGTTGAACACGCCGTCGATGTGAATCATGTAGCCGGCGAGATCGACAACAATCAGCTCCACGCCTTGCCGTTTCAGGACATCGGCAACCTGCGCGATCGCTTCGTCGTTGACGCGAATGCTTCGGCCGACGACGGCGGTCTTGGGATTGAGCCAGGCAAACGAGCCACCCTCGATCATGCCGGTCCCCGTGATCGTTGCCAGGATTGGCACGCCGGCGTTCGCCAGGGTGCGCGAAACGTCGCGTTCCTCGCCGTGACGCAAACGCGGCGCGAGGCGCGTGACGATGTTGCCGCCCTTGATAGCGAACGAGGAGTCGCGCGTATAACAGGACTTGAACCGGCCGCCGGCGACGCCATCGACGCGGATGATCTCGACGCCTTCCGCCTCCAACACCGCCACCATGCCGTCGTGCTGGGCCTGCATATCCTCAAGCGGCGGAATGGTCTCGGATTGCCAATACCAGCCGGTCGCGATGTCACCGAATCCGCCCGTCTCTTCGATGTACTTCGTCGGATCGATGACGTTGAACTCGTCACCCGGGCGATGCACCAGCACCGAACGAAGCCTGCCGACGTCGTTGTCGCATCCCCATGCGCGACCCCAGATGGCGGCCATCCGCTCCGGATCGGTGAACCCCGGTTCGGGTTGCGAGCCGAAGTACTTCATTGTCGCGCTGTAGATGTCGCGCCGTTTCGGCGGAATCGTCTCGTTTGACATCGACCCATCCTGTCCGCAGCTACGGTCGGTCAGGATGACCTAAGCGGCGGAAAAACCCAACGTCACATTTTGGGTATCCGCCGCCGATAAGTGCTTGCGGCAGATCAGGCCCGCACGTCGATGACCGTGCGACCGCGGGTCTGCCCCTTCAGGATAGCGGTCGCGAGATCTGGCACGTCGCCGAGCGGTGCTTCGGTAATCATCGCGTCCAGCTTCGCCATGTCGAGGTCGCTGGCGAGCCGCGCCCAGGCCGCTTCGCGCCGTGCCTTGGGGCACATGACAGAGTCGATGCCAAGGAGGTTCACGCCCCTGAGCAGGAACGGCAGGACGGTGCTCTCGAGCACGTTGCCGCCCGCGAGTCCGACTGCCGCGACCGACGACCCGTACGCCATCTGGGTCAGAACGTGGGCGAGGGTGGTGCCGCCGACACTGTCGATACAGCCGGCCCAGCGCTCCTTGTCCAATGGCCGTCCGGGGGGCTCCGACAACTCGGAGCGGTCGACGATCACGCTGGCGCCGAGATCTTTGAGATAGTCGTGCGTCTCGGCCCGGCCGGTCGACGCGGCGACCGTGTAGCCCTTGGCGGCGAGCAGCGCGACGGCGACGGAGCCGACGCCACCCGCGGCGCCGGTCACCAGCACTTCACCCTTGTCCGGCGTCACGCCGTGTTCTTCGAGCGCCATGATCGCCAGCATCGCGGTGAAACCGGCGGTGCCGATGCCCATGGCACGTTTCGCCGTCAGGCCGTCGGGCAGTTTGACCAGCCAGTCGCCCTTGACCCGCGCGCGCTCGGCGAAGCCGCCCCAGTGCATTTCGCCGACACGCCAGCCGGTTAGAACCACAGCGTCGCCGGGCTTGTAGGCCGGGTTGTCGCTCGCGCTCACCGTTCCGGCGAAATCGATGCCGGGAACATGCGGGTAGTCCCGCACCAGCTTGCCGATCCCATTGACAACCATGCCGTCCTTGTAGTTCAGGTCCGAATACTCGACGTCGACCGTAACGTCGCCCTCTGGCAAGTCGTCGTCAGAAATCTCGGTGATCGTGGCCGTTACCTTGCCGTCGGATTCTTCCAGCATGAGTGCGCGGGGCATGACTTCGCTCTCCCGTGATCGATGTTGCGGTGCAGCGATTAGTCCGCCATCAGCCCCGTCATGTCAAATAACGGGAATGGGCTCTGGGCAAAAAATAATCTTGGGTATCAGATCTCGCCGAGGATCTCTTTTCGCTTCTCTTCCGCCTCGGCCTCGGTGATCAGACCGTCATCGAGAAACTGCTGGAGCTTCGCCAGACGCCCCGGGATATCGCGCCCCTGCGCCGACGTTACTGGTCTGACACGCAGTGACCGTCGCCATGGCGATCAGAGCGATCAACCAGCGACATGCCACGGCCTTTCCGTTTCGCGTGCTTGTGCGCGTGTCATTCGCCTCAGGTTCGCTGTATCGACGTGTACCTTTATCGTGAAATTATACAGAAGAAAACAAACAGGGCGAGATTTCAGCAAGCCGGGCCGATGGGAAACCGGAAGACGGCTGGGGACGGTTGTCAGTGCAGACGCTGGCCGCTGCGGGCAACCGCCCGGGAGGGAGATTTCTCGTCCTCGTCGAACAGGTCCATGAGATTCTTCATCATGGTGCCGCCCAGTTCCTCGGCGTCGATCAGCGTAACCGCGCGGCGGTAGTAGCGGGTCACGTCGTGTCCGATACCGATCGCGGTCAACTGGACCGGTGAACGCGTCTCGATCCAGTCGATGACCTCGCGCAGGTGCTTCTCGAGGTAGTTGCCCGGGTTGGCCGAGAGCGTGGCGTCGTCGACCGGTGCGCCGTCCGAGATCACCATCAGGATGCGCCGCTGTTCAGGCCGGCCAAGCAAGCGGTTGTGGGCCCACAGCAGGGCCTCGCCGTCGATATTTTCCTTCAGCAGACCCTCGCGGAGCATCAGGCCGAGGTTTCTGCGCGACCGACGCCATGGTGCGTCGGCGGACTTGTAGACGATATGGCGCAGGTCGTTGAGCCGGCCCGGCGTCGCCGGCTTGCCGTCGGCAACCCACTTGTCGCGCGACGCGCCGCCTTTCCATGACCGGGTCGTGAAGCCGAGGATCTCGACTTTAACGCCACAGCGCTCGAGGGTTCGGGCAAGGATATCGGCGCTCATCGCGGCCACGGTAATCGGACGCCCGCGCATCGAGCCCGAATTGTCGATCAACAAGCTGACCACGGTGTCACGGAACTCGACGTCACTCTCCTGCTTGAACGACAGCGGGTGCAACGGATCGATGACGACACGCGACAGGCGTCCGGCGTCGAGGATCCCCTCTTCGAGGTCGAAGTGCCAGGAACGCTGCTGCTTGGCCAGCAGGCGGCGCTGCAGGCGGTTGGCCAGTTTCGACACCACGCCCTGCAGATGGGAAAGTTGCTGATCTAGCTGGTGGCGCAGGCGGTTGAGCTCCTCGCCGTCGCAGAGGCCTTCCGCGTCGACGACTTCGTCGAACTGCGTCGTGTACGGGTGATAGAGCGCATAGGCGGCGCTGTCTTCCGTGTAGTTCTGTTGCCACTGGTTGGGGCCGGCCGGTTCGTCCTCGCCTTCGCCCGGTGTCATCTCGTCGTCGCCGGTCTCGGAGGAAGCTTCGCCATCGGCGTCCTCCTCGCCGAGCGTCGCGTCGGCAGCGCTGGTGCTCTCGGCTTCCATTTCGCCGGTTTCGCCGTCGACGTCCTCGGCGCCTTCCTCGTTATTCTCGTCCTGATCCTGCTCGTCTTCGTCCTCCTGATCGAGTGGTTCGGGCACGTCGGACATATCGAGCGCGCGGAATAGCTTTGAGAGCCGGGCGGCAAACGCCGACTGGTCGTGCATCGCCGGCGCCAGGTCGTCGAGCTGATTGCCAATCTTCTCCTTCAGCCAGCCGTGCCACAGAAAACAAAGCGGTTTGGCGGATTCGGGCAGAGGCTGACCGCTGAGCTTCTGACGCACGAGGATACCGAGCACGTCGGCGAGCTGATCGTCGGACCGTTCGGTGACTTGATGGTATCCTTGGTTGCGGCAGCGATCTTCGGTCAGGGACTGCAGATTGGCTGCGACCCCGGCCATCTCCGCGCTGCCGAGGCTTTCGCACCGGGCTTGCTCGAGACCCTCGAACAGCTGGCGAGCGTCCGCGGATGAGGGCTGCAGACGGCGGTGCAGGGTCTCGTCGTGAAAGCGCAGCTTGGCTGCCAGGGCATCTGCCGTGCCGCGGTAGCGTGACAGCGCCTCGGCGCTCATGTGAGGCGGCGGTGACGGCATCTTGACCGTTTCGCCGGCGGCGGTAGCGCTGCCGTGCTGAAACGAGACGTCGAGCCCCGGTTTGTCGGCGATGGCCTTGATTGCCGCCGCAGTGGCCCGTTTTACGGCTTCGCTGAAGTTTTCCTGGTCACTCACGTCACGCGCCTGCGAAGGGTGGCCGGTTCGCTCAGGAAACGGCGATGTTGCGGATCGATTCCGGCAGATCCTCGTTGAAGCAGCGCTGATAGTACTCGGCGATCAGCGGTCGTTCGTGTTCGTCGCACTTGTTGAGGAACGTCACCCGGAAGGCGAAACCCCGGTCACTGAAGATCGTGGTGTTCTCCGCCCATGTGATGACCGTGCGGGGCGACATGACGGTCGAGATGTCGCCGTTCATGAAGCCACTCCGCGTCAGGTTGGCAAGCTCGACCATGCTGGCGATCTCGGCGTGGCCCTCGTCGGTATCGAAAGCGGGAACCTTGGCCAGCACGATGCGCTCTTCCGCGTCATGGTCGAGGTAATTGAGCGTGGTCACCACGTTCCATCGGTCCATCTGGCCCTGGTTGATCTGCTGGGTGCCATGATAGAGGCCGGTGGTGTCGCCGAGGCCCACCGTGTTGGTGGTCGCAAAGAGTCGGAAGTAGGGGTGCGGGCGCATGACGCGGTTCTGGTCAAGCAGCGTCAGCTTGCCGTCGACTTCGAGCACGCGCTGAATGACGAACATCACGTCCGGCCGGCCGGCGTCGTACTCGTCGAACACCATGGCGGTCGGATTCTGCAGCGCCCACGGCAGAATGCCCTCACGGAACTCGGTCACCTGTTTGCCTTCGCGCAGCACGATGGCGTCCTTGCCGACGAGATCGATGCGGCTGATGTGGCTGTCAAGGTTGACGCGGATGCAGGGCCAGTTGAGGCGGGCGGCAACCTGCTCGATATGGGTCGACTTGCCGGTCCCGTGGTAGCCCTGAATCATGACACGGCGGTTGTGGGCAAAGCCGGCGAGGATCGCCATCGTCGTGTCGCGATCGAACTGGTATGCGGGATCCGTGTCGGGTACATGGTCCTCGGCCTGGCTGAACGCCGGAACTTCCATGTCCGTGTCGAGGCCGAACGTCTGGCGAACGGACACGGTGATGTCGGGTGCATCAAGCGGGAAGGAGGCGGTCGTGTGGGCGGTCTCAGAGCTCATGTCGGATCATCCGGCGCTAGCGGTTTTCAGGAAGGCAATCGTCAGCAGAAGGGGGTACGCCCTGCACGCCGGAAGGTCAAGGACCCGGGGCAATAAAGCCCGGAAAATCAGGCGTTCACCGCATCGCGCAGCAGGCGGTATGCGGCGTTGATATCCTTGAGACGGTCCTCGGCGGTGCTGTCGCCGGGGTTGGCGTCGGGGTGGTACTCCTTGACCAGAACCTTGTATCTGGTCTTCAAATTGTCGGCCGTGACCGGATATTCAAGCCCCAACGTCGCGTATGCACGCTCTTCCTCACGGGAAATCGGCGGCCGCACGGGTGGCTGACCGCCGCCGGCGGGAGCGCCGCCCGGTCCATGCTCGCCGAAGAGACCGAGCGGATCGGCGAGCTTGTCAGGCCGGAACGCACCGTTGCCGCCGAGCCGCCAGGTCGGCCGGTTCCAGGTCGTGTCGCGCCGCAGGTCGGCTTCGACCTCATCGTCGCTCATGCCCTGGTAGTAGTTCCAGGCCCGGTTGAATTCGCGGGCGTGATCGAGACAGAGCCACTGGTAATCGTTCAGGCTGTCGCGCGATTTCGGCGCCCGATGATCGCCGGGCTGATCGCATCCGTCCCACGCGCATCGGCGCTCGCGCGGCACGTTCCCACGGTCGCGCGGCCAGTCGAAGGTCTCCAGCTTGGGTGCGGCTCTACCTGCCATAGTTCCATAACTATGGGCCCGCCGGTTGCCGCCTGCAACTTCACTTCGCACTTGACTTGCCATTCCCGAGATCACCCTTATCTGGGATTCTGGAGACCGAAAATGGAGCCGCAACATGGGCATGGAGCAACAAATAAGATCTGCGTTGGAGGCGGGGCTGGCGCCGTCCCGGCTCGAGATTATCGACGAGTCCGCGCTCCATGCCGGGCATGCCGGGGCACGCCCCGGCGGCGAAACCCACTATCGGATTACCGTGGTCTCGGACCGGTTTGAGGGCGTCGGACGAGTCCAGCGCCAGCAGATGGTCTATGGCCTGCTCGACGACGCTTTCGCAGCAGGCCTGCACGCGCTGGCGATGACGACCAAGGCGCCCTCGGAAACTACCTGAATCTCAAGGAAGCAAACACACGGGCCGCAACCGGTGCGATCGCCACCGGTGATGCGGTCATTGTTCGCTGCGTTCACCATCGCCGGTGTAGTGGGCCGGGAACTCTCGCTTCACGACCGGACCGTCGGACGCGAAGGCATGGCACGAGTTGACGAGTTGCTCAGCCGGTCGGCGGTCGCGCACCTTGCCCTCGGCCGTTCCGTCCGGGATCACGGTCTGGAAGGCTGTCGTGGCCATCGGGCCGACGACGAGATCGGTGATGTGGGTGCAGCCTTTGACTCCGCCCATGGCTGCGATTACGCCGCGGCGCCACCCGGGCGCGATCCGCAATCCTTCGAGCCGTCCCACGGCGCCTGCCGCACTGGGGCAGATCGAGAACGGCGCGTTTTCGGTCGCGGCCTCGGCATGGATTACCTTGCGATCGGAATCGATCGTCAGGCGGACGATCATGTCGTGGAGTGGTTCGCCGGCGGCGATTCCCCCGCGGTCGTGATTAGCAAAGCTGTAGGACTTGGTGTCGGTAATCCGGCCCTCGATGTCCCAAAGACCGTCTTCCCTTCGGAAGCCCTGGCACACGATGGTGCGCGTGTGCATGTGCCGCCGCGGTTTCGGTTTCGAGAGAGGCAAAGGGTGTTCCCCGGTCAGGCGCCGTAACGGTCGCCGAACACGAAAGCCTCCGTCTCGCGGATATCTTCCTGCAAGGCGTCCATGACCGACTCGTAGAGATCGCGCACGGATACCATGCCGATGCACTTGCCGTCGACTGCGACCGGCAAGTGACGGTACTTGCGATTGTGCATCAGTTGCAGGGCATCCATCGCGGAATCATCCGGCGCGAGCGTGTCGGGATTCTTGGTCATGATGTCACCGACACGAACCTGGGAGGGGACCTGTCCCTTGGCGACGACGTCGCGGGTCAGGTCACGTTCGGTGACAATCCCGATGAGCTTCCCGGCGTCGTCGTTGACGACCACGGCCGCGATATTGGCAGCCGCCATCTTTTCGGCGGCTTCGAGTGCCGTGGTGCCGACGGTCACGGCGGCCACGTCCTGATCGGAGATCACATCTGGGACGATTTTTCTGTGCATGGCAGTCTCCCTGCAGAACCTGAGGCAAATGCCCGAGACTTCGAGAGTATACCGCGTTTCGTTTGCGGCACAAAAAATACCCTAGAGCCCCTGGGCATCCTCGACTGGATCGGGGTCGGCTGGCGGGATTACCTTGATCGAGGTTATCTGATTGCGGTGGCGACGCAGGATCTGAAACCGGAAGCCGTGGAACATGAAGGCCTGTCCGACGTCCGGAATCCGGCGAGACTCGTGCAGCACCAATCCGGCGACGGTTGACGCTTCCTCGTCCGGCAGGTCCCAGTCCAGCTCCCGGTTGAGGTCGCGGATCGTTACCGTGCCGTCGATGATATAGGAACCGTCCGCGTCGGCACGGACACCGCTGACGGCGATATCGTGCTCGTCTGCGATGTCGCCGACGATCTCCTCAAGAATGTCCTCGAGAGTGACGATGCCCATGATCGCGCCGTATTCGTCGATGACCAGGGCGGAATGTTCGCGGCGCTCCCGGAAGGCTTCCAGCTGGTCCTGGAGGGTCGTCGTTTCCGGCACGAACCAAGGTTCGGCCGCAACCGACATGATATCGACATCGCTGACGTCATCCTTGGCGTTGTAAGTCAGGCGCAACAGTGCCTTCGCATGCAGGATGCCGACGACGTTGTCGGGGTTGTCGCGCCACAGCGGCAGGCGCGTGTAAGGGCTCTCCAGTGCCTGGGCGATGATCTCCCCCGTCGTTAGCGAGGCGTCGATGGTGACAAGCTGCTTGCGGTGCGTCATGACCTCACCAACCTGGACCTGGGCCAGGTCGAGAACGCTGCGCAACATGGCCCTCTCATGGCGCACGTCGACGTCCTCGCGTTCGTGTAGTTCGATGGCGCCGCGCAGCTCCTCGTCGCCGCTGCCGAGAATATCTCGGGTTTCAAACCCCCCGCCGAACAGGTTCACCACGCCGAGGATCAGCATGTTGATCGCGTGGGTGAAAGGCGACAGCACCCAGACCAGCAAGCTCACGATCGGGGCGATGGTCAGCGCCATGCGGTTGGCGTTGTGGAACGCGTAAGTCTTTGGCAGCACCTCGGCGAAGATCAGCACCAGAAGGGTCATGCCGAGCGTCGCATAGGCGATGCCGGTTTCGCCGAACATGGTGATCATCGCGCTGGTCGCCAGTGCCGAAGCGAGGATGTTGACCAGGTTGTTGCCGAGAAGGATCGTCCCGATCAGACGTTCCTTGCGGGCATGTAGGACGTTGACCAGCTTGGCCCGCTGATCGCCGCCCTGTTCCAGTTGGTGCATCAACGGTCTGGATGCTGCCGTCAGCGCCGTCTCGGAGCCCGAGAAGAAGGCGGACAGGAACAACAAGACAACGATCGCGCCGAAGGTGATCAGCATGATGAAACCTCAACTCTCAGTGCAGCAAACGATTGTGAAAAACGATAAGGCCGTTGGCGAATAAATGGCAGAACGACATGGTCCATCAGGATTGTAAGGCCGTCTCGAGGGTTTCGAGGACGGCGGCCTCCGGTACGTCGCTGCTGATGAACGCCTCGCCGATAGCGCGTGCGAGAATGAACGTCAGTCGGCCGTCCTGAACCTTCTTGTCGATACGCATGTGATCGAGAAGGCGGGCGGCTGTCCAATTCGCCGTATCCAGACCGCTCAGGTCGGCAGGGACGCCAACCGAGCGAAGGTGCGTGGCGACGCGGTCGGCGTCGCCTTGGTCGCAGTGACCGAGGAGAGCCGACAACCGGAATGCCATGACCATGCCGATGCCGACCGCTTCGCCATGCAGTAGGCGGCCGTCGTATCCGGCTTCGGCCTCCAACGCATGACCAAAGGTGTGGCCGAGATTGAGCAGGGCGCGTTTTCCGGTCTCCTTCTCGTCCTCGCCGACGATACGCGCTTTTGCACGGCAGCTCTCGAGAATTGCGTGACGCCGGACCTGTTCGTCTCCGTCGAAAAAACCGGCGCCGTTGTCCTCGAGCCATTCATAGAACGCTTTGTCACCGAGCAGGCCGTACTTGGCAATTTCCGCATACCCGGCG
The DNA here is from genome assembly GCA_040219295.1 of Rhodospirillales bacterium. Classification (GTDB taxonomy): domain Bacteria; phylum Pseudomonadota; class Alphaproteobacteria; order Rhodospirillales; family Casp-alpha2; genus JAVJST01. The sequence continues at coordinate 1,237,893 of JAVJST010000005.1, forward strand.
CCCAGTTCACGGTCGGGCAGGGTGTCGAGTGCGGCGGTATCAGCCAGCACCAGCCGCGGCTGGTGGAACGCACCGATCAGGTTCTTGCCCTGCGGCATGTTAATGCCGGTCTTGCCGCCGACGGAACTGTCGACTTGGGCCAGGAGCGTTGTCGGAATCTGGATGAACTCGATGCCGCGCATCAGGATCGCCGCGGCAAAACCGACGAGATCGCCGATAACGCCGCCTCCCAGCGCAACGACCGTCGATCGACGCTCGATTCGCCAGTCGAGAATTTCGCCGCAAAGGCGCTCGAGCTGTCCGAAACTCTTCGTGGCCTCGCCCGGCGGCAGGACAACCGAAGCCGTTTCGATCCCAGCCGCCATCAGCGCCCGTTCCAATGGTTGCAGCCAGCCGCGGGCGACATTCGCATCGGTGACGATCAGCGTGCGTGGCCGGTTCAGCAGCGGTGCGATATCGCTGCCGGCGCGCTCGATCAGCCCCCGCCCGACGACAATATCGTACGCCCGCGCCCCGAGTTCCACCCGCAGGCGATCAGGGTCGACCACCAGCGGCGGTTCCACGGATTCGACGTTGGTTGAGTTGTTCATTGGTTGTCTGCCGGGATTGACGATAAACCCTCAAGATAGTCGGCAATCGCGCGGATCGCCAGTTTTGCAGACGCTTCCACGCTTTCCGTGCTGCTCTCAATGGTGACGTCCGATTCGGCGTAGACAGGGTAACGCTCGTCGATCAATCGGCGCAGAGTTTCCTTCGGCGAGTTGCCCTTGAGCAGCGGCCGGTCATTACGCCGTGATGTGCGTTTAAGCAGGGTGTCGAGATCAGCCTTGAGCCAGACGGAGATCCCGGACTTGGTGACGCTTTGGCGGGTCGTTGGGCTCATGAATGCACCGCCACCCGTAGAAAGAACCTGCGGCCCGTTGCTAAGCAGTCTTTCGATCACCCGCTCCTCGCCCTCGCGGAACGCGGGCTCACCATACAACTCGAAGAAATCCTCGATCGTGCAGCCGGCGGCCTCTTCAATCTCCTGGTCGGCATCGACGAACGGCAGGCCGAGAGTCTGGGCGAGCCGGCGGCCGACGCTCGTTTTCCCCGCGCCCATCAGGCCGACAAGAACGATGGAGCGCGTTCCCAGGTACTCGCGCAACATGTCTGGGTCGGGGAGGTCGGCCTTTGCCGGCATCAGGGTCTCCGTCGTAATCTCGCAGCGGCGATCGATCGATGGGTCCGGGGAGCCGATGGACTGCCCGAGTTTTGACACACTATAATTCTAGCGATTCGATACCTAAACGGTCCGCATGACGTCGTCAAAGCGAGACTGTTGGTCGAAGGCGCAGTGAGGCGGGTATGCTCCGCCCGCAGATATTCACGAACCAGGGAGCGCAGTTCCTCTCTCATGAAGCGATTTTCCATGTTTCTCGTCTTGATCGTCCTGGTCGGGCTTGGCGGCGGCGCCGTGTTCCTATCGACTTGGGACATCCCGGCTCCGTCCGCGCCTGTCGAAGTCGTCGTGCCCGATGAACGTTTTGCGCGTTAGAGGAGGCACTGTGCCGGACCCGAATAATCGGTTGCCGGGTTTTTGTCTGCTGGTCGCGGCGCTGTTGACGGCGTTCCTCTCGGCACCCGTTTCGGCACAGGAAACGTCCGAAGAACCTGAATCCAAGTTTCTGCGGCTGTTCGAAGAAGGTGAGGGTGCGGCGGGTAAGGCCGTGCCTCTGGGCGAGCCGCAGAGCCTCGACGCGCCGCAGACGCTGGAACCGCCGGATACTGCCGTGGATGGTACCGGAACCGATCCGGTGACAGGTATCGACAGCGGGCAGACGTCAGACTTTATCGAGGTCGATATTCTCGACGCATTGAATGTCGACAGTGTCGGTACATTGGGCGAACTCGACGGCGGTCTCGGGCCGTCACTATGGAATGAGACCGACATGCCGTCGGCCATAAATCTGATCGAAGAGTTGCCGTTACCCGTCGCGTCGGTGGTTCTGGGCGACCTCGTGCAACGGCTGCTGTTGAGTTCCGCCGAACCGCCCGCCGGCGGTGACGGTTATCAGCCCGGCGATTTCGTGGCGATCCGACTGCGCACGTTATCGGCAATTGGCGATTTCGACAGCGTCTGGCGTCTGCTGGCCGTAACACCGGGCCATGATCGCGATCTCCGCTTTACCCGGGTCGAGGCTGAGACCGAGTTGCTTCGGGGGGAGTATGCCAAGGCCTGTGGCAAGGCCACGACCGGGACGCGAGAATCGAGTGACGCGTTCTGGCAGCGTTTGCTGGTGATGTGCCAGGCGCTTGCAGGTTCGGGTCCCGAGGCTGAACTCGGTCTGACTCTGCTGCAGGACCTGGGCCAGTCGGACGCCACGTATGAGCGGCTTGTCCGCGCGCTCATCGATCAGGCATCACCGACGCTGGATCGACTGCCGCCCGCCAACCCCATGCAGATCGCCATGTTCCGCACGTCCAAGGCGAGCCTCTCTGATGAGCTGGTTGCATCCGGGTTCGCCGATGCGTCGCCCCATGTGCTGGCGTTGCTGGCAGATTCCGACAATGTCGAGGGCGATACGCGAGCGAAGATGATGGACGTATTGGCCCGTTCCGGAACGCTCTCAGGTCGGCTGATGCGCCGCTTGTTCGAGCGTTCCGCATTTGAACCGGCGCAGATCGACAATCCGATTTCGTCGGCGGAGGATATCGGCGGGTTCTCCGCGCTGGCTTTGCTGTATCAAGCGAGCCGCACACAGGAGATCGACGCGGCGCGGGCCGAGGCGACCTCGCTGGCGTTCGAACGCGCCCGGAACGATGGCCTCTACGTGGCCACGGCGCGGGCTTTCCTGCCCATCGTTCGCAGTATTCCGGCGCGCACGGATCTGGCCTGGTTTGCCGAAGACGCTGCGCGCGCTTTGATAATGGCAGGCGACACCGCGGTGGCGATCGGCTGGGTTTCTATTTTACGGAGTGCGGCACTTCTCGATACAGAGGCATCGGAGGCCCTGCGTCGCCTGACCCCGTTGATACACCTTGCCGGTCTCGGCCAGGCACCGTTGCTGGCTGAAGATTTCACGCGCTGGTGGGAGATCGTTGCCAACAGCCCGAACGGTCGGGCCGACGCCGCGTTGCTGCTGACGTTGCTCGAAGCGAGAAAACCCGGATCCTCGGCCGATTTGTGGCAGGTGATGGGTGGGCGAGCCGGTTCACGTGGCGGGTTCGGCGCAGACCTCGCCGTGTGGCATCGCTTGGCGGCGGCTGCGGACACCGGAGCGGTGGGCCGGACGGTTCTCCTGGCTGTTCATCTTATTGGCGGCGGCGGACTGATCGATGCGGATCCGCTCGTCGTGAAGCATGCCGTCGGCGCACTCCAGCGTGTGGGGCTGGCGGACGAGGCCGCGGCATTAATGCTCGAGGCAGCGGTACTGAACGGATTATGAACAGCGAAGACGGCCAACGGAGCGGAGGGCAGCCGCGGGAACGCTGGGTCGGCCGATTCCTCGACATGATGTCGGTCGAACAAGGGGCAGCCGGCAACACGATCGATGCTTACCGCCGGGATCTGACGTCGTTTGCTGCATTCGTGAGAGCCCGCAGACGTGCCCCGGAGGACGCCACGCCGGCACAGATCGAGGCCTACATGCGTGAACTGGCGGGCCGCGGCATGGCGCCGTCGACATCGGCGCGCCAACTGTCCGCCATTCGGCGATTTTTCCGGTTTCTGATCGATGAAGACGTCCGCCGGGATGATCCGGCGTCGACTGTCGACGCGCCGGCGCTCGGTCGCAGTTTACCGAAGTACCTCTCGGAGGACGAAGTCGACCGATTGCTGACGACGGTGCACGCCTGGCCAGGTGACGAGGGTGTCCGTCTGACGGCGTTGATGGAGATCCTGTACGCCAGCGGTCTGCGTGTATCCGAACTGGTCGGACTACCGCTCAGCGCGTTGAGCGGAGACGGACGCATGCTGATCGTGCGCGGCAAAGGCGCGAAGGAACGCATGGTGCCGCTCAGCGAACCCGCGATGGCGGCAATCGAGGCCTATCGGGGTGTGCGCGATCGCTTTATGCCGAAACGGCGCACGGCGCACGGGGCGGAAGGTTACTTGTTTCCGTCGCGAGGCAAATCCGGACATCTGACCCGCGCCCGATTTGGTCAGTTGCTGAAGGAGTTGGCGATTGGCGCCGGACTCGATCATCGGCGTGTGTCACCGCATGTGCTGCGACATTCGTTCGCCAGTCACATGCTGGCACATGGTGCCGATTTGCGCTCCCTGCAGCAAATGCTAGGGCACGCTGATATCTCGACGACTCAGATCTATACCCATGTCCTGGAAGAGCGCCTGCGAGCTCTAGTCGAAACCGCCCACCCGCTCGCGCGTTGAAGCACGCAATCAGGCGCCTGCGTCGTCGCCTTTCTTGCCGGCGTTCTTGAAGCATTCTTCATAGACGCCGTACCAGGCAAGGCAAAGCACGCCGACGACGATCACCCAGAACGGCGTTTCGTGAATGGCATCGCCGAGGCCAAGCAAGAACACGGTAACGATCAGCATCCCGATGACGGCAGCGATCCTCTCTATATTGTCGACCATTTCGTGTCTCCCTTAGGGGTCGTATCTTACTCTTGTGACAGAGTTTCGACCAGCCAGTTGGCGGTCCGTAAAAGTTTGGCATCGTCGCCGACGCGGCCGACGAGTTGGACGCCGAGCGGCATGCCGTTCTCGCCGACCATCAGCGGCAACGAGACGGCGGGCACGCCCATCAGCGACCAGAGTTTGCAGAATACCGCGTCGCCGGTGCTCTGCAGGCCTTCGGGAGCCTCGCCGGCGGCGGCTGGTGTGATGATCGCGTCGTACTCTTCGAGCATTTCATCCCAGATTTCGAGCAGCCGTTCTCGGCCCTGAAGCGCACCAAGGTACTGTGTCGCGGTAACCGTGCGGCCGTGCTCGATGTTGGCACGCAAGTCGGGATGGAGTTGGTCGCCGGACTTATCGTAGATGGCGCCGTAGTGGAACGCGTTGTCGGCATTCATCAGGGTGCGGTGCCACTCCCAAGCGTTTTCGAACGTGCCGGTCAGATCGAGGTCTTCCGCCTCGTCACCGAGAACCTCGCACAATTCTTCGAACGCTTCCTGCGTCGCCGGTTCCGCCTCGTTCCATTTGGGCGTGCGTGCGAAACCGAGTTTGACGCCGACCGGCGGTTCCTGGCGGCAAATCTCTGCAAGCGGTTGCGGATAGTTGACGACGCTGGTCGCCGGATCGTCGGGATCGTATCCCATGAGGCATTCGGCAAGCAGCGCTGCGTCGGCGACGGACCGGCCGAAGGTGCCGACATGATCAAGGATATGCGACTGCAGCAGCACGCCGCTTCTGGGTATCAGTCCCCAGGTCGGCTTGAAGCCGTAGATACCGCAGTAGGAGGCCGGCCGAATGACCGAACCGCCAGTCTGGGTGCCGAGTGCGCCCGGCACCATGTAACTGGCCACGGCGGCAGCCGATCCGCTCGACGATCCGCCCGGGGTGCGGGAGGTATCGTGCGGGTTTCGGGTTTCGTTTGGCCCGACATTGGCGAGTTCCGCCGTGACGGTCTTGCCGATGATGATCGCGCCGAGGTTGCGGAGTCGCGACACCACCCAGGCGTCGTTGAACGGCACCCGCCCCTTGAAAATCTTGCTGCCGTACTCGGTCGGCACATGCGCGGTATCGATGATGTCCTTGATACCGATCGGCACGCCATGGAGCGGCCCGGTAACCTTCCCCGTTCGCCGCAGTTTGTCGCATGCATCCGCCTGCTCGCGGGCGTGGTCGGGCTTGAGGTGCGCCCAGGCCTTGATTGCCGGATCGTGCTCGTCAATCCGCGCCAGGCAGTCGTCGACCAACTGGCGGGACGTAACGGTTCCCTCTCGGATGGTTTCCGCAGCTTCGATCAGGCCCATGCCCGACAAGCTTTTCGGCTCGAACATGTTCGTCATCGACAGCCTTGAGCGATTAGCGTTCCAGTCCGTGACGCGATTACAGCGGCACCTTGCCGAAGAAGTAGTCCGGCAGCCACAGGGCAATGCCCGGGAAGTTGTACATCAGGACCATGGCGAAAATGACGATCGCCAAGTACGGCATGATGCCCCGAAAAATCTCGATCAACTGCAGGTGCGGTGGTGCGACCCCCTTCAGGTAGTAGGCGGCCATCGCCATAGGCGGCGTCAGGAACGACGTTTGCAGATTGAGCGCCACCAGCATCGCGAAGAAGTAGGGGTTCACGTCGAAGGTTTCGAGCATCGGCAAGAAGATCGGCACGAAGATGATCAGGATCTCGGTCCATTCCAGAGGCCAGCCGAGCAGGAAAATGATCGCCTGCGCGAGGATCAGGAATCCGACCTGACCGAGATCAAGGCCCAGGATCCAATGCTCGATCAGGTCGTGGCCGCCGAGATACGAGAACACCGAGGCAAACGTCCACGATCCGACGAACAGCCAACAGACCATGGCCGCGGTCTTCGCTGTCAGAAAGACGGATTCCTTGAGACGTTCCCAAGACAAGGAGCGGTAGCAGACGGCCAGGAACAGACCGCCGAATGCGCCGACACCGGCGGCCTCGGCCGGGGTCGCGAGACCGAACAGGATCGAACCCAGGACGGTCAGGATCAGGCCGCCGAGCGGCACGACAGAGGTGAGCAGCTGCCATACAATCATCATCGGCGCCGGCACGTCCTCCTCACGCGGCTTCGGCGCGAGTGCCGGGTTAAGTGTCGCGCGGGTGACAACATAAACCATGTAGAGGCCCGCCAGTATCAGGCCCGGGAACATTGCGGCTGCGTAGAGTCGAAGCGGCGACAATTCGGCGATCGCCGCATAGACGATCAACATGATCGACGGCGGGATCAGGATGCCCAGGCAGCCACCGGCGCAGATCACGCCCGAGGCGAACTTGCGCTCATAACCGGCCTCGAGCATCGCCGGTAACGCGAGCATGCCCATCAATGTGACAACGGCGCCGATGATGCCGGTTGCCGTGGCAAAAATCGCGCAGGTAGCGAGCGCAGCGACGGCCATCGAACCCGGCAGGTGGCGGGCGGCCAGCTGCAGTGAGAAGAACAGCCTGTTGACGATATTCGCTCTCTCGACGACATAGCCCATGAATAGGAACAGGGGTACCGCGACAAGGACGTCGTTCGACATCACCGAGAAGGTGTTCTGCACCATCAGATCGAATATTCGGTTGTCAAAGATCGTCGCCATGCGCAGTTCGTCGTAATAGGCGTAGTAGCCGAAGCCGAGCCCCATGGCGACGAGGGTGAAGGCAATCGGAAACCCGAACAGGACCATGAGAATGAACAGGCCCAGCATGACGATGGCAATTTGCGGATCGGTCATCGCCGGTCACTCCCTTCGACAGCATCCCTCGCGGCGGGGATGTCTTCCTTTTCGTGCATCAGCATGGTTTCGGTTTCCATCACGTCGTGCAGCCGCGCCGGCCATTCGCCGTGCCGCAGGCAATGAATACAACGTGCAATCTCGGCAAGGCCCTGTAAAAGCAGCAGGACGCCCGAGACCGGGATCAGTGTCTTGAAGAAATAAATCTGAATTCGCGACGGGCTCGACCAGCTCACTTCCTTGTAGAACCAGGAGTCGGCGGCAAATCCGTATCCGTAGTAGGTCAGCGCGAACACACCCGGCATGAAGAAAATGATGTAGAGCAGAAGATCGATACCGGCCTGCCACTTGAGCGGCAGCAGCCGATAGACAACGTCGCCGCGGACGTGGGCGTCCTGGGCCAGCGCGTAGGCGCCGGCCATCATGAACAGCGAGCCGTACATTTGCACGCTCATGTCGAAGGCCCAAACCGTCGGAGCTCCGAGCACATACCGGACAAAAACCTCATAGCAGGTTGCGAAGGTCAGCACGACGATGCACCAGGCGAACGCCTTGCCGCTCCATGCACTTAGGCTATCGACGAAGTGGAGGATCTTGGTCATGGGACTTCCCGATCGGTTCGATAAGGGCATTGCGGGTCATAAGACCCTCACCTGCTTCGGACAACATAAAACTCACATTATTCCGGATTCCGGGACATCCAAGTTCGGTGGCCCCAGAATAAGGCGATAACGGGGCGATTCTTCAATCGCCCCGTTACCAGAACCGTTCCAGCCGGAGCCGGACATCGAAGCCTTAGAGCGCTCCGAAGTAGTGCTCGTAGGCACCCCGGAAGTCCGGCGCGTTCTGCAGCGCGTATGCGCCGTGCCGTTTGGCCCAGGCTTTCTGGGACTCAACGACCTTGGCGAAGAACTCGTCCTCGCCGCTGATGCGGTCGATGACGATGTCCCAGCCCTTGAGCTGGTCCTGCATGACGCTGTCCGGCGTGCGGTAGACGTTGACGCCGTGGTCTTCCTTGAGCGACACGAGGTCCTGCGAGTAGCGCTCCATCGCCTTCCAGGCCATATCGGAGGACGCAGCTTCCGAAGCGTATTCGAGGATCGCCTGCGCTTCTTCCGGCAGCTTGTCGAAGAGAGTCTTGTTGAAGATGATCTCGAACGACTCCTGCGACTGGTGATAGCTCGCCAGGTGGTAGTGCTTGGACACGTCCTGCATGCCGAAGTCCTTATCGGACGTCGGGTTGTTGAACTCGGCCGCGTCGATCAGACCGGACTTCATGGCGGGCTGAATTTCACCACCCGGCAACTGTACGACGGACATGCCCATTTCCTGCAGAACATCGGCCGCGAGACCAACGGTGCGGTACTTGAGGCCCTGCATCTGGCTCGAATCCGTAATCTTCTCCTTGAACCAGCCGAGTGGTTGCGCCGGCATTGGGCCGGTGAAGAAACCGACAAGATCGAGCTTCAGGCGATCATGCATGAGCTCGTAATAGAGCTCCTTGCCGCCGCCGTACTGGATCCAGCCGAGCAGTTCATTGGCCGACCAGCCGAAGCAAGGGCCGGTGCCGAACAGTGAGGCAACCGGGCTCTTCGAGTACCAGTAAGCAGTCACCAAGTGTGCGCCATCGAGCACGCCCTTGTGAACTGCAGTCTGCATTTCGGCGGTCTTAACGACGGCGCCGACGCCGAGCAGGTCGATCGTCAGCGCGCCGCCGGACATCTTGTTTACGCGATTGACATAGTCCTGTGCGAACTCAAGGAAGATACCGCCGCCCCAGGCAGCCTGTACCTTCAGCGTGACGGCCGCCTTGGCGACGTGAGGCGCGGCAACCGCGCCCGCGGCCGCTGCGCCGGCGATGGCGGTGCCGCGCAGGAACTTGCGGCGATCGACCGACTTTGTATCGGCCTTGGATTTCTCGGTTGTCTTGGTCATCAGATCCTCCCAAACGTTATCGGTGTTTTATCGTTCTGGTTTCTTGTTCCTGGGGCAGAGGCCCCGGAACAGGGGCGCGAACACTGCCAAGTCGGTACTGTGGAGTACCACAGGCGCCAATGTCGGCGATTTCAAATCGTTATTCAAGTGTCTGACGCCGTTGCTGGCATATTTAATACCTCTTCAGGCGACCCGGTCTCCCGGCTCGCTGCCTGCGAAGAACGCGTCTAAATTGTCGATCGCCCGATATCCCATGGCGTCGCGGGTTTCCGCGTTGGCGCTGCCGATGTGCGGTAGCAGGAAGGTATTGGCGAGCCCCGCAATGCGCTTATTGCCGCCCGGTTCGTCGCGATAGACGTCCAATCCGGCGGCAAACAGCTTGCCGTTCTCGAGGGCATCAGCGAGCGCGTCTTCGTCGACCAGCGCGCCGCGCGCAGTGTTCACGACGATAGCGCCGTCCCGCAGTTTGGCGATCCTCTCGGCCGAGAGCAGTCCGCGGGTCTCCGGTGTGTTCGGGCAGTGCAGGGACAGGATATCGACGTCGCCGAGCATCGAATCAAGATTCTCGTGGAATAGGGCACCGTGCTCCTTCGATGAATCGAGGCGCGAACGGTTGTGATAGTGAATCTCCATGTCGAACGCGCGGGCGCGCCGCGCCACGGTCTGACCGACGCGCCCCATTCCAACGATGCCGAGGCGTTTGCCGGTGACCGAGCGGCCGACCATGAACGCGGGGCTCCAGTCCTTCCAGGTGCCCTCGCGCATCATCTTCTCCCCTTCGCCCGCCCGCCGCGCCGCGCCCAGCATCAGCAAGATAGTGATTTCGGCGGTGGCATCGGAGAGCACGTCGGGCGTGTTGGTCACAACGATCCCCCGGTCGCCGAAGGCGGCCAAATCGCAGTGATCGACGCCTACCGAAAAATTGGCGACGATTTTAACGCTGTCGGGCAGGCGCTCCACGACTTCGCGGGTGAAATGCTCCGTATGGCAGGGCAGAATGCCTGTACACCCCTGGGCCTTCGCAATCAGTTCATCCTCCGAGTAGAGCTTGTCCGTCGGATTGAGCTCTGCCGCGTACGATTGCGAAAGCCTCTTCTCGACGGCGTCGGGTAGTTTGCGGGTGACGAGAATCACCGGTTTTTCCGGCTGACCGTCGGTCGCGCTCGTTTCGCTCTCCGCCATCGCTGGGTCTCCCTCGGTATAGTGCTTCGTCAGGTTCGGGGTCGTTGTCGTTCTGGTACCTTACGCTGTCGCGTGTAGACTTGAACAGGGTCGGGCTTTGTTACATCTTCGGGCCCAAGGACGTGAATTGTGCGCCGCACAATGCCGTGGGGAGACGGCTTGTTTGCGGACTGACAGGGAGAAGAGCCATGAGTTTCACCATCGTCGAACAGGCGCCTGCGCGCCTGAACCGTTCCGAACTCGCTGTACCGGGATCCAATCCGACATTCCTTGAAAAGGCGTCCAAGAGCGCCGCGGACGTGATCTTTCTCGACCTTGAGGATGCCGTTGCGCCGGATGACAAGCCCCAGGCCCGCAAGAACATCGTCGAGGCGCTGAACGATCTCGACTGGTCCAGCAAGACCGTGTCCGTGCGCATCAACGGCCTCGATACCCACTACATGTACCGCGATGTCGTCGACGTCGTGGAACAGGCCGGCGACAAGCTCGACCTGATCATGATTCCCAAGGTCGGCACTGCCGCCGACGTCTATGCGCTCGACATGATGTGCACGCAGATCGAGGACGCCATGGGCCTCAAGAAACGCATCGGCTTCGAGTTGATCATCGAGACCGCCCTCGGCATGGCCAATCTGTTCGAGATCGCCGCTTCGTCCAAGCGGTTGGAATCGCTTCACTTCGGCGTGGCCGACTACGCCGCCTCGACCAAGGCGCGCACAACCGTCATCGGCGGTCCGAACCAGGACTACCATGTGTTGACTGACCCAGACGACGACGGCAACCGAGAAGTTCACTGGGGCGACATGTGGCACTATCCGATCGCCAAGATGGTGGTCGCCGCCCGGGCCAACGGTTTGCGTCCGATCGACGGGCCGTTCGGCGACTTCCAGGACCCGGACGGTTTCAAGGCGCAGGCCATGCGGGCGTCGACCCTCGGCTGCGAGGGTAAGTGGGCGATCCATCCGTCGCAGATCGACCTTGCCAACGAACTCTTCAGCCCGAGCGAGGCCGAGGTCACCAAGGCCAAGCGCATCATCGAGGCGATGGAGGAAGCGCAACGCGAAGGTCGCGGCGCGGTCTCGCTCGACGGCAGGTTGATCGACATTGCCTCGATCCGTCAGGCTCAGGTCATGGTCGACAAGGCCGAGCAAATCGCCAAAGCTGGTTAAGTACGCCCTGCGAGCGGAGTGAACGAATGCATAGCTACCTCGATTTCGAAAAGCCGATTGCCGAACTGGAGGGCAAGATCGAGGAACTGCGTCATCTCAGCGGCGACAGTGACGTCAATATCGCCGACGAGGTGGGCCGGCTTCAGGGCAAGGTCGACAAGTTGCTGAGGTCGACCTACACGAAACTGACGCCGTGGCAGAAAGCCCAGGTCGCGCGTCATGCCCAGCGACCCCACGCGCTGGCGTACATCAGCCAGTTGATCGATGACTTCACGCCACTCGCCGGCGATCGGGCGTTCGCCGAGGATGCCGCGATCGTTGGTGGTCTGGGTCGGTTCCAGGGACGCTCCGTCGTCGTCATTGGCAACGAGAAGGGCTCCGATACGGACTCGCGTATTCGTCACAATTTCGGCATGGCGCGGCCCGAGGGTTACCGCAAGGCGCAACGGCTGATGGATCTGGCGGATCGTTTCGGATTGCCGGTCATCACGTTCGTCGACACACCCGGTGCCTATCCGGGTGTCGACGCCGAGGCTCGCGGTCAGGCCGAGGCCATCGCGCGCTCAATCGAAAAGTGCCTTGCCCTCAAGGTCCCGCTGATCAGCGTCGTAATCGGCGAAGGTGGATCCGGCGGTGCGATCGCGCTGGCCACGGCAAATACCGTGCTGATGCTCGAGCACGCGATTTACTCGGTGATCTCGCCGGAGGGCTGCGCTTCCATCCTCTGGCGCGACGGCGATCTCGCTAAGGATGCCGCTGAGGCCCTGCGGCTAACCGCCGATGACCTCAAGAAGCTCGAGGTCATCGACGCCATTGTCAAAGAGCCGCTGGGCGGCGCCCATCGCGAGCCAGTCGAAGCCATCGCCGCCACCGGCGCGGCGATCGCCAAGGCTCTCGGCGAACTCGGCGATCTTGAAGGCGGTGTCCTTAAGTCGCGGCGCCGCGAAAAGTTCCTCAAGATGGGTGGTAAGGGTCTCAGTTAAGAGCGCTACTCGTGGCGCACCCGTTTGGGGTCGCATGATATGACATCGCTCCGTCGATCATTGTCGTTTCCGTTGGTTGTGCTTTACGGCCTGGGGACGACGATCGGCGCCGGTATCTACGTCCTGCTGGGCGCAGCGGTCGAACACGCGGGCCTTCTGGCGCCCTTGTCGTTCATCGCGGCGGCGATCGTCATGGTGTTCTCGGCGGCATCATTCGCGGAACTTTCGGCCCGGTTTCCCGTCAGCGCGGGCGAGGCGGCCTATGCCCGGGAGGGGTACCGCTCCTCGCGTCTGTCGCTGGTAGTCGGCCTCATGGTGGTCGCCTCCGGCATCATCTCGTCGGCCGCCATTTCCATCGGCAGCGTCGGTTACATTCGTGAACTCGTGGACGTCAACGAGACCGTGATGGCAGCGATCGTCATCTTGTTGATCGGTGCGGTCGTCGCGTGGGGCATCGTCGAATCCGTGCTGCTTGTCAGCTTGTTTACCGTCATTGAGGTGGGCGCACTGATCCTGATCATCGTCGTCGGCTTCTCTGCCGATCCGCAGCCGTTGGATGTGGTCCCCGAGATGGTGCCGGCGTTCACCTATGACGGCGTTTGGGGTGTCGCCGGCGCGGCATTGATCGCATTCTTCGCATTCATCGGCTTTGAGGACATGGTCAATCTGGCGGAGGAAGTGCATGAGCCTGAGAGGGTTCTGCCGAGCGCGATCTTTGCGACCCTGATCCTGACAACGCTGATCTACGTGCTTATCGCCATCGTAGCCGTCGGGTCGGTGCCGCTCGATGAACTGGCCGCCTCCCGGGCGCCGCTCAGTCTTGTGTTCGAACGCGTCGCCGGGGTTTCGCCGTTGGCCATTACCCTGATCGCCATCGTCGCCACTCTGAATGGGGTGATCGTGCAGATGATCATGGCGTCCCGCGTGCTTTACGGTTTAGCGAACATGCGCAGCCTGCCGAGCGCTCTCAGCCGTATCAACGAAACGACCCGGACACCTCTGATCGCAACGGCAACAGTCGTGGGATTCGTGCTGGCGTTGGCGCTGATGTTTCCCATTACGGCGTTGGCGACGTGGACGTCGGGTGTCGTCCTTGTCGTGTTCATTTTGGTCAACGGCGCCTTATGGCGCATCAAGCGTCGAGACGGAAACAAAGCCGGAGTTTTCACCGTGCCGTTGTGGGTGCCCATTGCGGGCATCTTGTCCTGTGGGGCGCTGCTAATCACCGGCTTCGCAGGTTGACCTGATGCCGGCAATGGACCGGGCAGTGCGGTTCGTGGCACGTTAGAAAGATCGACAGGGAGGTGAATGTGGCGAAGAAGGCTGTCAGTTCGAAACAGGAGCGCGACAAAGGCCCTAAGTCTCATGCGGCACGGACCGGCAAGCCGCGCCACCTGACGGGGACGAAGCATAAGACGGAGTACGAACTACATTCGGCGGCGGACACGCCGAAACCCGTCAAGAAGATCAAGAACAAGGTCTACGAGCGCGAGTTGGAGCGACTGCACGTCGAACTCGTCAAGCTGCAAGAGTGGATCAAGCACAAGGGTTTAAGGGTCGTCATCATCTTCGAGGGACGCGATGCGGCAGGCAAGGGTGGTGTCATCAAGCGGATAACCGAACCGCTCAATCCGCGGGTTGCGCGCGTCGTCGCGCTGGCCAAACCGACCGAACGCGAACAATCGCAATGGTATTTTCAGCGGTACGTCGAGCACCTGCCGGCGGCCGGTGAAATGGTTCTGTTCGACCGCTCATGGTACAACCGGGCCGGCGTCGAGCGTGTCATGGGGTTCTGTAGCGAGGACGAGTACCGGGATTTCATGCGCTCATGCCCGGAGTTCGAACGGATGCTCGTCCGTTCCGGCATCATACTGATAAAATACTGGTTCTCGGTTTCCGACGAGGAACAGGAGCGTCGCTTTCAGGCAAGAGCGTCGGACGTCACCAAGCACTGGAAGCTCAGCCCGATGGACCTTGAGACCCGCAATCGGTGGATCGAGTACTCAAAGGCCAAGGACGAGATGTTCGTCCACACCGATATCAAGCAAGCGCCTTGGTTCGTGGTCAATTCGGACGTCAAGAAGCGGGCAAGACTGAACTGCATCAGTCATCTCTTAAGCATGATTCCGTACAAGGACATCACGCCCAAACGGATCAAGCTGCCCAAGCGGAAGCGTGCCGACTCCACGTACGTCCGTCCGCCGATGTCGGAGCAGAACTTCGTTCCGGAGATCTTCTGAGACTGCTACGCGGCGGACGATTCGATCTCGCGTTTGCGACGCTCGACGAAGCTTTCCAGCTCTTCCCGGACCGCTTGATCCAGGGGCGGCTCCTCGTAGGTGTTCAGCATTCTCTTCCATGCCCGATTGGCAAGCATCGCGGTATCAGGGGAACCGCGTTCTTGCCATGTTTCGAAGTTTGACCAGTCGGAAACCAACGGGCTGTAGAACGCGTCCTGGTAGCGTTCGAGTGTATGTTTGGTGCCGAAGAAATGTCCGCCGGGCCCGACATCTGCGATTGAGTCCAGACCAATGTCTTCGTCGCTGCTCGCCAATCCGTCCATCCATGCCGCCATCATGCGTAACATTTCGGCGTCGATGATTAACTTCTCGAACGACGCAACGAGGCCACCCTCGAGCCAGCCGGCACCCTGGTTCAACACGCCAACGTGCCCGGTCACGGCACCCCAGATGGACATCTGGGACTCATACGCAGCCTGCGCGTCCGGCGCCTTCGATGAGTTTACATTCGAAGAGCGCCAGGGAAGACGATAGCGTCGCGCCAACTGCCCGCTGGCCTGGGCGCCGAGGGCATACTCGGGCGTTCCGAAAGCGGGTGAGCCGGTCCTCATGTCGACGTTGCTGGCAAACGATCCGTAAACGTAGGGACAGCCCGGGCGGACGATCTGTACCAGAGCACATGCCGCGAGGGTTTCCGCATTCTGGATGGCCAAGGCACCCGCCACTGTCGCAGGCGCCATGGCCCCGGAGAGTGCAAATGGCGTGACACAGATCGGCTGACCGGCCCTTGCAAATTCGGTCAACCCGACAGCGATTTCGGCATCCAGCACGAGCGGCGTGTTGGAGTTGGTGTTGACGAAGAATACTGGATCAGCAGCCAGTTGATCATCGCTTGCGCCATGAAGGATACGCGCCATCGCGAGAGCGTCCCGGGCTTGTTCGCGACCGATCGAAAGAGGTTTCCACGGCTTGTCCGTCAATGTGCAACACGCGAGGTAGAAGTCGAGGTGACGAGTGCGGACCGGCAAGTCCGTCGGTTCGATCGATTGACCGCCCTCCAGGTGGATGATGTCGAGCAGGTGAACAAGTTTGATGAAACGGCGGAGGTCCTCGTACGTGCCGTGTCGGCGACCGCCTTCGAGGTCCGCCACGAACGGCGGTCCGCCGACGGCGGTGAACGCCATGAATCCCTCGCCCATACTGACTCGCTTGGCTTCATCCCGGCCACGGACACCGACACGGGGCGGCGCCTTGCCAACGAGCTCAAGCAGTCGTTCGCGGTCGAAACGAACCATTTGTTCGGTGTCGTCGACGTCAAATCCGCCGTCTTTCAAGACTCTTCGCGACGCGGGGTCGAGGATCCGCATGCCGGTCGTCTCCAGGATCGTCATGGATGCATCGTGAATGCGTTCGACGGCTTCCGGATTGAGCACCTCAATCGGAGGAAACGGATTTCGGATCCGCCGATACCCAGGGGCAGCCAATGTATCTCGGTTACGTCGTGAACCTCGTCTCGTCATGGCGCGACTCCTCTCTATGACTCTGGGTCGTCGGTTTCATTGCGGTGTCGCCGGTTTCGAAAACTTGTACGCTGTTTCGCAAGTTTATGTGGCGATTATGTCGTATCGAATGGCGTCGGGTTGTAGATCGACGACGACGTCATTGGAGGGTGCGACATGCGCGAGCGATGCGCCTGGTGGGAAACTATCGGACCGCTAGGGCCGCCCAACCCGGTTCAAGGCGACAAGGACGTTGATGCCGCCGTCATCGGTGGCGGTTTCACCGGGCTTGCCTGCGCCCGTCGTTTAGCGGAACTGGAGCCGGGGCAGGCGATTGCCTTGATTGATTCGACGCGGATCGGAGCCGCGAACAGCGGGCTCAACTCCGGTTTTCTGCTCGACGTATCGTTCTATGACGATTTACCGCCAGCCGTACAGGCGTCCAGGAACCGACTGCAGACTGCAGGGCTCAAAGACCTTGAGAGACTCGTTCAGACGTTGGGTATCGACTGCGACTGGCGCCCTTGGGGCAATCTCTACGGCGCTTTCATTGAGCCCGAGCTGGCACTTCTTGACGACCTTGCGACGCGCTATTCGCGTCACGGTGCGGCGGTCGAGTTCTGGGACTCCGAGAGGATGACGGAGGTAACCGGGTCGCCGGTCATGCGACGCGGTGTCTTTCACCCAGGGACAGTACTGGTGCAACCCGCGAAACTGGTACGTGGCCTTGCCGCGAACTTGCCGCCATCTGTCACCGTCCATGAGGAAAGTCCGGTCACCCGGTATCACCGGAAGAAAGAACGATACGTACTCGAGACCCCCTTGGGCCGGGTTAGTGCCCGCCGGCTGTTTGTCTGCAACAACGGGGGTGCGCCTGAGCTCGGCTTCGGTCGAAGCCGGCTGGTGCCGGTAACGACTTTCGCGGCCGTGACGCAGCCCCTATCCGGACTAGACCGATTGCTCGACACGATTGAGCCGTTTGGCATGCTGCCGACATTAACGGGCGGACCGACGATCAGGATGCTGCCCGAATGTCGTTTTCTTGTTCGGTCGGATTTCGTGTTTACCCGCAACCGGGTGCCGACCAAGACCGAAACGGAGAGATTCGTGATGAACGCCAAGGAAAACCTCGAACGGCGTTGGCCGTCGCTGCGACATTACCGTTGGGCGTTCGAACACGTCTGGCATGGCGTCATGTCGCTGACCCGAAACACCGCATCGGTTTTCGGTCGTATGGACGACGGCGTGTATGTCTCCGCCTTCTGTAACGGCGCCGGCAACACGGCGGGAAGTTCAGCGGGGCGATTGCTCGCCGAGCTCGATTTTGGTCGAGAAAGCGATCTTTTGGCTGATCAGTTGAGCTTGCCTCAGCCGACTTGGGTGCCACCGGACTTCCTGCTCGCGCCATATGTGAGCCGGGAAATTGCTCGAACGACCAAGGCGCTGCGTCGCATTTACGGCTAGCGGCCGCCGTCCAGTACTTTCCGGAGCGGTGCGGCCAGGACGTCCGACTGGGCGGTTTCCAGTTTTGCGAGATACTCGACAAGAACTGCCGTTTCCGGCGCGTTCGAGTCGTCTCTGCCGGAGAAGTCCATGCCGATCGTCGCCATCAGATCGCCGAGCGTTGTGTTGTCGAGATCGCGGACCAGGAGCCAGCGCTTGTTGGCGCCGAGCTCGATGAACCCGTCCCGGCGCAGCATGACCAGAAGGCTGTCGAGGGCGACATCGGAAATGCCGGTCGCCTTGAGCAGCGCCCGACGTCCCAGCCCTGCGCCGTTGCGCTTGATGATGTCGCCCCGGCTGGCTTCATGAAGTGCGCCCAACAAACGCGCCGTGATCCGGAGGCGCGCACCGAACGCGGCGTCGAGCGGTTGCGGTCGGCCGCCGGCCGAGTGCCACTCATTGAAGGATGCGGTCAAGACCGCGCCGAGCAAGACGACGCTCCACGACAGATACATCCAGACCAGGAAGATCGGCACGGCCGAGAGGGCGCCATAGACGTTCTCGTATGTCGGAAACTCGACGACGTACCACGCGAATACGCGCCGCAGCAGCGCAAAGAGAACACCGGCGACGATGGCGCCAACCGCGGCGGACGAGAACGCGACCGGCCGGTTGGGGATCACCATGTAAAAGGCGATAAGGCCCAGGATGATGATCAGAGAAGGTGCGACTACGCCGAGGAACCCGAGCGCGCCGCCGGGTCCGTCGAGTTGCAGCCATTGCGTGGCGACGAAGAAATAAGTGGCGAGGGAGAAGCTTGCGCCCACGACCAGCGGACCCAGGCTGATGACGGCCCAGAACACCAGCAGACGCGGGATCAAGGGCCGCGGCCGGCGCACGCGGAATATCGCGTTGAGGTCCGCCTCGATGGTGCCGAGCAGGAGGATCGCGGTCGCAGCGAGACCGATGACGCCGACCGCGCTGAGGGTCGTCGTGTTGCGGATGAACTGATCGAAATAGGTCCGCATAGCTTCGGCGGACTGCGGCAGCAGGTTGGCGAACAGTATGTCCTGGAACTGCTCGCGCAGGCCCCCGAAGACCGGGAACGCGGCGAGCATGGCAAAGGCGATGGCGCTCAGCGGGACGAGCGCCAAGAGCGACGTGTATCCGAGTCCGGCGGCCATGCGCCAGCATCGGTCTTCGCGGAACCGATCCCAGACGTAGGCCGCGAATCCCGGCACGTCCTTGCCGATCTCGCGCAGCCGTTCGCTGAACTGGATCTTGTCCTCGGGGTCCTCGCCGAGACTAGCAAAGGTGTCGTCGATATTGGCCTCGCCGGCTACCGAATCCGGATCCTTGGTTGAATGGCCCGGGGCTTTCTGATGTGAGTTCGGTTGATCCATGGCTCGCCCAATCGCTGATTGTCTTTCAGGTTTACCACAGCTCCCGGATCGTGGTCATGTGGTTGCGCGTCCGCACCGGGGGCGCCACCGGAATGAATTGACTGTCGCGTCAGAACACGGCACTTGGATTGTCTGGTCAACCGTGGTCAGGCAGGGGGACTCGGGGATGAACGAGAGCCAGCATGGCAAGATCAAGCGGGGCGTTGCCGGCCCGCCGGAGGATCCGGTCAACCTGATGCAGCAGGTCTTCGACCACGCGTCCGAGTTCATGGGCCCGGCGCCGGACATCCTTCTGTCATGGCTCATGCGCCTGGCGCCAGAGGTCGACCAGCCGTCAGCCGCGCGCTGGGTGCTTGATTCCTACGCACGGCCGGCTGCCGAGCGCGCCAACGCCGAAAGCCGAAAACTAATCGAACTACTCGAACAGGCGGCCGAGGGCGAAATGCCGCGCGGTGCACGCCGGCGCGGCGGTCGGCGAGCGCGGATCAACTAGTTCATCGTTTCAACGAACCACGCAATGGAGTGAATTGAATGAGTTTTGCGGGAAAGACGGCGGTCGTCGCCGGCGGTGGCGGCGGCATGGGGCTAAAGATCGCCAACGACCTTGTCGATCAGGGCGCGCGGGTCGCCGTCATGGATATCAAGGACGCCCCTGACGAACTGCGTCAGGGTGACGGTGAGGCGACCTATCATCAGGGCGATGTAACGGATGAAGAATTCGTGCGCTCAGTCATCGACGGCTTTGTGTCCGGGGTCGGGCGTCTCGACTATCTGGTCAATACCACGGGCGTTCTGTGGTTCGACCGGGACAAGTCGTGCGTCGAGATGGACATGGACGTCTGGGACCGGGTAATGGCCATCAACGTGAAGTCGTTCGCGCTGACGGCGCGCTACGCGGTGCCGGCGATGAAGCGGACCGGCGGCGGTGCGATGGTTCACATCTCTTCGATGGATGCGTTGCGTGGCGACGACAAGCCGCAGGATGCTTATGGCGTTTCCAAGGCCGGCGTTATCCGGCTGTCGAAGTCGCTGGCCATCCAGTTCGCCGCCGACGGCATCCGGTCCAACTGCATCCTGCCCGGGCCGATCTATTCGCCGATGCAGGCGCGTTGGGACAACAACGACGCTGCCATTCAGGCGATCAACGGCTTCGTGCCGCTCGGTCGGGTTGGCCAGGTTGAGGACATTTCCAACGCCGCGATGTTCCTGCTGTCCGACAAGGCGAGCTACATCACCGGGGTCGATCTGCCGATCGACGGTGGTTGCTTGGCAAGACCGTAAGCATTCGTCGGAATCGAAACACCCCCGCGCGTGACGCGGGGGTGTTCCTGTTTGGAAGGAATGGACCGGTTATCAGCGGTAGGGATAGCCGACCTGATCCATCGTGCGGGCGTATTTCTTGTACGCATCGACGACCTTCTGGGTGCGCGGGCTGATGCCGGCGAGTTCGTCCCAGAACTCCTCGGCGTCCTTGACCACCTGATCCCATTCGTTCTTCGGAATTTCGGTGAGCTCCATCTTCTTGCCGTTGACGCGCAGGTCCGCCTCACCGCCCCAGTACCAGACCTGACGGTAGTAGTGCGAACTGTCGATCGAGAGCAGGAACAGCTCCTGCAGGTGCGGTGGCACCTTTGCCCAGCTTTCCGAGTTGGCGAAGTACGAACCGCACCAGGCGCCGGTGATGTTGTTCAGCAGCGCGTAGTTGCAGACGTCCGCCCAGCCCACTTCGTAGGCCTCGGTGAAGCCGCACCACGCGACGCCGTCGAGCTCGCCGGTCTGGATGGCAACCTCAATGTCGTCCCACGGCAAGGTCACGGGCACCAGGCCGTAGCGCGACAGGAAGCGGCCGGCCGTCGGAACGCCGAACACGCGCTTGCCGCGCATGTCGGCGAGGCTGCGGATCGGGTCCTTGGTGAAGATGTGGCACGGGTCCCAGGCGCCGGCGCTTAGCCATTCGACGTTCTCGACTTCGCCGTAGGCCTCGGCCCAAATCTCGTTCAGGCCGTAGTACTTGAACAGCACCGGCATATCGAGGCTGAAGCGCGTCGAGAACGGGAAATACCCGCCGAACACGTTGATGTCGACCGGCGACGCCATGGTCGCGTCGTCCGACTGCACCGCGTCGATGGTGCCGTTCTGCATGGCACGGAACAACTCGTCCGTCGGTACCAATTGATCGGCGTAGAACAGTTCGATCTCCATCTCGCCGTTGGCCGCCTTGTTGAACGCCTCGATCTGCGGCTTGATCACGTGTGCGCCGAGCGGCGCACCGGAGTAGGTCTGAAGACGCCATTTGATCGGTCCAGTCTGCGAATGGACGGCGGGTGCAGCAAGATTGCTCGCGGCAACGGCGCCGACGCCGACGGTCGCGACCCCGGCCTTCTTGAGAAACTCGCGGCGCGGGTTCTTCGGTGCCACGTCCTGCTTCGGAGTGTTTTTCTTCGGGTCCTTCATTTTCGACTCCCTGGTCAATTGTTATGGATCGACGTTTTTCAGCACGTTTCTGTTGCCCGCGTTGTCTTCCGGTCGTCCCGGTCGACAATGCCCGGTCAGCCCCTGACGTATTCGGGAAGCCAGAGAGCGACCTGCGGGAAGGCGATAACGATGGCCAGACCCAACGTCATCACCAGCACGAACGGTATGATCGAGCGGTAGATGTCGGTGAGCGTTATCTCGGGTGGCGCCATGGCGCGCATTAGGAAGAGATTATAGCCGAACGGCGGTGTCATGTAAGCGATCTGGCAGGTGATCGTGTACAGCACGCCGTACCAGACCGGATCGAAACCAAGTGAGATCACCAGCGGCACATACAGGGGGGCGACGATGACCAGCATCGCGGTGTCGTCGAGGAACATGCCCATGACGATGTAGGAGAGCTGCATCATGATAAGCACTTCCCACGGCGTCAGATTCCAGTTGGTGATGAACAGCGACTCGATCGCCTTGACGGCGCCGATGCCGTCGAACACAGCGCCGAAGTTGAGCGCGGCGAGAATAATCCACAGGAACATGCACGACACGCCGAGGGTCTTCTTGATGGTCGCATGCATGACCTGCCAGGTGACCCGCCGTTTGATCAGCGCGGCGATGGTCGCCGTGGTCGCGCCGACGGCCGAACTCTCGACCAGGCTCGTGACGCCCATCACGAACAGGCCGGTCATGAAGAAGAAAATCAGGAAAGGAATGATGCCTGCGCGCAAAAGCTTGAGTTTCTCTGCAAGCGGAATGTCGCGTTCTTCCTTGGAAACCGTCGGTCCGAGTTCCGGCTGCAGCTTGCAGCGGACGATGATGTAGATGATGAACAAGGTTGCCATCATGAGACCGGGAATGGCGCCGGCGAGCCACAGTTGGCTGACAGGCTGACGCGCGATCATCCCGTAGAGTACGAGCACTACGCTGGGCGGCACGAGAATGCCAAGCGAACTGCCCGCCTGAATGACGCCGGTGATCATTACCTTGTCGTAGCCGCGTTTCAGCATTTCCGGCAGCGCGATGGTGGCGCCGATCGCCATGCCGGCGACGCTGAGTCCGTTCATGGCCGAGATTACGACCATCAGGCCGATGGTGCCGACTGCGAGACCGCCTTTCAGGCCGCCGAACCAGACGTGAAAAGCCGTATAGAGGTCGTCGGCGATGCCGGTCTCCGAGAGGATATACCCCATATAGACGAACAGCGGCAGAGTCAGGAGTGGATACCAGTTGAACAGCTTGAAGGCCGCGTTGAACGGCATCTCGAACGCGCTGTCGCCGCCCCACAGCATCAGCGCGGCGACCGCTGACACGAAGCCGATGGCGGCGAACACCCGCTGACCCGTCAGCAGCATCAGCAGCATCGACGAGAACATGAGAATGGCGATGAGTTCGTAGCTCATACGGTCGGCCTTTCACCTTCATGGGTGATCGGCTGGCCGATCGCTTTGGAGAAATCCTTGAACAGCATGGAGATGCCTTGCAGCAGCATCAACGTGATGCCGGCGACCATGATGCACTTGATGGGCACCATCGACGGATTCCACATCGAGAACTTCCGCTGACCGGTCTCGATCGCATAGATCGTGCTCGATATCGAACCGAGCAGCAGGATCGACAGGTAGAACAGCAGACAGCCGCTGGTCGCTACGTCGAGCCATGCCTTGGTGCGCTCCGAACATCGCTCGTAGATCAGGTCCATGCGCACGTGATCGCCGAGCATCATGGAGTAGGGGCCGCCGACGATGTAGTAGGCGGCCATGGTGAACTGCGCCATTTCGACGCACCAGAACATGGGGTACTGGATGATGTTGCGGGTGAACGCGTCGATCAGCAGCACGGCGATCATCACGAAGATCATCAGCATCGCAAGCTGACCGAACTTCTTCGAAACATAATCGACGTACTTCACGTAAAGTACGAGTGGACGCGGCATTCCCGACCCCCTGTTGAGGGGACAGTAAACCCGCTGATTCGTTGATGGACAACACGAAATTGTGCGACTGCACAGTTTCGCCGCAGTTCATTGGATTTCCCGTCAGGAAACTTTGCCGTGGCAGTGCTTGTACTTGTTACCGGAGCCACACGGGCAGGGTGCATTGCGGGCAACACGCCCCCAGGTTGTCGGATCGTTGGGGTCGATTTCTGTTGCCGAGCGTCGGCTGGTCAGCGGTGCGGACGCCGCCGGGCGCGCGGCGCCGTCCGGATTATCGCCGCCGCCGGTGTTCTGGCCAGCCAGCGCCGGATCCTCACGGGTTTCATGCATGACCTGCTGACGGGGCTGCGGCAATTCGCGGCTGTCGGGTGAACTGATCTCGACATGGGCGAGCAACTGGGTGACACGCTGGCGAAGATTTCCCAGCATCTCCTCGAAAAGGTCGAAGGCTTCGCGCTGGTATTCGCGAAGCGGATCCCGCTGGCCGTAGGC
The DNA here is from genome assembly GCA_040219295.1 of Rhodospirillales bacterium. Lineage (GTDB taxonomy): Bacteria > Pseudomonadota > Alphaproteobacteria > Rhodospirillales > Casp-alpha2 > JAVJST01. Next base: position 1,262,001 of record JAVJST010000005.1, read on the forward strand.
GCGTAGCCCGATGCCCTGTCGAAGCTGGTCCAGCGTCAGCAGGTGCTCTTTCCAGATCTGGTCCAGGATCTGCAGCAACAGGCTTTTCTCGATCGAGCGCATAAGGTCGGGACCGAAACGGGCTGCTTTCTCTGCCATCTTGCGGTCGGCGGCTTTGATGAGGCGTTCGCGGATTTCCTGATCGGCAATACCTTCCTCGGCTGCCCATTCCGAAACTGGCAGATCGAGGCCGAGAACGCGCAGGGTTTCCTCATGCAGCAGATCGATGTTCCATTGTTCGGCATAGGCCTTTTCGGGGATCGCCTTGTCGACGATCTCGTCGATAGTCTCGTGGCGCATGCTGACGATGGTTTCCGAGACGTCGGTCTCGCTCATCAGATCCTTGCGCTGCTCGTAGACGACTTTCCTCTGATCATTCATCACGTCATCGAACTTGAGCAGGTTCTTGCGGATCTCGAAGTTGCGCGCCTCGACCTTCTGTTGGGCTTTTTCGAGGGCCTTGTTGACCCAGGGGTGAACAATGGCTTCGCCTTCCTCGAGGCCGAGCCTTTGCAGCATGGAGTCGATGCGTTCAGAACCGAATATGCGCATCAGGTCGTCTTCGAGGGAGAGGAAGAATTTGGAGGTGCCGGGATCACCCTGGCGGCCCGAGCGTCCGCGGAGCTGATTGTCGATCCGCCGGCTTTCGTGGCGTTCAGTGGCCAGCACGAACAGGCCCCCTGCGTCGAGAACGATTTGCCGGTTGGCGGCGATCTCGTCCTTGATCTTCTGGATCGCGGCTGCGCGTTTCGTCTCATCGGTCACGTCTTGGAGTTCCCGCTGAATCCGCATGTCGAGGTTGCCGCCGAGCTGGATGTCTGTGCCGCGGCCCGCCATGTTGGTGGCGATCGTCACCGCGCCGGGTACGCCGGCCTGGGCGATGATGAAAGCTTCCTGCTCGTGGTAACGCGCGTTGAGGACGTTGTGTTCGATCTTTTCCTGCTTGAGGAGGGCGGAGAGGTGTTCCGACTTCTCGATCGATACCGTACCGACGAGAACCGGTTGCTGCCTGGAACGGCAGTCCTTGATCTCGGCGATGATGGCGCCGTACTTCTCGCTCGTCGTTCGATAGACCTCGTCGTCGAAGTCTTCCCGGATGACCGGCACGTTGGTCGGAATTTCGGCCGTCTCGAGCTTGTAGATCTCCGAAAACTCGCCGGCTTCGGTCATCGCTGTGCCGGTCATGCCGGCCAGCTTGGGATAGAGTCGGAAGTAGTTCTGGAAAGTGATCGAGGCGAGCGTCTGGTTCTCGTTCTGGATGGAGACGCGTTCCTTGGCCTCTAGCGCCTGGTGGAGTCCGTCCGAATAGCGACGGCCCTCCATCATGCGGCCCGTGAACTCGTCGATGATGACGACCTTGTCGTCCTTCACGATGTAGTCCTTGTCGCGCTCAAACAGCGTGTGCGCGCGCAACGCCTGATTGGCGTGGTGGACGAAGGCGACGTTGTTGATGTCGTAGAGACCGCCTTCCTGCAGAAGCCCCGCATCATGCAGCAGCTGCTCGATGTGTTCGCTGCCCTGGTCCGTGAATGTGACGGCGCGGGCCTTCTCGTCCTTCTCGTAGTCATCGGCAACAAGGCTCGGGATCAGCTTGTCGATCGCCGTATAGAGTTCCGAGTTGTCCTCGGTGGGTCCGGAAATGATCAGGGGCGTCCGCGCTTCGTCAATCAGGATCGAGTCGACCTCGTCGACGATCGCGAAATTCGGCTCGCGTTGGACCATGTCCTCAAGACGAAATTTCATGTTGTCCCGAAGATAATCGAAACCGAGCTCGTTGTTGGTGCCGTAGGTCACGTCACGGCGGTAAGCGTCTTGCCGCTCCTGGTCACTCATGCCGTGATGGATACAGCCGACGGACAAGCCGAGAAAATTGTAGATCGCACCCATCCACTCGGCGTCGCGCTGGGCCAGGTAATCATTGACCGTGACGACGTGAACGCCTTTGCCCTCCAGGGCATTGAGATAAACAGCAAGCGTGGCGACGAGGGTCTTGCCTTCGCCGGTCTTCATCTCGGCAATCATGCCGTTGTTGAGGACCATGCCGCCGATCAACTGCACGTCGTAGTGGCGCTGGCCCAGGGTCCGTTTCGCCGCCTCGCGAACCGTCGCAAAGGCTTCAATCATCAGGGCATCGAGAGACTCGCCGTTAGCCAGTCTCTGGCGGAATGCGTCGGTTCTCGCCCGCAGCGCCGCATCGTCGAGCTTCTCGAGCTCCGGCTCCAGGTCATTTATGGCGGCAACTTGCTTGGCGAAGCCTTTCACAAAACGGTCGTTGGCGCTGCCGAAGAGCTTCTTGGCGATGGCTTCGAGCATGAAGAATGGCTTTCCGGAAAGAAAAACGAACAGACGGTGCGAGTTGGTGTGTTGAATGCCTCAGACATCCCGGGCGTTGGCTCCGGCGCACGCATACGCCACCGGGCCGCCACAGACATATGCGGACCAGCGGAGGGTGTCAACGCGGCCGGATAGTGCACGACCTGATTCTGGAGTGCGGGGGTCGAACGGCAGACCGGTCCTGCCCCGAGAGCCGTGCACAACTTCAGATTCTTGGACACGGCTGGCTCGTTAACGGCCGCTTGGGGCTTGCGAATGGTGCAAAAGAAGTCGAGCATCTGCACGAACGCTTGATCAGTGCCACGATTCCGGTGAGGGCAGGCCGGCGCGCGACGTGAAAAAGATGAAGTCAATTTCAATTCTGCTGGTGGACGACGATGAAATCGACGTTCAGGTGGTATTGCGCGCCCTCAAGGACCAGAAGATCGCCAATCCGGTCCAGGTCGCGGGCGACGGGATCGAAGCTCTCGAGATCATGCGCGGTGAGAATGGGCAGAAGAAGATCGTCGAGCCGTACATGGTGCTGCTCGATATCAACATGCCGCGCATGAACGGGTTCGAGTTTCTCGACGAGATCCGCCGCGATCCGGCGCTGCGCAAGACTGTGGTGTTCGTCTTGACGACATCCGAGGCCGACGAGGACATTATCCGTGCGTACGAGCGCAACGTTGCCGGTTACATCGTCAAGGGTAAGGCCGGCGACGATTTCCTCAGGGCGGCGGAAATGCTCGATCTTTACTGGAAGCTGGTCGAGTCGCCCGTCTGATCGTTCCGAAAGCCGCTGTCCGGACGTTACCGATAGAGCGTAAGGGTGTCGTTCCTGACGTCGAAGCCGCCGATCCTCTCGAGAAAACTCATCCCCAGCAACGATCGGCCGAGGTCGGCGCCGTTGACCGATGCCCTGACGTCTTCGACCAGGATCGGGCCGACCTGAATCCGGCCGAGCCGCACGGGCGCGCCCCGGACCGTGCCGTTGGCTGTGCTGTAAATCTTCGTGAACGACATGGTGTCCGGCGAAAAGCCAAGCCGGCGCGCGTCGGCCGGTGATAGGACCACGTCCGAGGCGCCGGTATCGACGAGGAACCGGACGGGCTCGCCGTCGACGAGCGCGTCGATACTGTAGTGACCGTCCTTGGACGCGCGAAAGCGGATCGAGTCCGCTTCGGCCATTCCGGCGGACGGGTTGATTTCTCCCAGTAGTCGATTGCCGAGCCAGGCGGCATCGTGACGGAACGAGTACCCGATCAGGATCAGTCCGCCGATGGCAATCCATAGTGTTGCGTCGCGAACGACACGGCCGACGTTGGGCCGGCCCCGGACGACCAGGGACGATGCGACGAACGCCAGGATGAGAACACTGTGGACGAGGCTGATCTGGCCATCGCGCGACGACAACGTATCGGGGTAGCGATCATGCAGCCAGGCAACGAGCGTCAGGACCGCCGCACCAATCAGGCCGAGCCACAACCAGCGGGTTGGTGTCATCCTCATGGGTTCACATATATGCCAGCGTTCGTCCTTTACCAACGCGCCCACCGATAGCATGATGCGCGCCCAAACCGTAGGAGATATCTGATGTTGAACTGGCGCTCCGCCCCGGCCGTTGTCGTCGTGGCCGCTACCGCCCTGATGCTGACCATTGGCCCGAACCGCGCCGAGGAATCTGTCGACGACATCGTGGTCGCGACCGTCAATGGTGCACCTGTCTATCTCAGCGAGGTCGAGGCCGTGGCGCGCGGCTTGCCGGAACAGTATCGCCAGCTGCCGATGGAATCGCTTTATCCTCATCTGCTGGATCGGCTGGTCCGCATGCATGTCCTGGCGAATGAGGGGCGGCGCCTTGATCTGCAGGAGACCGAAAGTTTCAAGCTTCAGCTCGCGGCGGCCGAACGCCAGATCCTGGAACAGGCGACGGTCGAATCGATGCTCGACACGCGCCTGACCGAGGAAGCGCTGCTTGAGCGTTATCAGGCGTTCGCCGAAGAATTCGAAGGACAGACCGAGGTTCACGCCCGCCACATTCTCGTCGAGGATGAGGCGACGGCCGTCGCGATCATTGCCGAACTCGACGGTGGCGCCGATTTTGCCGAACTCGCGAAGGAGAAGTCGACGGGGCCGTCCGGTCCAAGCGGAGGTGATCTCGGGTATTTCGGCCGCGGCCAGATGGTTCAGCCGTTCGAGGCCGCGGCATTCGCGCTCGATGCCGGTCAGCACTCGCCGAGCCCGGTCGAAACCCAGTTTGGCTGGCACGTGATCAAGGTCGAGGAAACCCGTGCGACGCCGGTTCCGCCGTTCACCGAGATCGCCGATCAACTCCGCGGCGAACTCGTACGCGAGCTCGAGGACAGCTACGTTTCCGAGCTCAAGTCGGCTGCCGAGATCGAGCTGTTCGATCCGCAGGGCAATCCTCTGGTCCAGTAAGCAACCCGGAGGCCTCCATGGCGTCTGCAAAGAAGGCTCTGCCGAAATCGCCGCTGGCGCCCGACCGGTTCCCCGATATCGCACCGGTCGCGGGTGTGCGGTTCGCGACGATCAACAGCGGCATCAAGTATAAGGGGCGCGACGACGTGCTGCTCGCGGCATTCGACGCGGGCACCGCGGCGGCCGGCGTCTTCACGACGTCGAAAACGGCGTCGGCGCCGGTATTGTGGTGTCGCAAGGCGCTCTCGGGCGGTAACGGCGAAGGCCAGGGGCTGATCGTCAATGCCGGCAACGCCAACGCGTTCACCGGACAGGCGGGCATGGACTCCGTCAACCGCACGGTCGAGGCCGTGGCCGATGTTCTCGGCTGCCGTCCGAGCCGGGTGTTCGTCGCATCGACCGGCGTCATCGGTGAAACCCTTCCCGACGACAAGATCAGGGACAAGCTCGGCGCGCTTCGCGACGCGCTCGGAACCGCATCGATCGAGCAGGCGGCGTCGGCGATCATGACCACCGACACCTTCCCCAAGGGCGCCGAACGGGTCACCCGGATCGACGGCCATGAGGTCAGGATCGCCGGCATCGCCAAGGGCTCGGGCATGATCGCGCCGGACATGGCGACCATGCTGTCCTATATCGTGACCGATGCGGCGATCGCCCACGCGGCGCTGCAGCCCATGCTCGAGGCGGTCACCAACCGGACGTTCAACTGCATCACCGTCGATAGCGACACCTCGACCAGCGATACCCTCATGCTGTTCGCTACCGGGGCTGCGGGCAACGAGCCGATCGACGATCCCGACGACGAGCGGCTGGCGGCGTTCCGCGACGCGCTTGAGGCGGTCTGCCTCGACCTCGCCCACCAGGTCGTGCGCGACGGCGAGGGCGCGGCCAAGTTCATCGCGGTCACCATTACCGGCGCCGAAGACGACGTCGCGGCACGAAAGATCGCCCTTGCCATCGCCAACTCACCGCTGGTCAAGACCGCCATCGCCGGCGAGGACGCCAACTGGGGCCGGATCGTCATGGCCATCGGCAAGGCCGGCGAGGAAGCCGACCGCGACCGCATCCGCATCGACATCGGCGGCGTGCCGGTCGCCGACAAGGGGCGCGCGGTCGAAGGCTACGACGAAGCGCCAGTGGCGCGGCACATGCAGGGCACCGATATCGACATCGTCGCCGACGTCGGCGTCGGATCGGGCCGGGCGACGGTGTGGACCTGCGATCTCACCCACGGCTACATCTCCATCAATGCCGATTACCGGTCCTGATCCGAGCTGCCTGCAGCTCGACGACCGCGGCGCCGACCGCGACGGGCTGCCGGTCGTGCTGGTCAGCGCGGCGGCACTGATCGACGCCGACGGCCGGGTGCTGATCGCCAGGCGTCCCGAAGGCAAGGCCATGGCCGGCCTCTGGGAGTTCCCGGGCGGCAAGGTCGAGGCCGGCGAGACGCCCGAGCGCGCCCTGATCCGCGAGCTCGCCGAGGAGCTGGCGATCGACGTGACAGCGAGCTGCCTGGCGCCCGTCGCCTTCGCCAGCCATGCCTACGACGACTTCCACCTGCTGATGCCGCTCTTCGCCTGCCGGGTGTGGCAGGGCGACCCCGAGCCCCACGAGCACAGCGAGATCGCCTGGGTCCGGCCCGTACGCCTCGGCGACTACGCCATGCCGCCGGCCGATGCGCCGCTGGTGGCGACGCTTCGCGACCTGCTCTGATCAGCTCTTCATCCGCTCGATGCGGCTCGCCGACGCGCACAGCTCGTCGACCGCGTCGTCGAACATCGCGTCGATCTTGGCGCGCATGTCGTCGGACAGGGTGACGAGGCGCGACCGCGCGTCCTTCGGGTTGCCGGTCTCGACGAGGATGCCGGCCGAGATCGCGGCGTCGAGATACTTGCCGGCCGTATGGGCGCTTCTGACCGTCTTCATCGCCGCCAGAGCGTCGGTCTTGCGCATCGGCCCCGGATACTCCCACAGCGTCGTCAGCAGATCCCAGTAGTGCGCCGAGTAGAACGCGGTATCGCCTTCGAAGATCGCCAGCCAGCGCTGGCCGACATGGGCCAGCAGGTCGAGATACTGCCGGTGCGCCTCGTTGGTGTATTTCGTTGTCATCGTCCTCTGGTCCCCGTCCGATCCAGCCTGCCGAATAGCAAATGCCATAATGCATGTAAAAATACATTTAATTGTTGACATTAAAAATGCATGCATTTATGCATTTATATGAAAACGCGCTCTTGGTGTTTTCCGTCATCGACAAGGAGGATCATCAAATGTCGATCAAACGCATTCTTTCACCGACCCCGGAAGGGCAGTCCAAGCGAAGCCGTTCATTGCTGATGCGCATCGGCGCGCTGTTCATGGTCGCGGTCGTGGCCGCCGGCTGCGTCACCGGCAACAAGCAGACCGCCGGTTCGATCGTCGGCGCCGGCGTCGGCGGCCTCGCGGGTTCCCAGTTCGGCAAGGGCCGGGGCCAGCTCGCCGCGGTGACTGCGGGCGCCCTGATCGGCGCATTGCTCGGTGCCGAGACCGGCCGCAGCCTCGACCGCGCCGACCAGGCCTACATCGATCAGGCGCAGCAGCAGGCCAGCACGCGTCCCCTGGGTGAGCCGATCGTATGGAGCAATCCGTCGTCGGGCCACTCGGGCACCGTCGTCGCCACCCGCGAGGGCACCACCCAGAACTCGGGCAAGCTGTGCCGCGAGTACCATCACACCGTTTATGTCGGCGGCGAGCCGCAGGAGGCCTACGGCACCGCGTGCCGCGAGGTGGACGGAAGCTGGACGGTCGTCAACTGATCCTCCCGGCCGGAAGGCCGATTTCCTCTCCCACCGGTCAACAGAGTAGCCTCCCTGACGACGGCCTCCGGGGTTCCCCCTCCCCGGGGGCCGTTCTCTTGTTCCGGGGATCGCACGCCGATCAGGCGGCGTTGGCCTCGAGGCATTCGCGGAGCGTGCGGAGATGTTCGCGGGCCGCGGCGCTGCCCCTGCCGTCGATCCGGTAGTCGATCAGGAACTCAATCGCCGTGACGTAGCGGGCAATGATCGCGAGCCGCAACGGCGTCAGATCGAAGTCCGGGCCGAGTTGGCGGCAGGCATCATCGGCGTAATCGGCGAGCAGCTCGTAGCCGGCAGACCGCGCCTGGCGGGAAATCCCCCGGAGCAGGTGGGCCAGGCCGAAGCGGAGGGCGTTCCAGCCCGGGTCGGCCGTCAGGCGTTCGAAGACCGGTCGCAACCGGGCGATCTCGATGGTCATGGCCTTGACGAGCACCGAGGGTCGAGCCTGGATCGGTGGCGGCGGTGGCGATACCTCGTGTACCGGCACGTTGTCGTTGAGCATCGTCTCTCTCGCGTGGTTGGCGGCGCGGTGGCCGCGTCCACACCAAGATATACGGGAAAATACTTACAATTACCTGACAGATCGCGGAATCGCCGTCACCGCGGATTGTACTTTGTGCATCCGTCGCCAAATGGTACCGATGATCGCGCCCGCAAACCACGAGCCCGCCATGCCCGAAGCCCGCATCTACACCGCCGCCATCGTCATCATCGGCAACGAGATCCTCTCGGGCCGGACCCAGGACGCCAACGTCGCGTTCCTCGGCCAGCGGCTCGGCGAACTCGGCATCCGGCTGATGGAGGTCCGCGTCGTGCGCGACACGTTCGAGGCCATCGGCGCGGCGGTCAACGCGCTCAGGGCCGAGCACGATTACGTCTTCACCACCGGCGGCATCGGCCCGACCCACGACGACATCACGTCCGAGGCCATCGCCCGCGCCTTCGGATTGCCGTTCGGCCGCCACCCGGAGGCGGACGCCATCCTCAGGGCGTACTACAAGCCCGAGGACATCACCGAGGCCCGAATGTCGATGGCCGACACGCCCGAGGGCGCCGAACTGATCGACAACCCGATCAGCCGCGCGCCCGGCTTCCGGGTCGAGAACGTCTACGTGCTGCCCGGCGTGCCGAGCATCCTGCAGGTCATGTTCGACGGGATCGCGGACGGCCTCGCCGGCGGCAGCCCGGTGGTCTCCAGGTCGGTCGCCGCCAACCTGCCGGAGGGCCGGGTGGCCGAGCCGCTGCGCGCCATCCAGGATGCCTGGCCGGCGGTCGAGATCGGCAGCTACCCGTTCTTCAAGGACGGCAAGCTCGGCGCCAGCCTGGTGATGCGGGGCGCCGACCCGGCGGCGGTCGACGGCGCCGCCGCCGACGTCCGCAAGATGATCGTCGAGCTCGGCGGCACGCCGATCGAGGAGTGACGGCCGGCGGCGAAACGGCCATTGCGGTTGGGACGCCTCCTCGCCCTTCGTCAGGCTCAGGGTGAGGAGCCTGATTTCCCCTCATGCTCAGGGTGAGGAGCCTGATCTCCCCTCAGGGCTCAGGGTGAGCGGCCTAATTCCCCTCATGCTGAGCCCGACGAAGCATGAGCCGGGAGCCTCTTCTGCGCCTGCCTATGTACCGCCCATCTGAGGTCTAGTTACCGCCCATTGCCGGACCAATTCATGCAATCGCCAAGACATTGGAATCGCGTGCTAATTCGGGTTCCGGTAGAGTTCGGCAAATGCACCCCCGGCGGACCGCATTTATGGTCCGTCGCGATCGGGAATGCCCGGTGCGCGCGGGCTCCGACAATCCTATTCACCATCGCAAAGAGCGAGCGGCAATGTAGGATATTATTCCTCAAATGTCACGAGATTTCTTTGCCGTCCGCTCTCCCCACCCTGTCCCTCCCCTCGATGAAGGGAGGGAACGTTGTCGCATCTTCCGTCGTTCCCTCCCCCTCGGAGGGGGAGGGGGAGGGTTAGGGTGGGGGTGCGCGCCGTTACGCCGCTACTGTCACGCCCTGCCGGCGCCGGGCTAGCGCTCGACGATGAACCGCGAGACGTCCTCGCGGGCCTGCCAGCCGTGGCGCTCGAGCTCGGGGTCGAGGTGTTCCTCGACCGGCCAGCCGATGCAGAGATATCCCACCAACGACCAGCTCGCCGGCACGTCGAGGATGCGCCGCACGTTCTCCGGGTCGAGGATCGAGACCCAGCCGATGCCGACGCCCTGGGCGCGCGCCGCGAGCCACAGGGTTTGGATCGCGCCGACCACGGAATAGCGCAGGGTCTCCGGCATGGTCTGGCGGCCGAGCCCGTGGCCGAGGTCGGTGTCCTCCTCGCAATAGACCGCGAGGTGCTCGGGCGCATCCGACAGCCCCGAGAGTTTCAGCGTCGCGTAGAGCTTCGCCTTCTCGCCGGAATAGTCGTTCAGCGCGTCGGCGTTGCGTTCCTCGAAGTCGGCGCGAACGGCGGCGCGGCGCTCCGGCGAGGTGACCCGCACGAAGCGCCACGGCTGGGCGTTGCCGACGCTCGGGCTCAGCGCGGCGATCTCCAAAAGCTTCTCGAGCAGGCCCGGGGGCAGGGGATCGGTGCGGAAGCGGCGCACGTCGCGGCGCCAGCGGATCAGGTCCTCGAGGCCGACGCGAAACGCCGCGTCGAACGCGGGCGGTTCGGCGGGATGGGTTTCGGCGGCGGCGTCGCGCTTGGTCATGGCCGGAGACTACCGTGGGTCCCGTGGGGCGGCAATCGCCGGACCGACATCAATGGCGCGTCAGCGCCATGAGACGGTGGCACAGAAGGCGGCACTGTCGGGCCCGATGTCGAGGGTCGCCGCCTCGCCGGGGTCGGGCAACGCGGTATCCCAGCGGTCGAGTTGTTCCGCTCCGCCGCCGCCACCGTCATGCACGCCCACCGTGCCGGTCAGGCAGAAGACGATGACGGCGTCGGCGTTCCCGGCTGCCGGCAGATCGTGGACGCCCGGGCCGCGCAGCACGCGCCAGTCGGCCTGCGCCCGGTCGCGCCGGACCATCAGATTGAGGTCGCGCGACGGCCCGCCGAGGAGTGTGCAGTGAACGTCGCGGCCGCCGTCGAAGTCGAATGGTTCGCTGGGCTTGTCGAGCACGTGGCGCTCGGCGCCGGAGAACGCGAGCGCGAAGCCGTCGCCCGCGAGCAGCGTGATGGTGCGGTCGTATCCCGCGAAGGCCGAGAACGGGCCCGACTGGCCGACGTCGGCGAGGCTGAGCCGCCACAGGAACGCGCTTTCGTCGGCATTGTCGTCGAGCGCCGCGCGGGCGATCTCGCGGGTCACCCCCTGGCCGTTCTTCCACGGCTGTTCGGCGTAGTCGGCGAAGCGGTGGATGATCATGGCCGCGAGGCTATCGCGCCGTCATGCGGGCGGCAATTGCGGGATGCAACCAACTCCCGATCCCTTCCTCTAACAGGGAGAAGGCAGGGTGGGCGTGATGCCCCCGGCATGAATGGCGTGCGTGTCCGGGATGGGGCCCTGCTGAGCAGCCCCCCTCGTTCGTCACCCCCGCGAAAGCGGGGGTCCAGCCGCCGCATCCCTGGATTCCCGCCTTCGCGGGAATGACAGTGTAGGTGCGCCTACTCTCGCTCCCCCCTGACAGGGGGAAGGCAGGGTGGGGGCGTCAGGGCTGCCGGCGGCAATCGACCTTGCCGCCCGGATGGCATGGCACTACCTTCCGGGCTCAAGCGGGCGTGGTGAAATTGGTAAACACAAGGGACTTAAAATCCCTCGGCTTCGGCCTTGCCGGTTCAAGTCCGGCCGCCCGCACCATCCGCTTTCGCAAGACTGGTTGCCACATCCCATACGATTGCGGTTTGCCGAGGGAATGGCTCGGCGAGGCTCGGCGAACCCTGACGTTATTCGCCGACTCTGTGACTTTGCGCATTTGAGGACCGATGAAAATCGGTTAGTATCGACCCATGACGAAACTGCTGGATCAGGCTATCGAAAAAGCTCGCGCGCTTTCGGCATCGCGCCAGGACGATGCCGCCATGGTGCTGCTGTCGATGCTGGAGCAGGACGATCCGACGTCGCCGCGATTGACGGATGAACAGGTTGCCGAAGTACGTCGCCGGCAGGAATTGCGGCGTTACGCGACCGACGATGAGGTTTCCGCGTTCTTCGAGCGCATCGGGGCATGAAAGCTGCGCCGTCGGTCGGAAGCGATTTCCAATCTTGTCTCTTAACGCAGCACCTCATCTACCGTTAGGAGACCACTGCCGCAATTGCAAACCTCAACTAGGTTCTCTCTTCAGTCGACCTGGTTGCCATAGCGAACCCATTTAGCGTCTCTTGAGAGTAGCGTCGGAAGAACTTCACGTATGCGAAATACAGGATTGTTATTGCGAAGAACCCAAACAGGAAAAGTGTCGCCAACCCAATCCCGTGAGGAGCCAGCGTGAGATTGAAGGGATTAATGTTTAGCAAGAATGCTGTGATCAACGCGGTGGCGGATATCCAGCATGAGACTACAGCGATAAACATGAACGAACGGATGAATCCATAGATTACGACATAGTTATAGGACCTCACCTCGACATCATGGAGATTGTTGAGGACATACGCCTCTATGACCCGGAACCATTCAGTCTCTCCGACTTGCTCAAGAGTTTCGCCGCCCGCCTCGCTCCATTGATATCGATCTCGTATTCTCTGCCTAATCTTTGGTGGCAATGGGCGTAGTTCTGAGTAAATCCATTTTGTCCACAATGCGAATAGATGGACCGGCATTGCCGGCCACATCACAAAGTAGACCAGTATTTTCTTGCCCAACCCGTGCTCAGCCTGTTGGTCCTTCACATAATTCCCTCGGGATGCAAGTGCGGGTTCCGGCTCGGCCATTAGATGACCTGATGGGTAACCAAGGTCATAGATGATAAGACGTTCGACGAAGACGGCTGACAGATAGCTGACGATGTAACCTACACCGTACGCAGCGACGAGGAACACGACGCCAAGTACCAGTACATCCAAAGCATCATTTCCGAACAGGAAGATATGCTCTGGCTTGAAGCCCAGTAGCGAGGCACTTCCGGTCCACTTTGCTATCGCGCCTATCAGCCAAACTGTTGCCGCGCCAGGCGCGAGATACCCGACAATGTCATAGACAGTAAAAGGAAGGCGTTCGACTTTCCTCATCGGTCCATCCTCGAAGACAAACTACGAGAACTCAACCAACGCGATTAATCAAGATAATTTTAGCGACCTTGCGTGTCGTGGTTTCTGGTGTTGGTTGTTGATAACTAGTCTCTAGAACATGCCACAGATTCACACCGAAAAATTCATTCATCAGGATTGCAGAAGGTCTACTCAGGTTGCCATTCCCAACCCCACCGCCAGATACACCCCGAACTCGGCGCCCACGTCGCAGCTGACCCGCGCGTGCACGCGGCCCTGGCGGTCGAGGAAGCGCTGCTCGCCGGCGACCGGGAAGATGCCCTCGTGCCAGATGCCCGGGTGGATGTAGAGCCCCTGCGAGCCGTCGCACCAGAAGGCGACGACGTCGTCCGGTTTCAGGTCGTCGCCGGGCAGCGCCACAGGCACGACGAAGGGCTTGTTCTCCAGCGGGAAGAACAGCTGGCCGCCGTCGGGGTGGTAGTTGAGGTGCCACAGCAGCACGCGTTCGGGCGTTGCGTTCTGCACCGTCTCCGATGCCTGTTTCGGATCGGTCGCGAAGCCGAGCACGTAGTGCCCGCCGACCGCGTCGTTGGTGCCGTACAGGATGTCGCCGCGCCACGCACCGGTGAACGTGCCCTCGACCCAGCCGCCCTCGTCGCCGCTGTCGGGATCGACCGGCCGCCAGCCCTGGGCCGGCCAGCGGACGATCTCGATCTCGATGTCGTCGGGCGCGTCGACGAGCGTGCCGTAGCCCTCGACGCTTTCGGGCGTGGCGCGGATCAGCGGCACCTCGTGCCACGGCAGGGACGGCTTGTCGGCGGGATCGAAGATGTAGGTCGGGGCATCCATCGGGTTGTCCATTCGGGTACTTGTAGAGGGCGTCGCCGGGTTCGCCACGGCGGATGCAACAGCCTCGCCGGTTCGGCGTGCCGGGGCAAGTCCGGAACGCAACCGTTCAGACGCTGAGGTCGACCAGCGAGCCCCGGGACGTCAGGCCGTCGCCGCCCTGCAGCACGCGGGCGATGTTGCGGTCGGCGCCGCCGCCGGTCAGCGCGCGCTCGATGGATTCAAGGGTCTGCAGGCGGCTGAGCACGGCGCGGCGCGCGTCCTCGATGCGGCCCAGCGCGTCGGTCGCGTCCTCGCGGCTGATGGTGGCGAGGTCGGCGATGCCGAGGCTCGCGGAATCGAGCGGTTGCGGCGCGATGGTCAGCTGACCGCCGAACTGCGACGTCTGCACCCGGATGGTGCGGCTGTTGCCCGAGATCAGGTTGACGCCATTGATGCCGACACTGTCCACGAGCTGGTCGATGGCCTGCACCGTGCGCCCGGCGGCGGCCTGGATATTGAGGCCCGAGACCCGGGTGCCGCCGGGCTGCAGGCCGATGGTGCCGCTGGTCAGGCTCGACTGTGCGGCGACGCCGACCGAGCGCGCCAGCCCGTCGAGCGCATCGAGGATCTGGTCGGCGGCGATGATCGCCGAGCGTATCATGGTGCGGGCGCGCGACACGTCGAGGGTCGCGGCCGCGCGCGGATCGCTGATCCGGGTCGCGTTCGCCGTCGGCGCGGAAGCGGGCGCACGCACGCCCGGGGTCTCGCCCGGGATCAGCGTGCTCGGGTTGGTCTGCGGCGTGGCGGCGCGGCTCAGGGTTCGGCTGCCGGCGCGCGCGATTGCCGCCGCGGATACCAGTGAGAAGTCGTCTGCCATCGTCCCCTCACGAACCGCCGGTCCGGCGCGTGCCGGGCCGGAACCGGTTTCAGGGGAACAAGCTTAGCGCCGATCGCGGCAGCGGCAAACTTGCGTCAGTTGACGTCGAGCGGGGCGGGGCGGAGCCGGGCGGCGTCCGTGTCGCCGGCGTCGGCCTTCTCGGCCTTCTTGAGACGGCTGTCGCGAAGCTCACCGGCCTGTTCGAGGATCGGGTAGGCGACGGCGGTCAGGTGGCTGTTGATGCGTTTGAAGTCGCGCAGGATGTCGAGGTGCAGGCTGCTGGTCTCGATCGACTCGGCGCGGCCGGCGGCGATGCGGTGGTAGTGCCGCTCGACCAGCCGCAGCTCGAGATCGCGGATCTCGGTCTTGCCGGCGAGCAGCTGGCGCGCCAACGCGACGTCGCCCGAGACGAACACGTTCATGGCGAGGCGGAAGTTATCGGCGATGCGCTTGTGGAAGGTGCGCAGTTCGTCGAGCCCCTCGTCGGAGAAACTGGTGCGCGCCTTGATCTTCTTGGCGGCCAGTTCCATCAGGTTCTTGTCGATGATGTCGCCGATGTGTTCGAGGTTGGCCGAGAAGCTGAGGATCTGGATGGTCCGGGCGCTTTCCGCGGCGTCCAGTTCCTGCTCGGTGGCGCGCGTGAGATACAGTTTGATCGCCTCATGCAGGCCGTCGACCGTGTCGTCCGCCGCCTCGATGGCCTTCACCGATTTCATGTCGTTGCCGACCAGCGCCGCAAAGCTGTCGTTCAGCATGGCCTCGACCTCGTCGCCCATGCGCAGGGTCTCGCGCGCGGCGAGGACCAGCGCCTCGGCCGGGGTATCGAGCGCGTCGTCGTCGAGGTAGCGCGGCGCGCCCGACTCGGCGGTTTCCTCGGAATCCGGGACCATCGAGGTGACCAGCCGTTCGAGCTGGCCGGTGAGCGGCAGGAAGGCGAGCGCCAGGGCAAGGTTGAACGCGGTGTGGAAGTTGGCGACCAGGTGGACCGGGTCGGCGCTGATCATTGCCAGGAAGGGCTGCAGCCAGGGCAGCAGCGCGATGCCGATGACGACACCGGCGAGCTTGACCAGCAGGTTGCCGACCGGCACGCGCTTGGCCGCCGGGACCGCATGCCAGTTGAGCGCCACGGCGATGAGCGCGCTGCCCAGGTTGGCACCGATGACGAGCGCCAGGGCGAGCTGGACGCTGATCGCCTGGACCGCCGCCAGCGAGGCCACGAGCAGGATGACGGCGACGCTGGAATGCGCCAGCCACGTCAGCAGCGCGGCGACGATGACGGCGAGGATGGGTTCCGCGGTCAGCGGCTGCAGCAGCACCGCGAGCGCTTCGGAGTGGCGCAGCGGCGCCGACACCGTTGTCACCATCTGGAGCGACAGCAGCATCAGGCCGAGCCCGATGGCGATCCGCGACAGCGCGCGGCGGGTCGACTCGTCGCTCAGGTTGAAGCCGATGACGCCGGCGGCGATCAGCAGCGGCGCGAGCCAGTAGACGTCGAACGACAGGACCTGAACCACGAGGGTGGTGCCGACGTCGGCGCCGAGCATGACGGCCAGCGCGATGGCTACCGTGAGGTAACCGCGGCCGGCGAACGACGCGGCGATCAGCGCCGTCGCGGCGCTGCTCTGCAGGATCGCCGTGATGCCGAGCCCGGCGGCGAACGAAGAGAACCGGTTGGTCGCCGATCCGGCGAGCGATTTCCGGAGCCTGGAACCGAAACCGCGGGTGACGCCGGTGCGCACCATGCGGATGCCCCAAAGCAGCAGGGCGACGCCGCCCAGCAGGTTGATCAGCAGTTCCATTATTTCGTCGGCCTTCCGGGGCTTCGTGTCGATCGGCGAATCGCCGCGTGTTCATCTATGTTACAGATTTATGACAATCAAGCACATCCCGCGACTGTATCACAGTGGTGATACCCGGCGGTCGGCCCCGGATGGCCCGGATGACCCGAGAGTGCGGTCAGCTGTTCATGAACTTCTTCACGGCGAAACAGCCGAGACAGAACACGGCCAGGGTGGCGAGGTAGGGATCGCCGTAGGGCACCAGGCTGAACGGCAGGCACCAGACATCCCAGGCGATGGCGAGGTAGTGAATGACGTCGTTCATGGCGAGGGTCCTCCATTCGGTGGTCCCGCTGCCGTAGCGCCGGTGATTGCCGGGGCCTTAGGCCGGTGACTTTGCGTCCCGCCGTTTCCGACGGTTTGCCGTTTCGTGGAGCGTGGACCGGCAGGCAACCGCGCCTGACCGATTGCACACGTCCATCCTGTGGAATATGCGCCCGAACCCGCGCCGGCGCTGTGACGCGGTTCACACGGCGACTACGTATGGGGAGCGATCAGACGAAGATGTCGAGCAGACGGCCGGACATCTCGTCGCCGGCCCGCAGGGTCGCGGCGCTGGCGGAGAACCCGATCTTCGCCCGGGTCAGGTCGACGATCGACTCGACGACGCCCGCTTCGAGAGTATCGGGGCGGGTGGTGGCTTGCACCAGGTTGTCCGCCGCGCGCGCGGCGTCGCCGGCGTGAACCCGGAGCCCGGACGCGGCGGTCGTGAGTATTGCGTCGATCATGGCCTCTCTTAGATCGCGAAGCGCCGGTCCGTCTGTGCGCTGCGTCACAATCCGGCGAAATACCCGATTGACCGCCACTACGAAAGTCGATATACGTGAAACACCGTACGTCTTTCTGCGTACTACTAAGGGGTGTAACGCACCCGGACATGCCACCGGACGTTGCAAAGGCGAAATCACCGAGTTCCAACCACCTCGGTTCAATGGTTGGAGGGAAGAATGAACAACATCACGATTTCGAAGAAGTTGCCGATTGCCTTCGTGATCCTGGGGGTCCTTGCCGCGGTGATCACCGGCGGCGTTGCCTATTTCCGCTCGGCGGAAAGTCTTCAGAAAGCCTACGAATCGGAGTACACCGCGCTGGCCGCGTCGCGCGCCGCGGCGATCGATCAGTATCTCGGGGCGCTGCGCGAGGATCTCAGGACGCAGGCGGTCAATCCGCGCATGCACGAAGCCTTGTCCGGCTTCAAGGCCGCCTGGGATCAACTGGGTGGCGATCAAACGAGCAAGCTGCAGCAGGCGTACATCACCGACAACCCCAATCCGCTCGGCGACAAACACCTGCTCGACAGCGCCAAGACGGGATCCGTCTACGACGCCATCCACGACATGTACCATCCCTGGGTTCGGAAGTTCCTGGTCGAGCGCGGCTACTACGACATCTTCCTGTTCTCGCCCGAAGGCGATCTCGTCTACTCGGTGTTCAAGGAGCTCGACTACGCGACCAACGTGATGACGGGCGAGTACAAGGACACCGACCTCGGCAACGCGTTCCGCGCCGCCATGGCGGGGGCACCGGACGCCGAGCATTACTTCGACTTCAGGCCGTACGCGCCGAGCCATGGCGCGCCGGCGGCGTTCCTGTCGATACCAATGGATGACGAATACGGCAACCGCTCGGGCGTCCTCATCTTCCAGATGCCCATCGACCGCATCAACCGCGTGATGCAGGTTGCCGAGGGCATGGGCGAGAGCGGCGAGACGTACCTCGTCGGCGCCGACTACCTGATGCGCAGCGACAGCCGGTTCTCCGATGAATCGACCATTCTCCAGGTGAAGGTCGAAGGACCCACGGTGAAGGCGGCCCTCGAAGGCGGTACCGGGGTCGATATCGTCCGCGATTATCGCGGAATCAACGTGCTGTCCGCCTATCGTCCGATCGAGTTTCTCGGCACCACCTATGCGGTGATGGCGGAGATCGACGAATCCGAGATGGCCGCCCCGATCCGTCAGCTGCAGCTGTTTCTCTTCGTGGTCATCGGTGTCGTCGTCGTCGGCACCATCGTTGCCGGCATCTGGATGGCGCGCAGCGTCAGCAACCCGATCAACGATATCCGCGCGGCCATCGACCGCGTCGCCGAGGGTGAGTTCTCGGCGGAGATTCCGGGCACCGACCGGGGCGACGAGATCGGCGTCATGGCCAATTCGCTGACGCGGATCCGCGATGATGCGGCGAAGGCGGGCGAACTGACATTGATGGTCGACCAGATGCCGATCAACGTCATCACCTGTGATCCCGAAACCCTCGAGATCAACTATGCCAACACGACCAGTATCGAAACGCTCACCAAGTTCGAGGACCATCTTGAGGTCCCGGCCTCTGAACTGGTCGGTTCCGGCATCAAGGCGTTCTACAAGGGCGCGGAGAACATCGAGACCCTGCTTCGTGATCCGAAGCACCTGCCGCATTCGGAACGCTTCAAGATCGGCGGCGAGCACATCGAGCTGAAAATCTCGGCGATCACCGACTCGTCGGGAACCTACATCGGGCCGATGCTGGCCTGGCAGATCGTCACCCGGCAGGCCGAAATGGCCAACAACTTCGAGCAGGGCGTCGGCCAGGTCGTCAGCACCGTTTCGTCTTCCGCCGTGCAGATGAAGGAATCGGCGACGACCATGACGGCGGCGGCCGAGGAGACCAATCACAAGGCGACCACGGTGGCGTCCGCCGCCGAACAGGCGACCGCCAACGTTCAGGCCGTCTCGACCGCGGCCGAGGAGCTGTCGGCATCGATCTCGGAAATCAGCCGCCAGGTGGCGACCTCGGCACAGATCGCGTCGAGCGCCGCGGAGAAGGCGGAGTCGACCAACCAGCAGATCCAGAACCTGGCGGAGGCCGCCAACAGGATCGGCGAGGTCGTCAACCTGATCACCGATATCGCCGAACAGACCAACCTCCTGGCGCTGAACGCGACCATCGAGGCGGCCCGCGCCGGCGAGGCCGGCAAGGGCTTCGCGGTTGTTGCCTCGGAGGTCAAGAACCTGGCCAACCAGACGGCCAAGGCGACCGAGGAGATCAGCAATCAGATTGCCGGTATCCAGGGATCGACGCAGGACGCGGTGACCGCGATCCAGGAGATCTCGCGCGTGATCGCCGAGATCAACGAAACCTCGTCATCCGTCGCATCGGCCGTCGAGGAACAGGGTGCGGCGACGCAGGAAATCGCGCGAAATGTCGAGGAGGCAGCGGCCGGAACGGCCGAGGTGTCGTCGAGCATCGTCGCCGTGACCGATGCGTCCTCGCAGTCGGGCGAAGCCGCCAAGCAGATTCTCGAAGCCGCCGAAAACCTGTCGGCGCAATCCGAGAATCTGTCTGGCCAGGTCAACAAGTTCCTCGAGGAGATCCGATCCACCTGATGCGCCGGGCCGCGGCGTCGAAAATGGTTCCTTGAATCGGCGGAAGCTGCCGGGCAGTCTCCGGGCCATGAACAAGGCATTCGTCAGGGAATCCGAGGCCGGTCTCGACGTCGACGACGACGACGGGGCGCCAGAGGGTGCGGCGTTGCCCGCCGGAACCAAGAACTACATGACGCCCGCGGGACATGCGCGGCTGGTCGCCGAGCTCGATCATCTGCGCACGGTTGAGCGGCCCAAGGTCGTCGAGACGGTTTCATGGGCGGCCGGCAACGGCGACCGGTCGGAGAACGGCGATTACATCTACGGCAAGAAGCGGCTGCGCGAGATCGATCGCCGCATGCGCTTCCTGATGAAGCGCCTCGACATTGCCGAGGTCGTCGATCCCGCCATGCAGACGAACCGCGATCAGGTGTTCTTCGGTGCCCGCGTGACCTATGCGGACGAGAACGGCGACGAGAAGACCGTGCGGCTGGTCGGCGTCGACGAGGCCGATCTGGCGCGCGGCGAGGTGAGCTGGATATCGCCAATCGCGCGGGCCTTGCACAAGGCGTACGAGGGCGATGTCGTGAAACTGCGGACGCCGGCGGGGGTCGTCGACATCGAGGTGTTGCGCATCGTCTACGGCGCCGCCGGCGACTGACGGCGTCCGCTCAGCTGCCGAACACCAGCCGCTCCTGTTCATAGAGCCACGACGCGAAACTGACGAACAGCGACGCGACTGCGATCGAGCCGAGTGCCGAGAGCGTGATCGCCACCGGGGAAACAGGGTCGCCGCTCACTAGATCGCCGAGGATTAGCGTCTGCGACAGGATCGGCACGATCGTCATCCAGGTCTGCGAATGGATCGGCGCGAACACGAGGACCATGCCGGGAATGGCCGGGATCAGCGGCAGCAGGCCGAGATAGGTCTGGGCCTCCTTGTAGGTCCGGGTCAGCGACGCGATGATGACCTGGATGCCGACCGCCACCATCATGAGCGGGACCGAAACGATCAGCATGAGGCCGAGCGCCGGCCAGGAAAGGCGCTGGGCGAAGTCGAGATCGGCCGTGCCCGTTGCGTAGAGGACCAGCTTGAACGCGAGCAGCTGGACGGCGACGGCGGCGACGGTGAACAGCAGGGCCGCCAGATACTTGCCCAGAAGAAGGCCCCAGCGCGGCACGGGATGGACCATCAGGCTCTCGAGCGTGCCGCGTTCACGTTCGCCCGATGTCGTGTCCATGGCGAGATAAACCCCGCCCATGAAGATGTTGAAGATGATCAGCGGCGGCACCATCAGGAACAGGAACCCGATGACGTTCTTCTCTGTCGCGACATTGACGTTCACGATGGTGACCGGATGCAGCACGGACTGCTCGACGCCGCGAACCTCGAGGCGGCGATCGAGGATCGCGCGGTTGTAGCCCCCGAGGATTTCCTTGAGCCGGCTGACCGCGAGCAACCCCGGCAGGTTGGACGAATTGAAGATGGCGGTTACCGCGCCGGTCGCGTCCGCATTGATGGCGTCGTCGAAACCCTCGTGAATGATCAGGGCGATGCGAACCTCGCCGATCTGGACAGCGCGTTCGGCATCGGCGGGCGCGGCGACCAGCATCAGGTCCTGGCTTTCGAGGTACTCGATCAGGCCGGGTGCATGCTCCATACCGGATATCGGGACGATCATCGGCGCATCGTCCTCACTCGCGACCGTCGCCTTGACGATCGCCGAGAACAGCAGTCCCAGCAGGATCGGGCCGAGCAGGGGATAAATCAGGGCCGACAGCAGTGACCGGTGGTCACGCGCGTTGTCGACGACTTCCTTGACGAAGACGGTCCGCACGCCGCGCCACGGCGACAGCAGCATTGCCCGCGTCATTGCGCCGCCTCCTTCACGCCGTCGCCGGTCAGGCTCAGGAACACGCCCTCGATGTCGGTGGCACCGGTCTGTGCCAGCAGTTCCGGAACGGTGCCGCAGGCGGCAGCCCGGCCGCGCGCCATGACGACGACCTGATCCGAGATATTGGCGACTTCCTGCATGATGTGGGAACAGAACACGATACACCGGCCCTGGTCGCGGAGTTCGCGGATCAGGTCGTGTACCGAGCGCGAGCTTGAAACGTCGAGTCCGTTGGTCGGCTCATCCAGCAGAATGTTCTGCGGCCGGTGCACCAGTGCCCGGGCGAGGGCGACCTTGCGCATCTGTCCCTTGGAAAACCCCTTGGCCCGGCGGTCGATGAACTCCGCCATGCCGAGGAGACTCGTCAGTTCGTCGATCCGTCGGGCAAGATCGACGTCGTCCATGCCGTGGAGGCGGCCGCAATAGAGGATGTGTTCCCTGGCGGTCATCCGCGGATAGAGACCGCGGCTGTCCGGCACGACGCCGAGCCGCTGCTGGGCCGCCTGCCGTTCCATCGCCGTGTCGAGGCCGTCGATGGTGGCGCGGCCGCTGTCGGGCCGCATCACGGTGCACAGGATGCGGAGCGCGGTCGTCTTGCCGGCGCCGTTGGGGCCGATCAGCCCCGTCACCGCGCCATCCGGCGCCTCGAAGGAGAGACCGTCCAGTGCACGAACCGCCTTGAATGACTTCTGAAGATTCTCGACGCGGATCATGGGGCGATTGTTGCCGTGCCGTGCAGGCGAGGCAATATGTTAATCGACGCTTGCCAATCCGCGCCGACACTTCATGCTCGTTGAACCGGTGACACGGCGACATCATGAAGGCAGCAGACGGGACGCACGATGACCGACGAAAAGACCGCCAGGCCAGAAACTCTTGCGGCCCAGGCATTGGGCCGAACCGATCAGGACACCGGGGCCATCATTCCGCCGGTGCATTTCTCGACGACCTACCAGCGTGACGCGGCGTACGACGCCACCGCCGGCCGGACCTACATCCGCGATCACGGCCCGACGCAGCAGCACGCCGAAGCCGTCATCGCGGCGCTGGAGAACGGTGTGGAGGCGATCACCTTTGCATCGGGCAATGCGGCCTGCACGGCAGGGTTTCACGCGCTCGGGGCCGGCGACCGGGTGGCGGTCTCGACGGTCGTCTATCACGGCGTTCTGCGTTGGCTCGAGCAGTTCGCCGAGGCGCGCGGACTCGGCGTCGATTTCTTTGCACCCGGTAGCGCCGATGCCCTTCGTTCGGCCCTGCATCCCGGGCAGACGAAGCTCGTGTGGCTCGAAACGCCGGCCAATCCGATGTGGACGGTAACGGATATTGCCGAGGCCGCGGAGATTGCCCACGAAGCCGGCGCATTGCTCGGCGTCGACTCGACCTGTGCGACGCCGGTTCATACCCGCCCGCTGGACCTGGGCGCCGATATCGTTTGCCATTCCGCGACCAAATTCCTCAACGGCCACACGGACGTCCTCGCCGGGGCCCTCGTGACGAACCAGCCCGACCACCCGATCTGGCAGCGGATCCGGGCGCACCGGGTCTACGGCGGTGCCATGCTGGGCAGCATGGAGGCGTGGCTCTTGGTGCGTGGCTTGCGAACCCTCTACCTACGGGTCCCGCGTCAGTCCGAAAACGCCCTGGCGTGCGCTGAGTTCCTTGATAAGCATGATCGGGTCGAGAAGGTCTACTATCCGGGCCTGCGGTCGTTCGCGGGGCACGATGTCGCGCAGCGTCAGATGGCCGGCGGTTTCGGCGCCATGCTGTCGTTTCAGGTGCCGGGCGGCTGCGAGCAGGCCATCGAAACCGTGCTTCGGTGCCGCGTGATCAAGCAGGCGACCTCGCTGGGCGGTGTCGAAAGCTTGATCGAACACCGAAAGACCAGCGAGGGGCCGACAACCAGGACACCGGAGAACCTGATCAGGATGTCGGTCGGTATCGAGCACATCGACGATCTGATCGCCGATCTCGACCGGATGCTGGCGCAATGAGCGCTGCACAAGTGAAGGCTGTCAGTGAGATCGACTTCGACCGGGCCGGTCGCTAGACTTCGGCGCAAGCAGAGCAGGGTGCGGCGATGGCAAAATCGATAAAGATCGGCAAGGGCGCGGCGGAGGCGGACAGCGAGGGGTTGAAGCGCAAGTCCCTGGCGCCGAAGGAGATCATCTTCGAGCAGGGTGACGAAGCCAACGTCGCCTATCTGATCGCCGACGGCGAGGTCGAGATCTACCGCAAGTCCGGGCGGGGCGAAGTCGGCGTCGCGTCGCTCTCGCGTGGCGATATTTTCGGTGAGATGTCCCTGATTGACGGTAAGCCGAGGGCGGCATCGGCGCGCGCCGTCAGCGAGGTTGAACTGATTGTCGTTCGGCCCAGCGATCTCAAGAAGCGGCTCGCCGGATTGTCGGAATACGACATGGTTCTCCGCAGGCTGATCGACGTTTTCGTGCTGCGGCTCCGGGGACAACTCGACCGCAACGACTGATCCGGGTGAATGGCGCAAAAGAATATGGCTACGCCAAGACAGTCATCTGCGTTGGGTTGGATGGTGCGTTACGTGCTGTTGCCCGCCATCCTGGGCATGATCCTGCTGATCGCGGCGGGTGGATACATGGCCTATCGCGATCACCGCATCCGCGCGTTCACGGGTGACGTCACGCCGTTCCTCGAGCAGTTCGGGATCAGGCTTCCCGATCCCGATCGAAAGGTGGCCCGGGTATCCGTGAACGTACCGCCCAAGCCCGAGCCGCCGGCCGAGATCGTGACCGTGAACTCTTACCCGCCCGATGCGCTCTATCCGCTCGAGTCGTGGCAGGTCGTCAACGACCCGGCCGGGTTCATCGACTGGATCATGGTCGACGGTGAGATTCAGCCGCTCGACGAGCCCGTCTCGGTTTCCCCCGGACAGGTTGTCGAGATCGGCGGGTGGGCCGGGCATCGCTTGCTCGGCATGCGGTTTGCCGAAGTCCTGATCTCGGTTTGTGAAATCGTCATTGCCGGCGCGCCGGTCGAGTTGGAACGCCCGGACATCGCCGAGAGCATTCATCCGAACCTGGGCAATGCCGGTTGGGAGGTGACGCTTTTCGCCGGTGACATTCCGGCGTGCCAGGGCGCGGAAGTCCGGGCATGGGGCCGCCCTCCCGTGGGAACCACCCTGCGTCCGATCGTCGGCAGCCGGAAACTCCGGTTCGTTGAGCCACGCGAGGGTGTTGAAGCGCCGAACCGATCAGTTGCGCACGTCACGCCGGCCGTGCTGCCGGAACAGGCCCCCAGTCCCGCCAGCATCCGGCTTGAGCGTCTGGTGCCGGAAGTTGCCCTGCGGCGTTGCGCGGACGCCGCGTGCAGCGTTCTGTCTGTAACCCGCCAGGAAACTTTCGACGCGGTCGTCGTCGAACGGCGCGGCGGCTGGCTGCTTCTGCAGTCGGCAGTCGGATCCGGATGGGTCCCGGCCGACAACGTGGTTCCGGCGCCCTGAACACCGCGCCGGTAAGGCGTATATGACATATCGGCTAGTTGACCGGGCGACGGTGATTCGGGCACCGTGCGGCATTCTCCAGCTTCGTCGGTGGATGGACGATTTATGACGGCGAACGAACCCGAAACGTTTTTCGAACAGCACCCCGACATCGAGTTCTTCGATGTCCTTGTGCATGATCTGTGCGGAATCATGCGCGGCAAGCGTGTGGACCGGAAGCAGCTTGCAAAGCTGTTCACGGAAGGTTTCCAGTTCCCCTCGTCGGTCACCCTGCTCGACGTGACGGGCGAATGCTCCGATCCCGAAGGGCGCGGGTTCAGCGACGGCGATCCCGACACGCCGACGCTGCCGGTTTCCGGTACCCTCGTGCCCGTGCCGTGGGTCGACCGTCCGCTCGGCCAAGTCCTCGCCTGCATGTACGAAGACGACCAGACGACGCCGCACTACGACGATCCGCGCGCCGTGCTGTCTCGCGTCGTCGACCGGATCCGTGAACTCGGCCTGACGCCGGTCGTCGCCTGTGAACTCGAGTTCTACCTGATCGACCCGGAACGCGGGCCGGGCGGTGAACCGATTCCGCCGCTGATGCCCAAGTCGGGCAAGCGCAGCAGCGGCACACAGGTCTACAGCGTTTACGAGATGGACGAGTTCGCCGACGTGCTTTTCGACATCGCCGAGGCGTGCCGCATTCAGGGCATTCCGGCAGGTCCGGCGTCGGCCGAGTACGCTACGGGCCAATTCGAGATCAACCTGAACCACGTTTCTGATCCGCTCGCCGCCTGCGACCATTCGGCGCTGCTGCAGCGTGTCGTGCGCGGGGTTGCCCGGCGGCACGGTTTCGAAGCGACGTTCATGGCCAAGCCGTATCCCGATGGTACCGGGAGCGGGCTCCATATGCACTGCAGCCTGCTGGACGGCGACGGGCGGAACGTCTTCGACGACGGCGGCGAGGCAGGCAGCGACGCCCTGCGGCACGCCATCGGCGGTATGCTGGCGACGATGATGGAAGGGATGGCGGTGTTCGCGCCAAACCGGAACTCCTACCGCCGTTTCGTCTACAACAGCTTCGTGCCGCTGTGCGCCGCGTGGTCCTACAACAACCGCTCGACTGCCGTCCGCATTCCGGCCGGCGACGGCGACTCGCGCCGCTTCGAACATCGCATCGCCGGCGCCGATGCCAATCCCTATCTGGTGCTTGCGGCGATCCTTGCCGGCATGCACCACGGCCTTGCCAACAAGGTCGAGCCGCCGGCGGCCATGGAGGGCAACGCCGGTGAGAATGTCGACCCGGACATGCCGCGTACCTGGCAGCGGTCGCTCGACAGGGCGCGCCGCGCTGAAATACTGCCGCAGTACTTCGGAGAGGAGTACTGGCGGCGTTACCTGCAGTGCAAGCAGGACGAACTCGATCGATTCAATAGCATGATCTCGCCGCTCGAGTACGAGTGGTACATGCTGACCGGCTGATCTCGGCCATTGTGTTTGGGAGGAACTACCGTGGAACGCACCCACAACTGGACGACTGAGGAATGGGTCAAGGCTGACAGCGCCCACCACATGCATCCGTTCTGCGACGTCAAGGACATCAAGGAGCATGGCACCCGGGTGATCACTGACGCCGAGGGCGTCTACGTGACCGACTCGGACGGCAACCGTCTGCTCGACGGCATGGCCGCGCTGTGGTGCACGAATGTCGGTTACGGCCGCAAGGAACTGGCCGATGCGGCGTACGCGCAGATGACGCGCCTGCCGTTCTACAACACGTTCTTCAAGTCGACGACGATGCCTGCGGTCGAACTGGCGCAGACCCTGGCGGAACTGGCGCCGGAAGGGCTCAATCACGTTTTCTACGCATCCTCGGGTTCGGAGGCGAACGACACCATCGTCCGCATGGTGCGCCACTACTGGAACGTTGCCGGCAAGCCCAACAAGAAGACCTTCATCTCGCGCGAGTACGCCTATCACGGCAGCACCATGGCCGCCGCCAGTCTCGGCGGCATGGAGGGCATGCACCGGCAGGCCGACCTGCCGCTTCCGGGTTTTGCGCACGTCATGCCACCGTACTGGTACGTCTACGGCAAGGACATGCCGTTCGAGGAGTTCGGCGTCGCCGCGGCCAAGGCGGTCGAGGACAAGATCAAGGAACTCGGCCCGGACAACGTCGCCGCGTTCATCGGCGAGCCGATCATGGGCGCGGGCGGCGTGATCATTCCGCCGGATTCCTACTGGCCCGAGATCCAGCGCATCTGCAAGGAATACGACATCCTGCTGATCGCCGACGAGGTCATCTGCGGGTTCGGCCGCACCGGCAACTGGTTCGGCAGCGATACCCTGGGCATCAAGCCGGACCTGATGCCGGTCGCCAAGGGCCTGACGTCAGGCTACCTGCCGCTCTCGGGCGTCATCGTCCACGACCGGATCATCGACACGCTGATGGATAGCGGCGAGTTCCAGCACGGCTTCACCTATTCCGGGCATCCGGTGTCGACCGCCGTTGCGATCGCCAACATCGACCTGATCAAGAAGGAAGGGCTGGTCGAGAAGGTGCGCGACGAGACCGGACCGTACCTGGCGAAGAAACTGGCGCCGCTGAACGATCATCCGCTGGTCGGTGAGGTTCGCCACATGGGCATGTTCGGCGCCATCGAGCTGGTCAAGGACAAGGCAACCCGCGAGTTGTTCTCGCCGAACGGCGATGTCGGCATCATCGGTCGCAACGCGTGCTATGCCGAAGGCCTGATCATGCGGCCGGTTCGCGACTCGCTGGTGTTTTCACCGCCGCTTTGCATCACCATCGAGCAGATCGACGAAATGGTCGAGAAACTCGGGCGCGCGCTCGACGTAACGCACGAACAGGTTCTGGCACGGGGATAATCCGGCCTAGCCGTCTCCGTCGCGGAGACGGGAAACATGCTCGAGGCGGTCGCGGATCGCGTGGACGATGCGCTGGCTGGCCTTGCCGTCACCGTACGGTGACCAGGTCCGTGCCATCCGCGCGTAGGCCTCGGGCGATTCCAGCACCGCCGATACCGCATCGACGATCCTATCCGGGTTCGTTCCCAGGGTGACCGACGTGCCGGCATCGACGGTTTCCTGCCGTTCGGTCGCGTTCCGGGTCACGAACACGGGCCGGCCGAGCGCCGGGGCCTCTTCCTGCAGGCCGCCGGAGTCCGTCAACACGATGTCGCAGGCACCGAGGATCGACACCATGGTGTCGTAGGCGACCGCGTCGAGCACGTGGACGCGGTCGTGGCCGGCGAAGGCGGTCTCGACGATGGGCTTCACGGCGGGATTCGGATGCGCCAGCCAGATCACGCCGACGTTGTCGAACCGCGCGAGCAGACCCGAGACCCCCTGGATGATCCCGTCGACACCGACGCCGAAGTTTTCGCGGCGGTGTGTCGTCACCAGCAGGTAGCGCTTCGCCGGATCGAGTTCGAGCGGCATGGGGGGCCGCATCCCGGATACCGCATGCAGCGCATCGATCGCCGTGTTGCCGGTTACGACGATTGTCTCCTCGCTGATGTTCTCGCGCCGGAGGTTGTCGCGCGCGTGCTCGGTCGGCGCGAAGTTGAGCCATGCGAGCGGCGCGATCGCCATCCGGTAGTATTCCTCCGGGAAGGGCTCCTGCAGCCGTCCCGTGCGGAGACCGGCCTCGACGTGGCAGAACGGAATGCCGTGATAATAGGCTTCGAGGGCCGCGACGTAGGCACTGGCGGTGTCGCCCTGTGCAATCACGATGTCGGGCCGGGTTTCGCGGATCTCTCCGCCCAGGCCTTCATGCAGTCGCGCGGTCAGGACGGACAGCGCCTGGTCGTCGACCATGACGTCGAGATCGGCATCGGCGGCGAGCGAGAACAGGTCGAGTACCGGGCGGCAAAGGTCGCGGTGCTGCCCCGTCAGCACGACCCGGCACCGCGCCCAATCGGTTCCCTGCAGGGCCGATATGACCGGGGCCATTTTGATCGCCTCGGGCCGGGTCCCGATAACGCACATGCATTTGATCGGTTTCATGTCGTTATCCTGCTGGACCTTTTCGTACGTCGAAAGGAAAACCGGAATCCCGCTAGACTACGGTCACAGTGAGGATCGTCGGAAATACCTGTGTGAAAAATGAGGTTCGTCACATTCGGGCAACTGGTAGCAAGGGATACTCTCGCCGAACGGATCGCGATACTGATGCCAATGCGAACACATGATGATACGTAAACGAACCATCTTCATACTGCTGCCGGTCTTCAACGAAGGGAAGAGTTGTTTCAATCTGCTCGAGCGGATCGATGGACTTCGGACACGAATGGACGTCGCAATCGTCGTTTTCGCCGTCAACGACGGCAGCACCGACGACACCATCATCTGGCTTGAGAAGGCCGTGCGTCAGCTTGAGAGCCTCGATATCCGGCTACTGGCGCACGATGGCAACCGGGGTCTCGGCGCCGGCCTGGAGACGCTTTTCGCCGCTGTCGCACCGAATCTCGGCGACACCGATTGCATCGTCACGATGGACAGCGACGACACGCATGCCGTGACCCTCATACCGGAGATGATCGCCGGCATCGACCGGGGGGCGGACATGGTGATCGCCTCGCGCTATCGCGACGGGTCGCACGTCAGCGGACTGCCGGCGTTCCGCAGGTTCCTCAGCTTCGGTGCCAGGATCGTTCTGACGTTGCGCTGGCGCCTGCCCGGCGTGCGCGATTATACGTGCCTGTTCCGGGCATGTTCCGGCGCCGCGGTGCGCCGGCTGCTGGATCACGGACCGCTGACACTGCGGAGTACCGGCTTCACCGCGACGGCCGAGCTTCTGACGCGGCTGGCGCCCTACTGTCGCTCCATCGCCGAGGTGCCGATCGAGCTTCGCTACGAGAACAAGGTCAATCCGTCGAACCTGAAGACCTTGCGCACCATCGTCACCACGCTGCGCTTCGTGCTCGGCCGCTGACCGGTTCACCCGACAGCGGATTCTTGCCGGCCGGTTTCGCGGTCGAGGACGGCCAGTTGGGCGTAGAGAACCAGAACCGGGCCGTAGACGCAGATGGCGATGTGAACTTCGCGCAGTGCTACCGACTCGGTTCTCGTCGTCACAACAAGAAGGATCGCCGTCGCGGCCATCACGACCGGCCACAATCTTTCGTGGATGACATCGAGCCCCGACCGCACGAGGACGATCGCCGCGGCAATCGCCGCTGCGTCCATGATGAACCAGTCATAGACCATGAGCCGCGGGTTGATCAGGTTGACGGCGACGATGGCGAGAAAGGCCACGAAGGCATATCGCTCGTCGCGGTCCGGGATACGCCGGGCGGCCCGGTGGCCGGCCTTGAACGCCCAGAACGCAATGCTGCCCGTCACCGTCCAGTTGACCAAAAGTTTCAACCACGAGGGCAGGTCGGCGACGGCCGCGACGTAGTAATAGAGCGAACGGCCGACCATCGGTGGCGCGGCATCCGGGTCGCTCCGCGATGCGTCTTCGAGGTGAATGCCCTGGGTGTCGAGGGACAGCAGGAACAGCTCGAACTGCTGCGGTGCGACCAGATACTGTGCGACGAAGGCGAGGCCGCACAGGCCGGCGACCACGGCGGTCGGGATCAGGGCACGCGGGTTCAGGCGGTCCGTCAATGCCGGCAGGAGGGCGTAGGCCAGGAAGTACGGCTTGAACAACGAGAACAGCAGAACCGTCGCGTAGAATGCGATGCGCCACCTGTCCCGGGTCAGGAAGAAGGTGAACACCAGCAGCAGGTGAAAGGGCGCGGCGACGTTTCCGGTCTGAAAGGCCTGCAGGAAGCTGACGGGAAAGATCGCGTAGATGGAGACGGAGGCGAGCGCCCCGACCAGCAGCAACCTCATCAAGCGGTGCGCGAAGGTCGCCAGGGCAAGCCCTGCCAGCAGGGCGTACTGCAGCGTGGAAAAACCCATGAACGACATGAGCTCGAGGACCATCGGAGCATAGGCAAACCGGACCGCTTCGAAATCCTCGTACGGATTCCCGCCGGCCTTATCGATGGCGATGGCGTTCTGATAGATCTCGAGATCCCACAACACCGGATGCGACTGATCGACGATGTAGGATGCGGCGGCGACCAGCAGGGCGAGGCCGATCAGCGCGGGCAGATGATGTCTTTGCAGAGTCATGCGCCTGGCCTTCAACCACGGTGTTCACAGGATCGCCGGCAAAACCGGGCCTCGCCGCCTGACAGTTGCCGATCCGGTCACACGTTCAGCAGCAGATGCTCCCGTTCCCACGAACTGATGACCGTCAGGTATGTGTGATACTCGGCGTTCTTGACCGCCACGGCGGCTTCGACGAAGCGCTCGCCGAGCGCCTTCCTAATCGGTTCGCACTTCTCCATGGCATGGAGCGCATCGTCGAGGTGTTGCGGCAGGTTGCGGGGCAGGTTGTAGACGCTTTCCTTGTGGGGCTGGTCCGCCTCGATCTCCTCGATCAGTCCGAGATAGCCCGCGACCAGCGTGCCGGCGAAGGCGAGATAGGGGTTCACGTCGGCACCGGCGAGACGGTTCTCGATGCGGCGCGCCTCGGGCGGTGAACTCGGCACGCGCAGGCCGCAGGTCCGGTTGTCGTAACCCCAGTGCGTATTGATCGGCGCCTCGTGGTAGGTAAACCGGCGGTACGAGTTCACGTTCGGTGCGGCCAGCGCCAGCGTCGCCGGCATGTACTTCTGCAGTCCGCCGATGAAGTGGGACAACCGCGGGCCGTCTGTTCCGTCGTCATTGATGAAGATGTTCCGGCCGGTTTTCCCGTCGATGACGCTTTGGTGGATGTGCATCGAACTGCCCGGTTCGATCTGCATCGGCTTGGCCATGAACGTGGCGTAGACATTGTGCCGCGTCGCGGTCTGGCGCACGGTCCGCTTGAACAGGAAGACCTGGTCGGCGAGCGACAGCGGGTCGCCGTGGCGGAAGTTGATCTCGAACTGCGCCGCGCCGCTCTCGTGGTTCAGCGTGTCGATGTCGATCTGCTGAGCGTCGCAATAGTCGTAGACATCCTCGAACAGTGGGTCGAATTCGTTGACCGCGTCGATGCCGAACGACTGACGTCCCGTTTCCGGGCGGCCGGATCGCCCGATCGGCGGTTCCAGCGGGTAGTCGGGATCGGCGTTGACCTTGACGAGAAAGAATTCGAGCTCCGGCGCCACGATGGGCTTCCAGTCGCGCTCGGCATAGAGCGCCAGTACGCGTCGCAGAATTTGCCGGCTGGACAGCTCGACCTCGCTACCGTCGACATAGTGACTGTCGCAGATGATCTGGGCGGTCGGTTCGTCGTACCACGGCACGGGGCGGATCGTATTGGGGTCCGGATCCAGAATCACGTCGATGTCGATGGGATCGACGATCTCCTTGTCCTGGGGGAAATCCCCCGTCACCGTCTGGATGTAGACGCTTTCCGGCAGACGGTGGCTCTTCTCATCGAGTCCGTCGAGAAACTTTCCCGTTGGCAGGATCTTGCCGCGGGGAATGCCGGCCATGTCGGCGACGAGGCACTCGACCTCGGTAATGTTGTGCTCGGCGCACCAGTCTTTGATCGATTTCATGTATCACCGTTTGCCTTCGGTCCGCACCCGGAAGGGATAGGCCCTCTGATCGTCGGCGAGTATGGTTCGGGCGGCGGAGGGCCGCAACATCCCGATGTGGACAGGATGCGCATGCGCGATGTTTGCGGTTTGCCGGTCCCGGCGGTAGATGAAGTATCATGAGCTTTCGGACGTATTGGCGCCGGTTGTGGATGGCAGTGTCGACCGTGGGCGGTCTGGCGCCCCGGGGGTATTTCATCCCTTACCGCTACGCGGCATCGACCGGCCGCGGTGCGGTGGACGGCTACACGGCGCTGCTGCCCTTCTTCGAAGCCGCGGAGACCACGTTCGCGGCGAATATCGAGCGGATCGACGGTTTCGCCGATCCGTTGGTTGGTTTCGACGGCCCGCCGCCGGAACCGCGCTGGTCGCAGGACTGGTTTCCCGGACTGGACGGCGCCGCCATGTACACGTTCGTTCGCAGCCGGGCACCCGGGAGGATGATCGAAATCGGATCCGGCCATTCGACGCGATTCGCCGCGCGGGCGATTCGGGACGGCGGTTTCGAATGCGCGATGACCGCGATCGACCCGGCGCCGCGCGCCGACATCGGCGCGTTGGGGATCGAGTGTATCCGCGCGCCGTTGCAGCAGGTACCGCTTGGGCGGTTCGCCGATCTCTCGGCCGGCGATATCCTGAGCATCGACTCGAGCCATGTCGCGGTTTCCGGCAGCGACGTCGACATTCTCGTCAATCAGGTGATGCCGGGATTGCCGTCCGGCGTGCTGGTTCAGATTCATGACATCTTTCTGCCGGACCTGTACCCGGCGGCCTGGGCATGGCGCGAATACAACGAGCAGTCGCTTGTCGCCCCTTTGGTCCACGGCGGGGGGTACGAGCTTCTGTGGTCGAGCCGTTACGTGCGCACGCGGATGGCCGACTGCCTTACGGGCCTGGCGTGCGGACACATCGAGACGCCTCGCGGTGCGCCCGAAAGCTCGCTTTGGCTGATCAAGCGGTGATCTAGGAGTAGGGGTCGGCGGCGTCGCGCAGCCCGTCGCCGAGGAAGTTGAAGGCAAGCACGACGATGATGACCGGCAGCATCGGCAGCATCAGCCATGGATAGAGCGCCACCGCGTTGATGTTCTGGGCCTCGACTAGGAGAACCCCCCAGCTGGTGATCGGCGGCCGCAGCCCGAGACCGAGGAAGCTGAGCGCTGTCTCACCGAGGATCATCGACGGAATCGAGAGCGTGGCGGACGCGATCAGGTGACTCATGAAATTGGGCAGCAGGTGGCGGAAGATGATCCGGCGCGGCTTCGCACCCATCAGGGTGGCCGCCGTGCAGAAATCCTCCTCGCGCAGCGCCAGCAACTTCGACCGCACCGCACGGGCCAGTCCCGGCCAATCGAGCAGACCTAGGATGATGGTGATGCCGAAGTACACGAGAATGGGACTCCAGGTGATGGGAAGCGCTGCGGACAAGGCCATCCATAGGGGCAGTTCCGGCAGCGAGCGCAGGATCTCGATGGACCGCTGAACCACGTTGTCGACCCAGCCGCCGAAGAACCCGGCAACGCCGCCGATCGAAATACCGAGGACAAAACTGACGGCGATGCCGATGAGCCCGACGGTCAGCGAAATCCGGCTGCCGTAGAGCAGTCGGGAGAACATGTCGCGTCCCAGCCGGTCGGTTCCGGCCAGAAACAGGGTGCCGCCCTCGGCAGGACAGACGATGTGGAAACTGCCTGTGAACAATCCCCAGAACTCGTACTCGTCACCAAGACAGAAGAACCGCAACGGTTCGATCTTGGTCGGGTTCGGCGTGTACTCCCGTTTCAGGGTTTCCATGTTGAGGTTGTAATCAAGGCCATAGACGAACGGCCCGACGAATGAACCGTCGTTAAACAGGTGGATGCCCTGCGGTGGGGCGTAAATGAAATCCGTGTGGCGACTGTGCAGATCGTAGGGAGCAAGAACCTCGGTGATGAGGATCGATGCGTACATGACCAGAAGAATGACGCCGGAGATGACGGCTAGGCGGTGGCCCTTGAGCTTCCACCAGATC
This sequence comes from Rhodospirillales bacterium, assembly GCA_040219295.1. Taxonomy (GTDB): domain Bacteria; phylum Pseudomonadota; class Alphaproteobacteria; order Rhodospirillales; family Casp-alpha2; genus JAVJST01. The sequence goes on from JAVJST010000005.1 coordinate 1,296,607, forward strand.
ATTTTCCACTGAGACGCCATGTAGACCCGTTCCTGTTCAGGCGTAAGGGCTTCGACCGAATAGGGGTCGAAAGGCGTCTGATCGACGTAGTGGGGTGTGGTACTCATCGCCGCGCTCCCCCGGTCAGGCGGATACGCGGATCGAGAATGGTCAACAACACGTCCGACAGGAACATGCCGACGACGGTCAACACGGCGAGGAACATCAGAAAAGAGCCGGCGAGGTACATGTCCTGGCTTTGCAGCGAGCTCAACAGCATCGGGCCCGTTGTCGGAAGCGACATGACCGCCGACACGATGACCGACCCGGACACGACCTGTGGCAGCAGGTTGCCGATGTCTGCGATGAATGGGTTAAGCGCCATGCGTAGCGGATACTTCACCAGCAGTTTGCCCGGCGGCAGGCCCTTCGCACGCCCCGTCGTGACGTACTGTTTCTGAAGTTCGTCGAGCAGGTTCGCCCGCAACCGGCGGATCATGCCGGCGGTGCCCGATGTGCCGATCACGACGACCGGCACCCAGAGGTGGGCCGCGACCGACATCATCTTGTCCCACGACCACGGCTGGTCGAGATAAACCGGGTCCATCAAGCCGCCGATCGACGTTCCAAACCACACGTTCGCGAGATAGAGCAGCACCAGCGCCAACAGGAAGTTGGGCGTGGCGAGGCCCAGAAACCCGAGCAGCGTCAGCCCGTGATCGCCCCAGCTGTACTGGTGCGTCGCCGAATAGACGCCGATCGGAAACGACACGGCATAGATGAACAGGATGGTCGCGAAGTTCAGGATCATCGAAAGCAACAGGCGATCGCCGACAACTTCACTGACAGGCAGATTGTACTCGAACGAGTACCCGAGATCTCCCTGCAGCAATCCGAACGCCCAGGTCAGGTATTGTTCCGGCAGGGACTTGTCGAGGCCGTACTGCTCGCGCAGAAACCTGATCTTTTCCTCGTCCACCATCTCGCCTTGGCTTTCCAGTTCGGCGATGTAGGTCGTCAGGTAGTCGCCCGGTGGCAGCTGGATGATGATGAAAACGAGGACGCTGACGGCAACCAGCGTCATGAACATGGTAACGATCCGGCGGATGAGGTAGTCGGCCATGGGTCGGTGCGTCCGGTCTAATCGGTTGCCTGGGCGGTTTCGGCAGCCCGGTCGAACCAGAAGGTGTCAGGCCGGTAGATGCCGAAATGGGCCCCGGGTTCCCAGTTGTAGATGCCGATCTCGGGAACGTTGCGGAGATCGTTGGCCACGACAACAGGCTGTCGCACGCCGCAGATGAGGCCGATGGTGTAGACTTGGTCGGCGTGGATGGCGAGCATGTCGTGCCAGATCTCGCGCCGTTTCCGGTCATTCGTCGCCAACGTCCATTCATCGTTGAGTTGCGCAAGGAACCGGGGAATCTTCATGTCGATGGGGAGGCCCGCGTTACCGTCACTCTCGTAGAACTGACCCCATCTCGGCCATTGCAACTGCTGCTGGCTGGTCGGGGCGAGCTCTTCCGGCGACATCGAAGGTACCGGAATGCCGTTCTCCAGACCGGACCAGACCGACATCAACGTGGTGCCGGCAAAGATGCGATTTCGCAACACCTCCCGTTGTAACGGCTTGGGATAGATCTTGATCCCGAGTCTGTGCCAGCTGTCGTGAACCAATTGCAGCACGTCCGTTTGTTCGGTGTCCTCGCCGGCGGTTTCGATAATGATCTCCATCGGCCGGCCGTCGGGCAGCAAGCGGATTCCGTCGTCGTTGCGCCGGTCCAGCCCGAGCCCATCGAGCATCGCGTTGGCGCGCTCGAGATCGAATGTGGTCCAGGCCTTGGCGTATTCCTCGCGATAGAGAGGGCTGGCCGGGAGCACGGTGTTGTTGGCTTCGAGGGCCAGACCGTAGTAGATCACCTCGTTGATTTCGTGCCGATTGACACCGAGCGACAGCGCCCGGCGAAAATCGGCCTCGCGGAATAGATTTCGCCAGACCGCGTCCTTGGTGTTCAGGTTGGGATAAAGCGCGATATGTGCGCCCTTGGCCGTCTGCCAAAGACGAACGTTGAAATTGTTGGTTTTCTCTCCCTGCTTGAGGAACGTGTAGTCGCTGAATGACAGGCTGCGAGCCTGAAGGTCGACCTCGCCTGAACCCGCCTTGGCCGGAATGAGTTTTGCGCTGGCGATGGTGATCGCGACCTCGTCGACATAGGGCAGCTGGCGGCCGTTCTCGTCGACCCGGTGATAGTAGGGGTTGCGCTCGAAGATGAACCTCTCGGCCGGCGGCGGCGTCTGGATGGTCCATGGCTGCAGGCTTGGCATCTCGGGGTTCTCGGTCCGGTATTGACGCCCCTTGTTGAGCATCAACGCCACCCAGTTTCGCTGACCCTCCGCCTCGACGAGCGAGCGCAGTTCCTCGGCGTCCCGGTAGCGGGGGTGGAATTGTTTTAGGTAATGCGCGGGCCGGTAAATGAACAGCGGGTTGGCGCCGGCCAGGGCCGGCAGGAAATGCGGATTGGGAACATCCCACGTGAACCGTACAGTCAGTTCGTCGATAACCTCGAACGTCGGTTCCTGACCGGCCGCCCTGAGTGCTGCCGGTGCACCGGTCGGCGAAGCTTCCTTGTTCAGGATGACGTCTTCCCAGAAGAACCGGAAATCCTCGGCGGTGAACGGATGGCCGTCCGACCACCTGTGCCCCCGGCGCAGGTGCAGGGTGAACACCCTGTCGTCCACGACCTCGATATCGCGCAGGATGTCCGGGACAAGGTCGTACTTCTCGTTGAACGCCACGAGGCGGGCGTATCCGTAGACGACCAGCAGGCGAACGTCCTTGGCCCGTCCGAACAGGAGGCGCATCTGGCCACCGTGCCGGCCGGGCAGGAGGCCGCTCTCTGCGTCGAGGGTGACGATGGCGGGCTCGTCGGGAAGCCGCTCCGCCACCGGCGGTAGTTCGCCACTGTCGACCCGTGCCTGCAGCATCGGCGTCTCGACAAGGGGCGTCTCGGCGGATGCCGGCGTGCCGACACCGGTCGCCATCAGGGCGGCGGCGAACAACGTCACGAAGGTTCCCGATCTGCGCGGCATCACAGCGTCCTCAAGGCGTCGGCGTCGGCCGTTGAACGCACCATGTGGCCGCCGCCGATGTCAACGAGGCGGGCATCCTGTTCCGATCCCGCACAGAAAGGCACGGGCCATGCGTCCGGCTCCGATGCGCGCCCCTCCATCAGCTGATTGAAGTCAAGCGGCCGTCCGGGGTCCGGATAGGGTACGGCCGATAGCAGGGCCTTCGTGTAAGGGTGAACCGGATTGTGGAACAGCGTTTCGCGGGGCGCGACTTCCACCAGCCGCCCGGCACACATGACCGCGATGCGGTCGGCGATGTAGTCGACCACCGCAAGATTGTGCGAGATAAAAATGTACGTCAGTCCGAGGTCGCGCTGCAGGTCCTTCAGCAGGTTCAGGATCTGCGCCTGCACGGAAACATCGAGCGCCGAAACCGGCTCGTCGCACAGGACCAGTTCGGGCCGCAAGGCGATGGTTCGGGCGATGCCGAGCCGCTGGCGCTGGCCGCCGGAGAAGCTGTGCGGGTAACGGCTCAGGAAACGGGGATCGAGACCGACAAGCGTCATCAGCTCGGCAACGAACTCGCGTCTGTAGGCATCGTCACCAATGCCGTGGATCACCAGCGGTTCGCTGAGAATGTCGAACACGGTCATGCGCGGATTCAGGGAGCTGAAAGGGTCCTGGAATATGTACTGTATGCGGCGCCTGAACGGGGTCAGTTCCTCGTTGTTCATCGCCAGCAAGTCGACCGGTCCGTGGTAGTCGTTGAAGGTGATGCTGCCATGGTCGGGATCGATCGCACGCATGATGATCTTGGAGAGCGTCGTCTTGCCGCAACCGCTCTCGCCGACCAGGCCCAGGCACTCGCCCCGGCGAACCTCGAGTGAGACATCGTCGAGCGCCAGAGCCCGGACGCCGGTATCGCGTGAAAGCCATTTCGATTGAGACCGACTGAAGAAACTCTTGGTAATGTGCTCGACCTTGAGAATCGGTTTGCTGGGATCGTAGTCGGTGATTTGCTCGTTGCGCTGGCTGAGCAGCCGTCCCGCCTTGGCGGTGATCTCGCGGATAGGCACGAGACGTTCTCCCTCCTTCATGTCGAAATGAGGAACCGCCTGCAGCAATGCCTTGAGATAGGGGTGCTGAGGATTGGCGAAAATCTCGCGGACCGAGCCGCTTTCCATGACCCGACCGTGGTAGACGACCACGACGTCGTCGGCGATGTTCGCGACGACGCCCAGATCATGCGTGATCATCAGGATGGCCATGCCGAGCTCGGCCTGAAGGTCCTTCATGAGCTTCAGAATCTGCGCCTGGATGGTTACATCGAGTGCCGTGCTGGGTTCGTCCGCGATCAGCAGGGCCGGGCGACATACCAGCGCCATGGAGATCATCGCCCGCTGTCGCAAACCGCCGGACAGTTCGAACGGATAGGTGTCGTAGGCGCGCACGGGATCGGGGAAACCGACCAGTCGGAGCATATCGATCGACAGCTCGCGGCCCTCGGCGGCCGATACCTTGCGGTGGAGAAACAGCGCCTCGCTGACCTGATCGCCAATGGTATGGAGAGGCGACAGGGACGTCATCGGTTCCTGGAAAATCATCGAAATGCGGTTGCCGCGGATCGCCCGGAACGTCTCGCCCGCCGGATCGAGCCCGGCAATGTTGATCGGTTCTGCCGGCGCGCTGCCGTCGTGGGCCGTGTCATGGAAAACGATGTCGCCGCGTTCGATACGCGCGACGCGCGGAAGAATTCCCATGATGGCCTGCGCGGTCACCGACTTGCCCGAGCCCGACTCGCCGACGACCGCGAGTGTCTTGCCGGCCTCGATCGTGAACGATACGTCGCGGACCGCATCGATCCGGCCTGCCTGGGTCATGAACGAGACACCGAGATTCCTGACGTCGACGAGAGTCGTCATGCCGCGAAGACCTCCTCGACGTCGAGCCAGGCGGCGCCGGCGTGTTGCCGGATCAGGCGGACAAACCGATCGATGAAAGCCCAGCAATCGCTGTCATGGACGAGGTGATGAGTAAGAAGGCCGGTCGGTTCATGTTCGTCGACGCGGCAATCGCGTCGGGCCCTCAGGTGGCTGATGACCTGGTCCAGCACCACCTCGTCGCCGACGTATCCGCGGCCGCCCCGCCAGTCGATCGGATCGACGTGGGTATTGGACTGCACCAAGCCCGGAAAGGGATGTCGGGCGCGCCTCGGCCCGTGCGTCGAAACACCGCGATGCCCGAGCTCGGCAAGTCGGCCGACGACTTCCGGCGATATCCTGTTCCAGGGCGGCACGAATGCGGCGAAGAACCGCGATGCACTGCCCAACCGGTCGATACCGCTGCGAATGTCCTTGATCATGGTCTCGAGCGGACGATGCGGGCCGAACTCCGCCTTCTTCTCGCCGGCCGGCGCGTGATTGCGGTGGGACAGCCCATGCTGCAGCAACCGGGCGCCCCGCGGCCACGCCTGCCCGTCAAGCAGTTCGTCTCCTGCGCCGGTCGGGATCACGGCGATGGCGATACCCGTATCGTTGTCGGATGCGATGCCCAGAAGCCGGGACAGCGCCGGGGATTGCGAGACAGCGTCATCATCGCGCCACCAGAACGAAGCGGCCCGGCCCCGGTCGGCCCAGGCGTCCAGCTCAGACTCCATTTTTTTCCACGATGTCATTGCGCTACTTTACCCGTTCATGGACCAGCAGGGTCGCCCATCAGATGTTCTCCATCAAGGACTGAACGTTGGCGCTTTCGATCGGGTACTGCTCGACGTTCAGCTTCCCGTCGACGGTGTCAGGCCCGCCATCGACGACGAACGGCTGCTGCAGGATGTCTGCGATCCGTTCGATGACCTTCTCCGAACTGGGCTGCTCACCGGACTCCCTGGCAATCAGGCCCAGGCGGAAGCCGCCGAGGTTCGCCAGAGTGTCCGATGCCCGGACGACTGGCTTGACCCGTTCGGAGATGCTGCGGACCAGCGCGTTCTTGGTTTCGATGGTCGCATCCTTGAGCACCTCGTCGAGCCCGGGGAAGTTGAAGATGAACAGGTAGGCGCGATCGCCGAGCCGTTCCCGGGTCACCGCCGCCGTCTTCAGGTAGTCCATGAACAGATTGCGGTTGGGCAGCCCGGTGATCGGATCGTAGAGTTCGTACTGGGCGCTCATGCTGCGCATCATCTGTTCCAGCTTGCTGGCGAGAATGCGCGACAGGTTTGCGCCGACGGCGGGGTTCTCCTTGATCAGCTGGATGAAGATATCCTTCTGGATCTTCAGAACGGTCGTCGACTGCTCCGCGACGACCGTCGCCGTCCGGGGCGCCTCGCACAGCAGCGCCAGCTCGCCCAACAGACCGCCGCGTCCGACCTCCGCCACCTTGATCCGCCGGTCCGAGGCTTCGGCGATGATGCTGCACAAACCATCGACGATCACGCAGGCGATGTCGCCCGGCTCGCCCTGGCGGAACAGCACCTCGCGTGGTGCGAGGGTCTGCCGTTCACTGGTAAAGGCCAGCAGCTTGAGCCGCGACCGGTCGAGGCCGGCGAAGAACGGTATCCGGCTGAGGAGTTCCGTGTCGGCGCCGACATCGCTTGCGGCTGCGGACGATTCCGTCTCGGCCGTCGGCTGCACCTCTTCGCCGGATGACTCCGAGGCCTCGCGAACTCGGCCGCCATCTACCTGGTAGATGCGGTCGAACACGCCGGTCTCCGCATGCCCGTCGCCAATCCACACCAGCGCGTTGTCCTCCATGGATGCGCGGATTGCCTCGAACGTTCGTTTCTGGGTTGCGTTGTCGAAGGAATTGGTCGCTTCGTTGACGACCAGAAGGGAGGGCCGCTTGATCAGGTTCCGGGCGATAGCGAGCTTCTGGCGCTGCGGTGCGGAGAGCCGCCGTCCGGCAATGCCGACCTCGGACGACATGCCGGCGTCGATGACCTGCAGCCGAAGCGACAGCTCGTCGAGCACGGAAATCGCCAACTCCATGATCTTCTCACTGGCGTCGGAGCGACTGCTGTCGATCTTGCCGAAGAGCAAGTTGTCGAGGATCGAACTCGCCGGATTGTATGTCTCGCCGTCGAAGAACGAGATCGACGATGCATGCTCGACGGGCAGGACCTCGTTGAAGGCCTCGCGAAGCTTGATGAGCTCCGGCTCGTTCTCGCTGTTGATGAGGCCGAGGCGGTGTTTGGAGGGGATCAAGCGGAACGGCAGTTCCAGTAGACGGCGGCGGCGCTCGGCCGACAACGTATCGAGACCGTGCTTGGCGGCGTCGGAAACGATCGTCTGGAACTCCGGCAGATCCTCCGCGTCAATAAAGCTGTATCGTTCGAAAAACTCATGGCCCGGCGGCAGGTCCTTGAAAAGCTCGATCATCAGGGCGGCGACGTCGCGCCCCATCTCGATGAAGCGTTCCCGAAGGCCGACCTTGTCGAGGGCCTCGAGCATGACGGGATTCTCGCCCAGCTTGTCGATGGCAAAGAAGTCGTCCGTCGGTGTTCCGAACAGGATGTTTTCGGCAAGAGAGGCGTTCCGGTTGTAACGCCCGGGATGCCAGGTCTCCACGAGACTCTCGTAATCCGGGTCGGCGATCTTGCGATGAACGACACCACGCGCTTCAAGTATCCCGGCGACCAGCTCGGGATACTTCGCCGGATTGATCGTCATGCGCAGACCGATCGTCAGAACGTCGTGCTCGAGGCCGACCGCATCGAGCGCGGCGTTCGATCGCTCCAGCAACGCCTCGGTCTCGTCATCCTCGATGTCGAGCCAATCGGCATTGATGTCGAACGGGCTGTTGCCGGAAGCCTCGGCTTCGGGAAGCTGGTCCTTGTGCCTGGCCAGGAGCGTCTCGTCGGCCGGATCGCGCCTCGGATAGTGCTTGAGGCCGTAGAGAAGGTTGTCGCGGATCGTTCCGGAGCGGATGTAGGCATCCTGATCGACGTATCCGAGACGGCGGCCGACGAACGATTCGGGCATGTCCGCGAGATTATGTCCGTTGATCTTGATCGTCCCGCTCGTGGGAATGAGCTGGCGGGCGAGCATCTGGCCGATCTCGTTCTTGCCGCCGCCCGGCGAACCGAGGAAGGCAACGTGATGGTCGGCCTCGAACTGGAAGTTGGCGGATTCGACGATGTTGTCGCCTTCGTCGCTGGACAAGGTAACGTTCGCCGCGACGATCGGCCCGGCGATCTCGGGCGGCGCGTCAGGATGCGCCTCGAGTTTGTCGTCGCTCATCAGATTCGGGGGCGTGAAGCGCTCAACCAGCTGATCGTACTTGATCCTGGCGTCTTCCATCCGCTGATAGAAGTTGAGCAGCTCCTTCCACGGCGGGCCCAGGTCCTTGTAGGCAGCGAGAATTGCCACAAGCGCGCCCATCGAGAGATCACCCTCGATCACCAGATAGCCGCCGATCGAGAAGAAGAAGAACGGCGTCACCTGGGCGAGGAAATTGTTGATGAACTTGATGAAGAACTTGAGCTTGTAGATCTTCAGGCGGATACCGAAGATCGTAGCCAACTGATTCGAAAAGTCCGCCAGTTCGAATTGCGCCGTATCGTGGGCGTGAATTTCACTCACGCCGGCGACGGTTTCGCTGATGCGCTCCGACAGCTTGCGGACCGTCCTGACCCGCTCTTTGCCGAGCATGTTGACTTTTTTCTGGAGGATGGGGATCAACCAGGCCTGCACTGGGTAGAGCGCGATCGCGGCGAGACCAAGAATCCAGTCCTGCACGAACATGAAGATCAGGGCCGTTACCAACATGCCGCCCTGGAAGGCTGGCAGCGAGAGCGCCTCGCCGATGAAACCGCCCAAAGGTTCAGTCTCGGTCGTCACCATGGCGACGACCTCCCCTTCGGAAATACTGCGGAATTCCGGCAGCGGGAACCGGAACACCTGATGAATCAGGATGTAACGAAGGCGGCGCAGCATTCGTTCGCCGACGATGCCACGATAGACGTTCAGCACGTACTTCAGGCCGCCGTTGATGATCACAAGGGCGAGAAAGGCGAACGACAGCACCATCAGGTACTCGATCTGGCTGAAGTCCACGCCGAACACGTTTCGCGGGAACTCAGTCCCGTCTATGGCGTCGTTGACGATCGTTTTCGGCAGGTCGAGCGAATAGTAATAGAAGGGATACGATAGGGCGGTAATCAGCAGCAGCGTTATCTGCTGGCGCTTGCTGAAATGCCAGATGAACCTGAACACACCTTTTTGCAACTCGTTCCCTCTTCGAATGCCGTCAATTCAGTTTAGCCGTTCACGAACGGCGCGGTTGGGAAGCGCAATCGGTGTGCTCTTGGCGGCCCCTGATCAGGAAAAAACCTTAGCATTGGAACAGTTGCGTGAGAAGCAGCGCGACAAGTTCATCATTCGACGATGCCGATCCAGCCTATCACGGGTTGTGCATCAGCGCCCGTGCCGTTTGGCTGGCGCCGTCCGTTCGGAATGGCGGACCTGTCGGAATATCCAGGGACAAGGCCCGTTCGACGGCTTCCGACAAAGAATCCGGTGTTGCCTGGGCCTCATCCAGGGAGACGAGATATCCGCGTTCATCGAGGAGTTCGGCGCGGACGCGCTGTTCGGTCTCGCCGTCGGCCGCAAGTGGAACAACGACGGCGGGGCATCGGGTGCGGACGAGGTCCATGATCGTGTTGTAACCGGCCTGTGATATCGAAACGTGAGCCTCACTGAGCAACGTTTCGTAGTCGGGTCGATTCGGCTCAATGGATACACCTGCGGGCGGATCATGGCGAAGAAGGGCCGCCGTTTGCTTGTCCAGGTTGGGACCGATCAGGAACACCCAGTTCTTGTCCGCCAACAGTCCATCCCGTCGGGCGGCCATTGCCTGCATCATCAGATTGCCGCCAACCGCGCCGCCGCCGGCGGCGACAACGACAGGCCCGTGGTCACGCCGTCCGGCGCCGGGGCGGCTTGATAGAGGCGGTTGCGTGACGTAGCCGGTGTATGTCAGCAGATCCGAGATCTCCTGCGCCATCGAGAACGTCTTCGAAAACGGGATGAACGCCGGATCGCCGTGTACCAGCACCCCGTCGAAGTCCCGGCGCAAGATGTCTACCGCCTTACGGTCCTTGTCGCCGGGTTTTCCGGAAACCAGGATATCGCGGACCGAACTGAATACGCGGACGTTGCGTCTTACCCGCCGTGCCCCGTCGATCAGCGCCGCAATCTCGTGTCGGAAACGTCTGCGCCCAAAAGGGAAGTGCTCGATCAGCAGGACGTCGGGCTTGAGTTCGGCGGCCATTCGCTCTGCTCGGGTGGTCCGGTCCCGCCAGAAAGAGCCGTCGGGCGCCATGCCGTCGCCGGTCAGGTAACGCGAGAATGAGGCATCAGGGCTCCGAACCTCGGGGAGCCTGTGACAGACGGCGCCCCCCCAATCGATCGGACCCGCATCGGGCCCTCCGAGGACAACGTGACAACTGAACCCTTCGTCAACCAGCGCGCGTGCGATGATGGAGGCGCGCTTGACGTGGCCGACGCCGAGCAGATGCTGCACGTAGAACAGGAGCTGCGGCGACGTCGGTGTCATGACGGTTGCCCGGTCAGCGCAATCCGCGAGTCCTCGAGGTGAAGCTCGCCGGCGTCGTCGATGACGATCGATTGTGCCTCACCTTGGTGCAGCCGTGCAGGGGGGCGTCCGAGGAAATCCCAACCTGTCGCCAGGCCGATGAGGGCGCGTATCACGCCCTTGTGGGTGACGGCACCAATGTCCTGTCGTGCGGCGGTCACAGCGTGAAGCCACGGGATCAGGCGCTGCTGGACCATGCGCGGGCTTTCGCCGTTCGGCGGCCTAAAATCAAGCCCGCGTGCCTCATTCTCCGCCATTTCGGAACCAAATTCCGAACGCAGTTCGCCGAGGGTTCGACCTTCCCAATCACCCCAATCCATTTCACGCAGCCGCTCGTCGACCGCGACGGCAAGTCCCATGCAATCCGCCGTTTCGCGCGCCCGAAGGAGTGGACTAGAAACCCATGTGGCGGGCTCAATCGCCGCCGGGAGTCGCCATCTTCGCGCCTCGTTTCGGCCCGATGCGGAAAGCGGGATATCGCTTGACCCCTGTATGCGGCCCATATCGTTCCACGCTGTTGCGGCATGGCGGACCAGGATCAGGCGCATAACGGGTGTTTCTCCCGGACATCGTGCAACAGTCGGTCGAGTGTGCGGGATGCCGCGAACAGACTGTGCTCGTCGCGCATGCGTGATTGGGCTGCGGTGCCGATGGCGCGCCGGGAATCGGGATTGTGGAGAAGAGACCGGACGGCTGTGGCGAAGGCGTGCGTGTCTCCGGTCGCGACGAGTATGCCGGCCTCGGGTGCATGTACCACGCCCGGTACGCCGCCATCGTTTCCGGCGATCACGGGAAGACCGGACGACTGCGCTTCGAGGAACGACATGCCGTACGCCTCGTTCAGGGCCGGCCATACGTAGATGTCCGCCGCCGCGTAAAGACCGGGCAGCCCATCGGTGTCGAGCTGGCCCAGCCAGTGCACGCGGTCACCGATCGGCGCGAACGCATCTCGGATTTCGCGGCGGTTCGTACCGTCGCCGACGACGAGTAGGTGCCATGCTTCGTCTTGCAGTTCGCCCAACGTGTCGGACAGAAGCCTGTAGGATCTCGTCTTGTCACCGGGCCGCATCATCGCCACGGTCATCAGCCAGGGTACGCCCGTCGGCAATCCATACTGCCCCGCTGCCATGGCCCGGTAGGTCGAACGATTGGCCGCAGCGTCCGTGTACGGCTCGATGTCGACGAAAGGCGGCAACCGCTCATATCGCTGGGAGCCGGACAGAACGTCGCTGACGCATACGGCGTCGATGTCGTTGAAGCCGATAACGAGGTCAGCCTGATGCAGCGCCCTGAGAACGGCGCGGTGCCCCATGTCCCAAGGGCCTCCCGCCTGCTTTGGCGCAACGGAAGCTTCTGAGACTACATAAGGTATCGACAACGCCTTGGCGACAGCAGGCCCGATCCAGTCCGGCGCCTTGTGATAAAGGTGATAGGTGAACCAGAGTTCGGGTGCCGGGACGGTCTCCTTGGCATAGGCGTCCAGCAAGCCGGCAACCTGCCTCTCGGACTCGATCTTGAACTGGGTCTGGGCCTCCGCGTCGCCGCTACCGTCGAACGTTCTCAACCGGCTTCCGAGTACGACGTGATGACCGGCACCGGCGATCGCACGCATCAGCAACCTGGCCATGCGCCGGTCACCCGATGGCGACGGCGACGTTGGCGGTTTCAACGGCGCATAGAACGATACCCGCATCAACCCGCCTCACGCATGCCGGAGGAATCGTCCCGGGCGCCGAATAGGCCGACGAGCGTTTCGATCCCTTTGTCCATGCCGAACCTTTCGTGGATGCGATTATAACCGCCCTCGGCGACCATGCGGCGACGTTCGGGATCGCGGATCAAGTCGCAAACTGCCGTCGACAACGCAGTATCATCGTCCGGCGGTACGAGAATGCCGGTGGTGCCGTCCTCGATCAGTTCCGGGATCGCCGATATAGCGGTGGCGATGCATGCCACTCTCTGGCTCTGCGCCTCCATCAGGACGTTCGGCAGGCCGTCGCGGTCTCCATCGTCGGCGATGCGGGAATTGAGGACGAAGATGTCGCTGTTCCTGTAGGCGGCGAGGACATCGTCCTGGGGCCGGGGGCCGAGCCAGTCGATCTTTTCCGCAATGCGCAGGGAGTCGGCGAGATCTTTCAGCTGACCTATCAGCGGTCCGCCGCCAATGTGGGTCATACGCCAACGACAATCCGGCGGCAGCTTGGAAAGGGCGCGGAGAAGCCCCGGGAAACCCTTCTTCTCGACCGCACGTCCGACCGACAGAATGCGAACGGGGCCGTCGCTCGCTCCGCCCGACGGCGCGTCCGGAAATCGGGAAAAGTCGAGCCCGTGATAGACCAGATGAATCCGATCGCGGTGCTCCGGCGCCGCAAGTTCCCTGAGATGCTCGACGTTGTGGGACGTGCAGGTCACCAGCCAATCGAGATGACCGATCTTTTCGCGCAACTCCCAGTCCGGCGATGTGTAGATGTCCTTGGCATGGGCCGAACACATCCACGGCAGACCGGTCATGATCGCCGCGTAACGGGCGACCGACGCGGGGGTGTGCAGGAAATGCGCGTACAGCCGATCGACGCCGGACGGAAGTTCAGCGGCAAGAACGCAGGCCTGGCCGAACCGGCGCACGCGGTTGCGTGAGCAATCCCGCCTCAGGTCCCGTCGCCAGATTTTCAAGGCTTCGGCGTATCCCGGCAATCGCCGGGCTTGACGCCAACTCCTGAGAACCCGTGCCGGTTCGTGGTGCATGTATTCGGGAAGATAGGTGACGGGGGCACGAATTTCGTCGTGTATCGGATGGGTCGTCCTATCCGTGGGATGGCGGAGCGACACCAGCGTCAGTTCCAGCCCGTATTCTTCGAGGGCCCGTATTTCCTGGGCGATGAACGTTTCCGATAACCGGGGATAACCCTTGAGGATGATCGCGATTGTGGGCACGGGATGCAGATCGGGCGTCAGGATCTAACGACCGACAACGGCGGCTTCGGCGGGCGTGAGGATTTTGCCAGCATCCAGTCGACGTTGGCGCTGATGGTTGGCAATCCATCGAGCAGGCCGGGTATTCGGACTTCGGACGGTTTCGGCATGGTCGGCAACCGCCGAATTGCATCGGCCATGTCCTCGGGCTTCCGCTCGTCATCATCAAGCAACATGCCGACGAGCCCCAATTCGGAGGCCCGGGAGGCGCGGATGAACTGCTCCAGTCGGGGCACCGTGCGCGGCACGATGATGCAAGGTTTGTCGAACGACAGGACTTCGCAGAACGTGTTGTAGCCGCCCATCGCAATAACCCCCGTCGCCTTCGTGAACAGCGACTCGAGATGCGCATCGAAAGTAATCGCGTGGACCGTCGGCAATGCGGCGACCCGCGCCATGAACTCCGACTGGAGGTTGGAGTGCATGAACGGGCCCAGCACCAGGAGCGCCTGCGTCTGCAGACTGGGATCGTGTTCGTACGCGCGCAGAACCCACTCGATCAGGGTTGCACCATCGCCGCCACCGCCGGTGGTCACCAGAACGTACGGTCTTCCAGGATCAAATCCGTCCACGGCCAGCGGTGGTGCGACCATGCTGTCCCAGTGGCGCCGGAGGTAACCAGTATAGGTGGTTTTCTCCCTGATGCCCGCTGGCAACTGGATGCCGGCGAGCGGATCGCATATGTCTTCGAGACCGTAGACCCAGATGTGATCGTATAGGTCGCGGATCGCCGGGACGACGTTCTTGCGTTCCCACTCCTCGGACAGCTGACCGGGCTCGTCGAGCACGTCCCTGAGGCCGAGAATGGTCGGTACACCGTTGCTCTTCATCAGTTCGAGGGTCTGTTTGACTTCACCACGAAGCCCCAGCGGCTCCTTGTCGACGAGAAACAGGTCCGGCTCGAACATCTCGGCGGTATGACGGATCAGGCCCTCCCGCAGGGCGACGGTCTCGTCCACATCCATTTCGAGGCTGAGCGTCGTATAGGCGCCGTGGCGCAGCTTGATGACCCCGGGTATCCGGACGAAATCCACACGGGTACGGAAATCGAAGCTGCCGATAATCGGCGAGCCTGAAAGAATGAGGATGGAAAGATCAGAACGGTTGGCGACCAGAGAATGCGCGATCGTTCTGCACCGGCGCAGGTGGCCCAGACCGAAGCTGTCATGGCTGTAGATCAACAGCCGCGATCCGTCTCGCGCACGCGCCATAAGTCTCTCTCCGAGTTCAGGTTGCCGGAGGGCTTTCGTAAACCGCGGTATCGTATAACCTATCTTGTCGGCGAGGAAAGGCGAAACCACGCTCGATCAGTGGGCAATGGAACGAATTGGCCGGCCGGCCAACCGGCTTCCACAGGTGTAATCCATGGAACTGATTCCGGACACAGACTTCCAGATGTGGGTGACGTTCGCGCTGATCATCGGCGCGCTCTATTTCTACTTCTCGGAACGCGCGACCATGGAGCTGACGTCGATCGCGACGATTTGCGCGCTGATGCTGTTTTTCCACGTGTTTCCGGTCGTCGGGCCGGACGGCGGCAATGTGGTCGGACCGGCGCGGCTGCTGCACGGATTTGCCAACCCGGCACTGATTACCGTGCTGGCCCTCATGGTCGTCGGGCAGGGCATGGTGCGAACCGGCGTGCTCGACCATGGCGCGCGCTTCCTGCTGCGTCTGGCGAGGGGCAAGGGCGGACACCACGGCGCGAAGGCGCTGGCCCTGACGATCGTCATCTTTGTCAGCGCCTTGCTCAACAATATTCCCGTCGTCGTCATCTTCATTCCGATCATGCAGGCGCTGGCCGCCAAGTTCGGACAGTCCGGCAGCAAGTGGATGATGCCGCTAAGCTTCGCCGCCGTGTTTGGCGGCATGATCACGCTGATCGGGTCCGGCACCAATCTGCTGGTGAACTCGGCCCTGATCGAAGTCGGTGAGCGGCCTTTCGGGTTCTTCGATTTCACGGTGCCGGGACTCGTGCTCGCGGCGGCCGGACTGGCCTACATCATGATCGTCGCGCCGCGGCTTTTGCCGGAACGTGAATCGGGACAGCAGGAGAGCGGATCGGGAACCGAGGGAAAACAGTATCTCGCGCAGATTACCATCGATCCTGATACCCCGCTTGTCGGTGCGCGGCCGTTTGGCGGAATCTTCCGCGAATTGCCGAGCATCACGGTCCGCATGATACAGCGTGGTCACGCGGTCTTCCTGCCACCGTTCGAGGACTACGAGGCCGCGGTCGGTGACGTGATGGTCATCGCGGCAACCCGCAAGGCCCTGCGCGACGCAGCGGCATCGGATCCCGACCTGCTCCATCCGGACCTCGGCGACTACTCGCGACCGGCGTACGGCGCCCAGCCCTGGGAGGAGGGCGAGCAGGCGCTGGCCGAGATCATGATCGTGCCGGCATCGCGGTTCGTCGGCCAGACGCTGGCGGAAATCGGTTTTCGCTACAAGACGAACTGCATCGTCTTCGGCATCCAGCGCCGTTCGCGCATGACGCGTCAGCCGATCACGGGCATTCGCCTGCAGGCCGGCGATGTCCTCCTGGTACAAGGGCGACCCGAAGACATCAACCGGCTCAAGAGCAGCCGCGACATCGTGCTGATCGAGTGGTCGACGGAAGAGTTGCCCGCGTCCAGCCACGCGCGTCCCGCCATGCTGATCTTTGCGGGCGTCGTCGTAACCGCTGCGTCCGGTTTCGTGCCTATTGTCGTCAGCGCATTGTGCGGCGCCGCCGCCATGGTGATGTTCGGCGTGCTCAGCGCACACCAGTGTTTCCGGGCGCTCGACCCCAAGATCGTGACGACGATCGCAGCGGCGCTGGCCATGGGTGTCGCGATGCAGGCCACCGGGGGCGCTCAGTTCATCGCCCACGGAATTATCGAGTTGTTCCGTGGCGGTTCGCCCGCCGTCATTTTGTCCGCCCTGTTCTTCCTGGTTTCGGCCTTGACCAACGTTCTGAGTGAAAAGGCATGCGCCGTGCTCTTCACACCGATTGCCGTCGACATCGCACTGGAACTCGGGATGTCGAGCACGCCGTTCGTGCTCGCGGTGCTGTTCGCGGCGAACTGCTCGTTCGCCTCGCCGCTCGGGTACCAGACAAATCTTCTGGTAATGGCCCCGGGCAACTATCGGTTTGCCGATTTCATGCGGGTCGGCTTGCCGTTGAACGTCTTGGTCTGGATCGTCTTCAGTCTCTTCGTCCCTTGGTACTACGGAATTTGATAGTGAAACCGGTTCAAACTATTCCGTAACAGACTGTTTATGATCCTCTTACGACGCTCCGTTTGACAACCCAATTTTGCAGTGCAACATTCCGCCCCCCGCTGTCGCATCTTGGCGGGCGCTACTATCGAAGGCCATCCCGATGTTCCGACCCGACCGTTTCCCAGCCCGACCGCTGTTTTCCTCCGGACCGTGCGCCAAGCGTCCGGGTTGGAGTCCCGACGTACTGTCCGACGCGGTCGTCGGACGATCGCATCGCTCGTCGGACGGCAAGGCGCGCCTTGCCGAGGTGCTGGACCGAAGCCGCGCGCTTCTCGGGCTTCCCGATAACTGGCGGATCGCAATCGTGCCGGCGTCGGACACCGGCGCCGTTGAAATGGCGCTGTGGTCGCTGCTGGGCGCGCGGGGCGTCGACATGCTGGCCTGGGAGAGTTTCGGCAAGGGGTGGGTGACCGACGTCACCAACCAGTTGAAGCTCGACGATGTTCGCACGATCGAGGCGGCGTATGGCGAGTTGCCTGATCTGGGCACCGTCGATTTCGACCGTGACGTCGTCTTTACCTGGAACGGCACGACATCCGGCGTCCGCGTCCCCGACGGCGACTGGATTGCCGATAACCGCGCGGGCCTGACGATCTGCGACGCGACATCGGCCGCATTCGCCTATGACCTGCCTTGGCACAAGCTCGATGTGGCAACGTACTCGTGGCAGAAGGTCATGGGCGGCGAAGCGGCGCACGGCATCCTGATTCTCGGTCCCCGTGCCGTCGAACGTCTCGAGAGTCACCAGCCGGCCTGGCCGATTCCGAAGATTTTCCGCCTGACCAAGGGCGGCAAACTGATCGATGGCGTGTTCAGGGGCGAAACGATCAACACGCCCAGCATGCTGTGCGTCGAAGATGCCATCGACGCCTTGAAGTGGGCGGAGGAAATCGGCGGGCGGGACGCGTTGCTTGCCCGCGTTGATGCAAATGCAGCCGCCATCGACGCCTGGGTCTCTCGGTCCGCATGGGTGCGCCACCTGGCAGCCGATCCGTCGACACGGTCGAAGACATCCGTGTGTCTGGCGTTTGCCGACATCGACGACGAGGACCGGGGCCGGATACTGGCCAAGGCGATCACCAACGCACTCGAAGATGCCGGGGCGGCCTACGATATTGGCGCCTACCGCGACGCACCGCCGGGCCTCCGCCTGTGGGCCGGTGCGACCGTCGATACATCGGACCTCGACGCCTTGTTCCCGTGGCTTGACTGGGCCTACGCGAACGCCGTTTCAACAAATGCCTGAAAGACCGGCCATGACCAAAGTTCTGATTTCCGACAAGATGAGCGATCTCGCGCGCGAGGCCTTCGAGTATCGCGGCATCGAGGTCGATGTCATTACCGACCTTACGCCTGAAGAGCTGGCTGCGCGGATCGGCGAGTACGACGGTCTTGCAGTTCGCTCCTCGACCAAGGTGACGGCGGAGGTTCTGGCCAATCCCGGTAATCTTCGCGTCATCGGACGCGCCGGCATCGGGGTCGACAACGTTGATCTCGTGGCGGCTACGGGAAAGGGTGTCGTCGTGATGAACACGCCCTACGGCAATGCCATCACGACCGCCGAGCACGCCATATCCTTGATGTTGTCGCTGGCGCGCCAGATTCCCCAGGCGAACGCGTCGACCCGCGCGGGCAAGTGGGAGAAGTCCAAGTTCATGGGCGTCGAGCTTATGGGCAAGACGCTCGGTCTGGTCGGCTGCGGCAACATCGGTTCGATCGTCGCCGACCGGGCGCGCGGACTGAAGATGAAGGTCGTCGCCTATGATCCGTTCCTGACGGCGGCGCGCGCGGTGGATATCGGCGTCGAGATGGCGGATCTCGACCAGGTGCTTTCCGAGGCCGACATCATCACCCTGCATACGCCGCTAAACGACCAAACCCGCGGCATCATTGACGCCGACGCGATCGCCAAGACCAAGAAGGGCGTACGGTTCATCAACTGTGCTCGCGGCGGCCTGATCGTGGAGGCTGATCTGCTGGCGGCAATCGAAAGCGGTCACGTGGCCGGTGCCGCACTCGACGTCTTCGAGGAAGAGCCCGCGACCGACAATCCGTTGTTTGCCCGGGACGAGGTCATCGCTACGCCGCACCTCGGCGCGTCGACGACCGAGGCGCAGGAGAAGGTCGCGCAGCAGGTCGCCCAGCAGATGGCCGACTACCTTCTGACCGGGGCCGTGACCAATGCGTTGAACATGCCGTCTGTGACGGCCGAGGAAGCACCGGTGTTGCAACCCTACATGCGGTTGGTGGAGCAGCTCGGCGCCTTTGCCGGGCAGGCGACGCACACCGGCATTCGCGAGATCGATATCTGCTACGAAGGTGACGCCGCGGAGGTCAATCAGAAACCGTTGACCGCCGTTCTCCTCAAGGGAATTCTGGCACCGTTGTTGGCCGACGTGAACATGGTGAACGCGCCCGTGCTGGCCGCCGAACGGGGAATAAGGATTCGGGAGGCGCGGACCTCGGACGCGGGCGAATACCACACGCGGGTCGTCCTGACCGTCACCACGGAAGCACAGACCCGGTCGGTCGCCGGAACCTTGTACAAGAACGAGCCGCGCCTGGTGTCCGTCAAGGGGATTCACATTGACGCGATGCTGGGGCCGAACATGCTCTACATCACCAACAGCGACAAGCCGGGCTTCATCGGGGCACTCGGCACTCTGCTGGGCAATGCCGGCATCAACATCGCGACGTTCAACCTGGGTCGGGCCGAACAGGGCGGTGACGCGATCGCGCTGATCGAAGTCGACGAAGAACCGGCCAAGGGTGTTATTGACCGTATCAAGCAGCTTGAGCACGTCATTCAGGTCGTGCCGATGCGGTTTTAGGAATTCTTCCGAACGGCCAGTGACGTTGCCTTTCTCTCTCCACTGCCGCTAAGCTCGTGATGTTATCAGCGGAATCCGGGGGGCGGAGGCGTGGACGTGGACTTGCCCAATACCCGGCGGGTGTCGATTGACGATCTGAAGCCCGAGGTTTCGCGAAACGCAGCGTTCGTCGATTTCTGGCGCGACACGATGGTGTTTCCTGACCGCGTCGCCCTTCGGTCGGACTTCGTCGCGGAACGTATTCCTTCACTCTGGTCGAACCTGTTGTTGCATGATCTCAGCAGCGGCGACGACGATGTACTCCGTCTCGTCGGTACTGCCGTTGTCGAACGGTTCGGCCGTGACCCGACGGGGACAAGTTATCTTGATTTTGTCAGGCCGGAGCGCCGCGAGCCTGCCCTCAAGTCGCTGCTGGGGTCCGTTCACCAACCCTGCGGGATGCTGGGGTTGATCGACTGGGTGTACGCTTCCGGCAAGCGCGAACGGATCGAGTCCGTCGGCTTTCCGATGTGGCGAACGGCTGATGGCGACGGATTCTTCCTGCTGTTCTGCAATCACGTTCTCGACGCACCGGTCTTCGACTTCAGCTACCGCGACCCTGAACACCGTTTCTCCTATGCGGAGATCGTTGCACGGACCTGGATCGACGTCGGGTTTGGCACGGTCGGGGCCTAGGCGCGGTCGTTCAGCCAGTCGGTCTTCGTGATCCTGAAACCCGGGACATCATCCTCCGCATAGGCTCTGATGGGTCCGACGTCGCGTAAACCACACTTTCGCAACACGTTCTGCGACCGCGAATTTCTCGGATCAGTACAGGCGACCAGGTACTCGAGCGGCGTGTCCTCGAAGGCGAAGCGCAACAAGGCGCGGCACGTTTCGGTCGCAACGCCCCGGCCCCAAGCCTGTTTCCTGAGGATGTAGCCGACCTCGATGTCGCGATCCGGGAAGCCGTCTCCATGGAGAAGATCCCACTCCGTATCGTCCGCATCGACGGGCAGCGGCAACAGAACCGCCGTGCCCAGCTTCTCGCCGATCCTCTTGTCGGTTACGCACCAGACGCCGATCGCGCCACCGCCGCACCGGCGTGTCCACGACGGAAACTGCGAGACGATGTCGCACTCCGGCATGGTGTTGCCGACATACCGTGACACATCCGGGTCGGTAAACATCTCGACGGCGAGTTCGAGGTCGTTCGCGTCGAGCGGACGCAGTCGCAAACGGTCGGTTTCAATGACGAGTTGCATCGTTCAGCCGTCAGCATCGAGACCGATCCGTGCGAGATCATACGGCGTCGTCTGATAGATGAAGTTCACCCAGTTGCCGAATAGAAGATGCGCATTGCCGCGCCACACGTTGATCGGTTTCCTGCTCGGGTCATCCCCGGGGTAATAGTTCTTGGGAATCGCGATGGCATCGCCGCGTTCGAGGTCCCGTTTGTATTCCTGGTGGAGCGTGTCCGAGTCGTACTCGAGGTGATTGAACATGTGCACATGGCGCCGTGCATTGTCGGTAACGAGGCACAATCCGGCTTCGTCAGAATCCATCAGGACCTGAAGATCGTCCTTGCCGACGAAGTCTTCCAGCCGGTTCTCCGTGTGTCGGGATACGGGCACCGCGACGTCGTCGTTCAATCCGTGCATAAGCAACGACGTGTGTTCGAGTACGCGATGGCGGAATATGCCGAATCGTTTCTCCGGCAGCTGGTACTTTGGGATGCCGTGAAAATGATAAAGCGCCGCCTGCGCTCCCCAGCACAAGTTGAACAGGCCGTGCACATTGGTGACCGACCAGTCGAAGATACGCCTCAATTCGTCCCAGTACTCAACGTCTTCGAAAGGCATCTGCTCGATCGGAGCCCCGGTGATGATCAGACCGTCAAATTTCTGATCCATCACGTCCTCGAACGGATGATAGAAGTCGAGCATGTGTTCGCGCGAGGTGTTGCGCGGCTGATAGTGGGTCGGCGAGATCAGGCTGATCTCGATCTGCAGCGGCGTGATGCCGAGCACCCTGGCAATCTGTGTCTCGGTCTTGATCTTGAGGGGCATCAGATTCAGGAGCGCGATCCGGAGCGGCCGAATATCCTGACGCACCGCATCCTCTTCGCGGATCAGCAGGACGCCCTCGCTCTCGAGGATCTCGGTCGCCGGCAGATCGTGGGGAATCTTGATGGGCATCGGCCGACGTGCTCAGTCCGCCTCGGCGTCGCGTCTGCGACGCTCGCAGATGTCGACGTAGCGCCCGAGGTTGTCGGCGGCGTCCCCGCTGGCCGATGCCGCGTGCGTGACTGCATCGTAAACTTGGTCAAGGAAAGCGTCGGCGTCCACGTTGCGGCTCCGCACGTCGACGATGTCAAAGATTTGCCGGGCGGGGATGGTAAAGCCGAAGTTTTCGGCAAACTGCCTGTAGCGGGGTTTGCGGAACGCCAGCAGGTCCGGGAACAGCGGGCGGGCGAACTTGACAGGGTCGACGCCGTTGCCGTCGTCCGGCTGTGATTCGATACGCGGACCAATGAAGTCGGGATTGTAGAACATCGGCTTGGGGTGGGCCTTGGCTCGGGCGAGTATCTCTTGCTCGTATGCATCATCGGCCTCGAGGTACAAGACGAGCGTTTCGGCACGCAGGGCCTCGACCACGGGATCGTTCGCGTCGCCCGGGTCGGCGATTTCAACCAGGCTGCCGCTCGCGTCATTCACGAAGTTGGTGCAGCCGTATATCCGCCGGGCTTTGGCGATGAAGCGGCTGACCTCGATCATTGAGGCGATCTCGGCGTCCCGATACAGGCCCTGTCGTTCGAGGAAAGTCGGCTTGTCGAGTCCGCCTTTCGCGGCGTCGCCGAACATGCCAAGGAACGTAGACACCGGCTCCAGGTTCTCGACCGAGATGTTGTGATTGATGTAGATCGAGTCAGACCGCAACAGGTTGGCGACGAAGCCGTCGTCCATCTGCATGATCTTGTACTTGATGTTGTCGATGATGTCCTCGGCAAGGTACCGCGTGCCGATCCGGTAGTCGGCCGAATAGTGGAACCAGCCGCCGGACTTGCGCAGCCCGCTCGACAGCACGGTCTTACCGACGCCCGACATGCCGAGAAGGGTCACGGCGTGCGGCAGCGCCTTGAAGGCGTCACGCGAGACGATCGGCTTGCCGCTCATTTCTTGAACTCCACCTCGACGAACGAAAACTCGAACGCATTCGCGTTGCGCACGTCGTGTTCGACGCCGGTCTCGCGAAAATAGGAAACGCCGGCCTGCAACTCGGCCCGGTTGACCTCGCCACTTGGCCCGGTCAGTTCGAGCACGCCGCTGGTGATCGGCACGATGACGTAATCGTACTCGTGGCGGTGCCACCCCGTCGTCGCGCCGGGGGCAAATCGCCATTCGGTTACACGCGTGCGGTCGTTGTCACACTGCAGTGTCGGGACAGCGTTGCCGGCCATTTTCTTGCTCCACATTTCAATGGACGGGCAAACGTACAGTAAGCGGGCGGGCGGTCAAGTCGCGGCATGACCGCCCGCGTGACGATACCGGTTATCGGCGGGGTGGCGATGGCCCGCGCGTTAGTTCACGTAGGGGTTCTTGCCCTTGCGCAGCAGGATTCGGATCGGCACGCCATCCAGGCCAAACGCGTCGCGGAGGCCGTTGATCAGGTAACGAACGTAGCTCTCCGGCAGCTTGTCGGCCCGGTTGGCGAACACGGCGAACGTCGGCGGCCGCGTCTTGGGCTGGGTCATGTAGCGAATCTTGATCCGCCGCCCGCCGACGA
Organism: Rhodospirillales bacterium; assembly: GCA_040219295.1. Classification (GTDB taxonomy): domain Bacteria; phylum Pseudomonadota; class Alphaproteobacteria; order Rhodospirillales; family Casp-alpha2; genus JAVJST01. The sequence goes on from JAVJST010000005.1 coordinate 1,320,075, forward strand.
GCGGCGGCGGATGGCTTTCGAGCATCGATTCCAGGAACCGATTGAGGCGGGCCGTCGGCACGTGGGCGTTCCAGATGTCGAATATGTCCACCACCGCGGGCATCAGGCGTTCGATTCCCCGGCCGGTCTTGGCTGAGAGGGTCACGACCGGAAAACCGCGAACCTGCGGCAACGACGTCATCAGACGGTCCTCGATGGCGCCAAGCGCGCGGGCGCGATCGTCGACGGCGTCCCACTTGTTGACGATGAGAACAAGCGCACGGCCCTCGTCGATCACGTTGCGTGCGATGGTGAGATCCTGTTTCTCAAGTCCATCCGTTGCGTCAATCACGAGCCCGACGACCTGGGCGAAACGGATGGAGCGCAGGGTGTCTCCGGCCGATAGGCTCTCGACCTTCTCATCCACGCGTGCCTTGCGCCGCAAACCCGCCGTGTCGACGAGCCGAATGGCACGACCCTTGTAGTCCCAGTCGGAGGCGATGGCATCACGGGTGATTCCCGCTTCCGGCCCTGTCAGCATGCGTTCCGTCCCGAGCAGGCGATTCACCAGTGTCGATTTCCCGACGTTCGGCCTGCCGACGATGGCGAACTGCAGCGGGCCGGTGTACACGTCCGGCTCGCCGTCATCCTCGGCGATGCCGTCCGTTTCCGGTTTCTCGCCTTCGCGGATGGCATCGTGGTCGTCGGCGAACGGACGCAGCGCGTCATAGAGTTCGCCCATGCCTTCGCCGTGCTCTGCGGATACGGGGATCGGATCACCGAGGCCCAGCGCATAGGCTTCACCCAAACCGCCGGCACCGGCACGGCCTTCGCATTTGTTGGCAACCAGGAGGACAGGTGTTTTTCGACGCCGCAGCAGGCCGGCGAAATGTTCATCGAGCGGCGTCACGCTGGCGCGTGCGTCGATGAGAAACAGGGCAACGTCGGCGTGCTCGATCGCTTCCTCGGTACGGGCGCTCATGCGCGCTTCGATCCCCCTGGAGGTGTCCTCGAGCCCGGCCGTGTCGATCACGGTGAACGCGAGATCCGCGATCCGGCCTTCTCCTTCGCGGACGTCGCGCGTTACCCCCGGCGTGTCGTCAACGATGGCGAGCCGTTTGCCAACCAGGCGGTTGAACAATGTCGATTTACCGACGTTCGGCCGTCCGCAGATGAGAACCCGTAGGAGGGAGCCTCGTTCACGCATATTGTGTCTTTCCTTCGCCGGCGTCCGCTCAGCGGTACGCGGTGACGTCGGCGTTGTCGGCGAGGAAAAAGACGGTGCCGCCCGCGACGATCGGCGGGACGGTTACGCCGCTCGGCAACTCGACGCGGCCGAGGATGGTGCCGGTGTAAGGGGAGAGCGCCCAGGCTTCACCGTGTGAGCCGGTAACGATGAGGCGATTGCCCGCGAGTACCGGACCCGACCAGACGATCGAGTCTTCCTTATCCTCCGGATCTTCGTAGAGCGGCAGGCCTGTCACCCAGTAGATGCGGCCGCTGTTGCGCTGCATTGCAGCGACCTCGGCATCGTTGGTCAGGACAAAGATCACGTCGCCTGCGACCCAGGGCATGTCGATGCCGCCAACCTCACGTTCCCAATTTCGCTGTCCGCTGGTGATGTCGAAGCTGGCCATCATCCCGCCGTGCGAGATTGAGATCATCTGGCCGCGGTCGATGACGGGGTGCCCCCGGATCTGCGACAGATTGGATACCGTGTCGGTTCGCGACACCGCCGACAGGAAATCCGACCACAGCACGCGACCTGTCTCGATATCGAGGGCCAGGATTTCGCCGGATGCAAACGGCACGACAACCGTGTTGCCGTCGATGGCCGGGCTCGCGGCACCGAGCACGCTCGCGCCTTCCCCGATGGATTCGAACGACCACAACGTCTCGCCATTAATGACGTTCAGCGCCAGAACCCGACTGTCCAACGTGACCACGATAACCCTGCCGGCGCGCGCCGAGGGTGCAGCTCGAAGCGGGCTCTTGAAGTTCTCGCGCCAGGCAACCTCGCCGGTTTCGGCATTGACGGCGACCACATCGCCGAAACCTGTCGTCGCGAACACCTGTCCGCGGTAGAAAGCAATGCCGCCCGGGATGTGATCGTCGTCTCCATCGGTCTCGTTCGCAAGATCGGTGACCCACAATCGCTTGCCATCTTCCGTGCGGTAGGCCGAAAGTTGGTGATCGACATCCATGGCGTAGAGGATGCCGCTGGCGACGATCGGCGTCGCCGTGAAACGCTGTTCGTCATCAGCGCCGCTGCCGATGTTTACCTTCCAGACACGCTTCAGGGCGTCTCCAACCGCGAGGTGATGCATGGCGTGATTCGGATAACCGCCAGCCTGCGGCCAGTCCTGATTAACAACCGGTGCCGGCAGCAGGAACGACTCGTTGCTCAGCGACGAATCCGCGCTGATCGTCCTTTCGTGCAACAGCACGGGAATGCGTTTGCCCTCAAGCGGTGCCTTTCCCTTTTCCTGGAACTCGCAACCGGTCAGGAGGGCAGCCGCAAGAAAGACGGCGCAGCAGGAGCGAGCCAAGATGCCGGTCCTGGAATTGATCCGGTCGACGGTCATCCGCCGTTTGCTCCGTCAGGCAATGTGCGAAGAAGAACGGAGGCGCGCGACCGGATGCCCTGGGGTGCGTCCGGAGACTCGACGATCGTGTTCAGACTGCCCTTGGCGGCTTCTGTGTCGCCGGCTTCGAGGTCGGCGAGTGCCGTCACTTCCAACGCGGCGAACTGGAGCGGGTTCCCGGCATCCGTCATCGATGCGGCCAGCGAACGCGCGTCAACCGTTTCGCCCGTATCAAGAAGGTGCGTCGCGAGATACAACGAAGCCAGTCCGCGGTACTCCTCGGGTGCGGAATTATCCGAAACAATGCGCCGGTACACCGAGATTGCACCGTCGACATCGCCGGTTTCGGCAAGATACTGCGCCCGCCGCATGTCGGCGAGCACATCGATGTCACCAGCCGCCGTTGTGCCGAGTCGGGCAAGGAGGTCCAGGGCGGCGGCATCACCCTCGTCGGCCAGCATCGTCGCATCGAGATAGCTGCTTGTGGCTTCCATGCGGTTGTTGCGTTCGTGGGTCTGCCAGCCTTTGTATCCCCCAATCCCGGCGATCAGCAGTACAGCGGCCGCGATGACGTACTTGCCGTAGGTCTTGGCCGCGGCAGTCAACTGATCCTGGCGGAGTTCTTCGTCAATTTCCCGAAGCAGGCCGGTGTCTTCTTGGTCCGCCACTTAACATTCCTTCCGGTCGCATTGGATGGGTCTCGGTCGGACGCTCAACGCCGACCGCGCGTAAAATAGAATGCGGACAGGGCGAACGCAAATGCCGAAATCGACCATTCGCGATCTGGGGACGGGGCGTTAGGATTTCATTAACCGTGTCCCTTGTAGGGTTGGGAAAAGCTGGAAACAGCGTCTCGTGCTCAAGGACCCCAGTGTCGTGAAAACTCCGTCCTATTACCCGGTTTTCCTGAGGAACTTTGCGTTGGCGACCTGCTTTGCGGCAACATTGGCGGGTTGTGAAACATTCGCGGTCGCCGAGGGCGTTTCGACAGTCGCATCCGGTAAGACGTTCAGCGACCATGTCGTTTCGTTCACCAGCGGCAAGGACTGTTCCACCGTCAGGACGGAACAAGGGCTGACGTACTGCGTCGAAGACATGCCCAAGGTCAATCAGGAGCGGATCTATTGTTATCGCTCTCTTGGTGACGTCGTTTGCTACAATTCGCCCGATACCCGGCGAACGCAGGAAACCCGTCTCGGGCTGACGGAACACAATCAGGCTCAGTGATCGTCAGGTGATTGCCGATTGATTGTCCGGCCCTCCCGTCCTAGGAGGGGGATGGTGCGGACATGAAGCTGATCATTTTTGCCCTCTTGCTGTCGCTTGTCGCCGCCGCCTTCGCGGCGAACCTTTTTCTTGGTGATCTTGCCGAAGACGACGCGATGCGCGCCGAAAGGCTGTTCGAGGAGCGCGTCGCCGGTTACGAGAATGCCGCTTCAGCCGGTAACGCCCGTGCGCAACTGGAACTCGGTCTGGTCTACCTTGACGGACCCGACGGCCTTAAGGATCCGAAGAAGTCGTTTCGGCTGTTCAAGCAGTCGTCGCAGCAGGGGAACGCGGAAGCCTTCTTTCAGCTGGGCCGCCTATACGAGCTGGGCCTCGGGACCGAAACCAGTTTTAGCGAGGCGGCGCGCGCATATGCCACCGCGATCCGCCTGACCGGGCATCGGCGAGCCCTTCTGGCGCTCGGGATGATGCATTTTCAGGGCCAGGGCGTGGTCCACAGCGAGGTCAAGGCGGCCGAGTACTTCCGACAGGCGGCGGAGCAGGGCGAGCCTGCCGCCCAGTTCCTGATGGGGCGGATTTACGAGAGCGGGTTCGGCGTACCGCGTGATCCGATCGAGGCATACAAATGGTACGCCCTGTCCGGTCGAGACGCGGATGCGGTCAGGGCCTTCAATTCCCGTTTCAATCCCGACCAAGCGTTGGCCGACCTCGCGGCGACGATGAACAAGAGCCAGGTCGATGCGGCAAAGAATGCCATCGAGCGTTGGCGACAGACCCGCGGGTAACGATAGCCGTGATTCGCAAATGGCATTTCATATTGATTGTCAAAATGAGAAAAATTTTGAGTATTACTACTTAATGTATTGTTATTACGAGTTTTTCGGGTTGGCACGTGGGTTGCTCAGTAAGGTGATGAGCAACCAGTGTGGTTCGCAGGGTTGTTCTATACCGGATAAGCGGTGAAACGAGACCATTTCGCAGGGGTCTCAGGTGGTGGCGAGCAGGATTCCAACTCCCCCCGGACAAATGCTCGCCCCACTACCGCTGCCGGCTCTGCCACCCCGTTCAATCCGTGTGCTTGGAGGACTCAGACCCCTGAGGCGCCGCCGACCGGGTCAATTGCCTGTGTGCATTCGGCCGCGGTTGGGGCTCAGAGACGCCCTTCGATTGCTGCCTCGAGCATCTGGCGCATCTCGGCGGCGCCGGCCGGAACCGGATTGCCGCCGGTCGACGGGTCGGCCTCGGCCATGACCGAGATTTCCTCCACGCGGCTCGCTTCGACGCCGAGCTCGGCCGCCGTGTGCGGCACGTTGAATCGCTCGCGAAGCTCCATCACCCAATCGAACACGCTTGTGAAGCCCGGGTTCCTGTGGCCCAAGTACCGCGCCAGACGTTCCAGGCGGTCCTCGATCGCCGGGCGGTTGAACATCATGACATAGGGCATGAACACGGCGTTGGTCAGGCCGTGATGGGTGTCGTAGATGGCGCCGACCGGATGGGATAGCGAGTGCACCGCCCCCAGTCCCTTCTGGAACGCTGTCGCGCCCATGGCGGCGGCCGACATCATGTGGCTGCGGGCATCGAGATCGCTGCCGTCATCGACGGCTTTGGGGAGCCACTCTTGAATCAGCCGCATGCCCTCGACGGCGATGCCGTCTGCCATCGGGTGGTAGCCCGGTGCCGAGTATGCCTCGAGGCAGTGGGCCAATGCATCCATGCCAGTCGCCGCCGTTATGTGCGGCGGCAGGCCGGCAACCAGCTTCGGATCGCAGATCACGGCGCTCGGCATCATCTTCGGATGAAAGATGATGAGCTTCCGGTGAGTCTCTTCGTTGGCGATGACCGAAGCGCGGCCGACTTCGGAGCCGGTACCCGATGTCGTGGGTACGGCGATGATCGGCGGAATGGCATCGGCGTCGGCGCGGGTCCAGTTGTCGCCGACGTCCTCGAAATCCCACAGCGGACGGGTTTGCCCGGCCATCAAGGCGACCGCCTTGCCGGTATCCAGGCCGCTGCCACCGCCGAAGGCGATGACGCCGTCATGACCGCCGTCGCGATATACCTGCACGCCCTCGTTGACGTTCTTTCCGACCGGGTTCGGCTTGATGTTGCTGAACACGCCGGTCTTGAGGCCGGCAGAGTTGTTGACGGCAACCGCGTCTGACACCATCGGCAACGCCGCGAGCCCCGGATCGGTGACGATAAGCGGACGCGAGATGCCGAACGCGCGGCAGACGTCTGCCAATTCGGAAATCCGTCCAATTCCGAACCGCATGGTGGTTGGATAATTCCAGTTGCCTTTCGGGTATTCGGCCATTTTCAGTCCACTCCAGGAATCAAGATGACAAAGTGACGATCTCGCCGTGCCGTTCGTATGTCGGCAGACACAGATCAATGACATGAACCGCAACGTCCTCCGGGGTCTTGAGCGTTTCCGGGTCTTCGCCGGGATAGGCGTGTGCCCGCATTCGGGTCCGGGTGCCCCGAGGATTGATGAGATTGACCCTGATCGGCGTTCTCTCGACTTCGGCCGCGTAGGTCAGCGTCAGGTTATCGAGGCCCGCCTTGCTTACGGCGTACGCCCCCCAATAGGCGCGGGGTTCGGCGCCGACGGACGATGTCATCATGACCACCCGGCCGTTGTCTGAGCGGCGCAGCAGGGGATCCATACTGCGAATCAGGCGCCAGTTGGCAGTAAGATTGACGGCGATGACCTGATCCCAGATCTTGGGATCGATATGGCCCACCGGTGTCAGGTTGCCCAGAATGCCCGCATTACCGACAAGGGCGTCGAGATGGCCGTGACGCTCGTATATCGCCGCCCCGAGCCTGTCGATCGCCGCGAAATCCGTCATATCCATCGGAACCAGCGTGGCACCGCCGATCTCATCGTCCAGTTCTTCCAGTCCTGCCTTGGTTCTGGCCACTGCGATGACATGCGCTCCCTCGCGCGCGAATGCGACGGCGACGGCGCGCCCGATGCCTCGCGATGCGCCGGTGACGAGCGCAACCCGGCCGGACAACCGGCCTCCGTCGGCAGGTGCGGCGGTCATCCCTCGCGTTCGACCAGAAGAGACAGCTGGGCGCTTTCACCGCTCTGGTGATCGGTCAATGCGATCGGGTACTCGCCGGTGAAACAGGCGTCACAATAGGTTCGGTCTTCGCCTTGCCGCCCCCCTGCGGCGCCGACCGCCCGGTAGAGGCCGTCAATCGAGATGAATGCCAGGCTGTCGACACCGATGTGCTTGGCCATCGCCTCGACATCGTGCGTGTTGGCCAGGAGTTCCGACTCGTGCGGCGTGTCGATGCCATAGAAGCACGAATGCTTCGTCGGCGGGCTGGCGATGCGCATGTGAACCTCCGCCGCGCCGGCCTGGCGGATCATGTCGACGATCTTCAACGAGGTCGTGCCGCGCACGATCGAGTCATCAACGAGAACGACCCGCTTTCCTTTGATCGCTGCCGCATTGGCGTTGTGTTTCAGGCGTACGCCCAGGTTCCGGATCTGGGCCGTCGGTTCGATGAATGTGCGTCCGACATAGTGATTGCGGATGATCCCGAGATCGAATGGCGTACCGGATTCCTCCGCATACCCGATGGCGCTCGGAACGCCGGAGTCGGGAACCGGGACGACGATATCCGCCTCGATATCGCTTTCCTTGGCGAGCTCGGCGCCGATGCGCTTGCGGGCATCGTAGACGGCCTGGCCGTCCATGACGCTGTCCGGGCGGGCGAAATAGATGTGCTCGAAGATGCAGAAACGCCGCGGCGCCGGCTGAAACGGCTTGAGGCTCCGCACCCCTTTGTCGTCGATCACGACAATCTCGCCGGGTTCGACCTCGCGGACGAACGCGGCGCCGATTATATCGAGCGCGCAGGTTTCCGACGTCAAAATCCAGGCCTTGCCGAGCTGGCCGAGAACCAGCGGCCGGACGCCGTGCGGATCGCGGACGCCGATCAGCTTGTGACGGGTCAGTGCGACAAGCGAGTAGGCGCCGTCCATCTGGCTCATCGCGTCGGTGATTCGGTCGACGACCTTGTTGTATTGGCTAATGGCGATCAGGTGAATGATCGTCTCGGTGTCACTGGTGGACTGGAAAATGCAGCCGCGTTCGACCAGCGCCTTATGCATGGTGTGGGCATTGGTCAGGTTGCCGTTGTGGGCAACCGCCAGGCCTCCGAACTTGAAATCCGCGAACAACGGCTGAACGTTGCGCAGAAGCGTCTCGCCGGTCGTCGAATAGCGCACGTGGCCGATCGACATGTCGCCACCGAGCTTTCCGATAACGTTTTCCGAGCTGAAATTGTCGCCGACGAGGCCGAGGGCCCGGTGCGTGTGAAAATGCTCGCCGTCGTAGCTGACGATGCCGGCGGCTTCCTGGCCGCGGTGCTGGAGTGCGTGCAGGCCGAGCGCCGTTAGCGCCGCGGCCTCATCGTGTCCAAAAATGCCGAAAAGGCCGCACTCTTCGTGGAACCGGTCGTCGTCGGGTGAATGAAAAGCCATCTACTGGAAAAACCTTACCCTTGCATCCGCAAGTTGGCCAACTCCCGAAGGTCTGCAGTGCACCTTTTAGTCATTTTAGCAGAAATGTCATTGGCTGTTTTCGATCAGTTGTTCGATTCCCTGCCGCGTCTCGTCGGAGTAGCCCTCGTTTTGTTCCGGCTCTTCCTTATTCTTGCCCGTCGAGGGCTGGACGAGGTCCATGATGTCTTCGACTGATTTGGCATCGACGTCCGGCATTTCAATCTGGGCGTCTTCCGGCAGGAGAGACGCGATCGCGGCGGCGCCCTTGACGATCAGCGGCAGCGTACGGGCGGACGTAATCCATTCGGGTTGCTCGTCCCTGGGAACCATGAACTCAAGACCGATGTAGGCAACGCAAACCAGCACGGCGCCGCGGACGAGGCCAAACAGAAACCCGAGTGATCGATCCAGGACATTGAGCGCGCTTTCCTTGACCCTGGAACTGATGGCCCGGGTTATCAGGGAGAGAATGACCAAGGACACGATGAAAATGAAGGCGCCCGCTGCGAAATCCGCGATCAGCTCCGCGGGGATGATGCTGCGGGCATAGGGCTGCAGATAAGGATAGCCCTCGATGGTAATGAAGAAAGCGCCCACCCAACCACCGACAGCCAGCGTTTCATGAACGAAACCGCGTGCGTAGGCCAACACGCCCGACACCAGCAATGCCAACGCAACCGCGACATCGACCGCATTGATGGGGAGCCCGCTCAGGTTATCCAAAATGCGCCTGCCATTCGTCGTCGTCGCCCCGGCGACCGCCGACGAGTTTCAAGTCGTTTGCCGAGCCGAAGCGGGCGACGAGATCGGTTACATGAGATATATCGGTCACGCTGATACCGGTCGATCCGGACCGCGTCGAGGATTTTCTTCGGACAGGTGCCAGGGCGTGCTCAAACCCGAGTTTGGCGGCCTCCTTGAGGCGCTGGTCGGCGTGCGCCACGGGGCGTACCTCGCCGGACAGGCCGACCTCGCCGAACACGACGGTGTTGGCAGGCAGAGCTAGCCCGCTTAGCGAGGACAGCAGCGACGCCATGACCGCAAGGTCGGCTGCGGGCTCCCCAATTCTCAAGCCACCGGCGACGTTAAGGTATACGTCCGCACCACTGAGCTGCACACCGGCACGGGCATCGAGCACGGCGATCAGCATCGCGAGCCTGGCACCGTCCCAACCGACGACGGCGCGGCGTGGCGTCGCGAGGGAGGATTGGGCGATCAGGCTCTGAATCTCCACCAGTACCGGTCGCGTTCCTTCGATACCTGCAAACACGGCCGCGCCGCTGACGGACGCATCGCGCTCGGCGAGAAAGAGCGCCGACGGATTTCCGACTTCAGCGAGACCCTTCTCCCCCATTTCGAAGACGCCGATTTCATCCGTGGCGCCGAAGCGGTTCTTGACCGCCCGTAGGATTCGGAACGGGTGCCCGCGCTCGCCTTCGAAATAAAGAACGGTGTCGACCATGTGCTCGAGGACGCGGGGACCCGCGATGGTCCCTTCCTTGGTCACGTGGCCGACGAGGATGACGCAGAAGCCGACCCGTTTGGCAAGACGGATGAGTTCGTGCGCCGAAGTACGAACCTGCGAGACCGTGCCGGGCGCAGACTCGATACTGTCGACGAACATGGTTTGAATGGAATCGATGATCACGAGTCCGGGCCCGTTCGGGCCCTCGAGCGTCGCCGCGATGTCGCGGACCGAAGTCGCGCTGGCGAGTTGGACCGGGGTCTCGGCGACGCTGAGCCGGTTGGCACGCAAGCGCAGTTGATCGATGGCTTCCTCGCCTGAGATATAGAGGCACTCCGTATCCTTGCTCACTGCCGCTGCGACCTGCATCAAGATCGTCGATTTGCCGACGCCGGGGTCGCCGCCGACGAGAAGGGCGGAGCCCGGCACCAGTCCGCCGCCGGTAGCACGGTCGAACTCGGCAATGCCGGACTTGAGACGGGGCGGTGCCGTGGTCTCACCCTTCATCGCGACGGTTTCGATGCGGCGGCCCTTCTTGGCACCGAGTCCCTTGGGTGCTTGCTCGGGCGCTTTCTCCTCGGCCATGACGTTCCACGCGCCACAGTCCGGGCACTGGCCCGCCCACTTGGCCTGAACGCCGCCGCACTCCTGACAAACGTACCGGGTTGCTTGCTTGGCCAACGTAGTTTTCCTGTTCTGCGCGGTTCGGTTGCGATTCAGGCGCGCGCCGATACCTTGATCGGGCCCTCAGACAGGCCCTTCACGAACTGTGATACGTACGCGTTGTCCGATTGCCCGACGCCTTTCGCCGGGCCGCTCCAGATGATCGAACCCGCGTAGAGCATAGCGACCTGATCGCCGATGATCTCGGCACTCTTCATGTCATGGGTTATGGTCATGCCGGTCGCACCGACCTCGCGTGTGGTCTTGACGATAAGACGGTTGATGACGGCGGCCATAATCGGATCCAGTCCCGTGGTCGGCTCGTCGAAGAAGATGATTTCAGGGTCGCCGGCGATGGCACGGGCCAATCCGACACGTTTCTGCATGCCGGCCGAGAGCGACGCCGGGTAGGCATCCGCAACGTTTGCCGCGAGGCCGACCTGGGAAAGTTTGGCCAACGCAATCCTCCTGGCCTCTGCTCGTCCGCACCGGTTCTCCGCCATAAGACCGAATGCGACGTTCTCCCATACCGGCAGGCTGTCGAACAGGGCGGCCCCCTGAAAAAGCATGCCGAACTTGGCGTTGAGCCGATCCCGGTCCGCACCGCCCGCGCCGACAGATTCCTCGCCGTCGATCAGAATAGAACCGTCATCAGGCGTCAGCAGCCCGAGAATACACTTTAGCAACACCGATTTGCCGGACCCCGATCCACCGATGACGACTACCGACGTGCCGGCCTCGACATCGAGATCCAGGCGGTCCAGCACGATCTTGTTGCCGAAGGACTTGCAGAGGCCGCGGATCCGGATTTTCGGGGTATCAGTCATCGTTGGTTGCGCACCCCAATGCGCCTAGGCGCCAAAGAACAGGACAGTTAGGACGTAGTCGAAACAGAGGATCAGGATCGCGGCGGAGACCACCGCGTTCGTCGTGGCTGCGCCGACGCCTTGTGCGCCCCGGCCGGAGTTGTAGCCGTGATAACATCCCATCAGGGTCACGATGAAACCGAAGACGGCCGCCTTGACCAGGCCCGAGAAGACGTCGCCGAACTCGAGGAAATCCCAGGTGTTCTGCAGATAGATCGACGGATTGAAACCGAGCTTGTAGACCGCGACCAGATAGCCGCCGAACACGCCGATGATATCCGCGATCAGCACGAGAAACGGCATCATAGCGACACCCGCGATCAGTCGCGGCGCTACCAGGTACTTCATCGGGTTGGTGCTGAGGGTCGTCAGCGCATCTATCTGTTCGGTGACCCGCATCGTGCCGACCTCGGCCGCCATCGCGGCGCCGATACGGCCCGCCACCATAAGGCCGGCCAGAACAGGGCCCAGTTCGCGTGTGATGGATAGCACGACAACATTGGCGATCGCACCTTCGGCCGAGAACCGCGCAAACCCGGTATAGCTCTGCAACGCAAGCACCATGCCCGCGAAAACGCCCGTCAAGCCAACGACCGGCAGGGAGTAGAATCCAATCTCGATCATCTGGCGGATCATGATCCTGGGATAGAACGGCGGACGGAAGCAGTGCGAAACGCCGTCGAGTGCGAAGGTCGTCAAGCGCCCGATCGTGCCAAACGATGCCAAGACCACATGGCCGATCGGTTGCAGGAAATTCATTTCGCACCACCCTGGGCCGGCGCGTTCATGTATACGCGACGGTATCGGTGGCCGAGTGATGTCAGGATTTCGTAGGCGATCGTGCCCGCTTCGCGGGCGGCATCGTCGATATCACGTTTGGGGCCGATCAGGTTGACCGACGCGCCGACGCGAGCAGCGTTCGGGTCGGCGGACGAAATGTCGATCGTTATCATGTCCATGGAAACCCGCCCAACGACCGGGACCTCGACGTCATTGAACCATGCGGTGCCCGAGTTCGAGAGGCTGCGGAGATAGCCGTCTGCGTAACCCGCGCCAACGGTTGCCAGCCGGGTCGGCCCGGTCGCGGAATAGGAAGCACCATAGCCAACGGTCCGGGGGGTGTCAACGAGCCGCACCTGGAGGATTTTTCCTTCCAGATTAATGACTTGGCGGATCGGAGAAGTCTCGCCGGGGGTCGGATTTACGCCGTAGAGCGCGGCCCCCGGACGCGCCAGATCGAAGTGGAAATCCGCACCACGAAAGATACCGGAAGAGTTGGCAAGGCTAGCGCGTGCGCACGGGTACAATGAACGGATCAACGGCAGTACAGCGAGAAACTCGTCGCGTTGCCGGTTGCTCTGGTCGGAATCCTTGATATCCGCGGACGCGAGGTGGCTCATGACCACGTCGAGACATAATCCCTCAATCACGGCTGGGTCCGCGACGACTTGTGCGGTTTCGGTTTGATCGAGGCCTAGCCGGCTCATGCCGGTATCGACATGCAGATCGCAAAGCAATTGCGAACCGCACGCCTGTCCAAAGGACCGCCACGCCGCGACATCGTCCAACGAGTTCAGGACGGGGATCAGGTTGTTGGCGCGGTAGGTTTCGGGTGCCCCCGACGACAACCCGGCGAAGACATGGATGGCGGCATCAGGAAGGGTTCGGCGCAGCTCGATTCCTTCACCGAGATGGGCAACGAAGAAGTCCCGGCATCCGGCCTGCCATAGCGTCTTGGCGACGGGAACGACCCCGAGGCCATAAGCGTCCGCCTTGACGCAGGCGCCGCATGCGACACCGTTCAATTCTTGGCGTAAACGACCGTAGTTGTCGGCGACCGCGCCAAGATCGATCGTCAGCGTGCCGGTTCCGACATCGGCATCATCGCGGGGATTTGATTCGATGACGGTCATGAACCGCTTCTCCCGTGAAGCGGCGTTCAGGTCAATACCCGCCGTGGTGCGGATCGAGATCGCTGAACCGCGTGAACTCGCCGGTAAACTGCAGTGTGACGGTGCCGACCGGACCGTGGCGTTGTTTCGCGACGATGACGTCGGCGAGGTTCCGGGCCTTGGCCATGCGGTCTTCCCAACTGGCCAGGCGTTGGGTGTACTTCGAGCCGTCCTCGTCGACCCGCTGCTGCGGCTCCGCTTTCTCCAGATAGTATTCTTCACGGTAAATGAACATGACGACGTCGGCGTCCTGCTCGATCGAACCCGATTCCCGAAGATCAGCGAGATGAGGCCGTTTGTCGTCCCGGTTTTCGACCTGACGCGACAGCTGTGATAGTGCCAGAACCGGCACGTTCAGTTCCTTGGCGAGTGTCTTCAGGCCCCGGGTGATCTCGGACACTTCCTGAACGCGACCGTCACTCCGGTTGCCGGACCCTTGCAGCAGCTGCAGGTAGTCGATGACGATCAGGCCGAGATCGTGGGTTCTTTTCAGGCGCCTGGCGCGGGTCCGCAGCGCGCCGACCGTCAGGGCCGGCGTATCGTCGATGAAAATCGGCATGCGGTGGAGTTCCTGACTGGCCGCGACCAGCCGCGGGAATACCTCGTTGGGAACTTCGCCCTTGCGCATCTTGTCCGACGAAATCTCGGTCTGTTCGGATATGATGCGGCTGGCAAGCTGCTCGCCCGACATTTCAAGAGAGAAGAAACCGACAACGGCGCCTTCGCCGCCTTCGGAGTCGACCCATGCGCGCGCCGCGTTGTACGCGATATTGGTCGCGAGCGACGTCTTGCCCATGGCGGGCCGGCCGGCGAGGATCAGCAGGTCGGACTTGTGAAGACCGCCGAGCAGCTTGTCGACATCGACGAAACCGGTGGTCACGCCGGCCAGCGCGCCTTCGCGCTTATGGGCGATCGCGGCCATGTCGATCGCCGACTTGACGGCTTCTCTGAAGGGTACGAAACCGCGATCGTAACTTCCGGTCTCGGCGAGTTTGTAGAGGCTCTCCTCGGCCTGTTCGATCTGCTTGTCGGCAGCCTCGTCGACATCGGCCTCGTAGGCATTGTCGACCATTTCACGGCCGATTGAGATCAACTCCCGCTTGATCGCGAGATCGTAGACGATCTTGCCGTAGGCCTCCGCATTGACGATCGTCGGTGCGCCGCCGGCGAGTTCGACCAGGTATGCCGGCCCACCGATGTCGGCCAGGCTCTCGTTCTGTTCGAAGTATCGTTTCAGCGTGATCGGATCGGCGATCTGACCGCGTTCGATCAGCTTCTCGCAAGCCTCGTAGATCAGCGAATGCTGTCCCGCCATGAAGTGATGCGAGCGGAGAAAATCGGAAACTTTCTCGACAGCGCGATTGTCAATCAGTATGGCGCCCAGCAATCCGCGTTCCGCATCGAGATTATGCGGCAGGGTGCGGTAACCCGCCGTCGGATGCTCGACGACGTTGCCGATGTCGTCCGGCGCATGTGATATCGACTGGGACATACTCATCTTGATACACCGGTTCGGGGCCGCTCGCGATGCAAGAACCGTTGTGTGTAGCATGCCAAGCGGGGACAACTTCCCGGCAAGCCCCGATTCTGCGAATTAGGTGAATAACTTGTGGATCAATGGGGAATCGTAGCCTTGTGCGGCTCGTCGGCCGTGCACAGTCGACCCGAGGACATCCGGTTCCGGCAACGTTAGAAACTTTAGACCGCCGATTCGCTGTTGCCACCGACGTAGACACATTCCTTCATGTAATCGCGCGTCAAAGGAACGGCGTCCTGCGACCGGGTCAGTTGAGCCTGAAACACCGTGTTTCGCAGATGACGGAATGAAATCTCACAGATCGCCAGATAGTATTCCCACATTCTGCAGAAGCGTTCGTCGTACAACGCCAGGGCCTTGTCCTTGTTTGCGAGGAACCGTTCACGCCAGATGCGCAGCGTCTTCGCGTAGTGGATGCGCAGGATTTCGAGGTCGGTCAGCCACAAGCCCGACCGTTCGATCGTGCCCGTCAGTTCGGACGGCGCGGGAAGATACCCGCCGGGGAAGATGTAGCGGCGGATCCAGGGGTCCGTGGTGCTCGGCCCCTCCATTCGTCCGATGGTATGGAGGAGCGCGACGCCGTCCTCGGCAAGGAGTGACTTCACGGCATTGAAATAGGTGGGGTAGTACGTGATCCCCACATGCTCGAACATGCCGACGCTGACGATCCGGTCGAACGTGCCGTCCTGATCCCGGTAATCCCGCAAATGGAATTTCACTCTGCCGTCCAGGCCGCTGGCCCGGGCGCGTTCGTTCGCCACGGCGAGCTGTTCGGTGGAAAGCGTCAGGCCGGTGACTTCGACGTCGTGGTTTCTCGCAAGATGAAGTGCCAGACCGCCCCATCCGCAACCAATATCCAGAACCTTCTGTCCCGGTTCGAGCCGCAACTTGGCGGCGATATGACGTTTCTTGTTTTCCTGGGCGATCTCCAGCGTGTCGTCGGGTGACCGGAAGTACGCGCAGGAGTACTGCCGGTCCGAATCCAGAAACAGATTGTAGAGCTCTCCGGACAGATCGTAGTGGTGGGCTACGTTGCGTTTGGCGCGTGGAGCAATGTTCAGTTGCTGCAGGTAGCGCGCCGGGTACGTCAGTTTTTGCAGCAATGCATGCAACTTCGGCATGCCCGCTATCCGGACGTTCCGTCCGATGACGTCGAGGCAATCGTAGAGTGATCCGTCGACGACCGTCCACCAGCCGTTCATGTAACCCTCACCGAGGGTAAGCGACCCGTTCCACAGAAGCCGGTACTCCATCCGGGGATCGTGAAATCGAACGTGGGCGCTCGGGCCGCTTCGTTCACCTTCGAACCGGTGCGTACGGCCCTTGGTATCCGTGATCAAAAAAGTTCCGCTTCTGATCAGGCGACGGAACATGCCGTTGACCAGCATCGTTGCTCCCCCTCGCTCCCGCGCCGCAGCCGTCGCATTCATCGAGCCGCTGCGGCCCGCCGTACTCTCCTCCGGCACCCAAAACCTAGATTCATTCTATACAAAAAAACCGCCACGGCAAAACCGTGGCGGTCCTTCAATCGACGCGCGGCGACCGGGATGGCCGCGCCGATCAGTTGGCGGAAATCAGGTCTTGGAGTCCTCGTCCGCCGCTTCTTCGGAAGCTTCGGCGGACTCGTCCCCGCCATTCGCTTCATCAGCAATCTCGGCCACGGCCTCCTCGGTCTCCGCGACGATCTCATCGATGTCGGCGGCGTCCTCGTCGAAGACCTCCTCGGCAGCAGCGGCGATCGCGGCGGCTTCGTCTGCTTTCTCCTGCTCGTCAATGCTGAGCACGGCGCCACCGGTGCGCGCCTGGATCTCGGCTTCCTCATGCGAGCGGGCCACATTCACCATGACATTGATGGCCACTTCCGCGTGAAGGTCGATGCGGAGATTATAAATCCCGATCGCCTTGATCGGTTTGTCGAGAACGACCTGGCTGCGGTTGATCGTGAACCCGGCTTCGGTAACGGCGTCGGATACGTCGCGGGCGCTGACCGATCCGTAGAGCTGTCCGGCGTCGCCGGCCTGACGCACCAGGACGACCGACAATGCGTCGGCTTTCGCCGCGACGGCCTCGGCTTCGGATTTGCGCTGCAGGTTCTCGGCCTCGAGCTGAGCGCGTTCGGCCTCGAATCGAGCCTTGTTGGCTGAGGTGGCCCGCAGCGCCTTCTTCTGCGGCAAAAGGAAATTGCGTGCGTAGCCGGGCTTTACGGAGACCGTATCACCCATCTGTCCAAGTCGCTCGATACGTTCAAGCAGAATAACTTCCATTTTCTGTACTCCCAGTCACCGGACCCAGTGCCCGGTCAATCAATGATACTCGGTTAAGACTTCTCATCATCGGCAGCCGCAAAGCGGAGCCGCAGTTCGGCCCATTGCTCGAGCATACCAAGCGCCGCGACGATCACGAGCGCCCACGTCGAAATCAACAGGACCGCGTAGAATGCGAACAGGGCCACCGGCCGGAACGGCAGGCGGCGGGTAACGCCGTGCACGACGATCACACCCAGCAGGAAATAAGGGGTCGCCAGCACAATCGCCGCGTTTCGGGCATAGTAGGAAACATCGCCGTCCGAAACGAGGGCGACGGCAGCGGCCGCGATGAGCGGCCAGGCCGCCCAGTTCGGCAATTCGAACGACCGGTAACCGGTTTCCGGGCGACGATTGTGACCGCCCCGGCGCAGGATGGCTTGGGCGATCAGTCCGTTGATTGCGATCATGCCAATCCAGGAGGCGGCCATGGCGCCCGGAAACAGGGGGTGAAGGGTTTCCACCATAAGCGTGCGAAGAGAGTCATCGACGTTCGGCGCCATGACCTGCATCGTCACCGTGAGGTGCTCGCGAACAAGGTCGCCGAGACCGCCGTCCACGGAGGACGAAAGCGTGTGACCGCTAACGATCATCATCGCTGCGCCGAAAAGAAACAGGGTCGCGGCAATGTTGCCGAGTGGATACCAGTCGCCGGTCCCTTCGGTTGATAGGCCGACGGTGGTGCCGTCCTCGTCAACGACGCTGCGCAGCAAGGCCTGGCGGTTGACCAGCCAGGCCGGAAAACCGTGCGCCACGGCGAAGATCACGGCCGTCAGTAGTCCGCCGAGAATGCCGGACACCACGATACCGCTGAAACTGGCCACACCGGCCAGAAGCGGTCCGCCGGACAACCCGATCAGGAATAGCGGGAGAGATGCCACGTAAACAAGCAGAAAACCGCCCGGAACACCGCCCAGGAATGCAAGCGAGGCGAGGGCGCTGACACCCCCGCTACCGACTGCAATCAGCATGTTACGTTGCATGGTTCGCCTTCGCGGTTCCTGCGCCGGCACATTGCGCCGGCGACTGGCCGTCAGGTCTTGGTCACGTAAGGCACCAACGCGAGAAAACGGGCGCGCTTGATCGCGCGCGCCAACTCGCGCTGCTTCTTGGCCGAGACAGCCGTAATGCGGCTCGGCACGATCTTGCCGCGTTCGGAAACGAAGCGGCTCAGCAGCTTGGTGTCCTTGTAATCGATGACCGGGGCGCTGTCGCCGGAGAACGGGCAGCTCTTGCGGCGGCGGAAGAACGAACGGCTCATGCCTCTTCTCCTTCATCATCGGTCTTTGAATCGGGCTTGTTGTCGCCGTCGCTGTCTGCGCTCGCAACCTTCCGGTCGCGGCTGTCGCCGTCGCGGCCGCGACGGGGACGATCCTCGGAACCCTTGTTGCGAAGGACGGCCGACGGGCCTTCCTCAAGTTCGTCGACACGGATCGTCAGGTAACGCAGAACATCGTCATGGATACGCATCTGACGTTCCACTTCGTGCATGGCTTCTGCCGGGGCATCGATGTTCATCAGAACATAGTGACCCTTGCGGTTCTTCTTGATCTTGTAGGCGAGAGTACGGAGGCCCCAGTATTCGCGTTTGGCGACGCGGCCGCCTTGGCCTTCGATAACTTGCTGGAAATTGTCGCTCAGGTTGTCGACCTGAGGCGCGGCAATGTCTTGGCGTGCGATAAACACGCTTTCATAAAGCGGCATAATTTTAGCTCCCTATGGCTTCTCTCAACCCCGGCCGCCCGGGGCATAGCCGAATGCATCGGCAGGGTGGAAAGCGCGCAATATACACACAAGCGCTGAGGGTTCAAGCGGCCTTTTCAGGCTTGGCCGCAGCCGTGTGCTGCCCGTCGGCTTGACACCCCGGAAAGATACGGTATCCCCTCGTCGGATGGGTTTGAAACGGGGAGGAAGCAAACCGCCATGACATCAGCGTTCATTTTTCCGGGTCAGGGGTCGCAGGCCGTCGGTATGGGCAAGTCACTGGCGGACGCATCGCCCGAAGCACGTCTCGTCTTCGAGGAAGTCGATGATGCACTGAAGCAGAAGCTCTCCCGGCTCATGTTCGAAGGACCCGAAGACAAACTCACGCTAACCGAGAACGCCCAGCCGGCCTTGATGGTTGTTAGCATGGCGACCTTACGGGTTCTGGAGAAAGAGGGCGGAGTGTCGCTCGCCGACAAGGCCGCTTTTGTCGCAGGTCATTCCCTCGGCGAGTATTCCGCGCTGGCTGCCGCCGGCGTGTTTTCGCTGAGCGACGCCGCCCGGCTGCTCAAGACACGCGGTAAGGCCATGCAGGACGCCGTTCCGGTCGGCGAGGGCGCGATGGCGGCCCTCTTGGGACTCGAGCTGGACGATGTGCGGGCAGTTGCCGAGGCGGCGTCGGCAAAGGACGAGATTTGCATGGCGGCGAACGACAATGCCCCGGGCCAGGTCGTCGTCAGCGGTGCCAAGGCCGCCGTCGAGCGAGCTGTCGAGATTGCCAAGGAAAAGGGCGCCAAACGCGCGGTCCTGCTTCCCGTAAGCGCGCCTTTTCATTGCGCCATGATGGCGCCCGCGGCGGAGCGAATGGCGGAGGCCCTGGCTGTTGCAACGATGAATCCGCCGGCGGTACCGCTAGTTGCCAATGTGACGGCGTCTCAGGTCGTCGAGCCAAGTCGGATCCGTGAGCTGCTCGTCGAACAGGTGACCGGCATGGTGCGGTGGCGCGAATGCGTGCTCTACATGAGGGACCAAGGCGTCGATCGGCTGATTGAACTTGGGGCCGGCAAGGTTCTGAGCGGTCTGGCCCGGCGAATCGACCGGGAAATGCAGGCTGCCAGTGCCGGCACACCGGACGAAATCGAGGCCCTGCTGGCGGACATCTGAGTAACGGCCGCCAATATGAAAGGACACAGACATGTTTGATTTTACCTCCAAGCGGGCCGTCGTCACGGGCGCATCGGGCGGCATCGGGGGCGCGATCGCGCGGACGCTTCATGACGCCGGTGCCGAGGTGGTGATTTCCGGAACGCGCGAAGACGCCCTCACGGATCTGGCGGCAGATCTCGGCGAACGGACCCACGTCCTGACATGCAATCTCTCCGATCCGGCGGGACCCAACGATTTGATCGCTGGGGCGGAGGACGCGATGGGCGGCATCGATATCCTCGTCAACAACGCGGGCCTGACGCGGGACATGCTCGCCATGCGGATGAAGGACGAAGACTGGCAGGCGGTGCTTGATGTCAATCTGACGGCGACGTTTCGGCTCAGCAGGGCCTGCCTCAAGGGCATGATGAAACAGCGCTGGGGGCGGATCATTGGCATTACGTCGATCGTCGGTGTTACCGGTAATGCTGGCCAGACGAACTATGCGGCATCCAAGGCCGGTATGATCGGCATGTCCAAGTCGCTTGCCCAGGAGATTGCGTCGAGAGGAATTACCGTCAACTGCGTTGCACCCGGTTTCATCGTCACGCCGATGACGGATGCCCTCAACGACAATCAGAAAGAGGCCTTGCTCGGCTCCATCCCGGCGGGCCGTCTAGGTGAGTCCGGTGACATCGCGGCGGCTGTCTTGTATCTCGCCAGCGAGGAGGCGTCCTACGTCACCGGGCAGACCCTGCACGTCAACGGCGGGATGGCGATGATTTGATGCGCTGCAGCATCAAAAGTGCCGGAAAAACCGAGCCGCGGATCACTTAAACAGTTGACGGATCGATTTTCGTGCACCAGAAACCCCGCACTGATGATCATAGGCGCCTCGAAGCGGCAGCCAACTGGTCATCAATTCGTTTGTATGTTACCAGAATACGGCCTCCGGTGCGTGCGCCAAGGCCGGTAACGATCGACTAGCAACCTTCTGATTGGGGAACCGTAAGAATGAGTGACGTCGCGGATCGCGTTAAGAAAATCGTACTCGAACACCTTGGCGTCGACGAAGCCAAAGTCGTCGAAGGCGCGAGCTTCATCGATGATCTCGGTGCCGACAGCCTGGATACCGTCGAACTGGTAATGGCATTCGAGGAAGAGTTTGGTGTCGAGATTCCGGACGACGCCGCGGAAAAGATCCTGACCATCAAGGACGCGATCGACTTTATCGAATCGCAGTCGTCCTGACGCCGATCGATCCTCTCGTATCATCCACCCTGAACGTGGCGTTCTGATATGCGACGCGTTGTTATTACCGGATTGGGTATCGTCAACGGCCTCGGCGCGGGCGTCGAGGAGAACTGGCGGCGCATCCTGAATTCCGAAAGCGGCATTGGAACAATCACCTCATTCGATACCTCGGATCTGGCGGCTAAGATCGCCGGCCAGGTGCCGACCGGTGAGGGACAATTCAATGCGGACGACTGGGTCTCGCCGAAAGACCAGCGTCGCATGGATGCCTTTATCATTTTCGGGTTGGCCGCTGCGCAGCAGGCCATCGAATCGTCCGGGTGGGTCGCTGAAACAGATGAGCAGAAATGGCGGACCGGCGTTCTCATCGGTTCCGGCATTGGCGGTTTGCCTGAGATTGCCGACGGGTCGGTCAAGGTCGAATCCGGCAATGTTCGGCGACTCAGCCCGTTCTTCATCCCTGCCAGCCTGATCAACCTGGTATCGGGCCACGTTTCGATTCGGAACGGCTATAAAGGACCGAACCATGCGGTTGTGACTGCATGTTCAACCGGGGCGCATGCCATTGGCGATGCCGCCAGGATCATCATGTGGGACGATGCCGATGTCATGATCGCCGGCGGTGCCGAGGCGGCGATCTGCCGCGTGGGTGTTGCCGGTTTTGCGCAAGCACGGGCATTGTCGACGAACTTCAACGATCAGCCCGAGAAGGCATCGCGTCCGTGGGACGTCGACCGCGACGGCTTCGTCATGGGCGAGGGGGCCGGTGTGGTAGTGCTCGAGGAACTCGAACACGCCAAGAAACGCGGCGCCACGATCTACGGTGAAGTCGTCGGATACGGCATGTCGGGCGACGCGCATCATATTACCGCGCCTGCGGAAGACGGTGATGGAGCGTATCGCTGCATGATGATGGCGTTGAAACGCGCCGGCATGAATCCGGAAGAAATCGACTACATCAACGCGCACGGAACGTCGACGCCGCTCGGCGACGAGATTGAGATCAGGGCTGTGAAGCGGGCTTTTGGATCGGCTGCCAACGATCTGCTGATGTCGTCGACAAAGTCCGCGGTTGGCCACCTTCTGGGGGCAGCCGGTGCGGTTGAGGCGATCTACTCGATCTTGGCGATGCGGGATGGCGTCGCGCCGCCAACGCTGAACCTGGACAACCCGTCCGACGGCTGCGATCTGCAGTTGTGTGCTCACAAGCCTGTTGAACGGCCCATTCGGGCCGCATTGTCCAACTCCTTCGGCTTTGGCGGCACGAACGCGTCTCTCGTGTTCCGCGCCCTGGACTGATCCATGCCGGCCGGACGATGATCCGGATACTCCTCGCCGCATTGTTGCTGATCTGCCTCGCCAGCGGCGCTGTTGTCGCATGGGGATACGCCTCGTTCACCAGACCGGGAAGCCTGGATCAGCCCGCCATCGTATACATCGAGCCAGGGTCCGGACTTTTCGCCATTGCCGAAACGCTTGCCGACAATGGCGTCATCGACGACCCGTTCGTCTTTCGCATCGGTGTTCGTGTCGTCGGCATTGCGACGAAGCTGCGAGCCGGCGAGTACTCGTTCCCGGCCCGGCTCAGCCCGCTTGAAGCGGCGAGGGTCCTTGAGCGGGGCGAGACCGTTCTGCGCCGTGTCACGATCGCCGAGGGATTGACGTCGCAGGAGGTTGTCGCCCAACTGATGGCGGTGGAGGGCCTCTACGGTGACGTCGGCCGACGTGTGCCGGAGGGCGCGATCCTGCCGGAGACCTATTACTTTTCGTATGGCGACGCCCGGACCCAGATCATTGACCGGATGATGGAGGCCATGGAGACCGCGCTGGCCGAATTGTGGCCAACCCGCGATCAGAGCGTGCCCATCGACACGCCCCGGGAAGCGCTGATCCTTGCGTCCATTGTTGAAAAGGAAACCGGGGTTGCGGCGGAACGCCCGCGTGTTGCCGCGGTTTTCATCAATCGATTGAGAATGGGTATGCGCCTGCAATCCGATCCGACCGTCGTCTACGGCATTACGGAGGGCGCAGGTCCGCTCGGGCGGCGGCTGACCCGCGCCGACCTCCGCCAGGAAACCGCATACAACACATACGTGATCGACGGTCTGCCGCCGGGTCCGATCGCGAACCCGGGCCGCGCCGCGATCGAGGCCGTTTTGCGACCTGCCCAGACGAACGAGCTCTATTTCGTTGCCGACGGAACAGGCGGGCACGTTTTCTCGACGACTCTCGAGGAGCATAACCGCAATGTTCGGAAGTGGCGCAAGATCAGAGACCAGCAGACCGGCGGTGACGGCTGACGATCATCCTTTCCGCGGCAACGCCTTCGCGAGAGCTTCGGTCCAGGAGACCGGCAGGGCCGAGAACAGCCAGACCGCAAGATACATTTGCCAAGGGAAGGCGATCCTGCCGCGGTTCTTCGCCAGCCCGCGCGCGATGATCGCCGCCGCTTCGTCGGCCTCCATGAGGAAGGGCATGGCGAAGTCGTTCTCATCCGTGATCCGGCTTTCCACGAAGCCCGGGCAGATGACGTTGACGGCGATGTTTCGCGGCGACAGTTGCCCTCGCATTCCTTCACCCCAGGATCGCACGGCCGCCTTGCTGGCGCCGTAGGCGGGCGCCGAGGGAAGGCCCCGAAACCCGGCGAGTGAGCTCATGATGGCGATCTGTCCGCCGCCGCGTTCCGACATCGGTTCGACGATCGGCTCGACGGTGTTGAGCACGCCCGCGAGATTGACGGCAAAGATATCTCGAACCCGCTCGTCGTCGAGTTCGATGCCGTCGGGTGACAGTGCCGTCCGCCCCGAAATTCCGGCGTTGGCGATCAGCAGATCGATCGGTGAGCGATCGTTCCATTTAGCAACAAGTGCGCTCATGGCATGGCGATCGGTGACATCGGTCAACGAGGTCGCGACGACGGCGCCCGCTGCGCGGCACGACGATGCGACGTTCTCCAGTCTTTCCCGGTTTCGACCGGTGATGAAAAGCGTGCGACCCTGTTTGGCGTAGTGGCGCGCCAAGGCTTCGCCGATGCCGCTCGACGCGCCCGTGATCAGCACCGTTTCAGGGTTGTCGAGGCGGCGTTTCATCGTCGCACTATAACGCCCCGAAACGTCGGCTGTCGCCATCCCCGGCGTCTTCAGTTGTTTGTTCTGGACGGTGCTGCAATGATGCGCCGCGAACGACAACAGTCTGGAAGTATGGAAATGCCGCTGACGTCGATGACCGGATTTTCCCGCGCGGAAGGTGAAGGCGAAGGCATTCGCTGTGTGTGGGAACTGCGCAGCGTCAACGGGAAGGGACTGGACGTCCGCCTGCGCCTGCCCGTCGGTCTCGAAGGAGTGGAGGCGGAGGCGCGGACCCAGCTTCAGAAGGCGCTGACGCGCGGCAATGTCAGTGCAACACTCACCGTTCAACTGGATGTCACGCTGGCGGCACCGAACATCAACGATGCGCTGCTTGATCAGTATGCCACAGCGGCCGGAAACCTTGTTCAACGGCATCCGCATGTGGGGGCCGCTCGGGCGGACGGCCTGCTCGCACTGCGCGGCGTGATCGAGACCTCCGATGAAACCAGCGACAAGGAGAGCGAAGCTCGCCGACGGGCTGTGATAATGGGCGTTCTAAACGAAGCAGTCGGTGCGTTGGTCGCCGCGCGCCGAGAGGAAGGGCGCCGCACGACGGACGTCATAACCAGTATGGTCGAACAGATTGGCGCATTGCGGGACGAGGCGGCCACGGTCGTCGTCCATCAACGTGATACGCTAAGGGAGCGGTTGCGGGAGTCCGTTCAAGAGCTGATGGACGGCACCTCAGGCATTGCGCCCGAACGGTTCGAGCAGGAAGTCGCGCTGCTCTACACGAAGGCCGACGTTCGCGAGGAACTGGACCGTCTTGGTGCCCACCTCGAACAGGCACGGGCCTATCTTGGTGCCGACGAAGCCGTCGGCCGTCGTTTCGACTTTCTTTGTCAGGAGTTCAACCGCGAAGCAAACACGTTGTGTTCGAAGGCGGCGATTGGAGACTTGAGCCGGGTCGGACTCGACCTCAAAATCGTTATCGACCAACTTCGCGAGCAGGTTCAGAACATTGAGTGACGCATCGACAGCAGGGATTAAGCGCCGTGGACTCATGCTGGTCCTGTCCTCGCCGTCCGGTGCGGGCAAATCGACGATTGCCCGTTCACTTCTGGAGACGGATCCGGCCCTCAGCCTGTCCGTGTCGGCGACCACGCGGCCGCCGAGACCCGGCGAGGTCGATGGAGACGATTACTTTTTTGTCTCGCAGGAGCGTTTCGACGAAATGATCGCCGGCGACGAATTCCTCGAACATGCAACCGTGTTCGACAAGTCTTACGGGACGCCGCGTGTGCCCGTCGACGAGGCGCTGGATGCCGGACGGGATGTGCTGTTCGACGTCGATTGGCAAGGCGCTCAGCAGATCAGGGAACAGGCGCGCGACGATCTGGTTTCCATATTCATTCTGCCGCCGTCGATCGCGGAACTGGAACGGCGGCTGTTCAACCGCGCCCAAGACTCGGAAGACGTGGTTCGGGGCCGCATGGCGAAGGCGACATCGGAAATGAGCCATTGGGGTGAGTACGAGTATGTCATCGTCAACGTTGACCTCGATGAAAGCATCGAGAGCGCACGGTCGATTCTTCGTGCCGAAAGGCTCAAGCGCCGCCGCCAGGGCGGTCTGATCGAATTCGTTCGCAGTATGGGCGTCGGTCAGTAGGCGTTCTGACGGTCAGCAGCCGCCGGTGCAACTTCCGTTTGCGTCAAACGTCATGGAGCGGCCGCTGAGCGGCACAACAACCGGCATCTTCGCCGCCAACTTGAACGTCTCCGTCCGGGTTCCGGCGATAATCTTGCCGTCTCTGGTTGCCTCCTCGTTTGCGTGAGAGGCGATCACAGTCGTCGGCTTGATCAGTTCGTTGACCACGTACGCGGCTTCGGTCGGTCCCGTGGTGAACGTGTCGCCGATGTTCATGACGACCAGCTTGGCCTTGTAATGCCGACCCACCACCGTTTCCTGTTCTGCGGTGATGCCGGTATCTCCCGACAAATAAGCCACGAGCCCGTTTGAGAACGTCAGGACGTAACCGGTCGGCGGTCCGACATAGGCATTGATGCCGACGCTTTCCATGTGTTCGGCCAGATCGCCCCCGATGAATGCCGGGCTCAGTCCGTTGCTGTGCGCGGCCGGCACGGTGGTGATGGTGACGCCGCCGATCTTGCGCGAAGCGCCGAAGCGCACCAACTGCGAGGCTTTCGGGTCTCCACCGGCGGCTTTCAGCTTGGCAGCGAAGAAACTTGGCATCTCGCTGCCGGTCACGATCTTGGCATTCTTGGCAACCGCGATGTTGACAGTGTTCGAGTTCGGCGTGGCATCGGTACCGAATGACGGTTTCCCGCATTCACCGGCACCCGGTGCGTCGATGTGCCGGTCGCCGATATGGTCGCCGTGAACGTGACTGACGAGGACCGCGTCGATAGCGCCGAGGCGCGGGTCGTTGGGGCCGGCCACGGTGCGGCCTGCGTCGTAAAGCAGGCGGGTGCCGTCCGGATCTTCGAAAACCAGCGCCCGATCGAGGCGGCAAAACTCACCCGCATGGCTGCCGAGCGGCGTAACAGTGACATCGGCGGCGTTGGCCTTCGTGGCGCCGGTCGCCAGTCCGAAAGCCAATCCGAGAATCAAGAAGGCGGAACTCCGTGAACGCATGTCAGCAACTCCCTGTTCTGATGTTATCCCTATATCGAACCTTTGGGCCGACGATTCAACATGTCGCGCAACGTTAACCGCGTCGTCTATCGGCGGGGCATCAGGGCGTTCGCGAGCCGGCAGAAAGCTTCGATCTCCAGGTTCTCGGCTCGTTGGCTCGGGTCAATGCCGAGCGCTTCGAGATCGAGGCTTAGAGATCTAAGGCTGCTGCGCAACATCTTGCGCCGTTGACCAAACGCCGCTTGGGTCACGATTTCCAATGCCTGAAACTCGGCCGGGGCGAGCGGTGCCGGCCGGGGCGCGAGAACAACCACCGCGGAATCGACCTTCGGCGGCGGCGTGAACGCCCGTGGCGGCAGACTAAATGCGCGCCGTACGTCGCAAAGCCATTGCGCGATGATGCTCAGCCGTCCGTATGCCTTGGTGCCCGGTTGCGCGGCCAGACGGTCTGCGACTTCGCTCTGGAACATCAGGACGAACTCTGACACGGCGTTAATCTGGTGCAGCCATCGAAGCAGGAGAGGGGTCGCAATATTGTACGGCAGATTGGAAACGATGCGGCGCGGTGCGGTTCCGATGGATCCGATGTCGACCGTGAGCGCATCGCCGGGAATGACCGTCAATCTGTCCGGATAGGCTTCCGATATCATGGCGAGGGCGGCAAGGCAGCGTTCGTCGCGCTCGATGGCGTAAACGTGCCGGGCACCTTCGGCCAGCAGGGCGCGGGTGAGTCCGCCGGGGCCGGGACCTATCTCGACGATATCGCTATTCGCGAGGTCGGACGCGGTACGGGCGATTTTCGATGTCAGATTGAGATCGAGCAGAAAATTCTGGCCGAGGGACTTCTTGGCGTTGAGGCCATGGTTCGCAATTACCTCTCGAAGGGGCGGCAAGCCATCTAAACCAGTTTCAGGCATTGCGCGGTCGCCGAGCTACCGCACGATGAGCGGCGATGGCATCGGCCATGGCCAGCGCGGCGATCAAACTGTCTGGTTGGGCTATGCCCCGGCCCGCAATGTCGAATGCGGTTCCGTGGTCCGGCGACGTCCGGACGATCGGAAGTCCGAGCGTGACATTGACCGCACGGTCGAAATCTAGGGCCTTGATAGGTATCAGCGCCTGATCGTGATACATGCAGACGGCGGCATCGAAAGTGGCGCGTCGTCGGGGTGTGAAAAGAGCATCACCCGGTACCGGCCCCTCCGCCTCGATTCCGGCGGACCGCAAGGCGTGAACGGCAGGACGAATGATGTCTTCATCCTCGTTGCCAAGCGCACCTTCTTCGCCGGCATGGGGATTGAGCCCGGACACCGCGATACGTGGGGCCGCGATGCCGAAGTCCGCGCGCAATGCGTCAGCCGCGATGCGGCCGACACGAACGATCTCTTCGGTCGTCAGGGACGAGACCGCGTCACGCAACGGTAGATGTATGGTTACGGGTACGACCCTCAGGTCGGGTGCAGCGAGCATCATGACGGCACCGGGAGAACCACATAGATCCGCGATAAATTCGGTGTGTCCCGGGAAACGGAAGCCCGCACCGTATAGTCGTTTCTTGTTGATCGGGTTTGTCACGACCGCGCGTGCCAATCCTTCGCGGCACAGCGCGGTTGCGCGTTCGATCGACTCGATCACACATGCCGCGTCGCTGTCCATGGGTCGACTCGGCCGCCCTTCGACTCGTCGTGATAAGGGGACAATGGGTAAGGCTTCACGAAACACGTCAGCGGCGTTCTGAAGGTTGCTAAGTTCCCTGACGGGTGCTTCCAAGCCGATCATGGTTGCCGTATCTACGGCATGCTCGATATCGCCGACAATGAAGAATGGCGCGCCATTCTTCCGCGTTGCGTGCCATGCCCTTGTAGCGATTTCGCCGCCAATGCCCGCCGGGTCGCCCAGGGTCAAGGCAATCGGATCGACCTGTTGACCGCTGCCGCTCATCTCAGGTCCGGATGTCGATGAAGGCGTTCCGATACAGGTCGCGCATGTGCCGGCGAGCAAAATTGTCGAGCCGCCTGTTGATCAACTGACGCCGGATGTCTTCGCGATCTATTTCCACCGTCTCGACTTTCGGATCCGTACGGTCGCAAACCATGAGGACGACGACCGCGTCCTGCATTCGGATCGGCGGCGTGATCTCATGAACCTTCAACGGATCGACGGCTTTGCGGATCGGCAGCGGCAGCTTTTCCAGTTCGATCGTCCCCAGGCTTCCAGAGACTGGCGATCCAAAGTTCCGTCCCAATTCCTCAAACTCGGCACACGTGCCGACCGACGTGGATCTGTCGCGGGCCGATCGGATGTAGGAGTTGACCGTGTCCTGTGGTGCATCGGATGGCAGCGAGAGATGCAGCTGACTCAACGAGACCGTCGTCTTGCCGACAACCTGTTGTCCGGCAATCCTCGTGTTTCGCAGCATGATGATGTAGATTCCGCCGGTGACAGGGATCGGATCGGAAACGCTGCCGGGCGACATTCTCGTTACCCGTTGAGCCACTTCATCAGACAGTTGGTCGGGACGGACCCAGCCGATGGCGCCGCCATTGGAGGCCGTCGGCAATTGCGAAAACGACTGCGCAAGCGCAGGAAAACTCGCCCCCTGACGCAATTGTTGAACCAGCCGCGTGGCTTGGCGGCGGATCTCAGCGGGCGAGTCTGTCGCGTTTTCCGAGAGAAAAATTTCCGCGATGTTGTACTCGGGCTTGCCCAGCGATTCCTCGGCCTCGCGGACCGCGGCATCGATTTCGGCGTCGGTTACGTTGGCCAACTGCGAGTACCGCGAAAAGATCGTCTGCGACCATGCGATCTCCGCCTTTAGCTGCTGGACCAGCGTATCCGGGTCAAGATTGCGCCTGTCGAACTCGGACATCAGTTGTTCGACCGACATGTTGTTCCGCTCGGCGACCGACGCAAGTGCCTGATCCACGCGAGCCGGATCGACTTCAATGCCCATCGACTCCGCTTCTTGCAGGCGCAGTCGCTCATCGATCAGGGATCTGAGTATCTGCGGGGCGAGCTGACGCTGGACCTCGGGTCGGTTGGGCAGGTTCGACAAGGCGATGACCATGCGTATACGGTTGCCCAGGTCGTAGGCGGAAACGACCTCCTCGTTGACCACGGCAGCAATTCTGAGGGTATCTGTCGCTTGCGCGTGGCTTTCCGCTGTCGTCACGAACGACGTTGCAGCGGCGAGGACCGCTGACAAAACAAGCCGTCGGATCGATACGAAGGTCATGATCGCCTCAAAATACCGCTGCCTGCAGGTTGCCCAGTGTCTTGAGCGAGATCCGCACCATGATCGTGTCGACCGGTTGCAGGTCCCGGTCTCTGAAGAATGATCGAGAAAATTCGGTGTTGGCAATGAAGCACTCATCCTCGTAGGTCAGGCCCATCCGGACATTGCGGGTCTGGCCATCGTCAAGGTCCTGCAGTGTGGACGCGCTGAAGCGCCAGTAACGGTCGATCTGCGATGAAACTCCGAGATAGGCGTCTTCACGCCCGGTGAACTCGCTTGATCCGAGCGCGTCGAGGTGTCGGTAGTCGGCATTGAACTTCAATGATCGGGTGCCGAGCCCGACAGCGAGTTCGTTACGGCGCAAGTCCGCGTCCGACGGATCGAGCTGCATCCGGTAGGTCATGTCGATATAGTTCTTGGGCGAAACCTTGAGCATGCCGACGACGTCGGAAACCTGATCCTCAAGCCCGCTGCCTTCGTTGAACGTGTCATCATCGCGCAGCCGGACGCTCTGACCGACGAGGACGTTTGTCTTGCCACCGCCTTTACCCGTGACGCCCCAGTGCACGCCGTAGTCCACCCGTGACCCGCTGTCGACCCGGTCAACGCCGGAGAAACGATTGTCGTTGAATAGGCTCGTTTCGTTGAACGATACGTCGACACTGTCCAGGTTCGGAATCTCGGCTGGATTGGAGCCGTTCGGGGCAAGTACCAGGGAAGTCATCGGCTCAATGACCTGATGGAAATTGTGCCCCTGCTTGACCATGGGAAGGCTCCAGTCGAGCTTCGCCTGCGGGAACAATCGGCCAGTGACGCCTTCGAACTCATTCGTCTCGCCAGTCGGAACGTGATCGGACGCGTAGTATAGGTCGCCGCGCAGCTTCACGGTCAGGGCGTAAACGTCCCCGCGCGGTGCAATGTAACGATTGCGCCAGGCGGGGTGCAACGACAACCGGTTGCTGTCGGCGCCGTTGGAGCGCGTAATCGAGGCCATGCTGGCATCCAGCAGGTACTGGCCGCCGTGCCTGTCAGGCTTGCCGACATGGTGGTAGGAAGCAAGAGGCAGGACCAGCGGCGTCGCGTCCTCATCATCGTTCTGTTCAAGGCCACGGAAGTGGAAACCTTCCATGCGTGCATAGTTCCGACCCCGGAAACCTTCCGAGTACAAAGTCGTGGTCAGCGTATCGTCGGCAACGGGGAAGCCGTATCGGCGAAGGTAGGTGTCGTCGGATACCAGTTTTGTCTCGAAACCCCAACGCCACGTCTCGTCGATATCGAACAAGGTCTCGGCGTTCATGTGGCCTCTCAGGTCTTCCGTGTCGTCATTGACGATGCTGCCGTCGAGGTCAATCTTGCCGTCATACAGCCGTTGTCGGTACTCGGCCTCGAGCCCGGGGCTGGCTTCGCCGTAGTAGACCGGCGTGATTGTCGCGTCGCTGTGGTCGTCGATCACAAGGAAGTAAGGCGTTTTGGCGATGAATCCGAGATCGCTCGACGCACCGACTTGCGGCGCCAGGAACCCGCTCTCCCGATCGACCGTTGGGTCGGGGTGGGCCAGGAAAGGGGTGTAGAACACCGGCACGCCCGACATCTCGATCCAGGCGTCGGAGTACTCGATGATGCGGCGCGACTTGTCGTGATAGACCTTGACTGCCTTGACCTGCCACAGAGGCGCGCGATCAGGGTCTTCGGGGCACAAATTGCAGGGTGAGTAAACGGCGTTGCGGAGTTCCAGGTCGCCGTCGATGCGCCGTCCACCACTTGCTGCCACTCTGGAGCGGTCGCTGAGGATCATGCCGATGTCAGAGATGATACCGTTCTTCAGGTCGCCGGAGACCTCCAGATGCTGGGCGAAAATGACATCCCCGGTCGGCTCGAGAAGTGTGATATTGCCGCTTGCTGTCAGGAGATCCTTCTTCTGATTGTAGCTGATCGTGTCGGCAAGTAGGGTCCGGTCTTCCCGATTTACTTCGACGTTGCCGCGGGCGGTGACGATGCCGAGTTCACGGTCGACGTCGAGTTCGTCGGCCGAGAAGTTGATTGGCACCTCCTTCACGTTGTCGTCCGATGTCTGTGCCGCGGCGGAGGAAATGCCCGAAGCCGCCATCGCGATGGTGCCGACGACCAACGCAATACAGATGGTAAGCCGGATCATGTCTCTCGCCATCAGCCGTCTTCCAGATGCAGCAAGGCGGTCAGTCCTAGCAGGGTTGCAACGCCGGATGGTGTCCAGGCCGCTAGCGTCACGGGAATACTCTCCGTGCGACCGAGCGCAAACACGAGATCAGAGAAGAAATAAAGTAGAAAGCCGGTCAGGACTCCGCCGCCAATGACGTATGTGACCCCGCCGCGCCGACTGTGACGAAGGGTGAATGTCGCGGCAATCAGAACCATGGCGCACATCAGCAGCGGACTGGAGACCAGTGCATGAAGGTGCAGCCGGTGTCGACGCGCGGAGAAACCGGACTCCTCGAGCGTGGAGATGAACCCGGGCAACGCCCAGAACGACATCGTCTCCGGCGGAGCGAAACTGTCCTGGATACTGTCGATCGTCAGATCGGTCTCAAGCCATGACACATCCTCGGGTTCCGGTGTCTGCTCGGGTTGGCGATGCACGGCATTCTCCAGACGCCAAAAACCGTCCTCGAGAACCGCGGATTTCGCATCGATGCGCTCAGAGAACTCGTCAGGACGACCATAAACGAAGACCGTAACGTCGTTCAGTTGCACCTGTGCGCGATCGGACGAGAGGTAACGCGCATAGATGACAGACTGGCCGTCTTCGCTCGACTGACGCAGCCACAAGCCGCCGCGTGATACCGAAAGAAGGCTTTGATTCCCTTTGAACAACAGGCTTTCGATCCGCTCAAAGCGGAGAAGACTTGCGGAACTGAACGGGTTCAACGCCATCATCTGGAATACCCCGAGAAGGAATGCGGCGACGATAACGGGCAGGAGAAACTGCCAGGCGGATATGCCGGACGCGCGGGTGATGACGAGTTCCTGATGGCGGGCGAGGCGCCAGAAGGTCATCATGCCACCGAACAGGGCCGCAAACGGGAAAATCTGCTGTCCCATGTAGGGCAGTTTCAGGAAGGCCATTTCGAAAATGTTGCCCATGCCGATTTCCGGATTGTTCCCGGCGCGACGCAGCAACTCGATGATATCGAATAGGAAAACGATCATCAAAATGATGCCGAGCAAGACGGCAAAGTTCAGCAGGAACTGACGCCCGATGTATGTCGATAGGGTCAGTGAAAGGCGCAAATTCCTGTCCTTGCAGTTTTTCCCAGTGCCGATTGGGCCGCACGCGCCACACGAACGTTCCCTGTTATCGGACGCATCTTGGCCGAAAGCGGAAGGTGTAAGAAAAATCGAAAAAAATCAAGGAACAAGCATAGTTAATCCGGGAGTATCTTCCCCGGATTCATGAGGTTCTGTGGGTCCAATCCACGTTTCACAATCCGCATCAGGTCGATTTCCACATCGCTGCGGTGCCGAATGAGGTCGCCGCGCTTGATCTCGCCGATCCCGTGCTCCGCACTGAAACTGCCGGCGAAACTCATGGCTATAGCGTGAATATCGCTGGTGACCTCGTCCCAGAGCGCCATGAACGCATCTTTCTCCATGCTTTCGGGCTGGCTCAGGTTGTAGTGCAGGTTGCCGTCACCGACGTGACCAAAGGTCACGAAACGTGTATCCGGTATCCGCTTCTCGACATACCGGTTCGCCTTGTCGACGAAGGCCGGAATGGCCGAGATCGGCACGGAGACGTCGAACTTTATACTTCCACCGGCCTTGGATTGGACTTGGGGAATGGCTTCCCGCATGCGCCAGAACGCGGTGCGTTGTGCCTCCGATTGGGCGACCACCGCATCGACGGCGAGGCCGCTCTCCAATGCCGTGGCGAGTTCCTCCTCGGCGAGCGTCATGAGCGTGGTTCCCGACCTGGGACTGGTGAGCTCGAACAGCAGGGTGATAGGGGGTATGCGTTCGAACGGCGCCTGGACGTCCTCGGTGTGTGCGAGCACGAGGTTCAATGCACCCGCCGACATGGCCTCGCAGGCGCTGAGAGCGTCGCCCGAGCCTGCCCTGAGCTGATTGAGCAGGGCGATGGCATCGTCCCAGGAACGGACACCCACAAGTGCCGCGACGGTTTCCCGGATCGCCGGGAACAGCTTGATCACGGCCCCGGTAACAATGCCAAGTGTTCCCTCGGCACCGATGAACAACTGCTTCAGGTCGTACCCGGTATTGTCCTTGCGCAGTCCGCGCAGACCGTCCCACACGCGTCCGTCCGGAAGCACCACCTCAAGGCCGAGCACCAAATCCCGCATGTTGCCGTAACGCAGTACAGCGACGCCACCGGCGTTGGTCGAGATGTTCCCGCCGATCCGGCATGACCCTTCGGCCCCCAGGCTGAGCGGAAAATAGGTGCCGATGTCGGCGGCCGCCTGCTGGATGTTGGCGAGTACGCATCCGGCATCGACGGTCATCGTCATGTTGGCCTTGTCGGTACTGCGAATGCGGGTCATGCGTTCGGTCGTCAGCACGATCCCGCCGCGCGGCACGCCGCCGGCGACGAGGCCGGTGTTGCCGCTTTGGGGCACGATCGGGACCCCGGATTCGACGGCGAGCTTCACCGTTTCTGCCACCTGCAACGTATCGGTCGGCCGGGCCACGCCAATGCATGCGCCGGACCAGTAACCTCTTGCTTCATGCTCGTACGGCGACCGGGCATCTGGGTCCGTCAACCACCCCTGGGGACCCAGGAGCGCGTCAAAGCGTCGATTGATGTCGTTCAAGTCATTCATGGCAGCAGACTAGGCTGACGGGACCGTGGCAGCAATTGCGCAGACTCGCCGGTTTGGCAGATTTCACCTTGTGCCCGATGCCCCGCGTTTGAGGCGATCGTTGATCGCCCGGCCAAGCCCTTCGTCTGGAATCGGCGTCACGGCGATAGCCCGCGCGCCGCCGGTCTCGGCATCATGCAGCATGGCGAAAAGATTGGCAGCCGCCTCGCGTAGATCGCCCGTCGGGCTCAGGTTGAGGTTCGCCTTGGGCATGTTCGCGCTCATCGGACCGAAACCGATCACGATCTCACCGGCTTGCGCTTCCGTGGCGTCGATCCGCAGAGGAATTCGGGGCTGGTAATGGCGCGCCAACATGCCCGGTGCGCGAACCTCATCAGGGTCCGAGACAGGCGAGACGCTCTGTTTCGACACGTGCTCCAGATCTTCCCGACTTATGCCGCCTTCCCGCAGCAGTTCGATCCTGCCGTCCGGCCGGACGGCGACGACGGTGGACTCCAATCCAACACGGCAGGCACCGCCGTCCAGGATCAGCAGGTCAACGTTGCCGAGTGATGCTATGACATCCGTCGCCCGTGTCGGGCTCAAACGCCCAGACAGGTTTGCGCTTGGCGCGGCAATCGGCCGCCCGGTCGCTTCAAGCAGGCGGCGTGCGACCTGATGGTCGGGAACGCGAACCGCGACGGTGTCGAGCCCGGCGGACGCGAGCCTCGATATCGGACAGTCGACCGGCCTAGTCGCGACGATACTCAAGCTGCCCGGCCAGAACCTCTTGGCCAAATCCAATGCCGCGTCCGGAAGCCGCATGGACCGGAGAACGGCATCTGTCGAGGGAAAATGGCAGATGAGCGGGTTGAAGGCAGGACGTTGCTTGGCGTCGAAGATCGCGGCGACGGCCCGGTCGTTCGTTGCATCCGCGCCAAGCCCGTAGACGGTCTCGGTCGGGAAGGCAACGAGCTTGCCATCACGTAGTCGCCGGGCGGCTGCGTCGATCGCGTCCGGTGCGTCCGGTTGGACAATCGCGGCAGTGGCCGGCGGGGACGTCATGTCTATCCGGGTAACCTGCCGGCGCCGTAGGCGACGAAGTGTGGATTCTCGAAGCCCGGCTTGCCGTACCTAAGCGGGTTGCCGTCCAGTGTTTCGACATGACCACCGGCTGCAGCCAAGACGGCATGCGCCGCGGCCGTATCCCATTCCATGGTTCTGCCGAGTCGCGGATAGAGATCCGCAACCCCTTCGGCTACTCGGCAAAACTTCAGCGAACTGCCGGCGGAGACGGCTTCACCGATGTCGAATCTCTCGATGTAGGCATCGACCTCGCGCGAGCGGTGGGAACGGCTGACAAGGGCGACGATGCTTCGCTCCGGCACGGGGCGGCAGGAAATGTTCGTCCATGCGCCGCCGCGGCTGACCTGCGCGCTTGTTCCTGAGCTGCCGTTGACACCGACATACACCTCGCCGAGTGCCGGCGTGTGGACGACCCCGAGAACCGGTGCGCCGTTGTCGATCAACGCGATGTTGACCGTGAACTCGCCGTTCTTGGAAATGAACTCCTTGGTGCCGTCGAGTGGATCGACCAGCCAGAAGGAACTGCCGACCTTCGGTGTGTATCCTGCCGCGGCGGCTTCCTCGCTGACGACAGGATGTCCGAGTCCCATCTCGCCGGCGAGACCCGCCAGGATTACGTCCTCCGCAGCCTGGTCGGCGGCAGTGACGGGGGACCGATCGTCCTTCGTTTCGATGGCGATTTCTCCGTCATAGAGCTTCAAGATTTCCGCCCCGGCGTCGACGGCGAGGGCGCTCAGGCGCTTGGCATGTTCAATGTCGGACGGCATGTCGCGTCTCCGGTGCGGCTGTTTCCTTCGAGGAAGCGCACATTTTCCGCTGGCCGTTGAGTTGTCAACACAAGGGCGGCTCAGTCGGTCAAATCCGCCAGATCGCCATGGGTTCATCCAATTCGCGCTGGCTGAGCTCATGCGCGGTGAAGCGAGATGCCTTGAAAGCGGGCGACCAGTGATCGGCTGGCATTCCGGCCTTTCGTTTCAAATGAGCGACGAACGTCTCTCGCTCGGGTAATTGCTGCCACACGGACGGCAAAAACAGCGCGCGTCGGGGCCCG
The DNA here is from genome assembly GCA_040219295.1 of Rhodospirillales bacterium. Lineage (GTDB taxonomy): Bacteria > Pseudomonadota > Alphaproteobacteria > Rhodospirillales > Casp-alpha2 > JAVJST01. The sequence goes on from JAVJST010000005.1 coordinate 1,357,170, forward strand.
TCGGCAATGACGAGCCCGTCGATGCCCGGCTGCAACTGTGCGAGAAGATCAGACTCGTCCCGGAACGACATCGGCGTTTGCGGGCTGAGCACGGATATCGAGAGTGTCAGATCACGGACCTCGTCCTCGGTCACGGCGGGAAAACGCGGATCGTGGAACGCCGCCCGGTAGGCGTTCTGAGCAACGTCGAGGATCAAAGGGCGGTGCGCCTCCGGGGACCCGATGCAACCACGGAGCTGGCCATTCTTCTTGAGCGTCACGAAACACGCGCCTTCAGCCGCAAGATCGGGTGGGAAACGGGACGGGTCGACTGAGCACGGTTTTCCCGTTCTGACTCCGCTGACGATGCTGGCACCGGCGAGTTGCAGCAGCATCCCGCCGAAACGCTCCAGCATCTCGGCGGTCGGATCGGACTCCGCCTCCGCAGTGCCGGTCCCAGCGTCACGGTCGTCCGTTTCGTAGAATGCCCACGCGCCGTATCCGACGACGCGGTCGCGCGGACCGGCGGTATCGCCGCTGTTGCAGACATGCACTGTCTCGACCCGCAGGTTTCGGTCCTTCGCCGTCCGCAGCAAGCCCCGCACGGGATGTCGGCCGCAGGCGCCCTCGCGTTCGATGGCGTCACCTTCGAGTGCCTCGATCGCCGCGCAGGTCCTGCCGTCGATCTCACGGGCACTGTCGTAGTCGAGAAAATGACTGAGGTCGGAACTGACGACGATCAGGGTTTCCGGTCCGCCCCAGAGGTCGTCGAGAACCTGTGCCACCTCCTTTGGGCCAGCGTCGCCGACGACAAGGGGTACGAGCTCGAAGTCGCCCAGAACGACCTGCAGGAAAGGCAGATGGACCTCGAGGCTATGCTCCTCGGCATGGGTCGAGTCGAAGGTCGACACTTGTGGCAGCGTCGCCACATCCCCGATTGCCTTGCGGTCCAACGGGATGTCGCCGAGCGGTGTCGTGAAGGCGTCGACACTGGGCGCGGCGAGTCCCCTGACGGCAACCCGGTGGCATGGTCCCAGCAGAACGACACGGCGGACAGTTCCGGCAAGCGGCCGCAAGCGCGCGTACACGCGGGCCGCAGTCTGGCCTGAGTAACGGTAACCCGCGTGGGGCGCGATGATCGCCTTGGGTAAGGGACCGGATGCGTCCGGAGCGGCGTCCAGCAAGCCCTCGACCATGCGGCGAAGGGTGGGCGGGTCATCCGGATAGAATGTTCCGGCGACAGCGGCGGGGCGCACGAGATTCATTGAGGCCTCTGCAGTATAATCTAGCGTGCAATGAGTCCTGCGCAATGGCGGACAAGCCGAGGCGGACGTATATGTGGCAGATGGACGGTGTGCCGGCACGATACTGGCATGAACTTGAGGACGGGCGCATTCAGTGCGATATCTGTCCGCGATACTGCAAGCTGCGCCCGGGTCAACGCGGGTTATGTTTTGTCCGGGCCGTTCCCGAGGACGGGAACGGCATGGTGCTGACCACCTATGGCCGTTCGAGCGGTTTTTGTGTCGATCCGATCGAAAAGAAACCGCTCAACCATTTCCTCCCGGGCACGCCGATCCTGTCGTTCGGGACGGCGGGGTGCAACCTGACCTGCAAGTTCTGCCAGAACTACGACATTTCGAAATCCCGCGAATTCGACAAGCTTGCCGAGGAGGCGAGCCCCGAGATGATCGCTGCGGCGGCCGAACAGGCGGGGTGCCGCAGCGTTGCATTTACCTACAACGATCCGGTGATTTTTCTCGAGTACGCCGTCGATGTGGCCAAGGCCTGCCACGAACGTGACATCGCCACGGTTGCGGTGACCGCCGGTTACATAACCGAGACGGCGCGCGGCGAGTTTTTCCGTCATATCGATGCCGCCAATGTCGACCTCAAGGGATTCACCGAGTCGTTCTACGCGAAGCTTTGCACCGCCCAGTTGGGCGCGGTCCTGGATACGCTGGTTTATCTCAAGCAGGAGACGAACGTGTGGTTCGAGATCACGACGTTGCTGATCCCCGACGAGAACGACAGTCCGGCTGAGATTGACGCGATGACGGCCTGGATCCGGGACAACCTGGGGCCCGACGTCCCGCTGCATCTGACGGCGTTTCATCCCGATTGGAAGATGACGGACAAACCGCATACGCCACCGGCGACCCTGACCCGGAGCCGCGATATCGCACGGTCCAACGGTCTCAGGTACGTTTACACGGGGAACGTACACGACCACGCCGGCAGTTCGACATACTGCCCGTCGTGCGGCGAAACGCTGATCGGGCGCGACTGGTACGAACTTTCGGACTGGCGGATTTCCGTCAATCAGGGAGGGTTCGGCAGTTGTGCTGGTTGCGGCGCGAGCCTCCCGGGTCGTTTCGAGGAACGCCCCGGAACATGGGGGCGAAAACGCGTGCCGCTGCGGTTCCGAAGAAGCGCCGGGCAGGGCAACGGCGGTTCGGCAACCTTGTGATCTAGCGCGCGAGATGGCCGAACGCGCGGCGGCGTCTCTCGGCTTCGCCCGCCTCCATACCATCGGGAGTGTCAACCAGCGCGGCGGCGTCTATACGCCTCCTGACCGGCATGCACCACTTCTCCCCGATGACCGGCAATGGGTCCGACTGATCGACCATGTCTTTCACCATGTCGGAGAACAATCCCGCCAGAACCTGATAGGCCCGCCCCATGAGGTCGGTCGCCGTAAGATCATCGGGAATCGGAAACCGCCTTACAGCCACGATTGCGCCACAGTCGACCTCCTTGGCGAGTTCGTGGACGGTGACGCCGAACACGTCGGCACCCTCGTAAACCGCAAAGCAGGCGGGGAGCGATCCGGGATGCTCCGGCGGACCGGCATGAAAGTTGTACCCGACCGTCGGCAGGGTTTCGATGATCTCGGCCGGAACGATGATGTCGGTGGAGAAAGCGATGAGCCGAAACAGGCGGTGCGCGTCCAACAGTTCGGCTACCGCGTTGGCGAGGGAAACGGCGTCGTGAACAACCAGAACGTTCAAACCGTCGTGTCGAAAACGCAGGGTTTCCGCGAGGTACGGCCCCTCTGTTTGGCCTGTCAAAAGCACGACATTGTCGATCATCATTCTGTCGTCTCCGCCGGTTTGGCGCCAGAACCTGTAAGGTTATTGTAAGGTTAAAACTGTGGCTTCGGTTAAGCGATCATCCTATTCTTGGAGCGGGGTAAATAAAGCTGCGTCTCTATGAAATCGTCAGAAAGCCTTTGGCATGTATGATCCGGTCGACGGTCATCGAAGCGGTTACGATCTCAGCAACCTAAGCGTGTTGCTGATCGATGACAACGAGTTCACCCGCCGGCTATTCACGTCGATTCTGGGTTCTCTGAACATCCGCCGAATTCACACGGCAAACGACGGTGCGTCCGGCTACCGGATGTTCTGCTCGTCGGCTGTCGACCTGATTATCGTCGACTGGGAGATGGAGCCGGTCAACGGATTGGCGTTCGTCAAGCGTGTGCGTCTCGATGACGACAGCCCCAATCGCTACGTGCCGATCATGATGATCACCGCACATACTGACCTCAATAGCGTGATGATGGCGCGAGACAGCGGCGTCAACGAATTCGTCGCGAAGCCGATCTCCGCTGCGCAGGTTTACGAACGTATGGTTCGAATTCTTGAAGCAAGCCGCCCGTTCGTGAAGACCACAACTTACTTCGGCCCGGACCGTCGCCGGCGCAAGGACCCTCGTTACTCCGGCGAAGATCGGCGCAAGAAGGTCGATCCGACCAAGAAGGCTTGCTGATTTACGTTCGTCTAGACGCGATTGTATTTGGAGAGAAATGCCTGGTGATCGTCTCGCCAGCGCCGAACCTTTCGCAGGTCGATCAGCGACATGCAGACGATTGCGAACCAGGCCGGCGACAGGACAAGCGACAGGGCGGCAACCCCGCCCAGCGACACGCCAAACGCACCAAGGACTGGCAACAATGCGACGATGACCGGCGCTGCAACTCCTAGTGCAAGAAGCGTCGCTGATACCGTCAGGCAGAAACGGTGGTAACGGAGTTCCTCGGTAAGCCAAGCCTCGTGCCCCTTGGAAAGGAGCAGGCGCAACGTATCGTCGCGGATCGGCGGGCTCGTCATGGATCGACCATAGCCGCCGGTTGCGTGAGCGACAGTGACCGCCGTCACCTCTTGCGCGCGAGGTAAAGGCCGTCGCCGACGCCGACCAGCGACGCGCTGACCCTTTCGTCCGCGTGAATCGTGCGATTCAACTGGCGGATGGCTTCGGTCGACGCGGAGGTGTCGGCCGGGTCGGCGACATCGCCGCCCCACAAGACATTGTCGACGGCAATCAGGCCGCCTTGACGGATCAGTTCTATTCCGCGCTCGTAATAGCCGACGTAGTTTTCCTTGTCGGCGTCAATGAACATGATATCGAACGTGCCGCTGCGACCTTCGTCGATCAACCCGTCGAGTGTCTTGAGCGCCGGGGCGAGCCGTAGGTCAATCCTGTCGGCGACGCCGGCCTTTTCCCAATAGCGACGAGCGATGCCGGTGTACTCCTCGCTCACGTCGCAACAGACGATCTCCGCATCGGCCGGCATGGCAAAAGCCATGGCGAGCGCGCTGTAGCCGGTAAACGTGCCGACCTCTAGGTAGCGCTTCGCTCCGGTCAGTTCGGCAAGCAGTCCCATGAACTGGCCCTGATCCGGTCCGATCTGCATGTTTGGCGCATCCGTGGCCGAGCGTGTCTCGGCACGAAGCTCCGCCAGGATCTCAGGCTCGCGGAGACTGTTTGCGATTATGTACTCATAGAGCTCGTTGGTAACCTCGGTCGTGCGGTTCGACATGCGTCAGGTGCTCCTTTCTGCTGGCTTCGGATGACGTCGAAGTCAGCCCTTTCATTTACCGGCCGGGCGGGTAGGATCGACAAGGGATTCCGCCGACCGGGCGAGAGATCGTTCTGTGTGGTGAGTGAAATCAATCCAATTTCGAACGAGAGGACAAGCCATGAAGATTGCCTTTTCCAATCCGTCCGTTGCCGACACGGGGATAGTTTGTGTTGCCGTGGCGAGCGGAAGGAAGCTCAGCGACTCCGCGAAGACGCTGGACAAGAAGCTGAAAGGGGCGATCAGCCGGGCAGTCAAGGTTGGCCGATTTGAGGGTAAGAAGGGGCAATCCGTTGTCATTCCTGCGCCCGCAGGATCGAAACTGGATGCCGTGCACGTGTTCGGGGTCGGCGCCGGCAAGGAGCTGTCAGCTGGGGCGCTCCACGATATCGGCGGAACGTTGTACGCGATGACGGCGCGTACCGGTGCAGCCAAGATCGCGATCTCCGTCGACAAGATCGCCGGCTGCAAACTAGTGCCGGCCGACATGGCGGCCGAATTGGCATTTGGCTACCGTCTGCGCTCCTACCGTTTCGATAAGTACCGGACGAAGTTGACGGACGATGCTAAGCCGTCCGTCAAATCGGCGACGTTCCTCGTCGAGGGAGCGGCGGCGGCGCGCAAGGCGTTCGGCGACCTGGACAAGGTGGCGGACGGGGTGTTCTTCACCCGCGACCTTGTGTCTGAGCCTGCCAACATTCTTTATCCCGAAACCCTGGCCAAGGAAGCGCGGACTCTCTCGAAACACGGCGTCAAGGTCGAGGTCCTTGGCGAGGCGCAAATGCGCAAACTCGGCATGGGCGCATTGCTCGGCGTCGCTCAAGGCAGCGTCCGCGAACCCAAAATGGTCGTCATGCAATGGAGTGGCGGGAAGGGCAAGGAAGCCCCGGTCGCCTTCATTGGCAAGGGCGTAACGTTCGATACCGGCGGGATATCGATCAAGCCGGCCGGCGGCATGGAAGACATGAAGTGGGACATGGGCGGTGCAGGCGTCGTGGTCGGTCTGATGAAGGCCTTGGCCGGGCGCAAGGCGAAGGTCAATGCCGTCGGTCTCGTCGGGCTCGTCGAGAACATGCCGGACGGTAACGCCCAGCGCCCGGGTGACATCGTGACGTCGATGTCGGGGCAGACGATCGAAGTGCTGAATACTGACGCCGAAGGGCGCCTCGTACTCTGCGACGTGCTGCACTACTGCAACAAGCGGTTCAAACCGAAGACGATGATCGACCTCGCGACCCTCACGGGCGCGATCATCATTTGTCTCGGACATGAACGCGCCGGCATGTTTAGCAACGACGACAAGCTCTCCGAGCAACTGTCCGAGGCCGGCGACGCAGTCGGCGAGAAACTGTGGCGCATGCCGCTCGGCGACGAGTACGACAAGATGATCAATTCCGATGTCGCCGACATGAAGAACATCTCGGGCGGCAGGGGGGCCGGCAGCACGACGGCGGCGCAGTTCCTGCAGCGCTTCGTCGGGGACACGCCGTGGGCACATCTCGACATCGCCGGGGTAACCTGGTCGAAGAAGGACGCACCGACGGTTCCGAAGGGCGGCACCGCGTTTGGTGTGCGGCTACTCGACCGCTACGTCCGCGATCAGTGGGAAGCTTGACTGTCGACAGAGCCGAATGACCGACGTCGCATTCTATCACCTGCAACGATCCCGACTCGATGACGTCCTTCCGTCGTTACTGACGAAAACCATCGATGCGGGCAAGCGCGCGGTCGTGATCGTCGGGTCCGAGGCGCGAGTCGAACAACTCGACGGCGCGCTCTGGGCGTTCGACCCGGCGTCATGGCTGCCGCACGGTTCACGACGCGACGGGAATCCGGGCGAGCAACCGATCTGGCTGACCGATGCCGACGAGAATCCGAACCGTGCAGAGTTCCTGTTTCTCGCGGACGGTGCCTCGTCGGCGGACGTCGCAGCATTCGAGCGCTGTTTCGTTCTGTTTGACGGTAACGATGACACGGCGGTCGCCGAATCCCGTGAAAGCTGGAAAGCCTACAAGGCCGCCGGACACGACGTTACCTACTGGAAACAGGGTGATCGGGGATGGGAGCGCCAGGGCGAATGAAGGGCCGGAAGAAATCCAGGTTACCAACGACTCCGACCGTCATCACGACGACGGAAGCGCTGCGATCGTTTGTCGAGGACGCGAGAACGGCGCCATACATCACCATCGACACGGAGTTCATGCGCGAGAACACCTACTGGCCAATCCTTTGCCTGATCCAGGTGGCGATTGGCGGACGGGAGATGGACGACCCGAAAACAAGTGCCGTGATCGATCCGCTCGGCGATACCATCGACCTGGCGCCACTTTTCGAACTCCTGGCCGACGAGAACGTGCTCAAGGTCTTTCATGCCGCGCGACAGGACCTGGAGATTTTCTTCCGGCTGCAGGGCCGGCTACCAGCACCCGTCTTCGATACGCAGGTCGCCGCTATGGTGCTCGGTTTCGGTGATTCGATCGGTTTCGAGAACTTGATCGCAAAAACAACCGGCGCAAGTGTCGACAAGGGTGCCCGGTTTACGGATTGGTCGCTGAGGCCGCTGGCCCAGCGGCAGATCGAGTATGCGCTCGCAGACGTGGTGCTGTTGGCGCCGGCCTATGACAAGCTGGCCGAACAGCTGGAAACATCCGGCCGCGCCGCGTGGATCGCCGAGGAAATGAAGGTGCTTCTGGCCGAGGAGACCTATGCCCCGAATCCGAACGAAGCCTGGCGTCGGATCAAGTCGAAAGGCGGAAAACCCCGTTCGCTTGCGGTTTTGCGCGAACTCGCCGCATGGCGCGAACTAGAGGCGCAGCGGCGCGACGTGCCGAAGAACCGAGTCCTGCGGGACGAGTCTCTTGTTGAGATCTCTCACCACCGACCGAAGAACGTCAAGGACCTTGCCCGGACAAGGGGACTTGGACAAAAGGCAGCCGAAGGGCGAATGGGTGAATCCATCCTCGCCGCCGTGCGCCGGGGCGAAGACGTTCCCGATGCAGATACGCCCAACCTGCCCGACCGGGCGGATTTGCCACGCGGGATAGGCCCGACGACGGATCTCCTCAAGCTACTCTTGAAAATGCGGTGCTCGGAGGTGGATGTCGCTCAGAAGCTGGTTGCGAGCTCCGACGATGTCGAACGAATTGCCGCTTTCGGTGAGGATGCGGACGTTCCGGCACTCAAGAGCTGGCGGCGCGAGATCTTCGGCGAGGATGCACTTCGCGTTCGAAACGGCGAGATCGGTATCGGGGTTAAGAACCGGAAACTGAAGCTGTTCGACGCCCGGACGGGCGAGGAGAGCGCGGGAAGTTAGAGCGTTCCCGGATAGGCGCCACCGTCGATCAGAAAATTCTGACCCGTGATGTACCCTGCTTGCGCCGAGCAAATGTAGGCGCAGAGCTCGCCGAACTCCCGCGGATTGCCGAAACGACCGGCCGGGTTTCTTTCGGCGGCGGAAGCGGCCAATTGATCCGCGCTCTCGCCGGTTTGTGCCGCCCGGTGTTCGAAGTTGCCGCGCAGCCTGTCCGTATCGAAGGGACCGGGCAGGATCGCGTTGATCGTCACGTTGTGGCGGACCGTTTCACGGGCGATACCGGCGACGAACCCGGTCAGTCCGGCGCGGGCGCCGTTTGAAAGTCCGAGGACGCTGATCGGCGCCTTTACGGCGCTCGAGGTGATGTTGACGATACGTCCGAATCTGCGTTCGATCATCCCATCGACAGTCGCCTTGATCATGAAGATCGCGCTCAACATGTTGGCGTCCAAGGCCTTCATCCAGTCGTCGCGGTTCCAATCACGGAAATCACCCGGCGGCGGGCCGCCGGCGTTGTTTATCAGGATATCGGGTGCCGGGCAGGCGGTGAGAACAGCATTGCGGCCATCATCCGTGGTAATGTCACACGCGACGGCCTTAACACTGACGCCGGTTCTGTCTCGGATTTCGTTTGCCGTCATGGCGAGGGCCTGTTCGGTGCGAGCTGCAATGGTTACATCGACACCTTCTTCAGCCAGGCACATGGCGCAGGCTTTGCCCAGTCCCTTGCTCGACGCGAGAACGATTGCCCTCTTTCCAGCGATACCGAGGTCCATGGCTTTATGCTCCTGTTCAGACGTGGGGGATAGTTGTCTGGTGCCCGCCCAGTCCGTCGAGGACGGCCCTCGCCAACGGAACCGTAATGGCCTGCTTGCGGCTTAGCGCCTCGAGGTCAAGGGCCTCGACCAGCGCTACCGCGGCCGCGGCTGAACGTTCCATGCGAGACGTCAGGTAAGCCACGACATCCGGTTCTACCCGAAGTTGACGGTCGGCGAACTGTTTGACGAGAAGTACACCAAGAAGGGCGTCATCCGGCGGGGCGATAGCGACCTGATCGAGTGCGTTCAGGCGGGAACGGAGATCCGCCAATGGGATCGCCCAACGCGATGGCGGCGCTTTACCGGTCAGCAATACTTTCTTTCCGCCGTTCTTAGCATTGTTGTAGAGATGGAATAAGTTCTCCGCCCCGTCGCGGGTCATCACGAGTTCATCGACATCGTCGACGACATACGCCGGTGCCTCTTCCGCTGCTCTGGTAGCCGGGTGTGCAAGGCTTTCGGCTGACAGGACCAGAGCCCTAGTCTCGGCGGCGAAGACCTGGGCAAGGTGGCTCTTGCCGCATCCCGATTCACCGTGAATTACCAGGCCGGCGCCGGGCCATTCCGGCCAGCGGTCGATCCAGGCGACCGCCTCTTCATTCGCAGGCGCCACGAAAAAGTCGTCGCCCGATAATGCCGGGCGGTGCGGTAAGTCGAGAGGTAACTGGATCGGACGGGTCATGAAGCGGCGGTTGGCGTGTCTTGGTCACCGTCACCGAGATACAGTTTGCTGTCCCGGTAGCGGCTCAGGGTAAAGCGGACAAGCACACCGATGACCGCGGCCGTCGGGACTGCCAGCAGGACGCCGAGGAAACCGAACAACGTTCCGCCTGCCATTAGTGCAAAGATGATCCACAGATCGTGGAGACCGACCTTGTCGCCGACGAGACGCGGTGTAAGCACATAGCTCTCGAGTGTCTGGCCGACGGCGAATACGGTGGCTACGGCGATGAGTGGGCCCCATGTGTCGAACTGCACAAATGCTACGCCCAGTGCCATGATGATGCCGGAAAGCGCGCCTACGTAAGGGATGAAAGACACGGCCCCGGCACCGATCCCGATCAACAGGCCCGCTTCAAGGCCGATAACGCTCAACGAAATGCCGTAAACGGCGGCGAGCGTCAGGCACACGCTTGCCTGGCCGCGGATGAAGGCAGACAGCGTCGTGTCTATCTCGCGAAACTGCGCGCGGATCGTTTCCACCTGCGGGCGCGGCAGCAGGTCGTCAATCTGGCGGACGATATCGTCCCATTTCAGCAGCATGTAGAATGATACGATTGGCGTGATGATCAGCAGCGACAGAATCTCGAATACAGCCACGCCGCCGGCCCAAAGTTTCTGCGCAACATTCTTTATCGCGTTGCCGATGGTTCCCGCCATGTCGGTGCCGACGCCCCCGGAACCGTCAAGCGTGCCGCTTGGCAGGGCGGCTTCCAGCCGTGCAATGGTGTCAGACGCCCAAGCCTGGACCATCGAGACGAACTCCGGAAGACGCTCGGCAATATTGGTGACCTGATTCTGGAGAAGCGGTGTCAGGACGATGATTATGCCGATGACGCCAAAAAAGAACACGCCCGTAATCACGGTCGTCGCGAGGATTCGAGACAAACCCCGTTCCTCCAGCTTGTCGGCCAGCGGATCGAGCAGGTAGGCGACACCGAGGCCGGCGACGAACGGCAACAGAATCTGTTCCAAAAGATGGATTAGAAGGACGAAGAGGGTGAAGGCCGCTGCCCATACCATGAGGCGTTGCGTTCGGTTCATCTCCGTCTCTCTCTTTCCGGCAGGTGTCAGGGGGTGGCGACGCTGCCAAGCGTTTCCGGCGTCAACAATGACCAGACACCCTCGAACTCGCGAAGTGTCAGATCGGATTGCGCAAGCGCCCGGGTTAATTGATCGATACCGCCGATGTAATGGATGTTGAGAAGCGCCTCTTGCCGCGACAAGAGAACGAGATCGGTTCGGTCGATGACCGGCGTTTCGGCAAGCTGCTGGCGAACAACGAGCCAATGCTTGAGGGATCGAAGGGGAACGCTGACCGCGATGATGCCGCCTTCGTCGAAACGCATTAGGTTCTGGCTCTTCCAGCTCTCCTCGATCGCATCGACGGCGGTGTGGACGGCGCGATCCAGAACGTTGTCCACAGTTTCGCCGAACGCCGCGAAGACGCGTTGCGAATACGTTACGGGTGCGCTCCCCGCTTCGTGTCGCGTTACGGTCAATTCGACGTGCGGGGCACCGATCGCAGCGATGTCGGCACGGACGACGATGGCGGCTCCAGCGTTGTAGCGGCTCGCCAGAGCCTGCAGGGTCGTCCGGTCGCCGATCATTGCCATTTCCACGCTAACCGTGCCGACATCCTCGATATCGCCGACGGGCAGCAGCAGCGGCACAGGCAGGGAAGGAAGCTGGGACGATGCCCAAGCGGATCGCCATGGATTCGGCTCGCGCCACAAAGTCGCGGCGCCGGCCCGGTTCAGGACGGGCAAGACGACGGCGGGCTTGCTGGCGGTTTCGGAAAACGGCAGGCCGAACTCGTGCAGCAGGGTCCGGATGTCGCTCTCCTTGAAGCGCACGTTGATCCGCGCGAGATAGCGGACATCGGACGTCTTCTCGCCGGAGACCGAAAAATCCCGGACGTACGTCGCGACGGTATTCGTGTCGAGATTCGGCAGCAGATCGCGATGCTGACGCAGCGTCAGTCGCTGCAACAGGCGATAGAAGGCCTCACGCTGGCCAATGGCAAGTGCCTGGTCGCGGGCAGCGGCCGCTGATTCGGCCGTCGCGTCAACGGCGACGTCCCGTACCTCAAACATTTCGGCTCGGGCATGTGTCGCGGAGGCACCAAACATCGATATCGCAAATACGGCGAGTATCAGGAAACGGGGCAAGCGGGTCCGATTGGCAAGCATCTTCCGAACGATTATCCTCGACTGGCCGGGCAACGGCAAATCACCGCTGGACGCGCGGTTCAGGCCGGGTCAAGTTGCCCCGCCGCCGGGCGGCAAGGCAAGCGAAAACCGGGACCAACGGGAGCGCGACGGCGCATGACATCGAAAACCGGAAACGGACTGACCTATCGCGATGCTGGGGTGGACATCGACGCGGGCAATGCACTCGTTGACGCCATCAAGCCGAATGCGCGCTCGACGGACCGTGCTGGCGTTATGGGCGGTCTGGGTGGTTTCGGAGGGTACTTCGACCCAAGGGCGGCCGGATATCAGGACCCGGTTCTGGTCGCCGCGACCGACGGTGTAGGGACCAAGTTGATGCTCGCGATCGAGAGCGGCAAACACGATACGGTCGGTATCGACCTAGTCGCCATGTGTGCCAACGATCTGGTGGTCCAAGGCGCCGAACCATTGTTTTTCCTAGACTACTTCGCGACCGGAAAGCTTGAGGTCGAGGCTGCGAGTGATGTCGTGGGGGGGGTAGCGGAAGGCTGCCGCCTGGCGGGCTGCGCCTTGATCGGCGGCGAGACGGCGGAAATGCCGGGTATGTACGGCGCCGGACACTATGACCTGGCGGGTTTTTGCGTCGGCGCGGTGGAGCGTGGCCAGCAGCTCAGCGGCGAGGGGATCACCGCCGGCGACGCGGTTCTTGCCCTGGCCTCGAGCGGCGTTCACTCAAATGGTTATTCGCTTGTCCGCAAGGTTGTCGGATTGTCCGGACTGAAGCTGACGGACGCAGCACCGTTCTCGGACGGGCCAAGTCTTGGGGACGCGCTGCTCGAACCGACCACGATTTATGTCAGGTCCTGTCTCGCGGCGATCCGCTCGGGCGGCGTTCGGGGCCTGGCCCATATCACGGGCGGGGGCCTGACGGAGAATATTCCTCGCGTGTTGCCGGAAGGATTGGGTGTGCGGATCGCCGCTGGTTCTTGGCCGGTGCCCGGCGTGTTCGGCTGGCTCTCGACAACCGGCGGAATTGCCGCGAGGGAAATGGTGCGGACTTTCAATTGCGGTGTCGGTATGGTCGTCATCGTCGATCCGATGGAGGTCGACCGGCTGGCCTCCCTTCTCGGCGAAGCCGGTGAAGCCGTGTCCCGCATCGGTACCGTGGAGACGGTTGCCGCGGGTGAAGAGCGCGTCCGGATCGATGGGCTGGAGGGTGCATGGCTCGGCTGAAATGCGGAGTCCTGATATCTGGACGGGGTTCGAACCTGCAGGCATTGATCGATGCCGCCGCCGACCCCGACTATCCGGCTGAGATCGCGCTGGTGATCTCGAACAAGAGCGACGCCGGCGGACTGGAACGCGCGCGCAAGGCCGGGATCGCGACCGAGGTCGTGCTGCGCCGCGATTTCGACGATCGCGAGGATTTTGATGCCGCGATCAGCAAGACACTCCAGACTGCAGGCGTACAGCTGGTCTGCCTCGCCGGATTTATGTGGTTGCTCAGCGAGGGCTTCGTAAACACGTGGCGTGATCGACTGGTCAATATCCATCCGTCGCTGTTGCCGGCGTTCAAGGGACTTAACGTCCAGGCGCAGGCGATCGAGACGGGCGCACGATTCTCAGGCGCGACAGTTCACTTCGTTCGCCCGGAATTGGATGCCGGCCCCATCATCGTACAGGCCGTCGTTCCGGTATTGCCGGACGACGACGCCGATACGCTGTCGGCGCGCATCCTTGAACAGGAGCACGTGCTTTATCCGGCGGCTGTGCGGTGGATAGCGGAAGGCCGCGTCCGGGTTTCAAATGAGGTCGTAACCGTGGCGGATGCCGATTTCTCGGCACAACCGGTCATCCTGCCCTCGGTCGAGGATTGATACCGGTCAGCCGACCAGTTCGAGCTTGCTGAAGAAGTAGCTGATTTCCTCGGCCGCCGTTTCGGGGGCGTCTGACCCGTGAACCGAGTTGGCCTCGATGCTTTCCGCGAAGTCCTTGCGGATGGTGCCTTCATCGGCATTCGCCGGATTGGTCGCGCCCATGATCTCGCGATTTCGGGTAATGGCGTTTTCGCCTTCAAGGACCTGAACGACGATCGGGCCGGAGCACATGAAGTCACAAAGGTCGCCGAAGAAAGCGCGCTCCCGGTGAACCGCGTAGAAACCCTCGGCTTGTTCGCGCGTCAGATGGATTCGCTTCTGCGCAACGATCCGAAGACCGGCCTGTTCGAAGCGGGCATTGATCTGTCCGGTGAGGTTGCGCCGGGTGGCATCCGGTTTAATGATCGAGAGGGTCTGCTCGACGGCCATGGTTCGTCTCCTGAAGGATGTCCTCGGGTGATAGAGCGCTTGGGCTCGATTGTCGGGCCCGTTTTGTTTCGGGGCGGCGTTATAGACCCCGGTCCCCCATGTTGCAACCGCGTGATTGGCATAGGCCGTACACCTTCGTGGGGCTTGCCTGATCGCCCGGGAGTGATATCAAACGCGCCATGTTGCACATCAATGACCTGACCTACCGGATTGCCGGCCGGGTTCTCTTCGATCAGGCGACTGCCGTTGTGCCTGCGGGACACAAGGTGGGTCTGGTCGGCAGGAACGGAACCGGCAAGACGACGCTGTTCCGGCTGATCCTGGGCGAACTGCAGAGCGACAGCGGAGCGGTCCACGTTCATCCTCGCGCTAGCGTCGGTACCGTCGAGCAGGAGGCCCCGGCAGGCAACATCAGCCTGATCGATACGGTCCTAGCGGCAGACAAGGAACGCGCCGCGCTGCTCATCGAGGCCGACACGGCATCCGATCCGGGCCGGATCGGAGAGATTCACACGCGCCTGGCGGACATCGACGCGCATACGGCGCCTGCGCGTGCCGCGACGATTCTCGCCGGCCTCGGGTTCGACGAGGCGCAGCAGCAACGCCCGGTCAGTAAGTTTTCCGGCGGTTGGCGAATGCGCGTTGCGTTGGCTGCTGCGCTGTTTCGCTCGCCGGATCTGTTGCTGCTCGACGAACCGACCAATCACCTCGATCTCGAGGCGGCCCTTTGGCTCGAATCGTATCTGCGAAACTGGCGGGGGACCTTGTTGCTGATCAGTCACGAGCGGAACTTCCTCAACGCCGTGTGCGAGGAGATCATCCACGTCGAGGCGACGAAACTAAACCGGTATGTCGGCAACTACGATCGTTTCGAACGGACCCGACGCGAGCGCCAGGAACGCGATGCCAAGATGCGCAACAAGCAGCTCGCCCAGCGTCGGCACATCGAGAGCTTCATCAATCGTTTTCGGGCCAAGGCGTCGAAGGCGACGCAGGCGCAGAGCCGGATCAAGATGCTCGAGCGCATGGAACCGATCGCCAGCGTCGTCGAAGAGCGCACCATTGCGTTCAACTTCCCGACGCCAGATCCGCTCTCTCCGCCGCTGATGGTGATGGACGGCGCGTCGGTCGGTTACGAGGCCGACAATCCGGTGTTGAAGAATCTCGATTTGCGGATCGACATGGACGACCGGATTGGTCTGCTGGGTGCCAACGGCAACGGGAAATCGACACTGGTGAAGCTGATCTCCGACCGTCTCAAACCGATGCACGGCAGGCTACAGAAGTCATCGAAACTGAAGGTCGGCTACTTCGCGCAGCATCAGCTCGAAGAACTAAGCCCCGGCGGGTCGCCGCTTAGTCATCTGCAGGCGCTCCAGCCAATGGAACCGGAACGGCGCGTCCGCGCGCAACTCGGCCGCTTTGGTTTCGAGGGTGAACGTTCCGATACATCCGTCGAGAAGTTGTCGGGCGGGGAAAAGGCGCGTCTCCTGTTCGCGCTGATGAGCCGCGATGCGCCGCATATTCTGGTGCTTGACGAGCCGACCAACCACCTCGACGTCGATGCCCGAGAGGCGCTGGTGCATGCACTGAATGCATACGAGGGCGCCGTCATTCTGGTCAGCCACGACGCACACCTTGTCGGCGCCGTATGCGACCGGCTGTGGCTCGTTGCCCGGGGCAGGTGCGAGGAGTACCACGGCGATGTCGAAGAGTACCGCAGATCGCTGCTGGAACCGGCTGCCCGCAAGGATCGCGGTGAACGCAAATCATCGTCACCGGCATCAGAACTGCCTCCTCAGGCCAATCCCAAGGTGGATCGGCGCGCCCGTGCCGAAGCGCGGGCCGAGACAGCGGGTCTTCGTCGCGTGATCTCGCGAGCCGAACGGGAGCTCGAGAAACTCAACGCTGCATTCGATGAGGTTCGTGAAGCGCTGGCCGAACCGTCGGTCTACGAGGCCGAATCGCGGGATCGGCTAATCGACCTGCAGACCCGCTACAGCGAGATTGAACGCGACATCGAACGGACCGAGGAGGCCTGGATGACGGCTTCTCACGCCCTGGAACTGGCGATGTCCAGGTTGGAAGCCTGAACTGCGGTGATCGACTAGATCAGGCGCCGCGTCCGGTCTGCGAGACCTCCGGCGAGGCCGGACGCTTCCATGGCTTCGGGTAGCGCCAGCGTAGCTTCAGAGAAATTGTCGATGAAGCTCTTGAAGGCGGTCTCCGGCAGCGGAGCTGAGAATGCGTGGCCCTGCAGTTCTCCGACATTGAGGCTGTGCAGGAAGTCGATCTGTTCGGGCGTTTCGGCACCGATCGCGGTGACGGCCGCGTCGATGCCCCCCGCCAGCATGATTGCGGCCCGCACGGTTTGTCCGGCAGTGGGGTCGGCCCCGATTGCGGTCACCTGGTCTGGACGTAGTTTGAGGCGCTGGGGGTTGATCGTGCAGAGATCGCGCAACGAGAGCTGCTCACCGGAAAAGCCGTCGACCGACGTGGCAACACCGAGATCGCGAAGATCCTCAAAGGCTCGGGCCGTCGCCATGCGATGCGCAGCCGCCGTTTCCTCGGAAACGTCGATCTCAAGGTAGGCGGCATCGAGTTCGGTTCGGCGCAACACGTCGTTTACCGTGGATGCCAGGTCGCCAACCGCGACGAGTTCGGCCGGCACATTGACGGCGACACGGATGAACGGCAGGTCGGATTGCTGCCATGCCTTGTTTGCCTTGCAGGCGGAATACAGAACCCATTTACCGATGCTTTCCATGAGTCCGCCGTCGCGGGCGATGGGCAGGAACGCGCCTGGCAAACTCAGCCCGCCCGGTGCCCCCGGCTCTGGCCAACGGACGAGTGCTTCGGCCGAACGAATTCGGCAACTCTTGATATCGAGGCACGGTTGAAACTGGAGCGCCAGGGAACCGCTGTTCACGGCCCGTTTGAGGGCAGCCAGCCTAGACGCTCGAAGGTCCACGAGCTCGTTGGTAGCCGCCATGAAGAAGCGGAAAGCCGTCGGCGCTTCGCCCTTGGCATGATCGAGCGCCATGCCCGCGTTGCGGATTAGCTGCTGAACGTTCTCGCCATCGCTGGGGAAAGACGTGATCCCGATGCCGACGTTCGTCTTGATCGTATGGTCATCGATTCGGAACGGTTCGGTCAGCGCTGCGGTGAGGGCCTCTGCCTGGTGCGCCGCCGTCTGCGTGTCGGGGGTTTTTCCGAGCATGCCGTCTTCGACGATTGCAAACAGGCAACGTTCAAGGCGCAGGATCGCGGGTGCGGGACCGACCGTCGAACGAAGGCGCGCACCGATCTCGCCGAGGAAACGAACGGCGGCGTCGTGCCCGACGGACTTGGCGATATCGGCGAATTCCTCGATCTCGACGTAGTACAGGACACCGCACCCGTTGTGCGTCGCGGCGTGGGCGAGGCCCTGCGCGAGGCGTTCCTCGAGCGCCGGCCGTCCAGTGAGAACGGCCAGGCCAATCGCCGGCGAACCGGCGCCGGCAAACCCCTTCGATCCGCCTGTTTGACTGTTGCGATCCGGGTTGAGCGAGCCTTGGGGCCGGTCTGTGACATCGAACCCGTAGACGTTGACTACCCCTTGATCGGCATAAGGCACGATGCTGAGCAGCATCCACCTGCCATCGATAAGCTCCTCAATGTCGCCGGGCCTGCCGCGCTGCACGAAACTGGTGAGCCTGTCGCGCCAGCGGCCGGGGAGGACACCGCCCGGAACCGTGCCCCAGGCGGTCAGCAGCTTGCGCGCCTGTTCGTTCGCGTAAAGGACCTTGCCGTCGCCGTCGATCCGCAGCATCGGACCGATGGCATCGTTTGCCATCTGCGCCAGACGCGAGAGCTTCACTTCCGTTTCCGCGCGTTTCTCGATTTCGGCCCGTAACTCGGTTGTGCGTTCTTCGACGCGACGTTCCACATCCGGATTCTCGAGTCGCGGTGAACGTTCTCGTCGTGTCGCGGCGTCGAGGACTTCATCCCATTCGGCCTCGATCGTGTCCGTTCTGCCCGGCGCGAGGCCGAGTGCGCGACGCAGCTTTGCGAGGGGCAACAGCACCAGCGACGTCATCGACAGCGCAATCGCACCGCCAATGACGATCGACAGAATCAATCCGGCGGTAAGATTCCGGGAGGTATAGGCGTCGGTCTTGAGATTGGCCCCAGAGATATCCAGTTTGACCGCGAGACCGTAAGGCGCCCCGGTCTCCAGCTTCGGCCATACCGCTTCGAGGAATCTTCCGTCATCGGATATGCCGCCACCGCTCTTCGGTAAACCGTTGTGAATGGCAGGCGCTACTCCGAATGAACCGACAACGGAACCGTCCTCGCGGAGGTAAGTGCCGCCGCTGATCGGCGTGCCCGGTAGCAGCAGTTCGGATGTCGCAAGCAGAAGCTTGTCTGTCATGGGATAGGGGTGCGTCAGGAACATCGAGACGACTGAAAGGCGCGCATTCTCAGCCAGTTCGTGTAGAGCCGTATTGCGTTCGTTGCGCGTCGCATTGAATAGGAATGCCGCCTGCACGATGATGACGGTGACGAACACCGCGAGCAGCACGCCCCGTGCCGTGCGGGTTCGAAATGCGTCTGCGATGATGGTGGGGCGTTCCGACATGCGACCTTCCGTACGCCAAGGAATTCCGGTGCGACCGATGGGATATCTTAGTCGAAACCGCGGCTTACCTCGCTTTGAGGGCTGTGGATTAAACGGTGTTGAAGAATTTATTTAGGTTTTTCATTTGGTTATGGCTGTCACCGATGGTCTGCCACCAACCGTGAAACTGGCCATCAGTTGCGGAACCGTGCGAATCGCGCTTATCCGATTCGGGTGAGTGGATTTGATACCCCAAGATGGGTTGGGTGTTGGGGGGTGCGACGCGCCGTGATAGCGTCCCGAAACTCGGCATATGAAGGCAAGGAGAGGACATGTACACGCTCTATGGCGACGACGGGACGGCTTCGTTCGCGCCTCACGCTCTGCTGGTCGAGAACGATCTCCGATTCGAACTGATTGACGTGGACAGGAGCCGGGGAGCGACGCACGAATCCGACTATCTCGCCTTGTGTCCGGCAGGTTACGTGCCGGCCTTGAGAACGCCGGAAGGTGTCGTCATGTATGAGTCCGCAGCGATCTGTCTCTATCTCGGGCAGCGGCATGGACTGACCGACGTCTGTCCGGCGGCACAGGAACCAGATTTGCCGGTGTTCCTGCGCAGCCTGTTCTACCTGACCAACACCGTTCAGGAGAGTTACAAGATATTTTACTATCCCCATCGTTACACGTCGGACCCGGCGGGTGCGGATGCCGTCCGGATCAAGGGACGGGAACTGGCGATGGAACGCTGGCAGGTCGTCGACGACCATCTGCGCTCGAATGGCCCGTTTCATCTGGGCGCACGGTATTCGATCGTCGATCTCTACATGGCGATGCTGGTCGACTGGTATCCCGAACGGCCCGATCTGCTCGGACGTTACAAGTCCGTAGCCGCCTGTTTTGAAGCAGTGACGGGACGGGCGAAGATTGGCGATGTTCTGCGACGGCACGGAATCATATCCGCCGAGTAGGCTTGAGGACGACTAGGGCGGATCTGTTGACGGACACCTGCTTGACAAGGCCCGGTTACTCGTGGCTTCTCACCGCCACCAAACGCCACAAGCCAGTCAATCAGAGGCCTGATCATGTCCGATCTGCACCCGTTCAGAAGCCATACCTGCGGCGCGCTCCGGAACGCCGATACCGGATCGACCGTCCGGTTGTCTGGCTGGGTGCACCGCAAGCGGGACCATGGCAACCTGCTGTTCATTGACCTTCGCGATCACTACGGCCTGACCCAGTGCGTCGTCGATGTTTCCAGTCCCATCTTCGCCGACGTCGAAGCCGTCCGGCCCGAGAGCGTCGTGACGATTACCGGCCCCGTCGTCGAACGAAGTGCTGAAACGGTCAACGAGAACCTGCCGACCGGCGGGATCGAGGTCCGTATCGACTCGTTCAATGTCGAGAGCGCGGCTCAGGTCCTGCCCATGCAGGTAGCCGGCGATGCCGAGTACGGCGAGGAAATCCGTCTCCGGCACCGCTACCTCGATCTCCGTCGCGAACAGGTTCACCAGAACCTGATCCTGCGCAGCCAGATCATCTCTTCGATCCGCCGCAGAATGACGGATCAGGGTTTTCTCGAAATGCAGACGCCGATCCTCACGGCGTCATCGCCGGAGGGGGCCCGCGACTACCTGGTTCCGAGCCGCAACCATCCGGGGGAGTTCTACGCGCTGCCGCAGGCGCCCCAGCAGTTCAAACAGCTGTTGATGGTTTCCGGGTTCGACAGGTACTTCCAGATCGCGCCCTGTTTCCGCGACGAAGACGCCCGTGCCGACCGCAGTCCGGGTGAATTCTACCAGCTCGACTTCGAGATGGCGTTTGTGACGCAGGATGACGTGTTCGAGGCGATCGAACCGGTGCTTGCCGGTGTCTTCGAGGAATTCGCCGGCGACCGCACGGTTTCCGCGGCGCCGTTTCCCCGGATCGCCTACGCCGACTCGATGGCGAAGTATGGCACCGATAAGCCCGACCTACGCAATCCTGTCGAAATGAGCGACGTGACGGATACGTTCCGTGATTCCGGCTTCAAGATCTTCGCCGGCATGATTGAAAAGAACCACAAGGTTCGCGTTTACGCCATCCCTGGCAAGGGTGGCGGGAACCGGGCGTTCTGCGACCGCATGAACAGCTGGGCGCAGGGCGAGGGGCAGCCCGGTCTCGGCTATATCTTTTTCCGCGAGGGGGAAGGCGCCGGACCGATTGCGAAGAACATCGGCGAGGACCGCACTGCTGCGCTCAAGTCCGACCTCGGCCTTGATGACGGCGACGCCGTGTTCTTCGTTGCGGGCGTTCCCGCGGAGTTCGCCGCGTTTGCGGCCGCTGCGCGCATGAAAGTGGGCACCGATTTGGATCTCTGTGAAAAGAACGCTTTCCGGTTTTGCTGGATCGTCGATTTTCCGATGTACGAGCGGGACGAGGAAACCGGCAAGGTCGATTTCAGCCATAACCCATTCTCGATGCCGCAGGGCGGACTCGATGCCCTTGAGAACGAGGATCCGTTGTCGATCCTCGCCTACCAATACGACATCGTCTGCAACGGCGTCGAGTTGAGTTCCGGCGCGATCCGGAACCACCGCGCCGACATCATGCTCAAGGCCTTCGAGATTGCCGGATACGGTCCAGAGGTCGTCGAGGAAAAGTTCGGCGGCATGTTGAACGCGTTTCGGTACGGCGCACCGCCCCACGGCGGCTCGGCGCCCGGGATCGATCGCATCGTTATGCTGCTAGCGGACGAACCGAACATTCGGGAAGTGATCGCATTCCCGATGAATCAGCAGGCCCAGGACCTGCTGATGGGGGCCCCGGCGACCGTCGACGAGGCGCGGCTGAAGGAATTGCATCTGAAGGTCGTGATGCCGAAGATTGCAAAGACCGTCGAGGGCGGTTCCTTGGCCGATTCGGGCGAAAACGGCTAGTAACGTTTTACGGGCCTGGCGAGGCACAGCTATTCGCACGGAAAAAACCCCGGAATACCGGGACAATGATCACGCTTAACGGATTGTTATTGTTCAATTCGTTAGCGTTCCTCCATACTAGTCGCGCAAAGGTGCGCACAGCCGCGCGACGATGTGGCGTACACAAGGGGCAGAGGACCGTATCAAGCGATGAAAAAGGCTGCACTGGCCCTCGTCTGTACCGTCACTTTGTCCGGTTGCGCCATGCCGGTCGGTGTGACGGTAGCGACTTGGGCGGCGGACGGCTGGTCTTTACTGACGACTAACAAGTCGCTTCTCGATCATGGAATTTCGTTTGTCGCCGAAAAGGACTGCGCCTTGTGGCGCGTGTTCAGCGACGCCGAAGTCTGTATTGAGGAAACCGAGGGCGGTACGGCGCTGGCCGATGCCTCTGGGACCATGGCTGCGGGCTATGCCAGCCGACCGTCAGACGAGGCCCTAGCGGACTACCGAGCGCTGACCGAGGAGAAACGGCCAGTCACGACACTGCGTGAGGTTGCGCGGGCGTCCGATGAAAAGCCGAGCGGTCCCGTCGTCATCGCGTCGCTCGGCGACGGCAACGAGTATGTCGATTCATCCCGATCGCCTTGGTACCGGCAGACCCGCAACAACGAGTATCTCGCGCTGATGCCGGAATCCTTCAAGGGGGCTGGCGACACAACGAGACCGGCGGCCAAGCTGCTGCCGACAAAACCGGCGGAGATCACCGTTGCCTCGCGGCAGACGGCTAGTGCGCCGTCGTTGACCGTGCCCGCCGATGCCACGGCGCCGGCGATCGATATCGAATTTGCCGCGTTCGACGGTGATAATCCGCCTGCGGTCCCCGTTACGCCGGTCGAGACCGTAATGCCTGTCGCGATGGCCGACGCCTCGGGAGGCGTGGACGGGTTCGCCAATCCGGGACGTTACTTTGTGATCGGCAGCTTCCAGGTCTGGGACAACGCGACACGTTTCGCCGAGCGCCATCGCTCCATAGGCGCCGAAATCCACGGTGCGACGGTCAGTGGCGAGAAAGTCTACCGCATCGTCGTCGGACCCTATCGACCGGCCGAGGGCGACATCCTGAAGTCGGCAATCGCCGCCGCCGGTATCGACGGTACTTGGAGCGTCACGGTCAAGGAGGGTGCGCGGGTTGTGGCTTGGCGTACCGATGGCAGCGAACAACTGGCATCGCTGACGGCCGTTCCCGAATCCTGATCAGACGTCTATCGACAGCTTGTCCCCGGCAAGCCTGCCGAGGATCGAGGTGATGCGTTGGGTGGACTTCACCCGCGACGAGTCGATCGCATTGTACCGCTGTTCGTAGGCCAGGCGTTCCTCCCACTGGGCGACGAAATCGCGCGGCTGATCAGGGTTCGCCTTTTCCCCCAATAGGGCGCCAATGGTTTCGTTGTAGCTCGGATGAAGCTCCGGCTGAAAGGCGAGTTCGGCGTACTCCTCCCAGGTCACGAGGCCCTCGGCGTACAACTGGAGCCCGACGTCCGAGGCGTCCCTCGGCGACATCGCACGGACATCCACGTCGATACCGATCATCTCACGGGCATTGCGCCGACGTTCCAGCGCTTCCGGATCGGCCCAGGCATTGGATGACCGACGGCTATCGGACTCCACGGACTCTTCATGCGGACCTTCGATGTCGACCAGGGTTGCAGGCAGGTTGACCAGGGCGGGCACGTTTGCCGTTGCCGGCGCTGTCTGGTGCTGGCGATCGTTGACGCCGGGCCCGTTGCCTGCCGGCGGCGAGGTCTTGAAATCGAAGCGGGCGTCCGCGGAAGTATCGCCGATCTTCATGTACCCGATCCCCTCGCCGGCCTCTAACCCCACCGGCCGTGACGGCGGCGGCGAGAAGTGGCTCCAGGCGTCGCGAACAACGCCGGGAGCCGAGTTTCGGAGAGGGAGGGGAGATGCACCGGCTGGTGGTTTGCCTTGCCGGTGGCCTTCAACAACGGATCGCCAGTCATGTCGGCGATCCGCTGGATCCTGTGAAATCGGCGAGCGGGATAATGCGGGCGCTTGAGGTTGCGGCGGGTCCGTCGTCATGCCGCCATGTATGTGACGGGTCAGTGTCGGGCGTGTCCAAACCGACGTCGTGCAGCACGTGCCGCGTGCGGCCGAAGAACACGGCGCAGTGATCGACGTGTCCAGCGTCGATCGGTTGCTGGCTGACGGCGCAGCACGTAACGACGCCGTGGCGCCGCCATTCGCGGAGCAAGGACTCAATGGCATCCGACAGGCGGTGGGTCAGAGCGTCAGCGGCGGCGTCAGGTACAGGTGTGGCGACTACGGCGAAGCTGAGGTCGCCCGTGCGAGCCACCAGGTCGCTGCCGCGGAACAGGGCAATCAGCATCTCGGCCAAGTTGTCGAGGAGCGCTTCTTCGTCCTCCGCCGCCCGGCGTCCCGTTGCGCCGATCGACGTCAGTTCGATGGTGTAGAGCATGCCGCGCAGGCCGCGGCGGCGAATGTCCTCGGTGACAGAGCGGATGGCAGTGCGAAACATCTCGGGGCCGACGAAGACGCGGTCCGGCAGGCCCGGTCGGGCGGACGGGTCGCGATCGCGGTGAATCTCGTTGTCGAACGGGTCGAAGGGAAGATCGTCGCGCGGCATGGGGCTTGCTCCTCTCGATGTGTCCCTGTCGGCACCGGAACGGCGCGCCTTGGGGATTGGCGACGCAACCGTCGTGCCACATGGGCTCATCTTCGATTTCAATGATTTACGAAGCGTTAACCACGTTTGGGATCGGCAAGGACGGACCGATTCGCGGGCTAACCCGGCAGAAATTGCCGGGAACGAGTGTCAGTCGCCGTTGGCTGGCCACAGCCAGGCAGCGCCGCGAACGCCGCTGGCGTCGCCATGACGGGCCGGGACAAGAGGGGTGTCGGCCTGATCCGAGAACACCCACTCCTGCCACAGGACGGGGACGGTCTCGTAGAGCCGGCCGATGCGGCTGAGCCCGCCCGCGAGCACGATCACGTCCGGGTCGAGAACGTTGATCACACTCGCGAGGCTGCGCGCCAACCGGCTTTCGTAACGCCGGAGCGCGGCCTCTGCGTGCTCGTCGCCCCGGGCCGCCGCGTCGGCGACGTCACGGCCGGTGGGGTAACCCTCGCCGGCGTCCGCTGCCAGGCCCGGGCCGGAAAGAAACGTCTCGATGCAGCCCGACTTGCCGCAGTAACAAGTCGGACCGGGCCGTTCCTCGGGCAGGGGTCGGGGCAGGGCGTTGTGCCCCCACTCGCCGGCGATCGCGTTGCGTCCCCGGTGCGGCCGGCCGTGGATGGCGAGGCCGCCGCCGACGCCGGTGCCGAGGATGACCCCAAAGGCAACCGCCGCGCCGGCCGCGGCGCCATCCGCGGTTTCCGAAACGATCAGGCAGTTGGCATCGTTCTCGAGGCGCACCGGGCGGCCGAGGCGCTGTTCGAGGTCGCGGTCCAGCCGCTCGCCGATCAGGCACGTCGAGTTGGCATTCTTGATCCGCCCGGTCAGCGGCGAAACGGCGCCCGGAATGCCGACGCCGACCCGGGCTTTCGCGTCCCAGCCCGCGTCGCTTTCGAGGGCGTCGACCAGCCCGGCAATGGCCTCGAGGGTGCCGGCGTAGTCTCCGGCCGGGGTCGGGATGCGACGCCTGGCGTGTTCCGCGCCATGAGAATCGATGGCGATTCCCTCGATTTTGGTGCCGCCGAGATCGATACCGATGCGCATGACAACCGTCCGTGTTTGCGTCGCGATGAGCCGTTTTGGCGAGGAAAACCGGGGCTCACGGTCATCTACATGTAGTTACGATGACAACGGATTTACGCAATATTTGTCATTCGGCACTACGACAAGATAGAAGATTCAAGACGCTGATTTCGTGCATTGCAACATCAACGTCAGCCGGAGGCACCGCCATGACACCCCTCTCATCCGCCCTGCAGCAGCCCCGCTCTCCCGTTCTGGAGGGCCTCACGCATATCGGCCTGTCGGGCAAGGAGATCGCAACCTTAAGCGACGTCACTGCGCCAACGATCAGCAAGTGGCGGGGCGGCAAGTGCCGCCCCCCGGCGGCGGCCATCGTGTTCCTGACCCTGGTGCTGGCGCACAAGGTGGAGGAACTCGAGGATATCGAATGGCAGCTCGACGAGCGGGGCGGCGGTTGGGCGTCGGATCTGGCCGACCAGCTCGACGGCGCCCGGGCCTGTCTCAGGTTCCAGGAAACCTGCAACGCGGCGATGTCGCCCGAGGCCATCCACGAGGGTGCCCGGCGCTACCGCGACTGGCTCAACGCCGGAGGCTTCGGCGGTATGCGCTCAAACCACGCCGGCATGGCCGGTCCGCTCGGGGCGACGGCCTGATGGCCCAGCCCACCCGCCAGAGTGCGAGTAAACTGCTGTCCGGCCTGGGGCTTTCCGAGGCCGGGCTGCAGACCGCGCTCGACATCAAGCAGAGCTACCGGCGTGGCGATCCGGTCTGCATGCCGGGCGACGACGCCCGTATCCTGCTGCCGGAGTACCTGATCAACCGGGACCTGCAGCTCAGCTCGGTCGACGACCCGCTGCCGCTGGCCATGCTGGCGACTCGCGACCCGGAGGCGCCGATGGCGGTCGCCGCGACCTCGCGCCTCAGCCCGCTGGGCAAGAAGAGCAAGCTGATCTCCGGCGTCGTGCAGATCGTCGGCGAGACCTCGAAGCATCCGCTGGTGCGCGAGTGCGTCTCGCTGTTGACCGACTCGGCCTTCGACCCGGACGCCATCGCGCGTATCCAGCGACACGCCGGCGACTTCATCGTGCGCTCGCGCCAGCAGTACACGGCGGCGCTGCGCGACAACCTGAACGGCCTGATGCAGGGCACGCTGCCGCCGCGCCAGTTCGTCCGCGAGTTCTTCGAACTGACCGAGGCCGGCAACCTGCGCAGCGACGTGCGCAAGCGCCTGGTCCTCAGCCTGCTTCTGTCGGAGAACGTCCGCCCGAGCGTCAAGTTCCTGATCCTCGAAAACTTCTCGCGCCTGCCCAAGCCGGTGCGCCTCGCCATCGTTACCTCGGTGTTCAAGGCGGAACCGTCGCACCACATCGACCTGGTGAAGGAAGAGGTGCGCTGGATCGTCGAGCAGGAGGGGCTCGATCCGCGGCTTTCGTGACTTCGCAGGCGCGCAACGGGAATGGCCGGAGGGGCATTGCGCGCATCCATCGCGCACAGCACCCGGCGCGCCTAACGCCCTGCGCCCCTCACCCTTCGTCAGGCTCAGGGTGAGGGAGTATTCCCCGCCCTCATGCTGAGCTCGACAAAGCATGAGGCCGCTCACATGGTCACAATGGTCATGATTTCCACGGCCAACTCGCCAACTCCTTGAAATCATTAAAAACAGGTCCGCCATTCAGGGTCATAAATGGTCATTTTCGGTCATTTCGGTCATCGTTCTCCGATGGTCACCGATTCCGGTCGTTGCCTATCCGCGGTAGAGCTCCGGTCGATGTCCGGTCCATGCGCGGACCATTTTCCGCTATTGCCAACTCGTTGTTTTAAGGCGCGTTTTCGGCTTGCGGGCTATTTCGGACCATGCACCCCGGGTCGACAACATTTCTCTGCACGAATGGATTCGTCCTGGCATTCCGAGCGCCACACGGCATTCGTTGGAATGCCCGCGGTCGCCCGGCATCCTATTCACCGGGGCAAACAACGGCAAATACGTTATAGGAAAATAGTCGGATTGTCAAGCGAACCGAGAACGCGACTGGGCGCGACGCAAGAAATTGAACCAAGAGCGGACAAGCGGATCCGACAGTGCGCACGTTACGCGGAATCCAGTCTTTCGAGTGCCTCGCGTTCGATCTCCAGGTCCAGCCACTCTTGCTCAAGCGCCGCCTGCTCTTCCTGGGCGCGCTGCATTGCATCGACGGCCTTCTGAAACCGCGCAGGATCCCGCATGAACAGATCCGGATCCGCGAGCACCTCCTGGCAGTCCGCAATGGCAGCTTCACACTTCGCGATCTTGTCCGGCAGCGTCTTGAGCGCATGCATCTTGCTGTACGTCAGCTTCGATTTCCGTTGTTGCGCTTGCCGGGCAGCGTCGGGTGATGCGCCACCTGTCCGGGGCTTGCGCGCGGGCGCATCCGGCTCGGGTTCGCGCGCGTCCAGCGCCCCTTTGCGCTGAGCGACCATGTCGTTATAGCCGCCGGGGTATTCCCGCCACTGGCCGGGCGCTTCCCAGGCGATGACAGAGGTCACGACCCGGTCGATAAAGTCGCGATCATGGCTGACCAGCAGGACAGCCCCCGGATAGTCGGCAATCATTTCCTGCAGCAGGTCGAGGGTTTCGAGATCGAGATCGTTGGTCGGTTCATCCAGCACCAGCAGGTTCGAAGGCTTTGTCAGCGCCCGGGCCAGCATTAGCCGGCCGCGCTCGCCGCCGGACAACTCGCCGATCGGTGTCCCGGCCTGTTCGGGCAAGAACAGGAAGTCCTTCATGTAGCCGATCACATGCTTGGTCATGCCGGCGACCTCGACCTTGTCGCCGCCGCCCCCCGTCAGGGCATCGGCGAGGGTGGTTCCCGGATCGAGGCTCTCGCGGCCCTGGTCCAGCGTCACCATGTCGACGGCGGCCCCGATGCGGACCGTGCCACGATCCGGTTCCATGACGCCCGTGAGCATGTTCACCAAGGTCGTCTTGCCGACCCCGTTCGGCCCGATCAATCCGACCCGGTCGCCGCGCAAGATGCGGGTCGAAAAATCCTCGGCGATGACCGTCTCGCCATAGGCCTTGGCGATCGATTTGGCTTCGATCACCAGTTTTCCGGATGGATCGCCGATCGTGGCGTTGAGCTTCACGTCCCCCGTGGCCTGACGCAGGTTCGCCCGTTCGTTGCGTATATCGCGGAGCGCGCCGAGGCGGCGCATGTTGCGTTTACGCCGTCCCGAAACGCCATGGATCAGCCAGTGGGTCTCCGCCGCGATCTTGCGGGACAGCTTGTGCCGCTCGAGGCTTTCCTGCTCGATCACCTCGTCGCGCCAGTCCTCGAAGGCACCGAACCCTTTCTCGAGCCGTCTCGCCTGACCGCGATCGATCCAGATTGTCGCGCGCGACAGGTTCTCCAGGAACCGCCGGTCATGGCTGATGATGACCAGCGCGGAAGACATCGACCGCAACTCGCGCTCGAGCCATTCAATCGCCGGCAGGTCGAGGTGGTTGGTCGGTTCATCAAGCAGCACGATATCTGGCTTCGGTGCCAAGACCCGGGCGAGCGCCGCGCGCCGGGCCTGGCCGCCCGATAGGTGCCGGGGCGGCTCGTCACCCTTGAGGCCGAGCTGTTCGAGCAGGTATTGGGCGCGGTAGGGGTCATCGCCCGGCGCAAGACCGCCCTCGACATAGGCGAGGGTGCTTTCGTAATCCGATAGATCGGGTTCCTGCGGCAGGTAGCGAATGGTCGTGCCGGGCTGGACGAAGCGTTCGCCCCTGTCGGGGTCGATCTGCCCGGCGGCAATCTTGAGCAGGGTCGACTTGCCTGAGCCGTTGCGCCCGACCAGGCACAACCGCTCGCCGCGCGAGACGGACATCTCGGCGCCTTCAAGCAGCGGCGTGCCGCCGAATGTCAGGTACACGCCGCGCAGGATCAGAAGGGGTGGTGCCATGCACGTGTACGTAGAGGGCCGCCGGGAAGGCGTCAAACGGACTTGTCGCGTAATCGCGACATTGCGCCCTTCCTGAACGGTTGTCGCTGAAACCGAATCACGCTGCCTGCTTAAGTGCAATGGGCGGACGGCATTCTCCTGCATGCAAGGCGAGTGCGCCTGGGGCCGGAACCACGGTTCCTGTTTACGTCTTGCACGGTTTTCTCTTCCGCCTTGGGGACAAAGCGCAAGCCCCGCCGAGAGCGACGCCAGGTTTGGCATGAGGCGTTTCGCGGCCGCGCCGTTGCAGCCTCAGGCTACGTTTCCGCAGGTTTCGCAAACAGGTAGCTCTCCAGATCGTCCTGTTCGCGGCGCAACGATTCTTGGTCTGCTATGAACTCGCGGAGGAAATGCCGGCACAGGTTCGTTGCAATCTGTCCTTCTGGCGTTCTGCGCTGATTCAGGTCGACGCGGGCTCGTCAGTCATCTGACCCGCTCCTGGCCAAGGCATCATCGTCGTTACGCACAATCCTGGCGCCCATCGTAGGCCCGTCGGATTGCCGAACGGAGCCATCGGGGTCCATTCCCTTGAGGAACTTGAAGAGATCGCTATCCGTCGACAGGACCAATGTCGTGTTCTCGGAGATCATTGCCTTGTAGGCCTGCATCGTCCGGGTGAACTCGTAGAACGCCACCGACTCCGAACTCTGGTTGTAGGCCGTCGAATAGATCTCCGTGGCTTTCGCGTCCGCCAACCCCCGGATTTCCTCGACCTGTTGATAGGCCTCGGACTGAATCTTGTTCAGGTCACGTAGGCGATTGCCACGAATTCTGGCCGCCTCGCCGTTGCCCTCGGAAAGAAAACGCTCGGCAATCTGCCGACGTTCGCTGATCATCCGGTCATAAATCTTGGGCCGGACGCTTTCATTGTAGTTAATCCGCTTGAACCGAATATCGAGCAGTTCGATGCCAAACACTCGGACCTTGTCGGCCGCGGCGGCGAAGATTTCGCTCTCAACCAGCTTCCGCCCCTTCTGGATAGGCACCAAGGACCCAAGGTTCTGCTGGCGTTCGGCCTCCGTCAGAAGCACGTCGCGCAACGGCGTACGGTCTTTCGTGGTTCGGATGATCTCGATCAGCTCGTGCTTCGCCACGGCATTGCGGGTCTCGCTGCCAAGAATGTCGTCGAGGCGGGACTGCGCGCTCCGCTCATCCTGAAGCCGAAGAAAATACTGCAGTGGATCGGTGATCCGCCAGCGCGCAAAGAGGTCCACCGAGATGTACAGCTTGTCCTTGGTCGGCATATCCGACGGGTTGCCGTCCCACTCGAGAACGCGCCGATCGATCGGATTGATCTCCTGGACGAACGGCAGCTTGAACTTCAGACCGGCTGTGGTCACGGGCGCTCCGATGGGCTTGCCGAACTGCGTGATGATCGCCTGTTCCACTTCGCTCACCGTGTAGATGGCGTTCGAAGCGACAACATACGTACCGATGCCGATGATTCCGACAATGGCTAGCAGGGCGCCGCGCTTCATCGCTTTTCTCCCGTTGGTGCGTCGAGATTGAGCAACGGCAGGATGCCCTGCGACCTTTCGTCGACGATGATCTTGGAACGGAGACCCGGCATGACTTCCTGAAGGGTCTCGACATAGATGCGGCGACGCGTGACTTCCGGCGCCTTGCGATACTCGGTCAGCAAGGCGTTGAACCGCGCGACATCGCCCTTCGCCTCATTGATCCTCTTAAGGCGATATCCATCCGCCTCGCGGATGCGCTGGTCCTTTTCGCCTTCGGCCAAGGGGATTACCCTGTTGTAGTCACGCCGCGCTTCGTTGATTAGCTTCTCTTTCTCTTGCTGAGCTTGATTCACTTCGTTGAACGAATCTTGAACAGGCTGAGGCGGATTGATGTTCTTCAGCTGAACCTGATCAATGCTGATCCCCATGGCGTACTTGGTCGATAGGGCCTGCATCTTGGTCAGCGCTTCCGTCTCGATTTCCTGGCGACCGATGGTGATCACTTCGTCCACGGTGCGGTCGCCGACAACTTCCCGCATGACGGATTCGGAGACGTAGCGGAGTGTTTCACTGGGCTCGCGGACCTCGAAGAGGAAGTTTTGCGGGTTCGAGATCCGGTACTGGATCACCCACTCGACCAGCGCCGCATTAAGGTCCCCGGTGACCATCTGCGTTTCCCGCGTTACGTCGCGGTGCGCCGGAACTTGGTGAGGGTCGTTGGCGCCGGGTGTCGAGAACCCGAATTCCTGCTTCAGCTGCCGTTTGACGGGCACGATGGTTGTGGTGTCGATCCCGAGCGGTAATCTGAAATGCAGACCCGGCGGCACTTCCTTGAGGTACTTTCCGAAGCGCTGCACGACGGCAACGGAGTCGCTCGGAACCGTGTAATAGGCTGACCAGACTCCCCACCCGATAAATGCCAATAGGGCAACAACGGCGAGTGTGCGCGGGTCTCCGCTCGGCGCCATTCTCTTGAGTTGCGCCTGTCCCTGCCGAATGATGTTCTCGAAACTCGCGTCGGAACTGTCTCCGCCACCCCAGGGACCTTCCCGGCCGCCGCCGCCATTTCTTCCTGGCATCTGTGTGAAACCTCTCTTCTTAGAATGAGATCGATTCGCGAACATGGGCGTCAGCTTCGCCATCGCGACGAAAGATCCGGCAGGAGAACGGATCGAAAGACATCCGCATGGCGGACGTTATCTCTTGCGCGCGGACCTCGTGCGCCGTGTTCGGACGTTGGCATCTCCCTGACTTGCAGGGGAGATCGCCATTCCCTCGTTCTCTGCGCGGTCCACAGCGCAGTGGGAGAAAGTCATCTCACTTGCGATCGGGCTGGAACATGGTGCCGCGGCCTTGCCGGCAAGCGCAGTGTTCATCGATTCTTGAAGGACCGGCGCGTTCCAGGGTACGGCAGTCGATGAGAACAGGTTGTCGAGCGTCATGGACCGCCTTGGCCCGCCGCCAAACAGTCTTCGCATTCTCTCCATGGTTCGGGGAACAGGGAAATTGGCCATAGGTTTATCCTAAGTTCTAAAATCCAGAGAAGCGTTCGGCACTGTCATCTCGGCGCAGCTCGTCCCAAACCGAGGAATTGTTCTGGGTGCGTGAGCTTGGCAACGAGATCGCGACCGGTTGGAAGGCCGTCCAGGCCGAAGGGGGGAGGAAATCCCCCTCCAGCCTTTGACATGCTACGACTTCTTCGGAGGAGTCTGCTCTGCTGGCTTGTTTTCCGCCGGCTTGTCGGATTTCGGTGCTTCGTTGCTGGTCGCCGTCTTTTTGTCAGACATGATTTGCTTCTTTCTTGTTGTTGGGCGAACTGGATTGCCGCCGTACTCCTTATATATAGGCATGCTTGACCTGAATGCGATGACCCCGGCCAAACATTTTCAATAAAAAATCGAGAAACGGTAAAAGAATTATCGTATTATCGGTTCTTATGTATTACGTCGATTTGTTAAAAATACTGAGAATTTGGTATAAATATTATATAGTACTTAATAATTGTTATGTCGAAACAGTCTTGTGAGCAGCCTGATCTTCTTGAGAGATCCGGTCCTCGAATCGACAGACGTTAGAGTGTCGCGGTATTGAATGACGGTTACTCAGGCATATCCCGGAGCGAACGCGCAGCGTCTGGCGGAGCAATCATTGTGTTGTTGCTAAGGCGTCGTGAATTGCGCTTCCGGTTGTCGGAAATCCAAGCGTTAAGCGAGGATGAATGGAGCAGGACGATGAGCCTGCAGCTGGGGGATCTTCAGTAGGCTGCCGCGAGTTGTCGATCCCCGCTCATGCGCGGAACCGGGGGTGGTCTATCTCACTTTTCCATGTCGGCCGTAAACGAACGATATCTGTTTCGCCCTTCGTTCTTGGCTCTATACAATGCGATATCCGCGCGACGGACCAGGTCAACAGCGTTGTCGGCATCACCGGGGAAGAGTGCAATTCCCACGCTGATTCCGACGGAAACGGTACGACCCTCGATCTCGAAGGGTTGCCCGATTTCGTCGACGTACCGCTGCGCCAACTCCTCTACATCGGACTTACGATTCACGCCGACAAGAACAACGGCAAACTCGTCTCCGCCCATGCGCACGGCCAAGTCGACTTCTCGAATCATCTTGCTCAGCCCAGACGCGACGGCCTTGAGGAGGGCGTCCCCAAAAGGATGCCCGTGGGTGTCGTTAACGGCCTTGAACTCGTCCAGATCAAGCAGAAGGAGGGCTGTGCCATAGTCGAACCGGCGGCCCGCCTTCAAAGCGTCTTCGAGTGCCGTTTTGAATCGGTTCCGGTTCGCCAATCCGGTTAGTCCGTCGGTGAGCGCCAGATTGCGAAGCTCCCGTTCGGCGTTCTTCCGTGCGGTGATGTCCTCCATTGCCAGAAGTATCGATTTGGCGTCTGTCGTTCTGGTGGCCACCTCGCGAGCATTCAGCAGCAATGTCTTGAAACCTATTGCAGGGAATTCGTGCTCGACCTCGTAGGCTTCGATCGTAGTGCCGCCTGGAATGACATGCTGCAACAACTGGCGTAACTCCGGGATGTCCCATTGTCCATTGCCCAGTTCGAATATGATCCGCCCTTCGGTTTCCGATCGGGAAACCTGAAAGGTGCGATAGAAGCTGCGACTGGCCATCTCGACACGCAGATCGCCATCGAGGACGATGAAGGGTTCCCGCAAAGTGTCCAGAATACCCTGTGCAAGATCGAGAGCCTGGGTTCCGGATGCGTAGCGTGATTGCATGGATCAACTCTAGCACAGGGGCAGATCCGGAACAGAAAACCCAATGATCAGCTCAATAGGCTGATCCAAAGCGAACTGGCTCGGCGCCTCTTGTTCTGACGGTTGATCATGGCCGCTCGGGGGGGCAGAAGCAGAATACCTGCCGAAAGGGCATCCAGGCCCGGCATGAGGTGCGCCGTTGCAGCCGGTGATGGCCTTTCCGCCGAGCATCCCTATATTCCCGATATGAACACCATCCATTTCCCGTTCGAAAACAGCTACGGCCGCCTGCCGGAGCGATTCTACACCCGCCTGTCGCCGACCGCGGTGACCGCCCCCCAATCCATCATCGTGAACCCGGGCGTGGCGCGCTCGCTGGGGCTCGACGCGGACACCCTGACGACCGAGGCGGCGACCCGCGTGTTTGCCGGTAATGCCGTGCCGGACGGGGCCGATCCGCTGGCCATGGCCTACGCCGGTCACCAGTTCGGGCATTTCGTGCCGCAACTCGGCGACGGCCGGGCCATCCTGCTCGGCGAAATCGTCGACCGCGACGGCGTTCGCCAGGACATCCACCTCAAGGGCGCGGGCCGGACGCCGTATTCCCGGGGCGGCGACGGCCGCGCGGCCCTCGGCCCCGTGCTCCGCGAGTACATCGTCAGCGCCCACATGCACGCGCTCGGCATTCCGACGACCCGGGCCCTGGCTGCGGTGACCACCGGTGAGGCGGTCTACCGGGACGACGTCCTGCCCGGCGCCGTGTTGACCCGGGTCGCGGCGAGCCATCTGCGGATCGGCACGTTCGAGTACTTCACCGCGCGGCGCGACGCCGAGGCGGTGAAGACGCTGATCGACTACGCCATCGACCGGCACTATCCCGACATCGACAAGGGCGCGGGCGCCGCCGCCGCGCTCCTGGAGGGCGTGCTCCGGCGGCAATCGTCGCTCGTCGCCAAGTGGCTATCGGTCGGCTTCATCCACGGGGTGATGAACACCGACAACACGTCGATCTCGGGCGAGACCATCGACTACGGACCATGCGCCTTCATCGATACCTACCGCCCGGACAAGGTGTTCAGTTCGATCGATACCGGCGGGCGCTACGCATTCATGAACCAGCCCGCCGTGCTGCAGTGGAACCTCGGCCAACTGGCGGAATGCCTGCTGCCGTTCATCGACGAACGCCAGGAGACGGCCGTCGGCGTCGCCCAGGACATCATCGACGGGTTCCCCGATATCTTCTCGGAGGACATGCGACGCGCCTTCGCGCGCAAGCTCGGCCTGAACGAGCAGGCGCCGGACGCGATGGCCATGGCGCTTTCGCTGCTTGAGGTGATGGCGGAACAGAAGGCGGACTTCACGCTGACGTTTCGCAACCTCGCAGAGGCGATCGGTGACGACGACCGGGCCGACGCGTTTCTCGGCCAGTTCGAGGAGCCGGGCGCGGTCGGCGAATGGCTCAATCGGTGGCGCGCGCGAGTCATCGAGGACAACGAAAGCGCGGACATCGCGCAGGCACGGCTGAATGCCGCGAACCCGGCGGTGATCGCGCGCAATCATCTGGTCGAGGCGGTCATTCGCGCGGCGGAGGACCGGTCGGACTATGCCCCGTTGCACGAGATGATGGAGGTCGTCGAGGCACCGTTCGCAGACCAGCCGCCGGGCTCCCGCTATGTGCGGCCGCCGCAGCCCGGCGAGGAAGTAATGAAAACCTTCTGCGGCACCTGAGGTCGGGAACGACTGACGCTTTGACTCTCTCATCTGCGCCTTCATCGCTGCCGCGATTCCGACCCTTCTTCAGACCCAGAGGTATCGGGGAAGTTTCGGGCAGGCGCTCAGTACGTTCTCAAGGGGGAGGGCAGTCATCGCCATGCTATAGTGCGTTCCGAGATCACTCGAAACTTCGCGTGAGAGTCATGCACATTGCGATTCTGCTGCCGGTCTACGTGATAATCGCCATCGCACCGCTTGCGCTGAGTTGGCTGCAGGGTCTTCCGCCGCGTTCGTTCTGGGATGAGGTCGCCACCGGCCTTGCCATGACGTCATTTGCCGTTCTCCTCGTCGAATTCGTCCTGTCGGGGCGTTTTCAGTCGGTTTCGGGACGCATCGGAATGGATGTCACGATGCGATTCCACCAACTCGTGGCGGGCACGGTTCTGGTGTTCGCATTGCTGCACCCGTTTCTCTATCGTGCGCCTTTCCTCAACCATCCTTTGCCCTGGGATCCAAGCGGACAGTTCACGCTCGGCCTGGATATCAGCTCCGTCCTGACCGGCGTGGCGGCATGGATCGCGATTCCCGCCTTCATGGTGCTATCCGTTTATCGTGATCAACTGCCGTATCGCTATGAAACCTGGCGGGCGATTCATGCCATCGGCGCCGTGGTGATCGCCGCGTTGGTCACCCATCATGCGCTTACGGCCGGGCGCTACAGCGCGGATCCCCTGCTGGCCGGGTTCTGGCTGGTGCTTCTGGCCCTGGCGCTGGCCTCTCTCACGTGGACGTACCTGATCGCGCCTTTGGGAGCGGGCGGCCGCCAGTACGAGGTTGCTTCGGTCAGAAAGGTTGCCCTCAAGACCTGGGAGGTCAGCGTTCGTCCCAGGCACGACGATGCGCTACCTTTCAAGGCGGGGCAGTTCGCCTGGCTGACTATCGGTCATAGCCGATTTTCGTTGAACGAGAATCCTTTTTCGTTCAGTTCGGCGCCGGCCGAGCGGCCAGCCATCCGTTTCATCATCAAGGAAGTCGGCGACATGACCCGCGGTGTCGGCAACGTACAACCCGGAACGGTCGCCTATCTGGACGGGCCGCATGGCAGTCTTACGCTGGATCGGCGACAGGGAGCCGGCATAGCGTTGATCGCGGGTGGTGTCGGTATCGCGCCGCTGTTGAGCATTGCGCGCCAGATGGTTGCCGACGGGGACCGTCGCCCCTTGATTTTGCTATACGGCAATCGGGTGGCGGAACAGATCGTCTATGCCGACGAGTTGGACGAACTTGATCGCCGCGCCGAGACAAAGGTCGTCCATGTCGTCTCGGAACCCGAGCCGGGCTGGCAGGGGCTGACGGGCCGTATCGACAACGAAATCATCGGACGCACCTTTTCCTTCGACGGTGCTCGGGACTGGCTGTATCTCGTCTGCGGTCCGTCTGCCATGCTGGACGTGGTTGAGGACGCACTCCTCGCACTGGGGGTGCCGTCGGATCAGGTCGTGGTCGAGCAGTTCTATTACGACTAGTGACAGGTGATGAAGAAGCAACGACACCGGATAACCGCTACCGTTTGGGCCATCAGCGCAGTGCTGGCGCTTGCGGTGCTGTTCTTTGCCCTTCGCTAAGCGCCTTACGGCTTGTCAGTTTCCCGCGAATACCCAGACGCGATCCCGACGCGAGGGCAACATTCGTCACTCCGCCACTTGCGCCCCGTCCTTGTCTTCCTCCTCGTCGCCGGCGACGAAGCCGCCGGACTGGCGCGACCACAGGTCGGCGTAGAGCCCGCCGCGTTGCAGCAGGTCCTGGTGGCTGCCGTCCTCGACGATCTGGCCCTCGTCCATGATTACGAGGCGGTCCATCGCCGCGATGGTCGACAGCCGGTGCGCGATGGCGATCACCGTCTTGCCCTCCATCAGGGTGTAGAGGTTCTCCTGGATGGCGGCCTCGACCTCGGAATCGAGCGCACTCGTCGCCTCGTCGAGGATCAGGATCGGCGCGTCCTTCAGCAACACCCGCGCGATGGCAATGCGCTGGCGCTGGCCGCCCGAGAGCTTGACGCCGCGTTCGCCGACGTGCGCCTCGTAACCCTTGCGGCCCTTGTTGTCCTCGAGGCCGAGGATGAAATCGTGCGCCTGCGCCTTCTTTGCCGCCTCGACGACCTCGTCCATGGAGGCATCGGGCCGGCCGTAGCGGATGTTCTCGATCACCGAGCGATGCAGCAGTGACGAGTCCTGGGTGACCATGCCGATCGACGCGCGGAGGCTCTTCTGGGTGACCTGCGCGATGTCCTGGCCGTCGATCAGGATGCGGCCCTTCTCGAGGTCGTAGAAGCGGAGCAACAGGCTGACGATGGTCGACTTACCGGCGCCCGAGCGGCCGACGAGGCCGATGCGCTCGCCGGCGCCGATCTCGAGGTCGAGGTCCTCGATCACCGCGCGGTCGCTGTCGCCGCGCTGCTGGCCGTAGTTGAAACCGATGCCCTCGTAGTGGATAGCGCCCTTGCTGACCTCAAGGTCCGGCGCGTCTTCCTCGTCGACAACGAGACGGTCGCGGGCGATGGTCTCGATACCGTCCTGGACGACGCCGATCTCCTCGAACAGGCGCCAGATCTCCCACATGATCCACTGGCTCATGCCATGCAGCCGCATCACCAGGCCGAGCGCGAAGGCGATGGCGCCCGTGGTAATCGCGCCCTGCTGCCAGAGCCAGACTCCAAGCCCGCCGGTCGCGACCAGCAGCAGGCCGTTGAGCACGTAGATCGAGCAGATCAGCAGCGTCGACAGCCGCATCTGGCTGTAGACGTTCAACAGGAAACCGAGCATGCCGTCGCGGGCGTACGAGTCCTCGTAATCCGGCTCGGCGAACATCTTGACGGTCGAGATGTTCGAGTAGCTGTCGACGATGCGCCCGGTGACGACGGAGCGGAAGTCGGCCTGCTCCATGGATATACGGCGCAGCTTCGGCACGAAATGGCGCAGCACGACGAGGTAGCCGGCGAGCCACAGGATCATCGGCGCCGTCAGGCGGACGTCGCTGGCGGCGAACAGCACCAGGGCGGCGG
The DNA here is from genome assembly GCA_040219295.1 of Rhodospirillales bacterium. Classification (GTDB taxonomy): domain Bacteria; phylum Pseudomonadota; class Alphaproteobacteria; order Rhodospirillales; family Casp-alpha2; genus JAVJST01. Next base: position 1,395,991 of record JAVJST010000005.1, read on the forward strand.
TGAAGTAGACGCCGACGTAGAGAAACACCTGGATGGCGCTGATCACTACGTCACGGACGGCGAGCGCGGTCTGCATCATCTTGGTCGCGACGCGGCCGGCGAAGTCGTCCTGGAAGAACGTCATCGACTGGCGCAGCAGGTAGCGGTGCGCCTGCCAGCGGGTACGCATGGCGAAGTTGCCCAGCAGCCCGGCGTGGATGATGCTCTCGTAGAAGAACTTCAAGATCGGAATGGCGATGGCGGCGAGCAGGCCGACGAACGCGAGCCACAGCCCGTGGTCGGCCCAGAAGGTCTCGCGGTCGGTGGTGGCCAGCCAGTCGACGAGGTCGCCGACGACGGCAAACAGATAGACCTCGATGATGCTGACGACGACGGCGAGCACGGCGCTGACGGCGATCAGTCCGCGGAACGGCCGGGCGTAATGGACGAGGAAGCGCAGCAGGGTGGCGGGCGGCTTCCTCGGCAGGTTTTCAGGAAACGGGTCGGTCGCGGCCTCAAGCCAGCTGAACAGTCGGGCGATCACGCCGAAGCCTCCGGGATGTGAACCGTCAATGCGAAACCGGGCCGCCGCGGGACCGCCACTCGGCCAGTCCGCCGGTCATGTGCCGGGCTTCGCCGAGACCATGATCCCGGAGGTCCTGCAAGGCAAGCGCCGAGCGTTCGCCGTGGGCGCAGAACAGTAACAGGCGCTTGCCGGCGTCGGCCTTGTGGGCGGCCAGCCGGTCGTCTTCGACGGCGGCGCCGAGCTCGCCGTAAGGAACGTCGAGCGCACCCGCGATGGTGCCGTGGCGGACCTGTTCGCCTGGTTCGCGCAGGTCGACGAACACGGTTTGGCCGTCGCCGAGCAGGTCGCGGCACGCGTCGACGTCGAGCGAGCGCCCGGCGAGCCACGGGTCGTCGCTGTGGAAGCCGATGGCGCGATTGCGCGGCACGGCGACGTCCATCTGCTTCGGGTTCGGCAGATCGAGCGCGGCCATGATCTCGACGTACTCGTCCTCGTTCTCGACCTGCAGGCGCGGGTTGAAGGCACGTTCCTCGCCAATAGTGCTGACGGTGTCGCCCTTGTAGTCATGCGCCGGGTAAACCAGGGTTTCGTCCGGCAACCGGAGCAGCTTGTCGAAGATCGAGTGATATTGGGCGCGGGAATCGCCGTTCTGAAAATCGGTGCGGCCGGTACCGCGGATCAGCAGGGTGTCGCCGGTGAAGACCCGATCCGGCATGACGAACGAGTACGAGCAGTCGGTGTGGCCCGGGGTGTAGAGCACGTCGAGCGAGACCTTTCCGGCGGTGATGGTGTCGCCCTCTGCGACGCGCACGGATACCACGTCGGCGCTGCTCATCTCGCCCATCACGGTGATGCAGTGGGTGGTGTCGCGCAGCGCGCCAAGCGCGGTGACGTGATCGGCGTGGATGTGGGTGTCGACCGCCTTGACCAGCCGGATGTCGAGCTCGCGGAGCAGCCGCAGGTAGTGGTCGAGCCGGTCGAGAACCGGATCGATGATGAGCGCCTCGCCGCCGGTCTTTTCGGCGATCAGGTAGGTGTAGGTCGATGACTGGCTGTCGAACAGCTGGCGAAAGATCATGCGCTGTACATAGGTCAGATAGGGCGCAGATCGCAAGGCCGCGCCGTGCTTCAGTTCGGTAACGGTTACTCCGCCGGCGAGCCTTCCGCCGCGGCGAGCTTGAGGTCGTGCGCCCGCTCCGCGGCCTTGGCGACCATCGACATCAGCGGCGGGATGATCAGCAGGGTCATCACCGCCGACAGCGAAAGCCCGCCGATGACCACGGAGCCGAGCCCGCGATAGAGCTCGGAACCGGCGCCCGGCACGATGACCAGCGGCAGCATGCCGAACACGCTGGTCGCGGTGGACATGAAGATCGGCCGGATACGGTTGCGGGTCGCCTCCATGATCGCCAGCGAGATCCGCATCTTCTCGGTGCGGATGTGATACAGCGTCTGGTGCACCAGCAGGATGGCGTTGTTGACGACGATGCCGATCAGGATGACGAAACCGAGCAGGGTCAGCATGTCGAGGGGCTGGAAGGCAAAAGTGTTGACCAGCGCCAGGCCGCCGACACCGCCGGCCGTTGCCATTGGCACCGAGAACAGGATGACGAGGGGGTAGAGGAAGCTCTCGAACAGCACCGCCATCACCAGATAGACGATGGCGACCGCGAGCAACAGATCCCAGACGATGGCGTTCCAGGTCTCGGTCAGCTTGTCCGCCGTGCCCGACATGCGGAGCTGGACGCCGGGTGGCAGGCCCTGATCGCGGAGCGGCGTGATGATCTGGCTGTCGATCAGCTCGAGCGCCTGTTCGAGCGGCATCTCGTCGGGCGGGCTGATCTCGAGAGTCACGGTTCGCTGCCGTTCGAGATGGCGAATCTCCGTCGGCCCCGACGTGACCTCGACGTCGGCCAGCGCACCGGCCGGCAGAATACGGCCGGACTGCGTCACCACCGGCAGGTAGGCGATGCCCTGGGTCGTGACGACGTTGCCGACCGTACCCTTGAGGGTGAGGTCGATGCGCTTGCCGTCGACCGTGATCTCGGCGACGCGCAGGCCGTCGTTGAAGCTGTCGATGGTCAGGCCGAGTTCCAGCGCCGTGACGCCGGCGTCGGCCAGCTTGATGCGGTCGGGCGTGATGCGGACCTCGGGCGAGCCGAGCTCGAGGCCGGGCAGCGGACGCATCTGGGTGCCGCCGGATCGCGGCAGCACGCCCTCGAGCATGCCGGCGGCGCGTTGCGCGACGCCGAGGATCTGTTCCAGGTCGGGGCCGCTGACGTTGAGGTCGACCGAGCGGCTGCCGCCGATACCGCGGCCGAACAGCGACGTCTGGCGGATCAGGCCGAAGGTGCCGGGCTCGCTGAACGCGGCCTCGCGCATCGGCGGGATCAGTTCCCGGGCCCGCGACGGGTCTTCGGCGGCGGCGCCGAGGAACATGTTGCCGCGGGTGGCGACGAAGAAGAAGCGCTCGAACCGGGCGATGCCGTTGGCCGCGGCATCCGCGCTGTTTTCGGCGTCGGCCCACAGCGGCGTCAGCTGGCTCTCGATGCGCCCGGCGATGTCGGTCATCGTCCCGAGATTGTAGCCCGGCGGCGGCACGATGTAGCCGATCACCAGGTTACGGTTGCCGCTCGGCAGGTAATCGAGCTTCGGCAGGAACGCCCAGGTGGCGGCAAGGGCCGTCGTGGAGACGATGCCGACGAGCAGGAACGAGGCAATCCGGTTGGCGACGATTTTGCCCATTACGCCGACCACGGCATTGACGAACGTTCGCCCGATGCCGACCAGTCCGCTGCCGATGAAGCCGAGCGGCGGGCCGATGCGCCTTTCGATTTCGTAGATCACGCCCTCGTCGCGCAGCAACCAGTTCGAGAGCGCCGGGATCACGGTGACGGCGACCAGCAGCGACAGCAGCACGGAAACCGAGATCGCCACGGCAATGTCGCGGAACAGTTGGCCGACCTCGAGGTCCATGACCAGAATCGGCGCAAACACCAACACCGTGGTCAGCGCGGAGACGAGAATGGCGCCCCAGACCTGGCGTGCGCCCTCGTAGGCCGCCTGCTCGGTCGGTTCGCCGCGTTCGCGCAGCCGGTAGATGTTCTCGAGCACGACGATCGCAGCGTCCACTACCATGCCGACCGCGAAGGCGATGCCGGCGAGCGAGATCACGTTCAGCGAACGCCCGAGCATGGCCATGGCGACGAAGGCGCCGACCACCGAAACCGGAATCGCCAGCGAAACGACCAGGGTGGCGCGGCCAGAACGCAGGAACAGCAGGAGGACGATGGCCGCGAGGCTGCCGCCGAGGAAGATGTTCTGGCGCACCAGGTTGATCGAGGAGTCGATGTAGACGGTTTCGTCGTAGACCTGGGACAGGTAGAGACCCTGGCGCGGCAGCTCGGTCTCGTTCAGTTCGCGGATCGTGGCGCGAATGCCGTTCATTACTTCGATCACGTTGGCGCCGGTCTCGCGCACGGTGTTGATGGCGATTGCCGGATCGCCGAGCATGCGGATCGACGCCGTCGGGTCCTTGTAGGCGAAGTCGACGTCCGCGATATCGCCGACGGTGACCCGCGCTACCCGGCCTGACGCTTCGTCGCTGGTGGAACGCAGCACCACGTCGCGGACCTGTCCGATGTCGTCGAAGTCGCCTTCCGTGCGCACCACGTAACGGCGCTTGCCCTCGTCGACATCGCCCGCCGAGATGCTCGCGTTGGCGTCGCGCAGGGTGGCGACGACCTGGCCCACGGTCAGGCGATAGCGGGCGAGTTTTTCGGGATCGACGACGATCTCCATCTCGCGCTCGCTGCCGCCGAAGTAGTTGACGGCCGACACGCCGGGCACGCGCTCGAGACGGTCCTTGATGACATCCTCGACGAAATCGCCGAAATGATGGATCGGGGTGGTGTTGCCTTCGGCCCGGCGCAACACGATCCAGGCGATAGGGTTGTCCTCGCTGCCCGAAGTCTCGATCGTCGGCTCGTCGGCCTCGTCCGGGTAGCCGTCGACCCGGTCGAGCCGATTGGCGACCAGCAGCAGGGCCTTGTCCATGTTCTGGCCAACGGCGAACTCGAGCGTGATCGACGAGCGGCCGTCCTCGGAGCGGCTCGAGATTTCGTCGAGCCCCTCGAGCCCCTTGAGGACTTCTTCCTGGCGGTTGGTGATCTCGCGCTCGATCTCTGCGGGGGCGGCTCCTGCCCAGACCGTGCGCAGATTGATGATCGGTTTGCGCACGTCGGGCGTTAGCTGAATCGGGATTTCACTGAGGGCGACGAGACCGAACATGACGACCATGATGACCGCCGCGATGACGGCGACGGGTCGGGCAATTGCGGCGCGTATGAGGTCCATGGATGTCCCGCTTATCCGTCGCTGCCCGATGCGCCGGCGTCCACGGCCGACGGCTGCGTCGACGGGTCGACCGGTTGGCCGGGCTGCAGGCGTTCGTTGCCGCGGACGACGACCAGGTCGCCGGGCTGCAGGCCGCTGAGAACCTCGAAACGCTGCCCCACGGCCTCGCCGATCCGTACGGGCGTCAGTTCCGCCGCGCCGTCGACGACGCGGAAGACGATCCGCTGGCCGCCGCGCTCAAGGATGGCGTCCTTGTGCACGCTGACGATGTCGCGCGGCACGCCGACCGGGACCTGCAGGGTAACGCTCTGGTTGGCGGCGAGATTCAGCTCGCTCGGCAGACCGGCGGCAAAGCGGACCGACCGGGTGCGTGTCAGCGGGTTTTCATCCGGAATGGTGGCCCGGACAATGGCCTGCTGCGACGGGCCGCCGGTGAAGCGGAAGGTGACGAACGATCCGGGCGCGAGTCCGGCGACGCGGTCCGTCGGCACATCGGCCTCGATCTCCATGGAGCGGTCATCGATCAGGGTCACAACCGGGGCGCCGACCTGGACATACGCGCCGACCTCGGTGTGGCGTGCGGTGATGACACCGGCGTAAGGCGCGCGGACCTCGGCGTTGTAGAGATTGATCTCGGCAAGGCGCAGGTTGGCCTCGGCCTCGGCGACCGCGGCGCGAAGTTCGCCGATCTCGCTCTCGACGATGGCGATCTCCTGGCGTTTGTCGGCGACGCGCGACGGGTTGAACGCGGAGGAATCGGAGAGCTTCTCGAGCCGCTCGAGTTCCTGCCGTCGAAGTTGCAGTTCGGCCCGCTTGGTGGCAACGCCGCTCTCGGCCTCGATCTGGGCGGCGCGCCACAGATCGCGGGTCGCGCGCAGCGCATCGTCGACCAGCGAGGCGATGATATCGCCGGCTTCGACGCGGTCGCCGACACGAACGTCGAACTGTCCGATCGGGCCGTTGATGCGGGCCGCGACGACACCGGTGCGCTGCGCGACCAGCCTGCCGATCACCGGCATGGTCTGCGCCATGGCTTCCTCGATGACCGTATCGACGCCGACAGGCGTCGCACCGCCGCTCTGGGCGACCGCCGGGCCGGCAGGCGCACCGGCGGTCAACAGGCCGGCGGCCAGGATAGCAGCCGTCACGGCATTGCTGAGGCGGGGTCGGGTGGTCGATCTCATGGGCGGGGCCCCTGCAGTTCAGTTGGTCTGTCGACAGCCGGGGATGATATATAGACTAGACTGTCCAGTCTAGTTAAACTCGTGGCATTCGACGACCATAGGGAAAGGGTTCCATGACAGCCCAAGCCGTCGCGGAGACACACGAACGCAAGGACAAGTCGGGCGCCATCATCGACGCGGCCACCCGTGTCTTTCTCGAGTGCGGTTACGGCAATGCCAGCATGGATGCCATCGCTGCCGAGGCGGGTGTCGCCAAGCAGACGCTCTACAGCCATTTCGGCAGCAAGGCGCAGTTGTTCGAGGCCATCGTCATTGACCGGTGCACCGAACTTCTGGGGCTCGCCGACGCCGCGGGCCGGGAACGCGAGACCGAAGATACTCCTGAGGTCAGCCTTCATCGTGCGGGTCAACGTTTTCTCCGGGTCATTCTCGACACCGGATCGATCGGTCACTACCGCGCCGTGGTCAGCGAGTCCGCGCGTTTCCCTGAACTCGCCGAGGCGTTCTACCGCGCCGGGCCACTGCGGGCCGTCGCCTGTCTCGGTAGCGAACTGCAGGCGTTCGACACCAGAGGGCTGTTGCGGGTCGACGATCCCGAGGCCAGCGCGCACCTGTTTTACGCGATGCTGCGGGGCGATCTGCACATGCGCTGCGTCCTGGGTCTCTGCGATAAACCCGACCCGTCGGAGATCGACACCTGGGTGTCGCGGGTCGTTGCCGCGTTCGTCGCGATCCACCGGCCCTAGGTTGTTTCCGGGCTCTGGCGCCGGACGCCCTTATCGGCCAAGATGCGGCAAAACGAACGCGACGAGGGGGGCGACATGACGACGAGGCTTTACTTTCACCCGATCTGTATCGAACACGATCCGGGCGAGATGCACCCGGAATGCCCGGCCCGGTTGAAGTCCGTGATGGCCGCGCTTTCGGTCCCCGATTTTGACGGCCTTGATCGCCAGGAAGCGCCCGAGGCGTCGCTGGAACAACTGACGTTGGGCCACTCAAAGTCCTACGTCGAGGATATCCTGGCGCGGGTGCCGGACGAGGGGCGCGTCTATCTGGACCCGGACACGGCAATGTCGCCTGAGTCCGGCGAGGCGGCCCGCCGCGCGGCGGGCGCCGCGTGCGCGGCGGTCGATGCGGTGATGGCCGGCGAGATCAGCAATGCATTCTGCGCCGTTCGCCCGCCCGGTCACCACGCCGAGTATGACCGCGCCATGGGCTTCTGCCTGTTCAATACGGTATCCATCGCCGCGCGTCATGCCCGCGACGCCCATGGCATCGATCGCGCCGCAGTGATCGATTTCGACGTCCACCACGGGAACGGCACGCAGCACTCGTTCTACGACGACCCGAGTCTGTTCTTCGGCTCGAGCCACCAGAGTCCGGCCTATCCGGGAACGGGCGACCGATCCGAGACCGGCGTCGACGGGACCAACTGCAACGTACCGCTGCCGCCGGGTGCCGGCTCGACGGAGTTCCGCGCCGCGTGGCGGGATGTCATCCTGCCGGCGCTGGAGGCGTTCTCCCCCGATCTGATCATCATATCCGCCGGGTTCGACGCGCATCAACGCGATCCGCTGGCGCAACTCAACGTCCAGACGGCCGACTATCGCTGGGTGACCGGTGAAATCCTGGGTGTTGCCGGGCGCGTGTGCGAGGGGCGCGTTGTCTCGTCGCTCGAGGGCGGATACGACCTGACGGCGCTGGCGGAAAGTGCCGGCGAGCATGTGCGCGCGCTGATGGCGGCCTGAGCCCGTCCGGGAACTAGTCGCAGAAAACCGATTGATCCCGTTGCCGATGCTTGTCCGAAACCGACCCGGTTTTGGACGCGACGCCCGTTGCCAATTAAACATTGGGAAATGTTGCGTGTGATAGGCAGGAGAATGTCGACTGTCCACGAATTGGCCCTTCCATGAACGCAACGGATCCGAATGTCGCGCGGCTGATCGATGCGGCGCAGGGACGGTTCGATGCCAACGAGGAAACCGCCGAGGTCATCTTCAACGATCTCGGCCGCGAACTGCAGGATATCGGCAATCTTGCCGGTGCCCTGGAAGCCTATGAAAAGGCGGTCGCGGCAAATCCCGATTTCGCGCCGGCCGTTGCCAATACTGGCATCATTCACGAGCTGCAGGGCAACCACGCCGCGGCGATCGAACAGCTGAAGCGGGCGCTTGAACTGGCACCGGACCTGATCCCGGTCCACGACCACCTGGCGATGAACTACAAGGAGCTCGAGCTGCCCGTATCCGAGCTGAAGCACCTGGAGGTGCTGCTGAAGGCCGGCGTCGGCGATGCCGACTTCATGATCTACACGGGCCTCAAGTTCATGGCGCTGGGACGCATTGCCGAGGCGGTCCGCACATTCGCGCGTGCCAATGAGATGATGCCGGGGACCGGCAAGGGGTTGTCCAAGCTCCTGTTCGCGCAGAACTTCGACGACGTGTTGTCGGATGAGGAGTTCGAGCACTTCGCCCGGCTGAACGGCGCGAATGCGAAACCCGCCGATTTCACGCCGTTCGATTTTTCCAACGTGCAGCGGGGTGACGGCCCCCTCAGGGTCGGGTTCGTCTCGGCCGACTTTCGCGACCACCCTGTGACGATCTTCCTGATCGGCATCCTGAGGTCGCTGGATCCGGGGAAAATCGCCATCCACCTCTATCACAACAACGACGTCGAGGACGACATGACGGCGGCGCTGAAGGAAGTCGCGCAGGTTTGGCGGCAGATCGACGAGCTCGACAGCGATGCCGCTGCCCGTCAGATTCACGATGACGGCGTTCATATCCTGGTCGATCTTTCCGGGCATACGGCGCTCATGCGCCACGACGTGTTTGTCCGCAAACCGGCGCCGGTTCAGGTCACCTGGTTCGGCTGCGCGTGCACGACCGGCATTGGGGAGATCGACTACTTCCTCTCCAGCGATCACTGCATTCCGGAGGCCGACCACGAGTTCTTCGCCGAAACACCCTGGCGCATGCCCGGCCGGCACATGTGCTACACGCCTCCCAACGCAGATATCCGGATCGAGCCGCCGCCGATCCTGGAGCGGGGCCACGTGAGCTTCGGATGCTGTGTCGACATGTCGCGATATTCCGATGCGACAGTCGCCTGCTGGTGCGCCATTCTCGAGCGCTTGCCGGACGCGACCCTCACGTTGAAATCCAAGCTGCTGGGCATCGACGAGGTACAGGACTATCTGGCCGGCCGGTTCGCCGTGCACGGGGTCGGACGCGAGCGCCTGCGTTTCGACGGCCCGTCAAAACGCGACGCGTTCATCAAGTCCTACAACGCCGTCGACATCATGCTCGACCCGTTCCCGGGCAACGGGCTGACCACGACCTACGAGTGCCTGTGGATGGGAACGCCGGTACTGTCGTTGCGCGGCCGGCGCCTGATCAGCCGCGCCGGCCCGGGCGTGCTGACCGAGCTTGGCCTCGATGAACTGGTCGTCGATACGGTGGACGACTACGTCGACCGGGCGGTCGGTTTGGCGAACGACTTGCCCCGGCTGGAATGGTACAGTTCGTCCTTGAGGGAATTGTTGGTTTCATCGAGCCTGTGCGACGAGCAATCGTTCGCGCGGGACCTTGGGGATGTTTTCGAGGCGATGTGGGAGGCGCGGCGATGACCAGGACCTACCCGTTGTTCAAGGTTCACGTCGATCAGAACGCTGCGCTGTCGGGTATCCAGCAGGTGTTCGAATCGGGCTTCGTCAACGAGGGCGAGCAGGTCACCGCGTTTGCCAACAGATTGAAGGAGATTCTCGGGGTCGAACAACTCGTCGCCGTCAACAGCTGCACCAGCGCGCTCACGATGGCGTTGCATCTGACCGGTGCGGGGTCCGGCGATGAAGTTCTGACCACGCCGATGACGTGCGTCGCGACAAACATTCCCGTCCTTCATACAGGGGCAAAGATCGTCTGGGCCGATATCGATCCGGCCTCGGGGAATATCTCGGTCGCCGATGTGAAGGCGAAGATCTCGTCCCGGACCAAGGCGGTGATGTGTGTCGACTGGGCCGGGACGCCGGTCGAACTCGGCGAGTTGTGGGCGGTGTGCCGGGATGCCGGCGTTCCCTTGATCCAGGATGCGGCGCATGCGTTCGCCGCCGAGTACAAGGACAAGAGTGTGGCGCACTATGCCGACTTCACCTGTTTCAGTTTCCAGGCGATCAAGCACATCACCTGCGGCGACGGCGGCGCGATCGTCGCCAGCGACCCGCACCGTTTCGGTCTCGCGAAAAAGCTCAAGTGGTTCGGCTATGACCGGGACGCGACAAAGGACGAGAAGGGCAACTGGAAAGGACAGAAGTGGGATGCGGATATCCGCCTGAACGAGGCCGGCTACAAGTTCAACATGAACAACGTTTCCGCCGCGATCGGGCTGTCCCAGCTGCCGCACGTGGAGAAGATCATCGGCGGTCACCGTCGAAACGCGGCGCAACTGGACGAGGCGTTTGCGGGTCATCCGAAGATCCAGCCGCTCACGCGGCCAAAGGACTCGCTCTCCAGTTTCTGGGTCTACACGGTCCTGCTGGCCGAGGGCATGGATCGCGATGGCGTTCTCAAGACGCTGAATGATCAGCGGATCATGGCGGGACTGGTGCATCTGCCGAACGATATCTACACGTGCTTCAGTCCGTATCAGGCCGATCTGCCCGGCGTGCGCGAGTTCGAAAGACGACAGATGTCGCTGCCATGCGGCTGGTGGCTGGATGAAGACGACATGCGCCATGTCGCCGATGCGATGATCGCGGCATGCGCCTGAACGGTGCCGGACAACTGCAGGGAGAAGAATGCCTTGGCTGACCCGCTGGAAGACGACGCGATCCGCCTGCGCCTGATGGAGCGCCGAGACATCGATGCCGCGCGGCGCCTGCACAACGAGTTCTCTGTTCTCTTGAACCTTACGGACATCCGTCAGGTTACCGAGCCCGAGCAGGAAGCCTGGTTCGACCGGCTTCTGGCCGACCGCTCGAAGCAGCGATACGTCGTTACCGAGATTGGCGCCGACCGGATCATAGGCACCGTCCGCGTCGATCAGATCGATCTGGCGAACCGCAACGCGATGATCGGCACCGACATTGATGCCGCATACAGGGGCAAGGGCTATGGCCGGCGTTCGTTTCGCCTGATCGCGGATTATCTGTTCCGCCAGATGGGCCTGCATCGAATCTGGCTCGTGACGCTGAGCACGAATGACGTGGCGCTTTCGATGTATCGCACGCTCGGCATGAAAGAGGAGGGCGTCTGGCGTGACGCCATCTGGCGCGACGGCGGCTACGTCGACTTGATCCAGTTCGGCATTCTGCGGGACGAGTGGGGCTGATTCCATCCCCTCGGCCGGTCGCTTCTGCGTGATTTTCACTCGGCCCGCCGCCAGCCCGCTTGCCGGGCTCCGGCGCGGTCCGTATTCTGCGGTCATCATCTGCCGGAGCATGCGACGTGGCCCAGGACAAGAACAAGTCAGACGACAAGATTCCCGCCGACATCAAGAAAATGAGCTTCGAGGAGGCCCTCGACGAGCTCGAGGATATCGTGCGCGGTCTCGAGGACGGCTCGGACGCGCTCGACGAATCGATCGCCGCCTATGAGCGCGGCGCCGCGTTGCGCCGGCACTGCGAGCAGAAGCTGCAGGAGGCGCGCACCCGCGTCGACAAGATCGTGGTCGGCCGCGACGGCGAGGCGACGACCGTGCCCCATGACGAAGACTGATTGTCCCAAGACATTCGGAACCCCCCGCCGGTGACAGATCTCGATACCGCACTGAAGGCCGCCGCCGACCAGGTTACGGAGACGCTCGACGCGCTTCTCGAACTGCACGGTGACCCCGAGAGCCGGCTGACGGAAGCCATGCGTTACGCGGCGCTGGGCAGCGGCAAACGAGTGCGGCCGCTCCTGCTGATGCAGTCGGCCGAACTGTTCAGCGTGCCGCCAAAGCGATCCGTGCGCGCGGCCGCGGCGCTCGAGATGGTGCACTGCTATTCACTGGTGCATGACGATCTGCCGGCGATGGACGATGACGACGTGCGCCGCGGTCAGCCGACCTGTCACGTGGCGTTCGACGAGGCGACGGCGATCCTGGCGGGCGATGCCCTGCTGACCAAGGCGTTCGAGGTGCTGGCCGATCCAGCCACCCATGATGACCCGCGTGTCCGCATCGAATTGGTCGGCGCGTTGGCCAAAGCCGCGGGTGACGGCGGCATGGTCGGCGGGCAGATGCTCGACCTCATGGCCGAGGATATGGACCTGGACGTCGCCGAGATCACGCGGTTGCAGCAGATGAAGACGGGCCGACTGATCAACGTCGCCTGCGACATGGGCGCCATTCTGGGCCATGCCAGCCGGCAGGCTCGGGTTGCGCTGCACGCCTATGCCCACGACCTCGGGCTGGCGTTCCAGATCGCCGACGATCTGCTCGATGCCGAGGGCGACGCGGCGGAGGTCGGCAAGAGCACCGGCAAGGACGCCGACGCCGGCAAGGCCACGTTCGTTTCGCTTCTGGGCCCCGACAAGGCCCGCGAGCAGGCCCGCATGCTGGCCGGGCAGGCGTCGCAACACCTTGAAATATTCGGGGAAAAAGGCGACCTTCTGTCTCAACTGGCGCGCTTCGTCGTCGAACGCCGCCATTGACCGGTCTTGGTGCCGACAGGGTGCAGAACCGGGCAAGCAGCGCCGCATCGATGCGGTGAGGAGAGTTCATTGACCGACGCACATGCAACGCCGTTGCTGGATACCGTCAGGGATCCGGCGGACATCCGGGGTTTTTCGCCCGACCAGCTCAAGCAACTGGCGGCCGAACTGCGCGACGACACCGTTGCCTCGGTCAGCGTCACCGGCGGTCACCTTGGCGCCAGTCTCGGCGTCGTCGAATTGACGGTCGCCATTCATCACGTTTTCAACACGCCGCACGATCGCCTGATCTGGGACGTCGGCCACCAGTGTTACCCGCACAAGATCCTCACCGGGCGTCGCGACAAGATGCTGACCCTTCGCCAGGGCGGCGGGCTGTCGGGATTCACCAAACGCACCGAGAGCGAGTACGACCCGTTCGGCGCGGCGCACAGCTCAACGTCGATCTCCGCCGGGCTCGGCATGTCGGTCGCAAGCAAGCTGGCCGGCGAGCAGCGCAACGTGATCGCCGTGATCGGCGACGGCGCGATGACCGCGGGCATGGCCTACGAGGCGATGAACAACGCCGGCGCCATGGATGCCCGCCTGATCGTCATTCTCAACGACAACGACATGTCGATCGCGCCGCCGGTCGGCGCGATGAGCGCGTACCTCTCGCGGCTGATCTCGTCGAAGTCCTACCGCTCGGTGCGCCATTTCGCCGCCGAACTGGCCAAGAAATTTCCGCGCCAGATCGAGGAAACCGCTCGCCGCGCCGAGGAGTACGCCCGCGGCATCGTCACCGGCGGCACGATGTTCGAAGAATTGGGTTTCTTCTATGTCGGCCCGATCGACGGCCACAATATCGAGCACTTGTTGCCGATCCTGAAGAACCTGCGCGACGACCGCGAGCCGGGTCCAGTGCTGTTGCATGTCGTGACGCAGAAGGGCCACGGCTACGCGCCCGCCGAGTCCTCGCCCGACAAGTACCACGGCGTCTCGAAGTTCGATGTGGTCACTGGCAAGCAGTTCAAGCCCAAGGCCAACGCACCGTCCTATACCTCCGTGTTCGCGCGGGCGCTGATCGCTGAAGCGGCTGACGACGACAAGATCTGCGCCATCACCGCCGCGATGCCGGGTGGTACGGGCGTCGACAAGTTCGCGGAAACCTATCCGGAACGCAGTTTTGACGTCGGCATCGCCGAACAGCACGCGGTGACCTTCGCGGCGGGCATGGCGACCGAGGGCTACAAGCCGTTCTGCGCGATTTACTCGACGTTCCTGCAACGGGCCTACGACCAGGTGGTGCACGACGTGGCGATCCAGGAGCTACCAGTGCGCTTCGTTCTCGACCGCGCCGGTTACGTCGGCGCCGACGGCTCGACCCACTGCGGCGCGTTCGATCTGGCGTACCTGATGACGCTGCCCGGGTTCATCGTCATGGCGCCGTCGGACGAGGCCGAACTCATGCACATGGTCGCGACCGCTGCCAAGATCGGCGACCGGCCGAGCGCCATCCGCTATCCGCGCGGCGAGGGCGTCGGCGTCGAGTTGCCGCCGAAGGGCGAGCCGCTCGAGATCGGCAAGGGCCGCATCGTGCGCGAAGGCTCGTCGGTGGCAATCCTCAGCCTCGGCAACCGGCTGGCGGACTCGCTCAGGGCCGCCGAGGACCTGGCGTCGCGCGGGCTCTCGACAACGGTCGCCGACGCGCGGTTCGCCAAGCCGCTGGATCACGACCTGATCCGTGACCTCGCGGCGCGCCACGAGGTGCTGATCACCATCGAGGAGGCCTCGATCGGCGGCTTCGGCGCGCATGTCCTGACGTTCCTCGGCGAAGCGGGGCTGCTCGACAGCGGGCTCAAGGTTCGCACCATGACCATGCCCGACCGTTTCATCGAACAGGACAAGCCGGACCGCCAGATCGCCGAGGCCGGTCTGGACGCCGATTCCATCGTCGCCAAGGTGCTGACGGCATTGGGCCGCGCCGAAGAAATCGCCGAGCCGATCCGCGCCTGACGGGTCGCGCGGCTGTGACCTCCAGAAAACCCAGAAAGCAGCGCGCCGATCAGGCGCTGGTCGAACGCGGGCTGGTCGAAAGCCGGACCAAGGCGCAGGCGGTGATCATGGCCGGCCTGGTCTATACCGATACCCGGCGGATCGACAAGGCGAGCGACACGGTCGCCGACGGCCAGGCGCTCTCGGTCAAGGGGCGGGATCACCCGTGGGTCTCGCGCGGTGGCCTCAAGCTGGCCGGTGGACTCGATCACTTCGGCTACGACCCGGCAGGCGGCGTGTTTCTCGACGTCGGCGCGTCGACCGGTGGCTTCACCGACGTTCTTTTGTCGCGCGGCGCGGGCCGGGTCTATGCCGTCGATGTCGGGCACGGCCAGCTTGACTGGAAACTGCGCAACGACGATCGGGTGGTGGTGCTGGAGCGGACCAACGCGCGCCACCTGACGGCGGACGAGGTTCCCGACCCGCTCGACGGCGTGGTGTGCGACGCCAGCTTCATCAGCCTCAAGACCGTGCTGCCGGCGGGCCTGGCGCTGGCCAAACCCGGCGCGTTCCTGTGTGCATTGATCAAGCCGCAGTTCGAGGTCGGCAAGGGCCAGGTCGGCAAGGGCGGCGTGGTCCGCGATCCGGCGCTGCACGACACGGTGATCGCGGATATCCGCGACTGGCTCGGCGCGCTCGGCGGCTGGCAGGTCGACGGGGTCAACGAAAGCCCGATCACCGGGCCGGAAGGCAACAAGGAGTTCCTGATCGGCGCAAGGAAGTCGGATTAGGTTTCGACCGGCAGGCCGGCCCGTGCCCAGGCCTGGATGCCGCCCTCGAGGTTGGCGGCCTGATCGACGAAGCCCTGCAGCAGCAATTGTCGTGCGACATGATCGGAACGCATGCCGGACGCGCAGCTGAACACCAGCTTCTTGCCCGCGTGCGGCGGGATTTGAGACGGATCGAACCGCGACAAGGCTAGGTGCACGGCGCCCGGAATCCGGGCCGCGGCGACTTCGTCGTCCTCGCGAACGTCGACGACCACGGCCTCGCCCGCATCCATCCAGGCTTTTACGGTTTCCGCGTCGATTTGATCCGGTTCGCTGCTCATGTCCTTACCTTACCCGCATTGTCCGCGATGGCGCAGCAGGTGATCCGCTAGCACGCAGGCCATCATGGCTTCGCCGACCGGCACGGCACGGATGCCGACGCAAGGATCGTGGCGACCCTTGGTCACGACGTCGATCTCGGCGCCGTTCCTGTCGACGCTCTTGCGCGGCGTCAGGATCGAGCTTGTCGGCTTGACCGCAAAGCGCACGACAATGTCCTGGCCGCTGGAGATGCCGCCGAGGATGCCGCCAGCGTGATTGGATAGAAACGTCACGCCGCCATTGCCGTCCGACCGCATCTCGTCGGCGTTCTCCTCGCCGGTGAGCCGGGCAGCGGCCATGCCGGCGCCGATCTCAACGCCCTTGACCGCGTTGATGCTCATCATCGCGGCGGCGAGGTCGCCATCGAGCTTGCCGTAGATCGGCGCGCCCAGCCCGGCAGGAATGCCGCCAGCATGGACCTCGATGACCGCGCCGATCGACGATCCCGACTTGCGGATGCCGTCGAGGTAGCTTTCCCACGTCGGCACGATATCGGCGTCCGGCGCAAAGAACGGATTGTCGCCGATGATGTCCCAGTCCCAGTTGTCGCGGACGATCTCGTGCTCGCCGATGCGCACCAGCGCTGCGCGAATCCAGGCCGCGTCACCGGCCAGGCTGGAGACGATGCGTTTTGCGATGGCGCCGGCGGCGACACGCGCCGCGGTTTCCCGTGCCGACGAGCGGCCGCCGCCGCGGTGGTCGCGCATGCCGTATTTCGCCATGTAGGTGAAGTCGGCGTGGCCGGGGCGGAACTGGTCTTTGATGGCGTCGTAGTCCTTGGAGCGCTGATCCTCGTTGCGGATCAGCAACGCGATCGGCGTTCCGGTGGTGACGCCGTCGAGGGTGCCCGAGAGGATCTCGACGGTGTCGCTTTCCTTGCGCTGGGTCGTGAACCGCGACTGACCGGGGCGCCTGCGGTCGAGGTCGTGCTGAATGTCTGCGGCGCTCAGCGCCAGGCCCGGCGGCGTGCCGTCGACAATACAGCCGATGGCGGGGCCGTGGCTTTCACCGAACGTGGTGACCCGGAACAGATGTCCGAAAGTATTGTGGCTCATGGTTCTGTGCCGCGGCCGGTCAGACGACGGATATATCGGGCGCGTCGACGGCCTTCATGCCAACAATGTTGTATCCGCAGTCGACGTGGTGGGTCTCGCCGGTCACGCCGCTGGCGAGATCGGAAAGCAGGTAGAGCCCGGCGCCGCCGACGTCGTCGGCGGTGACGTTGCGCCGCAACGGCGAGTTGTACTCGTTCCATTTCAGGATGTAACGGAAATCGCCGATGCCTGATGCCGCCAGCGTCTTCATCGGCCCCGCAGACAGTGAGTTGACGCGGATGTCATCCTTGCCGAGGTCCTCGGCAAGGTAGCGCACGCTGGCTTCCAGCGCCGCCTTGGCCACGCCCATGACGTTGTAGTGCGGCATCACGCGTTCGGCGCCGAAGTAGGTCAGCGTCAGCAAGCTGCCGCCGGCATTCATGATCGGCGCGGCGCGCTGGCATACGGCGGTGAACGAGAAGCACGAGATGTTCATGGTCGCCGCGAAGTTTTCCGGCGAGGTGTCGATGTAGCGGCCCTTGAGTTCGTCCTTGTCGGAGTACGCGATGGCGTGAACGACGAAATCGAGCGAACCCCAGGCGTCCTTGATCTTGGCGAACACGGCGTCGACGCTCGCCATGTCGGTAACGTCGCAAGGTAGCACCAACTCGGAACCGATGCCTGCGGCCAGCGGCTGCACCCGCTTCATCAGGGCCTCACCCTGGTAGGTGAACGCAAGCTCGGCGCCGTGGTCGTTCGCCGCCTTGGCGATGGCCCAGGCGATGGAGCGATCATTGGCGACGCCCATGATCAGACCCTTCTTCCCGGCCATGAGAGGGGCAGCGTCGCTCATTCCTGTATTTCCTTTCAAAGAACCGGATCGCTCAGACCATGGCGGGGCGATCCCACCCTGAAACCCATACTGACCGGCGCACAGCGTTGTACAAGGCCATAGCCGATGTCGATTGCAAGGTCAAATCAAGACCCGGCGCGACGGCTGTAACATCCTGAAATATACGGCGCTTAGTCTTCCGGCGTCTTTTTCAGCCTGTCGCGGCCCGTAAACGGGGATTGCGGGCTCCAGTCCCGCACGAAGGCGTTCAACGCCGAGTCAGGCTTGGCCGGAAGCGTGATCATCAGGCGGACGAACTGATCGCCGCGTTCGCCGTCGGACTTCTCCATGCCCTTGCCCTTGAGCCGCAGTACGTCACCCGAGTTGGAGCCCGCCGGTACACTAAGCCGAACCGTACCCTCGAGACCGGGCGCCTCGACGTTGCCGCCCTGAACGGCCTCCTTGAGGGAAATCGGCAGATCAAGGTGAATGTTGTCACCGTCGATGCGGAACGGCCCGGTATCCTCGATCCGGATCTCGATCAGGGCGTCGCCGTCGCGGCCGCCGTTGAGCCCGGGCATGCCTTGCCCCTTGAGGCGCAAGACCTGGCCCGCGCGCGTGCCGGCGGGGATCGAGATGTTAAGGTGCTTGCCGTTCGTCGTCGCAATCGTGCGCTTGGCTCCGACGCTCGCCGAACGTGGGTCGATCTTGAGTTTGTAGGTTACGTCGGCACCGACGATCTTGATCGGCTTGCGCGGGCCGCCCGACTCGTGCCTGGCGGACCCGCGTCTGTCGGACTCCTGCTTGCCGCCGGACGTCCATCCGGACCAGCCCGATTTCTTGCGGGAATATCGACCGCCGCCCGGCGCCGCCGTTGACGCGCCGCTCTCGTCGATATCGCCCCGGTCGTAGCGCGACCGTTCGCGTTCGTTGCCGAGAATCGCGTAGGCCCGGCTGATTTCCTTGAATCGTTCCTCGGAGTCGCCGCCGCGGCCGGTATCCGGGTGATGATCGCGGGCATGCTTGCGGAACGCTGTCTTGATCTCCGCCGCCGACGCGCCGGGAGGGACACCCAGAATGTCGTACAGGGATCGCGCGCGCATTACCGGGGCGTCCCGGCGCCTTTTGCGCCACGATGCGTCATTGCACGATCTTCCACGACCCGTCCTCCTGGCGGCAGGCGCGCCCGTGCGCGACTTCGGTTTCGCCTTCAACGGTCACCGTGGACTCGAAATCCCGGCACTGCGTGTCCTGGACCGTCTCGTAGGGTTCGCTCGTCGGTGTGACAGTACCTTCGTTGCCGCTGTCGGGATTGCTCCAGACGGTGGTTTCGCCTTCCTCGTCGTTCTCCATGCTGTCCTCGGTCGCTTCCTGCGCCAGTTCCTCGTCGCGTTCGGTCAGGTTTCGGGCGATGGCGCGTCCGATGAAGATCCCTGCAACGGTACCGACGCCACGCGCGATCTGCCTGCCGGTGCCGTCTCCAACCTTGGAGCCGAGCACGTTACCGACGATGGCGCCGACCACACCGCCGACCACTTCGGCGGCCTGACGGTCGCCTTCGGTGTCGGCGCAGGCCGAGAGCAGGAACGCGGCGGTCAGGACGGCGGTCGTTGATCGGCGGATCGGTATCATGAAGAAGTCCGGTCGTCTGAGCCCCTAATCTTGACAGTGAAGGCGGCGGGATACCAAATGCCCGACGCACCACGGAAGCCGTCCGGGGCGAATCCAACGGCGAGTCTAGCGTGGTCCCGGTGCAATACAAGGAACCTGCGGAGTCTCCGAAGGGCGCGGAATGATTAGCGAAACAGACAATCCAATCGATCTTTTCCACCGTTGGTTCGCCGACGCCGAGAAGTCGGAACCGAACGATCCCAGCGCGATGGCGCTGGCCACAACGACGCCCGACGGCGCGCCTTCGGTGCGCATGGTGCTGCTCAAGGGTGTCGACGACCGCGGTTTCGTCTTCTACACGAACCTGACCAGCCGAAAGGGCCGCGAACTCGCCGCCAATCCGCGGGCTGCGCTGTGCTTTCACTGGAAGTCGCTGACCCGTCAGGTTCGTGTTGAGGGACCGGTCGTCCCCGTCGCCGATGAAGAGGCCGACGCCTACTACGCGAGTCGCGCGAAGCTGAGCCAGATCGGTGCATGGGCGTCGAAGCAGTCGCAGGTTCTCGAGGGCCGGTTCGAACTGGAGAAACGGATCGCCAAGTACACCGCCAAATTCAACGTCGGCGAAGTGCCGCGGCCCGAGTTCTGGTCGGGTTTCCGCCTGACCCCGCGGTCGATCGAGTTCTGGCAGCAGGAGAGCTTCAGGCTTCACGACAGGTTGGTCTACAAACGCGAGCAGGACGACGCGCCATGGGCGACCGTCCGCCTGTTCCCATGAACCAGGGCACTCCACCGAACGAAGGCGAGACGATACAGGTGGTGACGCCGGAAGGTGCAGTCGCTGCGCCGGATGCCGGCGCCGCGCGGCTGATGCGGATCGCCACGGTCACGGCCGTCGCCGTGGCGTCGACGCTCGTCGCCCTGAAGTTCGCAGCCTGGCTGTTGACGGATTCAGTGAGCCTGCTGTCGACACTGATCGATTCTCTGCTCGACGTCGCCGCGTCGCTGGTCAATCTCGTCGCGGTGCGACACGCACTGGAGCCTGCCGACCGCGAACACCGGTTCGGCCATGGCAAGGCCGAGTCGCTAGCCGGTCTGGCGCAGGCGGCATTTATCGCAGGTTCGGCGGCGTTCCTGCTACTCGAGGCCGGCGAGCGTTTCTTCAACCCCCAGGAGATCGCCCGCACCGAACTGGGATACGCCGTGATGGTCATATCAATCGTCCTGACGGTTCTGCTCGTCGGGTTCCAGCGTTACGTCGTGCGGCGCACGGGTTCCATCGCGGTCGGGGCGGACTCGGTTCATTACCAGATGGACGTACTCGTCAATCTCGGCGTGATCGCGTCGCTGGCGGTCGTTTCGAACTTTGGACTGTTGTGGTTCGATCCGCTGGTCGCGCTGATCATCGCCGGATACATTCTGTACGGTGCCTGGCATCTCGGTGAAGACGCCCTGCAGGTCTTGATGGACCGCGAGTTACCCGACGATGAACGCGCCGCCATTCGCGCCATTGCGATGGGGCATGCCGATGTCCGGAACGTGCACGATCTGCGGACCCGTAAATCCGGCCTGCAGATTTTCGTGCAGATGCATCTCGAGATGGACGGCGCGATCTCGCTCTACCGGGCCCATGTGATCGCCGACGAGGTCGAGGCGCTGATCGTCGAGGCCTATCCGACGGCTGAGGTCATCGTGCACCAGGACCCGGAAGGAATCGACGAAGACGTTCCCGTGTTTCGCTGAACCGGACCGGCGCTAATCGCGAACCTCGGGTTTCGGCGGTTCGTCGATAGGCATGTTGGTTTCGATGTCGACACCCTCCGCCGGGCCCTTGGGCTCTTCTTCGTAAGTTTCCGTGAGCCATTCGTCGTAGCTGGCATCCTCGGACGAGGAAGTCACCTCGTAATAGGACTCGGCGGTCAGCACCGGCGCGATGCCGGCCGCCTGAGTGGTCATGATGACGCTTTCCTGGTCGTCCAACGCAACCGCCGCGCGGCGGGTCATGCGATAGAGCGCATAGAAACCGAGCATGGAAAACAGCACGGCAAAGAACAGATAGAAGCCGCCGGGGCCGGCCAGACCGATCAGATACGAAACGGCGGTCGGACCGATGGTCGCGCCGACACCGTTGATCAGCACGATGGTGCTGCTTGCCGCCATCATTTGTCGCGTCGTCAGGCGGTCGTTGGCGTGTGCGATGCTGAGGCTGTAGATCGGGAAGATCAGCCCGCTGAGGAGACCGACCAGGGCGCACTGCAAGAGGAACGGCAGATCGCTGCCGAGCGATCCGACGCCGGCCACTGCAACGCAGCCGAAGACGACCACGGTCAATACCCAGCGCCGGTCGAACCGGTCGGAGAGCCAGCCGATGGGCCACTGGGTGACGACGCAGCCGATCAGCGAAGCGGTGGTGAACAGAGAGATCTCCGGCACCGACATCTTCAACATACTGCCGTACGTCGGCGCCATGCCGACGATGGCGCCGGCGGCGACACCGCCGCCGACCGCTGCCGCGACACTCAATGGTGCGAGCCGGTAGAGCGCCAGCACGCCCAGTTTTTCCGGTGTGTCGATGGTCGGAACGGGCGTCGCGGCCAGCAGGATCGGCACCAGCGACAGCGAGATCAGGCCGGATGCGAGGACGAACAATTCGAACGAGTCCGGCTCACCAAGGTTCAGCAGCAACGGTCCGCTGGCCCACGAGCCGACCATGATGATCATGTAAACCGACAGCAGGCTGCCGCGATTCTCGTTGGTCGCCCTGGCGTTGAGCCAGCTTTCGCAGACGATGTATATGCCGGCCATCGAGAAACCGGTCATCAGCCGACCGGCAAACCAGACATAGGGATCGACGACGACCGCATGGACGAGCGGCGAAACGGAAGCGAGCGAGGCGAATGCGGCGAGCACGCGAATGTGCCCGACGCGGGCAATCAGAACCGGCGTCAGCTTCGAACTGAACACGAAACCGGCGAAGTATCCGGTCATCACGATTCCGACGGATTGCGGCGAAAAACCGGAAAGCCCCGCGCGGATCGACAGCAACGGATTGAGCAGCCCGGTGCTCAGCATGCCGAGCGCGATGCTGAAGAATAGCGCCCACAACGCACCCGTCGCCGAGAAGACGGATTCGACGGGCGCCTGGGTGTCGCTCGACGTTGCGGCCTGCCTGTGCTCGGCGTCGTTCAATGTGGCTTCCTTCCGGATCGTTGTCCGGCGTCGCTTAGACGGTCATGTCCTTGGCCGCAAGTGAATGATTTACGTCGTCTTCGACCGCGTGTTCATCCGAACAGGTCTGGTTGCGCTGGTGGTTTCGGGTTTGCGTGTGCCGGATCCGCCGGTTCGCCTGTGAGCGTGCCGACATCGTGCGGCCGCAGCAGGTCGCCGGCACCGGTAATCGGGTCGCCCGTCATCCAGGTGCGCGCCTGATCGCGGTCCAGAACGACGGGCATCCGGCCGTGTATCTCCGCGAGCGACGGGATCGCGGCCGCGGTCAGGATCGTCGCATGCTCGCCGTCGCATAGTCCGGCGAACACGAAAGGTCGTTCGGATTCCTCCGCCGGTGCGATTCGGGTCTTGTGACGCGTCTGTTTCCCGCCTTGGCCCTCCTTGCGCCATTCGAACCAGGCACTGGCCGGGATCAGGCACCGGCCGTCGAGGTAGGGCCGGAACGTCGGCTTCTCGGCGACGGACTCCGATCGCGCATTGAAGATCGGCGAGCCGTCCCAGGGCGCGGGGATGCCCCAGGCGCGAAAACCGCTCTGACCGGGTGCATCGATGACGAGAATCCGGTCGGTCGGCCGGAACTCCTGCCGGTTGGCCAGCACCGGCGCGTCGAACAGATCGAACCGGGCGGCGATTTCCCGTGGCGTGCTGTTCAGTTCGAATCTTGAACACATCCGGAGACCCTAGGCGGAACCGGTCCGCCGGTCCAGATGGGCCGCCGGGCTGCCGCCTAGGCGCTGGAACGAGGGCAGGGGATGGCTTAGGTTCCAGTCATGGAGAAGGATCGCAAGAACATCGTCATCACCGGGGCGAGCCGCGGCATCGGCCACCACGCGGCCAAGTGTTTTCTCGATCGCGGCTGGCAGATCATTACCTGCTCGCGCGACGATACCCCTGAGGCCTGCAAGCGCGATCCCAACTGGACCTGCCACATCCCGACCGACCTGTCCGATCCCGAGAGTGTCCAGAACTTCATCGACGAGGTGAACGAGGTGCTCGGCGACCAGCCCCTGCATGCACTGGTCAACAACGCCGGGCTGTCGCCCAAGACGCCCTTCCGCGAGCGGCTCGGCTGCCTGAACGGCGACCTCGATGCCTGGCAGGAAGTATTCGAGATCAACTTCTATGCGGCTCTGCGCTTGTCGCGCGGCTTCGCCAAGGCGCTCCATCGGGGCAAGGGCTCGGTCGTCAACATCACCTCGATCGCCGGACATCGCATTCATCCGTTCGCAGGATCGGCGTATTCTATCTCGAAAGCCGCGTTGTCGGCATTGACGCGGGAACTGGCCAATGAAATGGCGGCGCTCGACGTGCGGGTCAATGCCATCGCGCCGGGCGAGATCGAGACCGACATGATCCAGCCCGAGTACGAGGCCCTGATCCCCCGTATCCCGCTCGATCGCATGGGTTCGCCGAATGACGTGGTCGGCACGATCTTCTACCTGTGCTCGGATGACGCGGCGTACGTCACGGGTACGGAAATCTGGGTTACCGGCGGACAGCATCTGTTCTGACAACCCGGCGTCGCCGCCGGGAAGCGCAGGGGGGCGTTAAGTGCGCAACGCAGTCATCTTCCACCACCCGGACGGGGTCGATACCAGCCGCGAGAAGCTGATGGGCCGGCACGCGGCGGGTGAGGGATTCCTGACCGGATTCGTCCGCCACGCCGGTGCGGACGAACTGTTCGCCGAAACCGTCACGTCAGATCATTTCCTGGATTTTACCACGCGGGTTCGCGCCATTGCCGGGACCAACGTGCCCTGCCGACGAGTCGCGCCGAAGGATTACGGTTATCCGGAGGTCCCGTCGCTGCTCAATCTGCCGGGGCCGGACCTGTCCGGTTTCGCGTGGCGCCGCCGTCAGACGGACCGGCTGCACGCGCACAGCATCTGCGGCGTCAATCACACGGTCGCGTCTCCCGGCGTGATGGACGCGCTGGTCAATCTCGTGCGGGCGCCGCTTGCCGAATGGGATGCCCTGATCTGCACGTCGGAAGCGTCCAAGTCGTCGATCCGCCAGGTTCTCGAGGCCGAGTTTGATTACCAGGAGGAGCATTTCGGCCAACGCCCGTCGATGGGTCTGCGACTGCCCGTCATTCCGCTCGGTGTCGACTGCGAACGTTTCCAGACCGGACGGCAGGCGGAAAGTGACCGCGCGCATCTTCGCAGCGGCATGGGGATCGCGGACAACGACGTAGCGTTGTTGTATCTCGGCCGTCTGAGCTTCCACGCCAAGGCGCACCCCTTGCCGATGTACGTCGCCGCCGAGGAGACGGCCCGGCGAACCGGGCGCAAGGTTCACTTGATCATGGCCGGGTGGTTCGCCAGCGATGCCATCGAACGTGAGTTCCGCGACGCGGCCCGGATCTACGCGCCATCGGTTCGCACGGTTTTCCTCGACGGTCGAGATCCGGACGTGCGCGAACGCATCTGGCATGCCGCCGACATATTCGTTTCGCTGTCCGACAATGTGCAGGAGACCTTCGGCCTGACGCCGATCGAGGCCATGGCCGCCGGGTTGCCGGTCATCGCCAGCGACTGGAACGGCTACCGCGAGACTGTTCGCAATGGTGTCGACGGCATTCTCGTTCCGGCCTGGATGCCGGCGGCTGGACAGGGTCGTTCGCTCTCGCTGCCGGTCGATATCGGAGTGCCGGGGCCTGACGACGCACGCAATTACGACCGCTACTGCGGCAATGTCAGCCAGGCAGTTGCCGTCGACACCGCCGCATGCATCGACGCTCTGGTGATGCTGACGCTGGAGCCCGAGAAGCGGGCCACGATGGGCCAGTCGGGACGGCGGCGTGCCCGCGAGTTCTTCGACTGGCGACACGTCATCGCCGCCTATCAGGAACTTTGGCGTGATCTCGACGAGCGCCGGCGCCGCGCCCGTGCCGCCGCCGCAGGCGAGCAGAAGACATTCGTACCGGCACGCCCGGACCCGTTCAAGATGTTCGCGGCCTATCCGAGCGCGACCCTCGGTGAACTGAGCGAACTCCAGCCCGTGCGGGATGCCGGCAACGCGGCACTCGAAAAGCGCATGCAGCAATCGATGAACAATTTCGCGCTGAACCAGGTCCTGCCGCGTGAAGATCTTGAGACCATCCTTGCGATTGTCGCCGATACGGGTGGCATCCGCGTCAAGGGATTGCTGACCAAGCTCGGCGCGCGTGACCGTGACGTTCTCGACCGATCGATTGCGTGGCTCGCCAAGATGAACCTGATCCGCCTGCGTCCCGAAACCGGCGCCGAGGCGCCAGCCATTGCGCCGGAGTCGGGAACCGACGGGCTGACGCCGCCCGAACCGGAACCGCCGGATTCGGATGCACTCGGCAGCGAGGCGCGGCCAACCGCACCGCCGCCGTTGCCGGACGGCGACCCCGCGGTGCGGGATCTGGCGCGGCTCCGCAGCCAGGCCGCGCTGGCGCGCGATCAGGGCGACTATCAGGCGGCGGAGACTGCCTTGGAACGGGCGCGCGTCCTCGTGCCCGATGACGTCGAGGTCAACCGCGACCTCGGGATGCTGCTGGCCGCGCGCGGCGAACTGGGTGAGGCGGAGAAGGCTCTCCGGACCGCGATCGAACGACAGCCCGACGACGCGTCCGTTCTGAGCGAGCTCGGCAAGGTGCTGTTTCTCGCCAACAAGGGGCCCGAGGCGGTGCATGCGTTTCGACGGGCCGTTCGCGTGGCGCCCGACGACGGCGAGGCGCGCTACCTGCTGGGCGTCGGGCTCCGGCGATCCGGCGCATTCAACGAGGCCGTGCGGTGTCTCCGGATCGCCGCCGAGATCGAGCCCGGCAGCGTCCGCGCGCTCTATCACCTCGGCCTTGCCCACGAGAGCCTCGGGCGTTTCGATGAGGCGGCGCGTTGTTTCGAGGACGCGCGGCGTATCGATCCGGACGATCGCGTGGTCGAGGCCGCGATCCTGAGCTCCGAAGCGGCCTCCATATCCCGCTCGCGGGAGATCGACCGTCTCAAGAAGGTCGTGTTTCATCTGTCTTCGTCGGCCGATTTTCCAGCGCTCAGGCCGGTCTTCCGGGCTATCGGCGAGTCGTGCTGGCCGTTGATCAGTGCCGACGATATCCAGATCAAGGCGTTCGGGGCGAGCGGCGCGGTCATTGTCGGCGGCCAGGCGGCAACGGCGAGGACAATGGTCGACGGCGGACCGGTCATTCATCTTCCCGCAGCCGTCGCGCGCGATGCCGAAGGACTGGCGAATGCGGTGCTGGCGGATGCCGTCGGGGCGCTGACCTTGCGTGACGCCGACGCGCTCATCGACGCGGGCGTGGAGCGCAGCCGGGTGACGTTCACTGGACTGCCCATGGCGGATTCGCTGTTCACCGGCCATCGCCCGGGCGTTCCCAAACGTTTCAATCCGGAACGGCGCCGGCTGGTGTTCGCACCGCATTCGTCCTCGACATCCGCTGCCGTGGTGCTCGGTGACTTCCTCGACGATCTGCTGAAGACGCTGCCCGACGACATGGACCTGGTGATCTGGCCCCGGCCGGAAACGGTTCGGGGGCAGCCGACCTGGATGGACGACTGGCAGCGGCTGGCCCAGAACGAGTCGCGGGTCGAACTGCTTCGCGATCCCGGCATCAATCCACTCGACGTCCTGGCCGGCGCGAACATGCTGCTCACCGATCCGTCGGATCGGGCGGCCCTTTTCCTGCCGTTCGACAGGCCGCTCATCGTGACCGGAAAACGGCACAGCACGTTGCACGCGTTGCCGGATGCTATCGTCGATGCCATCGAGCAGGCCGCCTATCCAGTGTTCGAAGCCAGCCAGATCGCGGACATCCTGCGCGCCGCGCTCGACGATCCGGGCGGCATGTCCGAACAGCGGGCCCGGGCCAGAGCAATCGTGTTCGACACCGCCGCCGACGGCGGTGCCGCGGAACGCGCCGCTGAAGCCGTGCTGAAGGCGGTTTCCGGCTGAACTGTGTCTTCGCGGCACAAAATCTTGTGGTTATCCACAGATTTTGGCGCAACATTTACCCCAATCTTTTGATTCGCTGATTTCCGGCGCTATACTTTTCTTCCCAGATTGCGGGAGCTCGGGCCATGGCTGAAAAATCGGACAAGGGGCGCAAGACGACCCAGGACACGGCGTCTGACAAGGATCAGGAGGCGGTCGTCCTCGACCGATCGTTGCGCGGCGCCGGCGGCGAAACGGACGGCGCGCTGCCGGCCGCGTTCGATTTACCGATCGAGCCGGAAGCCTGGCGACCGCCGTTCCTGCTGCGCTACCACATTCCGGTGATGTTCGGCGTGCTGGCCAGCGCCGCCTGGCTGATACTGGCCTACATCGTCGTCGAGGATCAGCTCGGCTGGAACAACCTCGACGTCCTGCTGGCGCACGAGATCGGCGGCGTCGCGGCGGGCGTCATGACGCCGGTCGCGTTGCTTTGGATGGTTGTCGCCTTTTTCGAACGGGGCCGCGCGCTGCGCCATGAAACCGAGGCGCTTCGCTGGCAGCTTCGCCAACTCGCTTATCCGAGCGATCGCGCGGAGACGCGCCTGCACGAGATCACCGACTCACTTCGTCGGCAGGCGCAGGAACTGACCAAGGCGTCCAATGTCGCGGCAACCCAGGCCGAGGCCATGGCCGGGCTTGTCAAGAAACGCTCGGTCGAACTGTCGCAGGTTTCGGCGGATGCCGATCTCCGCGCCCGGGCGGTGTCCGAGGCGCTGAAACGTCAGACCGACGATCTGCGCGAGGTCACCGACAGGGCGGTGCAACGTGCCCGTGAGATTGGAGACAGTCTGTACGAGCGGTCGCAGGAGCTGATCACGTCCTCCGATAGGGCGTCGGCGCGAGCCGAGGACCTCAACTCGGCACTTCGCGAACGCAGCCAGGAATTGGCCGAGGCCAGCCGCGAGGCGAGCGAAAGCGTCGAGCAGGTGACGTCCGTGTTTGAGCAGCGCGGCCAGCACTTCGCCGAAACCGTCGGCAACGTCGTACGCGACGCCGACCATGCCGGCGACCTGATGAACGAACGCGCCGACAAGCTCGTTTCCGTGGTGCGAACCGCCGGACAGCAGGTTGAGACCGCATCCGAGGCGCTCGGCCGCCAGTCGCAGGACATGACAAAGCGCACGGAACACACGGCACAACAGGTCGAAGCGCTGCGCGACATGCTCGAACAACAGAAGTCCGTGCTTTCCGAAGCGGCCGACCATCTGGAGAAACGGGCGAGCGAAATCGAGGAATCGCTCGACCGACAGTCCACCGCGCTGGGCGATACGTCGAAGAGTGTGCGCGACACGGTGCGTGAGACGACCGGTGACCTGGAACGCTCGACGCGCAACCTGCAGAGCGCGTCGCAGATCGCCAACGAACGCATTCACCAGGTCGGCGAACAGTTCCGCGAGCGTATCAACGAGGTCAACACGATCACCGCCAATGCGGAAGCCGGTGTGACCTCGGTGACTACGGCGCTTGAGACCAGCGCCGAGAGCCTCGCAGTGGTCAGCGACCGGGTCATCGGCGAGATGGCGCGTGTCGGCGAGGCGCTGCAGAGCCGGTCGGATCAGCTCGACGCGACGTCGACCGAGGCCTCGGAACGTGTCCGCCGTTCGGCCGACACGCTGTCCGGCCAGTCCGAGAACATCGAACGGATCGCGACCAACACCGAGCAACGCCTGACCGATGTCGGCGAGACCCTGCGTCAGCGCTCGGCGGATCTGGAGAATGCGACCGAACGCGCGGCACAGCGGATGACCGCGGTCAACCAGGACTTCCATCTGCAGAGCGAGAAGCTGGAAAGCGCGACCGAGCGGGGAACCAGCAACGTCCAGAAGGTGATCAATCAACTGAAGCTGTCGGCGGACACGGTCGATCACGCGACGGAACGGACCGATCAGTCAGTCGGCAACCTGCGGGCGCAGCTGGGCGATGCCGAGGCGCTGGCTAACCGGGCGTCGGCGCGGATCGACGAGCTTGGTCGTCAGGTCGACGAGGAGGCGATCCGCATTGAGCAGGCGACCAAGACGAGTTCCGACGCGCTGGATGCGGTGCATGGGCGTCTCGAGCACGAGGGCCTGACCCTGGAGAACCTGACGGAACGGCTGACCGCGGCGGCCCGCAAGGGCAGCGAGGAACTGGGGCGTCAGGTAACGGACCTCGAGAATGCCTCAGACCGGGCCGACGTGCGCATGGATACCATGGAAGGCCGTCTCACCCGGGCGCTCGGCCAGCTTCTCGGCGCCTCGGATCAGGCGTCGGAACGCGTGCAGGCGTTGGCCGAGGTTCTCGAAACCCGCAGCCAGGGGATCGAGACGGCGTCCAGCAAGGCGGTTAGTGACGTTTCCCGGGTCAACGAATCGCTGCTGGATTCAACCCGAGAGATGACCTCGCAGACGGATCGCGCGGCGCGTCTGATCTCGCTGGTCAACGACGCGATGCTGCGTCAGAGCAAGGGGCTCGGTGCGGCCGCCGACCAAACGGTGGACCGGGTCGACACAGCGGCACAGGTCATGGCGCAACGTGCCGACGAACTGCGTGCCAAGCTGGACGAGACGGATGCGCGCATCGATCTGACGAGCAATGCGCTGGCCAAGCGTTCGAGCGATCTTGCCGAGGTCAGCATGGATGCGGCCCACCGGATAGAGGATGTCGCCGAGCTGCTGAAGAACCGTTCAGCCGAAGTTGCCGGTGCGGGTGACGCGGTTACGTTCAGCATTCGCCGTACGGCCGAGACGGCGCGTGATCAGATCAAGGAACTTTCTGAACAGACGACCCGCGGGATCTCCGATACCGCCGCCGCCGCGGCGCGAAGCGCATCCGATGCCGGGGCCCGGGTACGCAGCGAGGTCAAGCAGGTCGCGGACGAGGCGGCGGAAGGGATCGGCCAAGCGGGGACCGCGGCGCGAGACGAGATGGAACGCACCACGGTGCAATCGGACGATGCGTTAAAACGTCTCCTCGCGATCGCCGAATCGCTACGTCAGCATACCGGCGAGATGGGCGATCAGGTCGGCCACGCGGAGGAACGGCTGTCGGCGTACGGCGATACGCTAAAATCGCGCCGCGACGAGATCGACGAGACCTATCACCGGGCCGCCCAGCACGTCTCCGCGTTCACCGAACACCTTCAGAAACAGTCGGCAGATGTCGGACGGACCAGCGACGACGCGGCGCATCGCATTGGACAGGTCGCCGAAGCGCTGGGGTTGCGCAGGCAGGAGGTCGACAGTTCCGTCGACCGGGCGACCAAGCTTCTCAGCGGCGTCAATGCCAGCCTGCGCCAGCAGTCGGACGACCTGCGCGGCATAGCCGAGCGCGCCGGCAGCGACCTGGGCGGCGTCCGCGACGACCTCAGGGAGCAGACACAGGAACTGCGCGACCAGGCAACGACGACGTCGGAGAGCCTGCGCTCGATCGGCGATCAGCTTCGCGAGCGCATCCAGGCCCTCGACGAGGCGTCAGGCAAGGCCCAGCAGAATGTCGGCCATGCCGCAGACGATATCCGCGATCGCACCGCCGAGGTCGCCGCCGCGGGCGGTCGGGCCAAGGAGCAACTCGAGGCGCTCGGCGAGAGCCTCGAGGGACGGGCCATCCAGGCCGGCGCCGTGATGGACGAGAATTCGAAACGTCTGACGCACGCCGCCAGTCTGCTGCGCGAACATGCCGAAGGCTCGGAAGTTCTCGCCGATCAGGTTCTCAACAAGGTCGGGACCGCCAATGAGACCCTGCAACGCCAGATGAAGGACGTGACGGCCGCCGCCGGGGACGCAGAGAAGGGATTGTCGCAGTTGGGCGAAACGCTGGGCCGGCGGGGCCAGGAGGTGTCCGGTGTGACCGACGACGCAATCCGGCGGCTGCATGCCTGGGATCAGAGCGTTATCTCGCATGCCCGCGTGCTCAGCGAACTCACCGAGGAGATATCCGGGCAGTCGGACAACGTCGCCGAGAATTTAAGCCGCCGGACGCGCGAGATCCGCTCGGCCGCTGACGAGGCGAGCCACTTACTGGTCGAATTGCGTGAGCGCACCAAGGTTGCCGCGACTGACGACTTCCTGCGGCACGCGGCATTCGTCATGGAGCGGTTGCAGTCACTGGCCGTCGACATGAACCGCCTCATGGAAGTCGAGGTCACGGAAGAGGACTGGCGTCGTTACAACCGCGGCGAACGCGGTGTGTTCGTGCGCAAGCTGCTAGGCTTCCGCGAGAAGGCGCGCCTCACCGTGATCCGCGATCACTACCAGGAAGACCCGGATTTCCGCGAGTACGTGACGCGCTACCTGAAGCAGTTCCACACCCTGATCGAGGAAGCCAAGAAGCGCGATCAGGAGAACGTGCTCAACACGACCTTGCTGTCGTCTGACATGGGCAAGCTCTTCATGTTGCTTAACAGGGCGCTCGGACGCGACGATTAGAGCACCGGCGCGGCAGAATTACCCGGCAATGGCATTTATGTAATCGTCGGGAAATCCGAGATCCCGGAGCACTGTTTGAAGGTCGGCGGCATAGCGTTCGTTGAACGTGTCTGCGGACGGCGGGTCAGGCAGGTTGTAACAGAGGACGTCGCCGGTACTCCGGTCGTCGAACTCGGCGATCAGCAGCTCCGGACGATAATTCTCGAGCCCGTCGCTCGCATAAAGCCGCTCGGCGTTAGCTTTCGTCAGCGAGAACACCATGCCGAAGCAGTTGTTGCCTGGTCGCGGAACGAGCGCAGCCCGATCGCCGATGACAAGGGCGTAATCGCGCACATGGGCGCGACGCGGATTGTTCGCCGCAATACCGAGACGGCTCAGGATGCCGGCATCCATGAACAGGCCGTAGAAGAACACGTCGATCGTTGCCTGTTCATTCATGCCACGGTGCGTCCCACTGGCGGACTCGTTCGAGCGTCACCTGCGGGATCGACGGGCACGCGCCGAGCAGCGGCCCGTAGTACATGCGATTGCCGTCCACGTCGTAGGGGCCTGCGATGCTCCCTTCGGCGAGCGTGGTGCTGGCGCCGCGACCGGCGAAGCCCATGGCTTCGGGAATGTCGTGACGGCCATGGCGGCCGAGGTTCATCAGGTACGGCACAACCAGCACAGTGTCGGTACGCACGTGATCGCGCCAAGTGTCGAGAGATGGTGACTGGTCGATGAATACCGCGTCAACGGTTTCAGCAATGCCAGCTGCAGATATGACGGCGACCACGTCACGGGTACGGTCGAAGTTGCCGGCGTGGCGATCCGTGCCGTGCGCGGCGACGAGGACGGAGAGCGGCTTTTCTTTTGCGGGTAGACTGTCGATGAACCGACACAAACCGCCGACCTGCCAGTTGAGCAGGTCTTCGTGAGTGCCAACGGGGCGGCACATATGAATGCGCCGGCGCGTGCCTTCTGATATGCGCTCCGTCAGTGGTCCGCTGAGGCCCAGTGCTTCCGGAATCAACGTGTCGATCGAGTAGCCGTCAGAGGCCATGAACGGCACGACGTAGATATCGCGGGCATCCTCGGCCTCGATAAGGTCCCGGGGATGCGGCGTGTCCCGCAGGAACGCCGCCCTGACGTCGGCGAACAGGCCGAGTTCGCGCAGCGTCTCGGCGTGTTTGCGGGCCATGTCGGCGCCGCTCGGCATCGACGAGCCATGGGCCAGCAGGATCAGGATGGCGTCGCGCCAGGCGGTTTCGACGGTGGGGTGTTCGCCGGTTCCGACCTGGTCAGCCATGGGCTTCGGTATCGGCAGCGTCTTCCGGGACGAACCAGCTGAGGTCCTCGGCCAGCGCCACGACCTTGCCGATGACCAGCAGCGTCGCGCCGACGAGGTCGGCGGCCTGCGCTTCGGCCGCCAGCCGGCTGAGCACCGTGCGCACGACGCGCTGCTCCGGCCGCGTGCCCATGTTGATCGCCGCCGCTGGCGTATCCGGCGACAGCCCGGCGTTGATCAGTTCGGCGGCGATCGTTTCGACGTTGATCATGCCCATGTAGACGACCAGCGTGGTTTCCGGGTCCGCCAGGCTCTTCCAGTTGAGCTCCAGTTCCGTGCCGGCGCGGGTATGCCCGGTAACGAACCGTACACTGTGGGCGAGCCCCCGGTGGGTCAGGGGGATACCGGCGTAGGCCGCGCACGCGGCGGACGACGTGATCCCGGGGACAACATCGAAATCGACACCGTGTTCGGCAAGATAGGCGGCTTCCTCACCGCCGCGACCGAAGACGAACGGGTCGCCGCCCTTGAGCCGCACGACCCGGCGGCCGGCCCTCGCCAGGCTGACCAATAGCTCGTTGATCTGGTCCTGCGGCATGTAGTGGTTGCGCGCCGTCTTGCCGGCGAATATCCGCGTTGTGCCCGCCGGAATCAGGTCGAGAACCTGGTCCGAGACCAGCTTGTCATATACGACGACATCCGCGGCCTGCAGGAGCTCGTACGCACGCAGCGTCAGCAGGCCCGGATCGCCGGGACCGGCGCCGACCAGTGAGACGGGCAAGATGTCTTTAGATGCGCTCACGCGGGTATTCCTCACAAACTTGTTGCGAGTCTAGTCAGAGACAACGCTGCTGTCAGTCGGGATCGGACGCCGGGGTGCGAAATTACGACACGGAGCCGGAAACACGACCGCGCAGGGCCGAAACCGGCGTACGGCGGTCGACGGTTCGCTGATAGAACAACGAGAACTCGTTCATCGCCGTATTCCAGGCCGCGAGCGCTTTTTCGTCGGCGACTTCGATCGCGTTGACGCCACAGCGGTGCAGGAACAGGTACTGGTCTCGGATGACGTGGCCGACAGCGCGAATCTCGCCCTGATAACCGAACTGTTCACGTAGCTGGCGCGCCTGGGAGAACGCGCGACCATCGCTGAACGTCGGGAACTCGACGATGATGGCGGCGAACTCAGGCAGGTCGCCGGCGATGTCCTCCATGGCCGCATCGTTCGGCAGGCGGAGCGCGACCGGGGCGTCTTGCGCCCGGATCGCCTCCCTGTCGGCCTGCCAGTCCGCCAGGGAAACGGATACGGCCTGGCCGGGATCGATCGACTGAGCGCCTTCGAACGCGACATAGGGGTCGTCGGCGATTGCGCCGTCCTTAATCAGCACCATAGAGGGCTCCCTTGAACGGATCGATGCCGACTCGGCGGACCGCGCCGAGGAAGGTTTCACCGTCCTCGCGTATGCCGAGGTAGGTGTTGATGATGGTTTCGACCGCATCGACGACACCGTCGGCCGAGAACGCCGGACCGACGATGGAGCCGACCGAGGCGTCCTCGAATGCGCTGCCGCCGAGGGTGATCTGGTAGTACTCCTCGCCGCGACGGTCGACGCCGAGAATGCCGAGGGTCGCCGCGTGATGATGACCGCAGGCATTGATGCAGCCCGAAATGTTGAGGTGCAGATCACCGATGTCGTGCTGGTGCCGGAGATCGGCGAGCCGTTCACTGATCCGCTGTGCCACCGGAATCGATCGCGCATTGGCGAGCGCGCAGTAGTCGAGCCCGGGGCAGGCGATGATGTCGGTCACAAGGCCTTCGTTGGGCGTCGCCAGGCCGTTGTCGACCAGTTCCTCGAAGACCTTCTCCAGATCCTCGAGCTTGACTTGGGCGAGGACCAGGTTCTGGCGGTGAGTAACGCGGATTTCGCCGAGACTGTAGCGTTCCGCAAGGTCCGCGACGAAGTCCATCTCGTCGGCACTCGCGTCCCCGGGGACACCGCCGATCGGCTTGAGCGAGATCGTCACGATGCCATAGCCCGGCTGCTTGTGGCCGTGGACGTTTCGTTTTGCCCAGTCCGCGAAGGCCGGGTTCGAGAACTTGGCGGATTCGAAACGGCGGCTGGTGGCATCCAGCGTCTCGTAGGGCGGCGGCGCAAAGTAGGCCTGGATGCGCTGCATCTCGTGTTCGGGGAGGTCGTAATCGAGATCCTTGATGACCTTCCACTCTTCCTCGACGAGGCGCCGGAACTCCTCAATACCGGTCGCGTGCAACAGGATCTTGATGCGCGCCTTGTACTTGTTGTCGCGCCGTCCCAACCGATTGTAGACCCTGAGGATCGCCTCAAGATACGACAGCAAGTGCTGCTTGGGCAGGAACTCGCGCACGGTCTGGGCGACCATCGGGGTGCGGCCGAGGCCGCCGCCGGCGAGAATCTCGAAGCCGACTTCACCGGCCTCGTCGCGCCTGATGTAGATGCCAATGTCATGGAACTTCACAGCCGCACGGTCGGTGTCGGCACCGCTGACGGCGATCTTGAACTTGCGCGGCAGAAAGGCGAACTCGGGGTGCAGGGTTGACCATTGGCGGATGATCTCGCAGTAGACCCGCGGGTCCTCGATTTCATCCGCGGCGGCGCCGGCAAAAGGATCTGAGGTGGTGTTGCGGATGCAGTTGCCGCTGGTCTGAATGGCGTGCATCTCGACGCTGGCGAGGTCGTCGAGAATGTCGGGTACGTCGACAAGCTGGGGCCAGTTGAACTGGATGTTCTGGCGCGTCGTGAAATGGCCAAAGCCTTTGTCGTAGGTTCGTGCAATGTGCGCCAGCATGCGAAGCTGGCGCGACGACAGCACGCCATAGGGGATGGCGACCCGTAGCATGTAGGCATGGAGTTGCAGGTAGACGCCGTTCATCAGGCGCAGTGGCTTGAACTCGTTCTCGCCGAGGTCGCCGGTGAGGCGCCGCGACACCTGATCGCGGAACTGGGCGACGCGCTGTTGCACGAACGCGTGATCGAACTCGTCGTAGCGGTACATGACTGCCGTCCGGAACCAGGTAAGTCGCAGGTTGTGGTCAGAGACCGTTCTGGAACGCCGCCGGAGCGTTGGCGCCGCTTACCGCAAACGCCGCGTCGCGACCGTGATGCGGATGGGTCGTCGGCCCCTTTGACCGAATGGCCTCACGGTATCGCACCGGCTTGATCGTGCTACCTTCGCTGCGCACCTCGATCAGGTACGGTTCGACGACGACGTTGGCGTCTACGGCTTCCTGGGCCGAGGCGAGCAGGGCCTCGCCTTCGGTCTCGCTCTCGGCGATGCCCGCTTCCGATAGCCAGATCGACCACTGGCCGTCGACCGTGAAATAGACCACGGCACCGTCGGTCAGGCGGTTGGCGGTAACGACTTGCTGGGTCATGGCTTTACTTCCCGTGTTTGCGGACGGCGCAGTGGCACGTCCGCCGTGATGTTGTATTACGCTTAAATTAGGTGAAAGAGCATGAATTGTCAAAAAATAAATGTGAAATATCCATAATCACATAGAGAACATGTAATTTAATGAGTAAAAAGAGGGCTGACCGCCGAAGCGGCCAGCCCTACGTTGTGTAGCCCCCGAGGACGTTGGGAAAAGAGGGACTACAACACCGATGCGATCGTGGTGCCCATGTCGGACGGACGATGTGCGACGTGGACACCAGCGTCGGAGAGAATTTCGACCTTTTCGTCGGCGCTTTCGCCAAACGCGGAAATGATGGCGCCCGCGTGCCCCATGCGCTTGCCCTTCGGCGCAGTCAGCCCGGCGACGTACGCGATGACGGGCTTGGACATGTGGTCGCGGATGTACTCGGCGGCCTCGGCTTCCTGCGGACCGCCGATCTCGCCGATCATCATGACGGCGCGGGTACCGGGGTCTGCCTCGAACAGCGCGAGGATGTCCTTGAACGACGAGCCGTTGATCGGGTCGCCGCCGATGCCAACGCTGGTCGAGACGCCGAGGCCGATATCCTTCATCTGGCTGGCGGCTTCGTAGCCCAGCGTCCCGGAGCGTCCGACGATGCCGATGTCGCCTTCGAGATAGATGTGGCCGGGCATGATGCCGAGCATGGCCTTACCTGGCGAGATGATGCCGGCGCAATTCGGTCCGACGAGGCGCATACGCTGTTCCTTCTTGTAACGCCGCAGATAACGCTTCACGCGCATCATGTCCTGGGCCGGGATGCCGTCGGTGATGACACAGCAGGTCGCAAGCCCGGCGTCGGCGGCCTCCATGATGGAATCGGCGGCGAATGGCGGCGGCACGAAGACGATCGAGGTGGTCGCCCCCGTCTCGGCAACGGCTTCCTTGACGGTATCGAACACCGGCCGGTCTAGGTGCGTCTTGCCGCCCTTGCCGGGGGTCACCCCGCCGACAACGTTGGTGCCGTAGTCGATCATTTCCTGGGCGTGGAAGCTGCCGATCTTGCCGGTGAAGCCCTGCACGATGATCGGGGTCTTTTCGTCGATGATGATGCTCATGGCTCTGTCCTCAACTCGCCTTCGAGGCGGATGTGCCCTGCACCGCGGCGACGGCGCGTTCGGCGGCCTCCGCCAGCGTTCTCGCCGGTTGAATCGGCAGGCCGCTGTCGGCAAGGATGCGGTTGCCTTCCTCGACGTTGGTGCCCGACAGGCGGACGATCACCGGGATCTTCGGTTTCAGGTTGTTGAAAGCCTGGATGACGCCTTCGGCGACCCAGTCGCAGCGGTTGATACCGGCGAAGATGTTGATCAGGATCGCCTCGACGTTGTCATCGGACAGCACCAGGTTGAAGGCTTTCTCGACCCGTTCCGGCGTCGCGCCGCCTCCGATGTCAAGGAAGTTGGCGGGTTCGCCGCCTGCGTGCTTGATCATGTCCATGGTCGCCATGGCGAGCCCGGCGCCGTTGATCATGCAGCCGATGTTGCCGTCGAGGCCGACGTAGCTGAGGCCCCGGTCGGCGGCGCGGGTTTCGCGGGGGTCTTCCTGGCTCTTGTCGCGGAGTTCGGAAACCTGCGGACGGCGGAACAACGCGTTGTCGTCGAACGACATCTTGGCGTCTAGGGCGACCAGGTGGTTGTCTTCGGTCACGACCAGCGGGTTGATTTCCACCATCGTCGCATCGAGATCGCGGAACGCCCGATAGCACCCCAGTATCAGATGCGATGCCTGGCTGATCAGGGCCGGATCGAGTTTCAGCGCGAAGGCGATCTCTCGGGCTTGGAACGGCTGCATGCCGACGGCCGGTTCGACGCTGACGCGGATGACCGAGTCGGGCTTCTGGCTGGAGATCTCCTCAATCTCCATGCCGCCGGCGGCGGAAGCCACGACCATGACGCGCTCCGACTTCCGGTCGAGCACGAAGCCAAGATAGATCTCCTGCTTGAACGCCGTCGCTTCCTCGACGTAGAGCCTGTGGATCAGCTTGCCCTTCGGGCCTGTCTGGTTGGTCACCAGGCGCTTACCGAGTAAGTCGGCGGCGGCGTCCTGAACATCGTGCGCGCTGTCGCAGAGCTTGATGCCGCCGGCCTTGCCGCGCGCGCCCGAATGCACCTGCGCCTTGACCGCCCATTTGCGGCCGCCGATCTCGGTTGCGCGGTAGGCGGCCTGTTCCGGGCTGTAGGCGACACCGCCCCTCGGCACCCGAACGCCGAAACCCGCAAGGATTTCCTTCGCCTGATATTCGTGAATGTCCATTTCAGCTCCCCAAGGAAAGCGGCGCCTAACGCGACGCCGCTTCAGCAACGGCGACCGGGGCCGCCGTCTGACGATAGTATTCGCTGGCTGCGGCGACGCCGCTGCCGGGTTCGATATCAATGCCAATGTCGCGCATCGCCATCTCCGCGCCGGCGAGTCCGGACAGCAGCTGCAACTCGCTGATCAGGCCGAGATGACCGATGCGGAACACCTTGCCGGCAAGCCGCGCCAGACCGGTGCCGTACGATACCTGGTAGCGGTCGTAGGCGATCCGAATCATCTGGGCGGCATCGAAACCCTTCGGCACGCGGATCGCGGTCACCGTGTCGGAGTACCATTCGGGCGACGCAGCGCAGACGTCGAGGTTCCAGCCCTCGGTGATGCCGCGCCGGACACCTTCTGCCATGCGGTGATGGCGGGCCCACACGGCCTCGAGACCTTCCTCAAGCAGCATGTCGCAGGCCTCGCTTAGGCCGTGCAACAACTGTACGTTGGGCGTGTAGGGAAAATAGCCGTCCTTGTTGGTCCGAAGCATGGCGTCGAAATGGAAATACGAGCGCGTCAGCCCGGCCGACTTCGACGCGTCGATGGCCTTCTGGCTGACGCCGACGATGGCCAGACCGGTGGGCATCATGAAGCCCTTCTGCGAACCGCTGACCGCGAGATCGACGCCCCAGTCCTCCATGTGGAACTCAAGGCTGCCGACGGAACTGACGCCGTCGACGAAGAGCAGGGCAGGATGGCCGACCTCGTCGAGAACCTTGCGCACGCCGGCAATGTCACTGGTCACACCGGTCGCGGTCTCGTTGTGGCAGGCGAACACCGCCTTGATCTCGTGCGTGGTGTCATCCGCGAGAATGCGGCGATAGTCGTCGAGCGGCACGCCCTTGCCCCACTCGACATCGAGCGCGGTGACGTCGAGGCCGAAGCGTCCGCACATTTCCGACCAAAGCTGCGAGAACTGGCCGAAACGGGCGGTCAGAACCTTGTCGCCCGGCGACAGCGTGTTGGTGATCGCCGATTCCCAGCCGCCGGTGCCGGAACCCGGGAACACAAGAACGTGCCCGGTCTCGGTCCGGAATACCTTTTTCAGCTTGTCGAACAACGGCAGCGTCAGTTCCGGGAAGCGCGGCGAACGCTGATCCTCAGTGACGGTCTGAATGGCGCGTCGGATGCGCTCCGGCAGGTTGGTCGGGCCAGGAATGAAGACGGGATTGCTATATTGCATGGTCGTCGGTCCTCGGGCGTAAAGTGGGAAGCGGGCGTGGCGATCAGTCGATGAACGGCCGGCCAATTGGTCGGCTCCCACCCCGGCAATCTCCTTCTCCTAAAACCGACGGGATGTGGCCGTGTACGGCAGTATACCAATTACAACAACACCTTGCAGGGCGGGCGTTGGAACTCTTTGGTGTTGGGTTTCTTACCCGAACGGGTAGGCGGCCGGTTGCCGGCAACCCCGGCGTTGACATCCGGGGCGCGGTCCATCACCTAAGCGCAGTGATGAGCGAGGCCACCCTGAGAACTGAGACGTTACGCGGCACCACGAACGCCGACCATCTGGTCGCCCGCTGGCTGTTTGCGGTCGCCGCCATGGTGTTCGGCGCGGTGGTGATCGGCGGGTTGACGCGGCTCACCGAATCCGGGTTGTCGATTACCGACTGGCGGCCACTAACGGGCTGGTTGCCGCCAATGAGCGACGAAGCCTGGCAGGCGACGTTCGACGGCTACAAGCGGATTCCCGAGTACCATGCCTTTAATGCCGGCATGACGCTCGACGAGTTCAAGGGCATCTTTTGGCTCGAGTACATCCATCGGCTCTGGGGCCGGCTGATCGGTCTCGTGTTCGCGGTGCCGTTCGTCTGGTTCGCCGTGACCCGTCGGCTCGACCGCCGGTTGGCGTGGATCCTCGCCGGGCTGTTCCTGCTCGGCGGTGTGCAGGGCGGGATCGGCTGGTACATGGTATCGAGCGGCCTGACGGACCGGACTGACGTATCGCAGTACCGCCTGGCGTTACACCTCGGCGTCGCGCTCGT
Source organism: Rhodospirillales bacterium (assembly GCA_040219295.1). Classification (GTDB taxonomy): domain Bacteria; phylum Pseudomonadota; class Alphaproteobacteria; order Rhodospirillales; family Casp-alpha2; genus JAVJST01. Next base: position 1,436,879 of record JAVJST010000005.1, read on the forward strand.
CATATACGTCTGTCTGCTGTTGACTGCGTTGTGGTTGCGCCGGAGCCGGGCACCGTGGACTGCCGCGACGGCCGGCTGGCGCAGCGGGTTGTGGGTTCTTCTCGCGCTCGTCGGCGTAACGGTCCTGTCCGGCGCGTTTGTCGCCGGGCTCAATGCCGGCATGACCTACAACACTTTCCCGCTGATGGATGGCGTACTCGTGCCGTCCTACCTGTACGAAGGTTCGCCCATCTGGCGTGCCGCGTTCGAGGACATCGCCACCGTTCAGTTCAATCACCGTGTTCTTGCGGTTATCACGTTCGCCGCCATCGTGGTCGCGTGGCTGGTCAGCCGGCGTCCCGCGGAGACCCCGGCCGTCAGTCGTTCACTGAGCGTGATCCTGGCGGCGGCGGTGTTGCAGGTGACCCTCGGGATCGCCACGCTGCTATCGGTCGTCGCCATGGAACTGGCCGTCCTGCACCAAGCGGGCGCGGTTGTCCTGATTACCGCCGTCGTCTGGGCGGTCGACCATATCGGACGCGGCGACACGCGCCCGGATCGATGATGTCGGTACGGGCCTGCTCAGGGCTCCTCCGGTTGTTTTACAGGTTCGAAAAATCCGGCATATAATCCCGTCCAACAACGAGCACGGTTCGCCGGCGACCGGGAACCGCAACGAAAACGCCCTTGAGAGCGACGGCAGTAGAGAGGATACACGATCATGAGTGACGACAAGTTCCGCCTGGTCACCCGCAGCGATTTCGATGGACTGGCGTGTGCGGTCCTTCTCAAAGAGCTTGATATGATTGACGATATCAAGTTCGTGCACCCGAAGGACATGCAGGACGGCACGATCCTGATCTCAGATCGTGACATCACCACCAACCTGCCGTATGTGCCGGGATGTCATCTCGCGTTCGATCACCATCTCAGCGAGACGATCCGCGTCGAGGACAAGCCGGACAACCATATCATCGATCCGGATGCGCCATCGGCGGCCCGTGTCGTTTACGATCACTATGGCGGCGCGAGTGCGTTCCCGCGGGTGTCGGCCGAGATGATGGAAGCCGTCGATAAGAGCGACTCGGCGCAGTTCAGCAAGGACGAGATCCTCAACCCGACCGGCTGGGTCCTGCTCAACTACCTGATGGATTCGCGGACCGGTCTTGGCCGTTTTCGTGAATTCCGGGTCTCCAACTATCAGTTGATGATGCAACTTATCGACTACTGCCGCGACCATTCGATCGAAGAAATCCTGGCGCTGCCGGACGTCAAGGAACGGGTCGACCTCTACAACGAGCATCACGACCAACACGTCGACCAGATCAAGCGATGCGCCACGGTGCACGGACCGCTCGTCGTTCTTGACCTGCGCGACGAGGAAACCATCTTCGCCGGGAACCGTTTCATGGTCTATGCCATGTTCCCGGACGCCAACATTTCGATCCACGTGCTGTGGGGGCTGAACAAACTCAACACCGTGTTCGCCACCGGCAAATCGATCATCGATCGCTCGTCCCCCGTGAACGTCGGCGAACTGATGCTTAAATACGGCGGCGGCGGCCACGAGGCCGCCGGAACCTGCCAGGTGGAAAACGAGGATGCCGAACGGGTGCTCGGCGAACTGATCGAGGCGATCACGTCGGCCTGAGGCCGGCCCGTCGCCCCCGGTGCGTTGCAAGCCCCAACGGCATGAACGGTGAGCCGTGATCGACCGACATGAAACGGGCACTATCTCGAGGCGCCGGACGGGCTTGAGCAGCCGTCCGGGCCGCGGGCGCGGCTTGTGGCCGTCAGTTCGCGGATGGCTGCTGACGGCGCTGATCGTTGTACCGGGTATCGTCGCCTGTGCGGCTGATCAGGGCTTGCAGTCGCTCAGTTCCGTGGTCAGCGGCGGCGCTTTTCCGATCCCGCCATCGGCTCAGAGAGAGGTTACCCGTTTCGAGGAAGTGTACCGGACGTACTCGACGAATCCGGCGGCACAGCCATTCGAGCATTTCAACGACGCGTTCCGCCGCGTGCGCGTAACATACGTCGAGCCGATAGACGACGCGGTTCTCATCGATGCGGCGATCGCCGGCGTCGAGGAACTTGAAGGCGAGATCGGATCGTTCGATCCAAGTCTCGTCGTCGAAGCCGGACTCAGCAACATGCTGGCGTCGCTCGACCCGCACTCCAGCTATCTCAATGCTGAAGAGTTCCGCGAGAGCCGGGTGTCGACCAGCGGCCAGTTCGGCGGTCTCGGCATCGAGATCACGCTGGAGAACGATCTGGTCAAGGTGGTCGCCCCTATCGAGGGAACGCCGGCGGAGGCCGCGGGGCTGGCCCCGGGCGACACCATCACGCACGTCGACGGCGCGGACATTCGTGGCAAGGGTCTGATCAACGCGGTCAATCGAATGCGCGGCGAACCGGGAAGCCTCGTCGTGATTACGGTCGTGCGGGGCAGCAGTGACGCGTTCGACGTCAAGATCATCCGCGATACCATCCGTGTCCGCTCGGTACGCTGGCGCACGGAGGGCAATGTCGGTTACATCCGCGTTACGCGGTTCACAGAACGCGTCGAGCCAGGGATCGTGCGCGCCATGAATGAATTGCGCGCCGAACTTGGCAATGACCTATCCGGTATCGTTCTCGATCTTCGCAACAATCCGGGCGGGCTTCTGGATCAGTCTCTCATCCTTGCCGATTCGTTTCTCGAGGAGGGCCGAATCGTCTCTATCAAGGGGCGCGGCGGCATAGGCGACCGGGTACATTCCGCGTCGCCCGGCGACATGGCGTCGGGACTGCCCCTCGTCGTGCTGATCAACGGCGGAGCCGCCTCGGCGTCTGAAATCGTCGCGGGTGCGCTGCAGGAGAATCACAGGGCCACGGTCATGGGCCGCCGATCGTTCGGCAAAGGATCGGTGCAGACCATTACGCCGTTGCCAATCGAGGGCGCCTTGCGGCTGACCACTGCGCGCTACTACTCGCCGGACGGTCACTCCATTCAGGGCAACGGCGTTTACCCCGATGTAATCCTGGCGCTTCCGACCGATGCGGAGGCTCAGCCTTCGACGCGTGAGGCGGACCTGCCCAATGCCCTGGCGACGACCGAGGCCGCATGGCGTCAGAACGTGCCGGTTGTTGATGCCAACCGGTGCCGGCAGGCGGGAACCGACGCCATTCTGACGACATCCGGCGAGCCCGATCTCGAGCTCACTTGCGCCGTGCGATTCCTCGAGAGCAAGTCGGTTCCGGCGTTCGTCGCGGCGGTCGGCGAATTGCCGCAGTCCTAGATTTTCCTAGCGGCTGGACATTACTTCCCGCCGATCTGGCATGACTCCGATTAAGCCGTAGAATGCTAGTTAGACGATGAGCGTTGAGGGCACTTTGCGGTGTCTTCGGTAACGCTTTATGGGGAGCGGGGCATGGCAGACGAGAAGCGGCGTCGGTGGAAGGACGGAATCGACACCTCGCCCGAGGTCGCCGACGACGTCAAGTACACGACCTGCTACATGTGCGCCTGCCGATGCGGCATCAAGGTCCACCTCAAGGACGGCGCCGTTCGCTACATTCAGGGCAATCCGAACCATCCGGTGAACCGTGGCGTGCTCTGCGCCAAGGGCTCGGCCGGTATCATGACACAGTATTCACCGGCTCGGCTGACCAAGCCCCTGCGCCGCGTCGGACCGCGCGGCTCGGGCGAGTTTGAGGAGATCGAATGGGCGGAGGCTCTGGAGACTGCAACCGGATGGTTGTCCGGCATTCGCGAGACCGACCCCCGCAAGCTCGCGTTCTTTACCGGCCGCGACCAGAGCCAGGCTCTGACCAGTTGGTGGGCGACGCAGTTCGGCACGCCGAACTACGCTGCGCACGGAGGCTTCTGCTCCGTCAACATGGCCGCGGGCGGGCTCTACACCATCGGTGGCGCATTCTGGGAGTTCGGCGAGGTCGACTGGGACCGGACCGAGTATTTCATGATGTTCGGGGTCGCCGAGGATCATGATTCGAACCCGATCAAGATTGGCCTGACGAAGATCAAGAACCGGGGCGTGAAGTTCGTCTCGGTCAATCCGGTGCGAACCGGCTATTCGGCTGTTGCCGACGAATGGGTCGGCATCCGGCCGGGCACCGACGGGCTGTTCATCATGGCCCTGATCCACGAACTGCTGCGCGCCGACAAGGTCGACGTCGACTATCTGGTGCGCTACGCCAACGCTCACTGGCTGGTGATCGATGCGCCGGGCGATGCCGACCACGGGCTGTTTGCACGCGACGCGGGCGGCAAACCGCTGTGTTGGGACAGTCGTGAAGGAAGAGCCGTTCCAGCTGACGGCACGGGGATCAACCCGGCTATCGCCGGGAGTTATGAACTCGCAGACGGGCGCGCCGCGCATCCCGTGTTTCACCTGCTGGCCGAGCGGTATCTCTCAGAGCGGTATGCGCCGGAGGCCGTTGCCGAAGAGACCGGTGTCCCGGCGCCCACGATCCGCCGCATCGCCAAGGAGCTGGCCGAGGCCGCGTTCGAGCGCGAAATCCGGCTCGACGTCCCGTGGGTTGACGCGTGGGGACAGGAACATGACGAGATCGTCGGGCGTCCGGTGGCAATGCATGCGATGCGGGGTATTTCTGCGCATTCGAACGGTTTCCACACCTGCCGCGCGCTCCACATCCTGCAGATGATGCTGGGCTCGATCGACTGCCCGGGCGGTTTCCGCTACAAGCCGCCGTTTCCAAAGCCGGTGCCGCCGGCGATCCGGCCCGCCGGAAAACCGGGCCAGGTCGGCCCTGGCAAGCCTCTCGGCGGTCCGCCACTCGGTTTCACGACCGGCCCGGAGGATCTTCTGGTCGAGGCCGACGGCTCGCCGCGCCGTATCGACAAGGCGTATTCTTGGGAGTTCCCGGTCGCGGCGCACGGCCTGATGCATTCGGTCATTCACAACGCCTGGAAGGGCGATCCCTACAAGATCGATACCCTGATGATGTTCATGGCCAACATGAGCTGGAACTCGGCCATGAACACATCGGGCACAATCGACATGCTGACCGATACTGATCCGGATACCGGGGGGTACAAGATTCCGCGCATCATCTATTCCGACGCGTACTACTCGGAAATGGTGCCCTACGCGGACCTGATCCTGCCCGACACTACCTACCTGGAGCGCTGGGACTGCATCTCGCTTCTGGATCGGCCGATTTCGGAGGCTGATGCCGCGCAGGACGCCATTCGCCAGCCGGTGATCCGGCCGGACCGCGACGTGCGCTCGTTCCAGACGGTGCTGCTCGATCTCGGCGCCCGCCTCGGGCTTCCGGCCATGACCAACGAAGACGGTTCGCCGAAGTATCCGGGCGGTTACTCCGATTACATCGTCAATCACGAGCGCAGCCCGGGCATCGGTCCGCTGGCAGGGTGGCGCGGCGAGGAAGGCGATAAACAACTCGCGGGTCCGCCGAACCCGAAGCAGCTCGATCGTTACATCGAGAACCAGTGTTTCTGGAGCTATCCGTTCCCGCGCGACGAGCGCTTCTACAAGATGGCCAACAAGGGCTACCTCGAGTTCGCCGCCAAGGTCGGGTTCATCGGCAAGGCCGAACCGATCCCGCTTCAGCTGTATTCCGAGACCTTGCAACGCTTCCGGCTCGCCGCAGACGGACATGGCGACATTCAGCCGCCTGAGCAGCACCGCGAGCGAATCCGCACCTACTTCGATCCGTTGCCGATCTGGTACCGGCCGATGGAAGAGGCCATGGTCGACCGTGACGAGTACCCGTTCCATGCCGTGACCCAGCGACCGATGCACATGTACCATTCGTGGGGCACGATGAACGCCTGGCTGCGCCAGATCACCAACCGCAACAGCTTGTTCATGAGCCGCAATGCCGGCCGCAAACTGGGTCTCAAGGACGGTGACTGGGCACAGGTCACCAGCCACCACGGATCTATACGCGTTCCGGTTCAGCTGATGGACGGGGTCAACGATGACACGGTCTGGACCTGGAACGCCATCGGCAAACGCTCTGGTGCGTGGAACCTGACGCCGGGCGCGCCCGAGTCGCGGCGCGGTTTCCTGCTCAACCATCTGATCTCTGAATTGCTGCCCGAACGGGACGGCGGGTACCGTTATGCCAATGCAGATCCGGTGACGGGACAAGCCGCATGGTACGATCTGCGAGTCCGGATCGAAAAGGCCCTGGACGCCGCTGATGTCGACGACATGACCGATACGCAACCGTCCTTCGATATGCTGCGCACGCCGTCATTGCCGGAGCGTCCGGACACGGTGCGTTACGGTGCCGCCTTCAAGAGGCGCCGGACTTGACGAGCTTGCCCGCAAGAACGGAGCAGAAGCTCGGCTTGGTCATCGATCTCGATGTCTGCGTGGGCTGCCATGCCTGTGCTGTGAACTGCAAGGAGTGGAACACCGGCGGCCACATGGCGCCGCTGACCGACCTGATGGCGTACGGCCACGAACCGGACGGGGTTTGGTTCAACCGGATTCACAGTTACGAAGTCGACGCGACCCCCGGCTCGGACGGACAGGCGGGAACGGCGGGTCGCACAGTGCATTTCCCCCGGTCCTGCCTGCACTGCGAGGATGCCGCCTGCGTCACCGTTTGCCCGACTGGCGCGTCCTACAAACGGATTGAGGACGGCATCGTTCTTGTCGACGAGAACAAGTGCATCGGATGCAAGCTGTGCAGTTGGGCGTGCCCGTACGGCGCCCGGGAGTACGACAGCGATCAGGGCGTGATGAAGAAATGCACGCTCTGCATCGACCGCATCTACAATGAAAACCTGCCGTTGGCCGAGCGCACCCCGGCATGTGTCTCGACGTGTCCGGCGAATGCGCGGCACTTCGGCGATCTCGGGGACCCGAACTCCGAGGTCTCGAAGCTGGTCGATGCGCGCGGCGGTGTCGACCTGATGGCCGGACTGGGTTACCGGCCGACCAACAAGTACCTGCCGCCGCGCCAACGCCCCGATCACACGTCAGCCGCTTCATCGGCGTGTCTCGAGCCGGTCGTTCCCGAAACCAATCCGGTCCTGCATTGGCTGGACCGCGTGCTTTCGAGGTAGCGCCGTGCATCCTGCGGGTTCAGTCATCTTCTTCACGGTCGCGTCCGGCGCTGGATACGGCGTATTGACGTTCTCTGGTGTGCTCGCGGCGCTGGGCATGCTGCCGGTGCACTGGGGCGCGGGCTTCGCGGTGATGCTCATCGGGCTCGGGTTGGTGACGGCCGGCCTGTTGTCCTCGACCTTCCATCTCGGTCATCCGGAAAGGGCATGGCGGGCATTCAGCCAATGGCGCTCGTCGTGGCTATCGCGCGAAGGTGTCGCCGCTGTCGTGACCTACGGACCGGCCGCGGTATTGGGATGGGCGTGGGTGATCGAGGGTGACCCGGGCTCCGCGTTCGGGCGCGCCGCCGGCGCCGCGCTCGCCCTGACGAGCCTGGTAACCATTTTCTGCACGGCAATGATCTATCGCAGCCTCAAGCCCGTTCCGGCCTGGCACAACGGCTGGACAGTGCCGGGATATCTCGTTCTCGGGCTTGGTACGGGCGGGGTCGTGTTCGTCGCCGTCATGACCGCTGTTTCCGTACCTCTTCCTGTCGTCGCCTCGATTGCCGTGGCCCTGTGCCTCGTCGGGTTAGGGATCAAGACGGGATATTGGCAGGCCCTTAGGGACGGCTTTCCTTCACCGACCCGGGAGAGCGCGGTCGGCATCGTGGTCGGCGGAGCGGTTCAACCGCTCGAGGACCCGCACTCGTCGGATAATTACCTGATGAAGGAGATGGGCTACCGGGTCGGGCGCAAGCATGCCGACAAGCTGCGCCGGTTTGCGGCCGTCGCTGGATTTGCCGCGCCGGCCATTTTGTTGGGACTATCCATTCCCGTGCTGTCCTCGGGCTTGGGCGTTGGCCTGACGCTTGCCGCGGCCGTCACGACGCTTGCGGGCGTACTGGTCGAGCGATGGCTGTATTTCGCCGAAGCGCGGCATGTGGTGATGCTTTACTACCGTGACAGACCAGAAATCGGGTAGAACAAATAAGCTTTACCTGTTGAGCCTGTTTGATCGGTGCGGGCTGTCCCATTGACAGATTTCCGCATTCCGACCTATAAGAATCTCCATAGAAGAAGAATAATAACGTTGCTGTTCTAGTGTTCGACCCGGAAACCCAAGCGATCGGGCAGGGCACATGAACGAGGAATAAAAAGATGGCCGACGGCGATCTGACCGTCAATGGCACCGAATCCGGCGCTCCCATCAGCCTGCAGGTTGGTGAGAACGGCGGCGTTTCCATGCCCGACGGACTCTCTCTTTCCGATGCATCCTTTTCCGTGAACGGCGACGATCTGATGATCTCGTGGCCGGACGGTTCCGAAGCTTCCCTGGAAGGCTTCGGTGCCGGCGACATGCCGACGTTGACCGACGGCAGTGGCGCCGAGATGTCCGGTGACATGGCGTTCCAGCTTGCGCAGCTCGATTCTCCCGCCGAGGTGTCGACAGACTTTTCGTTCGAGGCCGTGGGCGAGGCGATTGTTGGTACCGATGGCACCGCGATTGGTACGGTCGAAGAGGCCGAGGGATCGGTTTGGGCCATTCGTGTCGACGGTACGCGGGTCGAACTGAAAGTCGGTGATCCGGTGTTCCAGGGTGACGTTCTCGAATCGGGCGCTGACGGCTCGGTCGGCGTCATCCTCGCGGACGACACCACGTTCTCCATGGGCGAGGACGGCCAGATGGTCCTCGATGAAATGGTCTACGACCCGGCGAGCCAGGAAGGTTCGGTCTCCGTTTCCGTGCTAGAAGGTGTCTTCACCTTCGTGTCCGGTCAGGTCGCCAAGACCGACCCGGACGCCATGACCATCGACACGCCGGTGGCGACGATCGGTATCCGCGGTACCCAGGTCGGCATCAACCTGAGCGAAGAGAAAGGCATGGACGTCGTCCTCATGGAGGAAGCCGACGGATTCGTCGGTGAGGTCGTCCTGCAGAACGACGGCGGCGTGGAAATTCTCAATACCGCGTTCGCTGCCAGCAAGATCACCAGTTTCGATGCGGCGCCGGAAGCCGGCTTCACCATGGACACGGTGACGTTCCTGCAAAACTTCGGCGCATCGTTGAAGGCGTTGCCGGGCCTGAATAACGCCAATACCTACGGCGCGGACCAGCAGAACCTCGATCAACTCATCGAACAGGCTATCGAGGAAGCGGCCACCGCTGCCGAGGAAGAGGTCGAGGAAGCCGAGGCGGAAGCGGCCGAAGAGGAAGCAGAATTGGCCGAGGCCGAAGCAGAAGCTGCGGCGGAAGCCGAGGAAGAGGCTGCGGAAGCCGAGGCGGAAGCGGAGGCTGAGGCCGAGGCTGAAGCGGAGGCCGAACTCGCCGAGGCGGAAGAGGAAGCTGAGGAAGAGCTCGAGGAACTCCAGGCCGAGGCTGCCGAAGAAGCCGAAGAAGCCGCCGAGGAGGTTGCCGAGGTTCTCAACGAGCCGGAAGCGACCGAAGCGGAAGAAGGGTCCGCTGAACCGGAGCCAGAGCCGACCGTCGTGCTCAACAACTCGAACGAACCGATTCCGCAATTGACGTTGGTCGAGATTCCTGTCGAGCAAACGGTGAATCAGAACCAAGCGGGCACGTTGCAGGGCGGGAGCAGCAGTGACCAGATCAACCAGGGTCAGGATCGCGATAACGAATTTGTGAGCAATGAGCCTGAGCCTGAACCCGAACCCGAACCCGAACCCGATTCGTTGCCGGCGGAGTTTGGCAATCCCGGTCCGGACGTCAGCATCACGCCGCTGGGCGGCGGCTACGTGGTGACGCCGACCAATCCCTTGAGCGGCATTACCATCAATTTTAGTAACACCAGCTTCAACATCAATGTGACCGGCGGTTCGCAGGGCGACAACATCACCCTCGGTTCCGGTAATGACACTGTCAGCACGGGCGACGGCAACGATTTCATTCATGCTGGCGACGGCAGCGATACGGTTGATGCCGGATCGGGCGATGACATCATCCAGGGCGGTACCGGCGGTGGCGATGACGTCTATATCGGCGGGTCCGGCGTTGACTGGGTGATCTACCCGAGCGCCGGGGACAATCACGGGCTACTGATCAACCTCGATACCTCGGCGTTCGACGCGACTCTTGCCGACGGCACTGTCGTGAGCATCGATCCGAACACCGCGACCGATGTCGATCCGACGGATCCCTGGATCGACACGGACACGTTGATCGATATCGAGAACGTCCTGGCCGGTGAAGGTAACGACGTTGTGGTCGGTACCGACGACAGCAACGTTTTGGTCGGCAATCTCGGCGACGACTACCTGTTCGGCGGCGCGGGAGACGACATTTTGATCGGTGGCACGCTGGATGCATTCGGTGGCGCCCAATCCGCCCAAGCCGGCGGCAACGACGTGCTCGTCGGCGGCGAGGGATTCGACATGGCCATCTACGCCGGGACGTTCGGTACGTTCTCGGTCGACCTCGATAGTGACGGCAACATTTTGATCACCGCAGCCGATGGCACCACCGACACGCTGATCGGCGTCGAAGCGGTCGTCTTCGGCGACGGCTCCGCCTACACGGTTTCCGCCCCGCCTGTGCTCAATGCAGTTGCGGCGGGTGCCGAGGATGCGTCCATTCCGATCAACATCACGGCCGAGTTCACCGGCACGCTGGGTGTCGACGAGATCGAGACGGTGACCATCGAAGGTATCCCCGAGGGCGCCGTACTGAGCTACGTGGGCACGGACGGCGAACCGGTTGAGATCGCTGTGGTTAATGGTGTTGCGGTCGTTGCCGGTGACCAGACCAGCGGTCTTTCGATAACGCCACCGAGCAACGACAGCAACGACTTTGCGCTCGCGGTTACGGTCAGCACGACATTGGGCGAGGTCAGCGATGTCACGTCCTTCGTCGTCAACGTGACGCCGGTTGCGGACGAACCGCAGCTTGAGATCACTGTCGGCGAGGCCGTGGAGGGCATTCCCATCCACCTCGATATCACCGCAGCCGTGAGTGATCCGTCCGAAAGCCTGGATACGGTCAATTTCGCCGGCCAGGAGGTCGAGTCCGTGCAAATCGGAAACATCCCGAGCGGTGCGCAGATCTTCGTATCGCTCGGTACCGATGGTTCGTTGTTGCAGATGCCGATCAGTGGCGGCGTTGCCAACATCCCGATCTCAATGATCGACGATGTCGTTCTCAGCATGCCGACGAACTTCTCCGGCGAGGTCAATCTTTCGGTCTCGGCGACCTCGGTGGAAATCGACGGATCGACGGCAACCGTGACCAAGAGCGTCTCGTTCGACGTGCTGGGCATTGCCGACGACGTTATCGTTGCCGTTACCAACGCGTCGGGGAACGAAGACAACGCCATTCCGCTGGATATAGATCTGACCGGCACGGATGCGGGCGAAGTGACCTCGGTGACAATCGGTGGTGTGCCGCAAGGTGCGGTGCTGACCATCGGTACCGACCAGTACGCGCCCGACGCAAACGGCAATGTCGTCATTCAGGGCGGCAGTCTGGACGGTCTGACGCTGACCCCGCCGGCAAACTCGGACGCCGACTTCACGTTGTCGGTTACGGCGACCACGCCGGACCTGACCACGTCGCCGGTAAGTATCGGCGTGCAGGTCACGGCGGTCGCCGACGCACCGACCGTTACTGTCAACCCGGTTACCGTGGGCGAAGACCTGACGGTCACGCTCGACGTGTCCGCGTCGCTGAACGACACGGACGGTTCCGAGGCGATCACGAATGTCACGTTGTCGGGTATCCCGGACGGCGCCGTCCTCAAGGTCGGCGGCAACACGGTCATCGTTGGCAGCAACGGATCGGTGTCACTGACGCCGGACGACCTCGCCAACCTGACGCTGACGCCGCCGCCTAACTTCAGCGGTGAAATCTCGCTTCAGCTCAGCGTGACGTCGTCCGAGAACACCGGGCAGTCGGCAACGACCACGCAGGCATTCACGATCTCCGTCGACCCGATCGGAGACGCGGTCGATCTCGTCGTCGATACCATCTCCGGTGCGGAAGATACCGCCATCGACATCGACCTCTCTGCGGTTACCGCCGCCGGCGAGGAGTTGGAATCGATCACGATTGCGGGCGTTCCGGCCGGTGCGACAATTTATGCCGGCGCCGACGAGATCGCCGTCGTCGACGGCGTTGCCGTCATCGGCGCCGATCAACTTGCCGATCTGACGATCACGCCGCCGGCCAATTCCGACGAAGAGTTTCCGCTGACGATAACGGCAACATCGACCCAGGGCGGGGTCAGTGAGCCGCAGATCGTTACGGTCAATGTCTCCGGTGTTGCTGACGCGCCGACCTTGACGGTCAGCAATGCGAGCGGCACCGCCGGCCAGGCGATCGGTCTCGATTTCTCGGCGGCGCTGACCGATACCGACGGCTCCGAATCCCTGAGCGTCGAAATCAGCGGGATTCCGGACGGCGCGGTTGTTTCCGTGGGCGATCTGCAGTTGCCGATTGTCGATGGCGTTGTCGAACTGACATCGGAACAGCTTGCGGATGTATCGATCGTGCCGCCGCTTGACTTCAGTGGCGACCTCGAACTCACCGTCACGGCGTCCGCGAGCGAGGATGGCACACAAAGTTCGACCTCCCAGATTCTGACGGTCAGTGTCGCCAGTGTTGTCGACGATCTGCCGCTCAACACCGAGGACATGATCGTTTTCGATGTGAATGTGTTGGACAGTCTGGATCTGGACGATCTGGACGACAGTCTTGGCGGCCTGCTTGGCGGCAGCGGTGACGACGATTTGATCGATGTTTCCGACCTTGCCGACATCACGATCTCGGGCGTGCCGGCCGGTGCGCAGCTGACGGCAGGTACGGACCTCGGCGACGGCGTCTGGGCACTCACTCCTGACGACCTCATCGGCCTGAAGATCGCCATCGATCCGAACCAGCGTCCTGACGAGGATGGCGACGGCGAATCGATCGACTTCACGCTCGACATTTCTGCCACTTTGGCGGACGGAGCTGTTTCGGTCGGGGGCTCGCAGACGTTCGATTACGACGACGACGAACTGCTGATCGGTTCCGACGGCAACGACACGCTGTTCGCGGATGACGCCAATATGGAATTGTACGGGCTTGGCGGTGACGATTTTATGCTTGGCCAGGCTGGTGGCAACGTCATGTATGGCGGTTCCGGGGACGACACGCTGGCCGGTAACACCGGCAAGGACGTCCTGTACGGCGACTCGGGTAACGACTTCCTGACGGGTGGTTCGGGCAAAGATGAGCTTTACGGTGGTAGCGGAAACGACGAATTGCTCGGCGGTTCAGGGGCTGACATCCTGAACGGCGGTTCCGGGAACGACATTCTGACCGGCGGACAGGGTTCCGATACCTTCATATTCGATGCCCAAAGCGGTTCCGACATCATCACCGACATTATGCAGCAGGACACCATTGTCTTCGAAGGCGAGGAGTTCCATGCCGAGGATATGATCTTCCGTGAAGCGGAAGACGGCGATGTGGAGATCGCGTTTACTAACAAGGACACGACCGTGAAGCTGGAGGGCGTCAAGATGTCCGATCTTGACACCAACGGCGACGGCGACGCGAGCGAGGGCTATTCTGTCACGCAGAATGGCGATTCGATTTCGGTATCGATCGACACTGGCGAGAACTGATTGGCCTTCAACCGCACACGTATTGGCCCGCAACGTCACCGTTGCGGGCCCACTAACTTACCGGCCATTGTTCGATGACGGGCAGGTGCCTCAGCTCCGGCGGCTTGCTTGCCGCCTGTTTACTGACCGGCGTTCCTCGCTACGGCGCTCATTGCCGTCCGACGGCCCTGCGTTCTTGACGCGTCGGTCGCTGTCGCGTCGGTCATCGGAGCGTCGATCACTGGCATTTCGCCGATCTTGCCCGGTTCCCAAGTTTGCCATCTCTCTCTCCCCTGCCGGTGCCTCGTCTGTCATGAAAAGACCTGCAAGTCCCTATTCCCAAAAGAACGGTAGCGAAATGACTGCGCGTTGACCACTGGGGAAATCACGCATGGCTCCGCGCGTTGAAAAAATCTGCTGGCAAATGGCGACGCGATCCATAAAGTCCGCAAGCGAACGCCCCTTTCTGACCTGTGAGCATTCATGACCGCGCTCGACGAAGCCGTCAGCAACCGGCGAACCTTTGCCATCATCTCGCATCCGGACGCGGGCAAGACCACGCTGACGGAGAAACTGCTGCTGTTCGGCGGCGCCATTCAGATGGCTGGCGCGGTCAAGGCCCGCGGTGAACAACGCAGGGCGCGTTCCGACTGGATGAAGGTGGAACGCGAACGCGGAATTTCGGTCGCGTCGTCAGTGATGAGTTACTCGTTCGACGGGCGCAGCTTCAATCTGCTCGACACCCCGGGTCACGAGGACTTCTCGGAGGATACATACCGTACCCTGACCGCCGTCGATTCAGCCGTCATGGTGATCGATAGCGCCAAGGGGATCGAGCTGCAGACCCGAAAGCTCTTCGAGGTTTGCCGGCTTCGTGACATGCCGATCATCACGTTCATCAACAAGATGGACCGGGACGGCTTGGATCCGTTCGAATTGCTCGACGACATTGAGCAGACACTGCAGCTCGACGTCACGCCGGCAAGCTGGCCGATCGGGTCCGGCAGAAACTTTCTGGGCTGCTTCGATCTCTTGAACGACCGCCTGGTGCTGGTGAACCGGAGCAAGGGCGAGAAACCGGATATTGCGCATGAATGCAAGGGCATCGACGATCCGCTCATCGACCGGTTGATTCCGGAGATTGACGCCAGAAAACTGCGCGAGGATGTCGAGATGGTGCGCGAACTTTGCCCGCCGTTCGATCTCGAGGCGTATCGCAGCGGCAACCAAACCCCTGTTTATTTTGGCAGTGCGGTCAACACCTTCGGCGTGCACGAACTGCTGACGGGTCTGGCCGAGATGGCACCGCCGCCGAGACCGCAACCGACCGCGGGGCGCGACGTTTCGCCGGCTGAAGAAAAGGTTTCCGCCTTCGTCTTCAAGATCCAGGCGAACATGGACCCCAAACATCGCGACCGGATCGCGTTCGTTCGCATTTGCTCCGGCCGCTTCAGGCGCGGCATGAAGCTGAAGCACGTCCGCAGTGGGAAACAGCTGACCATCCACAACCCCGTCATGTTCCTCGCCCAGGATCGCGAGATCGCTGAAGAAGCGTGGCCCGGAGACATCATCGGCATTCCTAACCACGGGAACCTGCGGATCGGAGACGCGTTGACCGAGGGCGAGGATTTGCGCTTTACCGGCGTGCCGAGCTTTGCGCCGGAGCTGTTGCAGCGTGCCCGGCCGGACGATCCGCTGAAAGCCAAGCACCTGGGGCGCGCCCTGCAGCAACTTGCGGAGGAGGGCGCAGCAAGCGTATTCAAGCCGATGATCGGCGCCGACTGGTATGTGGGTGTCGTCGGCTGGCTTCAGTTCGACGTGATGGCAGACCGGATCAGGACGGAGTACGAAGTTCCCGTTCATTTCGAGAAAACCGAATTGCTGACCGCCCGGTGGGTCGAGACCGACGATCCGGCGTTACACAAGAAATTCATCGACGCCAACAAGGCGGCACTGGCGGAGGACCATGACGGGCAGCTCGTGTTTCTGGCCCGCAATGCGTGGCACCTTGATCGAACCGTCGAGGACTGGCCGGACATCCGCCTGCTGAAAACCCGAGAGCAATCTCTCGAAGCGAACTAGGACGCCCGCGTCACGCCGGTCCGGGGCGTGTTGGGGTCGCTCGACGCTGTTTGGCTTCACGATGCCCAATGTAGATGCCGCTGACGACGATGATGGCACTGCCGATCCACGTCCAGAGGTCGGGCACATCACCGAACAAAAGGTAGCCGCCGGTCGCCATCCAGATGAGAACCGCGTAGTTAAACGGAGCGACGATCGATGCTTCCGTGCCGGCATACGCGCGGATCATGGCGTAGTGGCCCGTGGCGCCGGTCGCACCCATGCTGACCAGTAGCACCCAGTGGAGAGGCGCGAGATCAACCCAGAAGAATGGCACCGCCAATGAGGCCAGCACGGTTCCTGCAAGGGCCGTATAGGTGATGCTGGTGGTCGGGCTGTCATCCCCGCTGACCTTGCGCGTGGCTATCTGATAGAACGAATAGACGACGGCAGCACCCACCGGGAGCAGTCCGACCGCGCCGAACACGCCGGCACCCGGGCGGATGATGATCAGCGCGCCGGTCAGGCCGGCGGCGACTCCCAGAATTCGACGGATGCCGACTTTCTCCCCGAGAAACGGAACCGCCAGCAGTGTGACCAACACGGGCGAGATGTTGAGGAGCGCGGCCGCATCGGCGAGCGGCATCAGGATGAAGCCCCCGAAGTAGAGGCATGATGCCGCCAACAGCATTAGAGAACGCCCAAGCTGCAGGCCGAGATGGTGGGTCTGGAGCACCCCCGGCAGTCTGCCTCGGAGCAGCAGCGCGAGAATCAAGAAGTGGAAGAAGTAACGGCCCCAGACGATCTGCACGAGGCTGACGTCCTGGCCCAACAGCTTGGAGGCGACATTCGTGAGGCCGAAGAACACCGTGGCAGTAACCATCCACAGGATGCCGCCCAAGGCGCTGCCTTGTTCTCTGCTCAAGCGATTTTCCTGATCAGATAACGGAAGACGCCTTCTTCTTCGGATTGTTCAAGCAGTTCGTGCCCCGCCGTATTGCAGAAGTGCGGAATGTCGATGGCCGAAGCGGGGTCGCTCGCGAGAACAACGATCTCCTCGCCGGCATCGATCGACTTGATCGCCTTGCGTGCTTTCAGGACCGGTATCGGACAGTTGTAGCCCGTCGCATCGATGATGTTGCTCATGAACCGTTTCCGTTCGGATATCCGGGAGAGGACAGCGTTGCCAAAGCCAAGGACAGGTATCATTCTGCCGCCGCCGGTTCAATTGTCGAACTTCCGTCCCGGCCGGAACGACAGGAGGGACTTCGATGTCCGGACTTGAGGGGAAACGCGTCGTAGTTACCGCCGGTGCCGCGGGGATCGGCCGCACGGTCGCCAAGGCGTTCGTGGATGCAGGTGCCCGGGTCCACGTCTGCGACGTGGATTCCGCGGCGATCGAGGCATTTCGGGCCGATCTGCCGTCGGCCGTGGCGAACGTCGCCGATGTAACGGACGAGGCCGCTGTTGCGAAATTCTTCGGCACCGTCGGGGACGGTCTGGGTGGCCTTGATATTCTCGTTAACAATGCCGGAATCGCTGGGCCAGCAGCGCCGGTGGAAGCGATGGACTACGCCGGTTGGCAGGCCTGTCTTGATATCAACCTGGGCGGCACGTTTCTGGCGACCCGGTCCGCCATTCCGTTACTGCGTGCGGCCGGTGGTGGCTCGATTGTCAACATGTCGTCGACCGCGGGGTTGTTCGGTTTTCCCAACCGCTCGCCTTACTGCGTCGCCAAATGGGGCGTTATCGGATTTACCAAGACCCTGGCCATGGAACTCGGGAAGGATGGAATCCGCGCCAATGCCATCTGTCCCGGTGCGGTCGAGGGCGATCGCATGGAGCGCGTGTTGGCGGCAGAGTCTGCGGCGTCCGGCCGTTCGATCGATGACATCCGCCGCGCCTATGTCGACTGCACGTCAATGAAGACATGGGTTACGGCGCAGGACATCGCCGATGCGATCCTGTTCCTTTGTTCGGATCAGGCGGCGCGGATATCGGGGCTTGTGCTGCCGGTCGACGGCCATTCCGAGAGCATCATGTAGACAGACTCAATGGGCACAGCCGATGCAAGTCGGCGCTGAAGCATCGTAATCGAGCCGTTTGCTCTCGATTTCCTCGCCGCACGTTATGCAGTAACCGAATTCACCGGCATCGATTCGCTCGAGCGCGTGATTGATTCGCTGTATTTCCAGTTCGCGGCGACGGTCGGTCTCCAGGGCCATGGCCTGGACCTGCAAGGCATCCATCCGCGAAAGCCGGCCCTGCGTCGTCTGATCGAGTTCAACGGGCGCCCTCGATTCAGCCGATTTCTCGTGCACATCGAGCAACGCGTCGCGTCGTTCCTCTAGCAGCTTGCGATAGGTCTTGAGCTTGGCGGCGGTCATTTTCGTCATCCGGCTATTCTAGCCTCATGTTCACCAGTCCGTCATCCATGCGACAAAGACAAGGTATCTCTCGGCGCTTCCCAGTGATTGCGATCACTGCGATTTCGCCTGCGAAATGATTGAAGCACAGAACGAGATCATGCTGGCGCGGTTCCCAGGATACGCGCAAGGATGCAGGAACGCTTTGGATGATACCGTTGCAGTCTGTAGAGAATTGCACCAAGGTCGACGCGTCGAGTGAGGGTAAGGTGGCCGAGGTTCCCGATTGGGAGGCGATTTTCGAGGATCCGGAGTACGGCGTGATCAATCTGATCATGCGCTCCAAGTCCCCGAGTGCCATTCGCAAGAGCATTGACCTGATCGTCTCTACGCTGTTCAGCCGGGCGGGTGACAAGTCCCGCCGAGACGCGTTCTCATCATTGTTGAACGATATCGCCGACGTTGCGCCAGATGACGAGGGCGGGCTTGATCTCGTGCGCCACCGGATGGTCAAGCTGTTGCGTGGCATCAAGGAGGACCGTGTCGTTCGCGCCCGCCTGACCGAATCCGAGATCGACGAGGATGCGGTTCAGGGCCCCAAGGGTGCGGAGCGGCGCCGGGGCGAACCGGACATCATCGCCGACGCAACCGGCGGGTCCGGCATGTCGTCGCAGTGGTCGCCGACCGAGAGCGGGCACGTGCACGCCGGTGCCGACGGCAACACATTCGAGGTGGTCAGGCACGACGGCGAAGCCGTGTGGAATCGCCTCAAGGCCATGCCGACGCCAGTTTCCCTCGAAGAAGCGTTCTCCGACGTGTTTCTGGCGTCGCTGGAGGAGCGCTTCAACGTTCTTCGGGGCAAGGTCACACCCGACAATCCGATAGGCGGGCGAGTGCCGTTCCTGCTGTCGAAGGCATTTGCGGAGCGCTACGTGTCTATTGTCAAGGAGGAGATCCTGCCGGTCATGATCGCTCGTTGCGGACGTGTCTACGAACCGTTCGCCAAGTCGAAACCGGACAAATGGCGCACCGGATTGGCTGACGAGTTCGTTCATCGCGACCAGCGGCTTCGGCTCTGGGAGGCCTGGCAAAGTGCTTGGCTGGAGCTCACCACCCAGATGGCGCTGCCGCCAAAACCCGGGTCGGGCGCGAACAGGCCGCTGCGAAAGGAAGTCAGGACCGGCGACAGTCTGCCGGAGCAGACCGTCGAGGAATGGCGCAAGGACGTGTCGATCATCAAGCGTCAGAACACCTTGGCGGCCGGTGTCTGGAACAGGTTCACAGCGTTTGCCGAGGACTACCACGCGCCGCTGGACCAGGATAACCGGCTACTCATGGAGCTGTTCGGCCGTAGTGCCGGCGGGATCGTCGAGCAAATCGCCGCGCTCTTGCAGATCGCCTTACAGAAAGACGGCGCGCCGCGCCTGTTCGAGACCTTTCAGCGAGGCAAGTCGGTGGACGTGGCAATGCTCGCGGCGTGCTACCAGTATCCGGACGTCTTCGTCCTCGGCGATCGGCCGATGTTGTCCATCCTGGTGCGCGGCTTCGGTCGGCGTCGCCGGCTCGAGGCCCTGCCGCTGACCAGCCGTTACCTCAGCGACCGGATGCGCTGACAGGCTTTTCACGGGTTTCCAATATCTGTAACATTAACCTTCTATGCTTCTGGTATAGCTGAGTTTTTGTTGCCGTCGGCGCTTCGCCGGCTGATTGGATTCGTGGTGATTGCCCATACAGCGTTGAAAACCGAGCCTGCCAAAGAGTACCGTGCCGACGAATCCCGCCAAGCCTTGGCTTCATCTGTCGCGGATGGGCGTTTCATCAATCGCGAGATTTCATGGCTCAAGTTCAACACCCGGGTTCTCGACGAAGCCCGCAACCCCAATCACCCGTTGCTCGAGCGGCTGAGGTTCTTGTCGATCTGTGCGGCGAACCTCGACGAGTTCTACATGGTTCGCGTTGCCGGTCTGAAAGGCATGGTTCGTGCCGGCGTAGCGGCACCGAGCGACGACGGACTGACACCAAGCCAGCAGCTTGATGCGTGCAACGAGGCTGCGGTCGATCTGATGCAGGAACAGCACGCGTGCTGGATCGACCTGCGCAAGAAGCTTGCTAATGACGGTATTGAAGTTCTCGACCGCAGGGGGGTGACCAACCGTGATGAGGCTTGGCTAGAGAAGCGCTTCATGGAGGACATCTTCCCGGTGCTGACACCGCTTGCGATCGATCCGGCGCACCCGTTTCCATTCATTCCGAACTTCGGATTTTCGCTGGTGTTGCTGCTCAACAAGCCAGGCAGCGAGGAGCCCTTGTACGCGTTGCTGCCGCTACCCTCGAAACTTGACCGGTTCATCCGGCTGCCCGGACCGAATGTTCGTTTTCTGCCGGTCGAATCCATGATCGAGATGTTTCTGGGGCACCTGTTCCCAGACTATGAGGTGGTGCAGAGCTCCCGCTTCCGCATTATCCGCGATAGCGAAATGGAAATCGACGAAGAGGCCGAAGACCTGGTGCGGACGTTCGAATCCGCCCTGAAACGCCGTCGGCGCGGCAGTGTCATACGGCTGACCTATTCGTCTGATATCCCGGCGACGCTGCGTGAACTTGTAATCGACCAGCTGGGCGTGGAGCCGCAGGACGCCATCCCGGTATCTGGACTCCTTGGGCTAGCCGACACCAAGCAATTGATCATCGATGGCCGGCCCGACCTGTTGTTCGAACCGTTCAACGCGCGTTTCCCGGAACGCATTCGCGACTTTGGCGGCGACGTCTTCGCGGCCATCCGCAAGAAGGACATCATCGTCCACCATCCGTTCGAGAGTTTCGATGTGGTCGTGCAGTTCGTCCGTCAGGCGGCACTCGATCCCGATGTCGTGGCGATCAAGCAGACACTCTATCGGACAAGCAACGAGTCACCCATCGTCGCCGCATTAATCGAGGCCGCCGAGGCCGGCAAGTCGGTGACCGCCATGGTCGAGTTGAAGGCGCGCTTCGACGAGGAGGCGAACATTCGCTGGGCCCGAGACCTCGAGCGCGCCGGCTGTCAGGTCGTTTACGGTTTCGTCGACAAGAAGACGCACGCAAAGGTCAACCTCGTGGTGCGAAGGGAAGGCGGAACCCTCAGGTCCTACGTCCACTTCGGCACCGGCAACTACCACCCGATCACCGCGAAGATCTACACCGATCTCTCGTTCTTCACGACCGACCCCGCCCTGTGCCGGGACGCGGCGCGGCTATTCAATTACATGACGGGTTACGCCCAGCCTAAAGGTATGGAGAAGGTGGGATACTCGCCGGACACGTTGCGGCGAAATCTCCTCGCCATGATCGGCGAGGAGATCGTTAGCGCCAAGGCCGGCAAACCAAGCGGCATCTGGATGAAGATGAACTCGCTGGTCGACGCCGAAATGATCGAAGCATTGTACGAGGCGTCGAACGCGGGCGTACCGATCCAGCTGGTGATCCGCGGCATCTGTTGTCTGCGTCCTGGCGTGCCGGGGATGTCCGAAAATATTCAGGTGAAGAGCATCGTAGGCCGTTTTCTTGAGCACTCGCGGATATTCTGTTTCGCCAACGGCACTGAGTTGCCGTCCGATGAAGCCAAGGTGTTCGTTTCCTCAGCGGATCTGATGCCCCGCAACCTTAATCGTCGGGTCGAGACGCTGGTGCCGATCGAAAACAAGACCGTTCATCAGCAAATTCTCAACGAAATCATGGTGACGAATCTTCGTGACGAGGCACAGTCGTGGATCATGAAGTCCGACGGCGAGTTCCAGCGTCACAAGAACATCGGCGGTTTTAACGCGCATCACTATTTCATGACCAATCCGAGCCTCTCGGGACAGGGGAGCGCCACCAGGAAGCGGCCAAAGAGCAAGAAGCCGATAAGCACCGGCTGAACATTCGGAATGATCTTGACTTGTGCGGGGCCGGTCCGGTTCATAACCGGACAGGGATCCTGCCTTTGGCAAGGTCGTCTCTCTACCACGGGGAGCGGGCGTGGAACGCATAGGTGTCGTCGATATCGGCTCGAATACGGTTCGCCTTGTCGTCTACGACATTGCCAGCCATCTCCCGGTACCCATGTTCAACGAAAAGGCATCGTGCCGTCTCGGGGCAGGGTTGCCCGAAACCGGAAAGCTCAATTCCGAAGGCGTGGAGCAGGCGGTCATCAGTATCGACCGGTTTGTTCGGCTTTCCCGGGCGATGTCCGTCGATGCCCTCTCGCTGGTCGCGACGGCCGCTGTCCGCGACGCCGAGGATGGGCCCGCGTTCACGAAACGCATCGAAGATCTCTGCAACGTCGAGATCGAGGTTCTGAGCGGCGCTGAGGAAGCCCAGCTGGCGGCAATCGGCGTGATGAACGGCGTGCCGGAGGCCAACGGCATCGTCTGCGACCTGGGTGGTGGCAGTCTTGATCTCGTGCACGTCGAGGGCGGCACGTGCCTGCGTCAGGACTCGATGCCGTTCGGTCACTTGCGCCTGCACGAACTATCAGGCGGCAAGGTGGGGAAGGCGGCAAAACTCGTTGAGAGCGCCATCCAGAAGGCCGACTGGGTGTCAGGGACGCGGGGACAGACGATCTACGCGGTGGGCGGCTCGATCCGGGCACTGGCCCGGCTCCACATCGAGCAGACCAATTATCCGCTTCACATCGTGGACAATTTCACCATGCGCCGGAATGACGCCAAGCAACTGGCGGAGCTGGTGTCG
This sequence comes from Rhodospirillales bacterium, assembly GCA_040219295.1. Lineage (GTDB taxonomy): Bacteria > Pseudomonadota > Alphaproteobacteria > Rhodospirillales > Casp-alpha2 > JAVJST01. The sequence continues at coordinate 1,459,637 of JAVJST010000005.1, forward strand.
AACCTGAGCGCGGAAACACTGAGGCGCATTCCGAGCGTACCGTCGAAGCGTGTCGAAACGCTGCCGATGGCGGCGGTCGTCTTCAACGTTTTGCTTGATGCATTCGCGCCCAAGAGCATCGTGTTTTCGGCGTTCGGCATGCGCGAGGGAAAGATGATCACGATGATCCCCAAGCGTGTCCGGGCGAAGGATCCGTTGATCGCCGCGTGTACGGCCATGGAGCCGCAGCTTGGGCGCTTCTCGTTGTCCGGCAAGGAGCTCGAGACGTGGATGCGACCCTTGTTCAAGGGGGCCAGCGAGCGCAGCAAGCGCAACCGTCTCGCGGCATGCCTGCTGAGCGACATCGGTTGGCACGAGCATCCCGATTATCGTGCCGAACACGCTTTTCTTCGGGTTCTCAGGCTGCCGTTTGCCGGCCTGCAGCACGCCGACCGCATCTTTATTGCGACCGCGATGTACGTCCGGTACGGCGGCAATTCCAGCGACGAACTGCCGAGTGCGGTGCTGCCGCTGGTCAGCGACGAGGCACGGGCCGACGCCGAACTGACCGGATTCGCCTTGCGTCTGGGTCACAGGCTGGCCGGATCCGCACCGGGCTTGTTGTCGAACATGCCGATCAAGCTGTCGAAAGGCCTGCTGACGCTTTCGGCGGAGAAATCCGCCGCCCTGATCAACGGTGAAGCGGTCGAGCGGCGGGTCAAGAATCTGGCCCAGTCGCTGGGCGTGGAGTTCAAGATCGAACTGTGACGACTGATTACAGCCAGTCGTCTTCGAGCGGGTAGCTTGTCAACTGCTCGTAGCCATCCTCGGTAACCAGGACCTGCTCTTCGAGTTTCATGCATTCTTTGCCGCCGCCGGTGCCGATCAGCGACTCCACACAGATCGTCATGCCAGGCTCCAGGACCCAGTCGTAGCCGCGGCCTTCGTCGTACTGGGGTTTGTGAATGATCGAGGGGAACTCGTCGCAAAGACCGACCCCGTGCATCAGGACGCTGTAGCGGTTGGGCCAGCACTCGTCCGGAATGACCCATGCCTTCTCGGCAATTTCCTTGAGCGAGGCACCGGCCTTGACCAGTTCCCGGTTGTGGGTGATCTGCTCGACGGCCATGGCATAGAGCCGGCGTTGTTCGTCGTTTGGTTTCACGTCACCGCAGATCCAGGACCGCGACATGTCAGAGCAATAACCGTAGGGGCCGATCAGGTCGGTGTCGAAGCTGACGATATCGCCCTTCTCGATCGGCCGCATGGAGCACTCCTGAAACCACGGATTGGTCCGCTGGCCGGACGCCAGCAGGCGCGTCTCGATCCACTCGCCACCCAGGGCGATGTTGGTCTCGTGCAGTTTTGCCCAGAGCGCATTCTCCGTGATGCCGGGCTCCAGTGCGTCGCGCATCGACTGGACACCGGCCTCGCAGACCCGGATCGCATGTCGCATCAGTGCAATCTCGCCCGCCGACTTGATGACGCGGGCGCATTCCATGAGCTCGAAACCGTCCATGATCTCGTAGCCGAGATTGGCAAGGGCGTTGGCGCCTTCATATGCCATACGGTCGATCGCGACCCGATTGTTGCCGCCTCCGTGGGTCCGCAACAAGTCATCGATTTCCGCTGCCCACTTGTGGGCCATTTCGGTGTGCCGCGGTCCGGCACCCATGAAAAACGAGGCTGTCGCCGGGCGCGTTTCATCGACCGTCGGAATACCCTGCGAGAAGTGATCGATCGCGTCGTATTCGAAGACGATGACGGGACCTTCCGCCGGGACAAAGACGTAGCGGACCTCGTTATGCATGCTCCAGAGCTGCATGTCCGTGACGTCGGTCGCGTAGCGGGTGTTCAGCGGGTCGTAGAGGATGATGGCGGCATAATCGCGCGCCTTGAGCGCGTCACGGACCCGTCCCAGCCGATAGAGCCGGACCGCATCGAGATCGGTCGGCGGCACGGAATAGTCCATGGCGCCTTTTTGCGAGGCGGTGTTGGCGACGACGTGACGCGTTGTGACTTGCTGCATGCTTCACTCCTGAAACACATCCGCGAAGAGCTCCGAATGATTGTTCCGAAAGTGAAGCGTGGCAAATCAATATAATTCGTCGGCACGCGAAAAATTCGCATCGTGGCGCGGTGCCGGCATCCTCGTCATGCGGCGGCCTTTCCGGCCTCCTCGGGGAACGCAAGCAGACGGCAGACCGCCAGCGTGAGTTCCGCGTCGTTGCACGAATAAAGGTGCACGCGATCGAGGCCTTCGCTACGCAGACGGTCGATCAGCCGACCCGCCGTCGCCACCGCGATCTGCTGGCGCATCTCCGGGTTGGCGTCGAGGCCGGCGAAGCGGCTGATCAGCCAGCGGGGCAGGGGCTCGCCGCATTTCTTGGCGAAGCTGGCGACCTTCACCACATTGAAGACGGGAAGGATGCCCGGCACCAGCGGCGCGTCCAGTCCGGCCGCGACATAGCGGTCGCGGAACCGGAGGTAGGCCTCGGCCTCGAAGAAGAACTGTGTAATTACCTCGGTCGCGCCCGCATCGATCTTGCGCTTGAGGTAGTCGAGGTCGGAATCGCCGCCCTGGTCGTCGGGATGGCGATTGGGATAAGCGGCGACGGCGATCTGCGACGCACCGAGCCCGTGGATGCGTTCGATCAATTCCACCGAGGACTGATATCCGTCTGAATGGGGGGTAAACGGCAGTCCCGGTCCGTCGCCGTCGCCGCGCAAGGCGACGAAACGGCGAATACCGGTGTTGATCCACATGGCGAGGGTATTGTCGACCTCCTCGCGGGTCTGTCCGGCAATTGTGATGTGCGCGGCCGTCGGCACGCCGCCGATGGCGAGAGTCAATGCTGCTTCGCGGCTTCGGCCCCGGCTCGACCCGCCGGCGCCATAGGTTAGCGAGATGTGGCTTGCGCCGGCACTGAGGAACGGAATGGCGAGCTTCCGAACATCACCGTCCTTGGGCGGAAAGATTTCGACACTGTAGCGCATGGGATCGTTCCTTTCGGTCGGGGGGTTATGCCTTGCGCGCGACCCAGAACAGGATGTCGGGCGCACTTTGCGCGATGGTTGACGTCTGGATGGCAGCGAAACCGGCGAGGGCGAGCCACTGGCGCACCGCCTCGTCGGCGAAACCGGGCCAGCGATGGCCGTGCTGACGAGTGAACTCACGGCGCTCGTGTGGTGCGAAATCGACCACGAAAATCCAGCCGCCGGGCGCCGTTACCCGGCCGCATTCCTTGATGACCGCCTGCGGGTTCTCGGCGTAATGCAGCACCAGATGCAGTGACAGCGCATCGAAACTGTCGTCGTCGAACGGCAGCTTGCGCATGTCGCCCTGGCGGACCTGACAGTGGGGCAGACCTTCGTTGTGGATTGCGGCGCGTGCCGCCAGGAGCATGTCGCGCGAAACGTCTATGCCGACGCCCTCGCTGATCTCAGGGCCGAGCAGACGAAGCACGTGACCGGTACCGGTGCCGACGTCGAGCAGGGTCTCGGCATCGGTTTCGGCAAATCGGTTCCGGAGCGCGGCATCGACGGCCGACTCGTCGATTAGCTCACGGCGAACCTCATCCCAGCGCGCGTAGTGTTTGCGAAAATAGCTCTGCGCCTGAACTTCCCACGTATCGGTAACGAGGCGCAGGCGGGCGAGGTCGCGTTTGTGCTGTTCGTCGTCGGCCGGAACCTGATCGACAATTTCCCGGACCAGGCTGGCGAGGGGGCCGGACGTGACGGCGCGGAACCAGACGGACTGGCCTTCCTGATGGCGCTCTAGGACTCCGGCTTCGTGCATCAGTTTGAGGTGCCGGGAAACTCGCGGTTGGCTCTGTTCGAGAATGTCTGAGAGATCACCGACCGTGAGTTCGCCGTGCGCGCACAACAACAGGATGCGCAGGCGCGTATGTTCGGCGATGGCGCGGAGGGCTTCGAGCGTCGAGGCCAACGATTGGGGTTTGTTCTCGTTCATAACGGAAACATTATATAAAAAAATCTTTATGTCAATTTGAAATAATCAACGAGGGAACCCCGGCGTGGCGACGCCGGTTCGGATACTCGCTCAGAGAACAGAAGAGGTGACTATGAGAGCGGCGCCGTGACGAACCCTGCTTGCTTATCGACCACGTTGATCAGCGGTTCGCCGGCCCGGAACTTTTCCAGGTTCTTGACGAACAGGGCGGTCACGTCGTGCAGGTAGGTGTGATAATCGCCGGAACTGTGCGGCGTGATGATGAGATTGGGGGCCAACCACAGCGGATCTTCGGGGGGCAGGGGCTCGTTGCACACGACATCGACCGCCGCCGCGGCGATCTTCTCGCCTTCCAGTGCGCGAATCAGCGCCGGCTCGTCGACCTGCTGACCGCGGCCGAAATTGATGAACTGGGCCTTTTCACTCATGGCGTCGAATGCCGCGTCCGAGAACAGGTTCTCGGTCTCCGGTGTGAAAGGCGCCATCATGATGACGTAATCGAAGCCCGGGAGAGTGGCGATCAGGTCGGATACGGCATGAATACGGGCGAAGTCGGAGTCGTCGGTCCTTGCGGTGCGGCCAACACCCTCGACCACGAGGCCGAAGGCTCTGAAAAGCCGGGCCATGGCGCGCCCGATGGCGCCGACGCCGACGATCAACACGCGCTGGCCCTCCATGCGGGTGGAATAGAGATGCCGCCAGCGGTTTTCTCGCTGCTGGTCATGGGCGGTCGAGAACTTCTTGGCGTGCGCAATCATCAGCCCGAGCGCGTACTCCGCCATCGGCCGGTCGAAGATGCCGCGGGCGTTTGTCAGCAGTACGTTGCTGTTCTTGAGGTCATCGAACATGGCGCCGTCGACACCGGCCCCGGACCACTGGATCCACTCGAGGCTGTCGGCGGCATGCCACGCCTGCGGCAGGTCGCCGCCGCGGAAGTTCCAGCCGAACAGCACCCGCGCGCCCGGCAGGGCCTTCTCCAGGGCGTCGAGATCCGGCGCGAAGCGGATTTCGACATCGGTAGGGATAATCTCGAACCCGCGCACCTGGCGCGGCTCTTTCGCTCCCTGGATGACAACGGCGAGGGGTGAAGCATCGGCCATGGCTGGAGTCCGTCAAGAAAGGTGGTGCCGGCTGCAGGAGTCGAACCCGCGACCTACTGATTACAAATCAGCCGCTCTACCAACTGAGCTAAGCCGGCCTCGAAACAGATCAATGAACAATCCGTTCAAGTTCGCGGGCACGTCTTACGCCGTGGCGGGTTCTGGTGCAAGGCCGCAACTTGCCGCTGCCTGCTGATGTCTCCACAATGGCCGCAGGAGGAGTTTTGAAGTGGACACGCTGCAGATTCTGACCCTGGCGCTCGGCGCCGCGTGGGCCAGCGGCATCAATCTCTACGCGACCATCCTGTTGGTCGGTGGTCTCGGTCTGTTCGGCGTCGTCGATCTGCCGCCGGGGCTCGAAATCCTCGAGAGCCCGCTGGTGCTCATCGCCGCCGCGGTTCTCTACGGTATTGAGTTCTTCGCCGACAAGATCCCCGTGGTCGATACCATGTGGGACACCATCCACACCTTCATCCGCATTCCCGCCGGCGCCTTGTTGGCGGCGGGCGCCATCGAGGGCTTCGATCTCACCGGCATGGGCGAGGATGTCGAGTTCATCCTGGCGCTGCTGGCGGGCGGGGCGCTGACCGCCGGCACCCACGCCACGAAGACCGCCAGCCGGGCGGCCGTAAACCTCTCGCCCGAGCCGTTCTCGAATATCGCCGCGTCGCTGGTCGAGGACATCCTCGTCTTCACCGGACTCTCGCTGGCGTTATTCAAACCGGTCGCGTTCCTGGTCGCCGCTGGAATCGGACTGGCGATCCTGATTTGGCTGGTGCCCAAGCTGTGGCGCGGCATGGCCGCGTTCTTTCGGCGATTTTCGCACCCGGGCGAGGCAGCACGGTCGGCGCGGGCGCATCAATGGGCGCCCGGCGGGCCGGCGTCGGCGGCGCCCCCCGTTATCGCGCGGGGAAGCGGCGGTGCCGACCGTGACGGGCGGACAGACGTGGATGCGTCTTTCTGAATGCGCGACATCGTTGTCCTTGCGTGGCGCCATCACCGAAAGCACCAGATCGCGGTTGTCGTTCTCTCGATTTTTGTCGCCGGAATCTCGGCCGTACCTCTCGAATTGCAACGCCGGATCGTCGACGGCGCCATTGCTGATTCGGATGTCGATCTGCTGACCACTCTGATCGGCGCCTTGGCCGGAGTTCTGATCCTGCAGGGGATCGCCAAGTACAAAATGCGCATGTTGCGTCATCAGATCGCCGAGAACGCGATGCGGGATATCCGGCAACAAACCTTCTGCGGCGTCTCGGGCGACTGCCGCAATGTCGAACTGGAGGCAGAAAATGGCGACGATGACAATCGTGACGAGGGCGAGCGCGGCACGGCCATGTCGATTATCACGGCCGAGGTCAGGCCGTTTGGCGGATTCGTTGGGGAAGTTTTCTCCATCCCGCTTTCGGAAGGCGGCGTTCTGCTGGTCGTCTTCGGTTACCTGCTCTACATCCAGCCCTGGGTCGCCCTAGCGGCGCTCGCGGTGTTCATCCCGCAGATGATTTTGGTGCCGATCGTCCAGCGCCGCATCAACAATTACGTTCGCCGCCACACGGAAGAGCTCCGCAAGGTCGGCGATGAACTCGACGACGAGTCGACGTCGGCCGATAAGACGATCGCTCGGCTCGACAAGGTGTTTTCACTGCAAATGAGGCGCTTTCGTCTCAAGTACCTGCTGAAGCTTGCGACCAATCTGATGAATCACGCCGCCACGCTGATTATTCTTGGACTGGGTGGCTGGCTCGCCATTCAGGGCGAGATCGCCGTCGGCGTCATCGTCGCGTTCCTCTCGGGCATCGAACGGGTTGCGGACCCGTGGCGCGAACTCATCACGTATTATCGGACCGCGTCGGACGCAGCCATGCGTCAGCGCCAGATCAAACGCGGGCTAGACGCCATCGCCGGCGCGCGGAACGGTAAATCATGAATTAGTGGTTTTGGCGGCAAAGGCCGCGTAGAAAGCGATCGCCGCCGCGTTGGACAGGTTCAGGCTCTCCATGTCCCGCCGGATCGGAATGCGCACCAGGAAATCGCAGTATTCCCGGGTCAGGCGGCGAAGCCCTGAGTCCTCGGCGCCGAGCACGATGACCGCTTTCTCGGGCCAGTCCAAATCGCCGATGGACGTCTCCGTTTCGCCGGCCAGCCCGACGGTCCAGTAGCCGGCGCCCTTCAGCTGGTCGAGAGCCCGGGCGAGGTTTGTCGCGCGGACCAGCGGCACGGTCTCCAGGGCGCCGGACGCCGCCTTGGCCAGCGCGCCGGTCGCCTCCGGGGCATGACGGTCCTGCACGATGACGGCCTCAACGCCGAACGCCGCTGCGGACCGCAATACAGCGCCGACGTTTCGCGGGTCCGTGCCCTGATCGACAACGGCAAGCGTGCTGGTCGGCTTTTCGTCGGCCTGCTTTACCAGGTCCTCGACATGCACGGCCGGCAACGGCGCGACCTGAAGCGCCATGCCCTGATGAACGGCGCCTTCGGGCACGACGGCGTCTATTCGCGACTTGTCGACGGTTTCGGGGGCAGGGCGAGGCAGGCGAACGGTCTGCAGGACCGTCTCGACCATCTGTTGCGCACTGCCGGTGACTAACAGGCGGCGGCAGGTGCGCGCTGGATTGCGCAGCGCGCTTTCGACGGCGTGCCGGCCAAACAGCCAGACGGCGCCGCCACCGTCATGGCGGCGCTGGCCCGGATGCTCGTTCTCCGGGGACCTGGACGGCCGGTTATCCGATTTCTTCCGGTGGCTTGCGGCGGGGCGCGGCGGCTTGCGTTTGCTCATGGCTGCGCCTATACCATAGCCCTTCGTTCAAGTCCCAACGCGTTTTTCACGCCGAGGCGTTCACCGGATCGTTCCGGAAGCCCGGAAAAGCGCGGCGGGGCGTGTTTGTTTTGGCGTTTTAAGCGTTGACACGTAACGCTTTGAACCCGTATGTGAGCGTCCGCGCTCGATCCGCCTTTTCGCGGTGCGAATGGGCGGGACCCGGTCGGAGGGGTGCCCGAGTGGCTAAAGGGGACGGGCTGTAAACCCGTTGGCTATGCCTACGTTGGTTCGAATCCAACCCCCTCCACCATCTCCCGCACGCGGGAGGTTGCAGAACGACCGGTCGCGGGGCGCAGAGAAGGAGTTTTTCGGGGGTCTTCGGGCGAAGATCCATCTCGGAACTGGGCGGGTGTAGCTCAATGGTAGAGCAGAAGCCTTCCAAGCTTACGACGAGGGTTCGATTCCCTTCACCCGCTCCAAACCGGGAGCTTCTGGAGCCCGGACCTGCCAGCGGCCGGGATGGAAGATCGGAATTAGGGTTTCGGCAGGATCGCGTTGGCGGTCGCAGGTGTTACTAACCAGGGAAAGACAAGACCATGGCGAAAGAGAAGTTTGAACGCAATAAGCCGCACTGCAACATTGGCACGGTGGGCCATGTTGACCACGGCAAGACGACGCTGACGGCGGCGATCACGAAGGTTTTGGCGGAGTCTGGCGGCGCTGAGTTTTCGGCGTAC